>NZ_CP138926.1:7500-1745000 GCF_047125595.1 Thalassospira sp. MIT121401
AGCGTTATTCGCTGGACCATGGCCCTGATCCTGCTTGGTTATGTTCTGGTCATGAAGGGGCATGATCAGTATGGCATCAGGAATGGATTTGCCGGATGGTGGCGCGGATCGCGCGATGCCCGACATCTTGGCTATGCCGCAGGCGCAAGCCAGGGCATGGAGACAAGTGCCTTTGCGGCGATGCAGCTTTTTGCCGGCCGCCTTGGCGTTATCGCCGCCGCAAGTTATGGCATCGCGATGACCATGCTGGCACTTATGTTCATGGTGGCACTTGGACTGGCGTCTGCAACATCTGTCAGGGTCGGGATAGCCTATGGCCGTCGGGACCGGCCGGATATGGCACTGGCTGGCTGGATCGGATTGTTGACCACGATGATTGTCATGTTCGGGTTAAGCATCCCGCTTTATCTGTTCCCGGTCGGGGTTTCGCATCTGTTCACACAAGATATCAACGTCATTGCAACCACGGTTTCGGTTCTGGTTCTGATGCCGATTATTTTCCCGACCGATGGCGGGCAAAATGCCGCGATCAGTGCATTACGTGGTGCTGGTGACAAATGGGCGCCGACCGTCCTGCATCTGGTGTCTTATATCTTTGTGATGATCCCGGCTGGATATTACCTGACATTCGAGCGCGATATGGGGGTACGTGGCCTGTTCTGGGGAATCGTGATCGCAAGTCTGGTGGCGGTTTGCGGTCTGGCGATACGGTTTGCCATTGTTTCGCGCCGCGCAATCCCGGCCTATGTGGCGCGCGGTTGATCCGCCACCTGTTCAAACGCAAATCCCTGCAATGAAAAGGCCCGCCTGTGTGTTCAGGCGGGCCTTTGTTATTTATGCGCAGACTTGGGTTTTTGATGCTTAGGAGCGCGTCGCATCAAACTTGCGCCGCGGCATCAACAGATCGCAAAATGGCAGGACCAGCGTATCAAAAGCCGAAGCAGCCCGTGCGGCATCGATGCGAATAATGTGCTGTTCGATATCGCGCTGTGTCGCCAATTCACCAAGCGGGGCCAATTCGGGCAGCGCATCAACAAGGGTCGTGTAAAATTCGATCTGGTCGGCCCGGGCCGTCCCCGAAGCAAGATTGCCAAGATGGTTATAAAGCGCCATGGCCAGGAACCAGCGACAATAAGGCATCAATCCCTGAAGGATTTCGGCACGTTGTTGTGGTTGAAGATATTGTTGCAGATCACTGTCAAGCCACACCGCATTTTGCACACCGGCAATAAAAGCATTGCGCAAAGCCGGATATTCGTCGGTGAAAAAGACCGTCGTCAGCCAGCCTGACAATTCATCAAGTGACGTACGCCGGCTTTCCGGTGTGCTTTCGGCGGTAAAATCAAGAGCCGGCATCGGCGGTTTCCCGGACATGGCAAGACTTGCCACCGCCGGATCAATCAGGGCATTGGCAAGCCATGCCTGATGCCAGATTCGCATTGGCCTGAAGAAAGGTTCCTTTTCAGACCCGCCAGCATCGATCCAGCTTTCGATCAAATGCGCGCGGCCAAGACAAATACCCAGACGCAATGCGTCTTCAAACCCCATGCCCCCGACAAGCAACGGATCCCCCAGCATGTCTTCGAGGAGCGGCAGGCTTGTTGCAACGTGATCGGCACGAAGCCCGGCACCGAGCGGCTGATAAAAAGCCGCACCATCACCATGGGCAAGAACCGTGCGCGCATGTTTGGCAAACTGTCCCCAGAAAACCAGCCGAACCGGTTCGGCACGCTTGCGCCAAAGCGGGCGGGTCAGATGCCAGTTTTCCGTTTCAAATTCGGCAAGCGGCATCATGCCGACAAGACGGGCCAACGGTTTTGCCACCGCCTGTTCCAGTGCATCTACATCGCCAACATGACCGATCGAAAGCCGCCATCCCGGTTGTTCATGGGGGTGGCGGTCAAGCCAAAGCATGGCAAATCCCGATGCCCCGGCACGTTCGCAAGATGGCGCAACCAGATCAAAGAAAAGGGATAGTGCGGATGGAATGTCGGGTACCAGATGGTCAGGCAATGCATCCCCAACCACCCAGGTCTTGACCATTACGTCATCGGCATCTGGCCGGTCATGAAAACGCGGCGGCAAAAAGCCGGCATATTGGTTGGCAGAACTCAGTGCGTCGGTCATGGCAGCCTCGTAAATACAAGCGGGATAAGGTTCGCGCCGTCTGTTTGGTGCTGATACCCAACGCGATCAGTCAGGTCAATGAGATGCGCGCGCCACAGCGGTACAACCAGATCCCTGCAATCGACAAGTTTGTGCTGTTCCTATGCCCGTGTGAGCCCGGCATGCCCGATGCTTGCTTCGCGATAAACAGATGGTGGCATTGCCATCAAGCGTCTGAAATCCCGGGAAAAATGCGCATTGTCTGTAAAGCCGCACCAAAAGCCGATTTCCCCAACCGACAGGGTCGTACCACACAAAAGCCGGCATGCTTCGCGCACGCGGACCAAACGCAAAATATCAGAGAACCGACTGCTGGCCTGTTGCAGGCGTCGCTGCAACGTGCGGCCGGATGTTTCAAGTGCCGCAGCGACTTCGTCGATTGTCCAGCTGCGTCCGATATCCTGTTCAAGGATTGCAAAAAGTTGCCTGACAATTGGTCGTTGCGCACCAATTGCCGGCGCGGTTCCGGGCATATTGGCCAAGAAAGGATAGGACGAAGAGACCGGCTCAAAACTGTTCCAGTTGATGCGGAAACGAAGCCCGCGACCGGTAAAGTCGAGCTTGTTATTGATCCGGCCCTTGCGCATGACACGGATGGCGGGGCCATGGCTTGGCAAAATCGTGCTGTCGATATTTTCGGCACCGACAGCTTCGAGAAGGCCGATTAAAAATCCCTGAAGAAGAAGGTTTTCAACCCGTGCAGGCGGCTGTCCGCGCACAACACCGCGATGGATGCTCATGGATTTTCCGGTAATTGAAAATTCGCTGCGTGCACGGGCGTGGGAATAACCTTCCAGACGGCGCCAACGGTCGGCAATGACCGCCGGTGTTGCCGAATGACGCAACATTGTCAGGATCGGCTCCTGTTCCTTGGCAGCGAGATGCCGACCAAGGCGCACCAGAACCGCCGGACCATTTGATTCTTCGAGCGCGAGCATGATGCTGCGCAGCTTGGCAGATGTGACAACGGTGCCCGCCGGGACCAGATCATACCCGCGCGGCAACCAGGCCAATTGCCGGATCAGGGCAACATGCAATCCGAAAGAAACAAATTCCTGCATCGAAACACGCCAAAATTCCAAGTTTGGCGCGATCATACAAACTATTGATTGCACTGTCAGCGCACGATCCAAAATGTCACGAAGCTGTTACATAACAGCATCTTCATCAGGACTTCCAATCAGCCAGACAAGCAAAGGACAGATGACGGATACAGGATGAGCATATGGCGGAACGCCACATATTGCCCGAACCGCCCGTGCATGTCAGTCTGGGCCATTCCGAATTCACATTTAACGGACATATGGCGTGATCAAGGTTCTTTTTGTCTGTACCGGCAACATTTGTCGGTCCCCCACCGCAGACGGGGTTTTCCGTAAAATTGTTGACCAGGCGGGACTTTCCGACCAAATCGGCATTGATAGCTGCGGGTTGTCTGCCTATCACGTTGGTGAATTGCCAGATCCCCGATCACGGGAAATGGCCGAAAGCCGCGGCTATGATCTGAACGATATCCGGTCCCGCAAAATCAAGCCAAGCGACTATATACAGTTCGACTACATTCTGGCGATGGATGATGGCCATTTGCGCGACATGCGTCGTCAGGCCCCGTCGGAACATCAACATCGCATCGAGCTGTTTCTGGATTACCACCCCGAAATGGCCGGGCAAAGTGTCCCTGATCCGTATTATGGTGGCAGCAACGGGTTTATCCGCGTGTTCGACATGATCGAAGAAACGTCAAACAATCTGTTGTCCCATATCCGTAAACAGCACGGCTTGTAACACAGCCACCAAAGATGGACAGAAATGCCGCAACATCGCTGATTGAACGTTTGACCGGCTGCCCGGTCAAACAGATTACCCGCATGTCTGGCGGTTCCTTTGCCGAGGTCATCCGGCTGGATCTGAGCGATGGCCGATCAGTTGTCGCAAAGATTGCAAGCAGCGGGAAAGGCGACCTTGAGACAGAGGCAGAAATGTTGCGCTATTTCGCGAAACATTCCCCGATTGCCTGTCCTGATGTCATTCATGCTGACCAAGACTGTCTGGTGATGACCTATGTCGCCAATGACAACCGGATGTCACAAAGCGTTCAGCGTGATCTGGCCATCCAGCTTGCCGCACAGCATCAGGTCACTGCTCCGAAATTCGGTCTTGCGTTTGACACCCTGATCGGGGGATTACACCAGCCCAACAGGTTCGAGCAAAGCTGGGTAACCTTTTTCGGGGAGAATCGCCTGCGACACATGGCGCAGGTAGCACATCGCGAAGGGCAATTGTCCGCATCGCTGACTGTGCGGATTGATCACCTTATCCAGCGGCTCGATCATTTCATTGATGACAAACCACAAAGTTCGCTTCTGCATGGGGATCTTTGGGGCGGAAATATCCTGTGTCAGGATGGGCGGGTTGCGGCCCTGATTGATCCGGCAATTTATTACGGTGACCGCGAAATCGAGCTGGCCTTCGGGACACTGTTTGGCGATCTGGGACCGGATTTTTTTGGGCAATATCATGAAATTTTGCCAATCGCGCCAGGGTTCTTTGAAGAACGCAGGGATTTGTATAATCTTTATCCGTTACTGGTGCATGTGCGCCTGTTTGGTGCGCCATATGTCAGATCGGTTGAAAACATCCTTGAGCGATTTGGCGTTTAAGAGAGACCGCCTTTATCCAAAACAATTGTCGAAATACAGGGGACGAGAGAGTTGAAATTTCTAGCAGGAGCCGCTCTGGCACTTTCCATGACGGTCAGCATTGCCGCCATCGCCCATGAAGGTGCGAGCGGCGTTGTCAAAGAACGCATGGATGGCATGAAAGCCATCGGCCAGCAGGTCAAGATCATGGTCCCGATGATGAAAGGCACATTGCCTTATGATCCGGCCAAGGTCGCCCAATCAGCCGAAATCATTGAACGTCACGCCGGTGAAAACTTCACCAGCCTGTTCCCGGAAGGCAGCGACGGAAAGCCATCGGAAGCCCATGCCGATATCTGGTCGGACTGGTCAAAATTCAACGACCTTGC
Source organism: Thalassospira sp. MIT121401 (assembly GCF_047125595.1). NCBI lineage: Bacteria > Pseudomonadati > Pseudomonadota > Alphaproteobacteria > Rhodospirillales > Thalassospiraceae > Thalassospira > Thalassospira sp. MIT121401. Next base: position 12,695 of record NZ_CP138926.1, read on the forward strand.
CATCGAGCTTGAAACCAGTGCATCGGAACTCAAAACGGTTGCAGCCAATAACGGCTCGGAAGATGCCTTCAAGGGCGCGCTGGGCTCGGCATTGCGGACCTGCAAATCCTGCCACAGCAGTTTCCGCGAATAGGCAACAGGCCTGTCGCAAGACACTGCCAATAAAAAGGCCGCAGCACCCGAAATGCTGCGGCCTTTGTCATTCAATGTGCTATCGGCGCGATTAGCGACCGATCATCGCGAAAAATTCACGACGGGTAATCGGATCATCGCGGAATGCACCGAGCATCCGGCTGGTGACCATTGATACGCCGGTTTTGTGCACGCCGCGGGTGCTCATGCACTGGTGGTTGGCATCAATCACCACAGCAACACCAAGCGGATCAAGCTCTTCCTGAATGGTGTTAGCGACCTGTGCTGTCATTTTTTCCTGAATCTGCAACCGTTTGGAATAGACTTCGACAACACGGGCCAGTTTGGAAATGCCAACAACGCGCTTACGCGGCAGATAGGCGACATGTGCGACACCGATGATCGGCACCATGTGGTGTTCGCAATATGACTCAACGCGGATGTCACGCAGGACAACCATTTCGTCATAGCCGTCGGTTTCTTCAAAAGTCCGCCGCAGAATCTCGGCCGGGTCCTGCTGGTAGCCCGCAAAGAATTCGCCATAAGAACGCACCACACGATCGGGCGTCCCACGCAATCCTTCGCGGTCGGGATCGTCCCCCGCCCAGCGAAGAAGGGTCCGCACCGCATCTTCTGCTTCTTCGCGTGTTGGACGTTTCACGGCGCTATGTTCGCTGCACATACTAAATCCTTTTGTCATTTCCGTGCGGGATAAATCCCGGCTTGGTGGGGCTCCTGACCCGCTTTTATATCAGTTCACAGTATGTTGCCCATGGGGACTGTCCAGAGAAAAGGCAGGAATGGCAATATCAAAATGATTGCCGTCCATGTCCATCATCTCATAGGTCCCAACCATAAAGCCACTTGGCGTCGCCAGTGGCGCACCACTGGTATAGTTGAAACGTTCCCCACCTGCGAGGACGGGCTGTTCGCCGACAACACCCGGGCCTTTGACCTCCTGGGTTTCCCCGCGTGAATCCGTAATCCGCCAGTAGCGACTAAGCAACTGGACGGTTTTGGATCCGAGGTTTTCAATCTCGATCCGATAGGCCCAAACATAGCGATGGGTATCAGGATCGGATTCATCCTCAAGGAATACGGGTTGCACCGAAACCTTGATGTCGTGGGTTACGGTCGAATACATGCACGTCTCCAGGCCAAATGTGTTCCATTCATCTTCTGTCAGCCAAGATCACAATTGATGAGCCATATGTAGACAGTCTGCATAAGAAGTACCAGTGGCCTGTCACAATAGTTGCGAAACAGTTTCGCCGCTACTGCCAGGCCGCCAAAACACCCTTCTAAAAGCAACGGCCCGCACATTGTACGGGCCGTTCCGATATCAGGATTACCGTATCACCATCCGTTATACGGAAAGGGCCGCCAGCAGATCTTCTTTCAGATCATCAATGTCTTCCAGACCAACAGACAAACGCAGCATGCCCTCGGTAATGCCCATCGTGATTTTGTCCTCGGCCGGGACACGCTGATGCGTTGTCGTCCAGGGATGGGTGGCCAGACTTTTGGCATCGCCGAGATTGTTGGATATATCAATCAGATTGAGGTTATCAAGCAACGAAAAGGCTGCTTTCTTGCCCCCGGCAAGCTCAATCGCGATCAATCCACCGCCCCGACCAGACATCTGTTTCATTGCCAGTTCATGCTGCGGGTGACTTTTCAGTCCCGGATAGATAACGCGCGACACTTGCGGCTGTTCCGACAGGAATTCCGCCAATGCCGATGCATTGCGGATATGCTGGTCCACACGCAGGCTAAGTGTTTCAAGACCTTTGAGAAGCACCCAGGCGTTGAACGGGCTCATGCTCGGCCCGGTGTGACGCAGGAATGTCGTCAGGTGTTCGTCATGCCATTCCTTGTCGTTAAACAGGATGGCCCCGCCAAGACAGCGCCCCTGACCATCAATATGCTTGGTCGCGGAATAGACAACAATATCAGCCCCCAGTTCCATCGGCTTTTGCAGGATCGGGGTCGCGAAAACGTTATCGACCACGACTTTCGCACCTGCCTTGTGCGCCAGATCGGCGATAAAGGCGATATCAAGAACTTCCAGGGTCGGGTTGGACGGCGTTTCAAGAAAGACCGCATCGGCCGGCTTGGAAAGGGCTTCTTCCCATGCGGCGTGATCCGTACCGTCGACCAGTTCGGTTTCAACACCAAAGCGGGGCAAAAGCGTGGTCAGGATGAATTCACAAGACCCGAACAATGCGCGCGAACCCACAACACGCCCGCCTGCCTTGGTACAAGCCGCAAGCGCATTCCACACCGCCGACATGCCAGATGCGGTCGCCCGGCAGTATTTCGCGCCTTCGAGCAACGCAAGGCGTTCCTCGAACATGTTCACGGTCGGATTGGCAAAACGTGAATAGACATAGCGTTCCGGACCACTGCCATCAAAGGAGGCCTCGGCCTCGGCGGCGGTTTCATACACATATCCGGAATTCATAAAGATGGCTTCGGACGTTTCGGAGAAACCGGTGCGCGCGGTACCACCACGAACGGAACGGGTCGCGGCACGCCAGTTATCGGAAGCCTTTTTTTCGGTCGTCATCGTCTTGCTCCTAATATGCCCGAAGATATTGGTGCGTTCCGGGCACAAAAAACCCTGACCGGCATGAATGGGTCAGGGCCGAAGCCGTTTTACCCCTCTTTAGCGATTTTTTACGTGGCCGCAAGCCGGTCGACAAATCCCACGATGCGCAGACGATACGTCCAGATTTCCCCGACGTCAAGCACCAGACCATCAGGATTTCTGCGCAGCTTTGTCTGCATTGATGCTTTGTCGGTGATCGCGATTTCCTCACGCAATGGTGAAAGCAGTTCATAAGCTTCTTTCGAGAATTCGCTCTAATCTTGCCGAAATTAATGCAATCCTGTTTATCGGGTTTTGCTCTTCACCCCGTCACCAGATCCATGCAAGAGCGTGAATTATATGATCAAAACCAGTTCAGCGACGCCAACAGTGTCCGACCACAAAACAGAACATACAGATCAGAATCAGGCTGCGCGCAAACCGCTTTGGCGCCGGTTGCTGCCACTTGTGGTTCTGATTTGCGGCCTGCTTGTCGCCTGGAGCAGCGGCCTTCTGGATTTGCTGTCCTTTGACACGTTACGTGACAATCGCGACCAGTTGCAGGACCTCGTTGCCAGCAAACCTGTGCTCAGCATTCTGGGCTTTATGGCGATTTACGTGATTGCGGTTGCCCTGTCCTTGCCGCTTGGGTCCATTCTGACCATTTCCGGGGGCTTTTTGTTTGGTGCCGTACTCGGGACCACATATGTCGTCAGTGCCGCGACCCTTGGCGCTGTCATCGTTTATCTTGCCGCGCGATACGCGTTTTACGATGTCATGCATGACAAGGCGGGCAGTGCAATTCGGAAAATGGAAAAAGGCTTTTCCGAAAATGCCTTCAGCTATCTGATGGTCTTGCGCCTGATCCCGATATTCCCGTTCTGGCTTGTCAATCTGGTACCGGCATTGCTCGGGGTGAAATTGCGCTCCTTTGCCATGGGAACCTTGCTTGGCATCATTCCGGGCACCTTTGTTTACGCATCTATCGGTGACGGTCTTGGTGCCCTGTTTGATCAGGGCAAGACACCCGATCTTGGCGTCATTTTCGAACCCCGAATTCTGACCCCGATTATTGGCCTGGCTGTTCTGGCGATGCTGCCGGTTGCCTACAAGAAACTTCGCAAATCCAAGAATGAGGCCAGCTCAGATGAGTAAATTGATCAAAACCGACATCTGCGTCATTGGTGCCGGGTCTGGCGGTCTTTCGGTTGCGGCGGGGGCCGTTCAAATGGGGGCAAAGGTTGTCCTGGTCGAAAAGGGCAAAATGGGCGGTGACTGCCTGAATACCGGTTGCGTGCCCTCCAAGGCCCTTCTGGCGGCGGGTCATGCTGCCGAAAATGCACGTAAAGCTTCGCGGTTTGGCATTTCAACCGGCCCGGTAAGCGTCAATTTCGATCAGGCAATCGATCATGTTCATTCGGTAATTTCGGGCATTGCGCCCCATGATTCGGTTGAACGATTTGAAGAACTGGGCTGCGACGTCATACAGGCAGAAGGAAAATTCACAGCCCCCGACAACCTTGTTGCAGGTGACAGCACAATCAAGGCGAAGCGTTTTGTCATCGCAACCGGATCGCGCGCAGCAGTGCCCCCGATCCCCGGTCTTGATGCCGTTCCCTATTTCACCAACGAGAATATTTTTGAAAACCGTGTTTGCCCTGAACATCTGATTGTCATTGGCGGCGGTCCGATCGGACTTGAAATGGCACAGGCCCATCAGCAACTTGGCGCCAAGGTGACCGTCATTGAAATGATGTCCATTCTGCCAAAAGACGATGCAGACATGGTGTCTGTGGTCCGCGACAATATCAAATCCAGCGGTATCACCCTGTATGAAGGCAGCAAAACCAAGGAAGTCCAGTCAAACGGTGACAACATTCGTGTCATCATTGAGCATGACGGCATCGAAATCACGCTTGAGGGCAGCCACCTTCTGCTTGCCACTGGACGCAAGCCGAATGTTGAAAATCTGGGCCTTGAGCAGGCAGGTGTTGAATATGAACGAACCGGTATCATCGTTGATGAACGCCTGCGAAGCTCGAACCGCAAGATTTTTGCGATTGGCGACGTAACCGGTGGTCTGCAATTTACCCATATGGCGGGATATGATGCCGGAATTGTCATTCGAAATGCCTTGTTTAAACTCCCGGCCAAGGTCAATTACAATGCGGTTCCTTGGGTGACCTATACCCAGCCCGAACTTGCCCAGGCTGGCATGAACGAAACCGCGGCGCGTGCCAAATATGGTGACAGTATCCGGGTTGTCCGATGGGATTATGCCGAAAATGATCGCGCCCGGGCCGAGGCAGATACAACCGGTTTCATCAAGGTCGTCACGACCGCAAAAGGCCGCATTCTGGGTGCCGGGATCGTTGGCCGTCAGGCCGGCGAGTTGATCGGGCTCTGGTCATTCGCGATTTCACAGAAAATGAAAATCGGGGCGATTGCCGGCATGATCGCGCCGTATCCGACCCTTGGTGAATTGTCCAAACGGGTTGCCGGTGCCTGGTACACTCCCAGCCTGTTTAGCGAAAGAACCCGAAAAATTGTTCGTTTCCTTCTCAAGCTTGGCTAACGGCCCGATGTCATCAAGACAAACAAGCTTCTGTAGCACTGTACTTTTTTGACGGTCTCTGACTAACATCTCCTTATGGAACGGCCGCATCTTAAATTGCCCCCATGGGCCAAATCGCTTTCCGCACGCCTGCTGGTGCTGACGGTCAGTTTTGTGATGCTTGCAGAGATCTTTGTCTTTGCCCCGTCCGTTGCGCGGTTCAGGGTCGACTGGCTCAAGGCACATCTTGATTCCGGCTATCTCGCGGCCCTGGCGCTTGAAGCAACCCCCGATCAGATGATCCCAGATGATCTTGAAAAGGAACTGCTGTCAAATGCCGGGATTGAGGCCGTCATTCTGCGCCGCGAAGACCGCAAGCTTCTTTTGCAACGCGATGACATGCCCGCCAAGGTCGACAAGAACGTCAATCTGACCAACTTTTCCATCCCGATGGCGGTAATGGAAGGCCTGGCAACCTTGGCACAAACCGAAGACCGCATGCTGCGTGTCATCGGCATGCCGTCAATGGCACCGGATTTCGAAATTGAAATTCTGGTTCATGAAAAAGCACTGACCAAGGCAATGCGCAATTTTGGCTGGCGGGTGTTTGGCCTGTCGCTGATGATTTCGTTCTTTACGGCTGGTCTGGTCTATTTTGCCCTCAATCGGTTGCTGGTGCGTCCAATGCGCACACTGACACATGACATGATCCGGTTTCGCGAAAACCCCCAGGACAAATCATCGCTGATCACACCGGGTCTGCGCGATGATGAAATCGGTGTCGCCCGTCAGGAGCTGGCCATCATGCAGCAAGACATCCAGGCGATGCTCAATCAGCGCCGACGTCTGGCTGCTTTGGGAACGGCGGCCACCAAAATCAGTCATGATTTGCGCAATGCATTGGCGACATCGATGCTGATGACAGAGCAGCTCGCCAAAAGTCAGGATGACGAAGTCCGCGCAGTTGTGCCCCGACTGCTGTCTTCGATGGAGCGCGCGGTTTATATCAGTGAGCAAACATTGTCCTTTGCCCGCGAAACCCCGGCACCTCGTGATCTGGCGAAATTCACGCTGATTGAGCTGATCGAGGAGATCCGCGATCAGATTCTGTTGCAGAAATCGGAAAACCTGATGGATGGGGCCGCTGGTCGTGATCTTGGCGATAAAGCCGAACCCTGCACCGCGCGCATCGACATCGATTTGCCCGACGATGTTATGCTTGAGGCAGATTATGACATGCTGTTTCGCGCCTTCAGCAACCTGATCCGCAACCCGCTCGAAGCGGGGGCAGACATCGTCACTGTCACATGGTCAAATCCGATTGCCGGAAAAACAAGCGACGAATCGGATCAGTCGCGCAGTTTCATTGATGTTCTGATCAAGGATAATGGCCCCGGATTGCCCGAAAAGGCGATCAAAAACCTGTTCGTTCCCTTTGCCGGAAGTGGTCGCAAAGGCGGCACCGGCTTGGGGCTTGCCATCGCGCGGGAGTTGATAAGCACGCATAATGGCGAACTTCGCCTCGTTGCAACAGGCCCGGACGGCGCTGTTTTCGGTGTAAAACTGCCGATAATCACCTGATTTTGCTGCATTGCCCTATCGCAATGCGTCATGTTGATAGTTTAAATCTATCAAAACATTTTTTATATTCAATTTTATCTTGGGAATGATCTTTGGCACCTTGTCTTCAAGGCGATGCCGGGCCGAAATCCCGATCCCCGATCCGCTCCTGACCCAAGGCTCGGTATCGCCTGATTGATTTCCCTGATCGGTCAATCACCTGCAAGAAGACCCCAAAAGCGTTGATTTTGGAAATAGACGCGCCTTGCGGTTGATAGAAACGATCAGACAGCTGAATAATCCTTGCCGGATTATCATCGAGGGACCATTCAAACGGTCCCTGACCCTCAACCCCTTGCTCCCCCCGGGCAAGGGGTGTCTTTTTATCGGAACAGATTTCTGGGTCTGCCTGATCAGAGTTCCATCCTATAGCGGACGCACGAATGACTTGCGGATGTCTTCGATTTTCGGCCTCAAAAAGCAGCCCTTCGCATGGTCATTGACCAACCCCATTGCCTGCATGAAGGCAAAAACGGTTGTCGGTCCGACAAATTTCCAACCCCGTTTTTTCAAGTCTTTTGACAAGGCCACCGATGTCGGAGATGTCGACATTGTCTGCGGCGTCGCGATTTCCGTCGGATCCGGTTCAAATCGCCAGAAATAGGCGGCAAGCGATCCTTCGCGTTCGACCATCTCACAGGCACGCTGTGCGTTGTTGATCGTAGCTTCGATCTTGCCGCGATGCCGAATGATCCCTGCATCTTGCAAAAGACGCGCTATGTCAGTTTCATCAAACTGCGCAACACGACGAAAATCAAAATCGGCAAAGGCGGCTCGGAAATTTTCACGCTTTGACAAAATGGTGCGCCAGCTCAGCCCCGACTGGAAACCCTCCAGACAGATCTTTTCGAACAGACGTCGATCATTCGTAACCGGAAATCCCCATTCGGTGTCATGATATGCGTTGAATTCCGGCGCTGCATCACACCATGAACACCGGCATTTCCCGTCCGGCCCGGTCACAATCCTGTCCATTGCTCACGCCTTTAAAAATTCAAGCCGCGGATCGGTCTGCCCGGGCGCAATTTCAATGATCTCTGCCGATACGATGCCTTCAATCACAAACGGATCCTGATCGACCCGGGCCTGGAGATCTTCACGCGTGACGCCATGGGCAAGAACCGCGCCACCCAAATTGGGCTGTAAACTTCCGACAACCAGAAACACGCCGTCCGCCAATCCCTTCTGGATCCAGGATTTATGACCGTCCATAAATTCTCCGGCACGGCTGCGGTTTTCCGCAAATTTAAGCAATACGACAAACATCTTTGCATTCCCTGTTCACGATTGAGCAGATCTGTTGAGATCGGCGATCTGGCCATCAAGCCAGTCACACATCAGCGTCACTTCACTTTGAAGAAACCCATTGTCGTCAAAGGCGTTTGCAAGGGTGGCGACACCTTGACTGCGCCCAAGAATATGCATTGCCAATCCATCGGATTTGGCGCCAAAGCCAAGGGCCGAAAACTGCCGGCCCAACCAGGTTCTAAACAGGGTGAACAATGCGGCGGCATCGCTGTGCGCCGAATGGTTAAGCTTTGCCAGCTCCGATGACAGGGTGCCAACCGGGCAGCCGAACTTTCGGATCTTCTCACCATTGACGATCAGGATATGGATAAAGCTTCGGATACGCTCAGCCGGGTCGTTGCCAGTGACTTCCCAGTGGTCAAGCATCTGTTCGGTATTCGCCAGGCGCTGATTGATCACCGCATCAAGGATGTCATCCTTGGTTTTGAAGTGATGGTAAAAATTGCCCCGTGAAATACCAACCGCACTTGCGATATCGGCAAAGGAAGTTGCTTCGAACCCTTGCTGATAAAAAAGACGATCTGCTGTCTCGATGATCCGGTCGCGCGTTGACATTGCTTTTCCTGCTTTTGAATGACTAGGACATGTGTCCTATTTCGAAGATTAGGTCAATCGTCCTAACTCGTCAACAGGCCCGAATCAAAACACCCGCAGGCGCGATACCTGCGGGTGTTTAAAATCATCAAACAAAGGCGATCGATCAGTCGCGCCAAAAGGCCGGGAACAACAGAACCAAGACCGTAAAGACTTCCAGGCGCCCGATCAGCATACCGATCGACATCAACCATTTTGCCCCGTCCGGCAGGGTCGCAAAGTTCCCCGATGGCCCGACAATCGGGCCAAGGCCCGGACCAACATTGGCAATGGCCGTGCCGGCACTGGAAACCGCTGTAATGAAGTCCAGCCCCATCGCCCCAAGGGCCGCTGCCAGCACAACAAAGCAGAACACAAACAGGAAGAAGAAGCTCAAAACCGATTCTGTAACATCTTCTGAAAGCGGTTTGCGGTTGTAATAGGCAATGAACACCCCGTGCGGCCGCAACATGTGCGACAACTGAATTTTGGCGATTTCATAAAGCACCTGAAGACGGAATATCTTGACCCCGCAGGTCGTCGACCCTGCACAGCCCCCGACAAACATCACAAAGAAGAACACCGTAACCGCGAATGGCCCCCAAAGGCCGTAATCGGTCGTCGCATAACCCGTTCCGGTCATCACCGACACGATGTTGAATGATGTATAGCGCAACGCATGAAGGAACGGCACACCATTGGTTTCCGAATGCCAAAACGCCAATCCGACAATGATCGAAACGGCAATGGTCAAAAACCAACGGACCTGACTGTCGCGGAAAAGCGCATTGCCCTGCCCGCGCAACATCTGCAAATACAGAATGAATGGCAATGCACCCGTCGCCATGCCAAGCGTGATGATGACGTCAATTGCTGCACTGTCGAAATGCCCGACCGATGCATCCTTGGTCGAAAAGCCGCCTGTGGCAATCGTGGTCATGGCATGGGCAATCGCATCAAACGGCGTCATGCCCGCCCACCACAACAGGATCGCCCACAATGCGGTAAAACTCAGATACAGCATAGCGATGCCCATGGCGATTTGGGTCGCGCGCGGGAATGCCTTGTCCGACTTGTCGGAGTTTTCCATCCGGAAAAGCTGCATCCCGCCAACACGCAGCATCGGCATGACGGCAATCGCCATCACAATGATCCCGATCCCGCCAAGCCACTGCAACAATGCGCGCCACAACAATATCCCCGGCGGGGCCGTATCAAGCCCGACAATAACGGTCGACCCGGTGGTCGAGATTCCCGACATCGCTTCGAAAAAGGCGTCGGTATAGGACATATCAAGGTCGGAAAAGGCAAAGGGCAGCGCAGATGCCGCCGTCAGAACCACCCAGCTCAAAGTCGTCAGGATGAAAGCCTGTCGCGAATTGATCTTCAGATTGTCCATCCGGTTCATCATGATCAATGCACCGCCGACAAACAGCGAAACGAATGATGCCGCGGAAAACACGATCCAGTCCGATTGACCGTAATAAAGGTCAACCAGTGCCGGCACGAACATGCCTATGGAAAGCGTGCACAACAAAATGCCGACAATGAAAAGAATAGGACGGAAATCAATCAATGAAACGCCTCTTGGCATATAGTGCCGCATCTCCCCCCGGATGCTGCGGCATGATGCATTTGCTGTTCTGGTTTCAGGGGCAGCCCCAAAGGGCACTGCATAACCGAAATTGCGGACAACATGTACCCCATTCATGACAAGCAGCGGAATTCTTGGCACAAGCGTTGATAAAGTCCAGTCCTTTATCGGCTATGCGTTTTTGTTCTGGCAGGTTTGGCATAGGCGGAAATCCGCCATTTCCGGGTTGGCAGGACGCTTGATCGCCGCTATATCGGCGGGGTAAACAAATTCAAGAAAGAAAGCAGCCGCGGAAATGTCCGAACTCGCCAAAACCTTTATTCTGACCATCACATGCCCCGATACCTTCGGGATTGTCGCAAGCGTTTCAAGCTTCCTTGCCGACGAAGGCGCGTTCGTGACCAAACTTGAACAGTTTGGTGACCCCATTAGCAAACGCTTCTTTATGCGTGTCAAATTTGAAGCTGGTCGCGCCTTGCGCACGGATTCCGAATTTGCAGAAAAATTTGCACCGGTTGCCGAAAAATTCTCGATGCAGTGGAAACTGCACGACTTCCATCGCAAACCGAAAGTGTTGCTGATGGTGTCGAAATTCGGCCATTGCCTGAATGATATTCTGCACCGTGTTGCATCCAACAACCTGCATATCGAAATTCCGGCCATCGTTTCAAACCATGAAGACATGCGCGGCATCGTCGAATGGTACGGCATCCCCTATTATCACCTGCCGGTCAGCAAAGAAACCAAGGCAACCCAGGAACAGAAGCTCCTTGATCTGGTCGGGGAATATAAGGCTGATCTGGTTGGTCTTGCCCGCTATATGCAGGTGCTTTCAACCGACCTGTGCCAGGAACTCGAAGGGCGTTGCATCAACATCCATCATTCGTTCCTGCCAAGCTTCAAGGGTGCAAAACCCTATCACCAGGCGCATGCGCGCGGCGTGAAACTGATCGGCGCAACGGCGCATTACGTGACAGCAGACCTCGACGAAGGTCCGATCATTCATCAGGCTGTCGAACGCGTTGATCATACCATGACCGCTGATGACATGGTCGAAATCGGTCGTGATATTGAATCGGTCGTATTTTCCCGCGCCATTCAGATGCATTGCGAACATCGCGTGTTCCGCAACGATCACAAAACCATCGTATTCCGCCGCTAGTTCCGGGCTTGCACACGCAAAAGTTTCACGAAACCGCCAGTCACCTGATTGGCGGTTTCTTTTGATTCAGACCAAATTAATCGCCGACTGCATTTGGCACCCTGTGCCATTTTGGCCCGTGCAATGATCCGTTCTTTCCCGTAGATTACCAAACCGGAAGTGCTGAGCATAAAACAGCCAGCGATATAAGGTTTTATCTTTGGGGAGCTTTCCGTGCACGGGAAGAAATTATATTTCGCTATCGTTTTATGCGTTCTTCTTGCGGTTGGTTTTCTGACCACAAGTTTTGTAAGCTTTTATGTCGCACGGGATTCGCTTGAAGAACAGATTTCCGAAACCACACTTCCGCTAACCAGCGACAATATCTATTCCGAAATCCAGCGTGACCTGCTTCAGCCGATCTTCATTTCGTCGCTGATGGCCCATGATACCTTTGTGCGCGACTGGGCCTTGTCCGGCGAGACCGATGAAAAACGCATCATCAAATATCTGACCGAAATCCAGTCACGCTACGACACCATCACGTCCTATTTTATCTCGGATAAAACCCGGAACTATTATCATCCAAGCGGCGTGATCAAGCAGATCAGCGAAGATGACCCGGCCGATGCCTGGTACTTCCGGGCACGCGATGCCAAAAAGCCTTATGAAATCAATATCGACCATGACACGGTCGATCGGTCCCGCATGTCGATCTTCGTCAATTATCAGGTACTCGACTATAACGGGAATGTCATTGGCATAACAGGCGTTGGCTTGTCGGTCAGTTCGGTCACCAACCTGATTGAAACCTATCAGAACCGGTATGGTCGGACGATCTATTTTGTCGACACCCAGGGTCATGTGACATTGCGCGGCAGCGGCTTTGGCGATGCGCAAAATCTGCACGAACGGCAAGGCATGCGCCATCTTGCCACACAGATCCTGACATCGCCGGGTGCATCGATGTCGTATGAGGAAGATGGCCATACATATTTCGTCAACAGCCGCCTTGTACCGGAATTCGGGTGGCTTCTGATCGTTGAACAAAGCGATTATTCATCAAATGGCCGACTGCAAAACACCCTGTTTGCCAATATCGGCATTTCGCTTCTGATCACCGTCATCGTCGGTCTTGTCGCCTATCTGACGGTTCGCAATTACCAGAACCGGCTCGAAGAACTGGCATCACGGGACAAGCTGACCGGAAGCCTCAATCGTCAGGTCTTTGACATGGTCTTTGACCAGACAACCAAAACCGCCCGTCGTCAAAAAACGCCATTGTCTGTCATGTGTTTTGATCTCGACGGGTTCAAAAGCATCAATGACACCTATGGTCATCCGGGTGGTGATGCGGTTTTGCGCGAAGTTCTGACATCGATCCGTACCAATGTTCGTGAATCTGATCTGATTTGCCGTTGGGGCGGGGACGAATTCGTGGTGATATTCCCCGAAACCGGTCGTCAGGACGCCATGATCAAGGCCCGCGAACTCGCCGATAATATCCGCGAAGCACCTGTGCGATTTGGCCGTGACCAGATCCTGATTACGATCAGCGCCGGTGTGACCGAGTATCGCGACGGCGAAGACCTTGAAACCCTGATGGCGCGCGTTGATAACGCGCTATACACCGCCAAGGCATCCGGACGCGATCATATTTCACTGGCGTGAACGGCCTGACCGGCCCGACATGGCACCGACAGAACTCTGTCAAAACAAATGGCCCCGCCAGATGATCTGGCGGGGCCATTTTCATATCAGGATCAAAGCCGGGCTTAGTCGGCGATCGATGCTTCTGCAATCTGGACCGCGTTAAGGGCCGCACCTTTGAGAAGCTGGTCACCGGCAACAAACAGTTCCAGACCGTGATCCCCAAAGATCAGGTTAGAACGGATACGACCGACTTCGACGTCATACTGTTTGGTCGCGGTCAACGGCATCGGATATTTGTTATTTGCCGGATCATCGACAAGTTTGACACCCTTGGCCTTGGACAGAACTTCGCGGGCCTGCGCCGGGGTAACGGCCTTTTCGGTTTCCACGACGATCGCTTCGGAATGGGTACGCTCGGTCGGGATACGAACCGCGGTGCACGATACCGGCAGATCCGGCGTGCCAAAGATCTTGCGCGTTTCCCAGGTCACCTTCATCTCTTCGCGGGTGTAGCCATTGTCCTGGAAGCTGTCGATATGCGGGATAACGTTGAATGCCAGCGGATGGGCAAAGACTTCTGCCGGAACCGGCTTGCCTTCAAGACCGGAAGCCAGACCTTCGCGCAGTTCGTTCATGCCCGGCTGACCCGCACCCGATGCCGCCTGATAGGTCGACACGATGACTTTCTTAAGGCCAAACGCCTGATGCAGCGGCCAAAGTGCAACAGCGGCAATCGCCGTGGTGCAGTTCGGGTTCGCGATCAGTTTCGCGGTCTTGGCAAGGTCACCATTGATTTCCGGCACGATCAGCGGCACATCGTCATTCAGACGGAATGCCGACGAGTTATCAATCACCAGCGCACCTTCGGCGATCTTCGGCGCATATTCCTTGGCGAAATCACCCGAAACAGCAAGGAAGACAATGTCGCACTGCTTTGCTTCTTCGACAGAGAACAGCGCGACGGTCTTAGTGCCAAACTTAGTCTCCACGGTCTTGCCTGCTGAACGCTCGGATGCGAACAGGGTGAGTTCACCCACAGGGAAGTTACGATCAAACATAACGTTGATCAGCTCGACGCCAACCGCACCGGTTGCGCCGATCACACCGACATGGAGATTTTCGGCACTCATAATACTTGTCTAACCTCGTATAAAAATTGTTGTCGTATTCGACTACCGCGATCATTCGCGGGCCGCGCATTATAGGGATTTATCAAGGTAACGCAAATGTACCTTGCTGCATCGCACTTATGCGCGGAAATGTTCTGTCTCTAACGCCCCTGACAACAGTTTGTTCCATGTCGTTTTTCATAGGCCAGACGCAAAAATCCGCCCTTCGACAGTACCACCGCCAAGCAGGTGTCGAAGGGCGGATTTAACCGTCGTGAAGACGGCATTTCCAGACATCAGCAAAGAATCGACCAGCACGGACCGTGCCGGTCAGACATTCACACGATCAGAAAAGACAATGTTTTGCGAAATCCGCGGCCTCATTGGCCGTCCAGTCGCCTTTGGGCTTTTCCTTAAGATCGGCACACCATTCCTCGCTGCCGACTTCCGGTGAACAGGCCGAAACCACACCGGCAATCATCAGTACCGAAAAAACAGTGGCCATTTTGCGCGTGAATTTGTTCTGCAGCATCATGTCCGTGTCCAGGTTTGTTTGTTCGTTTGTTTTGTTTGTTGCCTTCACAACATTGCACAAACCTGTATCAAACCGGTCACGCCGTCTGTGGCGTCCGTCACAGCCGTTCGATATTTCCCGAAACAAGGGATGACGGGGTTAATCCCGCCAGAATGACGGCATCAAAAGCACCAGAAGGGTCTCGAATTCAAGTCGCCCAAGAACCATTGCGATATCAAGAATCCATTTCGCAGAATCCGGCAAGGACTGGAAATTGCCCGCCGGCCCGATAATGTTGCCAAGACCCGGCCCCACATTGGCAAGTGACGTTGCAGCGGCACTCATCGACGTGATCAGATCAAGCCCCGTCATGCCAAGCGCGATGGTCACCGCGATATAGCTGACAGTCAGCAGGAACACATAAACCGTCACGGCATTATAGATGTCAGACGTGATTTCATGCCGGTCAATACGACTGACCACGACAGCCGACGGACTGCGCAGCCGCATGAAATGGGCACGCAACCCTGTAAACACCACATAAAGACGGAACATCTTGAAACCGCCTGATGTGGATCCGGAACATCCACCAATGAAGGTCGCAAAGAAAAACAGCATTACTGCTGCCGGCCCCCACAAAAGATAGTCCCCCGACGCAAACCCGGTGGTCGTTATGACCGACACAAGGTTAAATGCCGCCATGGTCAAAGACCGGAACAGGCTGTCATCTGAAATCTGGGCCAAACGAATCGTCAGCAACACGGTAAAGCCCGCGATGATCAGACAGAACAGCTTGATCTGCTGATTGCCGATTACGGCCTGGATATTGCGTTTGCGCAGCACCACGGCATAGGCAGTAAACGGCAATCCACCGGCAAACATGAACAGAATGGCGATCCAGTGCAGCGACAGGCTGCTGTCAAACTTGGCAAAGGACAAATCCGACGTTGCATAGCCACCGGTCGACAATGTCGTCATCGCATAGTTGATGGCATCAAACCAGTTCATGCCAAATACGCGATACAAAACAAGGCACACGAAAGTCAGGCTGCTATAGATCAGGACGATCTGCAAACACATGTCGCGCATGCGCGGGCTGAGCTTTTCTGAACGATCGGAACTTTCCATCTGGAAAAGCTGCATCCCGCCAACCCGCATCATCGGCAACAATGCCAGCGCGGTAACGATGATCCCGATCCCGCCCAGCCACTGCATGATGGACCGCCACAACAGCAAACCCGGTGGCAACTGGTCAAGCCCGGACAGGATGGTCGAACCCGTTGTCGTCAGACCCGAAACCGTTTCGAACACGGCATCGCAAAAACTGATATCCAGCGACGAATACCAAAGCGGCAATGCCCCGGTCACACTGACAGCAATCCAGGACACAACGGTCAGGACATATCCCTGCCGGGCGGTGACACGCGGCCCGATATCCGATCGGCAGGCAAGGCACGCCATGCCGCCAAGTCCGATGGTCGTGATCGATGCCTGGGCAAAGATTTTCCAGTCAGGATTACCGTAATAAAGATCCACGGCAGCCGGCACCATCATCGAAATCCCGATGATAATGACCATAACCCCGACAACGAAAAAGATGGGTTGCAGACGAAACAAAGAAGCTTCCCTGTCAGCAAAAGACAAACCCGCTTGTAGCGCCAAATCCCGATCAATGCATCCTGTTATTGCGCATGGCACCTGCCACACCGCATGCGGTTTCAGACCTTAAAATCAAAGCCGGTCATCATTTTGCCGTTCTTTTCCCTTGTTCTTTTGATCTATCCGATGTGTCATTCGTCAAAGACCGATCCGTCGCCCAACCATCGAGGTCCCGTTGCAGCGTTTTGTCCGCCTTCTCATTCTGTTCGCAGTTCCCCTTCTGTTTGTCCTGGCGGTCTATGCGCAGGGCGGGCCGGTACATGCAGCAGACAAAACCCAGCACAGGGACAAGCTCGCCGGGCTGGAAGCCGAAGGACGTGATGTTGTCGTCATTGATGGCGATACCATCATCATCGACAATGTTGTTGCCGATATCGCCGGCATTGACGCCCCAGAACTTGGCCAGCAATGCCTTCATAATGGCAGTTTCTGGGATTGTGGCATGTCTTCGGCGATGCAACTTCGCAAATATTTTGCCATGGCACCGTTCCCGGTGCAGTGCTGGCCCGGGGATCAGGAACGCTCGTCCAAACCGGGCGACTTCCCCATCGTGGAATGCGGAATTGGGGAACGTGACGTTGCCGCTGCAATGATCAGCGATGGCGAAGCACTTCCGATAAGCGGCTATTCACATCGCTATGATCGTTTGTCCGCAGAAGCCGACAACGCCGAAATCGGCATTCATGGCGGTGACATGATTGCCCCGGCCGACTGGCGGGACGGAAAGCGCCTTGAAGGTGAAACAGGTCGATGCCTGTTCGTCGCGACAGCAGACCACCACTATATCGGCACACTTGATCCGCGCTTTGGTAAGATCAATCAGGCAACAAACACCGAACTTTGCAGCGACGAAGAAGCTCGCACCAAGGGCTATTCTTATGCCCCGTGATCACGCCAAGTGAAGCTTCCTGTTATTTGCACGAGACAGCCGACAGATACCAATCACCCAAAGCAGTTCGATCAGCAACGTTACTATCGCCCAACTGACGATGAAGACTGTGACGCCATCTGGAAGTTCGACCATAACATATTCACCGTCGACTTTGCCGCCGACACGGTGCAGGTAAACCCAAACAATCGGCAATACCGAGATCGGGACCATCAATGCAACACAGGCGGCAAAATTCGCCTTTGGCCATTTTACCGACCTTTTGCCTTGCTGCTTTTTCACATAAAGCCAGCCCCCGGAAAGCGACAATCCAGCCAGGACAAGACCGAAAACAAACCAGACAACCTTGCTGGCGATCCCTGCGAATGTTCCAAAATGCAAAATATCGACCGTTTCAGACCAACGCCAATAGGTGTTTAGATCTTCGGCATACTGATTGAATTCAATCTCGCCACTGGCGGGATTGATAAACAGCTTGTTTGCCCGGTCTCGTACCAAAACATCATCGGATTGGCCGATAACGTAAAAAAATCCTGCACGATCAGGCTGGATCGTTGTGATGTGCATATCAGGGCGCGCCTGCCGCGCGATCTCAATCAATTCTCCAACAGCCAACTTCTCCAGCCCCTTGTTTCCGGGACCTGGCAACTGGTGAACTGCCAACGGATAGGCATCGACCAAGGCAAATTTTTCATCACCAAGTTTGTAGCGCGCTTCTTCAAACAGATACCAGACACCGGTAAACGCCATCAACAAAACGAACCAAAGGCTCCATAGCCCCGCAAATTTGTGCAGGTTGCTCCACAGGCTGATTTTTGTTCTTCCAAGACGCAGCTGAAAGAAGCGCTGCCACCACCGTTTAAAAAAACACAACGCTGAGAACATCGACAGGAACAGCGGAATGGCAAACAAACAGACAAGGAACTTGCCAACGCCATAAAGACCGAAAAACGCCTCGTGAAACTCGCGAAAGAACCTTTGAACTGTAAAGATCGACTGGCTTCCGGAAACCTCGGATGTCGCTGGACTAAAATACACGAACAAGCGTGCGCCATCCGGTTCCTTGACTGTGAACCGTGCGGCGGAAACTTTGTTTACCGGGGCTTCGGCGAGTTCGATTTTGGCACCAGGATAAGCACGTTCCACGACCGAGAAAGCGGTTGAAAAGTCGAACGTTTCGTCTGCTGTGGCTGCGCGGGACTCAGGCATAAGAAGCCAATCGATTTCCGATGATAGTGCGGCAAAAGCCCCACTCCAACATATGGAAAACAACATCAGCCCCAAATACACGCCGATCCAGCTATGCCAGTCAAACCAGTTTGGTTTGACTGACATTTTCGCTGATGATTTCCAGTCTCGAAGCATCAAAATTCGACTCTGACACTTCCAAACAGGGTTCTTGGATTACCGACACTCACACGGTATGTCCCGCCCGAGGCCACGTAATATTCCTCATCCGTTACGTTTTTGACGCCAAGGTCAAAGCGAATACGCGACTCATTTCTAAGTGGCAGATAATACCAGACACCAAGATCATAGACGGTATAGCTGCCCAGCTCGAACGTATGACCATTGTCGCCGTAGCGATCACCGACATGCGTCAAGCCGCCACCAAAACCAAGTCCCTTGAATTCACTTGCGGCATCCTGGAATTCGTAACTTGCCCAAAGGCTTGCCGTCATATCTGGCGTATTTCCCGGACGGTTACCATCATTGGCATTGTCGCTGACAATTTCTGACCCAAGGAAGCCGACACTTCCGCGCAGGTTCAAGCCTTTAACCGGTGTCGCGGTGACAGAACTTTCAAAGCCGCGCGAACGGATCCCCCCAGTCAATTGCGGTGTGCCATTAACAGATTCGACCACGTTTTCCTGCTCAATATCAAACAATGATGCAGTCAGAAGCAAACGATCCTTCAAGCCAGACCATTTCGCCCCGATTTCATACTGGCGCCCCTCTTCCGGGGAAAACACTGCTGTTGTTCCATTACCGCTATAAATATTCTGCGACTGGAATGTCTCGGCGAAGGATGCATAAAGTGACAACTGTTCAACCGGCTTCCACAGAAGTCCTGCCGATTTTGTCAGTTTGCCATCGCGTTTCGGATCCACCCCTGACAAAGCACCGGTCAGCTTGTTTTCAGCACTGTATTCATTGTCAAAGATCTCATACCGTGCGCCGAGTGTCAGCGTCACGGCATCGGTAAGATGCAAGTCACCCTGTGCGTACGGTCCATACGAGATTTGCTCGACCTCGGTATATTGCCGAGAGCGCGGGTTGGACGTCGTATTGTCAACCAGCGTGAAGGAAGACGGATTTGAAACGGTGCCACCAACCTGATCCTGACCAGAAAAGTTGGTCCAGGTTTCGTATTGATGTCGCAGCTCGACCCCGGAAACCAAATCAACCGGTCGCCAAAGATCGGCTTCACCACGCAGTTGCATACGCCCGAACGCAGTGCTGAGTTCGCGATCGTCATTGCCCTGCACACGTCGGGTTAAAACACCTGTGCTTGAAACATTGGTTACCTCATTGCGCAGCTCGTCAACCTGTTCATAGGCATAGAAAAGCTTGCTTTCGAGGAACCAGTCATCATCAAAGACCGGAACAGAGTTATCAAGCTCCCAGATATGCGTCGTCACATCACGGTTGTTCAGGTTGGTCTGATCAAATCGGGTATCAAGCGACACATTTGCGATCTCTCGGCTGCTACCGCTTCCGGGGACCGTGACAACGCCACGGTCAACAGGTCGCTCGTCATGGGTATATTCATAACTGAAATCAATCATTGAACCGCCATCCGTCATCCATGACATCGCGCTGTTCAAGAATTGCCGCTCGATCGTGGCATCGCGGAAATTTTCGCTATCCTCGGCAGAGGCCGTAACACGGTAACTAAACGCGTCACTTTCCCCAAGCGGTCCGGTCACATCAGCCAAGGCCTGTTTCTGACCATGCTCATTGAAATTCGTAACTGCATAGGCTTGCTGCTCATAAGACGGCTTTTTGGTAATGACGTTAACCAGTCCACCTGGCGTCATCTGACCGATTTCTGCCACCGGCCCTTTGATTATCTGCACATTGTCTACGGTTGACGGGTTGATGCGGCCATTGGTTTTAAGCCGCACCCCATTGCGATAAATATCGTCGCGGCGACGAAAACCACGAATAAGAAAGTCTTCACGACTACCGCCATAACCATCCATATTCACGACGTTCGGTGACAAACGGTATACGTCTTCAAGCTCCTGTGCATGCTGATCAAGCAGCAATTGCTCCGGAATAATTTCTACCGTTCGGGGGATCTCGGTTACATCTTTGGGAATCATGGTTCCCGTCTCGGCATACCGACTGTCATACCGGGATTGTCGCGTACCGATGACCTGAATGGTATCGAGTGTCATCTCGTCGGCATCGCTATTTGCATCAAGCCGGTGCAACGTGATCGAGTTTGCTGATGTGTAACTGAATTCGACGTTGCTGCCTTTCAGCAGGATATCAAGAGCCTGATCTGCCGTATATTCGCCAACCAGTGCTGACGAAGCATGTTGGTAAATCGACTGTTCCGTATAAAGGATCTGGATACCGGTGATGTCGGAAAATGCCGTCAAAGCCTGTGGCAAGGGTTGGGCCGATATATCGAATTGGAACAGTATCTGATTTTGTTCCTGCTGATCGGCGTCTTGCGCAAAAGCACCTTGTGCAAACGCATATTGAAAGGCCAACAACGATGCCCCAACCATCAGTTGCCGTCCGATCTTCATATTTATTAAGCTGACCACGTCAGTCCCCCAAGTCTTCAAACACAAAAATGCGAATAGGTCGCATTGACATCGTGCATATAAAGACGCGAGAGAATTGAAAGTCCCCTAGGCATCAGGGAACATTTTTTAAAATCATTGAAATGACCCAACGGAATCGAGTGTCATTTTCTTAAATTACATAATCAATATCATATAGTTAGTCAGCTTTACGACACGTACCGATAATGTACCCTCGATCGCATCAAGAACCTGCTCAATATCATCTGTTCGGAACACACCGCTGACGGACAGATCGTTAAGTTCGGGGTTTACCGCCACTATGCGCCCGTCGTGATAGGTATTAAGGACATCGAGCACATCTGAAAGCGGGGCCTGATAGAAAACCATTTTGCCTTTGCGCCAGGCTGTTGCCGCAACGCGATCAAACCGCGTACTTTCTCCGATACCACGCGATGAAAGTGTCGTTGCCTCACCCGCAACCAATGTCACAGTTGCGTTGTCGTCGCCCGTATTCTTGCTCGCCCCGTCGGCAACCCAGTTCACAGCAACCTTGCCTTGCTCCAGACTGACTTTGACCCGTTCTGCATCCGAACGAATGTTAAACGCCGTGCCCAATGCGGTCACATTCCCGAATTTCGTATGTACGACGAAGGGACGCTGCGCATCATGCGCAACATCAAACCAGGCTTCACCCGACACCAAATTCACGCGCCGGGTATTCTCGTCAAAGTCAACGGACACAGTAGTTTCTGCGTTCAATTTGATCTCGCTGCCGTCCGACAGCGATTTGGTCAGGACAGAATGCTCCGCATGAAGAAAATTCTCGTCAAACATCGCCATGACGGTCGGATAAAAATTTTGCCCAAGCCCAACGAAAAGCAACAAACAAGCCGCCATTGCTACCGCCATAACAGACCGCACATAGCCACGTTTTTCTTGCACAAACTTGCGTGTACGGCTTTGCTGATCGCCTGACGATCGCGCCTGTCGTTTTACAGGAAGCGCCAATCTGCCCCAAAGTTGCTCGACCTCGGCGTAAGCTCGTGCGTTATCTGTGGAAAGTGTCTTCCATCTTTCAAACTGTGCGATCAGCTCTTCCTGCTCATTCGCACTTGCGACATCATTTGCTTCGCGCAAACGCGTGTGCCAAATCACAGCCTCGTCAAATAACTGCTCTGAAACCGGCTCAAGGGGCATGTTGTGACGATCCGTCATTCAATCGCACCTGAAGGTTTATGATGTTCGGCCAACGCCATATTGCCGCGTAATATAGCGGAGATGCGCATATTTACACCGTAAAAGACCACAGGTTTCAAAACTCGAAGATACACTTTCAGTTATCCGCATGTGCTTTTTGAAGACTGCGACGACATTCCAACATCGCCTTGCGAATGTGATTTTCAACTGTCTTAACAGATACATCCAGTTTTTCGGATATCTCGCGCATCGAAAGTTCTTCACCACGATACATCAAAAAAACCTGGCGGCACTTCGGCGGAAGGGTTTCAACAGCTTGAGAAATAATACGTAACTCCTGCTGGGCGGCGGCCACGTCTTCTTGTGACGGTGCCTGATCTATTTCAACAATCCCTGGGGCATCTTTTTTTGATGACCGAACAGACAGATGAGACAGTCGCCCATAAGTTTCAGGAGAATTGTGGCTGCGACGATAATGATCTGCCAAAAGGTTGCGTGCAATTCGAAAGACATAAGCGCGCGGGTTTTCCGGAATAGTCTCGGCTGCGCTTTTTGCCCGCACCCAGGTTTCCTGCACGATCTCTTCGGCCACGACATCAGATCCGCAGCGTTTTCCGATAAAAAGCAACAGGTCGTCATAATATTTCTCGACGACCAGTTCTAAGCTGGTTGAAACCTGCCCGGCTATTTCTGACACGATGCCTCCCCGCTTGAGGCTGCCGATGGAAGTTTCAGTTGTCTAACAGCTTCAACAACCCTGTATTACACGATTTTGATAATCATTCGCAAATATTTTATGGATATACGTAATGCAAATGAATACGCCGCTGTTCTTGAGGTTCTTTGGGGGAAGAAGATTGGAGCGGGTGAAGGGAATCGAACCCTCGTATGCAGCTTGGGAAGCTGCCGTTCTACCATTGAACTACACCCGCAAAGCGCGCGTTTTATAGCCCGCTTTGTCGCGGTGTGCAAGCAGATCAAAAGACAGCCTGGCAATTTATTTCCTTAAATCGGCCCTTCACGCCTGGGCTCCTTCACAGGAAAAAAATCGCCCGGAGTTGCATCTGGAAACATCAACAGTTCCCTGATGGAAGTCCGGGCGATAATTCCGTCATTCTGACAAAAGTCAGATGCGTGGGATCGTCACTTAGCGTGCGCGTTCGGAAATCGGTGCATTCACCGACAATTCCATATCCCACGGGAAGTAAATCCAGGTGTCCTGGGACACTTCGGTGACAAAACTGTCGACGATTTCACGGCCAAGCGGCTTGGCATATACAGTGGCGAAATGCGCATTCGGCAGCTTTTCACGAACGGCCTTTGCGGTTTTTCCGGTATCGACCAGGTCATCAATGATCAGCATATCGGTGCCGTCACCTTCGATGCCTTTGAGCCATTCCAGTTCGCCACGGCTTTTGTCGGAATAGCTGCGCACACAAACCGTATCAATCAGGCGAATATCAAGCTCACGTGCAATGATCGCCGCAGGAACCAGCCCACCGCGGGTAATCGCGATAATGCCTTTATACGGGCCTTTTTCCAAAAGACGCCATGCCAATGCACGTGCGTCGCGATGCATCTGTTCCCAGGATACCGGGAAACCTTTGTTATACGGAGCTTCGCTCACAAGAATTCTCCTGCGCCAGATCAGTTCGCCAAAACGGGTGGTCTTCACATCGTGAACGATACCAAACCGTCAAGGACCGCAACTCATAAAAATTTAAGGCGCTTAACTACGCCTTGTTTGCAGCAAAGGCAAGGGCAGCCGTCATTTGCCGCATCCAATTCACCTTCGGACAATAGCGCAAAATTAAACAGTTGCAGATTTTTCAATAGCTTCGGCTGAATTTTCATGGCGGTCATGTTCTGCACCTTCTGCCAATTCATTGTCCTGCGCAAACAGCGAGCGCACAAACGGTATGTAACTCAGCATGCCCAAACCGATTACCGCCAGCCAATTGACCGGGGCAATAGACAGCACAGACAGCTCCAGCACAATTGCGCCAAACGTCACGATCGCAACACTCAAAACCAAATCAAGCAAACAAATCAAAACCATGAACCAGTTGCGTGCGAGCTGGCGGTCACGCAGGTCAAGTTGTTCCGTCCAATGGTGTTCTGCATTGCGATTCCCTGACCAGACCCGAAGAAGTTTCGGGATCTTCGGAACAAACCTCATCATCGACAAAAACATTGAAAGTTTGTTCGCCAAAATCAGTCCGAAATATTCAAGAGGATTGCACTCCCTGTCTTGGGCATTGCTGGCGTGTGGCAACGCAGGAAACGACCGCCGCGCAAGCCCGGCCAGTCCAAAACGTAAAAAGACAATGATCGCCAGTGTCATGATTTCAATCAGGTCCGCTGTCAGCCAGGAACTGTATGTTGCCTTGTCAGAAAGATATGCTGACCCGTTGCTCAGAAGGTTTTCCAACGCCATTGCATGCAGGAAGACGCCCGGAATATCCGTATCAAGCGTTGGTGGTCGAACCACATCCTGAAACCCCTGGAGGTTCTGACCATACATCACAATGCGATCTTTAAAATTCTCCACCCATCGCCCGGCAGAAGGGGTGTCACGATAAACCTGTTCTGCAGAAATTGTGTGAAACGGTGCACAGTTGACGTCGGCTCGCGCCCCGATCCCAAACAGTGTCGCCAAATTGCCAGTTATCCGTTTGGCAACATTCGGGTCGCTATATTGCGGACCGCATTCATAGGGTGGAATGACATTCCCGGATTGATCATATGCCTTTGTCCAGGCCGAATAGTCCGCTTGCCGGTCCGGCCATGACAGCCACATCGGACGGACCACCAAATCGTCCCGCCATGCCAACCATTCCGATTTGTCTGCTTTGGGCGGCATAATCAATGCCTGGTCACAGTTCCAGCCACGCCTTATGGATTTTGCGCGCTCTTTGCCAGAACAAAAATGCTGATAGATCGTTGTTGCTGCTGCGGTAATTCCGGAAACATCACATCCAAGGAGGTTGCCGTTCCCCGTCCGGCGCATGACTGCATCATCACAAAGCGGCAAATCATCATCCTGGAGATTTGCAACGCGCCCGGCGTTGCGTAATTCAGGGGCCAATTGATATGAAAGTGCCCTGATATCAGCCTGGCCTCGCAAATCACCCCAGCCCGACACCAGAGTTACATATGGTGCAAGCTCTGACAGAACAGCGTGGTGCTGATAAAAGTTAAGCGCCCCGGCCTGCAAATATACCGGAATATCCATCATCTGGTACATCTGCAACGTACTGACCAGCATCGTCAGGCTGTCGTCATGGACATAAAGCTCGGGCATCCATTCGTCAGCAAGAACACCTTGCGGTGCTGCCGCGCGACGGTCGCGGAACGTAAAATCGATGAACAGTGCCTTTGGCTTTGCTGTCAGCAACTTGCGCAAAACCTTGGCATGCAATCCATATACCGCGGGCCAGCTTGATTTCAGCCCCGCCAGGGATTCGTCATCAAGAAGAATAACGCCAATATCATCCACCCGGCTGGCTGGATATAGCGGTGCCCCTACTGTCTGGCTGAAGACAGCATAGCTGTATTCATCAACCGCATCCCCAATGGAATCCGGCTCGATCAGCAAAATAATCGCGGCCAGGGCGACGTTGATTACCCCCCACCACACTGGCTTGAGACGGGCAACTTTGAATTCTTTTTGTTGCCCGTCGCTACGAAAGCTCTCTTGCCCCATTTACATACCGGCCATTTGTCCGGCGGGGGAATTTCCCGCGCACATGGCACGCTGTTGCGGATACCGGGTCACACATCCGATCAGCAGTTCGTTTTCACGCACTTTGTTGCCGCTTGCTTTTACAAGTGGATACAAAAACCGGTAAGTTTCAAGCGGCCAGTCATAGTAGGTCGCAACCTCTTCAACCCGGTTGAACGCCGTTTTGGTATTCCCAAGCGATTTAAGAATCTCGGCCCGCTTCATTTCAACCGGCAAGGCAAGAATCTCGCCATTGCCGATAAGGTCAATATTCTGGGCTGCTTTCTTGAGGTTCCCCTGACGTTCGCGAACTTTGGCAAAGGCCCAGCGTGTGTATGGATGACTTGCCGTCGGTCCGCTTACGGCCTTGCGGGCATCAGCTTCAAGAACTCTCAGATCAATTTCACCGTCGTCACTTTCCAAGGTCTGCAAGATTTCGGCTGCAACCCGGTAATTTTCCAAAGTGCGTTTGTTGCGCTTCACGACAGAATCAAACGCGTCTTTGTGAACCATCCTGCTGGCACGCTCCGGCATGTATTCCCGCATACCATAAGCAAATATTTCCTCGGCACGTTCTGCTGCGTCATCATGCTTTGCTGCAAGATTTTGCTGAATTGTGCTGACCGCGTTTCCGAGCTCGGAAAGGAACTGATTCAGCAGAACATTGTCCTCGCCTTTCGGCTGGAATTGCATCTGAAGAAACAGTTCAAGCTGGTTTCTGGTGACCTGGTAATTTGCGCCGAACTTTTCTTCTGCTTCTTTGGCTACTTCAAAATAGCCAGATGCTCCTTTCGGCTGGTAGCCGGCTTTCACCATCAAATCCAGACCAAGATAATCTGCAACCCGCTCCTGGCTCCGATCCCAGTTGGGCAACAAAAGATCACGCAAGATCAGGTCACTTCCATACATCTGCCCGGCCTTGCGAAGCAGGTCGCTTTGGTTATTTTCATTCCCAAGCGCAATATCCGCAGCTGTCAAAAGATACGGACGCAGCATGGAAAACAGGTTTTCCGGAGTATGCTGCATCAAGACGTGGCTGTATTCATGGCCAATCAAAAAGGCCAGTTCGTCCTCGCTGCGCAGATATTCGAATGCCGAATGATAAAGAAACACTACACCTTCACGTGCCGCATGTGCGCCCGGTCCGGAATTGCCGATCAAAACGATCTCGGCTTTCGGTGCCCCGACTGGTGCAACGGCAATGATCTTGTCCAATACCTCTTGGGCATAGTCCTGAAGCTCGTTGATCGGGGCCTCACCGATTGACTGGGCCATGACCATAGCTTTCGCCGAATGGATTTCCTCAATCGTGTATTTCTTTGCTTCCGGAATAGAAACCGTATCGATCAGTTTTCCTTTTTCCGGAATTGAATCCGAAAGAAATTGCATATCTTTGACGCAACCGGTCAGCGTCATCGCGCCAACGACCAGGATCAAACCCAGCTTTTTCATTTTTATTTCCCCTTAGCCGAGACGCAGTCAGCACCCGCGCCCCGTGTCCCCTTACCGCCGAGTGTCCCGATGTCGCCTCCGCAGACGACCGGGCTACGTGCGACTTCTTTGCCCTGCACGACAATCATGTCGTCAGGAATCCAGTAGATTTTCTGTTCATCGAGAAAACGGACCTGGTACGCCCCGAAATTCTTGCTGTCGTGCGAATAGAAAACGACCTGAGCGGGAAAATTTTCCCCCAGGACCATTCGCTCGCATTTTCGGGATTCGCCACCAGAATCACACATGACAACGGGGAACGAGGGATGGGTAACAGTGACCCCTCGAATTTCTTCGTTCTGTGCAAAAGCACTGCTAATACCAAGCACACATAGAACTGCGGCCACAAAACCAGACCGAATTAGAGTTGCCACCCGAAGTCCCCCCCATCATGTATCCCGGATACAACCGGCACATGTGAAGCATCATGCATCTTCAAAAAAGATGATGTAACTGTTCGAAGGGGAACTTATGCTATCCGATCAGATAGTTAGAGAGTTTCCGGATTTCACATAAACCTGAAAAACATCAGCTTGCCTTGCCGAACTTATCACTTCTAATTTGCAGCTTCGTTTCTTTGACGTGCCTGCAGCAGCGTCAAAAAGTCGCCTGTCAGCTTTTTGACCGGTGCTGTCCAGTCGTTCGGGTCCTGTTGCCGATAAATCCGCATGGTCGGATACCATGGACTGTCGGCGCGATCGACCATCCACCGCCAGTCGGTTGTGAACAGTTGCAGCATCCAGACCGGAACGCCCAGCGCACCGGCAAGATGGGCCGGTGAACTGTCAATGGTGATCACCAGATCCATTGCCTGCATCAGGGCCGCACTGTCCCCGAAATCATGAATATGGTCGCCAAGGTCGGTCACAAAGGCCTGAAGACCGATCTTTTCGATGTCGCCGCGACGATCATCGATCTGGAAACTGTAAAAGGCGGCCCCTTTGGCCGACAGGATCGGCAACAGCATATCAAGCGGACAAGACCGGTCACGGGGATTGAGTTTCCCGGCCCAGATCAACCCGACCTTAAGAACCGTACCCGGGGTCGGCGCCAGCCGGACCTGTTTGCCAGCCGGCGGCGAAAGATAAGGATCCGCCGAGATCTTTTGCAGTTCCGCAGCCCCGATCCCCATCACATGCGGTAAGCTCAGAAGCGGGACATGCACATCAAATTCCGGTAACGGGCGGCCTTTTTCAATCAATGTCCCGACACTGGCCACAGTGCGCATGATCGGCATCAGCTCCTTGCGACATTCAAGAATGACGTGCCCCGCCTTTTTGGCGACCAGTGGCACAAACCGGGCAAACTGTATCATGTCGCCAAAGCCCTGCTCTGCGCGCAGCAAAATCCGCTTGCCCCGAAGGTCGGATTTGCCATCCCATTCCGGTGCAGTATCAAGCGGACGAATCGGATTGTCCGCCAACTTGCGCCGCGTTTCATACCCGGCCCAGCCATCGGCATAATTGCCCAACGCCAGATGCGCCAACGCCTTGTCCCAGTTGGCGTCGACATAATCGGGATCAATCGCAAGCGCGCGGTCGAAATATTCCAGCGCCTGCTCAAACCGGTTGAGATCACGATAGACAAGACCGGCATTGAACGTGTGCGACTTGATGCTGTCATCAAGTTCGATGGCCTTTTTATGCGCGACAATGGCTTCGTCAAAACGCATCATTTCACGCAGGCAATTTCCCATGTTCGACCACAGTCCGGCATTGTCCGGACGCAGTTCCCCAGCCCGGCGATACGCCAGAAGGGCCGCTTCGAATTTCTTGCTGCGCCGTAGCGCAACACCAAGATTGTTCCACACGTCGGGCTGTTGCGGGTTTTGCCGCAAGGCGGCGCTGTAAAGACGGATCGCATCGTCAATCTGGCCGGCCTGATGGGCCGCCAGTCCACGCTGGAACAAATCATTGATCACACGGCGCCGCTGAATGGCGGCCGCGTTTTCGGCCCCACCATTGGTTCCCGTTGTCCCGGTTGCAGGTTTGGATTTGGTATCACCGCTCGGGGATGCATCGCGCGTGTCGGTATTGCTTTCGGCTTCCTGACTTTTCTGGGAAACAGCAGACTCATCTGCCGGACCTGCCTTGACTGTCTTTTTGGTCGCTGACGATTTGGTGCCTTTTTTGGCCTGTCGCTTTTTCGCCGTTGTCGCAGATTTAGCCATCCTGATCCCCTTGTGCCCCGCACGTTTCCTGATCGGAGCAAACCCGTGCGCGATGACACGGACATCTGACTGCACGCCATCGCCCTATCGAGTCGGCGGCATATCTTCACATAAGCACATTAGTATATTTTACCAAAAATTACCTAACCAATAGCCGTATTTGTCGTTTCAATTCACAGAAACCGAATATTCGCCAAACCCGTCGTTTCTTGTTTCGGGAATGTGACTGTATGGGGTAGCCTCAATCGCAGGAAGAGAAGGTTTTACTCAACTTCTACGTCCCCACACGGTAAAGTGGATAAAATATAAAAACGCAGAATGATCCTGATTCCTTAAGATTCAGGAAAACAGTCTGCCAAGACCTGTCAGGCTTCGTACCAGATCAATGGCGAACTGCGCGACAGTATATCTAGGGAAGCGACTTAAAGCCTTTGAAGGAGTGGGAGACCATAAATGGCTGAACCAAAAAGATCCGGTGCTTCTGTCGGACGAAAAGTTATCTTCGTTATCGTCGCACTTCTGGTCGTGGGCTTTGGCTCCATGATGACCATTCAGACTGTTTCGCAGCACGAAGCCATGCTCGAAATCATGTATAATGAATCGGTCGAAAAAACCGAAATGCTGTCGACTGCAGTCCAGCCAGGTTTCATTGCGATGGATGGTGCGTCCGTCGAAAAAGAATTTCGCAAAATCACTGACAAGGAAGGTTCACAGCTTGCCAGCCTGATCGCGGCCAATCCCGGTGGTGACGCCATTGGCACCTATCAGTCAGAAACCCTGCGCCAACATGATCTTCCTGCCTTGGTCGAGCCCTATCTTGAACAGATCGAAAACAAGGAAGTCGTCAGCTTCATTTCCGAAGACGCGGTCATTGTCGCAGCCCCCATCACCAAATATTCCAAACGGCGCGATGAAGACCAGTATCGCGGTATGCTGGTGACGGCCTGGTCTCTTGATCGGGTAAATGCCGAAGTCAAACAGGCGGTCATCATCCAGGTCGCCCTTGCTGCTGCGATCCTTGTGGTTCTTCTGGGCGCGACCTGGATTGTGTTGCGCAACCAGATCCTGACCCCGATGGTCAAGATCAATGGTGCGATGCGATCACTTGTTGATGGCGATCTTGATGTCGATGTTCCGGGCGTCGGGCGCAATGACGAAATCGGCGAAATGGCATCGTCTGTTGAAATCTTCAAGGAAAATGCCAAACGCGTTGCCCAACTCGATCGCGAACGCGAACAAGAACGCGAACGCGCCGAAGCCAAACGCCGCGAAGCCATGGTTGGCCTTGCCGGACGCTTTGAGCAAACCGTCATGGGCGTGGTTGATGGTGTCTCGGGTGCATCCGGTGAAATGCAACAGGTCGCCCAGACAATGGTTGCCGCAGTCCAGCAGAACGAAGCTGGTTCCCAAGCTGTGGTCGCGGCCGTCGAGCAGGCCAATCACAGTGTGGAAACCGTCGCCAGTGCCGCCGAAGAACTGGCCGTTTCCATCCGCGACATCAGTGCGCGCGTCAATGAAACATCCAACATCACCGCCAATGCCAGCACCGAGGCCGTTCGCGTCAACGAAATGGTGCAGGGGCTTGATGTTTCCGCCCAGAAGGTCGGCGAAGTGGTTCAGATCATTCAGGCCATCGCCGAACAGACCAACCTTCTGGCCCTGAACGCCACGATCGAGGCCGCCCGTGCCGGTGACGCCGGCAAGGGCTTTGCCGTGGTCGCCAACGAAGTCAAAAACCTTGCCAACCAGACCGCACGTGCGACCGAAGATATCTCTGCACAGATTTCCGGTATTCAGGGATCAACCCAGGAAGCTGTTGGTGCGATCGAAGGCATCACCAGCATCATCGCCAATCTGAATGAAATCGCCACCGAGGTCGCAGCCGCGGTCGAGGAACAGGGCCAAGCCACGACCGAGATTTCCAACTCGGTCCAGCAGGCTGTTCAAAGTACGCAGGAAGTGACCAATCACATCCATGAAATGCGTGAAGCCGCCCGCCAGACCGGCGAGGCCGCCCATCAGGTGCTTGGTGCATCTGACAAGCTTAACAGTCAATCGGGCACATTGCGCGGTGAAGTCGGCAACTTCCTTGACGAAGTCCGTGCAAGCTAAGCCATCTGCCACTGACCCAAAAAAAACGCCGCCCGGCAATCCGTGGCGGCGTTTTCTCTTACCGGGTTTCTTCAGCGCAGCGGATCGCGCTTTTGGGCATTCTCATCAACGCGCATCATCATCAGATCATCCAGATCCTCGTAGCCGTGCTGACGGTAAAGCGGTTGCATATCATCGGTCGCCAGCACCCATCTTTTCACCCGGCGAAGATCGGGATGCGTGTGCAAGGCGTCAAGCATCCGGGCGGCAATCCCGCGCCTGCGAAAGTCGGGATCAACAAACACGTCGGCGACATAGGCAATGGCAATCTGATCACTGACCACCCGCGCAAAACCGACCTGCCGGCCGTCGCAAAAGGCCCCGACCGGAAATGACATTTCGACAGACCGGTCAAATTCGCCACGTGTCCGCCCGCCCGACCAATAGGATGACGCGATAAAGCCATAACAATAGGCAAGATCAATGCGCGCGCGATCAGTACTGATTTCGACTTTGATGTCGGCTGGATCAGTATCGTCGGTCATAAGACAAGCTCCCGGAATGCCAGATGCGGCTATTTCAAATAGACCGCAACACCCAGCGCAATGATCGCCACCCACAGAACAAGCGTCTGGCGCGAAATGCCCGTCGACTTGTTTTGGCCATTACCCGATTTTCCGCGCATGGCCGCCACCGTTTCAGGATGCAGTCGCAACCCCTGATCGGTCAGAACCGAAGATGCCTTTTCCGCAGCTTCAAGCACGCGGGGCAAACGTCGCAACATTGATCCGGCCTGAAGGGCTGCTTCCTTGACCTTGGCTTCCGGACCAAGGTTTTCACGCATCCAGTCTTCGATCAGCGGACGCGACAGTTCCCACATATTTTCATTCGGGCTAAGGATACGTGAAAGTCCCTCGGCAACGATCATGGTTTTCTGAAGCATCAGAAGCTGCGGCTGGGTTTCCATCCCGAACTGTTCGGTAATCTGGAACAACTGCCCCAACAAGCGCCCGACCGAAATATCGGCCAGTTCCTTGCCCAGGATCGGCTCGCCGATTGACCGGCATGCCTGCTGGAACGTTTCAAGCGACTGGTTACGCGGAACATAGCCCGCTTCGAAATGAACCTCGGCCACGCGATGGTAATCGCGCGTCAGGAAGCCCAGAAGCATTTCCGCCAGATACAGACGTGTCTGTTTATCAACACGTCCCATGATGCCGAAATCAACAATGCTGACCCGACCGGTTTCATCGACAAACAGGTTGCCCGGATGCATGTCGGCATGGAAAAACCCGTCGCGGAAAACCTGCTGGAAAAATGCGCCCGCCGCCTTGGCCAAAAGGGCTGAACGATCAATTCCCATGCGATCAAGGGCCTCGACATTGTCGATACGCACGCCTTTGACCCGTTCCATGGTCATCACATGTTCGGCCGTTCGTTCCCAATCAATCTGGGGGATGTAATAGGTCGGATCATCTTCGAAATTATCGCGGAATTCCGATGCCGCGGCCGCCTCGAAACGCAAATCCATTTCAAGATGGACACTGTCTTCAAGCGCCTTGACGGTTTCAACCGGTTTCAGGCGGCGCAAGCGCGGTTGCGTCAATTCGACAATTTCGGCAACCCAGTAAAACAGATCAAGATCACGGGCAAACCGCACCTTGATATCCGGACGCAGCACCTTGACCGCGACTTCACGGCCATCTGTTGTGGTGGCAAAATGAACCTGCGCGATTGATGCTGCTGCAACTGGCGTTTCATCGAACTCGGCAAACAGAACATCAAACGGTTCGGCCAGCTGTTCGGTAATGATCCGTTTTGCAACTTTGGCCGAAAAGGGCGGCAAGCGGTCCTGAAGCGACGACAGATCGGCAGCAACATCATCACCAATCAGATCGGATCGCGTCGCAAGTGTTTGCCCAAGCTTGATGAATGCCGGTCCGAGTTCTTCGAGTGCGCGCGCCAGGCGCCGCCCCGGCGGCAACCCGGACCGCCCGGAAAACGGGGCTGTCAAACGGGCAAAAAATGCCAGAATTTTTCCACCCGGCACAAGGGCCAGCGGAAACAGGGCATCATGACGTGCCAGGGTCCGCGCCATGGCAAGCAGGCGAAAGCTGTTTCGGACAAACCGGATCATGCGCCAAGCACCCTCAAACCCGCCAACCGGAATGAATGGCGGCAATCCCGCCCGACAGGTTGCGGTATTTCACCCGCTCGAACCCGGCCGCACGGATCATCGACGCAAAGGTTTCCTGATCCGGGAATTTGCGAATGCTTTCGGCCAGATACTGATACGCTTCGCGGTTCCCCGCGATAAAGCGACCAATTTCAGGCAAAAGCTTGAACGAATAGGTATCGTAAAGCTTGTCGAAGCCTGGCACGACGACCTTGGAAAATTCAAGGCACTGGAACTTTCCGCCGGGCCGCAAAACACGGAACGCCTCGGAAAGAGCTTCTTCGATGCGGGTAACGTTGCGGATGCCAAACGCAATGGTATAGGCATCAACCGAATGATCGGGCAGCGGCAGTTTCTGCGCATCGCCAACGGTCCAGTTGATGTTCTTCAAAATCCCGTGGTCAGCCGCCCGGTCGCGTCCGACATGCAGCATTTCATAGTTGATGTCGCATACCGTGACCGAACCACCGCCATTTTTCAAAAAGCGGAATGCGATATCCCCCGTGCCACCTGCAACGTCCAGAAGCTTCATGTTCGGGCGCGGCTTAAGCTCGTTGATGAACGTGTCTTTCCACAGACGGTGGATACCGCCGCTCATCAGATCGTTCATCAAATCATATTTGGACGCGACAGTGTCGAAAACCTCGCGCACCATGGATGCCTTCTGGCTTTCAGGAACATCCCGAAACCCGAAGTGGGTTGTGTTTTCGCCGTTTTCGCCCGCGGCAGGGTCTGTATGCTTGCTCATGGTCGGGAAAATAGCGCAGCAATGATTATCCTGCCAGTGGAAAGCCATCGGAAATCGCAAATATCCTGTCGATATGATGCAGTTTCTGCTAAGTGACTCAGACGCACCAATTATTTGCCGTGCGAATTAGAGTGACGACAAGACAGGATACCCCGATGAGCTGCATGGTCAAAATCTGTGGAATCAACAGCGAAGATGCCCTTATCGCAGCCATGAGTGCCGGGGCAGATGCATTGGGCTATGTGTTCTTTCCACCAAGCCCGCGCCACATATCGCTTAAGGGTGCCAAAACCCTGACCGAACGGGTCCCCAACAGCATCCTGAAAGTCGGCCTGTTCGTCGAAGCCGGTGACGAGGCACTTGAAAATGCGATCAAGGCCGGAAGCCTTGATGTCATTCAGCTCCATGGCAAGGAAAGCCCCGAACGCGTCGCAGCGGTCAAGGAACGTTTCGGCCTCAAGGTGATGAAAGCCATTTCGGTAAGTACCGCCGATGACATCGAAAATGCCAAGTCCAACTATGACGGCGTTGCCGATTTCCTGCTGTTTGATGCCAAACCACCCAAGGACAGCATTCTGCCCGGTGGCAATGCCGTGTCTTTTGACTGGACGTTGCTGACCGGTCAGAATTTCAAAAGTGACTGGATGCTTGCCGGTGGTCTTGATCCCAATAACGTCGCCGAAGCCGTCGAGATATCCGGTGCGCCATGGGTAGACGTCTCATCAGGTGTCGAAAAATCCAAGGGTGTAAAAGACGCCCGGAAAATTGCCGATTTTGTCCGTGCGGCAAAAGGCTATTGATCACCGAATTGATCAGGGCCGGAAAATAAGGCCCTGATAATTTAACCATTTCTGAAGCGATTGGCGCAAAACTCACCTGGCAATCAATACTCTATTGCCGGATCGGGCTTGCGCGACATGACAGCGACTCTTCGTTCAAAGACACATAAATTGCTCCATGGTGTTGAACGCCATTCGCGCCTTTCCCTGTTCGTTCACCTGATTCTGGCCAGTGCGATTGTCATCAATGTCGTGTCGGTTATTTTTGACTCGGTCCACGAACTGGCCGAAAGATACTATCTGCAATTTGCCATCATCGAGATCGTTTGCACCCTGATCTTCACCGTCGAATATGCATTGCGGGTCTGGTCCGCCCCCGATGACGAACGTTTCAGCGGCCGCCCCTGGGCACGCCTGCGCTATATGTTCACGCCGATGGCGCTGATTGATCTTCTGGCGATCCTGCCGATCCTTCTGTGGTTCTTTACATCCGTCGATTTGCGATTTGTGCGGATCATCCGGTTGCTGCGTTTGCTGAAATTCACCCGCTATTCCACCGGGCTGGAATTGATGTTGCTGGTGTTTCGACAGCAATTGGGCATTTTTGGTGCCGCCAGCGCCGCACTGGCTTGTATGCTGGTATTCAGTGCCGGTGCGATCTATGTCGCCGAACACGAAGCCCAGCCGGACGCCTTTGGTAACCTGCTTAAGGCACTGTATTGGAGCGTCATTACCCTTGCCACGGTCGGCTATGGTGACGTTGTGCCAATTACACCGTTTGGCAAATTCCTGGCCAGTGTCATTTCCCTGACCGGGATCGGGATTGTTGCGGTTCCGGCCGGTATTCTGGCATCGGCTTTCAATGCGGAATTGCGACGTCGCGAAAATGAATACCGTCATCAGGCCACCCGTCAGCTGATGGGCAAACGTCTGACCGAACGGGTTCGCCACAAACTGAAATCCCATCAGGAAGAACTCGGG
Organism: Thalassospira sp. MIT121401; assembly: GCF_047125595.1. NCBI lineage: Bacteria > Pseudomonadati > Pseudomonadota > Alphaproteobacteria > Rhodospirillales > Thalassospiraceae > Thalassospira > Thalassospira sp. MIT121401. Next base: position 49,152 of record NZ_CP138926.1, read on the forward strand.
ATCAGTGACGAACAGGCCCAATCTGTTCTTGATGACATCCGCGACGTTCACCGCAATGAAAGTGACGAGATTCTTACCTGTCCGCATTGCCATCAGCCCCTGCACATGGAACTCAAAGAGGCAGAAGGCAACAGCTCGACGCAAAAGCCTTGACGCCGGGAAATTTTGCGCACATGGTTTGAGCCATGAAAACACATGGCATGAACCCGATCCGTATTTCCAATCGTTGGTGGTGGCTCGCTTAAGCGGGCGGCCAATACACATGCCCTGAACATACCGGCCGCCTCATTCTTGCAGGCGGCTTTGTGTTTTCAGACTTCCGTTTTCCTGATCATCACATGGCTCCTGCGGCACTAGGCCCCAAAAGGAGTATCTGAACGTGACGACCCCAATTCAGGAAACCGGCATTTCCGACGATCAGGCCGAATACCGATATACCACCGATGGCGGTGTTTCGGTCATTCGTCGCATGACCACCATTGGTTATGAGAACGCCACCGAAGGCCTGATTGATGCCCTTGATCAGACCAAGGGCGTGCTTCTGTCTTCAAGCTATGAATTCCCGGGTCGCTATTCACGGTGGGATATGGGGTTTGATGCGCCGCCACTTGAAATTGTCGGGCGTGAACGCGGTTTCGCGGTTCGGGCCTTGAATGACCGCGGTCGGGTCCTGCTGGATGTGATTTCCGACATTCTGGGAAGCCATCCACATGTCGACAGCATCACCGATGGCGAAGACGGCCTTTATGGCGTGGTCAAAAAACCCGCTTCCTGGTTTGCCGAGGAAGAACGCAGTCAGCAACCAAGTCTGTTTTCGGTCGTCCGCGCGCTGCGCGATCTGTTTGGTCACAAGGGCGATGAACGGCTGGGGCTTTATGGCGCGTTCGGCTATGACATCGCGCTTCATTTCGAACAGATCAACCTGACACAGGACCGCCCGTCAGATCACAAGGACATCCACCTGTTCCTGCCCGACCGTTTGATCACCGTCGATCATGCGTCAAAAATCGCCACCCGGATCGAATACGAATTCATCACCCCTGACGGGCACAGCACGGCCGGCCTGACCCGCAATTCACAGCCCCATCCGCCATCGCGCGGCAATAATGCCGTTGTCGAAAATGACATGAAAACCGGCGAATATGCCGCCATCGTCGATGAAACCAAGCCCCGCTTTGCCCGTGGCGAACTGTTCGAAGTTGTCCCCAGTCGCGTTTTCAGAACCCCTTGTGCCACCGCACCTTCGGAAATTTTCCGCCGTCTTAAACGCCGCAATCCGGCCCCTTATGGCTTCCTGATCAATCTTGGTGACGGGGAGCATCTTATTGGCGCATCGCCCGAAATGTATGTCCGGGTCAAAGGGCAGCGCATTGAAACCTGTCCGATTTCGGGCACCATTGCCCGTGGCCGCGACGCCATCGAGGATGCCGAAAACATTCGCACATTGCTTAATTCGACCAAGGATGAGTCGGAACTGACGATGTGCACCGATGTTGATCGCAATGACAAGGCCCGCGTTTGCAAACCCGGAAGCATCCGCATTCTTGGTCGTCGCCAGATCGAAATGTATTCACGCCTGATCCACACGGTCGATCATGTCGAAGGCCGCCTGCGTGACGGGTTTGACGCGCTTGATGCCTTTCTGACCCATTGCTGGGCTGTCACTGTGACCGGTGCCCCCAAACGTGCAGCCATGCAACATATCGAAGCCGTCGAACGCAGTGCGCGCGCATGGTATGGCGGGGCGATTGGTGCGGTTCTGTGTAACGGTGATCTCAATACCGGATTGACCTTGCGCACTGTGCGCCTGAAACAGGGTGTCGCCGAAGTTCGCGCCGGTGCCACCTTGCTCTATGATAGTGAATCAGACGCCGAAGAAGCCGAAACCGTCCTTAAGGCATCGGCAATGATTGATGCCGTTACCCGCGATGCCAAGGATGAAGTCACCATCGACCCGGCAAGCTCGGGCATTGGCAAACGCGTTCTTTTGATCGATCACGAAGACAGCTTCGTGCAAAACCTTGCCAGCTATATCCGCGCAACCGGTGCCGAAACACTGACACTTCGTCCCGGCTTCCCGGACGAGGCATTTGATGATTTCAAACCCGATCTTGTCTTCCTGTCACCGGGTCCTGGCCGTCCTGATGATTACCATCTGCGCGACAGCATCGAACGCGCCCTTGCAGCCGGCTTGCCAGTCTTTGGTGTATGTCTTGGATTGCAGGGAATTGTCGAATTTTTCGGCGGGTCACTTGGTCAACTTGTCACACCGATGCATGGCAAACCGTCAAAGGTGAAACTCGATACCACCGATCCGCTGTTTGACGGATTGCCCGAAGACATTGTTGTCGGCCGGTATCATTCCCTGTTTGCCAAGGCGGCTGAACTACCTGCGGACCTGAAGGTGACGGCGCGAAGTGACGATGGCGTGATCATGGGCATTCGTCACAGCAGCCTTCCGATCAGTGCCGTACAATTCCATCCGGAAAGCCTTCTGACCCTTCAGGGCGATGTCGGAATGCGGATGATTGCCAACCTGTTGCGCAATCCGCATGGCACCCGCCCCGGCGAAGAAGAAACGTCGGACACCATGACTTCGGATATCAAGGCAGCTTGATACCTTCACCCGATCTGCGCTGTGTCAAATCCCCCCTTAAGACACAATCGCGCAGATCACAAAGCGCAACGGCCGTGCTCCTCCCTCGCGGCCGTTGCTTTTTTATCTGTATCTTGGACTGTCTTTGGATCAGGCATCATCGTCATCAAGTGTGCCATCAATCACCGAGTAATCGGGTGGCGGTGCCTGACGGAATTTTTCCGGGTCCCCTTTGCGCTTGTCACGGGTCCGCGAAATCCAGCCACCATAATGGGCTTCGGGTTTCGGTTCGGTCGGCGCACCGGCACGCACCGGACGCGGCGCAAACCGGCCCAGACTGATCAGGCGGTCATACATCACGATATTTGCCGCAATCGCGACATTCACACAGAAGCTCATCGGGATCTTGATGATGAAATCGCATTTTTCCTGCATTTCATCGGACAGGTTACCGCGTTCCGGACCCAGGATATAGGCCGCCTGTGACGGATGCTTGAAGCTTGGCAGTTCGATCGCATCGGGGGTCAGTTCAATGCCGACCATCCGGCACCCTTGCGGCAGGAACAGGTTGTCATGATCCGGGAAATGGTAATAGGGCATCTGTTCGCCCGACTTTGATGTATCGGTGATGTTTGAACGTTCCTCGCGGAAGTCCGCATCAACCGTAAACGCAAAGCTTGCGCCAAAGGCATGGGCGGAACGAAACAGGGTGCCCACATTCAAAGGCTTGCTTGCCCCTTCAATTCCAATCCCGAAATAGCCGCGCATATCTTCCTCCGTGCCGCACGTCACGCCGCATTCGGGCCGGTGCGAAATCAACTCCATGACAAGACAAGGGGTCCATACCCCACCGGGGCTATACCCCCATGCGCCCGATAAGGCAAGCAAACCGCCCGATAAACCCGTCAATCGCCCGCGCTGTTTTCACCCGCCTTGCGGTTTTATGGAACAACACGCCCACAATTTCGTTCTTAAAGTCATACGGCATTTGCCACTATTACGAGCAACCCCGAAAGCAGGAGAACCCGATGAATTGGGATCAAATTGCTGGTCGCTGGAAACAGGTACGCGGTCACGTCAAACGCGAATGGGGCCGCCTGACCGAAGATGATGTCGACCGCGTTGATGGACAGCGTGAAAAACTGGTGGGCCTTATTCAGGAGGCCTATGGCATTGAACGTGAAGAAGCCGATCGTCAGATCCGCAACTGGTTCTCACGCCTTTAAACCGGTATTACGCCACACAGATTTATTCGCCCGCATGGATCGCTTCAGGCTTGATCCTTGCGGGCGAAACTGTTTTCTATGGGATTAATCATTAACGATCCCACCCAGGAATTTCATGCCCGTCAAATCCCCCTGTATCGGTGTTTGCGTCCTTGATGCCAAGGCTGGTTATTGCACCGGTTGCTTTCGCACCGGTGACGAGATCGGCGCATGGATGGGGCTGAGCGACGGCGAAAAAAAACGTGTCCTTGCCAAATCAAAGACACGGAAAAAGTCACATCAAAAAATCCGCCAAAAACAGACAGGCTCCTGATAAGAATCAAAACCTGTTTTTGATGTGTCCCTTGGACGTTCGGGCGCCCCTGCCATGTACGCGAAGACGGAAATCTGCGATAATTACACATCCGTTTCATGCGCAGTGACAAGGTAGATTTCCATGTCCCAGATCACACCACCGCCACCACCATCAGCCAGTGCATTGCGCCAGCTTTGCCGCATTGCTGATCAGGCGACATTGGCGACAATTGCCCACGATCATAAACAGGTCACTGACGGCTGGCCCGTGACCTCGATGGTTGTCCCGGTCATTGATATTGACGGAACGCCATTGCTGCTGATTTCTGATCTTGCCGATCACACGCGTCATATCCGCGCAGATAACCGGGTCTCACTGTTGTTTTCGCCCGCCCCACTTGCGCAATCGCAGCACCAGCAGACCGGCGCGATCCAGACAGACAGCGCGCGGCTGACACTTTTTGGCAAAGCTGTTGCTGATCCCGATCCCCATACCCGCGCGCGCTATTTGCGCGAACAGCCCGATGCCGGGCAGTATGCCGACTTTGCCGATTTCGCCTTTTACCGGATCGCGGTCGACGCAATTTATTGGGTCGGAGGATTTGGCAAACAGCGTCGCCTCAAAGGTGATCAGTTCATCGTTCCCGATTGTCATCCGCTCGTCACCGGTCATGACGGCATTGTCAGCCACATGAATGCCGACCATCTTGATGCCATTGCCGACATTGTTGCCCACTTCACGTTCCATGATCCCTCAATCGGCTGGAAAATGCATTCGATTGATTGTGACGGCATGGTTCTGGACTGTCACAAACCCGAACAGCCACCGATCAGAATCGACTTCGCACACACCATCCATTCACCGGGCGAAGCGCGCGATATTTTGGTCGAAATGTGCAAAAAATCGCGCGCATAAGTCGGACCATTTGTATTCCGAAAATTTATTGCTTCGACCCTGAACATGGAATTTTCGCAAACGCAAAAGTCGCTACGTTTTCCTAGGTATTAGGCAAAAGGACCGGTTGCTTTTAAGACACCTTTGTAACAATATGTCTCAACACAACGATTTCCCACAAATTGTTGTGTAAATTAGGATATTAACCCCCAGCTCTTTTAATTCCCACCAGGAGAGATTCGTGCTGCAATCAGGACCCGTTGTCAGCCGTGTAGGCCTTGAAACTCATGGCCTCAAAAACCTTGGCGCCGTTCACTGGAACCTCGACGCTGCCGGCCTTTACGAACATGCGATCCGTCGCAATGAAGGCAAGATCGCCAAGGGTGGTGCATTTGTCGCACTGACCGGCGAACATACCGGCCGTTCCCCACAGGACCGTTTCGTTGTCGAAGAAGAAAGCACCAAGGCAGATATCGATTGGGGCGATGTAAACCGCCCGGTCAGCCCGGAAGTATTTGAGCGCCTCTATCAGAAAGTGCGCGCATATTTCCAGGGCACCGAACTGTTCGTCCAGGATTGCTATGCCGGTTCTGATCCGCGTTTCCGTCTTCCGGTTCGTGTGATCAACGAAAATGCATGGCACAACCTTTTTGCGCGCAACATGTTCATCCAGCCGCAGAAAGAAGAACTTCGCGATTTCGCACCGGAATTCACCATCCTTCATGCTCCGGGCCTTCAGGCAGATCCGGAAGTCGATGGCACCCGTTCCGAAGTTTTCGTGATGGTCAGCTTCGAACGCAAAATGGTCATCATCGGCGGCACCTGGTATGCCGGCGAAATGAAGAAATCGATCTTCTCGGTTCTCAACCACATCCTTCCGGCCAAGGGCGTCATGCCGATGCATTGCTCGGCCAACATGGGCAAAGACGGCGACACCGCCATCTTCTTTGGCCTGTCGGGCACCGGCAAAACCACGCTTTCGGCGGATGCGTCGCGCACCCTGATCGGTGATGACGAACATGGCTGGGGCGAAGACGGTGTCTTCAACTTCGAAGGCGGTTGCTATGCAAAGGTGATCAAGCTTTCGCGTGAAGCGGAACCGGAAATCTTTGCCACCACCGAGCGTTTCGGTACCGTTCTTGAAAACGTTGTGATGAACAAGCAATCGCGCGAGCTTGACCTCGACGATGCCCGTCACACCGAAAATACCCGTTCTTCCTATCCGATCGAATTCATTCCGAATGCCTCGGAAACCGGTCGTGGTGGTCATCCGAAAAACATCATCATGCTGACCTGTGATGCGTTTGGCGTTCTGCCGCCGATCGCAAAGCTGACCTCGGCACAGGCGATGTATCACTTCCTGTCAGGTTACACCGCCAAGGTTGCCGGCACCGAAAAAGGTGTCAAGGAACCGACCGCGGCGTTTTCCGCATGCTTTGGCGCACCGTTCATGCCGCGTCATCCGTCCGTTTATGCCAAGCTGCTTGGTGAACTGATGGAAAAACACGAAGCCAATTGCTGGCTCGTCAATACCGGCTGGTCCGGTGGCGGCTATGGCGTTGGTTCGCGCATGAAGATCGGTTACACCCGTGGCCTTCTGAATGCGGCCCTGAATGGCGAATTGGAAAATGCCGAATTTGCGACCGATCCGTATTTCGGTCTGGCATATCCGACCGCATGTGGCGATATCCCGGCAGAAGTTCTGAACCCGCGTGAAAGCTGGAGCGACAAGGCAGCCTACGACAAGGCCGCTGCCAACCTGACCGGTCTGTTCGAAAAGAACTTTGCGAAGTTCGAAGAACATGTCACCGACGATGTCCGCGAAGCCGCAATCCGCAGCAGCGCAGAAGTCAAAGCAGCCGAATAATCCGCTGTCGACATATTGCAAAAAGGCCGGTCTTTGCACCGGCCTTTTTCATTTCCGTGCCGATCTGCCATGTTGATTTCCAGATTGATTTGACCTGCCTGATCTAACGCAATTCCTGCCGACAAGAGAAATAATACATTGCGCCCAAAGCGTGATATCATCTTGAACTTGTTTAAGAATGGCAGATCTTTGAAACCGGAATCTACATGCGCATAGCAGCATATTTTCCCAAGAATTTACGTCACCGGATCACTGATTGTGCCACCGGCAAGGACCGGCTTAAAAATTGGATCAATGCGATCACCGCACTTTTTGCCGTGACCCTGATATCGATCAGCACCATTGCATCTGCGCAAAACACGCTAATCCCCCCGGCAGGCAACCACGAAACCATCACCCTTGCCTGCAATCCGTTCCCACCGGCCAAAATCGCCGACAAGGCAACCGAACCCGGCTATGACGTTGAAATTCTTCGGGCCGCGTTTGCCACACGCAACATCACGTTGCTGACGCCATTTTACCCCTGGAAACGCGCCTATTTCCTTGCCAGAACGGGGCAGGTCGACGGACTGTGTTCTTGCAGCTACCTGCCGGAACGCGAAGCGGACTTTCTGTTTTCCGATATCCTTGGCCATGTACGCGTTGCCATCTATTCCACCCGTGACGAGGTTCTTGGGTCTGTTGAAACCCTTGCCGATGCGCGCGACATGACCGTCGGGGTGGTGAACGGCTATAACCTAGAAACGGCGGCACGCAAGGCCGGCCTTGATATCATCATGGCCAACAGCGAAACCACACTGGTCAATCTTTTGCTGTCCAAGCGACTGGACGCCGCCCTGTCATTTCGGGCCCCAATGGATTATGTGCTCAATGTCGGTAAAAGTGGTGCGACAGGTATCGACAAAATCAAAAGCAAAGTCCTGTCAAACGATCCGTATTATTCCTGCATCTCGCGTACAACCGAACATGCCAGTCTGCTTTTGGCCCAACTTAACGTCGGGCTTTCCACAATCCGCAAAAATGGCCTGTATGACAAAATCCTCGCGAAATACGGGATATTGTCCGAAGCATCGCAGTAAAATCGACATTCGATCCGAAATTCCGTGCAAGAATCCGAAATCCCCAATTAACGCAAATATTCAAACAACGACATGTCGGTGATCTGTGCTGTGATCGAATAGGATGCTTCAAGCTGGATCGAAAGCGTTTCAAGCGTCACCACGGCTACCGCCAGATCAACATCGGCCAGATTGGAAACCGTTCCCTCGGCCGCCAGTTGAAAATCGGTATGCATATCGACCACCGCTTCAAGCTGGTCCTGGGTGTAGGACACCTGATTTTGCAGTTCTGACAAACCGGCTGCTGCCGATTCAATCAGTTCCATCGCCTCGGTCAGGGCGGCTTCATCCACCGGATCGGTGCTGGCATTCGCCGCAAGGTTCAAGGCCCTCAATGCCTGTTCGAACGCATCTTCCTGTGCGGTAATCCCGTATTCGATTGTCGTGCCGTCCGCGACCTTGGCCGATGCAATATCACTGTTACCGGAATAATAGCTCAGATCTGTGGTCGACGGGCTGGTAATCACCGCATAATCGGCGGTATCTACCGAAACCGGTGCCGTATCGGATGCCGACCCGGCATAGATATAACGACCTTCATATTGGGTGTTCAAAAGCGACGCAAATGTCTCAAGTGCGGCACCGGCGGACTCATTGATCCCGTATGCTTTGTCTGTCCCGGTACTCAATGCACCCGACAAATCCGACGTCATTTCAGTCAAAAGATCGACCATGTCATTTAATGTCGAATAATAGACTTCAACACGTGTCTGGATTTCCTCGGCAATGTCGGCATAGGCCGCGGCCTCGGAAATTTCCGCACTCAGGGTCGCAATCACATAGGCATTATCCGCAACCCCGGCATAGGAATCCGATTTGACCCCCGAACTGGATTGTTCGGTGGCCTCGGCCAGCTGCGACTGTACCGACCGGATCTGGCTTAGCATATTCTGTTGCATTGCGGCTGTGGAAACGCGCATTTTCTGATCCCTTAACTGACCGCCTCAAGCAATGTGTCCATAAGCGACTGGGTAATTTCCAAAATCGCCGCGGCGGCCTCATATGCACTTTGAAGATTGCTAAGTGTCAGTGCCTCTTCATCGGTGTTGACGCCGTACTGGTTGGAAAAACTTTCCACCAGCTCCTCATAGGCACTGCTCGCAACACTGGCCTCGGTCTCGGCACTTGATGCCTGTTGGGCGACATCTGACAGGATTTCAGCCGCATAATCTGACAATGTTGTTTTGGTCGAGCCAAGATTACCTGCGGCGTCAAAACTGATATTATCGTCAAAAAGGTCGGCCAGTGCTTCGGCAACATCGGAACTGCCCGATGAAATGACACTGTCACCGACTGCCAGTGTCGCATCGTCCGATCCCGACCCCACCGGCAGCCTGCTGGTATCGTCAAGCCAGGCCGAGTTGACCGAAATATTGCCTGCATCGGTTCCGGTGAACATGTCGTTCAGTCCGAAATAATCCGAAAATCCCTGATCTTCGGCACCGACACTGGCATCCATATTGATAATCGAAACACCGTAATCATCATCCGATGCCGTGATCTCAAGGGTCCCGTCACTGCCGACCGACGCATCCAGATAGGTCGAACTATTGATCGCATCGACCAGATCCTGAACTGTTGTAATTGTGCTCAGATCAATCTCGATGATTTCAACGGCATTGCCGTCCTCGTCGGTTGCCGCCAGGCGTACCGTACCGGTTCCCGAAAACGCATCGGTCAGATCAACCTCTTCTGATCCGACCAGTTCGCTTGGGGCGGGATATGCTGTGCCAAGATTGGTAACCGCGTTGATGCTGTCCATCAATGTGGTCGCAAGATTATCAAGCTCTTTCTGAATGTCAGGAAGCGTTTCATCACGCAACTCGATCAGACCGCCCAGACTGCCGCCTGAAATGCTGTCGGTGATCGAATTGCCATTTACCGTGATGTCGGCAAATGTCGTGTCCGAGGTCACGGTTCCGACCGCGTTATAGGACAGCTCCTGAACCTGACTGCCAACCACGAGCGTCCCGCCGATATAGATCTGGGTCGTGTTTGATGAGTCGGTGTAGTAGCTGATATCGACCAGTTCCGATAGCTCGTTGATGGCCTGCGCGCGGGCATCTTCGAGTTCGCTGGTGGTCAGCGTGGTGCCGTCGGTTCCACTGAGCTGATTGTTATAGGCATGAATTTCATTCAACAGATCATTGATCTGATCGACAGTGTCTTCAATCGACTGGTCGGCACTCGCACGCTGATCCTGCACGGACTGTGAAAGATTGTTCAGCTCGTCTGCGATTGCATTGGCTTCGCTGAGCGTGGTTGATTTCTCGGACTGGCTGTCGGCACTGACGGCCAATGCCGCAATTGCGGTTTCAAGATCAGCAATCAGGGTCGAAATCGACCCGTCATCGCCGACATCCCCGAACTGGCTCGCCACCATATTAAGCGGATCTGAAAAAACCGATGCATAGCCGCTTTCAGATGCCGCTTCGCTGATCGATTTCAAAAGGTAACTGTCCACGGTCGATCCGACCGATGTCACTGTGACACCCGTTGATGCACCGGTCGTCACACTGCTGGAAAGGCTCAGTGACTTGGCTGTGTATCCTTCGACCGACGCATTGGCGATATTTTCCGAAGACACACTGATCCCGGCCTGACTGGTTTGCAGGGCACTAAGCGCGGCTGATTGTGCGGCACGGATCGACATGGCTGTGACCTATCGGATCTGATCGGTTGATAAAAAGATCGAAAATGATGACTTACATTTTCATGCTGAAGATTTTCTGGGTTGCCTTGCCCTGCAGGTCCCCCTGCTGGTCATAGGATGTTGCCCCGTCCCCGGCCGTCGCCGCCCAGCCCGCACGAATGCGTTTCAGACACGCTTCGCGCTTTGCCTTAAGGCGGATGTTATTGCGATTGAGCTTTTCGCGAAGGACTTTGACCATTTCAAAATCAACGATCACCCCGGCATGCGGCTGGCCTGCCTTGGCGGTGCGCTGGCTGGCAAGTTCGCTGTGCAATTCTTCTTCAAGAAGGGTCTTTTCGGCCGTGATATCAGGCAAAAGATTATATTGCGCCTGATCAAGGATCCGCCATTCCACATCCAGAAGATCGCCAAGGCGGGTCATAATACTGGTGATCTTGTCATCATCCTTTGGCATCGACAGATCGCCAGCCGGGTTTGCGTTAAGTACGGTCATCTCGGCCTCGCCTTAGTTCACGGAAGAAATCAGGGTGTCATACATGTCGCTGGTGGTCGAAATGACCTGGGCGGCGGCCGAATAGGCCTGCTGTGCGACAATCATCTTGGAAAACTGGGATGTCGTATCAACCGTCGAACTTTCCAGCGAATAGTCCGCAATCGTTCCGGTACCGCCATCGCCCGGCGTCTTGAGAACATAAGTCCCCGACGTATTGCTTTCCTTGTAAACGGTGTCGCTATAAGCCGTCAGACCGTCTGCATTGGCGAAGTCGGCCAGCACAATCTGATAGACCGGTTCGCTGACACCATTGTCATACGTCACCGACACCACACCATCGTCAGAGATCGAGATTTCGGAAATCTCGGAATAGTTCGATCCGTTCTGATCGACGGAATAAAGCGTCATGTCGCCGTCTTCATCATCCGACGCATATTGCTGCAAACCATCATTTTTGCCGGCTGTGCCCATGTCGGTAACGATGGTGCTGTCAGACGCACCGGTCGTCCAGCCGGTCACGGTCAGTGTGGCGCTGTCGGTCACATCGTTGCCACCGCCATCTTCGATCGATTCCAGTTCACCATCGGAATTGAACGTAATGGTCAGCGGCCCGCCAGACGTGGTGCCCGTAACCGTGGTTCCATCTGACGTCAGTACCGGATCGGAATAATCAAGTTCCCACTCGTTCGCGGCAGTCTTTGTATATTCATAGGTAATGGTGTGGCTGGTACCCAGACTGTCAAAGACCTCAACATCGATCGAGAAACTGTCACCGACTTCCGCATCCGCAGGCAGGTTGGCAACAATTGATGTTTCTGTCGTGGCCTCTGCCGTGCCGGTCAGGTTTTCAAGATTGATGGTGGTCAGGGCAGAAGTACTGGTCGGCACCGTCCCCGATGCGGGCTCGCCATCGGAATTGAGCGCATACCCCATCAGGTAATAGCCCGAGCTATTCACAAGATCGCCGTTTGAGTCCGCGGAAAAATCACCGGCACGGGTGTAATAGGTATCCCCGTTACCATCGGTCACGACAAAGAAGCCGTCACCCGAAATCGCAAGACTGGTTGCAGTGGAATCCGATTCAATCAAGCCCTGCGACGAAACATTGGTCAGGGTCGTGGTCGTTACACCGTTGGAATACCCCTGGGTGGTCGATCCCGGTGTCGTCACCAGCGATGAAAATGACGCGCTGCTGTCTTTGTACCCGACAGTTTCACTGTTTGAGATATTGCCAGAAATGATGCCAAGCGATGTCGATTGTGCATTCAGACCTAAAACGGCGGAATTCAGGGCGCTATTGAGGCTCATGGTTTTGATCCTTTGTTTCAGGAAACTGTTTGCGTGCCCTGCACATCCGAGATCGAAACATCGACCCCGTTTACATACAGAACGGCTTCGTCACCGGTCAGGTCGAGTGCCGACACCACACCGGTCATAAGGATTTCGGAATCAACGGAATTGCCATTGGAATCAACAGCACTGACCGACAGGGTGTAGGTCCCCGATGTCAGCGTTGCGCCATCATCGGTGGTGCCATCCCAGATGAAGTTGTTGCTGCCTTCAGATCCGGTTTCGGTCGTTTCATAGACAACATTGCCGTCTTCGTCGGTCACGGTGACCGTGACACTTTGGGCATCATCTTCAAGGACGTAGTACCATTCGGCTTCGCCATCCTCGAGCGGGGCGGTATCGCCAATGGCAACAACATCGGTTCCGAGATAGGCCTGCGCCGCGCTGTCATCGACAACCCCCTGAAGTGCCGTCAGCGATTCAGAAAGATTGGAAAGAAGCGCGTTATTCTGTTCAGCCAGTTCAAGCTGTTCGAATGTCGCAAGCTGATCTGTGATATCCGACACGTCTTCCGGGTCGGTAGGGTCCTGATTCTGCAACGTCGTCAGCAGCAAGGTCATATAGGTTTCATACGTCGAGTCATCGCTCGTCGTCGTGCTGGACGTGCTGCTGCCCGACGATGACGTCGAGGAAGTCAGGCTGTCATATGTCAGGCCACTGAGAAAACTCATTACCAACTCCGGGCAAGAACAGTTTAAGGCGTCTATGTTCATTGCACGGGGGGTGGCGCGAAAACTGGCGCAGAAAGTTTCCGTTTTGACGAAATAAAAAAAGGGATGCGATCGCATCCCTTGATTTTTACCGGTATTCTATTGCCGTCTTGGTGGCGGCGGCAATTCGCCAGGACCCATCAAAATCATTTGCCGACGATCTTTGGGTGACAGCTTGATCGCCGCATTGGCCATATGACCAAGGATCGCGCTCAAATCATCGCCAATCGCCTCGCGCAACCCTGCATAGGCTTCCCTGATCTCGGCTTCGGTGGCATCGGGACGATCGAGCGTCTCGCGCAGTTCCACCGTCAAAAGGAACGGGCTTGGCCGGCCTTTGATGTTGTTGATCACACCATCAAATTCAGCATCGAAAATAACCTTGCCTTCCGGGCTAAGCCGACTGCGCACATTCTTGAGCATACGTACACCGGGCGGCTCATTTTCAAAGGCCGGCGGGGGCGGTGGTGGCATGAAGAAATGAAACATCGAAAACCCGCTAACCAGGTTTCCGGCAAGCGCACCAGCCAAAAACAGATTGATCGCCAGTGACGCCCACATCACTTTGCGCATGGATGACACGCGGCGGAATGCAAAGCTCATTGCGGCTGCACTCCTTGTGCTTGATCGGATTTTGTCATTTCCGGCTTTTGAAGGTCATCGGGGTTGGTCATCTGATCAATCACATAAAGATGGTTTTCCAGAAGATCGATCATCTCGATCTCGTCGGCCTGTGCGGTGACCTGATGACCTTCCTGTACGGTCATCGCGACCCCGAATGCAAATCCGGCCAGCACACAGACAACCATCCCGACACCCGAAAACACACCACGCCCCAATTGATAAAGCGTACCCTTGGCCCGGCCGCCATAATGCGCACCGTCACCTGTGATCGCCTGATTAACCGGCGATGTTGCGGACTTGGCGGGATAGGTTTTGCGCGCCGGGCTTTCTCCGGTGGGCGCGGCACTTGCCGCACTCAGATGGGCGCGCGAACGCGGGCGATCATCAATTGTCGCAAAGGATTGGGCGGGATCGGTTTCCGAATTGTCGCGAGCATCGCTACTTTGGGCTTCTTGGGCCTCAATGGCGGCAAAAATATCGTCAATGGCCTTGTGTTTGCCCAGCGGCAACGGATCATCAGACAGCAAATCTTCGACAGAGCGCAGCGATTTCAGCATTTCTGCCGCTTGCGCATCCTGTGCGATCAGAACGTTTGCTTCACGACGCAACGCGTCTGGCCAGGACGCCAAATCCCAACCGTACTGATCCAGTAATTCTTCGAAACGCTCGATTTTCACAGCACACCGCTTTTTCATAGGACGAACTTACCTGTTCGAACAGAACGTAAAACTAATCGTATATCAGATCGTTTTCAACTCTTCACGTAAACGCTTGCGCGCCCGTTTCAACAGAGATTCCATAGCATTGACCGAGACCCCCATAATTGACGCGGCTTCCTGATTGGATAATTCACGGTCGTAAAACAAATTAATGGCAATTTGTTGTTGGTCGGACAATTTCTTGATTGCAAGTCGCAGACGCTTGAATTCCTGATGCTGGGCAAGCCGGTCAACCGCCGACATGGCTTCATCGGGCACCTCGTCAAGTTCGGCACCATCGACAAACTGGGGTTTGCGCTTGATGTCGATAACCCGGTTCACCGCAACCCGGTAAAGCCAGGTCTTGAAAGTCGCCCCGCCATCGGCCCGCCACTTTTCCCGGTGCAGCCAGACACGTACAAAGACATCCTGTGCCACATCTTCGGCGTCTCCGCCGGTCAGGCCCATGCGACGCGCGATGCCTACAATCCCGCGGTAATACCGTTCGACCACCACGCGATAGGCCCGCTTGTCGCCCTGAACCATACGGGCAACAAGACTGTTGTCATCAAGTTCGGACAGAACCTCACTGACAGCTGGAATGTCTGACGTATCAGAGCTTGTCGGCACTGCTCCGCGAAGACCTACACTCAAATGTCCCTCACAACACTGTTCCGATCATCGTCTGCCCTGATTGGGCCTGAACAGTCCTACTTGGATCGACTTTCGAGAATTTTTCCCATTCGCGCGCAAGCTCTTGCAGGTTGCGGTCAACGACCTCGTAACGTTCCTCCATGGAAGCGTCCCTGCGATTACGTGCGAGCAATTTAATCATTCTTGCGTAAAAGGCAAAGAGATCTCGTGACAGTTCCGGTGCACTTTTTGGCGCGATACACGCCTGAAGCGCCTTGAGCCGGGTCACCACCACCGCCTTTTCGCGGCCTTCAAGATCAAACTTCTTTTCGCTGCGATATTGCGCGGCCAGACGCAAATGCTGACGGGTGCGCGTAATGGCAATCGCCATCATTGCCACCGGTGACGTCGTGCGCAACGCGTTGTTATACTGGGCACTTGCACCGGCATAACGATATGCCTGCTGCGCGGCTGTTGCACTGTTATTAGTCATCATCACCCCACAAGGCATCAAGTTGTTCACGCAAAAGCTGCAACTGATAAAGCTCTGCTTCGATTGCGGAATATCGTTCGGTCAGTTTGGCGGCATATTCTTCGGCATCGGCGGTAATGTCTTCGACTTCTTCTTCAAGATCATCCACCTGCTCTTCAAGCCGTTCCAGGCGATTGGCAATCAGGCCATCGGAACTGTTGGTATATTTGTCGAGCGAATTGGTCAGGTCATAGGCAAGGCCGCTGGTGATCGACACCTCGACACTTTGCGAACTGTCTCCGCCAAAGAACAGCGTGACACCCTCATAGACACCACCTTCGACCCCGACCAGTTTGTTGCCATTGATGGTAAACAGACTGTCATCACCATTCACACTGGCGGACGTGATATTGCCATCGGCGTCGGTAACAATATCGACCGTAAAGGTCCCGGTGTATGATCCGTCAGCTTCCGACACCAGAAGGTCGTCAGAATCCGTTGACCCGGAATAGGAAAACAGATCGGCCACCGCGTCAAAGTCCGACACCAGCGCTTCTTCAAGCACTTCTGAATCAATGACCAGATAGTTGCTGTCATCAAGCGTGATGCCGATTGACGCCAATGACGCATATGTATCGCTGTCACTGGTAAAGGACAGGGCATCATAAACGGTCGAGGAAACCGAACTCAGAAGACTGTCACCAAACAGAACCGCATCCTCGTCTGCACCTTCGCCGGCCTCATAGGCCTGGTTGGTAATGACAAAGCTGCGCAGCTCGTTATAGGCATCGACAAAGGCCTCGATGGCGCTATAGGCAGAGCTGGCGTCTTCTTCGATTTCAAGCGTGATTTCCGTGCCTTCTTCCTCGGCATAGAGATAAAGCGTCACACCATCAATCACATCATCAACCGTGTTGCTGCTGCGTGTGACTTCAACGCCATCAATCGAAAAGATCGCCTGATCGGCTTCCACCAGTTCGTTGGCATAGGACCCGTCCGCCACCAAAAGCCCAAGTGACTGCGCGATGGTTGTATCGGCACCATCGCTGTCAAATGTGATTTCCTGTCCGGTATCAACTGCTGACAGAACCAGCATGAATTCATCATCAGAAATCTGCAAAACGCTTGCACTGACACCGGTTGTCGATTTCTGGTCATTGATGGCATCGGCAATATCATCAAGCGACATATCGGCAGTAATTTCGATATCGACCGCCTCGTAATCGTCACCGGCGACAAGACTGATTGTCCCGGTAAGCGACATCGCCGTCGTACTGTCGGTTGTCGTATCCCCGCCCAGTTTGTGCGCGGTGGCAAGTTGTGTGATTTCAAGTGTATAGGTGCCGGTTTCAGCCGTATCGTCAACCAGTACACCGACAACATCGGATGCATCGGTATTGGCATCCGACGATGAAAGATAGGCCGACTTTCCGACCCAGACATCATCACGCGAACTGTCAAGTTCGGTTGCCGCTGTCAGATCCTCGGCAGCATCTTCAAGCGCCTCAAGCAAGGTCTGAAGGTCTTCAAAGGCGGCAATCTCAAGTTCGACTTCATCGATTTCGGCCTCGACATTGTCGGCGACCTCCATCTTGGCGTCATAGGCATCCTGAACCAGCTCGGCAGTATCAAGATCGGTCAGGCCTGAAACATAGGATGAAGAGGCATAACTCGACGACGATGCAGAATTGATGGTCGACATGTGCTCCTCCCTTTCTCATCCGTTAAAAAATTCAGGGCCATCCGGGGGCTCTCAAACACCGGATGGCCCTGTCACGAGTTAGCTCAGCAGTCGCGAGAGCTTCTCGAGATTCTCATTGGAAACTGACAAGGCCTGAATGGCAGAATCCATCTTCACGCCCAGTTCGGTCTGATCCGCACTGAGCTGCGCGATATCGGCGTCCATATAGACGCTCATTGCTGATTCAAGGTTGGTTTTCGCGGTTTCGATGTTGCCTGCGGCATAATCGAAACGCGACATCATCGCACCGACGGATGCACGGCCTGCCGAAACGGTTTCAATTGCCGTCTCGATCAGGGTCAAAGCAGCAGCAGCAGTGGTCGAAGTCGTGACATCAGCCGCGGCAATACCAAGACCGGTTGAGTCATAATCGGTGCCGATCGTGACCGAAATGGCCGTTGCTGACGCGTCTGCGGAAACCGTGAAGTTTTCGTCATACGTCCCGTCAAGCAGCGAGGTATCAAAATAGGTCGTTGATTCAACAATGGAATCAACCTGGCTGATCAGTTCCTGGAATTCATCATCCAGATATGCACGTTCGGTATCGGTCACCGAACCGGACGATGCCTGGGATGCCAGTTCATACATACGTTCAAGGATGTCGGCGATTTCAGAAAGGCCGCCATCTGCAGTTTCAAGAATGGCTGTTGCAACCTCGGCATTGTCACCGGCCTGTTCCCAGGCCGCATAATCAACCGACATTGCGGTATACACAGCAAGACCTGCTGCATCATCAGATGCCGAGTTGATTGCCTTGCCGCTCGACATTGCTGTCAGAACAGAAGTCATCTCGTCGGTGGTCTTGTTCAGGTTCGACACCGCAAGGGTGGCCGACATGTTCGTGTTAATACTCGCCATTGCGCTTCTCCTATTTGGATGTGTTTTGGCCTACCTGCCAACGCGACCCACTTCGGGCCGATATAGGTGTCCACGCAGCGGCGCGAAAAAACTGGCGCGCCAAATGACGATTTTTTCGATTTATTTTTCAAACATCCGCCAAGCCGCCAGAACCCTGGGGAAATCGCGCACAAAAAAGAAAAAGGCAGCCATGAAAAGCTGCCTTCAGAGAGTGTCGGGGGTGTTGTTAATCCTGACCCGTCCCAATCAAAATGGAACAGGCCCGTGCCTTAGCTCAGAAGCTTGGAAAGCTTTTCAAGGTTTTCGTTGGAAACAGACAGCGCCTGAATGGCTGAGTCCATTTTCACACCAAGTTCGGTCTGATCCGCACTTAGTTGCGCAATGTCGGCATCCATATAGACACTCATTGCGGATTCAAGGTTGGTCTGGGCGGTTTCGATATTGCCTGCGGCATAGTCGAACCGCGACATCATCGCACCAACCGATGCACGACCGGCCGAAACGGTTTCGATCTGTGCTTCAATCATCGCCAGCGCCGTGGTTGCGTTTGCCGCCGACGATATAGAAGACGTATTGAACGCCGCAGTCGCAGTGGTGGCAGTCGTACCACTGCCAACAACATAAACAACGTCTTCAGTGGTGGCATAGTTGGTATCAAGCGTCACCGAAATCGGTGTTGCACCTGCATCCGCGGACACGGTGAAGCTTTCATCGTAGTTGCCATCAAGAAGCGACGTATCGAAATAGGTCGTTGATTCAACGATGGAATCAATCTGTTCCATCAATTCACTATATTCGTCATCCAGATAGGCACGTTCGGTATCGGTCACCGAACCGGACGATGCCTGGGATGCAAGTTCGTACATCCGTTCCAGAATATCGGCAATTTCCGACAAACCACCATCAGCGGTTTCAAGAATTGCTGTTGCGACCTCGGCATTGTCACCGGCCTGTTCCCAGGCGGCATAGTCAACCGACATCGCAGTGTAAACCGCAAGACCCGCCGCATCATCGGATGCCGAGTTGATCGCCTTGCCGCTCGACATCGCGGTCAGAACCGATGTCATCTCGTCAGTGGTCTTGTTGAGGTTCGACACCGCAAGGGTGGCCGACATGTTTGTATTGATGCTTGCCATTTCTAACTCTCCTATATGGATGTGTCGTTTGGCCTACCTGCCAAAAGGCCCGCATAAGGGCCGATACAGGTGCACACGCATCACCACAGGGAAAACTGGCGCAGATTTTTGGTCTTTTTTCCAACGGCCGCCAAATGATCCGGTCACATCACTGGATGTCCATCGGGTTCGGGCATGCATACCAACACCCAAAAATGCAACAGGGCCGCCCGAAAGCAGCCCTGCTCAATATCAATTTTATGATCCCTTGGGCATCCCGTCTCGGTGTGGCTCGACCGGACCGCCTTTGGTGATTACGAACGCCGTTCTGCCCGATCACGCCAGTAAAGACTGATATCGGCCTCGGGTTTGCCAAACAGATAGCCTTGGGCAAAATCAAAACCGGCCTTGGTAATCAGATCGCGCATCTGATCGGTTTCAATCATTTCGCCGACCACCTCGACATCAATATCGTGGCACAGCTCGACAAGCGAGCGCATGAAAGCCTGCCCTTTGATGGTCTTCATTGATTGCCGAATTGATTCCCCGTCGACCTTTACATAATCGACATCCATCGCACTCAGATACCGGAAGTTCGACGCCCCGGTCCCGAAATCATCCAGACAGATTTCAATGCCGAATTCCCGGAACCGGGCAATCCATCTGGCAGCATTGTCGATATCGCGGATTTCCGAGGTTTCCGTGATCTCGATCATCAATTGCTGCAATGTTTCGTGATTTCGTTCGAACAACGCGACCGCTGACCGGCAAAAATCCGGATTACTTAGTGAATGACCGGAAATATTCACGGCAACCCGAACAGTTATTCCGGTTTCAAGTTGCGATTTGATCCATTTCAGGCTTCGGCGCAACATCGCAAGATCAAGCCGATGGATCATGTTGACCTGTTCGGCAAAGGCGATCAGTTCCTGTGTCGGGATCAGTTTTCCATCATCGTCATGGAACCTGACCAAGGCTTCGAAATGGTGAATTTCCCCGTTCGGAAGCCGCACGATCGGTTGATACACAACATCAAATTTCAGTCGATCGACCCGCTTGCCGAAATCCTGCATCGCCGAAAAGGTACTGTTGACCAGATTACCTGTCTGCCCCATCAGGCGTGAAAAGGTAAATCCATGCTCCTGATGGTCACAGAAACGACGGATCGAATATAAAACCCCGCGCGCCAGATCCCCTGGCGGAATGACGTCGGTGGTAAAATCGGTGACGGTCGAACTGACTTCAACGCCAATCCCCTTGGGATCGGCATCGCGCACACATTCCTCGATCCGCTTTTCCAGATCGCCAATCGGCACATCCGGGCGGTGCAACATGCCAAATTGTTCGGCCCCAAGACGCCCGGCCGTGTCACCGGCAACTGAATGCGCCCGTAAAAATGCCCCGACACTTGCCATCAATTCGTTGCGTTCGATCTGCTCCATGCGCTTGCACAACGGATCAAAGGCATTCAGCGTCATCAGGGTGAATTTATGTTCCGTTCCGGTTTCGCGCTGGGCGACCAGCCGTTCAGTCACAACCTTGGACAGGCTTTCTTCATCAAGAAGCCCGGTTGAATTATCGCGCTTAATGGATCCGACCACCTCGGGCGGCAGGGCATTGATCGCCACACGCAACGCGACAAAGAAATGATCCCCAAGATCAGGCAGGAAATATCCGCTCATGGAAACAGGGGGGCTCAACAATTCATTGCGCTGGGCAAACCGGACCTGAATATTGTCCATGCGGCCGCGTCTGCGGGCCACATGCAGCATTTCTGTAACCAGCGGCCTGAACTGTTTGGCCAGCAAACCCGTAAAGAGTTTACCTGCAAGATCCTGTGGACGGCGCCCCAAAATGCCGTCCGACGCGCCGGAGGCAAATACAATCCGAAAATCGCCATCCAGTTCCAGAAGGAGATCGCCCCACACAAAGGCCAAAGCCGCAAAACGGTTGCGTTCCTTCCGTAATTCGGTTGTTCGAGCTTTTATAAGTTTGTCCAATGCGCCCTCTCACGCTGCTCGTCACTCCCGATGTTTTTCACTTCCCCCGAACTCGAAAAACATCTCCTTTGCCATTCCGGCTTTCCGCCATGATCAACCGCCTATGCTTAACAAGGGTTTTACAACCACAACTTTTGCTATTGTGGTAAATACGCACATACGCAGTCCGGGCTGGCCGGATTGCCCGCCCGAGTTGACGAGTATGATTGACCACCTGTCTTGTTATGCATGCGATTGAAATTACGATCAAATGCGCAGAAACCATACCCGGCGACTTGAAATCCGCCGGAAACCCCATACAACAAGGGCATCTTTACTGAACATGCCCCATTCACGCATCAAGGCCGCCTGACAATGACCAATTCAGCATCCCGCACCGCCAGTTTGCCGCGTTTGACTTCTGACTCTGTCCTGATTTTTGATCTCGACAACACGCTTTATCCGGCCGCGTGCGATCTGTTTTCACAGGTCTCCGATCTGATCGGGCAGTATGTGCGTGACACCCTTAAGCTCGAACCGGATGCCGCCTATCGGGTGCAAAAGGACTATTTCCATCGCTATGGCACCACGCTGCGCGGCCTGATGACCGAACATGATATTGACCCGGCCGACTATCTTGCCAAGGTTCATGACATTGATCTGTCGGTTGTCGATCCGGCACCCGATCTTGCACAGGCACTTGATGATCTGCCCGGTCGCAAACTGATTTTCACCAATGCGTCACGCGGGCACGCCGAACGGGTGATGGGCCGTTTGGGGATTGCCGACCGGTTCGAAACAATTTTCGACATCGTCGATGCCGACTATATCCCCAAGCCACAGCAGCAACCCTATGACCGTTTGCTGGCACGCGATGGTGTTGACCCGACACGTGCGATCTATTTCGAAGACATGGCCAAAAACCTTTTGCCAGCCAAGGATATGGGCATGACCACGGTCTGGGTAAATACCGACATCGAATGGGCCCAGAACGGCAGCGACGATCCGCGCATTGATCATCACACCACGGATATCGTTGATTTCTTGCGCAACCTTGCCACCACTTCCTGATCTCGATCGGATCACGCGCGCCTGTTGCCGCCCTGCTTATCACCCACCTGTTCATCCACATGTGCCCGGTTTTGTCGCCGGGCGGCCGATTTGTCATGGTTCTAAGATTGAGCTTCGCGGCGTGATCCGCTATGTCTATCGACCAAAGGGATCAGGAACGGAGAATTGCCCGAAAAAGGGCGTTTCTACGCAAACTGGCGGAGTTGACTTCATGGGCTGCATTGACCATTCTCCGCCCGACAGATTTAGGCTGACCGCAAGGACCTTCGTAAAATGAACAGAACTGAACTTGAAGGCGTGATCAACGTCGCTTGGGAAAACCGCGACGAGATCAGCTCCGCCACCCAGGGTGAAATCCGCAAAGCTGTTGAGCAGGCACTTCATGCCATGGATCGCGGCGAACTGCGCGTTGCCGAAAAAACCAATGGCAAGTGGGTTGTCAATCAGTGGGCCAAAAAGGCGGTTCTGCTGTCTTTCCGTCTTAATGACATGGCCACGATTGCAGGTGGCCCGGGCGAAAACACCAACTGGTGGGACAAGGTTCCGTCCAAGTTCGAAGGCTGGGGCGAAGCAGAATTCAAAGAAGCCGGTTTCCGTGCCGTTCCGGGCAGTATCGTGCGCCGTTCGGCTTATGTCGCACCGGGCACCGTCCTGATGCCGAGCTTCGTGAACCTGGGTGCCTATGTTGATACCGGCGTTATGGTTGATACCTGGGCGACTGTCGGTTCCTGTGCACAGATCGGTAAAAACGTTCACCTTTCGGGTGGTGCGGGCATCGGTGGCGTTCTTGAACCGCTTCAGGCCGGTCCGGTCATCATCGAAGACAACGCATTCATCGGTGCACGTTCGGAAATCGTCGAAGGCGTGATTGTCGAAGAAGGTGCCGTGATTTCCATGGGTGTCTTCATCGGTGCATCGACCAAGATCATTGACCGCACCACCGGCGAAACCTTTGTCGGTCGCGTTCCGGCATATTCCGTTGTCGTTCCGGGCAGCATTCCGGGCAAGCCGCTTGCCGATGGCACCCCGGGGCCGAGCCTGTATTGCGCGGTCATCATCAAACGTGTTGATGAAAAAACCCGTTCGAAAACCTCAATCAACGAATTGCTGCGCGACTGATTTCTGTCCCGCGCAGAATGGATGATTTATAAGGGGCAAAACGGCCAATCCGTTTTGCCCTTTCTCACACATGCATGCCGGCAACCAAACCACCGGCATCACACCAACAAGAGATTGCCCGATGTCTGCCGCCCTTGAACTTGCCCAGTCCCTGATCCGTTGCCCATCCGTTACGCCGGCTGATGCCGGAGCACTTGATGTCCTGCAAAAGGCGCTTGAGGCGCGCGGATTTGATTGCACACGCAAGGTCTTTGACGGCGATGACAGCGATGCGATCGATAATCTTTATGCCCGGTTGGGCACCAAGGGCCGCAATTTCTGCTTTGCCGGGCACACCGATGTCGTGCCGGCAGGCGACACCAGCGCCTGGACCGTTGACCCGTTTGGCGGCGAAGTCATCGACGGACGTTTATTCGGGCGGGGCGCTGTTGATATGAAAACCGGTATTGCCTGCTTTGTTGGTGCTGTTGATGCCTTTCTGGCGGCCCGTCCGGATTTTGATGAATCGATTTCGTTCCTGATCACCGGCGACGAAGAGGCCGATGCCATCAACGGCACCGTCAAACTGATTGAATGGTGCGATGGCCAGGGCGAAAAATTCGATTGCTGTCTGGTGGGTGAACCGACCAACCCGAAATATCTGGGCGAAATGATGAAAGTCGGTCGCCGCGGCTCTGTGACCGGTTGGCTGACCGTATTTGGCGCACAAGGTCACGTCGCCTATCCGCATCTGGCCGATAACCCGGTGCCGCGCATGATCAGAACACTGGATGCCCTTAATTCCCGGGAACTTGATCAGGGCACGGACCATTTCCAGCCCAGCAATCTTGAAATCACCACCGTCGATGCGGGAAATGCCGCAACCAACGTGGTTCCGGCCAAGGTCAGTGCGGCATTTAACATCCGCTTTAATGATCAGCATACCGGTGCCGATCTTAAAAAATGGATTGAAGATACCTGTGCCGAACATGCCGGCGCGCACGAACTTAAGGTCAAAATATCGGGCGAGGCATTCCTGTCCAATCCCGGCAAGCTCGCCACCCTGATTGCCGATGCTTCGGAAAAAGTCACCGGCAAACGCCCGGAAATGAGCACCACGGGCGGCACATCCGATGCCCGCTTCATTCAGAAATACACCGAAGTCGCGGAATTCGGTCTGGTCGGCCAATCCATGCACAAGGTCGATGAACATGCCATGGTCGATGACATCGAAAACCTTGTCACGATCTATGCCGAAGTTCTCAGCGGCTTTTTCGACTGATTATCCGGCCTGTTTGGTTTCCCCGGCCGGGATTTTGCCGCGCGATGTCAGAATGCTGTCGCGCGTGTCGGCCAGAATACGATCGGCTGTCTGATCATCAACCGCGCGGCTTAAAACCACCGCACCCACCATCATCGCCAGCATGGTGGTCGATTCCTGCTGATATTCGGGCGGCAGGTTACGGACCTGTTTGTCGGAATCGATATTGATGTGCTGGTCGATGCCCGGCACGTCGTCTTCTTTTGCCAGCTTCCAGGCCAGTTTCTCTGTCGCCTGATTGATCAGTTTTGAAAATGCGGCGCGTGCCTTGTCACCAGATCGCGAAACTTCGGTCGACAAGGTCGGCAAGGCACATCCCATATCGGGGTTTTCAATATGAAGCCGCGACAGATAAAGTTCGGCAAATGCGGTTACCCAGTCATGCCCCCTCATTTCCGCCTTGCGCAATTTGGCCAGTACCGGCGATGACAAAAGTGACATGCCGTTTTCCACACAGGCCACAAACAGGTCTTCCTTGTTTTTGAAATGGGCGTAAAACCCGCCCCGCGTCAGTCCGGCTGCTGCCATGACCTGATCAATCGTCACATTTTCAAACCCGTGCTTTTTGAACTGGGCTGTTGCCGCATTCAAAATGCGAATACGGGTCTTTGGCTTGTGCGCAGCGCTATAGGGCATGGCGACCTCCGTCTTGCGATCCTGATTTTCATCCAGTCGCACGATGACACATAACAATAATATGTTCTTGAACATATTATGTGGAAGGCAATCCTGCCTGCAAGGCACCGCATCACCGATCCCCGATCGGTTGGCAAAACCGCACGTCATGCAGTAAAGGAACCTGCCATGTCAGAACTCATTATCGTCGGAATGCCGCGCAGCAACCTGACGCGCAGTGTTCGCATTGCTTGCCTTGAAAAGGAAATCAGCTTTGATTTCACCAGCCGCGATGTTCAGACACCCGGCCGCCCGCCCACCAATGCCTTATTGGAACGCAATCCGTTTGGCACGGTCCCGGTTCTGATTCACGGCACCTTCACGCTTTATGAGACTGCGGCAATTTGCCGCTATATCGATGATAATTTTTCCGGTCCGCTATTGCGCCCGGTCCGTGCCGACAAAGTGGCGCGCATGAATCAGTGGATCAGTGTTGCCATGACACGGCTTGATCAAAACATCATCCGCAACTTTGTCATCCCGATGGTCTTTGCTGATCATAAAAAGCGCCACGATCCGGGCTTTGCCATTCACATGAACCAGCTTGCCGACGTGATCCGTCGCGATCTGGCCGTTCTTGATGATGCCTATGGCGACGGCTGGTTGTTCGAAGATCGCTTCACGCTTCCCGACATGATGATCATGCCAATGCTGCATTACCTTAATGCAATGCCCGGCGGTCCGGAAATGCTGGCAGATGCCCCCAATGTCAGGGCCGCTTACGACCGGTTCAAGGCCCGCGGTTCTGCGGCCCAAACCGACCCGCTTCTGCCTGAACAAATTTTGAAATCGGCCTGATAACAGCGTTTGCCCGGCCCCGATGGTTCCCTTAATCCTGTCGGGGTCTTTGGCCACCACAGACGGGGGCGTCTTCCTCCCCCTTCCCCCGGAATGGCGGGTTTCCTGTCTGTGGTGGTCTCTTTTTTGTAAAGCCGTCAGGGCGTCCAGGTGATCGGGACATAGCCGCGAAGCATTTCAATCCGTTCCAGCCAGGCACGCACCCCCGGATAGGGCGCAAGACTGATTTTCCCAAGCTCGGCCCGGTGCGTATAGGCATAAAGCGAAATATCGGCAATCGTTACCGTTTCACCCACCAGCCACTCATGCGCAGACAGACGCTTTTCCATCAGATCAAGCGCACGCTTGGCACCGGCCTGCTTCATCGGTTCAAGGATGTCGGCATTGGCCGGAAGCCCCTTGATCTCGTACCAGGAAATCAGAACCGCCACGTTCGGTTCATGATCATACTGTTCAAAGAACAGCCAGCCCATCATCTCAGCCCGTTCAAAGCGGTCTTTGGGGATAAAGTCGGTACCCTCTGCCAGATAGCCGAGAATGGCGTTGCTTTCTGCCAGAACCCGACCGTCATCAAGAACAAGGGCCGGAATTTTGCCGTTCGGATTGATCTTTTCAAGATATTCCGGTGTGCGGGTTTCCCCCTTCATGATGTCGCGTTCGACATACTCAAAGGATTGCCCCAACATGGACAGAAGCAAACGGACTTTATAGCCGTTACCCGACATCAGATAGTCGTTTAATATCATTGTGAAATTCCCTGTGGCACATGCGTTAAAAGCATTCGCGTCAAAGCATTGGCCGGCCAGCTCCGATATTTGCCGCTGGATGATTTTCACACAATCGAATAGTTTTGACCCAATTGTTCAAATTAATTGATCATAAATTCTGATCAAAAGGATGGGCCATGGATTCCGACCTGTTGCGCAGTTTCGTCGCCTTTGCCGAATGTGGCAGTTTCAACCGCGCAGCCGACAGGATCGGGCGCACGCCATCGGCCTTTTCCATGCAGATGAAACGACTTGAGGAACTGGTCGATAACAAGCTGTTTGAACGGGACGGCCGCAATGTTCTTTTGACCAATGATGGCATCACCTTTGTCGGCTATGCCCGGCGCATCCTGTCCCTTCAGGACGAAGCCATGGGCAAGTTGCGCAATCAGGATGCCGCACGCCCGATCCGGATCGGCTGCCCCGATGACTATGCCCAGAAAATTCTGCCCGTCGTCCTGCGAGCGATCCGCAGCATCCTTCCCGATGTGACATTCTTCATTTCGATCAATCCGACTATTCTTTTGCAACGCATGCTTGATCAGGGGGAACTTGATATCTCGCTGGTCAGCCGTTCGGCCATGGGTGAAGAAGGATATTTTTTACGTCACGAACCGGGTGTCTGGGTAACATCCCCGATCCATCGCCAACATGAAATTGATCCGCTTCCGCTGGTTCTTCCGGCCGAAGACTGCAAATTCCATGCTTGGGCAATCGATGCCATTTCGAAATCCGGCCGCCCCTTTAATCTGTTTGCCACCACAAGACAGGCCGCATCGCTTTTGCATCTGGTGCGCGACGGGTTGGGCGTTGCCGCCCTTGCTGCGGCTAGTGTCACCGATGAATTCCAGATCCTGGACAGTCGCGATGGTTTCCCGCCGCTGCCTGCTGTCGGGGTTGCCATCATGCTGGCAGAAGATTCCCACCCGCTGGTCAGCCGCAAACTGGCTGGTGTGATTCAGGATTATGTCAGTCAGAACCTTGATGACACCCCGGCTGATCGTCAAGAAAGCTTGACCATGGCCGGTGCAAACTGATTGGATGCGCGCCCGCGACAAACGACCTGACCAAAAACGCCAACCAAAGTTGATCCGATGACGTCCAAACCACGCCTGAATATTTGCATTACCTGCACCGCATCGAATGCCGATGCCCCGTCCGATCCGCGTGACGGTAAGCAATTGTTTGATCGCATGGCCACACTTTGTGCCGACCACGACCTGCCATTTGACCTGCATCCGGCGGAATGCCTGACCAATTGCAAATCGGGCTGCTCTGTTGCACTGAATGGCGCGGGCAAGTGGGGATATGTTTATGGCAATGTCGATCCCGACACCATGCTTGATGATCTGCGGGATCTTGCCACCCGATATGCCGACAGTGAAAATGGGATTGTTGCCTGGCGCGAACGTCCGGAAACATTGCGGCGCAATGTGATTGCGCGCATTCCGCCACTCGATTAACGGGATAATTTGACCGATATCCGGGCGTCAGCCAGATACACCGGCATGCAATTGACGCCATAATTCTTCAACGTCGCCACCGGCCAGCAACCTGGCCACCAGTGCGTTGAACTCATCAAGCGGAATGGCGGATTCCCTGGTCAGTACCGACACCAGATCATAGGTCGCATCGGGTTTGTCCCCGATGATCAGGCGTTCATGCAATCTGGGGTCACTTGCAAAACGACGGGCTAAAAATCCGGCCGACACGATGCCGATCGGCGCTTCTCCGGCCAGAAGCCCGTTCAGAACTTCGCTTTCGTTATAGCGAAGCTCCACATTGAAGTTTTCGCGTAAATAATCCGGATCGGCATTGAAATCGGCAAAACCGTAATGAAAGCCCAGAACACAAAGCATGGGATGGGCCGAAACATCGGCAAACAGGCTTTTGGCGTCGCTCTGGCTTGCCAAAGTCAGATAGATGTCCTTTTCCCGGACAATCGGATCGGAATAAAGCACGTCAAACGCCGGCCAGTCCCATTTCGCACTTTCAAGCAAAATCAGATCAAGCTCGCCATTCATCAATGCCTGATATCGTCGTCTTGATGACGTTTCGGCCAGTTCGAACCGATAGGTGTCCTGCAACCCGTTCAGCCGATCAATCAGCATCGGGACGATGCCGCGCGGTGATCCGTCCTCAAAATAATATACCACGCCATATTCATACGCCCCGACCTTGACGGGAACAGGGTCGCCGGCCTTGGCCGGAACTGCCCAGACCCACAACAAAAACGCACCCAGCGCCAAAACGGCCCGGACCGCGTGATGATGTGAATGATGCTTTCGCACGATCTCTTTCCCGAACTTTTTTGCCACCGATAAAAAAACGCTGTCGCTGCCAAACCAAAAAGTATCAAAACCGGTCGCGGCATGTTTTGCCGTCGACGACACCTTTTATATGAGTCGGGCGCACCAGTTTTCCAGAAGGTAGCGTGCAATAGAAATCGGACGCGGAAGATTTATGCCCTTTTCCGGCAGTCCCGGGACGTCATCGCGATGAACCCACATGGCAAATTCGATTTCTTCCTGATCGGGGAAAAGTTCGGTGGTTTCTGCTTCGGCAACGAAACCCAGCATCAATGAGCCGGGAAACGGCCATGGCTGGGACGCCACATATTGCGGGCGTTTGATCCGCACGCCGACTTCTTCATAAACCTCGCGGGCCACCGCCTGTTCAAGCGTTTCGCCCGGCTCCACAAACCCCGCCAGAACCGACACCATCCCGGGCAGAAATTGCGGCGATCTTGCCAGCAAAACATGATCCTGATGATGGATCAGCATGATCACAGCCGGGTCTGTTCTTGGAAAATGGGCCTTGCCGCAATCGGGATTGGTACATTGCAACCGGTAACCGGCTTCCTCTATCCGGTTGGGATGCCCGCAATTGCCGCAAAAACGATGACCCCGATGCCAATTGAAAATGGCACGCGCCTGGGCGGCCAATGCCGCCTCGTCACTTGAAAGTGCCGCCATGCGGGTGCGCATATCACCAAATCCGCCCCCCAATGCCCGTACCGCTTCATCCCGGTCGGCAACCACCGGGGCAATATCCACGGCAATGACCGGCCCGTTTTGATCCCGACCGATATAAATCCAGTGCCCGCCATTCAAATCCACATCCAGATGCGGGATCGCCGGACCACCAAGCACCACCAGTTCATGAGCATCCATGTCCTCGGGCCAGGCAAATAGCGGATCACCGGCATGACAAATCAGAATCCGCAACGACTCCTCGGCCAGAAGAATCTGCTGCCAGTCCGCGGTTTTGCGCAATACGGCATCGCGATCAAGATCAATTGATTCATAGAACTGCCTGTTCATGGTGGTGCGTTTCCTTGAATGCTTCTTGCGGGATCACGGGCAGTCAACTTCTTGAGGTTCCCGGTTTTTCCGTGGGGATTGGCAACGACATTAACGCGGACATTCCCGCGCCAAAAGCCACGATTGCGTCATTTCAAAAAAATCCAAGCCAACCCTTGCGTTTTGGCAGCTGTTGGGCGATATAGGGGGCGAGAGGCTGGCAGTGGACGGACCGCTCGCCAACCCGGTCAGGACCGGAAGGTAGCAGCCGTAACGAGTTTTTCCGGGTCGCTGTTCAGTCTCTCACCCTTATCATTCCCCAAACATCCCCTTGTTTTTTGTCATGTGCCTTACATCTTCGGGCATGTGGTTTTTTGTATGGGAAATTTCCCACTTGGCCTTTCCCATCCCCGATGGAAGCTGCTAAAACCAAACTGACTTTCAACATGCCGGACCGGATGAATGAGCGATCAGATCGAGACCGCCAGCCAAGATATGCCCGAAAGTGACGCACCTGCGCCCGAACAAGCCGTTGCCCCCCAATCAAGCAGCGCTGCACCGGCCGCCGCAGACAGCAACACCGCACCCAAAAGCGAATATCAGGTTCTTGCGCGAAAATACCGTCCGAAAACCTTCGAAGAGCTGATTGGTCATGGCCCGATGGTCAAGACCCTGTCAAACGCTCTTGAAAGCGGGCGTCTGGCCCATGCCTTTGTTCTGACCGGGGTGCGCGGTATTGGTAAAACCACAACGGCCCGTATCATTGCACGTGCGCTGAACTGCATCGGTGCGGATGGCAAAGGCGGGGCGACCATTGAACCGTGTGGCGTCTGCGAACATTGCCGGGCAATTGCCGAAGACCGCCATGTCGATGTTCTGGAAATGGATGCCGCGTCCCGTACCGGTGTGGATGACATTCGCGAACTGATCGAAGGCGTGCGTTATCGCCCGACCTCGGCCCGCTACAAGATCTACATCATCGACGAAGTGCACATGCTTTCCAAAAGTGCGTTCAACGCGCTTCTCAAAACGCTTGAAGAGCCGCCGGAACATGTGAAATTCATCTTCGCGACCACCGAAATCCGCAAAATTCCGATCACGGTTCTGTCGCGTTGTCAGCGCTTTGATCTTCGCCGCGTTCAGACCGAAGAACTGGCTGCCCATTACACCCGCATCGCCGGGCTGGAAAATGCCGAAATCGAAGAAGAAGCCGTCACCCTGATCGCCCGTGCCGCCGACGGATCTGTCCGTGACGGCATGAGTTTGCTCGATCAGGCGATTTCCCATGGTGCGGGCAAGGTCACCACCCAGCAAGTCCGTGACATGCTGGGTCTTTCGGACCGGTCTCGCATTTTCGATCTGTTTGATTTCACCATGAAGGGCGAAATCAACGAGGCGCTTGAACTGTTGTCTGCGCAATATGCACTGGGTGGCGATCCCGCCGTGATGTTGCAGGATATGCTGGACCTGACCCATTGGCTGACCCGTGTGAAATTATCACCCGATGCCGCCAATGACCCCGGCGTGTCACAGATCGAACGTGAACGTGGCAAGGAAATTGCCGCCAAGCTGGCGATGCCACAGCTTACCCGTGCCTGGCAGATGCTGCTTAAGGGGCTTGAAGAAACGCGCATTGCGCCATCCCCCATTCAGGCTGCTGAAATGATCCTGATCCGTCTGGCCTATGCCGCAGAAATGCCGTCGCCCGGCGATCTGATCAAAAAACTGCGCCAGGACATGGCCAACGCGGCCAGCGGTCCCGGACCACAAGGTGGCGGCGGCGGTAATGGCGGCCCCGGACCGCGGATGCAGGTGGTCAATGGCGGCGGTGGTGCCGCTGCCGTGGCACAGCGCCGCCCCGACCCGCTCGGCGAACCCGAACAGGTCGAACAGGTCGCCTATGCCAAAATGCCCGAAAGCTTTGCCGAGGTCGCCGAACTTCTGGGCAAGGAACGCGAAACCACCGGTATCGCGATGCAGGTCAAAAACTATATGCATCTGGTGAAATATGAACCGGGGCGGATCGAATTTCGCCCGGCACGCGGTGCACGTTCGGACCTGTCGACCCAACTGATCAAGGCGCTTAACAATCTGACAGGCCATCGCTGGCTGGTCAGCGTGTCAGAGCGCGAAGAAGGGGCACCGACCCTCAAAGAACAGGAACTCGAAGCACTGGAACAGCGCAAGGCTGACGCTTCGCAGGATCCGGTGGTCAAAGCCATCCTTGATGGTTTGCCAAACGCAAAAATCGTGGCCGTTCATCTGCCACCCGGACAGGAACTGTCCGAAGGTGAAGAGGACGAAAGCGGTTCCGTATATGACGACGCATTTTATCTCGAAGGAGACGACGAGCTATGAAGAACCTTGCAGGGATGCTGAAACAGGCCCAGCAAATGCAGACCAAAATGCAGGAAATGCAGGAAAGTCTGGTGGAACTCCAAATCGAAGGCCAGTCCGGTGCCGGCATGGTCAAGGTGATGCTCAATGGCAAAGGCGAAATGCGTGGTCTTTCGCTTGATAAAAGCATCGTTGACCCGAACGACACCGAAGTCCTCGAAGACCTGATCGTTGCCGCCTATAACGACGCCAAGGTCAAAGTCGAGGCCGCCGTTCAGGAAAAGATGAAAGACGTCACCGGTGGCATGAACCTGCCCGAAGGTTTCAAACTGCCGTTCTGATCCGGACCAGATGACAATTTGATTTGCACTTTCGAAGTGCCAGACAAAGGGTGGCATTGCGCCGCCCTTTGTTTTTGATACAAGCTAGGGGTCTGACCCTGACCATCAGGAAACACCACAAACGGGATCACCATGACCGGACGGGAAATCGAAAATCTGATCAAATTGCTGTCGCGCCTGCCCGGCCTTGGTCCGCGTTCTGCACGGCGCGCAGTGTTGCAGATGCTCAAGAAACCCGAAACCCTGATGATCCCGCTGGCCGATGCGCTGCATGAAACGGCCGAGGCCATGACCACCTGCACCAATTGTGGCAATATCGATGTTACCGATCCCTGCCATATCTGTGCTGACACCAATCGTGGTACGGACATGATCTGTGTGGTCGAAGAAGTCCAGGATCTTTGGGCGCTTGAACGGGGTGCAGCGTTTAAGGGGCAGTATCATGTTCTGGGCGGCACGCTGTCACCACTTGATGGTGTTGGTCCCGACGATCTTAAAATCGATCAGCTGGTCAACCGGGTGCGCAACGGCAATGTCAGCGAAGTCATCCTTGCCACCAATGCCACCGTCGATGGCCAGACCACCGCACATTACATCACCGAACGGCTGATCGAAACCGGGGTCAAGGTCACCCGCCTCGCCCACGGCGTCCCGGTCGGCGGCGAACTTGATTATCTTGATGACGGAACCCTGGCCGCTGCCCTGCGATCACGCAGTTCCGTCTGACATCAGAATTTCCGTCTGCCCATCAAATAACAGCTATCAAACATTCAAAAGGGCAGCCAAAGCTGCCCTGTGAACGTTGGCATGTCGCAATTTTTCAAATTGTTTTGAATTGAAATACTGCGTAAAAAGTCAAATGTGACTGACTTATTTTATCGCGATTTATGCCGACTTGATTTTTTCGGCGGCCAAACGCGTTGCCAGTTCATAACCATATGCACCCGCCCCGGCCATCACGGCATCGGCCACCGGACTGATCCAGCTTTTATGGCGGAATTCCTCGCGGGCATGCGGGTTGGAAATGTGCAACTCGATGATATAGCCATCAAAAGTCTTCAGCGCGTCATAGATCGCAATCGAGGTATGGGTATAAGCCCCAGCATTGATAATGATGGCCGCCGATTTCTCGCGGGCCTCGTGAATCAGATCAATGATCGCGCCTTCATGGTTGGACTGGCCGAACCGAACAGCAACACCCAACTCACCCGCCAGTTCAGTACATTTTGCCTCGATCGATTGCAGCGTGTCATAGCCATAGATTTCCGGCTGACGCTGCCCCAGCAGGTTCAGGTTCGGTCCATTAATGACAAGAATTTCCTGCACGCTCATTTCAATATTCCCACCTTTATGCCCCGTATTCTGGCGGAATTCCCACGGGGCCTGTTTATTTCGCTGCTTCGCTGCGACGGTTCATGCGCGTCTGTGATGCCAGACGGATCGGTGCATTGGCTGCGCCAAACCCACGATACGCGCGTCGCTCCACCAGTTCAAAGAAGAAACGATTGGCAAAGGTCCGCGTATAGGCCTGATAATATTCACCTTCGTCGTCACGATCATAGAGAATATTACGCGCACGCAAACGATCAAGCAGTTCCGGCTCCAATCCGAACCGCGCTTCGATATCATCGTAATAGTTTTCCGGGATCGGCAGAATCTCTACCCCGTGCTGCTTGCAATAATCGACAGATGCAAAAATATCGTCGCTCGAAAATGCCAGATGCTGCACGCCGCTTCCGAAAAACTCGTTCAGGAACTGGGAATGCTGGGTATGGGGGCTTTGCGACCCATTGAGGATCAACCGCACCGCATCACTTTGCACCACCTGACTTTGCACAAGCCCGCCGGGATCCGGGATATCAAGGGTCGGCATCTTGCCCAGATCAAAGATCGATGTGAAATACAAAAGCCAGGTCAGCATTTCCTCATACTGCATCGAGTATGAAACATGATCGACCGCACGCAATTTTGCCATGCCCGTCCCGGCATTACCGGCATTTTCCGGCTCGAATTCAACATCCCAGATCCGTGACAATTCACTGTGATCATCCAGAAAATAAACAAGGCTTCCGCCAACACCACGGATGGCCGGCATCTCGATCTCGCCTTCGCCAACTGCCTGACTGAACGGGGCGGCAAGCAATGCCTGCGCGCGATCGAGGGTCGCCTTGGCGTCATCAACCTTAAGGCCGACCGCACAGACCGACGGGCCATGCACGATATTATAGGAATGGGCAAAGCCATCCTTGTCGCAATTGATCACAAGGTTGATGTCACCCTGTTTCCACCATGTCACCGCCTTGGTCTTGTGGCTTCCGCGCTTTTCAAAACCAAGCCCGGCAAACAGGGTTTCAAGCTTGTCTGCGGTTTCTTCCTCGACCGCAAATTCAACAAACCCGACTTCCTGCGCATGCGCCTTGGGCGGCAGAGTCTTGGCCTTTTCACCGACCTTTACCCCCTCAACCCCGTCGCCAAGATAAATCAGCGACCGCAACCCGTCCTTCGCCACGTTCTTGGTCGAACTGGACCGGAACTGGTCATTGAAAATTTCAAGCGACAGCGGACCGTCATACCCGGTCATCGCCAGATTGCGCATGAATTCATCAAGCGGGAAGTCCCCCTGCCCGGGGAAACACCGGAAATGGCGGCTCCAGGAAAGAGCATCCATTTCAAGGATCGGGGCATCAGCCACCTGGACCAGAAAAATCTTGTCGCCGGGGATCGATGAAATCGCATCAAGCGGCACCTTGCGCGCCATGATGTGGAAGGTATCAAGCACCAAGCCGACATTGGGGTGATTGGCGCGCCGAACCACTTCCCAGCTGTCACGATAATCGCTGATATGCTTGCCCCACGAAAGGGCTTCGAACGCGATACGAAGGCCGCGCTTTGCCGCCCGATCGCCAAGCTCTGCCAAATCCTTTGCTGCGCGGTCAAGCCCGCCAAGCGACTGCGGGGAAACGTTCGAACACACCATCAAAAGATCGGTGCCCAGTTCCTCCATCAGGTCGAACTTGCGTTCTGCCCGTTCAAACGCGCGGGTGCGCTGGGGCTCGGGCATGCCCTCGAAATCGCGGAACGGCTGAAAGGTAACAAGCTTAAGGCCAAGGTCCCGGATCGTCTTGCCGACATCGGCCGGTGATCCGTCAAAGGACAAAAGATCGTTTTCAAAAATCTCGACACCGTCAAAGCCGGCTGCGGCAATGGCATCAAGTTTTTCCTGAAGGTCGCCAGACAGTGAAACTGTGGCAATCGAGGTCAGCATTTTATCCCTCCGGACTACGCAAAGAGTGTTCCGGCCCCGTCGGGATACCTGCTGTGACTTGCCAGAATGGTCTGGTCAAATGCGTCGGGCGGCCAGCCAAAAGCGCCACCCGAAACAGGTCAGTCCTGCGAACGATGCCGGTAGGTTTCAATATGATCGGTCAGCCGTGCGATCGCGGCATCTGCATCACGTGCAAGTGCCAGTTCGCAAAGAGCCCGATGCTCATCGATAATTTCCTGACCACGGAATCCGTGGGTTTTCAGTTCGATCACGACATAGCGCCGGAACTGATCGAAAATCTCGCGGTGAAGACGCAGATGAAGGTCCGAACCGCATGCCGAAATCAGGGCCTGATGAAATTCGCGGTCATACTGGCTCCAGCGAACGGTCAGTTCGCGACTGTCCTCGACCATCATCTTCTTTTCAATGGCAGCAAGCTTGTGATGGGCCGCCGCAACCCGGGCTTCCCATTCCACATCGCCATCCTTCATCGATGCACTCAGCCCGTCGCGTTCAAGCAGAAGCCGCATCGCCGTCAATTCCTTGAAATTGGACGGCGATGTTTCGACAACACGAAAACCCTTCTGGCCTTCGACAAAGACAAAGCCCGATGCCACAAGACGGTTAAGAACTTCGCGCAGCGTGTTGACCCCGACGCTATAACGTTCGCGCAGCGCCTCAAGCTTAAGCTTCACGCCCGGCTGCAATTCGCCATACAGAATATCATCGCGAATTTCGTTATAGACTGTCTCGGCAACGGTGCTGCTGCTCATTTCTTGCTCCCTACCCTGTCAATGCCTCGGGATAGGCATTGAAGTATTCTGTTCTTGCAGCATCGGCATCGATTTCTGCCCCGCTGAAAACCTCGAATGCTTCAATACCCTGAAAGAAGAAGAGTTCAAAGCCAGTCATGACTTCAATCCCCGATTTCGCCGCCGAGGTCAGAAACGCCGTCTGCACCGGGGTATAAACCGCATCAAACGCCCATTTCTGTCCCCCAAACAGGGCTGTATCAAACGGACAGCCTGGATATTGGTTCATCCCGACCGGGGTACAGTTGATCAACCCGTCGGCTGACCGCACCATATCGGCAAGATCGGCTTCGCCAACAAATTCGGCCGCGGCATCAGCGGCAACAAGGGTTGCCACAAGTTCTTCACCACGCGCGGCATCCTTGTCATGGATCAGGATTTTGTCCGCCCCGAGACCGCGCAAACCGAATGCGGTTGCAAGCCCGACGCCCCCCGCGCCGAGCTGCAAGACCGTGCCCGGCTTTGCATCGCCAAATTGCTGGCGATAACCGCGCATGAAACCGACGAAATCGGTGTTGTCCCCGCGCCATCCGTCTTCACGAAACACCACGGTATTGACCGACCCCAGCGCTTCGGGAAGGCGCTTGCGCGGGGTGATCAGTTTGC
Organism: Thalassospira sp. MIT121401; assembly: GCF_047125595.1. NCBI lineage: Bacteria > Pseudomonadati > Pseudomonadota > Alphaproteobacteria > Rhodospirillales > Thalassospiraceae > Thalassospira > Thalassospira sp. MIT121401. The sequence goes on from NZ_CP138926.1 coordinate 86,867, forward strand.
GTGCACTGGTTTTATACGGATGGGTCACATTGACCCCCGCATAACCGGTCTGTGCACATTTGGTCAGTTGTCTGATCAGATCGAAATCGGCGATCTGATCGCTATCAAGATAGTCGTATGTAACATCCATCCCGCACATACGGCCCAGCAAAACGTGCAGTCGGGCTGACTGGCTCCGTGAAATGCCTTTACCGATAAGACCGAGCTTCAACATGGAATGGTATCCTAAAATCCAAACAGGTTAGGCAAGAAGGTGACGATGTCAGGCACAAAGGTGATGAGGATCAGCACCATAAGTTCGACAATAAAGAACGGCATGATCGCGCGGATCATCCTGGCCATCCCGACCCCGGCAATTGCATCGGCGACAAACAGGCAAAGCCCCATCGGCGGTGTGATCAGACCGATCATCAGGTTAAAGATGACAATGATGCCAAAATGGGTCGGATCGATGCCAAGGCTGATTGCGATCGGATGCAGGATCGGCACCAGCACCAGCATCGCCGCAATGCCTTCAAGCACAAGGCCAACCGCCAGCAACATCAGGTTGATCAAAATCAGGAAGGTCGCAGGACTGTCGACATAGCCCAGAACAAACTTGCTGATCGACTGCGGGATACCGGCAAATGTCATGAACCAGTTTGCCGCTGCAACCGTTGCCATAATGATCAGGATGCTTGAAGAATCACGCATCGCCCCGGAAAAAATCCCCGGCAAATCCGATGGTTTGAGTTCGCGAAACACAAACAAGCCAACCACCAGCGCGTAAAACACCGCAAAGCTTGCCGCCTCGGTCGGGGTCACGATCCCCGCCAGGATCGAACCGATCACGAATACTGGCATGAAAAGCGGAATCAACCCGTTCCACACGGCTTTGAGCTTTTCAGCCATATTCATGCGTTCACGCGGTTTGGCGTAATTCTTGACAAAGAACCGCACATAAACCGAAAGCGCAATCGCCAACAGAATGCCTGGCACAATCCCGGCAAGGAACAGGGCCGGAACCGACACATTGGTGGTGATCAGCGCATAGATAATCACCGGAATGCTTGGCGGAATGATCGGACCGATCACCGACGATGCAGCGGTCAGGGCCGCGGCAAAATCACGCGGATAGCCTTCCTTTTCCATCGACGGAATAAAGATGCGCCCGATTGCCGATGTATCGGCCACCGCCGATCCCGAAAGTCCGGCAAAAATCACTGATGACCAGATATTGACCTGTGCCAGACCGGCCTTGGCATGGCCGACCAGCGCATTGGCCAGATTGATAACGCGCGATGTGATGCCGCTGGCATTCATCAATTCGCCGGCCAGAACAAAAAGCGGGATCGCCAGAATGGTAAAGCTGTCCATGCCCGCAAAAATGCGCTGCGGCAGCAAATCAATCCCGAACGTTCCAGTGCTGATATAGGCCACAAGACCAAGTGCGATGGCAAAGGCAACCGGTGCGCCGATCGCCAGCAGAGCCAAAAGGGTAACGCCGGTAATCATGCCTCACCCCCGGTCGAATTCTTGTCAAAAATCGATGCCAGACGCAGCAGTGCCGCAATGACAAGGCAAACCCCGCCAATGGTAATTGCGATCTGCGCCCAGTACATCTGAATGCCGATGCCCGATGCGACAATCCCGCCGCGCTTGGCGGCAAAAATCCATCCGGCATAGGCAAGAACACCGCCCAGCACCAGCGTTGTGGCATCGACCACAACCGCAAGCTTGCGACGCAAACGGGCCGGCACGGTATCAATCACGATGCTGAATGTGATCTGGGTACCCTGGAGATAGGCCAAAGCCACACCAAACATGCAGCCATAGATCATCGCGTATTTCGCGACCTCTTCGCTCCATTGCAGCGGGGAAGAAAATAAATAGCGGCTGACACTGCCAGCAAAAACAACACCAAACACTACGAGGATGCTGATCCCCGAAAGTCCGGCGAGCAAACGCTTGAACGCTTTCTCTGCGCGTTGCATGGGTTCCCCCGGATCGTCGCGGAAAATTCAAATGCCCCTGGGGCACCATGGCGGGAAAAAGGGCAGACCAGGAACAAGGAGGAGTCCCCGGTCTGCCAATGCCGATTACATGGAAGCTTCTGCTTCGGAAACGGCTTTCTGCAGTTTTTCAATCCACTCGGCGTCAATCTGGCCCGACAGCCAGTTGATCACAGCCGGCTGGGCTGCATCACGGAATGCCTTAAGCTGTTCTGCGGTCGGCGTGGTCACTTCCATGCCTTCTGCTGCCAGCTTCGCCACACCTTCGGCGGAATTGAACTGCTGGATTGCGCGACCAACATTGGCGGCAATTCCCGCAGCACGACGCAGAAGCGCCTGATCCGCATCCGACAGGCCCTGATAGGTTGCTTCATTGATCACGATGAAGTCGGTGCCATACACGTGACGGTCCAGCGTCAGGTATTTCTGCATCTCATAGAATTTGTTGGCATAGATCACGCTGATCGGGTTTTCCTGACCGTCAACCGTACCGGTGGTCAGTGCAGTCGGAACTTCCGGCCACGGAATCGGGGTCGGATCACCACCAAGTGCTTTGACCATTTCCACGAACAACGGAACGGTCATGACGCGAATCTTCAAACCTTCCATATCTTTCGGTTCGGCGACTGCACGCTTGGAGTTGGTAAAGTTACGGAACCCGGTTTCACCATATGCCAGCGTCCGAAGACCGGTTTTTTCCAGGCAATGCTCGGCAAGTTCCTTGCCAAAACCACCATCCAGAACATTCCAGGCAACGTTGGCATTCGGGAAGATATAGGGAATATCAAGAACGGCTGCCTCGGGGCAAACCTTGGAGAACGGACCCGATACCATCGACATGGCCAGCGTACCGTCCTGGGTATTCTGCAACAGATCGGTTTCACCGCCCAGCGCACCGGCCGGGAACAGTGCGACCTCAATACGGCCGCCGGATTCTGCTTCGACAATATTTTTAAAGACCTGGGATGCCGCACCCTTCTTCGAGGTGGTCCACTCTGCCGGATCGACATGGGCAAAGTTCAAGGTCACGTCAGCTGCCTGCGCGGAATAACCGAATGACGCGGCAACCATGGAAACGGCGCCAAACAGGGCACCCTTGGAAATCATCTTCATTACTTCCTCCCAATTGAACGAAATCCCGCAGACCGTGGTTGCTTGTGACAATCTTGTTCTTGCGCAGTCTGATTCGGAATTAGGATAATTTAAAAAACATAGGAGATTTTGTCAAACATTCTATATTTTGACGAAACCCGCCATTTACCGGGCCTTTCGGCCCCGTGATCAAAACCGCCCCGCCTGATTTCTGCCACCACATGGGTTCCTTGTTGCCCCGTGATCGCGTCATCGAGTTCACATAGACATTGGGTGCTGTGGGCAAATCGCCAATGTGCACGGTCCGATATTCCCCGCCATCGCGCTGTTTCCCAACGATCATCCCCGGTTTGCCCCAAGGACGGAGAAATCGAAAACGCTTGCTGTAAATCGGGTTATTTGTGCTACTTTGGCTTAGAAACGTGACGATTCGTCCCTTTAAGTAACGCTATTTCCAAAGTGAATTCCGTGAACAGTGTCAACGGCCCAACATCACCGCAGCTTGCAAAAATCGCTTCGCGTATTTTGGCGGGCAGCTTTTTGTTTGAGGATCTCGATCCTGAATTGCTCGAACAACTTTCCGGTCAGGCAACCGTACGCCGACTGGAAGACGGGCAGTTGCTGTTTGAAAAGGGTGCACCGGCCGACGGACTTTATGCGGTCGAGGCCGGCAAGGTCCGCATTTCATCTGTTTCGGAAACCGGCAAGGAAATCGTCCTGAACGTTCTGGCACCCGGTGCCGTCTTTGGCGAGATCGCCCTTCTTGATGGCGAACCGCGCACGGCAACCGCGCGGGCTGTCGGCCCGACCCGAACTCTGTTCATTTCACGTGATGACTTCTTTGAAATCTTTGACCGCGAAGCACCGCTTCGGCGCCATATCACGGCCCTTCTGTGCCGTCGCCTGCGCTGGGTCAGCGATCTTCTTGAAGATGCCAATTTCCTTGATCTGACCGCACGTCTGATCAAACGCATTCTGTGGCTGGCCGAACGTCATGGCGGACCCGATCCCGAAGGCATCCGCATAGCACTTCCGCTGTCGCAACAGGAACTTGGTCTGATGCTTGGCGTGACGCGCGAAGCCGTAAACAAGAAACTGCGTGAACTTGAAAAACAGGGGATGATCACCCGCCGTGACGGCCGACTGATCATCAAGGACAGCGACGGGCTGAAACAACTTCTTGCTGATGCCATCAAAAACTGAACCTTCGGATTCATTGTTTGACCGCCTTGTCGCACGCGAGGAAAAGCGCGGGCTGATCCTTGTCGCGTTTTTGCGCATCTGCATGCTGGCCTTTATCCTGTTGCTGTTCAGCAAACCCGATTCCCCCACCGGCAAACTTTACACCCTGCTCGAAGTACTTGGCTGGTTCATTCCCGGCGTGTTTATCCAGCTGTTTGTCGCCTTTCGTGGCGGCAAGACATACTGGATGATCTATCTGCTTGCGGTGATTGATGCGGCCCTGATCGTCTATGTTTCGGTCGTGCCCGATCCGCTCAATCCGCTGATTGATCACCCGGCATGGCTTTACGGATTTGTTGTTCGTGACCGTGGCGTCGTCTTTTCGATGATCATGATGGCACTGGTCATCATGACCTTTTCGCCGCGTTTGATTTTATGGTTCGGGTTCTGGCTGTTTGTTGCCTGGTACGGGGCGATCTGGTGGCTTGTCACCCGTCCGGGCGTGATTGTATCGCAGCATTTCGGCGATGAATGGAACCCGACCCAGCAGGAACTGATCGATACCTATAACCTGCCGGAATTCGTCGATATCTCGGCACTGGCCGAACAGGTCATTATCGTCATCGTCTTTACGCTGGCCTGTGCGGTGATGGTTTCGCGACTGCGTGTTTTGATCAACCAGTTTGCCGCAGCTGAACGCGCCCATGGCAATCTGGCGCGCTATTTTCCCACCGCCCTTGCCGATCAGCTTGCCGATCGCGATGAACCGGTCCGGGTCGGCGAACGGCGCGAATGTGTCATTCTGTTTGCCGACATCATGGGCTTTTCGCGCTTTGCCGAAAAACGCGACCCACAGGAAGTGATGCGGTTTCTCAATCAGTTTCACCAAATCACCACCAGCCAGATCGGGGCATATGGCGGGATTGTCGAAAAATATATCGGCGATGCCGTAATGGCGAGTTTCGCCGCCTTTGACAATCTTGAACGCCCCGCCGCCAATGCCTTTTGCGCGGCCCAGGCCATCATCAATCAGGTCGCCGAATGGCAGGCCACCGATCCCGCCGATGGTGACGAACCGCTCAGGATCGGGGTCGGTCTGAATTTCGGAGCCGCCGTTGTGGGTGATATCGGCCAGCGCGAAGCCATGACTTCGGCCGTGATCGGCGCCAGTGTCAATCTGGCCGCCCGCCTTGAACAGGCCACCCGCGAACTTGGCAGCGAAATGGTCATCAGTGCCGATTTCGCCAACAAACTCCGAAACGAAGTCCCGGTTTGTGCGCCCGTGCTTCTGGCCCCTTACAGTCAGACCGAAACCATTCAGGTCAAAGGTTTCAGCGAACCGGTCGGCGTCCTTTTCCGGCCTGCCGAACAGGGGTGATCGGAAAATTCCGGCGCATCGGGCAACCCCTTGAAATTCCGGGATACCGGACCAACGTGCTTTGCATTAGGATTGGTTCGATACGCGATCTGATCAGCAGGAGGAAACGATGGTCAAGACGCCTGACGTGAATGCACCGGCTGCGGACGCCGTTCCGACTGCCGTGACGCTAACCACCCTGTTTGGTGAACGGGAATTTGCCTGGGACAAGGCAATCTATTTCCCGGCCGGTCTCAAAGGCTTTCCCGATCATAACGTCTTTGCACTGGCAAGTTTCCCCGGCGACGGGTCCAATGCCTTTATCCTGATGCAATGCCTGACTGAACCGGAACTGGCCTTTATCGTCGCCCCCTACAATCTTGATAGCGACACCATCCGCCCCGAGCATCTTGAACAAGCCTTTAATATTCACGGCATCAAGAAAAATGACGGCGCGGTGTTGCTGATCGTGACCCTGCACAAACCCGAAGACGGCGATATCAGCATGTCGGTCAATCTGCGTGCGCCGATCATCATTGATACCGCACGCCAGTCGGCCTATCAGCACCATCTGCCGGAAATGGGTGGCTATTCGTTCCGCCATGTCGTGAACTGACGCAAGTCCCCTGACTCTTGGCATTTCAGACGCCGTTTGATACCGGCCCCTGTCTGACATGGTCGCTATTGTCGCGACCATGTCAGACAGGACGTATTTTTGCGGCAATGACTTGGCCTTGTCCGACGCTTTTGACGCGGCACTTAAAATCGTCCAGCCCTTTCCTTGATCCTGCCATCTTTTCACGCGATGGTAGCAGTCATTACTTCTTTAAAATCAATCAAGGGACCGGAAATGGCTGGAACTTTGCGTAACCGTTTTGCGCTGGCTGCGATGTTGGGCACGGCGGTATTTTTCGGACAGGATATCGAAGCGGCCAGTGCCCAAAGCACAGTCGAGGAACGCAACAATCTTGGCCCGGCCATCCCGCTTTCGACGGATGCGCGCACCAAGTTGCAGCTGACGGTTTATCCGGGCAATCTGTCGCTGATCGCCGAACAGCGCAAAGCCACCATTCCCGATGGTCAAAGCACGCTGCGCATCAGCGGGCTTCCCACCACCCTGATTGATGATTCATTTCTGATCGGCACTGCGACCGACAGTGATCTGGTCTGGACCTCATTGCGCAATCGCGGCAATGGCTACAACGCGTTTGAAAGCTTGCTGCGCGATCAGATCGGCAAAACCGTCACTATTCGCCGTGGCGATGACGACCTGATCGAAGGCAAACTTGTTGCCCTGACCCATCTTGCACTGGTTCAGACCGATGCCGGGATCGAACAGGTGCCAATGGATCGGATCATAATCAACGACCTGCCGGACGATTTCACCACCGGTCCGTCGATTGATGCCGACATTGCCACCACAGCCCCGCTTGACCATGTCTCGATGGCCTATCTTCTGGGCGGGATTGGCTGGAACACGTCCTATGTTGCGGTTTATGACAGTCAGACAAACCAGCTCAAACTCTCGGCCATTGCGCGTGTCACCAACAATTCGGGCAGCGCCATCGATGGCGCACAGCTTCGCCTTGTTGCCGGCGACATGAACCAGGTCGGCGCATCACCAATGGCCAAGGGTGCGCGCACCGAAATGATGATGTCCGCCATGGCCGACAGTGCCGCACCGGGTGCCGGTGCCCCGGACCGCGAGACATTTGAAAATCTGCATGTCTATGGTCCGTTCAACGATCTTTCGATGAAAAACGGCGACACGGTCATCCTGCCATTGATTGATGCCCAGATTTTACCGGTTGAACGCCGGGCCATTTTCCAGGCATCAAGCAACCCTTATGGCATGGGCCAAAGCAGCCAGACCGATTTTGTCCGTCCCGATCTTGAACTGAAACTGACCAATGATGGCGGCGCGGATGAAAACAGTCCATGGCCTGCCGGCATCACCCGCATCTTTGCCAAGGCCCCGTCGGGTGACACCGGCTTCCTTGCGGAAAATTACATGTCGCTGACCCCGGTCGGACGCGATGCGATCCTGCCGATCGGTCAGGCCAGTGAACTTTCAGGCACCCGGGAAGTTACCACCTTCTCGCGCACGGCGCGCCCGAACCTGCCTGATGCGGTCAAGGCAGATCTGAACTGGACCATCCGTAACACCAGCGACCGCGAAGAAACTGTCACCCTTCGCGAAAATGTACCGTCTGACTGGACGGTCACCAAGGAAAGCCACAAACATGACCGCCCGGATCCCGGCCTGATCACCTGGACGGTCAAGGTCCCGGCAAAATCCGAAATCAAGGTCAGCTGGTCAGTCGAAAGCAGCCGCTAGGTCCCTTTCCACCCACCCTTCCCGACGGCTGCAAGACCCATGGTTTTGCAGCCGTTTTTTATCTGGCCGGGCGGTTACGTGCGGCCTTTTCGTGTGCTGTAGAACGCCTTGGCCAATGGCAACAGCAATGCGGCATCGGGCAGACGCCCGATCACATTGCATAAATCGGCGTAAATGCAGATCAGCTTGGTCAGAAGAACAAACGCTTCCTGATTGTGCATCCCGGCAAACTTGCCCAATACGTGAATTGCCTCGGCCGCGGCATCACAGGCACGATCATTATGCCCGGCTCCGCGCATGGCCAAAACAAGTGCCGCCAGCGAATAACCAAGATCAAGGCGCTCAGTATCATCCTTGCGCCCGACGCAATTGCGCAGCCTGTCGCGTCTGAGTGCCACGGCCTGACTGGCTGCATCAATCGCCCAGTCCCATTCTTCGGCCTCAAGCTCAAGTGCCGCCCGATTATTCAGACTAAGTGCAAGACCCGCAATCGCCGCATCGCGTGATGTCGGAAGATGTTTGGCGAAAATCGCATCGGCCTTGTCAAACAGGCTCAGGGCATATTCACGGTCGCGATAATGCTGGCCGCTTGCCATTTCCAGATACAACCGCGCCACCGCCAGCGAATTGGCATCCGCCTGTTCAAGATAGGACAAACGCAACGCATATTCGTCCGATTTGTCCCCCATCCTGATCCTGCCAGTTTGTTGTTCAACCCTCGTGCTGCACGATGACCGCGCCTCAAAAAGACGTTTTGAACAGGTGTTTTGTGAAGGATCGCACCTCCTGGGGGGATAACCCGCGATAAGCTGTTTCACTGTACTGGGCAGCCTGATAGGCTTGGGGACCTGATTGCATTTCAACTTGCCCCACTGCCCGGAAATCAGTCTTCGATGAGCTTACAAACCGAAACTCTGCGTGCCTTGTTTGGCACATGGCGTATCGCCCGTGGTGATACGGGTGGACTTGCGTTTTTCAATTTCTCGCTCGAAGGATTCTGGCGGTCCTTTCTGGCGGCTGTGATCATCTTTCCGGCATTTGCGTTTCTGCGCTGGCATGATCTTGTTTCCGCCCCGGATGACTTTCCGGTCCTGCGCTATATGACGACCGAAGTCATCGCCTATGTCATCAAATGGGTGGCCTTTCCGCTTTTGATGTTTCACATCACCCCGATGCTGGGCCGTGCCGAACGCTATGTCGCCTTTATGACCGTCTATAACTGGGCAAGTGTCCTTCAGATGGGTGTCTATCTGCTGGCTTTGGCACTCGGTGTGCTGTTTCCGATGCTTGGCACCGGCGGGTTTGTCATGATTGCGGTGATCGCGACACTGGTTTACAGCATCTTTATCACCCGCCTGACCCTGTCCGTACCAATTCCCACTGCCAGCGCCATTGTCATTGCCGATTTCCTGTTATCGATTGTCATCACATCAATCGGTATCCGTTTGGCCGTCGGGCAGTTATTCTGACTTTATAACGATTTGAAAAATCACCTTCATCAGGGAGAAACACAAAAATGAAACCCGTCCTTGCCGCCACCCGTCAATTGCCCGAAGCCGTCGCCAAACGCGCCGCCCAAAGCTATGACATCCGCACACAGGAAGGGGACGACCCGCTGTCGCGCAATGAAATCCTGGCCCTGTGCCACGGCGCAGACGCGGCCCTTGTTTCCGTTGGCGATCCGATTGATGCGACCTTTTTTGAAGAACTGCCCGACAGCGTCAAAATTGTCGCCACCTTCTCGGTCGGCACCGATCATATCGATCTGGCTGCAGCCCGGAAAAAGGGCGTGATTATCGGCAACACACCGGGCGTTCTGACCGATGCGACTGCGGATATCGCGTGGCTTCTGATCCTTGGTGCAGCCCGCCGTGCCAGCGAAGGCGAGGCCGAAGTCCGCAACGCCACCTGGTCAAGCTGGCGTCCGACCCATCTGATGGGCACCCAGGTCACCGGCAAACGTCTTGGCATTGTTGGTATGGGCCGCATCGGTCAGGCCGTTGCCAAACGCGCGCGCGGCTTTGATATGGAAATCCACTATTATAATCGCCGCCGGCTGCCCGCTGATCAGGAACTCGGTGCGACCTATCACGACAGCATTGATGGCCTGCTGCCCCATTGTGACTTTCTGTCGCTGCATTGCCCGTCGACCCCGGAAACCCGCGGCATGGTCAATTCCGACTTCATCGCCAAGCTGCCTGATGGCGCGATCATCGTGAATACCGCACGTGGTGATGTGGTCAATGATGGTGACCTGATTGCGGCCCTGAAATCGGGCAAACTCACGGCGGCCGGCCTTGATGTCTTTGCAGGTGAACCAAACATCGAACCGGCCTATCGCGATCTTAAAAACACGTTCCTTTTGCCGCATCTGGGATCAGCCACGGTTGAAACCCGCAATGCCATGGGCTTCCGTGCGCTTGATAACATCGACGCCTTTGTCGCTGGCAAGGAAGTCCCCTATTCGGTCTGATCGGTATCCCCGAACCCGAAACAGGAAAAGGCGCTGGTACCAGCGCCTTTTTCATTTCCCAAACCTGTTTGCTGTCTGGCGACCCTATCGCCACCTATCCCAGATCGCTTTCTTCGCCAGCAGGCAGGATACAGGCGATCTCGCGGCCATCGCGGCTGATCTTGACGCGACCGCCATGGATTTCGACCACCGCACGAACCATCGCCATGCCAAGCGCACGGCGGGCCGATGGCGATTCGCCATCACGCAACCCTTCAAACAGCATCGGTTGCGGGGCTTCGTCCGACAGCGATATCGAAATTTCGATATCCTCGCCACGGCGGCGTGCCACCACGGAGACCTCGCTGCCTTCGGGGGCGGTGCGCAACACGTTGGTGACCAGAATGAACAATGCCTGTTTCAGGCGGCGTTCATCGGCCACCATCCAGCCGATATTGCGCGAACAATAAAGACGCAGTGACACATTGAGTTCGGCCAGACGGGCCCGTGTCAGGGCCTCCAGCGACCGTAACAGGCGACGCGGATCCACCGTATCAAGTTCAAGTGCAACCTGCCCCGACCCCAATGTCGCCAGATCACGCATATCATCAACAAGGGCCAGCATGCTTTGTGCTTCGGCCCGGATGGTTTCGACCGAACGCGCCACATTGCCGGTCAGATGCGGGATCAAACGATCAGATTCGCCATTGATATGATCAAGCGGCTTGGTCAGTTCGCGCGATACCGTGGAAATGAAATCCGACTTCATCTGATCGGCGGTGCGCAGCGCCTCGTTACGTTCACGAAGCGCACGTTCGACCCGGATGGTATCGGTCACATCAATATAGGACATCATCACCGCCCCGTCAGGCAGCGGCACAATGGCGAAATCAATGATGGTGTTATCGGCCCGTTCAAGTCGTCCATTCATCGGCTCGTGATTGGTGATACGTGCCACCATCCGGCTTTTGAACTTTTCCCAGTCTTCGCGTTCGCGCCAGTAGTCCCGGGATTTTTCAACGACCTCGGCCAGATGCGGCGCCGCATCAAGGAAGGCCGGATCAAGTCCCCACAGATCGGCAAAGCCATGGTTATACAGGCGCAACCGCCCGTCGCCACTGATCACGCCAACCGCTTCATGCAGACTTTCAAGCGTCTCGCGCTGAACCGCAATCAGGGTGTTATAGGAACTTTCAAGCACCAGCTTGTCGGTGACGTCTTCATAGACAAACATCAGACCGCCAAACGGGTGGGGCGATATGAACCGGCGCAATGTCATGCCATTTGGCAGATGCATCAAATCTTCTTCAGGCTTCAGAAGATCTGTAAATCGCTGATTTTCGGCATTGCGGAACTGGGTAAAGTCGGTGACTTCGGGCAGTTTGCGTTCATCGCGCAGGCGGCGCAAAACATCGTCATGGGTCGGCTCCGACCACAGCCATTCGTCATCCAGATCCCAAAGCTTGGTAAAGGCGGTGTTAAAGAAAATAAGTCCCTTGTCCCCACCATAAACTGCAATTGCCGTTCCCAGATTTTCCAGAACTTCGGCATGGGCGCGAATATGGCGCGACAGATCGGACTGCAATTCCTCGACCGGGGTGCAATCAATCGCAAACCCGATCAGCCCGTCCGATCCATTGGCATCGGTGGACGGGGATTCGGTAATGCGCAGCAATTTGCGGTCACCCCGGATCACCACATGATAATCCCGTGTCAGGCTTTCGCCATTGCGCTGAACCGATGCGGCAAGCGACCGCCCGTGATCGGGAATGATCCCCGCACCGATTTCGGCCTGATTGGCCAGCGCATCCTCGATGCTTGGCTGCTCGACCGCATCGGCATAGGCCGCATTGCAATCAATCAGACGCAATTCGCTATCGCGCCGCCATACCGGGAACGGCAAACTGTCAAGCAACACCCGAAGGCCCGATACCTCGTGCTTCAGGGCCTGAAAATCACCAAACTGGCTTTCGCGTTCGCGCGTATGGCGGGTTTCATCGCGGAACCACAATCCATGAGCCAGAACCTCACTTGACCGGTCCTTGCGTGCGGCCATGCCGGTAACGTGGAATTTGCGCTCATCAAGGGTCGTGATCCACAATTCAAACCGGTCATGTCCGGCCTTAAGGTTGCGCACACGCTCCTTCAGGGCCTTGGCATCCTCGTCGCGCAACAGATCAAGCAAATCGGGGAACCGGCCATCCGTGCCCAGCTGAAACGCCCGACGCAAAGACGGGCTTGCGCCTTCGGCAAAGCCCTGCTGGCTCCAGTAATAAACCGGATCGGGCCCGGCAAACAAAAGATGGGTGAAAAGCTCGCTCTCGCCGGCCAGCTCATGTTCGTGATCTTCAACTTCTTCAAGATGGCGGCGCATCCGAAGCGACATCCGCCACCCGATCCAGCCGGCAATCGCCGCCCCGCCAACAGCGGCAAGTGCAACCACCAGCCAGTCACGGTCGCTTAGTCCGGCAAGACTTCCGAAAATTGTAGCACCGATTCCTTCGGGCGCGGCGGTTTGCGCCGGTGCATTCAGGCGAAATTTTTCCTGGGCAACAAGGCTTGCAGCAGGAAACAGCATCGATGCGAACGCCGTTCCGCCCGCAAGAAGGGCAGACAGCCGACATCTGGGCAAGTTGCGCAAAAATGCCCTCACCTGTTTCCTTCCCCCGCTCAGTTTGGAAGCTTGCTCGGATGCGTTCCGTGTCACGTGTTGTTAACCGTTTGTGTTTATGAGCTATTATTATGGTGAAAACAGGGTGCTTTTACCACCGTTTCGCATCATCTCGGCAACAGCCTTGTGCAAAGCCGTGTTTCACGGGGTTCGCCTGTGGAAAAACCGCAATGACATGGGCACTGAATCCGTTTATGTCTGCGGGACCGACATTCGTAACAGATCAAGTGTATCTATAATCTCAGATGAGTCCCAAACCGCAGCTAGATCTTTTTGCTCCACGTGCGGCGGCCAAGCCGGCCGCACCACAAAAGGACTCTGCCGCGCTGAAGGCCGCGCAAAATACCGGCCCTGAAATCGGCGATCTGTTTGACAGCAATTTCAACGCCGATGACATTGCCGAATGGGAACTGCTGTTTCGTGATGTCCCGCAATATAACTACCATTTCAAACGCGCCCAGATCGCCTCGGCCTTTGACCGGCCGCTGCATAAAAAGCTGATCGCATCGCATGCCTTTGAGCGGCTGCGTGAAATCTCGTTTTTGGGCGCAATCGACTATCTGTTCCATCCCAATGGACGCCCGGCCAATATCCGTCATTCGCGCTATGACCACACCATCGGCGTTGCCCTTCTTTCGCAACGCTATTGCCGCCTGATGGGGTTATCGGATGCCGATTGTGATTTGCTCGGTGCTGCGGCACTTTTGCATGATATCGGCCATGGCCCGTTTTCCCATACGCTGGAACCGGAATTTGCCCGGCGGTTCAACCTGAACCACCATCAGTTGACCGAAAAAATCATCACCGGCGAAGTCGAACTTGATCTGTCGGTCAATCATCTGCTGGTCAAACACAATGTTGATCCTGATGAAGTGATCGCGCTTCTGTCCAAGAAATCAAACCACCCGCATGCCAGCCTGTTTTCCGGCCCGGTCAATATCGACACGCTCGAAGGGATCAGCCGCACGAAAACCTATGTGCATCCCAATCACGTTCATTGTCACCCGCGCCTGCTGCTCGAAGCTGCCGTCAAACTTGATGCGGACTCGCTCAAACGCCTCGACAAATTCTGGCAGCTCAAGGAAGACATCTATCGCAATTTCATTTTTGGTCCGATGTGCTTTGCCACCGACCATCTGTGCCGCGAATTTGTCGTTAAAAATGCGCCGGACTTTGCCGCCGATGACTTCCTTCTGACTGAAAAGGCGTTCCTGAACAGCCACCCGGCCTTCAAGAAATTCCTGCACAGCCTGAAAAACCGGATCGAGCTTGATGGCGTTGCCGACGCGGTTGACCACCAGATCAGCGCGTCGGCCAGCACCTTTGACCTGAACGAGGCCAAAGTCCCGCGCCGCGAGTTTCACATCAACAAGGATGTCGAAGTCCGCTGCTTTGCCGATCTGTCAAAACGCTATTACGAGGAAAAGCATTCCTTCCTCAGACGCGTCGGCAGCCTGACCGACCCGGCCCAACAGGCCGCAGCAGCAAGCCTGTTTGACTAAATCCGGAATCCTAGTCGACCACAAACAAGGTCGCACCGCTTTTGGTTGATGAACGGTGGGCTTCGGCATTGTCGGCCACCTGGTAGCTCATACCGGGTTTGAGAATGAAGGTCCGGCCATCGTCAAGTTCGGTCACAAGTTCACCTTCAAGGCACAGCAAAATATGCCCCTTCGAACACCAGTGATCGGCAAGATAGCCCGGTGAATATTGCACCATTCGAACCCGGATCGGACCGAATTGTCGGGTGCGCCAGGTGGCAAATCCGGTCTCGCCGGGATGTCTGGTGGCTTCAACACTTGACCAGTCGGTCGTGCCGAATGGCAAATTTGCGATGTCCATGGCGGGAATCTTTTCTAAAAATCTGTGGGGCGCGGTTTCCGGTGCCGGAACCCGGGCGCCAAGTTTGGGCTTTTTAACCGGACCGTCAATCATCTTAATCCCGCACACCCCATATAAGTTAAACGCGGTATTAATCTTTAACCTTTACGCAGATAGTTGGTAATCAACGAGTCGCACCAAGAGGCTGTCCCGATCTTGTTACCCGCAACCATCGCCACCAATCAGGATTACTCTGCCCGTCGTCTGGCAGAGATGCGTGATGCGTTGGGCAAACGCCTGACGGGTGATAATTTTTGCGTTGTGGTAACCGGTTCCTATGGCCGGCACGAGGCATCCGATCAATCCGATCTTGATTACTTCATCATTGGCCGCGAAGCCGAACGTGATCAGGCACCCCATCAGGACGTCGCCGATATCCTTGGCAAAATGGTGACCCGCAAACCGGCCGTAAACGGCCCGTTTTCATCCTATGTCACCGCCGAGGAACTGGTAAATCGCATCGGTCTGGATGGCGATACCAACTCGATTACCACCCGGCGGCTGCTGTTCCTGCTGGAATGCGAATGGCTTTATAACGAGGCTGGCAAACGCAAATTCTTTGACGATCTGATCGCCAATTACGTCACCACATCGGTCACCCGGGACTCGATTGCGCGATTTCTGGTCAATGATGTGATCCGCTATTACCGGACCATCAGTGTCGATTTTGAAATCAAAACCCGCGAAGGCGACGCCAGCAAGGCCTGGGCACCACGGCGCCTGAAACTCGTCTTTTCACGTAAAATGCTTTATTTCGGCGGCATTATTGCGGCTGCTGAAACTGCGGGGCGTGATTATGCTGGGAAACGTGAAAAACTGTCGGAACTTTTACAGCTTCCGCCTATTACGCGCCTGCAAACCGTGTTTGGTGAAAAAAGCCTGCCTGCGCTTGAACTTTATGACCGGTTCCTGCGCGAATTGTCCGATCCCGATGTACGGGCACGTCTGGACGGGGTCGGCCCGCATGATCGCAATGATGCGGAATTACGGTCGTTGCTTGATGCCGGCAAGGAATTCTCGCGTGAGCTGATCAAGCTTCTCAATGACCGGTACGGGCCAGATCACCCGATCCACGAAGCCCTTCTGATGTAATCAGCCGGGCACCTGTGCAACACCGGTGACATGTTTGTGGTAATTGGCCCGATCAAGGTCATGGACCTCGACGGTAAATTGCACCGCATAATCCCCAACCAGCCATTCCAGCCGGTCGCGCAAGGCCGCAAGGGCCGCTTCGCCGGTGGCAAATTTCGCCCGTTCACTGCGCCCCGACAATAAGCGGATATCAAGATGAACCATGGCATGCCGGTCACTGCCATCGGCAATCACCACATTTTCAAGCGGTGTAATCCGGGTTTTGAAGGACCCAAGATCCGCATCGGCTTCGCGCGCGATAACATAATGAAGATCAACCGCAAGCTTGGACAACTCGTCGGCAATCGGCAGTTTGGCGGAATATTCGATTTCAAGCTGGGGCATGGATCGATTTCTCTGTGGTGGCGGAATGGCGCTGACAAGCCGGAAAGAACCGGCTCACATCAGTTCAGCTTCCCATACAATCATATAAGTCACACCCGATCCTAGAACCTTTTCAATTTGCTGTGCATCGATTTTTGTTTCTGCCCGATCAGGTGTCAATCCCATGGGCATCAAACACAAAAAAGCCGGTCTGAACGAACAGACCGGCTTTGATGCAGATCGGTGATAACCGATTAGTAGCGGTAATGATCCGGCTTGAACGGACCAGCCTGCGGAACGCCGATATAATCAGCCTGTTCCTGGGACAGTTTGGTCAGTTTCACGCCAAGACGATCAAGATGCAGGGCTGCAACTTTCTCATCAAGGTGTTTGGGCAGGACATAAACCTTGTTTTCGTAGTTCGCGTGGTTTTTCCACAGCTCGATCTGTGCCAGCACCTGGTTGGTGAAGGATGCCGACATCACAAAGCTCGGGTGACCGGTTGCGCAACCAAGGTTGACCAGACGACCTTCGGCCAGAACGATCAGACGTTTGCCATCCGGGAATTCGACTTCGTCGACCTGCGGCTTGACGTTGTCCCACTTGTAATTGCGCAGCGAACCGATCTGGATTTCGGAATCGAAGTGACCGATGTTGCAGACAATTGCGCGGTCTTTCATCGCACGCATGTGGTCAAGCGTGATGATGTCGATGTTACCGGTGGTGGTGACAAAGATATCACCAACCGGGGCTGCGTCTTCCATGGTGGTGACTTCGTAACCTTCCATCGCGGCCTGAAGCGCACAGATCGGATCGATTTCGGTTACCAGAACGCGGGCACCCTGGCTGCGCATCGAAGCAGCAGAACCTTTGCCCACGTCGCCAAAGCCGGCAACAACGGCGATCTTGCCCGCAACCATCACGTCGGTTGCGCGCTTGATGCCATCAACAAGCGACTCACGGCAGCCATAAAGGTTGTCGAATTTCGACTTGGTGACCGAGTCATTGACGTTGATCGCCGGAACCTTGAGCGTGCCTTTTTTCGCCATTTCATAAAGGCGATGCACACCGGTGGTGGTTTCTTCCGACAGACCTTTGATGTCTTCGAGAAGTTCCGGATACTTGTCGTGGATCAGCTGGGTAACGTCGCCGCCATCATCAAGAATAAGGTTCGGCTTCCAGCCGTTCGGACCGGAAATGGTCTGCTCGATGCACCACCAGAATTCTTCCTCGGTTTCGCCTTTCCATGCGAAGACCGGAATTTCAGCAGCCGCAATCGCCGCAGCAGCCTGATCCTGGGTCGAGAAGATGTTGCACGACGACCAGCGAACTTCAGCACCAAGTGCCGTCAGCGTCTCGATCAGAACTGCGGTCTGGATGGTCATGTGCAGGCAGCCGACGATGCGTGCGCCAGCAAGCGGTTTTGCATTGCCATACTCTTCGCGCAGCGCCATCAGGCCCGGCATTTCGGTTTCGGCAATCGCGATTTCCTTGCGGCCCCACGAGGCCAGCGAAATGTCCGCGACCTTGTAATCGGTAAAGTTCGACATGTCGTCTCCAATCAAACAGGAATGGCGCATCCGCCAAAGACTTCTGGTCTTGCCGATACGCCGAGAAATTCTGTTGCGATCACTTCCCTGACCGCGATGGGTCACATATAAAGATTTCTTTATATCGTTTTCAAGTCTTTTTTTGCCCAAATACGCAACATGCATCGCGCAAACGGCAACGCGCCGCCGAAATCCGCCGGATCGCCGTGCAAATTGACTTGGGTGTCCCCTATGTCGGGATGATTGTCTGTTTGGGCAAGACCGCCCGGCCGTGCAATCAGGCCAGATCGTTAAAATCGTCAAGCATCATGGCGATCCGCGCCGAATCCCATTGCTCCATGACCCGATTGGCCTGATGGTGGGAATTGCGGGTATCAAGCCGGCGCAGCCGCTGTTTGACCGGCAACAGATTGACCGGCGACATCGAAAGATTGCGCAACCCGAACCCGATGAAAAGCGGTACATAGCGCGGATCACCGGCCATTTCCCCGCAAACACTGACCGGAATGTCGCGTTCGCCCGCCACCCGGATCACATCCCGGATCAGGCGCAGCACAGCTGGGTTAAGCGGATCATAAAGACCCGCGACCTGATCATCGGTCCGATCGATCGCCAGGGTATATTGCGTCAAGTCATTGGTCCCGATCGCAAAGAAATCGCATTCCCGCGACAGGGTATCAATGGCAATCGCCGCGGCGGGAATTTCGATCATTGCGCCCAGTGGTGGCAAGGTTTCGGGGATGGCATGCCCCTCCTTGCGCAGGCGTTTGGCCACAGATTCATATATCTGGCGCGCCCGGGTCATTTCATGCACCCCGACCACCATCGGGATCAGAACCCGCACCGGTCCATGCAGCGACGCCCGCAAGATGGCGGCAAACTGCACTTCAAGAAGTTCCGATTTCCGAAGCGACAACCGGATACCGCGCAAACCAAGGGCCGGGTTTGGCCCCGATGCGATTTCCGACTGCAAGGCGACGGCCAGCTTTTCCCCCCCGATATCAAGGGTGCGGATCGTCACCGGTTTGCCGTCCATCCGCTTTACGATATCGGCCAGTTCTTCGTATTGCTCATCCTCGTCGGGCAGGTAATCCTTGTTCATGAACATGAATTCACTGCGCAAAAGCCCGATGCCCGTCGCCCCGTTTTCAAGGGCGGCCGAAAGTTCGATCGGCAATTCGATATTGGCATGAAGATCAATATCCACCCCGTCGCGCGTCGCCGATGGCACATCACGAAGGGCAGCAAGCTTGTCACGTGCCGCCAGCCAGTCAGCACGACGCTGACTGTAATGTTCGATATCGGCGTCCGTCGGCGACAGAATGACTTCACCGCGCCCGCCATCGACAATGATCTGATCCCCGCCAGATACCCCACGAATGATATCAGCCGCCCCGAGAACCGCCGGAATACCAAGGGATCGCGCCATGATTGCGGTATGCCCCTCGGCCCCGCCAAGGGCCGTGACAAACGCAGTCATTTGTCCCGGTTCAAACCGTGCCATGTCGGCCGGGCTGACATCTTCTGCAATCAGGATCGCCCCCTTGGGGGCCTTGTCCACCGCCCGGTCGGTTTCCCCCATCAGACAGCGCATCAGACGCAGGCCTACCTCGCGGATATCGGTGGCGCGTGCGGCGATATAGCGATCATCCATGCCCGAGAACTGGGTCGCGATGGCGTCGATCACTTCGCTGACCGCATGCACCGCATTAAGGCGGCGCGACACAATCAGTTCTTCTGCCCCGCGTACCAGACGCGACTGGGTCAGCATGTGGATATAGGCATCCAGAAGGAAGCCAAGCTCCTCGGAGGCGGCACTGTCGGCGGTCGATGATTGGGATTTCAGCCGTTTTAGCTGATCGATACTTTCGCCAACACCGTCATGCAGACGTTTGCATTCGGCCTGAATGGCGTCTTCGGCAACCGGTTTGCGGCTGATCTGGATATATTGCCGGTCCAGAACAAAGGCCCGACCAATCACAATTCCGCCCGATGCGCCCAGCCCGGTAATGACGCGGCGTGCGCCGGTTGCGTGATCGTCGGTGATGGTTGTGTCTTTTGGCGGAACTTGCAAACCTGGGGTCAGAACCTGTTCTTGTTGTTTTCCCGAAAGTCAGAAGTCTTGGTTTCAGAAATCTTGGGTATTGCCGGTCGGCTTATTCTTCGTCGAACTTTGCATCGACCAGTTCGTTCAGGGCCTCGATCGCCTTGGTGGCGTCCGGTCCGGTGGCTTCGACTTCGATCTCGGTGCCAATCGATGCCGCAAGCATCATAAGCCCCATGATCGATACGCCCGAAACTTCGGTGCCGCGATTGCGGACCATGATGCTGGATTCAAATTCACCAGCCAGTTTAACAAATTTCGCCGCCGCCCGCGCGTGCAATCCACGCTGGTTGCTGATCGTAAGGATTCGTTTTTCCTTTTGCGCCATCTATGTCCCCGCCAGCCGGATGCGTGATCGCGATACATCCGGCCTTCTTATTTTTGTTGCTGACTTATTCCTCGCCGCTTAGCAGACGCGACGCGACGTTGATATATTTGCGTCCGGCATCCTGGGCCGCATTTACCGTCTCGGCCAGTGTCCCGTCGATGCGAACAGATGCCAGTTTGATCAACAAAGGTAAATTTACCCCTGCGATAACTTCGACATTTGCCTGTTCCATGATGGAAATCGCCAGATTGGACGGAGTCCCGCCAAACATGTCAGTCAAAAGGACAACCCCCTTGCCGCTATCGACCTTTTCGACGCTGGCAAGAATGTCCGAACGGCGTTGTTCCATGTCGTCATCGGGTCCGATACAGACCGCTTCGACATTTTCCTGCTCGCCAACGACGTGCTGCAAGGCAGATACGAACTCTTTCGCGAGATCGCCATGGGTGACCAGCACCATCCCGATCATGCAGTTTTCTCCATTTTAGTCACTCCCCCGATGTCGGTTCATCTGGCTTGTCTCGATGTCCGAGATGTGTGTCATATCCCAGATCGGCAATCCAGTCATTGAGTATCCGCGCGATATAAACCGAACGATGTTGTCCACCCGTACATCCGATCGCAATGGTCAGATAGCTTTTCCCTTCTTGCGCATAGCGCGGCAAAATCGGCTCCAGCATTGCCTTCAAACGGGTGATGAACCCTGCGAAGTCCGGGTCTTCCTCAATATATTTGCCCACCCGGTCATTCATCCCGGTCAAAAGGCGAAGCTCGGGATCATAATGCGGGTTGCGCAGAAAGCGAACGTCAAAAACCAGATCGGCTTCTGCCGGCACGCCCTGACGGAACGAAAAGCTTTTGACAAAAATCGCCATGCCTTCGTTTTCGCCAATGTCGAACTGGTCCTGAAGGATCTTGCGAAGTTCGGCCGATTTCATTCTGGATGTGTCGATCCGCATGTCCGCCGTCGCCGCAATCGGCGCCATCAGGCGTTTTTCATGCTCGATCGCATCCACCAGCGGCCGGTCGTGGCTTAACGGATGGGGACGCCGCGTCTCGGTAAAGCGGCGCTGCAATACCGATGTCTCGGCATCGACATAGATCATCAACGGTTCCATGCCGGTCTGTTTGCGCAAACGTCCGACAATGTCGACAAACTGGTCCACGCCGAAATCACGGGTACGGATATCCAGTCCGATGGCAATCGGGCGGTCGGGGCGGCAATCGCTTGGCACCAGTGCCGACAACATCCGAAGCGGCAGGTTATCCACCGCATCAAACCCGAAATCTTCAAGGATCTTAAGGGTGGTCGTCCGACCGGCCCCCGATACACCGGTGACCAGAACAAGACCGCTTTTGCCATCAAAACTGCCAAGCGCGGTTTGCAGGTCATCAGACGATTTGACAGGCGTTTTCTGCAAAACAGAGTCCTTAAGCTTCAAGTCGCATTTCACCGGTCGCAACTGCCAGCGCGACCCGGATCTTGGCATCAAGTGCCCGATCGGTTGCACATAATGTCCAACGCGGGACAGTTATGCCACAAATCTCTTCGGCAGTGCAGTGCGGCATCCTTTCAACCTGGGTTGCGTCCGTCACCAGATCAATCAGAACCCTGACATCGCCTTCGGTGGCAATCGGCAACCCGCGCACAATGCCGATGCCGCGCACTTCGCACAACCCGGCAATCGTTGATGGCGCTGTTGCGATCAAACGTCCGTCACGCGCAACAAGGTCCGTCCGATCATCCGAAATCAGACAGCCCCCCGCATCAATCAGGCGCAAGGAAATACTGGATTTTCCCGAACCGGACGGCCCGCGCAATAACAGCGCATGGGCACCGATCTGGACACAGTTTGCATGAAGTTGGGACATAATGGGAAAACGATGCGGGGCCGGGCGTTTGTTGTCAAACACCAAACAAGCGGATCGGGCGCAACCTGACCTTCCGCATAAGCGTTTGGCGGCTTCTGACCTGAAAAATCTTATTCCAGCGGCAGGCGAATGGTGAATATCGCGCCCTTGACCGCGTCATCAACCACCCGATTCTGTGCGCTCAGTTCGCCGTTATGGGCGGAAATGATCCGCTTGGAAATCGAAAGACCAAGCCCCGAATGCTGCCCGAATTTCTCGGTCGATGGCCGCTCGGTATAGAAGCGGTCAAAGATCGCCTCTTCCTTGCCCGGCGGGATACCCGGCCCGTCATCTTCGATCGTGATTACCGCCCAATCCTTGTCACGCCATGCCCGCACGCGGACTTCGCCGCCTTCGGGACTGAAGGTGATGGCGTTTGAAATCAGGTTTCTGAACACCTGGGTCAGCCGGCTTTCAAGGGCGGGAACATTCAGATCTTCGGGCACAGATACCCGAATGCGCGGGCCGCTCGGATCGGCATTGTAAAGTTCACCCAGCGTCTGCAACAGAACCCGAAGATCAACCTCTTCGCTTTCGGCACGCGACAATTCGGCATCCATGCGCGAATAGTCGGAAATATCACTGATAAGTCGGTCAAGACGCTGCACGTCTTCGGCAATGATTTCCATCAGACGGCGCTGGCGTTCCGGATCTTTAAGTCGGGTGGCCGTTTCCACCGCACTGCGCAGCGACGTCAACGGGTTTTTGATTTCATGCGCGACATCGGCGGCAAACCGTTCAATCGCATCCATACGATCCCAAAGCGTTTCCGTCATATCACGAAGGGTGGTCGAAAGATCACCGATTTCATCGCGCCGGTCCGAAAGATCGGGGATGGTGAACTGTCGGTTTTTGCTGCGCCGGACACGCTCAGCGGCGCGCGCCAGACGATTAAGCGGACGGGTAATCACCCCGGCCAGATAAATCGACAGCAACACCGTGATGCCAAAGGCAAACACAAAGATTTTCAGGATATCAAGCCGCACAGCATGCAGGGCACTTTCGATCTGCTCGCCGCTTTTGGTCAGCATCACCGATGCCAGCACCTGCTTGAACCGTGCCACCGGCACCGATACGGACAAAATGCGCCGCCCCTGGCTGTCAACCCGGACCACCCCGCGCGAATAGCCGGCAAGGGCTGCGCGCACTTCCGGATAATCGGCCGCACTGGCAACCGGCGGATCAACATAAAGCGGCAAGGGCTGCTCGCCTTCAAACAGGGTCAAAAGACCGTCTGTCAGTTTGCGCATGATTTCGGCAAAGGCATCTTCATCGCCCGGTGCGGGCAATTCTTCGGCCTGAATGGTGCCCGCGCCAAAGGACTGGATATTGCGGCTATCGGCCATCAATTTGCCGTTGGTGGCAAAAAGCCGCGTCCGCGCGCCGGTAATCCCGACCAGACGGCGCACCATTTCGCGTGCGACTTCAAGTTTCACCCGGTTGGTTGCATCATCTTCGGAACTGACGGCCGATGTCGAAAGCGCAGCAGCATACATTTCGGCCTGTACGGCCATCGCTTCAAGCTCGGAATGAATGAGTTCCTGCTTGTAGCGGCCGAGATACAAAATCCCCGCCACCAAGACAAACAGCGCCAGCGCATTCACGGCAAGAATGCGCCAGGTCAACGGGGAAAACAGCCCGTGGCGTTCCTCTATGCGTGCCGTCCGTGTTTCGGACTGGCTTGTCGTCTGGTCCTGATCGCCAGCGCTTTGATCGCTCATTCAAACCTGCGTAACTGGCCCGTCATGGTCGGGCCGGCAAAAATGACAGATGCCGGAACATATTTGTCCCGGCACCATAATTCGTCTTATCAACCTGCAACAGTGGCAGAGTCGCGATACCGGTATCCGACGCCATACAGCGTTTCGATTTCCTTGAATTCCTTGTCGGTTTCGCGGAACTTCTTGCGCAGGCGCTTGATGTGGCTGTCAATGGTGCGGTCATCAACATAGATATACTCGCCATAGGCCGCATCGATCAGCTGGTCACGGTTTTTCACATGGCCCGGATGTTTCGCAAGTGCCTGGATCAACAGGAACTCGGTCACGGTCAGGTTCACATGCTGGCCTTTCCAGCTGCACATGTGACGCGACGGATCAAGAACCAGATCCCCACGCTGTAACACATCATCCGATCCGTTCGGGCGCACACCGCCTGCGCGCATGATTTCCGAACGGCGCAACAATGTGCGGATGCGTTCAATCAGCAGACGCTGGGAAAACGGCTTCTTGATATAATCGTCTGCCCCCATGCGAAGACCGGTCAGCTCATCAACCTCGTCATCTTTCGATGTCAGGAAAATGACCGGCATTTCGGTCTTCTTGCGCAGATGGGTCAGAAGCTCCAATCCGTCCATGCGCGGCATCTTGATATCAAGCACGGCAAGATCCGGTTCTTCCTTGGTCAGGGCATGCAGCGCCTCCGAACCATCCGAATATGTCAGAACCTCATAACCCTCTTCTTCCAGGGCCATGGAAACAGACGTCAGGATATTACGGTCGTCATCAACAAGTGCGATCTTACTCACCTGGACCTCGTCATCTGGACAGATACAATTTGCGGGCCGAAACCCAATTCAGTTTTGCGACTATACAATTTACATTCCAATGTGGCGAAAAAATAACCGCTTGCGGCATAATTAAGGCCTATCGAATACACGTAAAGCAATCACCGCGATTTACCTGTATTTGTTGACTTTACGCCAACCCGCCCAATAACAATCACCATCCTGGGGTCAATTCGCCAATCCATCGGAAACGCGCGACACGGATAATTGATCCCTGATGCTGTCGGAGGCCGCAATTTTTTACTGGTTACGCAATTTCAGCCGCGCAAGCCTGACCTTCGCAGGCACGGTGATTTCGGCCCTGGTGGTGTGGCTTGCCGTCAGTTCGACCGGCAATCTGACGATCCGCGAACTTGAAACCACAGGACAGGCGCGCCTTGCCCTTTATGACAGTTCCCTGCGCGCGGCAATCGACCGGTATCGCTATCTGCCCTATGTCGTGGCCCGCCATCATCAGGTGATTGATGCGATCTCCGATCCGCAATCAGCCCAGATTGCCAATTTCTATCTTGAACGGGTCAATGACCGGTCCGGGGCGGCGGCGCTTTATGTTCTCGACAAAACCGGGATGACCGTTGCCTCAAGCAACTGGAACACGCCCGACAGCTTCGTTGGCGAGGATTATTCTTTCCGGCCCTATTTCAGTCAGGCAATCGCCGGCAACGAGGGATTCTTTTTTGGCATCGGGGTCACCACCGGGCGGGCCGGCCTGTTCATTTCCAATTCCATTCGCCAGAATGGCGCGGTTATCGGGGTTGTTGTCGTCAAACTCGAACTCGATGAACTTGAAATGAACTGGCAGGAAGGCGGCGAAACCGTCTTCGTTGCCGATGCCGATGGCGTCATCACCCTGACCAGTCGTGGCGACTGGAAATACCGGACCCTGTCGCCCCTTTCGGATGCCGATCGCGCGCGCATTGTGCGCAACCGCCAATATTCCGGCCGTGATCTGACATCGCTTAATGTCGGACAGCAACTGGCCAAGGGTTCGGGCATCGTCACCATCAGTTCCCAGCGCTTCCTGTTTGACAGCAAACCGATCCGCGGCAGTGACTGGCGCATCTATTATCTGACCTCGATGGATCAGGTTACCGACCGCCAAGCCGCCGTCATGCTGATTGCCATTATCGGCGGGGGGATGATCGTGCTGGTCATCCTGTTCTTGCGCGAACGCGAACTGAAACTGGCATCCCAGCGCGAAGCCCGCGAATTCGAACGCATTCAGGCACTCAACACCCGGCTGGAAGAAGAAATCAACGAACGCCGCAGGACCGAAGAAGAACTGCGCGGCACCCAGAATGAACTGGTCCAGGCGGGAAAACTGGCCGCCCTGGGTCAGATGTCGGCGGCCATTGCCCATGAAATCAATCAGCCGATTGCCGCCATCCGGACATTCTGCGCCAGTGCCAAACTGATGATCGAACGCGGCAAGACCGACCAGCTTGATCAGAATATCGGCCAGATTTCATCACTGACCGAACGCATGGGGGCAATCACCGGACAGCTCAAGACATTCTCGCGCAAATCAACCGGCGTGCTGGAGGCCGTCGACCTCAAGATCGCGCTGAACAACGCCTTGCAACTTCTCAGCCCGCAACTCGATTCTGAAAACTGCACGCTCGAACGCCACGAACCCGAAACACCGCTTTTTGTCCATGCCGATCTGGTCCGTATCGAACAGATTTGCGTAAACATCATCCGCAATGCGCTCGATGCCATGGAAAACAGTTCGGTCAAACGCATCCGCATTGATCTGAGCAGCAACCGCAACGATGTCGTCATGCGCATTACCGATACCGGACCGGGCATGAATGACGAAACGCTGTCGCTGCTTTTTGATCCGTTCTTCACCACCAAGGACCCGGGCCAAGGTGTGGGATTGGGACTTTCGGTAACTTATGGCATTGTGCGGGACTTTGGCGGCACCATCAAAGCCTATAACACCACCACCGGCGGTGCCTGCTTCGAAGTTCGATTGCCGTTGCTCAGGGACAAGAAAACGTGACGTCATCAGATCAGACCCAGGATCAATTCGCAAAACCGCACATCATTATTGTCGATGATGATGCCGCCATGCGCATGGCGCTGTCGCAATGGCTGGAACTGTCTGATTTCGATGTCACCGTCTATGAGGACGCCCGCGAAGCCCTGCGCGATATCCGCCCGGATTTTGCCGGGGTCATCCTGACCGATGTGAAGATGCCCAAACTCGATGGCATCACCTTTACCCGATCAGTGCTGTCAGCCGATTCCGATATCCCCGTCATCCTGATGACCGGGCATGGCGATGTCCCCATGGCGGTCGAGGCCATGAAAAGCGGCGCCTATGACTTTGTCGAAAAACCGTTCGAACCCAAAGACATTGTCGAAAGCCTCGAACGTGCCATCGAAAAGCGTCGGCTGGTTCTGGAAAACCGCAAGCTGCGCCAACAGATCGCCCAGCGCGGCAGTCTGGACAGTCGCCTGATCGGCAACTCTTTGCCGATGCGCGCCCTTAAGGATGAAATTGCCAATATCGCACCGACCGAAGTCCCGGTCCTGATTTCCGGCGAAACCGGCACCGGCAAGGAACTGGTCGCGCGCGCCATCCATGATCTGAGCGACCGGCGCGACGAAAAATTCGTCGCAGTCAACTGTGCCGCCATTCCCGAAAGCACTGCTGAAAGCGAACTTTTCGGCCATGAAAAGGGTGCCTTTACCGGGGCGGTCAGTCAGCGGGTCGGCTGGATCGAACATGCAATCGGCGGCACGCTTTTCCTTGACGAGATTTCAAGCATGCCGCTTGCCCTTCAGGCCAAATTGCTGCGCGTGATCGAACAGCGCGAAGTCGTTCGCGTCGGCTCAAACGCCCCGGTAAAGGTCGATTTCCGGCTGATCTGTGCCACCAACGAAGATCTGGTCGAAGCCGTCTCAGCACGGAAATTCCGCGAAGATCTGCTGTTTCGCATCAATACTTTTGAACTGGCCATCGCCCCCTTGCGTGATCGCAAGGATGACGTGGCCCTGCTGTTTGATATCTTTGCCGAACGCGCCGCCGAACGGTTTGAACGCCCCTATGAACGTCTGGGGCCGGTCCTGATCGGGCAACTTAAATCCCATGACTGGTCGGGCAATGTCCGCGAATTGAAAAACATGGCCGAACGCTATGTCCTTCTGGTCGGAAGCCCTGAGGAAAGGTTCAAGCGCCTGTTCAAGGCCGGATTTGAGAAAACATCACGCTTGCCCGGTGACCTTGCCCTGGCCGATCAGCTGCGCGATTTCGAAGAACGCGTTATCCGCGATGCCCTTGATCGCCATGACGGCAATATCAAGTCGGTGATGGAAGAACTCGACATCCCCCGCCGGACCCTGAACGAGAAGATGAAAAAGCTCAATATCCGCCGCGAAAAGCCGGTCTGAGCTTCCGGCCCATCGGCAAGAATCCGCCGATTGATTCCGGCATATCGGCAAGATTATGCCGATTTGTCAAAAAACTGCAAAATAAGCATTTGATTTTAAATAGTATTTTTTATTTCTGTTTTGGCATACTCATTGCACATTCGAGTACCAAAATGATAAAATGATCGAAATACAGGGAGGAGACCACTCAACCAGCCCCGTCCGGGGTGACGGAATGGTTGTTTTCAAATCAACTCTCTTGGACGATTTCAGCGGCCCGCATCAAACGCCCTGCCCGCAGGTGGCGTTGACGGAAACCGGAACCCGATCGGGAATCTGCCCGACGGATTTTTGTCCGGCCAGTTCGCGAAATCCAAGAATAACAGGCCATGACAATTGGCCGGTCAAGAACGTGAAGAACCGATTTCTAAAGCGATCTTTGATTAATTGGACGTAAAGAGTGTTAACCCTAGGGAGGACTACCATGAAGCTACGTACTCTGCTTTCAGCAGCAGCCGCAGCCATGATGCTGACCGCTATTCCTGCTTCAGCACAGCAGCTTTCAATTGCAACCGGTGGTACCGGCGGCACCTATTATCCGTATGGCGGTGGTCTCGCAGAACTGATCACCAAATACATCGACGGCACCAGTGCTGTTGCCGAAGTTACCGGCGCATCTGTTGAAAACATGGGTCTGATTGCCCGTGGTGACAGTGATATCGCCATCGGTCTGGCCGACACCGTTTATGCGGGCTACACCGGCACCGGCAAATTCGAAGGCCGTACCCTTGATAACGTTCGTGCCCTGGCATCGATCTATCCGAACGCGGTTCAGATCGTCACCATGGCTGACAGCGGCATCAACGGTCTTGCCGACCTTAAAGGCAAACGCGTTTCTGTTGGCGCACCGGGTTCGGGTACCGAAGTTTCGGCCAAAACCCTGCTCGAAGCCAATGGCATCACCTATGATGACATCGAAGAACAGCGCCTGAACTTCAACGAAACCGCTGACGCCCTTCGTGACGGCGACATCGATGCCGGTTTCTGGAGCGTCGGCCCGCCCACCAGCTCGATCCTGAACCTCGCAACCACCCGCGACATCAAGCTGATCGCTCTGACCGACGAGGAAATCCTCGCTGCTCTTGACGCAGAACCGACCTTTGCACCGTACGCCCTGCGTACCGGCGTTTACGAAGGCGTCACCGCACCGGTCAACACCATCTCGACCCCGAACGTTCTGTTCGTGAATGCCGACATGGATGAAGAACTGGCTTATCAGATCACCAAGACCCTGTTTGAAAAGGTCGACGAACTGATCGCCATTCACCCGGCCGCCAACGACACCACCGTTGACTTTGCTCTGAACTCGACTCCGATTCCGATGCATCCGGGCGCACTGCGTTACTACGAAGAGACCGGCAACCCGATTCCGCCGCAGCTCTATCCATGATTTCCAAAAAGTTCGGGCGGCCTTTACTGGCCGCCCTTCTTCTCTCGATCACGGCCTGTGCTGGTCCCGCCAGCCATCAGGAAGTCAAACCCGGCACAACCGTCGACCATCTTGAAGTCATCGGTGCCGACGGATCGGTTCTTGCGCGGACCGATATTGCCCGTCAAACCGGATGGTGCCTGTACTGGAACCATTCTGTTACCGGTGATGGCGTGATCGACTGTTACGTAGACGATCTTGGCAAGATGGTTCTTCATCGCGCCTATCAACCCGACTTCGCAGCGGGACTGGGACATTTTCCCGGTCGCGGCATTCTGACCAGTGCCGAAGGCGGGGGATACTGGATCGAAGATATTGACGAACCCGTGCCTGGCAATGCCTATGTGCTGCGCGTCGGGTCGCTTGCGGTTAACCATCGTATCGTCACAACCGATGGTGACGAAATCTATCTTTCAAAGATGGCTGAACATACACGTGTCACCATCCGCCTTGATTCCGGGGAATAAGTTTAATGTCTGAACCGGCACCGCTTCCGTCCATGACGGACAAACTGCCACAGCCCAAACTGGTTGTGCTGGCAATTTCGATTGTTGCAGTCGCACTCTCCTTGTTCCAGATGTATGGCGCAGGGATCGAGCCGCTTGGTTTGTTCTACCAACGCAGCATCCATCTTGCCTTCGTCATGTTCCTGGCCTTCCTGATGTTCCCGGTTTTCGGCAGCAACAAGAAGCGCGGCGTACTTGGATGGGCGATTGATCTTGCCTTTCTGGCCGGTGCCTTCACCACAGGCTTCTATCTTTCCTTCTATCTCGACGAAATCATCAACCGCGCCGGTTTCTGGAGCAGCTCGGACCTGATCATTGGTGTGATCGCCACCATCACGGTCCTCGAAGCAAGCCGCCGCGCTGTTGGTCTTGGCATGACGATCATCGGGATTGTCGCCATCGTCTATGCCCTGTCGGGTCCGCGCGGGGCGCTGCCGTGGCTTGGCGAATGGCTGCCGGGCATCCTGTCCCATCGCGGTGCGGATATTGATCGTCTTGTCGGTCAGCTCTATCTCGGTCAGGAAGGCATCTATGGCCTGCCGATGGGGGTTGCCGCGACCTATATCTTCATGTTCGTTCTGTTCGGTGCCTTCCTTGAAGTCACCGGTGCGGGCAAATTCTTTATCGATATGGCCTATGCCGCGACCGGCAAAAAGGCCGGTGGCCCGGCAAAGGCTGCTGTTCTGGCATCGGCCGGCATGGGATCGATCAGCGGATCGGCAATTGCCAACGTGGTCACCACCGGTGCCTTTACCATTCCGCTGATGAAGCGCCTTGGCTATCGCCCGGCACAGGCCGGCGGTGTCGAAGCCGCGGCATCCACAGGCGGTCAGATTACCCCGCCGCTGATGGGTGCGGGTGCGTTCCTGATTTCCGAATATACCCAGGTGCCCTATCTCGATATCGTCATGATCTCGATCTTCCCGGCGATCCTGTATCTTGGCACCGTCTATCTGTTCGTGCACATCGTTGCGCTGAAAAACGGCATGCGCGGCATGCCGGCATCCGAACTGCCCGACTGGCGTCAGGTCCTTAAGGAAGGCTGGCAGTTCATTCTGCCGCTGGGCATCCTGATTTATCTGCTCGTGCTCAATATCTCCCCGATGAGGGTGGGCTTCTGGGCCATTCTGTCGGTCATGGCGGTTGCCGCCCTGCGCTATGTGCTGTGGTACTTCTTTGTTGCTCCGCAAAACGGGGTGAAGCCAAGTCATGACGGCCTGAAACAGGCGATCAAAAAAGGCATCGCAATCACCATTGCCGCCCTTGAACTCGGTGCCAAAAACGCCGTTGCCGTCTCGATGGCCTGCGCAGTTGCCGGCATCATTGTCGGGGTTGTTGGTCTGACCGGCCTTGGCCTGAAATTCTCCTCGATGATGATCGCGTTTTCGGGCGGCAACATCGTTCTGGCACTGGTTCTGGTTCTGATTGCCAGCCTGATCCTCGGGATGGGTCTGCCGGTAACGGCGTCCTATATCGTTCTGATCGTTCTGGTTGGCCCGGCACTTTCGAACGAGTTCGGCATTCCGCTGCTGATCGCCCATCTCGTGGTCTTCTGGTATTCGCAGGACAGTAACGTCACACCGCCCATTGCGCTGGCCGGGTTTGCGGGGGCGGCAATTGCCAATGCCAATCCCATGGAAACCAGTATCCAGGCATGGAAATTCGCCAAGGGTCTCTATCTGATCCCGGCCTTCATGGTCTTCAATCCGGAAATCATCGAAGGCGGCTCGATCCAGATCGTTCTGTGGACCGGCTTTACCGCCATCCTGTGTCTGGTGGCCTTTGCCGCGGCTCTTGAAGGATACCTGTTCGATCATATGGATGTCATTTCACGCATCCTGATCGTTCCGGCCACCGTCGGTGTCTTCTATCCCGATCTCAAGGCCGAGATTGCCGGCACCGTCGTGCTTCTGATCGTCCTTGGCCTGAACTGGTGGAAAGGCAAAAAGAACGGCCCGACACCAAGTGTCGCGGCCAGCTGATCCGGCCTGATCCAAAACACTACAAAAAAGCCCGCAACATCTTGTTGCGGGCTTTTCTTTTGGCATATCCACCCTACCCGACCGGGCAGTAGACCCGGGCAGATTGAATCGATACAGTAATACTCATACAAATAAATCGGTTCCTGAACGCCCCTGTAACTCCGGACACCCGCCTTTCATGCAGTTCATCCTTCTGCTGCGCCAGGCCCCAAGGCAGCTTGCCTTTGGCGCATTGCACAGTTTCGGCTCATCTTTCGGTCAGACCTTTCTGGTGGCCCTTTTCGTTCCGTTCATTTCGGCCAGCCTTGGTCTGAACGAAACCGAATTTGCCAATATCTATGCCGGGATCACGATTGGCAGTGCGCTGTGTCTGCCGGTTGTCGGGCGCTGGATCGACAAGGTCGACATCCTTTCCTACAGCCTTGCGACCATGGCGCTGCTTGCACTTGGCTGTGTGATGATCTCGCTTGCCGGCAATGTCTGGATGCTGATTGCTGCCCTGTTTGTCCTGCGTCTCGCCGGTCAGGGCTTGATGACCCATGTCAGCATGACCGGCATCGCGCGCTATTTCACCAAACATCGCGGCCGGGCGCTTGCGGTTGCCAGTTTCGGCTTTCCCCTGGCCGAGGCCATCCTGCCTGCCACCTTGCTTGGCCTGATTGCGGCTTTTGGCTGGCGCTATACCTATGCCGGGTCGGCGGTATTTATCATCATTGTTCTGGTGCCCGTCGCCTTTTTGCTGATCCGGCGCGATCAGAAATTCCGCGCGGTTCCGACCCGCAGTTCCAAAACCGCTGCAAAACAGGCATCCGACTCCAACGGCCCGACGGATACCACCACCGACAGCACACCCGACCAGTCATCGCCAACTGACCCCGAACATCCCCGGCTGTTCAGATCGCTTTATGTCTGGTTCTGCATGCCGATGCTCGCCGCACCGCCATTGATCATGACCGCCCTGTTTTTCCATCAGGGTGCTATTTCCACCCACAAGGGCATTGAACTTGGCTGGTTTGCTGCGGGCTTTACCGTTTTTGCCGTGACATCGGTTCTGGGCGCTTTTGGCAGCGGACCGCTGATTGACAAACATTCCGCACGCCGTCTGTTTCCATGGCATCTGATCCCGATGATGGCGGGCATCATTGTTCTGGCAATCAGTCACCAGCCCTTTGTCATTCTGATTTATATGGGGCTTGTCGGCATCACGGTCGGCTTTGCCACCACCCTGCGCACCGCCATCATTCCCGAACTGGTGCCACTTGATGAAATCGGGGCTGTGCGCAGCACGCTTACCGCGGTCATGGTACTGGCCTCGGCCATGGGACCGGCGATCTATGGCTGGATGTTTGCCGCCGACATTTCAATCGAAGTG
Source organism: Thalassospira sp. MIT121401 (assembly GCF_047125595.1). Lineage (NCBI taxonomy): Bacteria > Pseudomonadati > Pseudomonadota > Alphaproteobacteria > Rhodospirillales > Thalassospiraceae > Thalassospira > Thalassospira sp. MIT121401. The sequence goes on from NZ_CP138926.1 coordinate 120,472, forward strand.
ATGCTGACAGCCACCCTGATCGTCATGGCCGTGATCAGTGTGCTGTCATGGCTGTCCGAACGTCCGGGCTTTTACGTGCCGCCGGGCATCAGCCCACAGGATTCGCATTGATGAAAAAAATCCGATGTGACGGTGGGTGCGTTTGGCATCGTAATCTGCACCATAATCGGGATTGTATTTGATGCCACATTCGGCACCGCATTTGACGCCATGTTGAACGTGGCGGGCTACCGGATCCATTGGTATCACAAAGATCGCCTGCAACCAGATACCGACTGCTGATGCCACATGCGCTGCTAGCAAGGCTTTGGCACCGTGTTTACCGGTACTGTGCTTGCTGGTACCACGATTCTCGGATCTCAACGCCTGATCGCGCATTTACCGGCGCCGCGATCTTGATCCCGCGACTTCTCATACCCGGGCCCGCAATCCCAAGCCTTTGATACCAAGCCTTTGATACCAAGCCTTTGATACCAAGCCTTTGATCCCAAGCCTTTTGATACTGAGGCTCCGGTACCGAGATCCTGCTAAAGCCCCCCTGATCCCGCACCCCTGACACCACAAAACGACCGATGCCGACGGCACAGACCACGCAGGCAAGTCCCAAAACCGGGCAAGATCGTTTGATCATCGCCATTTCGCACGGTCGGGCACAAATCGGTCGGATGCCGTTTGGTCAAAAAAATGGCCCGGATCACAAAGGTGACCGGGCCAGTCGGGAAAACAGCGTCAAATAGGGAGGAAGACGCTAGATAGAAATCGGTAGTCCAACAAACGGGAGCACCTCTTGGGGAGGAAACTCAATCGGCGCTCGACCGTTTGTATCTCGTCAGATTAGGCAGCACCGCCAACGGTACCAGCCGGATGCTTGATGTCGGATGCCTTGTCCGAACCTTTGAACAGGTTGCGGAAGAAGGAACCTACGAACTCAGCGCGCAGCTGCTGACCTTTACGTACACCTGCTTCGATTTCGGTGGTGGAGATGTAACGGGTGGTGATTTCTTCGTAAGTGGCCATCTTGACCTCCTAAATATTTCGTTCGTTGCGACGCCGTGTCGCTCTCGATGAACTCAATCTAATTTTCTTTACCGGGAAAGAGAATTAGCTCAATATGCACATTACTTGTGAATGATCGTCATAAATAGGAAGTCCGAGATATGGATCGTGCCGCGGAAATGGAAATTTTTGTCCATGCAGTTGAAGAAGGCAGCTTCTCAGCAGCAGCAAGGACAATGCGTCTGTCACCATCAGCCGTGTCGAAATACATTTCCCGTCTGGAAGACCGGCTGGGCGCACGTCTGTTGATGCGCACCACCCGTCAGCTCAGCCTGACCGAGGAAGGCCGGGCCTTTTATGAACGGGCGCGCACCATCCTTAATGAAATCGAAGAAGCCGAAGAAGTCGTCACCCAGCTTTATGCTGCTCCGCGCGGGACGCTTCGTATCAACGCATCGGTGGCCTTTACCAAGATGCAGGTGGTGCCGCTGATCCCGGAATTTCTGGCCCGCTATCCCGATGTGCGGATCGAACTGACCCTTGATGACAAATTCACCGATCTGGTCAACGATGGCTACGATCTGGCCATTCGCCTGTCCGCGCTGGAAGATTCATCCCTGATCGCGCGCAAATATGCGGTCAACCGCCGCATGATTGTTGCCAGCCCGGAATATCTGGAAAAGAACGGCATCCCGCGCAAACCCCAGGATCTCGAAAACCACAACTGTCTGCATCTGTCATCGCGCGAAAGCTTCAATGACTGGCACTTTGAAACCCCTGACGGTCACGTGGCCTTCCGCGCCCAGGGATCATTTTCGGCCAATGACGGTGACGTGCTCCATGAAGCAGTCCTTGCCGGGCTTGGCATGGCGCGTCTGGCCGAATATCTGGTTCACGAAGATATCCGGGCCGGTCGCCTGACGCCGGTTCTGACCGAATATGTGCATGATCAGGCATGGATTTCCGCGGTGTATCCGCACAAACGTCACCTGTCGCCCAAGGTCCGCGCCTTTGTCGATTTCCTGGCTGAAAAATTCACCCCGGTCCCGCCGTGGGAGCTTGGCTATCGCGATGCCCGTTCGGTGCGACGCAGCCCGGATGCCTCAGACAGCACCGCCGACAACCGCCCGACCGAATCCGCTGATCAGTAACCGCAATGCGCATGTCGGGGATATCACCCTAAAACGACAGCGCCTTCTGATAGGCGCCAAAGTCAAACCGGAACTGATATTCCGAAGATGCGCTCAGATCATCAAGAATGCGGTTTTCGCCTGTGCGCGCAAAGCCGCATTTTTCATAGAACCGATGCCCGGCTTCAAACCGTGTATCGGTCCATAGCATCACGGTCGCGCAATCAGGATGGGTCTGCCCCAACCACGCCAGCGCCTTGGCCATCAGTTTTTGCGCCATGCCCCGACCGCGGGTATCACGATGCAGATAAACCTTGTGAAGTTCGGCTTCTTTTGCCTGCGCGTCATATTTGATCCCGAAACAGCCAAAAATCCGGTTGTCGGGATCAACCGCAACCCAGATACGCCCGTCCGACGCTGTGAAATCATCGGCAATCGCATCAAGTTCCGGGAATTCACGCGCACGGTCATAGACACAGCCGGGATATTCCGCAAACACCCCCTCGATCAGGGCGCCAATCGCGTCACCGTCACTGTTAAAGGCCGGGCGAATCGTCAAATCGCTGGCTGCTGATTGTCCGCCTTGCGGCTTTGTGACATCGCGCCCCATCAGCCCAGAACCACGCCCTTGGCCAGCTTGTCATAACCGCGCAGCACCGCGTCGGTATCCATCGCCGCCTTGCCGGGGCGCTGAATACGTGTCGGGCGCAGGGCCCCGCGGCCACAGCCGATGGTAAGCGCATCATCAAGGATTTCACCCACCGGGCCGGACTGGTCCGTCACCTCGGCAGCCTGCACCTTGATCCGTTCCTTGCCCAGTTCGAAATAGGCCCCCGGCCACGGGGTAAAGGCACGGATTTTCCGTTCCAGACTTGCCGCATCATCGGCAAAATCAAGCTTGGCCTCGGCACGTTCGAGTTTCGCGGCATAGGTCACGCCCTCTTCGGGCTGTTTGGTGGCAACAAGCTCACCTTTCGGAAGCTTTTCAAGCGCCTCAACAATCATTTCCCCGCCAAGGGCGGCCAGATCATCATGCAGCGCATTGGCATAGGTTTCGCCCGTGATCGGAATATCGCGGATCAGCAACATGTCGCCGGTATCAAGCCCGACATCCATCTGCATGATGGTGACACCGGTGGCATCATCGCCCGCCAGAATAGCCCGCTGGATCGGGGCTGCCCCGCGCCAGCGCGGCAACAGGGACGCATGAATGTTCAGGCACCCGTATTTCGGTGCATCCAGAATGGCCTTGGGCAGGATCAGCCCATAGGCCGCCACCACCGCCACATCAAGATCAAGATCGGCAAAGGCCTGCTTTTCCGCATCCGACTTCAGCGATACGGGATGGCGGACTTTAATACCCTGATCCGCCGCCCAGGCATGAACCGGGCTTGGCGTTTCCTTGTGCCCGCGCCCGGCCGGGCGCGGCGGCTGTGAATAGACACAAACAACATCATGTCCCGCCGCCACCAGATCCTTAAGCGCCACAAGGGCAAAGTCCGGGGTTCCCATAAAGGCAATGCGCAGCTTGGTCATATCGTCACGTCCATTCATCACAAGATCGGGTCAAGACCGATGGTCTTTGTACTTCCAAGCCGGCAATTTGGCGCTATCTTGGCAAAATGACAAGCCAAGCCTTACCCGAACCGCACAAATACCCGGTCAATCATATCTGGCATGCTGACTGGAGCATCTCGGCCACGGCCCGCTGGGTCGCCAAGGCCCGCCGGGTCACTGGCGGCTGGCAGATATATGCGATCGAACCGGTCGGGATGTTGAACCAGTTTCTCGGCACCCTTGCCGATCACGGGCATAAGGATGCCCTTTGGCTTGGCCTTGATATGCCCGTCGGCTTTGCAGATTACTGGTATGATGGCGCGAATATTCAAAACTTCAAATCCATATTGAAAAACGGACTGACCGGGTCCCTCGAATATTTTTCATCGGTCTGCGAACGCCCGGATCAAATCACCTATCATCGGCCGTTTTATCCCAGATCATCCGGGCCAAAGGGCAGTGTCAAACGCGACCATCTCGTAAAGGCCCTTGGCCTTTCACGCTTTGATGACCTGCATCGGCGCTGCGAACGCGCCACCAATGATCGTGCTGCCGCCTGCCCGTCCTTCTGGACCCTTGGTGCCAATCAGGTCGGCAAGGGGATGCTCCACGGTCTTGAACATCTGATCATTCCCGGTGCGCATCTTGGTTTCAATATCTGGCCGTTTGACGGTGATCTTGCCACCTGTTGCCAGCATCCCGGCATCACCCTGATGGAAACCTATCCAGGTGAAGTTTATGGTTGGCTTGGTATTAGTGAGTTAACTAAATCAAATCAGAAAAGCCGGGCAAAGGCCGTTGAATTTCTGATCGAACATGCGGCACGTAACGCGGTTGAAATCACCCCGGCGGTCATGGCCGATTGCAAATCGGGCTTTGGCCCGGATCAGGGCAAGGATGATGCCTTTGACGCGCTGGTCGGTGTTTTGGGACTGATCCGGATTGCCGATGGCAAACGCCCCGAATATCTGCCAAATGAGCCCAGCATTCGCGAACGCGAAGGCTGGATCATGGGTCTTGATCCGGCCGATATCAAAACGCCAAACCCATAACCCGCCCAAAATAAAAGGGCCGGAAAACCGGCCCCTTGTCACAGCATATCGCGATCCGTTCAGGCAGATTTCTTCGTCTTCTGAAGCTTCTGGACCTTTTTGATCATCATGTTGCGTTTAAGCGCGCTCAGATAGTCGGTGAACAAAACGCCATCAAGATGATCGATCTCGTGCTGGATACAGGTCGCAAGCAGACCATCCGCCTCGATCTCGTGTTCCTTGCCATTTTCGTCAAGGTAACGCACGCCGACCTCGGCCGGGCGTTCGACATCGGCATATTGTTCGGGGATCGAAAGACAGCCTTCCTGATAAACCGACGTATCTTCCGATTCCCAGATGATTTCCGGGTTGATCAGTTTCATCGGTTCTGGCTTGTCCTTGTCATCGGAAACATCCATGACAACAACGCGCTTCATCACCCCGATCTGCGGCGCCGCAAGGCCGATGCCCGGGGCTGCGTACATGGTTTCAAGCATGTCATCAAGAAGGTCTCTGATCTCATCATTCACCTCGGTGACCGGTTCGCACTCCTTCTTGAGGCGCGGGTCTGGAACGATAAGAATTTCACGCAAGGCCATGGGTCTTTGATCCGGTTTCGAACTTGATTCTGGTCTGTATTATAGCGAATTTCGCGCTTCGAGATAAGGTTTCCCGTCCCCCAAGTCAAGAAAGCTGCGCCAAATAGACCGGGTAACAGCCATGCTTCGCACCGCATGGCCTGGTGATTGCGTCTTACTTTTCCTCTGGCTTGGTATCGGGTTTGTCGTCCGGTCCGGCCAGAAGTTCCATTTTCGTGATGTCCCGCACATGGGTTTCCGACGGTGCCGGTTCCTCGATCATGCGGTCATCGGCAACGATATGCTTTTCCTTAAGCTTGCGCGCCGATACCAGAACAGATCCTTCAAGCGTGCCAAGCGTCTTGTTGTAATTCTTGACCGTACTTTCAAGCGACTTGCCCATGGAACTGAAATTCTTGGCAAGCGTCCCCAGACGATCAAACAATTGCTGGCCGATCTCGCTGATATCGCGCGCACTTTCGGCCAATGCTTCCTGACGCCAGCCATATGCCACCGCCTTGAGTAATCCAAGAAGTGTGGTCGGCGTTGCCAGGATCACCCCGTCGCGGAAACTGTCCTCGATCAGGCGCGGGTCGCGTTCAAGTGCGGCCGAGAAAAAGCTCTCACCCGGAAGGAACAGCACCACGAATTCGGGACTATCGACCGACTTCCAATAGGATTTTTTTGAAAGCTCCGTGATCACCTTGCGCACATTGCCGACATAGGTCGCAAGCAATGCCTCGCGGCGTTCATCGTCATATTTCTCGTCAATTGCTTCCAAATAGGCCGAAGTCGGGGCCTTGGCATCGACCACGATGTTTTTCCCACCGGGCAGGTGAATGACCATGTCGGGCTTCTGGATGCCTTCGTCGGTATTGAAATGAACCTGCTCGTCAAAGTCACAATGTTTGAGCATCCCGGCAAGCTCGACAATGCGCTTGAGCTGCAATTCGCCCCACTTGCCCGATACCGATGAACTGGACCGAAGGGCGGAACTCAGTGTCTGGGTCTCTTTTGAAAGCCGGGTCTGCGATTGCACAAGGGTCCCGACCTGTTCGCGCAACTCGCCGTATGCTTCCTTGCGGCTTTTTTCAAGCTCATTAACCTTATTATCAAAGGCCTCAAGCCGTTCTTTGATGGGTTTTACAAGGCCGTCAATTGCCTGTTGGCGTTTCTCAAGATCGCCCTTGGCACCTTCCTGAAGGCGCGAAAAGTTTTCACGCGCAAGCTTGAGAAACTCGTCATTATTCATCTTGAGCGCATCGGACGACAGCGCCTTGAAACTATCAAGCAGCTTGGTCTTGGCATCTTCAAGCATCGCAAGCTTCTCGGCCGCCGCCTCGCGCTCTTTCTCAAGGGCGGTTTCAAGCTCGGACCCCTTTTCGCGCCACTGATCAAGGGCGGTGCGCAGCTCCTTCATCTCGGCCTCAAGGATCGGCACCCGGTTGGCCGTGGTTTCGGCAATGGCACGTTTTTCAGATACCTCGGCCAGTTTGTCGCGCGTGATTGCCAACTCGCCTGCAAGATCGCGCCGGGTTGCTTCGGTCTGTTCAAGCTGGGATGACAGCAATGCGGTGCGCGACTCTGTCTCGGCATCTGCGGCATCCTTGATGCGTTTGATCATCATCGCGCAAAAAACCAGTGCCAGAACCGACGCGCCAAACGCGCCCGCGGCCAAAGAAATCGGATCCATTGTCCCACCATTCAATTATCGTGTGGATTCTTTGTATCTGTTTTGTTCCATCAAATCCAGAACCGAACAAAACCGGTTTTGACCGTCCGTGATCAAATTTTGTCAAAGCCATTGCTGGCGTGAAACCGAATTTCGACTATATATCAACAAGATATTCAGAAACCAATCACGCCACCCACCAAACCTGTATGTCTTCACATCCCCGGTCTGCACCAGATTGCCGGTTCATCAAAGCCGAATTTAAGCAGGCAATCCGCCAGTTTGGGCAGTCCTAAAGTTGTATTCCCTGAATATCTTCTGCGCACTAGCATAGGGCGCAAGCGACAGGATCATATTGTTTGCCCGTTTTGCGCACTGCACCGAACGGAACCGGCAATACAGAATCTCTGAACCGCACCGAAATACCGCATCGGCACGGACGCCGTTTCCGACACACCGGAAAACAATGGCTGCTACCTGATGCATCAGAGACCACAGGAAACGAACAAGAGGCCACATATGTCTGCGAACGTTTATCCCGTACCCGGCGACATCGCAAAGAACGCCCTGATCGACAAGGCAAAATACGATGCCATGTATAAACAGTCGGTCGAGGACCCGGATGGCTTCTGGGGCGAACATGGCAAACGCATTGACTGGATCAAGCCATACACCAAAGTCAAAAATGTCAGCTATGACGCCAAGGACCTCTATATCAAATGGTACGAAGACGGCACCCTGAACGTCTCGGCCAACTGCCTTGATCGCCATCTTGAAAAACGCGGTGATCAGACCGCCATCATCTTCGAAGGCGATGATCCCAATGTTTCCGAACACATCACCTATCGTGATCTGCATGAACGCACCTGCCGTTTTGCCAATGCTCTGAAATCGATGGGTGTTGGCAAGGGTGATCGCGTTGTCATCTATCTGCCGATGATCCCCGAAGCTGCCGTCTCCATGCTGGCTTGTGCGCGAATCGGTGCGATCCATTCCATCGTCTTTGGCGGTTTCTCGCCTGAAGCACTGGCCGGTCGCGTCGAAGATTGCGGCGCCAAGGTCGTGATCACCTCGGACGAAGGTCTGCGTGGTGGCCGTGCGGTTCCGCTTAAACGCAATGCTGACGAAGCCCTTTCACATCCCGGTGTCAAATCGGTCGAGAAAATGGTCGTCGTCAAACGCACCGGCAAGGATGTCGCATGGAACGACACCCGCGACGTCTGGTATCACGAAGTTTGCGCCGCGGCCTCGACCGATTGCCCGCCGACCGAAGTCAATGCCGAAGACCCGCTGTTTGTTCTGTATACCTCGGGCTCGACCGGCAAGCCGAAGGGCGTTCTGCACACCTCGGGCGGTTACCTTGTCTATGCATCGATGACCCATCAGTATGTCTTTGATTATCACGAGGGCGATATTTACTGGTGTACGGCCGATGTCGGCTGGGTTACCGGTCACAGCTATATCGTCTATGGGCCGCTGGCCAATGGCGCGACCACGCTGATGTTCGAAGGTGTGCCAAGCTATCCGGATGCTTCGCGCTTCTGGCAGGTCTGTGAAAAGCACAAGGTCAATATCTTCTATACCGCACCGACCGCGATCCGTGCCCTGATGCGCGAAGGCGTCGACTGGGTCAACAAGGCCGATCTGTCGAGCTTGCGCATCCTTGGTTCGGTGGGTGAACCGATCAACCCCGAAGCCTGGGAATGGTATCACGAGCATGTCGGCAAACGGAATTGCCCGATTGTCGATACCTGGTGGCAGACCGAAACCGGCGGCATCCTGATCACCCCGCTTCCCGGTGCAACCGATTTGAAACCGGGTTCGGCAACGCTTCCGTTCTTTGGTGTTCAGCCCGCCCTTCTTGATAACGAGGGCAAGGAACTGACCGGTGCCACCGATGGCAACCTTGTCATCAAGGACAGCTGGCCGGGTCAGATGCGCACGGTCTATGGCGACCATGAACGCTTCATCCAGACCTATTTCAGCACCTTTGACAAGGTCTACACCACCGGTGACGGCGCCCGTCGCGACGATGATGGCTATTACTGGATCACGGGCCGCGTTGATGACGTCATCAACGTATCGGGTCACCGCATGGGTACGGCCGAAGTCGAAAGCGCGCTGGTCGCCCACGCCAAGGTTGCCGAAGCCGCCGTGGTCGGCGTTCCGCACGACATCAAGGGTCAGGGCATCTATGCCTATGTGACGCTCAATGCCGGCGAAGAACCGACCGAGGAGCTTCGTCTTGAACTGGTCAAATGGGTCCGCAAGGAAATCGGCCCGATCGCCAGCCCCGACTTCATCCAGTGGTCGCCGGGTCTGCCGAAAACCCGTTCGGGCAAAATCATGCGCCGTATCCTGCGCAAGATTGCCGCCAACGAATATGACCAGCTTGGCGATACCTCGACCCTGGCCGATCCGGGCGTGGTCGACGATCTGATCGAAAACCGTCAGAACCGTTAATCGTCACCTGCAATTATCTTTGATTGGCATCTTGCTCATCACGACATCAAACCCGCCGGGAAACCGGCGGGTTTTTTCGTGTGTCCCGAAACCGGCATGGCCCGATGCGTGCCCTGTGGTTGTGCAAAAACTTAAATTGGTATAGGTACAGCCTGCTGCGACGCAGCAACGAACAGGATGGTTTGGGGACCCCTGTCGCCGCACGGATCGGCTGACGGGAAAAGATGACCGTCCTGATAACTTCCTGCCAGGACGGGGGACAGCCTTGATCGTCCGGGCATACGGATACGGAGACTTTCTGTGAATAGCGATTTTCTTCCGCGTTTGCGGGCTGAGTGGCTTGGCAACATTCGCGGTGATGTGCTTTCGGGCCTTGTGGTGGCACTCGCCCTCATCCCGGAAGCCATTGCCTTTTCGATCATTGCCGGTGTTGATCCCAAGGTCGGGCTTTATGCCTCCTTCTCGATTGCAGTAATCACCGCGATCTTTGGCGGACGTCCGGGCATGATTTCGGCGGCAACGGCGGCAACGGCTGTTCTGATGGGGTCGCTGGTTCGTGAACACGGGCTGGATTATCTGCTGGCCGCCACCATTCTGGCTGGCGTGATCCAGATGTTGGCAGGCGCGCTCAAACTCGGCAATCTGATGCGCTTTGTCTCCAAATCCGTGATGACCGGCTTTGTGAATGCGCTGGCGATCCTGATCTTTATGGCGCAGTTGCCCGAACTGATCGGGGTTTCGAACATGACCTATGTGATGGTGGCCGGTGGTCTTGCCATCATCTATCTGTTCCCGCGCATCACCAAAATCATCCCGTCCCCGCTGATTTGCATCATCGTTCTGACCGGTATTTCGCTGTTTATTGATGCCGATCTGCGCACGGTCGGCGATATGGGCGCGCTTCCCGATGCCTTCCCGGCAATCTATCTGCCCGATGTGCCGCTGAACCTTGATACCTTCCTGATCATTCTGCCCTATTCGGCAGCGGTCGCAGCGGTTGGTCTGCTCGAAAGTCTCATGACCGCCCAGATCGTTGATGATCTGACCGACACCACGTCAAACCGGACCCGTGAATGCTATGGTCAGGGGATCGCCAACTTCTTTACCGGCTTTATCGGTGGCATGGCCGGTTGTGCGATGATTGGCCAATCGGTGATCAACGTCAAATCGGGCGGCCGTTGCCGTCTGTCGACCTTCCTTGCCGGTATCTTTCTGTTGATCCTGATTGTGGTTCTGGGGGATCTGGTCGCGATCATTCCGATGGCGGCACTTGTTGCCATCATGATCATGGTGTCGATCGGGACATTCAGCTGGTCGTCGATCAAGAACCTGCGCGAACATCCGCGCAGCTCGTCGATCGTGATGCTGGCCACCGTGATCACGGTTGTCGGATCGCACAATCTGGCGATTGGTGTTCTGGTCGGGGTTCTGCTGTCGGGCATTTTCTTTGCTTGGAAGATCGCCCAGATTTTCCGTGTCACCAGCACCCTTTCGGCTGACAACACGCATCGCACCTATGAAGTACGCGGTCAGATTTTCTTTGCCTCGGTCGAAGATTTCACCAAGGCATTCGATTTCCGCGAAGCCCTTGATAAGGTGACGATTGATGTCAGCCACGCGCATATCTGGGACATTTCAAGTGTTGCAGCCCTTGATATGGTCGTGCTCAAATTCCGTCGTGAAGGTGCCGAAGTCGAATTGATCGGTCTCAATGAAGCCAGCGAGACAATCGTCGATAAACTGGCCATCCACGACAAGCCCGGCGCACTTGAACGCCTGATGGGCCATTAAGGCCACCGCAAAAGGGAAAAGGAAACGATCAATGACCCATCTGATCGCACTGATTGACGGTTCAGGCTATTCGCAAAGTGTATGTGACCTTACCCGCTGGGTGGCGGAACGCACCAATGCATCCATTGACCTGATGCATGTTCTGGGCCGTCGTTCGGTCGGCTCCGAACCAACCGATCTGAGCGGCAATCTGAAACTCGGTGCGCGCACCGCACTTCTCAAGGAACTGGCCGATCTTGACGAGCAGAAAAACAAGCTCGAACTCAAACGCGGCCGCCTGCTGCTTGAAGAAGCCAAAACGGGTCTCGAAGATGCCGGTCTTGCCAATGTCGGCACCAAGCTGCGCCACGGGGATCTGATCGAAAGCATCGCCGAGTTCGAAAATGACGCCGATCTGATCGTGGTTGGCAAACGCGGCGAAGCCGCCGACTTTGCCAAAATGCATTTGGGGTCGAACCTTGAACGGGTTGTCCGTGCGGCCAAAAAGCCGGTTCTGGTCGCATCACGCGCTTTCAAGCCGATCAACAAATTCCTGATCGCCTTTGATGGCGGCGAAAGTGTCATGAAAGCCGTGCGTCACATCGCAAGCGGCAAGCTGTTCACCGGGCTTCCCTGTGTCTTGCTTTCGGTTGGCAAACCGACCGACACCATGCAGGAAAAACTTGATGAAGCCGCCGCCATCCTGCGCAAGGCGGGATATAGCGTCGATGCCGGTTTTGCATCGGGCGAACCCGAAGACGTGATCAAGGACAAGATCGAAACCGACAAGATCGATCTTCTGGTCATGGGGGCCTATGGCCATTCACGCATTCGCAACCTGATCATTGGCAGCACCACCACCGAAATGGTGCGCTCCTGCCAGGTGCCGGTGATGATGTTCCGCTGATAAGCGTCACCACTCGCACGACCCAAAACCATCTTGATGCCCCTGTCTGATTGCCGACAGGGGCATTAATTTTATCAACATGGTGTCCTAAATCGCGTTTCAGGACGCCAAACCCCGCAAATGCGCGCTTTCCTGACCTTCAAGTCATCGACATGAAAGGTCTGCCACCATGCGCTTTGCGTTATGCACCGTTTTCATTCTTCCTCTACTGATCGCAATACCTTCTGTCGCTTTTGCCAGCGATATCGGATTTGCCAAATTCTCCCTTGTTGCCAACGGACCCGATCAACGCGACCTGTCTGGCGTGATCTGGTATCCGTCACGTGATGACACGCCCGAAGAAACAATCGCCGAAAACATCGTATTCCATGGTGAAAAGGCACGCCCGAGTGCCACACCGCTGCCCGGATCCTATCCACTGGTTGTTCTGTCTCACGGTTTTGGTGGCAACTGGCGCAATCAGGCATGGCTGGCCACCGAACTTGTACGCAACGGGCGAATTGTCGCTGCCCTCAATCACCCGGGCACCACCAGCAAGGACCTGCAAGCCCTCGACGGGCGGATGCTTTGGAAACGCCCACAGGACATCGCGCAGTTAATCACCTATCTCACCGGTCATTCCGACTGGTCGTCCTTGCTCAGGACAAATGATATTGCTGTTATCGGGCATTCACTGGGGGCCTGGACGGCACTTGCAATTGCCGGTGCACGCACCGATGCCAGTCGGATGCTGGCCGATTGCCGTAACCATGCCGATCTTGCCGCATGTGATGTGGTTGCCGATTTCGCCATCGGTCACAGCAAAACCGATCAACAGCTCCTCGCACAATCTCTTCGTATTACCAATGTCTCACGGGTCGTCAGCCTCGATCTCGGGCTGGCACGCGGCTTTACCCCCGAAAGCCTGTCAAAAATAGACATTCCGGTTCTTCTGATCGCAGCAGGAAGCCCGAACCCCGGCATTCCCCATGCCATCGAAACCGGCTATCTGCGGCCATATCTTAATGCCGCCTCGACCGAGTTTCATCTGATCGAACAGGCCGCACATTTCAGCTTTATGCCACGGTGCAAACCGGGTGCGGCCCGCTTGCTCGACGACGAAGTTCCCGGTGACGGGGTGGTTTGCCGCGACGGGGATGGCACCCCGGATGACACACGCCAAATCATCCATCACCAAACCGCCAGGCTGATCATCGACTTCCTGGATCGCACGCACTAGCCACCCACAAGCCATGAATTCCAGGCACAAATCACGGCACGGCCCAATCATCAGACAAATAAAAAGCCCGGCAATTTCCTGCCGGGCTTTTGTCACACCATTTCGATATCCGGCCTAGCGCAGGATGAAACGCCCCAGATTGGAATTGATCTGGCGTTCCAGTTCGCGGTCCAGATCCATCAAAAGGGCGGCTGTCGCGTCGTAAATCGCCTGTTCGCGTTCGGCAACCGACATCGATTCCGAAAGCGTGCGTGACCGCGATGCCATCGCCTGGACTTCGCCTTTCTGCACACCATTGGCATCCATCAGTTCAAGCTTGGCTGCGACCTTGAGTTCGATCTTGTCGGACTGGTCATCGGTAAACACGCCCTTGATGCCTTTGGTGGTCTTGAGCGCGTTTGACGTGATTGATGCTTCGGTCACCGAATAGCGCAGCATATCGCTGGTACCTGCGGTCTGAAGACGGTCATCGGGCCAGTTCATCGCCATTTTGCCAAGGCTGAATGGCAGATCCGACGCAATCGATCCGTCTTCGGTATTGCTCCAGGCGGCAACTTTTTCAATCGGGCCTGCGGCAAATACGATCGGCGTAAGATGGCGCCATGTCACATCGGGGTAATTTGCCACCGGTGCGCTGGTGCAGGCTGCCATCAGGGCAAGTGCCGCACCCGCAACCACGGTACGCAGACCATTGATGGACAATAGCTTCATGACTTCAAACTCCCTTGCCTCTGACTTCGATGCCTAAATTAACCTGTTGGGCGGCCATGTAAAAACGCCACCACAAGCTTTATAGCCATGGTGACGTTGCATGATGATTAAGGCAAGGCTATGACGCGCCCGATACCTGTTATTTCACATGATGGCATGTGTTCGGGCATCTGATCCGTCAGGCAGACGGGCTGTCTTCTGCCGTGCTGTCTTCTGCCTTGGCGTTTGCATTGGCGTCGTCGGCCTTAAGGGCGCGCAAGTCATCCTCGTCAAAGCCATAACGCGTATTGCAGAACTGGCACGAAACACCAACCTCGCCGGTATCTTCCTCGCGCATCGACAGAAGTTCCTCAAGCGGATAGGTAACCAGCGCACCTTCGATCTTTTCGCGCGAACAACGGCATTTGAACCGAAGATCGGACTGCTCATAAACGCGCGGTTCCTCGTCATGGAACAGACGCCAGATCAGGTCATGGGCCGACAGCGAAATATCCACAAGCTCGTTCTCGGTCGCACTCGCCATCAGGATGGTCGAACGGTTCCAGTCCTCGGCAACCTTTTCGGCCTCTTCCGGGGTGGCGGCATCGCCCGATGCACTGACCGGCATTTTCTGCAAGAACAGACCGCCAACCCACCAGTCGGCATCGGTTTCACCCCGATGCACTTCAAGCTTGAAGGCGGTTTCAAGCTGCTCGGACTGGCGGAAATAGGCTTCTGCACATTTGGCAAGGGTCTCGCCCTCAAGCGACACAATCCCCTGATAACGTTCATGTTCATCGCCCTGATCGACGGTAAAGGCAATATGCCCGCGTCCCATCAGTTTAAGAACCTGCCCGCGCAGGGCTTCCTCGCCGCCGTCTTCCTCGGCAATCATCGCCGAAAGGCGTTCTTCATCGACCCGAAGACAGGCACGCACATTGCCGTCACTGTCAACATCGACCACCATCATGCTGATCGGCCCGTCCGAGCTGGTCTGAAGGGTAAAAAGCCCCTCATATTTCAGCGACGACGACAGCAATACCGCAAGCCCGATGATCTCGCCCAGCAGATGATTGGCAAGCGGCGGGTATTTGTGCTGACCGATAATGGTCTGCACCGTCGGTCCAAGGCGCGTAAAGCGGCCGCGAATATTGGAATGATCCAGCGTGAATGGCTGGCAAAAATCGACAGCGATCTGCATGTTCGGCTTCCGCGTGGTTAGGTGTTTGGGGCCGTATAACAAGACAAGCCCCCGATTGTCGAGGCGCGTTAACACAACGCTTTACCCGACCTCTGACAGCATAACAAAGGGCGGCCAAAGCCGCCCTTCAAATTCGATCTGCCTTATTTAGGCGCAAGGATCAGGATGGCAAGCCGTTAAAGCAGTATAACAGAACCCCTTTCTGCGCATGCAGGCGGTTCTCTGCCTCGTCAAACACCACCGATTGCGGCCCGTCAATCACCTCGTCGGTGACTTCCTCGTTGCGGTGTGCCGGCAGGCAATGCATGAAGATCGCATCATCCTTGGCCTGGGCCATGGTTTTAGCATTGATCTGATAGGGTGCCAGGGCTGCCATGCGGGCATCGTAATCTTCATCACCCATCGAGACCCAGCAATCGGTCACGACCACATCGGCCCCTTCAAGCGCACTGTCCATATCAGTCAGACGGACCTGGCCGCCCTGTGCATTGGCATTTTCAATCAGGCCCTGATTGGGGCGATAGCCAACCGGGCAGGCCATATCAAGCGCAAAGCCGAATTTCGGCGCGGCATGGATGAACGATGTCGATACATTGTTGCCATCGCCAACCCAGGCAAATTTAAGGCCTTCAAGCTTGCCCTTGTGTTCCTTGATGGTCATCAGGTCTGCCATGATCTGACACGGGTGGCTCTGATCGGTCAGTCCATTGATCACCGGAACCGTGGCATATTGCGCCAGTTCAAGCAGCTTGGACTCATCAGTGGTCCGGATCATGATCGCATCGACAAAACGCGACAGAACACGTGCGGTATCGGCAATGGTTTCCCCGCGGCCAAGCTGGCTGCTTTCGGCATCAAGGATCACCACATCACCGCCAAGCTGGCGCATGCCGACTTCAAACGAAACACGGGTCCGGGTCGACGGTTTTTCAAAAATCAGCGCCAGCGTCTTGCCGGCAAGCGGCTTGACGCCAAACGGGGCATTGCCGGCCTTTTCGGAATCGCCAAGGGCGAGAATATCTTTCAGTGTTCCCGACGGCAGTTTGTCGAGATCAAGAAAATGACGAATATCAGTCATGGTTAGTCTTCCTTCCTGCGCCCTTATTTCGCCAGGGCTGCGGCCGCTGCTTCAATGGCAGCAAGCGCTTCGTCAACATGGGTTTTGGTGATGTTGAGTGGTGGCAACAGACGCACCACATTATCGCCGGCCGGAACTGTCAGAACATTGAGCTCGCGCAGCTTGGCAACAACATCGACATTGGTCGGGACCGTTTTCATCCCCAACAACAGACCCATGCCACGGATTTCCGCGATAAAGCCCGGATGTTTCCGGGAAATGGCCGCAAGGCCGTCGCGGATCAATTGGCTCATGTCCAGAACATGGTCCATGAAGCCGGGTTTCAAAACTTCGTCCAGCACGGCATTGGCCGCCGCCATGGCAAGCGGATTGCCGCCAAAGGTCGTGCCATGCATACCGGCCGGAAGGGCCGCGGCCGCCTTTTCGCTCGCCAGCAACGCCCCGACCGGGAAACCACCGCCAAGGCCCTTGGCCGAGGAAATGATATCGGGGATCATGTCCGACCATTCATAGGCAAAAAGCTTGCCCGTCCGGCCAACGCCGGTCTGAACTTCGTCAAACATCACCAGCATGCCGAACTCGTCAGCCGCCTTGCGCACACCTTCAAGATAGCCTTCCGGCGCACGGCAAATGCCGCCTTCGCCCTGGATCGGCTCCAGAAGGATCCCGCCGGTATTGGGCGTGATCGCGTTGCGCAATTCATTAAGATTGCCATAAGCAACCCGGTCAAAGCCGTCGGGCATCGGCCCGAAACCTTCGCGGTACTTGTCGCTGTAACCAGCCGTCAGCGTACCAAGGGTACGGCCATGAAACGCATTGGTCGCAACCAGAATACGGTTCTTTTCCGGATGCCCCGACACGTGCTGATAGCGGCGCAGCATCTTGATGCCCGCCTCGTTGGCCTCGGCCCCGGAGTTACAGAAAAACACCGTATCGGCAAAGGTATTGGCCACCAGACGTTCCGCCAGCTTTTCCTGCCCCGGAATACGATACAGGTTCGACGTGTGCCAGACCTTGCCGACCTGCTCGGTCAGCTTGGCAACAAGATGCGGATGCGAATGGCCAAGGGTATTGACCGCAATACCCGACCCGAAATCAAGGAATCGTCGGCCGTCCTGCGCATAGAGATAAGGTCCTTCACCTTTCTCAAAGGCCAGATCGGCCCGCGCATAGGTCGGCATGACGGGAGTAATCACTTCTTTATTCCTCAATTAGGGTAAAAATCGGTTTGTTGACCAGTTGGTCAACTCCGGCAGAATACCGGGAAGCCGGGGAGTATCAAGAGATTCCTTGACCCTGTCAACGCCGCAAAACCCCTTAGAAGCGGGGCCTATCCATTTGCCCGTTCGTTTGTTTGCCAATGCGGCGCGAAATGAAAAAGGACAGCATCCGCTTTCGGAGGCTGTCCCTTTGAAGAAATTTTGCGTTTCCGCGGCTTTTGGCAGGTCTTTATGCCTTGAGCTTGTAGCCGCTTTTGATCATGCGATAGCACAACAACCACAACACCGCATTGACCGCCGCAAGGACAATCACACCGGTCATGATCGTGCCATCCGACATGCCCGTAAAGCCATAGCGGAACCCGTCAATCATGTAGAAGAACGGATTGAAATGCACCAGAATCTGGCCCGCTTCGGGCAGGTTCTCGGCACTGTAAAATGTGCCTGACAGGAACGATAACGGGGTAACGACAAAGTTGGTCACGACCGCGATATGGTCAAATTTCTCGGCCCAGACACCACCGGCAATGCCAAGCAGCGACAGCATCAGCGATGCGGAAATCCCGAAATACAGGATCGCCCAAAGATTATGGATGCTGACATCGACAAAGAATGCCATGGCAATGGCGGTTGCCAGACCAACCACAATCCCGCGGGTCACCGCGCCAAACGCGAAACCGGCAACCATTTCACCGGCCGATAACGGCGGCATCAGCACATCAACGATATTGCCCTGGACCTTCGAGATCATGATCGAACTCGACGTATTGGCAAATGCGTTCTGTGCCATGGTCATCATGATCAGACCCGGCGCAAGGAAGGTGGCAAACGGAATGCCATTGACGGTTTCGACCGCACGACCAAGTGCAAGCAGAAAGACCGCCAAAAACAGCAGACTGGTAATAACCGGCGCACCAACAGTTTGCAGATGAACATTCAGGAACCGGCGGACTTCTTTGGCATAAAGTGTCCAAAGACCAAGCCAGTTGACCGCGCCCATCTGACGTGGGGCTAACTCTTTCATGAAGTTTCCTTCGGAAAAATGCAGACAATTGCGCGTAAAATAGGGAGAGTGGGGGCATCCTTGCAAGGGTGCGTATTCATTCATTTTGTCTGATATGGTCAATAAACAGCATCAAAGCCCGGAAACACTGGCCTCTGACGGCGCATCGCCGTCTGGCGGAAACGCGCGCTTTACCGGAAATAATGGCAAAAATGCCAAAGACAAAAGACGCGAACCCAAACGTCCGCGCCGGGTCACCCGTGACTATTTGATGAATTATGCCACCTGGTATCTCGAACGGTTTGCCGCATCGCGTGCCCGGCTTGAAAAGCTGATGCGCGGTAAAATCCGTCTTTCGGTTGCCGAATATGGCACCGACCCCGAAGAAGCCGTGCAATGGATGAACTCGGTTCTGTCTGCCTGTGAAAAGGCCGGCTTCATCAATGATGATGCCTATGCACGCGGTCGTGCCAGATCGCTACTGCGCAAGGGCAAAGCCATGCGCGTCATTGCCGCTGATTTATCAGCACGCGGTATTGCATCCGAACAGATTGATGACGCCATCCGCGATCTTCGCGCCGAGGCCGATCAGGCCGCCTATGAAGAAGTGCGGGGCACGGACCCCAATATTGCCGCGGCGGCCGCCTATGCCAGACGTCGGCGCCTTGGTCCCTGGCGCCGTCCTGATATCCGCGAGGAAAAGCGCGAAAAGGACATGGCCGCCCTGGCCCGGCAGGGTTTTGGCTATGACACCGCCACCCGCATCATCAATAGCGACCTTGATGAGCTTAATGATCTGCTTTCAATGATCGACGGCATTTGATCGCAACAGCAAAGCTGTTTATGACTGGCTCAAACGCCTCCTAAAACATCATGATACGGAGAACCCACAAATGATGGTCCGCATCTATCACAATCCGCGCTGTTCGAAATCGCGCCAGACCCTGGCCCTGATCGAGGAAAAGGGCATCACGCCAGATGTGATTGCCTATCTCGACACCCCGCCAACCCCACAGGAACTTGCCGGCATTCTTGATATGCTGGGCATGAAACCCGAAGATATCGTCCGCAAGAAAGAGGCAAAGGAAGAAGGCATCGCCGATCTGCGCGGGGAAGAGCTGATCGAAGCCCTTTGCGCCCATCCGCGCGCCATCGAACGTCCGATCGTGGTCAATGGCAACAAGGCCGCACTGGGCCGCCCGCCGGAAAGCGTTCTGGAAATTCTGTAAGACCGCAGCAACGCGGCAAAATTCCGTAATTTCAAACGCCTGTGCCACATCGGCACGGGCGTTTTTCGTAATTAATAAAAGTCCAATACCCTCACAGGCATTATGTCTTGCAGATAACGTCAGATCAAAACACCTGTGGGGAGGTCGTTGATGATTGCTGCATTTGCCCTGATCCTTGTTTGCCAGCTGTTTGGCGAAGTGGTCTCGGAACTGTTTGACCTGCCGGTGCCCGGTCCGGTCATCGGAATGGTTCTTCTGTTCATCGGGCTTCTGGTCAAACGAAAACCGCCCAAGGTTCTGACAGATGCCGCCGACAATCTTCTGATCCATTTTTCATTGCTGTTTGTGCCGGCCGGGGTTGGCGTCGTCACCCAGATTGACCGCCTTAAAGGCGACTGGTTGCCGATTGCCGCCGCCCTGACCATCTCGACCCTTCTGACCATGGTTCTGACCGCTCTTCTGATGTCAAAGCTGTTCCCGAAACAGGATACGGCAGAAAAGGCGGAGGACGCGCAATGAACGAAGCCGATATCACCCAGCTTTGGGTCTATCTGTCGGCCAAGCCGCTGACCGGACTGACCATCACCCTTGTTGCCTATGCTGTTGGCTTCTGGCTCTATCAGAAAAGCAACCGCAACCCGATCTGCAATCCGGTGGTGATCGCCATTGCCTTGATTGCCCTGTTGCTCAATGTCACGGGCACCCCCTATGCCACCTATTTCGAAGGGGCACAGTTCGTCCACTTTCTGCTGGGTCCGGCAACGGTGGCACTTGCCGTGCCGCTGTTCCGTCAGACCGCGACCCTTAAACGTGCATTGCCGGTCATTGTGTTCGGGGTTCTGTTCGGATCACTGGTCGCCAGTGCCAGCACGGTCATTCTGGCCTGGGCATTGGGTGCAAGCCCGGAAACGCTGGCATCACTTGCCCCGAAATCGGTCACGACCCCGGTTGCCATGGGCATTGCCGATGAAATTGGCGGTGTTCCGGCCCTGACGGCTGTCTGTGTGATTGCGACCGGCATTGTCGGGGCGACGCTTGGCCCGATGGTCATGAACAAGGCCCGCCTCAAGGATTGGCGCGCACGCGGATTTGCCATGGGGGTTGCCGCCCACGGGATCGGCACGGCCCGCGCGTTTCAGGTCAATGAAACCGCCGGCGCCTTTTCCGGTCTGGCGATGGGCCTCAATACCATGGCCACCGCCCTGACCATCCCGTTCCTGTGGCACTGGATCTTTGGCTAGGACATCTCGACCAACCCGAACTGCTTCCCCCGGACGGCTTACCCGGACGCCGTCCGGCGATATGCATGGCAAGGCATGGTACGATCACGGGTGTCATTGTTAACCGCTTGCCTCTATCATTGTCGTTCTTGACGTTGCACCGGCTGGTGACAGTCGCGCAAATCACAAGGGAACGCGATGAAAATCAAAGTCTTTGGCGAACGCAATACCGGAACCAACGCCCTGATGACCGTAATCAGGGGCAATTCCAAATCCGTGGTTCTGCCAAGTGTTCTGGCCGAAGTATCCCCGCAAGCCCGGCAGAATTTGGCAATCATGATGCGGATGGGGATTTCGACCAAGGGCAAAGAACAACTTATTGATGCTGCCTTCAAGGGCCGCCCGATTCTGGAACAATGGAAACATGCCGCGACATATTTTGATGTCGCGACGGTCAATGACGACGTCCATTTTGTGTTTACGGTACGCCATCCGCTTTCATGGCTGATCGGTCTGTTTCAGAAACCCTATCATCTGCTTGTTGAAAAGCCGGCCAGCCTGATTGATTTTGCCAAAATGGACTGGGAAACAGTCGGTCGCGACAATTTGCCGAAAAAAACCTATAAGCCGCTGGAACTATATGCGGCAAAGCTGCGATCCTATCGCGACCTGATGGACAAGCTCGACCACAAGGGGATCGGCTATACCGTCATCAAATTCGAAGATTTCGTCACAGATCAGATGCAGGCTTTCCAAACGCTAAGCCCCCATCTTGACGCCCCATCCGGCATGTTTCGGGAACTGACTCGATCCACAAAGGAGGCCCGCAAGGATTCCGCATTCTATCGGAATTATTATGCCAACGAAGTCTGGCGCGATGAATTCCCGGACATCAACAAGGTGCGGCTTCCCGAAGACGGCGATATCTTCACATCCTTCGGCTATGCGCCAGACACCTGATCAGATCAGCCATAAAAAAGGGTGGGACTTGGCCCACCCTTTTTTCGTTTGTCAGATTGATCACGGTCCGAACCGGCACCTGCCGGTGGCCGCAATTTAGCCTGCGCGCAATTGCGACAGGAAGTCCGATACGGTGCCCTGCAAGGTATCGATCTGTTTTGCAAGGGCGGCCACATTGGTATCCAGTTCACCGGCAGCCGCACCGCTATTGGTCGCGGCTTCGTGGATTTCGTCAATATTGGCAACCACTTCTGTCGATCCGGCAGAAGCACTGGTCGCGCTATTGGCGATTTCATTGACTGCGGCGTTCTGTTCATTGACCGCGGATGAGATACCGTTGGCAATTTCGCTGATCGACGAGATCGTCTGTGTGACTTTCTCGATCGCCTCGACCGTTACCTTGGTTTCATCCTGAATGGCACCGACCTGCTGGGCGATGTCATCGGTGGCCTTGGCCGTCTGGTTGGCAAGGTTTTTGACTTCCTGTGCAACCACAGCAAATCCTTTGCCTGCTTCGCCCGCACGGGCCGCCTCGATCGTCGCATTGAGCGCCAGAAGGTTGGTCTGGGCTGCGATGTCGTTGATCAGGCTGACAACCTCGCCGATGCGTTCTGCGGCTTCGGCAAGACCGCCGACCATTTCATTGGCCCGCGATGCTTCACCCACAGCGGTTTCGGCAATTGTCGTCGATTCACGGACCTGCCCGCCAATCTCGCTGATCGATGCCGACAATTCTTCGGTCGCGGCTGCAACGGTCTGAACGTTCCGTGCCGAATCATTGGCCGCATCAGAAACCTTCTGGCTCTGACTGACCGAATGGTTGGCCGATTCCCGCATTCTTGAGGTCGACTGCATCATGCCGCCGGTTGCTTCACGCACCGATGTCACGATCTGGCCAATCGATTGTTCAAGTTCAACGGCCAGACGGTTGCGCTGATCGATACGCTCCTTCTCGGCCCGTTTTTCGGCTTGTGCACGGGCTTCCTCGGCTTCTTCGATCTTCGCGGCCGTTTCACGCCAGCGCACCAGACCGTTGGCAATCGAACCGATTTCGTCCTTGCGATCGACAAAGGAAACTTCCTGGCTGAAATCACGATCAACAAAGCGCGAAATCGTCTGGCTCAGAACCCGAAGCGGGCCAAGCTGCCAGCGCAGCAACAGGAACAGCAAAACCGCCGAGGCCACAGCCACAATCAGACCGACCACCGCGATACGGATGGCGATTTCATCGGAAACCGCAACGACGTCTTCCTTTTTGATCCCGACATACAGGATGCCCAGCACATCCCCGGCCGGGCTCATGATCGGGCTGTATTGCGTGATATATTCAGTCCCGAGAATAAGCGCCTCACCCCGGAAGGTTTTGCCTGACATGATCGGCTCATAGGCAGCACTGCCTTTGCCAAGCATCGTGCCAACTGCACGATTGCCATCAGGCTTGATGATATTGGTCGATACCCGCACGAAGTCCTGTTCTGCCGGTACATAGGCAAAGACTGTCGCGGTTTCGCCGGTAGCGGTACCAATACGATCAATCAGTTCATGGGATGACAGGTCGGGGATTTCATTCATGATCAGGTTGGATGTCTCGCCATCCTTGCTGATCGTCATTTTGAAATCAGGATTGGCATCCTGAAGCAACATCGCGGCAATGCGCAGGTTAAGCTTCTGCGACGCGATGCTGTCGGCTGCGACTTTCTGATCGACGCGTTGCATGATCAGAATACCCAGCAAGATTATCCCGCTCATCAAAATAAGAACGGCGGCAAGCGCAACTTTCAAAACCAGACTTTTGGACATGCTCTCTCACTCTTCACCATCACCGGTAAAAAAGAGGCTGCCAGTGAATGGTTTCTGTTCACATTTCACGAAGGTCTTAGCGCCAGGATTAGATTCCTTATAAAATGTACAATAACACAATTAATATTTATGTATAATTAATTAGACCATTGAATAGTCACATCAATTTGCGACTGCCTTGCATTGTCCCGCACCTTGTTCAACCCGCCGAAAACTGCGTTTTTGACGACCTTGAACAGCTTCTGGCGCACCGCGCAGGCGCGTGGCGAAACCAAAATTGAAACGATACAAAACGAAAAAATTCGACCGACGTGACGCACAAACGAGTCTTGGGGCATGCCCCCGGAGTCAGCTTTTGAGTCAGCCTTTGCGTCAGCTCTTGGGTCGGCTTTCCGGGTTAAATCTGGGGGTAAATTCTTGGGCTCCGTTTTCGGAGCCAGTTTCAGGACCGGGCCCTAGTAATCGACCTTGACGAAATACAGCCCGTCTGCCGGGGCGGTTGGCCCCCCCGCACGGCGATCCTTGGCCTCAAGCGCTGATTTGACGTCAATCGGCTTCCAGCTGCCCTTGCCGACCAGAACAAGGGTGCCGACCATATTGCGCACCTGATGATGCAAAAAGGACCGGCTTTCGGTAAAGACCCGGATTTCAAGCGGGTTTTCCGCACTGCGTTTGATTTCAAGTTTTTCCAGCGTCTTGATCGGGCTTTTGGCCTGACATTCGGTTGCCCGGAACGTCGTGAAATCAAAGGTGCCGATCAGATGTTGGGCGGCTTCGTTCATCGCATCGATATCAAGGGGCTTGTATATCCCCCAGGCCAGCCCGGCCTCAAAGGTCAGTGGCGCACGGCGATTGATGATGCGATACATGTAGTAGCGCTTCTTTGATGAAAAGCGCGCATGGAAGTCTTCTGTGACTTCCTCGCATTCCTTGATCGCGACCGGATCGGGTTTGAGGTGATGGTTGATCGCATTCATCACGGCTTCTGCCGGATAATATTTCGGCAAATCGAAATGCACCACCTGACCAAGGGCATGCACCCCGGCATCGGTCCGGCCCGAAACATAGACGCGCACGAATGTACCGGCGAATTTTTCGATCGCGGTCTCAAAGACCTTCTGAACCGAAATCACTTCGTCCTGGTATTGCCAACCGTGGTACGGGCGGCCGTCATATTCGACGGTACATTTATAGCGTTGCATCACCGATACAATTATCTGAACAAGCCAATCTCCCGGCTTTATAGCCGGGCTTTCAAACGAAAACGAGGGGCAATCATGCCCCTCGCTTGTCTTTCCACAATTGCGTGCGGAAAACTTACTTCACGCTGTCGCGGTCAAAACCAAGACGCAGACGAAGGGCATTCAGTTTGATGAAGCCTTCTGCATCGCGCTGGTTATAGACGGTGTCGGCTTCGAACGTGACATGCTCTTCGGAGTAGATCGAGTTCGGCGACTTGCGGCCGGTGACGGTGACATTACCCTTATAAAGGTCAAGGCGGACAACACCGTTCACGGTTTTCTGGGTTTCGTCGATCAGGCGCTGGATGGCCTGACGTTCCGGCGACCACCAGTAACCGTTATAGATCATCTCGGCATAACGCGGCATCAGCTCGTCCTTGAGGTGACCGGCGTTACGGTCAAGGGTGATGCTTTCCATCGCGCGATGCGCCACCGACAGAATGGTGCCGCCCGGGGTTTCGTAAACGCCGCGCGACTTCATGCCGACATAACGGTTTTCGACCAGATCAAGACGACCAATGCCGTTCTTGCCGGCAACTTCGTTGAGCTTGGTCAGCAAAGTGGCCGGGCTCATGCGTTCGCCATTAATCGCAACCGGGTTGCCCTGTTCGAACTCAACCTCGATCGTGGTGATCGCATCGGGGGCGTTCTGCGGGGACACGGTGCGCTCGAACATGCCTTCGTTCGGCTTGACCCACGGATCTTCCAGCGCCTTGCCTTCATACGAGATGTGCAGAAGGTTGGCATCGGTCGAATAGGGCGGCTCATCGCCACCAAGCTTGTCGGCCGAAATCGGGATCTGATGCTCGCGTGCGAAGTTCAGAAGGGCGGTACGCGAATTGAGGTTCCATTCACGCCACGGCGCGATAACCTTTACGTTCGGCTTAAGGGCATAATAACCCAGCTCGAAACGGACCTGGTCGTTGCCTTTGCCGGTCGCACCATGGGAAACGGCGTCTGCGCCGACTTCTTCGGCGATTTCGATCTGGCGCTTGGCGATCAGCGGACGGGCGATCGAGGTACCGAGCAGGTAAACACCTTCATAAAGGGCGTTGGCACGGAACATCGGGAAAACGTAATCGCGAACGAATTCTTCGCGCAGATCTTCGATAAAGATCTGTTTCACGCCGAACATTTCCGCCTTTTTACGGGCCGGCTCCAGCTCTTCACCCTGGCCGAGATCGGCGGTGAAGGTTACGACTTCGCAGTTATACTGTTCGCGAAGCCATTTCAGGATGATCGAGGTATCCAGACCGCCAGAATAGGCAAGGACGACCTTTTTGACCTTATCGCTCATGGGAGTGACGCCTTTCTTCTTCCGATAAAATCCAGGGCGCGGCTTGATTTGGCCATTCATCCCTGTTGGCTATGCAACATTCTTGTTGCGATCGGCCCCGAACGGTCCATTGGACAGTTCGACGGCTCTTTGCGCAAAATGCAGGGCAGCTTGCGCAAAGAGCCCTAGACCTTGAGCGCGGAGTATAGGAAAACACTACCAGCGGGCAAGACCCAAGATGGGGTTGATGTCAAAAAGGCACAAAAACCCGTAAATTTTCGCCCTGCTTTTGGAAAAAACCGCTCCGAATGCTCAAAGCAACCGAAGAAACCGAGATCGATCTGCCCAAAATCGGACCCCTGCCGGTCCGTTTGCGCCCCAGTGCGCGCGCATCGCGGCTTAAATTGCGCATCGATCCGGCCTTTGACGGGGTGGAAATTGTCGTGCCCAACGGGGTGTCGCGCAAAACCGCGATTTCGATGCTTCATCAGCATGGCGACTGGGTCACCGCCCATATTCAGCGCCTTCCCGAGCGGGTCCAATTTGCGCCGGGCGCGTGGATCCCGTTCCTGGGCCACGATCACGCCATCCGCGCTGTTCCCGATGCCAAACGCGGGGTCTGGGCCGAGGCGGGCGTGATCTGGGTATCGGGCCAGCCGGAATATACCAACCGGCGGGTGACCGACTGGCTCAAAAAGCAGGCCAAGCTTGAAATCGCCCCGCGGGCCCATGCCTATGCCGATCGGATCGGCAAGAAAATCAGTCGCATATCGCTTAAAGACACGCGCACGCGTTGGGGCAGCTGTTCGTCAAACGGCAATCTGTCCTTTAGCTGGCGACTCGTTCTTGCCCCTGAAGATGTGCTCGATTACGTCGTCGCCCACGAAGTTGCCCATCTTCAGGAACTCAACCACTCCGCCCGTTTCTGGGCCGTGGTCGAAGACCTTTATGGCCCGTCCAAAAAACAGCAACACTGGCTCAAACGTCACGGTTCAGGCCTGCATCGCTATGGCGCGGGCGGCTAGATCGCGCTGCGCGGGAAAGCAGGATTGATGTCCGGATAAAGGCTGCAAACAGCGCCAAGCCCGCCAGACCGGCTTCCCCGTGACAAAGGCACACGACCGTAGGCTTTGACATTGACCAAACCTGCAAGAAATCATCACTGCGACGCCTGAAACAGCAACACCCTGAATGGCTTAAACCACCGTAACAGCACAGTTTTTGGAGCCCCACCCATGCTGATCCCGCTTGAAACACTGGCGATTTTTATCCCCACCGCATTGGCACTGAACATGACGCCGGGCAATGACATGCTGTTTTGTCTTGGTCAGGGCATCAAGTCCGGCCCGCGGGCCGGAAATGCCGCAAGCCTGGGGATCGCAACGGGTGCGATGATCCATACGCTTTTGGCCGGTCTTGGACTGGCAGCACTGGTTGCGGCCCATCCGGTGGCACTGGAAGTCTTGCGCTGGCTCGGGATTGCCTATCTGGTGTGGCTGGCCATCGGGGCGTTCCGATCACAGGGGCAGGATCTGACACCGGCAGAAACCAAGCGTTCCAGCGCCTTTTCCGCCTGGCGTGACGGGATTGTGGTGAACCTTTTGAACCCGAAAATCATCGTCTTTGTTCTGGCCTTTATCCCGCAATTTGTTGATGCATCGCGCGGATCAATATTGGTGCAGTTCCTGATTTTCGGACTGATTTTGAATGTCGGCGGAACCATCATCAATTGTCTGGTCGGAAGTTTTGCCGGGAAGCTTGGGCAGCTGTTTGCCCGCTCCGCCCGGATCGCCCGCGGTTTCCAGATTTTTACCGGCTGCGTGTTTTTGGGACTGGCTGCGAAGCTTGCTTTTGATAAGCGCTAACGAATAATCGCGCGAATTATTAGCTTTGAACTAACAATATGCTTTTTCTGCGGCGACCGTCAGCACTGCAACACCGATATTGCTGTAAAGAAAAGTTTACAGCTGCCAGATTGCGTTACCGGTATGTTACCGACATGAAGTCGCGTCGGTCTTAGATCACGCAACCGCTCTCGCGCAGGCGGGGCAGTTCGGCGCGCAGGAAGGCGAGGAAGCTTTTTTCCACGGCACTGAGTTCGCGCGAGGCAGTGAACAGCGCGACGTCCCATTCAATGGCCGGGGTCAGGGTGCGCGCCACCACCTTGCTGTTATCGACCAGAAGGGCTGCGAACGGGTCACTGACTGCAATGCCGACATTGCGTTCGACCAGTCGCGACACGGTGCGGATGGTACGGCCTTCGACCGCGATCTTGCGCGGCCAGCCGGCAATCTGGAAGATATAATCGATCTTGGTGCGCAACGGTGAGCCGATCGACAGTTCGACAAAGTTTTCGCCGCGCAAAAGATCAATATCGATGGTTTCAAACCCGGCCAGCCGATGATCAACCGGCATCAGACAGACCGCACGCGATTGCGCAAGCGGGGTGACCAGAACGTTGGGATCCTGAAGATCAAGCGTAATACCGATCCCGAGATCACATTGCCGGGTCGAGATCATATCAAGCATGCCCTCAAGCCCGGTATCGGTGATGCTGATCGAGACATTGGGATGGGCCTGTTTGAATTTAGCAACCACATCAATCAGATAGGTATCAACATAGATCGGCTGGGCAGCAATGCGGATCGATCCGAGCTGCTCGTTTGCAATCGCACGGGCCTGGGTTTCAACTTCGCGAAAGGCATTGAGCGACCGCAAGACGGTGGCGTGAAACTGCTGGGCCTCGCTCGTTGCGGTCAGCTGATTGCGTTTGCGGCTGAACAGTTCGAACCCGACCGATTTTTCGAAATTGTTGAGCAGGCGACTGACCATCGGCTGACTGATATTCATCGCCTGGGCAGCCTTGGTCACCGAACCATAGGTCATAAAGGCATTGAAACTTTCAAGTTCGCGCAGGTTCATAATTCAGGTTCCGATCATCACGCATAACCGCCCAAAACGGCCGTTCTGGATGCCGGGGCATCCGGTTAAGCATCTGAGAGCAGGCAATTTTCCCGACCCGTCGCAGAACAAACAGCCCTGCCCGTCCCGGAATACCCGCCCGAAACCGCCGGTTCGGGCCATGCATGAGCATTTCCGGGCTCTAGAAACGGCCAGTGTTTGACGCCATCCCGCACTCAGTATGTAAATTAGTTATACTGAAATTAATTTTTTGCGTCACCAGTTATAGTTTGTCTATGGATGAAGCCACAAAAAAACAAAAGACAGAGCTCCGGCAATCCTGCCACCACCACACAGGGAGACATGAAAATGTTTCGACAGCTCAAAAAAGCAGCCGGCCTAGCGGCCGCCATCCTTGCGACGACCACCATGATCTCAACCGCCCAGGCTGATGCCTATCCTGAAAAAGCCATCACCCTTGTCGTACCTTATGGTGCGGGTGGTGCATCGGATCTTGCCGGCCGTGCGCTTGCAGAAACCGCACGCAGCTACACCGACGGCCAGCCGGTTGTTGTGGTCAACAAAACCGGTAATGGCGGCATGAACGGTGCGCGTTTCGTCACCGAACAGAAGCCGGACGGCTATACCCTTTTGCTGTCGCGCGTTGGCATGGCGCTGTATCCGGCAGTTTATGCTGACAGCCCGGTTGGCTGGGACGATTACACCTTCCTGGGTATTCTCGAATCCACCCCGATGATCCTGGCTGTTAACGCCAATTCCGACATCAAAACCGTTGATGAGCTGATCGAGAAAATCAAAGACAGCAACGGTGCAACCACCTATGCCGCATCCGGCCCCACCGCGATTGACGGTTTCTCGGTTCAGGCCCTGCTGTCTGATGTCGATCTTGATCCGCTGACCGCGTCCACCCTCGTGCCATATAAAGGCGGTTCGGCCCTGGCTGCTGCCCTTCTTGGCGGTCACGTTGACTTCCTGGCGATTGCTGCCGGTTCGCTGATGCCCCATATCGAAGCCGGTAAAATGCGCCCGCTGATGGTTTATTCGCCGAAGCGTATGGCTGCCCTTCCGGACGTCCCGACCGCCAAAGAACTGGGTTACGCACAGGCAGGCCAGGTTGGCGGCTGGAGCGGTCTTTATGCTCCGAAAGGTCTTCCGGAAGACGTCGTTGCCAAATGGACCGAAATCCTTGGCAAAGTTGCGACCGACGAACAGTGGCTTGATCTTGCTGCGAAACGCGGTTCGACCTCGGTCATTGGTGACGAAGATCCGTCCGCTTACGTTAAAAGCCAGTTTGAGCTTTACAACGGTATGGCCAAGAAGTTCGGCTACATCCAGTAAGACGTTTTCGAACGTCGTTTAATTCAGACTTTTAATGCGAGACGGAACCATGAACCAAAATCGCGATTTCTATGCAGGGCTGCTTGCCACGGCATTTTTTGCCATCGTCCTGTTCGTTCTGATCCCGATCTATGTGAAGGTTCCGTCTTTCATTCCCGGCTTTGCGCCACCGCCTGACATGTGGCCGCGCGTGGTCGCGATCATCGGGCTAGTGATGGGGGTTCTGGCCGTCATTCTGGCCTTTCCCAAAATGCGCGAAGCCAGCCGCAACCAGGTCACCAGCCTTGGCACCCGGATCATGAGTCACAAGACGCTGATCGTTCGATTTGCCGCTGTTCTGGTTGTGTTTGCCGCCTTTGTCATCGGAATGCCGATCGTCGGATTTGTGCCGGCAACCATTCTGATGCTGGGTGTGCTGTTCATCATGACCGGTAATTTCGAACGCAAGTTCTGGATGATCGGCCTGACCGTCATCTTCCCGGTTCTGCTTAATCTGCTGTTTACCGAAGTCACCCATACGCCCTTCCCCGAAGGTACGCTGTTCTTCTGACCTCGTAACCCTGATCTGATCGAAAGTCCCCATCGTTATGTGGAATGAATTGCTTTATGCCTTTGAGGCGGTCGCGACCCTGCCGAACTTTCTGGCGATGTTTGCCGGGATCTGGGGTGGCGTGATCATTGGTGCCATCCCGGGCATGACCGGTACGATGGCCGTGACCCTTGCCCTGCCCTTTACCTTCTATCTGCCGCCGGTCACCAGTATTCTTCTTCTGGTCGCGCTGTATAAGGGGTCGACCTATGGCGGGTCGATTTCAGCCATCCTGATCAAGACGCCGGGCACCGCATCGGCGGCCTGTACGGTTCTTGACGGCTATCCGCTGGCCCGGGCCGGCAAGGGTGGCAAAGCGCTGAACATGGCGCTGGTTTCAAGCTGTATCGGCGATTTCATTTCGAATATTTCGCTGTTCTTCCTGGCGATGCCGCTGGCGATGTTTGCGCTGCGTGTTGGGCCGCCGGAATTCTTCATGCTGATGGCGTTCTCGTTGACGATTGTTGCGAGTATTTCGGGCCGTTCGCTTGTTCTGGGCATCATTTCGGCCTGTCTTGGCCTGTTGCTGGCAACTGTTGGCGAAGATATTTACGGCTCTTACCGCTTTGCCCTGTCCGAAGACATGAAATCGGGTCTTGGCATGGTGCCGGTTCTGATCGGTCTGTTTGCGCTGCCTGAACTGATCAAGATGGTTGTGTTCCGTCCGGAAGAAAACAACGCAGCCCTGAAACTTGGTGATAACCGCCTAACTCTTTCGGAATTCCGCGGATCGATCAAATCGATCTGCCGCGGGTCACTGATCGGGGTTATTCTGGGTGCCATTCCCGGTATCGGCCCGTCGACTGCTGCGTTCTTTTCCTATAGCGAGGCCCGCCGGACGTCGAAAAACGGAGACAAGTTCGGCGAAGGCGAACTTGAAGGTGTTGCGGCATCCGAATCAGCCAATAACGGCGCCTGTGGCGCAACCATGATCCCGTTGATGGCGCTGGGTGTGCCTGGTGACGTCATTACCGGTGTGATGCTGGGTGCCTTCATGATCCATGGCCTGACCCCCGGCCCGCTTCTGTTCCAGAACAATATCGGCGAGGTCTACGCGCTGTTTATCGGCATTCTGTTCAGTTCGGTCTTCCTGTTTATCGCAGGCAAGGTCACGGCAAATGCCTTTACCAAAATCTCGCGCATTCCGCAGACGCTGCTTTTGCCCTGCATTCTGATCCTGTGCGTTTATGGCATCTATTCGATCGGGGCCAGCCCGTTTGACGTCACGGTTCTTCTGGTGATGGGTGTGGTCGGCTTTATCATGATGCTGCTGAATATCCCGGCAGCCCCGTTCCTGATCGCCTTTATCCTTGGCCCGATGTTTGAAGACAATATGCGCCGGTCGCTGGCGATTTCGCGCGGCGATCTTGGCGTCTTCTTCCAATCGTGGATTTCCTGGGGCTTCTTTGTCCTGACTGTTTTGTTCGTCACTTTGACCATTCGCCGTGAATGGAAGAAATGGCGCGAAAAGCGTGCTGCGGCCACCGTATCCGCTTCCTGATCCGAGAAACGAGAAAGTTAGAATGTCCAAAACCAATATGTCCCGCCTCCATAGTGCCATCGATATGCTTGGCAAGCTGGTTGCGTTCGACACCACGAGCAAAAACTCGAATCTCGGTCTGATCCATTTTGTCCGCGACTATCTGGCGGAATATGGCATTGAATCGACCCTGTTCCATGATGAAACGGGCGAGAAAGCCAACCTGCTTGCGACCATCGGCCCCAAAGGGGTTCCGGGCATTGCGCTTTCGGGTCATACCGATGTTGTGCCCGCCCTTGAAACCACCTGGGTCAGCCCGGCGTTTGAACTGACCGAGCGTGACGGCAAACTGTTTGGCCGCGGTGCGGCCGATATGAAGGGCTTTTCGGCCTGTGTGCTGGCGCTGATCCCCGATCTGGTCAAACGCGACCTGACCATGCCGTTCCATCTGTGCCTGTCCTATGACGAGGAAGTCGGCTGTATCGGTGTCGGATCGATGGTCGATCATCTGGCCGCTATGGATACCCCGCCGCGTCTGGCCGTGATCGGCGAGCCGACCGACATGAAGGTCATCAATGGCCAGAAAGGCAAATATTCGATGCGTGTGGGCGTTACCGGCACGGCCGGGCACAGCTCGTTTGCGCCCAACCATGTCAATGCCATCGAATATGCATCACGTGCGATCAATCTGATTGCCGAGAAAGCCCGCGATTTCGAAGAAAACGGTCCGTTTGACGAAGATTTCACCGTCCCGCACAGCACCATGCTGACCACGACGATCGGCGGCGGCACGGCGACCAACGTCACCCCGGATTATTGTGAATTCACCTTTGAAATCCGCCATCTGCCCGAACATGACGCCGAAGCGGTGATTGCCGAAATTCGCGATACGGTCATGGCGACACTGGATGCGGAAATGAAGGCAAAGGCCCCGGAAACCGGATTTGAATGGGAAAAGATCTTTTCCTATCCGGGGATGGGCGATTGCACCGATGCCCCGGCATTCGAGCTTGTGCGCAACATCATCCCGGAAATTTCGGGCAAGGTGTCATACGGTTCGGAAGGCGGTGTATTTGAAAAACAGGGCAATATCCCGTCAATCATTTGCGGCCCGGGCAGCATCAAGCAGGCCCACAAGCCCAACGAATTTATCGAGATTTCGCAACTTGAGGAATGCCTGGAATTCCTTGAGGCGCTCACTGATCAGGCAGTCGCTGCCTGAGACCCTCACCGCGGCGCTGCGTCACCCTCAGCGCCAATCGGCCGCTGCAAGCGATGAGTTGTCCACTCCGACTCCGAGCGTCGCACACCGACAGGTGAGAAACTCCCTGGTCACACTGCCCCCTATGTGGTGTGACCATGCAAACCAAACTTGAAGACCGGCTCGTTTATCGATGCCGGTCTTTTTTTTGGCTGAAATTTCCGATCAATGCCCCAAACAAAAACAGCGGATCATGCCGCCATGATCCGCTGTCTTAAATGTGCTTCTTTGCGCGCTATTCTTTTTTGCTACTGGCACTGAAGCCTTTTGTAAAATCGCGCCAGCTTTCATCTTCGCCGACCTTTTTGGATCGGGCCAGGGCGGCCTTGCCAAGGGATCGGACCGGGATGTTTTGATGGGCATGAAGCATGAAGTCATGCCACAGCGTCGCGGGCAAACCGCCGCCGGTGACTTCGTCCATCGGGCTGCCATCGTCATTGCCCATCCAGACACCGGCCACCAGATCGGAGCTGTAACCGATGAACCAGGCATCGCGATAATCCGATGTGGTGCCGGTTTTGCCCGCTGTCGGGCGGTCGATGATCGCATTGCGTCCGGTGCCCTTGGCAATCACGGCCGAAAGCATGTTGTTCATTTCACCGGCATGAAGCGGGTTAAGAAGGCGGGCGGGGAAATCGTCACTGCGTTCATAAAGAACTTCGCCACCGCGCCCGACAATCTTGCTGACCGCATGCGGGAAGACCGAAAAACCGCCATTGGCAACGATGGCATAGGCCCCGGTCAGTTCCAGCATCGAGACTTCGCTGGTACCCAGGGCAAGGCTTGGTTCGGCTTTGAGTTCCGATGAAACGCCCATATCGCGGGCCTTCTGGATGACCTTGTCCAGACCGACTTCCATCGCCATCTGGACAGCGATCGAGTTGTTGGAGGTCGCGACTGCATCGCGGATCGACATGGTGCCGTGATGTTTGCGGTCAAAGTTGCGCGGTTCCCAGCCATTGATGGTAATGCCGACATCGCGCATCCAGTCGTTTGAGCCAAGGCCCTTGTCCAGACCGGCCAGATAGACAAACAGCTTGAACACCGATCCCGGCTGACGGCGGGCCTGGGTCACACGGTTATACTGGCTTTCGAAATAGTCGCGTCCACCGACCATTGCGCGCACCGCCCCGTCCGGGGTCATGGCCAGAAGGGCGCCCTGGGTGACGTGTTTGGCCTTCGCACCGTTGCTTTCAAGTGCGCGTTCAAGATTGAATTCGGCGATTTCCTGAAGGCGGGAATCAAGGGTGGTATGGACCAGAAGATCCTGATCGATATAGCCGACATAATCGCGCACCCGATCCAGCACCCAGTCCGAGAAATAGCGCACACCTGGGCCGGTATTGGCCTTGCGCGCGGTGCGAACGCGGAACTGTTTGGCGCGTTCGGCCCGCGCATTGGTCAGTGCGCCGGTCGATGCCATGGCGGCCAGCACGATATTGGCACGTTCGGCGGCCTTGACCGGATCGACCATCGGGTTATAGCGGCTTGGTGCCTTGGGCAGGCCGGCCAGAACAGCCGCGTCATACAGGTTCAGACGTCGCGGGTCGGTGCCGAAATAATAGCGCGCAGCGGCATCAATCCCGTAAAGGCCCGACCCGAAATAGATGCGGTTGAGGTAAAGCGACAGGATTTGCTGTTTGTCGAATTTGAATTCCAGCCAGATCGCCAGAAGGACTTCTTCGATCTTGCGGCCAAAGCTGCGTTCGGGGGACAGGAACAGGTTTTTGGCAAGCTGCTGGGTAATGGTGCTGCCGCCTTCGGCGATGCGGCCCGATGTCAGATTGGTCCAGGCCGCGCGCAGGATGCCGACCACATCAACCCCGAAATGGTCATAGAACCGGCGGTCTTCGATCGAGACAAAGGCCTGACCGACATAATCGGGCAGATCGCGGACTTCAACCGGGGTGCCATAGCGGTTGCCATAGGAGGCAAGGGTGGCGCCATCAATACTGATGACGCGGATTGACGGTTTGCGTTCGCTGGCGACATCGAAGCTGACCTTTTCGGGCAGACCATAGCCGTAATAGGCGATCACGCCCCCGCCCAGCACCATGACCCAGATCGAGCCCAGAACAATGAATTTGGCAATGGCTTCTGGCCCCGGGATCATGTCCCCAAGGCGTGAAAACAGGCTTCCCTTGCGTTTGCCCGCACTGCTGACGCGCTTTTTCTTGCGCTTTGTTCCGGTTGATCCCTTGCGAACGCTGGTTCGCCGTTTGAATTCTCTTTGGGCCACACATGCACCTATCGGTCTGGACCGGAGTCATGACAAACACATCCGCGCGCGCCAAAGTGACGTCAAAAACGATGTCACTTGCCCGTCAGGCGGATGCGCCGTTCAATCCGGCGTATTAGTATCAATATGTCCCAACCGAGGAGGGAGTCCCCCGTCTCCCCGCTTTGCGACCCGGGCCGTACCCGTTCACGATTATTGCAAACTGATCGATCCGAAGACCAATCACCATTTACAATAATATGAAAGAGCCGTGGCCCTGATTAATTATCATTTTTTGCGTTCAGATCCTGTTTCCACAGGTCGGTTATACCATCACCGTCCCGGCGCCGTTGCGAAGACGCACGGATCATCGAACGGATGGGCAAGCCGTCATGGGCATCCAGCATAAATAACCGCCACAAAGACGCAAGTTCTACCTCGCCGCGTACATCCATGCGTTCGCGCGCGTCATTGCCGGCCCAGACCGCCGTGATCAGATCGGACGAGAAGCCGACATACCAGGCATCGGTCCGCCCGCCCGCCACGGTGCCGTATCCGGCAAAGGGCCGGTCAAGGCGCACTTGCGGGTCGGTGACGCTGGCATAAAGCACGTAGGATCCCTGGATCGCCTCATCGGTCAGGCGTTTTTCCGTTTCCGGGTTTTCAACGCGCTGATAGATCGGAATCGATTTCGGATCGTCGGTATAGGACACACTGTTGATCAGGGTGATCATGGGCGGTTTGCCGGAATTCTGCGGCAGGGCATGAATGGCGGCAATGTCGCTTACGGTGACCGGATCAAGACCGACGACGGTTCGGATATCGGTCGAAAGCGGGCTTTTGATGCCGATATTGCGGGCATATTCGCGCACATTGAGCAGCCCGTAATGATCGGCCAAATTGGTCGGCACCGTGTTGACATCGCGCACGAAAGCTTCGCGCAGTGATATTTGCCCCTGATATTCGTGATCGGGGTTGATCGGCCGCCAGCCGCCGACCGCCATGCGGTTATCGCGCACCCATTGCGCCGGGTCGCTGTTTTCATTAAGCGCATAATAATAGGTGGCGATCTTGATCATGCGTCCTGCCGGGTGGCGGACCTCGGTCACGCGGTTGCGCTGGAACGGGGTGTAGTTCGCCCCGCCAATCATCGCACGGATGCGGCCTTCGGGGCTTATTGACAGCAGGCCGACCTGATCGGCACCGCGCGGTTTAAGACGCAGTTCGGAGACCTCGGCAACGATATCGCGGGCCAGGTTTTGCACCTTGAGATCGATGCTTGTGACCACATCGATGTCGCGGCTGCTATAGCCGACCAGATCGGCGACTTCTTCGAGCACCATATCAACGACATAGCCCGACAGGACGTTTTCCTCGATCTGGACATCAAGCTTGGGCATGACCAGGGTCAGGGCGGAAACGCGGTCGGCTTCGATGAATTTGTATTGGCCGAGTTTGGCCAGGATTTCGTTGGCTTCGGCGGCGGTTTCACGCGGATAGAACAGCGGGTTGAATTTTTCTGGATCACTGATGGCCGCGGCAAGGACGGCGGCCTGATGCAGGGACATGCGTTCGGACGGGCTGCCATACCAGATGCGCGATGCCGCGGTGATGCCAAAAATGCCGCGCCCGACATAGCTGCGTTCAAGATAGCTGCGCAGGATGGTTTTTTTGCTGAAGCTCCATTCCAGCCACAGGGCAACCAGCACTTCCTGGAAATGGCGGCCGGCACTGTTGGCCTTGGTTTTGAAGAAGCTGCGCGCGACCTTCATGGTGATGGTCGATCCGGCCCCTTCGCGGCCGCTGAAAATCCGGGCAAAATC
The DNA here is from genome assembly GCF_047125595.1 of Thalassospira sp. MIT121401. Classification (NCBI taxonomy): domain Bacteria; kingdom Pseudomonadati; phylum Pseudomonadota; class Alphaproteobacteria; order Rhodospirillales; family Thalassospiraceae; genus Thalassospira; species Thalassospira sp. MIT121401. Next base: position 158,344 of record NZ_CP138926.1, read on the forward strand.
CGATCCCGACACCCCGAAATGATCATAGAAACCGGGGTCGGCCGCGGCGACAAACACGTTCTGGACCCGTTCGGGCAGGGTGGTCAGCGAGACATCCTGACTGTAATGGCCCTTGATGGTTTCAAGCAGCGCGCCGTCATAGCCGAGAATACGGATTTCGGGGCTTCTGATCATGTTGCGGCTCAGATCGAGATTGGACTGGATCGAATAGCCGATGCCCAGCACGGCAAAGATCGTTACCGACAGGAAAAACCCGATCAAAAGCATCCTGCGGCGCCGAATGCGCCGACGGATGGTCCGCAATTCGCGTTCGGCGATCTGCTTCATCGCCATCTTGGCTGCTGATTGCCCGCCGCTTTGCTGTTCGTCGTCTTCTTCTGCCACGCCGAAATCCCGATTGTTTGCCCGTGTTTTATATTGTTCCCCGACAGTAAAACGCCAAGCTGTTAAGAAAATACTTTAACCGCTGGTTTTGCAGGCGAAATATGTCCTGTCTGCTGCCGACCATATACGTGGCATTCCGGCAGGCAGCAGACAGGACAGTTACCGACACGAGCGCGTCGGGAGGATGGGCTTATTTCTCGGGAGCATCCTTTGCGGCGGCTTCGATCCGGTTGAGGATATCCTCGCGTCCTTTTTGAACCAGCTGGAGCATGGCCTGACGCGAACGCACCGGGTCGCCAGCGGCAATTGCATCGGCAATCGCCCGGTGATAGGGCAAGGTGATCCGCATGTTTTCAGGCAGCAGGACTTCGGGCGACAGCATCGCGTCAAAGAAGTTATCGAGCATCGGCTGCATGTGCAAAATGAACTGATTGCCCGTGCCTTCCAGAAGGTGACGATGGAACGCAAGATCGGCGACAAACCAGTCACCCTCCCCGTTCAATGCCGCCTCCATGGCGTCACAGCAATCATAAAGCACAGAACAGTCGAAATTCGGATTTGATGCACAGATTTCGACGGCAATCGTTTCAATCGCCGCCCGAAACTGGGTCATGTCATCGACAAAAACCGTGTCACGGTTATAGCGGAAACGCCAGGCCAGAACTTCGGGGTCAAACAGGCTCCAGTCCGACAGGGGACGGACAATCGTACCCGTTTTGCGCCGGACCTGAAGCATTCCCTTGGCAACAAGGGTCCGGGTTGCTTCGCGAACCACCGTGCGCGATATGCCGAGTTCTTCGCCAATTTCCGTCTCGTTTGGCAGGATCGCCCCCACCGGATAGCGCCCGCTCATCAACCATTTCGCGATCACTTCGACTGCTTCGGTATGAAGCGAGCGGATCGGGGTTCGGATTTGCTGGTCTGTCACGTGCATAAAGATATGTCTTCCGGTTTCGATTTAATTTTTGATCTCATGCCGGTGCGGCATCCGCCACAACAGGTTCAAATCCATAAACCTTTTGCGGGTTTTCGCAAAGTATACGGCGTTGCAAGGCCGCATCAGGTGCCCATTTTTTCAATAATTGCAACATCTTGCGATCATCTGGGCGCGGCGTCGTCATGATATGGGGCCAGTTCGACGCCCAAAGCATCCTGTCAGGGGCATGGGCAACAAGCGCACATGCAAGTGCCGAAACATCATTGTATCCCGGTTCTCCGACCCTTGAAACCTCGTACGGGGCGGAAAGCTTGACCCAGACACGGCCCGTATCGACAAGGCGCAACAAACAGCGGAATGCCGGATGATCCGGACCAACGGGATCAAGGAACTTGCCGATATGATCAATGACGATCTGCCCCGGCCAGGACAAAATCTGGGACTCGCGATCGGGCAGGTTGTGCCCATCAAGCTGCAACTGGACGTGCCAGTCGAAACCATGGACCCGCTCGGCGATCCGGTCGAGCTGATCCCACGGGATGATGCCCCCGGCAAGCATCTGAAACCGGGCACCGCAAAATCCCGCATCTGTCAGGGACTGCAATGTAGTGTCGCTTACCTTGTCATCGACAACAGCCACACCGCGCGTTTCGCGCCGCCCCAGCGCCCTGATCCCGTCCGCCGTTACGGAATTGTCCGTGCCATAGGCAGTGGGTTGTACAATCACAGCACGGGTCAGACCAAGATCATCACGCACAGCGCGATAGCAGGCAACGTCGTCTTCTTCGGGGGCGGCGATTGCATTGGGAATGGTTTTCGCACCTTTGCGATAGACATGAACATGCGTGTCGCAGGCACCAAGGGGTACAACAAGGTCGCTGGTCATGTTGTGCTCCTGTCTGAGGGGGTATCGGAGGTCATAAAGCGGGCCTGCAATCTGGTGGCAGCAGCGCGATTGACGGCTTCGTCCGGGATTTCCCGGTTAAGGATTTGCAAGACCTGAGAGACGACATGCATCGCCTGACCTTCGCTTGCTTGCGGGGTCTGTCCGCCAATATGCGGCGTTGCAATGACATCACTGCGACCGGCAAGACGGGTTGCCGGACGCTGATCATGTGCGCTGCCCACATCCATCGCAGCACATGCGATTTGCCCGGCATCAAGGGCCTGTTCAAGTGCGACCTCGTCAACCAGTTCGCCGCGGGCAAGATTGATGAACATTGCATCGGGCTTCATCAGCGAAAATGCCCGGGCACCAAACATGCCATAGGTTTGCGGGGTTGAAGGCGCCAGACAGACGATAAAATCAGCCGACCCGACCAGCGTGTCAAACGGCACATTTTTGATATTCTCGGCCATCGGATGAGGGGCCGGATCGGTAACGATCACGTTCATTCCCAATGCCCGTCCCAAAATTGCCAGCTGACGGCCGATCACCCCGAAACCGCAAATCCCGAGGGTTTTGCCCGACAGTTGCTGACCCATGCCAGGATCGGGCACCTCGCCGTTGCGGTATGCCGCGACAGACCGGCTGATCCCGCGTGCACCATCAATCATGAAACCAAGCGCCAGTTCGGAAACCGAAGTGGCAAAGGTCGGGATGGATCGCGTCACCAGAACGCCGTTTGCCGTGGCGGCATCAACATCGATCGTGCTGATATCCACCGCACAGCGCATGACCGCCAGAACATCGGTTGCGGCCGAGAAGAAGGACTGATCCACAGCCGTTTGCCGATCTGCAATCACAAGATCACATCCGGCGGCCGCCTGAGCAAGAGCCGCACCTTTCAGCACTTTGCCCGTCGGATTGATGACAAGTGTGCAGTGTTTTTCCAGTTCGGCCCGCGCGCGCGGCGGAAACAGCAAGGGCAGACTATCAGGGGTGTGCGTTAGAAAAATACGAAACATCGTCTTCTTTCAGAAAGGCGAACTGCCTGATCATCGGCCAAAAACATAGGACGGTATTGCTACGGTCAGCGGTTCAAAGAAAATGACCAGCAGCAGGGCCGCGACTTCGGCTGCAATGAAACTCCAGGAATAGCGCATGGTTTCGCCATAGGGGCATTTGGCGATGCTTGATGCGACAAACAGCAAAACCGCAACCGGGGGCGTCGTCGACCCGATCTGGGTCGCCATCACCAGTGCGAGGCCGAGCTGCAGGTCATTGATCCCCACCGCGTGACCGATGTGAACGGCAATCGGCACCGTGATGATCAGCACGGCCATGCTGTCGACAAACATGGTCAGGACCAGCATCACGGAAACCAGCAACAGGAAGACCGCTGTTGGATCCTGGGTCGTTGACATGATTGCCGAAAGGATCATCTGATTGAAATTGAGATAGGACAGCAACCAGCCAAAGCCGCTGGCGATGCCGATGATGCCCAGAACCATCGATGTGGTGACCGCGGCCTGCACAAAGATTTGCGGCAGGTCACGCAGCTTGATCGTGCGATAGATGAAGAAGCTGACCAGGAAGGCAAAGATACAGGCGACAACACCTGATTCCGTGGCAGTAAAGACCCCGCCCAGAATACCGGTAATAATGATCAGCGGGGCAACAAGGGCGGCCCAGACATCGACAAGCGAGCGCAAGCAGCGTTTGAACGAGAATTTCTGACCGGATTTCTGCAATTCAGGGTGACGCGAGGGAGAAAGCGAATGCAGATAAACAACCGACATCAAAGCCAGTCCGATCAGAATACCCGGAATAATCCCGGCCAGGAACAAACCGCCGACCGACACACTGGCAAGCGCGCCATAGACAATCATCGTCATGCTGGGCGGGATGATGGCACCGATGGTGCTGCTGGTGGCGGTGATGGCCGCAGCATAACCGGCGGGGTAGCCTTTTTCCTTCATCGCCGGGATCAGGACCGAACCGACCGCAGAGGTATCAGCGGTCGAGGAACCCGACACGCCGGCGAAAATCATCGACGAGACGATATTTGCCTGGGCAAGGCCGCCGCGCATATGACCAACAACGGTTTCGGCAAAATCAACCAGCTTGCGACTGATGCCACCGCGCGACATCAACTCGCCCGCCAGAATGAAATAGGGCATGGCCAGCAAGCTGAAGCTGTCGAGGCTTGAAAACATCTTTTGCGGATACAGCGGCAAGGCGAGTTCCGGCACCATCAGAATCCCCGCCAGGCCAACAAGCCCCAGCGACAGAATGACCGGAATTCCCATGAAGATCATCAGGAGAAGAGCGACAAAAAGACCTATGAGCATTGGTTAATTCCGAATCTGAGAATCAAACTGCGGGCCGTGTTTCAGGAAGGCAAACAACCTGCGCAGGGCGATGATGATCATGTAGCCCGATCCGATCGGAATGGCGGCATAGACAAGATGCATGGGTAACCCCATGCCCGGGCTTTTTTGCAATTGCAGGAACCGCGACAGTTCGACTGTTCCGGAAATGAGCGCGATGGCAAGCACGATCCAAAGCAGATCAACGATGGCGAAAAACACTGCTCTTCCGCGTTCGGACAAAAGATCGGTCAGCGTTTCCATCCCGATATGCGCGCAATATCGATATGCGACCGGAACCCCGAGAAATACAATCCAGATCTGGCCATAACGCTGGAGTTCCTCGCTCCAACTCAGGGACAGGTTCAAAAAGAACCGGTTGCAAACCTGCATTGTCCCGACAATCACAATGCCAAGGAAAATGACAAAAATGGCCATTTCGACCGTACGGTCGATGACCGCCCAAAACCGTGTCATATCGCAGTAGCCTTTTTCCGATCAGTCGTGATGAAACGGTCGGGCCGGCATCCGTTTCGCAATGCCGGCCCGATAGTGTTATTTCGCGTCACGGATCAATTTGAGCAGATCGGTCGCATCAAGATCGGCCGCCAGTTCGTCCTGAAGCGGAACCGCATCTTTCTGGAACTGGGTGGTATCCACATTGGTGATCGTCATCCCGACATCTTCAAGCTGCTGAAGGGCTTTACGTTCACGAACCGGAGCCATGGCACGGTTGACCTCGATCGCGAAATGCGCGGCATCGGTCAGAACTTTCTGGTCTTCTTCGGACAGCTGGTTCCAAAGGGTCAGCGAATAGGTCAGAACCGTCGGACCGAACAGATGACGGGTCAAAGCAACATGGTCGCTGACTTCGTAAAGTTTGCTTGAATAGACCATGGATGCGGCATGTTCAAAGCCGTCAAGAACGCCGGTCTGAAGGGCGGTATAGATTTCACCAAAAGCCATCGGGGTGGCATTTGCCCCCATCGCATTCAGAGCAGCAACATAAACCGGGGACTGGATGGTGCGGATTTTCAAGCCCTTGATGTCTTCGGGTTTTTCAATCGCCTTGCCGTTGGTCACGACATTGCGGTAGCCCCAGCTATATCCCCAGCCCAAAACCTTGAAGCCGGATTCAGCGAATTTTTCTTCGAGTTTGGCGCCAAGTTCGCCATCCAGCGCCCGACCGACATGGTCAAAGTCCTGCCACAGGAAAGGAAGATCGAGCACACCGCCAACCGGTACGATGCTGTTATAAACGGCAGTGCCGCCAACATGCATTGTCGCGCCCGCGCCAAGCTGCATCGCCTGAAGCACGTCCTGATCCCCGCCAAGGGCGCTTGAACCATAGACTTCGAATTTCAGATTGTCAGAGTGGCTGTTGACATAGTTCTGCATGATCCAGGCGGTCATGCCATTGTCATTTTCGAGATCGGCAACAGAAGACATTGCCATCTTGATGGTTGTCTGGGCAAAGGCCGTGCCGGAAAGCGCAAAACTGGCACAGGTCATCAGGCACGCACCGGCAATGCGCCGGGCATTTTTCGAGATTTTCATTGAATTCCTCCCTTCCCCGAACGATGCCGGGGACTTGCTTAATTGGTTCTTTAGAGAAAGCAGGGTCGAAGTCATGGTGACGCAAGGCGGGGACGCCCGGCGGTGGCGACTCATCTTCTGTTTCTGTCCGAATAGTTAATACATATTATGTATGATGTAAACAAAGTTGTTATTTTTATTAACATCTAAAATGACAGGACGACGATCCGTTCCGGTGACAGAGAGTCACAACGGCCGATGATGGCACCCTAATTTATGTACTTAATATCAACATCTTATCGGAATTTTGAATGCCACGGCTCCGGGAACGCATCATGAAAGCGCATATGCTCAAAAGCCAAAACCATTCAGCCGAACCGGATCATCCGGCGGTGCTTTTTGACATCCAAAAGCCGCGCATCATCGCGAGTCTGCACTTCGAGACGGGATAACAATCAAAAAAGGAGGACACCGAAACCGGTATCCTCCTGACGTTGGTGCGGCCGGTCTGAGGCATCATCCAAGGCATTGATGGTGCCATCCACATGAAATGCCGCATGCAAATCCGGGATAGCCGACGCCTGGAACCGATTGCCGCCAGATCAACCGGCAAAAGACAGCTGGACTTTGACCGATTTGCTGCGGTCACGGGCGATGTCGAAGGCTTCTTTGGCGGTTTCAAGCGCGAAGGTCTGGGTGATGATCGGGGTGACGTCGATGGCGCCGCTGTCAATCATTGCCACGGCCTGGGCAAATTCCGTATGGAAGCGGAAGGTGCCGGTGATGGTGATTTCCTTGGCGACCAGCGGGTTGAACGGTACGGGCATTTCACCGGCCACACCGACCTGTACCAGAATGCCTTGCGGGCGGAGGGTGCTGATGGCGGTGCGCAAGGCGGCTGGCGCGGCCGAGCATTCAAGACAGACGTCAAACTGGCCTTTGTCCTGTTCATAGGGGGTCAGTTCATCAGTGGCCTTGGCGATATTGATCGTGCGGGTCGCCCCCATTTTGCGGGCCACATCAAGGGCGAAATCCTGCAAGTCGGTGACGACGATTTCGCTGGCACCTGCGGCCTTGGCCGCCGCCGCACAAAGCGTTCCGATCGGCCCCGCCCCGGTGATCAGGACTTTCTTGCCCGCAAGATCGCCCGCCCGGGCAACCGCATGCAAACAGACCGCAAGCGGTTCGGCACAGGCCGCAGCCCCGATATCGGTGTGATCCCCAACAGCAAGGCACTGGTCCTGGCGCACATTGACCAGATCCCGGAATGCGCCCTGGATATGGGGCATCGGCATGGCCGAGCCGAAGAATTTCATGTTCAGGCAATGCTGTTGCAGGTTTTTCTGGCAATAGGAGCAGGTGCCGCACGGGTGGCTGGGATTGATCGCCACTTTCTGGCCGACCGTCAGGCCGCTTGCATCCGGCCCCAAGGCAACAACCGTCCCGGCGGCTTCGTGACCAAGGATGATCGGCTGGCGCACGCGGATCTGACCGATCCCGCCTTCGAAATAGTAATGCATGTCCGATCCACAGACACCGCCCGCCCCGACACGGACCAGAACTTCGTCCCCGACCGGGTCCGGCGTTGCTTCGGCTTCAATGCGCAGGTCGTCCTGACCGTAAAGGCGGCAAACACGGGTTTGCATAAAGAGTTACTCCATCAGGGACGGCAGCCAGGTTGACAGCGCCGGAATGTAGGAAACAAGAAACAGGATCGCGATATTGGTCAGCAGGAACGGCGCCAGCGCCCGGATCACGGTGGTGACCGGTGCCTTTGCAATATTGGCACAGATGAACATGCAAATACCGACCGGCGGCGTCGTCAGACCGATCATCAGGTTGAGAACCGCAAACACCGCGAAATGGATCGGATCGACGCCAACATTGGTTGCAAGCGTCAGAAGCGGGACAAACAGAATGATCAGGGCCGCGATCGTTTCCATGAACATGCCGACAATCAGCAACACCAGATTGATCAGCAGGATCACGACATATTTGTTGTTGGTCACAGACAGGACCGAATCGGAAATCATTTGCGGGATGCGTTCAGACACCAGAATCCAGCCAAACACATTGGCAAGACCGACCAGCGCAAGAATGGCCGCAGCGGTCACCGCACTGTCGATGATGATTTTGGGCACCTTGCGCAGCGGCAATTCGCGATAGATGAAACAGCCGACAATCAGGGCATAGAGGCTGGCAATCACCGCGGTTTCGGTCGGGGTCACGATGCCACTGAGCAAGCCGCCAACAATCAGTGCCGTCATGGCAAGCGCCCAGAAGGCACCGGCAAAGGACCGCGCCAGTTCACCGAACCCTTGCCAGGGCTGATGGGGGAAATTGCGGCGCACGGCAATGATGTAGCAGGTCACCATCATCGCAAGCCCCATCAGGATGCCCGGAATGGCACCGGCAATGAACATCTTGCCAACCGAAATACCCGACAGCGCGCCAACAATGATCATCGGCATGCTGGGCGGAATGATCGGACCAACGGTCGAGGATGCGGCAGTAACGGCCGCCGAAAATGCCGGGGTATAGCCCGCCCGCACCATGCCCGGGATCATCATCCCACCGATGGAGGCGGCATCGGCAACCGCGGTTCCGGAAATACCGCCAAACAGCATCGATCCGGTAACGTTGGTCAGGCCAAGGCCGCCGCGCATCCAGCCGACCATGGCATTGGCAAATCGCACAATGCGCGGGGTAATGCCGCCGCCATTCATCAGGTTACCGGCCAGAATAAAGCCCGGGATACACAGCAGAACAAACACATCCATCCCGGCAAACAGTTTTTGCGGGATCACGACAAGCGGGATGCCTTCGAGCAGAAGATAGCACAGCGATGACAGGCCCAATGTGACAGCAACCGGAAGACCGATGATCAGACCAAGGGCAAAAACGCCAAATAGAATTGCGAGGCTCATGGGAAGTCCTTTGTCGTATCTTCGGGTTTGCCGTCAGAAACACCGGCAATGATCCGTATCATCCGCAGCACTGCAAACAGACCGAGCACGACAAGCAGAATGAAAACGGTGGCGTGAATGAAATCCATGCGCACACCCAGGGCGGGCGAGGTCTGAAGCACCCCGATTGACACAAACATCCAGGCCGGGGACAGCAAGATCAGACAGAAGGCAGCGGTGATCGCGGCCGATATGAATGTCAGGGCACGCTGGACCCGAAGCGGCAGCATTTCACAGACAATGTCGACATTGACCAGTTCGCCGTTACGGAACGACAACCCCACCCCGAAGGCCGCCAGAAACAGCAATGTGTGGCGTGTCAGTTCTTCGGTCCAGACCGGTGAACTGGGCAGGAAGGTTCGGGAAAAGACCTGTATCAGGACCGTGCAAATCAGAATGCCGAAAGCGGCCCCGGTTCCGATCCGGCACAGGGCAATGATGGATGCGTATAGTCTGGCAAAAAGCACGTTACGTCCCCGTCGAAGAAAGGTCCGGTCGCTTTATGGCGACCGGACCGGCAGCAATCAGTTCGCGAAAAGATTTTCGACGATCGGGCGGATTTCGTCGGAAACATTCGCAAGAACAGCGTCTTTTGCCTTCTGGGCAAAGGCCTGGGTGTCGACATCGACAAAGGTCATGCCCTTGGCCTGAAGTTCCTTGGTCAGGCGTTCTTCATCGGCCGTAAACAGGTCGCGTTCAAAGGCCTGCGCGCGTTTTGCGGCTTCCGTGACTGCGTCCTTGTCGGCATCCGAAAGCTTGTTCCAGGTGATTTCGGAAATGGTCAGATAGATCCAGGACCGCACATGTTCGGTCTTGTTAACAAACTTCTGAACTTCGTTGAAGCTTGCGGAATCGATCAGGGCCAACGGGTTTTCCTGGGCATCGATGGTGCCGGCCTGAAGCGAAGTGAAGACTTCGGAGAATGCCATCGGGGTCGGCTGTGCGCCCAGCGATTTCCAGACATCAACGAAAAGCGGCACGTTCGGCACGCGAAGTTTCAGGCCGTTCAGATCATCCGGGCTTTTGATTTCGCGGTTCGAGGTCAGGTTACGCGGACCACGGGCGAAATAGGCAATCGGGCGGATACGGGCTTTTTCGATGATCTGCTGTTCGATCTGGTCACCGATTTCGCCACTGGCGACGGCGTCCATATCTTCGAGCGTCGGATAGGCATATGGCACGGCAAGAAGGGCGGCCATCGGTGCCCAGTTCTGAAGGCTTTCACCGGTAATGGTCATATCGACCGATCCGAGCTGCATGCCGTTGATCAGGTCGATTTCCTTGCCAAGGGTTTCGTTGGGGAAAACCTGCACATCAATACGACCGTCGGTCAAAGACGACAGTTCTTCACCAAACTTCACGGCGGCCTTGTGCCATGCATTTTGCTCGTTGGCGAGATGACCGAGTTTGAGGGTCATTTCCGCAGCCATTGCGGAACTGCCCATCATCATGGCGGCAACGCCGGCAAGCATCAGTTTCTTGGTCGTTTTTTTAAGCATCGTTTCCTCCCTGTTCGGTTGATGCCTTAGGGCGACAACGCGGTACTGGCGTTGTCAAAAAGCTCCGTTCTGGAGCGGGCAATATCAGGCAGCGTATGCAGAATTTCGCGAAGATGTTCACGCATGGCTGCACTGGCGGCTTCGCAATCCCGTGACTGGATTGCCGAAACAATTCGAACGTGCTGCTCGATGATTTCATTCATCGGGAACTGGAAATAACTGAGGTAGCGCACCCGATCGAGCTGGGCGCGCACATCCTCGACCACCTTCCAGGCATAGGTCTTGCCCGCCGCTTCGGCGAGGCAACGATGGAAATCATGATCGAGTGTCAGAAAAGAGCGCGCATCGCCCTGCATGGCCTTGCGCTGGTCGGCGATCAACTGTTCAAGCCGGGCCAGAAAGGCGTCATCGGGTTCTTTGGCGACGAAACGCGCAATGTCGGCTTCGATGGCTTCGCGGACGAAACGGGCATCAAGAACCGCCGCAACCGAGATTTTGCGAACATAGGTTCCGCGTTGCGGGCGAACTTCCAGAAGTCCTTCGTCGGCGAGCTTGATGAAGGCTTCGCGCACCGGCTGGCGGCTGACATTGAAATGTTTGGCGAGTTCGGCTTCGGAAAGGCGCACGCCGGGCAGCAGGTCGGTACACACGATCCGTTCGCGAATAATGCGATGGATCTGCGGGCCTACCGCCTGATCTTGCGTTATCTCCCAGTCCTTTTGTTCAGGATCACCCATCAATCTCTCCTTGCCTTCCTGATCGTTAATGCATACTACCATACTAGTCAACAAAATTGTAGCGTGATACGCTTCACGTTCTTTATAGTCGGTGTTGATAACACCATGCCAATACAGAGAGAAACAGATGAAACAAACCTGGAGATGGTTCGGACCGCGCGATCTGGTCAGCATTGACGATATATGCCAGGCCGGGGCGCATGGCGTGGTTTCCGCCCTGCACCACATTGCCAGCGGTGCGGTCTGGACACCCGACGAGATTGCCAAACGCCATCGCGAAATCGCGACCATGAAAGATGGCGCACCGTCCGGTCTGACCTGGGATGTTGTTGAAAGTCTTCCGGTTTCCGAATCGATCAAACGCCAGGTCGGCCCGTGGCGCGACCATATCGCGGCCTATAAGGAAAGCCTGCGCAATTTGGCGGCATCGGGCATCAGCATCGTCTGTTACAACTTCATGCCGGTTCTTGACTGGACACGCACCCATCTGAACTGGCGGCTGTCAAATGGCGCGACCTGCATGCGCTTTGACCTGTTTGATTTTGTCGCGTTTGATCTGTTCATCCTGGCGCGTGCCGGCGCCGAAAATGATTATGGTGCCGACATCATTGCCGAGGCAAAGACCCGCTTTGAGGCCATGAGCGACGCGCGCCGCGCCGAACTGGAACGGACCGTTGCCTTTGGCCTGCCCGGATCGGTCGAGAACCTGTCGCTTGATGATCTGCGCGAACTTCTTGCGACCTATGCCGATATTGATGCCGATACCCTGCGTGCCAATCTGGTAGCGTTCCTTGAAGAAGTGGTGCCGGTCGCGCGCGAAGTCGGCATTCGCATGTGCTGCCACCCGGATGATCCGCCCTTTGCGTTGCTGGGTCTTCCGCGCATCATGTCGACCGAAGATGATTATGCCTTTGTCATGAAGGCCGTCGATATTGCGGAAAACGGCATTACCCTGTGTTCCGGGTCGCTTGGCGTCCATCCGGGCAATGATTTGCCGGGCATGATGAAGCGTTGGGGCGAACGGGTTCATTTCATCCATCTGCGCAATACCAAACGCGAAACCGAAGGCCTGCCATGCAGCTTCCATGAAGCCGAACATCTGGATGGCGATACCGACATGGTTGCCCTGATCGAGCAGATCCTGCGTGAAGAGGCATCGCGCAAGGCCGCCGGTCGTGCGGACTGGAACATTCCGATGCGCCCCGATCATGGCCATGACATCCTTGATGATCTTAACCGCAAGGGACAGCCGGGATATCCGGCGATCGGACGCCTGAAAGGCCTGGCTGAATTGCGCGGTGTGATGACCGCCCTGTCGGCACGCTTTGACAAGCTTGGGGGATAAGGGATGACACAGTCCGGCTTGTCGGAGATGACGTTGCAAGTTGCCTTGGCCAAATCAGGCATCGTTCATATCGGTATCGGCGCGTTCCACCGGGCCCATCAGGCGGTTTACACCGATGCCGCCATGGCGGCCAAAGGGGGCGACTGGCACATTATCGGGGTCAGTTTGCGCAGCACCGACATTGTCGATGCGCTGAATGCACAGAATTGCGCATTCACGGTGATTGAACGTCATCCCGATGGACCAAAAGCCCGCCGGATTACCAGCATGTCGCACGCCATTGCGGCGGCGCGCGATGTCATGCCGGTTCTGGCCGCCCTTGCCGACCCGGCGATCCGGATTGTGACCATCACGGTGACCGAAAAGGCCTATGGCATTGATCGGCAATCGGGCCGGATTCAGAACGATCATCCGGCGATCCGTCATGATCTGGACCATCCCGACAGGCCGTCGGGACTGGTCGGGATTCTTGTGGCCGGACTGAAAAGCCGCAAGGATGCCGGCATGCGGCCCTTCACGGTTCTGTCCTGTGACAATCTTCCGGCAAATGGCAAGTTGCTGCGCGCTGGTGTGATTGATTTTGCCAACCGGATCGACCCGGAACTGGGCGACTGGATTTCGCAAAATGTGTCCTTCCCGTCCACCATGGTCGACCGCATCACCCCGGCATCAACCAAGACCACATATGACGATGCCAAGACCCTGACCGGTGTCGAGGACCCGGCCGCGATCGAAACCGAACCTTTTTCGCAATGGGTGATCGAGGATGATTTCCCCGATGGTCGTCCCGCCTGGGAAGAAGCCGGTGCGATTGTTGTTGCCGATGTCGAACCGTTCGAGGACATGAAGCTTCGCATGCTTAATGGCAGTCATTCGCTGATTGCCTATCTTGGGCAGCTTGGCGGATATCGCTATGTCCGTGATGCCATGGCCAATGCCAATTTCGCCGGTCTTGTCGCACGGCATATGGAAAATGCCGCTGCGACCATGGCGCCGCTGGCCGGGATTGATTTTGCCCGCTATGGCGCGGAACTGACCGAGCGATTCCGCAACCCCGAAATCGCCCATGAAACCCGCCAGATCGCCATGGACGGGACCGAAAAACTGCCGCAGCGCATCTTTGCACCGGTATGTGATCTGGCCGCCGACAGCCACCATCGCAATACATTCGCGCTGTGTTTCGCAGCCTGGATTGCCTTTGTGCAAAGCCAGATCAATCCGGCCACACCCGGTGAAAACAGCCGCCTGCCCGACGATCCACGGGCAGACGAAATTGCCGAACGCATCGGCAGTGTGCAGGATGCGGCAGACCTTTATGACCGGCTGGCAGGCCTTCCGGGATGGATGCCCCGACAGCTTTGTGATGATGCGTCCTGGCGCAAGGCGGTGATCAGCCGTCTTGTGATGTTGCTCACCGACGGTGCCGACGCCGCCATCCGCCATGAGCTTGGCCAATGAGTACAAAACGGTTTGTCGCCATTGGCGAATGCATGATCGAAATGTCGGGCGGCGGTGACGGCAACTGGAAAATGGGGATTGCCGGCGATACCCTTAATACCGCCTGGCATTTCCGCAATGCCACCGATCCGAGCGACTGGCAGGTCGGCTATGTCACTGCCCTTGGCGATGACCGATATTCCCGACGCATTGCCGATTTCATTGCCGATGCCGGGATTGATACCAGCGCCATCCAGCGCCTGGCCGGAAATCGTCCGGGTCTTTACCTGATTGATCAGGAAAAGGGGGATCGTGTCTTTACGTATTGGCGGGAAAATTCCGCCGCCCGTAAAATGGCCGATGACATCGCCGCACTTCGCGCCGGATGCGAGGGGGCGGATGTAATCTATCTTTCGGGGATCACGTTGGCGATCCTCGATACGGACAGCCGGGCCGCGCTCATTGAGATCATCAAACAGCAACCGGCACATACCCGCATTGCCTTTGACCCCAATATCCGCCCGGCCCTTTGGGAAGATCGCGATATTTGCAAAACGGTATTGTCAGAGGTCGCGGCCCTTTCAGACATCATTCTGCCAAGCTTTGATGACGAGGCGGCCCTGTTCGGGGATGCATCGCCACAGGAAACAGTGGCGCGATATCGCGACCTTGGCGTGGGCGAGGTCGTGGTCAAAAATGGCAGTGGTCCATGCCATTTCCTGAAAGATGGTCAGGCGACAAGCCTTGATACGCCGGGCGTTTCAAATGTGGTGGATGCGACAGGTGCCGGTGATTCCTTTAACGCCGCATTTCTGGCCGCCCGATTTGGCGGCGCTGAACCAGCCGATGCAGTGCGCCATGGACAGGCCCTGTCAGCCAAGGTCATCCAGACACATGGCGCGTTGCTCAGGAACCAGGGTTAATTCGCTGGGACAAGTCGGCCAAAGCTGGTCGGCAAAGGGGACTGCTTTGGCGTGACGGGTACCGGGGCACTGTTGCGGCCGTGACGCCGGGCTTGAATGCCACGCGGATATTGACACTGTTCTGAAGGCCATCGGATAGCGTGGGTGCGATATCTGCCCATCAACGAAGATGGCAACAAAGACATTACCGGCATTCCTGTCGGCGGGCGCTTGAGATGATTGGCAAGATACCCTGCATCATCTTTCAGACAAAGAAACGGGTCCGATATCGGACCCGTTTCCGGACTGAGGACGCATCAGCCAGGGAGACATGATGTGTAAAACCGTGCGCACCCAATCCAGTCGATCCGGTCAGTCCGTTCACTGTGGCGCGGCACCAAAGCCCGCGCCCTTTGCCCGGCTGAGACTGACGGTTGTGAAATCATGGCCTGGTGGTATTTGACCAAGGGTCTCCGGCCCGACATCGGCCAGTCTTGGATGTTTGCGATCCTTGTCGGAAATGACCGCCTGCTGACCATACAATTGCCAGTCGATGCCAAGATCCGGATCGTTCCACGCAATCCCGCGATCATGTTCCGGACTGTAATAGTTTGACGCCTTGTACATGACGTGGGTGTCGGGTTGCAGGGTTTTGAAGCCGTGTGCAAAGCCATCCGGAATCCAGAGCTGGTACCAGTTTTCCGCGCTGAGTTCGATCTTGATATGCTGACCAAACGTTGGCGATCGTGGTCGAATGTCGACTGCAACGTCAAGAATTGCGCCTTTTGTGACACGGACCAGCTTGCCCTGGGCATAGGGGCTGGTCTGGAAATGCAGACCGCGAATGGTGTTGATCGGAACGCTGATCGACTGATTTTCCTGTACCAGATCGATATCCCCGACAACTTCGCGAAAATCATCATGACGGAAGGTTTCGGCAAAAACACCGCGCTTGTCCCGATGCCGGGTGGGGATAAACAGAACCGGACCTTCGATATCAAATTCGTCAAATTCCACAGTCATTGTTCATTACTCCTTGATCGAGATCGGAACACGGATCAACTGGCGCGGGACACGCCACCGGTCCTTGTAGGGTTTGGGCACAAGACGGACGAAAACAAGGGATGCATTGTCATCAACCGTGCCAAACAAACGGTCTGTGCTGTCTTCATCAATGATGGATGGATAGGCGGCAAAGGGGTCGCCATCGCCAGCATCACGCCTTAGCGGCTGGCGATAGAGCAGCCTGGGCTCGGACCAGTTTTTCAGATCCGTCGAGGTCGAATAGAAGAACCCGGCGATGTCGGGTTCGCCCTTTTTGCGAATACGGTGAAGGTACACCGTGATGAAACTGTTGGTGGCTTCATGGCGAACCAAACCGCGGATCGATGACACACCAACCGGCCCGACTCGCGCGCATTCGGTTTCGCGAACCGACCATCCCTGATCGGTCAGGGTTGCGGCCTGTTCAAAATCCGATCCGTTCCAGACGTCCCATTGCTTGGGATCATCAATCGGCGCCCGTACCAGACAGTTGCGCGATTCTTCCCAGTTATCCGCCCGACGCCAGACAATGGCGTAATAGTAGTTCTGCCAGGAAATGATGTTGGTGACCGTGACATAGCTTGGCGCGCGCGTGCGATCATCGCGATAGGCTTGTGGCGGCGGAAACGGCGCGTGACGGGGCGGATTACCCAGATATTCAAAGGTCTTGCCCCCGTCACCGGATTTCAGTGTAACCAGACCGTTGATCCAGCAATCGGTACGTTTGGTGCCCCCCTTGCAGGGCATATCATGGCGATAGGGCATGAAACTGGCACTGCCCAACGCATAGACATTGCGCCCGTCGCGCGTATAGATCGCCTGAAGCCAGGTTCGGTCATCAAGAAGTTCCGGCACCGCCTTGCCCGCTGCCTTGAACCGGCTGTCGCAATCGGGCTTGAGGCTGTTAAAGCCATATCCGACAAAAGCGCGGTTCTGAAAGTTCGGCGCGAACAGAACCATTTTGCCCTGATCATTGCGAAAGGCACGGGCCGGGGAATCTGGCAGATGATGGTTGTCACACCCGGTGACATCGCTATCAAAAATGACGGTTTCCGGCCCCGAGACGGTTACTTCGGCGGCCCGTAAATACGGGTTCCAGCCAAGCATTCCCCCGACCGACAAACCGATCAGGAATGCCGACAGTCCGGTGATGCGTTTTGATAAGTGCCGCTTTTGCAATGTCTTACCCGTCACGGTTGGTAGTGGAATGTGGAAATTTGGTGCGTGGCGTTACTGGGGGCCGCCACGCACCAGACACAGCAAGGTCACGCCGCTTCTGCGACATATGGGGCCGGGGTACTGCCCAGACGGTGCGCCATGCTGTTTTCTTCAAGGAAGTTTTTCAGATCACCGAAGCGCTTCTGATAGGTCTTTTCGAACAAGTCGAAATCGGCCTTGTCCCAGGCTTCCTCGAACGAGAATTTGTCCATATAGCGACCATCAACGAACGGAATGCCAAGTGTTCTGACAAATTCGCGGGTGCGCGTATCATATGTGACATAAAGAGCCGGAACTTCGTTGGCCAGGGCCAGCAAATTGCCATGCAGACGATATCCGGTCACCGCATCCAGATTTTGTTCGGCACGTTCAAAATCCGCGACACTTTCAAACACCGAAAGCGATGATTTATAAAGTTCGACCAGCGGATCGCTTGGACCGTAAATCCATTTTTCCGCGGTCAGTTTTTTGATCGCGTCGGCCATGACAGATGCGTCATTTTCGACCTGTTTGGAGCGCGCGTAATAGATCTGCTTTTCTTCAAGTTCGCCCGCGCACAGGATTTCGGTGTCATAGCGTTCGGCCAGGGTGCGCAACATATAACGTTGCTGTGTCTGGAAACCGTGTGTCTTGCGGCGCAGGGTAAAGCCAAGCCTGTTGATCGATGATGCATCCACCCGGCGCAATTTCAGTTCCGGTTTGCAATGGCGGAATGCGGTCGGGCAGCCAAAAATGCGAACATTCCTGATGCCGATCGAATTCAGCGCCTTCTTTGACAGATTGCCACGCACGCCGATTGATGCCGAACGGTCTGCGACAAGCTGCAAGAACCGTCTGGTTGAGTCATTTACATATTGGTCGGAATTGTCGGGCACCTGAACGCCAATCCCAAAGGCAATCACCGGCACCTTGGTCTTTTCCAGAACCGTTGTGATCGGGTCCCATTGACCGTTGGTGTTGATATAGTTCGACCCGCGCAAAAAGATGTAATCAAGCTGATTTATCTTTTCGATCTGGGTTTCTGACAGATTGCCGTCTGCGGGCACATAAATCGGGAATAGTTCCGAATAATCAAGGATGCGCAGCGACGAGTCATAGACAAAGCAGTCACCAATATTGGTGAAAAGCGTCTTTGCCTTTTCGGGCGCATTATAGGTGTGGGTGACAACACCCAGATTGCCTTCGACGCGGCCCGCAGGCATCAGCACGCCAATGCGCGGCTTGCGCCCCCCGGTTGGGAGTTTCGGTTCCATCATATGTCTCCTGCTGGTGGTTCGTGTCATTTTTGACGTTGGTTCGAACCGTTGCTCGTGTTTGGTAATGCAGGTCTTGCGATATGTGCCTAAGCCGCGTTGACTTCGCGGGTTTTAAGGCTTTGTTCCCAATCAAGGGCATGGCGGACGATGACTTCGAGATCATCATGAACCGGGACCCAGCCCAGTTTTTCACGAATACGATCGGCACCGGCGACAAGGGATTGCGGATCACCCGGGCGGCGTTCCGCCAGATCAACGCTGAAATCGACACCGGAAACCTTTTTGACCGCACCGATCACTTCACGCACCGAGAAGCCGCGACCATAGCCGCAATTCATCACGTCGCTTTCGCCACCGCGCTCAAGATATTCAAGCGCAAGGACATGGGCATTGGCGAGGTCGGATACATGGATGTAATCGCGAATGCAGGTGCCATCCGGGGTTTGGTAATCCTCGCCATAAATGGCCATTTGCGGGCGGACACCCGTTGCGGTCTGGCTGGCGATCTTGATCAGATGGGTTGCCTTGCGCGATGTTTGGCCCGCACGGCCTTTGGGGTCGGCCCCGGCAACATTGAAATAGCGCAGCGCGACATAATTGAAATCATGGGCAATTGCCGCGTCAGCCAACATCTTTTCGGTCATCATCTTTGAGGTGCCATAAGGCGAGATCGGCTTGAGCGCGAAATCCTCGTTAATCGGGGTGGCATTTGGTTCGCCGTAAACGCCCGCGGTCGAGGAAAAGATGAAATGCCTGATGCCGCTATCGACGGCCGCCTGCAAAAGCGCGCGCGAATTGACCGTGTTGTTGCGGTAATATTCCAGCGGATAGATGACCGAGTCCGGCACAATGATCGACCCGGCGAAATGCATGATCGCTGTTACGTCATGTTCATCGATAATGCGACGCACCAGATCTTCGTCGCCGCAATCACCTTCAACAAAGGCTGCCCCGGCTGGTACTGCCCATCGATGTCCCTGCGTTAGATTATCGAGCACAACCACATCGCGCCCGCCATCGAGAAGGGCCAGTGCTGCGTGACTACCGATATATCCTGCGCCACCTGTTACAAGTACAGTCATTGCCGTGTCTCCTTATTGATGTTGCCTGTTGCTCATCAGGCTGATCTTTGGAAGTAGCTGCGTCTGACCGTTCCGATCCGGAACAGCCAGACGGCAGTACCGGATGTGATCACGCGACCTTTCGTTGCGGCTGCGTGTCAGCTTTCATGACATCGACCATCTTGTGGTCGATATTGTTCTCGGTCAGGAACTGCGCCATTTCGCGATAGGTCTGGAACCAGGCGCGGTTGAACTTGTCGAACAGGTCCTGATTCCAGTAATCCTCAAGCACGAATTCCTTTTTCGAGAACACGTCATAGGACGGGATCTGATAGGTTTCGGCGAATTCGACGGTGCGGCTGTCATAGGTGAAGTAAATCGACGGAACACCGTTTGACAGCGCCATCAGATTGCCGTGCAGGCGATAGCCCAGCACGCAATCCTTGGTGCGCACCAGATCCTCGTAATCGGAAACAACATCGGAATAGAAAAGCTTCTCGCGATAGAGACGTTCCATCGTGTCATCGAGATACCAGTTCTTGACCCAGTCGTTGTTTTTAAGCGCCTGCATCGCTTCTTCACGCTGGATGTTGCTGCCAAAGACCAGTTTCTTTTCTTCGGGTTCGCCCTGCGCCATCAGGGTGATGTCATCAAACCGGCCAGCCAGATGTTTGACCAGATCACGATGGAAGGTCAGGTAACGCTTGATGTCCTGCGCGTAGGCCGGGGAGACTTCGCGGCGCAGGGTAATGCCGACATTTTTCACGCTATCAAGGGATGGCAGTTTGATGCGCATGTCGGGATTGTTTTGCCGGAACGCGGTCGGGCAACCGACAATACGGACATTGGTAATGCCAAGATCCCAAAGAACCTGTGCGGTATAGGCCCCGCGCACACCGATGGATGTGGTGGAATCGGCCATCATGCGCAAAACCGTCTTGGTCTGTTCGGACAGCTCGATCTTGCCTTTGACCGGCGCCTGCGCACCGATACCAAAGCCCAGAACCGGTAATTTCAACCGCTTGAGGACATCAATGGTGTTGCGCCAATCCATGTCGGAATGGATGTAGTTCGAGCCGCGCAGGAAGACATAATCATATTCCTCGCGAAGGCGATCGATGTCTTCCATTTTGGGATCGGCAATCGGCAGAACGCCAAGTTTGTCGTAATTCATCAGCTTGAGCGATGAGTCAAAGACAAAGGCATCACCGATATTGTGGTAGTGATTGATGCTCTTTTGAACATCCTGATAGTTGTACCATCGGACGCAGTCGTGGTCGTAGACTTCGCCTGACGGGATCATTACGAGAACGCGCGCCATGTTGTCTCTCCTTGGTTGATCACGTTTTTGTTCTGAATTCATGCCGTGCTAGCCACGGTTTGCGGGCGCGCAGCCTTTGCAGACATACGGCGCACTTCCAGAACCTCCCGATACTGCGCGAGATGTTGCTCGGCGCATTCCTGATAGGTCGTCACGCTTGGTATTCCCTCGCGCATCCGATCCCAGATCTTGTTGTCGCTAAGGACTTCGATCATCCGATCGGCAAGGTCTTCGGCACTTCCGACCCGGAAATGCAGACCATTCACGCCATCGGTGATTTTTTCGGCCATACCGCCAATGTTTGAGCAAATCATCGGCCGCCCGTGGAAGAAGGCTTCCTGGATCACGACGGGCGAGTTTTCCCACCAGATAGATGGAATGATCGTCCAGTCGGCGAGCTCCATCAGCTTGGGCATTTCGGTATTCTGATAGGCGCCGTAAAAGCGCACGCGCTCGCCGGCCTTTTCAATCAGGTCATGGACCTTGTCCTGATATTCCTTGGGTTGGCGATCAAGGTTGCCGCCAAAGATCATCAGCCGCGCATCATCGCCCCAGATTTCATCAGGCACACGCCCGACCGCATCCAGAAGAATGTCAGCCCCTTTGAACATCGTGAGCTGCCCGAAAAAGGCAAAGCGCGACCGGCGGGGCTGAGTCTTGGAAAGCGGGCGGTCTTTGGCACGCTGATCGATGTCGAGACCATTTTCGATCACCGACATCTTTTCGGCCTTCATGCCCCAGTCAATGAAACGGTTGGCAAGGAATTCACTGGGCGACACATAGTGATCAGCCAGTTCCAGCATGGCCTTGATGAAGCGTTCGCGCCGAAGAAATGATGCGGGCGAGATGTTCGGGAAACAGCCGTTGCAGTCAATCGGGCTTGCACGGTTGCACAGCTTGGTTCCGCCGCTTTTGATCATCTGCCCGTGATTGTGGCAGATCGTCAAAAACTCGTGGAAGGTAAAGAAAATCGCGGTTTCCGGCAGTGCTTCGCGAATGGCATAGATGGTTTCCAGCCCAAGCCCGAGATAGTGATGGAAATGCACCACATCGGGTTCGTAATCCTTCACAAAACGCAGGAAATCCCGGTCGATTTCATCGGTACTGCCATTCGACAGAAGGAAATGATCATAGTTTTCCGCGTGATAAAGGATTTCGTTTTCCTTTTGACGCAGGCTCATCAGGGCCGAAGCCCCGTGACGCGGGACCGGGTTGCCAACGCGGGCCAGATAGAAGCTTTCGACCCCGTCAAGGGCGTTCAGCCCTTTGTGCAGGTTATAGGAGGCCACTTCGGCCCCGCCCAGCGAGATGCTGGGATGGCCGTGCGAAATAACGAGGACACGTAAATCAGTCAACGGCATTGTTGTGGCTCCGCAAATTTGAAACGACCAATGACCAGCGGCGATCAAACGCCCAGCGGTCAAGACGATTGGAAAGTTCCTCCCAGGCAGGGGCTGTGCTTATGGATTGTTCGCTGCCCAGTACTTCGACATCGGGGATCCAGTAGGATGGCGTTCCCGCCATGCGCAGTTTCAGCGCAAGATCGAGACTTTTTTCCCCCGGCCCGATATAGCCACGGGTAAAGCCGTTGCTGTCCTTGAAGGCCTTGCGCGGCAGAATGCAGCATTCCAGGGTTCCG
The DNA here is from genome assembly GCF_047125595.1 of Thalassospira sp. MIT121401. Classification (NCBI taxonomy): domain Bacteria; kingdom Pseudomonadati; phylum Pseudomonadota; class Alphaproteobacteria; order Rhodospirillales; family Thalassospiraceae; genus Thalassospira; species Thalassospira sp. MIT121401. The sequence goes on from NZ_CP138926.1 coordinate 180,878, forward strand.
GCACTGACTTCGCTGGGTTCGGCGTCAGCAAGCACCGCGCATGGATAGCCGACATACCGGTCCGACAGATACTGACCGCCATTGGCGTTGCTGTTGATCCAGGTCCCGGCCCAGCGGACAGAATCGTCTTCAAACAGAATGGTTGGCGAAACGAGAACCTTGCTGCCGCGTTTGCTGTAAGCGGCCAGCAACTGATCAAACCAGCCATCATCGCGCGGCAGAATATGCGCTGATACCAGCCCGACTGTTTCGGAGCTGGTGGCATCGACACCAACTTCGAGCGCATCGCAATAATCTTCGACGCCCTCGGCGAACACGATCCGGGTGTTGAGTTTGTAGAAGGCCGCAAGACGCAGGATTTCGCTGCCGACCTGATCGAAACTTTCGACCGGACCCGCAATGACAATCGGCAGATGCCGGGTCGCGCTATCAAGTCCCAGAAGGGCAATGGTGACGCCGATATCATTGATCGTGTCATCAACCCCGACCACAAGGGTCACCGGCGCGTTTTCGTCAAAATCCCCGATATCGTGAATATCGACCGCGTAGGGGCGTTGTGCTGTCATGGACTGCAACATCGGGCCAAATTGACGTTCGATGCTGTTTGATGCCGTCACCGAGCGCGGATCAAGCGATGGCAAAACCCGTGAAAGCGCCTGACGGGCAGAGGCCCGCGTCGGGTTCAGCGGACAGTAGGCCGGGAAAGCATCACGGATGCCCAGTTCAAGATAGGTTGCCTGATCGGAGGGCGGGGTGGCTTCCAGCGGACAAAACACCAGAAAACCGTGATTGTTGCGGGCCGGGTTCATCGCGGAAAACATCGGATCATTGGCAAAGGCATCGGTCACATCAGCGCGTGACTGACGCGTCCAGTGGTCATCAATGCGCACGACTTCACCACCGACACGCAGTGACACATCCTCGACGGCACGGTCGGGATCCAGCATCCAGCCGGAAATCAATATCCCGCTGCCTTCGATCAGAAGGGAGAAATCAATCCCGATGCGAACCGGGCGATCCAGTTCCGAAACTGTGTCGCGACCATCAAAACGATGTGCGGCCATTTTAAGGGTATGGAGGATTTTTTCCGGCGCACGCACACGATCAAGAACCGAACGAATATGGGCCGGGACATCGGGTGGGGCTACCAGAACGCGGTGCTGGTAAACTTCGATCGAGTACCAGGTTTCGCGCCCGCGGAAATAAACCCGTTTGAGTTTTTTCGGATTGATCGGCTTGTTACCGAGCAACAGGCCGGTGACACCCGATGCCTCGTCACCGAGATCATCGCGCTGGAAATCTGCGCTGGTCAGTTCTGCCAGCACCGGGGACTCTTCCATGGCGATGACACGGGTGCGCCCGGTGGGGAAGCCGCTTGACCAGCCCTGGATATAAACATCACCTTCTTCGAGCCCGCCCAGGACTTCGATAAAGCCGTTGCTACGTGCGGCACTTTGCACAAGTGCGGCCACCTTGCTCAGGCGTTTTTTATCCGGATCACCGGCAAGCAGGGCCTCGATCAAACCATCAATAACGGTGGCAAAAGCCGGGCCGGACTGATCTGCGACGGCGGACAGGATCGCTTCGATACGTTGCTGGCGGCTATCAATCCGGTATTCACGCGGTTTGCCAGCCCCACTGAACAGGGCGGTTTTCAAACGGCGCGCGGAAACATTTTTCATCGGTAAAAGCGCGACAAAGCCATAGGCGTTTTCGGGTTCCGCATCATGGCGGCGCCATGAAATGATGGATGCCTGAACTTTGGCGTCGGACTGACTGTTAAGGTAGATATCAATCGTTGCCGGCAGGGCATTCCCGACCCCGACCATCAGCGCCAGACTGTCATCGACCAAGGCGGCGACAACAGTTCTGCCATCAAGTGGCATGCCATTCTGTTCTGTCATTAACCGGCCTCCTTGTATTTGCGCATATGCTTTAAAGCGGATAGGTGCGATGCCATGGTGATCACCAGACGAAGGCGCCGATTGCCAACCCGGCCGTTACACCGATCAGGCAGGACAGGATTAACAACGGGGTTTTGAGATCATTGGTGTGGCGTGCGGTCAGGACGGAAAGGCGTTCGTCAAACCCGCCCAGCGATTTGTCAAAGCGCACCAGAAAGACTTCGAGTTCATCCACCCGGCTTGACAGTTCTTCCTGACCGGTACGGACCAGTTTCACGCCTGCTTCGATACCGTCATCGGCCGAGGCAAGTTCATCCATGCGTTTCGATGCACTGACCAGACGTTTGGCGGCTTCGCGTTGCCCGTTTTGCAGGATGTGCTGTGCCGCAAGAAGCCGGTCCAGCCGGTCCAGAATTTTGCCAAGCGGTGCATTCAGCGCAGTGTGGGCTTCCTGTTCGCTTTGGGTCGGGATACGCAGTGTGATTTCGTCCTTGGTGCCGGGCATGACGGCACAAACAGAAAGGCTGTCGACATTGGCAACAGCTGCATCGGGCAATTCCACCTCGAATGCGTGCTTTCCATCGCCGATACCATTGCGGCGCAAATCGACGCGTTCATTTTCGGCCGTCTCGCGCAGCAATGCATGGCCGTTAAGGCGCACGACCACCTCGATCCGGGCATCCGGGTTTTGCGGCGACCAGACCCAGCCATATAACCGATTCCGGTCAATGGCATCGACCCGCCCTTCCAGGGTCGGCGCAGGTTGCTCGGCGTCTTGTGTGACGCTTGGCGCCGGGGTTTCTTCCATCGTCTGTTTTTCAGCAACAGCCATAGCGGCCTCCTTGTTGAACGTCAGGCGGCAACAAAATCAGGGCGAACCATGCGGCGGATCATCGCCAGATATTCCTGCGCGACATCATCAATCCCAGCCGGCGCCCGGACATGGCCCGACAGTTTTTTCCAGAGTTTCGGATTGGTTGCGCAGTCTTTCATGACGCGGGCCAGCTCGGCCGGGTCATCGGGGTGCACATGGATACCGTCATGGCCATCGCGAACCATTTCGGCCATGCCGCCAATGGAACTGGTGATCACCGGACGTCCATGCTGGAAGGCTTCCTGAATGACCAGTGGCGCATTTTCCCACCAGATCGACGGCACAACGACCCAGTCGACCCGCGCCATCAGATCGGGAATATCTTCGCGCTGATAGGCGCCGATATGGTGCACCTGCGGGCCGCTTTGTTCGACCAGATCGGTAATGCGATCGGTAAACTGGTCGGTCTGATAAAGAGCAGCACCATGGATGCGCAGATTGAAATCGACCTGGTTTTCCGAAAGGATCCGACCGGCTTCAAGCAGAACATCCGCCCCCTTCCAGGGGTTGAGATTGCCGAAATAGCCAAAGACATTGGGCATTCCGGCAGCACCGATATCGCGTTTGGGTGCGGCCGGGACAGTTGGGCGACCATTATTGATCACCGAGATTCTGTCTGGCTCGATGCCCCAGTCGATATAACGATCGCGCAGGAATTCGCTTGGCGAGACAAAATGATCCACCACGCGCAGATGGTTGCGCAGATTGACCGCGCGCATTGCATGTTGATCGGGTGTAAACCCATCAAGCCCGGACAAACACCCGGTGGCGTCGGCCTTGGTATAGCGGTTTCTGGTCCTGCGATGGATCATCAGACCATCATTCGGGCAGATCTGATAATAGTCATGCAGGGTCATGACAATCCGACAGTTCGGCAGAACACGGCGGATCAGCATTGGCAATTCGATGCCCCACAGCACCAGATGATGGATATGCACCACATCCGGGGCCCAGCTTTTCAAAAGGCGTGTGAAATCCGGGGCCACCGCATAAAGATCGGTCTGGGACATGTTGAAGCGATCAAAATGCCCCGCCCAAAACAGCATTTCATCACCAGCATCATTGATGGCCTGAAAACTTGTGCCCGGGCGGCGTTCGCGATGAACATCGTTGGTCGCCCCGATGAACAGCGCTTCGCATTCCGCACGTTTGTAGGCATGAAACAGGTCATGGGCGAAAATTTCCGTGCCCCCCGGATGCAGATCGGGGTGATTGTGGGCAAGCACCATTATCCGCGGGTTCATGCGTTCCTCCGTGGTTTCCGGGCAATCAGGAAATCCTGATAATGGGCGGCTGCCTTGCCGCGCCATGCGCCAAAGCTTTTGGTGTGGATGTCAAAGCCGGCAGTCGTCAGGGCATCATCAAGAAAGGCATCGTCAAACCCGACGGCGGCCATCGGATTTTCGCCACGCAGATGCCAGCAGGGCTGACCGTCGGCCTTTTCGAATGCCTTAAGGCGGGCATCACGGTCCGGATGAGACGGATCATCGTCCGCGCACATGACAAAGGCGGTCAGAAACAGCCGCCCGCCCGGGCGCAGCACACGAAAGACCTCGGAACAATAGGCTTCGATTTCGTCTGGCGGCAGGTGGGTTGCCACCGAGATCATTGCGGTGAAATCGAATGTTCCGTCCTGAAAAGGCAATCGTATGCCGCGCCCGCTGATTTCGCCTTCCGGGTTGTAAAGTGCGTTCCTGATGTCGGCACATTCAAACCGGAAATTCGGATAGGCTGGCGTGATGGCACGCTTGCACCATTCAATGCCGTTGCGCACGGGATCCAGACCACGATAAATCGCCTTTTCGGGGTTCAGGAACTGTGTCAACGGGACGGCAATGCGGCCAATACCGCAACCGATATCAAGAACATCGTCAGTGGTTTTAAGCCCGCCCATGCGGACAAAATGATCAAGGAATTCCGCGCCGATGACCCGATAATCGCCATCGCCGACAAAGACGTCTTCTTCGGGGGGAACCGGAAGAAAACGGTTGGAAATGATTTGCTGGCACAACCAGGCAAGATGGGTTTCGCCAAAATCGGATGTCAGCGGGGATTGGTGTTCAGACAATGCAAGAACCTGGCTCATGCCGCTTCTCCGTCAGTGGTTTTTTGCGACCGGTATTGCGGCACACCGTTGGTGTGAATGTCTTCGAGCACATCCCCCCAGCGCGCAGCATGCAGCCAGGCGTTATATTCGGCAGCCACGCCGCGCATGTAATCAACATGGGTGGAGATGGATTTGCGTTCGAAGTGATAGAGGCTGACATCGGGGACGTATTTGATGTCGAAATCGGCCTTGCGAATTTTCAGGCAAAGATCGCTGTCTTCGTAGTCGCCAATCACATAATCCTCGGTGAAGCCACCGACCGCTTCAAAGGCATCACGATGGATCATCATGCAGGCACCGGTGACACCGGGGACCGAGCGTTCAATATTGGCATCCTTGAACTGGTCGGGCATGCCTTTGTGATAGTGGTAGTTCAGCCATTTGCCGCTTTCATTGCGGGCAAAATACATCCCGGCATGCTGGATCGAGCCATCTTCAAACAGGAGTTTCGGACCGACGACCGCGACTTCATCAGCACCGCCCAATTTGGCGGCCATGCCTTGCGCCCAGCCGGGCGTATGGGGGATGACATCAGAATTGAGCATGGCCAGAAAATGCCCGTGCGCCTGTTCTGCACCGGCATTGCAAGCCCGGGCATAACCGCCATTGCGTGTCATCACCACCAGGCGCATCGGAATGCCATACAGAATATGCAGACCGCGCAGCAAATGTTCGCATTCTTCGGCCTGTTCCGGGGAATCAAGCACAAAGACCAATTCACAATATCTGGCGACCCAGTCATCACAGGCAAACGCCCCGACCTGCGCACGCAAGAAGCCCAGAACACGATAGAGCGGCACAATGATCGACACATCCGGGTCGTCGTGCGGGGTGCCGATTTCAATGACCCGGTCAACCTTGACCGAGCCCATCAGCTTTTGCTGCAGATCCCCAATCACAGGTGCAAGGCAGTTTTCGATAATGTCTGCGGTCAGGTGTTGTGGGGGCACAGCGCGCAGAATGCGCGCGCGCGCCTCGGCGGGGTCGATCGGCTGGGCGGGCGGAACCATCAGATGCCGGTTACCCGATTTCAGGCGCATCAGGCTTCTGGGTTGAAGGATCGGGACCGGGCTTTGGATACCCTGATAGAACCCGACAAAGCCGGTTGCCGGAACTGTCCGGTCATCATCCTGCACGTTGCCATGATATCGATAAAATCCATCCCCGAACGGATGGGCGATACCCTTGCTGTCGAGAAGATCTATGCTGGCAATCATATCGACCGGATCGCGATACCAGCCGCCAATCAGGGTGCCGCGTGCCGTTGTGACCGCAAGATCAACCTCGCCACTTGGAAGCGATCCGCCACCCGACACGCGCTGGCTTGAAAGCGGACAGCGGAGCTGGAATTCAATCGCGGCCTTGCTGGACTTCATGTCAGCACGTGCGAGCGTACCAATGATATATTCGCGCAGATCGGCGTCCGATTTGCCCTGCTTTTGCCACCAGCGGGCCAGTGATGGCAGACCTGATGCATCGGGCAGATGACGCACAGCAAGAGTGCGCATACCGGTAACCACCAGATAAGCCCCTGTTTCGGTGCTTGCCCGATCCGCAATCATATAGGCAATCTTTTGACCGCGCGGTCCGGTCTGGCTGATATGGGGAAGCTGTGTCAGACGCTTGAAACCCGACGGGGCAACAATGAATACCGCCTCGATATCGTTAAAGGCATCAGGCAACGCGGTGGCCAGCAATATCTTTTCATCGGACAGTTTTGCGACAGCTTTGGCCGGCTTTGGCCGGTCGACAATCGCCGCGACGAGCTGACGCAGGAAATTGTTGTAGCTTTTGGACAACCGCAACCGGAACAGGCTTGCCCACATCCCCAAAAGTGTCGACACCAATGAAAGCCGACCGGCGGGCGTCACACCGTTCAAAAGCGTTGATGCACTGGCAAATTCAAAATCGCCATCGGGGTCAATTGTGATCTCGTCCTTGCGGCCCAGCGTTCCGGCCTCGGCCAGAATTGTGACCGGCTCATCCACCGGACGGCGGATGACGCGCAGCAATCGGGTACCGCCCCCGTCGAGCGGCAGACGCAAAGTAGCCTGCGGCGAAATCGCAGCACCATCAATCGTTTCAAGCTTGGGAACTTCCCACAAACGGGTGGGTGTATCCCAACTCAACAACAACGTATCAGGGTTCAGCAGGCAAACACCGGGCGCTTCGCCGGTCGTCCGCACTGCATCGGACGAGGCAAATTCAAGCATGACATTCTTTCACTTACTTGAAGATCAGGACGGGTAGCCCGCAGCCGAAGCTGCGGACGCCCATATTGGATTACTGAACGCTAAAGAAGCTGTCCGGATCGTCCTGGATGTCTTCTGCATCGACATTGTTAAGGGTAATGGAATCACCATTCCCAAGGTCGATGACAGTATTGGCGCCAACTTGCGTTGCACGTGCAGCAACGTCATCGGCGGTTTCAATGCCGGTGTCGTTGATATTGCTGCTAATGGAAAGCATGTCCTCGCCAGCCTGGAAGTCGAGCACGACATCGTTGCCGCCACCCCCGGAGAAGACAAAGGTGTCTGCGCCGGAACCGCCGGACAGAACATCGTCCCCTGCACCGCCTTCGAGGACATCATCCCCGGCACCGCCCAAGAGAACGTCGTCACCTTCACCGCCCTGGAGAACATCGTTTCCAGAACCGCCAAGCATGACATCATCACCGGCACCGCCGAGCATGATATCGTCGCCACCGCCGCCGATCATGACGTCATCGCCAGAACCGCCGTCGAGCACATCGTCACCTGATCCGCCAAGCATGATATCGTCACCCGATCCACCTGACAGAACGTCATCGCCAGAGCCACCTGACAGCAGGTCGCTCCCGGCACCTCCGATCAGTGCATCGACGCCCGACCCACCAAACAGAAGATCATCACCTTCGCCACCAATGGCGACATCGTCGCCTGATCCGCCGAACAAGGCATCATCGCCTTCTTCGCCGAACAGAACGTCGTCATCACCTTGTCCGAAGATTGTGTCGTCTCCGCCACGTCCAAAGATGACGTCACTGAAACGAGATCCGAGAAGCGCATCATCAAAGGCGCCGCCTTCGAGAGTTGCCATGTAATCCTCCTTCGTGTCCCAACATTAATGACATCGCGGGGATGTTTCCCTCGCGAGAGGATGGCCGTTCCCTCAGGGCGGTCTGAGCCCCGCGGATAACGGCCACTCAGAAAACCCTACATTTTTTTACTTATCTACTGGAGGGTATTGTTGTGATTTTATTTTGTCAACATTATGACTTACTTCGATATTGATTGCATATATTCGATAAATACTGTTTTTATTTTACTTATTATTTAATTCAAAATTTGATCTATACTTGCAAAGAAAAGGGTCAATCCCGGTTTTCTGCCGGATTGACCCCAGTTCCGCATCACGCGGGGAGGAATCACTCTTCTCGGAAGGCCTTGTCCATGCTCTGAACGATCGGATCGACCAGATAATCGATTGCCTTGCGCGGTGTTTTCAAAACCAGAATGTTCGCAGGCATGCCCGGGCGCAGTTTGATATCTTCATGCCGGGCAAGTTCCGCCGGATCGATGGCCGCACGCACGATGTAATAGGACGCATCGCGCTGTTCATCGACGGTTTGGTCGGGCGCGACATAGCGTACCTCGCCATTCAGGGGAGCTAATCGGCGCTGACTATAGGCGGTCAGTCGTATTTGCGCCTTTGAGCCGACCTGAACCGAGTCGATGTCCTGTCGGTTGATGCGTGCTTCGATCACCAATGGTTCATCTTCGGGAATGATATCCATGATCGGTTCAGCCGGACTGATCACACCGCCCGGCGTTCTGATCTGAATGTTGGCGACCGTTCCTGCCTGTGGTGCTTTTACCTCAAGCCGGTTCAGGACGTCCGTGCTGGCGCGCATGCGTTGGGTGACATCATTCAGCGCAAGCTGGGCTTCCTGAATTTCGGTCGCAATATCGCTTTGCCATTCCATTTCGATTGAAGCCAGATTGATCTCGGCTTCGGCCTTTTGCTGCTGTGCGGCGGCTTTTTGGGCCTTGAATTCGCCCATATCGCCGACCAGATCCGACCAGTTGTTTTCAATCTCGACCAGTTGGGTTCGGGTGGCAAAGCCCTTCTCGGCCAGTTCACGGATCCCTTTCAGCTGCTCGGCGACAAGCTTTTCCTGACGGGTACGGGCTTTGATTTGCGAATCGAGTGCCTGGGCTTCGGCTTCGAATTGATCGATCTGTTTGGCCTGGGCATCGCGTTTGGCTGCATAGACCTCGTTACGTTTGGCAAACAGGCGCTCCTCGTCACGCAGGATGTCGTCGACATAATCATCCTCACTGGCCATGAGTTCCTGCGGGAAAGTGATGTTTTGCAGACCACGCTGTTCGGCGCGCAATCGCGCAAGCTTTGCCATCAGGCCATAACGTTCACCCCGCAACTGACCCAGTTCGGCCTCGCTGCGCGTTCCATCCAGAAGCGCCAATACCTGACCTGCTTTGACTTTCTCGCCCTCTTCGACCAGAAGCTTTTTCAGGATGCCGCCTTCATAGTGATTAACGACCTTCTTTTTGGAATCGACAATCACCGACCCGGTCGCCACAGCCGCACTATCAAGTTCGGCGGTAAAACCCCAGGTCAGGAAACCGCCAAATCCCAGAATGATTACGGCGAGACCGGCCATGATCGGCTTGCGCAGGCTTTGGCGTGATGCTTCGCGTTCTTCGGACAGAATCTGGTGCCAGGCGACTTGGGGCTCCTCGGCCGGGATCGTTGCCCCGCCTTCATCAAGGTTAATGACACGGTTCATGCCGCACCTCCGTTTTCCTGCTTACGTTTGACCGAAGGCAGGCTTTTGATATCGTCATTTTCATTGGAAAGATTGCGGATCACGTCTGTTCGTTCGCCAAACTGTTTGACCCGCCCGTCCTGCATCACCAGAAGCTTGGTCGCGTATTGCATGATACTTTGACGATGGGCGATCAGAACCACCATGGCCCCGGAATCGGCGGCCTGGCGTACAGCACGGATCAGCGATGCTTCGCCTTCGGCATCAAGGTTGGCATTGGGTTCATCAAGAACCAGAAGCCGCGGCCAGCCATAAAGTGCGCGCGCCAATGCAATGCGCTGTTGCTGGCCACCCGATAGCGTATGGCGCCCGGCACCAATCGGCGTGTCATAGCCCAGCGGCAACCGCCCGATCATCTCATGAACACCCGCCGCGCGGGCGGCCTCGATCACCTTGCGGGGGTTGGCGTCACGCATGCGACTGATATTGTCGCGAATGGTGCCATTCAAAAGCGACACCGATTGCGGCAAATAGCCGACCATGTCGCCAAACGATCCACGTTCCCATAAATAGGCATTATGCCCGTCAAGATAGACACCGCCATTTGCAGGTTTTGACGCGCCAACCAGCAACCGTGACAGGGTCGATTTGCCCGCCGCCGATGGCCCGACAACACCAAGGATGTCACCCGGGGCGAGCTCGAAACTGATTCCGCGCAGAACCGGTACATTTGAACCCGGTGCGGCATAAACCAGATTATCAACAATCAGCGGGCCTTCGGAGCGCGGGGTGGGTTTGATTTCACGTTCAGACTGGCTTTCTTCGAGCATCGATCGGATGCGTTTCCAGGATGAAAATGCCCCGACCCAGGCCCGCCAATCACGCGTGACATTATCGAACGGCAACAACAGCCGTCCCATAATCACCGTGCCGCCGATCATCGCACCCGGTGTGGTTTCGCCCAGAATGACAAGATAGGCGCCCATGGCCAGCACGATGATTTGCATTCCAAAGCGCGCTGAACGCGTAACGGAATACATCCCCTTGCTGCGCATATTGCCGACATCAAGCAGCTCGCTCGCATGGATTTGGGCCTGCCGCCAGCGCAGGGCCAAGGCAGGCATCATGCCCATTGCTTCGATCACCTCGGCATTCGAGACGGTCGATCCGATATCACCGATATTGCGCAGATTGGCGTCGGTTCCTTCCTTGGTGACCTGACGGACCATCAGGTCCCCCAACAGGCTCAGCCCGATCAGGGTCAAGACCGCCACCAGACCGGCAATCCCGTAATAGGGATGCAGTGCAAACATCACAAACAGGAAGATCGGCGACCAGATGGCCTCAAGCGGGGCGGCGATGGTGGTGCCGGTGATGAAGTTGCGCAAATCGGACAGGTCCCGCAGCACCTGGGTTCCGTGCAGGGATCCTTTTTCAAGGGCCACCCGCATGGCCGCCGAAATCGCCGGCAGGTTCAGGCGACGCAAAAGTGACTTTGCCATTTCCTGGAACACAAGCGCGCGCAGGAAATCAAGAATGCCATACAGGATGATGGCCCCGATCGCGATCACCAATAACAGGATCAGCGTGTCGGTGCTTTGGCTGTTGATCACGCGATCATGGACCTGCAGCATGAAAAGCGGCACGGTCAGTTGAAGGATATTGATGAAGCCGCTCATTACGCCGGCCCAGCCCAATCCGCGAACAAAGGTGAATCGGGCTTCACGAATGACGGACCTTGCATCAAGTTCTGGTCGTGCATCCTTGGAAGCGGCATGTTTTGCCAGCTTTTTACGGCCAAATTGCATCGAAAATCATCCAATTAAGCAAAAGTCATAGTTTTTCCGCAATCTAATCACATAGTTGCGATGGCATGATGATCTACAATAAAATCAAATATGTCGATCTCATGTTGACGATTGGACAATGTAAAAACATTAACAACGGAAGTAATTCAAAAATAAAAATACTTTGGAATTACTTCTGAAAAACGAGCAAACTGTGGGAAGTAAAAGGCGTTCTGGAAAATTGTTCAAGAACAACGTCTTGTTATCTTCCCCAACACGAAAATTGTGTCCGGGAAAACCTTCCCTGGCATCAACTCTCGCTTGGGACCAGATAACGGATCGAAAGTTATGACCGTCACGCATCTTGAACTGGCAAATACCGTCGAGCGGATATATCGGCGGTTTGCGGATTTGTTACGGGTAGATCTTATCCGACTCGGAAAGGATGACATCAGCCCGGCGCAAGTGGCGCTGCTTTTTAACATTGGCGAAGACGAACTCTCGGTGCGCGATCTTTTGGATCGCGGCCACTATATGGGTTCAAACGCGTCTTATAATCTCAAACAGCTTGCTGAATCTGGCTATGTCGAACGACAGGTCATGGCACGCGACAGGCGATCTGCACGTCTGAAACTGACGGCAAAGGGTCATGAACTTTGTCAGGCATTGCATGAACTCCACGAGGAATATCACGACGCCCTGACCAGCAATCTTGAAGACCAGCAGGAAATGGAAACAGCGTTGCGTACCTTGCGCAGGCTGGAAGAATTCTGGACACAGACTCTCAGGTACGGGGGTGTTCCCGTCAACGGGTCCGTCGCTGTTCAGGAGGCACGAAACAGAAGATGAAAATTGTCCTCGTTCATCGTCATGGACCTGGACAGTTTGTACATCTTGCCTGTCATCTGGCCAATGCCGGATGGCAGGTATCGTTTCTGTGTGAAGCCATGAATGTGCGACTGCCCGGCATCCGGACACTGCGCCAACCAGCCACCCCACCGCCACCGGCCATGCCCTTTGCCCAATATCATCAGGAAGTGGGCCTGAAGGCTGCCAAAACGCTTGATAGCCTTGTGCGTGAGGAAGGCGTACCGGACATCGTTTACGGTCATATTGGCTGGGGCAGCATGATGTTTGCCCGTGATGTCCTGCCCGAAACACCCCTGATCGGGTATTGCGAACATTACTATCACGCGACAGGACGTGACGTCGGCTTTGCCCCAGATGAAGACATAACACTGGCCAAGCGGACCCAGCTTCGTCTGCGAAATGCCGCACAGTTGGCCACCCTTGACCAGCTTGATGCGGCGATCAGCCCGACACGCTGGCAGAAATCGGCTTTTCCTGTGGCCTATCACCACAAGATCGGTGTCTGCCATGAAGGTGTCGATACCCGTCGATGCCGCCCGAACCCGAACGCCAAGCTAACGCTTCCCGATGGAAGGGTGCTTGGCACTGGCGATCAGGTCATTACCTATGTCGCGCGCGACCTTGAACCATATCGCGGCTTTCCCACGTTCATGCGGGCAGCTGCAAAGCTTGCGAACGAAAACCCCGATGCTGTTTTTGTCGTCGCCGGCGGTGACGGGATCAGTTACGGACAGCCACGCGCCGATGGCCGGAAATGGCGTGATGTCATGTTAGACGAAACCGGGATCGATCGGTCGCGCATTCATTTTCTTGGCCAGATCCCGCATAACCAGCTGATCCGCATGTATCAGATCAGCTCGGCCCATATTTATCTGACATATCCGTTTGTGCTGTCCTGGTCGATGCTCGAAGCGATGGCGTGCGGGGCCCCTGTCATTGCCTCTGACACCGGCCCCTGTCAGGAGGTGATCCGCGATGGACAAAACGGACTTTTTACCGATTTTTGGGACAGCGACACACTGGCCGAAAAGATGGCCTTCTGCCTGACCCGACAAAATGATCTTGGCCGAATGCGTGGACAGGCCCGCAAAACGATTATCGATCACTTCGACCTTGAACTGTGCCTCGACAAACAAACCAGCCTGCTTGAACGCATGGTCTCCGCCGACATGGGGCCGAGTGCAAGGAAGCGAATGTGACTGATCTTTCGGGGATGCATCTTGGCCGATACCGGTTACGCTCCAGTCAGGAACACAAAAGCCGGAGATGAAGGGTGTCCTTCTTCTCCGGCTTTGTGATGTCAGGTCACGATTTTAATCGTGGACTTAATCCTCGCACTTACACGTCGAGGTTTGCGACCTTAAGTGCGTTGGACTGGATGAAGTCGCGGCGCGGTTCGACCACGTCGCCCATCAGGGTCGAGAAGACTTCTTCGGCCTCGTCAGCGTGCGCGACCTTGACCTGCAGGAGCGAGCGGACATTCGGGTCGAGCGTGGTTTCCCACAGCTGATCCGGGTTCATTTCACCCAGACCCTTATAGCGCTGGACCGAGATGCCGCGACGGCCGAATTCCATCACCGCATTGACCAGATCGACCGGGCCGTTGATCTTCCAGGTCTTGTCCTTGGCAACGAATTCCGCGCCCTTTTCAAACAGTTCGCGCAATTCGCCCAGAATACCGGCAATGGCGCGGGCTTCGGCCGAGCGCAGGATATTGCCGTCAATCACGTGGCGCTGTTCGACACCGCGCAACATACGCCAGATGACAATTTCATCGAGCGGTGCTTCACCCTGCCAGCCACGATCGAAATCTTCTTCGAGACTGTCGAGATGTTTGGCGAGAATCTGGGCGGCTTCGAGACGTTTGTTGTCATCATCAAGCAGGGCCGGGTTCAGCGCACCGGCAAGGGTTGCCTGTTCAAGAACCGAGATCGGCAGTTTGATCGACAGCGGCGCCAGGAGGCTTTTGGCCTTGCGCGAGAGTTCAACCACCCGAACCAGATCCGGCCCGGCAAGTTGCTGACCACCGTCAAGGGTCAGAACCGCTTCTTCGGTGCCCTGTGCGGTCAGGTATTGTTCCATCTCGCGGTCGTCCTTGAGATACTGGACCGAGTTACCACGCTTGGCGCGATAGAGCGGCGGCTGTGCGATATAGAGATAGCCGCGCTCGATCAGTTCAGGCATCTGACGATAGAAGAAGGTCAGAAGCAGGGTCCGGATATGCGCGCCATCGACGTCAGCATCGGTCATGATGATGATTTTGTGATAGCGGGCTTTTTCGATGTTGAAGTCATCGCGGCCAATCCCGGTGCCCATGGCGGTAATCAGGGTGCCGATTTCCTGACTTGAAAGCATTTTGTCAAAGCGTGCGCGTTCAACGTTCAGGATCTTACCACGCAGCGGCAGGATCGCCTGGAAACCACGTTCACGGCCCTGTTTGGCCGATCCGCCTGCGGAATCACCCTCCACGATGAACAGTTCGGCTTTGGACGCATCGCGTTCCTGACAGTCGGCAAGCTTGCCCGGAAGCGACGAGATATCAAGCGCACCTTTGCGCCGCGTCAGTTCGCGGGCCTTGCGCGCGGCTTCGCGGGCAGAAGCAGCTTCGACGACCTTGGTCACGATCTTGCGGGCATCGGCCGGGTGTTCTTCAAGCCATTGCTGGAGCTTGTCATTGACGATGTTTTCAACAACCGGACGGACTTCGGATGAGACCAGCTTGTCCTTGGTCTGGGAGGAGAATTTCGGATCGGGAACCTTGACCGAAATCACGCAAGACAGACCTTCGCGGGCATCATCACCGGACAGGGCAACCTTTTCCTTCTTGGCGATGCCGCTTTCCTGGGCGTAGTTGTTGATCTGACGGGTCAGGGCCGCACGGAAGCCGGCCATGTGCGTTCCGCCATCACGCTGGGGAATGTTGTTGGTAAAGCACAGCGTCTGTTCGTGATAGCTGTCATTCCATTGCAGGGCGACTTCGACGGTGATGCCGTCTTTTTCGCCTTCGATGCTGATGGCTTCTTCGATCTGGCGGGCCTTGTTCCGGTCAAGATATTCGACAAAGGCGCGAATACCGCCTTCGTAATGCAGTTTGGTTTCGACCGGATCGCCATGGCGTTCATCACGCAGGGTCAGGATCACGCCCGAGTTCAGGAAGGCCAGTTCGCGCAGGCGGTGTTCCAGGGTGCCGAAATCGAATTCGAGCTGGGTGAAGATTTCACCATCCGGATAGAAGGTGACTTCGGTACCGGAAAGCGGCGTTCCGTCTTCGGTCAGCGGGGCATCACCGACAACTTCCAGCGGCTTGATCGCATCGCCACCGGAAAATTCCATGTAATGTTCTTTGCCGTTACGCCAGATGCGCAACTTAAGCAGGGTCGACAGCGCGTTCACAACCGACACACCCACGCCGTGCAGACCACCGGAAACCTTATACGAGTTCTGGTCGAACTTACCGCCGGCATGAAGCTGGGTCATGATGACCTCGGCGGCGGATACGCCTTCTTCCTTGTGCATGTCGGTCGGAATGCCGCGCCCGTTATCGCGGATGGTCGCGGAACCATCGCCATTGAGCTGCACCCAGACAGTATCGCAATGCCCGGCAAGGGCTTCGTCAATCGCGTTATCGACGACTTCGTAGATCATGTGGTGCAAACCGGTTCCGTCATCGGTGTCACCGATATACATGCCCGGGCGTTTGCGCACCGCTTCAAGGCCCTTGAGAACCTTGATCGATTCTGCACCGTACTCCTGCTGTGCCGGTTCGGCAGTGTTCGGAGTTTCTGTTTCGTTGGTCATAGCGTCACAACCTCGGCATTCACGGAGTGGTTTCCAGGGACAGGGTGGCATCCTCCACACGGAAGAATTGCGCACGACCGTCCAAACCTTCAAACAGCGCCCGGTCCGTGCCTGTCATCCAGGCCTGGACGCCGAGCGCCACGATTTCATCAAACAGGTGCTTGCGCCGTTCTGCATCCAGATGCGCAACCACCTCGTCAAGCAACAGCAGCGGGCCAGCCCCGCGTGCCTTGGTTTGCAGGCGGGTATTGGCCATGATAATCGACAGCAACAACGCCTTTTGTTCCCCGGTGGAACATTGATCCGCCGACTGGCCCTTCGCATCGTGCCAGACCAGCAGATCACTGCGTTGCGGGCCGACAACTGCCCCGCCATAGGTCGCATCACGCGCACGTCCGTCGCGCAATGCAGCCCGCATTCTGTCTTC
Source organism: Thalassospira sp. MIT121401 (assembly GCF_047125595.1). Lineage (NCBI taxonomy): Bacteria > Pseudomonadati > Pseudomonadota > Alphaproteobacteria > Rhodospirillales > Thalassospiraceae > Thalassospira > Thalassospira sp. MIT121401. Next base: position 197,413 of record NZ_CP138926.1, read on the forward strand.
GACCTCGATCGCCGGATATTTTTCCAGCCAGTCTTCGAGATCCCCCGCCAGCGCCAGACGTGCGGCGGGAAACGGCCCGATGGCCATGGTGCCAGCCCGGCTTAACCGGGCCAGAAGATCGGCCCGGGCCACGGCAACGGCAATGCCGTGACGGACCATCGAATCTTCGATCGAGGCCAGCCATTTGTCATCACCCTTGCCTTCCTTGAGCAATTTGGCGCGTGAGCGCAGGGAATGCTCATAGGCGGCAACGCGGCTGCTGTGATCGGGATCAAGGCCATAGACCAGCCGATCCAGAAAGCGCCGACGTGCCGATGGCCCATCCAGAAACAGACGATCCATCTGTGGCGTCAGCCAGACCGCAGCACAGACCCGCCCCAGGGCAGCCTGCCCACGCTGGGACTGACCATCAATCCGGACAGCCCGGCGTTCGCGCCCCTGTTCAAGGGCAGCGGGATCAAGACCCGATCCGACCTGAAACACCCCGTCAGGGGTTTCGATTTCCGCAGCAACCGCCCAGGCCCGGGTTGCCCCGTTCGGCGCCGGCGGGACGCTGCGTGCGATATCGCCCAGTTTGGCCCGGCGCAATCCGCCACCCGGGGCCAGCAAGGATACCGCTTCGAGCAGGTTGGTCTTGCCCGCCCCGTTTGGTCCCGTCAGCACAACCGGCGCGCCACTAAGGGCCAGACGCAGGCTTTCGTAACAGCGAAAATCGCTGAGCTGGATGCGGGAAACGGCAAGACGGTTTGTCATGGACGCACCGTCTTTTGGCATGAGGTTATTGGCAAGAGCAGCCACAGCTTAATCGTGCTTACCGTCACACACGCATCGGCATCAGAACATACAATGCCGAAAGGTCGTCGGTATCACGCAGGATCGTCGGGCTTGAACCATCCGACATCAGAAGGTTGAGGGTATCGCCCTTGACCTGTTTGGCGATGTCGAGCAGATAGCGCGAGTTAAAGCCGATTTCGATGTCCTCGGCATCGTAGTTGATTTCAAGTTCCTCGGACGCGGTGCCGTGTTCGGGGCTTGAAGCCGAAAGTGTGAGGGTCGTCCCCGACAGCACGACCTTGACCGCACGCGATTTTTCAATCGAGATCGCCGAAACACGGTCAACCGCATCGGCAAAGGCCTTGCATTCGATATCAAGGGTCTTGTCATTGCCCGACGGAATGACGCGTTCGTAATCGGGGAAGGTGCCATCAATCAGCTTTGAGGTCAGGATCGCATTGCCGAATCCGAAGCGGATTTTGGTATCCGACAGGGCGATATCGACCGCTTCGCCGGTTTCTTCGATCAGTTTGCGCAATTCACCAACGGTCTTGCGCGGCACGATGACGCCCGGCATGTTTTCCGCACCATCAGGCAGCGGTGCCTCGACCCGGGCCAGACGGTGACCGTCGGTGGCAACAGCACGCAGGATCTTGGTGCCTTCGGCGTCGGTGGCATGGAAATAGATGCCGTTGAGATAGTAACGGGTTTCTTCGGTCGAGATCGCGAACTCGGCGCGATCAATCAGGCCGCGCAGTTCCGCAGCAGCAAGACCGAAGCTGACCGGAAGATCGCCACCGGACATGACCGGGAAATCATCGACCGGCAGAACCGCCAGATTGAATTTCGAACGGCCCGCAGCCAGAGTCAGACGACCGGCACCCGGTTCCAAGGCGATCTGCACCTGGGAACCTTCGGGCAGTTTGCGGACGATTTCATAAAGGGTATGTGCAGGCGTCGTGGTCGCGCCCGGTTCGGAGACCTCGGCCGTGGTGGTTTCGACCACTTCAAGGTCCATGTCCGTTGCCGTCAGCGAAAGACGATCATTCTCTGCCCGCAGCAAAATATTGGACAGAATCGGGATGGTGTTGCGTCGTTCAACAACACTTTGAACATGGGTCAGCGATTTCAACAGAGCCGCGCGTTCGATGGTCAGCTTCATGCCCGTCCTATCCGTCTGTCAGTATTAGTTTAACAAATTGATTTTTAATCAGTTTTCTCACCTGACCCCCACCCTTTCGGGCAAGGAAGGCGCATTATAACATGCATGACACGAAATCGAAGGATTTTTACGGCTTAAACCCAAGCAAATAAAAGGAGTCGGCACGCCAATTTACGCCTGAAACGCGCAAAGCGGCGCATACTGCGCGACTCGCAGTTTTGTTCATGTATTTCGGGGGAATTTTACCCGCCATTCCGACCCGGAATCCGGCGACCGAACCATGCGGAGTCCGGCCCCGTCAGCACCAAAATTCGATGGCACAGGCATCAAGAAAATCCACGATGCCAGATCGGTCAGACACCGAAACAATCAGCCTTCGAGCATCCGGCGCAGCAGATCGATATCTTCGGAAAGTGACGGATCGGAACTGTGCAGTTCTTCGATCTTGCGCACTGCATGCATGACCGTGGTGTGGTCACGCCCGCCGAATTTCCGACCGATTTCCGGCAGGGAATGGGTGGTCAGCTGTTTGGACAGATACATCGCCACCTGACGCGGGCGGGCAACCGCACGGGCACGGCGGGCGGAATGCATGTCCGACACCTTGATGTTGAAATGTTCAGCCACGCGTTTCTGGATTTCCTCGATGGAGACCCGGCGTTCAGATGCGCGCAGAACGTCATGCAGGACGTCCTGAACCATTTCCAGGCTGATTTCACGACCGACCAGCTGGGAATGGGCAATCACGCGGTTAAGCGCACCTTCGAGCTCACGCACATTGGCCGTGATCTTGTGGGCGAGGAATTCCATGACACGCTGGGGCAGCTCGACACCCTGACGTTCGGCCTTGGATTCGAGAATGCCCAGACGCAGCTCGTAAGTGGTTGCGTGAATATCGGCAACAAGGCCGGAGCCCAGACGCGACCGCAGGCGCTCTTCGATATCTTCGAGATCAGAAGGCGACTTGTCAGCCGAAACAATGATCTGGCGCCCCTGATCGACCAGCGCGTTAAAGGTGTGGAAGAATTCTTCCTGGGTCGAGTCCTTGCCCGAGATGAACTGGACATCATCGACCATCAGAACGTCCACCGAACGGAACTGGTCCTTGAAATCGACCGTGTTTTTGTCACGCAGCGCCCGGATGAAGCGATACATGAATTTTTCCGCCGACAGGTAGATCACCGTGCGGTGCGGCTGCGTGCGGCGGATATGCCAGGCAATCGCATGCATCAGGTGGGTTTTACCAAGACCAACACCGCCATACAGGAACAGCGGGTTGAACGGCACCGATTCGGCTTCGGCCAGACGGCGCGCCGCGGCATAGGCAAATTCGTTCGGCTTGCCGATCACGAAATTGTCGAAGGTGTAACGCGGATCAAGGGCAGCAGAAATGCCGTCATCGGACATGCTGGCAATCGCCGTGCGGCCGGCAGCCTGCGGCTGACAGGGGGCCTCGGCGACCGAGATTTTTCCAGCGCCCGGCTTGGCCTTGGCGGCCGGTTTGGTCGCGGATACATCGCCCGCAGCAGAACCCGATGCCGGGGAAGCGGCAGGGTCAACCTGATTGGCGGGTGCATTGCCATTGGAAACGGAGATGATGTTGATTTCGACGAAATGCACATTGGCATCTTCGGCATGCCAGAAGGCCTGGATCCGGTCGAGATAGTGCTGGGTTACCCAGTCGCGCATGGCACGGGTCGGCGCACCAAGACGCGCCACACCTGCCTCGACACCAATCAGGACAACCGGCTCAAGCCAGTAGCGATAGGCTGTGGCACCGAATTCGGCGCGCAGCTTTTCACGAACGACCTGCCAGATTGCGACTGTATGATCATCAAGTGCTGCCTGCTGGTCACCCTGCATCCCCCCGCTGGTCTGCCCGAGTGCCGATTGCGTTCCCCTCACGGCGTGCTGCACTGTTTGAACCTTCCCCGATATCCCAATTTCAACACATTCAAGACTGCAAAAGACAAAATAGTACTGTGCCGCGTTCATCACAGTAGTGATCAACACGCTGGTCTTCCGCAAAATCCTGGAAGCGTACTCGCGCCTTTTGTTTTTGGTTCTTCGTCACGGGCCACTTTGCGCGGCCTGCGAAGTCCAAACACTGTACTGATGCGACCCACATCAGGCAAGGCGATCTTTAACAGAACGTTAAAAGGATTTCGGCACCAAAACGTTCCTTATTTTCTGCGGTTTCTTGCACCCGCGGAATCAAGGAACAAAAGGTGATTCTCCGAAATCAGGGCAGCGAAAAGGCCGCACCAGAGGTGCGGCCTTCGACTCGCCATCCCGTAAGGGATAAATTAAAGCGCCTTGATACGAGCGGTCAGACGCGAAACCTTGCGAGCAACGGTGTTCTTGTGCAGAACGCCGAGCTGCGCGCCGCGCGCCATTTCCGGCTCGGCGATTTTCATCGCAGCCTGAGCAGCATCTTTGTCGCCAACGTTCAGCGCAGCTTCGACCTTCTTAACGAAGGTACGAATGCGACCGATACGTGCGCCGTTAACTTCTGCACGGGCGGCGTTGCGGCGAATGCGCTTCTTGGCCGATTTATGGTGAGCCATTGCGAACCTGTCTCTTCAAACAAATGTTACGTAATTCGGAGCGCGGCTTATAGCTCTGTCCGAAACCCTCGTCAACCCCCGATGCCGCGTCGATGCCCTAATTTCTGCGGTTTAGGACTCTGTTGGCCTGCAACACAGATATGCAGCGACGGAATCAGGGGTCAACTTACCCCGGGCACCGTGCAATCAACGGTGCTTGAAATCGGCTTTTCTCTTTTCTGTGAAGGCCTTCATGCCTTCGGCACGGTCTTCGAGCGCGAAGGTCGAATGGAATTCGCGACGCTCAAACATCAGACCTTCTGTCAGGGTCATTTCATAGGCCTTGTTGACCGATTCCTTGACCTTCATCGAAACCGGACCCGAGAAGGAGGCGATCTTTTCCGCCGTTTTAAGGGCTTCTTCCAGCAGCGAGTCGGCCGGGACGATTCGCGCCACCAGACCGGAACGTTCGGCTTCCTCGGCATCCATCATGCGCCCGGTCAGGCACATTTCCATTGCCTTGGCCTTGCCAATCGCACGGGTCAGGCGCTGCGTCCCGCCAGCACCGGGGATGGTGCCGATGGTGATTTCGGGCTGACCGAACTTGGCGGTATCGGCGGCAATCATGATGTCGCACATCATGGCAAGTTCACAGCCACCCCCCAGCGCGAATCCGGCAACGGCAGCAATGGTCGGCTTGCGGCAACTGGCAACACGGGTCCAGCCTTTGGTAATGAAGTCGTTCTTATAGACATCCATATAATCGTAATCGGCCATTTCCTTGATGTCGGCACCGGCCGCAAAGGCGCGTTCCGACCCGGTAATAACGATGGCACGAATGTTTTCATCGGATTCGAAATCATCAAGTGCCGCACCAATATCCGTGATCAGGGCAGCGCACAGCGCATTGAGCGCCTGGGGACGGTTAAGGGTGATCAGTCCGACATTGCCCTTTTTCTCGGCGATGATGTTTTCATATGACATGCCTGTAATCCTTATATCCGCGATCTGCCCGGTTTGTGCGGGGCCGATTCGTCTGAAACCATATTTTGATACTGTTTTACCGATTTTGATCCCGCCCCGCAACCGGCACCGCGTGAAAGCATCATGAAAGAAGGCAGGGATCAGACCGTCCGGCTCGCGATTTATGGCTTATGGCTTAAGACTTGTTGCTTATGGCCCGGATATGGGCGGCCAATAGCAGATGCAGCGATCAGGCAGCGAAAGTCGAAGGACGGAATATGACGGTTCCGTCCTTTTCCGGGCATTGCCGGGCATTGCCATGCCTGCGTGTGGGGCGGGCTTATTTCTGACAGGTCGGGCAGAAGAAGGTCGATCGTCCGGCCTGAACGATTCGTCCGATCGTGCTGTCACATCCGTCCGCCACACAGGTTTCGCCTTCGCGACCATAGACGCGGAAATTATGCTGGAAATAACCCAGTTCGCCATTGGTCTGGCGATGATCCTTCAGGCTTGAACCGCCTGCGGCAATGGCATCTTCCAGCACCAGACGGATTTCGCGATAAAGACGGTCAATTTCACCGGGCTTGAGATCCCTTGCCAGACGGTCCGGTGCAATGCCCGAGCGGAACAAAGCTTCGCAGACATATATATTGCCAAGACCGGCCACCAGTTTCTGGTCAAGCAAGGCGGTCTTGATCGGACTGCCGCGACGCGCAAGCCCGTCGGCCAGTACCGCGGCATTGAACGCATTGCCCAGCGGTTCGGGACCGATACCGGCCAGCATCTTGTGGCTGGCGACTTCGTCTGCGGCAATCAGGGTGATCACCCCGAAGCGGCGCGGATCGTTAAAGCGCACAACAGCGCCATCCTGCATGACGAAATCAACATGATCATGCTTGCCCGGTTCGGGAACGGCGACCGCCGGATCATTATGAATGGTCATGCGACCCGACATGCCCAGATGGATCAGCAATACCTGACCATCATCAAGATAGCCCAGAATGTATTTTGCCCGCCGGGTCAGCTGATCGATCTTGCGACCGGCCATGCGATCGACAAAGCCGTCGGGAAAGGCAAAACGCAGATTGGCGCGACGTTGCACCACGTGATCGACAATGCGGCCCTCCATGACCGGTGTCAGACCACGGGTAACTGTTTCGACCTCTGGCAATTCAGGCATATCTGGAACTCGTGCAAGTTAGGGCGACCCACTTTCTAGACCAGAATCGACCGTAAAATAAGGATCAATTTCGATGCTGTGTGCGGGCGATGGCCGGCCATGCGATCTTCGATCTGGACGCAGGCCGCCAAAACCATATGATTGCGGCGCCCGTCGGCATCCCGATGACCCATTCCACCGGATGCACCGGGATTTCCGGTTCCGCGTTGCCCCACCTTTGCGGACATTTCTGTTTTACGAAAGCCACCCGATGGAATTTGGTTTTGATCTTTTAGCGATCCTGTTTGGCGTTGCCGCGCTTGCGGCCTGTGTTGATGCGATTGCCGGCGGCGGCGGCCTGATTACCATTCCGGCCCTGCTTTGGGCGGGCGTGACACCGGCACAAGCACTTGCCACCAACAAGTTGCAGGGAAGCTTTGGCAGCTTTACCGCATCGCTTAACTTCATCCGCAAGGGTCACGTCAATCCGCGCGACATGGTTCTGGCGATTGTTCTGACCTTTGCCGGATCAGCACTTGGCACCGTATTGGTGCAGATGCTTGATCCCGGCATATTGATGACGATCCTGCCCGGTCTTTTGATCCTGATTGCACTTTATTTCCTGTTTTCGCCGCGCGTGGGCGATATCGATGCGCATCAGTTGATCAGCAAGGCGACCTTTGCCTTTACCGCCGGGTTTGGCATCGGGTTTTATGACGGGTTCTTTGGCCCGGGTACTGGGTCCTTTTTCTCGATCGCCTTTGTCGCGCTGCTTGGTTTCAACATGACCAAGGCAACCGCGCATACCAAGGTTTTGAACTTCACATCGAATTTTGCATCCCTTGTGATGTTCATTGCCGGGGGCGAGGTTGTCTGGGTTGTTGGCGGTGTGATGGCGGTTGGTGCACTGCTTGGTGCGCAGATCGGATCGCATCTGGTGATGAAGGTCGGCGCGCGACTTGTGCGGCCGCTTCTGGTGGTTACGTCGATCGCGATTTCGATCAAGCTGATCATTGATCAATATGGCCCCGTGATCAGCCAGACCTATGATCAGATCCGCCACTGGATCGGCTAGGTCCGATCAGAAAACCGCACACAGATATCAAAAACCCGTCAACCGCAAGGCTGACGGGTTTTGTTTTGCAAGGACGATTTTTCCGAGTGATCAGGCGTTGGCCCCACTTTGGGCAAAGACTTCATCGCCGCGATCAAGCAGGTGGCTCCAGACCGTAAACAGCAGCGCCAGCACCGCAATTCCGGCCCCAAGCCATGGGATATGCTGATAGGAAACGCCGTGGGTGATGGCAAGACCACCGAACCAGGCCCCACCGGCATTGCCAAGATTGAACGCCCCCTGATTAAGGGTCGATGCCAGATTGGGGGCCTCGGACGCCTCGTTGACCACACGCATCTGAAGCGGGGATACCAGGGCAAAGGCCACAACTCCCCACAGCATCACCGTGATCACCGCCGGGATGACTTCGGTCAGGGTTTCGGTGAACATGGCCAGAATGACAATCAACAGGACAAAGGCGATAATGATGGCCGGCATCAAACGCCAGTCCCCCAGTCGGCCGCCGATATAGTTGCCCACTGTCAGACCAACCCCGAACAGCAACAGCACATAGGTCACCTGACGCGGGGAGATGCCGGTAATTTCCTGAAGCATCGGGGTGATATAGGTAAAGACACTGAACATGCTGGCCGATGCCAGAACCGAAATCAGCATGGCAAACAGGACCTGGACCTTGCCAAGGGATTTGGCTTCTGCCCACAGGCTTCCGGTTGATGCGGCGATCTTGCGCGGCAAGGCAACATAAAGTGCAAGGGCGGCAACAATGCCAATGGCAACAACCGCCCAGAAGGTCGATCGCCACCCCAGTTCCTGACCAAGGGCAGTACCAAACGGCACACCAAGAACATTGGCCAGTGTCAGCCCCGAAAACATAAGCGCAATGGCCTGTACCCTTTTATGCGGTGCCACCAGGTTTGAAGCAACCACGGCCCCCAGACCAAAGAAGGCCCCATGGCAGAAGGCCGTCACAACGCGGGCCGCCATAAGAAGCCAGTAATCCGGGGCCACTGCACACAGGAAATTGCCGATGATGAAGATCGAAATCAGAAGCAAAAGTGCACGCCTGCGATCCATGCGCGCCGTTGCAATCGCAAGGAACGGCGCCCCGAAAGTCACACCCAGCGCATAACCGGTCACAAGCAACCCGGCATCGGGAATGGTGACACCAAGATCAAGCGCCACATCGGGCAGCAATCCCATAATGACAAATTCGGTGGTCCCGATGCCAAAAGACGCAAGGGCCAGGGCAAGAATCGGTAAGTTCCCGAGAAATCCCGGGCGGGTGGCGGTATCAGTCATGTCAGAAATATCCAGATAAACCCGGGCCGGTTCGACGGATCCGGATTTTGTGCAACTGCGAGATGGCCATATTGCACCAATTTTTGAAACGATTCAATTCTGAGATAAAGCGGGCGATAAAACCATCGCGAAATCCGCATGGCAGCATGCACGACATTCACAGCTGATCTTTATGGGCTGTCCCCCAAAAACAAAGGCCCGGACAATGCCGGGCCTTGATCGCGGGAGTCGGTCCTGTGATCAGGAAAGCTCGGCCACGATGCGTTTGGCGGCTTCGATCGGGTCTTCGGCCTTGGTGATCGGACGACCGATAACCAGAACGTCGCTGCCCATGGCAACGGCATCGGCCGGGGTAACGATGCGTTTCTGATCGTCACTTGATGCCCAGGCCGGACGAATACCCGGCGTGATCAGTTTGAAATCATCGCCAAGGGCACGGCGGACCGGGGTAATTTCCTGTGCCGAGCAGACGACACCGTCCAGACCGGCCTTTTTGGTCAATTCGGCCAGTTTGACGACGCGATCCTCGATCGGGCCTTTGAGCCCGACATCATCAAGGTCAGCCTGGTCCATGCTGGTCAGGATGGTTACAGCGATCACCCAGGGCACTTCGACACCGGCCTTGTCGGCCGCTTCGCGTGCGGCATCCCCGGCACGCTTCATCATCTCGATTCCGCCAGCGGCATGAACATTGACGATTTTAAGCCCCATCGGGGTCACCGCACGAATGGCACCGGCAACCGTGTTGGGGATATCGTGATATTTGACATCAAGGAAGATCGGCATGCCGGTCTTGGCGACCGCGCGGACACCCTGCGGACCGTGGGCAGCAAAGAATTCCTTGCCCAGCTTTGCCCCGCCAATCACGCCCGACAACCGCGATGCCAGATCAATTGCATGATCAAGGTCCGTGGTATCGATGGCACAGAATATGCGGTCTTTTGGGGAAAGGGTCCGGGTCATGATGTCCTCCGCTGCTGGCAATTGGGTCATGGCCCACAATCAGCTGCGCGGACCGGACATGGCTTAGCCGATTTATCCAGAAAGGCCAATGTCAAATAGTACGAGATGACTGCATGGCCCCATGCATCGGGTTCGATCACCGGAAACGGACCAGAAAAAAGGGCTCCGTCAGGAGCCCTTGGGATCAGCTGTGGCCAAGTGCCTTTTGATCGGACTTGGGGGTCGCATCGTCACTTTTGATGCGTTTGAGTTCACTGTCCATGCGCCGGGCAGCACGGCGGTGTTTGCCATGGATCAGCCATTCATAGGCAAATCCGATGCCCAGGCCGACAAGCAGGGCCACCATGATCGGCAGGAACAGCGGCAGGTCGACCTCGTAGGGCAACGGCCAGAGCGACAGCGTCACAAGCGCACGGTTGGACACGGCAAAAACGGCAATCAGGACCGCAAGCGGTATGGAAATAATCCAGTAAAGGATACGCATTCTGGGCTCCTTGTGCCTGACAGGATGGCGGCAGACACCCGACAGATCAGGCGTCCCCCGAATTCAGGCAACAGGTCACGTTCGGGGATTGATGCAACAGTATGGCGCAAAGCGCAGGCAAAAGCCAAGCCACCAGCGACACAGCATGCTGTGTCGTGGCGGTTTTGCGTGACGACCGGCAATCCGATCGTCAATCAATCATCCATCAAACGGAAATCAGTTCAGACGTTCACGGAGCTGCTTGCCGGTTTTGAAATAGGGAACCTTTTTCTCACCAACAGGGACCGCGTCACCGGTACGCGGGTTCCGCCCGACGCGGGCATCACGCTGTTTGACGGAAAATGCACCAAAACCGCGCAGTTCGACCCGGTCGCCACGGGCAAGCGCGTCAGTGATTTCGTCAAAAATCGTTGCAACAATCCGTTCGACGTCTCGCTGATAGAGATGCGGATTCAATTCAGCAAGCCGGGCAATCAATTCAGATTTTGTCATTTCCAGGCCCCATCCTGTTCGTGCTGACAGTCTCACTCAACCGCGAATTAGATTATTTGTTCGGTAACTATCACTCAGGTTGCCAGACAGCTAGCAAACCGTCAAGTTTAAGCCCCTCAGATGACAGCACTTTTCCAAGGTTTCCTTCAAAGAGTGCGCTCATCAAATCGTCCTCCGGGTACTCAATTTCAAGCGGCACGATGTCCGCTTCCGGCGTGACACCAGCTTCGTTTTCAAGCCAGCGCAAGGCTTCACGACGGCCTCCAATTTCATCAATCAAGCCATTGGCAAGTGCTTGCTGTCCGGTATAGACGCGACCATCTGCCAATGTTTTCACCGTGTCGACCGGCATATCACGCCGTTCGGCAACCATTCCGACAAACACGTCAAACATGTCGGAAATCAGGCCTTGCATGGCCGTTTTTGCAGCATCATCAACCGGTTCGAACGGATTCGGTGCCGCTTTGAGCGGTCCGCTTTTGACGGTAAGCGGCTCGACGCCAAGCTTTTCAAGCGTGCCGTTGAAATTCATCGACTGGAAAATAACCCCGATCGATCCGGTAATCGTTCCGCGCCGCGCAATGATATGGTCAGCAGCAATCGCGGTCATATAGCCGCCCGATGCGGCAACCGTGCCCATTTCGGCAACGATGGGGCGGGTTTCCCCGATCCGGCGCAACGCTTCATACAGCGTTTCGCCCCCGACCATGGTGCCGCCCGGGCTGTTGATATGGACAATCACACCGACAACGTCACTGTCTTCTTCGATGGCGGCCAGCGCATCAAGCAAATAGGGATCTTCGGTGATCACGCCTTCGATATTGATTTCAACGATTCTCGGACCGATGCCGCCCAGAACACTGTTCTGCACGCCGGTTCCGGCCAGACCGATAATGATCACGGCAATGACAGCAATGACGGCCACAACGCGCCAGCGGAAGACTGATTTCTTCAAGCGACGTCGATCAAGCAGGATGTCGGCATCAAGCGCCATTTACGGTGCCCCGGTTCTAATTGTTCAATCAAATACTTAGAAGGCTGTCCGCCCAAAAACCTGCCTTTTCAAATGGTTTTTCTCGGCCAAGAAGGCAAGGACAAAAAGCGTTTAAAATCAAAATTTTCGCGAAAAATGGCGAACAGGGCAGCACCGGGCACCAATCCGGGGTCAAAACTCGGATGATATACAATTTCAAAGGCCAAATCCGGCCGGGCTGCCAGCAGATACGAGCGCCCGGAACAACCCGTTTTCTCAACCCCCGCCCCAACCAGATCAGCCATGTCAGCAAGATAGAAAGATCATCAAACGCCCCCGGATCATGAGGCGCGCATCGTACCGGGCGGCTCACCCATATGCCGGTTGGCATGCGCCATCCGAGCGAAGGCCAAAAACAAAACGGGCCGCACAATGTGCGACCCGTCTGTTCGGTCCGAAAAAGATCAGACCGTATTTCGTCGGAGGGTGGCTTATTCGCCGCCTTCCTGCTTTTTGCGCAGAGCTTCGCCGAGGATATCGCCGAGCGATGCGCCGCTGTCAGCAGAGCCGTAATCCGCCATTGCTTTCTTCTCGTCAGCAACTTCAAGAGCTTTGACCGAGAGGGAAACTTTACGGGTTTTGGCGTCGATTGCGGTAACGCGTGCGTCGACTTTTTCACCAACTGCGAAGCGTTCCGGACGCTGTTCCGAACGCTCACGCGCCAGTTCAGCTTTACGGATGAAGCCTTTCAGTTCGGTGTCGCCAACAGCAACTTCGATGCCGCCGTCATTGACTTCGGTGATCTCGCAGGTGACGGTTTCGCCACGCTTGATACCGGTAACTGCTTCTTTGAACGGATCGCCAGCAAGCTGTTTGATGCCAAGCGAGATGCGTTCTTTTTCAACGTCAACGTCAAGAACCTTGGCTTTGACGATGTCGCCTTTTTTGTATTCTTTGATGACTTCTTCACCAGCACGGTCCCAGGACAGGTCCGAAAGGTGAGCCATACCGTCGATACCGCCCATGAGGCCGATGAACAGACCGAATTCGGTGATGTTCTTGACTTCGCCTTCGATCTCGGACTCGACCGGGTGAGCTGCAAGGAATGCATCCCACGGGTTCGAGGTGCACTGCTTGAGACCAAGCGAGATACGACGTTTCTGGGCATCGACGTCGAGCACCATGACTTCGACTTCCTGCGAGGTCGAAACGATTTTGCCCGGGTGGATGTTTTTCTTGGTCCAGGACATTTCGGAAACGTGGACCAGGCCTTCGACACCAGCTTCGAGTTCGACGAATGCGCCGTAATCGGTGATGTTGGTGACACGACCTTCGAATTTCGAACCGACCGGGTATTTGGCTTCGACGCCTTCCCACGGATCAGCTTCAAGCTGCTTCATGCCAAGCGAGATACGCTGGGTTTCGCTGTTGAAGCGGATGACCTGAACTTTAACAGTCTGGCCGATCTGCAGAGCTTCGGACGGATGGTTGATACGTTTCCAAGCGATGTCGGTAACGTGCAGCAGGCCGTCAACGCCGCCGAGATCGACGAATGCGCCGTAATCGGTGATGTTTTTGACAACGCCGTCAAGAACCTGACCTTCCTGAAGGTTCTGGATCAGTTCAGCACGCTGTTCTGCACGGGTCTCTTCGAGAACTGCACGACGCGAAACCACGATGTTACCGCGCGAACGATCCATTTTCAGGATCTGGAACGGCTGCGGGTTGTTCATCAGCGGGGTAACGTCACGGACCGGACGGATATCAACCTGGGAACCCGGAAGGAATGCAACTGCACCCGACAGGTCAACGGTGAAGCCGCCTTTAACGCGACCAAAGATGGTGCCGTCAACGCGTTTGCCTTCGGAGAACTGTTTTTCCAGCTCAACCCAGGCTTCTTCGCGGCGCGCTTTTTCGCGCGACAGAACGATCAGGCCATCTTTGTTTTCATAGCGGTCGACATAAACATCAACGGTATCGCCAATGTTTACTTCGCCTGCGCCAAATTCTTTAAGCGGAACGCGGCCTTCGGATTTCAGGCCGACATCGACGATTGCGTCATCGTCAGTTTTCTTAACGACCGAACCGGTCATTACGCGGCCGACAAAACCTTCGTCTTCAGAACCAAGGGTTTCAGCCAACAGGGCGGCAAAATCTTCGCCGGTCGAGAATTGTGCTTCTTCAGCGGTGGTCATAAACCAGACTTCCTTTCGAGTATCGTCATCATATTCTGGCCAACCGGTTGTGTCCGGTGGTCTTAAACCGCAAAATCGCGGCAAAAATGTCAGTCATTGGGCGAACCCGACATCCATGAAAGGCATGCCTTCCATACACGAAAAGGTGAACGCACAAGTCGTTCACCTTAGGGACAGGTCATATGACCGGCACCTCGGGATCGTTCATCGCCTGACGGTTAAAACGCCCTTTGATCAGTCATCCGCGCCCATATGGGTGTGGATATGTGCCATAACGGCATCGAACACTGCATTGGCATTCAGACGGTCCGTATCAATATGGATTGCGTCTTTTGCCATGGTGAGCGGTGCGACATCGCGAGCACTGTCTCGGGCATCCCGTTCTTCAAGCTCTTTGAGAACGCGCTCGTATATAGCAGCGGGATTTTTTTCCTGCAACTGTTTGAACCGACGGTTTGCACGTTCTTCCACCGAAGCCGTCAGATAAAACTTGATCGGGGCTTCGGGGCAAACGACCGTTCCAATATCGCGGCCATCAAGAACAGCACCGCGTTTTCCGCCAGGCGGCTTGGTTGCAAGGCTGCGCTGGAAATCAAGCAAAACGGCGCGAACCTTTGGAATCGCTGCAACTTTTGAGGCAGCGGTTCCGACTTCTTCGCTGCGGAGCTCTTCGCCGTCCAGATCGTTGGCCGTAAGATTTTCCGCTGCCTTGACGGCTGCTGCTTCGTCTTCGGGGTCGGCATTTGCAGCCAAAACTTTCGCACCGGTGGCACGATATAAAAGTCCGGTATCAAGGTAGGCATAGTCCATTGCGTCTGCGACTCGACGCGCCAACGTCCCCTTGCCCGACGCTGCCGGGCCATCAATGGCGATGATCATATGCTTCGCTCCCTGTCTATATCGCGACTATATATATTGGGTCAGATCGATCAGGAATGCAGCGCGAATTTTGCGCCCATTTCGCCCATCAGCTTTTCAAAGTTCGGGAAACTGGTGGCAATCGGATTGGCATCATCAACCGCAACCGGCTTTTCCGCGCCAAGACCCAACACCAGGAATGACATGGCAATGCGGTGATCAAGATGGGTTTCGACCATGCCACCGCCCGGAACAACACCACCGATCACAATCAGATCATCGCCTTCGATACGGTGAATGACGCCATTGGCTTCAAGTCCGGCGGCGACCGCAGCCAGACGATCCGATTCCTTGACGCGCAATTCTTCAAGATCGCACATCCGTGTTTCGCCCTCGGCATAGGCCGCGGCCACGGCAAGAACCGGATATTCGTCAATCATTGAAGGGGCGCGTTCGGCCGGAACAACGATGCCTTTCAGGCGGTTTTTGCCCGTCACCACCAGATCACCGATGGTTTCGCCGGCTTCTTCGCGTTCATTGGTAATCGTGATATCGCCGCCCATTTCAATCAGGGTGGTGATCAGCCCGGTGCGCAACGGGTTCAGGCAAACGTCGCGAATGGTGACATGGGAGTCCGGATTGATCAGGGCCGCAACCATCGGGAAGGCAGCCGAGCTCGGATCGGTCGGCACCACAATGTCAGCGGCCTTCATTTCGACCGGACCGGTCAGGCTGACGGTACGACCGCCATCGTCATTGACCTTCACATCCACATCGACCCCGAAATGACGCAGCATGCGTTCGGTATGATCGCGCGACGGTTTGGGTTCGATCACGGTCGTCGTCCCGGTCGTGTTGAGACCCGCCAGCATCACAGCCGATTTGACCTGGGCCGATGCCATGGGAAGGGTATAGGTGACCGGTTTGGCTTCGTCCGTTCCGATCACGGCCATTGGCGGGCGACCCCGATCGCGGGTGATGAATTGCGCCCCGAATTTGGAAAGCGGATCGGCAACACGGCCCATCGGGCGTTTGCACAGCGACGCATCACCGGTAAAGAAGGTGGTGATCGGATGGGTGGCAACGATGCCGGCCATCAGACGAATGCCGGTTCCGGCATTACCCATGTCAATCACGCTATCGGGTTCGCGCAGTGCACCGACACCAACCCCGGTTACATGCCAGGTGCCATCCTCATCACGGGTGACGGTTGCGCCGAGTTTGCGCATGGCATCCGCGGTTGCCAGAACGTCTTCGCCTTCAAGCAGGCCGGTGACCTTGGTCGTGCCGATCGCCAGACCGCCAAACATCAGGGAACGGTGGGAAATCGATTTGTCACCCGGCACCCGGATATCACCCGAAATTGGCCCGGTTTTGGCCGATGAAAGCGGGCGTTTGGTCTGCGAAGAACTCATGGAAGCGTACCTGTCCGTAACGATTTGGTTTTCTGTTTTTACGGCGTGGAACCCTGCATATGGTGCAGCCGGGGTTTGGGGCGCTCATGATGCAGGTGGGCCGATGCATCCTGCTCTAGCACAAGCGGTTGTCAGGCACCAGTATCGAACCCAAATTTTGACGTGGCGATTGTACCGATTGCGGGCCTGTTTCACATCATTGGCAGCTCAGATCGCAAAAGGATCAATTTCCTTTTGACAAGCCGCCAACAAGATGGCAATTGGGCCTTTCAGACATTACGCCTTGCGCTGCATCGCAGCACTTTGCGACGAACAGTCTTTTTCTTAGATGATAACGGTAATTAAGAGGATTTGCCGTAATGTCAGCACGCGGTAAGAAACGTCACTGCCTCGCCTGTGGTACCAAGTATTATGATCTGAACCGTACCCCGGTTGTTTGCCCGAAATGCGCTACACCTGATGGCGTGACAAAGGTCAAGAAAGCCGCGGTTGCCAAACCGGCACCGGAAGAAGACGAAGATATCGATGACGTCAACGATCTTGACGATGATGTCGATGCGGATATCGATGACGATATCCTCGAAGATGCTTCTGACCTTGGCGAAGATGATGATGATCTTGGCGAAGTTTATGAGCATGTCGAATCAGACGACGACGATCGCTAAGAATTTTTGAAAAAGGGTCTTGCCAACATTTGGCGAACCTTCTAAATATGCGCCGCGCCGCAGAGAAAGCATCAGCAAATCTGCGACGCGGACTAAAGTGGGGCCGTAGCTCAGTTGGGAGAGCGCTACAATGGCATTGTAGAGGTCGTCAGTTCGATCCTGATCGGCTCCACCATTCAAAACCCGTTGCCTTTGGCGACGGGTTTTGTCGTTTCAGGGTGTTTTTCCCTGAAAATCGCCGGGCAACAGGGCCCGGACACAAAAATATCCTCAAAAAACCAAATGCCCCGCATGGGCGGGGCACCGGAAACGGAAATATGTGCGGGCCTAACGTCCCAGCATATTCTTTTGAACCGTGATCAGATGGGCATGCATGGCATCGCGGGCCTCGCCAGGAAGGCGTTGATTAAGCGCATCGACGATACGGGCATGTTCATCGCAATAGTGCAGGCGACGCTCGTCGGAAAATGACCGTTTTTTCATTTCGAACCACGGCCCCTGATTGCGCAGGAAGGTCAGGATATTGTTGATTTCGCGCAGCAGCTCGTTGCGCGAACAATCAAAGACCAGCTTGTGGAATTCCGTATCCCATTGTTCGAATGTCGGCATATCGATCGCCGACGATGCCTTGAGATGGGCGGCTTCGATATCGGCAAGCTCGGCCGAGGTGGCATTGGTTGCGGCAAAAGCAGCGGCTTCGGGTTCGAGCAACAGACGGATTTCCATCATGTCGGCCGGGCTTGTGCCTTCCATCCGCGCAGCAATATCGGCAAGCGATCCTGATTTGGCCTGGGCCGTTACATAGGTCCCGCGACCGACATACCGCGCCAGAAGATTGTCCTGTTGCAGGATATCACAGGCCCGACGCACGGTATTGCGTGCCACGTCGAATTCCTTTGCCAGATCCCGTTCCGGCGGAATGCGTGCGCCATCGGGCCACAGCCCGCCCACGATCCGCTTGCGCAATTCTTTGGCAATGTCATCGGCACTGATGCCCGTCATAAAGAAATCCTTCTTCCCAACCAATTGTGATCCAATTAACAGATCACAGGCCACAGGTCCAGTCCGATTTGCCCGTTTTCAGCCATTTACCCCCTATAAAAGCCCATTTACCCCCACATTGGTTGACTTGGTTGGATTATTGGTATATCAAAATCGACGAAATTGGCTTAATTGGTATATTAATTTTGGAGATTTGGCTTGAAGATTGCAACGTTCAGGACAAATGGTGCAGTTGGCGTTGGCGAGATTCTTGAAGATCGCGGTGTCATTGTACCGTTCGACATTCCCGCCCAGGACGCCGCCCGCGGTGTGCTTAGCCTGATTGGTCAGGACACATTGCCCGGCCGCAAAGAGCCTGTATCTCTTTCGGATGTGACCTTGCTGGCACCGGTCCCGCGCCCGGTACGCAACATTTTCTGTGTTGGTAAAAACTACATGGAACATGCGCACGAATTTTCCAAAAGCGGCTTTGATTCAAGTGCCGCAGCCGGGGCCGTGCCGAAAAACCCCATCATCTTTTCAAAAGTGCCCGAAACCGTCGTCGCACATGAAAGTGATGTTCTGATCGATAGCAAGGCAAGCCAGGCTGTCGATTACGAGGCGGAGCTTGCCGTGATTATCGGCAAGGGCGGCCGGGCGATTTCGGCCGAGGATGCCTATGACCATGTGTGGGGTTACACCATCGTCAATGATGTCACCGCCCGTGACTTGCAGGGCAAATACAGCCAGTGGCTGATTGGCAAATCGCAAGACACGTTCTGTCCGATGGGGCCATGGGCCGTGACCCGGGATTCACTTGATATTTCCGACACCGCAATCCGTTGTCATGTGAATGACGAATTGCGCCAGGAATCGAACACGTCGCTTCTGATCTTCGATATCCCGACCATTATCGCAACCATTTCTGCCGGTGTCACACTGATGCCCGGCGATGTGATTGCCACCGGCACCCCGGCAGGGGTCGGGATCGGCTTTGAACCACCGCGTTATCTCAAACCCGGGGACAATGTCAGCATCGAGATCGAAGGCATTGGCACCTTGCGCAACAATTTCCGCGCAATCGGGGGCTGATCAACAGTTTCGGGACGGCCACGGCCGTCCCGTTCGGCGCTTCATGCACCGGCACCGGGCTACGACAAAAACAACATAAGCCCAAAACTCTTATAAATCGGGAGGAACATATGTTTCAGAGACTGGCAAATACATTGGCCCTGACCACTTTGGGCACTTTGATTGCAACAACCGCGATTGCACAGAACAAGACCGACATTGCCTGGGGCGGGTCAAACCCCGGTGGTGTGATGTATTACATGGTCGGTGTTGCTGGCACCGAACTTGGCAAGGATTTGCCCGATGTCAACATTACCCAGGTCACGACCGGCGGTTCGACGGAAAATGCCAAACGCCTGATCAAGGGCGAGCTTGATATGGGGATCGTTTACGGATCGCATGTCTATATGTCGCTTCAGCAAACCGGCCCGTTCGCCAATGACGACAAAGGCACGATGCTGCGCGGTGTTGCGATGGCCTATGAAGGGCCGACCTATTTCGTGACCCTTGAAGGTAACGACATCAAATCGCTTTCCGATCTTGCCGACAAGAAGGTTGCACTGGGTCCCCCCGGTTCGGGCACGGTGTTTAACTGCTCGAACATTCTGGGATCACTTGGTCTGCTTGAAGAAATCGAACCCCAGATGATGACATTTGGCGATGCCGGCCGTGCGCTTGCCAATGGTCAGATCGACGCATTCTGCCAGTCATCGGCCCCGGCGGCGGCCGTGACCGAACTTGCCGAAACCAATGATGTTGTCGTCGTGCCCTATAGCGACGAGGAACTGGGCAAGATCAACACCAAATATCCGTTCTATCATACCGGCACCATGCCAGACACGACCTATAAGGGCGTTCCGGCAACCGATATGCCCTATACCACCGTGTATTGGGTGGCCCATGAACGGGTGAATGATGATGTCATGAAGCGCATGCTGGCTGCTGCCTATGCAAAACAGGATGCACTGGCCGCAGGTCACAAAGCCTGGTCGCAGATGAAACCCGACACCAAAAACTTCCTTGGACTTGGCGCACCGATGCATCCGGGTGCCGAGGTCTATTACCGCGAAACCGGCCAATGGGCTGAATAACCTGTTGGCGTGAAATCTGCCCGGTATTGTGCCGGGCAGATCTGTTTTGTCTTGAAGTGGATTGCGGGACCAAATGACAGATACATCCTGGCTTATGCGGGTCGAGGGGGCGAAACGCACCCTGAACGGTTCTCAGGCGCTGGTTTTCAACCTTGTTGCGGCTGGCTTTGCCGGCTTTTATCTTTACACATCCGGATTTGGTCTTGTTTCGACCCAAAGCAACCGGGGCATCTATCTGATGCTGACCTCGGTTCTGGTTTTCATGCTGTTTCCGGCCACACGCAAATCCCCGACCGACCGGTTCAGTCTTTTTGATATCGGGTTTGTGGTTCTGACGGTTGCGGTATTCGGTTACTGGATTGACCAGTATGTCAGTTACGCGATGTTCCGGGTTTCATCGCCCAACCAGACCGATCTGATCATGGGGTCGCTGGCGATCGTGATCCTGCTTGAAACCAGCCGCCGTGCCCTTGGTCCGGTGATTTCGCTGATTGCCATCGCCTTTTTGCTTCAGCTTTTTTACGGGCAGTATCTTCCGGGGCGTCTGTCGCATCCGGGCATGTCGATCGAGCGCATTCTTGAATTCACCTACTCAACACAGGAAGCGATTTTCGGGGTGGTGACCGCGACCTTTGCGACCTTTGTGTTTCCCTTCATGATTTTTGGTGCCTTTCTCGAACGCAGCGGTGCGGGCAAGTTCTTTATGGATCTTGGCACCGCGGTTGCTGGGCGCTGGCGCGGGGGACCGGCCAAGATTGCCGTCATGACCTCGGCACTTTTCGGATCGATTTCGGGGTCCTCGGTTGCCAATGTGGTGACGACCGGGTCCTTTACCATTCCGCTGATGAAGCGCACCGGGTTCAAATCCCATGATGCCGGTGCGATCGAAGCCATTGCCTCGACCGGGGGCCAGTTCATGCCGCCGGTCATGGGGGCAGGTGTGTTTATCCTCGCGACCCTGACCGAGACCAGCTACCTGACCATTGCGCTGATGAATGTCATTCCGGCGTTGGTGTTCTTTATCTTTTTGCTATCGATGGTCGATCTTGAAGCCGCGCGGCTTGGACTTCGGGGCATTCCACGTGAAGAAACGCCGCGTGTACGCGATGTCATGGCAAAGGGCTGGCATTTCTTTATGCCACTTGTGATTGTCATAGGCCTTCTGTTTGCCGGATTTTCCGCAGAATTCTGCGCATTTTGGGGAACGGTATCAGCCGCAGCCCTTTCATGGCGGAACCGCGAAACCCGCATGGGGCCCAAAGCCATCATCCAGGGCCTTATTGGCGGGGCGCAAAGCAACAGCTCGGCCGGGGCAGCGATCGGGACGCTGGGCATCATCATTGGCGGGATTGTTCTTGGCGGGCTTGGCCTTAAATTCTCGTCAGTTCTCATCGATTTTTCGGGTGGGAACCTGTTTATCGCGGTCTGTCTGGTGACCCTGGTATCGATCATTATCGGTATGGGGTCTTCGACTACCGGATCCTATATCATCCTGTCGGTTGTGGCTGCGCCGGCCCTTATTCAGCTCGGTGTTCCGACGGTTGCCGCCCATCTCGCGGTGTTTTATGCGGCATGCCTGTCAAATATCACGCCACCGGTTTGCGTTGCGGCCTTTGCCGGGGCGGCCATCGCCAAGGCCCCGCCCATGCGCACCGGGTTCTCGGCCCTTAAATACGGGGCAACCATCGTTATCATGCCGTTCAGCTTTGCCTATGTACCCGAACTGCTTTTGATCGGGGAATGGCCGGACATTGTTTACAGCAGTCTGCTTTACATGACCGGGGCCATCATGATGGCCATCGCCATTCAGGGCATTGCACCGATTGGTCCGCGTCTTTCGATGCCCAACCGGATATTGTTCGGCGTTTCCGCCGCCCTTCTGGTCTTTCCGGCCAATCTGTGGATCGATGTTGCCGGCATCGCGCTGATGGGTTCGGCAATCCTGATGGCGTGGTTCATGGCCACGCGGCAAAATAACCGGGCGGTCCCGCACTAAGGCCGCCCCTGTCAGAACGGTGATCACATCCGGATGCTGATGGCATCCCCTTCGCGCCCAACCACGTTGATCACCATCCTGATCCACAAAACCCGTTGCCAAAGGCGGCGGGTTTTGGTGTTTGTGGACCAGCTTGTTGCACTAACATGCAAAATCGAACAATCCGTATGGGCCATTGAACCCATCACCATGATCAAACAGGGATAGAAACATGAGTAAGGTCTGGACCGTCTATTTGTCGGGTGAAATTCATAGCGACTGGCGCGAACGCATCGCCGCCGGGGTCAAGGAAGCAGGCCTTCCAGTCGAACTGGTCGCCCCGATCACCATGCATGAAGATTCCGATGATTGCGGTGTTGCCATTTTCGGAGCCGAGGAAAACAAGTTCTGGCATGACCGCAAGGGCGCGCAACTTAACGCCATGCGGACCAAAACCCTGCTGTCAGGGGCCGATCTTGCGGTTATCCGCTTTGGCGAGAAATACAAGCAGTGGAATGCCGCCTTTGATGCCGGCTATGCCGCCGCACTTGGCATTCCCTATATCACCCTGCATCCCGCCGAACATGACCACGCATTGAAAGAAGTTGACGGTGCCGCCAACGGCGTTGCCCGCGAACCCGAACAGGTAGTTGCCGCACTGGCCTATATCATCCGTGGTGACATGCCGAAGGGCTAGAACCGACGACAATGAGAACCGGTGACAACAGGACCGGGTCAGTTTTTGCACAGCGATCTTAATGCAAAGTCTGACCCGATGCCTGATCCGGGTCGCCCGGTGCTACCAGATTGCTGGTGACAAAGGCAAAATCGCTGATGGCACGGGCCACCAGAATGCGGCCTTCGACCGGGGTTCCTTTTTCCTGTCGCAGGGTGCCCAGCGCGTCGGAGACGATTTCAAAGCCGCATTCTTCCATCCATTCGGCGATTGCGCGCTGATGGTGGCGGAAACGTTGGCCCGGGCCGAGATCGAACGGAAAGACATTGCCATGTTCGAGGGTCAGGACCATCAAGCCGCCCGGTTTCATCCGGGCGTGGGCCGCGCGCAGCGCCGGGGCAAGATCGCCAAGATAATTCAGAACATCCGCGGCAACCACAAGCCCGTAGCCGGATCCCAGATCGTCAGGCATATCGGTGATATCGCCCGCCACCAGCGTGCGATAGATGCCCTTGGCCCGGGCGCGGTTGATCATGCGCGGCGACAGGTCGATCCCGTCAATCGCGTCATATTGACCGGCAAAAACTTCACCAACCAGTCCAGTACCACATCCAAGATCAAGAATTTCAAGCGGACGATCCAGGCTTGGCAGAAACGGTCGAACGGCCTCCGACAGAAGTTCCGGCCCGCGATAGGCCAGCCGATCGCGCAGGCTGATTTCAAAACGCGGCGCATAATCATCAAAGAGCGCGCGCACGTAATCTGGTGGCAACCGGTCGCGCATTGCAGCCGCCCCAAGCAGCGTCAGGCGCACTTCGGCCCCCATACGGTCGGACGGATCAAGAACCAGATATTGACGAAATGCTTCGACGGCATTGTCGTTTTCACCGGCCCGTTCATAGATATCGCCCAGGGTAAAATGGGCCTCGTCCCATTCGGGATCGGCAGAAAGGGCCGCACGCGCAACATCAATTGCCGCGACATAATCACCCTGCGCTACCAGCGCCAGCGCAACATCAAGTCGCCGACTGGCCGACAGACGATCCTTGCTCATTTAAGTTTTGAATATCCGAAAAACGGGTTGGCAGGAACAGCCGGAACCACAACCAAAGATGCTGCTATATCTTCCGGAATTGCGATTTTGGCAAGATAGATAAATTCATTTAATTTCAATGTATTAATCGGGATCACCATTTTTGTATCAGGACAAATGATCCGTTCCGGCCGCCGGGCAGCGAATCCGTGCTGCGGACTGGCCCGAATTTGACCGCTGATCGGGCCATCATCAGTCCCGGCAAGATGGGGCAAAGAGACACCGGTTCGTAAAACAGCCCACCTGTTTGAAATCTTGGAGTAATGGTCAGGTAACGCGTACTGGCGTGGGCGCGGATCGGTAAAATCCTATTTTACAGCGAACAAATGTCGATTTTGATTGATAAAATCAATTTATTATCATATTTGAATGTAAAGTCTTTTTATAACGGGAAGTCTGATGGAAAACTTTACCCCTGTCTCGGCCCTTCTGGGTGGCGGACTTATCGGTTTGGCATCGGGGCTGTATCTTTTGCTGAACGGCCGGATCGCCGGGATCAGCGGCATTGTCGGTGGTCTTTTGTCATCGTCAAAGGGCAGCACATCGGCATTTGAACGTCTGGCCTTTGTCATTGGCCTGATTGCCGGGCCGCTGGTTCTGATGACCGGTACGTCGATCGAAGCACAAAGCGTTGTCACAAGCCCGCTTCCGGTGATTGTGATTGCCGGTCTTCTGGTGGGTGTCGGCACCACCATCGGCAGCGGCTGCACCAGTGGCCACGGCATTTGCGGACTGTCGCGGTTTTCGTTGCGGTCGCTGGTCGCGACCCTGTCCTTTATGGCGGCCGGGTTTGTGACGGTGCTGGTTACCCGCCATCTGATCGGGGGTGCATGATGCGCATTATCGTATCGCTGATCTGTGGCACGCTGTTTGGAGCCGGGCTTTATATTTCGGGCATGATCGACCCGCAAAAGGTGCTTGGTTTCCTTGATATCTGGGCGATTACCGATGGTGGCTGGGACCCGAGCCTTGCCTTTGTCATGGGTGGTGGCCTTGTGGTTGCTGTGCCGATTTTCCAGTTTGCCAAATCGCGATCAGATGCGGTTTGTGGTGGTGGAATGGATCTTCCAAGCAACAAGAATGTCACGACCAAACTGATTGTCGGCGGGCTTATGTTCGGAACCGGCTGGGGTCTGGTGGGTTATTGCCCCGGTCCGGCCCTTAGCGCGCTGGCCTTTGGACAAATGGACACCATCATCTTTGTCGCCACCATGCTTGCCGGCATGGCCGGTGCCCGGGCATTGCGCCTGAACAGCTGATGTTTGATGGATAAATCCCCGTGTTAGCTCCCCGGGGGATGATCTGCTGATGACGCGGCCCTCCCGCAGCGGCGTGATCGCAGACCGTGCAACCGCCCGTGCAATTTGCCGGGCGGTTTCGCATTTCTGGCGAAAATTCACCTAAATTCTCGCAGCACCAGACTTGTTTTTGGCGCTAAAATCCCATAACTGACCCTAGAGCCTGCTCTGTTTAGCCTGAAGCGATTTTGTTCGTGTTTGGCGATGTTTGGCAAAGTGGTTCAAGCTAAGCAGAACAGGCCCCGGCGCCACTTTGAAGTCTATGTAAGGTTTCCGCATGAAGATCGGCATTCTTGAACCCGGGTTCGCCCCGGAAGAACTTCGCGACGAGTTTAAAAGTTATCCCAAGATGTTGGAAAAACTCCTTGGCGATGTTGACCCCGGCCTTGAGTTTGAAACCTGGACCGTTCTTGAAGACGAATTCCCAGATTCCATTGCCGATGCAGATGGCTGGGTCGTCATGGGATCCAAACACGGGGTTTACGAAAACGCGCCCTGGATGATCCGCCTGCAGGACTTCCTGCGCGAAGCCGTGGGTGCCGGTCAGCCGGTATTTGGCATCTGTTTCGGGCACCAGATCCTGGCGACAGCGCTTGGCGGCAAGGTTGTCAAATCCGACAAGGGCTGGGGCGTTGGCGTCCATGCATATGACGTCGATGCCAGCAATGCAGACTGGCTGGCTGACAGCCCGTCCACCATTCGCATCAATGCGTTTCATCAGGACCAGGTGGTCGAAATTCCCGAAGGCGCAACCGTATGGGCGAGTTCGGATTTCTGCCCCTATGCCGGTTTGCAATATGGCGCCAATGCCGCATCGATCCAGCCCCATCCGGAATTCATGCGCCCCTATGAGCAGGCGTTGCTGGAATCACGCCATGACCTGATTCCCGAAGATGTGCACAAGGCAGCAATGAAATCGCTTGAAACCCCGATCAGCAGTCCTGATTTCGCAAAATCGATTGTGAAATTCATGACCCGCCAACGGGTGCGCAACGCCGCCTGACATCCCAACCGGTCAGACAACTGAACTTCAGTCACGGGTCGCTGTTTGATACAGCGGCCCGTTTTGTTTGGGCGGTTTTGCCGGGCCTTTGGCGCGGACGCGCCGGATCACTATTTCAGGCAGGATTACAGACATAACTTGTTTATGATTGGACTTCATACTGTCAGGGTTGTTTGGTTAAAACCGTAAACCAAAAGACCGACACAGCATTTGCAACCAGAGTTTGGGCAACCGGCGGGACACAATGATCCAGAATTTGCGATTATATTCAGGGCTGACAATGTTCGCCTATGTCCTGACCCATCTGCTTAATCATGCCGCGGGGATTGTATCGCCCGAATTCATGGAAACGGTTGATGAATTCTCGACCGAGATCTGGCAATTCCCGCCACTTGAAATCCTGCTTTTGCTGTCGCTGATCACCCATTTCATCCTGGCGACCGGCCGCCTGACCAGTCGCCGGTCAATGCGGTTGCGCAAATCGGAATGGGCCCAGATGATCCTTGGTCTGTGCATTCCGTTTTTGCTGTTCCGTCACATTATTGCGACCCGGGTGATTGATCTGGGCTTTGATGTCGGATCACCATATGAACGGGTGTTGCTTGATCTTGCTGTTTTCATTCCGTTTCAGGGCATCCTTCAGGCAATCACGGTCATTGTAGTCTGGACCCATGGCTGTATCGGTATTCATTTCTGGCTTCGGGTCAAACCGTTCTATCCGAAATGGCGCAACGCGCTTGGCACACTTGCCATTCTGATCCCCACACTGTCGCTTGCGGGTTATGGTGCGGCCAGTGCCGAAATCATCCGCCGGGTCGAAGAAGGCGGGCGCAAATATGTTTTTGGCGTACTCGAAGCCGCCGACGTCAATCAGGCGGCCATTACATTTTATGAAAATGCCCTGATACCCTGCACGATCCTGACCATCGCGCTGGCACTGGCACCGTTCGGGGTGCGCCAGATCAGACAGACCATTGACCGGGTCAAGCGCGGACCGATGTTAAGCCTGCCCAACGGGCGGTCGGTGCGCGTGCCACCTGGGGCGACCGCACTTGAAGCCCTTCGCGATGCGGGCATCCCGATGGCATCGGTTTGTGGCGGGCATGGGCGATGCACCACATGTCGGCTGCATTGCGGTTCGGGACTGGATCAGCTGGCAGCACCCGGCCAGATCGAGGCCGCCGCCCTTAAAAGCATCCAGGCGCCACGCGGCATGCGGCTGGCCTGTCAGATCCGTCCGCAAAACGATCTTGCGGTTGCGCCATTGATGCCCCCCAACGCCACCGCACGCGACGGGCGACGCCCCGGCGGCCTTTCGGGCAGTGAAAGACAGGTTGTCTGTATCTTTATCGACCTGCGCGATTCGACCAAACTTGGCGAACGCAAGATGCCCTATGACGTGTTGTTCATCCTCAACCAGTTTTTTGCCGAAATGACCGAGGCCCTGCGCAGTACGGGCGGCTATTACGCGCAATTTACCGGTGACGGATTGATGGCGCTTTATGGACATGAAAGCGAGGATACAGAACAAACCATCCTTCAGGCGTTTGAAGGTGCCGCCGAAATGCTGCGCCGGATCGAGGGGCTGAACATTCATCTGGCGTCGGAATTGCCCCATCAGTTGCGCATCGGGATCGGCATCCATATGGGCAAGGCAATTGTCGGGGAAATGGGCCCGCCGGGCCGCGAAAATATCAGCGCGATCGGGGACACCATCAATACCACCGCCCGGCTTGAAGCCCAGACCAAGGGGCATGGTGTGCCGCTGGTGATTTCAAAGACCCTGTTTGATCATGGCCCGATTCCCTTGCCGGAAAATGCGGTTTTGCACGAAGTGGCATTGCGCGGAAAGGATCAGTCGGTGGCCTACTATGCGCTTGATGCAATGCCTGATCTTTCACAGGTCAGGCGGTGACTCCTTTCTTTCCTGCCAAAGCAGCCTGTGGGCTTCCTGTGTATAAGTTTTGGCGGGCTTGACAGGGGATGCAATGCAGCAGGCAAGTCTTGACTATCGCGCATAAAATCACATTTATTCGAATAGATGGATACGTTCGGTGCCGAACTCGTCGGGTCGAACAAAATGGATGCCCGAAACGCCAAAAGCGTGGGGTCTGAAGATTAATCACACTCGCTCTGACTGAGGAGGTGCTGCAAATGTCACGAATTTCTATGTTTAACAGCCCGTTGCTTCTGGGGTTTGATCAGATCGAACGCGTTCTTGATCAGGTGTCAAAAACCAAGGCAGAAGGCTATCCGCCCTATAA
This sequence comes from Thalassospira sp. MIT121401, assembly GCF_047125595.1. Classification (NCBI taxonomy): domain Bacteria; kingdom Pseudomonadati; phylum Pseudomonadota; class Alphaproteobacteria; order Rhodospirillales; family Thalassospiraceae; genus Thalassospira; species Thalassospira sp. MIT121401. Next base: position 225,888 of record NZ_CP138926.1, read on the forward strand.
CATCGAGCAGATCGGTGAAAACAAGCTGCGCATCACGGTCGCAGTCGCCGGATTTGCCGAAGAAGATTTGTCCGTAACCACAGAAGACAACCAGCTGATCATTCGCGGCAAACATTCCGAAGATGACAGCGAGCGTGTCTATATCCATCGTGGTATCGCGTCCCGACAGTTCCAGCGGTCCTTCGTTCTTGCCGAAGGAATCGAGGTTGTCGGAGCCCATCTGGATAACGGCCTGCTTCATGTTGATTTGAACAGACCCTTGCCAGAACCGGTCGTGCGCGAAATCGCAATCGGATCAAGCAAAAAGAAAGCTGTTCCATCGCGTACCATCGACATGAATGTCGAAGACGAAGACAGCACTGCCGACGATAATAACGGCAAGGCCTAACCAAGGAGTGGTTAACATGACAGACCGCACAGCAAACCACGATACCGAAATCAGCCAGCGCGACGCGCAGGATACCGGCCTGTTGTCGAATGTTGATTTTGCGATGCTTGGCATTCACGACTTTGCCTATGTCCGGCAGGTTCCCAATGCCGAAGAAGACAGTGACGAGCTGGTCTATGGCGTCTTTACCGCCGATGGTACCCATATCGCATCCTTTGAAAGCCACGCAGTGGCCAATGCGGCCATTCGCCAGCACGATATGGAACCGCGCGCGGTTCATTAAGCCCGGACCATCAGGACCGGCTACGCATATATTCCCATTTTCCGATTTGATCGGCGCCCGGACCCCCGGGTGCCGATCATTTTGTTTGGGCCAACGCCCAAAGAGAAGGCGGGATTTACGCGGTGCAGGGCATCGTTCAAGCGGTGTAACGCCGCAAAACATCGCCAAACCGAACCCTGCGGGCCGGCAGATTCTTTTGCCGCGCGGCGTCAAGGATCTTGACCGTAGCACCGCATCGCACGGCGATCCTTTCCTTGCAGGACAGAAGAATGCGCCCAGCAAACCCGTTTCAATCTAGACGAAAACGGCTCTAGCGAATTTCAATGACTTCGCCCGGCACAGCCATCCTGACCTGTTCATTGCCCTGAATGATCTTGGCCATTTCTGCACGGACATCGCGTTTGATGTGATAAAGCCAGAACCGCGCACCGGGCATGTCCGATGCCAGTTGCAGCACGGTTTCCAGATCACAATGCGCGGCATGTTGCGGATCGTGGCGGGTCAGATAGGTTTCCTGAAACACAAGATCCGCACCGGTAAACAGGGCCGCGGTATCGGCGGTGACATTGCCATCCCCGGAATAGGCAAACCCCTTATTGGCGTAGCGCAGCAAAATGGCATGGTTCTGGACGCTATGATCGGAACGGGCGAATTTGCAGTCAAACGGACCGATCATGTCGGTATCAAGAATCGAGTGCCAGATAATCGTAAAGGGCCAGGCCGATCCCAGTCCGGTAAATCCGAGCTCCATCAGTTTTTCAAGATGGGTGCGCAATTGCGGACTGCACAGGATATGCAGCGGTTTCGAACGACCATCATCGCGCCAGTTCAGCATGACCGGCACCAGTCCGAAAATGTGATCGGGATGCATATGGGTAAAATAGATGGCATCAATCGCATCAGGATCGGGAAACTTGCCCATCAGATGCCCAGCAATCGTTGCGCCGCAATCAATCAGCAAACGGAAATCGGCGGCGGTAACCACGACCGATGAATTTGCGAAGTTCGGGTCAAAGGCCTCGCCCACCCCCAGAACATCAATGCGCATGTAATCGCTTGTCATTGCCGTGACCGCCCCGCCTGTCTGTTCCACACAGCTTGCCAATTTCAGGCGGCTATTCTTGCGATTTTGCGCCCTGCAAAGCAAGTTGTTCCGGATTTAGCCCGATCGGCACTGGCAAATTGTCACAGAACTGCAAAGGCAGGGCACATTGGCCCTGCCTTTGATAAGGATTTGATATCAAATCGTATTTCAGTTATCGCGCCAGAACTTCGGCTGCTTCGCGGGTTTTGTAGACCGAGGATGCCACTTCGTCGCTGGTGGCACGGATCACTTCGAGATCACGGCTGAGACCTTCGACCGTGTGGGCCATATCCCGCATATTGACGCTGACATTATCGGTAACGGCGGTCTGTTCGGCCACCGCGGAAGAAATGTTTGTCACATCGTTGCGCACGGTTTCGACCGATCCGCGGATGACTTCAAGCGCGTGGGCAACCTCGGCGGAAATTGACTGGATGCCGGTAATTTCCTGGGAGATATCCTCGGTCGCGCGCGCGGCCTGATTGGCAAGGTTTTTGACCTCGTTGGCGACCACGGCAAAGCCTTTGCCCGCTTCGCCGGCACGCGCACTTTCGATGGTGGCGTTCAATGCCAGCAGGTTGATCTGTCCGGCAATATTGCGAATGACTTCGACGATGCTGCCCATTTCATCAACCACACCTGTCATGCGCTGAGTCATTTCATTGGCGGTTTCGGTCTGATCAAAGGCGCGTTCGGTTTCCGACTGCGATTGCGACATGCTGCGCGAAATTTCGGAAATCGATGCCGCCATCTGTTCGGCGCTGGCGGCGACCGTTTTGGTGAGTTCAAGGGTGTTGGCAGAAACATCAACACCGTTTGCCGTACGCTGATTAAGGTTGGCGATGTTGGTTTCAATCTCGGCAAAGTTGCCATCGATCATCTGTTTGAGGTTAAGCAGAAGTTTGGTCTGTTCGGTGATGTCGGTGGCGAATTTGATCACCTTGATCGGTTTTCCGACCGCGTCCAGAACCGGATTGTAGCTTGCCTCGATCCAGATTTCGCGACCGCCCTTGCCGACGCGTTTGAACTGGCCGGCCTGGAATTTGCCCTGATTAAGGTTCTGCCAGAAGGCCTTGTATTCGGACGATTTGCCATAGTCGCCTTCGACAAACATCGAGTGATGCTTGCCGCGGATTTCATCCATGCTGTAGCCCATCACCGTCAGGAAGTTTTCATTGGCCTTGAGAATATGTCCCTGAAGGTCAAACTCGATCACGGCCTGGGATGCGCTGATGGCTTCGAACACGCTTTGCAAAAGCGCACGTTCGTTACGGCGTTCGGTAATGTCGCTGGCAAATTTGACGATCTTGAGGACCTTGCCCTTATCGTCAAAGATCGGATTATAGGTCGATTCAAGCCACAGAAGCTGACCGTCCTTGCGTTTGCGCGGGAAGGCGCCGCTGGCAAATTCGCCCGCGCCAAGTTTTTTCCAGAACCCCTGATATTCGGCAGAGCGCACGATTTCTTCGGGCACGAACATGGAGTGATGCTGACCAACGATTTCTTCGAGCGAGTAGCCCATCACATTCTGAAAATTGTCATTGGCCCACAGGATGTTTCCCTTTGCATCGAATTCAATGCGCGCCATCGAGCGACTCAGTGCTGCCGAGACCTGTTCCTCGGCCAATGCATGCTTGTTGTCACCTTTGAAGATACCGAAACCCACTTTACACGTCCTTCCGCTCTGCCCAGGCGCATGTCCTGGGCCCCTCTTGCCCGTCCGTTCAGACGGGCAATTCCATAGGCCACCACCTTCGTATAGTTTGCCTGCGCCCGAAGGGCGTTGAATGAGCTGTCGTAAACCCGGATTTCAATTGATAGAAATTAGCCCAAATCCGGGAAAATTTCCTGTCCCAGCACGCAAATGCATAACGACGGAGTTAGCCAGACTGTCACAAGTGCCACGAGAACAACTTGGATACCACACACATACGTATTTGATTATCTAAGATTTGTTGCACGTTTGTTGCGCGTTTGTATGCAGATAATGCCCCATATCGCTGTCAAAGACTCTCTGGCGTCTGATACGCACGGTTTTTACCATCAGATCAAAATGAACAACCATTCATTGCGGGAATAATTGATCAAGGAAATCATATATATACGACAGGATAGCTCAACACAATTTTTTCGTAAAATGGTTTCCCGGCCGACCCGCAAGGCCCCGGATCAGGCAGGCCATTTCACGATATAGCGCGTCAGATCCGGATGGGCGTCATCTTCGGAAATCACCATTCCGCGTACCGACATGCCTGCCATAAATGTAGACTCCCGATTGCCGGTTACAAGAGGATGCCAGTCAGGCAGTCCTTTTCCTTCTGACAACAGACGATAGGCACAGGTCGATGGCATCCAGTTCAGGGTATCGACATTTTCCCTGGAAAGCTGGACACAATCAGGGACATGCACGGTGCGGTTTGGGTAGTCCTTGCACTGGCAGGTTTCGCAATCGAGCAAACGACAGGCAACCGACGTGTAATAGACAAAATCGTCGTCTTCATCCTGCAACTTGTGCAAGCAGCATTTGCCACAGCCATCGCATAGGGCTTCCCATTCCTCGCGCGACATTTCGGCAAGTTTTTTGGTTTCCCAATAGGGCTGTGACGGAAATGTGCCGGAATCGTTGTCGGTCATGGGTTCTCTCATGCGGGCGGTCTTATCTATGCGTGTATGTGCGGGACCATTGATAATACAGTTTAATACAGCCCGCTGCATCCCGCGAACTCACGATATCGGCGCAAATATTCAACTCTTGGCGATCATATGGAAGAACGATCCGAATACCCGCCCGGAAACAAGACCGGCCGGACCAAGATCAGTCCCCAGCGCATTGGTCATACGGCAAAACGGAATCCCGTCTTCCGACAATGTCGTGGCATAGTGAAATTCATGACCGCGCACCGTCATTCCGGCCGGGCCGAACGGGGTCGGAATGCCGATCTTTGCTTCGCGATATCCAAGATGCAGACGTCGGGAGGCAAAGCTGGTTGCCAGCGGCAAAAGACCCAGCATTTCATGATGTGTGCCACCCGCATCAATCAGTTCGGTGCCAAGCGTCATATAGCCACCGCATTCGCCATAGATCACAACATCACGGGCCGGGGCATCGCGCAGTGACGATTTGAACCGATCAGCCGCAGCAAGGGTTGCCGCATGCAGTTCCGGATAACCGCCGGGCAGATAAATCGCATCACATGCGGGGTCCGGGGCCTCGTTGGCAAGCGGGGAGAAAAAGCTGATTTCTGCGCCCGCTGCACGCCATCCATCCAGAATATGCGCATAGCAAAAGGCAAATGCCGCGTCGCGGGCGACGGCAATTTTTTGGCCGAGCGGTGCGATCAGCGGTGGCGTCAGTGGCGGGGTCAGTGGCGGGGTCAGCGTTGAGGTCTCGGCCGTAGTCCCGTCATGTTCACCACCATCCCGTTTCCCTTCGGCCAATGCGGCAAGGGCATCAAGATCGATATCTTCTGCGATAATGTCAGCAGCACGGTCAAGGAATGCGTCAAGTTCGGGATGTTCACCGGCCTGAACCAGTCCGAGGTGACGTTCGGGCAAGCTCAGATCATCGGATCTGCGCACCGCGCCGATGATCGGAAGATCCGGCAGATATTTGGCACAGGCGTCCCTGATCATTTTGGCATGGCGCGGACTGCCGACGCGATTAAGGATCACGGCGGCAACAGTGATATCCTCGCGGAAATTGGCAAATCCCGAAATCAGCGCCGCCGCAGAGGCCGACTGCCCCTTTACATCAACCACCAGCACCACCGGCCAGCCGGTCTGGGCTGCAAGATCGGCGGTCGATCCATCGCCGTTGGCCGCCCCGTCAAACAGACCCATGACCCCTTCGCACATCAGAAATGATTTTCCTGCCGCATGCCCGGCGGCAAGGGACGCGATCTGATCGGGGGTCATCGCCCAAGGGTCAAGATTGATACAGCGGTCGCCACAAGCCGCCGCCTGAAAAGCCGGGTCGATATAGTCCGGACCGGTTTTTGCCGCGGCAACAGATTGTCCCCGGCGGGTCAGCGCGCGCAACATCGCCAGCGTCACAACCGTTTTGCCGCTGTTTGACGACGGGGCGGCAATCAGGATGCCCGGAACGGGGTCTTGCATTTGGTGGTTCTCCGGCACGGATCGGGGCCGGTCTGGGCCCGGTGATCATTGGGTAACAGGGTGGCGACAATAGTCCACCCCGCCCAGCAATCATAGCATTCCGGAAAGATCAGCCGTTCTTTTTAACCGCTTCGGCAATGCCCTTGGCCATGTCTTCGGGGGTTGTGCCGTAATTGAAGTGGCGGATGAACTGGCCGTTGCGGTCCATCAGATAGACAAAGGAAGAATGATCCATCAAATAGGCATCGGTATCTTGCGGCTCGCCTTCGGGGATGGCTTTGGCGTAATAGACCCGGAAGGTCTTGGCAGCCGCCGATGTCTGCGCCACGGTGCCGGTAAGTCCGACCATGCGTTCATGGAAATTGGGGACATAGGCCTTTATGGCCTCGACCGTGTCACGTTCGGGGTCAACGGTGAAGAAGACCGGTGTGACTTCGCTCGCAAGATCGTCCGCCATCAGATCAAGAGCATTGCCCATGACCTGCAATTCGGTCGGGCAGACATCCGGGCAATAGGTATAGCCGAAATAGATCAGCATATATTTTCCGGCGAAGTCTTTTTCCGTGACCGTATTGCCGTCCTGATTGACAAGTTCGAACGGCCCGCCGATCGATGCGGCACCCGATGACTGGGTTTCTGTGCCCATCATCATCAGCCGATAGGTCAGACCGATCCCCAGAACCAGTGCAATCGCCAGAATTGCCAGAAGCGTCTTTTTGCTCACGCGTCCTACCTCTTTTATCGTCGACCGATCCCGATTGGCCGATCTTTAAGCATTCCAAACTGTCCGGGCACTATAAATGCCCTGTTCAATCCTGCAAGGGCAGCGACTGTGGGAAAGCTCACACCCCGGTGCAAAACCATATAAACCCGATGCATTTCGCCCCACCCACAGATGGCCGGAAATCGGGCAAGCATGGTCAAACCACCGCCTGTGCCGCCAGGGCAAACAGGATCAATCCATTGACGATCATCAAGCCACGCCCGACCGGCACCATCAGGCCGCGAAAACGCCGCGCGGCATATTGCCCGACAAAGCCGGTCACAAACAGCATCGGCACCGTGCCCATCCCGAAGACCAGCATCACCACCGCCCCGTTCAATGCGACACCGGTGGCAGCAGCCAGAACAAGGGCACCATAAACCAGCCCGCAGGGAATGAAGCCCAGCATCACGCCAAGGGCATATCCGCGAAACCCGAAAGGTGCGGCAAAAAGCGGACGTAAACGGTCACCAAAAACCCGGTTCCACCACCGGCTGTCCCCCGTCGTCGGCAATAGCCCGCCCAGATGCGGTAACAGGCCCATGATCCCGAAAATCAGGAAAAACACCCCGGCCAGCACCAGCAAAACCGGACCGATCCACCAGATGCGGGTCAATGCCGTGATGCCATCGGCAAAGAACCCGGCCAAGCCACCCAACAGGCAATAGGTCGTCAATCGCCCGAACTGATAGGGCAGTAATGCCGCCCCGGTCAGACGATGCAATTCGGTCATCTTGTCGACCGGCACCTGTTCCATCCGGCTGGTGACCTGTGAAATCACGAACGGCCCGCACATGCCGACACAATGGGTAACACTGCCCACCAAACCTGCGATCAGGGCAGACAAAATCACCCCGCCATCATCGCGCAGGATTTCAGCACATTGTGCCCAGCCGCTTTCAAGGATGCGGATCAATACCTGTTGTTCGTCCATGATCCATCCGGGTCAAATCGATTGGCGCGATTGTGACAAGCACGGGGCTTACGGACAACGATATATATCAATCCATTGGAACGGATTTAATCTGTGCCTTACCCCTGATCCTTTAGCGGATCGGACGGGGTCGAGATCAGTTCGAGCACCTGTTCAAACGGGACATTGCGCACCGATTTGACATCATCCTGGGGCGATAGCCAGTTCAGACGATCACGCAACCCGACCACCTTGCCAAGAATACAGACTGCCGGCGGTTCAACGCCGGCACGTTCGACATCGTCGGCGGCCTTTTCAAGGGTGGTGATCAAAATGCCCTGATCGGGTGTGGTTGCCTGATTGATCACAGCCAGCGGTTCATCCCCGGACCGGCCATTGGTCATCAGTTCGGCAGAAATCCGGCGCAGATGTTTCATCGCCATATACATCACCAGCACCGGTGCACCCTTGGCCAGCGCCGCCCAGTTGATATTGTCCGGCACATCGCCGCTTGATCCATGGCCGGTGACAAAGGTGACCGACGAATTGCAGTCGCGATGGGTGGTCGGAATACCGGCATAGGCCGCCCCGGCGATCCCGGCAGTAATGCCAGGCACCACACGGAAAGGCACATTGTGATCCACAAGGGTCATGCCTTCTTCGCCGCCACGGCCAAACACGAACGGATCGCCGCCCTTAAGACGCAGAACACGCAAACCCTGTTTGGCCAGTTCAACCAGTTGCAATGAAATATCGGTCTGTTTTGAGGACGGACGACCGCCGCGCTTGCCGGCATAGATGCGTTTGGCATCAGCCCGCAAAAGATTGAGAATCCGTTCATCAACCAGGGCATCATACACAACGACATCGGCCTGTTGCATGGCGTTAACCGCATGAAGCGTCAGCAAGCCCGGATCCCCCGGACCCGCACCAACCAGCCATACCCAACCCGGTTCAAATACCGGAAAATCAAGACCAAGAGCCGTCATTATATCATACTTCTGTGCATTGGAATCTGGCCCATCTGTGCAGGACCACTTTGAGAGAATATGTTAAACAGCAATCAAACGATACGTCCAACTTATTTCCGTAATTTTGTCGTATTAATTTTTAAACAACATTAATAATAATGTTTAATTGAATATCCCGTTGCGGCATTGCCCGCACCGATCCATACCGGGATCAGTAGTGAGATTGACAGGAAAAATCAACGTATGGCCAGAAAACCGGACGGACCGCTGCGCAAGGGATGGACAACGGGGGCCTGTGCCACCGCTGCGACCCGTGCTGCGTGGCAGGCTTTGCTGTCCGGGGATTTTCCCGATCCGGTGACCATTACCCTGCCGCGCGGGGAAACGCCGTCCTTTGCACTGGTCAAGGCCGAACGCGGAACGGGCTGGGCGCGGGCCAGCGTGATCAAGGATGCCGGGGACGATCCGGATGTGACCCATGGCGCGGAAATCATCGCAACCGTCCGCCATGGCACACCAGGAAGCGGCATTACATTTCACGCCGGGGACGGGGTTGGCACCGTTACCAAACCGGGTTTACCATTGCCGCCCGGCGAAGCTGCAATCAATCCCAAACCGCGCGAAATGATGATCGGCCAGATCACCGAACTGTGTGAAACGTTCGGGGCAACCGGCGATGTGGAAATCGAAATTTCGATCCCGGGGGGCAAGGAAATTGCAACCAAAACCTGGAATGGGCGGTTAGGCATTGTCGGTGGTTTATCGGTTCTTGGCACCACGGGGATCGTTATCCCGTTCAGTTGTTCGGCGTGGATTCATTCCATTCATCGCGGGATCGATGTGGCCCGTGCCACCGGGCGCATCCATGTTGCCGGGGCGACCGGCAAAACATCGGAGGCCGCCATTCGCACATTTTACGATCTTCCCGAAGAAGCCATTCTTGATATGGGCGACTTTGTCGGCGGGATGTTGAAATATCTGCGCAAGAACCCGGTCGCGTTCATCAGCATCGCCGGCGGCTTTGCCAAGCTGGTCAAACTGGCGCAAGGCCATCTTGACCTTCATAGCAGCCGATCCCAGGTCGATTTTGCCAAACTTGCAGAGACGGTCGGGCTTGCCGGGGGGAACGGTGACCTTCAGGAACAGGTGAAAACCGCCAATACGGCCAAACAGGTGCTGGAACTTTGTCAGGCGGCAAACGTTAATATTGCCAGGACCATTGCGCGTCTGGCCTGTGAGTCCGCGCGCGCCACCCTTGATGGCGCCGGTGCGGTCGAAATTGTCGTTACCGATCGCGACGGGAAGATTATTGCCCGTCACGGCATTGGTGACTTTGACCAGTTCAGGCCCAAAATAACCAACTGATCCATCCCGTGGACCGATCAAAAGAGAATAAGGTACTTGCCCATGTCGCTTTCCCGCCCTGCCAAACGCCCGAAACATATCCTTATTTTTGGGGGCACCGGGGACGCCAACCGCATTGCCGAAGACCTGATGCATGAATTCGGGCGTGACATCCGGTTGCAGCTTTCGCTGGCCGGACGCACCAGCGCGCCAAGCCTTCCGGACGGTGTACCGGTACGGATTGGCGGGTTTGGCGGGCCCGAAGGCATCATTTCCTATATCAGAAGTGAACAGATCGATCTGGTGATCGATGCAACCCACCCCTATGCCATCGAAATTTCCGGCAATGTCGCCCAGGCCTGTCAGGCGGTTGCCATGCCCTGCATTCAATATTACCGGCCGGGTTGGAAAAAAACCGATCGCGACAACTGGATCGAGGTCCGCTCGATCGAGGAAGCGGCACGTATTCTTCCCCATCACGGGACACGCGCGCTGATTGCCTGTGGGGCCAAAAACCTGCATGCGTTCGAAGGACTTGAAAAAACGTGGCTTCTGGTGCGCACCGTTGATGCACCGCGCGATCCGTTCGATCTGGCCTATGGGGAATGGCTGTTCGCCCGTGGCCCGTTCAGTATTGAAAGTGCAACCGAACTTCTTGAACGTCACGATATTGATGTGATCGTTTGCAAAAACAGCGGCGGCGACGCAACCTTTGCCAAGATCGAGGCCGCCCGCAATCTCGGTTTACCGGTCATCATGATTGAACGACCGGGTGCCGAACCGGTAACGCAAGCAACAAGTCGCGAAATTATACTCGAGAGCGTCCAAAAGTTTCTCGATAAATAATAATTTCGCAATATTGCAACGCAAACACCGCTGGACCATTAGTGACTTTGATTCAATAATGCCCGAAAGACGGCAACAAGCCGTCAGGGGCCGAATTCCGACTTAAAACGGGTTCTGACCTCATATAACCAGAACAATCCATAGAGTGGGAATATCATGACCGGCAAAGTTGGTTTGCGCGGTAGGTTAATGGCGGCGATTGTCCCCATTGCCTTACTTGCTGTTTGTGCCGCCGCACTGGCGGTTTTTTCTTTTCGAATGACGGAATCCCAGCAGCGGATCGTCACAGCCCAGGCAATTCCCGCACTTGTCAGCGGTCAGGAACTTTATGTCAGCAGTGACGCGATCATCCAGATTGCCCGCGCGGTTGCCAGCGCAACCAATCTGGACGAGGTCGCCGCTGCCACCGCGACACTTGATGCCGTTGAAAACCAGATGAATGATCGCATTGCGGGTCTGGCCGCACTTGGCGTTGATGGCGCGATCCTTCAGCAGTTTTCCGAACAGACCGGGCATATGATCGTCAATATCCGTCGCCTTGAAGAAACCATGGGTTCGGTATTTGCCAATCGCGACGAATTGAACGCGCTGCTCGACGAAGTCATTCGTGCAGCAAACGCCATTGAAGTCAGTTCGCGTGAATTGTCGACCAATGCGAATATGGCCCTGACCAACAATGCCGGCGAACTTTACAGCCTGGTTGGCAAGGAAGACAAAGAAGGCGAGATCTTTGACCTGCTTGATCAGTTGATTGACGAAGATGCCCTGACCGCACAAAGCATGTCCGAATTAAGGGCATTGGCGCTCAAAATCCCGGATCTGGCGCGTATTGCAAGTTCGGCAACCGATATTGACGGGCTTGACCGGGTCAAGTTCTGGTCCAATCCGATCATCACCCAGATGTCGGCCAGCATCGCCGAAATTCCGGTCGAGGACCTTAAGACCAAGTCGGAAGAAAGTTTTGAAATTCTGGCTGCCGGTCTTGATCCCAATGGGGATACCAACCTGTTTGCATTGCGCCAACGCGCCCTTGAGCAACAGGTTGCCCTGAACGATTTGCTGGCAGAAACCACAACGATTGCCAATGGCATCGGACAGACAGCCGACGAACTTCTGGCTGAAATGCGCACCAAGATCGATGTCGCCAATGCCGATGTCAGCAAAACCATCACGGTTGCAGAAACCGTGATGTTGGCGGTTGCCGCCGCGGCAATCATTATTTCGATCCTGATTGTCTGGCTGTATGTGCAGCGCAATCTTCTGGCCCGCCTGATCGGTTTGAACAGGGCGATGGACCGTCTGACCAATGGCGATCTGCGCACCCCGGTTGCCGACAAGGGCAGCGATGAAATTGCCGCCATGGCGCGCGCGGTTGAAACCTTCCGCGAAAACGCGCTTGAGGCCGAAGAACTGCGGGCCCAGAACAAGGCAAACGAAGAACGCGCCGAACAGAAACGCCGCGCAGCACTTCTGGAAATGGCCGACGGGTTTGAAAGTTCGGTCAATGGCCTTGTCACCGATCTGCTGAGCCAGATCACGGAAATGCGCAACGCGGTTGACCATATGGCATCGAATGCCGGTGAAAACGTTGCGCGGGCTACGGACGTCAGCAGCGCATCACACAATGCGTCGGCAAATGTCAGTTCGGTCTCGTCCGCGACCGAGGAGCTGTCTGCATCGATCGCCGAAATCGAACGTCAGGTCAGCAAGGCCGAAGAAGTTTCACGTTCCGCCGTGGAAGAAGCCCGTCGTTCGGATGTTACCGTGCGCCAGCTCTCGGATACGGCTGAAAAAATCGGCGAGGTGATTGATCTGATCAATACCATTGCCGATCAAACCAACCTTCTGGCCCTTAACGCAACCATTGAGGCCGCCCGTGCCGGTGATGCCGGCAAAGGCTTTGCTGTTGTGGCCAATGAGGTCAAAAACCTTGCGACCCAGACCCAGCGTGCGACCGAGGATATCAGCCGTCAGATCGATGAAATGCGCACGGTTAGCGCATCCGCCGTCGAGATGATTTCAGCCATTGCCGACACGATTGGCGAGGTCGATGCGATTTCAAGTTCGATCGCAGCTGCCATGCGCCAGCAGGGATCGGCCACCGCCGAGATCGCCAACGGTTCCGAAGAAGCCGCACGCGGCGTGCGTGATGTTTCCGAAAACATGACCGAAGTATCGCGCTCGGCCGAAGCCGTCCGGAACCTGTCGGGGAATGCACGCAGCACGGCCGAAGAACTTCTGACCAAGGCCCAGCGCCTTCAGGACGAAGCAAACGGCTTTGTCGCCCGCGTTCGCGCCGGCTAGTCCGTTCTGCCCCGATACCGGGTTTCGATCCGATGAAACAAATAAAACCCCGCCAGATTTCTGGCGGGGTTTTCGATTATTGATCCGGTTTTGATCCGGGTCTGTCATCATCATGCGGTGCCGGGTCGCTGATCCCGGATCCTGCGTCGACGCTGCGTCTTAGACGAAGCGGCGGAATTCGCCGGATTTGCGCGGCGGGCAGAACCGTTTCAGATAGGACGGTGCCACGGCCTCAAGACTGTTGGGGGTAATTCCCAGTTCGGCAAAGCCGGCCGCACCTTCGGAAACGACATTATCAACCTTGAGCAACCGGACCTGATCAGGGGTGATCGGCGGAACTGGCAGGAATTGCAGGAAGAATGCCTTGATCGATGCCAGCCAGAACGGCACGGGCATCAGGATCGCGCGCTGACGGGTGATGCGCAACATGTCGCGCAGAAGACCCATAAAGGAATAGGTTTCCGGCCCGCCCAGTTCAAAGGTCTTGCCCGCAAGGCTTGCATCGCAGACAGCAGCAACAAAGGCATCCGCCACATCGCCAACATAAACCGGCTGGAATTTCGGACCACCGTCACCAAGAATATCAACCTTGCCTTCGCCAAGGTCGACCTTGGGCAGGCCCGGCGCACCGATCACCGGCAGAACCGGCGAGAACCGCGCCATGGTCGCAAATTTGTTCAGGAAATTGTCATTCGGGCCAAAGATCACCGACGGGCGGAAGATCACCGCAGTCGGGAAAACTTCGCGCACCGCATTTTCGCCAGCAAGCTTCGAGGTCGCGTAATTGGCCGAGCTGTTCTTATCAACGCCCAGGGCCGACATATGCACAAAGGTTTTAACGCCGCATGCCTTGGCTTCTTCGGCGATGCGCTTGGCCGCCTTGACGTGAATGTTCAGGAAGTTGCTGCTGCCGCGTTCATAAAGAATGCCCAAAAGGTTGATCACGGCTTCTGATCCGTCAATCGCACCCTTGATGCTGTCTTCGTTGCGGACATCACAATGGACAGGAACGACTTGCCCCAGATACCCCATCGGTTTGAGCTTTTTGACCCGCTCGAAACTTCTGGTCGGAACACGAACGATAAAGTCACGTTCAAGCAGACGTTTGACGATATGACGTCCAACAAATCCGGTACCGCCAAAGACGGTTACGATACGACGTTCCATGCTTGCTCTCTCCTTGCCGGTGACACCAGGTCCGGGATTTTCAGGGACTTGCGGGTGCCAACTGCCGTGACGACCGGTTCAGCAGACCGGCCCGATCCGAATACGATCCTGTGGACAATCATATGGTGCCCATCGCGAAGACGATATGATTGTCCGCAGGCACTTGGGTTATATACGACCCTTAATCCGCGTCAACAATGCGGTTTTGTTAAACAATTTCCTGCTCGGCGTCGATTTTAGCCAATATTCCGTCCAAAAGAGCCATCAGACCCGCCCGGTAATCCGGATAGCGCAGCGTAACTCCCAATTCGTCCTTGATCCGTGCATTGGAGACACGTTTGTTATCTTCATAAAAGCTTGCGGCCATCGGGCTGAGCTTTGCGGTGGCAAAGTCTTCTTCGACCGGGGGATCAACACCCAGCAACCCGCAGGCATAGGCAATTACATCCTGTGGCGGGGCGGCATCGTCATCGCACACATTGTAAACAGCGCCACAATCGGGCTTTCTGATTGATGCCAGAACCGTCTGGGCGATGTCTTCGACATGGATGCGTGAAAAGACCTGACCGGGTTTGACGATCCGGCGTGCGCGGCCCGATCGCACTGTTTCAAGTGCATTGCGCCCCGGTCCGTATATCCCCGCCAGCCGGAAACTGTGCACACAAAGACCGTGCCGACGCCCCAGATCAAACCATGACTTTTCCGCAGCAACCCGGCGACGGCCGCGCTTGCCACTTGGCAGAAGGTCGTCTTCTTCGGTGACTTCGCCGCCATTGCGATCGCCATAAACGCCGGTCGTCGACAAATAGCCGATCCATGTGCCTTCGGGCAGGGCGGCAAGATCGGCGCCATGATGACGGATCACCGGGTCACCATCCCCGCCGGGCGGGGCCGAAACCAGAACATGCGTAACACCGTCCAGTGCCGACCTGATATCATCAACGGGCTGATCATCCCCAAAAACAAATGGCTCGATCCCCTGGGTTGCAAGCAATCTTGCCTTATCTGCACTGCGCGTGGTTCCGGCAATTTTCCAGCCATCTTCGCGCAATTGATCCGCCACAAGACGTGCGGAAAAACCCAGTCCGAAACAAAACAGCTTGTTGGTCATCAAGGCACCTGTATTTGATGGGTGATCGTCCCTGTGCGCACAGTAGCGATGCCAGGCCTGCTGTTCAAAACCTTTTGCCGGGATGTTTCGCGGCCTTGCGCCACAAACCATATACAAGACAATCATTATCTTGCCGTTTTCATCATGTTTGTTGGCGAGATGAGCATTCGGGCATGGTGGATCATTGCCATCGTGCCTATGCTGTTTTCGACCCGATCCTGCCAGAAACGGAGCTTTTGACGCCATGTCACATTTTCGCGGCCTTTCGACCCTTTCGCGCGCCACCGGCACGCTTTTCCTGGCGGGTTTCGTCAGCATCTGGGCGGCCCCGAACCTGTATGCACAATCTGGCAGCGGATCAGATACCAACGGAACATTGTCGCTTGAGGAAAAGCAGCAATATCAGGACTGCATCAAGCTGGCCCAGCTTAAACCCGAAGACGGATTTGAAAGCGCTATTGCCTGGCGCGACATGGGTGGCGGAGAACCGGCACGCCATTGCGTTGCCGTGGCATTGATATCGCTTGGCAAATATGAAGAAGCCGCAACCCGGCTTGATGCATTGGCCAAGGACAGCACGGCAGACCCCGGTGTTGTTGCCGGCATGCTGGCCCAGGCCGGTCAGGCCTGGATGATGGCAAACAATCTTGAATTTGCCTGGCGTGATCAGAGCCGCGCACTCGAACTGGTGCCCAATAACCCGCAATTGTGGGTCGACCGCGCGATGGCGCTTGGCCTTGCCGGGCAGTATTGGGATGCGATCGACGATCTGAACAAGTCGCTTGATCTTGATCCCAATCAGGCAGATGTCCTGATCTATCGGGCGTCGGCATGGCGAATGCTTGAAAGCTATGACCTTGCCATGACCGATGTTGAAAATGCGCTGGTGATTGAACCGAACAACGTTCAGGCCTTGTTTGAACGCGGAAAACTGTACCAGATTGCCGGGAAAAATGACCTGGCGCGACGCGACTGGCTAAATGTCATAGAAAATTCAAACGGAACCCCTGTCGCAGATGCGGCAAAAGCGAATATAGAAAAGATGGATGTTCGTACCGGTTCAGATTAAATGCATCATGCTCCGGGTTTGCCGAAACCAGCATCCTTTGTATATGTCTGGTGATCAGTGATCCCGGATTTGACCGGACACCATTTTGGGGGACGAAATGCGTCGCACGTTTGCCGTGACTGCCATGGCCGCATCTATTGCACTTGTTTCTGTTGTTTCAGCGGCACAGGCACGTGATCAGGTTCGTATTGTCGGGTCTTCGACAATTTTTCCGCTGACCACCAAGGTCGCAGAACATTTTGCCAGAACAACCGGCGAACCGGCCCCGGTGGTCGAAAGCACCGGATCAGGCGGCGGCTTCAAGCTGTTCTGTGGCGGTGTTGGCGAACAATATCCCGATATCGTTGATGCATCGCGTCCGATTTCCGGGTCCGAAACCGCGATTTGCGCAGCCAATTCGGTCCGCAAGATCAGTGAAATCAAGATCGGCTATGACGGTATTGTCTTGCTGGGATCGCGTGAAGCCCCGACCATGTCGCTTACCGCACGCCAGCTTTATCTGGCGCTGGCACGGACTATTCCGGTCAATGGCGCAAGCGTTCCCAACCCGAATGTCAAATGGTCCGATGTCGATCCATCGCTTCCCGATCTGAAAATCCGGGTTTATGGCCCGCCGCCGACATCAGGCACCCGTGACCTGATGGGGCAGCTTCTGCTTGATAAGGGCTGTTCGACCTTTGCCGATATCGCAAGTCTTGAATCATCCGACCCCGACAGCTTCCGTTTGTTGTGCCGGACCATCCGCGAAGACGGTGCCTATATCGAAGCCGGGGAAAATGACCGCCTTGTGATCAGCAAGCTTGAAAAGGATCCGACATCCTATGGGGTGATGGGCTTTAACAATCTTGAGCGTAACCGTGAAAAGCTTCGCGGCATTACCATCAACGGCATTGAACCGGATTATGAAACCATCCTTGATGGCAGCTATCCGGGGTCCCGCGCGCTTTATCTTTACGTCAAGGATGACCACGAACAGCTTGTTCGGTCATTGGGGGCGTTCGTATCGACCTATGTGTCCGAGGCCGTCATTGGCGAGGACGGGCTTCTGGTTGAAAACGGTCTGGTGCCGCTGACCGAAGAAGAACGTCAGGAAACCCTGGCCACATCAAAGAAATTTGCGGCCCACTAAGCGCCGGATTTATCCAAGCATCTCGAAACGGACGGGCATCAGTCCGGCCGTTTTGCCATCCAGACCTGATTGCTGGCATATCGCGGCGGACTGCCGTTGAAATCAGAAAATTCCGTTATCGAAACAAAACCTGAAAGTTCCAGCATCAGTCGCATTTCACTGCGTGTAATCCAGCGCAGATGATGCCAAGCCTCTTCGCGGCGCCGCACATCACCGTCAGGACCGATTTCCTCAAACCGCCAATGTTCGCTGAACCGCTGGGTCAGGGGATCATTGGTGCGTTCCATCGCAGTGATCCGCAATCGGCTGTCGGGCCTACCAACACCATCAGGCATCGGAAAGACCGGCAGTTCGACAAAATCCGGATCGCCTTCGGGCAGGCAATAGCGCAAATCCGGATCCATCAGATCAAGGGCCAGCGCCCCGCCAGGTTTGAGATGGGCAAAGGCACGGTCAAGTGCACGTCTTTGATCGGTGATATCGGTGACTTCCTGAAGCCCGCGAAACGGAATGATGACAAGATCAAAAACCCGGCCCAGATCAAAGTCGCACATATTGCCAAGATGCCAGTCAATATCGGGATAGTTCGCGCGTGCCTGATCAAGCATCGCCGGCGACAGATCAAGCCCGGTTACCGCAATCCCGAGACGCGCAATCGCGGCACTGATACGTCCGGTACCACAGCCCAGTTCAAGAACGCCATGCCCGGTCGCAAGGCTTTTTGCAAGACGGGTATAGAATGGAACGGGATCATCAAAAAACTTGCGATCAAGATCAGCACGATGATCGTAACTTGCCGTATTCAGGCTTCCCGCAGGGTAGAATTCATCTGAATTGGATGAATTCGTCATTCAAAATCCAGTTCGGCATAGTGACTGGATGGCGGGAAACTTGCCTGTCGGTCGGCAAGAATGTCGCGCATTGACGGGCGGCTTTTGATCCGCATGTACCAGTCCTTGGCACGCGGATGTTTGGACCAGTTGATATCGCCCATATAGTCGATCACCGATACCTGTGCCGCGGCCGCCAGATCGGCCATGGTCAGGTGATCGCCGGCAAGCCAGTTCCGGCGTTCAAACAACCAGCCGATATAATCAAGATGATAGGCTGCATTGGTGCGCCCGGCGCGCAGGACCTTGGTATCGGGGGTGCCAGTTGAAAAGAACCGCTTAAGCAGCTTCTCACCAAGCAGATGGTCGGTGACCTCGCGATTGAACTTGCCATCAAACCACGCAACAAGGCGGCGGATTTCCGCACGCTCCTTGGGATTTGATCCAAACAGTCTGGGTTCTTCGTCAGAAATCTCGTCGAGATATTCGCAAATCACGGTCGAGTCACACAGAACGGTGCCGTCTTCGTCCTCAAGCACGGGTACTTCGCCGGCCGGATTGAGCAACAGGAATTCGTCACGCCGTTCCCATACCGGTTCGGCTTTCAGTTCGAATTCTAGTTTTTTCTCGGCAAGGACCAGGCGCACTTTGCGCGAAAATGGTGAGAGCCAAAAATGATATAACTGACGCATAGACGTGAAGATACCCGACCAAGGATGAACGTTTTGCAAAGACCCGCCAGCACTGTGAGGGCATCGGCAATACGGCAATTCATAAAGTTCATTTCAGAACCGGAATTGCGAAATCTGTCAAACCACGCAACAGGGCGGAAGTAAAGGCCTTCCACGCAATTGTTGTGTGATTTTCACCCTTTTGCCAAACAGCACGGATCGAAAGTCCGACAAACGGCTATTTGGTCCGGCTTCTGGCCAATTCAAGCAGGCCATCAAGGTCAAGACAGGCTTCGAGATGATCGGCCAATTCATCAAGGGCAGCATCGACTCCGGCTTCGAAATCATGCAAGGCGACACGATCTTTCCCGCCAAGCGATGCCAGAAGGTTCTGACGAAAGGCGTCACTGCCAAAAAGGCCATGTAGATAGCATCCCATCACGCGCCCGTTCGTGCTGATTGCCCCATCGGGTTCGGAAATCCCGGCCAGTGCCAGCCAGCCCCGTGCCCGATCAGGACCATCGGTTCGGCCCATATGGATTTCATAGCCGGTTACCGCGATATCGGCAGAAAACAACGCCCCGGATGACGGGGCATGGGACATGACGGTCAGTCCATCAGTCTTGCGTAAGGTCTTGTCACCAGCCATGACGGTTTCAACATCAAGCAATCCCAGACCGGTTTCACTGCCCGGTTCGCCTTCGACACCGTCGGGGTCATGAACCATGCGTCCCAGCATCTGATAGCCGCCACAAATGCCGATAACCGCCCCGCCGCGCCGGTGGTGGGCCAGAATGTCGATATCCCAGCCCTGTTCCTTTAAAAAACGCAGATCGGCCATGGTCGATTTTGACCCGGGCAGCAGCACCAGATCGCAATCAGCCGGGATCACCTGACCCGGTTTGATCACCAGAAGTTCGACATCTGCCTCGGCAGCAAGCGGATCAAGATCGTCAAAATTGGCGATGCGCGGCAAATGCGGCACGGCAATGCGGATCACAGGACCAGACACACCATCTTGCTTACGTTGATATTTCCCGGCCTTTTCAAGCGCCACGCCATCTTCGGCGGGCAATTTATGGGCACCGGGCCAGTACGTTGCGATACCGTAACTTTTTAAGCCGCAGGTCTGTTCAATGATGTCGGTTGCCGATGCAAACAGTGACACATCACCGCGAAACTTGTTGATGACATAGCCACACAGCCATTCGCGATCACTATCCGACAGCAGGGCATGGGTCCCGACGATCGATGCAATCACCCCGCCGCGATCAATGTCGCCAACCAGAATAACCGGCACACCGGCGGCCTCGGCAAAGCCCATATTGGCGATATCGGATGCCCGCAGATTGACCTCGGCCGGGGAACCGGCACCTTCGACCAGAACAAGATCGGCATCATTTGCCATGATCTCGAAACTTTGGATCACCTTTGGCAGAAGATCGCGTTTAAGGCGGTAATAGTCGCGGGCCTTGGCACTGGTCAGCACTTTGCCCTGCACCACGACCTGGGCGCCAATATCGCTTTGTGGTTTGAGCAAAACCGGGTTCATATGCACCGTGGTCGGCACACCGGCGGCCCGGGCCTGAAGCGCCTGCGCACGGCCGATTTCCCCGCCATCGTCGGTGACCGCAGCATTGTTGGACATGTTTTGCGGTTTGAACGGACGCACACGAAGCCCGCGACGCGCAAAAGCACGGCACAATCCGGCCACCAGCATTGATTTGCCGACATCCGATCCGGTCCCCTGAAGCATCAAAGCAGGAACAGATTGCGCGTTCATTCCGGTTTCAAAACTTTCATCATTGCCGTTTGAAACGACAGATCATCACACTGCGGATCAGAATTCGACACCGATCTGCGCCTTGATCCCCTGTTCGCGGAACGGATGTTTGATCATGGTCATTTCAGTTACCAGATCGGCTGCTTCGATCAGGGTATCTGGTGCGTTGCGCCCGGTCAGGACAATATGCTGATCGGGCAGCTTGTTTGACAGCGCATCAAGCACATCATCAAGCGGCAGGAAGTCATAGCGCAGGACGATATTGATCTCGTCAAGGATGACCATGGAAAAGCTTGGATCACGCAGCATTTCCAATGCCTTGTTCCAAGCTTCACGCGCCAGTGCCACATCCTGTGCCCGGTTCTGGGTTTCCCAGGTAAAGCCCGCCCCCATGGCGTGGAATTCACAAAGATCGGGGAATTTTTTCAAAAGCTTTGCCTCGCCGGTTTCCCAGCCGCCTTTGATGAACTGCACCACGCCGACCTTCATATCATGACCGACACAGCGCATCGCCATGCCAAAGGCCGAGGATGATTTTCCCTTGCCCTTGCCGGTATGGACAATGATCAGGCCTTTTTTATCTATCTTCTGGGCCATCATCTTGTCGCGCGCGGCCTTGATTTTCTTCATTTTTTCATCGTGGCGCGCGTTGATATCGACGTCAGGCTGGCTTTTATCGGTCATGTTTTCTTCCCTTTGATATGCGCCCCCACAATGCGGCGAAAGCGCATCTTTGATCAAGGGCAGTTTTGCGGGGTTTGATCAAGTTCAAGACTTGCAATCACACCCTGAAAGCCATGGTTGCGGGCTGCCGGACAAAACCGGGCGGCATTGGCGCCTTCTTCGCGATATTCCACGGCAAAGACCGGTTTGCCATGCGCAATATAGGGATCAAACGCATCCATGAAGCCCAACCGAAAGGCCGATTCAAGGATGGCAAAATCCATCTGATCAACCAGATCACCGACCAGTTCGGGGGCATTTTTCTGTCCGATAGCAAGACCGCGCTGATGGGCAAGATCAATCAGCCACCGGGTATAGCGCAGCTGATCGGTTCGTTTCAGGTCAAACCCGGTTGCCTTGTTGGAAAGGTCGGCCTCGTAGCCGTCAATATTATCGGGTTCAACACCAAGAAACCCCTTGTCCCGGCACAGATCAAATCGCGCGGTCATGACATTGGCAAAATGTTCAAACCGGGCGATATCAAGCCAGTATTCCCCGTCCCATCCCCAATAAGCATTGCCGATCACATGTTCGGGAAAATCGACGTAATCATCGCGCCAGTCTTCAAGCGCACCAACATTGATATAACAGACCGGAAAAAGCCCGGCTTCCCGCCAGTCGCGTATTTGTGCTGCGGTGACTTCATAAAGATCCGCACCGATGATTTTTGAACCTGTGACATCATCGGCAATTTCGCCCTGCAATTGCCAGTGAAATGGCCCGAACGGAACAGCAGTCCAGCTGTTCTTTTGGGTTGCAACCGCATCAGATGCCATGGGTCCGATACCAGCCACCAGCAATCCCGACAGCCAAATGCCCAGAGTAAAGATTTTCAGGCCAAACATTTTATGTGCGCGCGTCATCCGGTGCCCCGTTGTGTCAGGCGCACTTTGCCCAGCAATGATCGGGATGACAACATCACAGCACATCGAACAGGATGATCATTGGAAGAATATCTGATGACCCACCATAAGACCCGACACAAGAAAAGTGCGGCCCGATGACCGCACTTTTCCGCTGCCTTTGGCAGCTTCCCCCACCCACGAGACGGCTTTGCCATCCAGGGCAATGTCAAAATCCCGGAAAAGTCAGCACATGGTGCCCTGATTGGGGGACAGGCCAAGGTCACCAGTTACCAGATCGGCCCATTTGTCGGGTTCGCGCATATCGATATTGCGCAACTCCGGGCGACGCATCCGGGCCTTGTTAAACAGTTGAAGCCGATCACCGGGGGACATGCGTTTCAGCCGCATCAGTGCCTTGCGCACGGTTTCATTTTGCAGGGAAACCGGGGCCTGGAAGCTGTGTTCAACCACTTCAAGACGGCGTTCAAGCCAATCACGACTGATGACGACTTCTTCGATCAGGGATTTGAATTCGCGGACCACCGGGAAATGGTCAAGCGCGATATGGGCAACTGAAATCGCGGTGCGCCAGACCTGACGTTCCACGCCCTGCAAATAGCGCCAATAGATTTTGACCTTGGCATCAATTTCAAAGCGGGTCTGGTCGGGACCGGGCAAATGATGGGCAAGCTCGGTCATGCCATCATGGAATTCTTCGAAGCTGACAGGGCGATGTTGCCCGTTAAAGCGTTCGCGGACATCCAGCACGGCGCGAATGGCCCCGCGGGCGGGACGATACCGGCCCTGACCGTGCAAATCTTCGCGCAGCCAGTCGGGCATGTCGCAATCAGCAAGCAGGAAGTCGATAATATCTGCATGCCCTTTGTGGGCAGGCAAGGGAGTTTGCAAATAGTCAGGCAAACGAACGTTTGTCTTGTTCTCCATCGCGGCCTCCTATCCTTGTGATCACCCTGCTTCCCGGCAGGTGATCCAACAGGGGTGCCCCGTCCCTCACAACTTATTAACAGTTGGTTAATTGAGATATGGTGCGAAAACGAAACGTTTCAACTGCCCGTCTTGTTCCGGTGGTAAAATTCTTGTGAATCAAAGGACACGGCAAGAAGTGCGTCACGCCCGATCAAGAAGGTCGGATGAAACGCTGTTGCGGCGCGGCTGCCAAAGCCCGCGTTCAATTGCCTCGCGCAGGCGATCGCGAATATCACGCAGCGCATCGGGGTTATGGGCTTCGATAAAATCACGAACCTTGGGATCATCAAGATAGGCATCATAGACCAAGTCAAAGTGATGATCGGCCACACAGCGTGCAGTCGCGGCAAAGGCAAACAGATAATCCACCGTTGCCGCCATCTCGAACGCCCCCTTATAGCCATGGCGCATCACCCCATTGATCCATTTGGGATTGACCACACGCGCCCGGACCACACGGGCGATTTCTTCTTCAAGCGTGCGGATTTTGGGACTTTCGGGGCGGGAATGGTCGCTGTGGTAAACCGTCGGCTGCTTGCCTGACAGGTTCCGTACCGCCGATGTCATTCCGCCTTCGAACTGATAATAATCGTCAGAATCCAACAGGTCATGTTCACGGTTATCCTGATTATGGATAATCGCATCGACATTGGATAACCGGGTTTCAAACAGCTTGCGCGCAGCAACACCTTCGGCCCCGTTGCCATAGGCGTAGCTTCCCCATGCCAGATAAGCATCGGCAAGATCGGCTTCGTTTTCCCAAAGCTTTTCGTCAATCATTGCCTGCAAGCCCGCACCATAGGCGCCGGGTTTTGATCCAAACACGCGGAATGCGGCCTGCTGGCGGGCCTGATCGGCTGTCATGCCCTGATCCCTGAGCTTTACGGTTTCACGGGCAATGCGCGCGGCAATCGGATTGATGTCTTCGGGTTCGTCTGTTTGATCCGCGACCGCCCGGACCGCACTGTCAAACAGGTCAATCAGGCCCGGAAAGGCATCGCGGAAGAAACCCGAAATGCGCAAGGTCACATCAACCCGCGGACGGCCCAGAAGCGATGCAGGCATGATTTCAAACCCGGTCACCCGGCGCGACGCACTGTCCCAGGTCGGACGCACCCCCATAAGCGCCAAGGCCTGGGCAATGTCGTCACCGCCCGTGCGCATGTTGCTTGTTCCCCAGACCGAAAGACCCAGCGCACTTGGCCATTCACCATGATCCTGAACATGGCGTTCCAACAACAATTCGGCCGATTTCCAACCCAACTGCCAGGCCGCAGGCGTCGGCACTGTACGGGTATCGACCGAATAGAAATTGCGCCCAGTCGGCAACACATCGGGTCGCCCACGGGTGGGTGCACCCGACGGTCCGGGTTCGACAAATTTGCCGGCAAGTCCCCGCAGAATGCCGGAAATCTCGGCCGGACCACAACCGGTTACGGCCGGGCGAATATTTGTTTCGATATCGGAAATAACATCCCTAACTGCACCCCATGACGGATCAACCGTGACGGTGCCATTGACCAGAGCCCGCGCCAGAAGCTCGATCCGTTCCACCGTATCGCCGGTTGTCCGCCACGGGCCAATATCGCTGTCATCCTTTGTGCCATAGGCAGCAAGGATATCGGGTTTGGCACCGGGCCAAAATTCAGCAAAGGCGCAATCAAGGGGATCAAATTCCGGGTCGGCCAGGATATCCTTGGCAATTGCGCGATGCAGGGATGCCTTCGGCCCGTGATCAGCACCACGTGGCAAGCGGGCCAGCGCGACCAGAAGATCGGTCAAAAGATCGCCTTCTGGTGCCTTGCCAAAGATATGAAGACCATCGCGGATCTGAAGTTCCTTAAGCTCGCACAGATAGTTATCAAGCTTTGCCAAGGCGCTTTCTTCGTCCTCATCCGCCTCGATCCCGCAATCACGATCAAGACCAATGCGAATGGCCAGCTCAAGAATGTCGCGTTTCAGGATCGTCAAACGGCGCGGATCGACCGCAGCAGCATCATAATATTCATCGACCAATGCTTCGAGATCTTTGAGCGGCCCGTAACTTTCCGCGCGAGTCAGGGGCGGGGTCAGATGGTCAAGAATGACCGCCTGGGCACGGCGTTTGGCCTGTGTGCCTTCGCCCGGGTCATTGACGATAAAGGGATAGAAATGCGGGGTCGGGCCAAAGACTGCTTCGGGGAAGCAATCCTCGGAGAGTGCCAGTGACTTGCCCGGCAACCATTCCATATTGCCATGTTTGCCAAAATGAATGATCGCATCGACGCCAAACACATGCCGCAGCCAGATGTAAAAGGCGAAATAGTTGTGCGGCGGCACCAGATCGGGCGAGTGATAGCTTTCAAGCGGATCAATGTTGTAGCCACGCGCGGGCTGCAAGCCCACGACCACATTGCCCATCGGCAGGATCGACAGGGCAAAGCTTTCCTGATCGGGCAGATAAAACGGATCGGTTTGGGGATCACCCCAGGCCTCGATCACCTGGCTTCGGATCGATTTGGGCAGCGCGGCAAAGGCGGTTTGATAATCCGCCAGGGACAGCGTTACCCGTATCTCACGCGTGGCAAGGGACTTGAAATCGTTGGTCGGCCCGGCCTTGATCGCGGCAATCAGGGCATCGCCGTCTGCCGGCAAATCGGTGATGGCGTATCCGTCTTCAAGCATGGCGCGCAGGGTTTCGATCATGCCAGCCGGCGTATCAAGCCCGACACCATTGCCCAGACGGGCATCCTTGTTGGGATAGTTGGCCATGACCATGGCGATCTTGCGATCTGACGGGGCAGATTTGCGCAACCTGATCCAGTTGGCGGCAAGTTTTGCGGTGAAATCGACCCGATCGCGCACCGGGATATATTTGACGAGATCGATCTGGGTCAGGTCATCCTTACCCGCCGATCCCTTGAACGAAACGGCCCGGGCCAGAATACGACCATCGACCTCGGGCAAGGCGACATTCATCGCGATATCACGGGCGGCAAGCCCGTTTACACCATCGCGCCATGCATCTTCGCTGCCACCGGACAAGACCACCTGAAAGACCGGCGCATCAACGGCATCAAACGGCCCGTCATATCGTTCCGATCCCGGAACGGAAAGCGCAAACCCGGTCGTATTCAAAATCAGATCGGCATTCGTTTCCGCAAGCCAGTCTCCGACCAGCGCACTTGCCACCGGGTCCTTGAGGCTGGCGACAAAAATCGGCAACGGATTGAGATGGTTGTCGCACAATGCAGCAACCAGCGCATCTATGACGTCAAGATTTCCCGCCTGGACAAGTGATCGATAAAAAATGATCGGGGTGACCGGCTGATCGGTTTTCCAGTTTGATCTGATATCATCAAGACCGGCCTGTGACATGCCCGGCCAATATCCGCCAGCCTTGACCAACGGAGCGGCTGGCGACCAGTTCCACCGCACATCTGCGTTCAGTTTTTCATAGATCAGACGCAGCAAATTTTCGGCATTTTGCGGGCCACCTTCGATCAGGTAGCGCCAGATATGCTGATATTCAGCACCCTTGACGGTGGATAGCGACAGAAGTTCGGCATCGGGTTGATCATCACCGGGCAACAGCACCATCGGGATATCACGCGACCGCGCCAAGGCGACCAGCTGCTCGACACCATATTCCCAATAACCGCGCCCGCCCAAGATCCGCACGATGATGAATTTGGCATCACAAAGCACATCATCGACATAAAGATCGACCGACATATTGTGACCAAGCTGCAAAAGACTGGCCAAACGCAAAGACGGAACATCATCACCAAACGCATCCGCCAGACGTGCCTGTGCCCCGGCAAGGCAGGCAAGCTCGGACTCGGCCGCAGACAGGATGACGACATCGCCCGGTTCCTGACCAAGATCGACCGCTTCGCTGCCATCGGTGACCATGCCGGGCTGTGCTGCCAAAAGATGCATTTGAAATTCCGTCTGTTCTGTCGTCAAAAGCACCGATACCGGACGCAAAACATCCGGTATCGGTCATATGGTTTTATGTGTGCCCAATGGGCTTAGGCTGCCTTGATTGCGGCCTCGATCGCGGCACGGTCCATACCATGCAAGCCGATCACCACCAGTTCGGAACGGCGGTTTTCCTTATCGGCCCAGGGACGGTCAAAGTAACGCTGGAAACGTTCGCCGACCCCTTGAACCACATGGCGCATCGGTTTGCCCGGAACATCAAGGAAACCCTTGATGCGCAGAACATCATATTGACGCACGATGTCGATCAGGCGTTTTTCAAGGACCGCCGGATCATTGACCGCATCAAATGAGACAACAAAACTTTCAAAATCATCATGATCATGTTCATGACCATCATCATGATGGCTCGGGCGGCTATCGAGGTCATCCTCGGCCGCAGCACCAAGGCCCAGCAAAATGGCGTTTTCAACACGGGAATGCTCGGTCGCGATGATTTTGACCGACGGCTTTTTAAGTTCAGCGCGGATATCGGCTTCGACCTTGGTGCGTTCTTCGTCGGTCAGAAGGTCGGTCTTGTTCAGAACCACCATATCGGCGCAATGAAGCTGTTCTTCAAACAGTTCTTCAAGCGGGCTTTCATGATCAAGGTTTTCATCAGCCTCGCGCTGGGCCTGAACCGCATGATGGTCATGGGCAAACAGCCCGTCGCGCAATGCCGCACCATCAAGAACCGCGACAACCCCGTCGACAGTCACGCGCGACCGTACTTCGGGCCAGTTGAACGCCTTGACCAACGGCTTGGGCAGGGCCAGCCCGGATGTTTCGATTACGATATGATCAGGCGGCGTATCGCGATCAATCAGGCCACGAATCGTTGGCAGAAAATCATCCGCAACCGTACAGCAGATACATCCGTTTGCCAGTTCAACCACATCATCCTCGGCACAGCCTTCGATACCGCACCCGTTGATGATGCCGCGATCAACGCCCAGATCGCCAAATTCATTGATGATCAGGGCAATGCGTTTGCCATTGGCATTTTCCAGCATGTTGCGGATCATGGTTGTCTTGCCGGCCCCCAAAAAGCCGGTAATGACGGTTGCCGGGATTTTACCCAATTGTGCCATTTTCAAATTCCTTGAAATTCAATCATTTAAATTGTCATTTGACCTGCATCGGAATGCCGGCAACGACAAGCGTCACCCGTTCAACCAATGCGGCAATACGTTGATGGAGACGTCCGGCATGATCGCGAAAAGCGCGCGCCATTGCATTTTCCGGTACAATCCCGAAACCGACTTCGTTTGATACCAGCAACACCGGAATACCCAGCCCAGGCAAGTGATCACAAAGCCGGTCGATTTCAGCATCAATATCGCGATCTTCAAGCATCAGGTTGGTCAGCCACAAGGTCAGGCAATCGACCAGAACCGGTTTGCCGTCCGGCTGATTGCAGGTGTCGAGTGCACCGCAAAGATCAAGCGGTTCCTCGATCGTTTGCCAAAGATCGCCACGCGATTGTTTATGAAGGTCGATGCGGTTGACCATTTCATCATCCCATGCCCGACCGGTCGCGATATATATGCCGCCGCCAGCCGCATTGATGATGTTTTCGGCGAACCGGCTTTTGCCAGATCGCGCACCGCCAAGAATCAGATGTGTCCCGCAAGGCGGGTCAGTCCGGGTCATATTCTATTCCTCGCCATGGCCTCCCACCGAGGCCCGATTGCGTCGCCATCATTTGAGATGATGACACCATTCGGCTGGTTTCCTGGCTGCGGGCATGAAAGCAATCCGCCTTCCCGGTTTCCCGGTGGCTGGTGAATGGCAATACATCCACCCGGATCACCCAACCCGATACAGTTGCGGGGGCAGCATCGGCATCGCACCGATTTCCCATCACCGAACGGTGCGCCGAACCTAACAGGTTTGCCCTTGAACCCAAAGGGCATTCTCTGTCCGAACGGGTCAGCTAACCGGAAGGTCAGTATTTGTAAGAATTGCCTGCTTGAGGCCGGCCCTCCTTTAAGGGAACATAATATTATCAAGCTGGAATTAGAGTGGTAACAAATCACCTTCCAGCAAGATCACCGGGACAAAAAACATCAAAACCGGTGGGCCGCATAATTGCGGCACCAAACTCTTGGGGTTAACTGGAATTTTGCAAAATCAGATGGCAGTTTCTGCACAACTATCGAAAATCCGAAATCCGAACACACCAACCTGGACCACATCCTCGCGCAAGGATATGTGGCTTGGTCTGCTTGAACGCCTGAATTCCGACAATCGGGCCTTTCAGACGTTTCTGGAAGAATATGCGACCGGTGCGGACATTACATTGTCGCGCCGCGATGTGCGCAGCATCTTTGCTCTTGATGCTTCCAAAGGGGTGATCGGCACCATCATCTGGTCCCATGCGCGTGGCATCCGCGTCAATGCGCTGTCGCTGCTCGTGCGTGATCTGCCGACGCTCATCACGTTGATGTCGATTTCGGATTTCGGCCAGGAAGAATTGAACGAATTGCTTTCCCAGCCGGGGATATCGGTCCCCACCGCCAGCAAAATGCTGTCAGCCTGTGGAAAGACCTATCGCAAGATGCCCGCAGCCATCATTGATGACAACGTCATCCAGGCGATTGAGAATACGGCTCTTTGTGAAGATTTCCCGCATGTCGCCAAATTGCGCAACAAGTCACGCAGCCGCCCGCTGCCCTATTACGAAGCCTATTTGAAAGACGTGACTGCGATCTGCGAAAAGCATGACATTACCGCAGATATGCTTGATCGCTATCTTGCTGAACATGCACTTGAAGATCTTCCCTTGAATTCCGAGCTGCAAACGGCCTGATTGCCGCGGACAGGGCGGTCTATGGCACGGAAATGGTCACGACATCCACATCCTGACGGCATCGTTCCACAGCGGGTCGATGCCGTTTTTATTTTCTGTCAAAATCATCCGAAGCTTTGATTGACCGCGGTCACACGCCAGCCGGGCTGATCCACACCGTCAATATATTCCAGTCTGGTCAGACTTAGCGTATCGATATGGAATGACAATGCCGCTTCAAGTGACAGTCCCAGCGCATTGGCCATGATCGCGCGGATGGTACCGCCATGGACCACTGCAACAATGTCACGGCCCGCCCAGTAGCTGGTGGCGTGGGTGAAAACCGGACCGACCCGCTCGACCATATCGGCAAAGCTTTCACCATTTGGCGGCTGCTGTCGGGCGAAATCGGTCCAGAATTGTGTGGTTTCGCCTTTCGGAAGGTCGTTCCAGCGCTGAAGCTCCCAGGCCCCGAAATGTTGCTCGGCAAAGCCGCTTTCGCGGGTCGGGGTGATGTCCTCGTCGATCAGTTCCTGAAGCTTGAGCGCGGTATCAAGCGTCCGTGACAGATGGCTGGTCATCCAGACCGCATCGCGGGGCAAGTGCCGCGCCACCGCACGCAGTTTTTTTTCATCAGACAGATCAACCTGCATGTCACTTCGGCCATAGACCAGACGTTCCGGGTTTTGCACCGGCGCATGACGCACCAGCCACCAGCGCGTTGTCTTGATTTTGGTCATGCTTTCCCCGGTTTGTTCGGACATTGGCAGTCAATCATGGTCGTTTTGAGCGATCAGCAAAGTTCCTGGCTATGCCATTACGGCAATGAATCCGATACCGGCAAACAGTTCGGCACAGATTTGGGTTGCCCCCAACACATCACCGGTCTGGCCACCGATTTGTGATCTGGCAACCATTGCGACGATCAGGATCGCGATCATCACACCGACGATTACCGCAAACATCGCACCGATACCGCCCAATACCAGAACAATGGCGCTGGCAATGGCAAACCCGACCAGAACCGGAAGCCATCCGGGCCGCCCGGCCCCTTTGCCCAGTCCGTTATCCCGCGCTGGCGGCAATATGCGCATAACAACCGGCATTGCCGCACGGGAAATAACCGCCATGATCAGAAACAGGATACCGGCCTGTCCGATATCCGCCGCAGCCGTAATCAGAACCAGCCGCAAACCCAGCGTCAAAATCAGCATGACAACCGCATAGGTCCCGACAGTGCTGTCGCGCATGATTTCAAGTTTGCGGTCGCGGTCCATCCCGCCGCCAAAGCCGTCAGCACAGTCGGCAATGCCGTCTTCGTGCATCGCGCCGCTCAGCAATACCATCGCTGCAATGGCAAAGATCGCATAGACAAGGGGGTTTCCCGTCAGAAAATCGACAAGCATCGCCGGCAGCAATGCCAGGCCCGCCAGAACCAGCCCGACAAGTGGCCAGCACCAGACAGATCGCGCGATCAGAGCCGCCCGGAAATCACCAACCGGGGGCAACGGCACCCGGCTGAGCAATGCCATGGCACGCCAGAAATCGGATAAAACCGACGCATCAACAGACGTTTTATCCGCATCATCATGCGGATCACCTGTCGGTGTATCTGTGCTTTGCATGTTTGTTTCGTTTTGGTTATGATCTTCGGACACCATGAAATTCCGATTTTCGAACTGGCAATCTGTTGCGCATAGGCCTAGTTTGGGGCCGATTTTATTGGGGTTCTTCAGTCCACCGCGAAACCGAAGCCATCCCGGATCCGGGACCGGCAGACCGTTGGCCGATACTGAAACACACCAATTGATTGGTTTCTGACCCTAATCCTTACCATTCCAGAAGCCAAGCGGAACACGCTTTTTGACGATTTGCCGCCAGCCGGAGACCACAATGTTCAATCCCAAGCACCCGCCCCAAAGCCTTGATGAAATTCGCAGTCTTCTGGCCGATTTGCCGGCCGTTGACGCAGAGGCACAGGCTGCTGTTGCCAACCGTGAGCCGACCCTGACCAAACCGGCCGGGTCACTTGGCCGTCTCGAAGATTTCAGTCTTTGGCTGGCAGGCTGGCAGGGAACATCACGCCCGCGGATGTCTCGGCCCCGCGTCACTGTCTTTGCCGGCAGTCATGGCGTTGTGGCACAGGGCGTGTCTGCATTTCCGCCAAGCGTAAACCAGCAAATGGTAGAGAATTTCATCAATGGCGGGGCTGCCATCAACCAGATTTGCAAATCGGTGGATGCGGAACTCCGCGTGATGGAAGTCGCACTTGAAATCCCGACCAACGATTTCAGTCAGGAACCGGCGATGGATGATGAGGGCTGTGCAGAAGCCATGGCCTTTGGCATGAGCGCGATTGAAAAGGGCCTTGATCTTTTTGTGCCAGGCGAAATGGGCATCGGCAACACCACCGCCGCAGCGGCAATTGCCCATGCACTTTATGGCGGCAATCCCGGGGACTGGACCGGGCGGGGAACCGGTATTGATGACGCGACCCTGACACTCAAGACCCGGGTGGTTGGCGATGCCATCATCTTGCATAAAAACCAGATGCATGACGGGCTTGATGTCTTGCGCTGTGTTGGTGGGCGCGAAATTGCCGCCATGGCCGGGGCGATTATTGCTGCGCGCTATTCACGGGTGCCGGTATTGCTTGACGGATATGTTTCCTGTGCGGCGGCGGCGGTTCTGGCCGCCATGCGAGCTGATGCACTTGATCACTGTCTTGTCGGCCATGTTTCAGCAGAGCCGGGGCATATTCGCCTGCTTGAAAAGCTTGGCAAAAAGGCATTGATCGATTTCGGCATGCGCCTTGGCGAGGGGTCGGGTGCAGCATTGGCGATCCCGCTGCTGCGCTCGGCTGCTGAATGCCATAACGGCATGGCGACATTTGAAAAAGCCGGCATTGACGGCAAGGAACAGGCTTAAGCGGCCAAATTGCTTTTCATCGAAGCTTTCAGACAACCATCACAGCGTCGGGCATCACACCGTCGGGAAGCCCGGCGCTATTTTTTTGTCCGCTCGCTCATCAATTGTTCAACGTGGCGACCCTGGAACATGGTGATGTTGATCGAATGGCCGAATTTGATCGCGCGTTCATCGTCGCAACGGCACAGAATCACACGTGTATCACCTGATTCCGCGACTGCTGCGCGCATGGCTTCGCGATGGGCATCATCCATGCTTTCCATATCCGGATCCCAGATCATCTTGATCATATCAACGCCCAGCTTGTTGCGGTTGATATAGGGCAGGGAAAGATGGCTGATACCGTCAATGCAAATGCGATAGCCTCGGTCACGGCAAAAATCGCGGGCAAAGAAGAAAGCACCCAGATCGGCAAAGATATCAATCTTTTGCAGTTCAAGAACGATGGTGCCCCGCTGACCGGCTTTGACATTGCTGTCAAAAGTCAGGAAATCGGGTGACAGCAAGGTCGACACATTAAGATTGATACTGACAGACCCGGTCACGGACGCATCGTTTGACCGGGTCAAAAGCGACAGCATCCGCCGATCAAGAATTTCCGTCAGATGCTGAAACAGCCAGCGGTTCGACAGAACATTGACATCGGGCAGAAGTGTTTCCTGCAAATCCTTGATTGAAATGAACAATTCATGGAAAACCGGTGTCGGGTTGGCATCCCCGACCACCGCACAGATCGCCTGGCGGCGCATCAGGTTTGACAAGTCGGCACGGCGCAGCGATTCATCAATCCGGCCCAGAATTTTCGGGGTCAGCGGGGCGCGATCATCCCCGTAATCGGGATGATCGTTATGGCGCTCGGCCGCCTTGCTGACCACCCGGGGGCGGTTGGCATTGGCACGCACCAGCATCTGAGTCAGATGCAGGAAGTCCTTATATTGCTGCCCGACATCGTAAAAGTCGGTGAAGCTTGCCGGCGCACCGCTTTCATCCTTGCCGTCACTGATCAGCGGATCATCGTTGAACAGGAATTTCAGACGAAAGATGACGGCATTGACCTCGTCAATCTCGGCTGCATCAAAAATGAAAATCAGGTCCTGATTGGACAGGGTAAAGATACGCCCGGTGACTTCCGGGGCGATTTCTTCAAAGGCAACGATCGCCGTGCGGATATGGTGGTCGCGACGGTTGAATGCCTGCAATTTCGAGAAATGCACATGGATAGCACCCACACCTTCCTTGCGCCGCTCAAGGCGTCGCACATAGTCGACCAGAAAGGCTTCGGGCGATGGAAGTGAGCTATCAGACATTAATGCAATAACCAGATTATTGTTTTACCGGAACCAACCCCGATACCAAGCCCGTTCCATAATAGAGCCTGTCGATTAACAGGTTATGTATTTATCATTCATACCTATTGAAACCAAACGTGAAAATCGGACAATTTCAGACATCGGGCAAAACAGATAAGTCGTAGCTTTCCGCCATCCAAGCTGCTAGTTTCAGCCCGATTTGACATGTCAGGTAAAAACATCAATCAACACATAGCGATGATGTAAAACCATTCCAGATTCTTGTTTGAACAAGGGACCCTGTTTAAACAGCCTGATCACAATACATGACCTACTGCGGGATTTCAGAGCGCAATGGATATCAAAGCCTTTTTCGATGCCGAGTTTGACGAGCATCTTGATCTGGTAAACAAAACACGCGAAGCCACCCGCGATGCGTTTGTCGAGCTTGTTGAAATTTGCACCGATGCGCTCAATGACGGTAACAAGCTTCTGTTTTTCGGAAATGGCGGATCAGCTGCGGATGCGCAACATATCGCCACCGAATTCACGGTTCGCTACATCCATGACCGTCGTGCACTGCCGGCGATTGCCCTGACCACAGACAGTTCTGCACTGACTGCGATCGGCAATGATTTCGGGTTTGACTACCTGTTTTCGCGCCAGATCGAAGCGCTTGGCAATCCTGATGATGTTGCGATCGGCATTTCGACATCGGGCAACAGCAAGAACGTCAATCTTGGTCTGGCCAAGGCCAAGGAAATGGGCCTGATTGCAACCGGCTGGACCGGCAAGACCGGTGGCGACATGGTCGATCTTTGCGATCCGCTGATGATTGTGCCCAGCAACACCACCGCCCGGATCCAGGAAATGCACATTCAGCTCGGTCAGATGCTTGTCGGTGCGCTTGAGCATACCCTTGGCCTGACTAAAAAATAATCGGCCAATAGGCTGCCAGAACACAATTTAGAACGACAGAACAAAGATACGAACAAATGACCGATCTCAGCCATCTGGCCCGACAGGTAGAACAACTGACCAACGCCAAGGTCCTGTGCATTGGTGATGTCATGCTTGATCGCTTTGTCTATGGGTCGGTCAATCGTATCTCGCCCGAAGCACCGATCCCGGTCATCCGGGTCGAACGCGAAAGTGCAATGCTTGGCGGGGCGGGCAATGTCGCGCGCAATGCCACCGCCCTAGGCGCATCGGTTCAGTTCCTGACACTTGTCGGAGATGATTTGCCGGGCCGCGAAGTCATGGAATATGTCGCCAATGACAAGGGGGTCGAGCCCTATATCCAGACCGAACGCAACCGGCCGACCACCATCAAAACCCGTTATATCGCAAGCGGCCAGCAATTGTTGCGATCTGATAACGAAACCACATCGGACATCACCCCGGCCACCATCAGCAACCTTTCCGCCCTCGCAGGCCAACTTGCACCGGATGTGGCGGCAATCATTCTGTCTGATTACGGCAAGGGCGTTTTGCATGCCGATGTGGTTGCCGCGGCGATCAATGCCGCGCGCAAGGCCGGAAAACCGGTCATTGTTGACCCCAAGGGCAGTGATTACACCATCTATCGCGGGGCAACCGTGGTAACCCCGAACCGCGCCGAAGCACAGGCAGCAACCGGGATTGCCGTCAATAGCGACGAAGAAGCGGTTGCGGCCGCCACCAAGATCATTACCGAATGCGGCATTGATAACGTTCTGCTGACGCGCAGCCAGGATGGCATGACCCTTGTCACCAAAGATGGCGAAGCCATCCACCTGCCGACCGAGGCCCGCGAAGTTTTTGACGTATCGGGGGCCGGTGATACCGTGGTGGCCTGCCTTGCATCCGCGGTTGCGGCGGGATCAAGCCTTGCCGATGCCGCGCGCATTGCCAATGTTGCGGCGGGCATTGTGGTTGGCAAAATCGGTACGGCCATTGTTTATCCAGACGAGCTGGTATCGGCCCTGCATCACCATGATCTGATGATTGGCGAAGCCAAACTGATGCCGCTTGATCGTATGGTGGATCGCGCAGAACGCTGGCGCCGCAAGGGCTATAAAGTCGGCTTTACCAATGGTTGTTTTGACCTTTTGCATCCGGGCCATCTCAGCCTCCTCAAACAGGCGCGCGCAAATTGTGACCGTCTGATTGTCGGCCTGAATTCCGATGCGTCGGTCAAACGGCTTAAAGGCGAAAGCCGCCCGGTCCAGTCCGAAGCCGCCCGCGCAGCCGTTCTCGGATCGCTTGAAACTGTAAGCGGTGTGGTGATTTTCGGTGAAGATACGCCGATCAATCTGATCGAAGCGATCAAGCCTGACATTGTTGTCAAAGGGGCTGATTACACCATCGACAAGGTGGTTGGGGCCGATATTGTGCAAAGCTATGGCGGCAAAGTGGTGCTGGCCAATCTGGAGGACGGTTTTTCGACCACCTCGACCATTGCACGGATGAATGAAGGCAATAGCTGACGTCCATTTTGATGGCTCAATCGTCGTCCATATCCGCATCGCCGCCCTTAGCCCACGGCATGACATCAAGATGCGGCCAGATGTTTTTCCATCTGGCAACTTTCGCAGCATAAACCGACGCGATGGGGAGCACCTTGTTCGGGATGACCTGGCCGTCAAGGGCAGCTTCAACCCCGAACGGCGCATAAAGTCGGTAATCGCCGTCAAGTTCCCTGCGAAGGCCGATCGCCGTAGTTTGATAGGCAAAGCGATCAATGCCGTCGCTTGCTGACTGAACCGCGCCATATTCCAGACCGAACTTTTGGCGATACCAGATCGGTACCCGGGCCTGGTTTCGAAGCTCGATCCGGATCGGGAGATCCGAAAACAGATGAGCGCATCTGGAAATCAAATGATCCTCGGCACCCCAACTTGTGTCGGGATCGAAATAAAAAAGATCATAATCCTCAATCCCGGTTTCAGGCGCCTTTCCGGCTTTGAGGTTCCAGATGGTCTGCGCCAGACACCCCGCCGTAAGCCACCAGTCGGTGAAGCCCAGCAATCGGGTACGGTCAAGGATTTCGGCATTAAAACGGTTTTGAAGCACGGCAGCCAAAAATTCCGGCCCCCTTGGGCACGCATCAATCGCGCAACCAACACTCATAACCCGATCCAAAATGCCTTGATCAGAACCGGCCAAGCCGCATTGATCAAACAGGCCCCGACATAAAGCGACAATGCCCGGTCAATATCAGCCGCCCCGGCATCGCGTCGACCAGACCCGATATAGGGATCATCAACGATTTCATCGCCATATTGGCGTGGCCCGGCAAGAGCCAGATCAAGGGCGCCGGCAAAGGCTGCTTCCTGCCATCCGGCATTGGGGGATTTATGTTTTCGGGCATCACGCCAAAGCGTCTGCCAGGCAGCTTTACCGCTGGTCTTGGCACCAAGCACGGCAGCCAGACAAATCACGCCTCCGGCAATCCGGGCCGGGATAAAATTGGCAACATCATCAAGCCGGGCCGCAAACCGCCCGAAATACAAATACCGCTCGTTGCGGTGACCGATCATCGAATCAAGGGTGTTGATCGCCTTATAGGCGCAAATACCAACCGGTCCGGCGACCACATACCAGAAAAGCGGCGCGACCACCCCGTCCGAGAAATTTTCAGCACAGCTTTCAATTGCGGCCCGGCTGACACCGGCTTCATCAAGCTTGTCCGGGTCACGGCCAACAATCATCGAAACCGCCTTGCGTCCGCCGGCAAGTCCATCGGTTTTAAGGGCTCTCGAGACCGCTTTGACATGTTGATAAAGGCCCTTTTGCGCGATCAGGATCGCCACAAGGAGGATCTCGAACAGCCAGAAGACACCGCCAAGGACCGACAGAATCTGGATTACGCCACCGGCCATCCCGGCCACGAAAATGACCGCCAGACTGGTGACCATGCCGCGCAGGATCAAGTCCTCATTACCAAGCCCCTTGCGATTAAGGCGCTTTTCGAACCACGAAATCAGATTGCCAATCCAGACCACCGGATGGGAAATGCGTGAAAACAACCATGGGAAATCGCCAAAGATCGCGTCCAACACCAGCGCCAACACCAGTATTGTGAAAAGTGGTCCGGAAAAGCCGGAAGCCGGAATAAGAAAATCTGCAAGATCGGGTTCCATCGGCGCAATGTGCGACCTGTACAGCAAACCGTCAATGCCAATGACACGGGCACGGGACAAGGCCCTGTTGCGACACCATCATTTGCCAAGCCTGACCCGATTTGATAGAAGAAATTCATACGATTTTTATTTTTATCATACGATTGATCGTCACAACAGCATGCATCCCCCGTAAGATCGCACCGCCCCACAAGATATTCGATATCAACGACCCGCCCGCCCACCATAAGTAGTATTTTCGCCTCTGATCCCGCCTTCGATATTTCTTCTGTTACCTGCCGCTTGCATTCCGCAGGCCAATCGGTGAAAACGGGGGTGGCATCGGGTACCGCGATGGCAAAAGTCATCGCGAAGAACACCAAAAGAGAGACAAAGGAGCAGCCTTTTATGTCCCCCAAAGGCGCAGTAATGATTTGCGGTCACGGTTCGCGTGATGAACGCGCAGTTTCACAGTTCAACGCCATGGTTGAAACGATGAAACAGACCC
Organism: Thalassospira sp. MIT121401; assembly: GCF_047125595.1. NCBI lineage: Bacteria > Pseudomonadati > Pseudomonadota > Alphaproteobacteria > Rhodospirillales > Thalassospiraceae > Thalassospira > Thalassospira sp. MIT121401. Next base: position 264,797 of record NZ_CP138926.1, read on the forward strand.
ATCTGGCCGACTACGATGTCGAAAGCGGCTTTCTAGAATTTGCGCACCCGATCCTGCGTGATGGCTTTGAAAAGCTCAAAGCCATGGGCCACAAAAAGATCTATGCCCTTCCGGGTATGCTGTTTGCCGCCGGCCACGTCAAAAATGACCTGCCGAGCGAGGTAAACAATTTCGCCCACGACAATCCCGATATCGATGTCAAATTCGGTCGTGATCTGGCGATTGATCCCAAACTCCTGATCGCGGCCAAAGACCGTATCGAAGAAGCCCTTGCCGATGCGGATGACAGCGTATCGCGCAAGGAAACCCTTCTGATGGTCGTCGGGCGGGGCACCAATGACCCGGATGCAAATTCAAACGTTTATAAAGTTGCCCGCATGCTTCAGGAAGGCATGGGATTTGGCCGTACCGAAATCAGCTATTCCGGTGTTGCCCATCCGCGCGTGAATGCGGGTCTGCGTGAAGCCATGAAACTGGGCTACAAACGCGTTGTGGTTTTCCCCTATTTCCTGTTTGCGGGTATCCTGATCGACCGTATCTATACCCACACCGACGAAGTCGCAGCCGAGTTCGGCGATGTCGAATTCATCAAGGCCGGTTACCTTAAAGATCACCCGATGGTGCTTGAAAGCTTTGCCGAGCGCCTGGCCGAGATTGACACCGGCGACAACAACATGAACTGTCAGCTGTGCAAGTACCGCGAACAGATCATCGGATTTGAAGGTGATGTTGGCACCCCGCAGGTCGGCCACCACCACCATGTGATGGGGATCGGCACCGACGGGCACAGCCATGGTCATAGCCACGGCCATCATCACCATCATGGTCACGGACACAGTCACGGGCATCACCACGGCCATAGCCACGATCACGGTCATGACCACGCACACGATCACAGCCATAATCACGACCATGGGCACAGCCATTCTCATGATCATGGTGATGCGAACAAATCGACCGGTTCCTGACCGGTCGATCCCCGAGTTCTGAAAGGCGCGGCAATGTTTGACTATCTGCGTGATCCGCAGGAAATCTATGCCAAAAGCTTTGCCACGATTGAGGCCGAGGCAGACCTTGCGCGCTTTTCAGAGACCGAGCGTCCTGTTGCCATCCGTATCATCCATGCCTGTGGCATGGTCGAAATGGCGGGTCAGATCGCCTTTGGCGGTGATCTGTGTGGAGCCGCCACACAAGCATTACGAACAGGCAAACCCGTCCTTTGTGATGCGGAAATGGTCCGCCATGGCATCATTTCCCGCCTTTTGCCCGCGGAAAACCCGGTTTTGTGCACCTTGAATGATGGTGATACCCACGGCCTTGCAGCCCAGCTTGGCACCACCCGTTCTGCCGCCGCGGTCGAGGCATGGATAGATCATATCGAAGGCGCAATAATCGCGATCGGCAATGCGCCCACCGCCCTTTTCCATCTGCTCGAAGCCATTCATAAGGGCCGACTGCCAAAGCCCGCCGCAATCATCGGCATGCCGGTCGGATTTGTCGGGGCAGCTGAAAGCAAGGATGCCCTGATCGAACATGCCGGGGATATTCCCTTTGTCACCTTGCGCGGCCGGTTTGGCGGCAGTGCGGTGACCGCCGCCACAGTCAATGCATTGGCACGTCTGGCACGCGATGACGAAACGACACCCGATGGCACCCTTGATCGCAAGAAGGCGGGCCTGTCATGAATGAACAATCCCCGCTTAAAAGGCGCATCACAGTAATCGGCATTGGTGAAGACGGCTATGACGGCCTGTCACCGATGGCGCGCAAAATCATTGAAAATGCCCGCATCATTTTTGGCGGTACGCGCCATATCGCCATGTTGCCCGGGTCAAACACCGCAACCCAAAACAAATGGATCACACCATTTGAAGCCAACCTGCCGCTGATCGAGGATTGCCTTGATCAGAACCCGGTGGTTCTGGCCAGTGGCGATCCGATGTATTTCGGGGTTGGCAATACGCTGATTAAATATTTCGGACCCGAACCGATATATGCAATCCCGTCCCCATCAAGCATTTCACTGGCCGCATCGCGGCTTGGCTGGCCATTGGCGGAATGCGATGTGATTACCCTGCACGGACGGGAACCCGAAACCCTGCGCGCCCATTTGCGCCCGCATGGCAAACTGATTGCACTAAGTGCCGACGGGTCAACCCCGGCACTGGTCGCGGTCATGCTGTGCGAAGCCGGTTTTGATCAAAGCCGCATGTCGGTTTGCGAACGCCTTGGCGGCCCCGAAGAACGGATTACCACCCAGACGGCACGTACCTGGCAATCAACCGCCACTTCGATGCCTGATGTCAAATCGGTCGATCCGCTTAATCTGATCATGATTGATCTTGAAGCCGGCCCCAAAGCCAATCCGTTACCCATGGGACCGGGTTTGCCCGATGATGCATTCATTCATGATGGCATGATCACCAAATCGGAAATCCGTGCGCAAACGCTTTCTTCCCTTGCGCCGTTTGCCGGGGGCGTTTTGTGGGATCTGGGGGCCGGATGCGGTTCGATTTCCATTGAATGGATGCGATTGCAGGGCAAGGCGGTGGCGATTGAACGTGACGCTGAACGTTGTGCAATGGTCAAAAAGAATGCGCTTCGTCTGGGCGTACCGGGACTGGTCATTGAACAAAGCACGATTGAAGATGCAATCGCCTTTGCCGACCGCTTGCCAAGGCCTGACGCCATTTTTATTGGCGGCGGGATCACCGGCAACGGGTTGCTTGAAGCCTGCTGGAAACTGCTTCCTGCACATGGGCGGCTGGTGGCCAATACGGTCACGCTGGAAGGCGAAGAAAAGTTATTACGATTTTATAATGAAAACGGTGGCACGCTCTCGCGCCTGTCGGTATCCCGATTGGTTCCGCGCGGCAATTTCAGGGGCTGGAGCAACCTTGCCCCTGTCACCCATTACCTCGGAGTAAAAGCATGAGCAGTGCGGATCTTCCCGCATCAAACGGCCTTCCGGTTGCCGGAACCGCCTATGGGCTTGGCATCGGACCGGGGGAGCCCGATCTGATCACGCTTAAGGCCTATAACATCCTGCAACAGGCCGATGTGATTGCCTATCCGGCCCTGGAAGACGGTGTCAGTCTGGCCCGCCAGATCGTCGATCCGCACATTCCCGAAGGCCGGATTGAAATTGCCATCCGCATCGAAATGGGCAAACCCGCCGACCCGATCTATGACACCGCCGCCATCGAGATTGGCGAATATCTGGCAGCGGGCAAAACCGTTGCCGTGCTGTGCGAAGGCGATCCGTTCTTTTATGGCAGCTTCATGTATCTGTTTGGCCGCCTGGCCGAGGCCGGATATCCGGTCAAAACCGTGCCCGGTGTCAGTTCCATGATGGCCTGCGCCGCCCAGCTTGGCGCGCCGCTTGCCGCCAAGAACGACGTTTTGCAAGTCATCCCCGGTCCGCTTGATGCAGATCGCCTGCGCACCCAGCTTGCCAGTACCGATGCGGCTGCCATCATCAAGCTTGGCCGTCATTTCGCCAAGGTGCGTGATGTCATCAACGAGCTTGGCCTGACAGATCGGGCGCGCTACATCGAACGCGCCACCCTTGAAACCCAGAAAATGGTGCCGCTGGCCGATCTTCCGGCTGATGCCAAGGCACCTTATTTTTCCATGATCCTGATCCACCGTCGCGGAGACGCATGGCGATGACCGCCCATAACAGCTCGAACAGCCCGGCATTGCCGACCAACCCGATTGCCCCGATAGCGGTGATTTGCCTGACGCAGCGCGCCCTTCCGACCGCGCGCAAAATCGCCAGCAACCTTCAGGGTGCCAGCGTCCATGGCCTGCGCACCCGCGTATCGGTCAAGGATGTCGATGTTGCCTTTGATGATACCATTGCGCATCTGCAACAAACTTTTTCATCTGATCACGTGATCATCGGCGTCTGTGCCGCCGGCATTCTGATCCGCGCCCTTGCGCCGCTCCTGGCCGGTAAATGGCAAGATGCGGCCGTCATTGCCGTTGACGAAGCCGGGGATACATTCATCCCGCTTTTGGGCGGGCATCATGGCGGCAACCGCCTTGCCCGTGATCTGGCCGAACGGCTTGGCGGCAATGCTGCAATCACCACGCCGGGTGATGCGATGCTGGGTCTTGCCCTTGATGAACCGCCTGCGGGCTGGAAACTGGGCTCGCCCGAAACCGTCAAACCGGCCACCGCCGCCCTTTTGGCTGGCGCATCGGCACGGATTGAGGTCGAAGCAGGATCAAGCGCCTGGCTGACCAACAGTGCCATTTCCCAATCTGAGGATGGCAGCGTACTGATCACTGCGACCGCCCGCGAGGGCGCCGATGACGATGCGATCAGTGATGGTGCAGAAACCGCCATCACCTATCACCCGCCGGTTCTTGCCCTTGGGGTTGGTTGTGAACGCGGCTGCCCGACTGATGATCTTTATGATCTTGTCATGGAAACACTGGCCGGTCAGTGCCTGAGCCCCAAGGCCATCGCCTGTGTGAGTTCGATTGATCTCAAGGCCGACGAAGCATGCGTCCATGAACTGGCCCGTCGTCTTGGTGTTCCGGCCCGGTTCTTTGATGCCCAAACCCTTGAGGCCGAGGCAAATCGTCTTGTGATGCCCTCTGATGTTGTCTTTGCCGAAACCGGCTGTCACGGCGTTGCCGAGGGTGCGGCCCTTGCTATCGTCGGCCCGAATGGCAAGCTGATCGTGCCCAAGCACAAAACCAAGAAATCCACCTGTGCCATCGCCCTGTCACAGGATGACATCATCCCAGAGCAGGTTGGCAAGGCACAGGGCAAATTGTCGATTGTCGGCATTGGCCCGGGTCAGATCGGCTGGCGCAGTCCGGAAGCCACCGCCCTGATCGGTCGCGCGACCGATATCGTTGGTTATCAGATGTATCTTGATCTGCTCGGTTCGCTGATTGATGGCAAGGATTGCCACCATTCCGACCTTGGCGCCGAAGAAGCCCGTGCGCGCCATGCCCTTGAACTGGCTGCAACCGGCAAGGATGTTGCCCTGATCGGATCGGGGGATGCGGGTATCTATGCGCTTGCCACCCTGGTGTTCGAGTTGCTGGACCGCGAAGATCGCGCCGACTGGAACCGGGTTGCGGTTCAGGTTTCCCCGGGCATTTCCGCCCTTCAGGCTGCGGCATCGCGTATTGGTGCGCCGCTGGGGCATGATTTCTGTGCGATTTCGCTCTCGGATCTTTTGACCCCGCGTGAAGATATCCTGCGCCGTCTTAAGGCCGCGGGCGAGGGCGACTTTGTCATTGCCTTCTATAACCCGGTATCCAAACGCCGCCGCGACTTGCTGGCCGTTGCACGTGATATCCTGCTTGAACACCGACCGGCTGATACCCCGGTGGTTCTTGGCCGTCAGCTGGGCCGCCCGGACGAGGAAATCACGGTCGTTCCGCTTTCGAAACTTGAAGTCGATATGGTGGATATGCTGACCACGGTTCTGGTCGGATCAAGCAACAGCCGCCATATCACGCGCGGTGAAAACGAATGGGTTTATACCCCGCGCGGCTATGCCAAAAAGGGTCCGGATGCCGCCAAAGCCCCGGTTCTCAGCACCTCGAAAAACGACAAGGCAGAATAATGACTGTTCATTTTATTGGCGCCGGCCCCGGTGCCCCGGACCTGATCACCGTACGCGGTTTGCGTCTGATTGAAAAATGCCCGGTCTGTCTTTATGCCGGATCGCTGGTGCCCGAAGAAATCGTCACAAGCGCACCAGAAGGCGCACGCGTGATTGATACTGCTTCGATGCACCTTGATGAAATCATCGCTGAGATTGAAACAGCCCACGCCAAGGGCCAGGACGTGGCACGTGTGCATTCCGGTGATCCGTCGATTTACGGGGCAATTGCCGAACAGATCCGTCGCCTTGATGATCTTGGCATTCCCTATGACATCACCCCAGGTGTTTCGGCCTATGCCGCGGTCGCGGCTGAAATCGGTGCGGAATTGACCCTGCCCGATATTTCGCAAACCGTGATCCTGACCCGTACAGCCATGCGGTCATCGGCGATGCCCGACGGCGAAAGCCTTGCCGAACTTGGCAAAGCACGGGCCACCCTTGCCGTGCATCTGTCGATCAACAACCTGGCCAATGTGGTGCGCGATCTGACCCCGCATTACGGCGAAGAATGCCCGGTGGTGATTGCCTATCGCGCCACCTGGCCCGATCAGCAATATATCTTTGGCACCCTTGGTGACATCCGCGCCAAGGTCAAAGGAAGCGGCATTACCCGCACGGCACTTATCATGGTCGGAGAAGTGTTCGGACGAAAGGATTTCACCGATTCCCGGCTTTATGCCGCCGACCATACCCATGTGTTGCGCCCGGCCAAGGCATGACACCGCCCGGGCGGACGCCAAGTCCGCCCGTTTTTTGACCAAACACCCCAAGCACCGAGTTTATTTTTTCAGCACAACAGATTTTTGCCGAAAAATCTGTCATTTCAACCCTGAACATCCTTGACCATGCCACCCCCGGACGCCTTTAATCGAAAGGTAAATAAGGGGAGTATGCATGTTCAACGAGATGACGATGGACGACCAGGTTCGCGAACCTTATCGCGCGCTGGTTGACTGGATGGAAGCAAACGGCCCCGAGGTCCTCGAACAGAAGCGCCTTGAAGCTGAAACGCTGTTTCGCAAAATCGGCATTACCTTTGCCGTCTATGGCGAAGGCGGTGACCCGGAACGGTTAATCCCGTTCGATCTGATCCCGCGCATTTTTACATCAAGCGAATGGCGCAAGCTCGATCGTGGTGTCAAACAGCGCGCCCGGGCACTCAACACGTTTCTCTATGACGTTTACCACAATGCGGAAATCATCAAGGCCGGGATCATTCCCGCTGATCTGGTGTTTAAAAATGACGCCTTTGAACCGGCCGTAATCGGGATTGATCCACCGCGCAAGGTCTATAGCCACATCGTCGGCGTCGATATTGTCCGCACCGGCCCCGAAGATTTCTATGTGCTTGAGGATAACTGCCGCACCCCGTCCGGCGTGTCCTACATGCTTGAAAACCGCGAAATCATGATGCGGATGTTCCCGGAACTTTTCAAAAACCTGCGTATCGAGCCGGTTGAAAGCTATCCGGACATGTTGCTCAAAACCCTGAAAAGCATCGCACCGCCCAAATGCGACCGCGACCCCAATATTGTTGTCCTGACACCGGGCGCAATGAACAGCGCCTATTACGAACATTCCTTCCTGGCCGACCAGATGGGGGTCGAGCTGGTGGAAGGACAGGATCTGTTTGTATCGGAAGACCGCGTTTACATGCGTACCACCCGCGGCCCGGCCCGGGTTGATGTGATTTACCGCCGCATTGATGATGCCTATATCGATCCGCTGTGCTTCCGACCGGACTCGGTCCTTGGCGTGCCGGGACTGATGAATGTCTATCGATCAGGCGGGGTTGCCATTTGCTCGGCACCGGGTGCCGGGGTCGCCGATGACAAGGCGGTTTATACCTATGTGCCCGATATGATCCGTTTCTATCTGGGGCAGGAACCGATCCTTAATAACGTTCCGACCTGGAAGTGCGGCAAATCCGATGACCTGAAATATGTGCTTGAGCATCTCGGCGAACTGGTGGTCAAGGAAGTTCACGGTTCGGGCGGATATGGCATGCTGGTCGGACCCGCATCGACCAAGGCAGAACAGGCCGCCTATGCCGAACGCATCAAGGCCGATCCGGGCGATTTCATCGCCCAGCCGACATTGGCACTTTCGGCCTGTCCGACCTTTGTTGAAAGCGGTATTGCGCCGCGCCATGTCGATTTCCGACCGTTCTGTCTTGTCGGTGATGACATCCGCCTCACACCCGGCGGGTTGACCCGTGTGGCGCTGCGCGAAGGGTCGCTTGTCGTGAACTCGTCACAGGGTGGCGGGGTCAAGGACACCTGGATCATGAGCGATTAACAAGGGAAAGGGTTGAAAGATGCTTAGTCGTACCGCAGACAACCTTTTCTGGCTGTCGAGATATGTTGAACGGGCCGAAAACATGGCCCGACTGATGGAGATGGGCTATCGCATGGCGCTGATGCCCGCTGTTGGCGATGGCAACCGGTCCGAATGGGAATCGGTTCTTTCGGCGTCCGGCTGCATGGCGGGATATGATCCCGATGCGCCGTTGCGCCAGGAAGAAGTCGCCAATTACCTGATTTTCAATCGGGATAACCCGTCATCAATCATCAATTGTTTTGAATATGCGCGCGCCAATGCACGCGCCATGCGTACGGCGATTACCGCAGAAATGTGGGAAGCACTGAACAATGCGCTGATGGAGCTTCGCCGTCCGTCGATGCACAATCTGGCCAAGAATGAACTGCCGGAATTCATCGACTGGGTCAAAAAGCAGGGCGCGCTGTTTCGCGGGGCAACGGATTCGACCATTTTGCGTAATGATGGCTATGATTTTATCCGTCTGGGCACTTTCATCGAACGTGCCGATAACACTGCCCGCCTTCTGGACGTGAAATATTACGTGCTTCTGCCCGAAACCAGCATGGTCGGCGATGGTGTGGATAACTATCAATGGACGACCGTTTTGCGGGCGGCATCGTCGCTGCGTGCGTTCCACTGGGTTTATCGCGATGATTATTCACCGCACCGGATCGCGCATTTTTTGATCCTTAATCCGTTCAGTCCGCGGTCCCTTGCCCATTGTGCGGAACAGATCACCCAGCATCTGGAACGGCTGGCGCGCCATTATGGCCAACGCCACCCGGTGCACGGGCAGGCGGTCGAGATGTATTCGCTTCTGACCCAAAGCGAAATGGACGAAATCTTTTCGACCGGGCTGCATGAATTCCTCAATGATTTTCAGGCCCGCAATGGTGCGCTGTCCAATGCCATTGCCGACGCCTATTATTTCGGGGGGCAATAAGATGCGCCTGACGGTCGAACACAGAACCAATTACCGCTATGAAATGCCCGCACGTCACGTCGTGCAAAGCCTGAAACTCACTCCGGCGCAGTTTGACGGGCAAAAGATCCTGAACTGGTCAATCACCGCCGAGGGATGTGTGATCGGATCGGAATTCACCGATGGCAATGGCGATGTCATCAGCACGCTTACCGCTGGCGGCCCGGTCGACGCAATCGAGATTGTGGTTCGCGGCGAAGTGGAAACAACCGACACCGCCGGTGTTTTGCGCGGCCACAAGGAACGCGCCTTTCCGGGGGTGTTCCTGCGCACCACACCAATGACCAAATCCAGTGCGGCCATCCGCAAACTGGCCGACAAGGTCGCCAAAAAGACCAAGGATGTCGCGCTTCTTGATCGCGCGCATGCCCTGGCCAAGGCGATATCGGATGCCATCGAATATGCACCGGGCTCAACCCATGTGCATACAACCGCCGCCGATGCATTGGCCGACGGCAAGGGGGTTTGTCAGGACCACGCCCATGTTCTGATTTCGGCCGCCCGGCATCTGGGCATTCCTGCACGTTATGTGTCGGGATATCTGTTTGCCGATCAGGATGGCAACCCGCACGAAGCATCCCACGCCTGGGCGGAATTGTATCTTCCGGATTTCGGATGGGTCGGGTTTGACCCGGCAAACCGGTGCTGCCCGACCGATTATTATATTCGTCTCGGGGCTGGACTTGATGGCCAGGTGGCAACACCTATACGGGGTGTACATACTGGTGGCGCGAACGAAAATTTGGATGTAACAGTCATCATCGCGCAATCACAACAATAGCCGGGCCAAAACGAAAATGACCTATTGTGTCGGTTTGATGCTGAACGAAGGGATGGTTTTCCTTTCCGATACGCGGACCAATGCGGGGCTTGATAACATTTCGCGCTATCGCAAGATGTTCACCTGGGAAGTGCCCGGTGATCGCGCCATTGTTGCCTTGTCAGCCGGGAACCTTGCCATCACACAAGCGGTGATGAGCACCCTTTTTGAGGCCATCGACGACCCGAATACCGAACCGGGAAACTGCATCCTGAGTGCGCCCAGCATGTTCCGCGTTGCCGAACTATTTGGCGAAGCAATGCAAAAGGTTCAGAACAAATACCACGACACGCTTGAGCAGCATCACGAAAGCAGTGCCGCATCCATCATGGTCGGCGGGCAGCGCAAAGGCGGGGAACAGCGTCTGTTTCTGGTCTATGCGGCGGGCAACTTCATCGAAGCCACCACTGATACGCCCTATTTGCAGATCGGCGAACATAAATACGGCAAGCCGATCCTTGATCGGGTGATTACCCCGGAAACCCCGATTCAGGACGGGGTCAAGGCCGTGTTGCTGTCGATGGATTCGACCCTGCGATCCAACCTGTCAGTTGGCATGCCGCTTGATCTCGCCGTCCTGCCCGATGACACCTGTGCATTTTCAGAACTGCGCCGGATCGAAGCCGATGATCAGGGATTTCGTGCACTTTCCGATGCATGGTCGAATGCATTGCGCGACGCCTTTGCCGATATGCCAGACGAGCATTGCGACCTCGCGGCCGAATAGTCGGCCTGCATATACCGCCAAACCCGAAGCCGGGCCCACGTTTTTGGCCCGGCTTTTTCGCGACCGGGTTTGCCGTGTTTGCGGTTTGGATTGTTTGACCCGGCCACGAACTTTCCAGTGACAAATCCCGCCGGTCAAATTATCTATAAAATCATGACCCAAAAGACCGACACCACCGTTACCGGGCGGATCACCCGCGCCTTGGCCGATCGCATCATTGCCGGTGAAATTGCACCGGGCACAAAGTTGCGACAGGATCACTTTGCCGAGGAATTTGGTGCAAGCCACGTCCCCGTGCGCGAAGCGTTCCGCAGGCTTGAAGCACAGGGTCTTGTTGTCAGTGAACCCAGGCGCGGTGTCCGGGTCGCAAGTTTTGATATTGCCGAGGTTCGCGAAGTCGCGGAAATGCGGGCGTCACTTGAAGTTCTGGCCTTGCGCCATGCCGCCCCGAACCTGACCAGTGCGATCCTGGATACCGCCGAAGACATCAACCGGGCCGGTGAAAACGCCAGGGATGTCCGCGAGTGGGAAGACGCCAACAAGGCGTTCCATCGCATCATTCTTGCGCCGTGCAACATGCCGCGCCTGATGGCCAGCATCGATGATCTTCATGCCGCCAGTGCGCGATTCCTGTTTTCGGGCTTCCGGATGGAATGGGAAGCCCCGACCGATCAGGATCACCGCGCCATCTTGCGGGCCCTGCGTGAACATCAATTTGATGTTGCGGCCGCGACCCTTGCCCGGCACGTGAAATGGATCGGCACCAAGCCCGGCAAAAACAGCCGGAAATTGTCGGCGATCTGATCAAAAATCCAAAATTTCTGGTCTGATGATTGGCAATCGGGTGCTGCTGCGCCCCGATATCGCCTTTGCGCGTCTATAATTTCAAATTTTATAGATAATTTTTACATAATAATTACAGATACTTAACTAAAAATTGTCCGAATTCTTGTCCAAATCCTCCGATTTGATGATTTTTGGATTGCTTTTGATCCCGGATGACGTCGTAATTAATAGATCAGATTCAATTTTATAGATAATTATAAAACAACCGCCAAAGGAACCCGTCATCATGGTCCATCCTGTTACCCCCGACAGCCCTGCTGCGATCGACAATCCGGTTTTCAAAGCCGTCAAAAACAGCGTTGCGGTTTTGGCCGGTGTGGCCCTGATCACGGCAAGCGCCAAGACCACGGTTCCGTTCTGGCCGGTCCCGATGACGCTGCAAACCATGGCGATCATGGCAATCGCCCTTGCCACAGGCCCCCGCGTGGCAGTTGCCACCATGCTGACCTATCTTGCCGCCGGGGCCGTGGGGCTTCCGGTTTTTGCCGGAACACCTGAACGCGGCATCGGCATTGCCTATATGATGGGGCCGACGGGCGGATATCTGGCCGGTTACCTTGTTGCGGCCGGGTTGGTCGGGGCGTTGGCGCGCGGCCGCGGGGCATTTGGGCGCTTTGTTGTCATGATGGGGGGCATGGTGCCGGTTTACCTGCTGGGGCTCGCGGGGCTTTCGGCCTTTGTTCCATCAGAAAAGGTTCTGGCACTTGGTTTTACCCCGTTCATTCTGGGTGACACGATCAAGATCGCGCTGGTTGCACTGGGCTTTGCGACGATAAGCCGCCTGAAAAACCGCAATGTGGCAGGCTGATCCGATGGCGGTCACGCAATCCGATATGCCCCAACCCGATATGGTTTCGCCCGCCACGGGCACCATTCGTCATGACTGGACCGTCGAGGAGATCGAGGCGATCTATCGCAGTCCGCTTCTGGATCTGGTCGGGCAGGCCAATGCCGTGCACCGCGCCCATCACGATCCGTCACATGTGCAAAAGGCCAGCCTGCTTTCAATCAAGACCGGTGGTTGCCCCGAAGATTGCGCCTATTGCCCGCAATCAGCCCACCATCGCGAGGTCAAACTGGGCAAGGAACAGCTTCTTGACCCGGGATCGGTCATTGACATGGCCAAACGCGCCAAGGATGCCGGGGCTGATCGGTTCTGCATGGGGGCGGCGTGGCGTCGGGTGCGCGACGGGGCGGCGTTTGACGCGGTACTTGAAATGGTGCGCGGCGTTGATGCACTGGGGCTGGAGGCCTGCGTCACACTTGGCATGCTTGAACCCCATCACGCCAAGCAACTGAAGGACGCCGGACTGACGGCCTATAACCATAATCTTGATACCAGCCCGGAATTATACGGAAAAATCATCACCACCCGGACCTATCAGGATCGGCTCGATACGCTTTCTGCGGTGCGGTCGCACGGCATTGATCTGTGCTGTGGCGGGATCATTGGCATGGGTGAAACCATTCGTGATCGGGCATCGATGCTTGCGGTTCTGGCCGGATTTGATCCCCATCCGGAAAGCGTGCCGATCAATGCGCTGGTGCCGGTGGCCGGAACGCCGCTTGCCGGGCGTGATCCGATTGATCCGCTGGAGCTGGTGCGCATGGTGGCAACGGCCCGCATTACTATGCCGAGATCAATGGTGCGGCTGTCAGCCGGACGCACGGAACTGAACCGCGAGGCCCAGATCATGTGTCTGATGGCCGGGGCCAATTCGGTGTTTTACGGCGAGAAGCTTCTGACCACGCCAAACCCGGAAGAAAACAGCGACAGCGCATTGTTTACCGCCCTTGGCCCCATCGCGGCCTGAGCGACAAATACAAGTTCAACCCCCGAATCCGTGCCGCCCGCACGGGTTCAGAGCGTGCCAGGCGCACGCTTCCAACTGGCGAAGCTCTCTATCTGCGGGAGCTTCGCCATTTCTGTTTGCGGAATGCTGTGCTGGAAATGGCCTAGTTGGCCTGCGCAGTTTCTTGCGGCTGATAGATAAAGCCATGCGCAGGATAGACACTGCCAAATGTGCCAAGCGTATTCATCATGCGCACTTCCGACCAGTCATTGTTGGGCGAAACATCGACCACCGGCTGACGGTAATGGACCTTGCCACGGGTGCGCGAATCACTGCCCCAGTTGGCGTGATTGACCAGAATCTTGCGGTTATCAAGAATTGCCGAAACCACGGCAACATGGCCAAGCTTCAAACGCGACGTCTTGCGCAAGGCCAGAACAGCACCGACTTGCGGGCGATTGCCACGCTGGAAATTCTGTTTGCCGGCCTGTGCCCACCACGTCCATGCATCACCATAAATCTCGATCCCGGAAACTTCGCGGGCATAGGGTACGCATTGCAGGAATTTGTTGGTCGGCGCAAAAGAATTAAGCCGCGAGCTTGGCACATCGACGCTGGCAAGCACTTTGACCGTATCGCTTGGCATGGGGCCGGTTGACTGGGTTGCGGAATTGCCCGTGCTGAAACACGCGGAAAGCACCAAACATAGACCTACAATCCCCAGAAACCGCATCTGAAATTTTCCCCAAATGACTCGCGTTCGCCCACCATAGGGGGCCATGCCTTAATAATCCTTTACTGCACCGCATCCGAAGATGGCGCAGACCGGCGACCAGATGCACCAATCCGGTAAAGCCGCCACAGTCCGGCACAAGCCGCACACAGGATCAGAATGCCCGAACCGCGCGCGGTGTACTGGATGTTTCCGGCTTCGGATATGGCACCAAGCATGGTCCCTCCTAGCGCCATACCACCAAAACTCGTCGCACTCCAGAAGCTCATTACACGGCCGCGCAATTTATTATCGACCGTAAGCTGCAAGGCGGTTTGCGATCCCACACCGACCGCCGTCAACCCGAACCCGGTCAGCGCAATCAACCCCACCGCAAGCTCGTACCAGGGCGACCATCCAAGTCCGAACATGCCAATCGCGGCTGCAAAAGCACCGACAATGGTAATGCGTTGAAAATCAGCAGCATTTGATTTGACCCGCGACAACATAAAGGTCGATGCCACGGCCCCGATCCCGCCTGCCGAGGCCATCATGCCAAGTCCAGTCACCCCGCGTTCATAGACTGCTTCGGCGAAAACCGGCATCAGTTCGATCATGCCCGTACCAACCAGTGACACAAAGCATGATAGCGCCAACACCGAACGGATCATCGGGTGATGGATGGCATAACTGGCGCCATCAACAAGAGCGGCCAGGATTCGCCGGCTTTTGGCATCGGGGGCGCGGTCCTGATGAATGGTCACAACCGAAATGACAAACACCATCGGCAAATAGCTGATGGCATTCAGCATAAAGGCCGCCCCCGTCCCCCAGGTCGCAATCACCACCCCGCCAACCGCCGGACCGACAAGGCGCGAAATATTGAAATTCATCGCGGCATAGGCCACCGCACGACTCATGAATTCACGCGGGACAATCACCGGCACCAGCGACAAGCGGATCGGGGTCATTGCACTGCCCAATATCCCCATCGACGCCGCAAGCATGATCATCCAGGGCAAAGTCATCATCCCGGCATAGGACAAACCCATCAGAACAAAAGACACAGTGGCCTGCCCAAGATTGAGCAACATCGCCGTCCGGCGCAAATCAACCCGGTCGGCCATGACCCCGAAAATCGGCCCCAAAAAAAAGGCCGGCGCAAAATTCAGTGCGGCAATCAAACCGGTCCAGAATGCCGATCCCGTTAACGACCAGGCCAGCCAGGACATGGCGATTTTCTGAATCCACAGACCTTGTGTCGTGATGCATTGCCCGACCAGAAACAGGATGAAATTGCGATCCGAAAAGATCGAGCGCGCCTTTTCCTGCGATGGTGCGGGATTTTCGGACCGTTTCGGTGTTTGCGGATCTGGGGCGGTTGTCGACACGGGAGCTCCGGCGATGAGTCAGAGAGTCAGAACAGGAAGCCGGCCATCGGCCTGTCGGGAAATACAGGATGGAACGGCAGAAAGCCGTGATGGCAGACATTGGCAAGCGCGTGGCCAGACGAAAGTCATCAAGGCCACGACTGTCGCGACAGAGTTACACGCAGCACATTAATTCTTCGCAAATTACTTGTAGCATACCTTCCAAAGGCACGCATAAAGACACATATCAAAATGACAAAACAATCGGCACAGAACCGATAAAACGTCCTTGAAACCATTGCCTTAGGCAAACCGGGTATCGCATCACATGCCACATGATTTCCGCGATATCGAACGTGAAAAGTTCGCGATCAATGCCAAAACGTGCGAATGGACCATTCGCGCGATGACCGCCCTTAGGGCCAATATCGACATCAATATCAAGATGCACGGCCCGCGCGACCATCTCGCGCAAGGCGACATTTTCATGTTCAACCATTTTGCCCGGTTTGAAACCTTTATTCCGCAATTTCTGATCGCGCTTGAAACCGGGGTCTATTGCCGGTCGATCGCATCGGGCGAGTTTTTCGTGCAGGACAATACCTTTTCACGCTATTTGCGCGCGCTTGGCGGTGTTCCCAATGACTATGAACGCCTGTTGCCGTTTCTGGCCGAAGAAATCCTTCGTGGTGGCAAGGTGGTTGTCTTTCCCGAAGGCGGCATGGTCAAGGACCGGCGTGTCCTTTCGGAAGAACGCCCGCACCCAAAGCGCCCTGATTACAGCGTCTATTCCCGGTCGGCCGATACAAGACGCGCCCATCATACCGGGGCGGCGTTGCTTGGTCTTTGTATTGACGGTTTCAAAATCGGGCTGTCGACGCTGATTGAAAAGGGCAAGCGCGATGAATTGTCGCGCTGGGCCGAGATTCTGGACTGCAGCGAAGATGCTCTTCGAACAACCATTGCCAAACCGACACTGATGTTCCCGGCCAATATCACGTTTCATCCGCTTCGGGTGGATCAGAACCTTCTGGCACGGGCAGCCGACATGTTTACCGGTGGCTTAAGCCCCAAGATGGCCGAAGAACTGATCATTGAAGGCAATCTGATGTTCAAGAAGACCGATATGGACATCCGCCTTGGCGGTCCGGTCGATCCGCGCATGCATTTCAACTGGCTGGACCGGCGCATGCTGGCAAGACGGGTGGCACAGGCCGGCGCGATTGATGATCTGTTCAAACCGGCACGGACACTTGAAAAGGTGACGGATCGGGTGACGCAATATGCCCTGACCCGCCACATCAAGCCGCTGCGCGATCATTGCATGGCGGTGATGTATTCCAACCTGACACTCAATGTCAGCCATCTGGCATCACGCCTGATCATGATGTGGCTTGAAGACGGGGTGACCGAAATCGATATCGGTCATTTTGACAGAACCCTGTATCTGGCAATCAAGAACATCCAGCAGGCCGAAAACGTCCATCTGCATCGCGGCATGAAAAACCCGGCTGATTATGTCGGTATCTTTGAACTGAATTGTCCGCAAATCCGGTTCTTTATCGACAGTGCTGTTCAGCTTGGCCTGATCGAACGCCGGGATCAGAAATACTGTTTCCTGCCAAAATTGCAGGACCAGGCCCATTTCGACCAGATCCGCATGGACAATCCGATCATGGTCTATGCCAATGAAATGGCCCCGATTCATGCCGCCTGGCAGGCACTGGAGCGCGCCCGGGTCGAAGTCGATCATCTAAGCCCGGTCGACATCGCCCATCGCCGTTTTGATGATGAAGTCCGGGCATGGTCCTGGAACCGGGCCAAGTTCAAGGACCCGAAATACGACGCAATCAATCAGCAGGAAACCGCAACCGCGGACAGCCGTCCCTATTTGCTTCTGCCCAACGGGCAGACACGGTTTGCCTGCGGGGTGCTGCTTGTCCATGGGTTCCTGGCGTCCCCGGCCGAACTGCGCGAACTGGGTGATAAACTGTCCGCACGTGGCTATGCGGTGATGGGGGTACGGCTGTCCGGCCATGGAACATCCCCCCATGAATTGCAAAAACGTACCTGGTCGGATTGGCTGGCATCGGTGCGACGCGGATACGAAATTCTGTCACCATTTTGCGAACAGGTGATCATTGTCGGTTTTTCAACTGGTGGGGCCCTTTCGGCCATTCATGCGGCAAACCACCCCGAAAAGCTTGCCGGGTTGGTTCTGGCCGCAACACCGCTTAAATTCCGCAATCGCAATCTGATGTTTGTGCCGTTGCTATACGGGGCAAACAAATTGATGGGATGGATGCCATCAGCACAGGAATTGCTGAGTTTCCGGCCCAACGACTCCGAACATCCCGACATCAATTACCGCAACATTCCGATCGGCGGCCTGCATCAGTTGCGGCAAGCGGTTGCTGAAATGCAGCGCCGTTTGCCAGACCTTGAATGCCCGACACTTGTTCTTCAGGGCGATGGCGATCAGGTTGTCGACCCGGCCAGCGCAAGCATGATCCGTCGCCTTGCCTCCAGGGCAACGGAAATCGATGTTCAGATGGTCACATCCGGACGCCACGGTATCGTGACCGAAGATATCGACAACACCCAGAACCGGATCATTGATTTCATCACCGATCATTGCGCCATCCGCGAGGGCGAAGCGCGCGCCATCCCCGCAGAATAAACGCAACCTGATCAAATCGTACCAACCCCGCATTCAGACAAAAACCCACCCACGTGACGGGTCGGGAACAGGGAAAAATCGGATAACGGAGCAAACATCCGATAAGCTCAGCACGTTTCTGCGGCGACCCATTTTTCAGGGTGCAACCGCGGTTGCGGCTTGACTTTGCGATAAAATCCACACAGTTTGGATCCATGGATACAAACATTATCGCCCAGACCCTGGAAACCGAAATTCAGTCTGGCCATCTTGGCCCCGGAACGATCCTGAAACAGGAAGAACTGGCCGCCCGATTTGGCGTCAGCCGCCAGCCGGTGCGCCATGCACTTGAACGGTTGCGGACATCCGGCCTGCTTGAAAAGCGTCCTGACAGAAGTCTTGCCGTGGTCGGACTCCGGGCGAAAGACGTTCGTGAACTCAGCCAGATCCGCATTGCGCTTGAACAAAATGCACTGATGCTGTCCGCACCGAACCTGACGGCCAGCAATCTGCGCAAGGCGCGCCGCCTGAACGAAGACCTTTTCGAAGAAGAAGACCCCGAAACCCTTGCCGAGTTGGACCGCGATTTCCACCAAACCCTGTATGGTGGATGCGGCAATGAAAGGCTTTTGAAAATGATTGCCGATCTGCGCAACGAAGCAAGGCGTGCCTATGCCCTGCAACCGATCGGATCACAGCCACGCCGCGTCTTTTACGAAGAACACAACCGCATACTTTCCGCACTCGCAGCCGATGATATCGCGGCTGCCTGTGACGTTCTTTCAACCCATATCGGAATTACGGCCGGCACATTGATCCCGATCGACGGTACATCGGGGCAAAATCCGCATCCGACATCGGACAGGACCCCGTCATGAGCAGCTTTGGTGCAAATGTTGTCTGGCAACGCGCAGAAACCGAAAAATTCACTGACCGGCGCTATTCACGCGGCCATATCTGGCGGTTTGATGGCGGGCTTGAAATCCCGGCATCTTCATCACCGCATGTGGTGCCGTTGCCCTATTCGGTTGCGGAAAATGTTGATCCGGAAGAAGCCTTTGTCGCAACCCTTTCAAGTTGCCACATGCTATTTTTCCTTCATTTCGCATCCGATGCCGGACTGGTAATTGATCGTTATGCCGATGATGCTGTCGGCATCATGAAAACCCGCAATGGCAAAACCATGATCACCAGGGTCGTTCTGCGCCCTGACGTTACCTATGCCGGGTCGCGCCCCGACACCGACACCGAGGACGATTTGCATCACCGCGCCCATGAAGCCTGTTTCATTGCAAATTCGGTGATAGCAGATGTCGTCACCGAACCGGTGCGTCACACATAAGCGCGATCGTTAACCTGCAACCGGTTTTTGCGCGCAAATCGCATAGCGATGCTGCGCCCCGCGTTCCAGCCCCTTGGCAAAACTGATATGTTTTTTCTGGGCGGCATGGATCTGGCGCAGATCGAAATCGACAACAACCGGATCAAACCCGGTTCGGGCCAGCATGGCCGAAACATCATTGGCGCGCGCACCTTCGGAAAAATGCACACGGGCAAGAATGTCGCGATGGGTTTGCATATGCGCCACCGACTCGGTCGGCTTGCGCAACCCGATCGATTCGAGAAAACCCGACATCGCCTTGTTCAGTTTTGTTGCCCATGTCGGCGATACAAAATCACCATCGACAACAAGAAGCTTTCCACCCGGCTTTAAAACCCGGAACCATTCCGCAAAGGCCGCCGCCGGATCAACCAGCGTCCAGACGAGATGACGGGTGACAATCACATCGTAACTGTCATCGTCTTCCAGGGTATGTTCCGCATCCCCCAATAAAAACCGGATGTTCGATCCCCGAAGCCGCGATTTTGCCCGCGCCTTTTCAAGCATCGCCTCGGACCAGTCCATACCGGTCACGGCAAAGCCAAGATCATGCATCAGATGGCTGATCACGCCGGTACCGCTTGCCAGATCAAGTGCCTTGCGGCCATCGGCAACCCCGAAATGCCTTTCAAACAGCGCGTGCCAGGCACTGCGTTCAGCATCGGAAAAGATTTCGTGGCCGGGCTGTTCATCAAATGTTGCCGCCCGCATCGACCAATATTCCTTGATCTCGTCACGCAAATTGTAATTGCTGGCCTGGCTCATGATTTGTGGTTCTCTCTGGGTCTTCTCTGGCGGAGAATGGCAGTTTTCTGCGGTTTTTATCTAATTAAAAGGTGAATATGACACCTTTCTGATAAATCAATGATTTTATTTTTGCGAAAAATATTGATTTGCATTCTCAATAACTGATAATCCGTGCCTCGGGCAATCCTAATTTGAGGGAACGGGAATGAAATTTTATGGTGCTATTGCTGCCTTGGCCATGATGGTCGCGGGAACCGCACAGGCAGCAGACTCGGTCAAGGTAACGGATGTTGCCGGCCGTGAAGTGACCGTCGAACTGCCGGTCGAACGCGTCATTCTGGGGGAAGGTCGCCTGATTTATGGTCTGGCAACGCTTGATAGCGAAGATCCCTTTGCACGTGTTGTCGGCTGGAAAGACGATCTGAAAAAAGCCGACCCGCAAACCTATGACATCTATGCTGCGAAATACCCGCGCATTGATGACATCCCGACCTTTGGCGGCATGAAAGACGGCACGTTTGATGTCGAACAGGCCATCGCGCTCAAACCCGATGTCGTCATCATGAACCTTGAAGCCAAGGGCGCGACCGAAGATGGCGGCTATGATGACAAACTGGCTGCTGTCGGTATTCCGCTGGTCTATATCGACTTCCGCGAAGCCCCGATGAAAAACACCGAAACCAGCATGAAGATCCTTGGCCAGCTGACCGGCAAGGAAGACCGTGCTGCGGAATTCATCAAGTTCCGTGCCGATCACATCCAGAATGTGCTTGATCGCATCGCCAAGGCAAACCCGGAAAAGCCGCAGGTCTTTATCGAACGCGCGGCTGGCTATTCCGAAGAATGCTGCATGTCCTTTGGCAACGAGAATTTCGGCACCATGGTTGAAATGGCCGGTGGCGTGAATATCGCGGCCGCGATCATTCCGGGCACCTTTGGCACCATCAACCCAGAACAGGTTGTGGCATCCAATCCCGATCAGTTCGTTGGCACCGGTGCCAGCTGGGAAGCCTATTCCCCGGGCGGCGCATGGGTCGGTCTTGGCCCGGATGCCGATATGGTCGAAGCACGCCGCAAACTGGTTGGCCTGATGGAACGTCCGGCATTCACCGGCATCAAGGCTGTTGAAAACGGTCAGATTCACGCTGTTTGGCACCAGTTCTACAACAGCCCGTATCAGTTCGTTGTCATCGAAAAGATGGCCAAATGGTTCCACCCGGACCTGTTTGTCGATCTTGACGCCGAAGCGACCTTCAAGGAATTGCATGACCGCTTCCTGCCGCTTGATTACCAGCCGGGCTATTTCATCTCGGTTACGGATTCCGCGACAAACTGATGACCACCAAACAAATTTCTATTGAAGCCGGGAGCGCGCATTACAAAGCGCGCTCCTTGCGTCGTTTTTTGATCCTGGTTGCCATGGGCTGCGCACTGTTTCTGTCCTTTGCGATTGATCTGGCAACCGGACCTGCGAATTATCCGTTATCGGACGTGATTGCCACCCTGATTGATCCATGGTCGGCCAGTGATCAGCTGCGTGTTGTGATCTGGGATATCCGCATGCCGATCGCACTGATGGCCTTGACCGTGGGGGCGGCTCTTTCCACTGCCGGTGCCCAGATGCAGACCATTCTTGCCAACCCGCTGGCCAGCCCGTTTACGCTGGGCATTTCGGCTGCTGCCGGATTTGGTGCGGCCCTGGCGCTGGTGCTTGGCGTGGCTTTGCTGCCGGCATTTGTTGATTTAATTATTCCGATCAATGCCTTTGTCATGGCCATGGCAACCGCACTGATCATTCATTTCTTCAGCCGCCTGCGCGGGGTTACGGTTGAAACCATCGTGCTTTTGGGTATTGCGCTGGTCTTTACCTTCAACGCGCTTCTAGCATTGCTGCAATATCTTGCCAGTGAACAGGCACTGGCCGCTGTGGTGTTCTGGACCATGGGCAGTCTGGTCAAGGCAACCTGGACCAAGGTTGCGGTCACCGCGATTGCAGTTGCGATTGCACTACCGCTATTCGTGCGCCAGGCATGGGCCCTGACTGCCCTTCGACTTGGTGATGCCAAGGCAGAAAGCTTTGGCGTGAATGTGCAGGGGCTTCGTCTGCGCACCATGCTGATTGTCAGCATGCTGGCCGCAATTCCGGTTTCCTTTGTCGGCACCATCGGCTTTATCGGCCTTGTCGGTCCGCATATTGCCCGCATGCTGGTGGGCGAAGATCAACGCTTCTTCCTGCCGGCATCGGTTCTGTGCGGGGCCCTGATCCTGTCGGCGACGTCGGTTTTGTCAAAACTTCTGATCCCGGGTGCGATCCTGCCGATCGGGGTGATTACCGCCCTTGTTGGTGTGCCCTTCTTCTTCTCGCTGATTTTCGCAAGTCGGAGGAAATCATGGTAACGCTTCGCCTTAATGACATCGGCACCCGATATGGCAAGGTGCAGGTGGTATCAGGGATCACCACACCGGTCATTCAGCCAGGAACCGTTACCGCCGTGATCGGCCCGAATGCGGCAGGCAAATCAAGCCTGTTCAAACGCATTGCCGGTCTGGCAAAGGGGACGGGATCGGTTGATCTTGGCGCGATTGCCAAAGAACGCAACACGATCTGCTATATGCCGCAAGACACCGGATCAACAGCTGTGCTGTCGGTTTACGAGTCAATCATTCTGGCCGCCAAGCAGGGTTCCAGCCTGCGGGTAAAGGCCGATGAACTGGCACGAATTGATGAAATTCTGGCGGCCTTGCGCATTTCCAATCTGGCGGGTCGCAACCTTGGGGAACTCAGCGGCGGGCAGCGTCAGCTGGTCGCGATTGCCCAGACACTGGTGCGTGATCCCAAGATACTGTTGATGGATGAACCGACATCCGCCCTTGATCTTCATCGCCAGATGGAAGTCCTGTCTTTCATGCGCGACGTTGCCAAGGGGCAGAACATTATTGTTCTGATTGCCATTCACGATCTGAACCACGCATTGCAATATTGCGATCAGGCCATGGCCATCTGTGATGGCAGGATGGTTGCCTATGGCCCCTGTGCCGATGTGATCGACAGTGATCTTCTGCGTGATGTCTATCAGGTTGACGGCCATGTCGAGCTTAATTCGCTTGGTCATCGCCATATCGTTTTGCGTGGCCCCAGTGACCAAGCCCAAAGCCGCCACAGCACGGCAATCCTTCACGGTCCGGGAAATGAAACACCGCTTGCTGCCCAATAGGCAGGCGCTGTTTCTTTGTGATTAAAAACTTTGCATTTGGGGAATTTTCTGTTTCCATAGAAGCATCATGATCACCCGTTGCGGCATCCATTGGGATGATGCCGTAACCGCATGATAACAAGCATAAAAATATCATGTGATGCGATCGATGCTTCAGGAGACAGAACTTGCAGACCGGCGCGCCATTCAGTTTCGAACGCTTTACATTTCCCGATCTCAAGACCCTGTTGGCAAAGGCAAGCCCGCTTAGATCCGGCGATGTGCTTGCCGGGCTTGCGGCCGGGTCGGATGAAGAACGGGTTGCTGCGCGCTTTGCACTGGCGGATGTACCATTAAAACGCTTCCTGTCAGAAGCACTGGTTCCCTACGAGGATGATGATGTCACGCGCATGATCATCGATGATCATGATGCCGATGCCTTTGCACCGGTCGCATCCCTGACAGTCGGGGAATTTCGCGACTGGCTTCTGGGCGATGACGCAACCCCCGAAGTTCTCAAAAACCTTGCGCCCGGTCTGACGCCCGAAATGGTGGCGGCTGTTTCCAAACTGATGCGTAATCAGGACCTGATTGCCGTTGCCCGGAAATGCCATGTCGTGACGGCCTTTCGCAATACAATCGGGCTTCCCGGCCATCTGGCCGTCCGTTTGCAGCCCAACCATCCGACCGATGATCCGGCCGGTGTGGCGGCATCGATCCTTGATGGTCTGATGCATGGCAGTGGCGATGCGGTGATCGGTATCAATCCGGCAACGGACAGCCCCGAAGCCATGATCGATCTTTTGAAACTGATCGATGAAGTCCGCGAACGCATCGATATTCCCACCCAATCCTGCGTTCTGGCCCATGTCACGACGGCCATTGACGTGATGGCCCGCAATGCCCCGGTCGATCTGGTGTTTCAATCGATTGCCGGAACCCAGAAAGCCAATGAAAGTTTTGGCATTACCCAAGCCATGCTGGCCGAGGCCGAAGATGCCGCCAAGGGACTGAAACGCGGCACGGTGGGCAATAATGTGATGTATTTCGAAACCGGGCAGGGTGCAGCTTTGTCCGCCGATGCCCACGAAGGGGTTGATCAGCAAACCGTGGAAACCCGCGCTTATGCGGTTGCCCGCAAATATTCCCCCCTTCTGGTCAATACCGTCGTCGGTTTCATCGGGCCGGAATATCTGTTTGATGGCAAACAGATCACGCGCGCCGGTCTTGAGGACCATTTTTGTGGCAAATTGCTTGGCGTGCCGATGGGCTGCGATGTTTGCTATACCAATCATGCCGAAGCCGATCAGGATGATATGGATAACCTTCTGACCCTGCTTGGCGTTGCCGGGTGCAATTTTGTCATCGGGGTTCCCGGGGCCGATGACATCATGCTGAATTATCAAAGCACCAGTTTCCATGACGCGATGTATCTGCGTTCGGTTCTTGGACTCGAACCGGCACCGGAATTTGCCGCATGGCTGCACAAGATGGAAATTCTTGATCAGAATGGCCGTACGCGCCCGCAGCTTGACGGGCAGGCTGCCCAGAATCTTCTGGCATGGTCGGGGGCCGCGTGATGAGCAAGCTTGCCAACAAAAAAATTCCAAGCGGCCTCGACCCCTGGAACGCCTTGCGGGTTCATACCGATGCACGGATCGGTCTTGGCCGGGTCGGTGACGGGTTGCCAACAGCCCGGTTGCTTGAATTCCAGATGGCCCATGCGCGGGCCCGGGATTCCGTCCACATGGCGTTTGAGCCAGACCGCGTACGCAGTAAGCTCGGATCGCTTGACCTTCCCGTTCTTGATGTCCATTCCGCAGCCCCGGATCGGGCGACCTATTTGCAGCGCCCCGACCTTGGCCGGTTGCTTGATGATGCGTCGCACGACACCCTGTCAGGCCACAAGGGTACGTATGATGTTGCCTTCATTCTGGCAGACGGTCTTTCGGCGCGCGCCACCCATGATCATGGTGCCGGCACCCTGTCGCTGATCCTTGATCGATTGGGGGACAGCTGGTCGATTGCCCCGATAACCCTGGCAACCCAGTCCCGGGTCGGGCTGGGCGATGAAATCGGCGCGGCATTGGGCGCCAGACTGACCGTTATGCTGATCGGGGAACGGCCGGGATTATCAAGTGCAGATTCGCTTGGCGCCTATCTGACCTGGGGGCCAAAGCGTGGTAAATCCAACGCGGATCGCAATTGTGTGTCCAATATTCGCCCGGCCGGGCTGGTCCCGAAAAAGGCCGCTGAAAAGATCGCCTATCTGATGCTTGAGGCCCGCAAACTCGGCCTTTCCGGTGTGGCGCTCAAGGATAATTCATCCAATCCGGCGTTGATCGACGGATAAGCTGACCGGCACGGCAACCCTACGCGATCAGGTCCCCGAACCCGACATCCGTTCGAGCAACCGTTCAATGCGTTCGGCATGGGCGGCTTCGCCACGTGCCACACTTTCAAACCAGGCTGCAATGTCTTCAAGCCCTTCCTCGCGGGCAATCCGGGCCATTTCGGGATAGTGTTTTTCGGCTTCGTCCTTTTCCTGCATCAGGGCGGCCTCAAGATTGAGTTTGGTCGTCCCGAGCTCCTTGCCTGTCAGCGGGTCCCCACAGGTTTCAAGAAATTCCAGATGGCCGAAAGCATGGCCTGTTTCGGCCTCGGCCGCAGTTCTGAAAAGTTCTGCCGCGTCGCTCTGGCCTTCGATATCGGCCTGCTGGGCGAAATACAGATAACGACGGTTTGTCTGGGCTTCTGCGGCAAAGGCCGCACGCAGATTTTTCTCGGTCCGTGTACCCTTGAGCGCCATGTGCGCTGTCCTTTTTTATTGTTGGCGATCGGTTGTGAACTAACCACGCGAAAGGCGTAAAAATAAGGCGGCGGGACATGGCATCCCGCCGCCTTCTTATGTGTCTTGAAATTCGACATCGTCAACCGCTACAGGGGCAATTTGCACCGGTCAGAATGCGGATTTCATCTGCCTGTTACGCACCGGATTGCGCCGCCAACAGATCAAAATTCCGGTATCAGCCGGCCTATGCCGCATCCTGTGCAGAACAATTGCGCCGCAACCGGAAAACCAGATCAACCGATGCCAGCTCGGTGCCGTTTGGCATGTTCGGAATGCCTTCGATCTGTACCGTTTCCGCCGGAATATCGGACAAAAGCCCGTCTTCCTCGCAATAGAAATGGTAATGCGGCGCGGTATTGGTATCGAAATAGGACCGGCCCGGATCAATCACGATTTCGGTCAGCAATCCGGCATCGGTAAATTGATGCAATGTATTGTAAACGGTTGCCAGCGACACCTTGATGCTGTTGCTCATGGCTTCGGAATGCAGCTGTTCGGCCGTGACATGGCGATGCCCGTTTTCAAACAAAAGCCGCGCAAGTGCCAGACGCTGACGCGTCGGACGCAAATTGGCATCTTTAAGCCGGTTCAGGGCGTCGGTGAATGGACGCGATGTGGTTCTCATAGTCTGCCCCTATAGTTTCCCGGGAACAGGTCCACACCTGTTCCGTTAATTCCCACGATCAGACTAGAGAACCCGGGCGCACGATTCCTTGATTTTGATCAACTCCAATAAGATGGAGAAATCAGCCCTTCCCAAACAAAAAAGGGCCGGAAAACCGGCCCTTTTCAGATGTTATCGCGAAATCAATTCGGAGATTTTTCAGAACCGCTGAACATACCTGTCCCCCGCAAAATCGCGGCTGCACCACCCAAACCGTCAGCGCCATCACCCGAAACGTACACTTCGGGGACAAGCTTTGATACCAGCTCAACTAGCTGAGGTTTTCGTTCCAGTGTCGCCAGGAACTTCTCGAGAGCCTGCAACATAACCACGCGATCCTCGCCCAAAACCTGTGCTTGGGCCATCTGCCCATCAGCCAAAGCCGTCAGATAGCTTTTTTCTGCTTCGCCAAGGTTTTTGCGCTCAAGCTTTCGCTTTTCTGAAATCTCAACATCAATCTCTGCTTTGACCAGCTCTGACTGCTGATTGGCTGTAGCACGGGATTTTTCTGTCTTGATCCGTTCATCCTGCGACAGTTTTTCCTGCTGGTAGGCCGCGGCAAGCTGGCTTGCCAGCTGCTCTCGCTGACGTGCGACCAGAAGCTCGGGCGGGATAACCGGTTCGCCAAGCCTTACTTCCTTGATGTTGATGCCTGCCTTGTCGCCTTCGACACGGACCTTCCGCTCAATGGTATTTTGCAAAGCCTCTCGATTTTCAATCAGATCAAGAACTCGTGTTTTTCGAACGGCATATCCGCTGCCGCCATCGACCCTTGGCAACTGGATCGAGCCACCAGCAACATCGCGTACAATCGAACGAATTGTTGGGGTAAGGACCCGATCTTCTATTTCGCGCAAGCTGCCAACAGACGCGACAACATAAGGCGCGTTTTCACGTGTTACCTGAACAAGCACGCGAACTTCCTGCGGTATTTCCCAACCTTCGACCTTGACCACAATTGCACGGTCAGCGTCATCGTTTGGGTTAAATACAACCTTGTCTGTAGTTTCAGTCTGACCGATCTTGCCTTGTTGATCGACATTCAGCTTGATGGAACGCTTGACGTAACCGCCACGATATTTCCATGTCTGAACCCTCGTATCAACGAGGGTCACATCATAGGCCTCGCGGTTGATGTAATAAGCATCAGGGTTGAGAACGGACTCCCAGATTCCCTTGCATCCGCGAGGTACCAACGCGACGCTCAAAGCACTTACATCGCTATTTGTGATCTCCTTGCATTCAGATCCGGGACGTTCCTGAACGTTTGATTTGACCACACCAACAAACCCGGCAGGGATTTCAGTAATCAGGGTGTCGGTTGACCCGTCTGCATCGGTACGACCTTCAAGGTCATAAGTAACCTCGACATTTCCTTCACCTATTTTCACCCTGAAAAGATAAAGATTAAGCGGATAAACACCCGGTTTCAGGACAGTCGTCTGAAGACCTTTCTGCCCGCCATTTTGCAGAAAGTATGACGCATCAAGCATGTCCTTGACTTCATCTTCAGGCCAAGGGGCAGCAAAGGCCGCACCGGACGGCAACGGGTTCCCGTCGCGCGCTTCTATCAACCCGTAAAATCCCGGTGGAACCTCAACCATCGGAAGAACACTGACATCGTTGATAACAGTCAGGAGCGGCTCAAAATGGAAGCCCGGAGACAGAATTCTGGACTGAAAACCGTTTTCTCCCGAAAGTGCAATCAAACGGCCTGCTGGAAGCGAACTGCCACCATAAATGCGTTTTAAATGGGCAACCTGATTACCCCCGACATACACATAAGACGTCGAAGCAAAACAAATAAGAGCAACAAAAAGCAATGTCACTGATGCCACTTTACCGATCACCGGACGGCTTGGCGGAAGCCCTTTAACAAATATAACGACTGCAACAAGCAGAAAAATCAGACCAAGAACGAGCCAAATCATACATATCTCCCAAACAGAACGCTGCAATATCCCCGGTTAATGCAGCTTCGGTTTGCCATGTTACCCAAGATTGCAAGGCAGGCATGTGATTTTTCGCACAAATAGCAAAAAGGGGCCGGAAATCCGGCCCCTTTTTGGTTTGTTTTGCAGTCAGGCAAATCAGTCGCCAGTCATGATCCGATCGACCAGTTCCTTGACGGTCGGGATGTGACCATTGGCATAGAACGGGTCTTCGCCGAACTTGTAGGCATTGTGACCTGCAAACATCAGTTCGTTTTCAACCGCTGCGCCATGGGCGATGTTCTGAAGCGTCTTCTGAATACAGAAGGACCGCGGATCAGCACGCTTGCCGGTCGTGCCTTCATGCTGTTCCCAGTTGGAGAACTGGCACTGTGACAGGCACCCCATGCAATCGATCTGGTCTTTTTTGATCGTCAATGCGCTTTCGGGCGTGACAAAGACCATGGTGTCATCCGGGGTCGGCATGCCTTCGGTGTACCCGGCGTCAAGCCATGCCCGGACCTTATCCGCATCGTCTTCGCGCACATAAATCGGACGGCCACGACGACCCAGCGGAATACCGACATGCAGGTCGGCCTCAGCCGTACGGGAATAGCGGACCTGACGATCGGAACGCTGATGCAGATCTTCAAGGAAGTCGTTGCGCACAGCTGAGCTGTAGAAGCCCGTCGGACTGAATTTATGCAGCGACACATCACCGTTCTGAAGACGGGTCAGACGCTGTTTCCATTCGTCGGAAATCTCGCTTTCCTGGGTCAGAAGCGGACGGGTCCCGAACTGGAAGGCCACCGGGGCAACTTCCGGATTGTCGATCCAGTCTTCGAAATCACGCAGGAACCAGACCCCGCCGGCCATGATGATCGGAACATCATTCAGACCAACCGAATTCATGAATTCACGCAGTGCCGCGACACGCGGGAACGGATCTTCGGGCACCAGCGGGTCTTCGGAATTCGACAGGCCGTTATGGCCACCGGCACGCCACGGATCTTCATAGACCACGCCGCCCAGCCATTCCGGGGTCTTCTTGTATGACCGCAGCCACAATGCACGGAAGGCACGGGCCGATGACACGATCGGATAGTAATGGACACCATACTGGGCCGAAATCTGGGCAATCTTGTATGGCATGCCCGCCCCACAGGTTACCCCGTGAATCAGGCCTTTTGCACCTTCAAGCACACCATGAAGGATCGGTTCGGCACCACCCATTTCCCACAGCACGTTCATATGCAAACGGCCTTCGCCATTGCGCATTTCATGTGCGATCTGGGCCTGGGCAATACCGCCGCGGATACCATAGGCAATCAGTTCCTGATGGCGGTCACCGCGGGTTTTTCCTGCATATTCGATCGGAACCAGATTGCCGTTCTCGTCATACGAGTCGGCATTCACAGCGGAAAAAGTCCCGATACCGCCGGCAGCAGCCCATGCGCCGGAACTTTTACCCGTCGATACAGCAACGCCTTTGCCACCTTCGATAACCGGCAAGACTTCTTTACCCGACATGACGAGCGGATTAAGGGCTTTCAACTTCGTCTCTCCCATTCGGCATTTGCCAGCGACACCACGGTATCGCTCAGAGTGCCGGGCGACGTCTTGTTTTTATCGTCGCCCGGCATACCGTTCAGCTTATTCGGCGTCGCCTGCTTCGAGGTCGGCACCGGTTTCCTGATCGACACGTTTCATCGACAGCTTGATTTTGCCGCGATCATCGAAACCGATGACCTTGACTTTAACCTGGTCGCCTTCTTTCACGATATCCGAAACCTGTTTGACACGCTCAGGTGCCAGTTCGGAGATGTGAACAAGACCGTCGCGGGCGCCGAAGAAGTTAACGAACGCACCGAAATCAACAGCCTTAACGACCTTACCGTCATAGATATGGTTCAGTTCAGGTTCTGCAACGATGGATTTGATCCAATCCACAGCCTGCTTGCCTTTTGCACCGTCGGTATGTGCGACAGTGATCGAACCATCGTCTTCGATGTCGACTTTTGCACCGGTTTCTTCGCAGATTTCACGAATGACCTTGCCGCCCGAACCGATGACGTCACGAATTTTGTCTTTCGGGATCGAGAACTGGGTGATGGTCGGCGCATTGCCCGAAACTTCACCGCGTGCTTCCGGAAGGGCCTTGGCCATTTCGCCAAGAATATGCAGACGACCGTCACGGGCCTGTTTCAGCGCGATCTGCATGATGTCTGCGGTCACCGAGGTGATCTTGATGTCCATCTGAAGCGAGGTGATGCCGTTTTCGGTACCTGCAACCTTGAAGTCCATGTCGCCAAGGTGATCTTCGTCACCCATGATGTCGGACAGAACGGCAAAGTCGTCAGCTTCCTTGATCAGGCCCATGGCGATACCGGCAACCGGACGTGCCAGCGGAACACCGGCATCCATCATGGCAAGCGAGCTTGCGCAAACGGTTGCCATCGACGAAGAACCGTTCGATTCGGTGACTTCGGAAACGATACGGGTGGTGTAGGGGAAGACATCCTTGCTCGGCATCAACGGATGCAGGGCACGCCATGCAAGTTTACCGTGACCGATTTCACGACGGCCAGGCGAACCCATACGACCAGCTTCACCGACCGAGTAGGGCGGGAAGTTGTAATGCAGCATGAAGCTTTCACGGTATTCACCGTCAAGCGCATCAACGATCTGCTCGTCCTGACCGGTACCAAGGGTAACAACAGCCAGTGCCTGGGTTTCACCACGGGTGAAGATCGACGAACCGTGCGAGCGCGGCAGAACCGAAACTTCGCCCATGATCGGACGAACGTCAGCACCGGTACGGCCATCAATACGTTTGCCGGTTTTCAGGATCGCACCGCGAACGATGTCTTTTTCCAGATCCTTGATGATCGAGGAAACCTTGCCTTTGAGTTCGTCAGGAACTTCATCGCCAAGTTTCTCGACGATTTCTGCCTTGGCAGCGGCAACAGCGGCCGAACGTTCCTGTTTGACGACATTGGCATAGGCAGCGGTCAGGCTATCAGTGCCAAGGGCTGCGATTTTTTCGACCAGCGCATCGTATCCGTCCGGAAGTTCTGCAACTTCGCGCGGTTCCTTGGCAGCTTCCTCTGCCAGTTCGATGATCAGGTCAAGAACGCCCTGGAACTGGTCATGACCAAACTTGACAGCGCCAAGCATGATTTCTTCGGACAGTTCGGATGCTTCGGACTCAACCATCATCACGCCGTCGCGGGTACCGGCAACAACAAGATCAAGGTCGCTTTCCTTGATGGCTTCGGTCGACGGGTTCAGAAGGTATTCACCATCCTTGTAACCAACGCGCGCAGCACCGATCGGGCCGAGGAACGGCAGACCGGAAATGGTCAGTGCTGCCGAGGTACCGATCATGGCAACCACGTCCGGATCGTTTTCCATGTCGTGCGACAGAACGGTACAAACGATCTGGGTGTCGTTGCGGTATTGCGGGTGGAACAGCGGACGGATCGGACGGTCGATCAGACGCGAAACCAGGGTTTCCTTTTCCGACGGACGGCCTTCACGCTTGAAGAAACCACCCGGGATTTTGCCAGCGGCAAATGCTTTTTCCTGATAGTTGACGGTCAGCGGGAAAAAGTCGACATCCGGGCGCGGCTGCTTGGCGCCAACAGCAGTACAAAGAACGACGGTTTCACCATAGGTTACCTTGACGGCACCATCGGCCTGACGGGCAATCTTACCGGTTTCGAGAACCAGTTTGGCATTGCCCCACTGCATTTCCTTACGGACGACATTAAACATTATTTTCTCTTCCTCTTACAAACCTCTGGCGGACCCGGAATACTACACGAGTTCCGAACACATTAATTATGAGGCTTTGATAACAGCGTCATAATTAATGGGTCCGGCGCAAGCATCGGGTCGGCCCATCCGACCCTGCTTCTCGTGTCCCGATCCACCGGAACAATAAAAAACGACGGCGGAGGTCACCCTCCGCCGCAGTTTGAAATCAGCGGCGAATACCGAGGCGTTCGATAACGCTCTCGTAACGCGACTGGTCTTTGCGCTGCAGATACTTCAGCAGGCGGCGACGCTGACCAACCATCATGAGAAGACCACGACGGCTATGGAAGTCGTGGTTATGTTCTTTCATGTGCTCGGTGAGGTTCTTGATCCGCTCGCTCAGGATTGCAACCTGGACTTCGGGGGAACCGGTGTCACCGTCTTTCTGAGCGTATTCTTTGATCAGCTCAGCTTTGCGTTCAGCAGTAATCGACATCAGGCATCCTTTCGCCTTTAGAGATTAAAAACACGCACAGGCCGTATTTCGCCACCATTGATCTCCGCCAACGCAACCGCGCGGTCATGGAGCATGGCACAGACGATTTCGTCCTGCACGACGGGGTTTTCGAGAGCATTGCGCTTTGCGACCGGCAACAGCCCGACAGGCTGGCCAGACGAAAGGCGTTGCGCCTCGACTTCGGTCAAGGCCAGCGCCGGGATGTCGTCCAGCGCGGTCTCAACCGGAAGCATTTTCTTCATCACCTCTTCGGGGTCCATCTCCAGCAATTCCTGCAGGGGGATGGCGTTTTCCTCCGAAAACGGCCCCGCCGATGTCCGGCGAAGCGCGGCGATATAGCCGACAGTGCCAAGGCGCAGCGCAATATCGCGCGCCAGTGATCGCATATATGCGCCTTTGCCCGATACAACATCGAACACGGCGTGATCGCGATCCGGCATTTCGACCAGTCGAAGATCCTTGATCAGAATCGGACGCGGCTTCAACACCACGTCTTCATCGCGACGCGCAAGATCATAGGCACGCTTGCCATTGACCTTGATCGCCGAAAACTTTGGCGGCACCTGCTGGATTTCACCGATAAATTCACCCAGCACAGCCTTGATTTCGTCTTCAGTCGGACGGTGGTCGGAGGTTTCGATAACCTCGCCCTCGGCATCGTCCGTGCTGCGTGCCTCGCCGAATTTCAGCGTTACACGATAACTTTTGCTGCCATCCATGACATATGCAACCGTTTTGGTTGCTTCGCCAAAGGCAATTGGCAGAACGCCCGATGCCAGCGGATCAAGCGTTCCGCCATGTCCGGCCTTGTTGGCATCCAGCAGGCGACGCACCTGATTGACCACCGTTGACGAGGTGATCTCCAGGGGCTTGTCGACCGCCAGCCAGCCATTAATGCTTTTACCGCGACGGCGACGCGCCATCAGTCGTCCTCATCTTCCTGGTCACCAGACCGGCCATCCACCAGATCCTGCGCGACATGCGGATCACGCAGCAGGGCGCCAATATGGTCGGCGACATCAAAACTTTTGTCTTCGACAAAACGCAATGCCGGCACGTATTTCATGTGCACCGTATGGGCCACATGGTTGCGCAGGTGTCCTTTCTGACGCGTCAACGCCTTAAGCGACGTTTCGGCCTCACCGCCGCCAAGCGGGGTAAAGGATACCATAGCATTGCGCATATCCGGTGAAAGATTGACGCCGGTAATGGTTACCGGGCGACGGGTCAGGTCCGGATCGTAAATATCTCCACGCTCCAGCGCCTGCGACAGCGCCTGACGGATTTCTTCCGCCACTCGGAGCTGTCGCTGACTTGGTGCTTTGGCTGGTTGCTTCGCCATTTCAGTTCCTCACCGTCTTACAGTTCGACGGCAATTTCCTCGTTCTCGAAGCACTCGATCATATCGCCAACCTGGAGATCGTTATATTTGGCGAACGACATGCCACATTCATAGCCTTCGCGGACTTCTTTGACTTCGTCCTTGAAGCGACGGAGCGTGGACAGCTCGCCAGAGTGAATAACGACATCGTCGCGCAGCAGGCGGACACCCGCGCCGCGTTTGACAATACCCTCGGTGACCATACAACCGGCGATCTTGTTGCCAGAGATGGTGAAGATGTCGCGGATTTCTGCATAGCCCAGGAACTTCTCGCGAACTTCCGGAGACAGCATGCCCGACAGCATCTTTTTGATGTCATCAGCAACATCATAGATGATCGAATAGTAACGAATATCAACGTTGTCGCGGCGGGCCTGTTCACGGGCCTGCTGGTTTGCACGAACGTTAAAGCCGATGATCAGTGCATTGGATGCACGGGCCAGCGTCACGTCGGATTCGTTGATACCGCCAACACCGCTATGCAGAACGCGAACCGAAACTTCCTCGTTACCGAGTTTCTGAAGCGTCCCGATAAGGGCTTCGACAGAACCCTGCACGTCACCCTTGATGACGATCGGCAGCTCTTTGACGTCACCGCTCTGCGAGAACATGTTCTCAAGCGCGGATTTCTTCATCGCGGCAGCCTGGGTTTCACGAATACGGCGCTGACGGAAGTCGGAAACTTCGCGGGCCTTGGCTTCGTTTTCAACGACCACAAAGTCATCACCGGCAGACGGAACACCGTTCAGACCGGTTACCTCGACCGGCATGCCCGGAATTGCTTCCTGGACACGGGTACCGTGATCGTCAACCAGCGCACGGACACGACCCCATTCCGGACCGGTGACAAAGATGTCACCCGTACGCAGGGTACCGCGCTGAACCAGAACGGTTGCGACCGAACCACGGCCTTTTTCCATGCGGGCTTCAACAACAACACCGTCGGCAACACGCTGCGGGTTGGCCTTAAGGTCAAGAACCTCTGCCTGAAGAAGGATTGCTTCTTCAAGTTCGGTCAGACCGGTGCGCTGTTTGGCCGAAACTTCGACCGCCTGAACGTCACCACCCATTTCCTCGACCACGACTTCGTGCTGAAGCAGTTCGGTCTTGACCTTGGACGGGTTGGCACCCGGCTTGTCGATTTTGTTGATCGCGACAATCATCGGAACACCAGCGGCCTTGGCATGGCTGATGGCCTCAATCGTCTGCGGCATGACCGAGTCATCGGCAGCAACAACCAGAACCACGATATCGGTGACCTTCGCACCGCGCGAACGCATTTCGGTAAATGCGGCGTGGCCCGGGGTATCGATGAAGGTGATCTTCGAACCGGTTGCCATGGTGACCTGATAGGCACCGATATGCTGGGTAATGCCACCGGCTTCGCCGCCGGCAACGTCAGTTGAACGCAGCGCATCAAGCAACGAGGTTTTACCATGGTCAACGTGGCCCATGACGGTCACGACCGGCGGGCGACCGACCAGCTGCTCTTCGCTGTCATCTGCAACAACCAGTGCTTCTTCGACGTCTGCATCGGAAACACGTTTTACATTGTGACCGAATTCTTCGACCACGAGCTGTGCCGTATCGGGATCCAGGCTCTGGTTGATGGTCGCCATGACGCCCATGCTCATCAGAGTCTTGATCACGTCGGCTGCACGTTCAGCCATACGGTTGGCCAGTTCCTGAACGGTGATAACGTCCGGGATGGTCACGTCACGCACGATTTTCTCTTTCGGTTTCTGCGGGCCCATGGCACGGGCTTTGGCTTTGGCCTGCTGGCGCTTGATCGATGCCATGGAACGACGACGGCCACCTTCGTCACCGGTCATTGCATTGGCGATCGACAGCTTGCCACGACGGCGACCATCATCAGCCTTGCCACGGTTTGCACGGCCCTGGGCTTCTTCTTCGGCGCGCTTGCGCGCGGCCTTGCGTGCATCTTCCTCGTCCTGCTCCTTGCGGCTTTTCGGCTTGGCAGTCGCAGGGGCAGCGCGACGACGTTCTTCGGGAACCAGCGGTTCTGCCGGTTCGCCCATGATCACATCGTCTTCCTTGGCTTTCGGCGTAGCAGCCGGTTTCGGCTTCGAGGTCTTGCCTTTGGCTGTCGAGGCAGCAAGCTGCTTTTCAACATCTTCAACAGAAACTTCGTCCTTGTCCTTGGCTTCTGCTTCTGCGGCTTTGGCTGCTTCGGCAGCCTTGGCTTCCTCGGCCTTGCGGGCTTCTTCCTCTGCGGCCTTGCGGGCAGCTTCTTCACGCGCACGGATTTCGGCGTCGGCCTCTTCCTGCTTGCGGCGCTCTTCAGCAGCCTTCAAAGCAGCCATACGGGCAGCACGCTCGCTATCGGTCAGGTTGCCGTGATCTTCGGCAGCCGGGCGCGATTTCGGCTCTTCGACCGGTTCCTTCTTGGCTTCCGGTGCCGGCGTTTCAGCCGGTGCCTGTTCAGCAACGATATCCTTCTTCACTTCACGGAAGCGACCGGATTCGTTCTTTTCGAATGTACGCTTCTTACGCACTTCGACGGTCACAGATTTGGACCGTCCATGCGAGAAGTTTTGGCGAACCTGCCCTGCCTCGACCGTCTTGCTCAATTCAAGCTTCGATCTGTTGAGGCTCAGCGGTTTCTTCTCCTGATCGCGATCACTCATAATCCGTCCAACTTCCTCATTTCCTGCGGGATCGACTTCCAATGCCGACCCTGTCCTGTCCGTCCGGCGCCTGTCTGATGTCAGACTGCGCGAAATCCTTGCAGCCGTTTCAGGGAACGGCCCAGCCGTTTGGCCAGACCACCTGGCGCAACAGCCACATGTACTGCTTTTTCACGGCCAAAGGCCGCGCCGATTTCAGCAGCATCCAGAACGGAATAAATCGGCAGATCCCGGGCCTTGGCCTCGATCTTGGATTTTCCGTCCGCAGCACCATCGCGTGCTGCCAATATCAGAGCCGCACCCTCGGCAATCTGGGCGCGGGCCTTTTCAAATCCGGCAACCGCCTGACCGGCGCGGCGCGCAAGCGACAACAGATCAAGACATTTCTGCGTCAGCAGCTGTTCGATCCGGTCTGCAAGCGCGGCGTCGACCACGACTTTTTGCCGCGCCGCCTTGGCAAAAGCGTTTTTTGCACAGGCGGTATTTATCACATCCCGCGACGGGCACAACCATAATCCCCGTCCCGGTAGCCGTTCCTCAAGATCGGGTACAACCGAACCATCCGGCCCGATCACAACCCTGAGAAGATCTTCCTTGTTCCGGGTCTCGCCGGTGACAATGCACCGGCGTTCCGGAACCTCGGCTACCTTGCCGCCTTTGCGATGCGACATGGTGTCCTCCGATCGGCCTTAAGCCTCTTCGCCTTCGGCTGCTTCTTCGGTCTCTTCTTCAAGACCATCGAACCAGCCCAGCTTGCGACGCGCTTCCATGATCAGATCATTGGCCTGATCCATGGTCATGTTGTCGGCATCACCGATATATTCGATCAGCTCGTCACTTGCCAGATCGGCGAAATCTTCAAGGTTTTTGACGTCGTTTTCACCAAGGCGAACAACAACTGCCAGCGACAGGCCATTGAATTCGACCAGATCATCGGCAACCTTGAGCTCTTCACGACGCTTCTGAAGACGTTCGGCTTCTTCGGAAAGGAAGGTACGTGCACGGTTGCGCAGTTCTTCGGCGATTTCTTCCTCGAAACCTTCGATCTCGGCCAGTTCTGCCAGCGGCACGTAACCGACTTCCTCGATCGAGGTAAAGCCTTCGGCGACCAGGAGATGGGCGATAACTTCGTCAACATCAAGGGCCTTGATGAACATTTCCGCACGCTTGCGTGCTTCTTCCTGACGACGTTCGCTTTCGTCTTCCTCGGTCAGAATGTCGATATCCCAGCCGGTCAGCTGCGATGCCAGACGCACATTCTGACCACGACGGCCGATGGCGAGGCTAAGCTGATCGTCCGGAACGACGACTTCGATACGGTTGGTTTCTTCGTCCAGAACAACCTTGGTGACTTCGGCCGGGGCCAGTGCGTTCACAACAAAGGTTGCCGGGTCTTCCGACCACTGGATGATGTCGATTTTTTCGCCCTGCAGTTCGGCAACAACGGCCTGAACACGCGAACCGCGCATACCGACACAGGCACCGACCGGATCGATGGAGCTGTCTGACGACAGAACCGAAATCTTGGCGCGCGAACCCGGATCACGGGCAACCGATTTGATTTCGATGATGCCGTCATAGATTTCCGGAACTTCCTGGGCAAACAGTTTTGCCATGAAGGTCGGATGGGTACGCGACAGGAAGATCTGCGGACCACGCTGTTCGCGACGTACATCAAGGATCAGCGCACGAACGCGATCGCCCTGGCGGACGGTTTCACGCGGGATCAGTTCTTCGCGGCGCAGGATTGCTTCGGCACGGCCGATATCAACAAGAACGTTGCCAAACTCGACACGCTTGACGACGCCGTTGATGACTTCGTCGGTGCGGTCTTTGTATTCTTCGAACTGACGTTCGCGCTCGGCGTCGCGGACCTTCTGCACGATAACCTGTTTTGCGGTCTGTGCAGCAATACGGCCAAAGTCGATCGGCGGCAGCGGATCAATCAGGAATTCACCCAGATTGATGTTTTCATCACGAATACGCGCCTGTTCGAGCGACATCTGGGTGAAATCGTTCTCGATCTCATCGGTTACTTCGATGAAACGTGCAAGTTTGATTTCGCCGGTTTTGCGGTCGATATGGGCACGAATGTCGTGCTCATGGCCATATCTGGAACGACCAGCCTTCTGGATGGCCTGTTCCATTGCGCCGAGAACCTCGTCACGATCAATGCCCTTTTCACGGGCAACGGCATCAGCGACCTGCAAGAGTTCCGGCCGCGGCATTCCCGAAGTTGCTTCCATATCCAACCTCTATTCTGCGTTATCGTCAGAGCGGCGATTGCCGGTGACATGCGCGATCAATTCATCCGTCAGAACCAATTTCGACTTTGCGATATCGGCCAACGGCAACAAGACACGTTCGCCATCGACAATCAGGGCGACCGCATTATCTTCAATCCCATCCAGCAAACCGCTGAAACGGCGACGACCATTGATGGCCATCACCAGTTCGACCTTTGCCTCGAAACCTTTCCACACTTCAAAATGCGTGGCACGGGTCAGCGGGCGGTCGATCCCCGGAGAACTGACTTCAAGGTGATAGGCACCCGAAATCGGATCTTCGACATCCAGAAGGGCAGAAACCGTACGGCTGATTTCGGCGCAATCTTCAACATTGATGCTGCCTTTCGCGTCCGGGCGATCTGCCATGATCTGCAGGATATTGTGGTCCTGTCCCGTCATGGAAACACGGACCAGCTCGAACCCCAGCGCATTGATCGACGGCTCGATAATTGCCGTGATTTTCGCCATCAACGGGTCTTTCAACTGTTGTCCAATCAGCTCAGCCATAAAGCGATGCCATACCCCAAAAAGCACAAAAGAGCGGGCGCGAGGCCCACTCTTTGTCAGAATTTACAAAAAGCTTGGCGGCTTTATACAGCCGGTTTGCGCAGAAATCAAGTGAGGATACAGGGCTCCCGCGCCATTCAACCCAAGGATTCACAAAGACCTTACTGCAATGGCAGATTGCCCATCAGATTCCGGAAATAGGCAAAGGCCGCCACCGCACCATTGCGCACAGCGATCTCTTTGTCGTCGCTCAGCTCCAAGTCATTGACCTGTTCGACAAATTCGCGCCAATGCTTGCCCCGGCCATCCGGATGACCGGCCAGATGACGGGCCCCGAATGCATCCCCAAGTCCGATATTGGCAGCAGCCTTCAACAGGAATGCCGCGCCAAGCGACGACCCCTCGCAGACATAAAGCCAGCCGATCCGTTCGGCATCCTGTGCGGAAATCTCGAAGCGACTCCCGATTTCGGGGCGTGCGCATTCCAGATCTGCAAGATCGTCACAAACGGCCTTGTACCGGCTGCGCGCGGCCAGACCCGGAATGACACGGTTAAGGTCCTCGGCGTCATATAGCGGTTTCATCCGGGCGTGAAAGACATATTGCAGGGTCAAAAAGCGCATATAGTTGTCGCGGTTATCGAACGGCGCCATTTCCATGACCATATCATCAACCGACTGATGCGCACTGCGTGTAGATTGCCGGAGGTCTTCCATCCGGGTCACAGTGGCGGTGTCTGCCCCGTAAATTGCGTTCATTGCTACCTCGTTCCTGGTCAGTTCGTGCCGATATCGGACACGACTCATTAAGTCTGAAACGATCAACACCGCCCGATATCCGAAAATGTCCGGATTTCAATTTGATCAATCTTCGCGAAACGCGCGGGCAAACTGATCGGAAAGCGGCTTAAGAAGGTAGCTGAGCGCCGTGCGCTCGCCGGTCGCAAGGAAGGTTTCCACCGGCATTCCCGGCACCAGATCGCGACCATCAAGCTTGGCAACTTCGCCTGCCCCGATTCTGATGCGCACGATATAATATGTATCACCAGTCAATTCGTCGCGTTCAAGATCGGCCGCCACGAAAGAAACCCGCCCGAACAGCTCAGGGGTGGTTCGCTGATTGAAGGCGGTGAATCGCAATACCGCTTCCTGACCGGGAACGACCTGTTCGATATCGCGCGGATTGATATGGGCTTCGATCACCAGCTCATCCTGATCAGGCACAATACCCATAATGCGATCACCCGCACCAATCACACCCCCGACTGTATGCACGGCAAGCTGATAAACCGTTCCGTCATAGGGTGCGCGAATGTCAATGCGGCGCAGCTGGTCGCGCAGGGCAATCTGTTGCTGCATCAACTGGGCGATCTGCTGGTCAATATCGGTCAGTTCACCAAGAACTTCGGTTTGGCGCACACGATCAAGCTGCAATATCTGCATTTCCGTTTCCGATATTTGCATCCGGGTCGCGGCAATCTCGGCCGTCAGTTCCCCATGCGTCCCGTCAAGGCTTGCCCGTTCACGGCGCAGGGCCGCCACACGGGTAATCGGAACCAGTTGCTTGGCAAACAGACCTTCCAGCCCGGTCAATTCATCTACGATGTGGCGGCGTTCTTCTTCGTTGGCTGTTTTCTGGGCGGTCAGGCCGGTAATGGTTTCTGAAAGCTGGGCGCGCTTCTGAACAAGCTGCTGCTTTTCACCTTCAAGACTTTCGCGGCGCGCATTGAACAAATTGCGTTCCGCGGCAATCAGTTCGGCAATCGCCGGATCATCAAGACGATCCGCAAAGGCATCCGGAATGCGAAGCTCCGTCAGATTGTCCCTTTCCCCGGTCAGGCGCATGCGCCGTGCTGTCAAAGACGACAATTGCGTCTCGACAATGCCAAGACTGGCCCGTGCCATGGTGTCATCAAGCCTGATCAAAAGATCACCGGCCGACACCCGATCACCGTCACGGACATGGA
The DNA here is from genome assembly GCF_047125595.1 of Thalassospira sp. MIT121401. Taxonomy (NCBI): domain Bacteria; kingdom Pseudomonadati; phylum Pseudomonadota; class Alphaproteobacteria; order Rhodospirillales; family Thalassospiraceae; genus Thalassospira; species Thalassospira sp. MIT121401. The sequence goes on from NZ_CP138926.1 coordinate 306,498, forward strand.
TTTCACCAACGATACCGCCGTCCGAATGCTGGACATCCTTGACGTTGCTTTCGACAACCAGCTTGCCCGATGCGACCACCGCACCGGACAGCTCGGCAAATGTCAGCCAAAGCATCAATCCGGCAAACAGGGCCACCACCACACCGCAACCAATGATGATATGGCGGCGCAAGGTTGCCTGTGCGGCGGATAAACGCGCACCGCGACCGGGTCTGATGGATGGTGCCATGCGCCCGCGTGACAGGAGTTGCAAGCTGGTCATGCGGATTCTCCTACCTGGCGAACGGTTCGGCGCAAAATATCGTCACGTTTGCCAAAGGCAATCTGATGGCCATCCTGAATCACGGTGGCCAGATTGACCGTGGCAAGGGCGCTGGGACGGTGGGCGATCAGCACAACAATCGCCCCGCGGGCACGTGCGGATTGCACTGACTGCAACAATGCCTGTTCGCCATCGCTGTCAAGGCTGGCATTCGGTTCATCAAGCACGATCAGGAAGGGATTCCCGAACAACGCCCGCGCCAGGCCGATCCGCTGGCGTTGGCCGCCCGACAAAACAACACCACCCACCCCGATACGCGTGTCATACCCGTTGGGCAGCGACAGAATCATATCGTGAACACCGGCCGACTTTGCGGCCTGAACGATGTCACTCGACGATGCACCGTTCTGCAATCGCGCAATGTTGCGTGCAACCGTATCGTCAAACAGTTCCACATCCTGTGGCAGATAACCGATATGCTTGCCCAGTTCGTCGCGATCCCAGTGGGACAATTCCGCCCCGTCGAGACGGATCTTGCCGCCACGCATCTTGCCAATCCCGACCAATGCACGACCCAGGGTCGATTTCCCCGATCCGCTCGGCCCGATAACACCCAATCCGTCCCCGGCACTGAGCGTCAGGGCATTGATCCGCAACAACACCTTGCTTTGGCCCGGTGCATTTCCGTCCTGCGTTCCGACCACAAGATTGGATACCGTCAGATTTCGTGACGGCGCAGGAAGACGGGTACGCGTATCTTCGCTTTGTCCTTGTGTGACCAGCATTTCATCAAGACGCCGCCGGGCCTGTCGGGCGGCAACAAAACCGCGCCAGTTGCCAATCGCCTGTTCTACCGGCGACAAGGCACGTGCAGTCAGGATCGAAGCCGCAATCATTGTGCCCGGCGTGACTTCCTGATGGATTGCCAGATACGCCCCCAGCGCCAGCACCCCGGACTGCAAGGCCAGACGAATGACCTTGATATAGGCCGAAAAGGTAGAATTGACGTCGCCAACCGCAGTGTTGTCGCGCAAATAGCGATTATTGAGTTTTGCCCAGCTTTGGGAAAAGGCCTTTTCCATGCCCATGGCCCGCAAGGCTTCGGCGTTGCGCCGACCGGCTTCGACCAGACGATCGCGCTGGACGGTCTGGCTGTTCATGGTGGCGACCTTTTTGCGGGTTACGACTTCGCTGATCAAAGTCAGGACAACCAGCAACGCCCCGCCGACAAGTGCCAGAACACCAAGCCAGGGATGGAAAACAAAAACAATGGCCAGAAATACCGGCATCCACGGCAAATCGCAGATTGCCACCGGGCCCGCACCCCCCAGAAATTGCCGGATCTGATCAAGATCATGCAAAGGCTGATTATTGGCGCGGGCATTGCGCAGTCCAAGGTCAAAGGTCTGCATCAATGCGTCCGGACCTATTTTTTCATCAACCCGCCAGCCAATCCGGATCAGCATGCGGGCGCGAAGGGCGTCGACACTGCCCAGAAACAGATACAGAAAACCCACAAGCCCGCTCAATGCGACCAGTGTGGGAACATTCTGGCTGGCCAGGACCCGGTCATAAACCTGAAGCATGAAAAGCGGGCCTGTGAGCATCAGGATATTGGACACACCACTAAGCGCTGCGACTGCAACAAACGCACGGCGCAAGGATGAAATTGCTTCAGAGAGCGGCCGGGATTTACCGGTTCGCATATCTGATTTCGAAGATGCCTGTCCAAACACGCTTTTTATATTCCAGAAAAATCGGGTAGGGTGAGGTGGGTGCTGCTGTTGCGCAGCACCCTGGATCAAAGACCTTGGGCCCGTTCCGCACCTTGCGGGATGGGCCGTCTTCGTTAAACGAAGTCGTTCTGGTCAATGTCGGCGTAATCGACACCGGTCAGCGTCACGGTACCATTGGCATGGGTGATCAGAGCATTGCCTGCACCGTCGTCAGAGACGGTCACTTCGCTGTAATCAAGATCAATCAGATCCGTGCCATCGGTGAAATCGATAACAGTGTCATCGCCAAAGTCCGACGCGCTGTCGAATTCAAAGATATCCGCACCGCCATTGCCGGTAAGAACATCATCACCAGCCCAGCCGCCAATGACGTCGTCACCGGTGCTGCCGTTGATTTCGACACCGGAATCAAGGACAGATTCCAGCGTGTCGGTGCTGCCCGAATAGATGTCAACAAGGACGCCATTGGTGTCACTGTTCGACAGGTTCAGTCCCGAGATATCAACAGGCGAATCGGTGAAATCAAATTCGGTTCCGTTGTCCGCAACACCAAGGGTGGTGCCAAAGGACAGTTTGTCGAGATTGCCCGTGATCGTGTGCGTGTTGATGTCGTAGGCAAAGTCAGAGCTTCCCGCAGTCGCAAGCACAGAACCGGTGTAGCTGCTGCTGCTATCCTGGTCGGTCGCCAGGAACTGCGAACCACCGTAATAGCTCGACGGTGCAAAGCCATCATAGAAAGTACCGTGGTTGCCCGAACCAAGCGAAAAGTTGTTGTTGAAGTCTTCAAGAACACCATGCAGGTCCACACCAGCACCCGAAGACGCCGCGTTGAGATCAATCGTAATAGTCATGTCAGTTTCTCCTGTCATTAAGCTACCCATTTAGCGAGTAGCATCATGAGAATGACTCTTATTATCTTTACGAGTCAATGGAAAAATTGTTTATTATCAATACGTTAATCTGAACAGCGCGAAAGCCCAACCAGGCGTATGCCTGGTTGGGTTCAACATCTAGCCGATGCGGCGTTACGTTAGAAATTGCCGCTAAAAGTCAGTATGGCGGTTCGTCCTGGTGCCGGAGCGAATGTTCCGCCTGTCCCCTGCACATAAGCTTCATCAAGCATGTTGTTCACCGCAAATCTCAGTGTGAGATTTTCGTTGATTTCATATGAGCTGTAGAAATCAAACACCCGGTACTTGAAATACTTCGAGACGATCGAGGACGAGTTGCTGCTGCCAAAGTTATCCTGCGGATAAACAAATGAAGCTCGCATTCCAAGAACCAGGTCCTGATCAAACAGTCTGAACCCGCCATCAACCGTGTATTTTCGCTTTGGAATTGCATAAATCCCGAAAAGCCGATCAGCGGTCCCATAATTTACATCGCTGTAGGAAAGATAGGTTGCACCCAATTGCGTATAGTTTACCGCAGCAAAGGGATCATATGCTGTGTCGAGAACATATGGGTTGTGGTTGCCTGACAGATCGGTATCGGAGATCGAAATCGTACCACCGAGATAGAATTCTCCAGCATCGTAAGACAGCTCGGCTTCGGTACCATTGATATATACCGGGTCAGTCAAATTGACGATTGCCTCGGCCTCGACAGAAGTATTCGTAATAACCCCAAGGTTCGTCCTTTTCGGAGTTGGCTGCGGGACATTGGCCAAGGTGATGTAGTTATCAATTGCGGTCCGATAGTAAGCAACCTTTGCCCTGAACCCGTCTCCTTGGCGAAGCACATTGTCAAAGCTGAAGTTGACACCAACTTCTTTCGTCTCGCTTTCTTCGGGCTTCAGGTTTGCGTTGGAGTAAAACGGCAACCCGGCATTGTCACCGATATGATCGCCCTTGATCATTGATTCCATGATGGTTGGGGCACGCATGTTCCGGCGATAATTTGCAAATAGCTGAATTCCCGAAGTCACATTGAAACTGGCACCAACCGATGGCGAAAACGCATCTTCGCTGAGATCAATGTTCAGTGGTGTGCCACCATCCTCACAGAGGTTGGCGGAGTTCTGTTCCTCGCACCAATAGGAATCGCCGGTCAGTGAGTACCGGTCATAGCGAAGGCCGCCCCGGAGCTCGAACATGTTGTCAAAGTCATAAGTGGCGGCGACAAAGCCCCCGGAAACGTCGCGTTCGCCAGCTGGCGTGCCACCTTCAATTTCATATGCTGCACCCGCGCCGCCAAGACCGCCAAGCTCGGCACTTGTTTTGGCCTTGTCCTGAAAATACTCGACACCGTAATCAAGACCGAGATGACTGGAGACATCGCTGCTCAGGTCAAAGTCAAAGCTGCTGCTGTTTGACACCTCACCACCCAACGTATCGAGCGTATATTGGTTATCAAAGGAGTCCGTCGTGACGGCACCGCCGGCATTGTATCGCGCCGGTCGGAACTGGTGGTTCTGTGTCCTTGTCCAGTAGACGCCGCTATTCATGGCAATCAGATCTGATTCCGGGTTCCAGACATGCTTAGCGGTTACGGTATGAACGTCAGTTTTATTGTGATCCTGGTAGTTGTTCGTCGAATCACTCGACTTTGTGTATGAAGTGCTGCTTCCGACGTAACCAAGATTTATCTCCTGATCTTCCGTCAGAAAAAGGTTCGCCTTCACCAGCCCCGATGTTTGCCGGACATAACTGTATTCCGGACGCGAACTGTAAACATCGACATACTTTGGTGTGCTATCGATTTCCTGATAAAGGCCCGGGTTATGCGTCCCCGGGCGATAGTCTCCGACGACTTTTCGGCTCACTGCGGCAGATAGATCAAACTTTGGCGAAACACGTGCACCAACGGCAACATCACCCGCAAAGTCATACTGGTTTGTACCGCGGCTAAGATTGACTTTGCCGCCCCATTCCTCGTCTGGATCGACAATATCCTGCGTATTGAGCGTCCGCATGGTAACGATACCGGCAGATGTACCCGCACCACCATTCTTGGCCAGATCAGACTTCTCGACCTCAACCTGGGCCAGAAGTGCCGGATCGACATAAACACGCGATGCCGTGCCATGGGTCAACTGATTGTAGTTCTGACGCGCACCATCAATATTGACGTTTACCCGGCCCATTTCCTGCTGACCACGCACATTGACCGTCAGACCAGGATCTTGCGCATCGTTTGCAACATCCACACCGGCAACATTGTTGAAAATCTCGCGTGCTTCACGTACCGGCGCTTTGCGCATGCTTTGCTGGGTGATGACCGATACCGAACCCGGGGTGGAGTACACTTCATCGGGAACCCCGTTTGGCCCCAACGCACGATTTGTGGCAGTGACGATCACCGGCAAGGTTTGCGCGCCATTTTCCCCCGATATGTCCGATGCCGGGATAATTACCGAGATGGTTGTACCGTTAAGCACGACCCACTGAAACGGGGTCTGCGATGTCAGGATATCAAGCGCAGCAGATGGCGACATGGCGCCTTTTACGGCCGGGCTGATTGTGCTTTCGGGCAATACGCCATCAACAACAACATCAATCCCGGAAATACGCGAAAAGGCAACCAGCGCCGCACCTATCGGCTGGGCTGCAATATCGAAGTCATAGATTTCGGAAGACAGCTTGACCTGTGCGACTTCCTCGGTCTGCACAACTGTCGCATTATCCCGCATTTGCGCCATTGCTCCGACAGGCATCATCGCAATCATGGCACTGCCGATTGCAGTGGCAGTGACAAAACGTACTCCCCCCAAGGAAGTAGCAGCAGGCAGTTTTTTGTTGGCCGCGAACATCGTGCGACCGCCCCCGTTAGACAGCATTTCATTCTTCTCCTGATTTCACGAAATGCAAATGCCTCGCATTCGTTTTTCGTTACTTTCTGAGACGAAGTGAAAATTCATTTATCTGAAAATAAATGGTTTTTTATGAAAATAATTTTTATTCGCATTAAACAGCCTGCACCAAGAGGCACGCAAAGAGACACACCACGACGTCAGGCGGCGCGAATAACCGTCAGATAATCGGTAAACTGGTCAATCTTTAGCGACAAGGCACCCGCAAGGGTTGGCAACACGTCGCGGGTGCGATCAAGATCAACACTCATGGTTACCTTGCGACTGGCGACATGGTCGCCGATGACAATGATCTTTCCGGATTGCCAGCGTTCAAGAATGCGCGCCACATCCCCCAGCTTGTCGCCAACAAAGACAAGCCGGCCATCGCGCCAGGCAAGGGCATTGGCGATATTGACATCATGAACCGCGCCCATTTTTCCATCATGATAAGTGACCGCCTGTCCCGGCGATACCAGTCGGGCCTGATCGGCGAGTTTCACCGCAACACTGCCTTGTTCAACCGTGACAGTCGCTTGATCATCGTATCGGGCCACATCAAAACTGCCGCCACGCGACCAGCTTCTTGCACCGGACGCAGCAACAAAGAAATCACGATTGCCTTTGCTGTGATCAAACCAGACTTCGCCTTCATGCAGTTCAACACCTGCAAGACCCTGTCCCGATACAAGCGACATGGTCGTCCCGCTTGCCAAAAGTGCCCTCATACCGCCAGGCAAAGTGAGTTCCCGCCGTTCACCGGTTGCCGTTCGGAAATCGGCTGCCGGGTGATAACGCTGCACACCCCAACCGGTCGCCAGAATACCGGCCACGACAGTGCCGCCCAAAAAGGCGCGCCGTCCGACCTTGTTATTGGCCGCCAGATGCAGACTTGAACTGCCGCTCCACAGCCGCTCCACCTCGTTAAAGGCCGTCATGTTGCGTGGGTCTTTTTCAATCCAGGACGCAAATGCACGGCGGTCTTCTTCGGTTTCACTGCCATCAAGAAGCAGCGCAAACCAGTACGCAGCCTGTTCTGTCGGCGTCTGAAAGCCACTGTCCGGGTTTGGAAAACGGGTCATATCAGCATGTCTGTCAATTACATGAATGCGGATGATCCCGTCCAGAATCCATGGGCAAACAGACGGGCTCAATCATAGGACGAACGGGATTTGGATTTATCTGATTGCAGATCTGTTTTTTTCGTCCTGCTCCATCGCTTCCTTTACGATGGTAAGCGCCTTGACCATGCGGCTGAACGCTGTCTGGCTTGGAATGCCGAGTTTTTTGCCGATATCGACATAGGTTTCCCCGCCCACACGCGCCAGTATGAAAACGTCACGCAAATGGCGCGGCAAAGCATCAAGAGCGGTCTGCAACCGGCGGAGCTCCTGCCTTGACCAGGCGATTTGTTCCGGATTTGGGGCGTCATCTGCAATCAGTTCAAACGCCATATCCGGATCCGACACAAATGACAGGATCCGTTCACGGCGGAAATGATCGATTACCAGATTGTTCGCAGTCCGATACAGGTAAGACTGCGCAAAACGCTGTTCGGGCAAAGATGGCGTTGCCACGACGCGTAAAAAGGTGTCCTGAACAATGTCATCGGCAAGATGCCACGACAATTTTCGGCGCTGGACAAATTGAAGCAACCGGCGCCGATAGGTTCTGAACAATGTATTGACATCCCAGTGTGTCACGGCTTGGACCTCTGGCTGTTTTCGCCTGTATATGCGCCGGAAAAGTGGGGCGTTTGGCGCGGCATTGTTGTGACTTCAAGTCATTAACGTGCTTGTTTTATCGCACATGACAATCATTCGCAATATTTTGTTATATTTCTGTACGTGAGTATAAGTCAAAACTGCAATTTAAGATTGCCGCATTTCCGATCATCATCGGCGTCCGGCCTTTGGATATGGAAATGCCCGACGCATCGATTACGAACGCCGGGCATTGATAAAATCCGAACCGGATCAGCAGGCAAACCTGTATGTCAGACCTGACGCGGCTTGCGACGGAACCGCAGATAGTTGCATTTCTTGCCCTGGCGAAGGGCTTTTTGTTCGTATCGGGTTTTGACCCAGTCCACGGGCGGGCTGCGCCAGTCATCCGGGCCTTCGGCCAACCATTCAAAGTCGGGATGGTTGTGCATATGCTGCAAGGTCCAGGAGATATATTGCATATCGTCACTGGCCACCCGGAATTCCGCCCCGTCTTTTAACAACCGTGCCAAAAGTGCCAGGTTCTTCGGCCCGATAAAGCGACGTTCGGCGTGACGTTTCTTTGGCCAGGGATCAGGGAACAACAGAAACGCGCGATCAAAGCAGGCATCAACCAGCTTATAAAGAAGCGGGCGCGAATCATCGGCCACCACACGCACATTTCCAAGGCCGCGCTCATCAAGATGGCGCAGCAGGCTGCCAACCCCATCCATGAAGGGTTCCGCCCCGATGATCCCGATATTCGGATTGGCTTCGGCCTGACCGGCAAGATGTTCCCCGCCGCCAAATCCGATTTCAAGCCACAGCTGATCCGGATCACCATCAAAATAGCTTTTGGGATCGACCCCTGCGACGTCCGGATAGCTGATCCCGATTTTCGGCAGCATGGTATCAACCAGCGCCTTGCGGGAGTCCTTGAGCGGTCGGCTTCCGCGGCGGCCATAGAAATTCGGGCGATCGGGTGTCGGAATCGGGCGTTCTTTGTTGCGCATGGTTGTATCAGTTGATCAGGGTCGGGACAAACTCGGTCAAAGTGACAGATCCGCAAGGCGAAACACGTCACGTAAATCAAAACGGGCGGCCCGAACATCCGGGTCGCCCGCCTCATATCATGTCGTGCGCATTTGGCAAATCGCACTTTTGCAATGCTGCTGCCTGATGATCAGGCGCCGAATACCGATTTCAGTTCACCCACAAGATCGGTACGCTCCCAGGAGAAGCCACCATCTGCGGTCGGCTGACGGCCAAAGTGACCATAAGCAGAGGACGGGGTGTAAATCGGACGGCACAGCGAAAGATGTTCACGAATGCCGCGCGGGCTGAGATCCATCAGCTGACGCAAGGTCGCGCCAAGCTTAAGCTCGTCAACATTGCCGGTATCGTGGTTGTTGACATACAGTGCCAGCGGCTTGGACACGCCAATCGCATAGGCAAGCTGAATGGTGCAACGTTCTGCCAGACCGGCAGCAACCACGTTTTTGGCCAGGTAACGCGCAGCATAGGCTGCCGAACGGTCAACCTTGGTCGGGTCTTTCCCCGAAAACGCGCCACCACCATGCGGTGCGGCACCGCCATAGGTGTCGACAATGATTTTACGTCCGGTCAGGCCGGCATCCCCATCGGGACCGCCAATGACGAAACGACCCGTCGGGTTGATATAAATTTCATCAGCAGCCGGCATCCAGCCTTCCGGCAGGGCTGCTTCGATATAGGGCAGTACCAGGCCGCGGACATCTTCCTGCGACAGGCCTTCGGCATGCTGGGTCGAAACCACAACCGACGTTGCGCCAACCGGTTTGCCATCGACGTAACGCAGGGTTACCTGGCTTTTCGCATCCGGGCCGAACTGTGCTGCTTTGCCGGAATGACGATCTTCGGCCATTGCGCGCAGAATACGGTGTGAGAACTGGATCGGTGCCGGCATCAGTTCATCGGTTTCGTTACATGCGTAACCGAACATGATGCCCTGGTCACCGGCGCCAAGGTCCTTCTCACCAGCGGAATCCACACCCTGTGCGATGTCAGCAGACTGTTCATGCACGTGGCATTCGATTTCAGCAGTTTCCCAATGGAAACCGTCCTGCTCATAACCGATCGCGCGGATGGCTTCGCGCGCTTTTTCGATCATGACGTCTTTGGTCACGCTTTCAGGACCGCGCACCTCACCGGCAAGAACCACACGGTTGGTGGTCGCAAGCGTTTCAACGGCAACGCGCGAATCTTCATCAGCAGCAAGGAACGCATCAACGATGGAATCGGAAATGCGGTCACAAACCTTGTCCGGATGACCTTCCGAGACGGATTCACTGGTAAAAAGATATTCGGAAAGAGACATTAAGACCTTCTCCGGTAATGGGTTTCCAAAACTGGACCGGAGGGCTCTCAACACCGGGTTGGTGTCGATAGCGCCCACTTAGCCTTTTTTTGTGTGGTGGCAAGCGGTCCAAATCCGTCCACATATCTCTGCCGTTATGACGGCTGCATGACGCTTTTGCCTGATCGGTTTTTACAGGTCAAGCATCATTGACGCAAAATGGTAACCGGAAAATTGCATAGCCCGGCCACCCGATTGCGCAGAAAGAAAAGGCGCATCCCGTCATCCACGAAATGCGCCTTCTTTAACGGCTTGTCAAAGCGCGATTATTTCTGGTCGGCATCGCCGGCCTGCAAGGCCCCCATCGACTTGACCAGCTCGAAGATTTTCTTGCGCTGGTTGGGGTCGGTGATCCGGTAATAGGCACGAACCAGTTCAAGGGTCTCGCGACGGTTCATCGGATCATTGTCAAACGGATCCGGGCTTTCGGACATTTCGCGACGTTCATGGACCGATTTCGATGAAATTTCATCAGGCATATCGTCAAAGAAGAACGAAACCGGTACTTCAAGAACACGCGACAAATCATACAGGCGCGATGCGCCAACACGGTTTGCACCGCGTTCATATTTCTGGACCTGCTGGAATGTAAGGCCGATTGCCTCACCCAGTTTTTCTTGGCTCATGCCAAGCAGGGTACGACGCAGACGGACGCGTGCGCCAACGTGAATATCAACAGGATTCGGTTTACCACTGGCAGTCCGGCCACGACCGCGACCACGGGTGTTTTTCACCATCGCGCTATCATCCTTGGGCGACATTGTTTTTTCCTTCTCTCACTCCGACCTACCCGTCCTTATTAACTGGGACAATTTGTGGACGGTTCGGTGCCTTTAACAGCCGCCTAGAGGGATTTTAATCGACGATTATATCCCATAACGAGAACGGCAAAGAAGGTAACAATACCGTAAAATAGAATATCACGCCACAAATAATATACTGTAGTATGGTTTTTATCACTCAAAAGTGGGTGAACCATGATATTACTTGCACTTAAGGGCAGGTCGGCCAGTTTACGCCCGTAGGAGTCGAAGAAAACCGATACTCCGGTATAGGCCGCACGCACCAATGGAAGCCCTTCTTCAACCGCACGAAAACGTGCGGCTGCCATATGCTGATATGGGCCCGCGCTTTTGCCAAACCAACCGTCATTGGTAACATTCAACAACCAGTCGGGACGATTATCAGGATCGGTCACCGCACCGGGGAAAATCACCTCATAGCAAATCAGCGGTGAAAATCCCGGCAGGCCATGCACGGACAAGGTCTGCGGACCGGGTCCGGCTGAAAAATCCGTCCGTCCGGCCGTCAGCTTGGGAAATGGCAGGATCGATCGGAACGGGACATATTCGCCAAACGGCACAAGATGGAATTTATCAAAACTTGCAACGATGCGCGCCGATGCATCAATCACCTGAATGGAGTTCCAGACCTTGTATTCATCGGTATCGCGCGGATAGGTGCGCGGGGCACCGGTGATCAGGATATCATCAGGGCCAAGGGTCTCGGCCATCTGCATGCGCGCGACATCCTGGGTTTCGACAAAAAACGTCGCCGCTGTTTCCGGCCAGATCACAATGCGTTTGCGCGCCGGATCCAAACCGGCGGGACGGCGCGACATTTCAACCAGCTTGGTGAAATGCTGACGCTGCAATTCCGGACGCCATTTGTCTTTTTGCGGAATGTTTGGTTGCACGATCTGAACAACCGGCACGTCTGACGGCAATTCCGACAATGGCAGGGTCGAGCTGTCCGGCCCCGCAAGTGACAGGCGCACAGCACCGCCGCCCCACAGCAAAACAGCAATCAAAACACCACCCAAAGCGGCCATTTTTCCACGGCGATCGCCAACCACCGCGGCAGGAAGGGTCGCAAATAGCGCCGTCACAAACGAAAGACCATAGACCCCGACAACCGATGCAAATTGCATCGGCGCAGCATCAATTGCCCAGACGTGACCCAGAAGATTCCAGGGAAATCCGGTCAAAAGATGCCCGCGCAAATACTCCGCCACCGCCCAGAACACGGCAAGCAATACCGCACGACGCACCAGCCCGTCTGTCAGACGCCACGAAGCCCAGACCGCAACCATCGGAAAGATCGCCAGTCCGCCACCAAGCCCCGCAAGTGCAAAGGGTATCATCCAGCCGTAAATTTCCGGCTGCACCAGAAACGCGTGACTGACCCAATAAAACCCGGCGGCAAAATGCCCGGTCCCGAACCACCAGCCCGCCGAAAGCGCACCTTTGTTGCAACGGACCCCTTCCAGGCTCCACAGCAGAATGGCAAAACTGATCGGCAAAACCGGAATAAAAAAGAAGGGCGGCAGCGCCAAAACCGCAACCGCCCCGGAAAGCAACCAGACAAAACGCCTGCGCCAGCCTGAAAGTCCGGCCAGGCGCGTCGCCATCGTCTTAATCATCCGTTTTTTCCTGATTTTTGGTGTCTTCGGCCGGGGCTTGAACTTCGCGGCGCACCATATGGATTCGCAACCGGCGAATTCTGCGCGGGTCTGCATCAAGGACTTCGAACTGAATGCCGCTTGGATGTTCGATCAGCTCACCACGCGCGGGAACCCGCCCGGCCAGCGAAAAGACAAGCCCGCCAAGCGTATCGATATCTTCGTCTTCATCCTCGTCCAGCAGACTGAAAGACAGTTTTTCTTCCAGATCCTCAACCTCAAACCGTGCATCGGCGATGTAACAGCCGTCCGAGAGCCGGATCAGTTTCGGCGTCTGGTCGATATCGTGTTCATCATCGATTTCGCCAACGATTTCCTCAACCAGATCCTCAATGGTGATCAGGCCATCGATCCCGCCAAATTCATCAACCACCAGCGCCATATGTGTGCGCGACAAACGCATTTCCGACAAAAGATCAAGAACGCGGATCGCGGGCGACACAAACAGAACCCGGCGCAAAAGCGCCTGAAGGCTGAATTCACGACCCGCTGCAACACAGCCCAGAACATCCTTGATATGAACCATGCCGGCAATATCGTCGAGCGTATCCCCATAGACCGGAAGGCGCGAATGGGCCTTTTTGACCATCACCTCGACCAGTGCTTCAAGTTCGATGGTTTTGGGAACAGCCACAATATCCGCACGCGGAATCATGACGTCTTCTGCCGTCATGTCACGCAGGGCAATGATATTTTCAAACAGGGAACGTTCGTGCAGCGAGACCGGTTCGTCGTCTTCTTCGGTCCGCTCAGCCAGTTCTTCAAGCGTATCGGAAAGAGAGGCCTCGCCATTGCGCGGCTTGCCACGCCGGAGCCCGAGGGCAGAGGCCACATTATCCCATAAGGAGCCGTTCTCGGTCTCCTGATTTGCATCCTCGCCGCTGCGAGGGCGCGTACTGTCGTGGTCGTCGTCGCGTTGACTTATGTCGTTCATGGGTCGGTTTCGACATCCTTTGATTCAAAAAAAGCCTTACGGCTAAACCGGCTCGTCTTCAATCGGTTCATAGGGATCATCAATCCCGAGTCCGGCAAGAATTTGACGTTCAAGTTCTTCCATCTCTTCGGCTTCATCATCAACCATATGATCGTAACCGACAAGATGCAGCGTGCCATGAACGGCAAGATGAACAAGATGATTTTTCAGCGACTTGTTCTGCTCGACCGCTTCGCGCGCACAGGTTTCCCGTGCAATCACAATATCACCAAGCATCAGCGGCATATCCGGTGCCATCATGAAAGCATCCGCATCATCGGCACTTTCAAGGGCGGCAAAGGACAGAACATTGGTCGGTTTGTCCTTGTCACGATAGTCGCGATTAAGGATGCGCACCGACGCATCATCAGACAAACGCACCCCGACCTCGATCACCGGGGCCACAGACAAAAGCGACGCCCCGTCCCCTTCATCAGGGGTTCCGTCGGTCGGATGTGCGTCATCATCCCAAAGCGCACCATCGTCAAGCGCACCATCAAGGGCCGCAATAATCGCGGCCTCGATCGCGGCTATTTCTTCTTGCTGCCAGTCGCCTGCTTCGACCTCAAGATCAAGATCAAGCGGTGCCGTCATGGTCGGTTTCCTTGTTTGCGCTATCCTTTTCGCCGCGATAGCCCTTTTTCAGCCGGTCGCGCAGCGCATCGGCCGCGTCATAGGCCTGAACGATCTTGGTCACCAGATGATGGCGTACAACATCGCGCTGATCAAATTTGACCGTCGCCACCCCTTTGACATCGCCAATGGTCTCAAGCGCGTCACGCAACCCCGATTTGGTACCATCGGGCAAGTCGATCTGGGTCATGTCCCCGGTCACCACCATGCGTGATCCTTCCCCAAGACGGGTCAAGAACATCTTCATCTGCATCGGGGTGGTGTTCTGGGCTTCGTCCAAAATAACAAAAGCATGCGAAAGCGTCCGGCCACGCATGAAGGCCAACGGGGCAACTTCGATCTCGCCGCTTTCCATGCGCTTGATCACGACATCCCCCGGAAGCGTGTCATGCAGCGCGTCATAAAGCGGGCGCAGATACGGATCGACCTTGTCTTTCAGATCACCGGGCAAGAAGCCAAGCCGTTCGCCGGCCTCGACCGCCGGACGCGACAGGATGATGCGATCAACCTGACCCAGGATGAAGGCCTGAACCGCCATCGCCACCGCCAAATAGGTCTTGCCGGTACCGGCCGGCCCGATGCCAAAGATCAGTTCGTTATCAAGGATCGCCTCGACATAATCCTTCTGACGCTTGGAACGCGGCGAAATACGACGCTTCTTGGTCTGGATGGTCAGGCGCGATCCGCCAAACATATCCTTGGTCTGTCCATTCCAGGGATCGGCATCATCAGGTTCGGAAAGACGAATGGCACCGTCGACTGTTTCGACATCGATATGTTCGATTTCCTTGTCACGCAGACGCGCATAAAGCTGCGACAGCACCTTTTTGGCCTGGGCAACCTTGGCAGGTTCACCATTAAGCATCACGACAAGGCCGCGGCTTGAAACCTGCACGCCGGTGCGTTCGGACAATCGCGTCAGGTTCTCTGCCTGCGGCCCGTATAAAAGCTGGGCCAGCGCATTGTCCTGAAACTCGATCTTATCGGAATCCTTGGGGGCGTGTTTAACTTTGGTGGTGGGTTTGTTCTTTGTCGGGGTGCCGCTCACGCAACGTTCCTTTCCGATTTCTGGCCGTTTGTGGTGGCATCGACCAGTTCGCCGCCAAGGGAATTAGGCAGCGCTTCCGTGATTTTCAACCGAACGATCTGACCAAGTGCCGATTCCGGCAGGCCGGAAACATGGACCGGCTGCATATAGGGGCTTTTCCCGACCAGCTGGCCTTCATATTTGCCACGCCGTTCAAGCAGCACATCCATTTCCTTGCCGACAGAATTGCGGTTGAATTCAAGCTGTTGCTCGGCCAATAGCGCCTGAAGGCGCATGATCCGTTCGGTTTTGACTTTTTCGGGCACCTGCAGTTCCATTGCCGATGCCGGGGTACCCGGGCGCGGGCTGTATTTGAAGCTGAAAGCCTGAATGAAGGTGACATCGCGCACGATATCCATCGTGTCTTCGAAATCCTTGTCCGATTCACCGGGGAAACCGACAATGAAGTCCGATGACAATGCCAGATCCGGGCAGGCATCCTTGAGCCGTTTGGCAATTTCGCGGTAGTCGGCGTTTGTATGTTTGCGGTTCATTGCCTGCAAAACGCGATCTCCGCCCGCCTGAACCGGCAAATGCAGGAATGGCATCAGCTTTTTGATGTCCCGGTGCGCAGAAATCAGATCATCATCCACATCGCGCGGATGGGATGTGGTGTAACGAATGCGATCAAGCCCATCAATTTCGGCCAGCTCACGCAACAGACGTCCAAGCGTCCATTCACCGCCATTCGGCGCGTCGCCGTGATAGGCGTTCACATTCTGGCCAAGCAGGGTCAGTTCACGCGTGCCATGCGCAACAAGCTGACGGGCTTCGTTGATCACATCCATGGCCGGGCGCGAATATTCCGCCCCGCGGGTATAGGGCACGACACAAAACGTACAGAATTTGTCACAGCCTTCCTGAATGGCCAGAAACGCCGAATATCCCTGACTTGAAACCTGTGCGGGCAGGTGGTCGAATTTTTCCTCGGCCGGGAAATCGGTATCAATGATCCGGTTGCGGCCAATCGCACGGTTGGCACGTGCCACCATTTCCGGCAAGCGATGATAGGTCTGCGGGCCAAACACCATATCGACCATCGGTTCGCGCCGCATCAGCTCGGCCCCTTCGGCCTGGGCAACGCAACCGGCAACAGCAACAATCATCTTGTCACCGCCATTGGCTTCTTTGGCTTCCTTGTGCTTGCGCACGCGTCCAAGATCGGAAAACACCTTTTCTGCGGCTTTTTCACGAATATGACAGGTATTGAGGATCACCATATCCGCGCCCTCGGCGCTGTCGACCGACTGGTACCCCAGCGGCGCCAGGACGTCCTGCATGCGCTGGCTGTCATAGACATTCATCTGACAGCCATAGGTTTTTACAAAAAGTTTCTTCGGTTCAGTCACGTAAGATCCGTTTCGCTCTCTCAAAACGCCGAAAAGCGGTGTGAATAAGTCACACCGCGCTTGAGTTCCGCATAATCGCCAGACCGGAACTTTCGGACATCTCGTTATCTGAATTTCCGGTCAGGTGAAACCCAATTTCACATCAACCGGTGCATTATACGGCAAAACGATCAGGAGCCGAACTGTCGATCGGGACCAAACAGTCGAAAATCCTCGGAAATGATTGCCAGGGGCGACCGCCCGATCAGTTCCCCGGACAGACCGCTGTCGATCAACTGGACCGGAACCCCCTGATGCAAGCCACGCAACGCTGCCTGATGTCCTTCGGCAACACGGGCTTCGCAAATCCGGGCAAGTTCCTTGCGCGATCCGGCCGCATCCGCCAGCGTGACCGGCGCATGGACAACAATCTCGACCGTCACCTTGCCGAGCGCGAGAAACTGCCACAAATGCGGGGCCAAGTCCATATCCCCGTACCAGGAATAGAATGCCCGCAAATCGCGCCCAATCGGGGCACCATCAAGACGGGTCGCGGCAATTGAAACCGGCTGGAATTTCACCGGCGATCCATCGGGCATCGCCCGTTCAGCCGATGCAAAAAGCGTCGACTTGAACGGCAACACCCGGTTGCCGTCATTGCTTGTGCCTTCCGGGAACAGGATCAGCTTGTCACCGTTTTGCAGACGTTCGCTCAGTTGTTCGTTCTGTTCGCGTGAACGGACCGCACGACGTTCGACAAATGTTGTGCGTGAAAGCTTAGCCAGCACGCCGAAAACCGGCCAGCTGGCGACTTCGGTCTTGGCAATGAAACTGCCATGGGTCAGCGCACCCAGAACCGGGATATCAAGATAGGACGCATGATTGGCCACAATCACGCCCGGCCCATCCATCAGATCAACACCCGATACCCGGACCTCGATATGAAGGATGCGCAGGCAAAGCGCGTGATAGAAACGCGGCAATTCATCTGCCAGACGCAACCGGCATGCAATCGCCACCACCTGAACAGGCAGCAGCACAACAGTCAGAAGCACATAGGCAATCAGCCGGATTGCGGCGCAGACATAGCAGTTCACGATACCCTCGCGGTCCGTTCGTAATGCTTGTAATAGCGATCGGTTACCTTTTCCGTCGGTAACACAATGCAAATGTCCGTGGTATTGAACTGATGGTCAACCACAGCCCCGTCCCCGACAAAACCGCCAAGACGCAGATATCCCTTGATCAGTGGCGGAAGATCACGCAGCGCCTGACGCTGGTCAATGCCGTCGATCTCGGCGCGCAGCATCGGCTCGTAACGTTCCTCAATCGCGCGCGGGCGCATGTCTTCGGGGGCAAGGTGGTTGTGATGCAGATAGGTCAGAACATCCTTGAAGGCATCCGGGTCGGTGCCATGGAACGATGCGCAACCAAACATCAGTTTGATGTCGTATTTGAAGACATAGGCAGCAATACCCTGCCACAAAAGCTGAAGGGTCGGCATCGTGCGGTAATCGGCTTCGACACAGGAGCGGCCAAGTTCCATGATTTCGCCGGTTTCCTTGACCGCATTGAGCATGGACTCGATATGATATTCATCGGCACTGTAAAAACCGCCATGCTCGTTGGCAACCGACTGGCGCAGCAGGCGATAGGTCCCGACAACCGCATCCGCACCGGCACCGCGATTGTGATCAAGCACCAGAAGATGGTCGCATAGCGGGTCATAATGATCGAAGTCGCGTTTTGCCGCGGCCATTTCGGCGGTCGGCTTCGCACCACGTTCTTCGTAAAATACCTTGTAGCGGAGTTTCTGGCTGGCGAGAATCTCGTCCTCGGTTTCCGCAAGGCGGACCTCAAGCCGTTGAAGCTGTCTTTCGTCGCGCATGACAACACCCTTTTGTTCATCTGCCCGGATTTTGCGCGTGAATTGCGTGAAGGGCGAGTGAAGGGTTTGTGAAGAACGCGTAACAAAAATATGAAGGCCACTTGCCCGAATGAGCAAGTGGCCCTGATTTTCGTCGATCAGCAGTGCGGTTGAAAACCGGACTTATTTTTCGTCTTTCAAAGGAACACCATAAAGCTCAAGACGATGACCAACCAGTTTGTACCCGAGTTCCTTGGCGATCTCTTCCTGAAGCTTTTCGATTTTCTCGTTCGAAAACTCGATCACATTGCCTGAACGCATATCGATCAGGTGATCGTGATGCTCCTCGGTCAGCTCCTCGTAACGGGCGCGCCCGTCGCCAAAATCATGTTTCTCGAGAATATCCGCCTCTTCAAAAAGGCGAACCGTACGATACACGGTTGCGATCGAAATCTTGGGATCGATATCGGTTGCCCGACGATAGACCAGTTCTACGTCCGGGTGATCTTCGGACTCTGACAGCACACGGGCGATAACCCGGCGTTGGCCCGTCATTTTAAGGCCCGCGTCGACGCATTTCTGCTCGATGGTTGATTCTGCAAGCATTGTCTTATCTCGTTTCCGTTTCCGGTTCCGCCTGTCCCCAGCCAGGACTTACCCCTAGGCTCTCTACTCTCTGTGGCTAAATATTGAAAAATCCGCCACATATCGCAAGGTTCAATTCGCGATAAATTCGTCAATCCGCGATCCTCAATGCCAAAGCACCGGAAATCGCCAAAAACCGGCTTCTGGTCGTGACCACTTGCCACCGCCGTACAAGGGCGCTACTTCACACTTGCGCACCAAGCCCGGAGACAGACATGGCCACCAGCACCCCCGACCAGAAAATCGACATCACATCCGATGTCTGCCCGATGACATTTGTTCGTACCCGGCTGAAACTTGAAACCATGACATCGGGTCAGGTTCTCGAAGTCATTCTGGGTGCGGGCGAACCGCTTAAAAACGTTCCGCGCTCGGTCACCGAGATGGGTGACGAAGTCATCGATCTGGTCGAAATCGCCGATGCACCTGGTACTTTCCGGTTAACCATCCGCAAGGCATAGCATAACCGCCAGCTCCAATGCAGGCTTACACTACAACAGGTTGATGCGCAAAACCACACTATTTATGTGGATATACCAGATTAAAATGCGTCCAACTTGCGTAACTGCATGACGGCAAAATAGATTTGCCGTCCAAAACAATTTTGTCTATTCGCCCCAGCCCAGTGCGCAATATCCAAGACTGCGTTCCATCACCAGCGCATCACATGTCCGCCCCGATTTGCGGCGATAGTAATTCTTGCGACGGCCGATCTCGGTAAATCCGGTTTGCTGATAAAGGGCAATGGCCGGGGAATTGTCTTCGGCGACCTCAAGCAGCAGCCGCCCGATGCCGTTTTCACGCAACCGGTCACTGACCGCTGCCAGCAATTTACGGGCGACGCCGCATTTGCGGGCCTGTTTGGCGACAACAATGGTGTTGATCTCGGCCTCATCAAGCACCGACTGGATCAGAACAAACCCCAGCGGCACATCATCACGGTTTTCCGCCTCGTCCCCTGGGGCATAGGCCAAAATGCCAAAGGCACCGGGCACATCAAGCAACCGGATAATGGAATCGGCATCCCAGCAATCCTCGAACCCTTCGGCATGCAGGGCTGCTGCAACCGGTGCAAAGGCCGCCGTCAGCGCGACCAGCTCAATTTGCGTTGCCGGGATTTGGGACGATTGCCGGGCCATTATTTTTTACGCGGCCCCTGATCTTCGATACGGCGCGCATCGGGCGCACGCAGATACATCGGAACCGGCGCCAGATTTTCACCGCGTTCCCACCGTTCGGCAGCAATTCTGGCGACATTGCCCGCGCGCGGCAAACCGGGCGCGGTACAGTCATAAAAGGCATCGGGCGCATGGGCCGCGGCCGTCAGAAGACGCGGGGTCGCATCCCCGGCAAGAAGCGTATCGCCCGGGGGCGCCATCATAAGCGCCTGGCGCGGTGCGACACATTCCGGTGAACTCAATGGACGTTTCTTGCCATCAAATGCTTGGGCAAAAATCTCGTTTCGTTTGCTATCAAGGGCGACCAGAATGTTGCGCCCCTGCTGATCGCGTTCGGACACGCCATAGGCCACGGCTTCAAGCGAACTGACACCAACAACCGGGATCTTGCGCGCCAGACCAAGGGCGCGTGCCGTTGAAAGACCGATCCGCATGCCGGTAAAGGCACCCGGTCCGACCGTGACCGCAATACCATCAATATCGTCAAAGGTAACACCGGCCTTATCAAGGGTTTCGCCAATGAATCCGATCAGATGTTCGGCCTGACCGCGTTCCATATCTTCATAAAGCTCGCCCTTGACCACACCATTGATCAGAACCGCCGTCGAAAGCGATGTCGAGGCCGTATCAATGGCCAGAATCGTCGGTCCGGACTTTTCCGCATCTGGCGAGGAAGTTTGCGATGCGTCATTTTCTGCGCTATCTGATGAGCGCGACTGTCCAGTCAGCATCTTCTTTATGTAATCGGTGAACGACAAGAACAGGGAGCCTCCGGCGATGGCGCTGGTCGAAATTACGCCACAAGAATATGATGTCGAAATTGATATCGTCTATGCCACGGATCGGAATATCACCGGGGCACCAATCTATACACGACCTGCCTGCTATCTTCACGCGGATGCGGCCGCCTGCCTGAAAAAAGCCGCTGCCATGGCAAAACGTCAGGGGGTAAAGCTGCGCATTCTTGATGCATTCCGGCCCCAGGAAGCCCAACGCGCGCTTTGGAACCATTCGCCAAACCCCGATTTCGTCGCCAATCCGGATTTCGGATCGCCACATGGTCGTGGTGTGGCCATTGATCTAACCCTGATTGATCAAAACGGCAAGGAACTGGATATGGGGGCAGGGTTTGACGAAATGCATAGCCGCTCCTATCACGGCTCGGAGCTGATCTCCAAACAAGCCGAAGCCAACCGTTTGCTGCTGCTGGGCATCATGGTCAGTGCCGGGTTCGAATATTACGATCATGAATGGTGGCATTATCAGCTGCCCGATGCGGCGCGCAAATACCCGCTATTTTCCGATAGCGCACTGGCACAGCCAATGATGCGCCGCTGATGACTAAAACCGGCAATGCAAAACGGCGGAGCATTTCTGCCCCGCCGCTGCAAGCTGTCATCACGTGATGCAATCGTGAAACAGCCCAGGGATTCTGTGGCATTTCCGGGAAAATCCCGGCCCATCGGGCCCGGTCAGGACCCAAGAAGCGCCTGACCGCTTTGCGGGTCAAACAGGGTCATGCGCGCCCCGTCGACCAGAATTCTGGCATCGCTTCCCGATTTGAAAATCTGTTCCGGCCCGCTGCGGGCTGTCAGTTCCGAACCGGCAACCGCAAGACGGACATATTGATCCGGCCCGGTCGGTTCGGCCAAAAGCACGCGCGATGAAATACCCGCATCATCAAACACCATATGTTCGGGACGCGCGCCCAGAGTCATCGGGCGCCCGATCAGATCACGAATTTCGGCCGGAACATTGATCAGCGGCAGGCACCCCGAACCGCTGTCAAAGACGACATCATCGCCATCGCACGTCAGCTTGCCATCGATGAAATTCATCGTCGGCGCGCCGACAAAACTTGCGACAAAGCGGTTTGCCGGACGCCGATACACGTTTTCCGGGGTATCAACCTGCTGGATGCTGCCCTTATCAAGCACCACGACCTTGGTCGCCAGTGTCATGGCTTCGATCTGGTCATGGGTGACATAAACAATCGTGCGGCCCAGCCGTTCATGCAGGCGTTTGAGTTCAATCCGCATGTCAGCACGCAATTTGGCATCAAGGTTTGAAAGCGGCTCGTCAAACAGGAAGACAGAGGGCTCACGCACCAGCGCACGTCCAATCGCCACACGCTGTTGCTGCCCGCCGGAAAGCTGCGATGGCTTGCGATCCAGAAGCGGGGTGATCTGCAACAGCTCGCCAACCTCGGCAACCCGCTTTTCGATCTCGCCCTTGGCCATGCCCCGCATTTTCAATCCAAAGCCGATATTACGGCGCACCGACATGGTCGGATACAGGGCATAGGACTGAAACACCATCGCGATATCGCGTTCATCGGGTTCCAGCCCGGTGACATCCCGGCCATTGATATGAATGCTGCCACCTGTGGTCGGCTCCAGCCCGGCAATCATGTTCAGCAAGGTCGATTTGCCACATCCAGACGGCCCCAGAAGAACAAGGAAATCACCGTCAGCGATCTGAAGATTGATATTCTCCATCACCGTCAAACCGGCATAGGCCTTGGTTACATTACGAAGTTCAACGCCGTTCATTCCCGTTACCCTTTCACCGCACCAGCAGCAATCCCGCGCACAAACATCCGCCCCGAAAGCAGATAAACCGCAAGTGTCGGCAAAGCCGTCAGCATGGTTGCAGCCATATCAACATTGTATTCCTTCTCGCCGAATTGCGATCCGACAAGGTTGTTAAGCGCAACCGTCATCGGCTGCCCCGCACGCCCGCCAAATGTCAGGCCCAGCAGGAAATCGTTCCAGATATAGGTAAATTGCAAAATCATCGCGACACCAAGGATCGGCAGCGACAAGGGCAACATCACATGCCAGAACAGCGGCCAGAATCCCGCCCCGTCGATCCGGGCTGCCTTTAGCAAATCCTCGGGGACGGTTTTGAAAAAGTTGCGAAACATCATGGTGGTAAAGGCAACACCCCAGATCACATGCACAAGGATCAATCCCGGGATGGTGCCAAATATCCCCAATTCCCGGATCATGATAATCAGGGGATAAAGTGTCACCTGTGGCGGAATGAACATGCCGACCAGAAGGGCCGCAAACATCACATTGGCGCCCTTCATCTTCCAGGCCGCCAGCGCATAACCGGTAATCGCCCCAAGCCCGACTGACAAAAACAGCGCGGGAATAACGATTTTGACCGACGTCATGAATGACGATGACAGACCACCGCAAGTGTCCCCCAGCGTCTTGGCACAATCGCCAAACCATGCCTTTCCCCATGCGGCAAAACCGGGATCGGCGGGCAGGGTAAAGATGCTGCCATTGCGGATTTCATCCATCGATTTCAGCGATGTCGAAATCATGATGAAAACCGGCGACAGGATCATGATTGCGGCGATGCCAAGCAATCCGTAAAGGGCAAGACGATTATAGCGCATCCTCAATGCCCCCGACCGCTGCGTTCTTTTTGCAGCTCGAAATAGATATAGGGCGCGATCACGGCAATCACCGTGCACAGCAGGACAAATGCGCCCGCCGCCCCCAGTCCCAATTCCTGCCGGTTCAGAATATGGTCGACAACGAAACGGGCTGGAAGATCCGATGAAAAGCCCGGCCCGCCGCCGGTCAGGGCGACCACAAGGTCAAAGGCCTTCATGACAATCGCACTCATCAGGATGAAAACCGTGAAGAACACGGTGCGCATCATCGGGGTAATGATGTGCAAATAGACCCGCCAGACCGGAATGCCGTCGACACGCGCGGCCTTCCAGATATTGGGATCAATATTGCGCAGACCGGCCAGAAACAGCGCCATACACAACCCGACCTGTTGCCAGATCCCGGCAATGGCAAGCGTGTAAATCGACCGGTCGGGGCGGACGATCCAGTTAAATTCAAACCCGGCCCACCCCAGCGCACGCACCGCTTCCTGAAGACCAAGCCCCGGATTCATCACCCATTGCCAGATGACACCGGTCACAATGAATGACATCGAAAGCGGCAGCATGAAAACCGTACGAAACAGGCCTTCTCCCTTCACACCGCGATCAATCAAAATCGCCAGCAAATAGCCCAAAACGATACAGCCGCCGATAAACAGAAATCCGTGAATCGCCAGATTCTGCATCGCTGTCCACCAGCGTTCATTGGCAAACAGCCGGCCATATTGATCAAATCCGGTGAATTTATAGACCGGCAATAATCGCGACCGGGTCAGCGAAATCACAAAGGTCCAGATGATAAAGCCATAAAAACAGAAAATCGTGATCGCCATGGCAGGGATCAGCGCCATTCTGGCGGTCCATTGCGGACGCCAGCGCCGTCTGCCTTTTTGATGCGCATCTTGCGGTGTCGCGGAACAATGCAACACGTCTTGTGCCGGATCGGGCATGAACATACTCGCTTCTTTGTAAAGGCGCCGCTGCCACCGCACAAAGCGGCCCGCAGCGGCGCATCCCTGCAAAGTCTCTGGAATTTCGCCTTATTTGGCGTTGGAGATCGCTTGATGGAACTGCGCCTGGCCCTCTGCCGGGCTCATATCCGTACTGTTCCAGAAATTCGAGATGCTGTCATCAATTGCCCCCGAAACCGCACTTGGCACACCGAAAAGTCCGGTGCTGACAAGGTGGGTCTTTTCGTCCTGAAGGGTCCTGATCGCAGTCTGTGCACAGCTGTCAAAACTGTCAGCAGGCACGTCCAGACGGGCCGGGATGGATCCCTTTTTCTTGTTAAAGGCAATCTGCACATCAGGTTCAAGCATCACATGCGCCATTTTGGCCTGCGCAGGGGTGGCTTCCTCGCCATCCATCGCCGAAAAGGCAAAGGCATCAACGGTCATGATATAGGCGGTATCGATCGCGGGGGCGAAGGCGCATCCGACCGTGGTTCCAGGCTCGATCCCGGCGGCAATGATTTCACCCTTGGCCCAGTCACCCATGAACTGGAACGCAGCATCGCCCTTGATCACCATGCTGGTTGCTTCGTTCCAGTTGCGGCCCGGGCTTCCTTCATCGACAAAGGGCTTAAGCGCGGCAAAGGTTTCAAACACTTTGCGCATGGTATCGGAATCCAGCAGATCATCATCAAGCGTGCTGTAAAGCTTGGCATAAAACTCGCGACCGGCAACGCCCAGAAGCACACTGTTGAACATGATGCGTTCCTGCCAGGGCTGCCCGCCCAGACCGATCGGAATAATACCGGCATCTTTAAGCTTCTGGGCTGCGGCTACAAAGTCATCCCAGCTTTTGGGCACGTCCACACCAGCCTTTTCAAGGGCTGCCTTGTTATAGAACATCCAGTTTTCGCCATGGATGTTGATCGGGGCGGCGATGTAGTCGCCATCATATTTCGCTGCCTTGACGATCAGCGGCGGCAGCTTTTGGTCCCAGTTTTCTTCACTTGCGACCTTATCGACATTGGCAAGCAGTCCCTGATCTGCCAATTCACGCAATTGCTGACCGATCGAGAACTGGAAAACAGCCGCCGGATCACCACCAAGCATCCGGTTGACTGCCGCAGCACGGGCATTGCCACCCCCGGCAATCGGGGTATCGACCCATTCGCCACCGCTTGCCTCGAACACCTTGCGAACCTCGGCAAGGGCGGCCTGTTCGCTGCCCGATGTCCACCAATGCAGAACCTCTGCAGTCTGGGCATGAAGCGCACCGGCAGAGACACCTGCGCTCAGAAACGCCGCAAGGGCTGCGACTTTGGAAAATTTCGTCATAACCGATGTTCCTCCCTAATGGATACCTTCACGCCCGACTTCTTCTTAAACGGAAAATCGTAACGTTACGATTTTTTTTGATAAGCGCTTTATTCACCCTTGTCAATCAACAAAACCCAATGATAATAGGGGAAACAGGTGGCGAATATATTTTTTTGCCAAAATTTTCGAAACGTTACGATTTTGGATGCATTCAACAAGAACATCCGATCAGGGTAAGGAAGCAAACATGACGAAATCATTCCCCGACGGGTTTCGATGGGGTGTCTCCACCTCAAGCTATCAGATCGAAGGCGGCGCAGATGATGACGGACGCGGCGACAGCATCTGGGACACCTATTGTGCCACACCGGGGCGTGTCGCCAATGGCGACAATGGTCGTGTTGCCTGTGACCATTATCATCGCTGGGCCGAAGACCTTGACCTGATCAAGGGGCTGGGCGCGCAACATTACCGCTTTTCTGTCATGTGGCCGCGGGTTTTGCCCGATGGCACCGGCCGGGTTAACGAGGCCGGAATTGATTTTTACAGCCGCCTGATTGATGGCATGCTTGAACGCGGAATTGATCCGTGGCTGTGCCTGTATCACTGGGACCTTCCGCAGGCGCTTCAGGATCGCGGCGGCTGGACCAATCGCGATGTTGTCGACTGGTTTGGCGACTATACCGAACTTCTGGTCAGCCGGTTGGGCGACCGGGTCAAGGCCTGGGTCACATTCAATGAACCCAATGTGGTGGCCTGGGTCGGCCACGAAGAAGGCCGCCATGCGCCGGGCATCACCGACCCGCGTGCCGCCATGCGGGTAACCCATCATCTTAATCTTTGTCATGCGCGCGCCACACGCATCATCAAACAGCACCATCCGAAGGCCCCGGTCGGATTCGTTTTGCCGATGCACAAGGGATACACATTGCCCCATCGCCGCGAACAGGACGCCCATCTGATCGATCTTTTCGAAGCCAAGTGGAATGGCGCGTTTCTCGATCCGGTTTATTACGGGCGCTATCCGGAACTGATCATGGACCGGATGGAACCCCATATCCGGGCAGGCGACCTTGAAGCAATCCGAACCGAGGTCGATTTTCAGGGGCTGAACCAGTATTTCCCAAGCTATATCCAGGCCGCCGAAGGCAAGGCATGGCCGTTCCGGCATGCCGAACCGCCAAAATATTTCCGCAGGACGGAAATGGGCTGGGCCATTGACGGGGATTGCTTCTATCGCACCATGAAAATCCTTCAGGAAAATTACGGCAATCCGCCGGTTTTCGTCACTGAAAACGGGGGTGCCTTTACCGATATTCCGGGCCATAACGGCTATATTGATGATCAGGATCGCATTTCCTATTACCGCGAATATCTTGGCGCGCTTTTGCGTGCCGTTTCCGAAGGTGCCAATGTACAGGGATACATGCCCTGGTCGCTTCTGGACAATTTCGAATGGGCTTATGGCTATGAAAAGCGGTTCGGGCTTGTCCATGTCGATTACACCACCCAAAAACGCACCCCGAAGGCATCCTATGAATTCATGCGCAACGTGATTGCACAGAACGCATTGCCATAGGACGCCGCGGACGCTTACATTGTCCGAAAGAACATAAGAACGGACCTGACATGCCTGCTTCTCGCCCCAACTTGCGCACGATTGCCGACCGGCTTGGCCTGTCGGTTACAACTGTGTCGCGCGCCCTTAAAGACGGACCCGAGGTCAAACCCGACACGGTCGCCAAGGTCAAGGCAGCAGCAGCGGAAATCGGCTATCGCCCGGATGCACGGGGCGTCATGCTGCGCACCGGCAAAACCATGCAGGTCTGTTCGATCCTGTATTCCCCCGAAGTCGGCGATTACGGCGATCCGGGCTTTCTTGCCCAGGTCGAAAGTCTGGCACAGGGGCTTGAAGCTGATCATTATTCGCTGGTGGTGCTGGCCCAGACCAGTGCCGAAGATCCGCTTGAACCGGTACGCAAGGTCCATACCCAGCGCATGGCCGATGCGGTGGTGTTTTCACGCACCACGCTTCAGGACAAGCGCGCCAAATACTGCCTTCAGCATGATTTTCCATTCGTCAGTTTTGGCCGGACAGAACTTTTGACGCCACATGCCTTTGTCGATCACGATGATGAACAGGCCGCCTATGATGCGATTACGCGCCTGATCGAAGACGGCCATCGCAAGATCGCCATGATCGATCCGCCCGAAAACCTGACCTTTTTTGGCTATCGCAAACGCGGTGCGCGCCGCGCCATGGTCGATGCCGGACTTGATCCCGACAGCCTTGTTCTGATGCCCTCGGACGTTTCGGTGCGGGCTGCACGTGACGCAACCAACCGGCTTTTTGGCGATCAGCATGATGCGACCGCCATTGTGTGCGCCAGTCAGATGACCATGATCGGCGCACTCGAAGCCTTGATGGAACTTGGTATGGATACCATCCGCGATGGCATCGGGGTTGTCGGGTTTGGCGGGATGCCGTTTCGAATGCTGTCCAAACAGAAGCTGGCCTATTATTACCAGCCCCAGCGTCACGTCGGCGAAGTCCTTGCCCGCCATCTGCACGATCTGATGAACGGATCAGACGTCGAACAGCTGCAAACCTTGCTGCCCTATCGGCGGATTGATGATTTGGCTGCCTTCCGCGAGGGTGAGGACTTTTAGCCCACCCAAAACCCCTGCAATACAAATCCGGGATCGAACGCGCCCGGCACCGGTCTTTAACCCTGCGCCTTGCGATGTTCGGGATTGTCACCGTTTTCGGCATCCCCGGCCCCGATCAACCGGACCAGAAGCACCTCGATCGGCTTAAGCACGATCAGAACGATAAAGGTCAGCACCGTGGCGATCACCACGATATGCCAGGCTGCAAGTGCACAGGCAATACCAAGTGCCGCTGTTATCCAGACCGTCGCCGCCGTTGTCAGGCCCGAAACCGACATGCTTTTGGGCTGACGCAAGATCACACCGGCACCGATAAAGCCGATCCCGGTCAAAACGCCCTGCAAAATGCCCTGAACCACACGTGACAGGGCATCGGGATGATCAATCATGTCCTGAAAATGAACCGCCACCACTGAAACGACAGCCGCCCCCAATGCAACAAGGGCCAGAGTCCGCATCCCGGTCGGCTTGCCATTCACATCCCGGTTAAGCCCGATCATCATGCCAATGACCGTGGCCGCACACAGACGCGCCACCATATCGATAATTCCGATATCGAAATATTTTTCGGCCGTCGCGAAATAGGGCAGATCGGTCAGCATGCTGGGCGCCTTTAAGGTTTCAGGGACTCCCAGAACGCCCGACATTCGATCAATGTTCCGGTTCTCGCACCCCAGTCCCGGAACCAAGATGGCTTTCCATCCCCTGTGCCATCATCATCAGCCAGTCAAAAAACAGGGCAATGCGCGGGTCACGATCCGGCCGATCAAGTGTGATCAGAACATAATCGCATCCGGTCGATGCCATCCCGTGCGGGGCAATCAGCCGCCCGGCGGCCAGATCATCACAAACCAGCGGCAACGGACCAATCGCTGTGCCCAGCCGGTTGACGGCTGCCTGAAGGGCAAAAAAGAAATGGTCGAAATATTGTTCGCTTGCCGGGCTCACATCCAGCCCGCTGGCCCGTTTCCAGTCATCCCACGCGTCGGGCCGGGTGCGACTATGCAGCCAGCGTGCCTTTGACAAATCGCGATCAAGGATATTTTCCCAGCAATCCGGATCACATACCGGTCCCGCAAGTTCGGCCCAAAGACGGGTGGTGACGTAATCTTCGGAAATGCCGTAATCGGCCCTGCGAATGGCCACATCACAGCCATCGGAAAGCAAATCAACCGGCCCGCCAGCAAGGCGCAGGTCAATATTCAAATCAGGATTGGCTTGCCGGAAATCACCAAGACGCGGCATCAGCCAGCGCATGGCAAGACTTGGCTCGCACGACACCGTCAGGATCGGCGACGTTCCGGCGTGGCGGTGGATATCCTCGATCGCCTGATCAAGACCGTCCAGCGCCCCGGTCGTTGCCTTCAGCAACCGCTCGCCCGCCGATGTCAGCCAGACCCGGCGGTTACGCCGCACAAACAGATCAACGCCCAGGCGGTCTTCGATCTGGGCCACCGCCCGGCTGATGGCCCCGTGGGTCAGGTGCAATTCCTCGGCCGCGCGTGAAAAACTTTGATGACGGGCAGCGGCTTCAAAGGCCGGAAGGGCCGCCAATGGGGGCAGGCTGCGTTTTTTGTGAATATTACTCACAATATTTCCCGGAATTTTTCGATTTTCTGGCAACGGGTCCAGTTTGATACTCAATCAGCTCACAGATCAATCGGTTTCTTTAAGCTTTCAGGATCACAGACCATGCCGGAAATATCCCCCCATCTGCCATCAATGGAAATCATTGCCGTTGCCATCATCACCATTCTGGCAGTTATCAGCCCGGGGCCGGACTTTGCCATGGTCACGCGCATCGCCCTGTCACGGGGCAGACGGGCCGGTATTTTATGTGCAATCGGTATCGGAAGCGGGGTTTCCGTCCATCTGACCTATACCCTGATCGGTCTGGGCGTGGTGTTTGCCAGCAATGTCTGGGTTCTGACGGCGTTGCGTTATCTTGGGGCGGCTTATCTTATCTGGCTTGGCATGTCGGCCCTGTGGCCGGATATCCGCGCCATGGTGACCCGACGTAAACCCCTGAAAGAAATGGGTGTTAGCGCTAACATCGTCAGCACTGCTTCGGGCACGGATCAAAACAGGAACGCCCCTGATCGCAATGCATTCTGGATCGGCTTTGCCTGCAATGCGCTTAATCCGAAAACAATGCTGTTTATCGTATCGCTGTTCAGTCAGGTGATTTCACCTGGCATCCCGATCCTTCAGGAAATCGGATACGGCATCTATATTGCGGCCTGCCACATGGGCTGGTTTGGGCTGGTTGCGGTTGCACTTACGCTTCCGGCCGTGCAGGCCCGGATTGCCGCGATCAAGGTCTGGATCGAACGGGCTGTCGGGCTGTGCCTTGCCGGTCTTGGCATCAAACTTCTGGCAAGTTAAGGCTGCATAGCCCGGCAATGGAACGAACAGGCAACCGGGATAGCAGATCAGATAAACAGCATCTCGCCATTCTGTCTGGCATCGTTCAGGAACGTCACAACGCCGCCGGTTTCGATGGAAAGCTCATCGCGGGTGGCGTCGTTTTCCAAACCAAGTGCGCGCAGGCCCATTTCACAGACCATGAATTTCGCGCCAAGCGACGCACAGGCCGACAGAAGCTCTTCAAAGCTGCCAATACCGCGGGTGGAAAAGCTTAGATCGATCGAGGTCGCAGTCGCACCTTCGGCCTCGGTGCGCAAATGCCGCCAGCCCGATGGCGCCAAAAGCGCCCGGCTGGCATCCATGGTAAAGAACAGTGTGACTTCGCGCCCGGTCGCCAAAGCCGCCGACGCCATTACGAGTGCGTAATGAACCTTTTCAAAGCTGCCGGAAAAGATCACCAGCGACAGTTTTCTCGGGCTTTCCGTCTCAGTGCTCATGGATTGAAAGATCCTTTATGGTCGCATTTTCGGAACAGGTCGGGCAGCCGGGGTCGCGCGGCACCCGGATTTTGCGGAACGATGCCGACAGGGCATCGATGATCAAAAGTTGCCCGGAAAGACCGTCACCAATGCCCATCAATTCCTTGAGCACCTCGGTCGCCTGGATGCCGCCAATCATGCCAACAACCGAACCCAGAACACCCCCCTGTGCACAGGACGGGATGGCATCTTCGGGCGGCGGGGCATGATAAATACAGCGATAGCACGGATTGGGCGCCCCCAGATGGGCCTTGAAGGTCGATACCTGACCATCAAAACGAAGTGCCGCCCCCGATACCAGCGTCTTGCCCGCCAGGTAGCAGGCATCGTTAAGCAAAAAGCGCGTCTCGAAATTATCCGAACCGTCGGCAATCACGTCATAACCGGCAATCAGATCCATTACATTGGATGCATCAAGGCGGTCATTATGGGCATGCACCGTAATTTCCGGGTTCATATCAAGCATGGTCGATTTTGCACTATCGACCTTGGCGGTTCCGAGATCCTTCATGCCATGCGCGATCTGGCGCTGAAGGTTGGACAGCTCCACCGTATCGGCATCAACAATCCCGATGGTCCCAACCCCGGCGGCTGCCAGATACATCGCAAGTGGTGAGCCAAGCCCGCCGGCACCGACGATCAAGACACGCCCGCGCTTAAGCTTCATCTGGCCGGTACCGCCAACATCCTTAAGGACGATATGGCGGGCATAGCGCTGTACTTCATTTTCGCTGAAATCGAAATCACTCACGCGGGCGGGTTTCCTGTCAGGACGGAACTATGGTGCTGGTTTCTGGATATAGCTTGCGGGTCTGGTCTCTCAAGGAAAAGATTTGATTTTCCACCGAATTGTCCGGGTGATGCACCGTTCGGGCAAAGAGCAATCCGAACCGAAATGCGATCGGAATGCTTATCTTTCCCGCCGCATCCCTTATAAGTTTCGACATCGCAATAAAATCAGGCCACATAAAAAGGCCCGGCGCAATGCACCGGACCTTTTGCTCGGATCATCTGGATATCCGGACTGCTGACCAAGGCTTATTGCAGGCCTTCGAACAGCGCGGTCGACAGATAACGTTCGGCAAAGCTCGGGACGATGACAACGATGCGTTTGCCGGCATTTTCCGGTTTCTGGCCAAGTTCGATACCGGCGGCAACCGCCGCACCCGACGAAATGCCGGTCGGAAGACCTTCGATGCTTGCCAGTTTGCGCGCGGTGGCAAAGGCTGTCTCGTTGCCGATGGTCATGACGGTGTCGATGACATCGGTATTAAGGTTGCCCGGAATGAAACCGGCACCAATGCCCTGGATTTTGTGCGGACCCGGCGCGCCGCCGGAAATGACCGGGCTGTCTTCGGGTTCAACAGCAACGATCTGGATGTTCGGATTATGCTTTTTAAGCACTTCACCCACACCGGTCAGCGTCCCGCCCGTACCGACACCGGCAACAAAGATATCAACCTGACCGGCGGTATCCTTGAGGATTTCCTCAGCCGTGGTGTTGCGGTGAACTTCCGGGTTGGCCGGGTTGTCAAACTGCTGAAGCATGATTGCACCGTCGATTTCGGCAACCAGCTCCTCTGCGCGGGCAACCGCGCCTTTCATGCCCTTGGCGGCCGGGGTCAGGTCGATCTGTGCGCCCAGAAGCATCAGCATCTTGCGACGTTCAAGCGACATGCTTTCAGGCATGGTCAAAATCAGCTTGTAGCCCTTGGCAGCAGCAACAAAGGCCAGCGCAATGCCGGTATTGCCCGATGTCGGCTCGACCAGGGTTGCGCCCGGCTTGATCTTGCCGGCTTTTTCGGCGGTTTCAATCATCGCCAGACCAATACGGTCCTTGACCGAGGCCAGCGGGTTGAAGAATTCAAGCTTGCCAATCAGGTCGGCTTTGACACCTTCGGCTTCGGCCAGACGCGAAAGGCGCACCAGCGGCGTTGCGCCAATGGTGTCGATGATGCTGTCGTAAATCTTGCCGCGAAACTCAGTCATGTTTTCCTCGCACGTTTCTGTATTTTTGCCATCAAGCACATGATCTACCTGTATTTATCCTGCGATCCCACAAGGTCAAATGGATAGCGCAAATTTTTACAAGCAATGGTGCCTGCGGCATTCGTGATGCCTGTAGTTTAATTCAAATTGCAGCGGAATCATGTTGAATAAGGATACATCACTCCGCCACCAGCCCAGAAGACTAAATAATGAAATCCGGGGACTCTTCGATGCCACTGCGCAGGCCCGCATCGCGTGCCCGGTTGCACAGGTCTTCGACCGTGATCTTTTCAAGCTGCTTCATCATTTCGTCCTGCAATTCCCGCCAAAGGGGACGCACGACTTCCTTGCCCAGCGGCGATCCGGCCGGATCTTCGATCGGATCATCGGATGTTTCCATCGACCGGATGACCGAAACAATATCGGCAAGCGTGATACGACGGCGTTCACGCGCCAGACGATACCCGCCCCGCGGGCCGCGCACCCCAACCAGAATATCGGCACGCACCAACTGCTGAAGGGTTTGCTCAAGGTACCGTTTCGGGATTCCCTGACGCGCGGTAATATCGCGGCTTTGGACCGGTTCGCCTGCTGCGTTATAGGCAATATCGACCACCGCCTCGATCGCAAACAGCATCTTTTTTGAAAGCTTTAACATCGTTTCATCTTACTCCCCTCTTGGTTCGGCCATCCCCCCAGACGGCATGCAAACCTGGTTTCGCCAGAGCAATCAAATCTCGCAACCAAAATCACGACCGTCACGGCAACCACCCGCCATAACCGTCATGTGACCATCAGATCGCGTTGCGATCTGATGGCAAAAACTTATTTGACCGGGCTTGCCGTCCCGGTCGATCCGAACCCGCCCGCACCGCGCGCAGTCTCATCCAGATCATCCACCGCATGCCAGGAAACCTGGGTTACCGGGGCAACCACAAGCTGGGCAATGCGCATGCCGCGTTCAATTTCAAACGCCACGTCGCCGTGATTGATCAGGATAACTTTGATCTCGCCGCGATAATCGGCATCGATCGTGCCCGGGCTGTTCAGAACCGTGACACCGTTCTTGGCAGCCAACCCCGAACGCGGGCGTACCTGGGCTTCGAACCCGGCGGGCAGGGCAATGGCAATGCCGGTTTCAACCAGCGCACGCTTGCCAGGTTCAAGAACCAGCTTGCCGTCAATTGCCGCCTGCAAATCGACCGCCGCCGACTGGGCAGTGGCATATTCAGGCAACGGCAAATCCGCCCCGTGCGGAAGCTGTTTCAAATCAACACTCAGAGCCGACATATTCCATCCTTGTCTTCTTCCCGGTCATCAGACCGGGTTTGTTCTTGCAATCCGTGTGTCCGCGACACATCAGGAAAAATGTTTGATGATCCGGGCACAAAGTGCCCCGGCGATGCCGGTTTTGCTTTGGCGCGACCAATGTTCGTCAGCGCCCGCATCATCCCCTGAAATCAGGAAGACCTCGTTCAGATCCCCGCCAAAGGTCCCGGTATCGGGCGCCACATCATTGGCAAGAATCCAGTCGCATCCCTTGCGCGCGCGCTTGGCACGGGCATGTTCGGTGACTTTTTCGGTTTCTGCGGCAAAGCCGATCACAAGCCCCGGGCGCGATGCCCCGGACTGGCTGATGGTTGCCAGAATGTCGGGATTTTCCGCAAGTTTAAGATCGGGAATAATCCCCGACCCATCCTTTTTAAGCTTCTGACCGGCTTCATCGGCAGTACGCCAGTCGGCAACAGCAGCGGCACAAACCGCAATATCCGCCGGAAGGGCATTTTGAACCGCGGCAAGCATATCGCGCGCTGTTTCAACCCGTACAACCGTTACCCCGACCGGATCGGGCAGGGTCACAGGACCGGACACCAGCGTCACATCCGCACCGGCATTGGCAAGCGCCTGGGCAATTGCATGGCCCTGTTTGCCCGATGACCGGTTGGCGATGTAGCGCACCGGATCAATCGGCTCGTGGGTCGGGCCGCTGGTCACGACCGCCTTTTTGCCGGCAAGCGGCTTGGGCGCAGACTGGTCTTCAAGGAAATCAAGCACGCTTGCGATAATCTCGGCCGGTTCGGCCAGACGCCCCGAACCGGTTTCGCCACAGGCAAGATCACCGGCAGATGGCCCCACCCGGATCACACCGCGGCTTTCAAGCGTTGCGATATTGGCCTGTGTCGCCGGATGGTTCCACATTTCCACATTCATGGCAGGCGCAATCATCACCGGCTTGTTGGTTGCCAACAGCGCGGTTGTCGCCAGATCACCGGCCTGTCCGGTTGCCATTTTTGCAAGGATATCGGCACTTGCCGGGGCGACCAGAACAAGGTCGGCCTCACGCGACAGACGGATATGGCCCATCTCGGCTTCGTCGGTCAGGGAAAACAGATCCTGATAGACCTTGTTTTCCGTCAATGCCGCCACAGACAACGGTGTCACGAACTGTTCGCCACCCTTGGTCAGGATTGCGCGGATATTGATTTCGCGGTCTCTGAGCCGACGGATCACCTCAAGAACCTTATAGGCCGCAATGCCGCCCGAGATGATC
This sequence comes from Thalassospira sp. MIT121401, assembly GCF_047125595.1. Taxonomy (NCBI): domain Bacteria; kingdom Pseudomonadati; phylum Pseudomonadota; class Alphaproteobacteria; order Rhodospirillales; family Thalassospiraceae; genus Thalassospira; species Thalassospira sp. MIT121401. The sequence goes on from NZ_CP138926.1 coordinate 342,354, forward strand.
AGAAGGATATTCTTGCCTGCCGACACTGTGATTACCAATTAATTACGGTTTAAAAGTGTGGTTAACCTACATTGTCTCATTATGGGACGCAAGCGCCCATAACCGAAATGGCAAACGCCGCGGTCCGGAAAGGATCGCGGCGTAGTGTTTTGGAGTGCTTTGAAATACCAAAAAGCAACGGCATCAAAGGTTTCACGGAACGGTGTAAAGCATCCCGAACCATTGCCAACGGGAATCCGGGCCCATCGCCGTGCAATTGATGCGCCAGCGTCCCGATGCGACCGGCCCGTCGAGGCGAATTTCAACGCGTTCATCGCCAAGGCGGCTCATGGTTGCGTCACCATCGGACGGATAACAGGCGATATTGGCTGTCGGCTCCTTAAGGGTAAAGCCGAATGCAGGCGGATTGCGCGTCAGGGTATAATCCCCCGGGGTCACGTCGCTGACCCGCAATGGCAACGAATTTGCCGCCAATTTGAAGCGGTCCATTGCGCCATAATGCTCGTTCAGCGCAAAGCGCGGCAGATACATGAAATCGGATTCCGTGCTCATGGCACCGCTTTGCTGACCAAACGCGGCCTTGTATCCGGCCTCCTTGACCGCACTGATGACGTCTGCATTCGCCTCGCCATAGGGATAGGCGAAGATATCAGGCACAAAGCCAAGCTCTTCCTTGAACCGTTTGGCCGAATGATCCAGTTCGGCCTTGACGGCCGCAATATCAAGATCAGGCAGGTGGGAATGATGCTGGCTGTGACCCCCAATGGTGACCCCCGCCTTTACCAGATCACGCACCATGTCCCAGGTCATGTAATTGGAAAAGCCGTCATCGATCTGTTGGGTCGAAACAAAGACCGTAAAGGGCATATTGTGGGCCTTGAAGATCGGCCAGGCCTGTTCATACACAGAACGATAGGCATCATCGATAGTGATGCCGATGGTACGATCAGGCAAACCGCCACCATTTTCAATCGTCGTGACGATCTGTGGCAGCCCCATAACCGTGTATCCGCCGCTGGTCAGTTCGGCGATATGTTCCTTGAACTGGTCGATCTTGATGTTGGTCGACGGATATTCATCTTCGCCAAACCGATGATACATGAAAACAACCGCCGAGGTGGCATCACCTGCCGGTGCTGCTGCCGGCTTTTCGGCAACAATGGGATCAGCGGCCGGATCATCAGCCTGATCAACGGCCGGTGCTTCGGGTTGCGGCACGTCAGGAGCCGCTGTTTCGGATGCTGTCGCCCCGGGTGCTGCTGATTGTGCCGACATGTCGGGATCAGCCGCACTGTCGCTTTGCGCAGACGGCTCGGCAACCGGCATGGTGGCCGGTGCAGTGGTTTCGGTTTCAACTGACTGGGCGCTGCCCTGACCGACACCGAATGTTAACCCAACAGCAAACGACATCCCGAAAACCATACCGCGCAGCATGGAGCCGGGGGAAAGCAGATCGGTTACCGATGATGACCTTTGCCCTTTGGTCTCGAATTTCATAATTGTTTCCAGTCTTCTACCAACCACTCCAAACAGGGCGACATATGGGGGTCGGCCCTGTGCACCGGACATGCTGTTTTCACCGTCGTCCGGGTGCAGCGTCCCGTTTGCCGGGATCGTTTTGCAAAAGCAAAAATACCAGCGAACCAATTGTTTTTCCATATTTCATATAGATGGTTGCGAATTGGTTCATCAGGGTTACCTTTGAAACAGACGTATAACCCAAACTGATGAGGCCCCATGCTTGATTCTGATGCTCTTGGTCTTCTGTTCCACAATGCGCGCACCTTCAATAACTGGCAGGACCGTGATGTCGATACCGGTTTGCTCAAACAGGCATGGGATCTGACAGTGCTGGGCCCGACCAGCGCCAATTGCGAACCGATGCGCATTACCTTTGTAAAATCGGATGCCGCCAAAAAGCGCCTTAAACCGTTCCTTTCCGAAGGCAATGTCGACAAGACAATGAACGCCCCGGTGACCGCGATCGTGGCCCAGGACATGGAATTTTACGAAAAGCTTCCTGATCTGTTTCCCCATACCGATGCGCGGTCATGGTTTGCCGGCAAGGATGACGCGATCAAAGCCACCGCTTTTCGCAACAGTTCGCTTCAGGCCGGTTATTTCATTCTTGCCTTGCGTGGTCTTGGGCTTGATTGCGGTCCGATGTCGGGATTTGATGCGGCGGGATTGGATGGCGAATTTTTTGCCGGTACACCGCTTAAGACCAACCTTCTGATCAATATCGGTTATGGCGACCGCGACAAATTGCCACCGCGCAGCCCGCGGCTCAGTTTTGATCAGGGGGCTGAAATCATCTGATTTCGCAAAACCCATCCTCGATCTTCCAGAAGGCCTCCGACAGTCGGGGGCCTTTTTTATATTTCAGGGTTGTGATTTTCTGATAAAGCACGGCCGGGCCATGCTTCGACGGATTTTTTCAATCGGCTGAGCAACTTGAAAACTGTCATCAAACTTTTATTTGATCTTTACTGGCCCATAACCATTTTAGGTCCACTTTTACAAACGCGTGCACCGGATCACCGCAACCCCCGTAAACAGGAGCGTTAATTGGGCTTCCGCCAATTGATACTTACAGCTTTGGCCATCGCCTTTCCGGCGGGCATTGTCTTTGTCGTCCTTGCGGCGATGGAGCTGCTTGGCTGGGGCACGGCGATCCTGTCTGCCACGCTGTCCTGGCTTGGCATCACCGCAATGCTGCGCATCTATTTCGGCGATTTGCGCCGGGTGGCGCGCTATGCCACGGATTTGCGCGACCGGTTCAAGGGTACCCCGCCGCAACATATTTCATTTGGTGCTGCGGCTGAACTTTCATCGCTTTATACCCAGATTGCTGCGGCCTTCCGCGATCGTATCGCGCTTCTTGAAGCACAAACCAGCACCGATGCCGAAATCCTTGATCACCTGCCGAACCCGGTGGTGATGGTCAACCGGCACCGGGTTGTGACCGGCTTCAACCAGGCGGCCAAGGGGCTGTTTCACAATCTTGAAACCGGGCGCGATCTGACACGGTTTATCCGTGACCCGATCCTTCTGGACGCATTTGATGACGTCGCCAATGCCCGCGAAACCATGAAGCATGCCGAATTTGTTCTGGCCAGCGACGCGCACCGTCATTACGACGTGCTCACCGCGCGACTGCCCGCCGCAACCGGGGACCGGAACTTTGTGCTGAGTTTCTCGGACCTGACCGAGCTTCGCAAACTGGAGCAGATGCGGGCCGATTTCGCCACCGACGCCGGTCATGAATTGCGTACCCCGCTTTCGGTGTTGCTGGGCTTTATCGAAACGCTTGAAGGCCCGGCCAAGGATGACCCCGATGCGCTCAACCAGTTCCTGCCGGTCATGCGCGATCAGGCCCTGCGCATGCAGCATCTGATCGAAGATTTGCTGTCGCTGGCGCGGATCGAACTGAATGAACATACCCCGCCATCCGAAGAATGCGATGTTGGCAAGATCATCGGCAAGGTTGCCGAAAGTCTGACCATGAAGGCGCAGGCAAAGGGCATGAACATCCGTGTGACCAGCGCACTCGACAACACCGAAATGGTCGGCGAGGAAAAGGAACTGACGCAGGTCTTTGTCAATCTGGTCGAAAACGCCATCAAATATGGCCATGCCAATACCGATGTCGAAGTTTCGATCAGTCTGGTCAAAAACCCGCCCGGCGCGCTGGCGCGGTTCCGCCATGACCGGATCATGGCCGTTGCCATCCGCGATCATTCCGACGGCATTGCGCGCGAACATCTGCCGCGTCTGACCGAACGGTTCTATCGGGTTGATACCGCACGATCGCGCGCGGTTGGCGGTACCGGTCTTGGTCTTGCCATCGTCAAGCACCTTGTCCAGCGCCACCGCGGCACCATGCAGATCGAAAGCGAACAGGGCGTCGGTTCGGTCTTTACTGTCTATCTGCCGGCCAAAACCGGCGATAATGTGCGGAAACTGCATTCCGCCTGATCTGCTTTGGATAGCAGTCAGATATCCTTGCAAAACAGGATTTCATGACCTGCTGCCGCGGTATCCGTATCTCTTCGATCAATTTCGCGGAAACCGAATTTTCGATACATCTCGGCTGCGCTTCCGGCTTGCCGGTAAATAATATCGATACCAAAACGTTTTGCTTCTTGCAGGATGCCTTCTACAAGCTTTTTTGCAATGCCCAGTCCACGATATCGATAAAGCGTATAGACGGCAGCAACCCAAGGGGTTTTATCTGGCCATCCTTCACCGTCCCGAGGCCAAAGGCTGATCATCCCTATCGGCAAGTTGGTATCTTTGTTGATTGCCAAAAGCGTTAGGGGAAGATCATCCTTTTGACAGCATTGAGCAAAGTACGCTCTGGCTTTTTCAAGGCTGCTGTCAGGCTTTTGCACGCCCCAACGCCCATATGCCCAAGCTGCACAGGCGTCTACGCAATCAGGTCTGTCTGCCAGATAAACAACGTCATAAGGCATGGGCGCGCCCCCGAAATCGATACATTCCCAAGGCATGACCATAGGCCAGATTGCGGCGGCTGAGGGTTAAATAAAAAAGGCCAGCAACATCGTGCCGGCCTTTTGCGCCTCTGATCTGAATCTGATTCGCTAGAACGTTTCGATTACAGAATAAACTTCGAAAGATCGGCATCCTTTGACAGATCTTCGACCTGTTCGCGGACATAATTGGCATCGACCTTGAACGTTTCGCCACCACGATCGGTCGCGGTAAAGCTGATATCATCAAGCAGCTTTTCAAGAACCGTATGCAGACGGCGCGCCCCGATATTTTCGACCGTTTCGTTCACATTGGCCGAAATGCGGGCGATTTCATCAATCGCATCATCGGTAAAGTCCAGAGTGACATCCTCGGTCTTCATCAGCGCGATATACTGCTTGATCAGGGAGGCTTCCGGTTCCATCAGGATGCGGCGGAAGTCACCTTCGGTCAGGGCTTTCAACTCAACCCGGATCGGCAAGCGACCCTGCAATTCCGGCAGCAGGTCCGATGGTTTGGCCAGATGGAATGCGCCTGAACAGATAAACAGGATATGGTCGGTCTTGACCGTGCCATGCTTGGTCGAAACGCTGGTTCCTTCGATCAGCGGCAACAGATCACGCTGAACACCTTCGCGCGATACATCGCCACCGCGCTCGGACCGTGCGGTGATCTTGTCGATCTCGTCGAGGAACACAATACCGTTCTGTTCGACATTCTCGATCGCCTCGGCGGTGACCTTGTCCATATCCAGAAGCTTGTCGCCTTCTTCATCGATCAGGCGCTCGAACGCTTCTTCGACGGTCATGCGTTTTGGCTTGGTATTGCCGCCAAATGCCTTGCCGAACATGTCATTCAGGTTCAGCATCCCCATCTGGGCACCGGGCATGCCCGGGATATCGATGGTCGGCATCGAGGCCGAGCTGCTTTCCTGAACGTTTATTTCGATTTCTTTTTGCTGAAGTTCGCCTTCGCGCAGCATCTTGCGGAATTTCTGACGGGTGTCAGAAGACGCATTTTCACCGACAAGCCCGTCAAGAATGCGTTCTTCGGCCTGCATTTCGGCCTTGGCGCGGACTTTTTTGCGCATGCTTTCGCGCGTCAGATCAATCGAAACTTCGACCAGATCACGCACGATCTGTTCGACATCACGCCCGACATAGCCGACTTCGGTGAATTTGGTTGCCTCGATCTTGATAAACGGCGCATCGGCAAGCTTCGCCAGACGGCGGGCAATTTCGGTTTTACCGACACCGGTCGGGCCGATCATCAGGATGTTTTTGGGCAGAACTTCATTGCGCATGGTGTCGTCAAGCTGCTGCCGGCGCCACCGGTTGCGCAACGCAATGGCGACCGCGCGCTTGGCCTCTTTCTGCCCGATGATATGACGATCGAGTTCAGAAACAATTTCGCGCGGGCTGAAATGTTGGGTCATGATTTATTCCGTATCTTATTGCGACAGATGCAGCGACAGGGCCCGGATTGGCGCCCTGCTTATTTCGCATCCTCGATTTCAATCTTTTCCAAAAGGACATTGCCGTTGGTATAGACACAAATCTCGCCGGCAATCGCCATGGCCTTGCGGGCGATTTCCTCAGCACTGAGGTCCTGGTCAATCAGGGCGCGCGCCGCGGCCAGTGCGTAGTTCCCGCCCGATCCGATGGCAATGATGCCGTCTTCGGGTTCAAGAACATCACCTTGCCCGGTCAGCACCAGCGACACATCCTTGTCGGCAACCGCCATCATGGCTTCGAGCTTGCGCAGATAACGGTCAGTACGCCAATCCTTGGCAAGTTCAACACAGGCACGCATGGTCTGCCCCGGATGGCGGTCAAGCTTTGCTTCGAGCCGCTCAAGCAGGGTAAAGGCATCCGCCGTTGCACCGGCGAAACCGACCATGATCTCGCCTTTCTGGCCGATCCGGCGGACCTTGCGGGCATTGCCCTTGATCACGGTCGGGCCAAGCGATACCTGACCATCACCCGCCACCACGACTTCATTGCCCTTGCGCACCGACAGAATTGTCGTGCCATGCCAGCTTTGTTGTTCGCTCATGAATTATCCTTGAATCTCATCGATTGCTTCGCCCAAGAGTTAGCACGGCAGACGCCCCGGTCAAGGGCAGAAGCCACCAGACAGACCGCATCGAACCTTTGCTGTGATGCAAACACAGTTTCAACGCCCATATGCATAAAAATTCAAAGCACACCGGCCCCACATGCTTTAGGCTTGATCGTCAGAAAAGAATTTCAAGAATACAGGACCAGACATCATGAGCAGCACCGATCTTTCCCAAACCCATCTTGGCAAATGCATCCTTGCCGGTCAGGGCAAGATCAAGGCCGATCTGGTTTTGCGCAATATCGGGTTATTGGACGTCATCACAGGATCGGTAACACAAACCGACATTGCCATTGTCGGCGACCGCATTGTCGGCACCCATGATAGCTATGAAGGCCGGGACGAGATCGATTGCACTGGCAAATTCGCAGTCCCCGGCTTTATCGATACCCACCTTCATATTGAAAGCTCGCTGGTCACCCCGCTTGAATTTGATCGCTGTGTCTTGCCGCATGGCGTGACCACGGTTTTGTGTGATCCGCATGAAATCGCCAATGTGCTGGGCTCCGATGGCATCAAATATTTCCTTGATTGCGCTGAACAGACAATCATGGATGTGCGGGTCAATCTGTCATCCTGCGTGCCGGCCACGGCGTTTGAAACCGCCGGCGCGCGGCTTGAAATCGAAGACCTGCTGCCGTTCTGCGACCATGAAAAGGTCGTCGGCCTTGCCGAAATGATGAACTATCCCGGTGTGCTCAACCTTGATCCGGGCATCATGGCCAAACTTGAAGCGTTTCAGGATGGCCATATTGATGGTCATGCGCCGCTGGTGCGCGGCATGGATCTGAATGGCTATATGGCGGCGGGCATCCGCACCGATCACGAAGCCACATCGGCCGAAGAAGCCCGCGAAAAACTTGCCAAGGGCATGGCGATCCTGATCCGCGAAGGATCGGTTTCCAAGGATCTCGAAGCCCTGGCCGAAATTCTCGATGAAAACAGTTCAAGCTTTGTGGCCCTTTGTACCGATGACCGCAACCCGCTTGATATCGGCGAGGAAGGCCATCTTGATAGCCTCGTGCGCCGCCTGATCGGGCATCTCAAGGCACGCAATTGTCCGATCCATCATGCCTATCGCGCCGCATCGCATTCCGCAGCCCGTATTTTCGGTCTGCGTGATCGCGGGTTGATCGGGCCGGGCTGGCGGGCCGATATCGCCATTCTGGATGATCTTGAAACCTGCGATGTTAGCGCTGTCATCGCCGGTGGCCGGGTGGTCAGCGACGATCTGTTTGCCGGGCGCAAAACCATCGCGCCTGTCGGACTAAGCTCGATGAAAGCCAAACCCGTATCGGCCGAGGCATTCGCCTGTGATCCGAAACCGGGTCAAAATCAGACGCCGGTGATCAAGGTCAAGCCGGGGCTTATCCTGACTTTCCGCGATGAAGCCACCCTGGAGATTGGCGAGAATGGCCTGAAACCCGATCTTGCCAATGACGTGATCAAGGTCGCGGTCGTCGAACGCCACGGGATCAATGGCAATATCGGACGCAGCTTTGTACGTGGTTTTGGCCTGAAACGCGGAGCGATTGCATCATCCGTCGGCCATGACAGCCACAATATCACAGTGGTCGGGGCCAATGACGCCGACATGGCCGCAGCCGTCAATCGCCTGATTGAAATGGGCGGCGGCTTTGCCGTTGCCGATGGCGGCAAGGTGACCGCCGAACTGCCATTGCCGGTCGCCGGATTGATGAGCCTTGAGCCGTTCGAGGTTGTTGAAAAAGACCTGATCAAACTCCGCGCAGCCGCCAAGGATCTGGGATGTGTTTTGCCCGAACCGTTTCTTCAGGTCGCCTTCCTGGCACTTCCGGTCATTCCGCATCTTAAAATGACCGATCGCGGTCTGTTTGATGTCGATAAATTCGACTTTGTCTAAGCCGGCATTCTGGTGACCGGATCACTGTAATGGCCATGGGTCTGCCACAGGTGGAACTTGCGGCCATTACGTAGCCACCTAAAACTGGCTTTTCCACGGGTTTGTTGCTACATACGGTCCATCATATGCATCAATATCTGCAGGAAAGGAGCTTTGCATGCGCAAGGCCCGCGTTGAGCGTAACACAAACGAAACCCAGATCATGGTTGAACTGAACCTTGACGGGACCGGCATCTATGATGTCGAGACCGGGGTCGGTTTCCTTGATCACATGCTCGAACAGCTTTCGCGTCACAGCCTGATGGACCTTAAGGTCCGGGCCAAGGGCGACCTGCATATTGATTTCCATCACACGACAGAAGATAGCGGCATCGCGATTGGCCAGGCCTTTGCACAGGCACTTGGCGATAAAAAGGGCATTACGCGTTATGGCAGCTGCCTGCTGCCGATGGACGAGGCATTAACCCGTGTCGCCCTTGATATTTCAAGCCGTCCCTATCTGATCTGGAATGTCAATTTTACCCGCGACAAGCTGGGCGATATGGACACCGAATTGTTCCGCGAATGGTTCCAGGGCTTTGCCCAGGCAGCCGGCATCACGCTGCATGTCGAGAACCTGTATGGCGAGAACAATCACCATATCATCGAAAGTGCCTTTAAGGCGCTTGCACGGTCCTTGCGCGATGCGATCGAAATCGATCCGCGCAAATCCGATGCCATTCCGTCGACCAAGGGGACCCTTGGCGGTTCGCTTTAAGCGGGTCAGCTTGATCTGATCGAAAATTTACCGGTGCTGTTGCGAGAACACCGGGACCAGAAAATCGGTTTTCGATGAAGGTTTACACAGTACATATCCATCCCGGCGATGCCGAACCGATGGAAAACGCCATCCTGATCCGCGAAGGGTTCAATTTCTGGGCCTTTCTGCTGTCAGGTCTTTGGGCGTTGTATCATCGGCTGTGGCTGGGATTCTTTGGTCTGGTCGTTGTTTCCATTCTGTGCAGTCTTGCGGTCATGTTCTTTGATGGCGGGCCGGAAATGGATTTCGCCCTGGCGCTTGTTACCGGGATCGGCTTTGGCCTGATTGCCAATGATCTGCGCCGGCGCAAACTGGCGGCACAGGGCTGGAAAATGACCGATATCGTTGCTGGTAAAACCCAAAGCGATGCCGAACATCGCTGTTTTGAGCGTTTGACCATATCGAAACTGCGCGTCCCACAGATGCAGCAAACCACCATATCAACCCCCTCAACCGGGAGCCCATCCTACCCATGAGTGTTGCGATTATTGATTACGGTTCAGGCAATCTGCGCTCTGCTGCCAAGGCGTTCGAGCGTGCCGCCCGCGAAACCGGCTTTTCCGATGCGATCATTGTCACCGATGACCCGGAAAAGGTCCGCAACGCCAGCCATATCGTACTTCCGGGTGTTGGTGCCTATGCCGATTGCCGGGCCGGACTTGATGCCGTGACCGGCATGGTTGATGTTCTGAACGAACAGGTGATCAAGGGCGGCAAGCCGTTCTTTGGCATCTGTGTCGGCATGCAGCTGATGTCATCGGTTGGCCGTGAATTTGCCGATACCCCCGGCCTTGACTGGATCGCGGGCGAGGTGGTTGCGATCGAACCCAGCGACCCGACCCTGAAAATCCCGCATATGGGCTGGAACGAGCTGGTGCTTGATCCCGCTGGCAAATCCCATCCGGTCCTTCGCGGTATTTCGGACGGGGATCACGCCTATTTCGTGCATAGCTATCACATGCATGTAGCCAATCCGGATCAGCGACTGGCATCGGTCTCCTATGGCGGGGAACTGACGGCGATGATCGGGCGTGACAATATGATCGGCACCCAGTTCCACCCGGAAAAAAGCCAGAAAACGGGGCTTACCATCATTGGTAACTTCCTGGGATGGAAGCCATGATCGCACCATCCGATACCATTCAGCCCGGCGTTGTTGCCGAATGCGTGACTGAGCTTTCAGCAGGCGAGCTTTCCGACATCGTCGATGCCTGCACCCAGGCGATTGTCGAGGGTGGCGGATTTGGCTGGCTGACGCCGCCCGATCGCCCGGATATGGAAAAATACTGGCGTGGCGTGTTGCTGATGCCTGGACGGCATCTGTTTGTGTCGCGCGTTGATGGCGTGATTTCCGGTGCGGCACAGCTGATTGAAACACCAGCCAACCTTGAAGCCCAGCGCCATTCCGCCCAGATCACTGGTCATTTCGTGGCCCCTTGGGCCCGCGGGCGCGGCAATGGCAAGGCGATCGTGCGTTCGATTGAATATTTCGCCCGTCAGGCGGGCTATAACGTTTTGAAACTGGACCTTCGCGAAACCCAGAAGGCCGCCATCGCGCTTTATAACGGGCTTGGCTATGTCCGTTGGGGCATCAATCCCTATTATGCGATGATCGACGGCAAAATGGTCGAAGGTTACTATTACACCAAGAAATTACAGGACTCTGATCAGTGAATCTTTATCCCGCAATCGACCTTAAAGACGGCGCATGTGTGCGCCTTTTGCGCGGCGACATGGACAAGGCCACGGTATTCAACAATGACCCCGGCGCACAGGCCGGTGAATTTGTTCAGGCGGGCTGTCACTGGGTCCATATTGTTGATCTGAACGGGGCCTTTGCCGGCGAACCGGTTAACGGTGCGGCGGTTGATTCGATCCTGGCGGCTGTTGACGGCAAAGCCCAGACCCAGCTTGGTGGCGGCATCCGCACCATGGAAACCGTTGATTACTGGCTTAACAAGGGCATCACACGCGTGATCCTTGGCACCGTAGCCCTTCGCAATCCGGATTTTGTCAAGGAAGCCTGCGCGAAATGGCCGGGTCGGGTTGCGGTTGGCATTGATGCCCGTGATGGCTATGTCGCGGTTGAAGGCTGGGCAGAAACGTCGGAAGTTACCGCCCTTGAACTTGCCAAAAAGTTCGAGGATTGCGGGGTTGCCGCCATCATCTTTACCGATATTGACCGCGATGGCGCGATGGGTGGACCGAACATCGAGTCCACCGTCGCACTGGCGTCTGAAATCTCGACCCCGGTGATCGTGTCGGGCGGGGTATCGTCGCTTGATGATCTGATTGCGGTGAAAAAGCATACGAGTGCCGGCATTGACGGTGCGATTTCGGGCCGCGCGCTTTATGACGGGCGTATTGACCTGGCCGAAGCCATCGCAGCCCTTGCGTAATCGAGCAAAACAGGAAACCGACCATGTTAAAAACCCGTGTCATTCCCTGTCTTGACGTCAAGGACGGACGTGTTGTCAAAGGGGTCAATTTCGTTGATCTGATTGATGCCGGTGATCCGGTCGAACAGGCGCGGATTTACGATGCCGAGGGCGCGGACGAACTGTGCTTTTTGGACATCACCGCATCATCTGATAACCGCGACACCATCTTTGACGTGGTTGCCCGCACGGCCGAGGCCTGCTTTATGCCGGTTACGGTTGGCGGCGGTGTGCGATCGCTTGAAGATATCCGCAAGCTGTTGCTGGCCGGTGCCGACAAGGTTTCGATCAATACTGCCGCGGTGAAAAACCCCGATTTCGTGCGCGAAGCCGCGCGCAAGTTCGGATCGCAATGCATCGTGGTTTCCATCGACGCCAAATCGACCGGCCCGGACAAGTTTGAAATCTTTACCCATGGTGGCCGCGAACCGACCGGCATCGATGCCGTTTCGTTTGCAAAACAAATGACCGAATATGGTGCGGGTGAGCTTCTTGTCACTTCGATGGATCGCGATGGCACCAAGTCGGGCTTTAACATCCCGCTGACCCGCACGATTGCGGATTCCGTCCATGTTCCGGTGATTGCATCAGGCGGGGTGGGTACCCTTGACCATATGGTCGAAGGCGTGACCGAGGGTCACGCATCAGCCGTTCTGGCCGCGTCGATCTTCCATTTCGGCACCTATCGCATTCGCGAGGTCAAAGACCACATGAAGGCCGCTGGCATCCCGGTGCGTGAGGAGTAAGTTATGGCTGATCAACACATCCTGGATGCACTTTACGCCACTGTCGCCGCCCGCAAGGGTGCCGACCCGCAAACCAGCTATACCGCAAAGCTGTTTGCCAAGGGCACAGCCAAAATCGCCCAGAAAGTCGGCGAAGAAGGCGTTGAAACCGTGATTGCAGCTTTGGCCGAAACCCCCGATAAGGTCGCATCGGAAAGTGCCGATCTTCTTTATCACCTGACGGTTCTTTGGGCCGATCAGGGGGTAAAACCCGAAGATGTCTGGCAAATTCTGGCCGAGCGTCAGGGCATTTCAGGCATTGCAGAAAAGGCATCGCGCAAGGCTGATTAATCCTTTGTCCTTGCCGTAAAACATATTGCCCTGATCCCCGCATTCCACCCCGCAACGCCCGAACAAGGCCTGTGGCCGCGAAGGTTGGGACGGGCATCGTGCTTTGTGATCATACTTTGGGCTTCATGGTCCGGGCAGGATTGTCGATTTCAGCCCGGAATGACAAAGATGCAAAACCGGCAGAAATTCAAAAATCGAAATTGCACCTGACGCCAAGCCTGTCCAATATGGCAGCCATCGTCAGATTATATCGATCAGGAGCCCCAAGATGGCCGTTCAGCCTTACGATCCGGAAAACATCTTTGCCAAAATCCTGCGCGGCGAAATCCCGTGCACCAAGGTCTATGAAGACGACCATGTGCTGGCCTTCAACGATATCGCCCCACAGGCCCCGACCCATATTCTGGTCATCCCCAAGGGCGCCTATACATCCTATGACGATTTTGCCCTGAATGCGTCGGATGCTGAAATCGTTGCCTATACCCGCGCGATCGGCAAAATCGCCAAGGAAGCCGGTGTGCTCGAAGACGGCTACCGCCTGATCGCCAATACCCGCGACCATGGTCGCCAGGACGTACCGCATCTCCATGTCCATATCATTGGCGGCACCAAGCTTGGCCTGATGTTGCCAAAGGCATAAGCCCCTCCGATACGCAATATACTGACACGCAACATAAAAGGCAGGGTGACCGTATCGCGACCCTGCCTTTTTTATCCCGATCAAAATCAATCCGAATGCCGATGAATACAGCCACGCCCAATGCATCCGATATCTTTGCTGCCCTGGCCGGGAACTGGTCACTGGTGCGCGATCTGGGTGATGCCGGACAGTTTACGGGCAAGGTGACATTTCACGCCGCCGATCCCGATAAACCAAACGTCCTGCGCTATCGCGAAGAGGGGTTTCTGACCCGCACCGATGGCAAACGGTTTGACGGCTACCGCGAATACGACTTTGTGTTGCACGAGGACCCGGCCGCGATCGAGCTTCTGTTTCGGGATCCCTTAAGTTTTGGCAATCGCTATGTGATGCTGCACTTTGGCGAGGATGCGACGGATGGGTTGTGCGCACGTGACATTCATCCGTGCGGCGAGGATTTCTATCATCACTGCATGATCTGGCAGAACGATGATCATTTCGAAACAAAAATAAAAATCACCGGCCCCAAGAAAGACCATCTGCTTCACAGCATCTATCGCCGCAGGCAAGGCGCGTAAGCCGTCAAAAATCCCCAGAAACCGGGAATTTTCGCCAGATCAGACTGGAGTATTGTCCGCGACTTCGCGCAGCAGCCAGTCGCGAAATGCACCAACTTCGGGGGCGTCGATCCGGTTTTGCGGTGTGATCAGGTAATAGGCGCCGGGATTTTGCAAGGTTGCATCACAGACGATCTCAAGCGTCCCGTCGGCAAGCGGCCCTTCGATCAGAACGCGCGGCAAAAGGGCAATACCCATCCCGGCCTTTGCGGCCTCGATCAGCATGAAGAAATGCTCGAACCCCGGTCCGGGGGCCCCCGATATGGTCACCCCATGCGCCTGTCCCCAATCATGCCAGGCCTTGGGCCGGGTGGTGTGGATCAGGCGGGTCTGACCCGAAATCAGGGTTGTCAAATCATCTGACGGATCGGATGCGATGGTTCCGGGTTTGGCGACAACCACCTGAATTTCATCAAAAAGTTTATCGGCACGCGCGTCTTTCCAAGCCCCGTCACCAAAATAAAGCCCGACATCCATCTGGCGTGTTGCAAGATCGGGACTGCGTTCCGGGGTCGCGAAATTAAGCGCCAATGTCTCGATCACCGGGCGGATATCAGGGTGTTCGTTTTGAAATCGTTTCAATCTTGGAATCAGCCAGGAGCTGGCCAGCGTATGCAATGCCCCGATCACCAGACGGCGTTCACCAACTCCGTGGGTGACCAGATCAAGGGTGGCGGCCTCGATCTCGTCCAGGGCACGGCGCAAACTGGGCAAATAGGCCCGTCCGGCTTCGCGCAAAGCCAGTTTCGGGCCATTGCGATCAAACAGCACCATGCCCAGGCTGGCTTCCAGATTGGCGACCTGTTGGCTGATCGCGCCCGGTGTGACCGAAAGTTCGTTTGCGGCACGGGCAAAACTGCCCAGGCGGGCGGCGGCCTCAAACGCGCGGAGCGCATTGAGCGGCGGGGTGGTCGGGCGCAGCGCCATATCAATAGATTTCCTTATGATAAGGGCAGAACTTCTGATTTTGACCGCAATATTATGCTGATTTAAACTGTTTCTAACAACAAAGCATTAGATTATCTAGGAGATTCCCATGTCACTGCCCCCGTTCCATCTGGCCTTCCCGATCAAATCGATTGCCGATACCCGCGCCTTTTACATCGACATTCTTGGCTGTGCCGAAGGACGTTCGACCGAGGCATGGATTGATTTTGATTTCTTTGGTCATCAGCTGTCTGCCCATGTCCGCCCCGAAGCCGGTCAGAACAAGGGTGCTGGCACTGTCGATGGTGATGCGGTTCCGATCCCGCATTTCGGTGCGGTTCTGGAATGGGATATCTGGCATGACCTTGCCGATCGCCTTAAAGCCGCCAATGTGCCGTTCCTTCTCGAACCGAAAATCCGCTTTAAGGGTGAACCGGGTGAACAGGGCACGTTCTTTGTCGAAGATCCGGCTGGCAATGGTCTTGAATTCAAGACGTTTCGTGATCCGGCGATGATTTTCGCCCACTAAACCGAACCGGTCGATCCCGAAACGGGTGATCAAACACCTGCCAATCTGTTCACACGGGTTCGGCAAACGGACAGGCCAGATGCCCTGATACCGGAAATGCACCCGGTCACGACCGGCAAATGCCCAAATAAATGCCCGGTCAATCACACGCCAATTGATTGACCGGAGATGGCAATAGCTGCCATCAATAGACGCGTCAGACTTTGCAAAGGAACGCTTTGCGATCTGGCGCGTTTTACATACTGAAACCTTTGCATATCCCGCCACCAGACCCGTTCGTCCCCCAGGTATCGGGCACCGGAAAATCAGGAGAACACCATGTCAGCCGCCAACAATGCCCCCAATATCCTTATTTCCGCCGCCGGCGAAGACGCCGCTTGGAAAGAGGCAATGGTCGCGCGGCTTCCCGGTGCCAAGATCGTCACCGGCGACGAAAATTACGATCCAGAAACGATTGATTATGCCCTGTTCTGGAAACAGCCACAGGGACTGATCAAGACGCTTTCCAATCTTAAGGCCATTTTCTCGCTCGGTGCCGGGGTTGACCATGTGGTGTCTTCGCCAAGTCTTCCGGCCGATCTGCCGGTCATTCGTCTTGAAGATGCCGGGATGGCGGATCAGATGGTGCAATATCACCTTTATGCCGCCCTGCATTTCATGCGTGATTTCGACATTTACAGCGACCAGCAGGCCAAGGCCGACTGGACCCAGCACCCGGTTGCCCGCATTTCCAAATGCCGGATCGGGGTGATGGGTCTTGGCGCACTGGGCGCAGCAGTTGCCACCGCGCTTTCCTCACTTGGATTTGGCGTATCGGGCTGGAGCCGCTCGATGAAGGCGATTGACGGCATTACCACCTTTGCCGGCAAGGAAACGCTGGGTGAGTTTCTGGGGCAGTCCGACATTCTGATTTGTCTGCTGCCGCGCACGACTGAAACGGAAAATGTCCTTAACAGCACGACGTTGTCCTTTTTGCCCAAGGGGGCTGCGATCATCAATGCCGCACGCGGGGCCATGATCAATGAGGCCGACCTGCTGCGTGCGCTTGATACCGGACATCTGCGCGGGGCGTTTCTTGATGTGGCGGTGACCGAACCGCTGCCCGAAAGCCACCCGTTCTGGGACCATCCGAAAATCCGCATCACCCCGCATATTGCCGCAGAAACCCGGATTGAGGAATCCGTCGAACAAATCGCGGAAAATATCGACCGGATCAATCGTGGTGAAACTCCGCGCGGGCTGGTCAACCGGGAAACCGGTTACTAAGCCACCCACGCGGGAACGCGCAGCCCATCAAACAGCTATACGGGATCTGTATCTCGTACGCCTTTGCGCGGCATGGATCGCAGCATTTCG
Organism: Thalassospira sp. MIT121401; assembly: GCF_047125595.1. Classification (NCBI taxonomy): domain Bacteria; kingdom Pseudomonadati; phylum Pseudomonadota; class Alphaproteobacteria; order Rhodospirillales; family Thalassospiraceae; genus Thalassospira; species Thalassospira sp. MIT121401. The sequence goes on from NZ_CP138926.1 coordinate 359,233, forward strand.
GTCACTTCGCCCCCTTTGGGCGCGTCGCAATCGGTGGTTTTTCTTGTCGGCGGACGCAAATTCTGAAAAGAAGGGTTTCCGCCCGCAAGGCCCCCGTTCAGACAGGAATTTCAATGTCGGCCAAGACCTTTGTCGCCCTTCGCGTTGACTGTGATCCCCAAACGGCCTTTGACGTTTTTACCAAAGATATTGATCACTGGTGGAAACAGGGACCGCGCAACCGGCTGATTGGCAATCGGCCGGGCATCATGCAGTTTGCCGAAAAGAACGGGACGATTGTCCTTCAGGAAGCAGACAAGCGCCGCCCGGATTTCGTGGTTGAAGCAGGCAAAGTCATCAGTTTCGAGCCTGGCAAACGGTTACGGTTCGAATGGCGCTGGCCGATGGCCGACAGGAACGAGCCGGTGACGATTGTCGATATCGGTTTTGCCCCGGCTGGCCAGCAATGCCGCATTACCCTTGAACATATTGGGCTTGAACGCCTTTCGGCTGGGCATCCAGGCCGCAACGGGCTCAATGACAACCGGTTCAAACCAATGATGACCCATTACTGGCAGGCCCATATGGTTTCATTGCGAAACCGGATCAAAAACATTTGCGGTGCTTCCAGCACGTCGTCCTGACTGCCGCTTTCAAAGATCGGTTTTGGCAAACAGATCCGCCAGCCAGTCGACAAAAACCCGTACACGTGTCGAAAGCTGGCGGTTTTGCGGATAAAGTACTGAAACCGGCATCGGATCGGGTGGGAAATCGGGCAAAACTTCCACCAGCCGACCCGCCCGCAAATCATCCGCCACCCGATAGCGCGGCACCTGAATCAGGCCAAGCCCGGCACTGGCACAGGCCGCATAGCTGTCCGCCCCGGTGACTGAAATGCTTGCGGGCAGGGTGATTTCACGCACTTTGCCATCCACCACGAAATCAAGCGGGATCGGTTTGTCATCCGCGCCAGACAGGAAACTGACCATTTCATGACTCTGGCTTTGCAAATCATCTATGGTGCGCGGTGTCCCGAAACGCACCAGATAATCGGGGCTTGCGATCGTTACTTCATGCAAAAGCGCCAGTCGCCGCGCGATCATGGATGAACTGGCCAGATCGCCACTGCGCAAAACGCAGTCATATCCTTCGTGGATCAGATCGACATACCGATCACCATCGGCAATCACCAGATCAATCCCCCGATAGCGTTCCCGAAAGCCCGAAATGGCCGGAATGACAAAGGTACGCGCCAGCGTCCCCTGAAGATTGACCCGCAAAAGCCCCTTGGGATCGGGATTGGTAAAGCTGGTATCGGCATCTTCAAGATCGGCCAGAATCCGCACACAGCGCTGATAATAGGCTTCGCCATCGCGGGTCGGTTTGACCGTCCGCGTGGTACGTTCAAGCAACCGGGTGCCCAGCCGGTCTTCAAGACGCTGAATGGAATTGGACATGGTTGCGCGCGGGATCAAAAGATCACCGGCCGCCTTGGTAAAGCTTTTGCGTTCTACCACGCGGACAAAGTTGCGCATGTCTTCGAACCGGTCCATCCATACCCCTTATTGTTAATAATTTTCGAACAGTCAATTCGAATATAGGGCAATTATCCGAAAAGTCATCCAAGGCATAGTGCGGGCATCACAGTTAACCAAGGAGACTTTCGATGTCTGCCACTGAAAACAGAACCGCAATCATCACCGGCGCGTCGCGCGGGATCGGCGTTGCCCTTGCCAAACGGCTTGCTGCGGACGGTTTCGCCGTTGTCATCAATTATGCAAGTTCGGCCCAACCGGCCGAAGAACTGGCCGAAAGCCTTAAGGCCGACGGGCATAAGGCAATTGCAATCCGGGCCGATATTTCGCGGCCCGATGCGGTCACCGCCTTGTTTGACAAAACCATTTCCGAATTTGGCGGGGTGGATGTCATCGTCAACAATGCCGGTGTCATGACGACCCAGCCGATCGCCGAAATGGATGATGCCACCTATGACGCGATGATGGATATCAATGTGCGTGGCACCTTCAACATGCTGCGCGAAGGGGCAAAGCATCTGCGCGATCATGGCCGGGTGATCAATTTTTCGACCACCGCCCTGCATCTGAAATTGCCGGGTTATGCGGTCTATAACGCCACCAAGGCCGCGGTCGAGGCCATGACGGCCGTTTATGCCAAGGAACTGCGCGGCCGTCACATCACCGTCAATGCGGTCGCACCGGGTCCGGTTGCAACCGAACTGTTCCTGAATGGCAAAACCGACGAACAGATCGCCCAGTTTTCCAAAATGCCGCCGCTTGAACGTTTGGGTCAGCCCGAAGATATCGCCGGTGTGGTGTCCTTCCTGGCCGGGACCGACTCCGGCTGGGTGGATGGTCAAACCATCCGCGCCAATGGCGGCCTGGCCTGATCTGACGGCTTTCTGGTCCCCCGATCGTCTGGCCCCGTGATCCAGTCACTGATCCAGCTGCCAGTTTCGGCGTGTGATGGCAACCTCGCACGCCGTTTCCATATCAATATATTTGACTTAGTCCATTATTTATTGGACAAAGTCAAATATGAGCACAGATGGCAGGAGCACGGGATATGGATGTCAGACAGATTGACGAGATACGGGCATTCAACCGGTTCTATACCCGACAGGTCGGACTGCTGAGCGAAGGGCTGCATAAAAGCGCCTTTTCCCTGACCGAGGCCAGGGTGCTGTTTGAACTTCATGCCGGTGGTGCGCAGGTGGTTGGCAAGCTTGCAACCACACTGGCGCTTGATCCGGCCTATCTCAGCCGGATACTGACGCGCTTTAAAAAGGCCGGTCTGATCACGCTTTCAACCGACAGCAAGGATCGCCGGGTGCGGGTCGCGGAATTGACCAAACAGGGTCAGGAAATCTATGCCGGGCTTCAGGCGGCCTCGCGCGATGACATTGCATCGCTGATGACGCCGCTTTCAGACAGCCAGCGTGACCAGCTGATCGCTGCGATGAAAACCATCCAGTCGCTTTTGGGATCCGATGATGACATCAAGGCCGCGGACCGTAACAAGCCGGTCCTGATTCGTGACCACCGCCCGGGTGATCTTGGCTGGATCGTGCAACGTCACGGGGCGCTTTATACCGCCGAATATCAATGGGACAGCACGTTTGAAGGGCTGGTAGCAGAAATCGCCGCCAAATTCCTGGCCCATCATGACCCCCGCAAAGAAGGATGCTGGATTGCCGAACATGACGGCAGGCCGGTTGGCGCCGTCATGCTGGTTGGCGAAAGCGATACGGTCGCCAAATTGCGTGTCCTGTTTGTCGAACCCGACGCACGTGGTCTTGGCATCGGCAAACATCTGGTTGATCACTGCATTTCCTTTGCCAGACGGGCCGGTTACGCCCAGATCACGCTTTGGACCAATGGCAATCTGCATGCGGCGCGCAAGATCTATGAGAAGGCCGGATTTGTCATGGTCGCCGAAGAACCCCATCACAGCTTTGGCCATGATTTGATTGGACAAACCTGGACGCTCGGTCTTTAAAGTCCCGCCAGGATCACATCGCCAGTCACCATCGGGGAATGCCATGACCGCCCAATCAGACATTACTTTCCGCTATGCCAATCGTGCGGATCTGCCCGCCATTGTCGCCCTTTTGGCCGATGATGAAAAAGGCAAAACCCGTGAAGAATTCACCGATCCGCTGCCCGATGCCTATTATGCCGCCTTTGATGCCATGGAATCCCAGTCAACAAAGGCACTTCCGAACAAGTATCTTTTGGCGATGTCTGGCGATGATGTTGTCGGCTGTTTGCAATTGACCCTGATTGCCGGGCTGTCGCGCCGCGGCCAGTTGCGTGCCCAGATCGAGGGTGTTCGGGTATCAAGCAAGGTGCGCGGACAGAAGATCGGTGAAAAGCTGATCGAACAATCCATTTCGATTTCGAAATCACTTGGCGCGCATCTTGTGCAATTCACCACGGACAAGACCCGCAAGGATGCCCATCGTTTCTACGAACGGCTTGGCTTTGTCGCCAGTCACGAAGGCATGAAAATGACCCTGGATTGATCCCTGGCCTGGGAATTCATGTGTTGAATTGAGCTTGCGCAATCACATTGCCAACGATTTCTGCTAGACTATTTCTATTCCAGTCAGCACTTGATCGGAGCAATATCATGAACTTGATCGAATTGCAGGATATGGCCCGCGAACGCGGCTTTACCCATATTTTCAGTGCCCGTGACAACCATGTGATCTGCGACGGCCAGGAAGTCAGATACCATGCCGATGATCTGACCATTGTCGATTTCCGAAGTGTCGATAACGGTACCGACCCGGGCGATGATGCCACCCTTTACATGATCGAGGCCAAGGACGGTCTGCGCGGTATGCTGATCGTGCCTGACAGCTTTCACACCGATCCGGACAAGGCGGATCTGGTCGATCATTTGCGCCGCAATCAATCCTGAAATAAGGGTTGGTGATTCCGGTCCGGAACATTCCTGTGGGGTATGACGTTCTGTCGATATCAGGAAAATTTCGATCACGGAGATTCCAATGACCCTCGCAGATCTTCAGGCAAATGCAAAAGAACATGGTTTTACCCATCACTTCATGTGTGAAGACGGTGGCGTGCGCAGTGACGGTACGGGTCACCTGTATAATGCGGATGAGCTGCGCCTGGTACATTCCAGCAGCACCGACCACGGTACTGATCCCGGCGATGATGCGACGATTTTCATGATCGAGGCCAAGGACGGCACCAAAGGCGTGATGATTGTCGCCGATGCCTTTCACGCCGACCCGAACAAAGCCGAAATCATTGATCAGCTGCGCCGTAACCGCGCGACTTACTGACCATGATTAAGTGGCGATGGTTTGATCATTGCCACCAGAATACCGACCAGGGCCCTGAACTAACGGCGATAAACCATCTGCCGATAGTTCAGGGCCTCGGCAATATGGGGGCGTTTCACGGCTTTGCTATCGGCAAGATCGGCAATCGTGCGCGCAACGCGCAGGATACGGTGATATCCGCGGGCCGAAAGCTTCATCTGACGGGCGGCATCCTGAAGCAGACCACGCCCGTCCTCATCAAGCGATGCCGCCTGTTGCAAAACGTCGCCATCGGCCACTGCATTGGTTGATATCGGTTCGTTTTTATATCGCAACATTTGTACTTCGCGCGCCCTGAGCACCCGGTCACGAATCACCGCACTTGTTTCCCCGCTGGCTGGCAGATCAAGTTCTTCGGGCTTGACCGCCGGGACTTCGATCTGAATATCAAAGCGATCAAGAAGCGGTCCTGACAGTCTTGCCTGATAATCCTCGCCACATCTTGGTGCACGGCTACAGGCCAGATCATTATCCCCCAGATAGCCACAACGGCATGGGTTCATCGCCGCCACCAGCTGCACCCGTGCCGGATAGGTCACATGTGCATTGGCACGTGCGACCGAAACCTGCCCGGTTTCAAGCGGCTGACGCAGGGCATCAAGCACATTGCGTTGAAATTCCGGCAATTCATCTAGAAACAGCACACCGTTATGGGCCAGTGAAATTTCGCCCGGCCGTACACGATGCCCGCCACCCACAAGGGCCGGCATCGATGCTGAATGGTGCGGGGTTCTGTAGGGACGGCTGCGGATAAGCCCGCCAGCCGGCAACATCCCCGAGACCGAATGGATGACAGTGGTTTCAAGCGCCTGTCTGGCATCAAGATCGGGCAGGATACCCGGCAACCGGGCCGCCAGCATCGACTTTCCCGATCCGGGTGGCCCCGACATCAAAAGGTTATGGCCGCCGGCTGCTGCGATCTCAAGCGCGCGCTTGGCACTTTCCTGTCCCTTAATATCGCGCAGATCACCATGAAATTCGTTGATTTCCCCGTCATCGCGCCGGGTCGGACGGGCAAGGATCTGGGTGCCCTTGAAATGATTGATCAGGCTAATCAGTGTTTTGGGCGCCAGAATTTCCAGATCACCGGCCCAAAGGGCCTCGGCCCCGTTGTCATGCGGGCAAATGATCCCGCAATCACGTGTCGCGGCCTCCATCGCTGCGGGCAGAACCCCGCCAACCGCGGTGATCCCGCCATCAAGGCCAAGTTCGCCAAGTACCAGAAACTGCGCGATATCTTCATGCCCGATCACATCCATTTCGGCCAAAAGACCAAGTGCGATCGGCAGATCGAAATGCGATCCTTCCTTAAGCAAATCAGCCGGCGCGAGATTAATCGTGATCCGCTTGGGCGGCAGGGCAAGCCCCATGGCAGAAAGTGCCGAACGCACCCGTTCGCGGGCCTCGGACACCGCCTTATCAGGCAGGCCAACCACGGTAAAAGCCGGAAGGCCACTTGCCATTTGCACCTGAACGTCAACTGGGATGGTTTCAATCCCGGCAAAGGCGACTGTCGTGACCCGTGCTGTCATGTTGGCTGATCCCCATAACCCCAAGTTGCAATACTTTGACGGGAAATGGGGATCAGGGCAACAAATCGTTTATCAACAGGGAATTAGGACCACCATCACGCACAGCTTGCCATGTCGTCCGACGACATTTCGGTATTGATCATCCACGGCGTTCCGAACTTGTCGACAAACATGCCATAGCCGGGTGACCAGAAGGTTTTGTCAAACGGCATGGTAACCACACCATCAACGGATAAACGGTCAAAGATGGCTTTTGCCTGTGCGGCGGTATCAAAGTGGAGGGATGCTGTCATGCCCTGCATTTTGTTGAAATAGTCGGGCGGACAATCAGATCCCATCACCTGCCAGCCATCGCCGATCAGGCAGGCATGGGCGATCTTGTCGTTATGTTCGGGCATGTCACCGGCCATCGGCGTATCGCCATAGGCCATCATGATCAGTTCGCCGCCCAGAATGGTCTGATAAAATTCGAATGCCGGACGGCAATTGCCGTCAAAGTTCAGATACGTGATCAATTTCATCGCGGTGATCCTTAAATCAAAGGGGTGGATGACGCAGATATCCTGGCTTATGGCGCCAGATCGAACTGGGCAGCACAATTTTCATAGTCAAACGGTACCGAGAAATGTTCATGCACGATGCGCCAGTGCCCGCCCTGTTTTTCAAGTTGCTTTGTCGCGCGCATCCAGCTGGCCTGTTCACTGCCATCATCGTGGCGCAACCCGCACCGAATCAGGAAATGCACCACCGCAAGATCACCTGACACCCGGATGGAAGGGTCAAGCGGCTGGAAAAAGACCGTGCCCCTTTCGGGCATGCAGCGATGCCAATGGGTGCGATATTGCGCATGACCACGCACTTGCAGCGGCCCGATCGCGTCAAAGGAACAGATATCGTCGCTATAAAGTGCCATCACGGCATCGACATCCTTGTTGCTGGCAAATGTGATCCAGCGGTCAAGAAGATCCAGAATGGCCTTGTGGTCGTCAGATCGCGGATTGGTCATCAGACGGATCCTTTGATGATGCACAGTGCCCCGGCCTATCGTCGGGCGGGGTCATAAACACGGTCGGATGCTCGCTCGGTCGGTCGATCGGTTGCAACACAAACCATAGATATTCAATGGTCACGACTGGCTGCTGAAAACCGGGAAACAGATCAGCGTTTTATGCTTTTCCCGTTTGACAAATACGTTGATATCAACATAATTAATTCATGTCAAAAAAAGAATTCAACCATAACGATCAGACGGTTCCGTTTGCCAATACCCTTATGGTACGGGACTCGTGTCTTTGCCTGCATGTCAGGCGGGCGGCCAGAACAATTGCCCGGCGATTTGATGATGCATTTCGTCCGCTTGATCTGACCAGCGGGCAATATTCATTGCTGATGTCGCTCAACCGTCCTTCGCCACCGCATATGAAGGATGTCGCCGATCTTCTGGCGATGGATCGCACCACACTTACCGCCAATCTCAAACCGCTGGAACGGCGCGGGCTTGTGGAAATTACCCCGGATCCCAAGGACAAGCGCGGCCGTTTGCTCAGCCTGACCAGGGATGGCATGGCGCTTTTGGCGCGTGCCTTTCCAATCTGGAAGGAAACACAAAATCAGCTCGAAAGTCTGGTCGCCGACTCCAATGCCCGACAACTTCTGGCCGATCTGATCAGCCTGTCGCAGGACCCGGAAAAATAGGCGCATCATTTGCACCGGTCTCAAGCCGATATCGCAAAAACTGGCCGCCGTCATGCATAACCGGGCCGTCAAACACTGCCCCGATGCGTTTTAACGCGCCAAGTCTGGTCCGGGTCGGCGGCAACAGGAAGGTAACCCGGGGAATACGCGGATCCGCGCGCGCAAATTCCAGTGCCTTTCGGGTGATTGCCATGCCCAGGCCAAAACAGTCGGCCTTCAATACCAGCCCGAAATCCCAGTCATTTCCTTCCTTCTGGAATCCGCCCCAGCCCACATAGACACCATCACACAAAATTGCCCAGTGGCCGAGCCCGTCACGGGCCCAATATCGGGTTTTGATCATGATAAACCGGTCATAGGCCGCCCGGTCCCAAGGGCCGGACAGTAACGGCATATGCACGCGCAGACGCCGATCAGACATATGCGTAATGATCATGGCCGGATCGATATCGCGCAGATCGACAAAATCGATCTCGGGTCCTGTGGCCGGACGCATCGCATCATGTGACATTCAGTTCTGCCAGCTCGAAAAAGAAAAAGGCGCAAAGGTATCGCACCCATTGCGCCGTCTGGCCGATCAATTGTCAAATCAAGGCAGATCACAACCGATCACATCTGCCCAAGCCCGACCTTGCGGGCCGCGTTCAGTCAGTCAGTCAATCAATCTTCGTCTTTATCGGTTGCTTCGCGCGGCGGAAGGAATTCCTTGCGGCACGGAACGGCTTCTTCATCAACCACGGTCCAGCCGAAATTGCGAAACTTGCCAAAGCTTTCCTTTTTCATGGTGATGCCGCTGGCTTCGTGTTTGCGCACCACACTTGCATCTTCACCATCAATCTTGGCGGCACGGGCCCAGGCGCGTTCGCGCATGGCTTTGGTGATTTTCGGTTCGGGCATCGGAACTCTTTTTTCTAGAAATGCGACAATACCGCACTATAACGCAATTTCGGGCAAGCACGTGCAGTTTGCGATGGCATTACCCCATGCCCGGATATCAGGCAATCGACTTTTGATCATTGTCGTGGGGCAGGTGGAAGACAGTTTCGGTCAGGGATTCACGTTCGGACATGATCGCCATCCAGTCGCGTACCCGCACCGGAATATCAAATCGCCGGTCCGGCCAGCGGAAATCGATATAATAAAGCCCGACCAGAACCGACCAGGTCCCAAGATTGGGTTCCTCGGTCCGCAATTGCGGCAATCCTTCAAGGATGGCATCAATCGCACTTTGAACCGCGGTTGCCTGCCGGTCCATTACGAAATCGGAACGATCAGTTTCTGCGCGCTTTGAATCGGCAAACAGCCGGCCGGTTGCCGTCATCATACCATCGGCCAAACCTTGCCATTTCAGGGCATTAAGGCGATCAATCCCGTCCTGGGGAATAACGCCATCCGATTGTCCGGTCGATCGGGCCAACTGGTCGAGATAGTCACAAATCACAGCTGATTCAAAAACCGCCATCCCGTCTTCAAGGATCAGGGTCGGGACCTTTGCCAGCGGGTTATGTTCGCGCAAGGCCGCATCGGTCCAGGGATCAATCAGGATTTCACTGACCTGCTTTTCCAGACCGAGTTCGCGCAAAACGACCCGTACCTTGCGTGAAAAAGGTGATGTTGGCGAATAGTAAAGTTGCATCATGGTCCAAAGCCCCTTGCCGGTTTCAGGCGTTTTTCACTCTGCAACGCCCTATATCGTCAAATCCGCTGTCCAGCCGATCCCTTCAAGATGCCAGTTCGCATCCCAGTTTTGTCCTTTGCGGTCCAGTGTAAGGTAATTTCGCGCCGCACAATAGGTCCCAATACGCCCGGGCAGCGGTTTTAGCTTGGTCGGGCGATCCGGAAGCGGGTTGTCGCCAATCCAGGCCAGCAACCCAAGACAACGGGCAAAGGCCACCGGCGGTGCGGTATGCGAGATCCCCGATGCCACCAGCTGATGGATGGTTTTTCCCTGTGTTTCAAAGGTGCCGCGCGTGGCGACATGAATTTCGCCTGACAGGATCGTGATGTCGTGATCGTGGTCATTGGCAATCCGTTCAAGCAATTCAAGGAACCGGCACCATTCGCGGCGGTGCCAGCGGCTTTGCCATTGGTCACGCAGGTCGTCTTCGTATTTTTGCGCCCGCGGCAGCATATGCAAAAACATCTCCACCAGTGACAGGCGCGGACCGATCACCGGCACGCTCGACATCAGAAGAATGCGATTGCCCTTTGATACCGTTTCAAGTGCCCCGGGAAGATCACGCCAGCCATGATCGCCCATAATATCATTCGGGGTGCGCTCGGATCGCAGATCCGGCGCGACAAGGCTGATACCGGGATATTCGACCTTCCAGGCAAGACTTTTGCCCCCACGGTCAAGAACCATGTCGGGCAGGGTCTTGTCACTGCCATCGGGACTTGCCGCAAGCTGCATCAAACAGAAGGCCGCACGCGCGCAGGCAAACATACCGCGCGCCACTTCCGATCCCTGGAACCATTTCTTGTGACTGCCCCAGCCATCAAAAATATCGTGGTCATCCCACATCATAAGTGACGGCACACGCGCCAGCATGTGGCTGATCTGTGGCTGTCCGTATATCGCCAGATAATGATCAAGATAGAATTTCAGAACCGCATCGCGCATGTCCTCGGAAAATGCGCTCGACTGTTTGGTGCGGCGGCGCGCCTTGGTCCATCGCACGATGTCGGGATGGCATTCCCAGACACCATCGGCGTAAATCTGATCCCCGCCATGCAACAACAGCGCAAAGGGCCGGTTTTGATGTTCACGGCCAAGATCGGTCCATAACGCATTGCGGTCTTCAAGCGGCCGGTCAAGATCGCCTTCTTCCTGACCATTACAGGACACAAAGCCGATCCGTATGTCCGAACTGAAATCACTGAACACCGTGAATGTTTCAGCATCGAAATGATAACAGGCATCGGGTTTCGCCGGCAGATCAAAATCAAACCGCCAATATGTCCGGCCAAACAGGGTTGCAAGTTCGACCGGTGATACTGCCGCGGCCCCCATCGGGCGTAATTCGGGAATTTCCATCCCCTCGGGCGCAACCACAAGCGCAGCCAACCTTGAAACCCGGTCATCCCCGCCGCGGGCAAACAAAAACGGCCCGAACAGGTCGTTGCCTTTGATTATCTTGGCCTTGCGATCGGTCATGCGGGCGATGTTCCTGCTGTGGAAATGATATGTCCTTGATACGTCTGGTGCGGGTTTTGGTTCCCCGTACCGGCAGTTCAGCAAATCAATCGGCACAAAAAAGGGCAAGCGACCCTGATCACTTGCCCTTTTGTCATTTTGTCATCACCCGATGATCCCGATCAGGAAAGCCGGGTTTCGATCGCATCCCAGATCAGGCTTTCAAGTTTCGACCCGTCAAAACGGTTCACTTCCTGAAGGCCGGTGGGCGAGGTGACGTTGATTTCGGTCATATAATCGCCGATCACATCGATCCCGACAAAGATCAGATCGCGCTTTTTAAGCTCCGGCCCGATGCGTTCACAGATTTCCAGTTCACGTTCGGTCAGCATCGATTTTTCGGCCACACCGCCAACATGCATGTTCGAACGTGCTTCACCTTCGGCCGGAACGCGGTTGATCGCACCCACCGGTTTGCCATCGACCAGAATGATGCGTTTGTCCCCTTTGCGCACGTCAGGCAAATAGGCCTGCACCATCAATGGTTCGCGCGACTGGGCCGCAAACAGTTCAAGCAGGGAATTGATGTTTTCGTCCCCGGGCTTGAGATGGAAAACACCGGCCCCGCCATTGCCAAACAGCGGCTTGACGATGATGTCCTTGTATTCTTCGCGGAAATCGCGAATGCGGGCTGCCGACCGGGTGATCAGGGTCGGGGGCATCAGATCGGGGAATTCGGTGACAAAGATCTTTTCGGGCGCATTGCGGACATGGCCCGGATGATTGACAACAAATGTTTCCGGATGGACGGCTTCCAGAAGGTGGGTGGCCGTGATGTAATTCATGTCAAAGGGCGGGTCCTGACGCATCAGGATCACATCGGTCTCCTTTGCCAGATCAATGATTTTGGGTGCACCCAGATCATAATGATTGCCCTGTTCATAGCGCAGAGTCATCGGGCGGACTTCCGCCTTGATATGACCGCGGTCATAGAACATGTCGTCCGGATGATAATGCAGAAGTTCATATCCGCGCGCCTGGGCTTCGAGGCCCATGACAAAGGTGGAATCCCCCTTGATATCAATTGATTCAATCGGATCCATCTGGATGGCGACGATACGGCTCATTAAACGCGTTCTCCTGTTCACCGGGGCGGTCTGCCCTGACCTGCAAGTCGACAATTGTGGCCCAAAACGGCCAATTGTGATCATTTGCGGGCATTGCTTGACCCGGCTGGCCTTCCCGGCCAAATGATGCGATATGTAAGATGTTGCGATTACATTTGGCAGGATTTTTATCATCCGCCATTCAACTTCCGCAATCGCGATCAATTATTTGTTTTGACGACCAGGCAAGCACATGACGTTTACCCGCAAAAATACGAAGGCATCCTTGAAACATGCTGGCAAGAAATCCCGTTCGGCGATTGCCGCGGGCATTCTGGCCACTGCCATCGGTCTTGGTGCGGTAAGCAGCATGGCGTTTCTGCCCCAGGCAGCCCACGCCCAGTCATCATCGTCGCAGATCAGCCCGGAAATGATCAGCAAGATTGAAAACTATCTTGCCAATATCACCACGCTCAAGGCCGACTTTGTGCAGATTTCATCGGATGGCGGTGCAGCCGAGGGCGAACTTTTCATGGAACGTCCGGGCAAGATGCGGTTCGAATATAACCCGCCGGCCCAGATCCTTCTGGTCTCGACCGGGCATGATTTCATCTATTATGATAAGGAAATCAACGCCCCGACCTATTTCGATATCGACGAAACCCCGGCCGGCATCATCCTGGCCAAGGACATTTCGCTGACCGACAAGGTCAAAATCGTCGATTATCGCCGCACGGCGGAAACCATCCGCGTTGAAATGGTGCGCAAATCCGATCCGGGCGCGGGCAGTGTCACGCTGGTCTTTGGTGAAAAACCGATGCAGTTGCGCCAGTGGATCGTCACAGATCCGACCGGGATTGAAACCACAGTGACCCTTTTCAACACCGAAGAAGGTGTCACCCTTGATCCCGAGCTGTTCAAGTTCGATCGCATCTGGCCGCAAAAGGGCAACTGATCACAAAATTTTTTCATTCGTCGTACCGGATGTGAAAGTGCGTGGCGAACTTCGCCTGTGACTAATTATTTTGTGATTCAAGCCCTTGTCGACATTGGGGTTTCGTAATGAAAATTCCCATTGTTCGGAATCCCTCAAACCTTCGTGAAATGGCCGAAATTTCGGACCGGATGCTATGGCGGAGACCCCGTCTGCTTCCTATATGAGAGTCTGTCACAAGGTTCCCTAAAATGATGGGAACCCGGTGTGAGGAAAAGGTCTCCCCTACCTTTCCTCACGCTCCAGATCATCGGAGCGCTGGCGTCCGGTTCTCCCCCCTGGCCGGACGCCTTTTTTTTGCCCAAACGCTCGGCTAAGATCTACGTCACCCTTGGCATCACTCATGGCATCATCAATGGCATCATCCACGGTATCGCCCGTGGCGGATTTATGAAAGTTGCCTTGCATGTTTGATGATTTCACGGGCTGTTAATTTTAATTGCGTACGACTCTCAGGCATGATTCCCTTATGGATCAGGATCACCCAATGACAGGACAGGATCGACACGTTCGATGATCAACGACTTTCTGAAATCCATCGCACAATTTTCCGACCCGCGTTTTCGCAAGGTCGTTCTGATCGGGGTTGCCGGTGCATTGGCCACCATTGTCGCGCTGTGGGTATTGATCTGGTTCGGTCTGAATTCCATCACCTTTTTCACCGATGGCGGCTGGCTTGAAAGTGCGGTTGACTGGGTGCTTGGCATTGGTCTGACGCTTCTGGTCATTTTGCTGTTTCCCGCAGCCACGGTTCTGATTTCAAGCCTGCTGCTTGATCAGATTGCCGATGCGGTCGAAGACAAGCATTACCCGACCTTGCCCGATACCCGCCCGCAACCGATCCACGAAGCCCTGATCAGCGGTCTTAAATTTGCACTGACCGCGCTTGCGCTTAACATTCTGATTTTGCCGCTGCTTCTTGCGGGGCCGCTTTATGTCATCGCCTTCTACACGATGAACGGGTATCTTCTTTCGCGTGAATATTTTGAACTGGTTGCTGCACGCCGCTATGATGCGCGTACCGTCGAATCCATTCGCAAAAGCCGCCAGAAAAAGCTTTGGGTTGCCGGGATCGGCCTGACCTTCCTGATGACCATTCCGGTGGTCAATCTGGTTGCGCCGATCATCGCGACAGCCTTTATGGTCCATTACTCCGTGCGTCTTGGCACCTTTGTGCCGCAAACTGCATAAACCGGTTTAAAGACATACGGACAACGGACCCCTGAACCGAAACTGCAATACAAGGATCTGGTCATCCAATGTTTGGAAAGAAAAAAGCCAATAAAACAGTCGACAGCAGTGCGGCTTCGTCAGATACATCTGTCAAAGATGGATCAGGCACACTTTCCGGGACCACGACCAAGGCCACCGCGATTGCAGCTGATCACGCCACCGGCATTGCCGAAAAAACAGAAAAACGAAGTGAGCCGCAGCTCTTCACCCGGCCGCGCACAAAGGATGAACCGCAAATGTCCAGTAAACCGCATTCCACCAGCTTCCGCCCGGAAATCCCGAAACGCCCGCTTGAAATTCCGACCCGTGGCAATTCGGGCCGTCCTGCAAGTGCCGGCAACAATGCCGAGGGCAAAAAGCTGACGGTTGGCCGCGATATCACCCTGAAAGGTGAAATCGGTTCCTGCGATATTCTGGTCGTCGAGGGCGTTGTTGAAGCCCAGATCAAGGAATGCACCCGTCTTGAAGTTTCCGAAGGCGGTTCCTTCATCGGATCGGCACAGGTTGATGAAGCCGAAATCAGCGGCAAGTTCGAGGGCGATCTGAATGCCCGCCGCGTGACCGTCATCCATTCGGCCGAAATCAGCGGCAAGATCACCTATGGCGCGCTGCATGTGGAAAACGGTGCGCGCATCAAGGGTGAACTTGATTATGTCGAAGGCAGCGACGACGGACTGGCGCGCGGCGGCAATACCGCGGCAATCACCATCCCGCGCAAATCAGACGATTCCTGATTACCGTGCGCGCACCCGGTTTGACCATACAAACACCCCGAACGGACACGACCCGTCTGTTCGGGGTGTTGTTCATTATGGCCATGATTACCATTGGGCTGAGTGCCTGTGGCGGGAATGCCGTTCCCCCGGGCAGCACAAATGCCAATTACGGTGAACTGAGCAACAGCGGTGCGATCAAGACCACCCGCCCGGTCACCCGCAAAAAAACCGAAAGCGCAAAGTCGCCCAAGTCGCCCAAGGTTACCGCCATTCCGTTCAAGCCAATTCCAACAGACACCCTTAAGGGCCTGTCGGAAGAAGCCTTCGAGTCCCGGATTGGCGCCCCGGAAATGATCCGCGGCGAAGGCGAAATTCGCGTCTGGCAATACCGGTCCGAACAATGTTCGTTCGACGCGTTCTTTGTCCCCAAGGCCGAAGGTGGTGCGCGTGAATTGCGCCACATGCTTGCGCGGATGCGCCGTGGCAATACGGCAATCACGGTTCAGGACTGTCTTGATCAGGTCGTCAAACAAAAGCTTGCACAAGGCTGAGGCCCAAATACCCGAAGCCCGGAGCATGATACCGATGCCTGGCTCCCGACATCGGCCCCCAGAACTGCACCGATCGCACCGATCGCAGCAACCTCGCCTCTGGACCACAGCCCCCCGATTAACCCGCCATCCCCTGGCAGGTACGTGACGCTGTTAACCCGATCACATTCCACCAGCGGCCTGTCGGCGGCAAAGCCCCGCCAATTTCCCCGAACAAGGGGACTTAACCGCCCGAAAAGTCCCGGAAAGCACGGTAAAAACGCAATTTTTGCCGGATCGGACAGATTTCCTTGGTTTAATCTTTACCTTTTATTGGCAGGCTCCGATAAGCGACCTCATAAATTTGCCATATCCGATGGCTTTATTACCTTTTCCCGGCCCTCAACGGGCCTGTCCCGAAACTTCAGACACGATACGCGACCTCATGAAAAAACACGCCCATCGTCTCGTCAGAACTTCGATCGCCGCTGCTCTGTCAGCATTTGTCTATGTGATTGCGATCAGCATTCCTGCCACCAGTGCACAGGCGCAAAATGCGCCCAAGCTGATTGACGTCTATGGCAAATGGGAAGCTTACACCTATTCCGAAGAAGGCCAGAAAGTCTGCTATATGGGCAGCCAGCCGACATCGGCCAAAGGCGATTACACCCAGCGCGGCAAAATTTACGTGATGGTCACCCATCGGCCGAGCCTGAAACTGGTCAATGAAGTCAGCTTCATTACCGGTTACACCTATAAGGACAAAAGCACGGTCGATCTTCGAATCGATTCCAAGAAGTTCAGCCTGTTTACCCATGCTGATTCCGCATGGGCCGTCGATGCCGAAACCGACCGCAAGCTGGTCAGTGCAATGAAGTCCGGATCGACCATGGTTGTTGTCGGCTATTCTTCGCGTGGCACCAAAACCACCGACACCTATTCACTGTCGGGCTTTACCGCCGCCTATAACGCGATTTCAAAGGCTTGCAACACGACGCCGGTCAACTGATCGCGGCTGTTTCGAACCGATAGGTGATGCTGCGTTTGCGCCATCTGCAACCCTGATTGCATAGGTGCGATAGCAGCAATGTGAAATTTATCGTTTCTAATTTTGTCCGGCCCCGCTATATGCGGGGCCAACAGTTTTATGTGCCCGACGCATTCCGGCGCATTTTCTGGTATAGTCCCGCTGTCACCAGAAACGCATATTGCGCCAGAACCGATCGGCAATACCACCAGAACCCAAAAAGAGAGAGCCCGGGATGACCGACGTCCTGACCGAAAACGCACCCCAGACCAACGCATCCGTCCGTCAGGACGGGCCGTCGCTGTCCGATTTCGTCACGCGCGCCGCCAATGGGCAGGCTGCCGACGGTCGGCGCGACCTGGTCGGGATCACCCGCGAAGAACTGACCGAGCTTATGGCTGGCATGGGTGAAAGCAAGTTCCGCGTCAAACAGCTTTGGAACTGGATCTATAACCGCGGTGTCACCGACATCGAGGATATGACCAACATTTCCAAAAAACTGCGTGATCGCCTGTCCCAGGATTTCTATATCGGCCGTCCGGTTCTGACCGCCGATCAGAAAAGTTCGGACGACACCCACAAATGGCTGATGAAGTTCCATGACGGCAACGAGGCCGAGACGGTCTATATCCCCGATCGCAACGAAGACCGTGGTGCAGTCTGCATTTCATCGCAGGTTGGCTGCACGCTGACCTGCAAATTCTGCCATACCGGTACCCAGCTTCTGGTGCGCAACCTGACACCGGGTGAAATTGTCAGCCAGTTCATGGTCGCACGTGACAGCTATGGCGAATGGCCGACCCCGGCCAATGGCATCCGTCGCCTGTCAAACATCGTCATGATGGGCATGGGCGAACCGCTGTTTAACTATGAAAACGTGCGCGATGCGCTGCGCATTGCCATGGATGGCGAAGGCATTTCGATCTCGCGCCGCCGTGTCACACTGTCGACATCCGGTGTCGTGCCGGAAATCGTCCGCTGTGGCGAGGATCTCGGTGTGGGTCTGGCGATTTCGTTGCATGCGCCTGATGATGATCTGCGCAATGAAATCATGCCGATCAACAAGAAATACCCGCTTAAGGAACTGATGGATGCCTGCCGTCATTATCCGGGCATGTCCAACTCGCGTCCGATCACCATGGAATATGTGATGCTCAAGGGCGTGAATGACAAACCCGAACATGCGCGCGCATTGGCCAAGCTTGTCAAAGGTGTTCACTGCAAATTCAACCTGATCCCGTTCAATAAATGGCCGGGCTCGGATTACGAATGCACGCCGACCAATGACATCAAGAAATTCGCGCAGATCCTGCTTGATTGCGGCTACGAAGCCCCGATCCGCTGGCCGCGCGGCCGCGATATTCTGGCCGCCTGTGGTCAGCTCAAATCCGAAAGCCAGCGCCAGCGCAAATCGCGCGTCTCGGGCTGTGGCAAATCGGGTGCCGGCACCAGTGACGAAGGCGTGGTTGCGGCACAGTAACGCAAAGTAACCCCGTCTTACCTTTCGGTCCCGCTCATTTGGGCACACCCGAAATGATTTTGAACAACACCGGATGGCCCAGCTGTCCGGTGTTTGTCATTTCCGGCATGTTTTCATGTTCTTGCGCAAAATTGTCGCCATGACATTGTTTTGATTGTCGAACTGCCGTGACAGGCATAGCGTGATTTTTCCCCACGAAATTATCGCAAGGTCACAAGCCGCATGTCCGTTGGTCAGTTTTTCGCAATTTTGCTGGTCGTCACCATCTGGGGTGCGAATTTCACCGTGATCAAGCTGGGCCTGGGTGAAATGCCACCGATCCTGCTGTCATCATTGCGGTTTGCCTTTGCGGCCCTGCCGGCTGTGTTCTTCCTGCCGCGACCCAAATGTCCCTGGAAATATGTGGTCGGCTTTGGCGTAGTGCTTGGCTGTATCAAGTTTTCCCTGCTGTTTCTGGGCATGGATCTTGGATTGTCGGCGGGGATTTCATCGCTTGTCCTGCAATTGCAGGCCTTCTTCACACTGATTTTGGGCGTGTTTTTGCTTGGCGAAAAGATCGGACCGCATCGTATCATCGCCATGCTGGTGGCGTTTTGCGGCGTCGGGTTGCTTCTGTTTGTTTCGGATGGGTCCATCACCGTCATCGGGCTGGCGCTTGTGATTGCCGCCGCCGCGGCCTGGGGGATAGCCAATATCATCATGAAGCGCGCAGGATCGGTACAGATGCTGTCCTTTGTGGTCTGGGCCAGCCTTGTTCCGCCGATCCCGCTTGCCATTCTGTCCTTCCTGACCGAAGACCGGGCAAATCTTGCAAACCTTGGTGACCAGATCAGCTGGATCGGTATCGGGTCAATCCTGTATCTGGCCTATCCGGTGACGTTGCTGGGCTTTGCGATCTGGGGTCGTTTGCTCTCAACCCTTCCGGTCGGGCTGGTCGCACCGTTTACGCTGCTTGTTCCAATTGTCGGAATGGCGACATCTGCGCTTGTTCTGGGTGAGGATTTCGGACCAATCAAAATCATCTCGGCAATCCTTGTGATGACCGGGCTGATAATTAACGTATTTGGCGGGAAGCTTATGTCGGTATTTTCCCGCCCTGATACCGGAAAAATATAAATATAAGGACTATTTGATAGTCCTATATATCAAACCCAGCGCAGTTGGGGCTTCCTGTCGGGGTTTTTATCCGGGGTGCGGATATCGTCGATATCGATATTCATCACCAGAATACCGCCCAGTCCGCCAACCGTGATTTCCGACAATCTGCTGCCCACACGGTCGCCGTCAAGTTCCGCAAGATAGGCATCGCGGGCCTGTTCATCGACAAAGTCGATGTTGAAACCATGGGTGAAGCCTTGGCTCAATCCGCTGCCGGCTTTCTTTTTGCCACCGCAGAACGCGACCATACCGGGTACAGACATGGCCGCCTTTGCCAATTGATCAATCAGCGTTTCGACCTGGTCGGGATTGACATGATCGGCAACCTGCAAAAGTACAATATGACGCAGCATGAAGGCGCTATTCCTTTTTGGCGGCCAGGATCAAATTGGCACAATTCCGACAGGTACGGACCCCTTTGACAAAGGTCCGTGATAATCAGGATTTCTGATCCCCAAGATCAAGATTCATCGATAAAATTCCCCCCAATCCGCCAACGGTAATATCGGTTAGCCGCCAGCAGGTTTCATCCTGATCAAGTCGATCAAGATACTCATCGCGGGCTTTTGTATCGACGAAATCAATCGTAAAGCAGTGGGTAAAACCCTGATTAAGGCCACTTCCGGGCATGTTTGCCCCGCCGGCAAAGGACAACATGCCAGGCGTGTTCGACGCAATTTTTGCAATCGCATCAAGAACATTGCGGCATTCCGTCCGATCCACAGATCCTGAAATCTGCAGCAATACGACATGGCGTATCATGGCGTGGTTTCTTTCACCCAATTTGCAGGGTCGATCACATCGGGCAACAGAACGTATTTCTGGCCCTTTCTGTTCATATGTCCTGCAAACAGGGCCGCGTCATCCCCGGGGCCAAAAAAGATGTCGCCGCGAACCGGACCGCGAATGGCACCACCTGTATCCTGGGCGATCATCAACCGGTGAAACTGGCGATCGGTATTCATCGGGTCCGTTGTTTCAAGCCAGACCGGAACCCCCATCGCATGGAAACGGCGATCAACCGCAAGCGACCGACCGGTTTCAAGTGCAACCCCCTGGGATCCAAGCGGACCGGCCGTCGGATCATCCGGATCGGATTTAAGGGGGCGGAAAAACACAAAGGATGCGTTGGTGTTCATCACCTCATCGGCCTGATCGGGATTGTCATGCAACCATTTGCGAATGGTCTGAAGCGACACGGTTTCGCGTGTCAGGACCCCGCGATCAATCAGTTCACGCCCGATGGCAAAATAGGGATGGCCGTTTGTCGCGGCATAGCCGATCCGCAACACACTGCCATCGGGCAGGACAACCCGCCCGGATCCCTGGATTTGCAGGAAAAACGCGTCAACCGCATCATCAACCCAGACCATTTCAAGATCACGGCCCGCAAGCGCCCCTTTTTCAATCTCGGCACGATCATAATAGGGTTTAAGATTGCTTCCGGTCAGCCGCCCGACCAGCTTCTTGCCTTTGAATTCGTCGCTGAAATCACCAAGATCGACCGAAATCATGTCGTCGGGTTTCAGATAAATCGGAGTCTGGAACGGGCCTTCCCGGGTCAGGCTGCCACGCAGTTCGGGCTCGTAATAGCCGGTAAACAGGCCTTCGGGATTGTCCCTGTTGCCGCTGAGATACGGTTTGAAGCCGCTTTCGAAAAAGGCACGCGCATCTTCCTTGCGCAGGGCATCGATATTGATCGATACCGCCTTTTCGCAGACGGCCCGCCATTGTCCAATCGTGCCCATTCGCGGGTCCGGACCGACAGGCTTGTCATCATCGCGTCGAAGCATCGCAGCACATGACCGGGCAAAGGCCCGGATCGCCGGACGCATATCATCCTGTTGCCAGCCATCAAGCTCGGAAAATGACGTCGGCCGCAATGTCAGTTTGTCTTCGGCTTCTGGCGCTGTTTCGATCTGACCGGTGATTTGTGGCCAGTACATCCAGATCAAGGCAGCGCCGGCACCAACCAAAATGGAAATAATCGAAAGGCTACGCGATAAAACCAGACGTCGTTTCAAGATAAAACCCGTTATTTGACAAGGCAAAAGGCCACTTCGGACCCGTGAAATCCAGATCGCGATTTTGCCCGCCACATGCTTAACAAGCCGATAATTCAGGGGCGGCAATTGCCAAATTGGCCTCGCAGATCCTTGTCACGGGTTTTAGCCGCCGTCAGGTTGGAAAATCTCTTCAATTGATACTGAAAACAGACGCGCAATGCTGAATGCCAAGGGAAGGCTGGGATCATATCGACCGCGTTCAAGCGCATTAACCGTCTGGCGCGATACCTTCAGCAAGGCCGCAAGATCGGCCTGTGACCAGTCCCTGTCCCGACGCAGTTCTTGGATACGGTTTTTCATCTGAACCGTATCCGTCCGATCATCACCCCGATAAACCAAAGTGCCGCCATGATCGGCCAGACAACAAACATCGAAACTTTCGGCAATCCCGACCCTTCCAGAAAGCCGTAACCAAATGTGATCAACGCCGTTCCGGCAAAGGCCATCGCAAGTGCTTCGAATTGCAATTTACGCTGCATTTCATCCATCTGGCGAATGGTCCGAACAATCACGGCACAGATAAAAATCGCCGGCAGCATTGGTAATAGCGAAATCATCGCCGCGATCATTGTCCGTTCAATCCCGTTGGACAACACGATTTGGGAAAAGACCAAAAGCGCGACATAGGCCGCCAAACCGGCACATAGCAAGACAAGATTGCGCATTTCTAAACCCCAAATGTAAAACATGTTTTACATAAGAAGCTTGGCACCAGAATGTCAAGCAACCTTGACATTGCAATCGGAATGTACGCCCAAAGAATACAGCCCAAAAACAAAGGGAAGCTTCCGATAGACGGAAACTTCCCTGATGCAAAACCGGAACGGAAATAAGCCCGAACCGGTTGATATCATTGCCGGACGAAGGTGCCTTACTGTGCTTCTTCTGCTTCCGGCGTCTCGGTCGCAACCAGCTGCCAGTTCGGGTCGCGGCTTTCGATATTGCGCGCAAAGGTCCAAAGGTCTTCGGCCTCGATCACCTTGTTGGGATCGCCGGAAACCACTTCGCCATCCGCATTGCGGATTACCGATACTTCTTCGGATACGAATTTCACCGTGACATAGGCGGTGCGGCCTTCGAGGCTGGCATCATGGATGGTCGCACTTTTGATCCCGACCAGGGTGGTTTCCTCGTGCTCGCCTTTTTCGGCGCGCGCATCAATGGCAGCAGCAAAGTTTTTGTAAACTTCGGCCGAAAGCAGGGGATTGAGCCCGTCCTTGTCGCCCTTGGCGAAATATTCGACGATCATCTCAAACGCCATGCGGGCGCCATTCAGGAAATCCTGCTGGGTAAAGTTCGGATCGGATTTCTGAATCTTTTGCAGGGTCGCAAAGGTGCCCGACGGAACATTTGCCGCATCCTGACCGTTAGCAGAGTCCGGCAGGCGATAGACATTGTCCGTCTTTGATGCCGGCTCGTTCTGGGCGCCATTGGCGTCCTGGTCATGGGTCTGACGGCCAAAGATGTCGGATGGCCCCTGTTTTTCGTTGCCGGTGCGACGGCCAAGTACGCCGCGCAAACGCAGCACAAGAAAAACAGCAATCAGTGCGAATAGAAAGATATCGAAATACTGCAAGACCGATCTCTTGATCCTAATGGTTTCAAACAGGCAGGATTTGCATCACAACCGTGGTCGAGAGATGGTATGAACCCAACCAAATGCAAGGGCAACCAATGATCACATTCCTTCATGTGATCGTCTTCACCATCATATGGCGACGAAGAAGGCATTCTGCCGCATTTTTGTCGTCTTGGGATACTAGTTTCCCGACCAATACCTGTTGCAGATTAATGGGAAATCACTGAAATCCAAGTTGTTTTCTGCAAATGTTTAAGCACATTGTCAGGAATGACGTTAAAATGCAGCGCAATCATTGATGAAATCTGCGGTCAGACTGACCAAGGAACGGAGTAAAAATGGGTTTTTATTTCCTCGCGATATTCGTCGCAATGCCGATCATTGAAATCGCGGTCTTTATCCAGGCCGGCGAACTGATTGGCCTGTGGCCCACCATCGGCGTTGTCATTTTGACGGCAATTCTTGGAACGACGCTGATGCGGGCACAGGGATTACAAACCCTTGCCAAGGCCCAAAGCCAGATGGATCAGGGCGAAATGCCCATTGGGGCAATGTTTGACGGGATCTGCATCCTTGTTGCCGGTGTGCTGTTGCTCACACCGGGCTTTGTCACCGACACCATGGGCTTTTTGCTTCTGGTGCCGCCGCTGCGTCAGCTGGTCGGGGCAAAAGTGATCATGAAGCTGGTCCAGTCAGGCAATATCCGCACAAGCTTCAGCGGCGGCTTTTCAAGCCGTCCGGGTGGCCAGACCGGGGCAGGCGGTTCCGGTGGCATGGGTGGCCAACATCCCCGTGGTCGCGGTCCGATCATTGATGGCGATTTCGAAGATGTCAGTGGCAATGGCGCGGATGATCCGGCAAACCGATCAGATACAGACACGTCAGATCCCCAAAACCCGCGCAATTTGCCGCCACACGACTGATCTGAACCCCGCCTGAAATTCACGGGAAAATCACATTTTCAAAGGGTTGGCTTTGTTATCGGGCCAACCTTTTTGTCTGTTGGTATGGATAACACCAACATTTCGGCAGAGGATTTGAAAATGCTTTGTCATGGCAATCATCCAAACCCGCAGAAATATGGGTTTTGGGCCGGTTGTGATTGGCTTGCCCATGTCTGTTATCCGTGCTAGGCCAATTCATCTGCCGCAGTTAGGCGGCGTCAGAAACAAGCATTTTGGCCGGTTCGCGCCCCGACATTCATCATGGATTTGACAGGGGTGCTATCACAAACGATCCGGCTGAACGCTTTTTTCTGACTAGGATTACAAGACTCAAGGGAGCTAGACTTTAATGGCCGAGAATACCACCGGTGCAGAAGGCGGCGCACAACAGCAGCAGCCGGCCGCAAATCCGATCACGATCCATACCCAGTACATCAAGGATCTTTCGTTTGAAAATCCGAATGCACCGGAAAGCGTTGCCCTGCAGCAGCAGCCGAAAATCAACATCGATGTCGATGTCGAGGCACGCACCACCCAGGATCAGAAACTTCATGAAGTGACCATCAAGATCAATGTCAAAGCCGACGTTGGTGACAAGGTCGCTTTCATTGCCGAACTGCAGTATGGCTGTGTCGTCACCCTGAATGTGTCTGACGAACATCGCCTGCCGGTTCTGATGATCGAAGTTCCGCGCCTGCTGTTCCCCTATGTGCGCAAAATCGTCGCTGACCTGACTGCGGATGGTGGCTTCCCGCCGCTGATGATGCAGCAGATTGATTTTGCTGATCTTTTCCGCAAGAAATTCGCCAAACAGATGGAAGGTCAGCCGGCTGGAAATGCCTGATTGACCCTGCAAACATCTATTTGGTTCGATACCAAAACAAAGGCCGCCGGTTTGGCGGCCTTTTTATTTTAAAATCGAAACGTTTTTGAACTAACGGGTAGCGAGCCCGTCAATCAGAACGGGCGGGCGATCACCATAAAGACGACAATGATCATCAGGATTGTCGGTACTTCATTGAGAATACGGAAGAATTTCTGCGATTTCTCGTTGGCGTCCGCTTCAAACGCGCGGCGATAACGCGCCATCATCATGTGTGATGCGGTCATCAGAACAACGCATAACAGCTTCACATGGAACCAGCCGTCCGACATCACACCAGCTGCATGTACCAGATATCCGCCAAACAGCCAGGTCGCGATCATTGCCGGGTTCATGATCGCCCGCAACAGGCGGCGCTCCATGATTTTGAACTTTTCACTGGCTTCCGAGCCCGGTGCCACTTCGCAGTGATAAACATAAAGACGCGGCAAATAGAGAAGGCCCGCCATCCAGGCGATCACGCTGATGACATGCAGGGACTTGATAATGCTGTATGTATCCATCTCTCTCTTTTCTCTGATCTGGCGGGTGGATCCGGATCGGCAAAGCTTCGGGTTTGCGGGATTCCTTGCCGTAAGATCGCCCGGAAAATTTTTCAAACCATAACAGCAATCAGGCCAGTTTCGAAAGGAAACCGGCCTGAAATCATTGATCTTTTATCCTAGATGCCAGCCGGCTTAAGACCGGGTTGCTTGGCCGTCGCACAGGAATGTTCATCCGGGCACCACCAGCCGCGGCTTTCGACCTTGTAATCATCCGGGCCTTTTTGATCGAGTTCATCCTGCGTTTGTTTCACAACCGAAACAAGACCGTTGATGAATTTCGGATGCGAGCAAACGGTGCGGACCCGCTCGTAAACCGGAACATGTTTTTCATGCGCCAGTTCACCATATTCGATATCAAGCTCGACCAGGGTTTCCGAGTGTTCGGTCACAAAGGCAATCGGAACAACGACAATCGCCTTGTTTTCTTTGCCGGCACGTTCAATTTCGTCTTCGGTTGACGGTCCGATCCATTCCATCGGCCCGACCCGGCTTTGATAACACACATTCCAGTCAAGGCCGTCGATCGCCATCTTTTCGACCACCGCCGCCGACGTTTTTTCAATCTGCGACTGATAGGGGTCACCGCGCTTGGTGATCACCGCCTTGGGCACGCCATGGGCAGAAAACAGGATGCGCGGCTTATCAATGCCAAGTTCGTTGGCCTTGGCCAAGGCCCGGTCATAGCCCGCGCGGATCATTTCAGCCGATGCTTCAACAAAGCCCGGATTGGTCGGATAACAGCAGGCCGTCTTGATCGGGGCACTCAGCCCGACCTTGTGGCAGGCACGTTTCCAGTCCTTGACCGACGATCCGCTGGTTGTCGTTGAGAATTGCGGATAAAGCGGCAGCAATATCTGTTCATCCGCCCCCCACGCCTTGACGGCCTGGGCAGTATCATCGGCAAACGGTTTCCAATAGCGCATGGCGATGAAACAGCGGTTTTCATAGCCGTCATCTTCGGCATTCAATGCAGCCTCAAGCGCATCTGACTGTTCCTGGGTCAGTTCCAGCAACGGCGATTTGCCGCCGATATGATCATAGATCTCGCGGGCAATCGGTGCACGACGGCGCGAAATCAGTTTTGCCAGCAAAAACCGGAACGGATTGGGCAGGCTGATGATCGCCGGATCATTGAACAGATTGAACAGAAACGGTTCGACAGCTTCGGGGCTGTCCGGTCCGCCAAGATTGAAAAGAACAATGGCGCGTTTCTTGCGCGTCGTTTCGGACATTTGGCTATCCTTCATGGCACAGCGTGTTTCAACCGGTTCCCGACAAACCGGAAATTTTATAAATCCATCGCGCTCCGGGGCCTATTTTGGTCAAACAGGTCCGAAGCGCAACAAACTTAGCCCACTATACGCATTGAATTTTTCAATCGATTTGATTGATTTCAAAAATCACAAAATAAAATGCAGCAATTGCCGACATTTATCCTTTGTAACTGCGGATGAAATTCACCAGCTTCTCGACATTTTCCGGCGGCGTTTCCGGTGTGATGCCGTGGCCCAGGTTAAAGATGAAAGGCCCGTTGCCCAGCGTATCAAGAATGCGCTTGGTTTCATCAAGCATCGCATCGCCACCGGTGATCAGATACATCGGATCAAGATTGCCCTGCACCGGCCCCAGTTTCTGAAGATTTTGGGCAACCCAATCAAGTGGAACACCACTATCAAGGCCGACACCCGTCACGCCGGTCTGTTTTTTGAAATCAATCAGATGCAGTCCGGCCCCGCGCGGGAAGCCGATAATCGGCAAATCAGGATGAACAGCACGCAAATTGGCAACGATCTGTTTGGTCGGCTCGATCACCCAGCGTTTGAAACCGGTTTCGGACAAAACCCCGCCCCAGGTTTCAAACAACTGAATGCATTCTGCACCGGCTTCAACCTGTTTGAGCAGATATTGCGTGGTTGCCTCGACCAGAATGTCGATCAGCTGGCCAAAGCCGTCCGGATCGCCATAGGCAAAGCGACGGATATTGGCAAAATCCTTGGACCCTTTGCCTTCGACCATATAGGTCGCCACCGTCCATGGCGCACCGGCAAAGCCGATCAGGGCCGTGTGGGACGGAATGGCTTCTGACAGCTTTGAAACCGTCTCATAGACCGGTCCAAGCGTGTTATGAATGCCATCAACTGATAGCTTGCCAAGGCCTGAAGCATCGCGGATGGCCTCAAGCTGTGGGCCTTCACCCTGCTTGAATGCCAAATGTTGTCCAAGTGCCTGCGGTATAACGAGGATATCGGAGAACAGAATAGCCGCATCGAAATCATAGCGTCTGAGCGGCTGCAAAGTGACTTCGCAGGCAAGATCGGGATTATAGCAAAGATCAAGAAA
Organism: Thalassospira sp. MIT121401; assembly: GCF_047125595.1. Lineage (NCBI taxonomy): Bacteria > Pseudomonadati > Pseudomonadota > Alphaproteobacteria > Rhodospirillales > Thalassospiraceae > Thalassospira > Thalassospira sp. MIT121401. The sequence continues at coordinate 387,046 of NZ_CP138926.1, forward strand.
TGAGCCTGCTTCGCCGCGTGTTGCACGATATTCCGGAAGATATCGACCTGCCTGGCGCATCAACCAGATTGGTGGCACCGGAAGGGTTTCACCGTTCAGGGCGCGCAAGAAAGTCTTCGTCATGTTGGGCATCTGGTTTCCTGTTCGTCTGTCCCGATCGCTTTTTTATCTGGTTCCGGTCTTTGACCCGAGGACCTGGAGGCCAGTTTCGTTCACGTGAATTTTGTCCTGAGACCTGTGCCAGGACGTTTTCCACGTTCTGCCTAACAAAACCTTATTTAATAAAAAAGGATGTTGTTTGTAGGTGGTTCCCTGTGGATAACAGGGATTAAATTTAGTGCACAGTTTATTCACATTCCGACTCGGGAAAAATGATTCATCTCAAACCGGTTTGGGGAAAACTGTGTACGACTCCGAACGACTCCCAGACCTGAGCTTGGGAAAAGCCGATTTTGAATAATGGGGATAAGGTGAATAAGGCTGGTTTTTGCCGTCTTATCCCTGCTATTACGGGAAAAAATGATCACTTATCCCGCACGGGACATCTGGTTTGAGAAAGTTTGTATGAGGGGGAGGATAATTCCTGTGGAAAAAATCGGGCCGGAGTCGCTCCCGTTATCCACAATTGTCCACAGGCCCGACTCCACCCCTCTAACTCCGGGTTGGGCGAATGGGCCTTATCCATCCGGGTAGTGATCGAAATTTTGAACACCAAAATCCGGGTTTTAAAAAAGTTTGAAAAATCGCTTGGTGTGCAAAAAGTGGAAAAAGCAGGCTTGCATCGCCGGAATTTGATCGGAAACACGGATCGCTGATGGTCGACACAGACAATATTTTTCATCTTCATCTGGTTTCGGATTCAACGGGGGAAACCGTTGACGGTGTTGCGCGTGCCTGCATTGCCCAGTTTCCTGATGTCCGTGCCCATGAACATGTCTGGTCACTGATCCGGACCGAGGCCCAGCTTGCCCGCGTGCTTGCCGATATCGAACGCAATCCCGGTATCGTGCTTTACACCGTGTTTGACAGTGACATTCGCCGCAAACTCGAAGAAGGATGCCGCCGGCTTCAGGTACCCCACAGCCACGTTCTTGATAATACCGTCACCATGATGGCCGGTTACCTTGGCCAGCAATCGCGCGGCCGGACCGGTGCGCTTCATAAGATGGACGAGGAATATTTCAGCCGGATCGAAGCGATCGATTACACGCTTTCCCATGATGACGGGCAATCTGGCTGGGATCTTGAAGAAGCCGATGTGGTGATTGTCGGGGTGTCGCGCACGTCCAAAACCCCGACTTCGGTCTATCTGGCCAATCGCGGTATCAAGACCGCCAATATTCCCTTTGTCCCGGGATGCCCGTTACCGCCCGAGCTTGATAAACTTAAAAAGCCGCTGGTGGTCGGATTGATCAAGGATGTCGATCAGCTGGTATCGATCCGCAAAAACCGTCTGCGCCAGATCGAACGCGGTGAGGGCGGGGATTATGTCGATCCGGTTGCTGTGCGTGATGAAGTCCATCAGGCAAGACGCTATTTTACCGATCGCGGATGGAAGATTATCAATGTTACCCGCAGATCGATCGAAGAAACCGCTGCCATGATCCTGGCAACCATGTATGACCGTCGCGGTCACTGATGAAATTTCAAACAGGATATAAAGACGCATGAACCATCGGCTTATTTTGGCATCCAGCAGCAAAGCCCGTCACACCATGTTGAAAAATGCCGGTGTCGATTGCGAAGCCGTGGCCTCGATGATTGACGAGGAAGGCTACAAGCAATCGATGAAGGCCGAAGGTGCCAGTGCCGCCGAAGCCGCCGAAACCTTGGCGGAAATGAAGGCATTGCGCATGTATCGTCAGCAACCCGATGCGATTGTGATTGCGGCTGATCAGATGCTTGAATGCAATGGTATCTGGTTTGACAAGCCACGCGACCGCGACAATACCAGGGCCCAGCTTATGGCCCTGCGCGGCAAGACCCATCAGCTGGTTTCGGCCGCTGTTATATATAAAGAGGGATCGCGCATTTGGGGCACCATTGATACGGCCCATCTGACCATGCGCAACTTTACCGAAGAATGGCTTGATGAGTATCTTGATGCCGCCGGCGACGAGATTTTCAATTGCGTTGGCGGTTATCAGCTTGAAGGTATTGGTGCGCAGCTGTTTACCGAAGTGCGCGGTGACTATTTCACGGTTCTTGGTTTGCCGTTATTGCCGTTGATCGGTTTCTTGCGTGATCATGGCGTGCTGAAAGCATAGAAAGACAACATTACCCGATCGTTGTTATGCATCGTCCGGGCAATGCCACTTGCTAATTGCGCCATATTTGAAATCAAAGAACCACAAAGACAAAACTCCGTCAGGCAGGAAACACCGCACAATGACAGCCCGCAAACCTTATCGGACACTTTCTGGAACCTCGCGCCTGGCCGGTGTGATGGGGTGGCCGGTATCGCATTCCAAATCACCGCGTCTGCATGGCTACTGGCTGGCCAAATACGGGATCGATGGCAGCTATATGCCGCTTCCGGTCGAACCGGAAAACTTTCAGGCGGCTTTGATTTCATTGCGCAATCTTGGTTTTTCCGGGGTTAATGTCACCATTCCGCAAAAGGAAATGGCCATGCCGGAATGTGATGAACTGTCAGATCGTGCGCGCCGTATCGGGGCAGTCAATACCGTTACCTTTGCCAAGGATGGCCGGTTGCTTGGCGATAATACTGACGGGTTCGGCTTTATTGAAAACCTGCGTCAGGAAGCCCCGGACATTGATTTTACGTCTGGTCCGGCGGTGGTTCTTGGAGCCGGGGGCGCATCGCGGGCCATTTTGGTTGCCTTGCTTGATGAAGGCAGCCCGGAAATCCGTATCGCCAACCGGACCCGTGCCCGGGCAGAAGACCTTGTGCGGGAATTCAATGATCGGCGCCTGACGGTAATTGATTGGCCGGTATCGCCAGATGCCTTGTCTGATGTTTCCCTTTTGGTAAATACCACAAGCCTTGGCATGGTTGGTCAGCCGAAGCTTGATATTGATCTGGACGGTTTGCCGACATCGGCACTGGTTACCGACATTGTTTATGCCCCGCTGATAACGGGCCTTTTGCAGCATGCAAAAGACCGTGGAAATCCGATTGTTGACGGGCTTGGCATGTTGCTTCATCAGGCGCGCCCGGGTTTTCATCGCTGGTTTGGCATTGATCCCGAAGTGACCCAGGAACTGCGCGACTTTGTCCTTTCACCTGATTAAGTATGCAAAGGTGATCTTATCATGGTGATTTTGGGGTTAACCGGTTCGATCGGCATGGGCAAATCGACCGCTGCGGCGATGTTTCGATATCTTGGCGTGCCGGTCCATGATGCGGATGCGACCAACCATCTTCTGATGGCACCTGGCGGTCCGGCCTTTGATCAGGTGATTTCAGCTTTTCCAGAAGTTTTGCGCGATGGACGGATTGACCGGCAAATGCTGGGCAAGATTGTTTTTGCCGATGCGCGCGCGCTTAAAAAGCTTGAATCGATATTGCATCCGCTGATCCGTGCCGCAGAGATTCGCTTTTTGCGCAGCCAGCGGATGCTCGGACGTAAACTGGTAGTACTCGACATCCCGCTTTTATATGAAACGGGCGGTGAAAAGCGCTGCGATATCGTTGCAGTTGTTTCAGCGCCAGGGTTTATTCAACGCCAGCGTGTTCTTGCGCGACAGGGGATGACGGATGAAAAATTTTCCGCCATTCTGTCCAAACAGATGCCGGATATGGAGAAACGGAAACGGGCCGATTATGTCATCCCAACAGGGTTGGGTCGGGCTGTGACTTTTCAATATATTCAGGGCATTGTTGATCATCTGAGTTGACCACCGGATCCAAGAATACATGCGTGAAATCGTCCTCGATACAGAGACCACTGGCCTTGATCCCTATGCTGACCACCGTCTGGTAGAAATCGGGTGTATCGAACTGGTCAATCACATGCCGACCGGTCGCCAATATCACCAATATATCAACCCGGAACGCCCGATGCCCAAAGAGGCGTTTGACGTTCACGGTCTGGGTGATGACTTCCTGAAAGACCAGCCGGTCTTTGCCGAAGTTGCCGATGATTTCCTTGAATTTATCGGTGATGATTCGGTCCTGGTCATTCACAATGCCGCCTTTGATATGAAGTTCCTGAATGCGGAACTTGAATGGCTTAACAAGCCGCGGATTGCCATGGAACGTGCGCTTGATACGGTTCAGATGGCGCGCAAAAAGTTTCCGGGATCGCCGGTAAGCCTTGATGCGCTTTGCCGTCGGTTCAAGATCGATAACTCCAACCGTACCCTGCACGGGGCACTGCTTGACTCCGATCTTCTTGCGCAGGTTTACCTGGAACTTCTTGGTGGACGTCAGCATGGTCTGTCGCTTGATCCCAATGCCCAGGATGCAGACAGCTCTGGCGGGAATGTCGGCCGGCGGGTTCTGGGGCCGAAATCCAACAGGCTGGAACCGCGCCCCCATGTGATCAGCGAAGAAGAACTGGCCGCCCATCAGGCCTATATCGAAAGCAAGGTCAAAGACGCCATCTGGTTAAAGAAGCAAGAGGCGTGACATGAAAAAACGGAATTGCCTGAAATTCCGTTCGCCACACCGGCGCCTTGCGACCCGCTTCTATTTGCTATTTCTGCTTGTTGTTTCGCCTTGCATCCCGATTTTGTTTCCGACAGCGTCTTTTGCGGATGACGTGGCGGGAACGGTACAGTCGGACGCGGTTTCTGCGGATTTTGACGGGCGCTATATCATCCATCTTTCGGAAAATCCGCGGGTCCGGTCGTCAGACCGGCCTGAACCGGGCTATTTTGACAGTCTTGCCATCGAACTGTTTACCCAGGCCGGCATTTATGCGGAAATCGTGCCGCAAATGCCCTGGAAACGGCAGATGGAACTGGCCGAGCGCGAGGCCGGTCATGTGATTTATCCAACGACCCGATCCGATGACCGCGAAGACAAATTCAAATGGGTCGGGCCGGTCAGTCGCACCATCTGGAACCTTTACGGATTTGAAGACCGCAATTGGTCGGATACCGGTTTTGAAGACATTCTTGAAAGTGCGCGTATCGGCACCCTGATGGGATCAGCCCGCGAAGCCTATTTGCGCGAACGCGGTGCCAAACAGATCGTAATTGTCCCGCGCGAAGAACTTTTATTGCCGATGCTGCTGGCCGACCGGATTGATCTGATTGCAATCGGTGGCAACGTGCTGCGTCACTATATTGACGAGATTGAACAAAAGGAAACCGGCGCAAACGTTCCTAAAATCGACGGGGCCGTGTCATATCGAAGCTGTTATCTTTATATCGCGGTCAGTGGCGATGTGCCTGATGAGGATATTTCACGTCTTCAGGGCCAGCTTGACACATTCAAACGCAACGGCTTTTTTGTGAAAAACCGCCAGACGCACGGCTTGTCGACCAACCTTGATGGCAGTTTCCTTAAGGCGATGCTTGATCTTTCCAATAACGGGGTCAGATGCATTGATCTTGCCGGAAGCGACGATTAGGCCTTGGGCGGTGTTTGGATGCCGGTCGGGGATTGGATCGACTAATTCATCGCATTCTGTTTGAATAAAATGTTTAAACAGACGTGGTATCGATAAAGGAAAGGCTTTATGCCTTTTGAAATTGATACCGGGTCTTGGGCGATGTTTTATGGCAAACCCAACGGGCTGCGTTCGATTAATCGGTGGCGGGTGTTTCATTCCCCTGGAACCCAGGGGGCTTTGGCGGAAATCCTCCTGTCCACATATTAATCGAGTGCGGCAGAACGCGTTTAATTGGTCGATCTAGTTCCCAATGACACAGAAAAAAGCAAATAAACGACGCCGTACCGTCAGTGACGAGGAAAAGACCCTGTGGGAGGTTTTTACCCGTGACGTCAAACCCTTGCGCAGTAAAAAGCGCAAAGGCGATGAAGTGGTATTTGATCCTGACGATGACATCCACACCAGCGATACTGCCATTCCCCTGCCTGATACGCTTGGTGAAAGTCTGGAACGGTCCGAAGAAAACCGTGCTGCGCGCAATTTGCCTTCGGCGCGCAATGCTGATCGCGGACCACAGGTCAAAAAACAGAGCCTTGCCGATTTGAAACCGGGTGTGACGGACGGGATTGACCGGTCAACCGCCAACAAATTCCAGAAAGGCAAAATGACAATCGACGGGCGCATCGACCTGCATGGCATGACCCAGGATGTCGCCCATAATGCGCTTAATGCCTTTATTGAAGAAAGCTGGCGGGCCGGGAAACGTTGCGTTTTGGTGATTACCGGCAAAGGATCGCGCGCCGATGAATATGGACGCACCGGCCTTCTGCGCAGCCGCACCCCGCAATGGCTGAGTGCGCCGCGCCTGCGCAATCGTATTCTTGCCATCAATCAGGCCCAGATCCAGCACGGTGGAGCAGGGGCCTTTTATGTTTTGTTGAAACGGAGACGCCCGTGACACCTTTTGGCAATCGCATCAGGGAATTGCGGGCCCGCAATAATGTGACGTTGACCGATATGGCAACGGCGTTGCAGTTGTCGCCGGCCTATCTTTCAGCACTTGAACATGGCCATCGCGGTCGCCCAAGCCCCGGTTTGGTGCAGCAGATTTGTGGTTATTTCAATCTGGTATGGGATGAAGTTGACGATATCAAACGTCTGGCCCAGCTGTCGCATCCCAAAATCACCGTCGATACGGCGGGGCTTGAGCCCGAAGCAACCGAGCTTGCCAATCTTTTATCCGAACGGATTGCCGGGCTGAGTGATGATCAGCTTGGGCGGATGCTTGAAATTCTTCGTGAACGCCATCCATAAGACCCGCCCGCGATCGCAAAACAGGTCAAATACAGTCATTTCTAATATTGGGATCGGAAATTTGCGGGGTCAAACCGGTTGTTGAACCTGTTAATTGCAGGTTTTGTGCCCATATATCCGAAGTCTGGCGGCAGAATCGTGTTTTTTACACAACGCTGCGGGCAAAATAGCTGCATTGCGTGAAACACGGTTTGACTATTCCCGTTTTCGAGGTTATCAATCGGGGGTGTTTCGATCCAGAAACATGAAAAGCCCTGCCTTTCTTGCAACTACAAGGTTTGGAACCGTCCGCACGCCCCAGCATTTGACTGAGTGCCTTGCCTGACGGTCAACCGCATATCTTCTTCTTATCCCATAAAATCTTCGCCCTTCCGGCAACCACAGATCATTAAACGCACATATGCATCTTCAGGAACTCAAAAAGAAATCTCCGACCGAGCTGCTTGCCCTGTCTGAGGAACTCGAAATCGAAAATGCCAGCACGCTCCGCAAACAGGAGCTGATGTTTGCCATTCTCAAACAGTTGGCCGAGAACGACCATGCCATTTTTGGCGAGGGGGTTCTCGAAGTGCTGCCCGATGGTTTCGGCTTCTTGCGTAGCCCCGAGGCAAACTATCTTGCCGGGCCCGATGACATTTATGTCAGCCCAAGCCAGGTTCGCCGTTTTGGTCTGCGGACCGGTGATACGGTCGAAGGCCAGATCCGTTCGCCCAAGGAAGGGGAACGCTATTTCGCGTTGCTCAAGGTCGACAAGGTCAACTTTGATGCGCCGGAAAAAGTCCGTCATCGCATCAACTTTGACAACCTGACCCCGCTTTATCCTGATCAGCCGTTGCGCATGGAACGTGAATCCGATCAGGAAGGCAACAAGGATACCACCAACCGCGTGATCGAACTGGTATCACCGCTTGGTAAAGGTCAGCGTGCCCTGATCGTCGCACCGCCGCGTACCGGTAAGACCGTGATGCTGCAAAATATTGCGCACGCGATCGAGGAAAACCATCCGGAAGCCTATCTGATCGTTCTTCTGATTGACGAACGCCCGGAAGAAGTGACCGACATGGACCGTTCGGTGAAGGGTGAAGTTATCAGCTCTACCTTTGACGAACCGGCGCAGCGTCACGTTCAGGTCACCGAAATGGTTCTGGAAAAGGCCAAACGTCTGGTCGAACACAAGCATGATGTTGTCATTCTGCTTGATTCCATTACCCGTCTGGCCCGTGCCTATAACACGGTCGTGCCAAGCTCGGGCAAGGTTCTGACCGGTGGTGTCGATGCCAACGCCCTGCAACGTCCGAAACGGTTCTTTGGTGCGGCCCGTAACATCGAAGAGGGCGGGTCGCTGACCATCATCGCAACCGCCCTGATCGATACCGGTTCGCGCATGGACGAGGTCATCTTTGAAGAATTCAAAGGGACCGGTAACTCCGAACTGGTTCTGGATCGCAAACTGTCTGACAAACGTATCTTCCCGGCGATTGATATCCTTAAATCGGGTACCCGTAAGGAAGAGCTGCTTGTCGACAAGGGCGTTCTGTCCAAGATGTGGGTGCTGCGCCGTATCCTCAACCCGATGGGGCCGCAGGACGCGATGGAGTTCCTTCTGGGCAAACTCAAATCGACCAAGAACAACGACGATTTCTTCGATTCCATGAATGGATAATCGAAATCCGGCGTAAACGGCCGGATACAGATAATTGTCTGATGATTAAACGGGGCCGGATTGGCCCCGTTTTTTATTGTCTGATGATTGGCGATCAGGCGGTTCAATATGCGCCGGCTGAATAGGTCAGCTCGTAGCTGTGGCTATAGATTTCAAAGACATTGCCGAACGGGTCTTCAACATAAACCATGCGATAGGGTTTTTCGCCGGGATAATAGTGGCGGATCGGCATGCGTTGTTTGCCGCCATGGGCCTTGATCTTTTCCACCAGACCTTCGACATCGGGATCCTGGACACAGAAATGGAATGTTCCGGTTTTCCAGTATTCCAGATTGTTGTCCGGGCGTTGGTTATCGGGAAATTCAAACAGTTCGATGCCAACACGATCGCCGGTCGACAGATGTGCGATGCGGAACGATTTCCAGTTCGCGCCAAAGACATCGGTGCACATCTGACCGATATCACTGTCATCTTCGGTGATGGTGGTCGGTTCCATGATGACGTACCAGCCAAGAACTTCGGCATAGAATTTTACAGCGGCCTCAAGATCGGGGACCGAGATGCCGATATGGGAAAAGGTGCGCGGATAATGTGATGACATTGCTGTGCTCCTGAAATGTGAAAGGTTGGGCACAGCTTTGATCGGTTATGGTATAAGTAAAATAGACGAAAACTTATTTATTCAATAAAATATCGTTATGAATATATCGCCAATCTGGTTGAAAACATTTTGCACGGTGTGTGATTCGGGCTCCTTTACCCGCGCCGCCGATCGCCTCGGCCTGACCCAGGCCGCAGTCAGTCAGCATATCAAGCATATCGAACATGTTGTCGGCCCGGTTTTCCTGCGTCAGGGGCGCAAAATCGAACTGATGCCGGCGGGCAGGGCGCTTTTGCACTATGCGGCCGAGGTCGATGCGGCCGCCCACCGGCTGGCCCGTCGGGTATCACCGGACCAAAGTCATGCCGGGGCAGTCAAAATCGCCACACCGGGCAGTTCGGGACTTGGCATTTATGCAGCCCTTCTTGATCTGCAGGACCAACATCGTGACATCGCCATACATCATCGCTTTGCCCCGACAGATGATATCGTTGATGCGGTTCTTGATAACAAGGTGGAGCTTGGCGTTGTCACCCAGCGTCCCGATGATCCCAGGCTTCGCGCCGAGAAAATCGGGATTGAGCCGCTTGAACTGATTTTACCTGCCGGGGTGAAGATCACGGAATACCAGGCTCTTGTTGAAATCGGGTTCATTGATCATCCCGATGGCCCGTCGATGGCGACCCGGTTGCTTGGTCAGGTGTTTCGCGAGTTTTCCGGTGTAAAATCAATTCCGTGCCATGGATTTTCCAACCAGATTACCCTTATTCTTGAGCCGGTTGCCCGCGGGCTTGGATTTACCATTCTGCCGGCCTTTGCCCGCGAGGCGTTTCGCGATCAGTCGAAAATCACGGTGTATGATCACGACCCGAAAGTTTTCGACACCCTTTATATCATATCGCGGGCCGAATGGCCGCTATCGGCCCTTGCCCGAACCATCGTCAACGAGATCCGGGCGGTCATCAGCGCAAAACAAGCGTAATTTCAGCAAGCGCACCGTCAAGTTTCTGACTTTCGATCACCGCATCGCCCGGTTCGACGCTGAAAGTGCCATTGCCCAAATGAATGCCGATATGATGCGTGCCATAACGCATGGTAATCGCCAGTTCGCTTGTTGTTTCAATCTCGCAGGTTCTGGCCTGATTGGCATCAAGATGATGGGGCGGATCGGATTTCCAGCCATCGCGAGGGGCAAAACTGGTCAAATGAAGGGGATTTTGGCTGCTTTCATTTCGCAAGGTCAGTTTCAATTGCATGTCCTGTGACAAATCCTGTGTCCTCCTGCGCCAATTTCATTGCTGATTTCTATGTGGGGACGGTTTTTCGGTCCCGACAGGGGATGAAGGCTTGAAACCATGCAAAAGCCGTGTGAATCTGGGGATCGTCGTTCACTACCAGATCGCGCTTGATGCAGCTTTTACTCAAATCCGTTGATTTTGCCGCCCGCGCCCATCGGGATCAGCGCCGCAAAGGCCCGGCCGAGGAACCCTATATCAATCACCCGATCGAGGTTTCCCGTCTGATTGTCGAATGTGAACCGCATACCGACGAAGACATTCTGTGTGCCGCAGTGCTCCATGATGTGATCGAGGATTGCGGTGCAACCCGCGACGAAATTGCGTCCTGTTTTAACGACGCCATTGCTGACATCGTACTGGAAGTCAGCGATGACAAGGCATTGCCGCGTGACGAGCGCAAGGCAAAACAGGTCGAAAACGCGCCCAACCTGACAGAAGGTGCCAAACTGGTGCGTCTGGCTGACAAGGTCGCCAATGTCGGGGCGATGCTGACCGATACCCCGATTGGCTGGGACGAAGAGCAGATCCTGGCCTATGTCGACTGGGCAGAGGCGGTGGTCGCTCCGTGTCGCGAAGTCAGTTACGGGCTTTCGGAGCGCTTTGATGCCATTGCGCGTGATGTGCGTGCATTTCATCAGGATCGCCAGGAATTGGTCGGCAAGTAACCCGCCCGGTTTGATCGGCGGACCGAAATGAACAAAGGCAGGGAATGCACCCTGCCTTTGTCAGAAAATCTTTTGATATCAAACCACAATCGGATTTATCCGATCAATCAGACCGTAAAGACAATCGATCCGTTGGTTTTGCGGCCTTCAAGATCATCATGGGCCTTGGCGGCATCGGCAAGCGGATAGGTCGCGGTGATGTCGATCTTGACCACGCCCGATTTCAGGACGTCGAACAGCTCACCGGCCGATGCCAGAAGCTCTTCACGGGTGGCGTTATAGGTGAAGATGCTTGGGCGGGTCAGGAAATAGGCGCCCGGCGCAAGCTGTGCCAGGGTAACCGGCGGGACCTTGCCCGATGACTGGCCGAAACTGACCATCATGCCCAGACGTTTCAGGCATTTAAGTGAATCTTCGAACGTGTCTTTGCCGACGGAATCATAAACAACTTCAACGCCCTGGCCATTGGTGATTTCCATGACCCGTTCGGAAACCACCTCGTCACGATAAAGGATCGGATAGTCGCACCCCTTGGCCTTGGCGATTTCGGCCTTTTCCTTTGATCCGACCGTCCCGATCACGGTTGCGCCAAGATGCTTTGCCCACTGGCAAACAATCTGGCCAACACCGCCGGCCGCCGCATGGATCAGGATGGTATCGCCCTTTTGCACCTTATAGGTCCGGCGCAAAAGATATTGCGCGGTCATGCCCTGAAGCATCGCAGCGGCAGCCAGTTCAAAACTGACATCATCAGGGATTTTGACCAGTCCCTTGGCCGGCATCACGCGGGCTTCGGCATAGGCACCAAGCGGCTGGGCGGCATAGGCAACCCGGTCGCCGACCGCAAGATCGGTGACACCTTCGCCAACCGCCTCGATCACGCCGGCCCCTTCAAGCCCAAGCCCCGATGGCATGGCGGGGGCCGGGTAAACACCGGAACGGAAATAGATATCGATATAGTTCAGGCCGACAGCCTTTTGCGCCAGGCGGACTTCACCGGCACCCGGTGCGCCAACTTCCACATCTTCAAAGCGTAGCACATCGCTGCCGCCTGTTTCGTAAAAGCGGAATGCTTTGGTCATGGATGACCTCCCATTGTGTCGTTCTTTTGAACGTCTGTTTCATCAATGGGTTGAGTGTAGGTCAGAAAATCGGGATTTGCAGCAGGGGAGTTATGTATTTCGCTGGGTGAAATTGCCGGGTCAAATTCGCCGGCAAAAGCCATCGGTCGGCCTAAAGGTCAAAGCTTCCCTGATCATCGCCGATGACAAGTTCGACCCCTTCGATCTTGAGCAAATCACGCTTGGTTTCCAATCCACCCTGGCCGGAATAGCCACCCGGCTTGTCACCGCTGGCAAGAACACGGTGGCAGGGGATGATAATCGGGATCGGGTTCATTCCGCATGCCGTTCCGACCGACTGGAAGGCCTTGGGCGATCCGGCCGCGGTCGCCAGCTCCTTGTAGGTTGCGGTTTTGCCCTTGGGGATCTTGCACATGGCGTCCCAGACGGCCTTCTGGAAGTCGGTACCATCGGGTGCCAAAGGCAGGTCAAAGGCATCCAGCTGCCCGGAAAAATAGGCATTAAGCTGCTTTTTGGCTTCTTCGAGGACCGGACTGGTTTCCATCTCGTCGACAAATCCCCAGTCAAGGGCGACGATCTGACCATCAAATTCGAAAATCGTGATCGCGCCAACCGGGCTGTTCATCGAAATCTGGGGCATGGAACATACTTTCAGATACTGGTGGCACTTGTTGCTCGTACTTATCGGTCGTACTGGCGCGGCGCCAAGTGCAGACTGTGATTATGATGGCGACTTATGCCGGGTTGGCAGGCAGTCCGGCAAGCAGTTTGGCAAGATCTTCTGCGTTCGTTACAGGTTCGGAACAAACCGGACCCTGACAGACATAGGCGGTTTCCCTGCCACCGATCGCGGTTTTTCCCTCGGCCGGATGTCCGGCGGGCAGGGGATCACCATTACCAAGGATGGTAATCGCCCGGTTGGGCAGATATTGGCCAAAAATCGCCCGGCGCATATCAAGATATGTTTGGCTGCGTTCCTTGGCGATCAGCACAATCTGAACCGGGTTTTGCAACATTTCGGCGGCCAGAAGCAATCCGGGCATGTTGGGGAACTGTTCGGCAATGCGCCCGCCAAAGGCCGAAAGGGTGATTTCGGCACGATCACGGTATTTGGTGTCGCCGGTCAGCGCATATAGCTTCGCCAGGTTTTGGGCCATGATCGCATTGCCCGACGGCACGGCATTATCCATGAACGGTTTTTGACGGACCACCAGATCGCTGGCATCTGAGGCCGACTGGAAATAGCCGCCCTTGGCGTCGGCAAACAGGTCTTCGACCGTTTCCGACCAGGCAATCGCATCGCGCAGATAGGCATCCTCGCCAAAGCATTCAAACAGACGCAGGGCTGCGCGGATCATATGGGCATAATCTTCGAGCATCCCGGCATGCTGGGCACGGCCTTCGCGGTAGCTGTGCAGGAAGCGACCATCCTTCATCAGGCTGTTGGTGACGAAATTGAAGGCAAGCTTGGCGTAATCGAGCCAGTCGGCACGGTGGAAGGTCATGGCCGCCTCGGCGAGGGCGGCGATCGTCATGGCGTTCCAGTCGGTCAGCGCCTTGTCATCCCAGCCCGGACGAACGCGGTAGGCCCGTGCGGCAAGAAGCTTTTCACGCAATTGCGCAAGCTTTGTCTCGGTTGCGTCATCGGCAAGCGCAAGCCCCGATTTGGTGCGGTTCAGGATATTGTGATGTTCCCAGTTGCCACGGGCAGAAACATCATAGAATTTTTTGAAAAGCGCGGCATCATCGCCAAGAAGGTCATCGATCTCTGCCTCTGACCAGACATAGAACTTGCCTTCGACCCCTTCGCTGTCGGCATCAAGACTTGCAGTAAAGGCCCCGCCGGGAATGCGCATTTCGCGCAAGATCCAGGTAATGGTTTCCTCGATCCGGCGGGCATAAAGTGGATTGCCATCGACGCGCCAGACATCGCACAACAGATCAATCAGCTGGGCGTTGTCATAAAGCATCTTTTCGAAATGCGGCACCAGCCATTGATCATCAACCGCATAGCGGGCAAACCCGCCGCCCAGATGATCATAAATGCCGCCCTGGCACATGCGATCAAGGCTGTGTTTGACGATCCGTTCAAGATCGGCGTCGCCGGTTCGGACCCCGGCGCGCCAGATCAGCGATAACAGGCTTGGCTGCGGGAATTTTGGTGCACCGCCGGTACCGCCATTTTCCCCGTCCATAATCTGCAAGCAGCCATGCCCGCAGCGATCAATCATTTCAAGACCGGGAACAGACCCGGTCGCACCGCTGTTCATTTTGATCAGGGCGTTTGATATCTGGGTGACGTTGTGGCGGACGTCATCGGGCTTGTCGGTATAGATCTTTGACACGGTTTTGAGCACATCATCAAACCCGGGCCGACCATAGCGGGCTTCTTTCGGGAAATAGGTCCCGCCCCAGAACGGTTCACCATCGGGTGTCAGGAACATGGTCAATGGCCAGCCGCCCTGTTGGCCCAGAAGGGCCAGCGCATTCTGATAAATCGCATCAAGGTCCGGGCGTTCTTCCCGGTCGAGCTTGATATTGATGAACAGGTCATTCATCAGGGCAGCCATGTCATCATCTTCGAAACTTTCATGGGCCATGACATGGCACCAGTGACAGGCGGCATAGCCGATCGACAGCAGGATCGGCTTGTTGGCTGCCTTGGCTGCGGCCAGAACTTCGGCGCTCCAGGGTTGCCAATGCACCGGATTGTCAAGGTGTTGCAGAAGATAGGGGCTGGTTTCCGACCCAAGATTGTTCCGTGTAAGTTCCATGTCGTGTCCTGTGCCACCGGTTGGCTCTATATCAGCGGGGCGGCATTATCGTTGTGGCGTGCCCGATGGTGATCGAATGACGAACAGATCACGACGGACATTGCTGTTAAGAGGGACTCTAAGGCCTATGGGATCATTCATAAAGGCAATTGGCAGTAATCTTTGTCTCAAATTCGTGATATTGCCGGGAAATGATCCAATATGCTGCCAATATGGTTATTGTGATTGAGATGGCAGGCAGGCGCGCCATAATGATGCGGACAAAAATCAGAAAATAAAAGGAGATCAGGGCGATGAAAGTAACCGTGAACATTGATTGCACCCCCGAAGAGGCCCGCACCTTCTTTGGGCTTCCTGATGTTCAGCCGATGCAGAAGGCCATGATGAAAGAGGTCGAAGACCGCATGAAGGCCAATTTGGCGGCAATGGATCCGGAAACCATGCTTAATACCTGGCTCCCGCAGGGTATCCAGAATTGGGAACAGCTTCAGAAGGCGTTCTGGGGACAGTTCAACGGATCAACCGGCGGAAGCGGTGACAAGGACTGAACCAAGTGACTGACCACTACTATCAGGCGCATGTTTTTGTGTGCCAGAACGAACGCCCGGCTGGCCATGAGCGGGGCTGTTGCAATTCCAAGGGCGCGACCAAGCTTCGCAATTACATGAAAGTCCGCGCCAAGGAACTCGGCATTCCGATGACCCGGATCAACACGGCCGGATGTCTGGACCGATGCGAGTTGGGCCCGGTGATGGTGATTTATCCGGAAGGGACCTGGTATCGGTACGAGACGATGGAAGATATTGACGCCATTCTTGATGATCACCTGGTCGGTGGTCAGGTGGTCGAAAGATTGCAGCTTTCGCCGGATCAATAAGAATTCAAACGGTCCCTTTGTCGGGGCCGTTTTCCTTTGCACTGTTAAAACCCTGTTGGTGAAGACTGCGCTAGGTTGACCTTTGCGCGCGACTGAACGATATCGACAGCACGAACCGAAACCACAAGATTGAACGATCCATCATGATTGCAAGCCGAGAAACCATCTTTGCCCTGTCATCCGGGGCCGGGCGTGCCGGTGTGGCCGTGATCCGCCTTTCGGGGCCGTTATCCGGGCAGACGCTTTGTGCGCTTTTGGGGCGCGATACGCTGCCCAAGCCACGCCATGCGGTTTACGCGCCGATCCGTGATCCGCAATCGGGCGAGCGTCTTGATGATGCGGTGGCGATCTATTTTGCCGGCCCGGCAAGCTTTACCGGTGAAGATGTGGTTGAGCTGCATGTTCATGGCGGACGTGCCGTGATCGAAGGCGTTCTTGATTGCCTGTCGCGTCAAAACGGGCTGCGCATTGCCGAGCCGGGCGAATATACGAGACGGGCCTTTGAAAACGGCAAGATGGACCTGACATCGGCCGAAGGGATCGCTGATCTGATTGATGCGGAAACCGCGGCACAGCGTCGCCAGGCCGTGCGTCAGATGGCCGGTGAGCTTGGTACGCTTTATGAAGGCTGGCGTGCGCGCCTGATGAAGGCATTGGCCCATATCGAGGCCGATATTGACTTCCCTGATGAAGATCTGCCAGACGGGATTGTGCCGGTTGTGCATGGCGATCTGCGTGCTGTGAATGACGAGGTCAAACGCCATCTGGCTGATAACCGCCGGGGCGAACGCCTGCGCGAAGGGTTCCAGATCGTCATTCTTGGTGCGCCCAATGCCGGCAAGTCGAGCCTTCTTAACCGTCTGGCACAGCGCGATGCGGCAATTGTTTCCGAGATTGCCGGGACCACGCGCGACATGATCGAGGTTCATCTTGATCTTGGTGGTTTCCCGGTGACCATGGTCGATACTGCGGGCCTGCGCGAAAGCGGTGATGTGATCGAAAGCGAAGGGGTGCGTCGTGCGACCGAGCGGGCAGAGAATGCCGATCTCAGACTTGTTGTTGTCGATCGTGCCGACTGGCCCCATATCGATCCCGAAGCCGCCCGGCTGATTGATGCAAAGACCATCATCCTGATCAACAAGGTCGATGGCAGCGATGCGGATGATATCCCGACCGTCTGGCAGGGTGCTTCGGTTGAAGGGGATCGCCTGGAGCTTCCCGTTTTGGCCATATCGGCCATGACCGGGCAGGGGGTCGAAAGCCTCTTGCAACTGCTGGAAACTCGCGTAAAAGAGGGGCTCGATTTTGCCGGGCCCGTGCCTTTGACAAGGCTGCGACACCGGCGTGCACTTGAAAGTGCCAGCGATCATCTTGATCGCGGATTGCAGACCGAAATCGCAGAACTTGCTGCCGAGGATGTTCGCCTGGCAGTACGCGAGATCGGCAAGATTACCGGACGTGTCGATGTGGAAGACTTGCTCGATATTATTTTCGGGGACTTCTGTATCGGAAAATAAGATCAGGGAAGAGTCGCTATAGATCGAGCCCTGCGATTGTTTCACGTGAAACATTGGTCCATTGACCGGACCTGATAAGCCTATTCGAACCGCAAAGGTTCAAACCCGCCACATATGGGTGTGGGGATTGAGTGAGGAATTCGATGTCACAGAATGTGTCGCACAACCGTTTTGATGTGATTGTTGTTGGTGGTGGCCATGCCGGCTGCGAGGCTGCGGCTGCTGCTGCGCGCATGGGGGCAGCAACGGCGCTGGTGACCCATCGTGCTGATCGCATCGGTGAAATGTCCTGCAACCCGGCCATTGGCGGTTTGGGCAAGGGACATATGGTGCGCGAAGTTGATGCGCTTGATGGTGTGATGGGTCGCGCCATTGACCGTGCCGGCATTCAGTTCCGTATGCTCAACCGTTCAAAGGGACCGGCGGTACGGGGTCCGCGCGCACAGGCCGATCGCAAGCTTTATCGCGAAGCGGTTCAGGATATCCTCGCTAATCAGGAAAACCTCACGATCCTTGAAGGCGGGGTTGAAGACCTGATCATTGATGAAAACAATCGCGTGGCCGGTGTCATCACGGGCGAGGGCATTGAATATCGTGCCGGTGCGGTGGTGCTGACCACGGGTACCTTCCTGCGCGGTCTTATTCATATTGGCGAAAAGACTACGCCGGCCGGGCGTATTGGTGATGCCCCGGCAATGGGTCTTTCCGAGACGTTGGAAAAATATGATTTCAAACTGGGCCGATTAAAGACCGGTACGCCGGCACGTCTTGATGGCCGCACCATCGATTGGGCAAGTTTGCAGGAACAGCCTGGCGATAATCCGCCGGATCCGTTTTCCTTCCTGACCAAGGAAATTACGGTGCCCCAGATCCCGTGTCATATGACCTGGACGACCGAGGCCACCCACGAAATCATTCGCGCCAATCTGCATCGCGCCCCGATGTATAGCGGCCAGATCAAAAGCAGCGGTCCGCGTTATTGCCCGTCGATCGAAGACAAGGTCGTGCGCTTTGCCGAGAAGAACCAGCATCAGATTTTCCTCGAACCCGAAGGGCTCGACGATCCGACCGTCTATCCGAACGGCATTTCGACCTCGCTTCCCGAAGAAGTGCAGCTGGCCATGCTCGCCACCATTCCGGGTCTGGAAAAGGTCGAGATTTTCCGCCCGGGTTATGCTGTCGAATATGACTTCGTTGATCCGCGCGAATTGCGTCATACGCTGGAAACCAAAAAAGTCGCCGGTCTGTTCTTTGCCGGACAGATCAATGGCACGACCGGCTATGAAGAAGCAGCCGGGCAGGGTTTGATTGCCGGGGTCAATGCGGCATTGGTTGCCGATGGTGGCGAACGTGAATTCGTGCTCGATCGGGCGGATGCCTATATTGGTGTGATGATCGATGACCTGGTGACCCTGGGGACCCGCGAACCGTATCGCATGTTTACATCGCGTGCGGAATATCGACTGATGCTGCGCGCCGATAACGCCGATCAGCGTCTGACGGATCGCGGTCTTGATATTGGCTGTATTGCGTCAACCCGCGAACAGGTGTGGGGGGCAAAGAAAGCTGCCCTGCAATCCGCAAAGGATGAAGTTTCGACCCTGACGGAAACGCCCAATGGTCTGGCCAAGTTTGATATCAGGATCAATCAGGACGGCGTGCGGCGATCTGCATATGACCTGCTGGCCTATCCCGATATCGATTTTGATACCTTGACCCGCGTGTGGCCGCAGCTTGGCGATCTTGATCCGGCGATCAAGGAACAGGTGGCGATCGATGCACAATATAAAGGATATCTTGACCGGCAGGCCGCAGACATCGCTGCGTTCCGGCGAGACGAAGAATTGCGTTTGCCGCGTGGCCTTGATTTTGATTCTGTCGGAAGTCTGTCTGCTGAAATCCGGTTGAAGCTCAAGGAAATTCAACCTGAAACGATTGGGGCTGCGTCCCGTATTCCGGGCGTAACCCCGGCAGCGGTAACAGCATTGCTTGGCCATATCAAAAGCCACAAGCATCGTGGCAGCGATGACAAGGCGGCCAAAAGCGCCTAGTAACATCTGATCAAATTCATTCTGCAAGGGCCCGGTTGAGCAATCAGCCGGGCCTTTTTGCGTTCTTCTTTCTGAATAACTGCGTGACGTTCTTTCTTGGGAGTCGCATTAGGACATCTTAATTGGCAGCGCCTCCTGATCGGGCGGGGATGCCGGACAGTTATTTAGCCGAAAATCCGACACTATTGATCTAACAGATTGGCACGTATCTGCACCGCGAAATGGGACTAATACACGACGGGGCCGCATAACTTTGTGGGTGGTTTTTGGATGAAGTACGAGCAGGGCGCTTGCGGTGATTAGGGCAGATCTGGTGAATTTAGGGTTATTGTTTGGGTGCGCTTTGTCGGCTTGGGTTGGTGCACAACCTGGAAGGCGGGATGCGTATAGTAGTGTTTCACGTGAAACATTCTTTGGTGCAGCTACTAAGCCAAGGTTGGGCAGGGACGTATTGTCGAGTGAGGCGGCAGGCGATGGCCATGATATCAAGTCTATCTTTTCACCATCTGTCCTCTCGATTTCTGATAAATGATGTTTCACGTGAAACATTCGAGCCGACTTTTATCGGCTTTTTGCGCCGCAACGCGATGAAAAACGCAAAACGTCAAAAATCAAGTCTGGTGTGTTTTTCAAACTGGACGTATAAATCATTTATGCAATCCATTTCCGCACCCGTAAAAACGTGGTTCGAACGCGATTTGAATGTTTCACGTGAAACATTGGACCGTTTGAACCAATACGCAGACCTTGTCGTTAAATGGCAGCCACGTATTAACATCGTTGGCGCCAGTACGGCTGAAGACGTTTGGGGACGTCATTTGCAGGATTCTGCGCAGCTTTGGCCATATCTGCAGGATGTTGCTGCAGAGGGTAAAATCGTTGATTTCGGCTCTGGCGCCGGATTCCCGGGCATCGTTTTGGCCATTCTTGGGGCGGGCAACGTCACCATGATGGAATCCAATACCAAAAAAACGGTGTTCCTGATGGAAGCAGCCCGGGTTTGTAATGTTTTGGCACAGACGGAAATTGCCCGCGAACGGATCGAAGCCGCAGCACCGCGCGCGGCCGATGTGATTACGGCACGAGCCTTTGCACCGCTGCCAAAATTGCTGGAATTGGGACAAAGACATTTGAAAGCCGGTGGCCATTATGTGCTGCTGAAGGGACGTGCCTTTGAGGATGAGCTGGCGGATGCGCGAAACGCTGGTTGGTCGTTTGATGTAACCACGCATGCCAGTCTGGTGGATCCGGACGGAGTCGTGATGATCTTAAAAGGAGTTGGCCGGTGACTGATGTAATTGACTTGCCGCTTTCCGCCCAGTCACAAGGGGCAGGGCATCGTCCGCGTATCATTGCGGTTGCCAACCAGAAGGGGGGCGTTGGTAAAACAACCACCACCATCAATCTGGCGACGGCGCTTGCTGCGGTTAATCAGCGTGTTCTGATTGTTGACCTTGATCCGCAGGGCAATGCCAGCACCGGTTTGGGGTTGCGTCCTTCGGATCGTCAGATCAGTTCCTATGATGTGCTGATCAATGGCAACTCGCTGGAAGAAGCGCGTCAGGAAACCGCGATCCCGCGTTTGACGATTGTGCCGTCCGGCATGGACTTGTCCGGTGCCGAGATCGAACTGGTCGATTTTGAACGTCGCGAGATGCAGCTGAAAGAATCCCTGGGCAAGTTGCCGCAGGATGTCGATTACGTCCTGATCGACTGCCCGCCGTCGCTTGGCCTTTTGACCTTGAATGCGCTGGTGGCGTCTGATGCGGTTCTTGTGCCGTTGCAGTGCGAATTCTTTGCCCTTGAAGGGGTCAGTCATCTGGTGCGCACCATCAAACGTGTCAAAAAGGCATTTAACCCGGATCTGGAAATCCAGGGCATTGTTCTGACCATGTATGACAAGCGCAACAACCTGTCGGCACAGGTTGCCAATGACGTACGCGACTATTTCGGGGACGTGGTGTATCGCACTGTTATTCCGCGCAATGTTCGTGTCTCCGAGGCCCCCAGTCACGGGACGCCGGTTCTGGTTTACGACATGAAATGCCCGGGATCACGGGCCTATCTCAATCTGGCAAGCGAAGTCCTGAAACGCGAAGGGGTTAAAGCATGAGCGAAGCAAAAAAACGCGGCTTGGGGAGAGGACTGTCTGCACTTCTGGGTGAAGATGACGAAGATGTCGGCGTTGCAGTTGCCGCAGGCGGTGAAGCATCGGCTGGTGGCCATCCGGGGCCGGGCGGCACCACACAGCTGATTGCCATTACGGATTTAAAGCCGTCACCATTCCAGCCGCGCAGCAATTTTGATGACGAAGCCATTGATGATCTGGCTGCCTCGATCCGCGAAAAGGGGATCATTCAGCCGATTCTGGTGCGTGCGTCTTCTACGGGCGAAACCACCTATGAAATCATCGCGGGTGAGCGTCGCTGGCGCGCGGCGCAGCGGGCACAATTGCATGAAGTTCCTGTGCTGGTGCGTGATTTCGATGATCGCGAAACAGCTGAAATTGCCCTTATCGAGAACCTTCAGCGTCAGGATCTGTCGCCGCTTGAAGAGGCCGAAGGCTATAACCGCCTGATGAACGAGTTCTCGCACACCCAGGAAGCACTGGGTCAGGCGCTTGGCAAAAGCCGTAGTCACATTGCCAACAGCTTGCGCTTGTTGGGACTGCCAGCTCCGATCAAGCAAATGCTGTCTGACAAGGTTCTGAGCTCCGGCCATGCCCGGGCATTGTTGGGGGCGGAAAATGCTGTCGAGCTTGCAGCCCAGATTGTCAAAAAGGGATTGAATGTTCGCCAGACAGAAAAGCTTGTGAAAACCGACGGCGGCAAGGCCTCCCGGCCCAAAAAGGCATCTGGTGGGGCTTCTGCGCACAAAGACCCAGATACTGTGGCTCTTGAACGTGACCTTAGCAACATGTTGGGGTTGGCGGTAAATATTGATTTTGATGGCGCAGCCGGAAAAATCTCTATTCGCTATGAAACGCTTGAGCAGCTTGATGACATTTTGCAACGGCTTACACATGGCAAGGCCCATGATCTGACCGGAGATGAAGACAGTTCGGCAATATCCGACTCGGACGAGAATGAATTCGATTCGATGTTTATCGAAGACGATGACCCGGCCGCAGACGACGAAGATCCCGAAGAGAAACTGACCGCGGAACTTGAAAGCATCGCCGATGCTACTTTGCCGGAAAGTGATGGCGAGGATGACGGGATTGATCTTGATGCCGTCGTCGATGGACCGGAAGGCGACACGCCAATCGAATCCGATGCGATCGATGAAAACGAGCTTGATGAGTTGATCATAACCGACAAGGCATGACGGGTGTTGTCGGTTACTCGGCGACAAAGATCATCTCACCACAAAAAAACGGGCCCCCGATCGGATGGCCCGTTTTTAATTGGTATTAATAAAATATTCGATGAACGCAGTTATCGTCGCGCCTGCTTCTGGCGGGCGACGGCAACCTTGATCATGGCGCGATGGGCAATGGTTTCCGGGATCGCCAGGCCACTTTTGCAGTCCTTTTCGGCCTCAAGCAGAATTTGCAGGGCACGTTGCAGGTTATTTACCGCCCAATTGTTCAGATTGGCACGAAACTGGTCTGCTGCCTTGAAAAACAGGGGCGGGCGCAGGGACTTCATTGCCTGATCGGCGTTGGTACCTTGGGCAACCAGTCCCTTTACCAGATGCAATTTCTGGAAATAGCTGATCATCATGCGCAACGCGCCGACCGGGTTGAGACCTTCTTCCACCAGTCGGGTCAGTGCTGCATCAAGATTGACGACATTGCCCTGTGAAACAGCCTGAATGACATCGTCATAATGGCGGGCGGAACTGTCGCCGACACAGGCCATCGCATCGGCCAATGTGACCTGGCCGTCTTTGAGCGCATAAAGTGCAAGTTTTTCAAGCTCGCTTCGTGAAATCATGCGGTCGGATCCGAGATTTGCCACCAGATAGCGGGTGGCATCACGATCGATCCGCAATTTGTGTTCTTCCATGATCGACTGGATCAGGGTTTCGATGTCGCGACCACTATCGGCATAACAGGGCAGGGCCATGCCATTGCCTGCCTTTTCGACCGCCTGACGCAGTTTGGATTTCGAAGCAAGGCTACCGGCTTCAATAACAATCAGGGCATCACCAGCCGGATCGGCCAGAAAGTCTGCGATAATCGGGGCTTGTGCTTCGCCAATATCGCGGATGCGGATCACCCGCCGTCCACCGCCAAAGCTGATCGCGGCGGCCTCATCACGAAGGCGTCCGGCATCTTCCTTAAGCTGAGGGATACCAAGTTCGATCACCCGAAACGGATCCTTGAGATCCTCGACAACGGTTTTGGCCAGGCGCACGGCCCGTTCGCGCACAAGGCCTTCATCCTCACCATAGATCAGGATCAGCTGTGCCTTGGCATCGGGACTGCGCAAAAAGGTTTCGACTTGGGCTGCCTTGAGCTTCATGAAGCGTCTTGGTTATCCTGGTATCGGGTGCAGAAATGACAGAACGGGATTTATTGCGATCTCAGGCCAATTGCGACCTGGTTGGCAAGCTGATTGGCCAAAGTCCGTGCGGCATCGGCCTGGGCGGCGCTTTCGGCTTCGATGGTTGCGAAATCGGAATCGACAATATTGTAACTGGTACGGGTTCTGACATTGCCCTTGCGCAGGACCTTTGAATCCTGCCGGCGCGTCAGTTCATAGGTCGCCGTGATCAGGTAATCGGCGATTGTCGCTTCGTTGTCTTTGGTAAAGCCCTGTTCACTGGTCGATTCGCTTAGTGTGACTTTAAGGTCATACAAGGGGGTCTTGCTTTGCCCCCGCGGGGTCAGGGTCTCGACCAAGGCATTGCGCGTGACCTGACCGACACGGTCATTAATCAGGGCAACTTTGACAAGTGCCATGTTTGCAGCGGTGTTGTAATTGTCGCCCCCTGTTGCGTAAAGCGGCCGGAAGCCGCAGGCACTCAGGGTTGTCAGGGCAACAAGTGCCAAAACCGGAAGAATCGCGCGCATTTTCATTCAATCAAGCCTTCTGTCTTTCGGGCCAGCGATCAGGCCTTGCCGCCACAATAGTTCGGTTCCGATAAAAGGGCAAAACAGAGTTAGATTGGCAAGAAAAGAATGGTGCGTCCGGTTTGATCGTGCCGACGTGGAATTATCCTCCGACTCGAGGTCGCGGAAGCTTTGACGCAACAGGGCAATTGCCAGATTGTTTCGGCCTTCATCAATGGCCGTGATGATTTCCGGGGTTGGGGATTCTTTGATGCCGTCGTGGGGCATTGTTTCGGAAAAAGTCGCACATGTTCGCCAAACCTGACGCAGCCAGCGCCAATGACCAACCAGACTGTTGTGATTTATTTGCAATGGACGGTGGATGGCAACATCCGCCAGCAAAGCCAGTGACAGGGTATCGAGACCAACTTCGCTATATAGCTGTCGCGCATCGGGGCTCACCGACTCCGTCGTGACCTTGGCATCATTTCGCAAAGCGGGCTTCTTTTCCTGGTCACTATGGTTTTGGGTGACCGTTGCTTGTGCGATGACATGATCAAACAATGCACGACGCAACGCTGAAAGGTCTTTTGACAGGGCAGCGTACAGCGCAGGGTACTGGCTGCGCATGACGAACCCCCAATCGCATTCAAGCGAATGGGGGTTGAATTCGGGCGATATATATAAGGTGTCCTGTGCCATTAACCCTATTGGGCGTTTGCACTGTCGATGCGCAGCTGGCGGGCACGGGTCAGGATCGCATCTTCAAGAGAGGTAACCGTTCCTGCTTCGACCACCGCATCCTGCCACTGATTCGGACCGACATTGACCTGACGGAAGACCGAAACCTTGATGGCATCGGATCGCAATGCTGTACCAAGAATATATGCGGTCAGCTTGAAGCGTTCATTGGGGGTCTCTGCCGGCGAATACCAATCGGTAATGATCACACCGCCAAACGGGTCTGCAGAATTAAGGGGCATGAATGACAGGGTATCAAGTGTGGCACGCCACAAGAAGCTGTTGACGCCGATGCCGGATCCTTGACCCTGTTTTGAGTCTTCTCCGCCGAAAATGTTCAAGCCATCTTCACCAAATAACGTACCTTCCTTCTTAAGGTCGGCACGTGTCGCACTTCTACCATTTATTTTTCGGTCTCCGGGCGCTGAGCCGGGAAAACTATCGTAGTCGGCTTCAGTTCCTGCACAACTTGCCAAAAAAACGGAAAGTGTAGCGATAGTTAGAATTTTGGCGAAAGAACTGTTCACGGTGTGGCCCTTAATGTCGAGTGTCGTTCAGCAGTTGCCCGCACTATAAGGCGGATGGCGCGCCGGGCAAATAAAAACATGTGTGGTTTTTGTGCAACATGATGTGAAAAATGTCGCATTTTGATCACGGTATCGTTGACGGCAGCAAAAAATACTGGCTCCATAGCGTCGAACCGAGCGGTAAAAACAAAAAAGCTGCTCACCTAATTTTGTTATGCGCTCAAGCGCATTTGCAAAGACGTTGAGGGAAAAGATGAAAAAGATTCTGGTAGCTTCCAGCGCACTCGTCGCTGTTGCTTTCGCAGGCCAGGCACAGGCTTCTGAAAAGATCAGCCTGTCGGTTTCTGGTTACATGGAACAGTGGATTGGTGTTGCCGATCAGGACAACAACGCTGTTGATAACGTAAACGCTTTCCAGTCCGACACCGAAGTTCACTTCAAAGGTGCAACCACCCTTGATAACGGCATCGAAGTTGGTGCTGCTATTGAATTTGAAGGTGAAGGCGGCAACTCCGGTACCATGGTTGACGAACAGTACCTGTACGTTAACGGTGGCTTCGGTCAGGTTAAACTCGGTGCCGAAGACGGCGCTGCAGCTGACATGGGCATCTCCGCTCCGGCAGTTGGCCCGGTTGGTGCAAACGACGGTGACATGCCGAACTGGGTTACCCTTGCTGTCACTCCGGACACCGTTCCGGCTGGTGGCGACTCCAAGCGTCTGACCTACTACACCCCGTCGCTCGGTGGTTTCAAAGCTGGTATTTCCTATGCTGACGATGACAGCTCGGAAAACAATGATAAAGTAACCTCCGGTGATAACCGCGTGTCCGGTGGCGTTGAGTACTCTGGTGATTTCGACGGTGTTTCGGTTGCTGTTGCTGTTACCGGTGAGCACATGGGCGAAGGCGAATGGTACAGCGTTGGTACGAAGGTTGGCTTTGGTGCATTCACCATCGGTGGTTCGGCTATGCGTCGTGACGCAGAGTTCGGTTACGGCCAGAACGTAACCGCGAACATCGGTACCGGTACCGGCGGTAACCGTACCACCGCTGACGATGACAAGCATTATGACATTGGCGTTTCTTACGCAATGGATGCTGCTTCTGTCTCCCTGACCTATGCATATGCTGAAGATGACTCGTCCAACACCTCAACTGGTTCGGATGAAGTGAGCGCAATTGACCTCGGTCTTGCTTACACCCTCGGCGCCGGCGTCACCTGGAAGTCTTCTGTCTTCTGGTTCGACTCTGAAGGCCAGGATGCTGGTACCGCAGACGACAACGAAGGTTACGGTGTTGTTACCGGTCTTGCTCTCTCCTTCTAATCCTTACTGGATTAGCTGAAGAATTGAAGGAGGCGGATTTTCCGCCTCCTTCTTTTTTTAACTGAATTTTGGATATTTGAAGTCGAAAGCTCCTTAATCTATCCTCTCCGACTGAAAACCTGTCGGACTTCTGAAGTTGGGCTTTTCTTGAAGCTATAACTTGGCTCTTCAGAGCAATATCTGTGTTTGAACCGATACTGTCTTGGTGTTGCTGGATGGTGGGACTTTGGCAGCGCGGTCATCATTACGGACTATCGGCCAACTGGTCGCTTTGCAGTATGCTAGGAGAAATAAATGACCTAAGGATATTTATAAAATTATATGAATAAATACACACTTCATTATCTCCATATTGTGACCTATGGCCATTGTAAACCTATATATATAATCCGAAAATCAGTGTTCTAACTAGAAAGTGTGCTTAAAATGCCACATTTCGATATTTAAACGACCATTGGTCGCTTATGATAGTTGACCATAAGTCATTAACAGGTTTTTATGTCCCTCGACAGATTGAAGGGCCGCTCGGTTCAACCCCTTCATTCCCGAAACGTCATTCTTTGAGGGTAAAGATGAAAAAGATTCTTTTTGCTTCCAGCGCGCTCGTCGCTGTAGCTGTTGCAGGTTCCGCACATGCTTCTGAAAAAATCCAGCTTGAAGTTGGTGGTTACATGGAGCAGTGGGCTGGTGTCGCTGATCAGGACGTCGGCGAATCCAAAAACGCATTCCAGTCCGACACCGAAGTTCACTTCAAAGGTAAAACCACCCTTGATAACGGCATCGAAGTTGGTGCAGTGATCGAACTCGAAGGTGAAACTTCTGATGACCAGATCGACGAACAGTATCTGTTCGTAAACGGTGGCTTCGGTCAGTTCAAACTGGGTAAAGACGACTCGGCTGCTGACTCGCTTGGCATCACCGCACCGTCGGTCGGTCCGGTTGGCGTTAACGATGGCGACCTGACCAACTGGGTTGACGCATACCTGATCGATACCGTTCCGTCGAGCGGCGACCAGAAACGCGCTACCTACTTCACCCCGAACATGGGTGGTTTCCAGGCTGGCGTTTCCTATGCTGACGACAGCGGCTCGAACAACAACGACAAAGCAACCGAAGGCGACAACATCGTTTCCGCAGGTGTTAGCTACCAGGGTGACTTCGACGGTATTTCCTTCGGCGTTTCTGCTGTCGGTGAAAACCAGGGTGAAGGCAACTGGTACGGCGTTGGTGCAAACGTTGGCTTTGGCAACTTCGTAGTTGGTTCGTCTTGGGGCCACATCGAAGACGATTACGCACAGGGCGAAAACTCCAAAACCGCTGGTGACACCGACGCTTATGACATCGGCGTTTCCTATGCGATGGACGCTGCCAAAGTTTCCCTGACCTATGGTTATGCTGAGTATGGCAACCGTAAAGTTGGTTCGACCTCGGCAACGAGCACCGGCGAAATCAGCACGGTTGATCTTGGCCTCGCTTACACCCTCGGTGCAGGCGTGACCTGGAAATCCTCGATCTTCTGGTTCGACGACGAAGCTGACAACGCTGCGATCGCAGACAATGACGGCTACGGCGCTGTTACCGGTCTGGTTCTGAGCTTCTAATTCTTCGGAATTGGATACAGACGTGGAAAGGGTGGCTTATGCCACCCTTTCTTTTTTGTTCTATCGGGTTTGTTGCGATTTTCCGATGCTGTGAAGCATCAGCTGTCCAGCGATAGCTCTGTCTTGAGCAGCGATAAAATCGCATCGCTTTTTTGGCCAAGTTCGGCAACGCAGGGGACGGGGTTTTCGGTTACCAAAGTACGGGCGAGGGCCGGATCGCTTTTTTGCGGTAGTTCGCTTAACGCACTGGCTGCAACATTCAGGCTTCCCATACAGCCGATTTTGCCATCGGGCGTCGCACGCAACTTCGCAAGTCCGCATGGCGCCTGACAATAGGGGCCGACAAAGCCGCTTTGCCAGCTGCGCAAATTCTGATGGCGTCCCTGAAGTGTTTTGGCAGAAGCCGAACTGTAGATCCCAAGCCCCGGTGTCTGAAAAAGCTTGGTAATATGCGCCGGGCCGCTATCGGCAACCACCATGTAATCCTGCCTCGAAACAAACTGCACAAGATCGCCGATCGTCTTAAATCCATCGACGATCCGTATGTTGGGTTCGGCCAGATCGCCAAGTGCCGCTTTATAGGCCTTCATCACCCCTTGGTAGGCATTCAGAACAATCGTGACATTGGCATCATGTCGGGCAAAAAGCGTGCTGATTTTCCCGACAAGCTCCGGTGGTAATGTCCTAAGTGGGGAAGAGGCCATCGGGACAATGCCGATATTGATCCCGGGTTTGAAACTGACATCGCGTTTTTCAAGCGGAACCGGCGCCAGTTCAAAGGTTTCGCAAAGGGCTTCTTCCGGGTTGACCGGCATGGTGGCGATATTTTTCCATCCTTCCATCTCGCTCAGATCAATCACATATTCAAACTGTGCGAGGTTCCGCGCAGAAATGAACAACTGAAAAATCGCAAGATCGGGGATCAGGCCAAAGATATCAGAAGCCGCGGCACTGTTGAGAACCGCTGTTTTCGCATGTGGATAGCGTTGAAGAAATGCCCTGAGAAACAGAGTCATACCAACACAATCGCCAAGCGCATCGTCGGGGATCAAAAACAGAACAGAACTTTTGGAAAAGTCGGCTTTTCCCCAGCGATCACGCGGCAGCACCTGAAACCGGAAGGCATCGGATTTGATGGTAACTCCCTTGGCGTTGCCAAGAACCTGTTGACGCAAAAGCGAGTTCGTACGCGTGAAATAAACAGGACTGTTGTCAGATGCCTGAGCAAGTTCCGGGCTGACATTGGGCAGGCCGAACTGAAAGGGTTGTCTGGAGGCGAAACGCGCAAAAGTCTTGCGCGATGGATGCAGGTGGCGGGGCATTGCGGGGCTTATTCTCCAATCACCGAAAGGTGCGGTTCACTCAGAAGAAAACCCTATCCCGGCCAAAGAAGCAAGGGCGGAAGACCGCAGGTTTCTGCATGTTTTCCGGTTAATTCCACCCAGTCCGACCGGGGTGATGCCAAGCGTGTGACAAAGCATTGCCATCTGTTGGACTCTCTGAAGTGAAAGGCCCGACCTACCGGGGTGACTTTGGGTGGAAAATACCGGTGAAATCAACGCTCCGCTTGGTCGATTACGTGATGGAAGGAGCGCCATGTGGCGCAGGGTTTTGATCCCGTGGCAGGCGGATGTCGTAATCATCCCTGTCGGAATTTGATGATAAATTCCAGGCGTTTGGAGAATGCGATATTCCGGAAGATGAATTCCGTCAGCAGAAATTTCAAGCGCAAGCCCAAGGTCATTTGCAACCAGAAACCGGATTTGGCGCAGGCGGCAAAGCTGCCGGAGTGATGCCGCAAGTTTTGGTCGGTCAGGATGGTTGTAATGACGAAAAATCACCATGCTGTTAGGAGGCAATTGCTTGATCGCTGACCGCGGATCGGGCAAACGGTGATCGTCGGTCAAAAGTATGACCGGCGGAAAAACAGACCCCGGGCGGCTATTGCGCAAATTGAGTTGGTGAGCCTGCTTTAACAGGGTGTCATCCATTGTTATGATCCTGATCTTCGTCTGCCACCGATTAAGGGCCTATCATCCATGAGCCAGTCTGATCTGTCATCCGACAAGAGCGATGTTGCTGAAAACCTTTCCGAAATTCAGAGAAATATCAATGCGGCCTGTATTGCCGCAAAGCGTGATCCGGCTGAAGTCACCCTTGTTTGTGTCAGCAAAAATCACGAAGCCGATCATGTGCGCAAGGCCCTGCTTGAAGGAAGGCGGGTTTTTGGTGAAAACCGGGTCCAGGAAGCGGCAGGGAAATGGCCGGGGTTGCGTGAAGAGTTTCCCGATATCGAACTTCATCTTATCGGGCCGCTTCAAACCAATAAGCTGAAAGATGCGGTCGCACTGTTTGATGTGATTGAAACCGTTGACCGTCCGAAACTTGCAAATGCATTGGCAAAGCACCGTGATAAAACCGGTGACTGCCCGGATTTGTTCATTCAGATCAATACGGGCGAGGAAGAGCAAAAAGCCGGGATCGCGCCAAAGGATGCTGATGCATTCATCAGGATGTGTCGCGAGGAGCTTGAGCTGCCGATCAAGGGGCTGATGTGCATCCCTCCTGTTGATGAGGAACCGGCCCCGCATTTTGCCCTGCTTGGCAAGATTGCCCAGAAGCATGGACTGAAAATCAAAAGCATGGGAATGAGCGGTGATTACGAGGCTGCAATCGCCATTGGGGCTACTCACGTGCGGGTTGGGACAGCCATTTTCGGGTCGCGAGGCTATTGATTCTCAAAAATACGGTGATTTTTTACCCGAAAATGCCGATTTAAGGGGTAAGTTTTGTCATTTCACCGATTTTTTTGCCGAAATCATGTGTTTTGGACGGATTTTCGAGTAAGGCGCATTTTTGTGGATAACCAGCCGAAAGACAATGACGGTTTCATCCGTTCTTTGTGAAAAAAAATCCCGCCAGAAGCGGGATTTTTTTTATTCATGTCGAAAACCTGACTAAGGGATCAGTTTGTATCCGCCGGGCTCGGTGATCAGGATCGCGGCATTTGACGGGTCTTTTTCGATTTTCTGACGCAACCGGTAAACATGGGTTTCAAGCGTATGGGTCGTCACCCCGGCATTATAGCCCCATACCTCATCAAGCAGGGTTTCCCGGGTAACCGGCTTGTCGCCGGCACGGAACAGGAACTTCAGAATCGAAGTTTCCTTTTCTGTCAGTCGAACTTTTTTCTCGGTTGCGGTTTCAATCAATATCTTGGCACTTGGCTGAAAGCTGTATGGCCCGATTACAAAAACGGCATCCTCGCTTTGTTCATGCTGGCGGATATGGGCGCGAATGCGTGCCAGCAGGACATTGAGCCGGAAGGGCTTGGTAACATAGTCATTGGCACCGGATTCAAGGCCAAGGATGGTATCTGAATCACTATTGGCACCAGTGAGCATGATGATCGGTGACTTGACGCCCGCCCGACGCATAAGTTTGCACACGTCACGCCCATCCATATCGGGAAGCCCGACATCAAGCAGGATCACATCAAAATAGGATTCCTTGGCAGCATCAAGTGCATCTGCACCGCTTTTCGCGACCACGCATTCAAACTCTTCATGCAGGCGAAGCTGTTCAGTCAGCGACTGGCTCAAAGCTGCATCATCTTCGACCACAAGAACCTGTTTACCTGTCGACATTCACCATCCCTTGCTGCTTGCGCGATCCGGTCTATATATTGGGCCGTATCAAATACCGGGTGTTACCTTGTTTTCTGGAACTTCCGGTCCGGCCCGCCATATATAAAGTACTCAATCTAGGATCAGCGCCTTAAAGTGCATTTTCAAGAACAAACTGTTTTCGCATTAATCCTGTGCAGGATGCGTATTACTTAATACAGTCACCCGGTCGGGTTTATCCGGTGTGCATTGCTGTAAAATCTTGAAAGATGTCTATCTTCCTGCGATTTTGCGCAGCGCTTGGAATGAAACCTGACTGACCAATGCGGTTATATTAATTAATTCGGGTCCTTATCCAGCCCCATACCCACCAGATCGCGATGTTGTGATCATAAAGACAAGATAACGATGACCCAAAGTTCTGTTGCCCCGGCCCAAAATGACAGCAATCTGATCCCGGCCACTGATCTTGTGACTGTATCACGCGCTGTGGCCGATTTGCGCCGTGGCGAAATCGTTCTGGTGCAAGGCCATCAGGACGGCGAAGCCCACAATGTGGCTGTCATTGCCGCAGAACCGTTGTCGCAACTTGGTTTTGATCGTTTGTGTGATATCGCAAATGGCAACGCAGCCCCGGCAATCGTTATTCCGCGTGTTCGCGCCAAATCACTGGGACAGGCGTGCAAGGATGATCCGTTTATCGCCTTTGTCAGCGCGGAGCGATCCGCGATCAATGCAGATCGGCTGGGCGAGATCGCCAACCCGTTGCTTGATCTTGAAAAATTGCCAACAGGTGACTGGCGCCCGGTTTCAATGGCCGAAAGTGCGGCCATTCGATTGGCAAAACTGGCAAGACTGTTGCCGGCCGTTGTGACGGTCCGGGTTGGCGCCGATCAACTGGAAAATCTGGCACGGGCGCAAAATCTTTTGGTGCTGCAATCAGACAGCATCAATGGGTATGAAAATGCGTCTGCCGCAAGTCTGCGCCAGGTGAGTGAAGCACGTGTTCCGCTTGAAGATGCCGAAAATGCGACTGTCATTGCCTTCCGTCCCGAAGACGGTGGACAGGAACATCTGGCCATCGTCATTGACGAACCGGCAAAGGACAAACCGGTGCTGATCCGCTTGCATTCGGAATGCTTTACCGGTGATCTGATCGGATCGTTGCGTTGTGATTGCGGCCCGCAACTGCGCGGCGCAATTTCCGAAATTTCGCGCAGCGGACAGGGTGGCATCGTTCTGTATTTGCGCCAGGAAGGGCGTGGGATCGGCCTGGTCAACAAATTGCGTGCCTATGCACTTCAGGATCGCGGCTTTGATACGCTTGACGCCAACGAAGAACTTGGATTTGACGCCGATGAACGCGTTTACCGGCCAGCCGCCGAGATGCTCAGACAGATGGGTTTTGAGACAGTGCGTCTTTTGACCAACAACCCTGAAAAGCTGACCGGACTGGAAAGCTGGGGCATTCAGGTGTCCGAACGCGTTCCCCACAAATTCCCTTCGAACGGTCACAACGAATTTTATCTGCAAACCAAGAAAGATCGGGCAGGGCATCTGTTCTGATTGTGCCAGGATGGGATCCCGTAACCCGGCAGAAGATTCCGACAGGCAGCTTTGTCCAAAACCGTTCCCGAATAATATGATTATTTTTCAACGTCTTACATGACCGCCAAACTGGCACTCCTTTTGCAAATTATCAGGCAAGAGGAGGACAGATATGTCGATTGGAGCAAATTGGCGGCAAATTTCGCCCGGTAACGTGCCGGGCGTCGCAGGAGACGGGGCAGGAAGCAAGTTTGCCCAGTCGAACGCGGCTGACCAGCTTTCCGAAACATCGGAAGGCCGCAGTTTTTCCGAATATATGTTCGGCCAGGACGGCTTCGAGTTCTCCGATGTGCTTGATGTTATCAATCCTTTGCAGCACATACCCGGCGTTGGCATGATCTATCGGTCACTTACCGGGGACGAGCTCGGTAACGGGGCCCGGGTTGTTGGTGGCGGATTGTTTGGCGGGGTATTCGGTCTGGCCGGGGCCGCAATCGATGCGGTTGTCGACGCCGTGACCGGTGAAGATACCGGCGCCCATGTCATGGCCTTTGTCGAAGACAGCTTTGGCGGTGGTGACGAGAACGGGACTGCGATCGCCGATGCATCCGAAAATAGTTCCGATTCCGAAATGAGCCTTGCTGCGGCGGACGGCAGCTATCAGGGTGATCTTGTTCTGCCATGGATGACCGGTTCGCAGTCCATGCAGCCCTCACGACAGGCAGCACCACAGGCCGAGCAGGAAACCATCGTGCAAAACGCGCCTGTTGCACCAGTGGATCAAACTGTTCTGGCGTCCAACGCAGCCGTGAACCCGGTTCGCGACGGTATCAAGGCAAGTGATCTGAACGTTCCGTGGGCGCAAAGCAACAGGCCGGCGCAGTCGATGAACCCTCAGTTGCAAGCCCAGATGACTGCCAACATGACTGGCCCAACCAGGACAAACGATACAGTAACGCCAGCAGCACCTGCAACCGATCCGGCGGAACTGACCGTTGCCATGGCATCGGCCCAAACCGGCAATCCGGCATCATCAGGTCTTGCCCAGACCGTAGCAGCCAACTCCGCATCACATGAAACCATGCGCCGGCCGATATTGACCAGCGACGGCGGGAACACGGTTTGGGCCCGGGCGCAAAGCAGCGGACGTGTCAGCCGTCAGGGATCAAGCTTTGCCATTTCACCTGAAATGGCGGCCCATGAAGCGCGCACGGCAAAACTGAACACAGCCAAAGAAAACGGGTCGGCATCAAAATCGGAAAATGCATTCCATGATGGCAATACACCGCTTTCGGCCGCTGAAATGGCCGCGCGGTTTAACGCAGCCCTTGGTCGTGACAAAGCCCAGACCATGGCCGCTGATGCAGTGGCCAGTACCAATGCCGTTGCGGATCAGGACCGATCTGTCAGTCAGAATGCCAGAAATTCCAGCGATGTTAGCGCTAACACGGCAGGAGATATCGCACCGAATTCTGACGCTGAATCCCATCCCTTGATGCAGCGTGCGTCAAATCATCTTGGCGGGGATGAACCTGTCGGGGCGTGGTTTAGTCAGACAATGATGGATGGTTTGAAAAAGTATCAGGCGATGCAACAGCAAAACCAGGCCCGGCCATCGGGTAATGCCATCTGATCACAGCATGATACTCATCAAAAAGCCCGCCTGTTTATCACTGGCGGGCTTTTTGTTTTTTAACTTCGGGTCTGATTAGCTGTTAAGGAAACCGACGATTTCCTTGACCTCGCGCAGGATCGGCTGGGCAATGGCATTTGCCCGCTCGGCTCCTTTGGCCAGAACGCTGTCAATATAGGCGTGATCGGCATTGAGCTTTGCCATTTCTTCGGTGATCGGTGCCAGTTTATCAACAACCACGTCGGTCAGCGCCTGTTTGAAGCCCGAGAATTGGGTGCCGCCATGCTCAGCAAGAACCGCATCGACCGTGCTGTCGGTCAGCGCAGCATAGATGGTGATCAGGTTCTTGGCTTCCGGGCGGCCTTCAAGACCGGCGGCTTCGCTTGGCAGCGGTTCCGGATCGGTTTTGGCCTTGCGGATTTTTTTCGACAGCGTATCGGCATCGTCGGTCATATTGATGCGCGCCATATCCGATGCATCGGACTTGGACATCTTTTTCGCACCGTCACGCAACGACATCACACGCGTAGCCGGGCCAAGAATAAGCGGCTCGGGCTGCGGGAAGAAGTCTTCGACGCCGTAATCATTGTTGAATTTCAACGCAATATCACGGGCCAGCTCAAGATGCTGTTTCTGATCTTCGCCGACCGGAACATGGGTCGCCTTATAGGTCAGAATGTCTGCCGCCATCAGGCTTGGATAGGCATAAAGGCCAAGGGACGCGTTTTCGCGATGCTTGCCGGCCTTTTCCTTGAACTGGGTCATGCGGTTCATCCAGCCGATGCGCGCAACACAGTTAAAAATCCAGGCCAGTTCGGCATGGGCGGAAACCTGGCTCTGATTGAACAGAACATGTTTTTCCGGATCGATGCCCGATGCAATCATGCTGGCAGCAAGTTCGCGAATGTTGGAACGCAGTTCGTGCGGGTCCTGCCAGACCGTGATGGCATGCATATCAACAACACAGAAGATGCATTCATATTGCTTCTGCAATTCGACCCAGTTGCGGATCGCGCCGAGATAGTTGCCAAGATGAAGGTTACCGGTGGGCTGGGCGCCCGAAAACACACGTTCCATTGGTGTCGTCCATTTCAAATGATGATCAATAAAGCCTGCATACTCCGCCAGGTTTTGGACACCCGCCGGCGGACGAGCATGCAAGCAAGCAGCGCGGAGTTAAGCCGCCCTGACAGGTCAGGTCAAGCAGCTTGTCGGCATATGACCGGATTTATTGCTGCTAGGCGGCTTTTCCGCGTTTGAAAGTGGCCTTGAGTTCGGAAAGGCTGGTCGCCCCAAGCAGTTGGGCAGCGATGCCATAGACAGCCAATCCCCCGATGACACAGAAAGTCATGATGGTTATTCGCGTGACTGAAAGGGCGTCATTTTGCCAGAAAATGTCGGTCGCCATCCAAAGAGCCGCCCCCATCAGAACAGACGCCAACAGAATGCGCGGTAACCGTTTGACAAGCCGGTCATCAAATACAAGATCGCCCCTGCGATGGAGCAGGAAGCAAAGCGATCCGGCATTGACCCAGACGGAAACCGATGTCGCAGCCGCAATGCCGAGATGCCCGAACAGCGGCATCAACGCAACAATCAGCGCGATATTAAGGATCATGCACGAAATGCCGATCCGGATCGGGGTTTTGGTATCTTCACGTGCAAAGAAGCCCGGTGCCAGCACCTTGACCAGAACCGATGCCGGAAGGCCAAAGGCAAAGACGATCAGGGCAAGACCGGTCATGCGGGTTTCTTCGGCCCCGAACGCCCCGCGTTCAAACAGGACATTGATCACCGGAAGCCCCATGACACCCAGTGCAACCGCCGCCGGAAGGGTCAGCAAAAGGGCGATTTCAATGCCGCGATTCTGGCTATACATCGCGGTTTTCGGGTCATCGCCCTGCAACTGGCGTGAAAGTGTTGGCAAAAGAGCCGTGCCAATCGCAATGCCGATCACCCCAAGCGGCAGCTGTTGCACCCGGTCGGCATAATAAAGCCAGGATACCGCACCATCGGATACCAGTGATGCCAGCATGGTATCGATCAGCAGGTTAAGCTGATAAACACCGGCCCCGATCATGCCCGGGATCATGCGTTTGCCAAGAAGTTTGACCCGGTCATCAACCTTTGGAAGTTGCCATTTGATGGCAAAACCGGCGCGTTTGCAGGCAATGACCAGACAGACAAATTGCGCAACCCCGGCTGCGGCAACCCCCCATGCCAGCGCATGGGCAGGGGTTTCGGTCATCGGTGTCAGGCCAAGCAGGGCGGCAATCAGACAGATATTAAGGATGATGGGTGCGCCGGCCGCAGCGGCATAACGATGAAGGGTATTGAGAACCCCCGACATCAGCGCAACGGCGGAAATGAAAGCAAGATAGGGGAAAGTGATCCGCGACAATTCGATCGCAAGATTGAACTTTTCGGGGTTTTCCGCAAAGCCCGGCGCAAAAACATACATCGCCCAGGGCATCAGAATTTCGATGATGGCCACCAGAAAACCGGTGATCAGAACCAGCATCGACATGGCGCGCGCGGCAAATTCGCGGGCCGCATCCATACCGCGTTTTTCAATGTCACCAGCCAGAAGCGGAATGAAGGCCGCGGAAAAGGCGCCTTCGCCGAACAGTCGGCGAAACAGGTTGGGGAATTTGAACGCGACAAAGAATGCATCGGCCATGCCCCCGGCACCCAGCATCCCGGCAATCAGAATGTCGCGGCAAAATCCCAGCAGGCGGGACAACAAGGTGAAACCACTAACCGTAGCGATGGAGCGAACAAGCGACATTCAATAGCGTTCCGTATCAAGGAGGCATCAGGCTTTGTGTGATGATCGCCAATTGCGGCAATGATCAGGCCGGAGCGACAAAACTGACAGCTGAAGGTGAAGAAGTCGTAATGACACCTTAAAAACGGGCTGGGCTATATCACAAAAATATGAAAGTCGTTGAATCAGGTGATTTTTTTTCGATGATTGTGACAGCCGTCACAGAAACTGGATTGTAACGGGCATAAATTCCATCTCGCTGAGGATTCGTTGGGACGCGAGCCTCATTATTGGACGGGCGGGGAAACAAGGGAATCCACCTCAACCTGCTGCACTCCGAGGACAACGACATCGCGAATAACAGGTCTCGATGTCGGGTTTGGTTTTTACCCTTCCTCGTCCGTCACAATTTTCCAGAAAGACAATAATACCGTTCTGATCGCGGAGATTGGAACTACCGGATTGATCCGTACCGTGGTGGTATTGATGATGCCACATGGGTATTGGATCGATCCGGTTTGTCTTTGTGCACCAAGCCCAAATGCCCCGCCAAAAAACGGTGCGAGGCAGGCCGTCAATTGTTCTGGATGGCCTGGGTCAGGGTTTCCTTGACCTGGACAAATTTGGTGCGGCTGTCGATTTTAAGGCCAAACACGTCCTTCACGTAAAATACGTCAACCGCACGTTCGCCAAAGGTGGAAATACGGGCTGATGCGATCTGCAAGGACAGGTCACGCAAGGCACGGGTAATGTCATAAAGCAGACCAAGCCGGTCGCGCGCGGTAATTTCAATCACCGTATGGGTGCGGCTGGCCTTGTTGTCGATGATGACGTTCGGTTCGACCTTGAACACCGCGGTGCGGTGTTTGTTGTCCTTGGTCTGGCGACGTTCGATTTCATGACTGGGGCGCAGACGCCCGGAAATCACCTGTTCAAGAGTTTCACGCAGCTTTTCGAGTTTGGCCGTATCGTTAAAGGCCTCGCCATTGGTGTCCTGGACAAAGAAAGTGTCCAGCGCCATGCCGTCGGCAAGGGTCAGGATCTTTGCATCGACAACGTTGGCACCGCACAGCGCCATCGAACCGGCAATCTGGGAAAACAGACCGGGATGGTCGGTGGTGTGAACGGTGATTTCGGTGGCGTCAATTTCGGTATCGATGCGGACATCGACCGTGATTTCCGCACCGGTTTTCTTGGCCTCGCGGGTCAGATGGGCATGATGGACATGAACATCGGTATCGAAACTGAGCCAATAGGACGGATAACCGCGATCGATGAAATCTTCGATATCGTCAGTGGGCCAGTCAACCAGTGCTTCGCGGAGCGCCATCTGGGCATTGGCAACGCGCGAATCGCGGCTGTCGGCATTCAGGCCACCCGACAGCAAATCATCGGTGGCAAAGTAAAGTTCACGCAAAAGCGTTGCTTTCCAACCGTTCCAGACATTGGGTCCGACCGCACGAATATCGGCCACGGTCAGACAGAGCAAAAGACGCAAACGTTCCTGTGACTGCACCAGATCCCCGAACGCCTTGATCGTGGTCGGGTCATTAAGGTCGCGTTTGAATGCGGTCAGGCTCATCCAGAGATGGGCCTTTACCAGCCAGGCAACAGTTTCGGTATCGGCAGGCGACAGGCCCAGACGCGGACAGAGCTTTTCGGCGACTTCGGCACCAAGTTCGGAATGGTCGCCGCCACGTCCCTTGGCAATGTCATGAAGCAGGACGGCGACATAAAGTACCCGGCGCGAAATCACCTTGCCCATGATCCGGGTCGCGACCGGTGCATCTTCGGCCAGTTCGCCACATTCGATCTGATTGAGAATGCCGATCGCGCGGATGGTATGCTCGTCCACGGTATAGGTGTGGTACATGTCATATTGCATCTGGGCAACCACACGCCCGAAATCGGGGATAAACCGGCCAAGAACACCGGCTTCGTTCATTTTGCGAAGCGCGACATCCGGGCTGTTGCGCTGGGTCAGGATTTCAAGAAAGACCTCGTTGGCGACCGGATCATTTTGCAGTTTGTGATCAACAAATTTCAGGCTTTGCGTCACCCAGCGCAGGGTTTCGGGGTGAATGCCGACACCGTTCTGATGCGCAACCAGAAACAGGCGCAAGATCTTGATCGGGTCTTTTTTGAAGACATTAAGGTTTTCGACCGTCAGGCGATCATTGCGCAACTCGAACCCGTCGATTTCCTTGGTGCCGAAAAGCTTGCCCGGGAACCGGATCAGCGGGCGGCGCTGATGGCGTTCTTCAAGGGCGGCACAGAAGATCCGCGTCAAGTTGCCGACATGTTTAACCATCAAGTAGTAGTGCTTCATGAAGCGTTCGACACCCGATGCCCCGGCATGGTCGGTATAGCCAAGGCGTGATGCGATTTCGCGCTGCATGTCAAAGGTCAGGCGGTCTTCTTCGCGATCCGAAAGGTAATGCAGCCAGCAACGCACCGCCCACAGGAAGTTCTGGGCCTTGAGGAAGCCTTGCGCTTCCTTGCGGGTCAGAACCTTAAGGTCGACCAGTTCCATCGGGGAATTGACGCGATACAGATATTTGCCAATCCAGAACAGGGTATGAAGATCGCGCAGGCCGCCTTTGCCGTCCTTGACGTTGGGTTCGACCACATAGCGTGAATCGCCCATGCGAACATGGCGTTCATCGCGTTCGTTCAGTTTCTTTTCGATAAATTCAAGACCGCTGCCCTTGACCAATTCGTCCATGAACCGGGCGCGAAAGACATTATAGGTATCCTCATCCCCCCAGACGAACCGGCTTTCAAGCAGGTTGGTACGAATGGTGATGTCCTGTTTGCCCATACGCAGGCAATCATCAACCGAACGGGTGGCATGACCGACCTTAAGGCCAAGATCCCACAACATATAAAGAATGAATTCGACGACCTGTTCGCCATGGGCGGTTTGTTTGTAGGGGAACAGAAACAGGATATCGACATCCGAATGCGGCGCCATATCACCGCGACCATATCCGCCAACCGCAACCACCGACATGCGCTGTTCATTGGTCGGGTTATGCAGGGGATAGACGAAGCTGACGGCAAAATCATGGATCAATCGGACGACCTGATCCATCAGGAAGCTGTTGGAAAACACCGTTTCCTGGCCGGAATTGCTGGCTTCGAAACGGGCGCGAATGACAGTGCGACCGTCTTCCATGACCGATTTCAGCTTGTTCAGGACAGCGGTGCGCTGTTTGAAACTTTTCAGCTCCGGGTCCTTTGCGATGGCTTCAAGCTCGGCAAAGACTTTTTTCCGGTCAATGATTTCGCGCTGCTTCTTGATCTTGTAGGTCACGTTGGTCGGTTTCCTTGGCGCTGGTCTGCGGTCTGAGTGCCGTATTCGGGGCCGTTATCCAAATACAATAACGGCAAAGTTTTGCATCCGCATCATATGCATGTGCCATGCCGGAACGCAGGTTTTGGCCAAACGCCGAAAAACCCGCACCATCAGGCCCAAATGAAAACAGGCACCTGCCTCATATAGGGGCAAGGTGCCTGTTTTTCATGCGTTTATATTCGATCAGCTGTTGATTGATCGCAGACGATACAACGCGTCCAGTGCTTCGCGCGGTGTCATATTGTCGGGATCAAGTTCGGCTACGGCGTCCAGAACCGCTTTTTGATCATCAGACAGGGCAGGGGTGCTTGCGCGTTCTTCCTTGGCGGCCTGTTCGATGGCAACGGCAAATAGCGGCAAGTCATCGGCAAGTTTCGAAACAGCACCGCCCTGTTCGCCTTTTTCAAGGGTCTTGAGAACCTGCTCGGCGCGCTTGATGACCGGTTTGGGCAGGCCAGCCAGCTGGGCGACATGAATACCGTATGACCGATCCGCACTGCCGGCCCCGACTTCGTGAAGGAACACGACCTCGCCCTGCCATTCCTTGATCAGCATGGTGTGGCAGGACAAATGGTCAAGCTTGGCG
This sequence comes from Thalassospira sp. MIT121401, assembly GCF_047125595.1. Taxonomy (NCBI): domain Bacteria; kingdom Pseudomonadati; phylum Pseudomonadota; class Alphaproteobacteria; order Rhodospirillales; family Thalassospiraceae; genus Thalassospira; species Thalassospira sp. MIT121401. The sequence goes on from NZ_CP138926.1 coordinate 429,123, forward strand.
GCGAGGGCGGTCAATTCATGATAGTGGGTGGCAAACAGACCGCGGCATTTGTTGATTTCATGCAGGTTTTCAACAACCGCCCAGGCGATGGAAAGCCCGTCAAAGGTTGCCGTACCACGCCCGATTTCATCAAGAATCACCAGCGACCGGTCGGTGGCCTGATTAAGGATCGATGCGGTTTCAACCATTTCGACCATGAAGGTCGATCGGCCACGGGCCAGATCATCAGCCGCACCCACGCGTGAAAACAGCCGGTCGATCACCCCGATATGGGCCTTGGCGGCCGGAACAAAGGCACCGATCTGGGCCAATACCGCAATCAGCGCATTCTGGCGCAGGAAGGTCGATTTACCGGCCATGTTCGGACCGGTAATCAGCCACAGGCTTTGCGCATCTTCAAGGCGGCAGTCATTGGCAACAAACGGTGCATCGCCATTTTCGCGAAGGGCCGCTTCAACCACCGGATGGCGACCGCCACGGATGTCAAAGGCAAGGCTGTTGTCAATGGTCGGGCGGACACAGCCCTGATCACGGGCAAGTTCGGAAAGGGCGGCTGATACATCAAGTCCTGCCAGGGCTTGTGCACATTTTGCAATCTCGTCTGCCTTGGCAAGAACGGCTGCTACCAGTTCATCGAACAGTTCAAGTTCAAGGGCAAGTGCCTGATCACCGGCCTTGGAAACCTTGCTTTCGAGTTCGGACAATTCCACGGTCGTAAAGCGCACGGCATTTGCCATGGTCTGACGGTGGATGAATTCGTCTTCTTCCATCATCTTGTCGGCGGATTTGGCCGATACTTCGATGAAATAGCCCAGAACGTTGTTGTGCTTGACCTTGAGATTGCTGATCCCGGTCTGTTCGGTATAGCGGGCCTGAAGATTGGCGATCAGCTTTTTGCTTTCGCTTGAAAGCATGCGCAATTCATCAAGCGGCGGGTGATATCCCCCGGCAATAAAGCCGCCGTCACGGGCCAGAAGCGGCAGATTTTCCGAAAGCGCCCGGCGCAAAAGGTCAATCAGATCGCCATGATGCCCCATTGCCGTCAAGTGATCGCCGAGGGCTTCTGGCTGTGTGGTCAGACCATCATTGCCACCATCGGGTTTGGCCAACAAATTGCCGATCGCAAAGGCACAGGACAAACCGTCACGCATTGCCGCCAGATCACGCGGGCCACCACGCCCGACCGACAGACGCGAAAGCGCGCGTTCAATATCGGGACATTCGCCAAGGGCTGCGCGCAGATCGGATCGCAACGCATCGCGATCATGGAAATATTCGACCAGATCAAGGCGTTTGTTGACTTCATCGGCATTGGTCAGCGGGGCCGACAGGCGTGCGGCCAGCAAACGTGCCCCGGCGCCGGTTTTGGTGCGATCAATAACCGAAAGAAGCGATCCCTTGCGCTCGCCCGACTGGGTCTGGATCAGTTCCAGTGACCGGCGGGTGGCGGCATCAATTTCCATTGCGGCCCCCTCTGCCACACGGGTCGGGGGCGACAGGCGGGGCATCTGGCCTTTCTGGGTCAGATCGACATAATCAATCAGTGCGCCGGCGGCAGAAAGTTCGGCAACCTCAAACCCGCCAAAGGCATCAAGGGCTTCGACCTGATAAAGCTTTTTCAGGCGCAGCTGCGCGTTTTCGGGATCAAAACGTGCGGTCGGCTGCGGGGTGATGATGTTTTTGTATTCGGCATATATGTCAAACACGTCCGCACGGTTCAGCATCTTTTCCGAAAACAGGATTTCACCCGGATCAAGCCGGGCCAGGGCCGCAGGCAGGCCGACCATATCACAAGGCTGAACAAAAAAGTCGCCGGTCGACATATCAAGCCAGGCCAGGCCGACCTTGCCGCGCACTTCCGATACGGCTGCCAGATAGTTATGGCGCCGCGCATCCAGAAGGCTGTCTTCGGTCAGGGTGCCTGGCGTGATCAGGCGGACAACGCCGCGTTTGACCACGGATTTGGCACCGCGTTTCTTGGCTTCGGCCGGGTCTTCCATCTGTTCGCAGACCGCAACACGGAACCCCTTGCGAATAAGACGCTGAAGATATGTTTCGTGACTATGGACGGGAACACCGGCCATGGGAATTTCGTTACCCTGATGCTTGCCGCGTTTTGTCAGGGCGATATCAAGGGCTTCGGCTGCTTTGACGGCATCGTCAAAGAACAGCTCGTAGAAATCGCCCATCCGGTAAAACAGCAAGCAGTCCTGATACTGTTCCTTGATTTCAAGGAACTGCATCATCATGGGTGTTGCGCCCTCTTTGGAAAAGGAAGGCGCGGTCGGTGTGGTGTCGGATGTATCAGCGATCTTGTTCATGACGACTGTGATAGCAAACCCTGAAGGCATTGACGAGAGGTGGCAAAGTGCGAAGTCATAGTTTTTGACCTATGCCATTGCAACGCCTGAATTTCCGTAAAATATATAACCATATGGCCGGGCAGGACCTGCGATGGTCATCGCAGAATCTTGTACCGGAAAACATCCCCCAAGGAGAGCGCAAAATGGCAGCAGAACAGACCACCTCGCAGGCCCCCGAACTGGTCGGGTTGTTCGACACAAAAGACAGTTTCGATGCCGCTGTGCGTGAATTGCGGGAAAGCGGCTTTTCGCGGACGGACCTTTCGGTGCTGAGTTCACATGAATCAATCGATGTTGCCGGATCTGACGGCCGGTCCTGGTCCGATGTGCTGACAGCATTGGTGGGTGAAGTGAAATATGAAGTGCCGCTGGTGGCATCGGGTGCCATCGCCCTGTTTGGCGGGGCGGCAACGGCACCGGCTGCGATTGCGATTGGTGCCGGGGTTGGCGCCGTGGCACTTCGTGAATTTATCGACGAAGTCACATCCACCCCCCATACCGAGGATTTCGCCCGTGCGGTTGATGCCGGCTCGGTTATTTTGTGGGTGCGTATTGATCCGGCAAATGAGGGCGCAGAAGCCAAGGCAAAGGCGATCCTTGAAAAGAACGGCGCAACCAACATTCACCTGCATGTGGGCAAATAGGGCCGACCGCCGGACCGTGTCGTAAATCAACCCGTCCGGCAAAAGCCGGATGTGCAAATGCCTCTGGTTGCCTCCAGCACTGACCTGGCGGTGGCCGAATTGGATCGGCGACCGCCATCTGCCTGATCGGGCAGGTTTGATCGGACCGGCACCGGGCTTGGTAATCTGTCAAAAGTGCTGCTGTTGTGGGGGACTTTCGGTTTTTTCGGATCGTGGAAAAGGTGCTTTTGATGCGAAATCCGATGGTTTTTTGCGCGCTGCAAACTGATTGCTGTTGGCAGGTCCGGCAGACGGATCGGTATTTACGTTACTGAAAAATCACGTCTATTCCTGTTTTCAATCCCCATCATCGCAAAAAAATGGCCCATTGCCGGATGGAAAACCGGTTCTGGAACGGTGCAACCGCCGGTGCATTGTTGCGTCGCAACATACGGAAAACGCTACGTAATTTTGCGGTTGCCGTTAACGTCGCCTTTGACCCGGGGCAAGAAGCCTGATTTATTGGGCGGTCCGACATGACGGTCCCACACCGATTTTATGTCGAACAGGATAAACTACACACTTTGCTTTCCAACCCACCACGCAAGCGTCAGTGAAAACATAATGTCAGATAAAGAAATCAAGGTTCGTGACCGCGAAGCGCTGCTGTTTCATTCCAGCGGCCGCCCGGGCAAAATCGAAATCACCGCATCCAAGCCGCTGACCACACAGCGCGATCTGTCCCTGGCGTATTCGCCGGGCGTTGCGGTGCCCTGTCTTGAAATCGCCAAGAATCCTGCCACCGCGTATGATTACACCTCCAAGGGCAACATCGTTGCGGTGATTTCCAACGGTACTGCCGTTCTGGGGCTTGGCAATCTTGGTGCGCTGGCGTCCAAGCCGGTGATGGAAGGCAAGGCGGTTCTGTTCAAACGCTTTGCCGATGTTGACGGGTTCGATCTTGAAGTATCGACCGAAGACGTCGACGAGTTTGTCAATTGCGTGCGCTTCCTTGGCGCGTCGTTTGGCGGCATCAATCTTGAAGACATCAAGGCACCGGAATGCTTCATCATTGAACAGCGCCTGCGCGAAGTGATGGATATTCCGGTCTTCCATGATGACCAGCACGGCACCGCCATCATCGCGGCATCGGGTCTGATCAATGCCTGTGATCTGACCGGTCGCAAACTTGAAGACATCAAACTTGTGATCAATGGTGCGGGTGCTGCGGCAATTGCCTGCTCCGAACTGGTCAAAAGCATGGGTGTGTCGCCTGACAATGTCATTATGTGTGACTCGCGCGGGGTCATCTACAAGGGCCGCGAAGATGGCATGAACCAGTGGAAATCGGCCCATGCTGCCGATACCGATGCCAGAACCCTTGAAGAAGCCATGGATGGTGCCGATGCGTTCTTTGGCCTGTCGGTCAAAGGTGCGGTGACTGCAAAGATGGTCAAATCGATGGCCAAACAGCCGATCATCTTTGCGATGGCCAATCCGGATCCGGAAATCAGCCCGGAAGAAGTGGCCGAAATCCGCAGTGATGCAATCTGTGCGACCGGTCGTTCGGACTATCCGAACCAGATCAACAACGTGCTTGGCTTCCCCTATATTTTCCGTGGTGCGCTTGATGTCCAGGCATCAACCATCAACGAGGAAATGAAGATCGCGGCCGCTCATGCGGTGGCATCGCTTGCCCGTGAAGATGTTCCGGACGAAGTGGCGGCTGCCTATTCCGGCCGTCGTCTGCAATATGGTCCGGAATACATCATCCCGGCCCCGTTTGATCCGCGTCTGATCATGGCTGTGCCCAAGGCGGTTGCACAGGCCGCCATGGATAGCGGTGTTGCCCGCCGTCCGATCATTGACATGGAAGAATACGAAAATCAGTTGCGCGGTCGTCTGGACCCGACGGCAGCACATTTGCAGCTGATTTCCGATTATGTACGCGCACATCCCAAACGCATCGCCTTTGCCGAGGGCGAAGAAGAAACCGTCATTCGCGCGGCTGTTGCCTATCGCAACTCGGGCTATGGCACGCCAATCCTGATCGGGCGCGAAGACCGCATTCATGAAAGTGCCAAGAAGCTTGGTATCGACAGCCTTGAAGGTGTTGAAATCAACAATGCCGCACTTTCAAAGCACAATGCCGAATATGCGGAATTCCTGTATGCGCGCCTGCAGCGCAAAGGATATCTGTGGCGTGATTGCCAGCGCATGGTCAATCAGAAGCGTAACGTCTTTGCCTCTGTCATGGTGGCCAAGGGACATGCAGATGGCCTGATCACCGGCCTTACCCGTAACTTCAATCGCAGCTTCACCGATGTTGCCGGTGTGATTGATGCCAAACCGGGTGAAATTCCGATGGGTCTGTCGATTGCCATCGCCAAGGGCCGTACGGTGTTCATTGCCGATACCCGTGTGCATAACCTGCCCAATGCCGAAGAACTGGCTGAAATCGCCATTCAGGCGGCTGAAAAGGCCCGTCAGCTTGGTCATGAGCCGCGCGTTGCGATGGTGTCGCATTCGACCTTCGGGAACCCCTACAGCGACGATACCGATCGTATCCGCGAAGCAGTTGGCATTCTTGAACGCAGCGATGTCGATTTCGAATTCGATGGTGATATCGCGGTTGATGTCGCACTCGATACGGAACTGCTGAAGCTTTATCCGTTCTGTCGCCTGTCCGGTCCGGCCAACGTTCTGGTGATGCCGGCCCTTCATGCGGCAACCACCGCATCCAAGCTGCTTGACAAGCTTGGCGGTGGCACGGTGGTTGGTCCGGTGATGATCGGTCTGGAAAAACCGGCCCAGATCGCACAGATGGGCTCGACCGTGAACGATCTGGTCAACCTGGCAGCACTTGCCGCGCACGAGGCAGAGCACGGCTAATCGCCGTCTCGGACTGAATATCAAAAAATGGCGGAGCTGATTCTTCAGTTTCCGCCATTTTTGATTTGGCCATGATGTGGTCGCCGGGCATTTCTAGTGACCAGCAATGTGAGGTTATTCGACCGGCTGACCAAAGAGTGCAATCACCGCACCCAATGTTGCCAGCATCCCGTAAAACCCGACCCGTTGCCACCCGGTATTCTGCCGGGCCGCGATCACCGCGCCAAGGGCGGCCTGCAATCCGTAATAGATGGCAAAGCCGCGCGACGCGTAATTTACAATGGCATAGATATTCGCCGACCAGGTCAGGGCAACGCCGATTACCGCCAACAGAAGATAGGCCTGCCGTTCGGTGATCCGATCGCGTGACAGCTGGGCAAACAGCCCGCCTGATCCGCTGGTATCGGCAACTGCCGCGCTGAACTGTGATGCCAGTGCTGCTGCGACCAGCAAAAAGGGCAAAATCGGCGCGACAATCTGCATCATGTTGATGATGCCGGTTTCTGATGACGACATCTGGTCGGGTCGAAACACATAGGAAATCAGAAGAATATAAACCAGATAGATCGCCGTTGATAACCATTGGGCAAGACGCATGGATTTGATGCGGGTTTGCGCGTCATATTCCGATCCGAGATAGCGCGATGTCTCAAACCCCTGCACGGTAATCAAAAGACCGAATGCCAGGGTAAGTGCAGACCAGCCGCCAAGTTTCGGCGGATTGAAGATCAGCGCGTCATCAAGCGCCCGATGACCGAAATGTGCCATCAGTCCGATCAGCAGTCCCGCAATGATCGCCAGTTTCAGACTGACCGAAACATATTCCATTTTCTCAAGGCTTTTGAACCCGCGCGACCATCCGACAAACACAATGATGAAGAAGACACCGGTGGTCAGAAGTTTGGCATCGAGATCGGAATTGAATGGCGTCAGGCTAAGGGCGAAAGCACCCAGAAGATTGAGGTAATAGGACACCGAAATGATATAGGCAAAGGCCAGCGCCCAGGATGACAGCGTTTCGATGCGGATTGCCAGCGCCCCGTAGTCACCGTTCTGAATGGCCTGTTCGCCGGCAGCCATATTGAAGCGGATCACACCGCCAAACAGGAAGGCGACAAAACAAAGAGCAATCATGATCAGCGGTGCATAACCGCCATATCCGATATTGAGAATCGGACCCAGCAGCAAAAACCCACTGCCAATGATCGACGCAAGCGGTGTGACAACGGCCCGCCACAATGGAAAATGCGCAACAGAACGTTTTGAAAGAACAAAGGCAACACATGCGGTTGCCAGGGCAATGATCAGATCGAAAGTCACGGTGTCATTCCAGGGCGGTTATTCGTAGCGCATTGATTTATAAGCGATGAAACATCCGTTTATGTCCAGAATATAGTCGTCGGTGCCTTCGGGCCATGCGGCACCCTGTTGGCAAGCGGCACTATCAGGTTTGTGACCAGACATTCCGGCGTAATGGATGCATGGCTGATGTGTTAGGCTTGATGTCATGAAATGTCATGGGATGATCACGACCCGATTTTCGCCACATGGTTTGGGCATATGGCTGATATGTCTGCGAAATTGTACAAAAATAGGAACTTCTCGATGGGCCAGTTGACCCGACTTCTCGCTGTTTTCATGTTTTTCCCGATGCTTGCGGCCTGTGAAGATGAACAAATCAGCGGCCCGACTGCCGATGAAATCACCACCGCAGTCATCGAGCGTTTCCGTGCCGATCCCTATGCCAAGGTCGGGCATGTCGAAAATGTCACCAAGACCAACAGCATCCCCAAAGGCGACGACGAGATCATTGTCATGGTGCGCTATGATCTGGTGTTTGATCGCTCAATCGCCGATTTCGCAGATGACGTGACGGAAAAGGGCAAGGCTGCCGGTACAATGGATGATGTCGGCAACACGGTCAGTGATGCGATTGATCTGGTGAAAACCAAGATGCTTGCCATGAAGGATGGCGAGTTCAAGGCTGGTGACCGTCGCACGGTTGAAAATGAAATCCGCCTGCTGAAATCTGAAAAAGGCTGGATCTATCGCGGCGACCGATAACGGCTTTGACCGTTTGGGCGCTACTGCTGCGACATCATGAAAAAAGGGACCCGATCGGGTCCCTTTTGCATATTTGTGCCGGGCAAAGATGCCTGGTCTTCATGCCTAGTCTTCGAGGGATGCCAGCACTTTGGGCGGCGGCGGAATCTCACCGGCTGCGAATGTCAGGCCATCAAGCTCGTTCAGGCCGTTGGCCCGCATGATCGTATGCAGGCTGTCGACATATTCCTCACCGCGTTCGGAATATTTGGTCAGGGTTTCGGCAAGATCCCAGCCATTGATCAGATGACCTTCGGCCCGCAGGACCGAACGGCGTTCACGCAGGGTCTGATAGGCCGGATGGGAATTGATGTTGCGCGCATAGGCACGCACGCTGTCCATCAGGCTGCCAAATGATTTGATGACGTGGGTTTTGCCTTCTTCGCGGTCTTTCGGAACGATGCCTTCGTCATCGCCCCAGGCCCACTGACCGAACAGGGCATTGCCCGTCCGGACAAAGCGCGACGTGCCCCATCCGCTTTCCTCGGCCGACTGGGCCAGGATCAGTGACGGCGGGATGATGTCGATGCGTTCGAGCAGGGCGGTAATACCGCCATCGGTAACGCGGTAACGCTTCATCAGCTGATCAACCCATTGCTGATCGGCTGCACTGACCGGGGTGCCGGAAATACCTTTGGCCTGAATGGCCATCAGACGTTCGCGACGTGCACCGATTTCTTCATTCACCCGCATGGCCAGCGGCAACATGATGCGCAGGAACAGTTCCTTGCGCTCTTCGACCGATGCCAGCTCGCCAAGTCCCTTTGGAACGCGCTTGATATAAACGCGCGGAACTTCGGTCATGCTGCCAAAGCTGTAACCGATGCTTTTGAAATACTGGTTCAATGCGACGACTTCGGGGCCACGCCGATAGACCGGCTTTTTCTTTGTCGCAGCGATTTCTTTCGGGGTCATTGCAGGGATGTCGGTGCCAAACCCGGCGGGGGTTGGTGACACATCAACTCCGGCAAATATACCAATATACAATAAACCGATTGCTCCGGTGACCGAAGCAAGCGCAATTTTCCGGTAATTTCCTGTCTTTGCGCTAGTCATTCTTGTCTCTCCAGGATCAGTATCATTGTTGATTCACTGTCCATCCCAAGTGGAAGATATCTATGCCTGTCAGCGCCGCGGATCGCAACGGACAATATTTCCACAAGTTGAAAACGCCGCGTAAACCTTCTCGTTTGCGCAAAATAATAACGCCCGGCGCAGGCAAAAGTTTGCGCCGGGCTAAAGATTTTCTTAACGACTCGGGAAATCAGTCGGCCATGACCGGTTCGACGGCCTGAACTTCCGGCACGTAGTAACGCAGCATGTTCTCGATCCCCATTTTCAGGGTCGCGGTGCTGCTCGGGCAACCCGAACATGCGCCATGCATCTCAAGATAGACGACACCGTCTTCAAACTTGTGAAAAACGATATCGCCGCCATCCTGGGCCACGGCCGGGCGAACACGGGTATCAAGCAGTTCCTTGATCTGGCTGACCAGTTCGTCATCGCCTTCTGCGGCGGTGCTGGCGCCGGTTGCGGCACCGGAATTCTGGTCCAGAACCGGTTGTCCGGACGTGTAATGTTCCATGATGCCGCCAAGAATCTGCGGCTTTAGGGTCTGCCAGTCCTTGGAATCGTCCTTGGTGATGGTGATGAAATCACCGCCAAGAAAGACACCTGCGATGCCATCAACTTCAAACAGCTTGCGCGCCAGCGGCGATTTGACGGTTTCGTCACCTTTGACGAAGTTCGCAGTGCCCAGACGGCCCATGACTTCCTCGCCCGGCAGGAATTTAAGTGTGGCCGGATTTGGGGTTGGTTCGGTCTGAATGAACATGGTCGGCTTGTCCTCTCACTCTGATTGCCGGGGCTTATGCTGCCCGCTCGGCAATCCGCATTTCATTTGGTTAGGCCCTAAATGGGGCAAAAAACAGAAAAGATCAAGTCGCAGCGCGCAAGTCAGGTATTCCGCCCAAGCGTATATATGACGGAAATCACGATTAACGTTGCAGGATACTGCTGATCTCGCGCATCTGGGTGCGGGCGCGCAACAGATAGAAGCCCAATCCGGCCAGATGGTTGGGGAAAATGATCCCGTCTGCCGATCCGTTGACCACCACCAGCGGGTCCAGTGCGGCTGCCGATTGCAGGGACCCGATCATTTCGGCCCATGCCGGAGCAATTTGCCGTTCATTGATGATCTGCTCAAAATCGGTGCCAAGATCACGCAGGATCAGGCTATAGGCATAAAGACGCCCCTTGGTGGCATAGAACACATCGTCTGCGGTGCGATCAAACAGGGATGGATCGTCGACCTTGTCATCAATCAGGGCGGATGCCGAACCAAGATCATTGGCAAAGCGGTTGAGCGTTTCCTGAAGGTTGTCGGCCCGGCGTTCAAACACTGCATTCCCGGTGGTCAGGCGCGTGTTGTAATTTTCAAGAGCACGAATGGCCTGGCGATATTGCTGTTCGGACGTCACACCGGGCAGCAACGAAACGCTTGGATCAAACACCCATTTGTCGCCGCGGAACTTCAAAAGGCCGGCCGCATCGTCAAGATCAGGGTCGACCTGGCTTGATCCGCGGGTTCGGCCGATCTGATCGGACAGCTCGATTGAAAAACGCGACAGGGCATAGATAATGCCGGTCTGGAAGTTCGGCATATTGTCAAGTGCTGCCCCGGGCAGGAAGAACGGATCATTTGCCGTCCAGCGGTTCTGATTGACCTCGCGATCAATCAGCCCTGCTGCGGTGCTTACGGCGTGACTGCCACCCTGATAATTGCCGACAAAGTCCGGATTGTCGTCAATACGGTGAACCAGCGCCATGCCCGCCGGATAATAGATCAGTGCAATCAGAACGATTATGCCAAAACCACGAATCCAGAATTTCCGCGATCCGAAAACGGCTTTCAGACGCGATCCGAAACCTGAAATTCCGCCTTTTTTGTACAGATAATCGTCTTCAATCATGACTTGTCCTGTGAATTGATCCGGCAATAGAACCTAGGACGTCGGTGCCCAAACGGCAAGTGCATGATTTCACTGCTCGATAGAGATATAGGTATCATATTGCGCCAGACCCAGCAGGGTTTCCAGATCCTGTTCGGCCAAGGCAATGCATCCTTCGGTGCCACTATAGTCCGGTTTGGCGATATGCATGAAGATCGCCGAACCTTTTCCCGGAACGGGCGGGCTATCATTATGCCCAAGTACGACAACAATGTTGTAGAGCCCGTCATCACGCCACAGTTTTTCATGACTGCCCTTGAAGGGCAGTCTGACCGGACAGTTATAGGACGGATGTGCCGGATCGTCACACCAGCCATCGGAAAAGGAAATGGTCGTTACAGGCAGTCTGGTTTTCGGGCACGACCTGCGATCGGCGCGATACATGACATATCGCAGTTTCCATCTACCGGCGGGTGTCTTGCCATCACCTTCGGTTTTGCTGTCGGCATCAGTGATGCCATTGACGCCGAATGCGCACCGGAATTCCCGATCGCCGACGCGCAAATTTCCCGTTGCCGAGGCCTTAATCTCAAGCGGTTGGGGAACGGAATGTGCAGTTGCGTCGCTTTGCATTCAGCAGGTGCCTTCTTGGAACTGGTGCAGGGCATGTTCGAGATGCCCGCGCATGGAGTGTGAAAAACAACAAAGGTAAATTTGTGGCATCGCGGCGGTTTCGCCAGCCCATTCACAAATGGTTGATACGGCGATTTTGGCTGCCTGGTCTTCCGGATAGCCAAATATTCCGGTTGAAATGGCCGGAAAGGCGATCGAATGCAGACTGTGCTGCGCGGCAATAACAAGTGAATTGCGATAGCAGGCGGCAAGCAATGCTGCTTCGCCGTTTTGTCCACCGTGCCATACAGGACCGACTGTATGGATGACGTGGCGCACCATAAGCTCAAATCCCGGTGTTATTCGGGCTTCGCCGGTCGGGCAGGGTGCAAGCGACCGACATGCGGCGGCCAGTTCCGGCCCGGCCGCAGAATGGATGGCACCACAAACCCCGCCGCCCGGCAGCAAGGCCGTATTGGCAGCGTTGACAATGGCATCGGTGTCCAGCGCGGTGATGTCACCTTCTATGATTTTTATGACGCTGGTGGTTTTTTGATCATCTTCTTTTTTGACGGGCACAGATCCACTCCCAAAATGTGTGCTGAGCCCCCGACAGTTCCATTGTCGCGTTTTTTGTAAAAAAGTCAAAAAAAACAACGCCCTGCAAAGAGCAGAGCGTTGCTTGAAAATTGATTTCGTCCGTTATGCCAGTTACTTGGCCAGACGTGCGACACCTTCTTCGACCAGGCTTGCTGCTTTTTCAGCACCTTCCCAGCCGGTGACCTTTACCCATTTGCCTTTTTCGAGGTCTTTGTAACGCTCGAAGAAGTGCTGGATCTGGTCACGCAGGATCTGCGGCAGATCTTCATGCGACTTGATGTCGGTGTAGTACGGGTCGATCTTGTCATGGGGAACGCAGATCAGTTTTTCATCCTGACCGGCTTCGTCTTCCATCATCAGAACGCCGATCGGACGTGCCCGGATAACCGAACCGGCAACAACCGGCTCACGGAACATGACCATCGCATCAACCGGATCACCATCTTCGCCAAGGGTGTTGGGGATGAAGCCGTAATTGACCGGATAATACATCGAGGTATGCAGGAAACGGTCAACAAAGACAGCACCGGAGTCTTTGTCTACTTCGTACTTTACCGGTCCGCCCTGCGGAATTTCGATGACGACATTTACGTCCCACGGAACATCTTTGCCGACGGCAATCTTGCTGAGATCCATCTGGGAAAATCCCTTTCGCTTCTATAAAGGCATGCCCCGGCATGCCGGGACGGCTGTAATCGGCTTCGAAGATGCGAAAACGCACCCGAAGGAGAATGATGCCGCCCTTTTATCGCGAATTGTCGCCGCTTCCAAGGGGGTGCACATGCATCCTTGGTCGAAAATCACGCTATCTCTTTTGCGGCTGCGAAAGAAGACGCAGTTTCCGGGTGTTTTGACTGTGCGGCAATACCTGACGGCAAAAACCTGTTCTGATCACGCAAAAGGTCTTCGTTAAAGAGATGCCAGTTGGAAACTGCGTTGCTGGTTTGATGGCGCTGCGGAATTTTGCGGTCGTGATATAGGTGCAATACCGGTGAGCAATATTCGACATTTTTGCGGCGCAGACCTGATCGCAGAAGGCGCAGTACAAAGTCTGAATCTTCCCAGCCGTGACCTTCATATGCCTCGTCAAAGCCGTGAATACGATCGATATCCGCTTTGAACACGGCAAGATTGCAAGTCTGGGCCTTGCGCCAGCAGTTTTCATGTTCCCAAAGCCAGGGGCCCTTATGCGGCAGACGGATAAACTGGAACGGGCGGTTGCAGAAACCAAAAAGCGAAACGCCAAACAGGGCTGCGCGGGGCCATTTGTGGAAGGCCCATTTGCGCTTCAAAAGCATATTTGTCAGGCGTTCCTTGATGAATACGCGTTTGCCCGACACAAAACATCCGGCTTCCGCCGCTTTGCGGTGGCGATTGACGAAGTCGGGCATGACACAGCAATCGCCGTCAATGAAGACAACAAGATCGCCTTTGGCCATCGCAATTGCTCCGTTTCGTGCCTTTGCGACCCGAAAGCCGTTATCTTCATGCCAGTAATGTTTCACCGGAACAGGACAGGTGGCTGCAAAATTTTCAATGACACGCGTCGTCGCACCGGCAGATCCGTCATCGGCAATGATGATTTCGAAATTGCGGTCCTTCTGATCGGCGAGCGAGTTGAGCACCAGTGACAGTGCTTCCGGCCAGTTATAGGTCGTGACAACGACCGACACCAAAGATGTCATCTTCCCCAAATTACCCCGTCTTTTTCGCAGCATTGCCCGCTATTGTTAACCGAGCCTACCCTTACGAATCCTTAAGGGCAATTGACAATTCGCTTACATGAATTTCTTGCGTGCGAGTGATGCGGTTTTCGGATTGATCAGTTCGCGGATCCAGTTGGCGGCTTCGATCACGACCGGGTCCTTCTGACGCGCCGGGCGGATCAGAAGGCGGTACCACCAATGCGAAATGAAATCCGGGAAATTCAGCGGGACCAGTTCACCACGTTCGACATAGTTGCGGGCAACAACGTCGGTGCTGGCAACGATCCCCTGACCGGCACGTGCCGCTTCGAGCGCCCAGATATGATGGCTGAAGGTCCAGCAATCAGCGAGGGAGAACTTGCCGGCCTTGAACCATTGTTCGATCTGGGAAAACTGTTCACTGTCACTGTCGATCAGCAAGATATCCCGCGGGCCGAGCTCGGCAACATTGATGTTGCGGGCATCAAATCCGCGTTTTGCCAGCCATTCGGGGGCGGCAAAGGCGGTGTAGACTTCGGGGGTCAGAAGTTCAGTTACCCAGTCTTCCGGGCCTGGCAGGTCCTTGGGGGCGATTTGCAGGGCAAGATCAATTTCAAGCGGATCAAGCCCGTCATCAAATTCGATCTTGCGGAACTGGACAGGAATATCACCCGGCAGCCGGTCACGCAGGTTATCAAGTTCATAAAGCAACACGGTCAGGGCCGGTGTTGCAAGCGCACCAATACGGATCGCCTTGCCCTTGTCGGGACCAACTTCGCCGGTGATGTCGGCAATGCCGTCCAGGGCCTCGGTCAGGCGCGGCAACAAAAGTTCGGCCGATTTGGTCGGGCTTAGTCCGCGGCCTTTGCGGGTGAACAGGACAACACCAAGATTTTCCTCAAGCTGGCGCAGCTGATGGCTGATGGCACTTTGTGTGACATGCAGTTCTTCGGCCGCACCCTTGACGCTCTGATGGCGGGCGGTGGCTTCAAAGGCGACAAGTGCGCGTAAAGGGGGCAGTTTCCGGCGCATTTTGTATTTCCATACCAGCTGTTTCCTTCGTCGTACCTGTCTATCAGGAGTGATCGGAAAATGGGGCAAAAAAAACTCAACAATGGCTGAAAACTCTTCATTCGTATTTTTCAAAACAAGCGGGCAATATCATCGGCATAAAGGGTTTCCGGCCGTAGATTTTCCGATGTCTCCTTGCGCCACCTCGTAAGCCAGTCTCCCTGACTGCCGGAAACCCCCCAAACAACATCAGAACATGGAAACGATCATGACCGAGACGCTGATGCGGCAAGAGCATTCAGCATCAAGTCCAACCCGTGTTGCCCAAAGCAACCAGATGTTCCGCAATAAGGTGGTCGCAGAGTTTGGCGGCGCAAAGGTCACGGTCATCGATGTTGCGGAAAGAACGGGTGCCCGGCCCGAAGGGTTGGGTGCGGACGTTTTTCACAGCGTCACATTACGTGAACGATGCCCCGCATCGCCCCAGCGCAACGTTCCTTGCCAGACAACGCGCCAATGACAAACAAAATGGATTGGATTTGATGTTGAGTGCTCTAAGCGGAAATGTCCGCGGCGTTTTATGGATGACGGCTGCAATGGCATCGGGCGTTTTTGTCGATGTCTGTGCCAAGCTGGTATCCCATGACGTTCCGACGGCTCAAATCCTTGCCATGCGGGCAATAACGACGGTTGCGGTGTTCCTGATCATCCTGATGTTTGTCGGTACCCGTTCAATCCGCACCCGCCGTCCGGTGGCCCATGTTGCGCGTGGTGTTTTGTGGTACGGGTCGCTGTTTTTCGTGTTCTTTGCGCTTCGTCAGATGAGCATCGCCGAGGTCAATGCCTATTTGTTTATCGAGGCATTGCTGACCGTGTTGCTGGCGGTTGTGATCCTTGGTGAAAAGCTGACAGCACGCAAAATGATCGCAACCGTTCTGGGTTTGATCGGGGTTTGGGTGATGTGTGCGCCACGCATGGACGGGTTCGGTGTGCCGCTTGGTGTGGCTGCTGCCCTGATCGGTGCTTTCTGTTTTTCGGCGCAAACCCTGTTTGCCAAGGTGATGACGCGCACCGAGACCAATTTTTCCATGTTGTTCTGGCCGCAAATCATTGCAGTCGTGATCTGGGTGCCGATTGCCCTGATCTCCTGGCAGCCGGCGTCATTTGCCGATTGGGCCTATTCGGCGGGGGCAGGGTTCTTTGCCATGATGACCAACTATATGGTTTTGCGTGCCGTACGGGTTGCAGATGCCAGTGTTGTATCACCAGCAGCCTATACCGCACTGCCATTTTCAGTCGCGATGGACCTGATTTTCTTTGATATGTTGCCGGTGCCGGTCATTTTCATCGGGGCGGGTATTGTTATTCTTGCGGTGATGCTTCTGGATTACAAAGGCGGGGCGAAGCCGCAGCAGGAAACAGGTATTGAGGAAATCGGGGATGATGAAACATCCCCGAAACCGGCAGAAGCATGATTGATCCACTTATGCCGATCTAGTCACGGTCATGGCGTGATCGGGAATCGTCGGGTGCCTGATGGCGTTCAAACATGCCGTAATCCCGGATAACAGCGGCAACCCGCAAACGGTAATCTTTGAAAATTCCGGTTCGGCCTTGGGTCTGCGCAGAACGGTGTTCCGCCAGATTGCGCCAGGCTTTCACGGCATCCTCGTCACGCCAGAATGACAGTGACAGGATTTTCACCGGCGTGCTCAGACTTTGAAACCGTTCGATCGAAATGAAGCCATCCATGGTTTCAAGCACCGGTTTGAGATCACCCGCAATGGCAAGATAATCGTCATAGCGCGCCGTGTGAGGTGTGACTTCGAAAATGACCGCGATCATGGTTTGATCAGCTCCGCATGCGGGGTGGACGCCAGTTTGAGAAACTGTCGTTCTTCGCGCAGGATGAATTTTTCGCGTTGGGAAAACGCATAGTTTTCCCGGCCCAGCGGATCGTCCTTTAACCGGGCGCGATAGGCCTCATAAGATGCCAGATCGGGCAAATGATAGATACCATAGGCGGTCGATACCGATCCTTCATGCGGGGCGAAATACCCGACAAGATCAGCCCCGCAACGCGGAATGGCCTGCCCCCAGTTTCGGGCATACTGGATGAAGGCATCCTTTTTATAGGGATCGATTTCATAGCGGATGAAGCAGGTGATCATGGCGGTCTTCCTTATGTAAATGGTGACGAAACCGGTGAAGGTTCCGGTATTTGTCGGAGATAGCGCATATGATCGCCCTGTTGCTTCGATACGGATCGAACTATGGGCAATTACAAGAAGCGACAGCAAAGAACGTGACGGGGCATGGACAGATGTGAAAAAGGACGCTATTAAATGTTACGTTATAACATAACATTTAATAGGAGCGTTCGTTGTTCAAACATGTGGTTCAGGCCGCGATTATAAGTGGTGCGGTTCTGATGCCGGTCTTGGGTGTCTCTGTTGCCCGGGCCGATGATGAAACCAAACAGTCATGGCGTCTTTTTGTTACCGACCAGCAAGAGGGCGGGGTAACGGTCCTTGATCTGGAACAGAAATCGGTGATCGACCGGTTTGCCACCACGGGCTATGTCACGCATCTTGTCCCAAGCCAAAGCGGCAGAACCCTGGCCGCTGTTCAGATGGATCATGATGTCGTCCACATGATCGATAGCGGTATTGAGTTGTCCTCGCACGGGGATCACAGCGACCTTGAAATCCATGATCCGGCATTGCTGCCCA
Organism: Thalassospira sp. MIT121401; assembly: GCF_047125595.1. NCBI lineage: Bacteria > Pseudomonadati > Pseudomonadota > Alphaproteobacteria > Rhodospirillales > Thalassospiraceae > Thalassospira > Thalassospira sp. MIT121401. The sequence continues at coordinate 446,695 of NZ_CP138926.1, forward strand.
TAACCTTTGCGGGCAAACGCCCGGTCCACGCCGTGCCCGATCATGGCGCATTCTATATATTCTTTGATGGTGAGGGTGCGGCAAAGGTCTTTGATGAGGGAGATCTGATTGCCGGAAAATCCGTGCATAAAACAGTTGCAGGTAGTGCGCCCCATCATGGCGTTGTTGTGCCAAAGGGGAACTATCATCTGATCTCCGAGCCAAATCTTGCTGTTGAAACCAAGCCGGGCAGTCTGCCGCCGCGGCTGGGCCTTAAGGTTCTTGATCAGGATGGAAAACAGGTTGGTCCTGTTCATACCTGCACCGGCCTGCATGGCGAAGCATCGTCTGCCGGTGTGACGGCCTTTGGCTGCGAGGAAGGGGTGATCATCGCCTATCAGAATGGTGATGATGCGCCGACAGTTGAAATGCTGCCCTATGGCAAGGACATGCCGGAAGGTCGTGTAGGACATCTGGCCGGTGGCAAGGCGATGCAGTTCTTCCTTGGCGATTACGGTTCAGACAAGCTGGTCTTTATTGATCGCACCGACCAGAACCCGTTTCATCTGATTAACTTGCCGGTCCGATACGTGCACTTCATCCTTGATCCGGCACGCGTGACCATTGCCTATGTCTTCACCGAGGATGGCTATCTTCATGCGGTGGATTTGCTGGATGGCAAGATTGTCCGGTCTGCCCAAATCACCAAACCCTATAGCAAGGATGGCCACTGGCGTGATCCGCGTCCGCGCATTGCTGTTGCCGGTGACGTGATTAGCGTGACCGACCCGCGCGAACATCTTGTCCGACTCGTTGATGCCGAGACTTTTGCAAACAAAGGTGAAATCCCGGTCGACGGGCTGCCATTCAATATTGTTGCGTTGGGTGGTTCGGGCCTGTCCCACTGATCAGCGACAAGAACCAATTCCAGTGATTAAGGAAAAGGCGGGCAGGTATCTGTCCGCCTTTCGCTTTGCTGGTTGTTGTTTGGTGATCACATTTCGATTACTATCGAAGGATGAAAGAAGGACCCGATATTGCCCGTGTGGCCGCATTGCTTGGTGATCCGGCGCGCGCAAATATGCTGACCGCGCTTATGGGCGGTCGGGCATTGACGGCCGCCGAACTGGCGCAGGAAGCCGGTGTTACCCCGCAAACCGCAAGTTCCCATCTGGCGAAACTAGAAGCCGGGCAGATTGTTGTGCCGCGCAAACAGGGGCGACATCGTTATTTCACGTTGTCGGGTCCCGATATTGTCGAGGCGCTTGAGGTCCTGATGGGGATTGCAAACCGGGTTGGACATAACCGGGTGCGGACCGGGCCGAAGGACCCGGAACTGCGCAAGGCACGCGTTTGCTATGACCATCTGGCGGGGGACATGGGGGTTGCCCTGTTTGACGGTTTGATCAAAGGAAAGCTGATCGAAAATACCGTAAATGGCGTGGTGCTGACCGATGCCGGCGTGGCATTTGCTGACAAATTCGGCATTGATCTTGAAGCCTTGCGTCGCAAACGCCGTCCACTTTGCCGGGAATGTCTGGACTGGAGCGCGCGGCAATCGCATTTGGCCGGTTCATTCGGTGCGGCAATGTTGGACCGATTTTATGAGCTGGGTTGGGCCAGGCGGGTTGCGGAGTCGCGCATTGTACGGTTTGAACGTGATGGCGAACGCCAGTTCCGTGATCTTGTGAATTTCTAATCGCCGAGCAAGCGTGCGACAAAGGCTGGCACCAGATCGGTCGCCGACCCGTATGCACTGTGTTCAAACAGCGTCGCACCCGAACTTGGTTCAAGATTGAGCTCGACCGTTTCCGCCCCGGCTTCTTCATGGGCGACTTGAACAAACCCGGCAGCCGGATAGACATTTCCCGATGTCCCGATCGAGATAAAAAGCCCGCATTCGCCCAAGGCGGCGTAAATGCGTTCCATCTCAAGGGGCATTTCGCCAAACCACACGACATGCGGACGAAGCCCGCCAGCCTTGCCACAGGACGGGCAGGGGGTTTTCGTGGCAAGATCATCAGACCAGTGGGCAAGAAGATCACAATGGTTGCAGCGGATTTTCAAAAGCTCGCCATGCATATGGATCAGGTTTTTTGATCCGGCCCGGTTATGAAGATCATCAATATTCTGCGTCACCAGCAGCACAGGCCCCGGCCATTCGGCTTCAAGCCGGGCAAGGGTAATGTGGGCGGCATTGGGTTGAACCGCAGGGTCAAGCAATCCGGTTCGGCGGTCATTATAGAAATAATGCACCAGATCAGGGTTGTTAACGAAGGCCTCGGGTGTGGCGACTTCGGAAATATCGTATTTCGCCCAGATACCGTCAGGATCGCGAAATGTATGCAGGCCGCTTTCCTTGGAAATGCCCGCACCGGTCAGAATGACAATCGGGGCGGCTTCGTCACGCAGGATTTCAATCAGATCGGGGCGGAGCGGCATCTTAGTGATCCTTGATTGGCAGGGGACTTTTGCCCGACAGCCTAATGCAAACAAAACACCCCCGCCAAGTATGTCTGGCAGGGGTGGTTGCTAAACCCGATCCGCTAAAACCGGTTTATCTGAATATTGTGGCGATCAGGCCGAGGTGTCGACATTGCTGCCCGGGCCGTCTTCCTTGGCCGGGGCTTCGCCGGCCGGATTTTTGGTCACACCGACCATTGCCGGGCGCAGCAAGCGGCCCTTAAGCACGTAACCGGCCTGCATGACCTGTGCGACATGACCGTCCGGATATTCCGGGTTCGGCATTTCAAACACGGCCTGATGTTTGTTCGGATCAAGCTTTTCACCAAGCGGTTCAAGCTTTTCGATACCGTTCTGTTCCATCGCCTTGAGCAGCGCCTTTTCGGTCATCTCGACACCGTCAACCAGCGTTTTCATCGCCGGGTCAGCATCGGATGTATCACCGGCTGCTTCGAGTGCGCGGCGCAGGTTGTCGCCCACATCCAGAAGGTCACGGGCAAATTTCGTGATGGCGTAGTTGCCGGCATCCTCGACGTCTTTTTTTGCACGACGGCGGGTGTTTTCCACCTCGGCGGCCTGACGCAACAGACGGTCTTTCAGTTCTGCGACTTCGGCTTCAAGGGCTGCGACCGGATCTTCGATAACAACTTCTTCGCTTTCTGCCTCGGTCGCCTCTGCTGCGACGTCTTCAGCTGCGGTTTCCTCTGCGGCATTTACATCCTGCAGATCTTCCGGATTGTTTTTTGCGGTTTCCGACATGGCTAACCTTACTACTTTCACGTTGTGCGGCCTGACACGCAGCGCCGCGATTTATCCAATCAGTCGACCGACCAGCTTGGCGGTATAATCGACCAGCGGAATGATCCGGGCATAATTGATCCGGGTCGGTCCGACAACCCCGATTGCGCCCACAATGCTGCCTTCTGCATTCTGATAGGGCGAAATCACCATCGACAGACCCGATCCGCCAAACAGTTTATTTTCCGACCCGATGAAAATCTGAACGCCCTGGGCATCCGTCGTCACATCGAGCAATTCAATCATCTGATCACGGGCCTCAAGCACGTTAAACAGGCGGCGAACGGTCTCAAGCTGTTCTATCGTATCGATATTTTCAAGCAGCTGGGACTGTCCCTTAACGATCAGAGACGATCCCTTGACCCCGCCGGCCCATGTCGCAAGGCCCGCATCAATCAGATTGGCCGAAAGATCATCAAGCTCCTGCTTGAGCTGATCGCGTTCCTTTGTGATCAGTACTCTTGCATCATCAAGTGTCTTTCCAGCCAACCGGGTATTTAGATAATTCGCCGCCTCTGTCAATGCCGAGGCAGGCAAATCGACCGGTACATCCAGGATTCGGTTTTCAACCGTGCCGTTCTGCGACACCAGAACCGCAAGCACTTTTCCGGGCGAAAGTGCAACAAATTCAATCTGTTTAAGCCGGATGCCATCGGTTTTCGGTGCAACCACAAGGCCTGCGCAGCGCGACAGGCCAGACAGCATTGTGGTCGCCTCGCCCAGCATCTGATCAAGCGAATAGCCCGCCTGTTCGCAATTCTTGGTCAACTGGTCGCGTTCGGCATTGGGAAGATCGCCGACTTCCATCAGGGCATTCACAAACAGCCGCAAACCCTTTTCACTGGGAAGGCGGCCGGCTGAAACATGCGGTGCAACCAGAAGACCCATGTCTTCAAGATCGGACATGACATTGCGAATGGTTGCAGCCGAAAGATTTTCGGACATGCGCCGGGCAATGGACCGCGACCCGATCGGTTCGCCGGTTTCGACATAGGCATCGACAATCTGGCGGAACACTTCACGTGACCGCGCATTCATATCGCCCAGCAATGTATCGTCAAAATGCGCCATTTGTTCTGTGCCAACCGGTTCAGACAAAGCTGTCTCAATGCTTTTGAGAATTTAGTCAGGCAAGGCGATGGCGTCAATCACACCGCGGGGCCACACGTGGTGAAAGCTGCATTGCTTCAAGCCCTTGGTTTGAAAACGTTGTTTGCCGACCGGGTCATTGATGTGCGAATCGGACGCAATTTTGACGGGGAAACTGCTGGACCTTTGGCGGGTGGCGCCGTACTTTGGGCCAAATTTTCAGACAGTTCGCCTTTGTTGCTTTGTCACAAGGGCCTGACCTTACAAACAAGAGGTTCCCACTCATGCGCCCATCCGGCCGTACCCCCGATCAGCTTCGTGACGTAACCATTGAAACCGGTGTTTCGAAATATGCCGAAGGGTCCTGCCTGATCAAATTCGGCGACACCCACGTTATTTGTACCGCCACGGTCGAAGACAAGGTGCCTGGCTGGATGCGCAATTCCGGCAAAGGCTGGATCACCGCAGAATACGGCATGCTGCCGCGTGCCACCGATTCGCGTATGCAGCGTGAAGCTGCGCGTGGCGGCCAGTCGGGCCGTACCCAGGAAATTCAGCGTCTGATCGGTCGTTCGATCCGTGCTGTGGCCGATATGAAAGCCATGGGCGAAATGCAGATGCGTCTGGATTGTGATGTCATTCAGGCTGATGGCGGTACCCGTACCGCATCAATCACCGGTGCCTATGTCGCGGCCCATCTGGCATTTCAGGGCGTGCGTCGCCTTGGCCTGATCAAGGAAATCCCGCTGACCCAGCCGGTTGCTGCCATCTCATGCGGTATTTATGAAGGCGAGGCCGTTCTTGATCTGGATTATGCTGAAGACAGCAATGCGGGTGCTGATGCCAACTTTGTGCTGGCGGGCAATGGTGGCATCGTCGAGGTGCAGGCAACTGCCGAAGACGTGCCGTTTGATCGTGACTCTTACGACAAGATGTTCGCGCTGGCGGAAAAAGGCTGCAAAGAGCTGTTTGCCAAACAGCGCGAGGCCCTTGGCCTTTAAGCTGGAATTGCAGTTTGCGGCAGGCATCTCACCTGCCGCTTTTCACATCTGACCCTTATTGTATCCCAGGCAGAAAAATGGCGCGTCGTTTTACGGAAAAGAAACTGGTGATTGCCAGCCATAACAAAGGCAAGATCAAGGAAATTGGCGAATTGCTCGCCCCGTTCGGGATCGAGGTATTTTCAGCCGGCGAACTTGATTTGCCAGAGCCCGAAGAAACCGAAAAGACCTTTATCGGCAATGCGCAGCTGAAATCGATGGCCGCGGCAAAGGGGGCCAATCTTCCGGCACTGGCCGATGACAGCGGCCTTGCGGTTTCCGCCCTTGATGGTGCACCGGGGATCTATTCGGCGCGCTGGGCCGGTCCGGACAAGGATTTCGACATGGCGATGGAAAAGGTCCAGAACGGGATCGGCAACCACCCGGATCGCCGGGCGTCCTTTATCTGTGCGCTGTCACTGGCCTGGCCCGATGGGCATGTCGAGAATTTCGAAGGCAAGATCGATGGCGAAATCGTCTGGCCGAAGCGCGGTCGTCACGGATTTGGCTATGACCCGATCTTCCAGCCCAAGGGATATGACGAAACCTTTGGCGAAATGGACCCGGCCAAAAAGCATGAAATGAGCCACCGTGCCGATGCCTTTGCCCAGCTGGTCAAGGCCTGCTTCGAATAAGCCTTTCACAGGTCCAAACCCTGCATTGAACATATGCACGCATCGCTGATGTCATGATCGGCGGTGCGTGTTAGTTTATGGCCCTTCTTCCCGCATTTAAAAGAGTTCCGCGTGTCCGCACCCCTTGTCGAAACCGTGCCGTTTGGCATCTATATCCACTGGCCGTTCTGTCTGTCGAAATGCCCCTATTGCGATTTCAACAGCCATGTGGCGAACAGTGTCGATCATGCCCGCTGGCGCAAGGCGCTGCGCGCAGAGCTTGCTGCGGGTGCCGCACGTCATCCGGGGCGCGTTGTCGGGTCGGTTTTCTTTGGCGGTGGTACGCCGTCGCTGATGGATCCGGAAACCGCGGGCGCGCTGATTGCCGATATCAAGACCTTCTGGCAGGTCACGGACGATCTTGAAATCACGCTGGAAGCCAATCCTGGCACGGTCGAGATTGACCGTTTTTCGGCCTTTGCGGCGAATGGCATCAACCGGGTATCGATCGGTATCCAGGCGCTTAATGACCGTGATCTTAAATTCCTGGGCCGTGTGCATTCCGCCAAGGAGGCGCTGCGCGCCCTTGATGTGGCGACCACGGTGTTTGATCGCTTTTCATTCGATCTGATCTATGCCCGTCCGGAACATGATCCCAAGGCCTGGCGCAAGGAGCTGCGCGAAGGGCTTGATATCGCCAATGGTCATATCTCGCTTTATCAGTTGACCATCGAGCCGGGCACACAGTTCTATACCCTGCATCAGCGCGGCGAACTGGTGGTGCCCGACGAAGACCTTGCCACCGAACTTTACGAAATCACCCAGGAAGAAACCGAAGCGGCCGGTTATCGCTGTTATGAGGTTTCCAACCACGCCAAGCCCGGTCAGGAAAGCCGTCATAACCTCGTTTACTGGCGCTATGGCGATTATCTGGGCATTGGCCCGGGCGCACATGGCCGCGAAGCCGTGATTCAACCCGATGGCAGCACCATCCCGATGGCAGTGCGTCGCCACCGTGCGCCGGAAATCTGGCTGGATCGGGTGGAAAAGCATGGCCATGGCACGCAGGAAGAAACCGTGCTGGATGCGGATGAACGCCTGCTTGAAATGGTGATGATGGGCCTGCGGCTTAATGAAACCATTCCGGTATCGCGGTTTGATCGGATCATTGGCAAGGCACCACGTGATGTGCTGGATTCGGAACGGCTCGAAACCCTGATCGCGTCGGGTGATCTGATCTGTGATTCTGCGGGCCTTCGGGCAACCCAGCAGGGCAGAAACCGGCTGAATGGTGTTCTGGGCTATTTGTTCGACCATTCGGCGTGATGTGAAAATCCGCGAAAACCAAGGAAAATCCGTGTGTTTTCGGCCCAAGGCGGCTTTGCGCGATTTAGTTTCACCAAACCATCAAAAAGTTGGTTGACACTTTAAGCTGACCGCGTATATTCCGCCCCGTTCCGGCGGACACCGCCCGAACAAAACCAGATGCCCCTATGCCCAGGTGGCGGAATTGGTAGACGCGCTGGCTTCAGGTGCCAGTGGCCATTAGGTCGTGGAAGTTCGAGTCTTCTCCTGGGCACCATACCCCAAAAACATAATGTTTTCAAAGGCTTCTCAGCCTGGGGTTTGCTGTTTGTACTACATAAAAGTACTACCGATTTTCCTTCCCTGCTGACTAACATTTCAGACACAAATCTCGTTCTACACGAGCTGACTGTCGAGTTGAAGACCCAAAAGGTTTTGAGCGCCATTTGGGCCTGTTGAAAAGGCCTTCAGTCGTCCTTTCGCCTTCTCGCAGACCAACCCTTGGGCCATGGCCGAGAGGGCCTTCCTTGCTCGTTAAATCGCTTCTGGACGAACGTTGAGATGTCACCGATACGGTGATCTACCAACAGCTCACTTGTCTCTGCCAGTTGGCGACCAATGTGTCTCAAGACGCGTCCACGAGGGCGGGGGTAGACGTGCAGTTCAGTCGTCCGCGTCATTGCGCTGGTGCTGTTTTGTGTGTCCCACTTCTTGTGGGTACCTGAAGCCATCTTATGAATGAGCTTCGCACCTTGGACTTGCTTAAATTCTGATGTGAGTACCGGCTGAGGGTCATCCTTTACGACCAGCTCGATGGCCAACCACGAAGCGATGACAAGCAAAGGGTCAATTCCGTGGTGCCGTAGTCTTGCCCATGCAGCTTTTGCACGATCTGACGGGGATAGGCCGCGAAGTCGGAATGCCTCGATGTTGCGCCCTGAACGCTGATACAGGCCCCTCACACGACCGATGGCGTCTGTGACCCAAACATCATCAGTATTGGCCAGAAGCCATTCTAACGCCGCGTGGCGATAAGGATTTACATCCCGCGCAGTATAGCTGCCCTTGACCACACTTCCGTGACGCTGGAAGTGTTCATAATGGGAGCGGCAGTACTTCTTGTCCAAACCATCATTGGTGCCTGCACGAGCAGGTTTTCCACAGCCGATGATGCGGCAGTAACCGTACATGTGGTTCGGAGTTTTGGCGCGTTGCTTGATCTCCGATTGACGTCTAATAAATCTTTGATAATCATTCATTTTTTATGAGTCCCTCATTTGGAAAGCGGAGGCTCTCCTTAAGGATATACACCAGCCTCAATTCCCCTTCTCAATACTTACCAGTCCATCAATACCAGTGTGTGCTTTGAAGGTAGAGAGCATCACTTCCCTGACCTGGTCTTGTGAAGAAGAAGGAACAATCAAAGCATCGTGAATAGGCAAAGCAACGATGTTCATTTCCTTGAGACGAAGAAGGGTGTCGATCAAGATTTCACTCTCGATGAACTGAGTATCATGACCAATGCCAGTATAGAATTTGGAGCTGATAGCAGGGTGAGCTGCCTCGATTGCTTTACATACATCGGTGATGTGATGGTCTCTGGCAAAACTCTGGCGTACCCCCTTGGGCATCCTGGTCAGAGGTTTGGTGCTGAAGAGCATTGCATTCATGACCCGCTTAATCCCTGACCTGTGATTGGCAAAGCCTGGGACAGAATATAGGTCGTCTGCGGGTGGTTCTTCCTCCAGCATTCCGTAGATGATGCGTGGGGTCATCTGACCGTAGTCGAGTTCCACGACAAACTCATCACCGATCATGAGACTACCAAAGCGGTCTTTCTTCTTAAGTCGTTGCCAGAAGCCGCCAAAGAGGCGTCCACCACTGTCAAACCGTTCTTGGGTGAATATCCTGCGCAAGCGACGGTCGTTGGAGTCTATGAACCTTTCACCTTCATTCAGCATTGCTTCGTCAAAGCTGAGGTCAGCACTATCCAACCAACTGTTGATGTCTCGTACCTGTTGTCGATAGAGGATAGTTTCAGGCGTATCGTCGTATTCGATGTCTTCACCTTCATCCCAGAAATCCTCCTTCTTGCTGCGCAGAATGATGACTTCCTGATCATCAGCAAGACCGAAATCCTCGATGGAGAGGTCATGCTCATGAATTCTCCTCAATGCCCTCCAGCCTGCCTTGATAGTCGTTCTCCGAGCAGGTCCAAAGTAACCCTGATGGCCCACTTCGAGTGTGATGTAATCCATCTCAGGCGCGATCATCATATCTAGGATGGCTGGGAGCTTCTTGTTCAGTGCATCTGGGCGATAGCGACTCTTCCGCCCAAGAACCTGGTTGGAGCGGGTGATGAATATGTCGCCTATATCACCGGTGAGATGGTGATAAATCGCATCGCAAAGGATGGCTGAAACTGTTCGTTCAAAAACGGTTTGGTCAGCAGGACGGCGAGTACGTTTCCGAAGCTTGTAGTAACGTTCGTAGCTTTCAAGGAGCTTGATTGCTTCTTCAACAACTTGCTTTGCTTTGTCGGTGATGGGGATGCGCCAAGGGTTGAATGGGCGGTCGTCAAGTTTCTGTTCTTTTTGGTCTTCTGTATCAGTCATTCTGGTGGTCACAACATAGCCACCCCTCTCGTGCAGGGGCAAACATTGGCGGATAAAGGGAAATTAGTGGAGCGTAGAGTAAATGCTCGCCCCACCGCCAGAGTAAGAACTGAAGATGTGGGCAAATGCGGCATGGCATTTATCTTCGTATATCGTCTCGTCGTATACTTCTGGAAGGCCACGGTCCAGTTCGATCTCAATGGCCTGTCTCACAGCGCCCCTGGTGGCTGCTTTCTCTCTCCAGTCCAGAACCAGCTTTTCAGCCTTAAGCTTCTCCAGCAGGCTCTTACAGACCTTCTTGACCTGTTCTCGTTGTTTGTCGGTCAATGCGGGTTCTGGTTGCGTCAGAATGTCAAAGACAGCCAATTCCTCTTCGGTCAGGCCTTCACGCATGGCGCGTTGGTCTTCTTCATTGGTTGACGCAGCAAGGTCAAGCAACTGGTCGAAAAGCTCGTCAATGTTGGCACTGCCGGAGTTGTATCTTGCAATCAGTTTCTCGAACTTTTCGAGGAAGTCGGCGCGTGACGGATTAAGCTTTGCCATCTGGACCAGCTTCTCGTTCAGCAACGCCTTCAGCTTTTCAGCCTCGGTCCGTTTCCGACCCTTGGCGAACTTTTCCTTGAGCTTCTCGAAGTCGATCTTGCCCAGGTCGTAAAGTTTTTCATCAGGCGTTTCGTGGATAAGGTAAGGCATTGGTGCGACAGAGCGGTCGAGCAAGTCTTCAACCTGGTCCATGACTGCCGAGATGTCGATAGGAGGGGCTTTTTTCTTGATCTTGATTGCTAACACCGAGATCAAAACTGCGTCGGCTACAACTTCATTGGCGATTTTATCAGGAAGAATGGCCCGGTACACGCGTGAGACAGAGGACGCCATGCTAAGGAACGTTCGTTTCTCGTCGTCGTTTTTGATTAGCTTCTCAAGTGCATCATCAACGAGGGCAATTTTTTCGAAACCCTTTGCCTCTTTGATCTTGGTGGGGTCAATTTCCCTTTCGACCATATAGCCTATCGCTGGTGCGATCAGCTTCTTGAGGTGTTCGACAAGTTCACTCTTGTCTTTGATCGGCTGTTCGCCACCGCTTCCGGCCTCTCCTCCATAGATCGACAAGGCTTCCTGAAGCTTCCTGAAGACGCCCACATAGTCGACAATCAAGCCCGCTTCTTTGCCTGGATACTTGCGGTTTGCCCTGGCAATTGTTTGCATCAGGGTATGGTTCTTCATCGGCTTGTCGAGATAGATGGTAGAACAAGACGGGACATCAAACCCGGTAATCCACATCGCACAGACAAACACAAGGCGCAGCGGATTGGCAGCGTCTTTGAATTCCTCGTCAATATCGCCTTCGACCATCCGTCTGCGGTGAGGCAGAATGTCCAGACCCTTGGCTTCCATCTCGGCGATTTCATTCTGCCCCTGGGAAACAACCACCGCCATGTCCGTTTCTTCCATGCGTTCAATGGTCGCCTGCATGGCTTCGCGTTCTTCCTCGGGGACTGTGGGGAGCTTGGCTTTTAAACGCGTCAGGTGGTCTTTCCAGTGGGCCTGAACCTTGTCATACATCTTGATGGCAGTTGCCTTGTCGATGCAGACCATCATCGCTTTGCCCTGATACCCTCGACCGGTGAAATGCTGCACAAGGTCCTCAGCAATCGCTTCCAGGCGTTCGTCGCGGGTAATCAGATGATATTCCTTGGCGAAAACCTGCTGAACCTTGCGTTCCTGGTCGCTATCCAGCTCGGCATCTTCAAGGATTTTCTGAAGGTCGTCTGACAGGGTCTCGTTGGTGAGCTGAAGTTCGGGAATACGGTTTTCATAATACAGAGGCACCGTTGCCCCATCAGCAATCGACTGACCAAAGTCATAGACCGAGATGTAGTCACCAAATACCTCTTTGGTCTTCTCTTCGCCCGCAATCAACGGGGTACCTGTAAAGCCAAGGAATGCCGCATTCGGCAGTGCAGAGCGCATGTTTAGCGCCAGCGTGTCATATTGTGAGCGGTGGGCCTCGTCCGTGATGACGATGATGTCTTGGCGGTCTGACAGCTTCGGGTAAACCTCACCCTGTGCCGTGCCGAACTTGTGGATGAGCGTGAAGACATAGCGGTGGTCTTCGGTCAGCAATTGCCTCAGATGGAGGCGACTGGTCGCATGGGCTTCTGCCTCGGTGACCGCACCGGTGGCCGCAAAGGTCTTATATATCTGGCTATCCAGTTCGTCTCGGTCAGTAACGATCAGGAAGGTCCAGTTGCCGGGAACGGTGCGCAAAATCTTTTGGGTGAAGAACACCATTGAAAGCGACTTGCCCGACCCTTGGGTGTGCCAGAAAACCCCAAGCCGACCGGCTTCATCAGCAGGACGTTTGCTGACTTTCTCCAGCTCCTTGATGGCTTTGTTGACACCAAGATACTGATGGTTCTTCCCAACCTTCTTGATCAAGCCACCCTTGGCTTCCTCAAACACCGTGAAGTTTTCAACGATGTCGAGCAGACGTTCAGGCGTTGCCGTCCCTCTGATCATTGTATCAAGGGAAACCACACCGGTTTCACCTTCGTCGTTTATGCGCTTCCACTCAAAGAAATGCTCCCAGGCGGCAGAAGTGCTTCCCATCACGCTTTTGGAGCCGTTGGAGAGCATCAGGAAACCATTGTAGGTGAACAACTGGGGAATGGCGTTGCGGTAGTCTGTGAGGTTGCCGTCGAAGGCCGCTTTCAGCGTGTTGTGGCTGGCTTTCAGCTCAATGAACAACAACGGAATGCCATTCACAAAGCCGACCAAGTCACAGCGACGATTATATAGATCACCACGCACCCAGAATTGAGACGCCAGGAAGAAGTCGTTATTCTCTGGGGTGTTCCAGTCGACCACACGGACAAGCTCGCTGGTCGGTCGTCCGTGTTCATCTTGAACCTCGACCCGAACACCATGCTTCAGCAGTCCATAGACTTCCTGATTGGCGTTCACCGCAATCATGGTCGAACGATCACGGGTTAGCGTTTCGATTGCCTGGTCAAATGCATCGTTGCCGAGCTGCGGATTTAACCGAACCAGTGCCGAGCGAAGGCGGGCAACTAGCACCACTTCATGATCGTTCTTTCTGCCCTCGCTGGACGCACCATTCGCCCACTCACCATAAAGGTTTGCAATCTCCCAGCCCAATGCCTCGAACAGGCGCAGAGCATCTTGTTCAAGCGCGTCTTCAGAGTATTCGTAGGCGGGAGACAGTGGGGTCATATCACTTTGGCTCCGCTTTCAGGTTTGAAAGGTGCTTTCGTAGCTCAGGGTCAATCGTGAGTTCGGCTTGGGGTAGTTTTAGAGATACCCCCTCGACAGTTACTGTCTTTCTAAGCGGCAGGACGATACGTGGGGTGCTATCTCTGGTCATTCGTAATTCATACAGCGGACGCCATTTCGAGGGTGGTTCGGAAATAGGACGCCAGACCAGCAGGAAATCATTACGATGCTCAATAAAGGCGGTTTCAATCTTTCGGTCTTTGTCTTTCTCATGCGAATAGAGTAGGCGCTCAATTGTTTGATTGCCTATTTCAACGCGCCCCCAGTTTTTTAAAGAACGCCGAACGATTTGTTGTCCTCTAGAAATCATGCCACGGCGTTCTCCAAGCTGTTTTCACCCTCCCTCACAGTAATCTCACCAGAGATCAGTTTGGGTAGCAGAAGGTCACGTTGGGCGCGGAGGTTTTCACTCTTGCGACGCAGTTTTCTGACCAAATCATAAAGGGGCTTGCAATGAAGTGTGAACTTCTCAAGCAACTCATCTGATGGCTTCAAGAAAGGCAAAGCATAAGCTTGATTTCGGTTCAAACCAGGTACAGCAGCATCATTGTTCAAGAAATTCTGTGTCTGCAAATTGAAGAAAACATACTCGAGTGGGAGTTCTGTTTTTACATAGTAAACTGTGTCAATTGGAAAGAAAGATTGTTCTGTCCAGTGAACACTGCCGACGTTCCCTTTTCGACCCAAGATAATGCCCGGCCCCTCGACGAGATAGTTCTTGTGCGTGCCCACAATTCCGCTTGAGCCAAAAACAGGATATGGACCTTCTTCTCTGTCAGCAGCTTTTAGTGCTTTCCCGTAAGCAAGTTCAATGAAGTCCTGAAGACGATTATATTTCCACCCCTCCGGCACCCTTCCATCTTCGGTTTCGATGAACGTCGCGTCCTCATGCCCAGGGAAGCGGAAATGCACGAACCATTCCTCGTAGAGCCGCCGAGCCATTTCTTCCAGAATTGCAATGCGTCGCGTGTTGTTCTCGATCAGGTCGTCATAGGCGGACAGGATGGAGGCGATGCGGCGTTGGGTTTGAAGGTTTGGCAATGGAGGTACAACAAGACCTCGTATGTCTGCCATATTTAAATGGGGTACGGTTGCTCCGACGGAAACGCCTTGGAACTGCCCTTGGACATATTCGCCAAGCATGAAATAGCATAGAAACTCTGGGTAAACTTTTTTGGGGTCAGGTCGCACTAAAACGGTTCTTTGTCCTAGGCAAACCTGTTGTCCAGCCCTGATTATCGCAACGTTTCCTACAGGAGCTTCACGAGCAATTATAAGGTCGTCGGTTCGAGGGACTGCTCTGCGCGTCCATCTATCATAAGTGTTCTGGTCTACCCGGTTTGCACCTTCAAGTATCAGCCGCCCTCTTCCCACGTTTGGGGTGCGAATTGAAGGAAAACCCTGTGGGCTTTTGGGCGCGGTTTTGTGTTCACAATCCACGATCAGTTCGCAAAGGTCGTTCAAGACTGTCACGAATTTGCCTCCAACACAGAGGCCACATTCAGGGCAATCTGGTCTTCCAGTTCCCGCGCTTCGGAATTGAGGACTTCCAGTTCCTCGTTAAGTTCTTCCAACCGTTCGGTGAAGTCCACGTCCTCTGCATGTATCACCGCAGACCCAACATAGCGGCCAGGGTTGAGGGACCAGCCTTGGGCTTCGATCTCCGCCCGCGTTGCAACTTTGCACAGACCAGGGACGTCCAAATAACCGTCACCAAGTCCCTTGTCGGTCAAAAGGCTTGCGCTGCCTTGCTCCTGCTCGACGGGTTCACCCCGGTACAGGCGCACAATATTTGCCAAGAACTCGATCTGCTGCGGCGTGAAGTCACGATGGGCGCGGTCGATTTGGTTGAAGATATGCCGTGCATCAACAAAAAGGACCTTGTCTTCATTTTCCTGACCGATCTTGCCCTTGTCGAAGAACCAAAGGGTGCAGGGCAGAGTGACGGTGTAAAAGAAGTTCGGACCAACCGAGACGATCACATCCACCGCGCCGCTTTCGATCAGCTTTTGACGGATGGTTTGTTCCGAACCTCGGGCGTCACCAGCGGAGTTTGCCATAACAAAGCCAGCTCGTCCGGTTTCGTTCAAGGCGTTATAGAAAAGCTGTATCCACAGATAGTTGGCGTTATCTGTCTTCGGTAGACCGAGTGAAAAGCGAACGTCACCTTCGAGCCGTTCCTTGTCGACACCCGATACATTGAATGGTGGGTTTGCCATGATGAAGTCGAAGCGGCCACCAAGCTTGTCCACCGAGTTGTGGGGGTCTTCATAGAAGGTGTTGGCCACACGGACATCACCTGACAACCCGTGGACGGCAAGGTTCATCTTGTTAAGGTTGACTGTGGTCTGGTCTTTCTCCGTCCCGAAGATCGAGATTTCATCCATCGCCGACTTGTGGTGGCGTTCAACGAAGTCAGCCGAATGCACGAACATACCGCCCGACCCACATGCTGGGTCATAGATACGGCCATGATAAGGTTCGATGATTTCGACAATCAGCTTCACGATGGCTTCAGGGGTATAGAAAACACCGCCCTTCTGGCCTTCCTTCATCGCGAAGTTGCCGAGGAAGTATTCGTAGACTTTACCGAACGCGTCACCGGAAAGGTCAATCGGTGCCAACAGACGCAGAAGCTCGATCAGCACCTTATTGTCGATGCGGGTATAGTTGCGCGGAAGAGCGCCTCTGAGATCAGGGTTTTCCTCCTCAATCGCCTTCATCGCCTCGTTGATTGACTTGCCGATATTGTCACCCTCGGTCAGGGCCTGGAGATACGAGAAGCGGGCTTCAGGCGGCAGGAAGATGACGTGTTCGGCTTCGTAATCTGCCTTGCTGATCTTACGGCGACCACCTGTGCCAATGGGACCGAGCTTGGCTTCGGCTTCAGCATATTTCTTCTCAGCATAGCGCAGGAAAATCAGCCCTAGGACTGGTGTTGAAAACTCTGCTGGCTTCAGGTCAGAGTTTGCCCAAAGCTGGTCCGCTGCCGCCCAAAGGCGCTTTTCGATTTCCCCGTTAACCACGTAATACCCTTTTGGTCTTCTGATGTTTTGCAAAGATTACCCGGAATGGGTGTAAGACGCCACTGCTTGATTAATCAGAGCGCGAGTTGATCAAGGCGGGACAATAGATTTTTCACCGACGACTTGTGCCACTGCCCACCGCGAGGCGTCAACATGCCGCGCTTGTTGAGGATGCTTGCGATTCCGCCGAGGCTTTCAACGCCTTCTGATCGAATGCTTTCAATCACTGGTGCAAGGTCCTTGGCGTGATCATCAGCGGCTTGCTTGATAGCCTTTACGCCCGCCATATTTCCCTTTCCAGCACGTCTCAGGGCGGCTGCACCGTTTGGATTGCCAAGTTTGGTTCCTCTTGCCTTGGCCGCTGCTAGGGCCTCTGTAGTGCGCTTCGAGATGGCTTCACGTTCCTGCTGGGCGACCAAGGCCATGATGCCCACGGTCAGCTCGTTTGCATCTGGCATGTCTGCGGCAATGAATTTCACCCCACTGTCTCGAAGGGTCAGCAGGAAGGCAGCGTTGCGTGAAAGTCGATCAAGCTTGGCGATGACCAGGGTTGCACCAGTGACCTTGGCAAGGTGAAGGGCCTTTTGCAGTTCAGGCCTATCGTTGTTCTTCCCGCTCTCAACCTCGGTAAAGGTTCCGGTAATGGTTGCGTTCCTTGCGGTGGAGAAGTCATTGATGGCCTTCGTCTGAGCTTCCAACCCCAGGCCGCTGCTGCCTTGACGGGCGGTGGAGACGCGATGATAGGCAACGATTTTCATGTTGTTTACCTTGCAGTACAAAATCACGTAATGGACGTTAGGTAATTTTGTACGCATTGTCTAGTTACGTAATCTCGACTTGACCAAACTAGAAGGTGCTGATTCAAATGTGTTTTTCGTCAATTTAGCCTACGAGTGACACATGAATTTGAGCGACGGATTTTTGTATCTGGCTAAACAAGCCCAAGAGCGAGCAGATATTCCTGGACAGTTTCCGACGATTATGGCCGCTGCTGAAGCCGGTTACGGCATCAACAAGGCAAACTACGAAGAGTTCCTGTCTGAGCGAAATCGTGTGCCAGGAATAGTGCCGAAGATTATCTTGTATGCGAATTGTAACCAGCTAGGGAATCTTACGGTCACTTGGCGGAGTGCTGTTGAGAGCGTCTACAGAACAACGATGACCAACGAAGAGATTGCGCAACAGACGGGCTTTGTTGCGGAGTATTTGGGATATTGCCAAAACGTAGGCGCTTATGCTGGGCGTCGACCCGCAAATGAACTGATGTGGTTCAAGGGCTTTGGGACTTTAACTGCTCTCAGTCACTTTCCCACAGATAGTCCTCTCGTTCCTTTGGCGTTTGGGGTGCAGGCAGCTTACGAAAGCTTCTGCTGTGAGCTCAGCAAGTCATGCGAGATCGTCAGTGCGCCAAGGCTTGAAGTGGAATTTAAAAATGACCGCCCGGATGCACTAACAATTCATCACGAATGATGGGATATGGGGGGGAATTGCACGATAACTTAATATCAATTCCCCTCTCACATTTTTTCGGAAAAATCATTCCGGGTTATCGTCACGTCCAATTGATGATTTAATTGTGCGAACAAAATCTCGGTTCAACGCCAAATGCTCTGCGGCTTTGCGCAAGTTCACATATGTGCCTTTTGAATAAGTACCGATTGTAAGGTCGGTTCGCTTGTGCCCTACGAGCAATTTGATGGTTCCAAGCGGGACTTCCTCGCCTTCCAAAAGTTCAATGTATGTTCGACGCGTTGAATGGATGCCTTGGCGGCGCGTGTTCGGAAGGTTCAAAAGGCGACGCTTTCTATTGATTTCTTTGTTGATATACCGTGCTCGGTCCCGCTCATTGGACCATTCTTTATCCTCATACAAGGGGATGAGATAGCCATCGGTCGTTTCGTTGATAAGGCTCTCGATAAACTGGTCGAACGCTCTTGGTATCGGAACTCTGCGGTGGGCGCTTTTTGTCTTGGTCCCGTGAATGTCGAGCCAGTACCCATCCTCACGCAAAGATAAGTGGTCACGCTTAGCATTTGCGATCTCAGAACTCCGGGCACCGGTAATCAGTGCAAGTGCGATCAACTGCTTGAAACCGACTGGCTTAAGTTCTCTCAGTAAAGTCCGAATGTCATCAAAGGAAAATGGCAGTTCCGACTGGTCATCGGTCTTAATCTCGCCGGTGCCGATTTTCATTCGGTCGTTATAATTGTGGTTGCTCCAGATAGTCGATTTGTCTTCAGTCCAGCCCACTGTGAATGCGTGGTCCCAAACACCGCGAAGACCACCAAGGGCGAGCTTTACGGTTTTACCGCTGCGACCATGGTAACTTTCACTGACAAACTCGCGCACAGTCTTTCGGTCGAACTCGTGAATGAACCGAATGTCTCGGGATTTGCTCCAAGTCAGAAGGCGTTTGATCGCTCGTTCATATTCTTCCTGAGTACTCTTAGATAGCTGAGGCTTGAGGTCATTCCGCCATGCTTCAATGACATTCTTTATCAGGACTGCTTTTGTTGTCGCCTGAGGTGCTGGGTTGGCAGCTTTCTGGAGTTCCTGCTGTGCTTCTTGCTTTGGTTCTACCGCAAAGGGCGACTGCGTGAGCCGTTGTTTGAGTTTGGTGACTTCAAGGATGACCTCAACGACTCGTGCAGGGTAGCGACTCGCTGCTTCTTGGCGATCACCTGTTGCGAGCGTTCGATACAATGCAGGGGTCTTTAGGGCGACCCGAAGATCAGCGGGGAGCGGATAGAAGATTTCCCAGTTGTTCCGGCCTTTTCGCTTTACCATACGTACCATTCTGCGTTCCCTTTCGGATAAACGCAGGGTCGGTCATCGGTTTCCCTTGAATGTACTACAAGCTTGTACTACAAGCGGCCCCGTTCCGGCGGACACCGCCCGAACAAACCAGATGCCCCTATGCCCAGGTGGCGGAATTGGTAGACGCGCTGGCTTCAGGTGCCAGTGGCCATTAGGTCGTGGAAGTTCGAGTCTTCTCCTGGGCACCATTCTCCCGCGTATCCTAGAGATACCGGGAACCTCCCGAAAACAAACGGTTATTCCTCACCAAACTGGTACACAATGGTGGGGAACAATGCTTTTCCGGTTGGTCCGTCCGATGCGGCGTAAAGATTCAAGCATCCTGTACTTTGTTCAGCGTATCCCGGCTGACATACGTCCGAAGATTTCTGGTACAAAACTTTCGATTCCTGTGGGTGACAAAATCGTCTCTCGTACGGTTAGTGCATCTGCATCGGTCGTCAAGGTGTCGCTTGGCACTCGTGATCCCCATGAAGCCAAAATAAGACAGGCACAGATTGCTGCTTATCTCGAAGGGGTTTGGCAGTCGGTTCGGAACGGGCCTGTAAAGCTGACGATGAAACAGGCCGTTGCACTTGCCGGTGAAATATACAAGGTTTTGGTAGGCGTACTTGAAGACGATCCGGGTTCCCCATCGTTATGGGAGAGGGTAAGGGCTGATAACAAAGCTGCCCAGCGTGGTGAGTTTGGCGTGGCCCAGCTGATGATCTCTAGTCCCTCTAAGACCAGAAAAAGCCTAGAAGATCGTTTTGGTGCATTTGCGGACGTTGCGTTATCCAAGCGTGGGCTTATTGTCGATGATGATAGCCGGTTAAAGCTGCTAGAGCAGGTTGCTGTTGCGATGGACCTTGCAGCAGAAAAACTGCAACGTCACAGCTTTGGTGATTACACACCTGACAGTTACGAATCTCGTTTTCCAGACTGGGAAGACCTTACGGCTCCTGAGACAAAGGCCGCGCCCCAAGTTACCATCACCCAGCTTTTGGAGGGCTGGTGGAAAGAGGCTGGCCGAGATGGTGGTCGCTCCGTAAGTACATACGAGAGTTATAGCAAAGCCGTTCGATACTTTATCGACTACCTTGGACATGATGACGCAACCAAGGTAACGCCTCGTGATGTTGTCGGTTACAAGGACAAACGACTTTCAGATGTAAACCCCCGAACTGGAAAGCCGATCTCAGCACGGACAATCAAGGATTCTGAGTTGGCAGGTTTGAAGTCCGTCTTTAACTGGGGTGTAAGTCAGCACCTGATCGCAGATAACCCTGCCAAGGGGGTGACTGTTGCTCTGCCGAAGGTCAAACGTAGTAGGCCCAAAGGCTTTACCGAAGCTGAGGCCGTGGCTTTGTTGCGTCATTCCCTGAACTATTCTCGGACACAGCCAAATGAGACGCAAAGGCTTCTCAATGCAAAGCGGTGGGTGCCTTGGGTCTGCGCTTATACAGGGGCACGGGTTGGTGAGATTGTTCAGTTACGCAAGTCTGATCTGATCGACCATGGAAAACATTTCGCGATCCTCATAACGCCTGATGGGACAGTAACTGTGAAGGATGGCGAATACAGAGAGGTCCCACTACACCCCCACCTTGTCGAGACCGGTTTCATTGATTTTGTGCGGTCTCAGGACGACGGCTATTTGTTTCTTAAGCCAAATGCCAAAGGTGAGATCAGAGGGTCGTGGAACTCTGCAAAGAACAGGTTACGGGAATTTGCACGGCAGGTCATTACAGACCCGAATGTGAAGCCTAATCACGGGTGGCGGCATCGTTTTGTTACGATGGCGCGTGAATACGGTATGTCTCAGGAACTGCGTCGTATGATCACAGGTCATACAGGTGCTGGGGTCGATGAGCGGGAGTATGGTGATCCCGCCGGGCTTTACCGGGAAATCTGCAAGATACCCCATTATCAGGTCTGAATACCCGGAGCCCAACCAAGAGATTCTTGGGGCTCTGGGGTAGCTGCATGGATGGATTCAAATATCAGCTCGGCCCCTGTCGTATAGTAATGTTGAGAGGTATCATTGTTGCCTTTCTGTATTTACGGTCTCGGGCAACTATCACCATTTTGGTTACAGTCGAGAGCAGCACTTATCAGGAAACCAAAAAACAACATAAATGTGGATTTTGTCGCCACTGGTGGCCGGTAACCTTTTTCTTGCTACGTAACGGTATCAAAATCTAAACCCTCTGTACGGTCAAATTATAGGCCTCTACGGTCATGTTGATTGGGTACCTCCATAGATAGATAGCCCAATCACACTTTGCTTGACTATGGAGGTTTATGATGACCCGAGGTACCAACACCGCAGTTGCAATCGCGCCACTATCCCTCAGCGCCCAAACAATCAACACCCACCACAAGAACATCCTTGAGCATGGCAAGGGGATGCTCCGTGAGGCGAAAGCTGCTGGTGAGGAACTGCTCCGTGTGAAGAAGACTTTGAAGCACGGGGAGTTCAAGCCGTGGATCGAGGAGAACCGCCGTTTCTCCTACACACAGGCCAAGCGTTACATGCAAGTCGCCAAAAGGACCGTAGACGAGCCTTTTGATCCAGATGCCACGATTGACAGTGTTCTGGATACCAACGCTCACAAGCGGAAATCCAAAGCCCACCTTCAGTTCTTCTCACAGACAGACGCTGAGTATGCACAGAAGCTACATGCAATGGCTGTGCGTGGCACTGAGCATGAGCGTGAGGTTGCCAAGGGAAAACTCGAAGCCTTCGCGCTGCCGAATAGTCGGCCTGTATCGGCTGGATGAATAACAAATCAAAAATGACGACGATGATAACTAACAACCAGATTACGATTTACACCGATGGTTCATGTACCGGGAATCCGGGTCCGGGAGGGTACGCTGCTATTATCTGCGAGGGTGATCGTGAGCGTATCATTACCGGGAGCGAGACCGAGACAACGAACAATCGAATGGAGTTAAGTGCGGCTATTGCTGCGCTCAAAGCACTCGACCGAAGTCGGTCAACCGTTCGGGTAGTGACTGACAGCCAATATCTGAGCAAGGGCATGACTACTTGGATAAGTGACTGGAAAACCAAGGGGTGGCGTGGATCAAACGGAAAGGCTGTTAAGAATACAGACCTCTGGCGTGAACTGGATGAACTCAGTTCCCTACACGATATAACGTGGGAATGGGTTAGGGGGCATTCGGGCGATGAACTAAATGAACGAGTTGATGCACTTGCGTCGAGAGCAATTGGAATAGGCATCAATCCTTGATGTCTGAAAGTTCCGGGTTGGGAGAGAAGGGTTTCATCTTCGATTTTCTGACCCGGAACGATGAAACTGAAACCCCAGTGTTTCTGCGGGTTTCATATTTGGTTCCACCATAGAAGGAAGAGGCACATGCTATATGGCTGTGGTTTTACTTCCTGTGATGACATGCAAGATTACCTGGGTCTTACTTAAAGACGACTCTAGGACACTCTGAATACTGGTTCTTCTTTCCTTCCTTGTTTGAGGGTCTCAGAAACCATAAACAGCCAAAGCAGACTTAGGATGACTAAAGGAATTCTTTAGGAGTACCTATGGGGGGAAGGGGGGCTTTTTGATTATATTAATTATATTTAATATAAAATTGTTGTCCCATTGTGTCGGTCGGATGCGGATGTTTTGGGGTCACAAATCTGATCAGGCATTCATATACGAGCTAACGCAAACTTCCCCCCATAGGGTGGTCCCGGTTATTACCTGAGCCTTGTCAGTCTTCACGGTCCCTAACCAACGGCTACCCCTTTTTGTTACAAACACAACGAACGTTGACATTTGTAACAAACCGATTTAACTGGCAATTACAAACCAGTTAGCAAGGGCAAGCTTATGGAACGTTACGTCATCTACAAGCGGGTAAGTACAGCAGACCAAGGGCGCAGTGGATTGGGTCTTGAGGCTCAGGCGAGGGACTTGGCCCTGTATCTTGAGACATACAGCCCTGAACCGTTCGAGGTCATTGCAGAATACGTTGATGTGCAATCCGGCAAGGATGATGACCGTCCAGAACTGACCAAAGCAATTGACCATGCCAAACGAGATAAAGCTGTTCTTCTGGTTGCAAAGCTCGACCGCCTGAGCCGTAAGGTCTCCTTTATATCGCAGCTCATGGAAGACAAGAGGCTTGATTTCCGGGTGGCATCAATGCCTTCGGCTGACAAGTTCCAGCTTCATATCTATGCAGCATTGGCGGAGCAAGAACGTGACTTTATATCGCAAAGGACAAAGGCGGCTTTGAAGCAAGCCAAGCTGCGTGGTCAAAAGCTAGGTGGAATCAGAGACAAGACCATGAAACGCAATGAGGCTCTCAAGGCACAAGCAGATATTAGGGCACACAAGCTAGAAGGCATTGTGAAGCCGCTCAGGGAACAAGGGGCAACCCTTCGTGACATTGCCGCGTCTTTGAATGCAGCAGGAATTAGCACACCGCGCGGTGGTGATTGGCAGGCTGTGCAGGTCAAGCGTTTGTTGGAACGTCTTCAAAAGAAATAAGAAATGGGCATAGTCCGACCCTCATAGCCTACGGATTCTATGCTTATCTGTTTGCATCCATCTCAATACGAGAGTCGTGCCCATCAGAATCTCGCTATGATGGCATTTTTTCCCGCAAACTATTGCTTAAAATGACAATCAAGATATTGTTCGGCATAGCATATTTATGAGGTGAAAAAGACGTTCGGGGGAGCATTGGCTATGAAGATGTCTGAAGCCGATGTGAAAACCAAACTCATCACACCGGCAATCAAGAAAGCAGGCTGGGATATTAACAGCCAAATGCGGGAAGAAGTCACGTTCACCGCTGGGCGCATCATTGTGCGTGGTAAGATGACGGCACGTGGCAAAACCAAGCGTGCTGACTATATCCTTTATCACAAGCCGAACATTCCCCTCGCCATTGTCGAAGCCAAAGATGATTCCCACACTGTCGGCTCAGGAATGCAACAAGCCCTTGAATACTCGGATATGCTGGACATTCCGTTTATCTTCTCATCCAACGGTAAGGGATTTTTGTTTCACGACAAATCGGGAACTTCGGAGAAGCTGGAAACCGAACTTACCCTAGATGAATTCCCATCCCCTGATGTACTTTGGCAGAAGTTCAAAGCCATGAAGGGTCTTTCCGACACTGCCGCAAAAATTGTCTCCCAAGATTACTATGATGATGGCAGTGGTCGTGCTCCCCGCTATTACCAATCCATAGCCATCAACAGAACCATCGAAGCCATTGCCAAGGGGCAAAACAAGATTCTTCTGGTTATGGCGACGGGAACAGGCAAAACCTACACGGCATTCCAAATCATCTGGCGTTTGTGGAAAGCCAAACAAAAGAAACGCATCCTTTTCCTTGCTGACCGCAACATCCTTGTTGACCAGACCAAACAGCAGGACTTCGCCCCTTTTGGCGACAAGATGACGAAGATTCATAATCGGACAGTAGACAAGTCCTATGAAATCTATCTGTCTCTGTATCAGGCAGTCACAGGGACCGAGGAAGAGCAAAACATATACAAGCAGTTCTCCCCGGATTTCTTTGATTTGATTGTCATTGACGAGTGCCACCGTGGAAGTGCATCTGAAGCCTCTGCATGGCGACGAATCCTCGATTACTTCTCAAGCGCGACCCATATCGGTTTGACGGCAACGCCAAAGGAAACCAATGACGTTTCCAACATCGCTTACTTTGGCGAACCCGTTTACAGCTATTCCCTGAAACAAGGCATCAGCGATGGCTTCCTTGCGCCTTACAAGGTCATTCGCATTGATTTTGATAAGGACCTAGAGGGCTATCGCCCTGAAAAGGGCAAAACGGACAAGTTCGGCAATCTGATTGAAGACCGCATCTATAACACCAAGGACTTTGACCGAACCCTTGTTCTTGAAAAGCGCACAGAAAGGGTTGCTCAAAAGGTGACGGAGTTCCTCACGGAAACAAACCCCTATGACAAGACCATCATATTCTGTGAAGATATCGACCATGCCGAGCGCATGAGACAAGCAATTGCCAACGCCAACCCAGAGCGCATGGCAGAAAATCACCGTTACGTCATGCGGATTACAGGCGACAATCCTGAAGGCAAAGCCGAGCTGGACAATTTCATCAATCCTGAATCCAGATACCCCGTTATTGCTACCACCTCAAAACTGATGACCACTGGGGTGGATGCCAAAACCTGTAAATTGATTGTCTTGGACCAACGTATCCAATCCATGACCGAGTTTAAGCAAATCATAGGTCGTGGCACACGGGTCAACGAAGAGCACGGTAAAAAGTTCTTCACCATCATGGATTTCAAAAAAGCCACTGAGCTTTTTGCGGACCCTGATTTTGATGGGCAACCCGTTCAAGTCTATACCCCAGAACCAGATGCTAATGTTGTCCCTGACGATGGTGAAACGCCAGACAATGTAGATGATAGTGGGCAGGAAATCCCCCCGGATGTCACATGGGACAACCACGAAGACAACGAAGGCCAGCAGAAATACTACATCAATGATGTTGAAGTGGATGTCCTTTCAAAGCGGGTTCAATATCTCGATGCCGACGGCAATCTGATAACGGAATCCTTGAAGGACTATTCCCGCAAGAGCATCACCAAGGAGTTTGAAACCTTGGATGCCTTTTTGCGTCGCTGGAACGAAGCAGACAAGAAGACCGCTATCATCAAGGAACTTGAGGAACAGGGTGTTCCCGTCAACGTCTTGCGCGAAACCGTTCCCAATGGCGAGTCTTACAGCACCTTTGACTTGATCTGCCATGTCGCTTACGGACAGCCCCCACTGACTCGGAAGGAACGTGCCGAGAAAGTCAAAAAACGAAACTATTTTGCCAAGTACGAGGACAAAGCCAGAGCAGTTTTAGAAGCCCTACTTGATAAATATGCCGATGAAGGTTTGACGACATTGGAGGACAACAAAATCCTCATGATGGCCCCCTTCCCGCAAATCGGTACCCCCACTGAAATCATTAAATCTATTTTCGGCGGTAAGGCTCAGTATGGCAAAGCCATCAATGACCTTGAAACCGAGCTTTTTAAACAGGACCAACCTGCATGAGTAACGTATCGGGCATCATCAAATCCATCCAAGACATAATGAGAAAAGACGTTGGTGTGGATGGTGACGCTCAAAGGATTAGCCAGCTCGTCTGGATGTTCTTTCTGAAAATCCTTGATGACCGTGAAGAGGAGCTTGAGCTCCTTGATGATGACTTCACTTCCCCCATGCCAGAAAACCTGCGCTGGTGTAATTGGGCGAAGGATGCTGAGGGCATTACAGGCGATGCCTTGCTTGATTTTGTCAACAACGAGCTTTTCCCCAAACTGAAAGAACTGCCGTCAACGGGTGCAGAAGGGCAACGTGCCACTGTCATCAAAAACGTGTTTGAGGATGCCTACAACTATATGAAGTCTGGCACCCTGATGCGCCAGGTCATCAACAAAATCAACGAGATTGATTTTAACGCAAGTGATGACCGCCATACCTTTGGCGACATTTACGAACAAATCCTCAAAGACCTTCAAAGTGCCGGAAACGCAGGTGAGTTCTACACGCCACGGGCCGTCACCCAATTCATGGTGGATATTCTTGACCCGAAGTTGGATGAAAAGGTCTTTGACCCTGCCTGTGGAACAGGTGGTTTCTTAGCCTGCACCATTGACCACAAACGCGCTCAGTACGAGAAAAGTGCCGAAGACAGAGAAACTTTGCAAAAGTCTATCTTTGGCGTTGAGAAAAAGTCTCTCCCCCACTTGCTTGCCGTTACCAACATGGTTCTGCATGGCATTGATGTTCCCACCAACATTCGACACAGCAACACCTTGTCCCGTCCTTTGGTGGATTACTCAGAGTCTGACAGGGTTCAAGTGATCCTGACCAACCCGCCTTTTGGAGGTATGGAAGAAGACGGCATTGAAAATAATTTCCCCGCCAGCTTCCGAACCCGTGAAACGGCAGACCTCTTCCTTGTGCTGATTATCCATCTTCTGAAAGATGGTGGCCGGGCTGGCGTTGTTTTGCCTGATGGCACTCTCTTTGGCGAGGGCATCAAAACCCGCATCAAAGAAAAGCTCCTGACGGAATGCAATCTGCACACCATTGTCCGATTGCCGAACGGTGTTTTCAATCCATATACGGGCATCAAAACCAACCTATTGTTCTTCACCAAGGGCGAACCGACAAAAGACGTTTGGTTTTATGAGCATCCGTACCCCGAAGGCTACAAAAGCTATTCAAAAACCAAGCCCATGAAGATTGAAGAGTTCGAACCTGAAAAGGCTTGGTGGGATAACAGGGAAGAAAACGACCACGCTTGGAAGGTGTCATTTGAAGACATCAAAGCGAACAACTTCAATTTGGACATCAAGAACCCCAACATTCAAGATGTCACGCATATGGACCCTGCCGAACTGTTGGAAAAGTTCAACAAGAACCAGCAGGACATGACAGCAACTCAGGACAAGCTGAAATCCATTCTCGCTGAAGCCTTAAATCGTTTGGCGGGAGAATAACTATGGATAAAGAAATCTTTCTAACCGAGTTCGGCCACCTCGCCCAAGGACCCGATGGGGTTAAGAAGCTCAGAGACTTGATTTTGCAGTTGGCTGTTCAAGGGAAATTGGTAGGGCAAGACTCAGATGATGAGCCTGCTAGTGTGCTTTTGGAGAAAATTGAGGCTGAAAAGAAAAATCTGATTGCCAAAGGTGTATTTAAAAAATCTCGCCAAAAGCCTAAAGAGATTTCACCACTATTTCTAATTCCAAAAAGCTGGAAATGGATTTCTATGGCAGAAACTGGTCACGAATGGGGCCAAGAAAAACCGTCTCAAGATTTTTTGTATATTGATGTCAGCGTTATCGACAATGTTCTGGGTAAAGTTGGCAGTAATGTTCCTCTTATTACTCCTGAAGATGCTCCGTCTCGAGCAAGAAAGCTGGTCAAACCTGGAACCGTTATATATTCGACCGTTCGCCCCTATCTGAAAAACATTGCTGTGATTGAACAGGAATATTCTCCAAAACCTATAGCAAGCACAGCCTTTGCAGTAATCGCGCCTTTTTCAGGCATAGATGCAACTTTCATCAAACATTATCTCAGAAGCCCTGATTTTGTTGGGCACGTCGAAAGTCAAATGATGGGAATGGCATACCCTGCAATTAACGATTCAAAGTTCTTTGCTTCTCCCTTTCCTCTCCCCCCCCTTGCCGAACAAAAACGCATCGTTGCCAAGGTCGATGAATTGATGGCTTTGTGTGATGAGCTGGAAGCATCTCAAGAAACCAATGTCACCCTTAAACGTGACTGTGTTGCCTCCACCCTTCATCATCTATCCGAAGCCAGTGACAAAGATGAAATCAAATCCAATTGGTCTATTGCTGAGAACAATTTTGGCAAATGGTTTGATGACCTCGAAACGGTCAAAAATCTGAGGGCAACAATTCTTCAATTGGCTGTGCAGGGAAAACTGGTTGAGCAGGACCCGAATGATGAGCCAGCTAGTGTTTTGTTGGAGAAGGTTAAAGCTGAAGGTATATGCGCCAAAAACAAATACCAATCGTCAAATCAACAAGTTGACGCGCAATTACCTAGAGGCTGGGCGCGCACTGAATTGGGAAATCTTATTTCGATTAGATCAGGGGATGGTCTGACAAAAGCTAATATGGAGCTTGGTTCAATTCCTGTTTTTGGCGGGAATGGCATCACAGGGTACCATTCTTCATCAAACGTCATTGAACCTACTTTAGTTATTGGCAGAGTAGGATTCTATTGTGGCAGTGTACATATTACTCCCGCGCAAGCGTGGGTCACAGATAATGCCTTTATCACCACGTTTTCCGAATACTGTTTCGACATTGAGTTTTTGTATTGGTTGTTGAGGACCACAAACTTAAAGGAAAGAGATTCTGCGACGGCCCAACCAGTTATATCTGGAAAAAAAGTATATCCGATAATCGTAACCGTGCCTCCCAAGGGAGAACAAAAACGCATCGTCGCCAAAGTCAATCAACTCATGACTTTGTGTGATGAGCTAGAAGCACAAATCCTATCATCCCAAACCCTGAATCAGAGTCTTATGGCGTCCCTCTGCCATCACATGACCGTGAACTGATATGATAAATAGCTGGGAACCGATGAGGGGGACTTCGATTCTTCGTTTGCTCATCGGTAACACTACTGGTAAACAAATCTAAATTTGTGAGGAAATATCCATAGGTTTTCTGCGGTTCTCAGGTGATTTTTGTTCAATCTTCTCCTGGGCACCATACCCCAGCACATTTCTGATGTGCTGGGGTATTGTCGTTTTGGGCCGAATTTGCGCTGTTCGGGCTCAGAAAACGCGGGGAAATGCGTGAAAAACCCCACAAATGGCATGACTTTTGCGATGCGAGCGGCGGTTCGCTGTGTTAAGAACAGGCAAATTCTGACATTTGGAGAACCGCGATGACCAATTTCCTCCATCTCGGAGATCTGCCGGACGATCTTGACCTTGGCAAGGTGGTGGCGATCGACAGCGAAACCATGGGCCTGAACCCGCACCGCGACCGTCTGTGTGTCGTGCAGCTTTCAAGCGGGGATGGCAATGCCCATCTGGTCAAGTTCGATGGAGAAGATTACAGCGCCCCGAACCTGAAAAAACTGCTGGCCGATCCGTCGGTATTGAAGCTGTTTCATTTCGGGCGTTTCGACATTGCGGTCATGGACAAATATCTTGGTGTGCGGTGCGCGCCGGTCTATTGCACCAAAATCGCTTCCAAACTGATCCGTACCTATACCGACCGCCATGGTCTTAAAGACCTTCTGCGCGAAC
Organism: Thalassospira sp. MIT121401; assembly: GCF_047125595.1. Lineage (NCBI taxonomy): Bacteria > Pseudomonadati > Pseudomonadota > Alphaproteobacteria > Rhodospirillales > Thalassospiraceae > Thalassospira > Thalassospira sp. MIT121401. The sequence continues at coordinate 476,550 of NZ_CP138926.1, forward strand.
TGGTCGGGGTCGAGATTTCCAAGCAGCAGCAAAGTTCCGACTGGGGGGCCGCCGAGCTTACCAAGGAACAGATCGATTATGCGGCGTCCGATGTGCTGTATCTGCACAAGGCCAAGGAAGAGCTTGATCGTCGTCTGGCCCGTGAAGGCCGTACCGAGCTGGCCCAGGCCTGTTTTGACTTCCTGCCGACCCGTGCGACGCTTGATCTGTCGGGCTGGGAAGAAACCGATATTTTTGCCCATTAATCATTGCGGTTAACCGCCTGTGAAGAATGGCGGTGTATGGGGTTCAATAAAATTGACCCCTACACCTGTCAGGTTCATAGTTTCGGCTCATTGGTCTTGCATAAGGGGCCTTGTGCCTTATCTCCGGGCAGGAAACGCAAACAAGAAACAGATGACAGTGACCTCTATCGCTCCCACCTCAAAAAATGCTCCCGCACCGGCGTCTGATGCCGATCTTGCGATTGCGCGCCGGGTACTTGATATCGAAGCCACGGCACTGCGCGAACTTGCAGACTCGCTCAATGGTGATTTCTGCAAGGCGATTGACCTGATCGAAGGCCTCAAGGGCCGTCTGGTGATTACCGGCATGGGCAAAAGTGGTCATATTGCCAAGAAAATCGCGGCAACCTTTGCCTCGACCGGCACACCGTCCTTCTTTGTCCATCCGGCCGAAGCCAGCCACGGCGATCTTGGCATGATTGGCAAGGATGATGCGGTTCTGGCCCTGTCCAATTCCGGTGAAACCCCGGAACTGTCCGATATCATCGCCTTTACCCGGCGCTTTAACGTGCCGCTGATCGGCATGACCCGTAAACCGGAAAGCTCGCTTGCCAAGCAGTCCGACTGTCCGCTGGTTTTGCCGGCAAGTCCGGAAGCTTGCCCGAACAAACAGGCTCCGACGACCTCGACCACGGCGATGCTGGCCCTTGCCGATGCGTTGGCGGTGACCTTGATGGAGCGCCGCGGCTTTAGCGCCGATGATTTCCGTACTTTCCATCCCGGCGGCAAGCTGGGGCAGCGTTTGCTGCATGTTCACGACGTCATGCATGATGCAGACAGCCTGCCGCTGATTGCGCGCGACGCGCTGATGTCAGAGGCCCTTGTGACCATGACCAGCCATTCCTTTGGCTGTGTCGGGGTGCTTGGCGATGATGGCGCGCTGATCGGGATTGTGACCGATGGCGATTTGCGCCGTCATATGGCTGACAATCTGGTGGCGATGAAGGTTGGCGATGTCATGACCGCCGGGCCCAAGGTGACCCATGCCGATGCGCTGGCGGTCGAGGCCCTGGCAATCATGAATGATCGCAGCATCACCGCCTTGTTCGTTCTGGATGAAAACAAGGTGCCGGTGGGGCTTGTCCATATCCATGATCTTCTGCGTTCGGGAGTGGCATAAGCAATGAGTATCGAAGGCACGCCAAAGGTCGCCTCGCAAAGGGCCGAAGGCCTTTCGCGCGACCGGCTGCCTTCCGGTCGCCGTGAGGTGCGCATCAATCCGTTGCGACGGATGATTGTCACCATGCTGAAATTCGTTCTGCCGATGATTGCGCTGGCGCTGATGGCGCTTGTGGTGCTGTGGCCGCAGATCGAACAGGTTCAGGATAGCGGCTTCCGCCTTGGGTTTTCGACATCCCCCGAAGATCTGATGGAAAATGTTGCCATGAGCAACCCGCGTTTCTTTGGTGTGGATGGCAAAAAGCAGCCCTTTACCGTGACCGCACGCGAAGCCATCGAAACCCCGGAAACCCAGGAACGCAACGAACATATCTATCTGGATGCGCCGCAGGCTGACATCACCCTGCAAGACGGATCCTGGATCGCGCTTACCGCCAATGAGGGGTTCTATACCGAAGAAAACGGGATGCTCGATCTTGTTGGTACGGTCAATATGTATCACGATAACGGCTTTGAAATTCACACCGAAGAAGCTGAAATCGCTATGAATTCCGGTTCTGCAAGCGGGGCGGTGCCGGTCGATGGCCAGGGGCCGTTCGGCACGATCAAATCCGATTCCGGGTTTGAACTGGAAAACAAGGGGGCGGTGATCCGGTTTCTCGGGAAGTCCAAACTGGTGATTTTCGATAGCGCATTGAAAGGGAAGTCATGATCGCAATGGGGCATCTGAGCCGAAAAACCGGAACGCTTGTTGCGGCCCTGATGCTTGGTGGTGCTGTGCTGGCTCTGTCGGGTCTGCCAAACGGTGCAAAGGCCAATCCGCTGGGGCTGGCGCAAAATGGCAGTGGCGGTCTTGAAGTCGAATCCGATAACGGCATTGAATGGCGTCGCAACGAACAGGTCCTGATTGCCCGCGGCAATGCCGTGGCCAAGCGCGGGACATCGCGCGTCGATGCCGATGAGCTTCAGGCGCTTTATCGTGATCGTGACGGCAATAGCGAGATTTACCGCATCATTGCGATCGGCAATGTCAAACTGTCGTCGGATACCGATGTCGCGACCGGCGACAAGGCAGTTTATGACATCGATCAGGCGGTGGTGGTTCTGACTGGTGATAACCTTAAATACACCACGCCAAAGGAAACCCTGACGGCGCGTGACAGCCTTGAATATTGGGAGACCGAGCGGATTGCAGTGGCCCGTGGCAACGCGGTTGCAACCTCCGAGGACCGGACCCTGCGTGGTGATACGCTGACAGCACGGTTTGAACCGGGCAAGGACGGTGCAAACGAGTTGCGCCGCATTGATGGTCAGGGCAATGTGAATATTCGCACATCCACCGACTTTGTCGTGGGCGATCAGGGCGTTTATGATGCGAAAACAGGTATCGCCACATTGATCGGATCGGTTAAGATCACCCGCGGAGAGAACCAGTTGAACGGGGATCGCGCGGTTGTTGATCTGAATACCGGTGTCAGTCGTCTGACGGCAAATGGCAATGGTGACGGCAAGGCCCGGGTTCGCGGCCTGCTGGTTCCTGAAAAAGATGAAAATAAAAGCCCGGCCGGTGCCGGGACCGGTAACTGAGGAAAGGTCGGTAATTTGTTCTGGTCGCGCAAGGGCGTAAAATCCGATGACGCAAAGACGCAAGGCGCGTCTGCCGGTGCACAAGCATCCTCAGGGGCGGGGACCGCAGGTGGTCCGCGGCTGATTACGACCAACAAGGGGCTTGTGGCGCATAATCTTGGCAAAAGCTTCAAGAAGCGCCCGGTTCTCAAGGATGTATCTGTGTCTGTTCAGCGCGGCGAGGCCGTCGGCCTTCTGGGGCCGAACGGTGCTGGCAAGACGACCAGTTTCTATATCATTACCGGGCTGATTTCATCGGATCGCGGGACAATTTCCCTTGATGGGCGCGATATTACGGCAATGCCGATGTATCAGCGTGCGCGCCTTGGAATCGGCTATTTGCCACAGGAAGCATCGATTTTCCGTGGTATGACGGTCGAACAGAACATCATGGCGGTCCTTGAGGTGGTCGAAGATGACCGCATCAAGCGCGAACAGAATCTTGAAGATCTTCTGGCCGAATTTGCCATCGAACATTTGCGCCGCACGCCGGCACTTGCGCTGTCGGGCGGGGAGCGCCGTCGTTGCGAAATCGCCCGCGCCCTGGCAGCACATCCGAACTTTGTTCTACTTGATGAACCACTTGCCGGGATTGACCCGATTGCAGTGGGTGATATCCGTGATCTTGTCCGCCATCTGAAAGATCGTGGCATTGGGGTCTTGATTACTGACCACAATGTGCGCGAGACTCTCGACATTATTGACCGGGCATATATCTTGCATGACGGTCGGGTTTTGATGGAAGGTGGTCCTGACGAAATCGTCAGAAATGATGATGTTCGAAGGGTTTATCTGGGTGATCGTTTCAGTCTTTGATCACGATACCAGACGAAAACACCAGACAGACATAACAGTCTTGGGGGAGTTCGGATTGACACGGGGTAGTGCATAAATGGCCCTGAAGGCGCGGCTCGATTTACGTCAGTCCCAGTCTCTTGTCATGACGCCCCAGCTGCAGCAGGCGATCAAGCTGCTGCAATTCAATAATATTGAGCTTTCCAATTTCATCGACAGCGAACTTCTGGAAAACCCGTTACTGGAACGGGCCGACCCCGGTCAGACCTTTGCCGAGACCGGTGACGGGGCTGTTGGCAATGGCGATGACGGTATCGACAGCCGATCCAGTGACAATTTCACCGACCGCGAAGACCGGTTTGGCACGGATCGCCTGACCGCAAGTGAAACCATGGGCGGGGATGACGGCCCGCTTGATGTGTCAAGCGACGCGCTTTACGACGGTGAAGGCGAAATTTCACGCAATGGCGAGCCGGTCGCGGGCAATCACGACTATGCGTCCCCCTATGGCGGCGGGGCCGGTGGATCCGGGGCGGGCAGCAGCGATGATCTGCCCGGTCTTGAACAGACCCTGGCCGACGAGGCGACGCTGCGCCAATCTCTTGATGATCAGCTCAATATCGCCTTTGCCGATGCCATGTCACGGATGATCGGGTCCTATCTGATCGATATGCTTGATGAAAACGGCTATGTCGGCGGTGATCTTGATGAGGTGTCCGAGGCGTTGGAATGCCCGCTGGCGGAGGTCGAGCGTGTTCTTGGCATCATGCAGGGGTTCGAGCCGGTCGGCATTTTCGCCCGTGATCTTGCCGAATGTCTTGAATTGCAATTGCGCGAAATGAACCGGTTTGATCCGGCAATGTCGGCATTGCTTGCCAATCTTGATCTGCTGGCAAAGCGCGAATTTGATCGATTGCGTCGGGTCTGCGGTGTTGATGCCGACGATCTTCACGACATGATCGCCGAGATCAAGACACTGGATCCGCGCCCGGGGCGCACCGCCGATGGCGAGGTGGCAACCCCGGTCATCCCCGATGTTCTGATGCGATCGGCGGGGAATGGCAACTGGCATCTGGAACTGAATTCCGAAGCCCTGCCGCGTGTTCTGGTCAATGAAGATTATGTCGCCCAGATCGGATCGGGCCTGCGCGACCGCGAAGAACGCAGCTTCATGAGTGAAAAGCTGCAAACCGCGAACTGGCTGGTCAAGGCACTGCATCAGCGTGCGACCACCATCATGAAGGTCGCCAGCGAAATTGTCCGCCAGCAGGACGGGTTCTTTACCCACGGGGTATCGCATCTGCGGCCGCTTATTCTGCGTGATATTGCCGAGGCCATCGGCATGCATGAAAGTACGGTGTCGCGGGTGACCAACGGCAAATTCATGGCGACACCGCGCGGCATGTTCGAGCTGAAATACTTCTTTACCACGGCAATTTCGTCATCTGATGGCGGGGATGCCTATTCGTCCGAAGCTGTTCGACACCGGATCAAGTCATTGATTGATAACGAAGATCCGAAAAAGATTTTGTCTGACGACAAACTCGTTGAGTTGCTCGGGAAGGAAGGGATCGACATTGCCCGCCGAACAGTGGCAAAATACCGTGAAGCGATGCGCATTCCTTCGTCGGTCCAGCGTCGGCGCGAAAAAAAATCACGTGCTTCCTAGCATCGTTTTTTCGAAAATTTGTACTGTAACGTACTGCAATCAAAGGAAATATACCCATATCTTGACTTGGCAATGACGAGGGAATATGGTGCGGCCTCCTGATTGAGGGGCACCAAACATCCATATGTACTGGGAAGTCACTCAACTGGGGATAGGCGATCCATGCAAATTACGGTTATCGGTAAGCAACTTGACGTTGGGGATGCTCTTCGGCAGCACGTCGTCGAGACCTTGGACCCTGCGGTAGAGAAATATTTCGATCACGCGATCGAAGCCACGGTGACGATCACCAAACAGGCACATCTCTATCAGGCACAAATTTCGGTCCATGTTGGCAAGGGCATGATGGTACAGGCAAAGGCGTCGGCGGATGAAGTCTATCCGGCCTTCGATTCAGCCTGTGACAGAGTGGCCAAGCAGTTGCGGCGCTATAAACGGCGCCTGCGTGATCATCACGCAAGCCGGGACCATCACGAGCAGGCTCGTCTTGAAGCGATTCACTATGTGATCGCACAGGAAGATGACGATCATTCGGATGACGATCACGTAAACGGGTTTGAACCGGTGATTGTCGCCGAGACACCGGATCGCATTGATACGCTCTCTGTCGGAGAAGCTGTCATGCGGCTCGACTTGGGGGACATTCCGGCACTGATGTTCCGGAATGGCAAACATGGCGGGTTGAATGTTGTGTACCGTCGCGCGGATGGCAATATCGGTTGGCTTGATCCAAACGATAAAGATGCTGGTGGCGCGTGACGAACACGGATTCCGAGCCAAACAACGCAACGCGAAAAATGGACATATCATCTATACTTACCCCGTCCGGGGTCATTCCGGCACTGCGGTCCGGTGCGAAAAAGGCTGTGCTTGAGGAACTTGCCGAAAAAGCAGCCGAAGTTACCGGACGCGACGCAAGCGAGATTTTCTCTGTCCTGCTTGATCGTGAGAAGCTTGGCAGCACTGGCGTAGGCGGTGGTGTCGCGATTCCGCATGGCAAGCTCAATGACCTTGATCGGCTCTACATGGTCTTTGCCCGTGCTCAGAACCCGATCGAATTCGATGCGGTTGATGAACACCCGGTCGACCTTTTCTGCATGCTGATCGCACCCGAAGAAGCCGGTGCCGATCACCTGAAGGCACTGGCGCGGATTTCGCGTCTGCTGCGTAATCAGGGCATGTGCGACAAGCTGCGCGGGGCGGGTTCCGCCGACGCGATCTATGCATTGCTGACCCAGGACGAGGCCGAACAGGCCGCTTGAAACGGTCAGTGAAAGGCGGGTAGTCCCCGTAATGCAGACGGACCAGATTTAAAAAACCGGACGCTTTGCTGGCGTCCGGTTTTTCTTTTGGGTAGACCGATTGTGATCAAAGGGCATCTGCGCCAGATCAGCATCAGGTTTCAGTATAAGGCACCGATATCAGGCACCGATATCAGGCATCCTGGGCTGAGGCATCGGTTTTGGTCGTGTCTTTGGTATCGGTCATGCGACCGGCCAGCACCACAAGCCAGAGAACCGGGATGCCGATCACAGCGGTGCCGACAAAGAACCAGCTATATCCGACCGCATCCACCACGGTGCCCGAGAAACCGGCAAGGATTTTCGGGAACAGGGTCATGATCGAACTGAAGATCGCATATTGCATGGCGGTAAAGGAAATGTTGGTCAGGCCCGACAGATAGGCGATGAAGGCCGCTGTTGCGAGACCGCCAGACAGATTATCGGCCATGATCACGACGACAAACATCGTGGTATCCGGACCAAGCTGCGCCATAAAAGCAAACAGGATATTGGTAATGGCCGAAAGCAGGGCGCCAAGAAACAGGATCTTGACCACGCCATAACGTACCGACAGGACGCCGCCCAGGAAACTGCCGCCAATGGTCATGAACAGGCCGAATGTCTTGGAGACGGCGGCAATTTCTTCCTTGGAAAATCCAAGGTCGGTGTAAAACACGTTGGCCATCACACCCATGACAATGTCGGCAATGCGATAAACCCCGATCAGGGCAAGAATGATGATCGCAACCTTGCCATAACGGTCGATGAAGTCCTTTACCGGCGAGATATAGGTTTCCTGCACCATTCCGGTCGGCGTCAGGCCGACCCGTGTGGTCAGCCAGGCAACCAGAATGGCAAAACCGACTGCGATCGCAAGCTTGAGCGTCCCGGCAATAAAGCCGGACAGCTCCTTGATCATCCCGGCATCGGTCAGGCCGGTCTTGAGCGGGTCGGTAAGGTCGCCTGCATAGATATTGGCAAGGATAAAGGCGATGACGGTGAGCGCAAACATCGCCAGGAAACGAAGATAGTCTGACGTTTCATGGAAATATTTGCTTTGTGTTTTGGGCGCATCGGGTTCACGCACCAGAAGCGTGGTGATAACGCCAACACACATGGCAAGCGCCATACAGCCATAGGCAACGGTCCAGGCAAAGTGCTGATAGGTGCCTTCGGCCTCAAACAGGCCGGCAATCGTCAATGCACCGGCACCGGCGACAATCATCCCGATCCGGTAGCCGCCAATATAGGCCGAGCTCATCATTGCCTGAAGGTCGGCATCGGCGGCCTCAATCCGGTAGGCATCAATAACGATGTCCTGTGTGGCCGATGCAAAACCAAGAGCCACGGCCGCAAAAGCCATCATGGTCAGGTTTTCGGCCGGATCGGTCAGGCCCATCCACAGGATGGCAGCAATGATGCAGGCCTGCGCAATGATCAGCCAGCTGCGCCGACGGCCCAGAAGACCGTGCAGAACCGGAAAAGGCAGCCGGTCAATCAATGGCGCCCAGACAAACTTGAAGGAATAGCCAAGGGCGGCCCAGCTGAAATAGGTGACGGTCGACCGGTCAACGCCGGCCTCGCGCAGCCAGATCGAGAGGGTAGAGAAAATCAGAAGGATGGGAATGCCCGCCGACAGGCCCAGAAACAGCATCGTAATGACGCGTGGATGAATAAAGGCGCCAAAGGCTTCACCCCAGCTTCGCTTTTCTGTGCTGTGCATCGATTCCCCCAACTTGAAACACGCTGCGAAGAAGCTAGTGCAAACAGGTTAATGAATAGCCAATTCGCTCAGCACCGCCGGGCGGGTGGCAAAGGTCCGGTCTGCCATGAAAAAAGGGCCGATCCACTGGACCGGCCCTTTTGAAATCTGTTGCTAGAAGGAAGGCTTAGCCTTCTTTCTTGCGGCTTTCGCGCTTACGAACGTTCGGATCAAGGTGCAGCTTGCGGATACGGACGCTCTGCGGGGTGACTTCGACCAGTTCGTCGTCCTGAATGTAGGACAGGGCTTCTTCAAGCGACATGCGGCGCGGCGGGGTCAGGGTAACAGCCTCGTCCTTGCCCGATGCACGAACGTTGGTCAGCTTTTTGCCCTTGAGCACGTTCACTTCCAGATCGTTGTCACGGTTATGTTCACCGATGATCATGCCCTGATAGACGCGTTCGCCATGTTCGATGAACATGATGCCACGATCTTCAAGACCGAACAGTGCATAGGCCACGGCATCGCCCTGATCGTTGGAAATCAGTGCGCCGTTACGACGGCCTGCAATCGCTCCCTTGACCGGGCCATAGGAATGGAACACGCGGTTCATAACGCCGGTACCGCGGGTATCGGTCAGGAATTCACCGTGATAGCCAATCAGGCCACGCGACGGCGCAAGGAAGATGATACGGGTCTTGCCGCCACCGCTTGAGCGCATGTCGGTCATTTCAGCCTTGCGCAGGCTCATTTTCTCGACCACGACGCCGGAATATTCTTCGTCAACGTCAACCTGGACTTCTTCGTACGGCTCGGACATTACGCCGTCGATTTCCTGGAACAGAACGCGCGGACGTGAAATCGAAAGTTCAAAACCTTCGCGGCGCATGGTTTCAACCAGAACGCCGAGCTGAAGTTCGCCACGACCGGCAACTTCGAATGCATCCTTGTCGGCGGTTTCGCCGATCTTGATCGCGATGTTGCCTTCGGCTTCGCGTTCCAGACGGGCACGGATCATGCGCGAGGTAACCTTGTCACCTTCCTGACCGGCCAGCGGCGAATTGTTGACCGAGAAGGTCATCGCCAGGGTCGGCGGATCGATCGGCTGACTTTCGATGGCGGTGTTGACGTCGGTTGCACAGATGGTGTCGGCAACGGTTGCCTCGGTCAGGCCGGCAATTGCGATGATGTCACCGGCAACAGCTTCGTCCTGCGGGACACGTTCCAGACCGCGGAAGCCCATCAGTTTGGACAGACGGCCGGTTTCAACCGTGCCATCGCCACGAAGAACCTTCACCGGCATGTTGAGTTTCGCACGGCCCTGATAGACACGACCGGTCAGAATACGACCCAGGAAGTTGTCAGCATGCAGCATGGTTGCCAGCATCGCGAACGGGGCATCGACATTGACGTCCGGTGCCGGAACGTGGTTCAGAACCAGTTCCATCAGCGGGGTCAGGTTTTCTTTCGGGCCTTCCGGGCTTTCAGCAGCCCAGCCGTCACGACCCGATGCGTACAGAACCGGGAAGTCGAGCTGTTCTTCAGTTGCTTCGAGCGATACGAACAGATCGAAAATCTCGTCAAGGACTTCTTCGGCACGCTGGTCAGGACGGTCGATCTTGTTGATGACAACGATCGGTTTCAGACCAAGTTTAAGCGCCTTGCCCAGAACGAATTTGGTCTGCGGCATCGGACCTTCGGCCGAGTCAACAAGCAGAACAACGCCTTCGACCATGGACAGGATACGTTCGACCTCACCGCCGAAATCGGCGTGGCCCGGGGTATCGACGATGTTCACGCGGGTATCACCCCACTGAACAGCCGTCGGTTTTGCAACGATGGTAATGCCGCGTTCACGTTCCAGATCGTTGCTGTCCATTGCGCGTTCATCTACGCGCTGGTTGTCACGATAGACACCGGACTGACGGAACATGGAATCGACCAGCGTGGTTTTGCCGTGGTCAACGTGGGCGATGATGGCGATATTGCGCAAGCTCATGGGCGCGGACTCCAGAAATAAAAATGCCGCGCGCCGGGGCTTGCCCATGCGCATCGGTCAGTAAAACGTTTCAAGGCCAGTAGATATTCAGCAGCCTTATGACCGATGCTGTTCGGTCATCCGCGCAACTCTAGAACACGGCATATGCTGAATGTTTACTGGTCCGGGCATTGTGTATCTTGCCCGAAGGCCGCCCTGTCATAGCCAATGTGGAGGCGAATGACCAGCTTTGTGCGCGCCATGCGGGGTTGATTTTTCTGCAATGCGGGCTGTTTGCGCTAAACTTTGTATAAAGTCAATGTTTGTGTTGCGCTGCAATGCCCGGAAATCGGGGTCTTTGGTAACGTAAAACGGGACGACAACGGATTGTTGCCGTCCCGTGAAATCTTTGCAGATGGCGCTGAATGCCACCAGTTTCCGGTCAGATGACCTTTGCGGTCAGTTCCTTAAGGTCCGCATCCGGGCGCGCGCCCATATGCGAAATCACCTCGGATGCGCAAATCGCACCAAGCTGCCCGCAAACCGGAAGTTCGTGACCCTGGGTATAGCCATACAGGAAGCCTGATGCGAACAGATCGCCGGCACCTGTGGTATCGACCACCTTGGCGACCGGTTCGGCGCTGATTTCGTGAAGTTCGTTCTCGGCAACGATAACCGCGCCTTTTTCACCACGGGTCAGGGCTGCGACCTTGCAATGTTTGCGAACTTCGGCCAGTGCCTCTTCAAAGGTGTCGACTTCGTAAAGCGACTTGATTTCTTCTTCGTTGGCAAACAGCACGTCGATATGGTGATGAACCAGATCGCGGAATGAATCGCGGTGACGGTCAACACAGAATGAATCAGACAGGCTGATGGAAACCTGTCGACCGGCCTCATGGGCGACCTTGGCCGCTTTGACAAAGGCTTCCTTGGCTTCGGGGCGATCCCACAGATAGCCTTCCATATATGTGACTTTGGCCGACTTGATCAGATCTTCGTCGATATCTTCCGGGCCAAGCTCGGTGCAGGCACCAAGGAAGGTGTTCATGGTGCGATGACCATCCGGGGTGACAAAGATCAGGCAGCGCGCGGTCGGCGAACCGGCCGTGGCCGGTGCGGAATTGAACTGAACGCCAATTGCACGGATATCGTGGCGGAAAACCTGGCCAAGCTGGTCGTCGCGGACCTTGCCGATATAGGCACCCTTGCCGCCAAGGGCTGCGATGCCGGCCATGGTGTTGCCTGCCGACCCGCCGGACATTTCCATGCCCGGGCCCATCTGTTCATACAGACTGTCTGCGGTTTCCGCGTCAATCAGGGTCATGGAGTTTTTGACAAGCTTCAGACGGGTCAGGTCTTCTTCCTTGCAATGGGCAAGGACATCAACAATGGCGTTGCCAATACCGACGACGTCGACTGTGGTGTCGTTCATATAGTTCATTCCTGCAATTTGTTCGGTTTGAACGGCACCGTATTGAACCCGGTTGACCGCACAGGCGGGCCAATCTGGCAGATGGCCATGATCAGGCGCCTAAAAACTGACTGGCGCGGAGTATATGCATTGCTGTTCACGGTGCAAGTGTCGCGACCGTTTCGTGGCCGGTTGTTTAACCTGCCGTTAACAACCGAAAAAACTGCAAAAGATGTTTTTTTAAGGCGCTGTCACCACGAAATTCGATCTGAATCCGGTTTCAATTTCGTTCTTCGGGTCGATGACGGTTACGTCGGTCCGGTCGCCATCGCATGTCTATGGTCAAAAGCCCCGATTTCCGGGGCTTTGCGCATTCTTCAGGGTTTTCTGATGCACGAAGTGGTCAGATCGCCGAAATTAGGCAAAAAATACCGAAACAAGCATTTTTTGATGATTTTGTGCCCTATAATCACCGGCATTCAGTGATCTTGAAAAACCGGACGGACCAGTTTGTTTGTATTTAGATTTAAAAATAATAGCCTAATTAATAATTTATAGGATTATTTATTTAATTCTATATCGGAAAATAAGCCATTTCACATGGATTTTCATGATCCGAGCTTATAAAGGTCGTGCAAGGCCAGATGACGGAATCTGGCCGCATTTCACCCGACGAGCACAGGTGATTTTGGGGAAATCAGGAATTCAGATCGGGGAAAAGCGGGATCGGCGCGTTGGATTTTTGCTGTGGATCGCTGCGCGATTGATCGGAACTTTCCGATGGTGCGGAAATCCCGGTCGGATCATCCTGATTGGCGACTTCCCGTTCAAGCCGTTCGCGCAATTCTTCGATCACGGCTTCGATCCGGGCGCGATGAAGCGGGTCGTCACAACGCATGACAAACTGTTCAAACGCGCCAAGTGCCATATGGTCCTGATCAAGACGCGCATAAAGCGCACCAAGCTGATGCCAAAGCCCTTCATGGTCGGGCGCGATCAGCAAACTGTGTTCGATCACACGGGTCGCAAGGGCCAGTTCACCTGCGCGCAGGGCCCGGACCTTTATATTGTTTTGAAGTCGTAACAATATATCGACATTGCTTGTCGGGCGATAGTGGCGGGGCTCAAGTTCGGCATCAAGCCCGCTAAAGGATTTCAGCAATTCGCGCAATTCTGCGGGTCCAAGGGTAATGCCCCCGTGGAACGGATCGATCATGCGGCGTTTGCCATTGGCCTGGACCCGCAACAGGAAATGGCCGGGGAAATCGATCCCGGTGATGGTAATGCCGCATCGTTCGGCCGCATGGATGTAAAGCAATCCCAGTGCAACCGGCAGGCCGCGTTTGCGTTCAATGACTTGCAACAGGTCGGCATTGGCCATGTCATCGTAATTTTCCATGTCGCCCTGAAAGCCGTTGCGTTCGGCAATCACTGTCTGAAGGCCTTTGACCACCTGTTCAATGGTCGGTTCGGCTTCCTTGTCGTCGACCGGAAGGCCCGCAATATCGGACAATGTGACAAAGTCCGGTTGCAGGGTTATGCGGGCCAGTTCGGCCCGCAGCTGGTCGGCAAGGTCATCGAGATGACGAAGATATGGCGCGATATCGCGTTTCTGACCGTCTTCTGCCAGATTGAGCCGGGCAAAATGAAGGGCTGCCTCCGCCACGCTGGCGTCAGGTTTTTGGCCCTTGGCGTAATCGACAAGCCATTGGCGGTCCGGATCGGTCGGTGCGATGATGTGGCTTACGGTACTAATTGATCAGGTCCCTTGCCGGTTGATGTCATCTTTCAGGCGGATGTGACTGACCACGCGTTTTACATAGCTGGTTTCACGCGCATGCGAAATAACCCGTTCACGTTCGCGTTCGTTCTGGGCAATGCCCATCAGATGCACTGTACCGTTTACGGTCTCGATGCTGTAATTGATCGCGAAAACATCGCCATCAAACATCAGCGCGGTCTTGATCCGTGTGGTGATGATCAGATCGCCGGCACTGTCCATCAGTGACATGCCCGATCCGACATCAATTTCGTTGATGACGCTTCTGACGCCATCGACCTGCCAGCTTAATCGTACCGCTTCAAGCTGATCTGCGACGGACGGTACACGACCGGCCAGCAGGACTTCGCCTTCGACAACTTCGATTTCGATATCGAGAAACAGTTTCTCATCTTTTGACAGAAATTTCTGCCAGATTTCTGCGGTAATCGCGGTGTCACTGACGGCACCGTCAAGACCACGTTCCTGAAGGGCTGCAACCCCGGCCGTGGCCCCGGCACCGATTACAAGCGATGTGCATCCCGACAACGGCAAAAGACAGAACCCGGCCAATACCAGATACCTGACCGCGCGCAAATGACGGTTGGCATGATCTGGCGGTCTGGTGGTCAGATGCCATTCAATGTCCGTTTCTGACGACATATGGTGATGTCTCGCCCCCGATTCCCTCAGTCTTCCGGGTGCAATCATCGCGCCTTGGGGTTAAAGAGTTTTAAAATCCCGACCAGTTTATCAGCAAAAATGCATCTTTTTGCATATTGATCGGAACGGGATGGCTTCAATGCGCCCTTTTCGCGATCAATCCGGCCCAGCGTCCGGGTGTCACGCCATAGGTCTGGCGAAAATGCCGGTTGAAGTGGCTTTGATCTGAAAACCCGGTTTCGGCCGCAATCCCGGCCAGCGGTTGCCCCAGAACCATCAATGCCCGGGCCTTTTGCAGGCGGCGCATCATCAGATAGCGATACGGGGTCGTGCCAAACCGGGCCCGGAAATGCCGGATCAGGCGATAGCGGTCCATATCGGCAATCTGTTCAAGTTCATCGGACTGGACCGGTCGGTCAAAATTGTCTTCCAGAAAGGCGCGGACCTGATCCATGCGTGCAGCGGCGTTAAAGCGCGGCTGCTTTAACGGTGATTTGCCATGAAGTGACAGGCGCTGGGCAATATCGGCGACAAACTGGTCACGCAGCATGGGATCAACATCGCAATCAAGTTCGCCCAGAACCGATGCCAGAACCGACCATAAAACCCGATCATTGATCACCGGTTCACCGACAAAGGGCAGGGGATCGGACTCATGATCCAGACCGCTGCGCAAAAGCGCCGGTTCAAGATACAGCATGCGGTATTGCAATCCGTCTTCGGTGCCCGCCCCGCCATCATGAATTTCGTCGGGATGCAGGATAATGACATTGCCCGGATTGCTGGCGCGAAATTCCCCGCGATAGTTAAAGGTTTGCACACCCTGCATGGTGATGCCCAGCGCATAGGTGTCATGGCGGTGCGGGCTGAACATATTGCCATAAAACCGAGCTTCGATCCGTTCGATCCCGTCGCTGGTCGGGGCGGCGATAAAGCGTTCATGCTTTTTGCACAAACGTTCAATACCGGGATCGGTGCTTTGATCTACTGCTTCTTTCATCACCTGATTATCCGACCCGTTGGAGAACGCATATGTTTGACACCAAAGTCGCGCTGGTCTTGCGCAATGATCTTGAAGCCTGGCAATCGCTGAATGTGACGGCCTTTCTGATGAGCGGCATCGTCGCCCAGACGCCCGATATCATCGGCGAACCCTATATCGATGCGAAGCAAAATATTTACAATCCGCTATCGCGGCAACCGGCGATTGTTCTGGCCGCAGACCAGGCGACCCTGACCAAAATCCATCGCCGGGTGCTTGATCGCGGTGTCAGGGCATCGGCCTATATCGAAGAAATGTTTGCCACCGGCCATGATGCGGCCAATCGCGAAGTATTTGCCGCTGTAGATCCCGAACAGGCCAAATTTGTCGGCATCGGCATTCATGCTGATAAGCGCATTGTCGATAAAATCACCAAGGGCGCAAAGATGCATCCCTAGGGGCATGACGACGGTTGTAGCTAGCTGGCATGCCAGGCATTGCTAAGATGTTCGACCCGCACAAGACCGTGCACCATCATCAGATCGAACCGAAGATCGCCGTCATGGCCAATTTGCCCGGCATAGCTTTCAAGGGCGCGGGCAATTCGGACCTGCTGACGGGGACGCAGTGCAAACAGCGATGTTTCCCGGTCGGGCCGGTTTTTGACTTCGATTGCAATCAGGACTTTGCCGCGCCGGGCGATGATATCAATTTCTCCGACCGGGCTTTTATGGCGCGTTGCAAGGATGCGATATCCCTTCAGACGTAGAAACAGGGCACACAGCATTTCTGCGCGGCGTCCGGCCTTTTCCGCCCGCTTGCGACTTGATTGTTGATCAGGTGCGCGGCGGGTCCGGGGCATGGCTACTCCGTCTTGGCCAGTTCAAGGGCGCGATTGTAAAGATCACGCTTCTTAAGGCCGGTTTCGCGGGCCAGGATATCGGCGGCATCCTTGGTCCGATGAGTTTTGATCAGATCAAGCAGCCGCGCATCAATGTCTTCGGGGCTGGGTTCGTTATCCGCATCATTGGCCGGGCCGACAATGATCACGATTTCGCCTTTTGGGGCGCCGGCTTCTTCGTAATGGGCGGCAAGTTCATCAAGGGTGCCATTACGGACTTCCTCGAACATCTTGGTCAGTTCGCGGGTCACAGCGGCTTCGCGTGATCCGCCCAGAACCCGGGCCATATCGGCAAGGCTTGCAGCAAGACGTTTGGGACTTTCAAGAAAAATCAGGCTGCCCGGAATGGCGGTAAAACGGGACAGTTCCTTTTGCCGGGCCATGGTTTTGGGCGGCAGGAAACCGGCATAAAAGAAATGATCGCTTGGCAATCCTGAAAGGATCAACGCGACAATTGGCGAAGATGCGCCCGGTGCGGCCGTGACGTTAAAGCCTTCTGCTTTGCAATCGCGTACAAGCTTGTAGCCCGGATCATTGATCAGGGGCGTTCCCGCATCGGAAATCAGCGCCAGTCCCTGACCCTTGCCAAGGCGCTCCATGATTTCCGGGCGCATCTTGGCGGCGTTATGTTCGTGATAGGCGATTCGCTTGGTCTTGACGCCATAGCGTGACAGCAATTTGCCCGATGTCCGGGTATCCTCGCACAGGATAACATCGGCCCTTTTAAGGATTTCGAGCGCCCTGAACGTAATATCGCCCAAATTTCCGATTGGAGTAGCGACAAGATAAAGACCCGATGAAAGTGGCAAATGGCTTTCATCATGTTTACTTGCATCCTCGCCCGCATTACCCTGCGTGCGAAACGACTTATCTGGAGGTGAGAGTGGGTTGTCCGAAACGTCATCCGTCACAGAATCGGATGCAGAACGAGGCGCTGCCGCGTCAGGCGTTGCAGAATCTGAATGGGGGTTCGACCTGGGGCCGGATTGCACGCCGGACGGCATCAGTTGTTGTCCTCTCTGTCGGGCTTGCCGCATGTAATGCGACCACGAGTATCACGGACCTGTTTGGTACGCAACGTGGCGCCCCGGTCGAAACAGCCAATCAACCCGCTGTCGACCCGACAGGCGCCCCTGATCAGGGGCTGATCCCTGATGCCAATCCATGGCCAAGTGACGCCGCCCTTCCCGAAGGCGAGGGTGTCGAGCTTCCGACCCTTTATAACGATGAAGCCGCAGTCTTTGAAAAGCGGGTTGCGCTTTTGCTGCCGCTTTCCGGGCAGCATGCCGATCTTGGTCGTGCCATGCGCCATGCGGCCGAACTTGCAATGTTTGACATTGCCGGGGATGATTTTGTCCTGATGCCGATCGATACGGCGGGTACCTATCAGGGCGGGCAAAATGCCGCACGCCAGGCGGTTGATGCCGGTGCGAAAATGATCCTTGGTCCGCTGTTTTCCGAATCGGTCAGCGGGGCCAGCGAAGTTGCCAAGGCCGCCAACGTTCCGGTCATTGCCTTTTCCAACAACCGGCGTGTTGCTGAAAACGGTGTTTGGGTCAGTGGCCTGATCCCTGAAGACCAGATTGCGCGTGCTGTCGGATATGCCACAACACAGGGCCATTTCCGGTTCGCCGCCCTGTTGCCGCAAAATGATTATGGTCGCCAGATCGCCAGTGCCCTGAACGGGGTGGTGTCGCGTGTTGGCGGATCGCTGGGACGGGTGGCGTTCTATCAGCCCGGCTCGGAAAGTCTGCAACAGACCATTCGCGATTTTGCCAATTACGATGCGCGTCGCGCCAATCTGCGCGCCCACAAGGCCCAGCTTGAAGCTGATGGCAGTGCCGGGGCAAAGCGGGCGCTGCGCCGTCTTGAAGGCGTCGACACCTTTGGCGAGCTTGATTTTGATGCGTTGATCCTGCCGGCAACCGGTGGCGATCTGCGTCAGGTATCGGCCCTTCTGGCCTATTTTGATATTGATCCGTCGGTTGTTCAGTTCATCGGGACCTTTGGCTGGAATGATCCCGGCCTGTTTGCGGAACCGGCCCTTAAGGGTGGTATTTTTGCCGCCCCCAATCCGGAAAACTGGAACCTGTTTGCCAACCGGTTTGAACGCACCTTTGGCAGCCAGCCGCCGCGCATTTCAAGTCTGGCCTATGACAGTGCTGCACTGGCGGCATTGATGGCACGTGATGAAAACGGGATTACGCGCGATGCGCTGACCAACCCAAGCGGCTTTGTCGGGGTTGATGGGATTTTCCGTCTGACGGCTGATGGCCAGTCCGAACGCGGCTATGCCATCATGCAGATCCAGCCGGATGGTGCAAAGGTCATTGCGCCGGCGCCGGCAACCTTTGACCAGGTATTCTGATCTTCTGATCTGATCGCTGCCTGGCCTGTTTTTAAACGCCTGCCGGATTATGCTTCGGCAGGCGTTTTGTCTTTGAAATTGCACAGATCATTGACGATGCAGTCGCCACAGCGCGGCTTGCGCGCCTTGCAGATATAGCGCCCATGCAGGATCAGCCAGTGATGGGCATGGGTCATGAAGCGTGCCGGCACCTTTTTCAAAAGAGCCTTTTCAACAGCCAGAACCGTTTTGCCATTGGCCATGCCGGTGCGATTGCCCAGCCGGAAAATGTGGGTATCAACTGCCATGGTATGTTCGCCCCAGGCGATATTGCGCACGACATTGGCGGTCTTGCGCCCGACACCGGGTAATTCTTCAAGGGCTTCCTGATCATTGGGAACCACCCCGCCATGCTTTTCGACCAGAATTTTGGCTGCTGCCATGACGTTCTTGGCCTTGCCGCGATAAAGCCCGATCGTCTTGATATGATCAATCAGTGCTTCTTCGCCCAGATCAAGCATGTCTTGGGGTGTTTCAACGATCTGAAACAGCTTTTTGGTCGCCTTGTTGACCCCGACATCGGTTGCCTGTGCCGACAGGGCAACAGCCACAAGCAGGGTATAGGGATTGGTGTAATCGAGTTCGCCTTTGGGTTCGGGATCAGCATCGGACAGACGCTGGAAAAATTCTTCAATGGCGGCTTTGCTCATCGGGCGGGCCATGGACTTTAGCTCTCTTTTTTGGCGGGCTGTTTTCAGCCGATTTGGGGATGCACATGTGTCAAAGCATGGCGTCCCTGATCCGATCTCCTGTGCGGACATTATATATAAGGGATAAGACGAAAAATCGAATTTTGATTACACGACATCCTGTGCTGTACGCACCATATAAGGAAAACAGCAGCAGGCCCGTTCAGATATACAGGTAAGTGAAATGCCCGCCGTCCCGCGCAGTGCCAAGCCGATCTATCGGGTGGATTTGTTTCCGCCGCGGTCGCTTTCGCGCCGGGCTGCGCGCAATATTGTCCTGATGCTGGCTGCGTTGACGACAAGTATCGGTCTGGTTTTCTGGTCGGTCGGGGCCTGGCCGGTGATCGGGTTTCTCGGCGTGGATGTGGTGTTGCTGTCGTTGGCCTTTCATTTCAGCTTCCGCTCGGCCCGGCAGGAAGAACGCATCGAACTCAGCCCGGCCAATCTTCGCGTAACCCGCATTTCGGTCCGGGGCGATCGTCAGGAATTTGATTTTCAGCCCTATTGGCTGCGCGTTGTTCTGGAACGCGGCGAAGACGATCAATGTGCGCTGTTTTTGCAAACACATGGCAAAAGCTTCGAAATTGCCGGCTTTTTGGGGGCAGATGAAAAGGCTGATCTGGCCTGTCAGCTCGAAGCGGTATTGCGCCATACCCGCTGTAATCCCTCGGATATTCCGCTTCAATCCCCGTAAAATTCTGTGATTTGACGGAATTGCAACCCGGTTATGAGCGATTTGAAAAGCCCGGTTTTGACACTGAAAATCGGCTCGAAATCGCCCAAATGGCGTGGCAATCGCGATGATATTGCCCGCGATTGGATAAAAATTGCATTTTTAAGGTAAAAAACACCCAAGATTCCACTCTTTGACCGCTTGCGACTTTGTGGGGACTTTCATATATAGGTGCGCGGGGTCATGCAGAGACCCCAGAAAAATTACGTGTATTACAACCATTGGTCCCAGGAGGTCCTGCGCGGCGCTTCGGTTTGAAGGCTGCGGGACGGACCGGCCGCTAAAAGAGGAACTTACTATGGGCAAGATTATTGGTATCGACCTTGGCACCACCAACTCGTGCGTTGCAGTCATGGATGGTAAAGAAGGCCGTGTGATTGAAAACAGCGAAGGTGCCCGTACCACCCCGTCAATGGTCGCTTTCACCGACGATGGTGAACGCCTTGTCGGTCAGCCGGCGAAACGCCAGGCTGTGACCAACCCGGAAAATACCCTGTTTGCGATCAAGCGTCTGATCGGCCGTCGTTACGGCGATCCGGAAGTCGAAAAAGACAAAGACCTCGTGCCGTACAAAATCGTCTCGGGCGAAAACGGCGATGCATGGGTTGAAGTCAATGGCGAGAAAATGGCACCGAGCCAGATCGCGGCCATGGTTCTTCAGAAAATGAAGGAAACCGCAGAAGCCCATCTGGGTGAGCCGGTAACCGAAGCCGTGATTACCGTTCCGGCATATTTCAACGACTCCCAGCGCCAGGCGACCAAAGACGCCGGCAAGATTGCGGGTCTTGAAGTCAAACGTATCATCAACGAGCCGACCGCGGCGGCCCTGGCCTATGGCCTGGATAAGAAAGACGGCGGCACCGTGGTTGTGTATGACCTTGGTGGCGGTACCTTCGACGTTTCTGTTCTTGAAATCGGCGATGGCGTCTTCGAAGTCAAATCGACCAACGGTGACACCTTCCTTGGTGGTGAAGACTTCGACAAACAGATCATTGATTACCTTGCTGACGAGTTCAAAAAGGAACAGCAGATCGACCTGCGCAAGGACCGTCTGGCCCTGCAGCGTCTGAAAGAAGCTGCTGAAAAAGCCAAGATCGAGCTGTCCTCGTCGATGCAGACCGATGTGAACCTGCCGTTCATCACCGCTGATGCATCCGGTCCGAAGCACCTGAACATCAAGCTGTCGCGTGCGAAGCTTGAAGGTCTGGTTTCCGATCTGATCGAACGCACCATGACCCCGTGCAAAGCGGCTCTGAAAGACGCCGGTATTACCGCAGGTGAAATCGACGACGTTATTCTGGTCGGTGGCATGACCCGTATGCCGAAGGTCCAGGAACGCGTTAAGGAGTTCTTCGGTCGTGAACCGCACAAAGGTGTGAACCCGGACGAAGTTGTTGCCCTTGGTGCCGCAATTCAGGGTGGTGTTCTGCAGGGTGACGTCAAAGACGTTCTTCTGCTCGACGTGACCCCGCTGTCGCTTGGTATCGAAACGCTTGGCGGTGTCTTCACGCGCCTGATCGACCGTAACACCACGATCCCGACCCGCAAGTCGCAGACCTTCTCGACCGCTGAAGACAACCAGACGGCCGTGACCATCCGCGTCTTCCAGGGTGAACGTGAAATGGCGGCTGATAACAAGATGCTCGGCCAGTTTGATCTGGTTGGTATCCCGCCGGCACCGCGCGGTGTTCCGCAGATCGAAGTGACCTTTGACATTGATGCCAACGGTATCGTCAACGTGTCGGCCAAAGACAAGGCGACCAACAAGGAACAGCAGATCCGCATTCAGGCATCTGGTGGTCTTTCGGACGACGAAATCGAAAACATGGTCAAGGATGCGGAAAGCAACGCCGAAGCCGATAAGAAGCGCAAGGCACTTGTCGAAGCCCGCAACCAGGCAGAAGCCGTCATTCATGCCACCGAAAAGAACCTGAACGAGCATGGCGACAAGGTTGATGACTCAACCAAGTCCGACATCGAAAACGCTCTGTCGGCTTTGAAAGAAGCCAAAGACGGTGACGATGCCGAAGCCATCAACGCCAAGGTCAATGAACTTCAGCAGGCTGCAATGAAACTTGGCGAAGCCATGTATCAGGCACAGCAGGCCGAAGAAGGTGCCGAAGGCGATGCAGGCGCATCCGCGTCCCAGGCCGATGACGGCGTTGTTGATGCCGACTTCGAAGAAGTCGATGACAACAAAAAAGACAAGTAAGACGACCGCAGAGGTCGTCTTGAACGACGCCCTGTAAAGAAAAATCGGGCCGTTCCGGACGCAAGGATTGCGGGAACGGCCCGACCGTATTTCGGAGTTACAGATGGCGAAAGAAGATTTTTACGAGCTGTTGGGTGTTTCGAAAGGCGCCAGCGCAGCGGAGCTGAAAAGCGCCTATCGTAAAAAAGCGATGCAGTATCACCCGGACAAGAACCCGGGCGATGCCGAAGCCGAAGTAAAATTCAAACAGGTCAACGAAGCGTACGAAGTTCTCAAGGACGACGAAAAACGCGCAGCCTATGACCGTTTTGGTCACGCAGCCTTTGAACAGGGCGGCCCCGGTGGCGGTGGCGGCTTTGGCGGTGGCTTCGGTGGCGGCGGGTTTGCCGACGTCTTTGACGAGATCTTTGGCGCGATGGGCGGTGGACGCCGTGGTGGCGGGTCATCGCGCGGGGCGGACCTGCGCTATAATATGGCGATCACGCTTGAAGAAGCGTTCGAAGGCAAAAAAGCCGAGATCACCATTCCAGGTTCGGTTTCCTGTGAAAAATGCGATGGCACCGGTGCCGAAGCAGGTTCGCAGCCGGTCAATTGCCCGACCTGTAACGGTCACGGCAGGGTCCGCGCACAGCAGGGCTTCTTTACCATTGAACGCACCTGCCCGAGCTGTCATGGCAAAGGCAAAATCATCAAGAATCCGTGCAAATCCTGTCACGGTGTTGGTCGCGTTGAAAAGGAAAAGACCCTTCAGGTCACCATTCCGGCCGGTGTCGAGGATGGTACGCGCATCCGTCTGGCGGGCGAAGGCGAAGCAGGAACGAACGGGGCACCTCCGGGTGATCTCTATATCTTCCTTGATATCGCCCATCATCGCTTCTTCCAGCGCGAAAGTGCCAACCTTTATTGCCGGATTCCGATCCCGATGAGCAAGGCTGCCCTTGGCGGTACCATCGAGGTCCCGACAATCGAAGGCACGCGCACGCGGATCAACATTCCCGCCGGGACCCAGTCGGGTCAACAGTTGCGTCTGCGCGGCAAGGGCATGACCATCCTGCGTTCGCAGGCCCGCGGTGATATGTTTGTTGAAATCAGTGTCGAAACGCCGGTCAATCTGACAGAACGTCAGAAGGAACTGCTTGAAGAATTCGACGAGATTTCCCGCGAAGAGGGCTCAAGCCCGGAAAGCGAAGGCTTCTTTTCCAAGATGAAAGAAATCTGGAAAGATCTGACGGACTAAGGTCAGCATCGCTTCAATGAAACGACATGATCAAAACCCCTGACATGCCGGTCAGGGGTTTTGTTTTGCCTGACCGGGGGCTTGTGATAAAGCAAAGGCATAATTTGCAAGCTTTGTTGCTAGGAGACCGGAAATGAAGATCGGGATTGTTGGATGTGCGGGCCGGATGGGCCGGATGCTGGTGAATGAAACTGCCAAAACCAAGGGCTGCGAAGTCGGTGGCGGTACGGATCTTCCCGGAAGTCCGTTCATTGGCAAGGACATCACCCTGATTGCCGGTCTGGAAGAAAGCGGCGTTCTGGTCGGCGATGACGCCAGGGCCTTGTTCGAAGCCGTCGATGCGGTGATTGATTTCACCGCCCCGGCCGCAACCATGAAACACGCGCAGCTGGCTGCTGAAACCGGGACGATCCTTGTGATCGGAACCACCGGGCTTTCCAATGATCAAAAGGACGAGCTGAAAGTTGCCGCCCAGAAGGCCCCGATCATCTTTGCGCCGAATATGAGTGTCGGTGTGAACCTTGCCTTCGCACTGGTCGAAAAGGTTGCAAGTGTCCTAGACAAGGATGTGGCCGATATCGAAATCGTCGAGATGCATCACAAGCACAAGGTCGATGCGCCTTCGGGCACAGCACTTGGCCTTGGCGAGGCCGCGGCAAAAGGCCGGGGTGTCAAACTTGACGATGTGGCGGTTCGCACCCGTGACGGCCATACCGGGGCGCGTGAAGACGGTACCATCGGCTTTGCAACGCTTCGCGGGGGCGATGTGGTTGGCGATCACACGGTTGTCTTTGCCTGTGAAGGCGAACGCATCGAGATCACCCACAAGGCATCATCGCGCGAAGTCTTTGCCAAGGGTGCAGTGCGCGCCGCCAAATGGGCCGAGGGCAAGGCACCGGGCCTTTATTCCATGCGCGAAGTTCTGGGCCTTTGAAGTGTTGGGCCTTTAAGGTTTTACAATCGTCAATCAATCAAAAAGGCCGGGGATATCCCCGGCCTTTTTGCGTTTGGGTTCGGTCTGAAAACGCCGGTTAATGCGCATCCGCCCAGCTATCGCCGATGCCGGCGTCGGCAATCAGCGGTACGGACAGATGGGCCGCATTTTCCATGACGTCACGGATGACCTTGACGGCTTTTTCTGCCTCGTCTTCCGGGGCTTCAAAGATCAATTCATCGTGGACTTGCAACAGCATGCGGGTCTGGAGGCCGGCATCAAGCAGCGCACCGGGTACCGCGATCATCGCGCGTTTGATGATGTCGGCAGCACCGCCCTGAATCGGGGCGTTGATCGCCGCACGTTCGCCAAAGCTTCTGCGCATGCCGTTTTTGTCATTGATGCCGCTGATATGGATATGGCGACCAAACAGCGTACGGACAAAACCATGTTTGGTGGCAAATTCCTTGGCCTGATCCATATAGTCGCGAATGCCCGGATAAATCTCGAAATAGGCATCGATAAAGGCCTTGGCCTCTTTTTGCGGAATGCCAAGCTGGTTGGCCAGACCAAAGGCCGAAATGCCGTAAATGATGCCGAAATTGATCGCCTTGGCCTTGCGGCGGACCATCGGGTCCATGCCTTCGATTGGCACGCCAAAGACCTTGGACGCGGTCGCGGCGTGGATATCCTCGCCGTTTTTGAAGGCTTCGCGCAGGGCGTCGATTTCGGCCACATGGGCAAGAAGACGCAATTCGATCTGCGAATAGTCGGCAGAGATCAGCTTGTGACCCGGTTCCGCGACAAAGGCGGTACGGATTTTACGGCCTTCTTCGCTTCGGATCGGGATGTTTTGCAGGTTCGGATCATTGGATGACAAACGCCCGGTATTGACGTTGGTCTGACCGTAACTGGTGTGCACACGACCGGTTTGCGGGTTGATATGGTTGGCAAGCGCGTCGGTATAGGTGCTTTTGAGTTTCGAAAGCTGACGCCATTCCAAAAGCTTGGCCGGAAGATCATGCCCCTGTGCGGCCAGGGCTTCCAGAACATCTGCCCCGGTTTGCCAGGCACCGGTTTTGGTCTTTTTACCGCCCGGCAGGCTCATTTTATCAAACAGGATTTCGCCGAGCTGCTTGGGACTGCCAAGATTGAACGGCTCCCCGGCCATTTCATGGATGGTAACCTCAAGACTTGCCATGCGTTTGGCGAAATCATCCGACAGTTTTTTCAGGATTTCAGCATCGACCTTGACGCCCAGGCTTTCCATCTTTGCCAGAACCGGCACCAGCGGCCGGTCAAGGGTTTCATAGACACTTGCCATATGTTCCTGTGCGATGCGCGGCTTCAGCAGGCGGTGCAGACGCAATGTAATATCCGCATCCTCGGCCGCGTAATCGAGCGCCTTGTCCAACGGTACCTGATCAAAGGTGATCTGGGTTTTGCCCGATCCGCAAACATCGGAAAACTTGATCGGTTTATAATCAAGATGCAGTTCGGCCAGTTCGTCCATGCCGTGACCATGGCTGGTCCCGTCAAGCACATAGGACAGAACCATGGTGTCGTCCATCGGTGCGACATCGATGCCATGGCGGGCCAGAACGATCATGTCATATTTCAGGTTCTGACCGACCTTGAGCACGCCGGGGTCTTCGAGCAGTGGTTTGAGAAGTTCTATCGCGCGTTCAAGCTTGATCTGCTTGGGGGCGTCGCTGCTTTGTTCGGGGGTGTCGCCGAAGTCAAAGCCACCCTGTGCTTCGCCGCTGACATGGCCAAGCGGGATATAGCAGCCATTGCCCGGCTCAGTCGAAAGCGAGATGCCGACAAGTTTGGCCTGATGGGCATCAAGTGATGTGGTTTCGGTATCAACCGCCACGGTGCCAAGATATTCGGCCTCCGCAATCCAGTGCTTTAGACGTTCTTCATCCTGCACCAGTTCATATTCGGCCTTTTCGACCTTGATATCATTGACACCAATGCCGGGTTGGGTCGGGCTTTCAAATTCAACATCGCCGCCAAACTTGGCTTTTACTTTAGAAAGCAGTGATTTAAAGCCGTGACTTGCGATGAAGCTTAAAAGAACTTCCGGATCGGGTTCTTTCAGGTCGAAATCATCAAGGTCCTCGACCACGGGCACGTCGGTTTTAAGGGTCACCAGATCGCGTGAAATGCGGGCAAGTTCGGCATTCTCGATCAGCTTTTCGCGACGCTTGGGCTGTTTGATTTCGCCAGCGCGCTCAAGTAGAGAATCAAGATCACCATATTCATCAATAAGTTGGGCGGCGGTTTTGACACCAATGCCCGGTACGCCGGGTACGTTGTCAACGGAATCGCCCGCAAGTGCCTGAATATCAATGACCTTATCTGGCGCGACGCCGAATTTTTCCATGACTTCGGCAGCCCCGATGGTGCGATTCTTCATCGCATCAAACATTTGCACCTTGTCTGTAACAAGTTGCATCAGGTCCTTGTCCGAAGACACGATAATCACATCAGAACCCTTTGCCTCGGCCTGGCGGGCATAGGTGGCGATCAGATCGTCGGCCTCATAGCCTTCGAGCTCGATCGAGGGCAGGTTAAAGGCGCGCGTCGCGTCACGGATCAAACCGAATTGCGGTACCAGTTCTTCGGGGGGCGGCGGGCGGTGGGCCTTGTAGTCGGCATAGAAATCGTTGCGGAATGACTTGCCCTTGGTGTCGAAAATGACTGCCATATGGTCAGGCTTGGTATCTTCGCGCAGCTTCATCAACATGGTGCAGAAGCCATATACCGCATTGACCGGGGTCCCGTCGGGACTTGTCATCGGCGGCAGGGCATGGAAAGCGCGGAAAATAAAGCCGGAACCGTCAACCAGTACCACACGGCGCGGCGGATTGCCGGCGGATGTATTGGTGTTGGACGGGGCAGATTCAGTCATACGTTTCGTGCTCTTGTCTGGAGGAAAATCATGCTTCGCAGAATGCCCGATCCGCGCCGCCAAGTCGAGCATAGCCTGTGGGCATTGGCCAAAAAGCCCGGGGCTCCTGACACGTACTGGCATCAGTATTGTATGATGATTGTTCAGGCAATCCGATAATATTTCGATATCAAAACAAATAAGATAACGTGCGGATTTCCGAAGATTTATTCGCGACGGTCTGTTTGTGCTTATCAGGGTCGGTCGGGATTGCTATGGTAAGTTGAAAAGTTAATCCCAAGGGACATGGGAGAACGGGTTCGTGGCCCGGAAATCAGCCAAACCGATTTTTACCCCCAAGGGTATCGGGGTAGAAACCGCCGGTCCGGTGCGTGAGCTTTCAGAAGATATGAAGCTTTCCTCCCGGCAGCGGAAAAAAAACAAATCAGGTCGCCGCGGCAGCGCGGGCGAGACGGGATGGCGCAAGTTTTTTCGCGTCAGTGTCTGGCTGCGTTTTATCCTGACATTTGGCAGTTTCGGCCTGATCGTGCATGGCCTGTTCACGGCTTTTGGCATTTATGAACGCAATCAGAAGCTTGCCAATTTTGATCATTTCATTTTGCTGATCAAACTCGTGGTGTTTGTCGCGCTGATGTATCTGTTTTATGCCATGCTGATGCATTACGGACCGATCCGTCACAAGGTGCGCAGCATCTTTTTCCTGGCACTTGCCCCGGTCGCAGCCCTTTGTATTTTCATGATTTATGGCGGCGGTCAGGTGTTCGGAAGCTTTGTTCCGGTTGTGCAATTCCTGACCCTGACCATCGGGGTCGGGGGATTTTTGCTTTATGTTCTGGGATATACCTGGGTGACCGGCCAGAAGGTAAAGCGTGAAAACGCAAAATATGGTGACCTTGACCGATCACGCGATGGCCACAACCATGGTGGCGACAATGGCCTGCCCCCGCCGCTCAAGGGGGACCGTCGACAGACCTACAAGGCGGGAAATCTGCGGTTGCGGCGAACCGATGGCGGCAATGATGATGGCAGTGCGCGGTCCGCGAATGGCGCCGGTCCAAAGGTTCGCCTGCCGGATGTCTGATGCCGGGCTTTGGCGACCTGCCGTATCGTCAAATTTTCCCGGTCGATAACGATTTATCGACCAGCAGGGCAAGGAGGCCACAATGGGCCGTGACCTGGTTTTCATTCACAGTGCCGGTCCCCAGGGCGGGGACAATGGCAGTACACGGTTTGTCGCGCGGCTGAAAGACCGGCTGGGTGGAAACTTCACCCTGTCAGCCCCGGTGATGCCCGATCCCGAACGCCCCGATATCAATCAATGGCTTGGCGGGATCGAAAAGGCCGTTTCACAGGCAGCCCCGGGGCTTGTTTTGGTCGGGCATTCGCTTGGCGGGTCGACAATCTTGCAGTTTCTGGCACGCAATCCGGAAATCTGGCGGGAAAACAGCCATTTATCAGCTGTTTTCATCATCGCATCGCCATTTTGGGGCCTAACAGACTGGGAAATAGATGAATTCACCCTGACCAAGGATGAAGTTCGTATTTTAGGTGATTGTAAAGTAATCCATTTCTGTCACAGCCGTGATGACCGGATTGTCGGGTTTGACCATTTCCAAACCTATGTAAACCGGCTGCCAGCGGCCGGGAAAATCGTCCTGGAATCGGCTGGTCACTTGTTGTTGGATGGTGATATTGACAGTCTGGTTAAGGAAATTCTGATATATGGCTGATCAGCCATGATTTTCAAGAATCAGGCCCGCCAGATATAGCGATCCAAGGATCAATACCCGTTTCGGGGCGGGGCAGGTCGACAGCAATGCTGCCACCGCATCACCGAAATCATCACAGGCATAGGCCGCATCGATACCGCAGGTCTTGGCAGCATCGCGAAGTGTTGCCGGCAGATGTGCCTGATGTTCACCGGGGATCGGCACACCGGCAAGTGCTGTAATCTGCTTGGCAAGCGGTTTTAGAAACGCCACCGCATCGCGGTTATCAAGCATCCCCATCATGATGACGGTATCGCCAGCGTCCTGACGCGACAGCCAGTCGGAAATGGCTTCTGCGGCGGCGATATTATGCCCGCCATCCAAAATCAGTTCACACCCGTCAGGAAGCGCATCAAAGAGCGGCCCCGAAGTCAGTTTCTGCAACCGGGCCGGCCAGCGTGCCGTTGTCAGGCCACGGGCCAGAATATCGACATTCTTGCCATCGCAGCCGGGAATGCCGGCCTTGCGCACTGCGGCAATCGCCGTTGCGGCATTGACGAACTGATGACGCCCCGGCAATGCCGGCAACGGAAGGTCGATATGATCGCCTTCGATGCGCATGGTAAACCCGTCGGCGCGTTCATCCGATACTTCGAAATTGCAAAAGACCGGGGCCTTGATCGCATTTGCGTGGGTGACAAGGGTGTTGAATGCTTCAAGCATCTGTGGCGCCAGAATGCTGACCACACCGGGTTTCATGATCCCGGCCTTCTCAAAGGCGATTTTGGCAATGGTATCGCCAAGGAATCCCTGATGATCAAGCGATACCGGCGTAATGACCGTCGCAGCAGGCTTGTCAATCACGTTGGAGGCATCAACCCGCCCGCCAAGTCCGGTTTCAAGGATCAGGACATCAGCAGGGCTGCGCGCAAATGCAAGGAATGCGGCGGCCTGGGTGATTTCAAAGAATGTGATGGATTCGCCGTCATTGACCGTTTCGACTTCTTCAAGAAGGTCACACAGCGCATCTTCGGAAATCATGTCACCGGCAAGGGTGATGCGTTCATGGAAACGCACCAGATGCGGGGATGTCGAACAATGGACCTTAAGTCCGGCGGCCTCATAGATGGCGCGCAGATAGGCTTGGGTGGAGCCTTTGCCATTTGTGCCGGCAAGATGAATGACCGGCGGCAAGGAAAGGTGCGGATTACCCAGCTTGTTCAGAAGCCGGGTAATCCGCCCTAGCGAAAGATCAATGACTTTCGGGTGCAGCTTGCCAAGGCGAGCAAGAATTGCGTCGCTTCGGGCCAAGTTACTTGTCCGCGTTCGAAGTCTTGGACTTGGACGTCTTGGCTTTGGCGTCCTTGATCGGAACGATGCTTGCACCCGGTTTGGTGCGGCGGATCATGTCGATCAGGCGGCCAAAGGTCGCGTTCAGTTCATTGCGCGGAACGACCATATCGACCATGCCGTGTTCCAGAAGGTATTCGGCGGTCTGGAAATCATCAGGCAGCTTTTCGCGGATGGTGCTTTCGATCACGCGACGACCGGCAAAGCCGATCTGTGCGCCAGGTTCAGCAACCTGGATATCGCCCAGCATGGCAAAGGATGCCGAAACACCGCCGGTGGTCGGATCGGTCAGCAGCACGAAATAGGGCAGGCCCTTTTCCTTGACCTTTTCGATGGCGGCCGTGGTACGGGCCATCTGCATCAGGCTGAGAATGCCTTCCTGCATACGTGCACCGCCCGATGCCGGAACAATGATCAGTGCCGCATCCTGAACGGTTGCCAGTTCGGCGGCGGCAACAATGCCTTCGCCAACGGCAATGCCCATCGACCCGCCCATGAAGGAGAAGTCAAACACGGCAATCACGGTCGGATGACCACCAACCTCACCATGGGCAACCGCCAGCGCATCCTTGAAGGTTGCCTTGGCCTGTGCCGCCTTGAGGCGATCGGTGTATTTTTTCTGATCACGGAATTTCAGCGGATCGACCGGAACATTCGGCAGTTCGATGGTCTGGTATTGACCCCCATCGAACAGGAGCTCAAGACGGTCCTTGGCGGAAATACGCATGTGATGACCGCAATGCTGGCAAACATGATTGTTCTTTGCCAGATCACGGTGAAAGATCATCTGTTCGCACGATTTGCATTTATGCCAAAGGTTCTCTGGCACATCTGGACGGCGAACGAGTTTCTGAATCTTTGGACGGACGAATTCAGTCAGCCACGACATATCGGATACTGATCCTTGGTTCTGTCTATATCGGTTCTTTCAAAACGCACCGCACTATTTGCGCGCGTTTCTGACCCCGTTTGCAAGTTCGCGCACAAGGCCGGTAACCATAGAGGCGGTCTTATCGGTGGCCTTGCCGTTTTCGTCAAGACTTTCGGCAATTTTTGATACGATTGCGGACCCGACCACAGCTGCATCTGCCTGCCGGGCAACATCAGCAGCCTGTTGTGCGGTTTTGATGCCAAAGCCCACAGCAATCGGAAGATCGGTATGGCGACGCAGGCGTCCCATTGCTTCGACAATCTGATCATTGCTGGCCGATCCGGCACCGGTAACACCCGCAACCGATACATAATAAACAAAGCCGGACGTATTCTGAACAAGTTTCGGAAGGCGCTTGTCATCCGAGGTCGGCGTGGTCAGGCGGATGAATGAAAGACCCTTTTCCACGGTCGGAACGCACAGTTCGGCGTCTTCTTCGGGCGGAAGATCCACCACAATCAGGCCATCAACCCCGGCATTGCGCGCATCTTCAAGGAATTCTGCAACGCCATAGATATAGATCGGGTTGTAATAGCCCATCAGAATGATCGGCGTTTCGTGATCAAGATCGCGGAAGCCACGCACCAGCGACAGGGTCTTGCGCATATGCATGCCTGCGGCCAATGCACGGTTCGATGCTTCCTGGATGGCGGGGCCATCGGCCATCGGATCGGTAAACGGCATGCCCAGTTCGATGATATCGGCACCTGCTTCAGGCAGGGATTTCAGGATTTCGAACGATGCCTCGGGATCGGGGTCACCCGCGGTGATAAAGGTTACAAGACCCGCGCGGCCTTCTTCCTTGAGCTTGGCAAAACGTTTGGCGATGCGGTCCTGGCCGCCGATGATAGCGTCGCTCACAACTTAACTCCCAGTGCTTCGGCCACGGTAAAGATGTCCTTGTCACCCCGGCCACTCAGACACATGAGGATGATCTTGTCCTTGCCCATCTTGGGCGCTTCCTTGACGATTTGCGCGATCGCGTGGCTGCATTCCAGCGCCGGAATGATGCCTTCGAGCTCCGAACAAAGTTTAAAGGCATCAAGGGCCTCTGTGTCGGTGATCGGTTCATAGCGCGCCCGACCGATATCCTTGAGCCAGCTGTGCTCCGGCCCGATGCCCGGATAATCCAGACCCGCCGAAATCGAGTCGGCTTCCTTGATCTGCCCATCGTCATCCATCAGCAAATAGGTGCGGTTGCCATGCAGCACGCCCGGCTTGCCGGCTGACAGGCTGGCGGCATGTTTGCCGGTATGAACACCGTGACCGGCGGCCTCGACACCAACCACCTCGACACCCTTGTCATCAAGGAACGGATGGAACAGGCCGATGGCGTTCGATCCGCCACCGACAGCGGCAATCACCTGATCGGGCAGGCGGCC
The DNA here is from genome assembly GCF_047125595.1 of Thalassospira sp. MIT121401. NCBI lineage: Bacteria > Pseudomonadati > Pseudomonadota > Alphaproteobacteria > Rhodospirillales > Thalassospiraceae > Thalassospira > Thalassospira sp. MIT121401. Next base: position 509,223 of record NZ_CP138926.1, read on the forward strand.
TTCGGCTTCAAGGATCTGTTCCTTGGCCTCGTTGCCAATCACCGACTGGAAATCACGAACCAGTTCCGGATAGGGGTGCGGGCCGGCTGCGGTGCCGATGATATAGAAGGTATCTTCCACATTGGTTACCCAGTCACGAAGCGCCTCGTTCATTGCGTCTTTCAGCGAACGGGAACCCGAAACGACCGGTTTGACTTCAGCACCGAGCAAACGCATGCGGAAGACGTTGGGCGACTGGCGTTCAATGTCCTTGGAACCCATATAAACCGTGCAGGGCAGGCCGAAACGCGCGCAAACCGTTGCGGTCGCAACCCCGTGCTGTCCGGCACCGGTTTCGGCGATGATGCGGGTTTTGCCCATGCGTTTGGCCAAAAGAATCTGGCCGATGCAGTTATTGATCTTGTGCGCGCCGGTATGGTTCAGATCCTCGCGCTTGAAATAGATCTTTGCACCGCCGAGTTCTTCGGTCAGGCGTTCGGCGAAATAAAGCGGGTTCGCACGGCCAACATAATGACGGAGATAATAATCCATCTCCTTTTTGAAGGCGGGGTCGCTTTTGGCGTCTTTATAGGCCTGTTCGAGCTCAAGGATCAGCGGCATCAGGGTTTCGGCAACAAAACGACCGCCGAAATTGCCGAAATGTCCATCCGGGTCCGGCAGCGCGCGGTAACTGTTGAGCGTGGGCGATGAAGACGTCATGAAAGTTCCCCGTGGATTTGGCCGTGATGGCGTTCACGACAGCATAGGCAGGCGAAAGGGTGTCAATCCGCGAAAGCCTGCGACAGATAGGGGGCGGTTGGCCCCCGCGCAATGCTTGTACTCACGAACGCGTGGTGCGGATCAATGTGCTGCGTGATCAGCCTGGGATTTGTCGAAGATGTATTTTTTCGAGCAGTACGGGCAGACCACCTCGCCCTTGTCCTCGAGATTGAGGTAAACCGTCGGGTGACCAAGGTGGCCTTTACCGCCGTCGCAGGCAACATTGAGGGTGCCGACTTTGATTTCTTCGGTGATCTTCATATATCCAGTTCCAAGTTTGCCTGTTTCAGGCTTGTGTGACCATCGGGATTGGCCGCGTGCTGTGCTCAGCATTGACCCCGGTTTCCCGGGAATGATACCGATTGGGCATATTCAATCAATACTTCCGCATCGCATGGCGCCCCATCGTCTTAGCGCAAACCGGCGACGTGGAAAAGAGTGGAGATCACTGACTTATGACTGCAATGCCCGACTATGCCATCGAAGTCGAAGGGCTGACAAAGGTCTATACGGGATCAAATGGCGAAAAACTTGCCCTTGATAACGTATCCCTGAAAATTCCGCGCGGTTCGTTTTTTGCCCTTCTTGGGCCGAACGGCGCGGGAAAGTCGACTTTTATCAACATCCTGGCGGGACTGGTGACCAAAACCGGCGGGACCGCAAAAATCTGGGGCCATGATATCGAAGCCGAAATGCGTGCTGCACGCTGTTCGATCGGGATCGTACCCCAGGAACTGAACCTTGATGCATTTTTCACCCCGCGTCAGGTGATGGAATTGCAGGCGGGCCTTTATGGCGTGCCAAAATCCGAACGCCGCACCGACGAAATTCTGGCCGCCCTTGGCCTGTCGGACAAGGCAGACTCGTACGCCCGGTCACTTTCGGGGGGCATGCGCCGCCGGCTTCTGGTGGGCAAGGCGATGGTTCATACGCCGCCGGTTCTGGTTCTTGATGAACCGACCGCCGGTGTCGATATCGAACTGCGCCAGCAGCTTTGGGCCTATGTCAAAGAACTGAACAAGGCCGGTGTGACGATTGTTCTGACCACGCATTATCTAGAAGAAGCCGAAGAACTGTGTGATGAAATCGCCATCATCAACAAAGGCAACGTGATCGCCCATGAAGACAAACGCAGCCTGCTGCGCCGGATCGATCACAAGACGCTTGTTCTGACCGTGAATAACGAACTGAATTCGGTCCCCGATGTCTTTGCCCAGTGGGGTGGGGAACTTAAATCCGAAAATCAGATCGCCCTTCATTATCGTCCCAGCAACACCCAGATGGCCGAAATCCTTCAGGCCGTTCAGGGCAGCGGGCTTGCGATCAAGGACCTGTCGACCGAGGAAGGCGACCTTGAAGACATCTTCCTGATGCTGACCCGCGATAATGACAAGCTTCGCGCAGGCAAAGCAGCCTGATCAGGATCAGGGGCATATCCCTGTTGGCCCGATTGCGCCATGAACCGACAAAACCCCGCAAAGGCTTGCGGGGTTTTTGTTTTTGGTCTTAGGGTCATGTTTGAAAACGGATTTTTGTCACGTATCTGGATGCCCCGTCCCATGTTTCGATCTTTGCTGCGTCTAAGTGCGGTTGTTCTTTTTTGTGCGGCGGGGGTAACCGGCTGTGCGCCGAAAATCGTCCCTGCCGGTCCGCCGATTGCGCAGATATCGCTTGATGATAACGTCTTTCACGCCAGTGACGGGACGGTACTTCCATTGCAACATTGGGGGAATATCGAAAATCCCGATGCGGTGATCCTTGCCCTGCACGGGATGGGGGATTACGCCAATGCGTTTATGGAACTGGGCGACGCACTTGGCCCGGCCGGGATTGCGATTTATGCCTTTGATCAACGCGGTTTCGGACGCAGTCCGTCCCGGCCGTTCTGGGCGGGGATCAGCAGTATGGTCAATGATGCCAGCGATGTGCTGAGCCTGTTGCGTGCCAGATATCGGAAAAAACCGGTTTATCTTCTGGGCAATTCGATGGGCGGGGCGGTTGCAATCGTGACAGCAGCCACGCGCGGACATCTGATGGATGGTCTTGTTCTGGTGGCCCCGGCGGTCTGGAACCGTGATCGCATGCCCTGGTATCAGACGGCCCCGCTTGCAGTCATGTCGCACAGCTTGCCATGGTTGCCACTGACCGGTCGCGGGCTTGATATCTGGCCGTCGGACAATATCGAAATGCTCCGTCGTCTGTCGCGGGATCCGCACATGATGTCAGCGGTAAGGGTCGATCTGATTGCCGGGGTGGCCGATTTGATGGATCTGGCGCGCGTTCGGGCATCTGACATCCGGGTTGCGACTTTGTTGCTGTCCGGCCAACAGGATCAGGTCATTCCGCCAGATGCGATTGATGCCCTTGATCGTGATTTGCAGGCCGCTGGAATGGCATCCTATCACCGGTGCCTGTATCAGGCCGGGTATCACATGTTGTTGCGTGATTTGAACGGGCCGGTGGTGATTGATGACATTCGCCGCTGGATCGCGGGCGGGGGTGGTGTTGAAAATTATTCCTGCACGCGATCTTGATTGCTTTTTGACCGTTGATCAGTGATCAGGTAGCATTTTTAATCGGTTGCAGAGCATTTCGCGGGTTGTCTAAACGTGTTGGAACCCCGATATGCCAGCAGTAAACGGAATTTCGGAGGATCAGGACCGCCATGCTAAGGACCATTCGGGCAAAGTTCCTGGGTGTCGCGGCCTTCTTTGTCGTTTGGCTGTTCGTGGCAACCGGTTTTTCGGTGATCCAGTCCCTTGGCATCAATGGTGATCTTGAAGCGGTGTCGCGCTATGTCACACCGGTCAAGGATGCGCTGTCGGATGTCCGTGCCCGCCAGCTTGAACAAATCTCGCTTCTGGATCGCTATATGCGGGTGGTCGAAAATGACGGACCGCATGCGCCGCTTCTCAATGGCATTGAAATCGAAATCAATGCCAAGCAAACCCAGATCGAACAGGCCTATCGCAAGACATTCACCTTTGCCGCCCTTGGTCGTGCACAGGCATCAGGCCATTTCGACAATGGTGTGTTGCTTGATCTTGACGTGCGCATGCGCGAATTCGCCGATGTCTCTGCACAATTCGCCCTTGGTGTCGAACGGTTGCTGGGGCGGGTACGTGATGGTGATCTTCTTGATGCACAGCGTCAGGAAAACATCGTCCGCGGCCTTCATCGCAATATCGTTCTTGATCTGCGCAACGAAATTCTTCTGTTGGAAAAATATGCGGCCGATACTGTCGAAAGCGTTTCGCGCAGTGAGGATTTCCTGATCCAGGCCGAATTCATCATGATGCTGGCTGCGATCATCATCGGGGTATCGCTGGCCTACTATCTGGCCCATGCGGTGGTGGTGGCCGTACGCCAGACCACCAATGCGCTTAATGGCATCCAGTCGGGCAAACTCGACACAAGCCTTGATTTCAAGGGCAAGGGCGATTTCGCCCGTCTTGCCGATGCCTTCAACCGGATGTCGCGCGAATTGCGCGTGCGGTTCCGGATGCGCGAACGATTTGGCAAATATGTTGATCCCAAGGTTATCAACAATCTGATCAATCAGGAAACCGCGCTTGAAAACTCCGAAAAGCGCGTGATGACCGTCAGTGTTGTCAACCTGACCGGGTTTGACTGGCTGGCCGAACATACCCCGCCCGAAAAGCTGGTCGATTTCCTCAATGACTATCTGACCGCAATGACCGAACCGATCGCCAACCACAGCGGCATCATCGACAATTTTGTCGGGGACCGCGTGATCGGATTCTGGGGCCCGCCATTTTGCGGGGAAAACGCCCATGCGCGTCATGCCTGTCAGGCGGCCCTTGAACAGGTGGCGCGCTTTAACGCGCTCAAGACCAAATATGCTGACCTGATTGGCGATCACGGGCTTGATATCCGCATCGGCATTGCCACCGGCGAGGTGGTTGTCGGCTCCATCGGGACGGACAAATCACGTGCCTATACCGTGGTGGGCGATTGCGTGAACTATGCCAACCGTCTGGAAAAGGCCAACCGTGTATATGGCACGCAAATTCTGGCCTCCCATGAAACGGCCAATATGGCAGCCGGCGAGATCGAAATGCGTGATCTTGACCATGTGGTGCTTCTGGGGACGGAACATGAAGTTTACCTCTATGAGGTGCTTGCCCTTGGCGGTCAGCTTAGTGAGGAGCGTCGCGACTGGCGTTCCAAATATGAAACGGCGATGACCCATTACCGCGAAGGCGCGTTTGATCAGGCCAAGCCGCTTTATGAGGCCGTCCGTGAACTGGATGACAGCGACTTTGCCGCCCAGCTGATGATGAACCGGATGGAACGTCTGCAACGGCGTGAACAGGACCGTGAATGGAACGGGACCTGGGTTGTGCGCGATCCCTATGACCGGCGTGACGTTGAAAGCTGATTGCACTGCTTTGGGTGCAAGGTTACGTTAACCCGGCATGGTGATAATGCTGTAACGGCATGGGGGTCAAAAACCCTTGCCCGTTCGGGTCAAAACCTGTATCACCCATCGCACTCGGGCCACTTGATCCAGTTGTGGCCCCTATATTGCGCACCCGTAGCTCAGCTGGATAGAGCGTTGCCCTCCGAAGGCAAAGGCCACAGGTTCGAATCCTGTCGGGTGCGCCATTTTCCCAAAAGAAGACCATCATCGCGTTGTTGTCCGGTTTCCTGTTTTAGTGGGTGCCAAATCGTATCCGCGTCGTTAATCTGCCCTTTCTGATTTTAACCAACGGGTACTCGAAAATGCGCGGATATCTCCACAACCTTTCTGGCCATGATGTACTGTTTTGTATGGCAGCACCGGCGGAATACGGGGATTTCCTCAAAGCGCGTTTTACGCCGCTGATGATCGGGGTTGGGCCGGTGGAGGCTGCGATCAATCTGACCGCGGCTTTGACCGAGTTAAAGCTTTCTGATGATTTGCCCGATCTTGTGGTCACACTGGGTTCGGCCGGGTCGCGGACCCTGGAGCAGGCCGAGGTTTATCAGGCGGTTTCTGTGTCTTACCGCGATATGGATGCGTCTGTGTTGGGATTTGAAAAGGGCTGCACGCCGTTTGTGGATTTCCCGGCTGAAATTCCGATGGAGTTGCGCATTCCGGGCATTCCCGAGGCGCGTCTTTCGACCGGGGCCAATGTGGTTTCGGGTGCGGCCTATGACGTGATTGATGCCGATATGGTCGATATGGAAAGCTTTGCCATCTTGCGGGCCTGCCACAAATTTGATGTGCCGCTGATCGGGCTTCGCGGCATTTCAGATGGCAAGGAAGAGCTTAAGAAGCTTTCGGACTGGACGGCCTATCTGCATGTGATTGACGAAAAGCTGGCCGTTGCGGTCGATGCCCTGAAGGCTGGGCTTGAAAATGGCGAGATCAGCATTCCCAAACGCTGATCCCGCCTGTTTTTCAACAATTCATATTTTCGTTTCGATCACGAACCAGACCGGATTTGATCAAGGGTCTTGATCGGGGTCAGGGCCTGCGGGTCGACCTGGACCTCGATGATGGCGGGTTTGCCACTGGCAACCGCGCGGTCAAAGGCCGGGCCGAAATCCTCGGTCCGTGTAACGGTTTCCCCATGTCCGCCAAAGGCCACCGCATAGGCGGCGAAATCCGGGTTATGAAGTTCGGTACCCGAAACACGACCCGGATAGTTGCGTTCCTGATGCATGCGGATGGTGCCGAACATGCCGTTATTGACCACAATCGTGATGATATTGGCCCCATATTGCACGGCGGTGGCGAATTCCTGTCCATGCATCAAAAAGCATCCGTCACCGGCAAGGCAGACGACAGTGCGATCCGGATGGGCAAGCTTGGCCGATACCGATGCCGGAAGACCATAGCCCATCGATCCCGACGTTGGCGCCAGTTCAGTGCGATAGTCGCGATAACGGAAGAAACGATGCAGGAAGGCGGCATAATTTCCCGCCCCGTTGGTAACAATGGCATTATCGGGCAGTTTTTCGCGAAGTTCGGCAACCACATGGGCCATTTTCACATCGCCTGGCGTATCAAGCGGGGTGGAAAAGGCGATGTAATGGGCGTGTGCGGTTTCAATCATCTCATCGCGTGCCGATCCGTCAACCGGCTCCATCATGGCGATGGCACGCAGGAAGGATCGTTGTGACGCGTTGATCGCGATATCGGGGCGGTAAACCCGGCCCAATTCATCGGGTCCGGCATACACATGGACCAGTTTCTGTTTCGGACAGGGGATATCAAGCAGGCTATAGCCGCTGCTGGTCATTTCACCCATGCGCGATCCGACCAAAATCACCAGATCGCTGTCGCGGATAAATTCGGCAAGTTTGGGATTAATCCCGATGCCGACATCGCCGACAAAATGGCTGTGCGTGTTGGGGATATAGTCCTGACAGCGGAAAGACGTCGCGATCGCAACATTGTTACGAAGTGCAAACGATTTAAGGTTTTCAGTCGCCTCACGGGTCCAGCCGCCACCTCCAACGATCATGATCGGCTGTTTGGCCTTTGACAGGGCATCGCGGAAACGCGCGACATCTTCGGGGGCGGTTTTGGCCTCGATCGGGACATAGGGTTTGGCGTCCGCGACCTCGGCACTTGAAGACAGCATGTCTTCGGGCAGGGCCAGAACAACCGGGCCGGGGCGACCCGATGTCGCGATGTGATAGGCGTGGCTGATATATTCCGGGATGCGGTTGATGTCATCAATCTGGCCGACCCATTTGGCAAGCGGTTCGAACATCTTGCGATAATCGACTTCCTGGAACGCTTCGCGATCGACCATGTCACGCCCGATCTGCCCGACCAGCAAGATCATCGGTGTGCTGTCCTGATGGGCGACATGCACGCCCGCCGATGCGTTGGTGGCACCGGGGCCGCGCGTGACCATGCAGATGCCGGGCTTTCCGGTCAGTTTGCCATAGGCCTCTGCCATGATGGCGGCACCGCCTTCCTGACGGCAGATGACGGGATCAATGGCGGGATGATCCACCAGACCATCCAGAACCGCCAGATAGCTTTCGCCAGGCACCAGAAAGACGCGTTCCGCGCCATGCAGGGCCAATTGATCAACCAGAATACGACCGCCGTGACGCAGTTCGCGATTTTCCGTTTTCCCGGACATGTATGAAGAACTCCGTATGGTGGGGCAAAATACGTGATTTGCGTTGTTCATTTTTGGCGCGGTGGATGCGCAAACACGATTTCATCACGAATTCAGGGCCCAGGTAAAGGTGTCAGCACGATCAATTGGCGGAAAATCGAACATCGGGTTTAACGGTTCTAAAAGCTGGCTTTTTTGCCAGCACGGGCACAGCATGATGTTCTGCGGGAATGCGGCATTGCAGCATTAGATTTGCAAAAACTGAAACTCCCGTTTGACAAGTTGGAAATTATTGTTACCGTTATGTTGTCCTTCGGGGCGGAATTTATCAAATAGCGGCAACAAATCGCCGCATGCCAATCAAGGCCTGCTGTTTCTTTGCACTGCAAAGAAGCGCGGGTTTTTTTTGTTTTAGGGGCTTTTAGTTTTGGGCGAGACGCATTCCAACCCGGTTTACCGGGTCGGCTTTCTGTATTCCGTGACCGGACCGTACCGGACCATCGCGCAGGATCTTTATGATGGCGCGCGCATGGCCCTGGACGAGGTCAATAACGACTCTGCCTTTGCATTTCGCCTGGTGCCGGAATTTCGCGATCCGGCCGGTGTGCCTGAACGTTATACCGAATTTTGTGACAGTCTGATCCGGCGCGACGGGTGCAAACATATCATCGGCACCATCACGTCGCTGGCGCGCAAGGAAGTGCTGCCCACTGTCGAAAAATTTGACGCCTTGTTGTGGTATCCGTGCCCGTATGAAGGTTTCGAATGCAGCGAAAATGTCATCTATACCGGGGCCAATCCTAATCAGCATATCCTGCCGCTGTTTGAACATGTTGTTCCGAAATTCGGGCGGCGGGTTTATCTGACCGGGTCGAACTATATCTGGGGCTGGGAAACCAACCGCATCGGGCGCGAACTGATTCAGGCCTGCAATGGCGAAGTGCTCGGCGAAAAGTACCTGCCGATCGACAGTGTCGATGTCGATCACATCATCGAAGATATCAAGGCCAAGAAGCCCGACTTCATCCTTAATAACCTGATTGGCAATTCAAGCTATGCGCTGTTTCGCGCCTATCAGAAACTGGGTCAGGAAGATCCGGAATTTGCCGCTGCCAAACGCCCGATCGTCAGTTGCAATCTGACGGAATGCGAATTGGGCCAGCTTGGCGAAGCGGGGATCGGGCATCTGAGTACGGCGATCTATTTCGCCAATCAGACCGATGCCGAAAACACCGAATGGCTGGCCAGATTCCATGAATTTGCCGGGGCTGATCGTATTCCGTCGGCCTTTGTCGCCCAGGGATATGCCACGGTCAAAATGCTGGCCCAGTCGATCCGGCGGGCCGGGAATGATGATGTTCCTGCGGTGCGCCATCACCTGATGCGCAAACCGGTACAGACACCGTTTGGCATGGTTCAGATCGATGCGACCAACAATCATGCCGCCCTGACTCCGCTGATTGGCGAGATCGGCGAAGCGGGCTGGTTCAAGATCGTGTCGCGCGCGGATCATGCGGTCGTGCCCGATCCCTATCTTGTGCATTTTGATGCCGATGATTTCCGGCGCAAGGTCGGCAAACCCGGTGCAGGCAATTTGCGGGTGGTCAGCTGATGAAACGCACCAATCGTATTCCGAACTTCCGAGGTTGGCATGTCTGGGTCCTGCACCGTCCAAGTGCGGCGATCGATCCGTTATTGCGCCATCTGGAACGTCTCGGGATGACGGTTGACCGCTATTGGCCGGAATTGCCGCGCGGCGATGATGCGAATGTGAAGGCGGCCGATATCCTGTTTTTCGATGCCGATATGGGGATGGATGAACAGTTCCCCTGGACGCCCGATCAGACCCCGATGCCAAGTGTCGCCCTGATCGGGTCGGAAGCACCGGGGCGTCTTGAATGGGTTCTCAGCCGTCAAAGCGGGGCCCATTTGCAAAAGCCGGTTTCAACAGCCGGTGTTTTCAGTGCGGCGGTTCTGGCGGTTCATGCCTTTGAACAGCAACAGAAATTGCGGGCTGAGATTTGTGAATTGCGCAGGCGGCTGAAACTGCGCCCGGTCGTGGCCAAGGTGCTGATGACCGTGATGCTCAGCCACAATATCGACGAGCACGGCGCCCTTAAGGCGATCCGCGCCGAAGCGATGAAAAAACAACAAACGATCGAAGACTATTGCGCGGCAATCGTTGCGTCGGGCCGGACCGGTTCGGGCGACGGTGCACCGATTGTCACGAACTAACGAGACAGGGTGGGTATGCTTGTTCTTGCCGAACTGGCCAAAAGAAAACTGGCGCTTCTGGGGCTGATTATCATCGTGGTGATCGCGGGTTCAGCCCTGCTTGCGCCGTGGATCGCGCCATATGATCCGCAAAACCAGATGTTTGACGGGCTGACCATCGAAGGCGCGCCGATGCCGCCCGGCGGGCAGTTCTTGCTGGGAACCGATTTGCTGGGCCGTGATTTGCTGTCCCGTCTTATGTATGGGGCACAGACATCGCTGATCATCGGGATTGTCGCAAACGGGGCGGCGGTCCTGATCGGTGCCCTTGTTGGTGTCACGGCCGGGTTTTTCCGGGGCTGGATCGGAACCATCCTGATGCGGGCAACCGATCTGATGATGGCGTTTCCCGCCCTGTTGCTGGCGATTGTGCTGGCGGCAATTTTCAAACCCAGCCTGTGGATTGTTGCCATGGTGATTGCCATGGTCAACTGGGTCCAGGTTGCACGCGTGATCTATACCGAAACCCGGTCCCTGTCCGAGCGCGAATTCATCGAGGCCGAATGGGGCATCGGGGCCAGCCGGTTCCGTATTCTTTTCAAACATATGTTGCCGCATCTGTTGTCGACCATGGTGGTGTGGGCAACCCTTGGAATTGCGACCACGGTGCTGCTTGAAGCGACCCTTTCCTATCTTGGTGTCGGGGTGCAGCCGCCAACGCCGAGCTGGGGCAACATCATCTTTGAAAACCAGACTTATTTTACTTCGGCCCCTTGGCTGGTGTTCTTCCCGGGTATTGCGATCATTCTTCTGGCACTGGCCTTCAATCTGGTGGGTGACGCCCTTCGTGACATTCTTGATCCGACTCAGAAGGGGCGCCACTGATGATTGCCTATATTCTTCGCCGACTTGTCCAGGCCATCCTGATCCTTCTGGGCGTCAGTATCGTGACCTATGCGTTGCTTTACATGCTGCCGGCCGATCCGGCGCGCCAGATTGCCGGGCGTTCGGCAACCGCGGAAACGGTTGCCAATATCCGCGAACAGCTTGGCCTTAATCTGCCATTCTATGAGCAATATCTGCGCTATCTGGGCAATCTTCTGACCGGTGATTTCGGTCGGTCCTATCTGCAAAAGACCGAGGTTGGCGAACTGATTGCGGCCCGTCTTCCGGCGACCCTTTTGCTGATGGCCGGTGCGATTTTCTGTGAACTTCTGTTCGGACTGACGGCCGGTGCAATCGGGGCGATCAAACGCAATACACCGCTTGATCGCGGTTTGATGGTGGCATCCTTTGTCGGGGTATCGGCACCGCAATTCGTGGTCGGCATTCTGATGCTGTATCTGTTTGCGGTGGTGCTCGGCTGGTTCCCGATTGGCGGGTACGGCACGTTTGCGCATCTGGTGTTGCCATCGGTTTCCATGGGGTTCCTCGGGGCGGGGTGGTATTCGCGCATGATGCGGTCATCGATGCTTGATGTTCTGCGTCAGGATTATGTGCGCACCGCGCGCGCCAAGGGCCTTGGACGTGCCCGGGTATTCTTCGTTCATGCATTCCCCAACGCGCTTTTGCCGATCATCGCAATGATCGGCATCGATATCGGCATGTTCATGAGCGGCATTGTCGTTGTCGAGTCCGTATTTGGCTGGCCGGGCATCGGTCAGCTGGCCTGGCAGGCCATTCAGCGGGTCGACATTCCGATCATCATGGGTGTGACGCTGGTCTCGGCCTGCGCCATCGTGCTGGGCAATCTATTGGCGGATTTGGTGGCGCCGTTCATCGACCCGCGCATCAAGCTGCGCTGATGCAAGGCCAAAAGACGCAGCAAAATCAGGAAGGAAACTTATGGAAGTTTATATTCACAGGGAGAATATCAACAATGTTTAGCAAAGCACTGAAAGGTGTTGCACTGGCAGCACTGATTGCCGGTGCCGGCATGACGACGGCGCACAACGCCGCTGCTGGCGAAGGCAACATCACCGTGACCTACAAGGACGATGTTTCGACCCTTGATCCGGCGATCGGCTATGACTGGCAGAACTGGTCGATGATCAAAAGCCTGTTTGACGGCCTGATGGATTACGAGCCGGGCACCACGACGCTCAAGCCTGATCTGGCAACCGGCTATACGGTTTCTGATGATGGTCTGACCTATACCTTTACGCTGCGCAAAGGGGTCAAATTCCACAATGGCCGCGAATTCAAGGCATCTGATGTCAAATACACCCTTGAACGCGTTGTAAATCCGAAAACCCAAAGCCCGGGTGCCGGTTTCTTTGAAACCATCAAGGGCTTTGCCGAAGAATCCGCGGGTGAAACCGAAAGCCTTTCGGGTGTTGAAGTTGTCGATGATTACACCGTCAAATTCACACTGAGCCAGCCTGATGCGGCCTTCCTGCATAAAATGGCGCTTAACTTTGCGCATATCGTGCCCAAGGAAGAAGTCGAAAAATGGGGTCAGGATTTCGGCAAACATCCGGTTGGTACCGGTGCCTTTGCCCTTGAAGACTGGACCCTTGGCCAGCATCTGATTTTCAAGGCCAACCCGGACTATCACATTGCCGGTATCCCGAAGCTTGATACCATTACGGTTGAAGTCGGTCAGGAACCGGTGGTCGCACTTCTGCGCTTGCAGCGTGGCGAAGTTGACATTGCCGGTGACGGGATTCCGCCGGCAAAGTTCCTCGAAGTCATGAATGACCCGGAATACAAGGATCTGGTTGTATCGGGCGAGCAGCTTCATACCGGCTATATCACCCTGAATACCAACATTCCGCCATTCGACAATGTCAAGGTCCGTCAGGCCGTCAACATGGCGGTCAACAAGGATCGTATCGTTCGCGTAATCAATGGTCGTGCCGTTCCGGCCAACCAGCCATTGCCGCCGCTGATGCCCGGCTACAACACCGATTACAAGGGTTATGCCTTTGATCCGGAAAAGGCCAAGTCCCTTCTGGCCGAAGCCGGTTTTGCTGATGGCGTTGAAACCACCCTGTTTGTTGCCAATACCGATCCGCAGCCGCGTATCGCCCAGGCCATCCAGCAGGATCTTTCGGCAATCGGCATGAAAGTCGAAATCAAGTCGCTGGCACAGGCAAACGTGATTGCCGCTGGTGGTGAAGCCGATCAGGCCCCGATGATCTGGTCGGGTGGCATGGCCTGGATTGCCGACTTCCCGGATCCGTCGAACTTCTATGGCCCGATTCTGGGTTGTGGCGGTGCGGTGCCGGGTGGCTGGAACTGGTCGTGGTACTGCAACGAGGAACTTGATGCCGAAGCATCAAAGGCCGACGCGCTTGCCGATCCGTCCCAGGCCGATACCCGCATTGATATGTGGCGCGACATCTTTACCAAAGTCATGGCCGACGCACCGTGGGTACCGGTGTTCAATGAACAGCGTTACACCATTCGTTCGCCGCGCCTTGTGGCCGATGACGCGATCCTCGTCGATCCGGTCCACATTCCTGTTCACTATGACTACATTGCGGTGAAATAAACATGTGCAAATGTGCGGATTACACGATCCACTCCGCGCACTGTCATCACGGGTGGGATCATTCGATCCCGCCCGCATTGACGGTCGCGCCCGGTACCACCATTGAATTTGAATGCGTCGACAGTGCAGCAGGCCAGTTCAATGCAAACAGTACGGTTGCGGATGTAACCGCACTGGATTTTTCCAAAATCAATCCGGTGTCCGGTCCTGTCTTTATTGACGGGGCAGAGCCCGGTGATGCGGTCAAAATCACCATCGAAGGTTTCAAACCGTCGGGCTTTGGCTGGACGGCAAATATTCCGGGATTTGGTCTTTTGGCCGATCAGTTCGAAGACCCGGCCCTGCATATCTGGAAATATGATCCCGATACGCTGGCCCCGTCGCTGTTTTCCAAATACGGCAAAGTGCCGCTGAAACCGTTTGCCGGTACCATCGGCCTTGCACTGGCCGAACCGGGCCTGCATTCGGTCGTGCCGCCAAGGCGGGTTGGTGGCAATCTTGATATTCGCGATCTTGCAGCAGGGACCACACTTTATCTTCCGGTCGAGGTTGCCGGTGGCCTGTTTTCGATTGGCGATACCCATGCCGCACAGGGCGATGGCGAAGTTTGCGGAACGGCGATTGAAAGCCCGATGAACGCAACCGTGACCCTTGATCTGGTCAAGAATGCCCAACTTGAATCGCCGCATTTCACCACGCCCGGTCCGGTGACCAGCCATCTCGACAGCAAGGGATATGAATGCACCACCGGGATCGGAAGTGATCTTATGACCGGTGCGCGAGATGCCGTACGTCGCATGGTGGACTGGCTGTGCAAGACACAGGGCATGTCGGCGGTCGACGCCTATATGCTGTGTTCGGTCTGTGGGGATCTGCGCATCAGTGAAATCGTTGATCAGCCCAACTGGGTTGTCTCGTTCTATTTCCCGCGCATCGTATTTGACTAAGACGGCTTTTCGGGGCGGAGCGATCGAGTTGTTCTGCCCCGGATTTTAAAATCAATAAATTACAGACTTTCTCAGGGTTGGCAGTATGACCGAACAGGGCAGTAAAGCGGTGGAAAAGATCCTTGAAGTACGCGATCTGGTGACACAGGTGGCAACACCAAGCGGACCGAAAACCGTTGTCGATGGATTAAGCTTCGATCTTTGTCGTGGCGAGACGCTGTGTATTGCCGGGGAATCGGGTAGTGGTAAATCCATGACGTCACTGTCGATCATGGGGCTTCTGCCCGAACCGATGGCACGGGTTGCCAGTGGGGAAATCCGCCTGAACGGCACGGATCTCCTGACCCTGTCTGAACGGGCCATGCGCGACATTCGCGGCAATAAAATCGCGATGATCTTTCAGGAACCGATGACATCGCTTAATCCGGTTTTGACGATCGGACGCCAGTTGGGCGAAGCCATTTCAACCCATAATCCGATGCCCGGATCCCGGGTTCGGGCGCGTGCGCTTGAGGTTCTCAAACAGGTTCGCATTTCCGAGCCGGAAAAGCGGCTTTCGCAATATCCCCATGAATTGTCGGGTGGCATGCGCCAGCGGGTAATGATCGCCATGGCACTTGCCTGTAATCCCGATGTTCTGATTGCGGACGAGCCGACCACGGCCCTTGATGTCACCATCCAGGCCCAGATTCTGGGACTGATGCGCGATCTGCAACGCGAAACCGGAACCGCGATCATACTGATTACCCATGACATGGGTGTTGTTGCCGAAATGGCGAACCGCGTCATTGTCATGAACCAGGGCAAGGTGGTCGAAAGCGGCACTGTTACCGATGTGTTTGAAAAACCCGATGATCCCTATACCCGCGGGCTTTTGGCCGCTGTGCCGCGACTGGGCGCCATGACCGGCACAGAAGGCCCGGCCAGCAGCGATGGCAAGGCGCTTGAACGCGGTTTGGCCAAACCCCTGGTATCGGTCAGGGACCTTACCGTGCGTTTCGATATTCGCGGCGGTCTTTTGCAGCGCGTGCAGAAACGCGTGCATGCGGTCGAACAGGTCAGTTTCGATATCTTTGCGGGTGAAACATTGTCGATTGTCGGTGAAAGCGGCTGTGGCAAATCGACAACCGGTCGGGCGTTGATGAACCTTATTCCCTGGAAGGGGGAAGTGGTGATTGACGGGCGCGAGATCGATGCCAATTCCCGCATCCAGACCCGTGAAGTTCGCCGCAATATCCAGATGATTTTTCAGGATCCCTATGCGTCCCTTGATCCGCGTATGACGGTCGGGGAACTGGTGGCCGAACCATTGGTGATCCATGGTCTGGCATCGGGATCGGAACTTGATGACCGGGTCGAATATCTGTTCAGGCGGGTCGGACTTCCCGCAGATGCGGCAAAACGGCATCCGCACGAATTTTCCGGCGGTCAGCGTCAGCGCATCTGTATTGCGCGCGCGCTCAGCCTGTCGCCCAAGGTGATCATTGCCGACGAATCGGTTTCGGCACTTGATGTATCGGTGCAGGCACAGGTTCTTGATCTTCTGGGGGAATTGCAGGCTGAAAGCGGGCTTTCATATCTGTTTATTTCGCACGATATGGCCGTGGTCGAACAGATCAGCCACCGGGTGGCCGTCATGTATATGGGGCAGATTGTGGAAATCGGGCCGCGTCAGGCAGTTTTTGAAAACCCGCAGCATCCCTATACCAAAAAACTGATGGCCGCAGTCCCGATCCCCGATCCGCGCAAACGTCGTCAGGATTTCAGCCTGATCACCGGCGAAGTTCCAAGTCCGGTTCACGGGCTGGATTACCAGCCGGAACTTGCTGATCTGCAACAGATCGCAGCCCATCATTTTGTCGCGAAGTCAGCAATGGAAACCGCGGCATAGGAAAAATGGCAGCAGCGGCATGGAAAGCGGCGGGCGGATCAGAAATACCGTTCGGCGATCCGCACGATGTCACCGGGCATGACAATGGTTGCCAGATTGGCCGGGATCGAAACCCGCGCTGTATCATTACCGCGCAGGATTTCGATATCGTCCTCGTCCCCGCGATAGGTCATGCCCCCGCCAATCGCAATCGCATTTAAAACATTCATGCCCGGGACAAAGCTGTATGACCCGGGCTGATTGACTTCGCCAACGATGAAGAACGGGCGAAAGGCAACGACATCGACCGCTACATCAGGATGGCGCAAATAGCCGTCGAGATAGGCGTCATGAATGGCGGTGCGGGCCTGGCTGGTTGTCATGCCCCTTACAAAAACCGGCCCGATCAGTGCAAGGTTCAGTTTACCCTGTGCATCGATGCTGAAATCACCCGACAGGTCCGGCTCACCAAATACCGTGACCCTGACCAGATCGCCGCTATCAAGCGAATAGATGGTTTGGGCAGTTCCGGAACGTGAAAGCGCGACGATCCCGACAAGCATGATCAGCACAATCGCAAGCAATCGGGTGCGGGCTGTGACGGATGTGACAATGCCGGTCATTTACATCTCCAGCTTCAGGCTGATCTGGCTTTGTAGGCGGGCGTAATCTTCGCCGTTGCTGGTTGATTGGCGAATTTCGTGGCCAACGGTGCTGTTGATCCTGGCAAAGCGATTCAGCTGATAATCAAGGTCAAGGCCGATCGAACGTACCCTGTCGGTGCGTGTGGTTTGTTGAAAGGCATCATTGCGATAACGGGCATTGGCGCCGATCTGTAACGTGCGCAGCAATTCATGGGTTACTCCGATGCCCGTTTCAAATGCCAGAATGCCGCTGGCACCTTGGACGGTGGTTTCGCGCACCGCCCGCGCAGCGGTAAATGAAAGGCTGGTCAGCCGGGTAACGGACCAGTCGATATCGGCCCGCAGCGTATAGTCGTTGATATTGCCAAATGCCGGATCGACATAGCTTTGGCTCATCCAGCCGGCCGCAAGATCCGCCCGGATCAGGTCGGTCAAATCAAACCGCAGGCCACCATAAATCTGGTATCCGGCAGAATCGCGAACCCGCCCGCTATCATCGGGGGTTCTGTCATATTGCCGCTGATTAAGCGTGATTTCGCCATACGCTTCGCGTCCCTGATCAAATGGCATCACAGCGCGCAGGGTTTCACGGGTTTCAAGGCGGTCGCGATCGTCATTGCGGATCGCATTGCCATTGATGGCGGTGCTGTCTTCGAAATCAAGACGACGCAAAGACAACCGCGATTCATATTGCAAGCTTCTGGTGGCATATCGCCCGCCAATATGGGCGCGGACATCACGATAAATCACGGGTTCCCGTGCGCCAGTCGGGACATCATTGCTTCCGCGCGGGTCATGCTGACGATGCCATTCGATTGCGCCATCAACCGATGACGGACCAAGCTCAATGCTTCCGGCGGCCTTGGCCTCAGCATCCTGATAATTGTCCTGATCGGATTTGGCAAAAAATCCAAGCTCCCCGCCGATCGTCATATGCATACGAAAGAACGGCCAGTCGCCGCTCAGATGAAGGCGCGGGGCGATCGTGGTGATGACATCCGATTGCGCATTGTCATCAGATAAAAAGATGTTGTCGTCATGTGTTGCGCGGCTGGTGACTTCCGGGGCCAGAACAAACCGTCCAAGGCGCATATGGGTGTAATCCTGTGACCGGGTGGGTTTCGGACCGGTTGACGCGCCAGGTTGGGCAATAGAACGCGTTGGGGCCCAAAGCCCGGTCAGGAATATCGCACAGCACAACATCATGGGGACTTTGCCGTGACCGGTGACGGTCCTGGCGACTGCTTTGGTGATTGTGCAGAAATGCCTGATCATCAAACAAGCCGCTGGTCATGACGAAAAATGTGACCCTGTCCCGGCCTCTGCCCGTTATGGTCCGCTTGACGGGCAGGCAGTCGCGATGTCGATGATCTGCGCAACGGCAAAAGAACGGTTGCAAACAGAATGATCCCGTCACGTAGCGGGTTCTGATCAGCGATATAATCCAGATCGCATCCCGTGCGCGCCCGAAGATGATGATGGCAGTCAACCGGGCCCCGCCACCCACGAATTTGCGCCAATCCCGTGATGCCCGGACGCATGGCCAGGCGGGCGTCATAGCCGGGCAGGGACGTGGCAAACAGGGCATGATCGGCAACACTGTGCGGGCGCGGTCCCACCAGCGACATCTCGCCGCGGATCACATTGATCAATTGTGGCAATTCATCCAGCCCGCTTATGCGCAGCCACCCGGTAAACTGGTCTGAAAGCCGGATGATCGGCGCCGATGACCGCCGACAGGTCCGGTCACGCAAGGTCCGGAATTTGAAAATGGTGAACACCGTTGCATGTCTGCCGACACGTTTCTGACGGAAAATCGGGTGGTGGAATCCAAGTCCGATCAGGACTATGGAAATCGCAATCATCACTGGCGCAAGGGCAATGATCGCCAGCAATGAAATCAACAGATCACAAAGGCGTTTGAGGCCGTAATGGCGATCGGCATTCACCCGGGAAAAGTCGGACAGGATTTCTGGTTTGTGATTTTCCCCGGTCAACCGCGATGCCCCCACATCTGGATGGTTATGTCAGCTCACATAACTCAGGGTAGATGTATTTTGCCGCTGATCAAGTAAATATATTGTGGTCTTTGGTTGGTAGGGGGTTGTTTCTATTGGTTTTCCCGTCGCTTATCGCAAAGACGGTATTGATGAAAGGACCGTCTTCATCAATTGCGGCTGGCGGTTGACGCCGGTCTTGGAAAAAATGGTTTTCAAATAGGTTCTGGCCGAACTGTGCGAGATGCCGACAAGTTCCGCTGCCTGATCAAGGGCAAGACCTTCTGCCAGTTTCTGGGTCAGTTTTGCCTCGGACCGGGTCAGACCGAACAGATCCATCAGATCGTCAATCGCGGGTGGTTTTTGCTGTGCGGGATCAACAAGGATCACCATAAAGGTTGATTTGCCATCGGTCTTTTTGGGCACTCGCCGGATCAGAACAGACAGCTTTTCGCCGTCACGTTCGATCGCATAGCTTTGATGTTTGCGCGGCGCCATCTTTGCTGGCGGGTTCAGGAAACTTTCCAACCCCTCCGGAACGGGTTCGATGATCAGGCGCCCCTGACTGCCCGAATGAACAAGTGATGATCCACGCATCAATTCGGCTGCCTGGGCATTCATATGCAAAATCGAAAGATCGGCATCAACGGCAATCACGCCAAGCTCGAACAGATCAAGGAAATCGGTAGGAAGGGTATCTTCTGCCTGTCCCTGGCGGGCTTCGATTTCTGTTTCCAGTCCTTCAAGAATGGTCTGAAGATTTGTCGGCTTGGGATAGAACCGAAATACCCCCAGCTCGTTAACGGCAAGCAAGGCCGACTGCAAATCGGCATATCCGGTCAGGATCACAATCAGCAGATCATGGCGAACGGTGCGCAATTCCGCAGCCAGTTCCAGCCCCGACATGCCCGGCATATGGATATCCAGAACAGCAGCCCCGATTGACGGGTCGGCGGCAATGGCATCGCGTGCCGTTATCGGATCATTGAAATAGACCGCCCCCCATTGGGGCCGCAAGCGCGCAAAGTTGCGCCGATGTGATGACAACAGATGTTCGTCATCATCGACAAAGGCAATCCGCACCGGCGTTTTTTCGGTCATCAAAAGTGCCCTCCACAAATGGGGATATTGGACAATGGCAGTCTGACACTATTCTGCAATCGTTCAAAGCCCCGCCTTTCGTCATATGCGCAAACTCGCCGGGCCAAATAACAAGAATTTCAGGACTTAGCATCATTCCGGAGTTGCCCATTAATGGATGTGGTCAATACAAAACGCCCCGTCATTCTGATGGTAGATGATGATGAAAAACTGTTGGCAGCGGTGCGGCGCACCCTTGCGACCAGTTTTGAATTTGTCACATTTTCCGACGGGCAGATGGCACTTGATTGGTTGTCGCACAATCGCGAACGCACCGATCTTGTCATTGCCGATCTGATCATGCCGACTCTTGATGGTATCTCGTTCCTGAAACAGGCCGCCCGCATCGCGCCGATGGTCAGCCGCATGATGTTGTCTGGCAATATTTCGACCATTTCCCTGCGCGAAGCCATCAGTCAGGCCATGGTCACGCGTGTATTGGCCAAGCCGGTTTCGGTTTCTGTTTTGAAAGACGCCATTGACCGGGTCATCCAGACCAACAAACCGGCCGAAAAGCCGACATCGCGCGTGACGCCGATGATGGTCAATTCAACGATTGATCAGGCCAAATTTTCCACGGTTCTTCAGCCACGATTTGCGGCAAGTGACCTGGGTCTGTGCGGTGTTGAGGTTCTGTGCCGCATGCCGTCGCTTGAAAAGGATTTCGGGGTTGATGAAATCTTTGAGGCATGCCGCGATCATCCGGTAATCAATCGGCTGACCAGCCAGTTGATGGCGGTGATGATTGATCAGGCGCCGCGATATCGTGCCTTACTGGGCGATTCCAGCAACCTTGCGGTCAATATTTCTGCCTATTCGCTCAAAACGCCGGAATTCCTCGATCTTTTGATCCGCTTCTATGAAAAGATGCGCATGCGCGGTGTCGTCGTGACATATGAAATTCCCGAACGCCAGCTGGTTCCGGATGATCAGGAATTGCTGGGCAGTGTTTCGCGCCTTCGTGAACGCGGCATTGCGGTACTGATTGATGATTTCGGGTCGGGCAACAATTCGCTTGAACTGTTGCGTCACGAAGTCTTTGCCGGGATCAAGCTGGACCGTGAGCTTGTCCGCGGAATCATGACCGATTTCCTTGACGATGCCTTTGTCGAATGGATCGCGCAGGTCTGCTGGAAAATGGGGCTGTCAATTTCGGCCAAGGGTATCGAAAGCGGTGCGGTTGTCGAAAAACTGCAAGTCTATGGCATCACCGAATTGCAGGGATTTTATCTTGGCAGCCCGGAACCGCTTGATGTCTGGGAAGAAAAGACAGCAACAGCCATGAGCGCGTAAAAGTGCTTGTGTCTTTGACTAAATTCACCTGTTAGTTATTGTTAAATCAACATGCTGTGACCACTCTTTAAGGCATGGTAGGGAGCATGGATATGAATATGAAAAGCTTTGCAAAGGTGTTGGCCCTTGTGGTCGCCATGGTGGGCTTCGTTTCTGCGGGGGCATCGGCCGGCGGGTCATTGAAGCTGACAAAACCCGATGGCGAGGTGGTAACGGTTTCCATGGAAAAGCTCATGGAAATGCCTGCGGTCGAGTTTTACACATCGACCCCCTGGACAAACGGGGTGCAGAAATTCCAGGGCGTTTCCTTTGACCTGCTGCTTGAGACCTATGGCCTTGATGCCGATATGGTACGTGTCGCTGCCCTGAATGATTACAGCGTCATTGTCCCGACCAACGTATTGCGAAATGACGGTGCCATTCTGGCCTATCACCTTAATGACGCGGAAATGTCGGTGCGTGAAAAAGGCCCGTTCTGGGTTGTCTTCCCCTATGACAGGGATGTGCGTTTCCAGACAGATACCTATTGGGCATATTCGGTCTGGCAGGTAAAATCTGTTGATGCAAAGAATTAAGGCGTTTTTTTTCAACCGTTCAGGCCGTGCCATGTTCTTTGGACTGGTGCTGTTTGTCGGTTTGTATGCGGTTCTGTCCGGGGCGATTATTCGCCAGCTTGAAGACGAGCGGTTTACCTATCGGGAAAATTTCGTCTGGGCGGTGTTTCAGATCCAGCGCCAGCTTTTCATCATTCAACGCGACATAGAAGCCGCCTTTGGCCGTGCCGGTCTTGATGACCAGGCGGTCGAAGACATCATGCTTGAATATGAAATCATGGTCAGCCGCGTATTTCTGTTGCGCGATGGCGAAGGTTTCCGCGTGCTGTTTTCCGTGCCCGAAGTGGCGGCATCCATAGACGCTCTGCAAAACCGGATCGATGAAGTCGATATCGCGCTGGAAAATGCCACGGATCCAAGGTCAAAATTACAGGAACTCTATCGGCTGCTTGAACCGATGGGCGAACCGCTGCAACAGGCGGTGGTGCGGACCACGAACTTTGTGTCGGTCTATAACGCTCAGAATATCCAGACCGTGAAGCGCAATATTGAATTTCTGACCTATTTGTTCTTTGTCGGTGTTGTTGCAATGGCGGTGCTGGGGGCATTCATGATCCGTCAGCGCCAGCGTGTTTTTGCGGCGGATATTGCCGCCCAGAAAGCCCGACAGGAACAGGAAGTCATCGAAGAGGCCGCCGATTACGCCAAGCTGCATGCTTTGGGGACGCTGGCAGGCGGGGTCGCGCATGAAATCAACACCCCGGCGCAATATATCCAGAACAATCTTGAATTTCTTTCTGACAGCTTTTCGGGTCTGGTCGATGCAGTGCGCCGCCAACAGGCCGACCCGACGGCAAAGGTCGATTTTGACCAAAGCAAAATCGATTTCCTGGTGCAGGAAGTGCCGCTTGCGATCGATGAAAGTATCCAGGGACTTGAACGGATTGCGGAAATTGTCCGGGGGATTCGCAAATTTGCCCATCCGGCCAATGACGCAATCGAACTGATTTCCATTCCCGAAGAAATCGAAACGGCGGTTACCCTGACCCGCAACCAGGTCAAACATGTTGCCGATCTTGATGTTCATATCCAGTCGGATGTCACCGAGGTCAATGGACGACGCAACCATCTGTCACAGGCGCTGATCAACCTGATCGTCAATGCATCGCAGGCCATCAAGGAAACCGGCCAGCGGCGCGGCCGCATTGATCTGACGGTGACATCGGACGACGACAATGTGTTCATCCGTCTGCGCGACAACGGGTCGGGTGTGCCGGAAGACCTGCGCGATCGCATCTTTGATTATTTCTTTACCACCAAGGAACGCGGTGTCGGCACCGGTCAGGGGCTTCCGATTTGTCGCAAGCTTATCCAGGACGATTTCGGTGGTGATCTGACCCTGTCAGAGGATTATGTCGACGGGGCCGAATTCGTTATCCGTCTGCCCAAAATCAATCCATCCTATAACGCACATTCGCAAAATGATGTCATGCAGGGGCCAAGCGATCTTGGTGCGTTGCTGCGTTAGCCCGCTGAATGGAACATCTGGCCGGGATATGGTTTTTCGATACCGTGCGGCAGGTGGTTTTCGATGCAGCTGCGTTCCCAGACCGGCCAGATGTCATCGGCACCGCATCGTGAAATGAACCCGCTGGCAAGGTCATATTTGGCGGCGCGTTTCATGCCGTCCTTGCCAACGATGCGGGCAAAATATTGCGCAGCATAGACAATCAGCAGGGTCCTGGAATTCGGGGTCGGTGCAACTTCGGGCCTGTGATGGAACGCGATCTGTTCAACAACTTCGTGCGGGAATCCCCAATAGGCACAAATGGATGCCGATACTGCCGGATGGGCAAATCCCATTTCGGCAACTTCGGCGGAAATAATATCGCATTCATCGCGATCGGCCCGATCACGGCTGGCCTTGTAGCCATCGGGCATCACCCGTTTGATGATGATTTCCCCGATATGACACAAAAGGGCCGCCGCACGGACCTGATCAACCGTTTCAAAGGGCAGGTTTTGCAACCGGGCAATATTGGCAGCCATCTGTCCAAGAACCAGTGGTCGGTGCAGTTCAATGGCCGGCACGTTCGGGTCAAACTTGGCGGGCTGACCCAGTTCTGACCACAGAATGCACAATGCCTTGATCGTCTCGATGCCAAGCAGTTTCACAAGACCGATCAGGCCGGTCTGGCTATCGGCGGCGACAAGTTTTTCCCGTCGCGCCAGATCCCGTGCCAGAAATGTCAGTGCGGGATGATCGGCGGCAAATTCATTAAGCTCGTCGCGGCTTTTGGGGCCGGTGAACTGCAATATCGTGTGCAGGCGTTCAAAGGTTGCCGGCCATGCCAGTTCCCTGGGAATCCGTGCCAGAAGATCAACCAGCATCGGATCATGCAAATAACGCCGCATGACCAGACCGCGCTCGACCGCGTGAATGATGTCGGTATCCTTGCAGGGCTTGGTCAAAAAGTGCTGGGTTGCGGTGGTGCCGTTTTGAATGGCGATTTCGTCGGCATAGCCGGAAAGCAATATGCGGGATGTCTGGGGATAACGATTGGCAACAATCCGCAGGAATTCGGCCCCGTCCATTTCGGGCATCCGCATGTCGGAAATCACCACATCTGCCTGTTCTTCTGCAAGGCCGATCAGCGCACTTTCAGCACTTTCAAAAAACCGCAGCGACCAGTTCGGGCGTTGGCTCATCATACGGCGACGCAATCCGCGCAACACGTTGGGATCGTCATCAACAAATATGATCGAAATATCTTCGTACATGGTTCGGTCAGACAGATCTGGCTTGGGTTATCATAAAGAACCAACAAACCGCATCTTCGGGATGCAGCCTGTCGGGCCATTCAGTGCGACCGTACTTTGGCTGTTTTATCTGATCTCCAATATCCTCATATGAGGAGCCATAAAAAAACGGGCTGCTATTGTATCAGCAACCCGTTTGATCGGTGCGCTTAAGGGCGGGTCAGATCAGAATTCGTAGCCGATCTTGCGATCGACCGAGAATTTGCCACCACCCTGGATCAGAACCGTCAGGGCAAGCAGACCCCACATCAACGGCATTTCAAAGCCGCCATTGTTCCAGAAATAGCCAGCCGGGATATGGGTTGAAACGGCAACAGCCATGAAAACCAGAACCGCGGCGGCAACCGGACGGGTCAAAAGACCGACTGTCAGCATCAATCCGCCAACAAATTCAAGAAGGCCGATCAGAAGGGCAAAGACAAAGCCCGGGGCAAAGCCGATGCTTTCAAGCCAGCCAGCCGTACCTTCAAGGCCATAACCGGCAAAGGCACCAAACAGTTTCTGCGCACCATGCGGAACCATCAAAAGGCCGGTGGTAACACGGATGATCACCGGGGCAAGCGGTTGCAGGGCGGACGTAACATTGCCAATAGCGGGGATGATCGAACGGGGTTTGTCACTGGTAAGCGAGGTCATGATTTTTCTCCTCGGGATGGGGGAGCGCGGTTTTCGCAGCTCAGGCCACCATGTCAAAAACAAGGGCTTCGGCATTGTCGGCATCAGAGAAGACAAGTTCGTCTTCATCCCGGATCGCCGCACCGTCACCGGCAGTAAGGGTTTCGCCATTCACTTTGACCGACCCGCGGGCCACCTGGATCCAGGCGATGCGGCCTTTTTCGATGCTGTGCTGTGCGGTTTCGCCATTGTTAAGGTGCGCAACATACAGATCGACATTCTGGTGAATGGTGATCGAATTCTCACGGCCATCGCGGCTGCCGATCAGGGTAAGCCCCGATCCCGTATCGCGGCGTGCGATTTCCTTTTCTTCGTAACCCGGTTCCAGTCCGGCGGCTTCCGGAATGATCCAGATTTGCAGGAAATGAACCGGATCGGATTTTGAATGGTTGTATTCCGAATGACGGATGCCGGTGCCAGCCGTCATGCGTTGCAGGCGGCCCGGACGGATCACAGATCCGTTTCCGATGCTGTCCTTGTGTTCAAGGGCGCCATCAAGAACATAGGAAATGATTTCCATATCCTTGTGGCCATGGGTGTCAAAACCGGCACCGGGAATGACACGGTCTTCGTTAATGACGCGAAGCGGTCCCCAGCCCATCCGGTTGGGATCGTAATAATGACCGAACGAAAAAGTATGGTTGGAATCAAGCCAGCCAAACTGTGCGCGGCCACGGGTGTCTGCATCTACTTTGATCAGCATTTGTCTGTACCTCCATGAGGATGTCTTCTGTTGGAGACAGAATACGCTTTTCATAAAATGAGACAATTATCGCAATAATGCCCACAGTGTTGCGTTTAATGCGACAATAAGCCTATCATCGCGTCATATGATGCATCCCCAACCGCAGCCCAGGGATATTGCCCGTGGATAAAATGGCCAGTTTGCAAAGTTTCATCCGTGTGGTCGAGGAAGGCAGCTTTGCCGCCGCGGCGCGGGCCATCGGGCAGTCGCGATCGCAGGTCAACCGTGCGGTGGTCGCGCTTGAAGATGATCTGGGTGTGCAATTGCTGAACCGCACAACACGTACCGTTTCGGTAACGCCAAGCGGGCAGGCGTTTTATCAGCGGGCCAAGGCCATTCTGACGGACCTGACGGATGCCGAAGACTCCATTCGCGAGAACCCGGAAAAGCCGGCTGGTGACATTCGCATCAATGCACCAATGTCATTTGGCACCCTGCATCTTGGCCCGGCACTTGTCGATTTTGCCCGCATGTATCCCGATATCAGGATCGAATTGGCCTTGAATGATCATTTCATCGATCCGGTTGCCGATGGTTTTGACATGACGGTGCGCATCAGCCGCCCGACCGAAACCCTGGCGCTGATTGATCATGAAATTATTCCGATCCGGCGCGTGATTTGCGCGGCACCCGATTTCTTGCAGAAACATGGTGAACCAACCGATATCCGCGATCTGGCGACTTTGCCCTGTCTGCATTATGGCAATCTTCCGTCGGGTTCGACCTGGAAGCTGACCGGCCCGAACGGACCGGTTTCGGTTCAGGTCAATGGCGTGTTTTGCTGTAACAATGCCGAAGTTCTGCGTGACGCGGCGGTGGCCGGTCTGGGCTTGGCGGAAATGCCGACTTTCATTGCCGGGCCGGAATTGCAAACCGGGCGTCTGGTGACGGTGTTATGTGATTATACCCCGCCCGAGATTTTTCTTTATTTGCTCTATCCGCCCAGCCGGCAGCTTTCATCGCGTATCCGGCTTCTGGTTGATTTCATGCATGACCGGTTTGGCGGTCAGCCGCGCTGGGATCTGGTGCAATAAAACCCAAATCAGAACCGGATTGTTGCGATCCAAAACCTTGCATCCTGCGTACTGGATACTAGGTTTTTGCATGAACGCATAACGGGACTGGTCGCAATGTCTGATTTCGAAATGCCAACATTGATGATGGTGTCGCACGGTAATAGCGGCAATGGCGGGGACCCGGCAGGGGACCTTGCCCGGTCCGTTGCGGCTGACTGGAACGGACCGGTGTCGCATGGCTATATGCGAAGCAATCCGTCACTGCCCGATCAGCTCGCTTCCCTCAAACGGTCGGGACATGCCGAGCGCCTGATCATTTTCCCGCTGTTTTTCAGTGAAGGGTATCTGGTGTTCGAAGAACTGCCGCGCGATCTTGAGCGTGCCGGATTGGGTGATGCAGTTGTTCTGCCGCCGGCCCTTAATCTTCCGGGCTTTGATGACCTTGTCGCCAGCAAAATCCGGGCAGCCGCCGCCAATCGGCGGTGGCGACTGGATGAAATGTCGGTATTTCTGGTGCCGCATGGCTTGAAAACCCTGACCGCACCATTGCCGGAAACGGTCCGTTTTGCCCGCCAGGTTCAGGGGCTTTGCGCCGGGCCTGAAATCTGCATTGGCAATATCGAAGGCAAACCGTCGCTTGCCGATTGGCGCGACCTTTCCACGCACAAGAAAACCCTGATCATTCCGATGCTGGCCGGTGGTGGCACACATGCGCGCGACGATCTGCCCGAATTGATCAGTGCCCGCGACGATGAAGAGATCGAAATTCTTGATCCGATCGGACAGTGGCCGGAACTTCCCGGTCTGGTGCTTGATGAGGCCGGGCGTCATGTTGCCCGTCTTGCCGGTATGGCGGTGCCGCTGGGGCCGACAGGCGGTGATATCTGGGCCGAACGAATGGCAAGATCCGCCTGACTGCAAAGGTCGCCAGATTAGCCCAGAACCGGTTTGAAGCTTGTTTCCGATGATTTCTTGAGAAGATAGTCGCGAAACAGACGTGCGGCACTGGTCAGGTTGGCATCACCATCATGGGCGATCAGCAACTGGCGTTTGGCCCAGTCATCGGCAATCGGTGCGCCGGCAATATTCATATGGCCGATATATCCCGCAACCGAACTTTTCCGCAAAAAGCCGATCCCAAGTCCCGCGGCAATCATCTGGCGCAGGGACCCGAAACGCACGACCTTGATATGGGGATGCATATCGAGCTTCATTTTCGATGCGGCTTCGGAAATCAGGTCATCAATCACCCCGCCTTCATGCAGGGAAATGATGTCATATTTGGCGGCTTCGGAAAATTTGACCGGTTTGGGGGTGTCTGCATTGGGGATCAGCGGGTGACCTTTGGGGGTGACAACCCAGATCGGATCATCGCAAAACACATCATGGGCCAGATCGCCAAGCGGACTGTTATCGGCCAGGATCGCCAGATCAGCACGCCCTTCGCGGACGGCTTCGGCACTTTCGCGCGATGTCAATTCGCGGACATCAACAGTGATGTGGGGGAAATCGCGTTCAAAATCGGCCAGAAATGATGGCAAGCCGGTCAGAATCGCAGACGTCACCGCGGCAAGATAAATCTTGCCCTTTTCGCCGGCATTGAAATCGCGAAGCTCGTTGGAAAGATGGTTCAGATCGCCCAGAAGCTTTTCGCCATAGCGGGCAAAGATCGTGCCTTCTTCGGTCGGTTCGACCCCGCGCGGCAGGCGGCGAAGCAGTTTGACACCCAGCATGGCTTCGAGTTCGCCAATGCGGCGTGACACGGCCGAGGTCGCGATATGTTCGCGCCTTGCGGCTTCATTGATGCTTCCGGCGCGCACGATGGCGACGAAAAGCCGAATGGTCACGATATCAAACTTTTGCATGGAACCGTTGTCGGTGGTTCAGCCCGAAGCGTCAAGAAGTTTGAGGGTGCGGCAGATGTGCAGATCGTCGCACCAACCTCAAACGAAGGCGGCGGATGCCTTAACCTTCAACCTGACGCCATGCCTTGTTCCAGTCCGCAGTCAGTTCTGCGTGGGTTTTGGCCTGGGATGCTTTCATGATTACGGCAACCTGAAGGGCACGGACAAAACTGGTGAACCAGCCGGTGCGGACTTCACGTTCGATGCTGGTTGCGTCTTTGTAAGCAATCGTCGTCATGGCTCTAATCCTTTGCGACATCATCTGTCTTTGCGATGAATTCAGAGATACCAGACACCCTGCTTTGCGACTATTCTCCTTTCACCGCTATCCCGTTCTTGTTTGGAGAACGGTACTATTAACTATTTGAAAATAAACATTTATTCGATGTTGCGATGCGCAATAAGTCTTGGGGTTCGCGTGATTTTCGGCTTGGCGCGGCGGTTTTGTGCGCCAAGGTCGCTGCGACTCAGGCTAATCCGTGATCGGCGGTCCTGTGTGTTTTTCGGGGTGGCAAATATCTGCTATAGCTTGGGAAATTTTCACAATCAGGGTCGTTGATATGACCGATACAATCGATAATCTTGCCTATGAACAGGCCCATGGCAGCGCGGTTCAGGACCATCTCGGATACAGGCTGGTGGAATGGGCAGACGGCCACGCGGTCGTCGAGCTGGAGATGAAGGATTTTCACCGTAACCGTGTTGGGATCCTGCATGGCGGGATCTTGACCACGCTGATGGATACGGCATCTGGCTATGCGGTGTGTTTTTGCCCGGTTGCGGGGAACGTGCGCAAAACCATGACGCTTTCACTGACCACCAATTTCATTGGTATGGCCAAGGATGGGCTGGTGCGTGTGGTTGCCCGCAAACAGGGCGGGGGACGCAAGATCGTCTTTACCGAGGCAGTGGCCTATAACGCCGATGGCGATGTGATCGGAACGGCAACAGGAACATTCAAATATCATCGCGGCAGTGATGATTCCCAAGGCGTTCCTCGTGACCAGCCATCCTGATGAGGTTATGCAGGAAAGTGGTGGTCTGCTCGGTTTTACTTTGGTCTTGACTATTTTCATGGCTTCGCGTTTTCTAGGCACATGGGGAAACGCGAACTCCCCACGAGGCGACAGCTGAAGATCGCGTTCCAATTCAAGCCTGCAAAGGAGGAACGCACATGCCTGCGCCCAACTCAATTTCCAGTGACAAACTTTCCAAAATTATCGGCACACCTCGGGTGCCGCTGCTTCTTGACGTTCGTTCCGAGGAAGACTTTAACGCTGATCCGCGGTTGGTTCCCGGTGCGATCCGGGTGGACGATACCGCCTTGCCCGAACTGGCGTCACGCATCGCCAGGACAAGTTCAATTGTGATATGTCAGGCAGGCCATAAACGGAGTCAGGGAACTGCCGCATGGTTACGTGCCGAAGGATGTCCGTCGGAATATCTTGAAGGCGGGTTCGAAGACTGGGTGTCAAGCGGGTATCCGGTCATTCACCCGGAAAAGCTGCCTGCCCGCGATATTCAGGGCCGTACCGTCTGGGTTACAAGGTCCCGCCCGAAAATTGATCGTATTGCCTGTCCCTGGTTGATCCGGCGGTTTCTTGATCCGCGTGCTGTCATTCTGTTTGTCGCCCCGGCAGAAGTTCTTGGCGTGGCGGAGCGTTATCAGGCCGCACCATTTGACATAGAAGGTGTATTCTGGAGCCACCGCGACGAACGATGCAGCTTTGACGTGATGTTGGCGGAATTTGGTTTGTCTATACCGGCCCTTGATCGCCTTTCCGTCATTGTGCGCGGGGCCGATACCGCCCGACTTGATCTGGCCCCGGAATCGGCGGGGCTTCTGGCCGCATCACTTGGATTGTCACGCATGTATTCCGATGATCTTGAACAGCTTGATGCCGGAATGCTGCTATATGATGCGTTTTATCGCTGGGCGCGTGACGCCACGAATGAAAGCCATAACTGGCCAACCAACAAGCCACAGGTATGACATGTACAAATCTGATTATCCGACCCTTGGCGAAGCCTTTAAGGTCTGGGCCCGGATCGGTCTTTTGAGTTTCGGGGGGCCAGCGGGCCAGATTGCCCTGATGCATCAAATTCTGGTCGAAGAACGCAAATGGCTTGGCGAGAAGCGGTTTCTCCATGCTCTTAATTATTGCATGCTGTTGCCCGGACCCGAGGCACAGCAGCTGGCGGTTTATATCGGTTGGCTGATGCATCGGACTCTTGGCGGTGTGATTGCTGGCGTCCTGTTCGTTCTGCCCGGTGTCGTCGCGATTATGGCGCTGAGCTGGATCTATGCGATCTGGGGCAATGTCGGAATTGTTGAAGCGCTGTTCTTTGGTCTGAAAGCAGCCGTTTTGGCAATTGTCGCCCAAGCGGTCTGGCGGATCGGAAAAAGGGCGCTTAAAAACAAGGTCATGATCGCAATTGCAGTTGCGGCCTTTGTGGCGATTTTTGCCTTTGGGGTTCCTTTCCCCGTGATCATTCTGGTCGCCGGACTGATCGGATATGTTGCGGCACGCCGGGACATTGCGGCATTTCGAAGTGGCGGTGGTCATGGGAAAATCGGCGCAGTTCAGGTTGCCGATGCTGACACTCTGCTGGGTGAAGAATCCCCGGACCATACGCAGGTCAATCGGGCGTGGGCCTTTCGCGTTTCAGCGATCCTGCTTGGCCTTTGGTTGGTGCCGGTTGCGGCGCTGTTCCTGATGCTGGGCCCGGTCCATGTTTTTAGCCAGATTGCCGGGTTTTTCAGTATGATGGCAGTGGTGACATTTGGCGGTGCCTATGCGGTTCTGGCCTATGTCGCACAGGAGGCGGTGCAAAACTTCGGCTGGCTGGCAGCAGGTGAAATGTTGGACGGTCTGAGCATGGCTGAAACCACACCGGGACCGCTGATCATGGTCACGCAGTTTGTCGGCTTCATGGGGGCATTACGCGATGCTGGAACCCTGCCGCCGCTGATGGCGGCAACGCTTGGCGGCCTGTTGACGACTTGGGTGACCTTTACACCCTGTTTCCTGTGGATTTTCCTTGGAGCTCCCTTCATTGAAAGGCTGCGCGACAATCATCACCTTACGGCGGCACTCAGCGCAATTACCGCTGCGGTGGTCGGCGTGATCCTTAATCTTGCGGTGTGGTTCGGACTTCATGTGGTGTTTGCCGAGGTCAAACCGCTGGAAGGAATGGGGCTGGATTTGCTGGTGCCGGTCTGGTCGTCGATGAACCTTGCTGCCGCAGCACTGACCTTGCTTGCACTGGTTGCCGTTCTCTGGCGGGGGATGGGTACGATACAGGTTCTGGTCTTGTGTGCCGCACTTGGTGTTGTCGCGAGACTGACGGGTATTGCCTGATCGCGTCGGCAAGCTGTTTGTCTGGATATACAGAGGGCGCGACCATTTGCTGGTCGCGCCCTTTTTTGGCTTGGCCTCTGGGCTGTCTTATGTCGGCATCTGCCACTTGCCATTGACCAGACGCGGGATATTGAGCGGGTTGGCATCCTTGATTGCTGCCGGAAGCAATGCATCCGGGAAGGCCTGATAGGAAACGGGACGGACAAAACGCTTGATGGCGAGTGACCCGACCGAGGTCGAACGCGAGTCGGTGCTTGCCGGGTACGGACCGCCATGAACCATCGAATGGCAGACCTCAACCCCGGTCGGCCAGCCATTGATCAGAATACGGCCTGCACATTTTTCAACTGCCGGACGCAGGGCATTTGCCAGATCGGCATCGCCATCGACCATGTGGATGGTTGCGGTCAATTGTCCGATCAGTGTCGATGACAGCGCTAACATCTCATCAATGCTGTCGCACTCGACAATGATCCCGGCCGGGCCGAACATTTCCTCGGCCAGTTCCGGGTTGGCTTTCCAGTCGGCGGCCGTGGTGCGGAAGATTGCCGGGCTGCCTTCGAATTTGCCATCAGAGTCGCGACGTTTCAGCGGGCAGGTCACCTTGGCATGTTTGCTCATGGCGTTGGTGACGTCGTGATAGGCGCTTGATACGCGATCAGTCAGCATGGCGGCACCACCGACCTGGCCCAGTTCGGCAGCTGCGGTTTCGATAAATGTTTCAAGATCGGCCCCTTTAAGCGCGATCAGAAGACCCGGATTGGTGCAAAACTGGCCCACACCCATGGTCAGGGATCCGACCCAGCCCTTGGCAATGTCGGCGGCTTTTTCGCCCATGGCTTTGGGCAGAAGGAAGACCGGGTTGTTGGAACCAAGTTCGCCATAGAACGGGATCGGTTCCGGGCGGGATACCGCGATATCGAACAAAGCACGGCCACCACCGGTCGACCCGGTAAAGCCAACCGCCTTGATCAGCGGATGGGCCACCAGTGCCTGACCGACCTTGCGCGTGCCACCATGGATCAGGCTGAAGACGCCCTTGGGCATGCCGGTTTTGATGATGGCGGCCTCAATCGCCTTGGCGACCAGTTCGGACGTGCCGGGATGGGCGGCATGGCCCTTGAAAACTACCGGGCAACCAGCAGCCAGTGCTGATGCGGTATCGCCGCCCGCGGTCGAAAAGGCCAGCGGGAAGTTGGATGCGCCAAATACGCCAACCGGACCGAGCGCCTTGTTCATCACTCGGATGTCGGGTTTTGGCAGTGGCTGACGGTCCGGCTGTGCGGTTTCAATGCGGGCTTCGAACCAGGATCCTTCTTCGATCCAGTCAGCAAAGAAGCGCAGCTGACCAACCGTACGACCGCGCTCGCCGGTCAGGCGTGCAGCAGGCAGGGCAGATTCAAGGTTGCCGATTTCGGTAATTGCATCGCCGCGCGCATCGATTTCATCCGCAATGGCGCGCAGGAATTCCGCACGTTTGGTCGGCAGCATGGCGGCGAATTCTTCGGCACAGGCCTGGGCTGCTTCGACCGCCTGATTGACGATTTCCTCGGTGCCGTGCTGGAACTTGGTCGGGAGCTTTTCACCATTTGACGGATTGTCGGCCTGAAACACGTCCGGGCCATTCAGCCACTCGCCTGCGATGTAATGCTGTCCACTAAGCATGTGGGTCTCCTGTGGGGTTATGTCCTGTGCCGGATGGGCCAGCGCAATGCTTTTTGATCGATCCGATCCGCATGTGTCATGTGCAAACAATTGCGCATGGTTCAAGCCGGTCGGAACGCCCAAATGGCGCAGCCCTGATAAACTGTGCGCAGCTTAGAGTCCGGGTCGGCAGATGTAAACATCATACAATATGATAATACTGCGACGATCCGCCGGAAGCCGCTTTTCGGGGACCTTAGCAGAGCGGACCGAACCAGTCGAATATTTTATACAATCATGAGAAAAGAAAGCTTTGAGAGCTGCAAAGCCTTGTAATCGATGGGTCTAACGCAAAAAAGGCGGGGAGTTCCCCGCCTTTTTATTAGTCATACTATTGCTTCGAGAGTTTAGAACGTGCCGTTCAGGCTCAGGAAGAAGTTACGCGGTGCGCCGTAATAGTTGAATGTCGAGGTCGACGCGACACGGCTGTAATATTTCTCATCAAGAATGTTGTTGGCATTGAGTGCCAGCGATAGGTTGTCATTGATCTGATAAGCAACGCGGGCATCAACAACGGTGTAGCTTGGTGCTGCAATCGTGTCGTTAAACACCCAGCCATCCGACCAAGTGACGCCACCACCAACACTAAGGCCGTCAACGGCACCCTCGTCGAAGGTGTAATCCGTCCAGGACGTAATGTAGTGTTTCGGCGCATAAGTCCGGTAAGAGCTGTCAGACTGACTGCCGATATCGGTGCTGTAGATATAGGTATAACCAACGAAACCTTGCCAGTTATCCATGATCTCGCCGCTCAGTTCTGCTTCGATACCACGGGTACGGATCTGACCTGCGGCGACACTGGCATTGGTATCATTGGGGTCGGTAACCGCGCGGTTTTCATCTTCCATCTGATATGCGGCGATGTAAGAGTTCAGCAGTCCGCCGAAATGTTCGCCTTTGACGCCGATTTCAAACTGTTCACCGGTACGTGGCTCGATCTGTGAACCGGTTGTGGTGGTTTCACTTTGCGGGTCATAAATCGAGGTGTAGCTGAAGTAGGTCGAGAAATCTTCAGTCAGGTCGTAAACCACACCGGCAAACGGCGTGAACACAGCATCATCAGATGTGTTGCTGTCGCCGTTTGAACCATTCACCAGGCCTTTTTGAATGGAGTTGTACCAGCTTGTACGGCCACCAAACGAGAAGGTGACATCATCAAATGTCTGGAGTTTCAGCTTGGCATAGGTACCGAATTCGGTGGAATCCTGATCATAGTCGCTGCGCGTGCTCAAAGACGTCGGAATGCTGAGCGACGGACTGGAAATGCTTGCAGTACCAAGGTTTGCAAGTTTCTGAACATAAGAAAAGTCGGTGTTTTCGATATCTGCACCGACCGTCAGGGTCTGTTCATAGCCAAACAAATCGAAGTTGTGATTTACATATGCATCCGCAGCAATTGCCTGTTCATCGGATGCCAGATCAAGTGCACGGTAGGATGCGGTATTTGACGCCGACGCCGTTGAGATCGTGTAGGCGTAGAACGCATTCATGTTTCGGTTGGAGAAACGAAGCGAGAATGCACCTTCGGTGTCGTCAGAGAACTGATGTTTCAGATCAAGGTAAACATCGTCCATGGTGTTTTCGAAGGTGTTCCAGTCCGCACCGGCAAAGGTTGAACGCGATACATTCAGCAAACTGCCATCGGATGCAGCCGGAAGGCCGTTATGGGGAACCTGGTCCTTGTGCTCATGGGAAAAACCAAGGGAGACAAAGGTGTCATCGCTGATATCCGCATCAAAGGTGACATATCCGAGTTCGTTGTTGTTTTCCTCAACATCAACAAAGCTGTCACGATAATCAGCAGACAGAATGGCCCGGGTGCGAACACTGCCATCTTCTGTCAGCGGTACGGAGACGTCACCCATCGCGCTATAGTGGTTCCATGAACCGTACCCGACCGAACCCGCACCACTGAATTCGTCATTTGCCTGTTTGCGGATCAGGTTGATGGTGGCAGATGGCTCGCCCGAGCCGCCATACAGTCCAGCCGGGCCACGCAGAACTTCGATGCGGTCATACATCGCAAGGTTTGGCAGGGTGCCATCGCGACTTGAAAGTGGCACCGAGACACCGTTGGTTTGAACATCTGCGACTTCGTAACCGCGTGAGAACAGGGACGAACGACCAGCAGTATTTTGGGCAACCTGTACGCCAGTGGTGTAACGCATTGCGTCATCAAGATACTGGAAGTTCTGCTGTTCTATGCGTTCGCTGGTGACAACACTTGCCGTCTGCGGCAGTTCGCGAAGTGATTCGTTCCCTTTTGAACCAACGCTTGCCACAGTGGTGGTAAAGCTGCCGGTGCCTTCTGTGGCGGCCGGGTCGCCCGGGTTTGATGTGCCCTGGGCTTCGACAACAACCGGGTCGAGCATGGCGTCGCCGCCGGCAACCAGGGTGACGGAATTGTCGTCGGTGAAGCTGTATTTGACGTCGCTGCCTTCAAGCAATTTTCCAAGTGCTTCGGCTGCGGTCATTTTGCCGTTTACCGCGGTGCTGGTCAGGTTTTCGACCTGCGCGGTATCATAGAAAATCTGAATGCCGGTCTGCTGGGCAAACGCCAGAAGCGCATCATTGAGGTTTTGAGATGCAATGGCGAAGTCGAAGGTCGCACTTGCCTGGGCAATTTCGGTCTTGTTGCCGGTCTGTGCGTTCTGTGCGGCTTGTGCAGCCTGTGCATCAGCCGGTGCAAACAGCATCATCGCCCCAAGCGACATTGCGGTACCGGCCAGAAGTTGTTTGGCGATGCTGCGCTGTGATGCGCGCATATTACGATGATCGGCAACACGCGTTGCCGAGGTTCCCCTTTTGGAGGCCATTTAGCCATCTCCCCTAGGTCTTCACATTAATTGATAATGCAAGTAGGTCGCATTATCTCTGTCCTACAGGAGAAGACGCGCCGGTTTTCCGATCCGGTAAAAATATCCGAAATTTTTTTTGAAAATTTTCAGATACAGAATTTCCGATCCCTGATCCCGTCAGAAAATGGCGGTTTTCTTGGGTCTATTCGACAAGGAATGTCGCAACATGCGGTATGCTGTAGCTTGAAGCACCAAGGCCCTTGCTGATGACATCGACTGCCTGATCGATCTTGTCGATCCGGAACATGCCGCTGACCTCACGATTGGCAAGATCGCCGCTGGCAATCAGGATCGGACCGCTGGCATAACGATTAAGCGTTCGTGTAACGTCCGAAAGGCGGGCATGGTCAAAAATCAGGAAGCCGTTTTGCCAGCTGGTGCTGGTTGCCAGATTGATCTGTTGTACCGCGATATCCGAAGCCCCGGCGCGGATTGAAATGCGTTCACCCGGTGACAGAACCAGACTGGTATCGGCCTGTGCGACATCGGGGGTTACCATGATCTGATGTTCGATGGCGGTCACGGTCAGATCATGACCGTCATCGTCATCGCCAAATTCAACATCAAATTTGGTCCCGAGTGCGCGTGTGGTGCTGTTTCCGGCATGGACGACAAAGGGCGGAACCGTGTCACTTGCCGGGGCGACATCAAAGCTTGCCCGCCCGGAAATCAGGGTGACGGCGCGTTCGGTATCGCTAAATGCAACATCGATTGCCGATGCGGAATCAAGAAGCACGCGACTGCCATCAGCCAGCGTCAGTGTGGTTATTTCCCCATGCGCGGAGCTGTGATCGGCAAAGGATCGCGCCATCAGGTCGGGCAATTCAATGCCGCCAATCACCGCAAGCAAAATGGTCGCGGCGATCGCAACAATATGCCAACTGCGTTTGGCGTGGCCGGAGCTGGCATCGTTTGCGGCCGGTCCGGGTTGTTTCAGGTCTTCCGGATCAATCAGGGCAAGGTCATCCCAGACCGATTGCGCGTTTTCATAGGCCTCGGCATGGGCCGGGGTGTTTTGGATCCATTCGCGGCTTGATGCGTGGCCGGATTGCCGGGCGGCATCGGATGGCGACTGTTTGCCGGTTGTGGCCACAGCATGATCATGGATCACCCACGCGGCTGCGTGCTGGTCCATTTCATCAATTTCGGGTTTGTTTTTGCCCTGTGCCACGAACTGCTTCCTGAATTTCGGTCTGTTTATTATGACGTTTCACATCGTGAAAAACGTACATCTTTTTCATTCGGCCTGATGTTTTTTGAGTTTGGTTACCGCATGGGCCAGCGCAGTTGCCAGATGTTTCTGGACCGTGCTTTCCGACACCGACAGTTTCTGTGCGATTGCGCCATAACTGTAACCTTCAATCCGTCCGAGTACAAAAATTTCCCGGGTGCGCGGCGGCAATTCGGCGATCGCCTGTTGAAGGATTTTCAATCTCCGCCGGTCACCGGTCTGGGTTTCGGCATTCGGGCGATCATCGGCAATCAGCGCCATGGTATCGTGATCTGTGGGATCGGTACGCCGCCGGCGTTGCGCCCGGATATGGTCGATCGCCAGATTGTTGGCCGTTTTGTAGATAAAGGCGCGGCCATCCTCGATGATGATGTCGCTATCGATCCGGAGCAAACGCGCAAAAGTTTCCTGAGTCAGATCTTCGGCAGTATCCGCACATGACAATTTGCGGGCAAGGAAGCGTCGGACTTCTTCGCCATATTGCCGGAATAATTGCTGGGTATCGGGCTTGCTCGCCATGGGATCAGTAGCTGTTCAGGGTGATTTCCATGATAATCATTGTGATAATCAATCGCAACTATATTGATCAGGAGATCAAAAACATGGCTGATTACCTGTTGCGTCCCGGCCACTAAATCGTGGCCCGTTTGGTGGCGACTGTGTCGATAACAGGTCGCACCAATAAATTCGCAGCAGTGTTTCGGGCATGTCTTGTGGTGCGTCGCCCCAGGTGTGCAGTGATCTGGCCCTGTCTGGTCTTGGTTGGCGTGGGTATATTCCCGAAGGTACTGGTTGCCCCGGGTTGCCTCGGGCACCGGTCAGCTTGCTGCTGATTTTGGTGTGCGGCCAAAGATGCTGGCAAAGTCCGTTTTGCCGGGTTTGGGGCGCTGAAGTTGCAGTCGGTCGCGAATGGCATCGAGATGGCGCGACATTTCGGCTGCTGCAATATCCGGATCGCCGCTTGTCAGTGCTTTTAGAAGATCGTCATGTTCGGTATGTGAACAATCGACAGGTTGCGGGCTTTCATACATGGCAATGATCAGCGATGTGCGCAGGATCAGGCGTTCCAGAAATTCTTCGATCACCAGATTGCCGGTCAGGCGGGCCAGAAGCAGATGAAACTCGCCCGACAGGATGATGGCAGCACGATGATCGCCGCGATGATGGGCATCATGTTCCCGGTCCAGATGGCTTTTGATCTGGGCGGCGCGCGCGTCCGTCATGGAAACCGCAACCTTGCGGGCAACGCCGTCTTCGATCATGCGGCGGGCTGAAAAGACTTCGATGGCCTCGTCGATGGTTGGTTCGGCAACAAAAGCCCCGCGATTGGGCACAAGGTTGATCAGCTTGTCATGGGCCAGTTGCAGGAACGTGGCGCGAATGCGTGCGCGGCTGACGCCAAAGGTCTTGGCCAGGTCTTCTTCGACCAGTTTCATGCCCGGTTCAAGACGGCGATCAAGGATCGCGTCGAGCATTTCCTGATAGATCATTTCCTCCGGGCGCAGCTTGCCACTGCCTTTATAGCTGCCGGTTTCTTCGGCCTTGGCCATCTTGACGATGCTTTCCGTCGTTTATGTTTTCGCGCGATATATTCTTTCTACAAAATTGTTGACGATTTGGACAATAAAAAATCACCCTATCGAATGAATGTCATGCGCAGAAATTGCATTTAAATTGACCACGTAAACCATAGTGCGCAAAAAATGCACAATACGTGAGCATAAAACAAGCAGCATTCCCGCCATGTTGGACGGGATAGGCCGGGCGTCCCGCACAAAACCGCCAATAAAAACAAGTGGCACGCATTTTGCCTGCAATCGACAACAGGATTGTTAACAATTTTGCATGCAGTGACGGGTGAGCGGATGAAGGGCAACGGAGCCATCGAACTAATTGCTGTCAGTAAGTTTTATGGCAGCACGCAGGCGGTCAAGTCCATTGACCTGCAAATTCCCGCAGGGGCGTATTGCTGTTTGATTGGCCCGTCGGGCTGTGGCAAGTCGACGACATTGCGCATGATCGCCGGCCACGAAGTGATCAGCGAAGGCGATCTTTTGATCGGGGATCGCAATGTGACCGAATTGCCGCCGGTCAAGCGTGGCACGGCGATGATGTTCCAGAATTACGCGCTTTTCCCGCATATGACCTGTGCGGAAAATGTCGCCTTTGGCCTGAAAATGCAGGGCGTGTCGCCAGCCGATCGCAAGGAACGGGCGATGGAAATGCTGACGCGGGTGCAGATGGCCCAGTTTGCCGATCGCAAACCCGATCAGCTTTCCGGTGGCCAGCAGCAACGCATTGCACTGGCCCGTTCATTGATTACCGAACCATCCGTTCTGTTGCTTGACGAGCCGCTTTCAGCACTTGATCCGTTTTTGCGTGCACGCATGCGCGACGAGCTGCGTCGTTTGCAGCAGGAACTCGGCATTACCTTTGTCCATGTGACCCACGCCCAGGACGAGGCCTTGGCGCTTTCGGACATGGTGGTGGTGATGGAAGACGGCATCATCCGTCAAAAAGGCACACCGCAGGAAATCTTTAACCAGCCAAAATCGCGCTTCATCGCCAATTTCATGGGCGGTCAGAACATTTTCAAAGGCACGGTTTCGGAATCCGGTCCTGCGGGCACGTTGCTTGAGCGGGGGCCGGACAGCTTTTTCCTGCCGGGCTTTGCGGATGGCAAGGCGGGCGAGGAACTGGAATTCACCATTCGGACCGATCTGATCGGTCTGGATGAAACGGCCCCGCAAGAGGCCCAAAACGGGCAAATCCCTGTCGAGATTACCACGGTCGAATATCTCGGCCTGTGGGTAAGGATCGTCGCGACCACAAGCGACGGCAAGGAAATAACCCTGATGAAGACCGAAAGCGAATTTCGGCAGGCGCCAGTAAGGCGGCAGGACAAATACATCGCCTATTGGAAGCCCGAGCATGCCCATGTTCTGGCGTGAATAACCAACCAAACCAAAACAATCTATCAGGAGTGCTTCACATGACGATCGAGACCAAGAAGTCAAAGAATTTGCTGAGCGATGCCGGTGTATCGCGCCGCGGTTTTGTCAAAGGGGCGGCTGCCGTAACCGGTGCCGCGATTGGTTCTGGTGCCATCACCGGGTTCCCGACCATCTGGGCGCAGAACATCAAGAATGTGACGCTGCGACAGTTCGGTACCGGTGTTTCGAACATCAATGCGGTTGCTGACAAGGTCAAAGAAGATCTTGGCTTTACCCTTCAGATGACGGCCCTTGATTCTGATGCGGTTGCCCAGCGCGCCGTGACCCAGCCGAACTCGTTTGATATTGCCGATATCGAATACTGGATTTGTAAGAAAGTCTTCCCGGCCGGCACCATGCAGCCGATGGATACGACCAAGCTTAAGAACTATCAGTACATCTCCAAGCTGTTCATCGATGGCAAACTGACGCCTGATTCCGAAATTGCACAAGGCACCGCACCGCATACGGTCGGCTTTGTTGAAGGTGCGGACAGCACCACATTTGCATCGGCACCGACCCAGTGGATGACCCTGATCCCGACCATTTATAACGCCGATACCCTTGGTATCCGCCCGGACCTGATCAGCCGTCCGATCACCAGCTGGGCCGATCTGCTTGATCCGGAATTCAAGGGCAAGGCATCGATCCTGAACATCCCGTCGATCGGCATCATGGATGCGGCGATGGTTTGCGAAGCCATGGGCGAAGTTACCTATGGCGACAAGGGCAACATGACCCAGGAAGAAATCGACAAGACCATCGCGGTGATGATTGATGCCAAAAAAGCCGGCCAGTTCCGCGCCTTCTGGAAAAGTTTCGATGAGTCGGTCAACCTGATGGCATCGGGCGAAGTTGTCATTCAGTCCATGTGGTCACCCGCGGTTGCGGCCGTTCGTTCCAAGGGCATCGCATGCACCTATCAGCCGCTCAAGGAAGGCTATCGTGCATGGGGTGGCGGTATCGGCCTTGCCAAGCATCTTTCGGGTCTCGAGCTTGAAGCGGCTTATGAATATATCGACTGGTACCTGTCGGGCTGGGTTGGTGCGTATCTTAACCGTCAGGGTTACTACAGTGCGGCACCGGAAACCGCGAAGAAGTTCATGTCCGAAGACGAATGGGGCTTCTGGATGGAAGGCAAGGAAGCCCAGGGCGATATCCTTAGCCCGGATGGCAAGGTCATGGAAAAAGCCGGTGCGGTTCGCGATGGCGGTTCCTACGAAGAGCGCATGGGCTCGGTCGCGTGCTGGAACTCTGTCATGGACGAGAACAAGCACATGGTCCGCAA
Organism: Thalassospira sp. MIT121401; assembly: GCF_047125595.1. Lineage (NCBI taxonomy): Bacteria > Pseudomonadati > Pseudomonadota > Alphaproteobacteria > Rhodospirillales > Thalassospiraceae > Thalassospira > Thalassospira sp. MIT121401. The sequence continues at coordinate 551,821 of NZ_CP138926.1, forward strand.
GTGGAACGAATTCATCGCAGCCTAAGCGTGGGTTCAAAGATTTTGATCGGGCGCGGTTTTGGCCGCGCCCGGCACCCCGGTTTAATAATTTCAGTTGTCCGGTTGATCCGTGTGTGCGGCAGTTTTTGCGCCAGACAGCGATGTCAAAGCACCGCGGCCAGAGCTTTTAGGGACAGATAATGGCTTTTGATACGTCCAAACGATCGTCCTATTTTCTGATCACGCCGATGGCGGCGATCTTTGCGGTCTTTCTTGTCATACCGCTTCTGACCATCGTGATTGTCAGTTTCTGGGACTATGACGAATACCGGATCCTGCCCGATTTTATTTTGGAAAATTACAGCTATTTGCTCGGGTCGTCGGTGACCTGGAAAATTTATCTCAATACGTTGAAATATGCAGCATTGACCTGGGTCTTTACCTTGTCGATCGGCTTTACGGTTGCCTATTTCCTGGCGTTTCATGTGCGCAGTCTGACCTGGCAGATCGTGCTTTTCATGCTGTGTACGATCCCGTTCTGGACGTCAAATATCATCCGGATGATTTCGTGGATTCCATTCCTTGGCCGCAATGGCCTTTTGAATTCGGCACTGATCAATCTGGGAATTGTCGATCAACCGCTTGAGTTCCTTCTGTTTTCCGATTTCGCAGTCGTGCTGGCAGATGTGCATCTCTATACGCTTTTCATGGTGGTGCCGATTTTCAACTCCATGATGCGGATTGATCGTTCCCTGATTGAGGCGGCGCGCGATGCCGGGGCCAGCGGGTTTGAAACCCTGAAATCGGTCATCGTGCCGTTGTCAAAGCCGGGCATTGCCATTGGTTCGATCTTTGTCATCACCGTGGTGATGGGGGATTTCATCACGGTGCGTTTGATGAGTGGCGGGCAGAGTGCGTCGGTCGGTTTGCAGATTTCAAACGAGATCGGGCTTTTGCAATACCCGGCCGCGGCGGCAAGTGCGGTGGTGCTTCTGATCACGGTGTTGCTGATTGTGACCGGGCTTTTGCGCCTTGTTGATATCCGGAAGGAGCTGTGATCATGGCAATCACGCGTGAACGGCGCCCGACAAGCTTTTATATCCTTGCGGCCTTTTTCACCCTGTTCGTTCTGTTCCTGTACGGGCCGATGCTGACCATCTTTATCCTGTCATTCCAGGGGGAAAATGGGGGCCTGACCTTTCCGATGAACGGGTTTTCGTTCCATTGGTTTGGCAATCTGTTTGAACAGCAGGCCGTGGGTGATTTTGGCGGATCATTTACCCGATCACTGAAGCTTGGCCTGATTGTCATGGTCGTGACTGTGGTGGTTTCGTTCATGGCCGGCCTGGCATTCCGCAAGCGCTTCCGTGGGGACAGTGTGATTTTCTATTTGGCGATTGCCAGCCTGATTGTGCCGTCGATCCTGATTTCACTGGGGATCGGGTTGCTGTTCAATATCATCGAATGGCAGCCGCAATGGTTTACATCTGCCCTTGGTGCGCATCTGACATGGACCTTCCCGTTTGGTCTTTTGATCATGTTTGCGGTGTTTAACCGGTTTGATCCGTCTTACGAGGAAGCCGCACGTGATTTGGGGGCGAGCAACTGGCAGACGATCCAGTATGTGGTTCTGCCAATGGTGGGGCCGAGCCTGATCGGGGTTGCGATGTTTTCCTTTACCCTGTCTTACGATGAATTTGCCCGCACCTTGATGACGGCCGGGGCGCTTAATACCTTGCCGCTTGAGATTTATGGCATGACAACCAATGTCACGACGCCGGTTCTTTATGCACTTGGTACAGTAACCACCGGTTTCTCGTTCCTGGTGATCGGAATTGCCTTGGGATCGGTCATGATCCTTCGGCGCCGCAAGGGGCAAAAAGCATGAGCCGGATTGCTGTCATCAATCCCAACCTGTCGACGGGATTCACCAAAAAGGTCGGTGATCAGGCAAAACGGATTGTGGCGGACGGTACCGCCGTGCTTGCCCTTAATCCGCAATTTGGTCCGGACAGCATCGAAGGCTATTACGACGAGGCCTTTGCCAGTGTCGGGCTGTTGTCAGTTATTCGTGATCTTGAAGCGGCGCCCGAACAGCTTGCCGATCCGGTTGGTGGTTATGTGGTGGCGTGTTTTGATGATACGGGGGTTGATGCGGCACGCTGTTTGACTGCGGCCCCGGTGATGGGATTGTGCGAAGCAGCTCTTCGCATGGCAGCGGTTGTTGCATCGCGCTTTGCAATAGTGACCCCGATGCCGGTTTCGGTGCGTCCGCTTGAACATCTGGTGTCGAAATACGGGGCTTCATCGCAATGCGTGGTGCGTGCCGCAGGTGTGCGGACCCTTGATTTCGAAGGTGAAAATGCCGCCATGGCCTATGGCGCGTTAAAGAAACAGGCCGAGATTTGCCTTGCCAATGACCATGCCGAGGCAATTGTTCTGGGCTGTGCGGGCATGACCGATATTGCGCAGCGTCTTCAGGTGGAGCTTGGCGTGCCGGTGATTGACGGGGTCAGTGCGGCGGTCAAGATGATCGAAGCCCTGGCAATGCTGGGCATTCGCACCAGCAAGGCCGGGGCCTATGCCGTGCCGCCATCAAAGGCCTATCACGGGGTGTTTGCGGGGTTTGCGCCGCAAGGCTGATTGGGTGTTTCCGCCTGCCACAATCAACAAAGGCCCGCACAGTGACGGGCCTTTTTTTATGTTTGGGCAAAGCCGATATTTTGCCGGTCAGCTTTGTTTCAGGGCCTGTTCGACCTGTGCGAGGTGGCGGCGCATGGCTTCTTCGGCGCGTTTGGGGTCGCGCTGTTCAATGGCATTGACGATGTCGCGGTGCTGGGCGCTGAGATCATTGATCAGACTGTCGGAATGGCTGCTTTCGCGCATGCGGGCCCAGGCAGCGTCACGGCGAACGGCATTTACGGCTTCGAACACGGCAAGAAACAGTGTGTTCTTGACCGATTCGGCCAGTTTCTGATGAAAGGCCGCATCCCATTTTTCATATTCGCCCTGGGTGGTGGCGCGTGCGGCATTTTCGACCATGGTGCGCATGGCATCAATGTCGCCCTGGGATGCGCGCAGGGCCGCAAACCGTGCCATGGACGGTTCGATTTCCTGACGGACTTCCATGATTTCGAACGGGCTTGTTTTGGTGGCGATGCCTTCAAGCTTGCGCAGGCGTGGTGTCGGGGGCGTGCCGACAAAGGTTCCCTGACCCTGACGGCGCCATATCAGGCCTTCTGCCTCAAGCAGATCAAGTGCCTTGCGCAATGCCCTGCGTCCGACATCAAGCTGTTCGGCAAGGTTGCGTTCGGCAATGACACGGCCGTCTTTGACAAATTCGCCGCGGGCAAATCCGGATTTGAGCTTTTCAGCCAATCCGTTGGTCACAAGGTCATTCATGGTCTTTGTTCTTTATTATGGCGTTCCCTGTATCCGAACCAATCTGCACCGGTTTTTTGTGGTGCCATCTCCCAGAAGACTGGTTCGGATCGCAAGTCTTTGTTTCTGATATCAGTTAATCAGATCATAGAACATTCGCAATGATGTGATGGCCAGAAACAGGCCGAAACACATGCGCAATGCACGTCGCGGTATGGTGTGGGCAATGCGTGCCCCGATCGGTGCGCACAGAACCGTCATCGGGATCAAAAGGGCTGCCGCCAGAACGTTGACATAGCCAATCGAAAATGGCGGACGACCGTCAACACCGATCCCCGACATCGCATAGCCGATGGTCCCGGGAAGGGCGATGATCAGACCGATCGCAGCCGCCGTTCCGACCGCACGGCGAATGTCATATCCCAGGAAATTGAGCACCGGAACACAGATGGTTCCCCCGCCAATTCCCATCATTGCCGACAGGCTTCCGGCCAGGACGCCCAGAACCGCCCAGACCGATTTCGGCGGGTTTTTGGCCTCGTCCGTTTCGCGGTCCTTGACCAGCATCATGTTTGCCGCAACCAGAATTGCCACCACGGCAAAGACGATGGTCAGGACGCGACCATCGGCAAGGCCGCCAATCGCGGTGCCGATAATCACCCCGACGACAATTGCCGGACCCCAGTGTTTGAGAAGGGCAATATCGACCGAACCTTTTTTATAGTGGCTGCGAGTCGACGAGATCGCGGTTGCAATGATTGTCGTGAGCGAGGTGGCCACGGCGACCTGCATGCGCAACGATTCATCAACGCCCATGGTGGTCAGAAAATGGTAGAGCACCGGGACAATCACGATCCCGCCACCCACGCCCAGCAGGCCAGCCATAATGCCGCCGACAACGCCGGCAAACAGCATTGCAGCGCCCCAGATCAGATAAAGGCTCATGGTGCCTTCGATTTCAATCATCTTGAACCAATCCAAACCAATTTTTACGGTTATATGTTATTGGTAGTAACGCCAGTCCTATCCATTTGGCAATGATTTTGCGCCTGAAATCCATAAATATGGCGAAAAATACGTAGTTTCGCGTTTTTGGGGTTGCGGATGCCAAGTTACGATGACAACAATATGTCGACAAAATGAACGAACCAAAAAATAATTGGTTTTAATTGATCCAGTAGATTTATCAGGAGGCATTGACATGTTCCGCAAGATTGCTGTTGCCGCTGGTCTGATGGCGGCTGCCATTGCAGGACCTGCACAGGCGCAGGACTATCCCGAAAAACCGATTGAATTCATCGTTCCCTGGGGTCCGGGTGGCGGCAGTGACACGCTGATGCGTCTGGTCGCACAGGGTCTTGCCGAAGAAACCGGTCAGGCTGTTCCGGTCATCAACATGCCGGGCGTTGGCGGCAATGTTGGTCTGGCAGAATTCGCAAAGCGTCCGGCTGATGGTTACACCATTTCGCAGATCCACGAAGGCCTGCTGATTTCCAATGGTACGGGCATCACCGACCTGAACTGGGACAGCTTCATGCCGATCGCGCTGGTGACGTCGTCGCCGCAATATCTGACCTTCTCGAAGAACGAGAACTTCTCGACCTTTGAAGAAATGGTTGCCTTTGCCAAGGATCATCCGGGTGCGGTTCGCGCCGGTGTTACCCTTGCAGGTGTTCCGCACCTTCATATGGCGATGATTGAAGACGCATTTGGTATCCAGTTCTCCTATGTCGGTTACGAAGGTACCGGTCAGCGTATCCGTGCCCTGGTTGGCGGCAATATCGATGTTGCCATCGGTGATGTTTCCTCGGCTGGTCAGTTTGTTGAAAACGGCGATCTGATCTTTGCTGCTGTCGGCATGCCGGAACGTACCGCTGATGAGCCTGATGTTCGGACCTTTGCCGAACTTGGTCATGATCTTGATCTGGCTGTGACCCGCGGTGTTGTTCTGCCCAAAGGCACCCCGCAGGATGTTGCAGATGCGCTTGAAGCACATCTGGAAAAAGTCATGCAGAACGAAGACGTTCGCGCGAAAATCAAGAATGTCGGTTCCGAGCCGGTCTTCCTTGGCCAGGATGCCTACAAGGCATATCTCGGCAAGCTGTCTGACACGGTTAACCGTCTGGTCGGCAAGCTCGCAGGATGACGAACGGGGCTGAGAAATCAGCAGCAGCGGGTGCATCGGCACCCGCTGCTTCTCGTGCAAGAACAGAATTTGCGCGGCTGGTTTCCTATATCGTTTTCGGAACTGGTTCGGTTTATTTGTCCCTGCGGGCAGGTGAATTGCCGACCTCGCGCTGGGAACCACTGGGTGCCGGGTCTTTCCCGCAGCTGGTCTTTGGCGTTCTTGCAGGTCTTTGCCTGATTGCAGCCATCCGGGCGATTATTGATATCCGCAAGGCCGGTCAGCTTGACGCGCTTGGCGAAGCGTTGAGCAGCTGGGTCAAGGTCCGCCGGATATCCTTTGCGCTGTTTGGCTTGCTGGTTGTCTATCTTGGCGCATTGCCCTTTGCCGGCTTTTCGCTGGCGACCTTTGTTTTTCTGCTGATCAGCCAGCTTATGATCGCAGGCATTTCGAAAAAGACCGTCATACAGTCCGTGATCGCCGCCCTGATTTTCTCGGTTGGCTTGAATCTGCTGTTTGCCGAAGTCTTTAACGTGTTTCTCCCGCGCGGCATGCTGTTCGCGGGCTAACAGAAGTTTACGATCATGTTGGATGCATTTCTTGCCGGTGCCCATCAGGTTTTCGCATTCGATACCCTGATTTACATGCTGATCGGTTCCGTTGCCGGGATCGTTGCAGCGGCCATTCCCGGTTTTACCGTGACCATGGCCATCATTCTGACCTTGCCGCTGACCTTTACCATGGAACCGCTTCAGGGGGTTTCGGTGATGTTGTCGGTTTATGTCGGTGGTTATACCGGCGGTCTGATCAGTGCAGCGTTGCTTGGTATTCCCGGAACGCCAAGTTCGGTGGCCACCACTTTTGATGCCTTTCCGATGGCGCGCGGGGGCGAACCCGGACGTGCATTGTCGCTTGGTGTCTGGGCGTCGTTCTTTGGCACGGTGATTTCCACAATCATTCTGATTGTTGCAGCCCCGCCACTTGCGCTGATTGCGGTCAAGCTTGGTCCCTGGGAATATTTTTCGCTGATCGTGTTTGCCCTGACGATTGTCGCAAGCCTGGTCGGCAATTCATTGATGCGCGGCCTGATTGCCGGTGTCATCGGTCTTGGTCTGGCAACGATCGGTCCGGACCCGATGATGGGCCGCCCGCGTCTGACCTTTGAGTCTGATATTCTGATGCCGGGCTTGCCGTTCCTGATTGTTCTGATCGGTATTTTTGCCATCAGTCAGCTGATGGGCGAAGTCGAGGACCATGGCAAGAATGACAACAAGGGTGCGCTGATCCCTGATGTGATTGAATTCAAGACCTGGGCTGTGATGCGCGAAGTTCTGATGCATCCGGTCAATCTGGTGCGCTCATCGCTGATCGGTGTGTTTATTGGCGCACTGCCCGGTGCTGGCGGGTCGATTGCCAACCTTTTGGCCTATGACCAGGCCAAGCGCAGCTCCAAAACCCCGGAAGAATTTGGCAAGGGCACGCCAAATGGTGTGATTGCGTCTGAAGCCGGGAACTCTGCCACGGCCGGTGGCGGTTTGATCCCGATGATTGCGCTGGGTATTCCGGGGTCGGCGGTTGATGCGATCCTGATGGCGGCCCTTATGGTGCATGGCATTTCGGTTGGTCCGCGCCTGATCATGGATCATGCCGATCTGGCCTATGGCATGTTCGTTGCCATGGTTGTTGCATCATTGATGATGCTGGTGGTTTGTGTTCTGTCGATGCGCCTGTTCCTGCGGGTGACCGACATTCCCAAACAGTTCATTGTGCCGACCGTGATGATCTGTTGTGTGATCGGGGCCTTTGCACTCAATAACCGGGTAACCGATCTTTATCTGCTTGGTGCGATCGGGCTTGTCGGATACGGGCTGAAATCGCTCGATTATCCTTTGGCGCCGCTGGTTCTGGGTGTGATCCTTGGACCGATTGCCGAAACCAACCTGCGCCGTGCATTGATGAGTGACGGGGACTGGACGGTATTCTTTACCCGTCCGATTTCGGCTGTATTGCTGGCGGCTGCTGTTCTGACTGTTATTTTCAGCGTCCGTTCGGTTCTCAAGATGCGCCGAAAAGACCGTCCTGCCACCGATGAACAAGATGGCGACTAGGCCACTGCTTTGAGGAGACTCCTATGAAACTTCGTCATGACGCGCTTTATGCCTCACGCCGGTCACCGGTTCTGGCGCGCAACATGGTTTCCACATCCCAGCCATTGGCCGCACAGGCAGGCCTGCGCATGTTGCTGGCAGGTGGCAATGCCGCCGATGCGGCCTTGGCGTCGGCCATCGCCCTTACTGTGGTTGAGCCGACCGGTAACGGACTTGGTTCGGATGCCTATGCCATCATCTGGGATGGTAAGGAACTGCATGGGCTTAATGCATCGGGTCGCGCACCGGCGGCCTGGAACCCCGAACGGTTTTCTGGCGCCGACAAGATGCCCCAGCGTGGTTGGGAATCCGTAACCACCCCGGGTGCGGTTTCCGCATGGCAGGAAATTTCCACCAAATTTGGCAAATTGCCGTTCGAAAAGCTGTTTGAACCGGCCATCGAATATGCATCGCGCGGATTTGCGGTGTCGCCGATCATTGCCACCCTTTGGGAAAAGGGTGGGGAATTGCTGGGCAAGCAGCCGGGCTTTGCCGAGGCGTTTCTTCCGAATGGCAAGGCCCCCAAGGCGGGCGAGCTGTTTGTAAACAAGGCCGCTGCCGACAGTCTGATCGACATTGCCGAAACCAAAGGTGAAAGTTTCTATCGCGGCAAGCTTGCCACGAAGATCGCAGCTTTTGCCAAGGAACATGGCGCTGCCTTGTCCGAGGATGACCTTGGCAATCACAAGGCCGATTGGGTCGGCACGATTTCACAAAGCTTCGGCAAGGTGAAGCTGCATGAAATCCCGCCAAATGGTCAGGGGATTTCGGCCCTGATTGCGCTGGGCATTCTGCGTCATACCAATATCACTGATTATCAGCCCGATTCGGCCGAGGCCCTGCATCTTGAGATCGAGGCCATGAAGCTGGCCTTTGCCGATATGCGGGCCTATGTCGCCGATCTTGATTACATGACCGATGTTACGGTCGAACATCTTCTGTCGGATGATTATCTGAAATCCCGTGCGGCATTGATCGATGCCAACAAGGCACAGGATTTCAAGGCCGGTGCGCCAAAGCATGGCGGGACGGTTTATGTGACCGCAGCCGACGAAAACGGCATGATGGTGTCGTTCATCCAGTCGAACTATATGGGCTTCGGTTCCGGTGTCGTGGTGCCGGGGACTTCGATCAGCCTGCAAAACCGTGGTCACGGTTTCAGCCTGAAAGACGGTCATCCCAACCTTGTCAAAGGTGGAAAACGTCCGTTCCAGACCATCATTCCGGCATTCCTGATGAGCGACACCGGCAATCCGATCATGAGCTTTGGCGTGATGGGTGGCCCGATGCAGGCCCAGGGGCATCTGCAAATGACCCTGCGCACCCAGCTTTGGGGGCAGGATCCGCAAACTGCGGTCGATGCACCACGCTGGCAGGCACTGTCGGGGCTTGATGTTGCGGTTGAAGCATCGCTTGGTCTTGAGGTCATTGATGCGCTTAAGGCCAAGGGCCATGCGATCAAGGTCGAAACGCCAGACAGCACCAATTTCGGTTTTGGCGGCGCCCAGTTGATTGCCAAGACCGAGGCCGGATATGTCGCCGGTTCCGACCCGCGCAAGGACGGATGTGCCGTCGGCTATTGATGAAAGAACAGATTTTCGGATCGGCATTCGCAGTCATCTGAAAGCAGGGTCGGCCCAGTAATGGGCCGGCCTTTTTCTTTGCGCATGGCCGGGACGACTCAACATACAGGGCCCCTTGGGATTTCCGTCATCTGTCAAGATGGAAAGTGCCGCATTTCAGGGGGATAGCCCATGCAAAAATGACGCTTCGTACAGGCCATCGACAGGTATAAAGCGATCAGTTATGGCAGGGGGCCTTGTCAGGTTTTGCGGATTCTTTCCCTGATGGCGACACATTCCTGCCCTGTTTTTTGTGCACAAGCACACTGAACAAATCGAAAAAATCCAATGGTTGGTAGCGTATAGAGGCATGACGCATCATTTTCCGCGGCGCACGGCGCTGGTTTTAAAGCATGTCCTTCTGGTTGCAATCGCGACCGGAACAGTCGTGTTTGGCACCCCGTTACAGGCACAGGCACAGTCAAATGACCCGGCAGCGGCACAGCCCGCCAATACGGATGTTGCGCCCGCGCCCGCATCAGAGGCACAGGTCAAACCCGTTGCGCCGGTGGCAACCCCCGACGCGCAGCCTGCGACCGACAATGACGCAACCGCCGCGTCCGAACAGACATCCGAAGAACAGGCCGACAATGCCGATCAGGCAGACAGCCAGAAACCGGCAGTCAGCGCACCGGTCATGTTTGATCCGGCCATGGTGATTGAACGGGCACGTGCACTTGCGAATGCGCCGTTTGAAAACCCGCATCGTGAATTGCCCGATGCACTGGCCAATCTGAGCTCGGATGCGTATGACCAGATCCGCTTCAAGTCGCAGCGCGCCTTCTTCAATCCGGATAATTCGGACTTCTCGCTTGAGCTGTTTCACCCGGGCAACATGTATGATGTGCCGGTCGCCATCAATCTGGTGCGCGACGGTGAAATCCAGGTCATTCCGTTTTCTGCCGGTCTTTTTGATTTCGGCAAGACCGGACTTTCGGGCAATGATTTCTCGACCCAGGGCTATGCCGGGTTCCGGTTGCGCTATCCGTTGTCGAATGTCGGCAGCAGCGATGAGCTGACCCGCTTCCTCGGTGCGTCCTATTTCCGTCTTCAGGGCGAAGGACAATCGATTGGCCAGATGGCACGTGGACTTGCCATTGACCTTGCCGGCCCGACTGGCGAAGAAATCCCGGTATTTCGCGAATTCTGGATCGTCGAGCCGAAAAAGGGCGATCAGACGATTACGGTCTATGGCCTGCTTGACAGTGCGCGGGTAACCGGTGCCTTCCGGTTTGAAATCAATCCGGGCACGCGCAGCCAGGCCGATGTCAAAGCCAATCTGTTTTTCCGTGATGGTGTCGAAAAGATCGGTATCGCGCCGCTGAACGGCATGTTCCTGTTTGGTGAACAGCGTCGTAGGTCCTTTGACGATTATCGTGGCGAAGTTCATTCCAGTGACGGGCTTCTGATCAATAACGGACGTGGCGAATGGTTGTGGCGACCGCTTGATAACCCGGTTCACCTACAGATGAGCTCGTTTCTCGATGAAAATCCGATCGGCTTCGGGCTTTTGCAGCGGGATCGTAATTTCGATCATTACCAGGATCTTGAACGCCGGTTTGATCGCCAGCCCGGTTACTGGGTCACCCCCAAAGGCAATTGGGGCAAGGGCCATGTCGAACTGGTGGAAATTCCAAGCCCGTCTGAAACCAATGACAATATCGTTGCCTATTGGGTGCCGGAAACCAAACCGGTGGCCGGTGGCGAGATGGAAATTGAATACAGCATCACAGCGACCCGTGATGGCGGCGGTTTGCACGATCTGGCCCAGGCGACCGATACGCGGATCATGCGCATCGCATCCCAGGGCGATGATGATGCCGGTCGTACCCGGTTTGTCTTGAACTTTGCCGGTGGTGATCTGGACTATTTCATTGGCGATGCCAAAAACATGCGGGCAGATGTCAGCGCGTCCGAAGGCAAGATTGAAAATATCCGTGTGATGCCGGATTCGGAAAACGGCGGTGTGCGCGTGTTCTTTGATCTGGTCAATGATGGCGAGGCGCGTTCAAGCAACCTTCGGGTATTTCTTCTTCACAAGGATAAGGTCCTTAGTGAAACCTGGACCATGCCGTGGGTTTTTTGATCCCGGATTTTCCGGACCGTGCCGTTCACACAGATGCGACATTCAGGTAGATGCAGATGAGTCAGAAGTCTGACCATAGAAACGAAAACATTTCAGAGACCCAGTATGACCCGACGGTCCAGTTACGTGGCCCCGGTGTTGGTCAGCGGCGTCTGTTTTTGTTCGGAGCGTCGATTGCTGCCACGGCCTATGCCGCATGGCTGATGACAGATGTTCTGGGTGCCGATCAGCTGACCATCATGGAAATGGTGGTGGTGGCATTCTTTACCATCAACTTTGCCTGGATTTCGCTTTCGTTCTTTACCGGGATTGTCGGGTTGATCCTGCGCGGGCTCAAGCTTGATGCCATCACGTTAAAGCGCCTGAAACCGATCGTGCGCAAGGGACCGCTGCGTTCCAAAAACGTTGTCGTGATTCCGGTTTATAACGAGGATCCCAACCGGGTCTTTGCCGGTCTTCGGGCCAGCTATGAAAGTCTTGCCAAAACCGGCGAGCTTGATGCCTTTGACTTTTTTGTTCTGTCTGATACCCGCGATCCCGATATCTGGATCGCCGAAGAACTGGCATGGGCAAAGGCCTGTACGGATTTGAATGCGCGCGGGAAAATCTTCTTCCGCCGTCGTCCGGAAAACACCGAACGCAAATCGGGCAACCTCAAGGAATTCTGCGAAACCTATGCGGCAAATTACGATCACATGATCGTTTTCGATGCCGATAGTGTGATGTCGGGCGAGGCCATGGTGAATATGGCCTATCTGATGGAAAACAATCCGGATGCCGGCATTATTCAGAGTCCGCCGCAACCGACCGGTCGTCAGACCCTGTTTGCCCGTATCTTGCAGTTCATTTCGCGTGTGCATGGTCCGACCATGTCGGCGGGTTTGTCATTCTGGTGCATGGGCAGTTCGAACTATTGGGGCCATAACGCGATCATTCGCACCAAGGCGTTCATTGAATGTTGCGGGCTTCCTGTTCTGTCGGGCAAACCGCCGATGGGTGGCCATATCCTGAGCCATGATTTCGTCGAGGCCGCCTTCATGCGCAAGGCAGGCTGGCGATGCTGGCTGATCCCGCAGCTTGAAGGCAGCTGGGAAGAATTGCCGCCCAACCTGATCGATTTTGCCATCCGTGACCGTCGCTGGTGCCAGGGCAATATGCAGCATGCGCGTCTGATGGTCGCACCGGGTTTCAAACCGCTTAGTCGTTTGCACTTCTTTATGGGGGTGATGAGTTTTGTCTCATCGCCGCTTTGGCTGTTGCTGTTGCTGAGTTCGACCATTGCGACGTTGCAAAACACACAGCTGACCTACAGCTTCTTTCCGGGGCATTTCACCATGTTCCCGCAATGGCCGGTGGACCGGTCGTTCGAGATGCTGGTGTTGCTGATCTTTACCATCGGGATGCTGGTTTTGCCGAAAATCATCTCGATCCTGATGGTGTGTCTGGGCCGTGACCGCAAGAAGTATGGCGGGGTCATGGTTTTGTTCAGTGGCTTGTTCGAAACGATCTATTCGGCCTTGCAGGCCCCGATCATGATGATGCTGCATTCCCAGTTCGTGTTTTCGGTTTTGACCGGCAATCAGGTTGGCTGGGATGCGCAGGAACGTGACGATGCCGGTGTGCCTTTCAAGGCGGCGCTTAAAACCCATCGGACGATCATTGTCATCGGTCTGGTCTGGGGGGCGGTTGCCGTCTTTGTCGATACGGCGTTCTTCTGGTGGCTGTCGCCGATTCTGGCTGGTCTAGTTCTGTCGCCGTGGCTGACCCATTATTCGAGCAGTCTTGCAATCGGCAAGGCCGCACGCCGGATGAAGCTTTTCCTGACACCGGAAGAATATGACAGCCCCGAAGAACTGCGCGGTCTGGCACGGATCAGTGCCGAGCTGGCTGACGGGGACGTCAAGGATGGGCTGATGCGGCTGATCGAGGACCCGTATGCCAATGCCCTGCATTCGGCATTGCTTCCGGTCCGCAAACCCGATGCGCGGACCACGATCGAGATCGGCATCATCTATGAAAAGCTTGCCCGGCTGGGCATTGAAAGTCTGACACGTGATGAAAAAATCCTGATCCTGTCCTGGCCGGTCAAACCGCTTGACCAGATCATGGCGGGCCGGGATGTCAACGGGTCCTGATTTTCAAAAGCGCTTTGTCTAACCAATTGTTTTAAAAGAATCTTGTGCGCCACAAAAACGCCCAGATTCGAGCAAATTATCCCGCGTTTTTTCAGCGATGCTTATCCTTAACGAAGCGTTAATCGCCGATGATCGTTTACTGCCCGGAGGGCCAAACACATGACTGATATGACCGTTGCATCACAGGGTTTTTCCTATGCCGCATTTGAGTCGGCCGCAATGACCCGTCTGATCGAAGACACAGCACGCGCCTGGCTTCGGTCATTTGGAATCATGTCCGATGCACAGGCCAATCAGCGTCTGATCAATGCCCTGCGCGATGCGCTGGCCGCAGACAGTGTTGCAAGTCATGACCGGGCAAGCATGCAGGATATCCTCGATCAGGCCGCACATGATGCGATTGCCGGATGGCTTGCCCGTGTAACCGGTCAGCAGGATTGCTATGGATCGGCGTCATTTTCCATGTTGCGCTGCGCTTTCCTGTCGGCAAATCGTGACGGCATCTGGTCGAGCCGGTTCCTTGATCAGGATGGTGATCATCGTGATCTTGCCATGGCACTTTCGGTTCAGATGATGCTGCCGACACCCAGCCTTAAGGCCTGTGAGATGCCGCGCCAGACACTGGAAAAACGGGCACTCGAACGCCGGGCATCGTAACCCAGTAAATCCTTCGCCCACGCTTTTTCATCTTTACCCTCAACGTTAATGCGTTTTGCGAAGGTAGACACCGCCAGCAATTTGGCGGTGTCTTTATGTGTATCGGCCAAAGATTTTCAAAAAAAAGAACCCGCCCCAAAAGGGCGGGTTTAGTTCAGCGGGCGAGAGAGCCCGATTTTCCGTGTGGGGTTTCCACGCTCGTCAAATCAGGCCCCTACCAGACGCCGGGACACACACTTCCCCGACGCCAAATCGTCAGGCTGCTTTGTGAAAGCGGCCCAGTTTTTCAAGAAGCCCTGCAACTGCGGGATCGTTCTTTCCGTTGCGATCAAGCTCAAGGAAGAAATCCGGATAGGGCGCCTTGCCCGGTGTCAGGTTGTAGGGTTCGAAATCGGTAATTCCGATGGCTTCAAGCACGGATTCATCGGTAAAGAAGCCGCCGGTCACTTCGCGTGCGGGCGCGGTCAGGATGGCGTGCGCGGCATCGGCCAGAATTTGCGGGGTGCGCGCGCGACCCTGCTCTAGTCCCGGGATCATATTAAGGGCGGCAGTTTCAATCACGGTGACCGGCCAAAGCGAATTGACGGCCACCCCGTCATCAGAAAATTCTGCCGCCAGACCAAGGGTGACCAGGCTCATGCCGTATTTCGAAATGGTATAGGCCGTGTGATTGGCAAACCATTGTGGTGACAGGTTGGGCGGTGGCGACATGGTCAGGATATGCGGGTTATCCGACTTCAAAAGATGCGGCAGGCAGGCCTGTGCGCAGGCAAAAGTCGCCCGTGTATTGACCTGATGCATCAGATCAAACCGCTTCATGGGCGTTTGCAAGGTCGGGGTCAGATTGATCGCGCTGGCATTGTTGATCAGGATATCGATGCCACCGAATGTTTCGACCGTTTTTGCAACAGCGTCGGCAATCTGTTCTTCGTCGCGAATGTCTGTCTTAAGGGCCAGGGCCTTGCCACCCGCTTCCTCGATCTCGGCAGCAGCCGAATGGATCGTGCCGGGAAGTTTGGGGTGGGGTTCATCGGTTTTGGCGATGATCGCTACATTGGCACCGTCGCGGGCTGCGCGAAGGGCAATTTCCTTGCCGATACCGCGCGATGCACCGGTGATGAACAGTGTTTTGCCTTTAAGACTAGTCATCGTTTATTTCCCTGGGTTCTTTTTATGATTTGCCAAAGCGCGGATTGCGTTTTTCAACAAAGGCGGTAACGCCTTCGCGGAAATCGGCACTGACGGCGCATTCGGCAAATGATTTGGCTTCGGCTGTCAGTTGTTCTGTAAGGGTTGCCTGGGGGGCGGCATTCAGAAGCGCCTTGGTACGTGCAATGGCACCACGCGGACCGGATGCCAGACGGGCGGCATAATTCGCCGTCGCCGATGCCAGTTGATCGGCGGGCACAACCTTGTTGATCAGGCCGCAATCATGGGCTTCGTCCGCGCCGAAACGATCACCGAACAGGGCAATTTCCTTGGCCTTTTTCATGCCGACCAATCGGGTAAGCGAATGGGTCGAACCGCCATCGGGCGAGGTGCCGATATGGATATAGGCCAGGGTGAAAACGGTTTCTTCCGCAGCGATGGCAAGATCGCAGGCATTCATCAGGCTGATGCCAAACCCGGCAACCGCACCTTCAAGCTTGGCAATCACCGGACAGGGAAGGGCGGTCAGGCGGATGACAATGTCGTGCACGCGGCTGATCATGGCATCAATCACCGAACGGGTTTCCTCGGCAGATGATTGCGTCATCTCATAGAAGAATTTGACATCGCCGCCTGCCATGAAAGTGCCACCCGATCCTTCAAGGATCACAGCACCGATCTGGTTGCTTTGAGCTTCGATCTTGTCAAGCGCATCGGAGAAACCGTCGATCATTGCGTGATCAAGCGCATTCATCCGGTCAGGCCGGTTTAGCGTGATCGTCGCGATGTCATCGGTGATGTTCAGCAATACGGCGTCGGTCGATGTCATGTGATTTCCTCCCGCGGGGTTGCCGCTTTTTTTGTTCCCGCTATCGGGGATTGGGCCGGTGTTAAATCGCTAGCCGGGCTTCTATTGCGCTTTCCATATCGGGCCAGCCCGATAGCCAGTCGGGCATGACAGGCGAATTCTGGTCCGCCCCCACCAGACGACAGACTTCTTGCGGGGTGACGATACCTTCCGGACCGACAAACACGGCCTTGACCACGCCAAGTGCCAGGGTTTTGCCACCAGAAACAAAGCGTTGTTCAAGATAAAACCCCTTGTCATCCCAATAGAGTGCCTGGGTTTCGAGGGCGAATTTCTGGAACGGCTTGATCGCGCGCTTGAACCGCATTGTTGATCCCGACACCACCGGTTGCCATTTGCGTTTCAACATCTGTTTGGCGATGCCATTGCGGACAATAAGTTCGGTCCGGCCCAGATCCATAAGCGCGAAATAGCGCGAATTGGTCATATGGACATTGATATCAAGATCCAGTGGCCATGCCCGGAAATGCAGGCAGGATGGATCAAGCGGATGCAGGCGGGGCCGCAACAGCGACAGGATCACCACACGGATCAGCCGGAAAATCAGGTTCACGACATGTCTCCGTTTTCTGATGTGGTCTGACGATTTATGCGGCCCGCAGCCATGATCAGAACAGCTCCTCGTCGAGTGCCATCATGGTCGAAGACCCTGACATCATCTGACTGAACAGCGCACCTGATTGCGGCAGGATACGTTCCATATAGAACTTTGCTGTGATCAGTTTGGCCTTATAGAAGCCGTCCGGGTCGTCATCCTGTTTTGCCAATGCGACTTCGGCCATCCGGGCCCACATGAAGCCAACTGCCACCAGACCGAACAGACGCAGGAATTCGGTTGCGGCGGCACCGGCTTCGTTCGGGTTTTTCATGCCGCGCTGTGCCAGTTCGCCGGTGGCCTGTTGCAGGCGCATGAACGCCTTTGCCAGCGGTTGGACAAAGTCGCCAAGGCCGTCCTTGGAGACATTGGCTTCGATATATTCCTGAACCGGGTGGAAGAAACGGCGAAGATAACGGCCGGCCTTTGTCGGCATTTTACGACCGACAAGGTCAAGCGCCTGAATACCGTTTGTGCCTTCGTAAATCTGGGCGATACGGGCGTCACGGACATATTGTTCCATGCCCCATTCGCGGATGTAACCGTGACCGCCAAAGACCTGCACACCAAGGTTGGTATTGTCAAAGCCCCAGTCGGTGAACAGTGCCTTGACGATCGGGGTCATCAGCTGGACGAATTCGTCGGCTTCTTCGCGTTTGACCGGGTCTTCATGATGTTTGGCGGTATCAAGGGCACGGGCAACCCACATGCCCATCGCACGGCAGCCTTCATTGGTGGCCTTCGCGGTCAGGAGCATACGGCGCACATCGGGATGCACGATGATGGAATCGGCGGCCTTGTCGGGCGATTTCGCACCGGTCAGAGCACGGCCCTGAAGGCGGTCCTTGGCATAGGCACGCGCGCCCTGATAGGCGGCTTCGCCAAGACCAAGTCCCTGAATACCCACCGAAAGCCGTTCCTGGTTCATCATGGTGAACATGGCGGGCATGCCCTGATGGGGTTCACCGACCAGATAGCCGATTGCGCCGTCAAAATTCATGACACAGGTGGCCGATGCCTTGATACCCATCTTGTGTTCGATGGAGCCGCATTTTACCGCATTTCGATCCCCAAGCGATCCGTCATCATTGACCATGAATTTCGGAACAAGGAAAAGCGAGATGCCCTTGGTGCCCTTTGGGGCATCGGGTAATTTTGCCAGGACCAGATGGATGATGTTTTCCGTCAGGTCATGTTCACCTGCGGAGATGAAAATCTTGGTTCCCGTGATGGCATAGGACCCGTCATCGAGCGGTTCGGCCTTGGACTTGATGATGCCAA
This sequence comes from Thalassospira sp. MIT121401, assembly GCF_047125595.1. Taxonomy (NCBI): domain Bacteria; kingdom Pseudomonadati; phylum Pseudomonadota; class Alphaproteobacteria; order Rhodospirillales; family Thalassospiraceae; genus Thalassospira; species Thalassospira sp. MIT121401. The sequence continues at coordinate 569,846 of NZ_CP138926.1, forward strand.
GATCGGTACCGCAATGGGGTTCGGTCAGACACATCGTCCCGGACCAGGTGCCTTCGACCATTTTCGGAAGGTATTTGTCCTTAAGTTCGTCCGATGCATGGGCATGCATGGCGGCATAGGCGCCAAATGACAGGCCCGGATACATCCCGAATGACAGGTTGGTCGAACAAATCATTTCCTCGACCAGGGCATTGATCGATTTCGGTGCGCCCTGACCACCATAGGCCGGGTCACAGGCAATGCCGGTCCATCCGCTTTCGGCAAAGGTCTGATAGGCTTCCTTGAACCCTTTGGGGGTGGTGACAACGCCGTCATCCCAGGTGCAGCCTTCCTCGTCGCCCGACCGGTTGATCGGGAACAGGATTTCTTCACAGACCTTGGCGGCTTCTTCGAGAACGGCGTCAACGACGTCGGGGGTGAAATCCTCGCAACCGGGCAACTGATTGATATCGTTGTAATCAAACAGTTCGGTCAGGACGAAGCGCATGTCGCGCAGGGGTGCTTTATATTCAGCCATTTTACTTTTCCTCCTGGACCGGTTAGTTGCGCAACGGCTTGCCGGTCAGAAGCATATGCTCCACCCGGGCCATGGTGCCTTCGTTGCGGACCAGACGCATGAAACCTTCGCGTTCCAGTTCAAGAATGTCGTCTTCGGACAGTTCCTCGGTCACGTCGGTGTCACCACCGGCAAGAACCTTGGCCAACTCACCGGCCACCACGCGGTCATAATCGGTTGCCTTGCCAAGACGATGGAAACCATCAACGGCCATTTCAAAGGCAACCCGGGCAGACTCGCCCGGCAGGCGATAGGTGAATTCTTCGGGGGCCTCATAACCATCGACCATCGAAAGCGCGCGTTCCTTGGCATCGGCCAGCAAACGGTTCCGGTTCATGGTGATGCCATCCGTTTCGCGGAAGAACAGGTTTTCCTTTGCTTCCATTGCTGATTTGGCAACGGTTGCGACCGAGATGATTTCAAACGCCTTGGCACTCGGAGCCATCGGGCCTTTGACGAATTTCGGATTTTCCGCCCAGCGACGGATCATTTCCTTACACCCGCCCCAGGCCGGGATCAGACCAACACCGGGTTCAACCAGCCCGATATAGGTTTCCCCGTGCGCCTGAACCGCATCGCAATGAAGCAGGACTTCGCAGCCGCCCCCAAGGGCAAGACCACTTGGCGCGCCAACAACCGGGAAAGGCGAATATTTCAGCGCTTTGTAGGTTTCTTGACCGGTTTCAACGAGGTTTTCGATTTCCGGCCATGCGGCGATATTGGCGGCAAACAATGCCAGACCAAGGTTTGCACCGGCCGAGAAATTGCTGGCTTCGTTATAGATCACCATGGCCTTGAACTGCTTTTTCACAGTCCGGATCGATGTCTTGATCGCACCAAGAACGTCTGCATCAAGTGCATTCATCTTGGTATGGAATTCAAGGCAGGCAACACCATCGCCAATATCCCAAAGCGATGCCGCACGGTTACCGGCAACCGGTTCGGATTTGCGTTTGATGTCTTCAAGCAAAAGAACGCCGTCCGGGCGGGTAACCTTGGTGTAGTCGCCATCAAAGCCGAAGTAATAAAGTTCACCGTCTTCGACCTTGTAGAACGATTTGCCAGCAGCCTTTTTCAGCAGGGCAGGGACTTCAATGCCGTCTTCTTCCAGCATTGAAATCAGGGTATCCACGCCAATCGCGTCAATCAGCTCGAACGGGCCGGTTTTCCATGCGTAGCCAAGCTTCATCGCGTCATCGACATCAAGGATGGAGTTTGCTGCGGACTCTGCAATGAAGGCAGCATAGGCAAGGGTTTTACCCATAACGGCACGGCCATATTGACCGCCCTTGTCGGTTGCTTCCATCATCTTGCGCGGGTCTTTGCCAGCGGCGCGAACACTGCTGATGCGGGCCTTTTCAGATTTGGAAAATTCGCCGGTTTGCAGATCAACCGATTCCTTGATCTTTTCACCACCATCACGGTTCAGGCGATAGAACCCGCCTTTGCCCTTACGACCGGTATAACCATCGGCAATCAGTTTGGAAACCAGTTCACTTTCGCGGTAAATGGCATGGAACGGATCGGATTTATCGAGAAGCCCCGCCATGCTCGATTGCACATGAGGCATCAAATCCAGACCCACCAGATCCATCAGGCCAAACACACCGGTTTTGGGAATGCCAAACGGGCGGCCAATAACGCTGTCGGCTTCCTCGACGGTCAGTTTGCGATCCATGGCTTCGACCATGGCAGCCTGAATCCAGTAGACACCCAGACGGTTGGCAATAAAGCCCGGTTCGTCATGGCAGTTGACGCAAGTTTTGCCCAGTTTGCGATCAGCAAAATCGGCAACCATGTCAATAACGCCATCACGGGTGACACCCGATCCAACCAGCTCAAGCAAACGCATATAGCGCGGCGGGTTGAAGAAGTGGGTGATGATGAAGTCCTGGGCAAAGCTGTCATCCATGCCGCCAAGCAGGGTGGCAAGCGGAATGGTCGATGTGTTGGACGACACGACCGAGCCCTTGGCGCGGACGGCATCAATCTTGCGATACAGATCCTGCTTGATATCAAGGCGTTCAATGACGGCCTCGATGATCCAGTCACATTTGGCGATTTTATCAAGATCATCCTCGATATTGCCGCATGTGATCAGCTTGGCGACCCGTTTGGACATGAACGGGGCCGGATCGGTTTTCAGCATTTTGGCAACCGCACCCTCGGCAACCGCGTTGCGGTTTTTTGCCCCGTCGGGAACGACATCAAGCAGCAGGACCGGGGTCCCGGAATTGGCGATATGGGCAGCGATCCCCGCGCCCATCACACCGGCGCCGATAACGGCAACCTGTTTGATGGTGGTCATTACATCGCCTCCAGAATGGTCGCGATCCCCTGACCCCCGCCAATGCATTGCGAGGCCAGCGCATATTTGCCGCCGTCACGTTTCAGGATGCTTGCCGCCTTGCCGACGATACGGGCACCGGTCGCCCCCAGCGGATGACCGATGGCCAATGCACCGCCATCGATATTGACCTTGGCACCATCAAGTCCGAGATCGGAAATGCTTGCCATTGCCTGGGACGAAAACGCTTCGTTCAGTTCGGTAACGTCAATATCCGCCGATGTCAGGCCGGCACGTGCCAATGCCTTTTTCGACGCGCCAACCGGACCAATGCCCATGAGTTCGGGCAGGCAACCGTCAACCGCAACCGATTTGATGCGGGCAAGCGGGGTCAGACCGTTTTTGGCTGCAAATTCTTCGGAACATACCAGAACCGCAGATGCACCATCGGTCAGTGGCGACGAGGTACCGGCAGTCACCACACCATCAGCCCGGAAGGCCGGTTTCAGGTCTGCGAGACCTTCGGCCGTTGTGTCACCACGAATGCAGCCATCTTCGGAAACAACGCCATCCTTGGTCTGGATCGGGATGATTTCATCAACGAACTTTCCAGCAGCCTGCGCGCTTGCCGCGCGTTTGTGGCTTTCGACCGCAAAAGCTTCCTGATCGGCACGGCTTAGGCTGTATTTGGCGGCAACGTTTTCGGCGGTATCGCCCATGCCCATATAGGCTTCGGGCATGGTCTTATAAAGTTCCGGGTTGGGAAGCGGGTTAAAGCCCATCATCGGGACACGGGTCATGCTTTCAACACCGGCACAGATAAATGCTTCGCCTGCACCAATGGCAATTGCGCCGGCAGCCTGATGGATCGATTGCATCGACGATCCGCAGAACCGGTTGACAGTAACACCGGCAACAGAGCGCGGAAGACCTGCAAGGAAGGTGACCAGCCGGGCCACGTTGAAGCCCTGTTCGCCTTCCGGAAAGGCGCAGCCAAGAATCAAATCTTCGATTGCTTTGGGATCAATGCCGGTCTTTTCGACCAGACCTTTTACGACCTGTGCCGCCAGGTCATCAGGACGGACCTTGGCAAGGGCCCCTTTGCGGGCCGGGGTGAATGGCGACCGGACATATCCGGCAATAACGGCGTTGGTCATGGCTATGTCTTCCTTCCTGAGCTGTCCTCTGATCCGGGGATCTTGTTACGAATCCGGATTGATTCCTTTTTCTTCAAGCGCATCAATCGATTGTTGTTCGATGTCGCGCAATTCATCCAACGTGACGTCCAGTGCCTGGCGCTGTTCCTCCAGATCGGAAATCCGTCCCCGGACACGACGCAGCAACATTTTGATCTGTTCTGCCTGTGTGGGATCCGCGCCATAGAGATCCAGATAATCTGCAATCTCGTTCAGGCTGAACCCCAGTCGTTTGCCGCGCAAAATGATCAGAAGCTTCGCGCGGTCCTGGCGGGTATAGACCCGGGTGGTGCCGGCACGCTGCGGATTTACAAGGCCCTTTTGCTCGTAAAACCGGATGGTGCGCGGCGTGATCCCCAAATCCTTGGCCAGTTCGGGAACGGTGTAAAACCGGTCATCAAGTTTGGTCATGTTTCGCCCCTAATCGTATATATTTTTATCTTAACGTCAATTAGTTTACGTTAACGTCACTTGGATTTTTTCCAGTGTGTGTTTGATGACGCTAACGCACTGCAACTAAGACGTTTTTCCCTCTCGCTTTAGGCGTTCTTCCTCGACCAGTTCTTTTTTCGACAGTTTGCCGACCATGGTTTTTGGAAGTTCCTCGCGAATTTCGATTTCGCGGGGCATCTCGATTCTTGAAATCTTGTCATCCAGAAAGGCACGCAAATCATCAGGGGTCACATCGGTGACACCGTCTTTCAGCCGGACAAAGGCTTTCGGGGCCTGACCGCGATATTGGTCGGGAACACCGATACAGGTGACTTCGGCGATCTGTTCATGCAGATACAGTGCTTCCTCAATCGCACGAGGATATACGTTATAGCCGCTGCACAGAATGACATCCTTCAGCCGATCAACAAGGAAAGTATATCCCTGATCATCCTGATATCCGACATCGCCGGTTCGGAGCCATCCGTCGATGAAGGCATCTTGTGTTGCGGCGTTGTTCTGCCAGTAACCCGGCATGACCTGTGCACCGCGAATGCAGACTTCGCCTTTCTCGCCGACCGGCATGGTCTGGGACGGGTTGGCAAGTGACCTTATTTCGATCTCGGTCCCCGGCAATGGCAAGCCGATGGACCCTTCCTTGTTTTCGCCTTTGACCGGGTTGCAGGTGCAAACCGGGCTGGCTTCGGTAAGTCCGTATCCTTCAACCACTTTCGAGCCGGTGATGTCTTCAAAGCGGTGCTTGACCTCTACCGGCAAGGGGGCACCACCGGAAATGCAGCACCGGATATGTGACAGATCGTGTTTGGGTGTTTCAGGCGAATTGTTGATCGCCGTATAGATGGTCGGAACTCCCGGGAAGATGGTGACCTTTTTCTTGTCTAGCGACTTCAGAAGGGCGCCGAGTTCAAACCTTGGATGCAGTACAAGTTCTGCCCCAAGATTGATTGAAGTATTGAGTGCCACTGTCATTGCGAACACGTGGAAAAACGGCAGAACACAAAGCGTGACTTCGTGTCCGGGATGGGCATCGGGCATCCAGCGGGTCAGCTGATCGACATTGGCGCTCAGATTGGCGTGGGTCAGCATTGCCCCTTTGGGACGACCGGTGGTTCCGCCGGTATATTGGAGAACGGCAAGGTCTTCGACCGACACATCGGCAACAGTTTCAACCGGCTTGCAGCCAATGACCCGCTCATAGGCAATATGACGCAGATCATTCGGGACTTCGGCCAGTTCGCTGCGTTTGAACAGCGAAAACAGAACGCTTTTGACCGGTGGCAGGATGTCGCTCATCTCGCAAACAACAATGCGTTTGAGACAGGTTTCATCCAGGCAGGCAGCAACCTTGGGGTAAATCTGTTTGAGGTTCAGCGTCACCATCATGCGACAGCCGGAATCCTCGATCTGATAGGCAATTTCGCGCTTGGCATAAAGCGGGTTGAAATTGACCACCACGCCGCCGCATTTCAAAATCGCGTAATAACATACGACATAATAAGGCGTGTTTGGCAGGCAAAGGCCGACCTTGTCGCCTTTGCGCACGCCCAGTTGTTTGAACCCTTCGGCGGCACGATCAACCTGCTCGGCGATGGTTTTGTAATCATAGATCCTTCCCAGAAAATCCAGACACGGGCGTTGCGGAAACCGCTTGGCCGCGGAATCAAAAATCTCGTGAACCAGACGCGTCTGAATGGGCGTGCTGACATCAACGCCGTTTATCAGGATAGGGGATTCTTGAACGTTTACTTTGTTCACTTGCGTTAACTCCATTACGTTAACGTCACTTTGCGGGCAAAAAAAAGCAACCCGGTCGGGGCGGCTATCGCCGCCCCGTGCCAGGCATTATAGCAGATCAGAACTTGAAATTCGCCTGCAGAGCGATGATGTCGACATGGGCTTCGTAGTCGGCCCGGAACGTACCGAAATTTGAGGTTGTGTGATCAACGCGGGCTTCATCAGCAAAGATGTGGGTATAGCCGAGACTGACCATCGCCCAATCAGAAACCTGATAAGAAGCGCCCAATGATGTCCAATACCGGTTAGAGTCCGGAAGGCGTACATTGCGATATTGGGTTTTGATAGGTGTTTCATCAAAAGCAATGCCGCCGGTAAATGCCCAGTTTTCGTCATGCTGGTAGCGGGCACCAAGCGACCCGAACCAAGCGCTTCCCCACTTGTATTCGTCAGAGCTAGAGTTTGAAGTTGCAGAAGCAGCGTTCGTCAAACCATCAAATTTGAAGGTCAATGTGTCAATCGTGTTCCAATTGGTCCATTGGGCATCTGCCATTACGGTCCATTGATCGTCTAACTTTTGAGCAATACCAAACGTAATTGACTCGGGGGTTGAGACAGTTGCCGTCGCATTCCTGTCTACATAAGGTGCAGCAAATCCCTTTGCCGCACTATCGAACTCAATCTTGCCTTTAAGTTTGTGTTCAACTTCGGAAATGTAAGACAGACCAAGTGTCGTAGATGGCGTCATCTCCCAGTTGATGCCAGCAGTCCAGCCATAGTCAAGCGAGTCGCCGCTTACTTTGCTGCTGCCTTCACCTGTTCCCGCAAGATTGTCGACTGCTTTTGAAAGCGCAGCATCCATGTACTGGATCTGCGGTCCTGCGCCGATCGACAAGCCGTTATCAAAACGATATCCGAGTACTGGTTTTATGTTGATAGTCTTAATAGAAGACGTCGTTCCGTAATATCGACCTGCGAAATCACCCTCGTAATCTGTTACAAGGCCCCAAGGCGATGTTATGGATACTCCCAAGTTCATTTGTTCACTTAGTTGCCAAACAGCATGTGCATTTGGGACAACAGCGTCATTCGCCATATCCTCGTCACTTGGACTGCTAAAATTCTGTGCATTGTTTAGCGTGCCACCTGAAGCAGATACGTTCTGTGCTCTGGCTACAGGTCGAATGACGGTAACACCTGCGCTGTAAGTCGTTTCTTTGTACTGCCCGACCGAACCGGGGTTGTAGGACATTGTGGAAGCATCGGTGGTCAGTGTCGACATCCCTGCAAAGCTTGACCCTTGCAGTGTGCCGCTGGTTTCGCGGACCTGGAAACCCGAAGCGTGTGCAGTGCCGATGGTTGCCAATGCACACAGAATTGCAGTACCCGAAGCTGCCCCCCAGAGGCAGCTCATCTTGAGCTTTGACATCAGTTTCTCCCTTAATCTTAAACGCTTCAAATTCTTAATTCGAAACGCCCGCTTTTATTTGTGAAGGCTCATCGCATCAACCCGAATGAAGTCGATGTCGTAACCCTTTCGTTTGAAGCTGGTTTTCAGCAGTTTTTTGTCAGGACCGTACCAAAGGTCGCGCTGGACATCCCCTGACATGATGTAATGTGTCGCCGGTGTTTCCCGGTTTTCGATCATTACATTTTCTGTGCCGACCTTCCGGATTTCTACGCCATAAGGTTCGGCATCAATGACGCTATAGAGGCTGGTTTTGGTTGTGACGTCTTCGGACCACAAACTTAGGGGCCAGGCACCGTCACATGCGTCGCGTTTTCCGACACCCTTGCCGACAAGCTGGTAACAATCACCATCATAGCTTGCCTGCCAGCTATAGTGTGTGCCGTCATCATTGGTGGTGGTTTCGACCGAAGCCAGCGCGTCGTTTTGCCAAATCTCGGTGCGCTGATGGTCGTAATGGAACTTCAGGAACAGCACGCTGACATCGGTCAGGGTTTCTATCCTGACGGTATGTCCCGTATCTGTCGGTGTGATTTCGACTGTCTCGTGACCAATCGGTTCGCCGTCCTTGAGGACGCGAAAATTAAGGGTCTCGCCTGCTGATGCCATTGAAACAATGGCGGATTGGGCGAGTATGCCTGCTATCAACCCCGATACGGTGCGCTTCCAGTTGTGTTGGCGCATGTTTCCCCCGCAGAACGGATCATCCGGCCGCGTCAATCCAGCATGGATGACAATTTTGCCGCTATTCCCATGGATCCCTTGATTTTGAGTTTGCCAAGCGTGAAGGCAAGCATCGGGTCAAGTTTTCCGGCGATCAGTTTTTCGAGGTTGGCTTTTTTGATTTTCAAGATGCAATCCGCATCCGAAAGATCATCATCGCTGATGACCGGCTCGTCACCGGTGGCATCGACAACAATATGACCGTCATCCCCGCAATCAAATGCGACAACGGCATTAAGTCCGCGAAGCTGTGGCAGCTTTTGTTTTACGGTTTCGAGGATGTCATCCACGAACGCCTCCCTCATTTGGACGTATTTTTCTTATGATTGTGATCAGACTGTAATACAAAGTGACGTTAACGTAAATCAAATTACGATATGGACACTTCGTCGCCGAATAAGGCATTGATTTCAAGTGATTTTAAGATGCGTATTTTCAAGGGCTGAATATAAAAAAAGACCCGGAAATACCGGGTCTTTGCATGTTTGGTGATCAGGTTTTTAGAAGAAGGATGCGCCGCACATTCAGGAAACAATTTGCCAGGATCCGTCAGCCTGACGGCATGCAGTGCCATAGGTTTCGTGCGGTGTTCCGCCAATATCTGCGGTTGCAGTATATTCACGGCAATAGCGGCCATCGCTGTTTTGCCAGCTTCTTGTCGGCACAACGTTATAGCTGTTCCCCGACTCCGGATTAAGCCACCGCACCGGCCGCCCATCGGGCACAGTTTGCAAGGTATACCCGGTACAGGCCACATCGCTTTGATCAAGGGTCTGACCAATATTATAGCCGCCGAGCATTCCCAGAATAGCCCCGCCAATCATCGCAGCAGTACGACCGTCACCCTTGCCGATGGTTGAGCCGAGCGCCGCACCGGACCCGGCTCCGATCACCGCACCGATCATGTCGCGGTTGCAGCGCAGATAGCTGCCATTGGACACAAAGATGTCCTGATCGGGTCTTTGTTTGGGGTGATGTTTGTCGCCACGGCCATCATGGTGTTTGGCGCGATAACCATGCGCCGGGGCCCATGGCGGTGGATCAGCCCTGGCGATGTCGGCAATACCGACCGGTATCGCAAGGCCCAGTGCCGCAGCGATCATGATGGATTTTCTGATCATTTCCGGGCCTGTTCGTTTTCATGCATGATGTAACCGACACCGGTACCTACCGCACCGCCGATCACGGCACCACAGGTGACGCATCCACCAGTGATAACGGTGCCGACTGCACCAACACCGGCACCGATGGCGGCACCACTTAGCATTTTCTGATTTCGGTCATTCAATCCGCTACAAGCTGAAAGCCCCAATGCGCTTGCAACGGCCAAGACGATGGCTGCCTGTCGCATTTCCCGTGTCCTTTCCGTCATATTGGAACAGATCGTTTGAAAGCCTGTCTCCTGACTGGATCGTGATCGACAATTGCGAGAGAGGTTTGACCTTATTGGGGGATAATTCGGGCAGATATGACAATAAAAAGGCATCAAACCCCGGTAACGCGGCGGTTTGATGCCTTATATGGTCGGTTTTCTCAAAAAAGCCGGGCACTTATCGTTCAAAAGTACCACGCAACAGCCGTTCCTTGCCGATCATTGCCACTTTGCCGCGCGCAATAACCGTTTCAGGTGCCAGTGCGTCATCAAGAACCAGAATATCGGCATCATGCCCGCACCCAAGGTACCCTTTTGACCGGTCAAGCCCCAGCATCCTTGCCGGATTGCAGGTAATCGGCGCAAGTGCGGTGGGGATATCAAGCTTTTCGGATTCGACAAGATCGGCAAATTCACGCCCGACAGTGTCAAATCCGGCCACCGAAAGTCCGATCATTTTGCCGTTCTTGTCGAACTCAGGCAAAGAACCGTTTCCGTCCGAGGTCATGGAAATACGATCAAGTGGCACGCCATCTGCCAGGCATTCTGCAATGCCGGCTGATGTCTTGACCGACCCGGCCGGATCGCTTTCGGCATCAATCCCGGTTGTGAAATCGATATTGCCACCACGTTTGGCCCAATCCTTTGCGGCATCGAGCAGGGCGCGTTTGCGGTTTACGTGGGTTGGAATGAACTGGCCAATCGGGATTTCAGTATTTTCAATCACCCCGATCAATGGATCAAAGTGTCCGTCGCCATCGCCAAGATGAACGACCACGGCGCCGGATTTTCCCGATGTCATGCCGCCAATACGTGATTGGGATGCGATGCGGGCCAGTTCGTCAACGGTGCTTTGACTGCTGCGATGGTCCGAAATTGCGGTCTTAAGGCCGATACAGGCATCAAGGAATGTGACGTCATCGCCGATATTTCCGGTCAGCGTTGGCGATGGAACACGATACCCGCCGGTAAAGAACCAGGCCGAAAGGCCTTCGGTGCGCAGGGCTTTGGTTTTGGCATAAAGGGACGCGATATGGCGGGTTGCGGCATCGGTGCCCAGCAGCCCGCAAATTGATGTGATACCGGCTTCGATCAAGTCGCCAATCGCCACTTCGGGGGTGCGGGTGGCAAATCCGCCTTCACCGCCACCGCCAATCAGATGTGCATGACCGTCAATGAAGCCCGGTACTGTCGTTTTTCCCCGAAGGTCAATCGTCCTGATTTCGGCCGGAACCGAGACCACAAGATCAGGGGCAATGGCGATAATCTTTTCACCACAGATCAGGATGTCATTGATCCCGAGTGCGGCAGGGGCGAACAGATTGGCGTTTTTAAGCAGCAGAAACATCGTTTGAAACCGTCTTTTGCGGGGAATTCCCGGTCATGTGCAGGGTGGCGCAGTCGGGCATCATAGCGACACTTCATTTCCGTTGAAACGGTTCTGCCAAGTATATAGCTTTGCAGGCAAACAAGGCGGGACCCAAGCCCGCGCCACCAAAAGGAAACGTCATGAGTTTTGCCGCCTGGTTGTCTGTGGCAACCATTTGTGTTCTGGGTGCGATGACCCCGGGGCCGAGTCTGGCTGTTGTTCTGCGCTATTCGGTCGGGCAGTCCCGTCAGGCAGGTTTCGCCTGTGCATTTGCGCATGGTCTTGGTATCGGCTTTTATGCCGTGATCACCATGACCGGGCTTGGCATCCTGTTTCAGACCGTACCGGTATTTCACAATGCAGTCAGCATTCTGGGGGCGCTTTATCTGATCTGGCTTGCGATCAAGGCATGGCGTGCGGCGGGATCTGGGGAAAAGTTCAATGTTGACGGGACAGCCAAGCTTTCCGGGTCAATCGGGCAGGCCGCGCGTGACGGGTTTATGATCGCGTTTCTCAACCCCAAGATCGCGCTGTTTTTCCTGGCCTTGTTTAGCCAGTTTGTATCCCCCGAATTCGAATGGAGCGGCAAGTTCCTGTTGGCATTTACCGCAGCTGCAATTGATGCGGGCTGGTATTGCCTGGTGGCGATCGGTTTGTCCCATGGTGCGGTATTGCCATGGCTGCGCGATCATGCTGCCTGGATTGAACGAATTATCGCCATTCTGTTTGTGCTGATCGCCCTTCGGGTTTTGTGGGGTGTTACCGCATTTGGATAAAGAACGGGTTCTGTCGACCTGTAATCAAGATGATCAGATCGTGCCACCATCACGACGTAACGCGGATCGTGTGTGATCCAGACGGAGTTTTCCGATGACTGACAAAACTGCCCCGACCAGCGATCCAGCCCATGATGCGGGACGCGGGTTTAACCGCCTTGGTGCGCATATCGGCTTTTTGCTGGCTGTCTTGCTTTTGGCGGCCAATATGCGTGGAAGCATCGTCGGGCTTGGCCCGCTCGCCGAAATTATCGGCACCGATTTGTCTCTTTCGGGAACGGAGCTTGGCCTGTTGACCACATTGCCGGTTCTGAGCTTCGGCGTCTTGTCGATCTTTGCGCCGCGTCTGGGCCAGAAATTCGGTCTTGAGGCAACCTTGATGACCATGTTGCTGTTCATTGCGGTGGGACAGGGTCTTCGGGCCAGCGGGGCCTATGACATCATGGTGATCGGGACCATCATTCTGGGTGCGGCGATCGCGGTGATGAATGTTCTTACCCCGTCACTGGTGCGGCGAAGCTTTCCGACCCATGTGGCTTTTGTGACAGCCCTTTATACCTTTACCATGTCGACCGGGGCCACTGTCGCTGCATTCATTTCTATTCCGATCCGCAATGCAGCAGGCGGGGATTGGCGCTGGTCGCTTGGCGTTTGGGCGGTGTTTGCGGCAATCGCCTTTGTGTGCTGGTTGCCGATGCTGCGATACCGGCACAAGGCTGCTGCACCGGCATTGACGGCCAAAATATCGCTTTGGAAAAATGTAGAAGCCTGGTGGCTTGCCCTGTTCTTTGGTTGTCAGTCCCTGATGTTTTATACAGGGGTCGCATGGCTTGCGAAGGTCTTTATTGATCACGGGATCACCGAGGCCGAGGCCGCGACACTTTTGTCGATCTTTAACGTATTTGGCATTCCCGCAGCCTTTGCCGCACCGCTGATCTATTCGAAAATTGCCAACAAGAAGCTGGCAATGCTGGTGTTGCATATCCCCTTGATCATCGCCATTCCCGGGTTCGTTTTTGCCACAACCGAACTTCCCTATGTATGGGCGGTATGTCTTGGTCTGGGGCAGGGCAGCATGATCAGTATTGCACTCACCCTGGTGGGGATGCGCGGCGCGGACCCGCAAACATCGGCACGTTTGTCGGGCATGGCGCAATCGGTCGGATATCTGTTTGCGGCGATTGGCCCGGTATTGTTTGGCGCCCTTCACGACCTGCTTGGGGATTGGCAGGTCGCGCTTTATTTCCTGTTTGTTGTCGTGGCGATTCAGCTTGTGGCATCGATGCGTGCCGGGTCACCAGACAAAATCGGCGAAGCCTGAGCGCGCAAATCAAACGACCAAAAAGGTCCTGATCCCGATCATGAGGCTGCATTTCCTGTGTGGAAATGTGTCCTTTTTCACATTGAGCCGGCTTTGGGGATGTAAGTTGCGAATTCGACGCAATTGCGCAGTTGACTTGCTTTCGCAAAATTCTATAAGAATGCAAATCATTATCAATTAAGGTGTCATTTGGACAAGGAGTTTGCGATGCCTGACATCGCAGCCAAATCAGAAAAGCCGGGAAAAACCGGTCAGGCAAGACAGATCCAGGTGGAAGATCTGATGGGAATGGATCGCGAGATCATCATTCTTCATCAGGGGGATGAATACCGCCTGCGCATGACGTCAAACAACAAACTTATTCTTACGAAATAGGCGTCGCCCGACGCCCGACAATCAAATCACCAGATTTGCCAGCCAGCGCGCCAGTGCCCTGCACAAGCCAGCCAGCCAGCCGAAATCGGAAAAAGCTGCCTTAGGGGAAGATCATGGCTCTTAGCAATTCTGCGCGCCTGCTTATGGCGACAGTATCCACATTTGCGCTTGCAACAGCGGCCCAGGCCCAGGACGCGGCATCGCCCACAACCGGCCAGCCGACCGAAACCGAAACGACAGCGGAAACTTCCGCGCAAACCGGAACAGTTGCCGTCGTCGCACTTGATGCCATCACGATTACCGCCAACAAACTGGAAACGTCGGTTATTGATGCCCCGGCATCCATTTCTGTGGTTGATGAAGAAGAACTTGAACGCCGTCAGGCATCTGATCTTTCCGATATTTTGCGCGGAATGCCGGGGGTTGAAATTCATGGTGGTCCGCGCAGCACCGTACAGGAACCGATCATTCGCGGATTGACCGGTGACCGGGTTGTTGTGCGCGTGGATGGTGCACGCGCCAATATGAGTGTCGGTCACAAGGGGCGGTTCTTCTTTGATCCGGAAGTTCTGAAATCGGTCGAGGTGTATCGCGGTGCGGCATCGACCATGCAGGGCACCGGGGCACTGGGGGGTGTGATCGCTCTGACCACCAAAGATGCCAACGATCTTCTTGATCCCGGTCAGACATTGGGTGCGCGGGTAAAGGTTGGCTACGCATCGGTTGATCACGGCCTGACGACCAATGGCATGGCGTATGGCCGCCCGACCGATAACACCGATCTTCTTGTCAGCGTGACCCGCGAAAGTACGGGCAATTTTGAATCTGGTGATGGCGACAAGCAACCCTACACCGATGATGACTACATCAACGGGATGCTCAAAGGTGGTATCGACATCAATGATGCCAGCCGGCTGACCCTGACCGTGCAGCGTTATAACGATGACCATCGCCTGCCGTCGGCACCCGATAGCGGTGCTGCACTGAGTACCAGCAACTATCTTGTGAATCGCGAAAGCGAAGAAACATCAATGGTGCTTGGCTATCGTTACCATGACTCCGCAAATGACTGGATTGATGCCAATGTGAATGCCTATGGCATGCGTACGGACCTGGATGAAAAACGGGTCAGTGACGGTCGTCACGATGAACGCACCCTTGATACCATTGGTCTGGATGGCAGCAACACATCGCGCTTTGATCTGGCGGGACGCGATCTGGCGGTGACTGTCGGTGGTGAAATCTATCAGGATTCCCAGGAAGGCCGCCGTAACGGTGTCGCCGTTTCCAACCTGTTTCCGGATGCCGAAATGACCATTTATGGCGTCTATGTCGATAATGCATTGGCGCTGACCGATGCGCTTGACGTGACCGCCGGGGTTCGTTTTGACTCCTATGATCTTTCAGCGGACGGGCAGCGTGCCCGCGAAGACAGCGCCATTTCACCGCGCTTTTCGGCAAGTTATCGCCTGACATCCTGGATGCAGCCATATGTCAGTTATGCCGAGGCGTTCCGTGCGCCGGCAATGACTGAAATGTATGCAAGCGGCTATCACTTCCCGGGGAACAACTTTGTCGCCAACCCCGATCTCGAAGCTGAAAAGGCCAAAACGTGGGAATTCGGGACGAACTTCAAAACCGACAATCTGTTGACGCATGGTGATGCGTTCCGCGCCAAGGTCGCCTATTTCCACAACGAAATCGAAGACTATATCGAACAGCAAGGTGCGACGTTTGGCAGTTCGGAAACCAAAAGCGTCAACGTTCCCGAAGCCGAGATTCAAGGTTTCGAAGCAGAGCTGACTTACGATACCGGTGTGATCTTTGGCGGATTGGCTGCATCGCGCATTCGCGGGGAAAATACCCGCACGGGTGCAAATCTTTCCGACATTCCCGCTGACAAGGTTGCCTTGTCAGGCGGCTACCGTTTCCAGGATCACGGTGTCGAGCTTGGTGGACGGGCCAATCTGGTTGATCGGTTGACCCGGATCGCATCGGGCAGCGAGGTTCCGGGATATGCAACCTTTGACGTTTTTGTCAGCTGGGATGCGCATGAAACAGTGCCCGGCCTGACCGTCAATGCCGGGATCGATAACATTCTTGATCACAATTATCAGACAGCTGATCAGGGCCTGTATGAGCCGGGCCGCAATCTGAAAATTTCTGCAAGCATGAAATTCTGATGTCACGGGATCAGACGATGCAGCTTTTGCATCGTCTGATCTTTGAGGAGGTATTTAAACGCCATGAGTGAAAACAATTTCAAAACACCGCTTGAAGCCTGGTCGGCCTTTTCTGCCGGGGAGGCAAAGGGCTATGCGGTGGATATCGCAGCCGAGCTTGGCCTGACCGAAGGTGAGCTGGTTGCAGCGGGTATTGGCAACAATGTCGTGCGTCTGGATGCTGATTGGGGGGATCTGATCAAGCGCCTTGAAGAACTGGGCGAGGTCAAGATCCTGACCCGCAATCCCAGTGTTGTTCATGAAAAGATCGGAACCTTTGGCAAGGTCAGCATCAATGGCGAAATGGGCCTTGTCCTGAACGGGGATGTGGACCTTCGCCTGTTTTTGGGGCGCTGGGGGCACGGATTTGCGGTTGAAACCAACAGTCCGCGCGCAGGGCGTCGCCGCAGCTTGCAGTTCTTCGATCATGAAGGCAAAGCGATCCACAAGATTTTCCTGACCGACAACTCAAACGCAGCGGGTTACGAGGCGCTGATTGCGGAATTCCGTGCCGGGAATCAGCAATCGGGTATCGAGACCCTGCCGCCATTGCCCAAGGCCGTGACCCGCAAGGATGAAGATGTCGATGTCGAGAACCTGCGCGCCCACTGGCGCAAAATGACCGATGTGCATCAGTTCCACGGTCTGCTTAAGGATTTCAATGTCGGGCGTCAGCAGGGCATGCGTCTTGTCGGCACCGAGTTTGCCGAACGACTGACCAACGATTCCCTTAAAACCATGCTGGAATCGGCATCCGAAAGCGGTTTGCCGATCATGGTGTTTGTCGGCAATGCCGGTGCGATCCAGATTCACACCGGCCCCGTGAACACCATCCGTGAAATGGGGGACTGGATCAATGTCATGGACCCGCGTTTCACCCTGCATCTGCGCATGGATATGATCGCCGAAGCCTGGATCGTGCGCAAACCGATCCGCGAAGGTGTGGTGACCACTGTTGAATTGTATGACGCGGACCTTAACAACTTCGCGATCTTCTGTGGTGAACGCGCACCAAAAGAACCCGAAAATCCTGCCTGGCAGAAACTGGCGGAAGGACTTCCGCGATTTGATGCCGCTAAACAAGCTGTTGCGGAGTAACTGATGCGTCGTTTTATCGCATTCCTGATTGTCCTGACGGCCGGTGCCGGTCTTGCTGTGCCAAGCCATGCCGACGAGCGTCCGGCGCGTGTCATTACTGTCGGTGCACCGGCAACTGAAATCGTCTTTGCACTTGGTGCCGGGGACAGCGTGGTTGCAATCGACACCACCAGTACCCGACCCGATCCCGTACCGACCTTGCCCAAGGTTGGCTATATGCGGCAACTGGCATCAGAAGGGATCATCAGCCTGAAGCCCGACCTTGTTGTTGCTGTTGAAAAATCCGGACCCGAAAACGTGTTGCAGGAACTTGGCAATCTGGGGATACCGGTTGTCAAATTGCCGTCTTTGGACGAGATCAAGAACCTGCCAGATGCAATCGCGGTTGCGGGCAAGGCTCTTGGGCGCGATGAAGATGCGAAGTCACTGATCCAGAAAGTCCGTAACGATATTTCAGGTCTTGCTGCACGCGATGAAGCCGGACGCCCAAGCATCATCTTTCTGATGGCGGTTGGTCATGGCAAACCGCTTTCGGCAGGAAGCCACACGACGGCTTCAGAAATCATCGATCTGATTGGCGGGACCAATCCGATGGCAAGCTTTGACGGGTTCAAGCCGGTTTCACCGGAAATCATTGCTGCCGATCAGTCTGATTATGTGCTGGTGCCGCAGTCGACGGTTGATCATTTCGGTGGCCTGGAGGGTTTGAAAACCGACCCGGTTCTTGGTCTGAACAAGGCGGTTGCCAATGGCAAGGTTTTGACGGTTTCGTCTTCGACCATTCTTGGTTTCGGACCGCAATCGGCGTCAGAAATCCGTGATGTGGCGAAATCCCTTCATCAACAAGAACACGGTCAATGAAGTCTGTGAAGCAGGTGGAAACATCGCTTCGGCAATACTGGCAAATCAATCGGCCGGTGATGGTTCTTGTTCTTTTGATGGTTGCGCTGCTGGTCCTGGTGGTCATTTCGCTGGGCACCGGCGGGGCACGCATCGAACTTGGTGATGTGGTTGCACATATCGCGCACCGGATTGGTGTCGCAGGTGTCGGCATTGATGCATTTGATGCGCGTGTACTTGATACCTTGCGGTTGCCCCGGATTGCGCGCGCGATTGTGATTGGTGCGGGACTTGGTCTTGCCGGGGCGGTGATGCAAAGTCTGTTTCGCAATCCGATCGCGGATCCGGGCATCATCGGGGTATCTGCCAGTGCGGCCCTGGGGGCGGTTGCAATGATCGTGACCGGCCATATCATTCTGGGCAGTTATTATCCGGTTGTCGGGCCTTATGGTGTTCCGGTCGCGGCCTTTGGCGGGGCGGTGATCGCAACCGCCTTCATCCGAATTCTGTCACGTCAGGATGGCCAGACAGATGCCGCAATCATGTTGCTGATCGGGGTTGCCATCAATGCGATGGCCTTTGCGGGTGTCGGTGTCTTTACCTATATGGCCGATGACGCCCAGTTACGCAGCCTGACCTTCTGGCAGATGGGGGCACTTGCCGGGAACGGTCCGACCGATACACCAGCACTGTTCATCATGGCACTGGGCATTGCCTATCTGATGACGCTTGGCACGCCGCTCAATCTGTTTTTGCTGGGCGAGGCCGAAGCACGTCATCTTGGGGTCGAGGTCGAACACCTTAAACGCCGGGCGACGGTGGTAACGGCCCTTGTGGTCGGTGCAGCCGTGGCTGTTTCGGGCATTATCGGATTTGTCGGGCTGGTGGCGCCGCATCTGGTGCGGCTGGTTACCGGGCCTGATAACCGTTATGTCCTGCCGGCATCGGCAATTTGCGGGGCGATCATGCTGACCGGGGCTGATGCGGTTGCACGGATCATTGTTCTTCCGGCGGAACTGCCGATCGGTCTTGTGACCGGGATTGTCGGCGGGCCGTTTTTCCTTGGATTGCTGATGCGTGAAAAGAAAAGGCGTCGCCTATGAGTTTGGTGGCACAAGACGTTAGCTTTGTGGCGCGTGGCCGTTATTTGCTGCGTGATATTTCGCTTGAAGTCACACCGGGCGAGGTACTGGCCGTGTTGGGGCCAAACGGAGCGGGCAAATCGACCCTGCTTCGGGTATTGGCCGGTGAATATCGGGCAACCAAGGGGTCCATACGGCAAAGTGGTCAGGACATCACGGCAACCACTGCATTGGCGCTGGCCCAGTCGCGCGCTGTGATGCCACAGGCCGCCTCGATGACCTTTCCGTTTGCGGTGCGCGATGTGGTTGCGCTGGGTCGTGCACCATTTCGCAAGATATCAACCAGGCAACTTGACCAGAAGCTGGTCCGTCATGCGATCAGGCTTGCCGATATCGATCACCTTGCTGACCGTGCCTATCCGGCCTTGTCGGGCGGGGAAAAACAGCGTGTGCATCTGGCCCGTGCCTTGGTTCAGGTCTGGGGAATGGATGGGCCGGAACGCAATATGGTTCCCAAAACCGGTGATGAGGATCGTGACCGGTTTTTGTTGCTTGATGAGCCGACATCGGGTCTGGATGTTTCCCATCAGCACGCGTTGCTTGGCGTTGCCCGGCGCGAAGCCCATCAAAACAAGGTTGGTGTTCTGATGATCTTGCATGATTTCAATCAGGTCACGGCCTATGCCGACCGGGTTGTTGTTTTGCAAAACGGGGAAATGGTTGCAAAGGGTGCGGTTGACGATGTCATGCGCCCGGATTTGTTGTCGGCCGTGTTTAAAAGCCCGATCCGCGCGATCCCTGATCCCGAAGGGGGTAGCGTTCTGGTCAGTCAGCCCGGTTGACCGGTTTTTTCGTCAGGTGCTGCTTTTTGAAACTGTTTGCGATGCTTCATCAGCAAGTTGCTTAAGGGCTGCAAGCACATCGGTCGTTGCGGCCTCCATCCTGGCAAAGGCCGCTTCGGCAGCCGGAATGTCATTATTGGCATAGGCCGCAATTGCGTCATGCCCGGCTTTGTGCTGATTTTCATGGGGTTGGCGCACGGCGGCAAATCCGGGCAGGTCCCGGAAGGGTTTGCTGGCGTCGCTGTCATACCATTTGCCAAACCGGCAACTGGTGGCGGCACCGATTTCAACATTGGCAGGATCGGCAAGCCCGGCCAGAACTTCGGCGACGGCCTTGAAATAGACGGCGTGCTCGGCCCGGGCACTTCGGATGGTGCGGTTGGGAATGTCATACCGCACAAGTTCGGAAACCTGTTGTTCGATCAGTTGTTCGACTTCCCCAACGGTTGCGATTGCCGATTTGATGGCCGTAACCTGTCCGCCGGTCTGGTTGGCAATGCCACTGATGCCGGTGCGTACGGCATCGGTGGCGCGGTTTTGTTCATCAAGAATGTTGGAAATGTCGGCAATGCGTTGGGTGGTGTCTTCCA
This sequence comes from Thalassospira sp. MIT121401, assembly GCF_047125595.1. Classification (NCBI taxonomy): domain Bacteria; kingdom Pseudomonadati; phylum Pseudomonadota; class Alphaproteobacteria; order Rhodospirillales; family Thalassospiraceae; genus Thalassospira; species Thalassospira sp. MIT121401. The sequence continues at coordinate 590,150 of NZ_CP138926.1, forward strand.
TTTTGTTGCCAATTTCACTGATGTCATGGGCGACCTCACCCATGACTTCCTGCCCGCGCGATACTGCTTCGGTCCCGAGATTCATCGCATCGACAATGCCGCGCGTTTCGTCCTGAAGGTTGGTGATACGGGTGCGGATTTCCTCGGTCGCACGTGCGGTTTGCTGGCTCAGTGCCTTGACCTCGTTGGCGACAACGGCAAATCCCTTGCCGGCTTCGCCAGCACGGGCGGCTTCAATCGTGGCATTAAGCGCCAAAAGATTGGTTTCCGATGCAATGGCTTCGATCGACTGGACAATTTCCCCGATCTTTGCCGACGCATCGGCCAGAATATCGACCCGGCGCGACGCATCCTGAACCGCGTTGGCAATGGCATTCATGCTGTCAACTGCGCCATTGACGGTTTCCTGACCGTTGCGGGTGACATTGATGGCGTCTTCGGCATTGTCGGCAGCAACCCGACCGTTTTCCGCAATGTGACTGATGCCCGATACCATCTGATCGACCGCTGCTGAAATCGACTGGGCTTGCCGGTCGACATCGCTGATCACGTTCATCATCCGTGCATTTGAAATTGCACTTTCATTGATCGCGACTGACAAATCCATCGTGCGGTCAAGCTGTTGATCGGCAAAGGCGTTTTCCGATGCCTTATGCCGGTTTTCAGCACTGGCATCGCAATAGGCCGTCAGGGTCAATTCGATATCAAGCAGCATGACTGATGTCAGGGCCGTGACGATTTTCCCGGCTTCGCCCGCACGCCAGCGGAATTTGACAATAATGGTTTCGATCAGCGCATCGGTAACCGCGTTATAAGCGGAAATATAAAGTTTGGGGGTGATGCCGTATTCTTCGTGGCATTTCCCGATGGCAATGGATTGCCGCACAAAATCATCATCAATCTTGCCATCAAACAGCTTTTGCCAGTGGGATTGAAGGGCGTCGGTCAGCTGTGCTGTCACGCTATCGGAAAGGGAGGGCTGATCAGGACCGGCTTTTTGGGCGATGATCTTGTAAAATGTCCTGGCGCGTTTGGCCGCCCCATCGTGAATGTCCTTGGATGCCTTGCGCAAAATGCCAAATGTGGCTGGCAAGACGTCGTAGCGTTCCAGGCGGTCTTCAAGTAACGACACGGATTGAATTCCCTTCTCCCACCCCCGGCCAGCTTGCCGGACTGCTCCCGAATATGCTTTTGAAAGCATTTTTCTATATGGGGATTGCGCGCAAAAATGCGGCCCCGACCCCGGATGCGGAAACTTTAGGGATCGCTGGTTCAATCGGCAATCAATTTTCTGTCCACAAGAATAGTATCTGGGTTTTGTTCGGGTGGGATCAGCCCGGGCGGGCTTCCTGTTCGGTTTTGCAGGTCGCGATCAACCAGTCCCGAAAAGCCCGCACCGCAAAGTTGTTTTCCTTTTCCTTGGGATAGACAACGTAATAGGCGTGCTGATTGGGGGTCGAGACATCAAAGGGCGCAACCAGACGACCGCTTTCGAGTTCTTCGCGCACCAGAAATTCCGGCAATAATGCCAGACCCAGTCCGGCGACCGCAGCCTGGATGACCATGTGGAAATGCTCAAACCGTGGCCCGGCCAATTCATCGACCACCGCCACCCCGGTTGCGGCCAACCAGTCCTGCCAGGCGCGCGGGCGGGTGGAATGTTGCAACAACGTGCAGTTGCGCACCCGTTCGCGCGCAATCGGCAGATCGTCATTTTCCTTAAGCAGTTTGGGGGCGCAAACTGCAATAAGCGTTTCACCCATCAGGCGATGGGATACACAGCCGGGCAGATTGTCATCCCCGAAATGGATGGCAATATCGATGCCTTCGCGGTCGAAATTGAACTCGCGCGTCTGGGTGATCAGATTAAGCTGGATATCAGGCCAGGTTGCCTTGAAATCCCCAAGGCGCGGGACAAGCCAGCGCGCACCAAATGTCGGTAAAGTCCCGACATTCAGCATCCCGCCGGCATCGGAATAAGCCATGACCTGAAGGGTGGCGGCTTCTGCCCGGTCCAGAAGATCGCGAACCTGTGCGGCATAGGCTTCGCCCGCAGCAGTCAGTTTCAGGCGTTTTTTTACCCGGCGAAACAGATCACGACCCAGATATTCCTCAAGCGCACGGATCTGGCGGCTGATTGCGCTTTGCGTGACGTTCAGTTCCTCGGCAGCCCGGGTAAAGGACAGATGGCGGGCCGAACTTTCAAAGAATTGCAGGGCAGTCAGCGATGGCAGGACGCGACGCATAAAGAATCCAGTTCATAACAAAATGGAATGATGTGGTGCGAATATATCGTTTGTTTGCTGTGCAGCCAAGGCGTAACGTTTTAAACGGTTCCAAGCCTCCTTGCGCCACCATATGAAGCGTTCAGGCCAAGAGCCATCGCGCTGGATTGCCGTCAGTTTGTAATGTTTCGGAAGGATGTCTCCCCCGTTTTGGATATGGATGGCATCCAGCGCATAAAAACAAAAATGTCCGGGAAGAAGGCGTTCGGCCATTGGCCAGGGCTTCAACAATTTATCGGGTAGAAGGCAAGAATGGGTTCTGTTGACGCAAATTATGATGTGATCATTGTCGGTGGGGCGGTTATTGGCAGCTCCATCGCGTGGCATTTGACCGGTCGTGATGATTTCACGGGCCGGGTTCTGGTGATAGAAAAAGATCCCAATTACGAATTCTGCTCAACCGCCCTTTCGGCGGCATCGATCCGTCAGCAATTCTCGACCCCGGTGAATATCGAAATGTCGGCCTATGGCATCGATTTCCTGCGCAATCTGAAACGTGACCTTGATCCGGATGTCGACATTGCCCTGCATGAAAAGGGTTATCTGATTCTGGCAACGGATCAGGGGCGCGATATCCTGAAACAGAACCACGCGACCCAGATCGAATTCGGTGCGGAAATCGTCTGGATGGAGCCCGATGAACTGGCCGCCAAATATCCGTGGATGAATACATCCGATCTGTCTGCGGGGTGCTGGGGCCGAACGGGTGAAGGCTGGTTTGATGCCTATTGCCTGATGCAGTCATTCCGCAAACAGGCCCGCCGGCGCGGTGCAGAATATATCGACGGCGAAGTTGTCGAACTTACCCGTCAAGGCGATCAGATTACCGGGGTTGTCCTGAAAGACGGGCGCAGGTTTGGCTGTGGAACCCTGATCAATGCGGCGGGAACCGGTTGTTCGAAAGTTGCCGCAATGGCGGGACTTGAAATCCCGGTCGAGCCGCGCAAACGCTGCATCTTTGTCTTCAATTGCCGGGATGCCGAAGACATCAGTGCGTCCTGTCCGATGCTGATTGATCCAAGCGGGCTTTATGTCCGTCCCGAAGGTGAATTCTTCATCACCGGGATCGCCCCGCCCAAGGATCGTGACCCGGAATGCTGGGATTTCGAAGTTGATCACAGCCTGTTTGACGACATCATCTGGCCGGGCCTGTATGAGCGCTGCAAACGGTTTGAGGCGATCAAGGTCGTCAATGCCTGGGCTGGTCACTATTCCTATAATCTGCTCGATCAAAACGCGATTTTGGGGCGTCATACCGATGTGAAGAACTTCGTCTTTGCCAACGGGTTCTCGGGCCACGGGTTGCAGCAAAGCCCCGCCGTTGGTCGCGGGATTGCCGAACTTGTCACCACGGGCAGTTATCAGACCCTTGATCTGTCGGTATTCGGGTATGAGCGCATCCGCGATAACGCCCCGGTTTTCGAGCTGAATGTTATTTAATTCGATTTCGTAACGATAATGCGAAATCAACATGTTAAACCAATTGTCGGAGCAGGCCCCAATGCCCCGTGATGATGCCAACAAAACTGCTGAAACGCTTGGCGCTTCCATTCGTGACCGTCAGGCCGTCTCGGTTTCAAGCGGGGTGCGCAATGTGCACCCGGTCTATCTTGATCGGGCACTGAATGCCGAAGCCTGGGACAGTGATGGCAATCGCTATATCGATTTCGTTGGCGGGATCGGTGTTTTGACTGTCGGCCATCGCAACCCGGTTGTGATGGACCGTGTGATTGCCCAGTGTGACCGTTTTACCCACAGCTGTTTTAACGCGCTGCCCCATGAACCCTATGTCGCGGTGACCGACTGGCTGGCGGCGAACTGCCCGATTGAAGGTCCGGCAAAATCGATGCTGACCAATTCCGGGGCCGAGGCAATGGAAAACGCCCTGAAACTGGCCCGCGCCTTTACCGGCCGGACCGGGGTGATTGCATTCGAAGGGGCCTTTCATGGCAGAACGCTTGCGACCCTGGCACTGACCGGGAAAACCAAGCCCTATAAAACCGGTCTTGGGCCGCTTCCGGGGCCGGTCTGGCATCTGCCATATCCTTGCCCGGAAACAGGTATATCGGTTGAGGATGCAATGGCGGCTATTGCCAAGCTGTTTTCGGTATCTGCCGATCCGAAATCGGTTGGCGCCATCGTGATCGAACCGGTTCAGGGCGAGGGCGGTTTTCGTGCCTGTGACGGTGAATTCCTTGTCGCATTGCGCCGCCTTTGTGATGAAAACGGCATGGTTCTGATTGCCGATGAAATCCAGTCGGGCTTTGCCCGTACGGGCAAGATGTTTGCCATCGAACATGCCGGTGTTGCACCTGATATCCTTGTCATGGGCAAGGGGATCGGCGGTGGTTTCCCGCTGGCCGCGATCACCGGGGCAGAGGACGTGATGAGCGCGCTGGCACCCGGTGGCCTTGGCGGAACCTATTCGGGTAATCCGGTTGCCTGTGCGGCGGCAAAAGGTGTGTTCGAGGTTCTGGAAAAAGACAACATTCTTGGTCGTGCCAAGCAGCTTGGCGAGAAATATGCGACCCATATCGCATGGTTGCGTGATCTGCCCGGCGGGCATGTGATCGGCAATATGCGCGGAATTGGCGCCATGCGCGCGTTCGAGGTGATTGCAGATGACGGCAAACCGTCACCCAAACGTCTGCAAAGCTTGTTGCAACTGGCCCGTGAAAGCGGGCTATTGTTAATGCCAAGTGGTGAACACGCCAATGTGGTGCGCCTGCTGGCACCTTTGACCATTCCGTTTGATCAGGTTGATGAGGCCTTTGCCATCATCGCCAGACTTCTGCCCAAAGTGGCGCAGGTAACGCAATAGGTATCACGGGAAATGCCGGTGGGATCACCGGAAAGTTTAAAAAGAAGGGAGTTTTACTGTGAGTTTCAAATCCATCCTGACCGAGCTTGGTCTGTCTGACGCCGAGATCGCCAATGGCACGCTTAAGGTCCAGACCCCGGTTGACGGTTCGGAAATCGCATCTGTTGCCGAAACCGATCCGGCGGCAATGACCGACATCATCGGCAATGCCAAAAAGGCATTCGGTGAATGGCGTCAGGTTCCGGGTCCGCGTCGCGGTGAACTGGCCCGTCTTCTGGGCGAAGAATTGCGCGCAGCAAAAGAACCGCTGGGCCGTCTGGTGTCGCTTGAATGCGGCAAAATCTATCAGGAAGGTCTTGGTGAAGTTCAGGAAATGATCGATATCTGCGACTTCGCAGTCGGTCTGTCGCGTCAGCTTTACGGTCTGACCATCGCATCCGAACGCCCGGGCCACAAAATGATGGAAACCTGGCATCCGCTGGGCGTTGTTGGCGTGATCTCTGCGTTTAACTTCCCGGTTGCTGTCTGGTCCTGGAACACCGCGCTTGCGCTTGTGTGCGGTAACTCCGTGATCTGGAAACCGTCGGAAAAGACCCCGCTGACCGCCCTTGCCTGCCAGAAAATCTTTGAAAAGGCACTGGCGAAATTCGGTGATGCACCCGAAGGCCTGCATCAGGTCGTGATCGGCGATCGCAAAATCGGCGAAGCCATGACCGACAGCCATGACGTGGCTCTGGTTTCGGCAACCGGTTCGACCCGTATGGGCCGCGAAGTTGCCCCGCGTGTTGCCGAACGTTTCGGGCGTACCATTCTGGAACTTGGCGGCAACAACGCCATGATCGTGACCCCGTCGGCCGATCTTGATATGACCGTTCGCGCGGTTGTGTTCTCGGCTGTTGGCACCTGTGGTCAGCGTTGTACCTCGCTTCGTCGCCTGATCGTCCATAAAGACGTCAAGGATCAGTTGCTTCCGAAAATCATAGCCGCTTACAAGTCGGTCAAAATTGGTGATCCGCTTGCCGATGGCACCCTTGTTGGTCCGCTGATCGATGAAGACAGCTTCAACAACATGCAGACCGCCCTTGCCAATGCCAAAAAGGATGGCGGCGTTGTTCATGGTGGCGAACGTGTGCTGGAATCCGAATATCCGAACGCCTTCTATGTCACCCCGTCGGTCGTTGAAATGCCGGGTCAGACCGATACCGTGCGCAACGAAACCTTCGCGCCGATCCTGTATGTCATGACCTATGAAACCCTTGAAGAAGCCATCGCGCTTCAGAACGGCGTGCCGCAAGGGTTGTCTTCGTGCATCTTCTCGACCGATGTGCGCGAAACCGAACTGTTCCTGTCGGCTGTTGGTTCCGATTGCGGTATTGCCAACGTCAATATCGGCCCGTCGGGTGCAGAAATCGGCGGTGCGTTCGGTGGCGAGAAGGAAACCGGCGGCGGTCGTGAATCCGGTTCGGACGCCTGGAAGGCCTATATGCGCCGTGCAACCAACACCATCAACTATTCCCGCGAGCTGCCGCTGGCTCAGGGTATCAAATTCGACATCTGATCACTCGCCCGATCAGGTTCGATCCAAACCCCGTCGGTTCGCCGGCGGGGTTTTTCTTTGTCTCTGATTGCGATAGAATACGTTGTATTACATCGCAATCATAAGGTCGGTCATGAGCAAAGATACAATGGCGGTGCGTGTTGATGCAGATCTGCGCAAGCGGCTTGATAAACTTGCGGAAGCCTTCGGGCAGACACGTTCAAGCATCATCAATGATGCCCTTCGCCAGTATGCTGATCATCAGGAATGGCAAGTGAACCTTATTGCGGACCGCGCGCGCAGCATTGCCGAGGGTCGTGCAACACTGATTGATCATGAAGATGTGCTTGCCACGTTTGAGCAACGTTTTGCAGACAAGCACTCCTGATGCGTATTCGCTGGGACAGTCGGGCTATCGATGACCTGCGCGATATCCTTGATTACATAGAGGATCGCAATCCAACAGCAGCCCTTAGAACCTATCAGCTGATATCAGGTTCTGTTTCCCAGCTTGCCAGCCATCCCTTTATCGGTCGCACCGGGCGGGTGGAACAAACACGCGAAATGATTGTGAATGGCACGCCCTATCTTGTTGCCTATGGCCTTCAAGAAGATACGGTGACCATCATTGCGGTATTGCATGCCGCACGACGCTGGCCTGACGAGTTTTAAAAAGAAAGCGGTCCCCGAAGGGACCGCTTTCTTTAATCTTGTCTCAAAGCCGGGCTGATTAGCCAGCTTTGGAGAAGCGCTCTGCGACATATTCCCAGTTAACCAGGCTGTCGAGGAAGGCTTTGACATAGTCCGGGCGCGCGTTGCGGTAATCGATGTAGTAGGAGTGTTCCCAAACATCGCAACCGAGCAGCGGGGTCTGACCGTGAACAAGCGGGTTTTCCGCGTTCGGGGTCTTGGTGACAACCAGTTTGCCGGATTTGTCGAGTGCCAGCCAGCACCAGCCCGAACCGAACTGGGTAACGCCAGCCTGAATGAAGGCTTCTTTGAAGGCATCAACAGAGCCGAAATCTTCGACGATTTTCTTTTCCAGTTCACCCGGAATGGCACCGCCGCCGTTGCCTTTCATCATTTGCCAGAACTCGATGTGGTTCCAGTGCTGGGCAGCGTTGTTGAACAGGCCGGCTTTGGATGCGTCGCCGTAAGATGCAACAACGATTTCTTCAAGCGACTTGCCTTCAAGGCCCGAACCTTCGAGCAGCTTGTTGCCGTTCACAACATAGGCGTTGTGGTGTTTGTCATGGTGAAACTCAAGAGTTTCAGCCGACATGACCGGCGCAAGTGCGTCATATGCATACGGAAGTGCTGGGAGTTCAAATGCCATGATACAGTTCCTCGACTTTCATTATTGGTCTGTGCGGTAACGCAACATATCCCTTTTTCCACCTTTGGTGAAAGTGAAAATCCCGTGCAACCTGTTGGAAACCTTTGTTGCAGGGCCACTTCACCGGGCAGGGAGGGGTGCCTCTGGGCCATAATCTAGGTCGGCTGGCATTTTATGCAATGCGCCGTTTGGCAATATGATATTGCCTGGCCCTGTTCACTGAACATCCCGGCCGGGAAAACGTTCCGGGGACTCGCCAAAAAAATCGGTGTCCCCGGTTATTCCTTATACAGGCCGGTGCGATGTTCGATATCCGTCCCGTTGCGGATCATGACGTCATATTCGCCCTTTGGCAGGGACGAAATATCCAGTTTGCACGGGAAGGTATGACAGTCACGATCAAGCGCAATGGTACCGTCCTGATGCGTCAGAATGACTTCACCAGCCGGCTTTTCAGAGCTGATAGTAACACTGTCGGTCGTCGGTTTCGGGGCAATCCGGATGGCTGCCACAGCCGCGGTCGTTCCGGTCAGGATACAGATCAGGGCGATGGCGACCGGTTTGCTGCGCATAGATTTCAACATGATATCCCTCGCGCTTGTGTGCATCGATCTCATGGAAACAAGATGCACCCCGAAGCCGGAGAATTAGCGGCGCAATTGCGGCATTTCCGTGCGGTTTGCTGCGCGGGGCGGGGGACAGCCATGCGTCACTGCCATCAAAACCCCCGCCAGACCGGAAGTTCGGGCGGGGGATTTTGACGATGAATTTCGGGTCAGGTATCTGATTAACCGGTTATTTCCGGGCTTTGATGGCATCAGAAATCTTGCGGGTAGCGCTTTCGGGGTCGGGTTGGCCGCAAATTGCCGATACAACCGCAATGCCGTTCGCACCGGCTTCAAATACCGGCTCGACGTGATCGCGTTTCAATCCGCCGATCGCAACGGATGGCAAACCGGCGATCCGAACCAGACTGGCAAGGCCATCAAACCCGATGGCCGGTTTGTGATCGGGTTTGGTCGGTGTGGCAAAGACCGGTCCAATGCCGACATAATCGACAATCGACCGATCAACCTTGCTGGCGACAGTTTCGTCTTCGATCGACAGGCCAATGATCTTGTCCGGGCCAAGCCGGTCGCGCGCCGTTTTTGTCGGCAGGTCATCCTGACCGACATGCAATCCATCAGCACCAATGGCGATTGCGGCGTCGATATCGTCATTTACAATCAGCGGTACACCGGTACCGCGCATCGCATCCATCAGTTCGCGCCCGATGCGTATCAGACCTTCGGTACCGGCTCTTTTGTCGCGCAACTGGACGATGGTTGCACCGCCAGCAATCGCTGCCAGGGTGGTTTCGACCATCGAATGGGTTCGGCACAGCTCGGGATCAAGCACCAGATAAAGGGACAGATCAAAGGATGTCATAGGACCTCGATACGCGCAGTGCCGGCAAAGGTTGCAGCATCAAGATTATGCAGCCCGTCAACAAAGGCCGTCATGAAGGATGCCGGACCGTTGGCTGATTTTGCCGCGATGCTTCCCGCAACGGCAAAATTGGTCAGGGCCGCGATGGTGGCTTCAAATGCCTGATCTTTGGCGATTGCGGTATAGGCGCCAACAAGTGCGGTCAGCGAACAACCCATGGCCGTGATTTTCGGCATCAGGTCCGAACCACCGGCAATGCGGACATTGCGCGTTCCATCTGTGACAAAATCAACCTCGCCCGTGACGGCAACAATGGCCTTCTGCGCGGTGGCAAGGGTGCGGGCGGCTTCTTCGGCCTGTTCGACCGGATCGCCACTGTCAACGCCCTGACCGGCACTTTGGCCGCCGCCAAGGGCGATGATTTCGGATGCGTTACCGCGAATGACAGTCGGGTTCAATTTCAGCAACCGGGCAACCGTATCGCGGCGATATGTGGTTGCGAAATGTGCCACGGGATCAAGAACCCATGGCTTGCCCGCATCATTTGCCGATTTGGCCGCGGCAATCATGCCTTCGACCCAATGGGGCGACAGGGTGCCGATATTGACAGTCAGTGCGCCTGCGATTGCGGCAAATTCCCCGGATTCTTCGGGTGTATGGACCATTGCCGGTGATGCGCCCGCCGCCAGAAGGACATTGGCAGCATAATTCATCGCAACATAGTTGGTGATGCAATGGACCAGCGGATTGGTCGCACGCATTTTTTCAAACAGCCCGGTCGCGGTGGTGGAAAGATCAGTCGTCATGTCGAGGCTCCAATGCAGCAAACTCAAGTGCGTTTGGAGACCCAGTTCGAAGTCGGAAAGATGGAGAACGCCAAGGATTTCGCGTTCACACCGTCCCTACGCCAGTATGAACTGGATCAGGTTCAAAGGGTCACTGCGCGGCAGTTTCTCAGCCCCCTGACGGGGCTCCCCTTGGTGAATGCCCAAAATGGGTTTTAATGTGCTTTCTGTCAATTCATCCTGTCGGTCACAGCATGATCAGGGACCAGAATGCAAACGGCGGGGCAGCTTGCGCCATCCCGCCGTTTGAAAATGTCGTTGGTTCGTCGTGATTATTTGCGACGTTCCATCGCAGCCTTAAGGGCGGCAGCCATCGCACCGCCGTCGCCGCCCGAATTTCCGCCGGCATTACCGCGATTCCCGCCGCCAGATGTATGTTGCGGGCGACCGCCATGACCACCGCGTGGTGCCTGCCCACGGTTATCGGACCGTTTTTCACGCACAGCTTCGTAATCCGGGGCCGATTTCATCGAAAGCCCGATACGTTTGCGGGGCGCGTCGACTTCCATCACCGTCACCGAGACGATCTGACCGGCCTTGACCACCTGGCGCGGATCTTCGACGAATTTGTCGGCCAACTGGGAAATGTGAACCAGACCGTCCTGATGGACTCCGATATCGACAAATGCCCCAAAATTGGTGACGTTGGTGACCGTTCCTTCAAGCTTCATGCCGGTGCGAAGGTCTTTGATTTCATTCACACCATCGGCAAATTTCGCGGTCTTGAATTCCGGGCGCGGATCGCGGCCGGGTTTGTCAAGTTCGGCCAGAATGTCGCGGATGGTCGGGACACCAAACGTGTCGTCAGCGAAATCTTCGGCGCGCAGGGTCTTGATAAAGGCCGAGTCGCCAATCAGGGTCGCCAGCGGTTTTGATGCCTTTGCACTGATTTTTTCGACCAGCGGATAGGCTTCCGGGTGCACGGCCGATGCATCAAGCGGGTTCTGGGCGCCACGAATACGCAAGAAGCCGGCACATTGTTCAAACGCCTTTGGTCCCAGACGTTCGACCTTTTTAAGGTCGGCACGGGACTGGAACGCACCGTTTGAATCGCGATAGCTGACAATATTGCGCGCCAGCGTTTCGGTCAGACCGGCAACACGGGTCAAAAGCGGAATGGATGCAGTATTCAGGTCAACACCAACACCGTTCACGCAATCCTCAACCACGGCATCAAGGGACCGCGCCAGTTTGGTTTCCGATACATCGTGCTGATACTGCCCGACACCAATGGATTTCGGTTCGATTTTGACCAGTTCCGCCAGCGGGTCCTGCAAACGCCGGGCAATTGATGCTGCTCCGCGCAGGGATACGTCCAGATCGGGGAATTCTTCGGCTGCGAATTGCGACGCCGAATAGACCGATGCGCCGGCTTCGTTAACGATGACCTTGGTGGCCTTAAGGGCCGGGAAGCGTTTGAGAAGCTGACCGGCAAGTTCATCCGTCTCGCGCGAGAACGTGCCATTGCCAATCGCGATCAGTTCGATCTTGTGACGTGCGGCAAGGGCGGCAAGGGTATTAAGCGCCCCTTCGAAGTCATTGCGCGGCTGGAACGGGTAAACTGTTGCGGTATCGACCAGTTTGCCGGTGGCATCGACAACCGCGACCTTAACCCCGGTACGAACCCCCGGATCAAGACCCATGGTGGCCTTTTGCCCGGCCGGTGCGGCCAGCAGAAGATCCTTGAGGTTATCGGCAAAGACCTTGATTGCGCCTTCTTCGGCGCTGTCGCGCAAGGTGCCAAACAGATCAAGCTCGATCGACAGCGACAGTTTGACGCGCCAGGTCCAGCGTACCGTATCAAGCAGCCATTTGTCGGCTGCCCGGCCCTTATCGGCAATACCAACATGGGCGGCGATCATGATTTCGGCCCGGCCCGGCTGACTGCGCGGACGGTCTTCGTCCTCTTTGCCAAGGGTCAGCTTCAACTGAAGGATATCTTCGTTGCGACCGCGGAAAAGTGCGAGCGCACGGTGCGACGGGCAGGTTTTGATTTTTTCGGAATGTTCGAAATAGTCGGAGAATTTCGCGCCTTCGGCCTGTTTGCCTTCGACCACCGTTGCGGTGATTTCGCCTTCGTTCCACAAATGGTTACGCAGTTTGGCGACAAGGTCGGCATCCTCGGCAAAGCGTTCCATCAGGATCTGACGGGCGCCATCAAGGGCGGCCTTGGTATCTTCGACGCCCTTTTCGGCATCAACAAACTTGGCGGCCTCGGTTTCCGGATCAAGGGTCGGATCATTGAACAGGCCATCTGCCAGCGGCTCCAACCCTGCTTCGCGGGCGATCTGGGCCTTGGTACGACGCTTTTTCTTATAGGGCAGATAAAGATCTTCCAGACGCGTCTTGGTATCGGCTTCGTTGATCTGAGCTTCAAGTTCCGGGGTCAGTTTTTCCTGTTCACGGATGCTTTCAAGTACCGATGCACGCCGTTCTTCAAGCTCGGTCAGATAGCGAAGGCGTTCTTCCAGCGTACGCAATTGGGTGTCATCAAGCCCACCGGTCTTTTCTTTGCGGTAACGGGCGATAAACGGAACGGTAGAGCCTTCGTTAAGCATCTCGATGGTGGCAATGACCTGTTCCGGACGAACCGAAAGTTCTTCGGCGATACGCTGGGGAATTGGACGCATGGTTTCTCCTTGTTTTGCTCGTATGCCTGAAATAGCGGCTTTGGGCGTGATCGAAAAGAGCCAGTTTTTCCAAATTTTTCCCAAAGTCCGGATCAGGATTCCGTGTTTGATTCCAAAGGACTGAAATCCAATGTCTTTTGACCGGTTCGATCGCCCGGCGCCAAGGCTTGCGAGTGGTGGCCGATGACGTTATTTCTTTGGCAAATGTGATTTCAGGGGCGATGCGCCCAAGCAGGAGAATTCGGATGGCCGGCAAATTCCGCGAGACCGTCATTCATAACGTAGAGCCCAAAGAAAAAGCAGAACCGCAAACCGATGCGGCTGCAGATAGCGCAGCCGACGAAATCGCAGGTGCCGACACAGCGCCGCAATTGTCGCAAGATGCGATCAATGCGCTGGCCGAAGCAAAGGCCTTCAAGGAAGCGGCTGCCAAGGCCCGGGAAATCGGTGGCCCCAAAGGCCCGGAACCGACCCGCTTTGGCGATTGGGAAAACAAGGGCCGCTGCATCGATTTCTGATGCGACCTTACTACCCGGCCGGGCTGTGGGGCGGTAGGTCCGCGTTGTCTGGGCCTGCACGGCCGGTTGTTGGTAGATAATGGGTGCGCAACGTGCGTGCATCGCGCTTGGTCACGGTTAACAGATCGCCTGACTGCACAAGCGCATTAAGTTCCCGCAATACAATGGCATGCGCCATCCCGAAAAGCCGGGCAAAGGTTCGGCTGTCACGTGCGATATCTTCACGTGCTGCGACAAGAATGCCCGCTTGAACGGGGGTAAGTTCCGGCTGCGTTGCCATCACGCGTTCGACCAGATGCAGAAACATCGCTGCATCCGGTGCAAGATCGCCATCCACGGGATTTCGGGCGTGGTTGTTCAAACCCGGTTTTCCGGGCGGAACGAAACCATCACCGATTTGGATGTCGGTGTATCGCTTTGTTCACCAGCACTGCCAAGCGGCACAAGAACGTTCAGTTCCGGGTAATAGCCGGCAACACTGCCACGCGGAATGTCATAGGAAACGAACCGGAAATCATTGGCAATCCGTTCGATCCCGTCATCATATTCACAAATGACATCAACGCGATCACCAGCCTTGGCACCCAGATTGGCAAGATCATCTGGATGGATGAAAATGACCTTTCGTTCGCCGTAAACCCCGCGATACCGGTCATCAAGACCATAAACGGTCGTGTTGTACTGATCGTGAGAGCGGAATGTCTGCAAGGCAAACCGCGATTGTGCGGCAGATGCGGGGCGGGTCTGGCGTGCCTGCTGGTGGACGGTTTGCTTGGGAAGCGGCGCATTGGAAAATGTCGCCTTGCCAGCGGGGGTATTCCATTCCCGGTGTGCTGCATCATTGCGCAGATGGAAGCCGCGCGGTCTGCGCAGACGGGTATTATAATCGGTAAAGCCCGGAACGGTGGCCTCGATATGGCTGCGGATCAGCTCGTAATCATCGGCAAGTGCCGCCCAGGATACGATGTCGCTTCCAACCGTTGCTTCGGCAATTCCGGCAATGATGCCAACTTCGGACAGGAGATGCGGTGAAGCAGGACGGTTGATACCAGCCGAACCGTGCACCATGCTCATGGAATCTTCGACGCTGACCACCTGGGACTGACCACGGGAATTCAGGTCAATCTCGGTCCGGCCCAGACAGGGCAGGATAAAGGCGGTTTCGCCGGGCATAAGATGCGAATGGTTGGGCTTGGTTGCGATGTGAACCGTCAGTTTGAGGTTCTTCATCGCCTTTTGGACAAGGGCGCTGTCGGGCGTGGCCCGGGCAAAGTTCCCGCCCAGCCCGATAAAGGCCTTGGCACTGCCATCAAGCATCGCACCGATCGCGCCAAGAACATTGTGCCCGTGTTTGCGCGGTACCGTGAAACCGAATTCCTTTTCCAGCGCATCGAGAAAGGCCGCTGGCGGCTTTTCATTGATGCCGACGGTACGGTCGCCCTGAACGTTGGAATGTCCGCGGACCGGGCACAAACCGGCACCCGGTTTGCCGATATTGCCGCGCAGGAACATGAAATTGGCAATTTCACGAATGGTCGGTACGGAATGAAGGTGCTGGGTGATGCCCATTGCCCATGTGCAGATGACCCGCTCAGCCGACAGATAGACATTGGCGGCCTGTTCGATTTCCTGGCGGCTCAGCCCCGACTGATCTTCGATTTCCGACCAGCTGGTGGCGTCAACCACAGCACGGTAATCGGCAAGTCCGGCGCAATGTTCATCAAGGAACGCGTGATCAAGAACAGAAGGTTCGCCCTTGGCAATCGCGGCATCGTCGGCGGCAAAGACCGCTTTGCTCATGCCGCGAACGGCGGCCATGTCACCGCCAAGGCAAGGCTGGAAATAATGGCTGGCAATCTCGGTAGATCCGCCATGCAACATTTCAAGCTTGTCCTGCGGGTCGGAAAACCGTTCAAGTCCGCGTTCACGGATCGGGTTGAAGACCACGATCTTTGCACCACGCATTGCCGCCCGGCGCAAATCGCCCAGCATGCGCGGGTGGTTGGTGCCCGGGTTCTGTCCAAGTACGAAAATGGCATCTGCCTTTTCGAAATCTTCAAGAAGAACCGTTCCCTTGCCCACGCCAATGGCCTGACGCAGGCCAACGCCGCTTGCTTCGTGGCACATGTTCGAACAATCAGGGAAATTGTTGGTGCCAAAGATGCGGACAAACAGCTGATAGAGATAGGCTGCTTCGTTGCTTGCGCGGCCTGACGTGTAAAACTCGGCCTCATCGGGGGTATTTAACCCCATAAGGATGCTACCGATTTCAGCAAAGGCATCTTCCCACGCGACAGGTTGATAGGTATCGCTTCGCCGATCGTAGCGCATCGGGTGGGTGATGCGCCCGTTCAGTTCCAGTTCGTAATCGCTCAGTTTGCTCAGTTCGGTTACGGTATGCTTGGCAAAAAATGCCGGCGTCGCACGCTTTTCGGTTGCTTCCCATGAAACGGCTTTGACCCCGTTTTCACAGAATTCAAAAGATGACCCGTGCTCGGGATCTCCCCATGCACAACCCGGGCAATCAAAACCGTCAGGTTGATTGGCCTTAAGCATCGTGCGTGCGCCGTTAAACGGGCTGCCGCTTTGCAACAGTTGCTTGCCGCAACTTTTCAGCGCACCCCAGCCACCGGCTGCCGACGATTTTTTTCCAATAAAGCTTTCATTCATGCAGGCATCTATTTGCCAGAACCGAAATTAGGTCAAGTATGCACACCTAATCGGTCGATAGAAAAAATTTATCAAAGAGTTCCGGCAATGATTTGAATGTGTTCAAAATGCAATCGGGGCCGGAACCCTGTGGTGGTTCCGACCCCGAACAATCATTGATGCTGCCTTTAACGCAGATTACGCGCCGCGAATAGCCTTGATATTGTTGGCATATTCCGACGGACCGCCTTTGAAGGTCGCAGAACCGGCAACCAGAACGTTGGCGCCTGCTTCGATGACCTGCGGGGCGATTTCCGGGTTTACGCCACCATCGACTTCAAGATCGATATCGCGGCCGGTCGCATCAATCATTTTGCGAATGCGTTTGATCTTCTCAAGCTGGCTTGGGATGAATTTCTGGCCGCCAAAGCCCGGGTTCACAGTCATGACCAGAACCAGATCAACCAGATCCATGACATATTCAATGACACTTTCCGGAGTCGACGGGTTCAGAGACACACCGGCTTTTTTACCCAGTGATTTGATCAGTTGAAGCGAACGATGCAGGTGCGGGCCTGCTTCGGCATGGATGGTGATGATGTCGGAACCGGCATTGGCGAATGCTTCGATATACGGATCGACCGGCGCGATCATCAGATGCACGTCAAACACCTTGTCGGAATGCGGGCGCAGTGCTTTGACCACATCCGGTCCGATGGTGATGTTGGGCACGTAATGGCCATCCATCACATCAATGTGGATATAGTCGGCGCCTGCTGCGTCAACAGCGCGGACATCAACGCCCAACTGGGCGAAATCGGCCGAAAGGATCGAAGGTGCGATTTTAATGTTCGACGTGGTCATGCGTCACGGGTCCTGAAGCAATGCGGGATATGGGAAATTCGCGCATCTCATAACGTAAAAAGGCAGCCCTGTCACCCGAATGGGGCTCATGGCTGCCTTGTTTGCAGGTTGGACGGCTATCCTGACGTGAAATCAGGACTTTTTGACAAGCCGGGCGCAGAAAAAACCATCCATGCCGCCGAAATCGGCCATATGGATCGGCAGAACCCGCAATTCACCATCCTTGTTGATGGCCTCATCCCAGCCACCAAGTTCGTCCGCCGTGATCGGTTTGCGTTCGTAATTGGGATGGTCGGCCAGGAACGATTTGACCTGATGTTCGCCTTCGTCGGGCTGCAGGGAACAGGTGCAATAGATCAGCTCGCCACCAACATTCAAAAGCTTGTCGGCCTGATTAAGCAGCTTGGTCTGGATCGGCAGCAGCGACCGCATCAATTTGTCATTTTGACGCAGCAGAATGTCGGGGTGACGACGAATGGTACCGGTTGCCGAGCAGGGTGCGTCAAGAAGGACCGCATCCGCACGCGGGGTATCGGGTGCAAGATCGGTGGCATCCCCGGTGACAACTGCGGCACCAAGGGACACGCGCTCAAGATTCTCAAACACGCGTTTCAGGCGGCCCTCGGATTTATCGACGGCGATCGCACTGGCACCAAGGGATGCCAATTGCATGGTTTTGCCACCGGGGGCAGCACAAAGATCATAGATCGTTTTGCCCTGATAGGCGGAAAACAGGGTTGCCGGAATGGCCGCGGCTGCGTCCTGAACCCACCAGTCACCATCGCGATAGCCCGGAAGATCACGAATGCGACGACCACTTTCAAGGCGGACCGAACCGGTCGGCAGGACAAGGCCATCCATCTTTTCCGCCCAGTCGGCCGATGTGCTGCGATCCTTGATCGAAAGGTCGAGCATGGCATGGCCAAGGCATGCCTCGGCAATGGCTTGACTGATTTCCGCCCCATAGGCCTTTTTCCATGACCCGCGCAGCCATGCCGGGATGTTAAGCTGCCAGTCTTCGACACCTTCGGGCCATTCAAATCCATCACGCTGCAATCCACGCAGCACGGCGTTGATCAGTTTGGTGTATTTATGCAGGCCTGCGTCGCGGGCCAGATTGACCGTACTGTCGACCGCACCGTAATCGGACGTATCCATGAAGAACAGCTGTGCGACGCCAAGACGCAGAATATTGGTCAGGCGGGCGGCAACGCGGTCTTGCGGTGGCTGATAACGCGGGGCCAGAACCGCATCGATTTCACCCAAATGGCGCAATGTGGTGCCAAGCAGCTGACGCAGGAAATTGCGATCAAGCGATGGCAGGCCATAGCCATGTTTTGACAGAAGTTCGTCCAGGGTCACTTCACCGCCACGCAGTTCCTGCAAGGTTTTGAGCGCAAGCATCCGCGGATCGGGTGTCTCGACCGGCTGTTTGCGCGGGGCGTTGCGATGTGCTGGACGGGAACGGCGTTCTGTCAAAGGGATATCTCCGGTTTCGTGTTATGAAGGTTAGTTAAGCGTCGCGTGGCAAAGTGTAAAGCACCAAGCACCCGAATAGGTGGCATGGCTGCCTTGTGTTATCGGGCAGATGAGGGGGCAGATTACCTTGCTTAGGGTTTGAAAAGCCTTGCGATGGATGTGCGGTCCGGCTAATCCAGACGGATCATTTGACGTCGATAGTGACAGGAACGCCAGAACCATGACTTTCACCGGCCTTGCGACCTTTTCGAGCATCTTTCTGATTGGCTCGATGTTGCTGACCTGGGTGGTTTTGAACTATCTGCGACGCAAGGCGATCCTTGATATGCCCAACCACCGGTCCAGCCATGCGGTGCCGACGCCGCGCGGTGGCGGGCTTGCGGTCACACCGCTTTTGATCCTTTTGGTTGCGGTTGTGTTTATCCATACCGGGGTCACTTCGGTCAGTCATTGGTTGATGCTGGCAGCAGCAGCCGGGCTTGGATTGCTCAGCTGGCTTGATGATCGTCACGATCTTTCGGCTGCCATACGTTTTGCCATGCAATTTGTTGCGGTGATTGTCGGCGTGTTTGCCATCGACAAGCCGGTTTTGGGTGGTCTGGTGCCTGTGTGGCTCGATCACGTTCTGGTGGTATTTGCCTGGGTCTGGTTTATCAATCTGTTCAACTTCATGGATGGCATTGACGGCATTTCCGGGGTCGAAGCCGGCTCGATCGGGCTGGGGATTTTTATTCTGGCGCTTCTGATGCCATTGCCGCAATTCATCGGGCTTGGCTATATCGGGCTTGGTATTCTGGCCATCATGATCGGGTTTCTGATCTGGAACTGGCATCCGGCCAAACTGTTTCTGGGTGATGTCGGATCCGTGCCGCTTGGCTTTGTTCTGGGCTGGGTGTTGCTTAAGACAGCGTCAGAAGGGGCATGGGTCGTCGCGCTGATTCTGCCATCCTATTATCTTTTTGATGCGACCTTTACCCTGGTTAAACGTGCGCTTCGTCGTGAAAAAATCTGGCAGGCCCATCGCGAACATTTCTATCAGTTGGCAACCCAGCGCGGCTTTTCCCATGCGCGGGTTTCGACCATGATTGCAATCAGCAATCTGATCCTGATTGCGGTGTGTTTTGCACAAAGCGAAACGCCCGGCTGGATGCGGGTATTTGCTGCCCTGATTGTGGTGTTGTCACTGGTCGGAATGATGGTGCGGATGCCGGTCAAGGGACGCACGGACAGTTAAGTATCGCACGGAAGTTGCGCATTGCTTGACTTGTGCCCGGACGGGCGCGAAAAGAATGCCTTGTCCGTCTTTTGGGCAGACAGGTATATCCTTTTAAAAACAGAAAACTGCCACTAGGGACCGCATGTCGCGCATTTTACAGCGAAGCCATATTGCCTTTGTCCATGATGTCTTCATGGCTGCGATTTCGTTCCCGTTGGCCCTTTATCTTCGGGTTGGCGATGGTGTGCGGTTTTATCAGGCTGACAACATCCTGTTTTCGGCTGCCTTGTTTACCCTGATTGCAGCGGCATCATTCTGGTATTTCGGGCTTTATCGCGGCATCTGGCGCTATGCGTCGCTTAATGATCTGACCCGAATTGCCAAGGCGGTTTCGGTTGCCGTGGCGGTTTTGTTCCTTGTGCTGTTTCTGACCACGCGTCTGGACTGGATGCCCCGTTCAGCACCGATAATCCAGTGGTTCCTGCTGATGGCGTTGCTGGGTGGATCGCGGCTGACCTACCGGATTGCCAAGGATAAATCCACCGCACGTGCACTGATCCGTCAGGGAACAACGCGTCTGCCTGTTTTGCTGATTGGTGCCGGTGACGAGGCCGAGGCCTTTATTCGTGAAACCGAACGATCGGCAGATACCCCGTTCAAGGTTGTCGGCATTGTGTCCCTGACCGAAGGACGGGTCGGACGCAACATGCATGGCGTCGATGTGCTTGCGACTGTTGATAAACTTGAAGACGTTATCAAAAAACTGGAAATGAGCCGCCATGGCCTTCCGCGCCGTCTTGTCCTGACCGGTGATGCGCTGCGCCACGAAGACAATGTCAAATGGGTGGAAATTGCTGATCGTTACGGCATGACGCTGGCGCGTTTGCCGAAACTCGGTGATCTGCGCGAAGGTCTTGCCGATCCGCTGCAAATTCGCCCGGTCGCCATCGAAGATTTGCTGGGCCGGCCACAAGCGCGTCTGGATCGTGATCGTGTGCGTGAAATGATCGGGGGCAAGCGGGTTCTGGTAACCGGCGCGGGGGGCTCGATCGGGTCGGAACTGGTGCGCCAGATTGCTTCTTATGGTCCAGCCAGCCTGACCCTGGTCGATGCGGGGGAATATAATCTTTATGCCATCGACATGGAAATGGCAGAAAAGTTCCCTGATCTGCCACGCGAAAGCATTCTGGGCGATGTTCGTGATCGTGTCCGGATCGGTCAGGTATTTGATCATGTGGCACCTGAAATCGTGTTTCATGCAGCAGCCTACAAGCATGTCCCGCTGGTCGAACACAATCCCAATGAAGGTATTCTGACCAATACCCTTGGCACCCGAAATGTTGCCGAGGCCTGCCGTGCAGCCGGTGTTGCGACCATGGTTCTGATTTCGACGGACAAGGCGGTAAACCCGGCCAATGTCATGGGGGCGTCCAAGCGTCTGGCAGAATGTTATTGTCAGGCGTTGGAGACATTGCCACTTGATCAGCGCGGTCCGACCCGTTTTGTCACTGTGCGGTTTGGGAATGTTCTGGGATCGACCGGATCGGTTGTACCATTGTTCCGCCGCCAGCTTGAAGCCGGTGGGCCGCTGACCGTAACGCATGAAGGCATCACCCGGTATTTCATGACCATTGCCGAGGCTGTCGAACTTGTCCTGCAATCAGCGGAACTTGGTCGCCATGGCGTGACCGATGGCGGAAAGATTTTCGTTCTTGATATGGGGCGTCCGGTCAAGATCATTGACCTCGCCCGTCAGATGATCCTGCTTTCGGGACTTCGTCCGGGCAAGGATGTCGAGATCAAGGTTACCGGTCTGCGCCCGGGTGAAAAGCTGTATGAAGAATTGTTCCATGACAGCGAACCGCCGGTTCCCACCGAAACCGATGGCGTCATGCTGGCAAGCCCGCGTGTGGTTGATTATGCCGAAATCAAACAGGTTTTCGATGCGCTTGAAGACAGTGCAACCAACCGCAATACCCACCAGACACTCGAACTGATCAGCAAGCTGGTGCCGGAATTCCAGCCGCCCGAAATTGGTGTCAAATCGATCTTTGCCGACACCCCGGCGGAAACGGCCAATCAAGTGACCGGTGATACGGCCTAGTTATCGGGCCATTTCAATCACGCATAGCCGAGCAATGGCGACGCATGTTCATTCATTGAAGGAATGAACTCGTGCGGAATTGTCGTTTGTCATTGCCAAATGCGGGCCATATCTTGCGCTCAGAATGACAAATCGGAATGACCTTGTTGATGGTTCACCGATTTTCCTGACGATCCGTCTATTGGAGGCCCCGCATGTCGGCAGATGCTTTTGTCCACCCTGATGAAATCCGTTCGATGTTTTCCGGCGCGATGTCGGACATGTACCGTGCCGAAGTGCCGCAATACGGCACCCTGATGGAACTCGTTTCGGACATCAATCAGGAAAGACTTGCTGCTGATCCCGTGCTTCGTGACGGACTTGTACGCAGTGATGACCTTGATCGTATTGATCTTGAACGTCATGGCGCAATCCGGCTGGGCAAGCCCGAAGAACTGTTCAATATGCGCCGCCTGTTTGCGGTGATGGGCATGCATCCGGTCGGGTATTACGATCTGTCGGTTGCCGGTGTGCCAGTGCATTCAACTGCATTTCGCCCGATTGATGACGATGCCCTGCGCCGCAATCCGTTCCGTGTTTTCACGTCGCTCCTGCGCCTTGAACTGATCGAGGATGCGCAACTGCGTACAGAGGCCGAAGCAATTCTGGCAAAGCGTGAAATCTTTACCCCAGATGCGCTGAAACTGATTTATCTGGCTGAAAAGAACGGCGGGCTTGATCGTGTTCAGGCCGAACAATTTGTGACCGAGGCACTGGAAACTTTCCGCTGGCACAGTGATGCGACGGTGTCACTTGAAACCTATCAGAAGCTTCATGATGCGCATCGCCTGATTGCCGATGTTGTTTGCTTCAAGGGGCCGCATATCAACCATCTGACCCCGCGGACCCTTGATATTGATGCGGTTCAGCGTGCCATGCCCGAACGCGGCATTTCGCCCAAGGCTATTGTCGAAGGTCCGCCGTCACGCAAATGTCCGATCCTTTTGCGCCAAACCAGCTTCAAGGCGCTCGAAGAACAGGTCTATTTCGCCGGGAGCAATCCGAAGGGAACGGCGGGCACCCACACCGCACGCTTTGGCGAGATCGAGCAGCGCGGTATTGCCCTGACCGCCGAGGGGCGCAAACTTTACGACACGCTTCTGGCATCGGTGCGCCACGCGGTCCAGGTTAGTGCGGGCGGATCAAACGCACGCGATTATGAAACCGAACTGGCCGAACGTTTTGCCGCCTTCCCCGATGATTACGAGACGCTCCGTGTCGAAAAGCTGGCTTTCTTCCGCTACAGCGTGACGGATGCTGGTCGCGATACAGCGGGTAAGGTTGATCGTGATGTTTCGGTAGACGAGCTGGTTGATCAGGGATTCCTGCATGCAGACCCGATCATCTATGAAGATTTCCTGCCGGTCAGTGCGGCGGGCATCTTCCAGTCGAATCTTGGCAGTGACGAACAGAAAAACTACGCCGAACAGTCCAATCAGGATGTGTTCGAGAAATGCCTTGGCGCATCTGTTGCCGATGAATTAGCGCTTTATGCCGCCCATCAACAGGCATCTATTGATCAGGCGTTCGAAACATTGGGTATTCGGAAAAACGTCGCCTGATCCGATAGTTGGCAAAAGCGATACGGGGTGGTCATTGGATCGCCCCGTTTTCAGTATCGGATGCCAAGACAGGTGGCGGGTTTGCAAAAGGCGGCCATGCAAGAATTCGGGGTCCACATTTTGCGCCGCACATGATAAAGCTCCGCGCGAAACATGGTTCGGACTCATTGATCATGTGTCGGCCCGGATCGAAATGATGTCATTTCTGTCCCGTTAAAAGGCCGGTTTTGCCCGCAACACTGTCACGTCGCATGCACGAGCAGCCATGCGCATTTCTGATATTGTGGGCCGATATATCATCAATGGGTCCGCAACCTTCATCACATTGATGCATGAAAGCGAACCCAATGACTGCTCGTATTGCGCGCGCGCTTATTTCCGTTTCCGACAAGACCGGTCTGGTCGAATTTGCCAAATCACTTCACGCCCAGGGTGTTGAAATTCTGTCGACTGGCGGCTCCGCCAAGGCGATCGAAGCCGCTGGTGTACCTGTTAAGGAAGTTGCCGATCACACCGGTTTTCCCGAAATCATGGACGGTCGTGTCAAGACTCTTCATCCGAAGATTCACGGCGGCCTTCTGGGCCGCCGTTCTCTTTCCAGCCACATGCAGGCGATGGAAGATAACGACATTTCCCCGATCGATCTGGTATGTGTGAACCTCTATCCGTTCGAAGAAACCGTTGCCAAGGGTGCCGATTTCGACACCTGCATCGAAAATATCGATATCGGCGGTCCAAGCATGATCCGCTCGGCGGCGAAAAACCATGAATCGGTTACCGTGGTTGTCGATCCGTCCGATTATGACCGTGTTGTCGCCGAAATGAATGACAATGCCGGTGCCACCACCGCTGAAACTCGTCGTGTTCTGGCCGCCAAGGCCTTTGCCCGCACCGGCGCTTATGACTCGGCGATTTCAAGCTGGTTTGCCGGTCAGCTTGGCGAAACCTTCCCGCAGCGCCTGAATGTTTCTGCCGAACTGAAACAGACCCTGCGTTATGGCGAAAATCCGCACCAGCAGGCCGCGTTCTACACCAACGGGAAAAACCGTCCGGGTGTGGCAACCGCGACCCAGCTTCAGGGCAAGGAACTGTCGTTTAACAACCTGAACGACACCGACGCTGCGTTTGAACTGGTATCCGAGTTTGACAAAAAGCCGGCTGTTGCGATCATCAAGCACGCCAACCCGTGCGGTGTTGCCGAGGGTTCAACCCTGATCGAAGCCTATAACAAGGCGCTGTCTTGTGATCCGGTTTCGGCATTTGGGGGCATCATTGCGGTCAACCGCACCCTTGATAAGGAAACTGCCGAAGAAATCGCCAAACTGTTTGCCGAAGTCGTGATTTGCCCGGATGCAGACGATGCCGCCAAGGAAGTTCTGGCAGCCAAGAAGAACCTGCGTCTGCTGGTAACCGGCGGCATGGCCGATCCGGAAGGCGAAGACATGACGCTTCGTTCGCTGGCGGGTGGTTATCTGCTTCAGAACCGTGATGCAGGCCGTGTGAAGCGCGAAGAACTGAAAGTCGTCACCAAGCGCAAGCCGACTGATGCCGAACTTGATGATCTTCTGTTTGCGTTCCGCGTTGGCAAGCACGTCAAATCAAACGCCATCGTTTATGTCAAAGACGGCAAGACCGTTGGTGTTGGTGCGGGTCAGATGAGCCGCGTTGACAGCTCGCGCATTGCCGCCTGGAAAGCAGAAGAAGCTGGCAAAAATGCCGGTGAAGCCGAACTGCGCACCAAGGGTTCGGTCGTATCGTCTGATGCGTTCTTCCCGTTTGCCGATGGTCTTCTGGCCGCGGTCAAGGCCGGTGCAACGGCTGTGATCCAGCCGGGTGGCTCCATGCGTGACGAAGAAGTCATTGCCGCAGCCGACGAACATGACATTGCCATGGTCTTTACCGGCATGCGTCACTTCCGCCACTAGGCGCGGTTGGGATCACGTCGAGATCAAATTGAAAAACCCCGGGAACTTCCCGGGGTTTTTTGTTGGCTATTTGATGCCAAGATGATCAGCAAGGGTATGACCGGAATACTCGGTGCGGAAAAGTCCGCGTTCCTGCAAACCCGGAACCACTTGATCAAGAAACAGGTCAACCGACTGATGTGACCCGCTGGGCAAGGCAATGATGCCGTCACCGGCATTGATATCAGCCCATGCCGCAATTTCGTTGATCGCATCCTCGGGCGTGCCGACCACGATCCAGTGCGATGACCCCATGACTTCCGGACGGGTCAGAAGGTCCTTGACCGTTGGTTGGTCGCGTTCAATCAGACGACGGACAAGGTCGCCATGGGTCTTGCTGCGCACCACCGTATCAGCGGGGGGCAACATGTCGGCAGTGACACGTGCATCCATCGGATGATCTGTCAGATCAAGGGCAATCAGTACCTTGACCTTGGCAATCATGCGGCGTGGGTCCATGCGGGCGTGGGTTTGGGCGAAAATTTCGCGGGCTTCTTCGCGGGTCGGGGCCAGATACATGTTAAGCCCGGGCAGGATGCGAATATCATCGGGGTCGCGGCCTTTGCTTGCCGCGCGTTCTCGCAAGTCACTGCGCAGTTCGCGCGCAACTTCCGGGTCCGGGGTGGCGGCAAAGATCGCATGGGCAACGGACGCAGCAAAGTCACGTCCGGCCGGCGACGCCCCGGCCTGAAACAACGGGACTTTGCCATTGCCAAAGGCCGGTGTGTTAAGCGGCCCGGCAACATCATAAAACTCCCCGTGATGATCAATCCGTGTCAGGGCGTCCGGGGTGCCATAAGTCCCACTTTCGCGGTCCGCAATGATGGCATTGGAAGGATAGCTTGCCCAAAGTTTGTGAACCACATCGCTAAATTCGGCAGCCTGTCGATAGCGATCCTCGCTTGATGGCATTTCCGAAATTCCGAAATTCTCGTTGCCATCAAGGGATGTGACGATGTTCCAGCCAACCCGGCCCTTGGACAGGATATTAAGCGACTGGACCTGGCGGGCGACGATATAGGGCGGATAAAAAGTCGTGGACGCCGTCGTGACCAGTCCGATCTTGCTGGTGTGTTCGGCCAGTGCCGCAAGCTGGATCGTCGGATCGAGACTGGAAAACCCGGGGGAACCGGCAATCATTTCCGGTTTCATGAAAAGCGTATCAGGACGAAACAGGAAGTCGATCTTGGCCTTTTCCGCGCGTTTGGCAATCTCGACAAAAAAGTCTGTGGAAAAGACATTTTCGACATTGCTGTCATCACGGCGCCAGGCATCATTCATCAACCAGGTCGGGGCGACGGACAAACCGATATGGATGTGCTTGCGGGTCGTCATGGCGGGCAGAATTCCTTTGATCGTCGTCTGTTGTATGCTTGATAATATGAATGAATATCATTTGCAGCATAAAACGCCTTGATCTATGTTCTGGTCAGGATTGAAAAACCGGACCTTTGAACGTGCTGTCTGCCCAAAATCTTGTTGTTTCCTATGGAAAATCACCGGTCCTGAACGGACTTTCGGTGCAGTTCGACACAGGCGGTGTGACGGCACTGGTCGGGCCAAACGGATGCGGGAAATCGACACTGCTCAAGGCGATCCTTGGTCTTTTGCCAAAATCAGCCGGGACCATCACCCTTGATGATGTTCCGATCGACGATATTCCGCGGCGAACCCTGGCACGGCGCATCGCCTATTTGCCACAGGAAAACCATTGCCCGGATTATATCGTTCTGGGTGAGCTGATCGAACTTGCCGGATATGCACGCTATTCCCTGTTTGGCGGGCCAAGTGCACAGGACCGGGCATTGTTTGCAGATGTTCTTCGCACCGTTGGGCTATCCGATATGGCCCATGTGCCGGTCAATTCACTTTCGGGCGGGCAACGCCAGCGGGCCTGGATCGCCATGGTTCTGGCACAGGATGCCGACATCATTCTGATGGACGAGCCGGTCAATCATCTGGATATGAAATACCAGTATGCCGTGCTTGATCTGGTGCGCCGTCTGGGTCAGGAGCATGGCAAAACAATCATCACGGTTTTGCACGACCTTAATCTGGCATCGGCATTTGCCGACCATGTTGTGATGGTCCGTCAGGGCAAAGCAGGTATTTGCGGCCCGACCAAACAGGTGATCACACCGGAAAACATCCGCATGGTCTTTGATTTCGATGCCGATGTTTTCATGCGCGAAGATCGTCTTGTCTGTTTGCCGCGTCAGGACGCACAGATGCGGGCTCGCGCAGAATGACCGGACGTGCAAAGGTCTTTTCGGCCTTCATTCTGATCCTGATGGCAGCATTTTTTGCCAATCTGTCACTTGGGGCGACCAATATTGCACCCGAAGACATCATTTTGGCGTTTTTCAGCTTTGATGCGGATAATTACGACCATTTTGTCGTGATCTATCAACGTCTTCCACGGGTATTGATTGCCGTTTTTGTCGGTTCGGTGATGGCATGCAGCGGTGCTGTGCTTCAGGGATTGATGCGCAATCCCCTCGCATCACCCGCACTTTTGGGGATCAATGCCGGTGCGACCCTGTTTGTGGTTGGCGGGGTGATATTTTTCGGGATTTCATCCGCATTTCAGGGAATTGCGGCGCTGACTGGCGGGATTTGCGGATTTGGCGCCTGTCTGATGGTTGCACGTATGTCGGGCATGGATGGCAATCCGCGGGGGTTGTCGCTTATTCTGTCCGGGGCGGTGGTTTCAATGCTGTTTATCGGCATTGCCAATGCCTTGCTGTTATCGACGCCGGAACTTCGAAACGAGTTCCTTGGCTGGGTAACGGGCAATATCAACCATGTCTATATCGACCGCCTTTATCAGATGTGGCCGGTTGGCGTCGGTGGTGTGGTCGTGCTTCTGATCTTGTCGCGCGCGCTGACCCTTATTGCCCTTGGCCCGGAAAAGGCGGCATCTGCCGGTGTGAATATTGTCCTTGTGTCGCGTCTGGCAATTGCATCCGTGGTTCTTTCAAGCAGTGCGGCGGTCGCAATTTGCGGCCCGATCGGGTTTGTCGGTCTGGTTGTGCCCCATATCGTGCGACCACTGGTCGGGGCAAAGCAGACAATGATCATTCCGGGCTGCATTTTGGTCGGGGCCAGCATTTGTCTGATTGCCGACATGGTTGCGCGACTGGCCTTCAGCCCGTTTGTTCTTCATACCGGCGTGATGATGGACCTGTTCGGTGGCGTTGTTTTTGCCTTTGTCGTGCGGCGCTATTACCTGACCCCCGGATTGCGGAGGTCATTGTAATGCGTTTGACGACCGGTCTTCATGGATATGTTGTTCTCAGATTTTCCGGTGGTTTGGAAATCCGTCTGCATAATCTGACCTGTGCGGTGATCCTGATGATGGTTGCTGTGGTCGGTGGTGTGGCGCTTTTGACCACAGGATCAACCGACAGCACATTTTCCGACCTTGTCGGATTGTTTGATGGCGATGCTGTCTCTGGTGATGTCGCATTTGCAATTGCAGATATCCGTCTGCCCCGCATTCTGATGGGGTTCATGGCAGGCTGGTGCGTTGCGCTGACCGGGGCGATGTTGCAATCACTTGCCCAAAATCCGCTGGCGGATCCGGGTCTGCTTGGGCTGAGCCAGGGGTCGCTTGTGGTCATCATGCTTGTTCTGGTTCTTTTTCCCGGATT
Source organism: Thalassospira sp. MIT121401 (assembly GCF_047125595.1). Lineage (NCBI taxonomy): Bacteria > Pseudomonadati > Pseudomonadota > Alphaproteobacteria > Rhodospirillales > Thalassospiraceae > Thalassospira > Thalassospira sp. MIT121401. The sequence goes on from NZ_CP138926.1 coordinate 619,080, forward strand.
GCCGTTGATCTTTACCCCCCTTGCCGGATTTGCCGGTGGGTTGGCGGTGGCCGTGCTGTTGATGGTACTGGTCGGGCGTCATCATTCCGGGGGGCTTGGCATTTTGCTGATGGGGATTGCGGTTGAAACCACTTTGTCATCGGTGACATCGATCCTGATCCTATATGCGCCGCCCGAACAGTCACACGCGATTTCAAGCTGGCTGGCCGGGTCGCTTTTCCATTCCGACTGGTCGGCTGTTGGCAGTTTTGCGGCATGGTTTGTTATCTCCATTCCGGCAATTCTGGTGATCGGTCGCAAATTGCGCAGTCTTGACCTTGGTGACCATATGGCGCTGGCCCTGGGGGAGGCCGTTCATATCACCAAGCCGGCCATTCTGATTGTTGCCGTGCTGTTGACGGCCGCGGCGACCGCCGCGGTCGGACCATTGGTGTTTCTGGGTGTGATGGCCCCGCATCTTGCCGGTTTCATATCCCCGGCAAAGGGGCGGGCGCGACTGTTTCTGGCGGCGATGACCGGGGGTGTTCTGGTGGTGGCGGCCGATGGATTGACGCGTCTTGGCCCTGATCAGGTGGCACTGCCGACCGGGCTTGCCATCATGATGATCGGGGCCCCGATTTTTATCATTTCCCTGCGTCTTCGGACCATTTCACAGGCCCGAACAGGTTGATACCCGATTGATTGGAGTTCCCATGCACAAGCTGTTTTTGACCCTGGCGCTGATTGTTGCAAGCGGACTGGCACATGCACAAAGTCACGATGTGCAGGATGATCGCGGGCGTACCGTGCCCATGCCCGATAGGCCCGAACGTATTGTTGTCTTGCAAGAACCGCTATTGGGGATTCCGATCCTTGAACTTGGGCTTGATATTGTCGGGTCTTACGGGCGCAACGATGATGGCAGTTCGATGTTGCGGGTCGATTTCATCAAGACCGTTCTGGGCAAGGATGGCGCTGATCTGGGGATTTCTGGTATCGGTCCGCTGGGGAATATTGACCTTGAAAAACTGAGTGCCCTGAAACCGGACCTGATCATTGGCGGGGAAAGTGACGCGGATAAGGCCGATATCCTGTCATCTGTCGCACCGGTTTATCTCAAAAACATCCGGACCCCGGATATCACCGGGTTCAGCACCCAGCAAAAACTGGCAGATCTTCTGGGCGTATCGGATCATTTCGATGCCCTGATGGCCGATTATAAAAGCCAGCTTGATGATGTGCGTGCCAAATTGCCCGAAGCCCCGGACGGAAAGACGTATCTGGCGGTGATCATTTATGACCAGATCAATGTCGTCAGCAACATGTCCGGTGTCATTCAGGCGATCGAGGATCTGGGATATCGTCGTGCAGACCTTCAAGGCAGTGGCAAGGCATCGGGCTATGGCCAAGGCTTCGCCGTGCCCCTGAGTTCCGAACAGTTCGCCCGCCTTAATCCTGATATTCTGATTATTATGAACAGTTATGTCAGTGCGGATCGTGGTCAGGCTGCCATTCGTGACCGGTTGAATGCCATTGTGCCCGGATGGGATCGTTTCCTGCGCCCCCACAAGGAAGGCCGGGTTCTTTATCTTGATTCGGTTGCCGTAACCACGCCAACGGTCGCCAGTGCGCGGCACACGCTTGATGCAATCGAAGCCTGGGCGACATCGAAATAGCATGGCTGATATAAACCAAACCCCCGCAACATGGTTGCAGGGGTTTGTTTCTTTGTCCGGGCCAGCACGATTTTAAATCGCGGGCTGGTTGCCTTTTGACGGCTGATCGGTCGGGGACGGGGCATCGTCATTATCATGGTCAATGACGGTGCCATCCTGTTCCAGTGCGACCGGATCTTTTGCACGGGTGTCAGGTGATTTGGCTGTGTTGTCCTGATGGACGCGCAGCGGGGCACGCCAATCTACGCTGCCAAATGAATGGCAGGACGGGCAGGATACGACCCAGCGATCAGTTTCCGCACCACACGCCCCGCAACGCCAATCCGGATCAGGATTGGCGTGGCTGGCCTTGATCAACAGATCGCGGGCCTTTGCGCCATCCTGATTTTCACGCAATTCCAGATCGGCCAGAAGCCGGTAATGGCGTGCCTCGGCTTTTGATGCCATTGCCTTTTCAAGGTTGCTGCGCGCAACCCCCCAAAGGTCCGCTTCAAGGGCGGCTTCGGCAAGGACGATCTGGCTTTCAACATGTTCGGGATTGGTTGCCACCAGCTTCTCAACCGATTTGACCTGTATCAGCGGGTCGCCGGTCAGGGTTTCACGATAAATGGTGCCCAGTGCTGCTGACGGCGCAACACGCCAGCTTTGCATGACAACGTCACGGGCCTTGGCATCCTGTTTGAGGTCACGATAAAGACCCGCCAGCAGGACGGCCGCGCCGGTGAATTCGGCGGATGCGCTTAATGCCTTGCGCAGGAGTTTGATCGCCTCGGCATTTTCACCAGCCGCAATGGCGTCTTCGGCCTTGGCTGTGATCAAAAGGGCGCGACGACGTGTCAGTTCCTGTTCATCGAACACCGATGCCTTTTGCGCATCCACCAGCAGGCTTAATGCACGGTCCCAACGTCGCGACGTCAGCAACAAGTCAAACAGGGTCACGATTACCGCCGGGTTGCGCGGACGCAACCGGTGGGCCCGTTCGGCGTAATCAAGTGCCGCTTCGCGGTCATCGGCCTTAAGGGCCAATTGCAACAGTCCACGCAGCCCGAAAAATGCCGAGTCCGGCTTTTCAAGCATCGCTTCGAACTGGCGTTTGGCAGCGTCGTTATTGCCATCCAGTTCGGCGGCCTGTGCTGTCAGAAGACGGGTCAGGGTGTCATCTTCAAGATAACGGTCAACCGCACGGGTATGTTTCAGGGCCTGACGCACATCGCCCGATGCCAGTTCAAGCAACCCCATGGTCAATGCCTGTTGGCCCTTTTTGCGGCGACGACTGCCAAGCAAACGCCCGATCCAGCCCGGCGAATTTGCAATCATTGTCCAGCCACGCCAGACCAGCACCATCACCACGGTCAAGGCCAGAAGGCCAAGTGCAACCATGCCGATCGACCCGTCAAACCGGTATCCCAGCCAGACAATCGTCATGTTGCCCGGGTTGTCGGCAAACCAGACGGTGCAGAAAACCAGAACAGCCGTGATCAGAATAAAGGTCAGAAGACGGATCATTGGCTGTCCTCCGCCCCGGTCAGAAGGCCGATGGCGTGGGCGCTAAGGGTTGCAATCGACGCGTTAAGGGTCTGACGGCGTTTGGCTGCATCAAGCCAGTCACGCACAGCAGCCTGTGCATGTTCACCTTCGACGCCGCTAAGTGCCGCGACCGCGCCATCCAGGTCATCTTGCGCCAGGGCGTTTTCTGCCAGAACAAGACGTCCCTCAAGGGATTCTTCGCCTGCGGCATCGACACGGCGGATCGGAACCAGCTTTTTGATGTTGGCCCAGGTCGCATCAAGGACACTCCCCGAATGATCGTCGGTCGCGGCGGCAACGGCTTCTTGCGCCATGATAGGGAAAGACTGACGCAGTTTTTCGATGGTTGGTGCACCCTGTTCGGCAAGTGGTTTAAGGGTTTCGATCTGATCAAGGATCACGGCGTCATCGCCGGCACTGCGTTCAAGCTGATTAAGGGCAATCATGAACGGTCCACCCCGCTGAAGCGCATCACGCAGGATGGTAACGGCCATGGCGATGGCCTGACCACGGCTTTCGACGCGAAGGCCGGTGGTGGCACGAACTTCTTCTTCCATGGTCGACAGGCGGGCGGACAGTTCACGCATTTCATTGGCCACACCGGCCAGTTCGCTTTCGACGCGTGCCAGTTCCTCGATCGGGGCGGTACGGGTCTCGATCTCGGCCATGCGGCGGGCAACCGTATTGTTAAGTGTGTCGCCACGTTCGCTGTTCAGTCGTTCACGCAGCGCATTGATCGTTCCTTCAAGACGCGACAGTCGTTCGGTCAAATCCGGATCGACCACAACCGCCCCGTCCGGGATCGGTGCTGCGTCGGCTGTTTCGCTGTCCATGCCGGTTACGGTCGGACGGGGTTCTTCGTCGGTTTTGACTTCGGCGTCATCCTTTTCGGCCATTGCGGCATCTTCGCTTGGTGCCGGAATGGTGTTTTCTTCTGATCCGCCTGCGGCTTCCGGCGCGTTGGTGACTGTGATTTCACCACTTTGCGGATTGTCTGCGTCAAAGCCGTCCGGTGCAATTTCAGCCAGAATATCGTTGGGGACAAACTGTGCCAGATGCGGCTGGGCATCGCGCCACCAGATTGCGCGGGTCAACCAGCCAGCTGCCAGGCCGCCAACAATGATCAGGACAAAGATGACAATTGCCTTGCCACCGGCACCCTTGCGGGCTGCTGTGCTTGCCGGTTTTTCGTCCTGTTGCTTTGCACCCGTTGATGTGGAGCCAGGCTTGGTGGCATCCGCCTTTGCCGGATTTTCGGCCTTGGGACTGCTATCGGGTTTCTTTGCCGAATTGTCGGACGGGCCGGGTTTTGATGCGGGGGTTGCATCTGCTTTTTTGGGGTCCGGGCTGGCATTGCCCTTGCTGTCAACGGAAATGGTTTCAGTTGGCTTTTCCGTATCGGTCGACTTTGCGGAAGCGTTGGTTTTTGGCGTTTCTGGTGTTTTCACGATCGGACCATTGCAGTTTGCGGTTATTCCCAAAACGGCGTCAGGTACGGCAAGCCGTTACGACGGACCCTAATAAGGAAAGAAGGTATTCTTGTGTCGGTTGTGATGCAACGTGCGTTCTATGCCATGTAAGGTCTGAGATCTTCGATTGCACTGCCGGGCTGAGGCAAATTGCATTCACCCCGGCCAGGTCACCTTCAAGTTTATAGCTTTGAACAAGCTTAACAAAGGTTTCCGCAGTGCGGGGAGAGAAAAATAAAACTGCATCAATGTGATGACTGCGAATGGCCGTCAGTACATCTTCGGGCAGTTCATCACTTGCGATTGCTTCATAAACTGTCTGGCGATCGATTTCATACCCGTCATCGCGCAGCATCGCGCCAAGATCGCCGGCTGTTTTGCGTGCCGCAGGATGAAAAAGCGGCCCATCAGATGCCATGACTTTCTGACGAATAAGGGTCGCAAGGTCATGAATGTCGCCATTTGCCGAATGAACGGAATTGAAACCCGCCTCCTGGCACATGCGTGCCGTGGCATCGCCGACACAAAATGCCGGTAAAGTGCGCTCGTTGCTAAGGCCGATAAAGGCACGCACACCATTGGCAGATGTGAAAATCAGCCCCTGATAGTGGCTGATATCAAGTGGATTTTGTCGTGCCGGGAACGAGATATGCAGCATCGGAGCAGACAGATGGCGGTAGCCGCGCGCATCAAGCGCGGCCACAAGGTCGGCAGAATCGGTTTCGGGCCGGGTATTTAACACCAAGGGTCCCATCTGCGTTCCCGTCCATTTATGGGATTAGGCCGAAATAAAGTCGGGCCCGCCACGTTGCTTCAATTCTTCACCGGCATCTGTGCCGGCTGCTGCGGCGGATGCCATATCGGGTTTGGCAATCAGGCGTTCGGTATCAAGTCGTTCACTGCCATCCGGGCGCACAATGCTGACACGCAAGCGCATGCTGCCATCGTCATTGAATTCTGCCAGTGCGGCAATCGGGGTGCGGCATGAACCGTCCAGTGCCTTGAGTGCGGCACGTTCGGCCGCCACGCGAATGGCCGATTTTTCACAATGAAGGGCGGCAAGCCAATCTTTGGTCTGGTGGTCTTCTTCGCGGATGGTAATGCCAATCGCACCCTGTGCGACTGCGGGCAACATGTCATCTTCGGCGATCGGTGCGGTTGCGATCTCCGGCTGACCCAACCGGTTAAGTCCGGCCATCGCAAGCAGGGTGGCATCAACCTGTTCCTCGCCCAGCTTGCGCAGGCGGGTCTGAACATTGCCACGGAATGTCACGACTTTCAGGTCCGGATATTTGTTCAGGATCATTGCCTGACGGCGCAGGGACGCCGATCCGATGACAGACCCCGCCGGCATTTCGGCAAAGCTTTTATATTTCAGCGAAATAAACGCATCGCGGACGTCTTCGCGCGGCAAAATGGTCGGCAGGATCATGCCATCGGGCAGGACTGTCGGCACATCCTTCATGCTGTGAACGGCAAGGTCAATTTCGCCCCCCATCAGGGCGTCATCGATTTCCTTGGTGAAAAGGCCCTTGCCGCCAATTTCGGACAAGGCACGATCAAGGATCTTGTCGCCGGTCGTGGTAATCACGGTAATGGCGATTGCACCGTCTTCTGCAAGTTCGGGATGCGCTTTTGCCAGTTTGTCACGGACCTCATGTGCCTGGGCAAGAGCCAAGGGTGAACCACGGGTACCGATGCGAAGTTTTGCTGTATCTGTCATGGCAGGAGTCTTAGTCGTAAAATCGTTTGGAAACAAGGTTCGCCAGCGGAAATCGGGTGCGAATTTTCCGTTCTGTCCACGGTGATGATAGCAACTGATTGGTTGTGCGCATTGACTTATATCGCGCGTGCCGTGGTGTCGGCGATCCGGGGGATTTGGATGAAAATTGCAGAAGTTGGGCGTGAAGCGCGATAACTGCATATGGCAAATGCGCCCGTCGGGGGTGGAAAGCAGGCAAACTTTCCGCTACATCATCGCCAGGCGTATTATTGTATTCCGATTGCCGACTGTTTGGCACACCCTGACCGGATCAGACCCATGATCGTACTTGGTATCGAAACAAGCTGTGATGAAACGGCCGCTGCTGTCGTCAATGACAAGCGCGAAATTCTGGCAAACCGTGTTTTGTCCCAGCTTGACGATCATCGTCCCTATGGCGGGGTTGTGCCCGAAATTGCCGCGCGCGCCCATCTCGAACATCTTGACCGGCTGGTCGCTGAGGCCATGGATGATGCCGGTGTCGATTTCGACGATCTTGATGCGGTTGCCTGCACCGGCGGGCCGGGGCTTATCGGCGGGGTGATGGTTGGCACCATGACGGCCAAGGCCATTGCCTTTGCCGCCAACAAGCCGTTTCTGGCGGTCAATCATCTTGAAGGTCATGCGCTTACCGTGCGTCTGACCGATGATGTTGCGTTTCCCTATTTGCTGTTGCTGGTCTCCGGTGGTCATTGTCAGGTTCTGATTGTCGAAGGTGTCGGCAAATACAAACGGATCGGCACAACCATTGATGATGCGGTCGGCGAAGCTTTTGACAAGACTGCCAAAATGATGGGCCTTGGCTATCCGGGCGGTCCCGCCCTGGAAAAGATCGCGGCAAAGGGCGATCCGGATCGTTTTGGCCTGCCGCGCCCGTTGCGCGGCCGCCCGGGCTGTGATTTTTCGTTTTCCGGGCTCAAGACCGCTGTTCGCACATATATGGACGGTTTTCCTGTCGATCAGCAAACAGACGAAGTCAAAGCCGATCTTGCCGCATCTTTCCAGCGTGCTGTCGGTGATACGCTGATTGATCGGGCGCGCAATGCGGTGTTTGAATTCATGCGCGATTACCCGACGGGCAAAACGCTGGTTCTTGCCGGCGGGGTTGCCGCCAACAAATATCTGCGCGGCCGTCTGACGGAATTGACAGATCAGGCGGGGATGCAGCTTGTTGCGCCGCCACTTGATCTTTGCACCGATAATGCCGCGATGATCGCCTGGGCCGGGTTGGAACGGTTCCGGCTTGGCGAACGCGATGATCTTGATTTCAAGCCGCGTCCGCGCTGGCCACTCGACCCCGAAGCCCCCAAAAGACCCGGTGCCGGCGTCAAGGCCTAGTAGCTCTCGGGGCGGGTTACCACGATACGAAACGACTTCATTTTTGCCGGAACAATGAACATGAAAAAGCGCATTACAGTTGTTGGTGGCGGTGCCTGGGGAACGGCTCTTGCGGTGCAGGCGGTGCGTGCGGGCGAAGATGTCGAACTGATCTTGCGCAATCCCGACCTTGCGGACCGGATCAACAATAACGGCGAGAATGACTTTTACCTGCCCGGTATTTCGTTGCCAGGCGCGCTTCGCGCGACAACAAACTATGACGGTATTCGCGATTCAGATGCTGTGCTTCTGGTCACGCCAGCACAGCATTTGCGTGAAACCCTGACCCGGTTTGCCGCGCATTGGACGGATAATCTTCCGGCGGTGATTTGCTGCAAGGGAATTGAAAAGGAAACCGGTGCCCTGATGGCGCAGGTGGTCAATGAGACCCTTGGCAATGTGCCGGTTGCGGTGCTTTCCGGGCCAACATTCGCACAGGAAGTCGCGGTTGGCCTGCCCGCTGCGATCACGCTTGCCTGCGAAGATCGGGTGCTTGGAAAGCGACTGGTCGATCTTATCGGGACCCCGGAATTCCGTCCTTATTTCAGCACTGATGTTGCCGGTGTCGAAGTTGCAGGCGCAATCAAGAACGTCCTTGCGATTGCAAGCGGTGTGGTTGCCGGGCTCAAGCTTGGTGACAATGCGCGCGCGGCCCTGATTACACGGGGAATTGCTGAAATGTCGCGCCTTGCTGTTGCGATGGGCGGACGGGTTGAAACCATGATGGGGCTGGCGGGTCTTGGTGATTTGACCCTGACCTGTACCGGTACGCTTTCGCGCAATTACACCTTTGGCGTTGCCCTTGGCGAAGGCCGCAAGGCCAAGGATATTCTTGCAGAACGTCGTTCCGTGACCGAGGGCGTTCATACCGCTGCGTCCATTACGGCGGTTGCGGCAAAATACGGTGTTGAAATGCCGATCTGTGCCGCGGTCGATCAGGTCGCAAACCATAATGCCGATCTGCGCAGCACGATTAACGCCCTGTTGCAACGTCCGTTCCGCGATGAACTGGAAAGTGCCGGCTGACGCCGGGCTGCTGTTTGTGCGAGCCTTGTCGTCCCGATTGGTTCGGCTTGAGAATGTCGGGTGGTTCTGTCACTTTATGGCTATTGACCCCATAAAGAAGCAGGAAACAGTCCATGCATTTCTATATCCGTTGCGTTGACAAGCCCGGTCATCTTGATGTCCGTAAGGCCAATCGTGATGACCATCTTGCCTATATCAAGGGTGGCTTTGCTGATCGTATTGTTGCGGCAGGTCCGACCCTTGATCCCGATCTTGAGGGCATGAATGGTTCGGTCTTTATCATCGAGTTCGATAAAATCGAAGATGCCCGCGAATTTGCGGCCAATGACCCCTATGCCAAGGCCGGGCTTTTTGAATCGGTTGTTATCCGCCCGTTCAAGAAGGTGTTCTGATCCATGGCATATTGGCTGGTCAAAACCGAACCGGGAAGCTGGTCGTGGGACGACCAGGTCAAGAAAGATGTCGAAGGCTGGGACGGTGTGCGTAACCATCAGGCCGCGAAGAATTTGCGCACCATGAAAATCGGTGACAAGGCGTTCTTTTATCATTCGGTGAATGAAAAACGCATTGTTGGCATTGTTGAAGTGGTGCGCGAATTCTATCCAGATCCGACCGATGCGACCGGCAAGTTCGTGCAGGTTGATTTCAAGACGGTCAAGCCGTTCAAAACGCCGGTGACCCTTGCCGATATCAAGGCTGATCCGCGCTTTGCCGAGCTGTCATTGCTTAAACAGTCGCGCCTGTCTGTGATGCCGATTGATGATGCGTCCTGGGCGGCGATCTGTGAAATGGGCGGGGTGACACCGTGATCAGTCTTCCGGAATCCGGGACCGTTTTATGCGCGCTTTCTGATCTTGATGCGACCGGTGCCAAAGGCATCAATCTTGCCGGCACCGGTATCTTTGTCGTTCGAAGCGGCGGTGATGTGTTTGGGTATGTAAACAGCTGCCCGCATATCGGTGTGCCGCTTGAAATGGAACCGGACGAATTCATTAGTGATTTCGGTGAAGAAATCATCTGTTCAACCCACGGCGCACGGTTCCGCATCGAAGACGGGGAATGTGTTTCGGGTCCTTGCACCGGTGATGTTCTTGAACCGGTCGCAGTTAAGATCAAAGGCGAGAACGTGGTTCTCGCCTGATCGCAAAGTTGATGTTTTAATGCGATCGAAACGGCGATCCTAGGTTCCTTGGGACGCCGTTTTTGCAATCACGTCATCCAGATGACCGGTAATGACAGCAAGCTGATCGGGTTCGGACAAGCGATGATCACCGGTCTTGATCAGATCAACCCGAACATCATCGCCGACCAGTGCCTCGGTCAGGCGAATGGCGGTTTGCCAGGGCACATCGGGGTCTTGCATGCCTTGTACCAGCCGGACCGGACAGCAAAGATCAATCGGCTTGCGCAGCAAAAGCTGGTTGCGGCCATCCTCGATCAGATCACGCGTGATGGTATAGGGATCATCTCCGTATTCCGTGGGTTCGATCAGCGCACCGTCTTCAAGGATCGCTTTCTTCTGGTCTTCACTGAATTTTGCCCACATCAGATCTTCTGTGAAGTCCGGCGCTGCTGCAATCCCGACCAGGCCTGCGACCCGTTCCTTGCGTGCTAGCGCGGTCAGAAGCATGATCCATCCGCCCATTGATGATCCGACCAATATCTGCGGGCCGGTTGTGATTTCATCAAGAATGGCAATGGCATCGCTGGCCCATTTGCCGATCGTCCCGTCTGCGAATTTCCCCGACGATTGTCCGTGACCGGAATAGTCAAAGCGGGTATAAGCCACCCCCTGCCGAACGCAGTGTGCCTCAAGGTGCGTGGCCTTGGTGCCGGTCATGTCCGACATGAAGCCGCCAAGGAACATCACGCCGGGAGTATTGGGGGCCTGTACGTCAGATGGCTTGCCCGGCACGTGATGGTATGCGATTTTTAACCCGTCAGGTCGGTCAAGAAATTGGGGCTTTTCACGCTGTGGCGTCGGCATGTCATGTGTCATCCGGGGCGGGATCCTTGGGTGTTGATGGTTGGAGTTGCATGAGCGCGTCAGAAGTAATGACAGAAACAGTCTATCGAACCGAGCCCCGAGTGCAAGACGGGGACTATCGTCCTGCCGTGATTCTGCAAGTGCTGCCCGAACTTGATGCCGGCGGGGTGGAGCGCGGTACCGTCGATATTGCGCGTGCCATCGTCGATGGTGGTGGCAAGGCTCTTGTCGCATCGCAAGGCGGGCGCCTTGAGCGTGAACTGGCCCGTTTTGGCGCCAAACACATTAACCTGCCGCTCAAATCCAAAAACATTCTGGTGATGCGCAGAAATATTGACGCGCTGGTAAAGCTGATCCGGGAAGAAGGGGTTGATATCATTCACGCCCGGTCACGGGCGCCTGCCTGGAGCGCGTATTTCGCGGCACGCAAGGCCGGCATTCCGTTTGTCACGACGTTCCACGGCACCTATTCCGGCTATACCAATCCGTTCAAGCGCCGTTACAACGCGATCATGACCATGGGCGATCAGGTGATTGCGATTTCCAAGCATATCGCCAATCACATCAACAAATATTACAAGGTTGACCCGGATCGGCTGAACATTGTGCCACGTGGTACGAATGTTGATCTGTTTAATCCGGAAAATGTCAGTCAGGAACGCCTGATTGCGCTCTCGACCCAATGGCGTCTGAATGGTGAAGAATATGTCATCATGATGCCAGGTCGGATCACGCGCTGGAAAGGGCACAGTTTCCTGATTCGTGCCCTGCCGGCCGTCCTTGAAGAGCTGGGCCACCGAAAGGTGCGTTGCCTGATTGTCGGATCGGACCAGGGGCGAACAGCCTACCGCGAGGAAATCCTGCAATTGACCCGCAAGCTCGGTGTTGAGGATGTGGTGCATATCGTCGACCATTGTGCCGATATGCCTGCTGCTTACATGTTGGCAGATGTTGTTGCGTGTCCGTCAGTAGAACCTGAGGCTTTCGGTCGTATTCCATCCGAGGCCCAGGCCATGGGGCGGCCGGTTGTTTCAACAGCCCATGGTGGCGCGATGGAGACGGTCTTGCCTGGCGAAACCGGTTGGCTGGTCAGTCCGAACGAGGTCGATCAGCTATCCCGAGCATTGATTCAGGTCCTGAGCCTGACGCCGGAAAAACGGGCAATTCTGGCGAGCAAAGGACGCAATCACGTGATTGCGGAATATTCGCTTGAACAGATGGCTGAGCGGACCTTGCGGGTATACGCCAAGGCGCTCAAGCGCGTTACCAGGAACGCAGTATGACCGATCAAAAAATTGAAACCGGCCAGGATCCTGCGATTTCTCTCGCGGTTGACGATGGTGCTGTGTCTGCACCAGAACCGCATCGAGAGAGGATTCTTGTTATCAAGCTGTCGGCGCTTGGGGATGTCATCCTGGCCTTGGGGCCGTTTGCGGCCATCCGGGCAGCACATCCTGACGCGCATATCACCGTTTTGACCACCCGTCCCTATGTCGATCTGATGAAGGCAAGTGGTCATTTTGACTCCATCGCCATTGATCGCCGCCCCAAACTGAGCCAGCCACGTGAAGTTCTGGCACTGCGCCGTTTTCTGCGCAATGGCAGGTTTGATCGGGTGTATGATCTTCAGACATCAGATCGCAGCGGTTTTTATTACAAGCTGTTCTGGCCGGGCCCGAAACCGGAATGGTCGGGGATCGCCAGAGGCTGTTCGCATCCTCACGCCAATCCGCACCGGGATTCGATGCATTCAATTGATCGTATGGCCGAACAACTGCATGACGCGGGCATTTCCGATGTGCCGCTTCCTTATATTCAGGGTCCGGATATTGATCTTGAACGGTTCGGTATTCGAAGCCCGTTTGTCCTGATTTGTCCGGGCGGGGCGCCACATCGTCCGGCAAAGCGCTGGCCTGCTGAACGATTTGGTCTGTTGGCCAAGAAGCTTGCAGACTACCGTTTGACGCCGGTCCTGATTGGAACAGACAAGGAAAGCGACGTTCTTAAAAAGATTGATCAGATGTGCCCCAAGGCCAGAAACCTTATGGGACGGACTGATTTCCTTGAAATTGCATCGCTTGCCGCGCGTTCGGTGCTGACCATTGGCAATGATACCGGGCCGATGCATATCGCGGCTGCTGCGGGGGCACCGTCCATTGTGCTGTTTTCCCGCGAATCTGATCCGAAACTCAGTGCGCCGCGCGGACTTTCAAAGGATGCTGTCAGTATTATCCGCGAAAGTGATCTGCGTCAGTTGACCGTCAACCGGGTGATGGATGAAGTACGTCACCGTCTCGATCTGACAGATTAGGTGTCTTGCGCAAATGCCGTTACAGGGGCTTGTGAATAAAAGGCGCAGAAAATGGCGCTTTGCGTCCGGTTTAATTGCCTAAAAACATTGCTTTCTGAACGCACGCGGATATGCTAGGTGAGGTCGGAACGAAAACACTGTCGGATCAAGCGGTGCTTTTCGTCGTTTCTGTTTGTGACCGATTTGTTTGATTACCATAGGAGATTATCCATAGCACGACCACGCAAACCGATGCAGCCGACCAAGGAAGGTCCGCGCGTCAATGAGGATATCAAAGCCCGTTCCATCTGTGTTGTCGATGCCGAAGGCAATATGTCGGAGCCGATGACGGTGCGTGAAGGCATTGAAATGGCAGCGGAAGTTGGACTCGACCTCGTCGAAGTCGCGCCGAATGCTGAACCGCCTGTGTGCAAGCTGATCGACTACGGCAAGTTCAAATACGAACAAAGCAAGAAGCAGAACGAGGCCAAGAAGAAACAGAAGGTGATCGAGGTCAAGGAGATCAAACTCCGTCCGAACATCGACACCCATGACTACAATGTCAAACTGCGCGCCGCGCAGAAGTTTCTTGGCGGTGGAGACAAGGTGAAAGTCACGCTGCGGTTCCGCGGACGTGAAATGGCTCACCAAGATCTCGGTCTTGGCATGCTGCAACGTTTTTCGGGGGATCTCGACGATCTCGCAAAAGCGGAAATGATGCCAAAGATGGAAGGCCGTGTTATGATTATGGTGCTGGCGCCGCGTTAAGACGCGGCGTTTTGCCGTTTTGCCCCAAGGTCCAAGCCAAAGAGGGAATGCCATGCCAGCTGGAAATGATCTTCTGATCGTTGGTGTCGATGACGATCCCAAGAGTCTGGTTCTGCTCAAACGAATCGTCGAAAGCGGCGGTTTCTCGTTTGTCGGTGTTTCCTCTGGCGCGGAGCTTCTCAAGCTTCTGAAGACCAAGCGCCCCCGTATCATTCTGATGGATATCATGATGCCGGACATGAACGGGTTTGAAACCGCGCTGAATGTGCGTACCCAGTTCCCGGATCTGGCCTGTGCCATCATTTATGTAACAGCCCGTCAGGGCGAAGAAGATCTGCGCGGCGGTGTTGCTGCGGGGGGCAATGATTTTGTTCTCAAACCGGTCAATCGCGAAAAACTCATGAGCCGAATCGACAAGTGGATCGGCCGCGCCCACACCATCAAAACCGCTGTTTGATCCAATCACCGGGATCAGGCTGTAAATTTTCCTGTTAAAGTCCGTTTCGCGAAAATCAGATCGCAGTGCACGTGATGTTGCCCCGTTTAAGTCGGGCGGGGCTAGGGTGCTATGTGTTCAAGCACGCCAATGATCGGATCGATATAGAGCGAAAAGATCGAAAACGTAATCACACCCAATGCTGTCGTTACCAGCACAATCGATGAGCTGCGGACGATATATCGGTCATAGGTCGTCGCCACGACAAAAACATTGCCCGCAGTCGGCAATGCGGCCAGCAGAAATACAGCCTTTGCTTCAAGTGCACTAACCGTCCCCACCAGATAAAAGCCGACAAAAACGATCAGTGGATGGACCACCAGTTTGGCGATCGACATGGCCGCAAGCTCGGCACGTTTTTCGGCAATCGGCCGACCGACAAGGGCAACACCAATTGCAAACAGGGCAGCGGGCCCGGCACTTCGTCCAAGCAATTCAAGCAGATAGTCAACACCATCGGGCCAGCGAATATCCATCAGGCTGGCAAACACGCCAGCCATGATCGCCAGGACAACCGGGTTGGTCAGCGTCCCGCGAATAATTTTGCCAACCGATTTGCTGCCATTGGCATGTTTGGCCCCTTCCAGTAGCAAAAGGGACAGCGACAACATCACGATCAAATCAAAGGCCAGGGCGACGATCAGCGGAACAGTGGCCTCGGGCCCCAATAACCCGATAATAAGCGGCAATCCCATAAAGCCGACATTGGACATCGTTCCGGCAAAGGCAAACAGGGTTTGGCTGGTCGGATCGAGATCAAAGATTTTGGCCGCCATCAGACGGATAAGCCCATAAACCACAAGTGTCCCGCCGCCATAAGCCAGCAGAATGTCTGGTTGCCAGATTTCTGCCGGCGTGCGGGTTGCAAGCGCGCGGAACAAAAGGGCAGGCAGGGCAAAATAAAAGACAAACCCGTTAATGCCGCGCATGCCTTCAGGCGTGACAATTTTGAACTTGCCGCCAATCCAGCCCAGACCGATCAGGGCAAAGAACGGCAAAATGATAGACGTGATTTGTGACATATGATCAGTCAGATAGCTGAAATCAGGACGCTTGCTGAGTGGATAAACAAACAAGCCTGCGCACAATGGCGGGTCAGAGCCGCAAAAAGCAAGGGGAAAGGGGCGAATTGGCCCTTGAAAAAGGCAATCCCGGAGTCTATAACCACCCGTCCCCAAAACAGGTGGTGAGGCTGGAAGGTCTGTAATGGTCCTTCAGGGCATGCCCAGCCGCCGAAGGGGATTTCGTTTTCATTGCTTATGCAAGGATAGAAAAATGCCCAAGATGAAGACCAAATCGAGTGCGAAAAAACGCTTTCGCCTGACTGCAAGCGGGAAGGTTCGTCACAACGTGGCAAACAAGCGCCACCTTCTGACTGCAAAACCGACCAAGATGAAGCGCCAGGCTCGTGGCACGGAGATCCTCTGTGACGCAGATGCCCGCATCGTCAAAAAATTCCTGCCGTACGGTTAAGGTTGAAGGAGAGTTAAATGGCTCGTGTAAAAGGGGGCGTGTCTTCACACGCTCGTCACCGCAAGGTTATTAAGGCTGCCAAGGGTTACCGCGGTCGCCGCAACAATACTTTCCGCACCGCCGTTCAGGCTGTGGAAAAAGGTCTGCAGTATGCATACCGCGATCGTCGCGTTAAGAAACGCCAGTTCCGTTCGCTCTGGATCCAGCGTATCAACGCTGGCGCACGTGAGAACGGCCTGAGCTACTCGCAGTTCATGAACGGCCTGAAGAAGGCTGGTGTTGAACTGGACCGCAAGGTGCTCGCCGACATCGCAGTGCGTGAACCGGAAGCTTTCAAAGCTCTGGTCACCCAGGCGCAGGCTGCACTCGGCTAATAAACCTTTGTCAAAAGGTTTAATCGGCACTTGCCTGATTTGATCGGGGGCGGCCATATTGGCCGTCCCCTTTCTTTTTCTTTATGTACTTTTTTAAACCCAAGCCAAAGCGTCGGAAGTTATGGAAAACATCGAAGCATTGCGCGAAGAGGTTCTGGCGGAAGTCGAAAAGGCAGTTGATCTTGCTGCTCTTGAAGAAGTCCGCATCAGCGCCCTTGGCAAGAAAGGCCGCATTACCGGCCTTATGAAAAACCTTGGCAAGATGGACCCGGATCAGCGTCGTGAATTTGGTCAGACGCTGAACCTTGTCAAAGACCAGGTAGCAGGCGCAATCGACACCCGCAAAACCGCCCTCGAAGATGCAGCCCTTGAGGCGCGTCTTGCCGGCGAACGGATCGACGTCACCCTGTCGTCGCGCCCGGATGAAACCGCAGGCCGCATTCACCCGATCAGCCAGACGATTGATGAAATTGTCTCGATCTTTGGCGAGATGGGCTTTGCCCTGGCCGAGGGGCCGGACGTCGAAGACGACTTCCATAACTTTACCGCATTGAACATTCCGCCGGAACATCCGGCGCGTGAAATGCAGGACACCTTCTATCTGCCTGAACAGGAAGATGGATCGCGCCTTGTGCTGCGGACCCATACATCCCCGGTTCAGATCAGAACCATGCAGAGCAAAACCCCGCCGATCCGTATCATTGCGCCGGGTCGCACCTATCGTTCCGATAGCGATATGACCCATACGCCGATGTTCCATCAGGTCGAAGGTCTGGTCATCGACAAGAAAACCCATATGGGTCATCTGAAGGGCTGCCTGCTTGAGTTCGTCAAAACCTATTTCGAACTTGATGACGTGCCGGTCCGTTACCGTCCGAGCTTCTTCCCGTTCACCGAACCGAGTGCCGAAATGGATATCGGTTGTTCGCGCAAAGGCGGCGAGCTGAAAATCGGTGAAGGCGATGACTGGCTGGAAATTCTCGGTTGCGGCATGGTTCACCCGCGCGTTCTCGCGGCTTGTGGTCTTGATCCGAATGAATATCAGGGCTTTGCCTTTGGCATGGGGATCGAACGTATCGCCATGCTGAAATACGGCATTCCCGATCTTCGCACCTTCTTCGATACCGATCTGCGCTGGCTGAAACATTATGGTTTCGTGCCGCTGGATGTACCGAACATGGTAAGGGGCTGAGATTATGAAATTCACACTGAATTGGCTGAAACAGCACCTTGATACCGATGCATCGATCGAGGTGGTTGCCGAAAAACTGACCGATATCGGTCTGGAAATTGAAAGCGTCACCGACCGCGCAGCAGCCCTTGCTGACATTCGTGTCGCCTATATCGAAGAAGCAGGTCAGCATCCCGATGCCGACCGTTTGAAACTGTGCCGGGTCAATACCGGTGACAAGATGATCCAGGTCGTCTGTGGTGCGCCGAATGCCCGAACGGGCCTCAAGGTTGCACTGGCACAGCCCGGCGCGATCATTCCGATCGACGGTTCCAAGCTGAAACCGGGCAAAATCCGTGGTGTCGAAAGCCAGGGCATGATGTGCTCCACCCGCGAGCTGTGCCTGGGCGAAGATCATGACGGTATCATCGAACTTCCCGAAGATGCTGAAATCGGTGCACCGGTTGCAGCTGTTCTGGGGGCGGATGATCCGATCATTGAAATCGGTCTGACCCCGAACCGCCCCGATTGTACGGGTGTGCGTGGTATTGCCCGTGATCTGGCGGCTGCCGGTATCGGCACCCTTAAGGCGGATCCGCGTCAGGAAGCGGTTGCAGGTTCGTTTGACAGCCCGATTGGCGTGACCATTTCTGGCGAGATCGCAACAAACAACGCGGTCCCGGCATTTTATGGGCGTTATATCCGTGGCGTGAAAAATGGTGAAAGCCCGGACTGGCTCAAAGCCCGTCTTGAAGCCATCGGTCTGCGTCCGATTTCGGCACTGGTCGACATCACCAACCTTGTGACCCACGATCTTGGCCGCCCGTTGCACGTCTTTGATGCCGACAAACTGTCGGGCGATATCAATGTCCGCTATGCGACCAATGGCGAAAAGATTGCTGCCCTTGATAACAAGGAATACGAGCTGTCTGACTCCATGGTTGTCATTGCCGATCAGGCAAAGGCACTGGGCATTGGTGGCATCATCGGTGGTGAAGAAACCGGCTGCCTTGATGAAACCGTCAATGTGTTTGTCGAATGCGCGCTGTTTGATCCGATCAGCATCGCCAAGACCGGCCGTAAGCTTCAGATCAATTCCGATGCCCGTTATCGGTTCGAGCGCGGCGTTGATCCGCAGTCGATCGGTTGGGGTATGGAAGTGGCCACCCACCTGATCACCGAAATCTGTGGTGGTGAAGTTTCCCACGTTGTTAAGGCGGGCGAAGTTCCCAATCCGCGCAATGCCTTTGATCTGCGCATTGACCGGATTCTTGAACTTGGCGGTGTTGCTGTTGAGGCCGACCGTGCAATTGAAATCCTGACCGCACTTGGCTTTGACGTCAGCGGATCGGCCCCGGTTATTACCGCGGTTGCACCGACCTGGCGTCCGGACATCATTGGTGAAGCCGATCTGGTCGAGGAAGTCCTGCGTATCGTCGGCTATGACAAGATCCCGACTGTTGCGCTGGAACGTGAAACCAGCCTTCCGGTTCCGGCCCTGTCGCCGATGCAAAAGCGTGTCGGTCTGACCCGTCGTGTTCTGGCATCGCGTGGTCTTTATGAAACCGTGACCTGGTCCTTTACCGACTCGCGCTGGGCAAAGCTGTTTGGCGAACTCAAAGAAGGTCTGTATCTGGCAAACCCGATCAGCTCCGATCTCGATGTCATGCGTCCAAACGCATTGATCAACATGATCGCCGCCGCGGGACGCAACCAGGCGCGCGGCTTTGCCGATCTGTCGCTGTTTGAAGTTGGTCCGGAATTCTTTGGCGATCAGCCCGGTGATCAGCGTCTGGTCGCAGCGGGTCTTCGCGCCGGTTCAACAACCCCGCGCAGCTGGACCGGTTCGCGTCGTGATGTCGATGTCTTTGATGTCAAAGCCGATGTCGAAGCACTTGTTGACGCCCTTGGTACCAATGCGGCCAACCTTCAGGTAAATACCGAAGGCGCGCCGGCCTGGTATCATCCGGGTCGATCGGCTGCCTTGCAGTTGGGGCCGAAAAACGTGCTTGGTTATTTCGGCGAACTGCACCCCAAAGTGCTCAAAGCACTTGGTGTCAAAGGCCGCGTCGTGGCGTTTGAGCTGTTTGTTGAAAACATTCCGATGCCCAAGAAAAAAGGCACCGCACGTCCGGCATTGAATGCATCGAGCTTCCAGTCGGTCGAGCGTGACTTTGCCTTCCTGCTTGATGACGATGTCAAAGCCGAAGCCATCGTCAAGGCCGCACGCAGTGCCGACCGTGCTTTGATCACGGATGTGACGATCTTTGACCTTTATGCGGGCAAGGGCATTGAAGACGGCAAGAAGTCACTTGCCTTCTCGATTACCTTGCAGCCGACCAAGGCAACCCTGACCGAAGAAGAAATTGAAGCGGTCAGCAAAAAGGTTGTCGAAGCCGTTCAAAAGGCAACTGGCGGATCGCTGCGCGCTTAAGTACCGCAGACCATGTAAAATCAAAACGGGCCGCGCATTGGAAAATGGGTGGCCCGTTTTCTTTTGGAAATTCCGACGGTGTGATAAACGCCGACCGGACAATATTTACCGACCCGGCCGTTTGCGCAGGATGGCATATTCTTCCTCGTCCAGATCAAGCGCAATCAAATCGGGACCGTTGGTATAGACATGCCATTCCATATCGGTGTCGTCGCATTCGATCGTCAACTGATCCATCATGGTGTTCCAGGCGCACCGTTCGCGATCATCGTCGGCTTCAAGGCGGCCTTCGCCATTGTCATAAAGATGCATGACCAAAAGCTGTTCATCTTCATCAATTGAGTAGATGGAATATGTTTCGTTTGCAAAACGGTAATTGATTTCCCGGCCGTCCAATCGTCTCCAGCCGCGGGGCAACGGTTCGCCCGGTTCATGTTCGGCAAAGAAATAGGCCAGTTTTTGCATGTGGCTGTTATTCATGGTGCGCATGTCCGAGCCACAGGCGCTTATGGTCAATGTACCGAGCATCACAAACAGGATGCCAAGACGGGGGCGGGACAGGGCCGAAAATCTGAACATGCGTCACTCCATTGCCACAACAGGGCAGCTTTTTCCCGGCAGCCCCGATACCCCGATATCAAAGCAATATGCTTGCCATCCGGTGTGACGTTCTGGCGATGCGACGTATTTCTGGAGTCTTCGGGATGCCCCGGCGGGCAATTTCCCGATCAGTCCGGCCGGTTGACCCGTAATGTAAAGATGATGGTCGTGCCCGGGTCGCTGACCGGACGGCTGGTATCAAGCCAGATACGACCGCCATGCTGTTCCACGATTTTCCGGCATAATGACAAACCAAGTCCCGTACCGGAAAATTCATCCTTATGAAGGCGCTGGAACAGCCGGAAGATGCGCTGTGCATGTTCGGGATGAATGCCAATCCCGTTATCGCGGATCGAAAACCGCCAGAAATCACCCATGACCGGGTCCGGTTCGACGGTGATTTCGATATGCGGCGGCACGCCCTGACGGCGGTATTTGATGGCGTTCGACAGCAAATTCTGGAACAGCCGCGACAATGCGATCCTGTCGCCCTTGATGATCGGCAAATCGTCATGGGTAATGGTGGCATGTTCCTGACTGATCACGGCTTTCAAATCGGCCTGTGCTTCGTTCAGAACAAGATTGCAGTCGATTTCGGTGAAATCTTCGCTGGTGCCGGTTTTGGCATATTCAAGCAGATGACTGATCAGCTTGTGCATCCGTTTGGCGCCATCAACGGCATAATCGATATATTCGTCGGCTTCCTGATCAAGAGTTCCGCCATAACGGCGTTTAAGCAACTGGGTATAGCTTGCCACCATGCGCAATGGCTGTTGCAGGTCATGGGATGCAACATAGGCAAACTGTTCAAGATCTTCGTTGCTGCGCTTGAGCTGATCAAGGGTATCACGCAACTTGTTGGCGTTTTCGACAAACTCGGTCACGTCGCGCGCACTGGCAAAGATCATGCCGTCAATCGGCCGCGTACCGCGCCAGGCCAGCCAGCGCACCTGGTTGTGATGATCACGCACGCGCAGTATGGAATTGCCATCCCCGATCATATGTGCCGGGCCGCGGTCACGAAACGCGGTCATGGCAGATTGCTGATCATCCGGCTCAAAGATCTTGAAGAAATGTTTGCCGATCACTTCGTGCAATTGCAATCCGACAAGCTCTTCGAGTGCCGGACTAAAGCCGCGTAAAATCCCGTCCTGATCAATTGCGATGGATGGTTCGGGCGTGTGACGCAAATAGGTTTCAAACGGATGGCAAAGTTCCTGGTGGCTTGCCGTTTCAAGCAGCAAAACCGAAATGGTTTCGTGATCATCTTCCTGAACGCGTTGTGCCATCAGATAGAAACGCTGCAACTGGCTCCCCGAAACCCGCAGATCGACCATCGCGCCAATCCGCTCGTCGGGCCATTTGTTCTGAATAAGGGGGCCTTGCAATCTGGCCCTTGATGCCGGCGACAGCCGATCAAGAAAATCGGTCATGAACGGGCCAACTGTTTCGTCGGTGGGGCCAAGGATTTCCGGCCAGTTCAATTGTGTGGAAAGCTTGCCATCATTGCTTTCGACCGGCCAGCTGATGACAGCACATCCGCATTCCGAAAGCGTGTTTTCCGTTTCGCTGAAATGCTCTGTCAGGTTGATCGCCCGCAGATGCTGGCGTTTAAGGCGCTGCCAAAGCCAGATCGACAATCCGCACATGATCACCAGCGCCATGACAAACATCAGGGCATGCAGGATGATGGCTTCGCGCCAGCTTTCCATCAGGATGCTGCGCGGCGTATAGGCCACTACAATGCGGTCAAGTTCGGGCAATTTGCTGTATGCCAGAACCATGACCTGCTGACCGTGCACGCAAATCAGCGAATCACGATCATTATTCTGATGGCTGATATAGTCCGCCAGATCACCGATCAGATGCGGCGGGATAAACCCCTTGATCTGATTAAGATGCTGATCAAGAACCCCGACGGTGATGGTGGAATTGTCATTAACGATCTGTTGCAGATCGACATCGTCATGTTGCAACAACATCGAGCCCAGCCGGTAGGCCGTTGCTTCAAGCTGGGCACTGGCATGTTCAACCGCACTGTCATAAAGCGTCTTCTGGATAAAGAAGAACGAAAACAGCAAGACAAACACACCGGTAAGGGTCAGGGCCGCCAGCCTTTTGCGCAATTTCACCAGGCTGCGCCGTGACAGGGACGGCTCGATCGACGTCATGAACATGTTCTTCGCGTATCCCCGGCTGTCCCTGTCAGGAAGGTTGTTGTTTTTACTCTTTAAAACCTATGTTCTTTTCATGCGGTTGAAAAGATGACAAACAGATGAATTCATAGGTACTGCAAAAGAAAAAGCCTTCAACTGTGCCTGTTTGCGTGATCGGGTGATGCTTTGGCACCCGGTTGCGGTGTTCTGTTGATATGGGGTGCGTGTCTGGCATGTGAATTCGTTGGGCCGCAAACACAACACAACGCTTCTAATTGCGGGCAAAAACCCCTATAAACCCGCTGGTGATTGATCCGGAAAATTGAAAATGCGGTTTTCTGACGGATACGACGATCACGCAAGGCGGGTTTTCCTGTTTATGCCAGTCCGGTAACCGGATGTGATCCTACCTTTGAGTCGCCGCCACACAGGCGTGCAGACCGGGATGGATCGCAATGGGAAAGCTTGTTGATTGCGTGGATCGTAACCGCCCGGTTCGGGGGATCACACCAAATCGAAACACATGTGCCACGCGGCGAAATGCCAGCCAATTTTAGTGCCAGAAGCAGCCAAAATGACTGACCTTAAGAACATTCGTAACTTTTCGATCATTGCGCATATCGACCACGGCAAATCGACCCTGGCCGATCGTCTGATCCAGTTGACCGGTGGCCTGACCGAACGTGAAATGGCCGATCAGGTTCTCGATTCGATGGATATCGAACGTGAACGCGGCATCACGATCAAATCACAGGCCGTGCGTTTGAAATACACCGCCAAGGATGGGCAGGAATATACGCTCAACCTGATGGATACGCCGGGCCACGTGGACTTTGCTTATGAAGTGTCGCGGTCGCTTGCGGCGTGTGAAGGATCGCTTCTGGTGGTGGATGCCGCCCAGGGTGTCGAAGCACAGACCCTTGCCAACGTTTATCAGGCGATTGAAAACAACCACGAAATCGTTCCGGTATTGAACAAGGTCGATCTTCCGGCTGCCGAGCCCGACCGCGTAAAGGAACAGATCGAAGAAGTCATCGGCATTGATGCATCCGAAGCCGTGATGATTTCGGCCAAGACCGGCATGGGTGTTCCCGACGTGCTTGAAGCACTGGTGCATCGTCTTCCGGCACCGACCGGTGATGCGGATGCCCCGCTTGAGGTCCTTCTGGTTGACAGCTGGTATGACACCTATCTTGGTGTGATGATTCTGGTGCGCGTGAAGGAAGGGACGCTCAAAAAAGGGCAGAAAGTCCGCTTCATGAACGCCAAGGTCACCCATCAGATCGAACGTGTCGGTGTCTTTACGCCAAAACCGCTTGCCCTTGATGAACTGGGTCCGGGTGAAGTCGGTTTTATCAATTGCGGCATGAAAACCGTGGCCGAATGCGAAGTCGGTGACACCATTACCGAAGAAAAGCGCCCCTGTGCCAAGCCGCTGGCCGGTTTCAAACCGTCCATCCCGGTTGTGTTCTGTGGCATCTTCCCGGTCGATACCAGCGAATATGAAGTGCTGCGTGATGCGCTTGAAAAGCTGCATCTCAATGACGCATCCTTCCAGTTCGAACCGGAAAACTCGACCGCACTTGGTCTTGGTTTCCGCTGTGGCTTCCTGGGTCTGCTTCATCTCGAAATCATCCAGGAACGTCTGGAACGCGAGTTCGAGCTTGATCTGATCACGACCGCCCCGTCGGTGTCCTACAAGATCACCATGAGCAAGGGCGAAGAAATCCTGCTTCATAACCCGGCAGATTTCCCGGACGTCACCAAGATCAAGGCGATTGAAGAACCGTGGATTAAGGCATCGATCATGGTGCCCGATGATTATCTTGGCGGCATCCTGACCCTGTGTACCGAACGCCGTGGTGTGCAGCTTGACCTGACCTATGTAGGTAACCGTGCGATGGTGGTCTACAAGCTGCCGCTTAACGAAGTGGTGTTTGACTTCTATGACCGCTTGAAATCGATCTCGCGCGGCTATGCAAGCTTCGACTACGAGATCGCCGGCTATGACGAAAGCGATCTGGTCAAGGTGTCCATCCTTGTGAACGAAGAACCGGTCGATGCGCTGGCATTGATGGTTCACCGTTCGGCTGCTGAATATCGTGGCCGCGAGATTTGTAAACGTCTCAAGGACCTTATCCCGCGCCAGATGTTCCGCATCGCCATTCAGGCCGCCATCGGCGGCAAGGTGATTGCCCGTGAAACCGTATCTGCCCTGCGCAAGGACGTTACGGCAAAATGTTACGGCGGTGACGTTTCGCGTAAACGTAAACTTCTGGAAAAACAGAAGGCCGGTAAGAAAAAGATGCGTCAGTTCGGCAAGGTCGAAATTCCGCAATCGGCCTTTATCAATGCGCTCAAGATGGGCGACGATAAATAAGCTGAAATTACGATATCGAAACAAAGGCTGTATCCAATTGCGGATGCAGCCTTTTTTCTTTGCTGTTTCCATCAATGCCAAAGCTGCGTTATGGATGAAGCAAGATCATCAAACACCGTTGCCAAGGAGCCGTCCATGGATCTCGACCTTCTCGCCCGTCAGGAAGAAAAGCTGGTCTTTGATCGCTTTGACGAGGATACGGCATGGACCATCGGCTCAAAACTGGTTGCGGTCGCGCGCGCCCAGAATGCGCCTGTGGTGGTTGATATCCGAACCCCTGACCGCACACTGTTTCATGTATCCTTGCCCGGTGCCAAACCGGCCAATGACGCCTGGGCGCGTCGCAAAAGCAACCTGACCTTGCGCGAACATGAAAGTTCAATGCGTTTTGGCATGGCGCTTAAGGCCAAGGGCAAGACGCTGGCCGATCACGGGATTGATTTTGCCGATTTCGCCGATCATGGCGGCAGTTTCCCGATCCGGGTTGCCGGTGTCGGGGTGATTGGCGCAATCACGGTGTCGGGCCTGGCATCGCACGAAGATCACGGCATGATTGTTGATGTTCTGGCAGCCTATCTGAAAACAGATACCGGCCTCTGACCCGCGGTGCAGACCCGTTCTGCCAAGGACAAGCTGTCAGCTTTCTGCTTCTGCTTCTGCTTCCGCTGGGGCCGGGCGTGCTTCTGCCCATTTCAAAAGTGCATCCAGTGCCGGGCACAATGATTGTCCCCAGTCGGTCATGCTGTATTCCACCTTGGGCGGGACTTGCGGGTACACCTTGCGCTTTATGATGCCGTCGGCTTCAAGTTGTCGTAACTGCTGGGCCAGCATTTTTTGTGAAATCGCCGGAATAAGACGTTCAAGGTCGGAATAGCGCTGTGTCTTGCCACCGAACAGGTGAAACAGAATCACCAGTTTCCATCGACCTTCGAGCATCCGCAGAATGGCCTCGACATCAGATGCCGCACTATCGGGTGTGTATTGTTTCCCCATTTCCTACCTTACGCTCACTAACTTACTTTTAAGTGCGTACTTCACAAAAAGTAAGTTAAGGCAAAATATCGCGGTCTGACAATCATCCAATCAGGAGTCCAGACCATGAAACCGATCCTTCCATCACCGATCGATCGATATTTTTCCGGAAAGCAGAACGGGTCCTTTGATCTGCGGGCGTTTTCCCGTGATGCGGTCGTTCATGACGAAAGCAACACACATCGTGGCCATGCGGAAATCAACGCCTGGCAGGCCGCAGCGCGACAGAAATACGACTTCCACGCCGAACCCCAAGAACTGACCAACGATGCAGACGACGTCATTGTGCGCGCCAAGGTGTCGGGAAACTTTCCCGGCAGTCCAGTGATGCTTGATTACCGTTTCACGCTTTGTGACGGGCTTATTCACCGTCTTTCAATTTCATAGTCACACCTGCCGACAGTTATAACGAGTTGATGAAAGCGATGAACATGACCAGGCATCAATCGGGTTTCGACCAAGAATTCGCTGGCAAAACAGTTGTCCTGACCGGCGGAACCCAAGGAGCAGGCAAGGCCATTTACGACCGGCTTAAAACAGCGGGTGCCGACATTTTGACTGCGGGTCGGTCGTCAAAGCCCGATGATCTGGAACACGGGGCATATATACAGGCCGACCTGACCGATCCGGCCGATGTCAAAAGGTTCGGTGAGGCCGCATTATCGCACTTTGGGCATGTGGATATTCTTATTCATGTTGTTGGGGGCTCAACCGCGCCGTCGGGCGGATTTGCGGTCATTGATGATGATATCTGGATGCAGGAATTAAACCTGAACCTGCTTTCTGCTGTCAGGCTGGACCGCATCATCTTGCCCGCGATGATCAGGAACGGGCAGGGCGTTGTTTTGCACACGTCATCTATTCAACGCCAACTGCCACTTCATGACGCAACCACGGCTTATGCCGCGGCCAAGGCGGCTTTGACGACATATAGCAAATCCTTGTCAAAGGAAGTTGGTCCCAAAGGCATCCGCGTCAACAGCATCGCCCCGGGCTGGATATATACCGATGCGGCCAAGGCGATGGTATCGCGCATCGCCAAGGGCGGAAACATGACCGAAGATGCTGCCAGGCAATCTATTCTCGATGCTTTGGGTGGTATTTCGCTGGGGCGGCCGGCTGTTCCGGATGAAATTGCCGAACTGGTGGCATTTCTGGTGTCACAACGTGCATCGGCCATTCATGGTGCGGAATATACGATCGATTGCGGCACGATCCCGACCGTTTGAATTGAATATCAGTCGATATGGTCGATATCGGGATCAATTCCGGCAAAGCTTTCAAGGGCGTTACGCATCCACAAATGTTTACGGGCCTTGAACGGGCGCGGGTTGTCAAAGCTGCCAAGCCGGATGTCGATGGTGCTTTGCTGCGCGCCATTGCGCCAGGTCAGGCTGGAACCGCATTTCGGGCAAAATCCGCGAAACTTGCCAGGCGAGCTTTCATAATCGGTGGGCTTCCCATCCCACGTCACAGAACCGGTCGCAAAGGTGACAAAGGTCGAAACGCCCGAACCGCTATCTTTACGGCACATGTCGCAATGGCAATGATTGCCGCCAACCGGATCACCAGAAGCAACAAAGCGCACCGCGCCACACAGACATCCACCGGAATGGGTTGGATTATGCGTGGTCATGGTGCGCTTTCCTGAAATGGTGGTTTTGGACCGGCTTCGATTATTCGTTGGGAACACCCGTGGTGGTCGAATATTCGAAGTGGAATTCCTTGTCCGGGAACAGATAGGAACGTGCCGCGTGGATTGCGCTGGCACCCTCGGCAAAGCCTGAAAGGATCAGTTTCAGTTTATGTTCATAGGTCGCGATATCACCGATCGCGAAAATGCCCGGAACCGATGTCTGCATCGTACCTTGGGTTACGCCGATATGGCTTTTATCAAGGTTAAGGCCCCAGTCGGCAATCGGACCAAGTTCCATGGCAAGGCCAAAGAACGGCAGAAGGTGATCGGCTTCCAGTTCGCGCTCTTCGCCCTTAAGCGTCGCGACAACCACATGTGACAGATTGCCGTTTTCACCCTTAAGGCCCTTAAGCTGATAGGGGATGACCATTTCGATCTTGCCGGCTTCTGCCAGTGCCTGAAGCTTTGCGCTGCTATCAGGCGCGGCGCGGAATTTCGGGCGACGGTGGACGACCATCACCTTTTCGGCGACGTCATGAAGCGACAATGCCCAGTCAACGGCCGAATCACCACCGCCGGCAATCACAACTTTTTTGCCGGCGAAATCGGCACGACGTTTGACGTAATACTGAACGCCACCGGAACCCTCGTAATCTTCAAGGCCATCCATCGGCGGCTTGTTCGGGCCAAAGGCACCGCAACCAGCGGCAATCACGACCGCACCGGCGTCAATCACCGTGCCGGTATTGGTTTCAAGCGTGAAGCGCCCATCGTCGCGTTTTTCAAGTTTGATGACCTGCTGGCCCAGGTGATAGGTCGGTTCGAACGGTTCGGCCTGTTTGGCCAGTTGATCAATAAGGTCCTGACCGGCAATCTGCGGATGGGCCGGGATGTCGAAAATCGGCTTTTCCGGGTAAAGGGCGCTGCACTGGCCGCCAACCATTTCAAGCGCATCAATCACATGGGATTTAAGCCCCAGCATACCGGCTTCGAAAACCGCAAAAAGCCCAACCGGGCCTGCGCCAATAATGGCAATATCAGTGCTGTTTGATGCGTCTGACATACTTATTCCATCCAACTAAAATCAAGTTTGGGCCAGGTCGCGACCTTTGCCCGACGATCTGCGGGAAAACTGTTAGCTGCGAAATAGCATCTGGGGGCATTTATCGCAACGTAAACCGGGCAAATTTGCCATGTGCGGCCTGTTTTGCTGTGCGTGCAATCGTGATTTTGTAAAATCATTGCGAAGGGATGGTCAGTCACCCTACAACAGAACAAACAGATCCCATTCAATGAACGGATATCATGAGCAAGACAGTCACTGTCAGTGATCAAACCGGGACCGAAGCCCTTGCCGCGCGCCTTGCCACCATCGCCAAGCCGGGTGATGTGATTTTGATGCATGGTACATTGGGCATGGGCAAAAGTGCGTTTTGCCGCGCCTTCATTCGGGCTGTTGCCGATAATCCGCATGAAGAAGTCCCAAGCCCGACCTTCACGCTGGTTCAGATTTACGAACTTGATCGTCTGCCGGTCTGGCACTTTGATCTCTATCGCCTGTCTGACCCCGAAGAAATCCACGAACTCGATATCGAGGACGCCTTTGCCGATGCCGTCAGTCTGATTGAATGGCCCGACCGGCTGGAATATCTGACCCCGGAAAACCGTCTTGATATTCATATCGAACCCGGATCAACCCCCGATGGGCGGGTGTTCATCCTTGAACCAAGCGGGGATGACTGGGTGACACGCATTGATCAGCTGGCAGGGGACGGGGTATGAGCCGCGCGACCCCCGATCAGGAACGCCGCAATTTCGAACGCCAGGATTTTCTGGTGTCGTGTGGCTGGCAAAATGCACAGGTTTCCCCGCTGGTCGATGATGCATCGGCGCGCAAATATTTCCGGCTTGAACGCCGTCATGACACAGCCCTTTTGATGGATTTCCCGCCCAGTGCGATCCATGTCGATCCGCATGGCATTTACGATGATCCCGAACGCCAGGCATCGGTTGCCCCGGTTCTTCATACGACGCCGCTGTTTGAACGTGCCGGCTGGCGGGTGCCGCACATCCAGGCGTCCGATGAAAAACGCGGTCTTGTCCTGATCGAGGATTTTGGCGATATCACCTTTACCCGTGCGCTTCAGGCCGGGGCGATGATGGATGGGACAGGCAAGGACGGGCTTTATCTTCGCGCGGTCGAACAACTGATCATTCTGCATCGCTTCTGCGATGCTGGTGGCATGCAAGACAGTGGCCTTGTGCAGTATGGCCCGGATAACTTCCGCAAGATGCTGGCCAGTTTCAAGAATGACTATCTGCCACTGATCATTGATGATGAAGCCAGGCGTGCCGACGCAATTGCCGCATTTGACCGGCTACTGGATGACGTATTGCCTATGTGCTGGCAGGCGGGTGAAGTGATTATTCATCGTGATTATCATGTCGATAATCTGATGCTGGTCGAAAACGGCGATGGCGGCGATGATTGCGGCATCATTGATTTTCAGGATGCCGCGATTGCCACGCGACCCTATGACCTTGCGTCGCTTTTGCGCGATGTGCGCCATGATATCGGCCCTGATCTTGAAAACCGGATGAAGCAGTTTTATCTGGCGGCCTTCCCGAATGTTGATCATTCCGATTTCGAAACGTCATATGTGGCGACATCGATGGTTCGCAATTTCCGTATTCTTGGCCGGTTTGGCTGGCTTGCCGTCAAGGCCGGGAAAACACGATATTTTGACTATATCCCGCGCTGTTGGGATCTGATCCTGCGCGGGGCGGGGGACCATTTGCCAGCCCTTGCAGACTGGGTCCAAACCCATATCCCCGAACCGGCACGCAAGGCACCCGATCTTGCGACAAATTCGGCCATTACCCCGACCCGAAAGGCGCATCCATGACCAGCAACAATCATCGCGCACAGGCAATGGTACTGGCCGCCGGTCTTGGCAAACGGATGCGCCCGATTACCGATACCATGCCCAAACCGCTGGTGCCGGTGGCAGGCAAGCCGATGCTTGATCATGTGCTTGATAAGCTGGCAGCGGCCGGGTTCGATCGGGCGGTGGTCAATTGCCACTACCTTGGCCAGATGATTGTCGATCATGTTGCAACACGGGCGGTACCGATGGTCGTGACCTCGCCGGAGGTTGACCTTCTGGAAACCGGGGGCGGGGTGAAAAAGGCCCTGCCGTTGCTGGACCGTGAGGCGATCCTGATTGCCAATGCCGATGTCTTCTGGACCGAGGGACGGGAAGCCTTGTTTGATCGCCTGATCAGTGCCTTTGATCCCGACCATATGGATGCACTTTTGGCGATCTATCCGGTGGCGGATGGATATGGCTATGATGGTGGCGGTGATTTCTTCTGGCAGGTTGATGGGCGGTTGAAACGTCGCGGCGATGCGCCAAGCGCGCCTTACTTCTTTACCGGGGTTCAGGTCCTGTCACCGCGCCTGTTTGAAAACACCCCGGACGGGGCCTTTTCCCTGAATGTCATTTATGACAAGGCGCTGGCAGAAGGGCGGTGTTACGGGCTTGTCCATGATGGCGGGCATTTTCATATCGGAACCCCCGAAGCCCTTTCGGCCTCCGAACCGGTCATTGCCAGGGCGCTTGAAATCGAACGCGACAAACAAGCCACAGCCGGGGGCAAGTAATGGCGGACCTGTTTGATTACATGGACGCACCCGAAAATCCCGACAATGGCGCTGACCCGTTTGGCGGTGAAGACGCACTTGCGCAAAACCTGTTCTTTATCCCGCCGGGCGAAGCTTTTGCCGATCTGATTGCCAGGCAACTGATCGCAGAAACCGCTGATCAGCCAGTCGCCTTGCCCGATTATGTTTTGATGGTGCCCAATCGCCGGTC
Organism: Thalassospira sp. MIT121401; assembly: GCF_047125595.1. Taxonomy (NCBI): domain Bacteria; kingdom Pseudomonadati; phylum Pseudomonadota; class Alphaproteobacteria; order Rhodospirillales; family Thalassospiraceae; genus Thalassospira; species Thalassospira sp. MIT121401. Next base: position 650,568 of record NZ_CP138926.1, read on the forward strand.
GGCCAAGGTGATGCGCGATGCTTTTCTGCGCCAATCGAATGGCGCGGTCACCCTGCTTCCGACCATCCGGCCACTGGGCGAGGCCGATGAAGACGAACTGGCGATCTATGGTGCCGGTGGCGAGCAGGCAGCCCTTGATCTTCCGCCAGCCATTCCGGACCTGCAACGAAAACTGCTTCTGACCCGATTGATCATGAACCGGCCCGATCATCGCGGTGAAAAACCAACCGCCGATCAGGCCGCCCGTCTTGCCGGGGAACTGGCCCGTTTTCTGGATCAGGTGCAGACCGAAAACTGCGCCTTTGATGATCTTGAAGGCTTGGTGCCCGAAGAATTTGCCGAGCATTGGCAACTGACGCTTGAATTCCTGCAAATCCTGACCCTGCACTGGCCGGGTATTCTGGCCTCCCAGGATGTCAGTGACCGGGCGATGCGCCGTAATGCCCTGATCAAGGCGCAGATTGATCTTTGGGATGCCAATCCGCCACAAAACCCGGTTTTGATCGTCGGGTCGACCGGACCGTTTCCGGCATTGCGTGATCTGATGCGTGCAGTTCTTGGGATGCCCAAGGGGCGCGTGGTTCTGCCTGGTCTGATGAAGGGGCTCAATCACGAAGACTGGGCCGCGATCAATGAGGACGCCACCCATCCCCAGCATTTGCTGGGCAAGACATTGCGCCATATCGGACGTCATGCCGACAGTGTGCTGCCCTGGCCCGCACTAGGCGAGGAGTCAGATGCCACCATCGAACGCCGTCGTCTGGTCCGCGAAGCCCTGCGTCCGGCCAAAACCACCCATCACTGGCGTCATATCACGGGCTTTGCGCCCGATGTGCTTGATGGGGTGTTGCGTGTTGACTGTTCGGGTGCCCGGGAAGAGGCAACCACAATCGCATTGATGATGCGCGAGGCCCTTGAACATCCCGGCAAGACCTGTGCGCTGGTGACCCCCGATCGTGGCTTGGCACGCCGTGTCGCAACCGAGCTTCGCCGGTGGGAAGTTGAAATTGATGATTCGGCGGGCATTCCGCTTCATGACACGGCACCGGCCATTTACCTGCGCCTTGTCGTGCGTGCGGTTCAGGAAGAATTCGCACCGGTTCCGTTGCTTGAGCTTCTCAAACATCCCTTGTCGGCTGCCGGTTTGTCGCCGGAAACATTCCGTGTTCTGACCCGCCTTCTGGAAAAGGAAGTCTTGCGCGGGGCGCGTCCGGGCCCCGGACTGGATGGTTTGCAAACCGCCCTTGAGGGTTGGCGTGACGAGGCGATCGAACGCCTGACGGCAAGCGGATCGGACAGTGCCCCGGCCCGGATTGAACGGATGCGCGATGATCATGATCGGCTGTCTGATCTGGTCGCGCGTTGCGCGGCCTGTCTTGAAAGTCTGTCGGATCTGAATGCGGAAAAGGCCCTTTCGCCGGTTCATGCCCTGCGTTGTCACATCACCGCAGCCGAGGCATTGGCCGCAAGCGACACCCAATCGGGTGCAGATCGCCTGTGGCGCGGCGAGGCGGGCGAGGCATTGGCCGATTTCGTGCATGAATTGCTGAATGCCCTGGGCGAGTTTGTGCCAATGCCGGGCAATCGTTATGGCGCGTTTCTCGATGCATTGATGGCTGATCGTGCGGTGCGCCCGCGCTATGGCAAACATCCGCGTTTGTTTATTTGGGGCACGGTCGAAGCCCAGATGCAGCAGGCCGATCTGACCATTCTGGGGGGCCTGAACGAAGGCGTCTGGCCGCCAGAAGCCGGGGCCGACCCGTGGATGAGCCGCCCGATGCGCCGCAATTTCGGTCTTCCGGCCCCCGAACATCGGGTCGGGCAATCGGCCCATGATTTCCAGCAATTGTTTTGTTCGCCAGATGTGGTGATGACCCGCGCACTGCGTATCGAAGGCACGCCGACAGTGCCGTCGCGGTGGTTGTTACGGATTGAAAACATTCTGCGGAAATCGGGTGTTTCGATGGAAAAACCCGATGCGGCCGACTGGCGCGCCTTGGCCGAAACCCTTGACGAGCCGACCGACGACATGCGGATCAGGATCGGGCGTCCGGCCCCCAAACCACCGGTATCGGCCCGTCCGCAACGGTTGTCGGTAACCCAGATCGAAACATGGATGCGTGATCCTTATGCGATCTATGCCCGCCATATTCTGGGTTTGCGCAAACTTGACGGGGTTGATGAAGATCCCGGCGCGGCGGATTACGGCAATCTGATCCATGATGCCCTTGATCAATTCATTGCCCGCCATCCCGATCATTTGCCACCCGACGGCGAACAGGAATTGCTGATTATCGGGCGCGAAGTCTTCCGGCCGCTGGCAGCGCGACCGGGGCTTTGGGCATTCTGGTGGCCGCGTTTTGAACGCATTGCCAAATGGTTCATCCAGACCGAAGCCACAAGGCGTGATGCGGTGCGCCGGTCCTATACCGAACAGGCCGGAACCCTTGATACCAACAGCGGTTTTCAGGTCTATGCCCGGGCCGATCGTATTGATCAGCTTCGCGATGGTGGCATTGCGATCATTGATTATAAAACCGGTGCTCCGCCCAGTCAGGGGGACGTTGCCAACGGCTTTGCGCCACAATTGCCGCTTGAAGCCGCGATTGCCGAAAAGGGCGGCTTTGGCGATGTGCCCGCCGGACCACCGGCCAGCATGGCATTCTGGAAGCTATCGGGCGGTGATCCGGCCGGTGAAATTGTCGAGATTAATACCGCCCGCATGAAAACCACGCCTGCCGCCCTGGCACACGAGGCCGTGGATGGTGTGAATGGTCTGGCCGCGGCCTTCGCCGATCCCGACACGCCGTATCTGAGTGTCCCGCACCCGGATCACGCACCGAAATATTCCGATTATGTACATCTGTCGCGCCTGCGCGAATGGATGGGCAGTGAGGATATCGACGCCCAAGCGGACGGTGCGGAAAATGGCGATGTTAGCGCTAACATCACTGCAAATCCTGATGCGGGCAAAGGGGAAAAGTCATGACCGAAATGCGCGGTACGGATCCCAATGTCCTGCAACGTAATGCGTCCGATCCCAATGCATCGGTCTGGGTGTCGGCATCGGCGGGTGCAGGCAAGACCAAGGTGCTGTCTGACCGGGTATTGCGGTTGATGCTGTCGGGCACCGAACCCCATCGCATTTTGTGTCTGACCTTTACCAAGGCGGCAGCCGCCGAGATGGCCAACCGTGTCAATGAACGGCTCGGCCGCTGGGCAACGATGGAAGATCGCGCATTGCATGATGATTTGGCCAATCTGGCCGGATCTGCGCCCAGTGCCGATGAAACGATCCGTGCGCGTCAGCTCTTTGCCCGTGTTCTTGATGCGCCGGGCGGGATGAAAATCCAGACCATCCACGCATTCTGTCAGTCACTGCTGCGTCGTTTCCCGCTTGAAGCAGGCCTTGCCCCGCATTTCGAAATCATGGATGACCGAACGGCGGCTGAAACCATGGCTGATGTGCAGGAAGAAGTTCTGGCCTTTGCCCGCACAGGGCGCGACGAAGATTTGGCCAAGGCACTTTCGGTTGTCACCGGCCAGGTCCGCGAGGGCGCATTTGGCGAAGTCATGGGCGAACTGGCCCGCGAACGTGGCCGTCTTAAACGGATGCTGGCCAACCTGGGTGGGGCCAATCGCATGCGCGATGCGGTCTATAAGGCGCTTGGCGTGCCGGTCGGCGTTAACGAGGAAGCCATTCTTGCCAAGGCGCTATCCGATGATGCCTTTGACCGTGACGGATTGATGCGCGGTCTTGCCGCCCTTGAAGCCGGAACCAAAACCGATAAGGCCCGTGTGCCGGCACTGGCGCAATTTTTGGAAAAGACCACGGTCGAAGACCGCTTGGCGGTGTTTAATGATTATCGCAGCGTGTTCTTTACGACCGCGGGTGAACCGCGCGCCAAACTGATCACCAAGGGGGCGGCGGAAAACCATCCGATGGGGGCCGATGCCCTTGAACAGGAATGTGCGCGTCTGATCGAAATTGACCGTCAGCGCAAGGCGGCTTCCATGGCCGGGGCGACATCGGCGCTAATTACCATCGGTAATGCGATGCTTGATCGCTATGCCACCAAAAAGGCGCTGCATGCGCGGCTTGATTACGATGACCTGATCCTGACCAGCTTGCAGCTTTTGCAACGTCAGGCCGGGATTGCCGGGTGGGTGTTGTTCAAACTCGACGAAGGCCTTGACCACGTCCTGATTGACGAGGCGCAGGATACCAACCCCGAACAGTGGGAAGTGGTGCGCATCCTGGCCGAGGAGTTCTTTATCGATGCCGGTCGGCATGCCGATAAGCCACGCACGATCTTTGCCGTCGGGGATGCGAAACAATCGATTTACAGCTTCCAGCGTGCCGATCCGGAAAAATTCGCCGAAATGCGCCGTTATTTCCGCGAACGGGCAAATGAAATTGCTGCCGAGTGGCGCGAAGTGCCGATGAACATTTCCTTCCGCTCTACCGATGCGGTGTTGGGCACGGTGGATCGTGTCTTTGCCGGACCGGTGGCCAAGCAAGGGGTCGGGGATGATGGTGCGGATGTCGCCCATAGCCCGTTTCGCGTCGGGCAGGCAGGCCGCATTGAACTTTGGCCTGCGGTCGAGCCACAGGAACGTGCCCCCGAAGACCCGTGGACGCCACCGACCCGGATTGTGCGCCTTGAAGACCCGGAAATCAGGTTGGCCCGCGTCATTGCCGGGCGCATTCGCCATGCAATCGATGCAAAGGAAATCCTGACATCCCGCGGCCGTCCGGTGCGCGCCGGTGATTTCATGATCCTTGTGCGCCGTCGTACCGCGTTCGTTGACGAGGTCGTCAAGGCACTGAAAGAACGCAATGTTCCGGTCGCCGGTGTTGACCGTATGCAGATCACTGATCAGCTTGCAGTGATGGACCTTGTGGCATTTGGGCGGTTCCTGTTGATGCCCGAAGATGACCTGACACTGGCCGAGGTGCTTAAAAGTCCGTTGATTGGCTTGAACGATGATCAGCTGTTTGAAATTGCCCATAACCGCCCAAGAACGCTTTGGCATGCCTTGCGTGAAAAGGCCGGGGCGGAGGATGACGGATCGATCTTTGCCCGTGCCTATGCGTTTTTGTTCAAATGGCTGGGCCGGGTTGATTACGAACGCCCGTTTGAACTTTATGCCGAATTGCTGGGCGGGCGCGGTGACGATGCGCGCGGTGTGCGGGCCCGTCTGGTCGGGCGTCTCGGGATCGAGGCCAATGATCCGATTGACGAATTCCTGAACCTTGCCATGGGTTATGAGGCCGATCACGCCCCGACCTTGCAGGGTTTCCTGCACTGGTTGATGGCCGGGGATGCCGAAATCAAGCGTGACCTCGAACAAAGCGGCCGCGATGAAGTTCGCATCATGACGGTGCACGGGGCCAAGGGCCTTCAGGCACCGATTGTGTTTTTGCCCGATACCATGCAGGTACCGACCCAAGCCCCCAACCTGTTTTGGCAAGAAGACAAAAACCTGATGTTCTGGTTGCCGCGCGTGGCACTGGAAACCGATGTGGTGTCGCGTCTGCGCGATGCCATCGCCGTTAAGCGCGATCAGGAATATAACCGCCTGCTGTATGTTGCCCTGACCCGTGCCGAGGACCGGCTTTACATTTGCGGCTGGCAGGGGCGGCGCAAGGCGCCTGAACATTGCTGGTACAATCTGTGCCAACAGGCGATGGAAGGCTACGCCAAACCGGCCCAGATTGATCTTGGTGTCTATTCCGGTTCCGGCTGGTCGGGCGAAGGATGGATTTGGGAAACCGATCAGTCCGAAGAACCCAAACCCGACCGGGTTGAAACCGGTACGGCAACCCGACAAACTGCCGCGCGCAGCCTTATTCGGGCGGTCGCACCACAAGAATCCTTCCCGCCCAAACCACTGGCGCCCAGTCGGCCGCTCGAAGAAGAACCGGCCGTACAATCGCCCTTGGGCGGGGATCAGGGGCAAAGCTTCAAACGCGGCATTTTGATCCACAAGCTTCTGGAACTGTTGCCTGATCTGCCCGCAGATATGCGTCGCGGGGCGGCGGAACGCTTCCTGGCACAGCCTGTTCACGCGCTTGAACCGGATCAGCAGGCCGAAATTGCCGATGAAACCATCGCCATTTTCAACAATCCCGATTTTGCCCCGGTCTTTGCGCCGGGATCACGGGCCGAGGTGCCCTTGGTCGGTATTGTTGGCGGTGAAGTGGTTTCGGCCCAGATTGACCGTCTGGTCGTGCGCGATGACGATGTCATGATCGTTGATTACAAAACCAACCGCCCGCCGCCACGTGATGTTGAAGGCACGCCAAAGGCATACCGTCGACAGATGTCGATTTACCGGGCGGCCCTTGCGCAAATGTATCCGGGCAAAAAGGTGCGTTGTTTCATTTTGTGGACCAACGGACCATGGATGGTGGAGCTTCCCGACCATATTCTGACATTTGGCTGATCGGGATAAAAAGGGCCTTGGCCGACTCTGCAAAACACGGGGTTTGGCGTGGGTGACATGGCCGCTAGTCGCCCAATGCGCTTGACGTTTGCGTCAGTGCTGCCTACCTTGGCCTCATACAGCGGATCGAGGTTAACGGGGAAACCCTTTGCCTCGTAACAACTAGGATCTGAAAGTATGACCACGATTAAAGTCTCCGACGGTTCGTTCGATTCCGACGTTCTGGGTTCCAACGACCCGGTTCTGGTCGATTTCTGGGCTGAGTGGTGCGGTCCGTGTAAGCAGATTGCGCCTTACCTCGATGAAATTGCCGGTGAACTGGGCGGCAAGCTCAAGATCGCCAAGGTAAATATCGACGAAAACCCGAACACCCCGGCGAAATACGGTGTTCGTGGCATCCCGACCCTGATGATCTTCAAGGGCGGCGAAGTTGCGGCAATGAAAGTTGGCGCCCTTCCGAAAAGCGCACTTGTTGACTGGATCAACCAGTCGATCTGATCTTCGGGTCAAAGAATTCAAAGAGGCGGGCCAATCTGGCCCGCCTTTTTTCATGGCATGATGATTTGTAAGACAAAGATCAATGCTGTTTCGCGCGCAGCCCCGTGACCCCGGGAACGGTCGGATATCGTGCTTTTGTCTTTCGGGATTTGGGGTATCCGGTCTAAAAGTAAGGGCCATTCACCCCGGAACTGTTGCGGACTTCCCATGAACCTCAAAGCGCTACGCCTATTTCGTTTGACGGTCTTGCAAGGGACCCTGTCGGGAGCAGCGGCAAGCGCAAATCTTAGCCAGTCTTCGGCAAGCCGGATGATTGCGACCCTTGAGGCGGAACTCAAGATCAAGCTGTTTGAGCGGATCAACCAGCGCCTTGTCCTGACAGCAGAAGGCGAACGCTTTTTTCAGGAAGCCGAGCATATCCTTAACGGGGTAGAGGAAATTCCGAAAATTGCCCGCGACATTCGTGCCGAAATTGATGAAACCCTGCGGATCATTACGGTCGGGCCGATCGGGGCATCACTTTTGCCACCGGTCATAGATATCCTGCGTGACGAAAATCCCGGTTTGAAATGCAAGATCGATATCGGAACCCGTTCTGACGTCGAAAGCCAGGTCGGGTCGCGGCGCTACAACCTTGGATTGTTGTCGTTGCCGGTAAAAAACAACGTGGTCGAACTCGGAATCGAACCGATTCTTGAGGCCCGCACACAGGTTTTATTGCCGATTTCCCATCCGCTGGCGGCACTTGATATTGTTCCGGCAGAAGCCTTTGCCGATGAACCGTTTGTATCCTTGCGCGCCAATCAGATCTGGCGACAGCGCCTTGATCGTGTGTTTGAAAGCATCGGAAAGCTTCCCAATATCAGCCTTGAAATCGGATCAAGCCTTCTGGTGCCGAAATTCGTCGAAAGCGGCTATGGGCTTGGCGTGATGGATATGATCAACAGCGCATTCAGTGATTCAACCAAGACCGTTCTGCGCCCGATCGCACCGGAATTCTGGTTGCCTTATGCCTGCGTCATGCCGCCAGCCGGCCGTAACCGGTTGGCGATGCATTTCGTGGAATTGTTAAGACAGTATGTGACCCGCCGATGCGAAGATGATCCGGTCTATGGTCAGGCTGTGCGCCCGGTTCAGATGTCCTGACCAGACAGTTTTCTGGCATGCTTGGCGACCATTTCGGCGCTTTCTGCACCTGCATTTGCAAGTTGTGATGCAATTTCGGCACTGCATCCGGTGTAGGTCGCAGGATCAAGCAGGTCGGCAAGCGCGGTCTTGTCCTTGAAATGGCTGGAAACTTCCTTTTCCTGCCACAGGGCGTCGGCAAAACTGATGGCATCACGTTCCGAGACAACAATCGCATGATGGACGATGTCATGTGCGTTCTGACGTCCGGTTGATTTTGCCAGTTCCAGCATGATTTTTTCCGACATCAATGGTGCCGGATCGATCATCAAATTGCGATACATGGCAGCTTTGTCGCATTCAAGATGTGTCAAAAGCGCCTCAAGACGGGTGACAACGCCGTACGCCGATATGCCGGCCGCATCAAGCAGGTCATAAAGCCGGAAATTGAATGCCGCATCGCCTTCGTGGCTGGGGCGGCATGCTTCAAGTGCCGGGGCGACCATGTTGCGCAAATGTGCACTTTCGGCAAGCAAGGCGACGACATATTTCGGATTGGTCTTGTGGGGCATCGTGCTGCTGCCAACCACATTTTCGCTTTGTCTTTCAAAAACTTCGCCAAATTCATTGGCCATAAGGGTGTAAAGCTCGTTACCCATGCGTTCGCAGGCAACGGCCAGCAAACCCAACACCGCCACATATTCGCCAAGCCCGTCATTGGTGGCACGCGAATGCACCGCAGATACTTCCAGTCCCAGAATGTCGGCCAGTTTCGCAGACAGTGCAAACCCGTCCGGGCCATAGCTGTGCATGGCCCCGCTTGCTCCGCCAAATGTCAGAACAAAGGTCCGCTTTTCGACTTCGATCAGTCGTTCGACACAGCGTTGAAATTCATCAATCCAGCCCGCAACCTTGTATCCGAATGTGATGGGCAGGGCCTGACGACGGTTGGTGCGCGAAATTGTCGGCCAGTCAGCCGTTTTGCGGGCCATATCCGATAACAGGGTCAAACAACGGCCAAGACGCTCCAGCGTCAGGGCATGGGCCTTGCACAACTGCAACATCTTGCCGGTAATGATGATGTTCTGGGTGGTTGCACCCCAATGCACATATCCACCGGCATCGCCGTCACAGCGTGCGGTCATTGCACGGACGATTGCCATAACCGGTGACATGCTTTGGGTGATTTCGGCCTCAAGCGCATCAAGGTCATAATCCTCAATGCGCATATGGCGCCGAATTTCAGTGGAAGCGGCAAGGGGGATCATGCCTGTTTCCCCCTGTGCCTGTGCAAGTGCCCCTTCTACCATTAGCCATGATTGCCAGGTTGCCTGCTTGGAAAACAGGTCCTTGGTGTCATTTGGCAATGTGGTCAGCTTGGTCATTTTGTTTACTCGTGTCCGTGGATCGAAGAGGCAGATGGAAGAAGTTACGAGGCTGACAGGAACAGCACATTGTAAGTGAACAGGACGATCAGCGCGCCACCCAGCGGGATTGCCGTTCGTTTCACGATATCAATTGGCGAACATCCGGCAACTTCGGATACTGCAATGATAACCCCGGAGACCGGTGACAATGACCGCGCAATACCCGCGGTGAATTGCAGCGGCAGCAAAAGCGATACCGCCCCGGCACTCGAACTGGCGGTAAGTTGCGGTGCCAGATTGGCAAACGAGAAGAATGCCGCATTGCCCGAGCCCGTCAGAATGGCTGTTACCGCGACAAGGATACAGGCAACAAACATCATACCGACCAGACCAAAGCCCGCACTTTCGGCTGTGACAATCATGAAGTCGATGGCACCAATTGCCTTGAGGCCGCCGGCAAAGAATTCCGCACAGATGATCAGCGAAATAATGCCCGAGAACATCGTTCCCATGCCCTTGAAGAAGACCATAAAGCCCTTGAAAACTTCACGAAGGTCATGGCGCAGGCGGATCATTTCACAGAAAAGACCCAGCAGCGCCCCCATGATCATCGCGGTTACCACACTGATTTCGATATGGGCGATGAACAGCTTGCTGAAAATCAGGATCATGGTCAGTGGCAAAATCGGCAGCAATGCATAGAAGCCCGGTGCCGATTGTGCCACCGGTTCCGGATCCATTGTTCCGACCGGCGCGGAATGGCCCGCGACAACAATGTGACCATCGCGGCTGTCGAAATATTTGGCACTGAAATAGGTCAGAACACAGATCGTCGGAATGATGAATACCGCAAGCGGGATCTGATATTGGGTAAAGAAGATTGCAACATCGATATTGGCGGTATTGGCCGCAAGGTTTGCGGTGCCCGAAGCCGGACCAAGATCAAGAACAGATGTGGTGCCAATCATTGCCGCTGCCGCGGCCTTGCTGACGCCAAGGCGCACAAGTGTCGGATACAGCGTTACCAGCAACAGCATGGCAAGCCCGGCTGCACTGGGGATAAAGATATTAAGGACCTGACCAACCGCATAGCCGATTGCCAGAACAAGATAAGGTGCGTGAATGCGCGAAAGCGGCTTGATGCTGATATCGACCATGGCGTTGGTTGCACCGATATGGTCCATATATTTGGCAAAACCGCCAGCTGCCATAATGATCAGGCCAAGCCCGGCCAGCCGGTATGACATGATGCCGTGAATATGTTCAAAGATGTCAAATCCGGTCCAGCCGGTCGGATCGGTTTTGCGGAAAATGACACTTTGTTCAGGGAAAAACAGTGCGGTTGCCGCAAACAGCGTCAAACCTGACAGCAGAAGAACAGTATGCGGCTGATATCTTTTGATTATGAGTGTTGCTGCAATCACCGTGACGGCGATTGCAATTATTAATGCGATCATTGGTTTCCTCCCAGACGTTTCCGCGCACACGTTATGGGCGGAGCAGCCCGGGTGTATATTGCTATAACGCGATAAGTTGATCGCATTTTTGCATAAACTATAACGCAAACCAGCAACAAAAAAGGCAGGTCACATGGACCTGCCTTCGGGTTTGTACCGGTTTGATAATCGGTGGCTGTTGCGTCAGGCCGCCCGGATATCGACCAGGAATTGCTTGATCTGACCAAGAAGCGCCTGCGACTTGTCGCCGAGGCTGTTGGATGCATCAAGAACATCGGTGGATGAATGACGTTCTTCCTCGGCCGATTTGCGCAGGCCAACGACATTGCGGGCGACTTCCTTGGTGCCGGATGCGGCTTCGGAAACGTTTCGGGCAATTTCGCCGGTTGCGGCATCCTGTTCACTGACCGCAGCAGCAATGCCGCCAGCGACTTCGTTCAATTCCTTCATCCGTGCCGAAAGATGTTCGATTGCGCCCAGTGCCCCCTGGGTACTGTCCTGAATGCCGCTGATATGTCCGGCAATGTCTTCGGTTGCACGGGTGGTCTGGTTGGCAAGGTTTTTGACCTCGGCGGCAACCACGGCAAACCCTTTGCCGGCTTCGCCAGCCCGTGCGGCTTCGATGGTAGCATTAAGCGCAAGAAGGTTGGTCTGTTCGGCGATGGACTGGATCAGTTCGACAACCTCGCCGATCCTGTCCGAAGCATTTGCCAGTTCGGCAAAGATCGTGCTGGCATCGTCGGCCTCGTTTGCGCCCGATTGTGCGATATCGGAACTGCGCGCAACCTGAAGGGTGATTTCATCAATCGCGCTTGCAAGTTGCTGGGCTGCCGATGCGACCGTGTCGACATTGGTGGCGGCCTGTTCGGTTGCCGCGGCGACATTGGCCGCCTGGACGGTGGTTTGATCCGATTGCGTGGCCATGCTGGTCGCCGTGCTGCGCAATTGCGCAAGGGCGGCATTGACTGTCGTCAGGTTGCTTTCGACTTCCTGTTCGAACCGGGCAATGCGGTCATTGACGTTTTTGGCACGGGCAAGTTCGGCGGCATTGGCGGCTTCCTGCTGCTGATGCAGGCGATCGGCTTCTTCGCGGTTGGCGCGGAAAACCTCAAGTGCCCGGGCCAGATCACCGATTTCGTCCTTGCGGTCGATGGCATTGTTTTCAACCGACTTGTCACCATTTGCCAGACGCGAAAGCGCATTGGTGATGCTGCGCATCGGTCCGGTCGTGCTGCGTTCAACGGCAAGACCAAGTCCGCCAATAACCACCATCATGGCAATCAGGGTAAAGATATCGACCTGGGCCCGTGACCAGAAGGTTGCCTCGACATCATCGGTATAGACACCGGCTGCAACCACAAGACCCCAATTCTGTGTGCGTTTGGCAAAGGCCAGCTTGGGTTCGTTTTCCTTGCTGCCCGGATGGGGCCAGACATAGCTGACATAGCCGCCATCGGGATTGCGTGCCGCCGTGGCAAGATCGGCAATCGGGGTTGCACCGGTCGGGTCCTTGACCGATGCGGCACTTTTGCCATTCAGGGCAGGGGACATCGGGTGCATGACCATGGTGCCGTCATGATCGGTGACAAAGACATAGTTGTGATTGTCAAAACGCTGTGCCGCAACCAGTTCAAGTGCCTGCTTTTTCGCGTCTTCTTCTGAAAGAAGGCCCGATCTGGCGCGCTTGGCAAATTCGTCAATGATGCTTGCCGACTGATCGACCACATATCGCAGGGTGACCTCGCGGTCATTGAGCATGGTGTTGTACAAGGACAAAAGATTGATCGCGGCCATCGCAGCCAGCGCAATCGCCACCACAATATTGACGCCGCGCAACTTCCACGCGAACGAATAGTCAGAAAGCTTCATATAGCACCCATTTGATAGCGGTGTGGCGCATTTCAGGTGAAATGCCCTGAAAGACAGTGAACAGTTGTGCACTGTTTCGCGCATTCGCGCGCCGGGTGCTCTGATCTATGGCAAACAATTCAAATTATATTTGCCAAGTTCATGATAAATCACATCTTCCCGTTCAAACGGGCCAATCGCGTGGTGATTGCCATTATCCGTGGCGGAATGTCGCGGGCCGGACATGAAAAAAGGCGGACCCGATCAGGTCCGCCTTTTTTGAGTATTTGGGGCCACAGCACCCGGTTGTGCTGGCCCGTCTTGATGATCAGTATTCGTACGGGCTGCCATCCATGTTTTCCATCAGCACTTCGCGCTTGCCGACATGGTTGGCAGCAGACACCACGCCGTTTTCTTCCATCTGTTCGATGATGCGGGCAGCACGGTTATAACCGATCGACAGTTTGCGCTGGATGAAGCTGGTAGATGCCTTCTTCTCGCGAAGGACAATGCCGACCGCCTGATTATAAAGATCATCATCCGAACCGTTCCCGCCGGCACCGGCATTGCCGCCACCCATATAGGCGGCCATCGGATCTTCTTCGGGTTCTTCGGTAACGGTTTCAAGATAGGCCGGATCGCCCTGATCGCGCAGATGCTTGACGATGCTTTCGACTTCTTCATCCGATACAAACGGGCCATGAACACGCTGCAAACGGCCGCCCTGACCCATGTAAAGCATGTCGCCTTGCCCCAGAAGCTGTTCGGCGCCCATTTCACCAAGGATGGTGCGCGAGTCAATTTTCGAGGTCACGGAATAGGAAATACGGGTCGGGAAGTTCGCTTTGATCGTCCCGGTGATCACGTCCACCGACGGGCGCTGTGTCGCCATGATCAGGTGCAGACCCGCCGCACGGGCCATCTGTGCCAGACGCTGGATTGATGCTTCGACATCCTTGCCTGCGACCAGCATCAGATCGGCCATTTCGTCAACGATGATGACGATGAAGGGCAGCGGTTCCATCGGCAGTTCCTGATCTTCAAAGATCGGCTTGCCGGTTTCCGGGTCAAAGCCGGTCTGAACCCGGCGGGTCAGTTGCTCGCCCTTGGCCGCGGCTTCCTTGATGCGTTTGTTGTATCCGGCAATGTTACGCACGCCCACCTGGCTCATGGCGCGATAACGGTCTTCCATTTCGCGCACCGCCCATTTAAGGGCGACGACCGCCTTGTGCGGGTCGGTGACAACCGGGGTCAGAAGATGCGGGATGCCGTCATAGATCGACAGTTCCAGCATTTTCGGGTCAATCATGATAAAGCGGCATTCTTCGGGCTTCAGGCGATAAAGCAATGACAGGATCATTGCGTTCACCCCGACCGATTTACCCGAACCGGTCGTACCGGCAATCAGCAAGTGCGGCATTTTCGCAAGGTCGGCAATCACCGGGGTGCCGCCGATATCCTTGCCCAGGCTCATATTGAGCTTGCCGGTATTCTTGTCAAAGTCGCTCGATGCCAGAATTTCATGCAGATGCACGGTTTCGCGACGCGCATTTGGCAATTCGATACCAATTACGTTGCGGCCCGGCACCACGGCAACACGGGCGGCAATCGCACTCATGGACCGCGCAATATCATCGGCAAGGCCGATCACGCGCGATGATTTCACACCTGCGGCCGGTTCGAGTTCATAAAGGGTCACAACCGGACCCGGGCGGACCTGAACGATTTCACCCTTTACGCCAAAGTCCTGAAGAACGGTTTCAAGCAGACGGGCATTCTGTGCCAGGGCTTCCTGATCAATCTGGGCGGCATCGGCCGGGTCGGGCTCGTGCAGTAGATCAAGCGGCGGGAAGCGATATTCATCCGATCCCAGATCAAAGGATGCCTGACGCTGGGCGGCGGCCTTCTGGCTTGGTTGCAGCTTGGCAGCCGGTGCGGCGACGATATGGACCGGTGGTTCGTTATCGACGCTGTCATCATCAAAATCGTCGTCATCACTGTCATCGGGGGCCAGTTTCGGTTCCGACTTGCGGGTCGAAATGGCCGAACCCAGCTTGGATTTCGATTTATCAAGTGACGGTTCCTGACGTGAGCCGGGGGCGCGTTTGGAAATCGGCTCGTCGTTGCTGCCATGCGGGATGACGGCGCGAATGCCGGCAATCACCTTGCCCGCGGCATAGGACAGAACCCCGCCCAGACGTTCCCAGTCCGACAGGGAATAGGCCATGCAATAGATCGTCAGAACAAAACCAAGGATCATCGATGTCAGCGCAATCAGCGCGCGTGCCCCGGGAACGCCGATCATGGCAAATCCGGATTGAAGCTTTGCCAGCAACAGATCCCCGGCAAATCCGCCAAGGCCCACGGTCAGGGGCCAATGCATGCCTGGCTGGATCGCAGCAGCTGAAATGGCAACCAGCAACAGTGCAAGCGGCAGAACCAGAAACCGCACCCACATCCAGCTGAACGGTTTGACGGCAATCAGGCGCAACCCCCAGCCCAGCATCAGAACCGTCAGAAGGGCCGATGCAAGACCAAGCGTGCGGAGCATCAGATCCGCACCATAGGCCCCGACAATTCCCAGCGGGTTGAAAATCGGTCCGCGGTCTGTGGCGTGGTTAAAGGACGGATCGCCCGGATGGAACCCGATCAGCATGATGAACAGGGCAATGGCAATGAAAACCAGACCAAGGCCGCAAATCCGCAAACCGCTACGCTTCAGCAAAGTCACGAGACTGCCGGGCATAAACGCGGTTCCAAGAGTGTTCGACTGACTGCTCATCTGGGTATCCGTTCTGGTTAAGTCCTGTTTGGGGTGAATGATGGCAAGGGCGCGAAAGGCTTAGCTTTCAAGCGCCCCGGCAATCCGCGTCAGCCCGTCGCGTGTGGTTGCAAGATCATGGACAAGGGCAATGCGGATAAACTGTTTGCCCGGATTGTGGCCATTCTTGTCGGTTATCGAAAGGTAACTGCCCGGGATGACCTTTACCCCGGCTTCCTTCCAGATCTTTTTGGTCGCTGCTTCGTCATCGCCGACATCAAGCCACAGGAAAAATCCCCCGGGCGGGCGGTAAAAGCCAAACCGGTTGCCGAAAACTTCGGCCGCGACATCGATCTTGGCGCGATACAGATCCCGGTTTGCCTCGGCATGGGCATCGTCATTCCACAAATCCACCGATGCGGCCATGATCGGCATCGGAATGGTCGCCGAGCAATAGCTGCGCAAGGCGGTAAAGCGTTTGACGATTTTGGCATCCCCGGCGACAAAACCGGATCGCAGGCCCGGTGCGCTGGATCGTTTCGACAGGCTGTGGAACACAAGGACATTGTCCATGTTTCCGCCCTGTTTCGCACAGATTTCAAGGGCCCCGACCGGGGCTTCGCGGTCATAGATATCGGCGTAGCATTCATCCATCGCCAGAACGAAATCATGCTTGCGCGCCAGATTGATCATGCGTTCGATATAGTCGTCCGATGCGATCGCGCCTTGCGGATTGGCAGGCGAACACAGGAAAAACAGCCGACAGGCATCAAGTGTCGCCTCATCAATCAGATCAAGATCAGGCAGAAAACCGGTCTCAGGACCGGCTGCCAGCGGCACCATTTCCGCGTCATTCAGAACCGCTGCGCCGCAATAGACCTGATAAAACGGGTTGGGCAGCAGCACCTTGGGCTTTTGGCCCGGCTGATCTTGCGGAATGACGGTGGTGGCAATCAGATAAAGGGCTTCACGCGTGCCAGCGACGGGCAAGACATGGTCATCGCGATGGATCATGCCGGTCGGCAGGTTATAGCGGCGATCAAGCCAGTTTTTGATGGCGTCGCGCAATTCGGGTGTGCCGGAACCGGGCGGATATTTGTGCCAAAGCGATGCGTGTTTGACCATCGCCTCGGTGATCATCGCCGGGGGTTCATGTTGCGGTTCGCCAATCGACATCACCAGCGGGGATTGCCCGGGTTCGATCCCGTCAAGCAGGGCCGCCAGTCGCGGAAACGGATAGGCAGGCAATTGATCCAGGCGTTCGTTAAACATGGTCGTCGTCAATCCAGCTTGATCTGTGCCCCGTCACACTGAACGCGGCCGTTATGCAGAATATGGGTAAATTCCCCTGACTTTACCCCTATGCCAAAAGTGCAAAGAAAGATTTAAGAGACCGGCGACAAAGGTGCAAAAAGCCCGGAAAGGCTGGCTTTCCGGGCTTCGAAAAATCTTCTCGGGATGTCGAGGCGGTCTTAGCTTGCCCGCAGGTCATCCTCGGGATAGGCGCCGATTTTATGAATCGAAATATCCGCACCATCAAATTCGTCTTCTTCGGAAAGACGGAACCCGACGGTTTTCTTGATCGCGCCATACACGACAAAGCCGGCAATCGTGGCAAAGGCAACCCCGATCAACGATCCGGCAAGCTGCGCACCAAGCGACACGCCGCCCATGCCGCCAAGGGCCTCAAGACCAAAGATACCGCATGCAATGCCCCCCAGCAGGCCACACATGCCATGCAACGGCCAGACACCCAGAACATCATCGATTTTCCATTTGGCCTGACACTGGTTAAAGCCCCAGACAAACAGAACCCCGGCAAGCCCGCCGGTCACCAATGCCCCGATCGGATGCATGACATCTGACCCGGCGCAAACCGCGACAAGCCCGGCAAGGGCACCGTTATGGACAAAGCCCGGATCGTTGCGCCCGGCAATCAGCGCGGTCAGAATGCCGCCAACCATCGCCATCAGCGAATTCACGGCAACAAGGCCGGTAATACCCGAAACCGATTGTGCGGACATGACGTTAAAGCCGAACCAGCCCACGCACAGAACCCACGATCCCAGTGCCAGGAACGGAATATTGGACGGCGGAATACCGATCAATCCGCCGGTTTTGCTGTAACGGCCGCGCCGAACGCCAAGGCTGATGACAGCCCCAAGTGCGATCCAGCCCCCGACCGCATGCACGACGATTGATCCTGCAAAATCATGGAACGGCGCGCCAAATGTGGCTTCGATCATGTCCTGGAAACCGAAATTGTTGTTCCAGACCATGCCTTCAAACAGCGGATAGCACACACCGACCAGAATGGCCGTCGCAAGAAGCTGCGGATAGAAACGCGCGCGTTCCGCGATGCCACCTGAAATGATGGCCGGGATTGCCGCGGCGAATGTCAGCAGGAAGAAGAATTTGACAAGATCATAACCGCTTGAGGCAAAAACAGGCACGCCGTCGCTGCCTGCATGGCCGCTCAATACAGCAGCACTTGTAAGGAAATCAACACCATAGGCGATGCTGTATCCGACAAAGAAATAGGCGATTGTCGAAACGGCAAAATCGACAATGATCTTAACCAGAGCATTGACCTGGTTCTTTTTTCGCACGGTGCCGACTTCAAGAAAGGCAAAACCGGCATGCATCGCAAGCACCATAATGGCGCCCATCAGGACGAAAAACACGTCCGAGGCAGTCTGGAAGGCCTCCATAAGGCATCCCCCTTTATAGCGTTTCCTCTCGGTCCGGTCTTTTCGGGGCAGCCGGACTCTGGTTCGGAGCTGCCAAGATCAATTTTCGTGCCAGAAATGGTTCGAACCGCCATCAGGCCAGCAGCATCAACGGTCTGGCGTCGAAATCGTCGCTCGGGGTGGGGGATGTGCGACTGCTGTGAAAAACGGGTTTTGCCTTCGCAGTGACCAAATCGCTGCCCAAAAAGGCAGCACTGCATACAAAAAGCCCGCCTGGGATGCATCCCGGGCGGGCCAGTTGGTCTGACAGGCAGGGTATCGGGCGAACCCGATACCCGTCAGGAAATCTGTTTGCTTAGAAGCGCTGGGAACCCTTACCGAATTCCGGGTATGCTTCCAGACCAAGTTCAGCAGCATCCGAACCCATTGCCTCGTCTTCTTCAGACAGGCGGATACCGATGGTGAACTTCAGGATGAGCCAGACGATCGCCGAAGCAACGATGGTGAAGGCACCCATTGCAACGATACCGGTCAGCTGAACACCGAACGATGCACCGTCATTGGTGAACGGAACAGCAAGCGTGCCCCAGATACCGCAAACAAGGTGAACCGAAACCGCACCGACAACATCGTCGATTTTCAGTTTGTCGAGCAGCGGAACCGCGATGACAACCAGAATGCCGCCGATTGCGCCAATGATGATGGCAGAACCGATGGTCGGGGTGTCCGGACCAGCCGTGATCGATACCAGACCAGCCAGCGCACCGTTAAGTGCCATGGTCAGGTCGACCTTTTTGTAAAGGATCTGGGTCAGGATCGCCGCAGCAACCACACCACCGGCAGCAGCCATCGAGGTGTTGCCATAGATGTTGGCAATCGCGATAACGTCAGCAGCCGAACCCATGGCAAGCTGGGAACCACCGTTGAAGCCGAACCAGCCGAGCCACAGAACGAAAGTACCGAGCGTTGCAAGCGGAAGGTTCGAACCCGGCATCGGATGAACCGAACCGTCTTCGCCATATTTGCCTTTACGTGCGCCAAGGATGATCGCACCGGTCAGAGCAGCCCAGCCGCCGACCGAGTGAACGATGGTCGAACCGGCAAAGTCAGCAAAGCCCATTTCCGAGAGCCAGCCGCCACCCCAGGTCCATGCACCGGTAATCGGGTACAGAACGCCGGTCAGAACAACGACAAAGATCATGAACGGCCACAGTTTGATGCGCTCGGCAACAGTACCGGAAACGATCGAAGCTGCGGTTGCAACGAACACCATCTGGAAGAACCAGTCAGAGGTTGCAGAATAACCGCCAGAGAAGTCACCACCCAGAGCCGCTGCATCATCAGCGCTCCAGAGGCTGAGCGAGCCGATCCAGCCCGAAACATCCATATACATCAGGTTGTAGCCGATGAGGTAATACATGATACCTGCAACAGCAAACAGCGCGATGTTCTTGAACAGAATGGTCGAAACGTTCTTGGTGCGAACGAGGCCGGATTCCAGCATTGCAAAACCAGCAGCCATCCACATTACCAGCGCGCCGCTGAACAGGAAGCTGAAGGTGTTGAGAATGTATTGGGTCTCAGCCGAAACGCCCGCGTCCTGAGCAAAGGCCGGAGAAGCGATTGCCAGAAGGGCGGTAGCTGCAACAGCAGCAAGGCCGGTTTTCTTCATGGAAATAGTCATAAATGTCTCCCCTTGTCTCTGGACTTACAGGGCGTCATCGCCGGTTTCACCAGTACGGATACGGACCGCCTGGCTCACATCAAGAACGAAAATCTTACCGTCCCCGATTTTCCCGGTTTGAGCAGTTTTGGTGATGGCTTCGACAACCTGATCGACCAGATTATCCGTGATGGCGACTTCCAGCTTCACCTTCGGCAGGAAGCTGACCATGTATTCAGCACCACGATAAATTTCGGTCTGGCCTTTCTGACGGCCAAAACCTTTAACTTCGGTGACCGTCAGACCCTGAACGCCAAGCGCGCTGAGCGCCTCGCGGACTTCGTCGAGTTTGAACGGCTTAATGACAGCAGTAACAAGTTTCATAATATTGCGACCTCCCGGCATATCCGTTGAGTACCAACGTGGTAATCACGATTTCGCAGTCGCAGTTTCCAAACCAAGAATCGTGCCAGACTCAAAATAAAACTGTTAAACAATTGATTTGTAACGAAAAATTTAAAGATCGTTTGAGTTGAGCCAGAACATTCCAATGGAATTGGTGGATTAAAATATGCACAGAATCTGTTTCTGTTTAAAAAATGTGCATATTTTTTAATCAAAGAAATACAACAGCAAAAACCTGTTGTAGCTCAAGGCGATGGCAGGTCGCGGATTACGCAGATATTGGCGCTTTTTCGGGGATGGGTGGTCTGTGCGGTGGCGGGATTCCGCCATTATTTAATGGGAGCCTGTCACGGATCTGGCTGGTGATCCGGGCGTGGGCAGACCGCCGTAAATATCATCACATGACAATTCCCGGGTCAGAGTGACCGGGGCGGGTTGTGGGGGCGTTCCGGGCGGGGTAAATATGGGCTGTAACCAATTGCGGTTATGAATATTGCGTCAGGTCAACGCCGTCCTGTGATCAAAGGTCGTAAGACAGCGGGATCGACGGAGCCGACTGAAACAGGATATTTCGAGATGCATGATCAACAGGCACTTCATACCGATGTCGTCATTCTGGGCGGTGGTCTGAACGGGGCGGCGATGGCGCTTGCTTTGGCCCACGGGGGCATGAAGTCGGTTGTGATCGATTACGCAGATCCCAAAACGATCCTGAGTGCAAATTACGATGGCCGCACCTGTGCGATCGCGGCGGCGTCCAAATCGGTGCTTGATGTGGTCGGGGCCTGGAAACATATGGCTGACGAGGCCGAGCCGATCCTTGATATCCGGATCGCGGATGGTCAAAGCCCGCTTTTCCTGCATTACGACCATCACGATATTGGTGACGAGCCGCTTGGTTATATTGTTGAAAACCTTGTGACCCGCGGGGCTCTTTATCGTGCAATCGCCAAAAACGATCTGGTGGAAATGATTGCACCGGCCCGTGTTTCTGAAATTGCCCGCGACCAGGGCGGCATGACCATCACCCTTGATGATGGCCGTTCCGTGCGCGCACCACTGGCTGTCGGGGCCGAAGGCCGCAATTCGATGCTGCGCAAATGGGCAGGCATCAAAACCTATCAGTGGAGCTACAAGCAAAGTGCGGTGGTCTGCACGGTCAAGCACAAGCAGCCCCATAATGGTCTGGCGGTCGAGCATTTCCTGCCAGCCGGTCCGTTTGCCATCCTGCCAATGACCGATAACCGCTGTTCGATCGTCTGGACCGAGGGGACTGACCTTGCCAATTATCTGGTCAATCTTGACGAAGAAACCTTTGTTGATGAATTGCATCGTCGTTTCGACGGCTATCTTGGTGATCTGGAAGTTGTCGGGCCGCGCTTCTGTTATCCGCTCGGGCTTCAGCATGCCTATCACTATACCCAGGATCGCATTGCGCTGATCGGGGATGCGGCACATGGCATGCATCCGATTGCCGGTCAGGGCCTGAATATGGGAATCCGCGATGTTGCGGTTCTTGCCGAAATCCTGGTCAATGCGCGCCGTCTGGGCCGTGATATCGGAAGTGCCGATGTGCTGGCCGAATATGAACAATGGCGCCGGTTCGACAATACGGTGATGCTGGCGGTGACCGATCTGACCAACCGGCTGTTTTCCAATGACATTGCCCCGATACGCTGGGCACGCGATATCGGTCTGGCAGTGGTTCAGAAAATCCCGCCGCTTAAAAAGACCTTCATGTCCCATGCCATGGGCTATGCCGGAACACTGCCGAAATTGATGCAGGGCAAGTCGCTTTAACGGTCATTACTGATCAGTGTTCATTTAAAACCATTCAAAACACTGTCGTTTTTAGTCAGTGACTGTTGATATGTGTCAACAAGTCATCAATCAGAAAGGCGCAATGTCCCCTTCGATCTGAACTACGGAAAAAGGGGACAGACAATGTCATTCTTGAAGAAAACGATGGGCGCGACTGCATTGGGTGGCCTGATGGCCGCGGCCCTGCTTAGCGGCAATGTGGCCTATGCACAGACCGCAGAATTCAAACCCAAGCAGGCCGGCGACTTTCTGATTCGTGGCCGTGTACTCGGGGTGGTTCCTGATGAAGACGTCACCAGCAGCAGCCTGGGTGGTGAAGGTGAAATTGACAACGATGTCATTCCCGAGCTTGATTTCTCGTACTTCATTACGGACAACATTGCACTTGAACTGATTGCGGGCACTAGCCAGCACGATGTGACTTGGGATACCGGTTCTAGTAACCTCGATCTCGGAAGTGTGCGTTTGCTGCCGCCGACCTTGACCGCGCAATATCACTTTATGCCGGATAGCCGTTGGAGCCCGTATATTGGTGCCGGTATCAACTACACCTTCTTCTATGACTCGAAGCCGGGACAGTTCAATTCCGTCAAATATGACGATGGATTTGGCTATGCCTTCCAGGCTGGTTTCGACTATGCGATTTCCGGTCCTTGGTCGCTCAACGTCGATGTAAAGAAAATATACCTCAATACCGACGTTTCCGTGAATAACGGTGCGGTCAAAGCAGACGCTGATATTGATCCGTGGCTGTTCGGTATTGGCGTTGGCTATCGCTTCTGATCGGGCTTGATCTTCCGGTGCTGCCGGAAGTCGCCATATGCAAAACGGCTCCGTCCTGCCCGACGGGGCCGTTTTTATGTGCCGGACCAACGTTCTTATGTGTCGGGTCAGTGACGGCCTTTGCCGTGGCCGTTTCGGTGATCAGGGATCGCGCGACAGGCCGCGTGCTTCAAGTGCGGCAAGGTAATCCGCCCACAGCGTATCCTTCTTGTCGTGCAATTCGCGCAGATATTGCCAACTGTAAAGGCCGCTATCATGCAGATCGTCAAAGCTGATGCGCACGGCGTAATTGCCGACCGGGGAAATGTCGATAATGCCGACATGGCGACGGCCCGGGATGATCTTTTTCTCTGACGGGTGGTGGCCCTGCACTTCGGCAGACGGGCTTTCGACCCGTAACAGTTCGGCACTTAGCCGCGTGGTCGCACCATCATCCCAGATGACCTCAAGAATGCGGTCATCGCGCAGATAATTGATCTCGACGGGGGTGAATTCCGGTGTGAAGCCGTCCTGTGACATGATGGCCTGATCTGATCAGTCTTCGATCGGGCGGGCTTCGTCGGGCAACATGATCGGAATGCCGTCACGGATCGGATAGGCCAGACCGGCCTTCGGGCTGATCAGTTCGTTGTTTTCACGATCATATTCAAGCGCCTGCTTGGTTACCGGGCAGACAAGGATTTCAAGCAGTTTCGGGTCTACCGGGCTGTGGGTCGCAGTCATGAATTCGGCCTTTGGGTTCGGGTGCCATCACAAAGAATGGCATGGACAATCAATTGGCGCTGCCATGTACCTGTTTGGGGCCGGCATGGACCGCCATTTCAAGCAGCGTGGTCAGCATATCGCCCCGATCATACAAGGTTGTGCATTCGAGCAAAGCCTGTTTTTCAAGCGGGCTGAGCCGACACCCCATCGAAATGGTCGTAATCAGCATTTCATCGTCGCTGTCGGCCAGTGTATCCCAGCATGATCGCAGGGAATGCTGGGCAAAATAGGCCTCAAGTGCGATGCGCAGCCGGTCGCGATTGATCGGGGTGTCATCGGCCGGGATATCCAGATCGTCTTTCCACGGGGAAAAATCGCCGCGGACCGTGCGATATCCGCCATCGGTACAAGGCAATTCCTCGATCACGTTAAAGCGGCATACGCCGGTCAGCGTGATCAGAAACCGGCCATCGTCGGTTTCGCTGAAGGCGGTAATGCGCCCGGCACATCCGGTCGAAAAGATTTCCGGATGGTCCGGGTCCATGAAATAGTTTTTATGCTGGTCGGGGCGCGGTTGAATCATCCCGAAAATGCGGTCCTGTCCCAATGCGTCGGCCACCATATTCATGTAGCGTGGCTCGAATATATTCAGCGGCAAATGCCCGCGCGGCAGTAAAAGCGCACCACTAAGCGGGAAAACCGGCATGACATCAGGAAGATCCGAAAAGGCCGGATCAAATGGACCGCATATGCTCATGAAAACAGTACCGTCGATAGGGCCCGGCGTCCGGCAACACTGGCAGGATCCATCGGGCCCCAGGCTTCAAAAAACTTCAGGAGCTGTGTGCGTCCTGCATCCTCGTTCCATTGCCGATCGGTGCGAATGATCTTGATCATGGCATCGACGGCGGCATCGCGCTGATTGGCAGCAAAGCACGCCATGCCGTAATCAAACTGTGCCTGCAAATCATCGGGGTTGGCTTCGGCCCGTGCGCGGGCTTCTTCAAGGTCATCCCCAGATACGCCGGTCTCGGCCAGTTCAAGCGCGCTGATGGCTTCGCTGACCGGGCCTTTCAGGCGCAGCTGTTCTGGCATGTCATCGACATACTGGCGCGCTGCTTCAAGTTCTTCCATCGCGACAAGACAACGGATCACGCCACCTGTGGCCTGTTCGTTTTCGCCTTCGCCGTCGCGCTCAAGAACGGCACCGTAAAGGCCATAGGCCGACTGGATGTCATCATTGGCAAGGGCGGCGGCCGCCTGTTCAAGAAGTGCTTCGACCGGGCTTTCGATCGGGCCACCGGCAAGGCGCTCGTAAAAGGCGCGCACTTCGCTTTCGGGCTGACCACCCTGAAAACCGTCAACCGGGCGACCGCCCTTGAAGGCATAGACAGTCGGAACCGACTGGATGCGCAGCTGCATCGCCAGTTCCTGGTTTTCATCAATGTTGATTTTGACGAGCTTTACGCGACCGCCAGCTTCGCGGGTGACTTTTTCAATCACCGGCGTCAGGTTTTTGCACGGACCGCACCACGGTGCCCAGAAATCGACCACCACGGGGACTTCCATGGAAGGCTCGATCACGTCCTGGACAAACGTTTCTACACTGCTGTCCTTGATCAGGTCAGAAGCCTGATTCTGATTGGTGGCGGTCTCAGGCGCATTCGCGTCAAGAATAATCGACATAGTAGGTCACTCGCTAATTCTGAAATTCTAGATGATGCCGCAGTGCCCGAACGACAAGAGGCAGGCATGTGAAATAGGTGTATTACTATAGTTAAATATAAGTATTTATAAGGGTTTGCCTTAGGTGTCCGCCATTCAGTTAGGGGCTGCCGGTTCCGGTTCTGCGTCGAAATCAATGACCAGGGCTTCGTAGCCTAGGGAGTCGATGAATTTCAACAGGTCTTGGGACGAAATTGTCGTGGTGCGGTCATTTCGCAAGGGGTGAAAATTCAAAACATCGCCCCTGGCCAGCTTCGCATCCAGCGCCAGATTGACCTGTCGTTCCCGGTCATTGATCAACGCAAAGGGTGTGACAGAGCCCGGTTTGACCCCCAATGTTTCGATCAGCAATTCCGGTTTGCCAAAAGACAGGCGTGCACAGCCCAACCGTTTGTGCAGGTGGTTCATGCGGATTTCCGTTTCTTCCTCGGCCACGACCAGCCACATCGCCCCTTTCTTGTCTTTGACAAAAAGGTTCTTGGAATGAAGGCCCGGCAGATCCCCGCGCAGCTTTTGCGAATCCTCGACCGTAAAAAGCGGAACATGCTCGTGAGTCGTCGTTTCGATTCCCAATTTTGCCAGCTGATCGAAAAGTACGGTTGATGGATCGCTCATGCTCTTTCCCTTGCGGATGTAGTGCGCGAAGATAGCCAAGTTCGGAACGGGACGCAAATTTGCGTCGGCACGGTCGGATTTCGGCAATTGGACCTCGTAAAGTCAAGGAAAACCGCCAAAATTTGCAATGTTACGATTTCGTGGAAAAAAGGGTTGCAATCGCTCTTTGTTGGGCTATTATCCGCGCCGCTCCACAGGGGCAGGAAACAAACTGATGAATGCGGGCGTAGCTCAGGGGTAGAGCATAACCTTGCCAAGGTTAGGGTCGAGAGTTCGAATCTCTTCGCCCGCTCCATCAGACGGTTTCCACAAGCATCGCTTTCATGATGATGCGGGCGTAGCTCAGGGGTAGAGCATAACCTTGCCAAGGTTAGGGTCGAGAGTTCGAATCTCTTCGCCCGCTCCATGATGAAAGTTCAAAGGCCGTCCTTCGGGGCGGCCTTTTGCTTTTGCGATTGCGTGACGGAGTCACCATCAATCTTGCAGCTTGGGCCGAATTATCGTTTCTTTGCCCTATGCAAAATCAAGCTTCGACCACTTCGCATAATCCAGATCGTATCATCTTCACTGTCGGCTATGCCGGGCATGACCGTGACAGTTTGCTTGCGCTTTTCAAGGCGCAGGGCATCACGGCAGTTGCCGATATCAGGACATTCAAACGATCCAGTTACTGGACGGCTTTTGATGCGGACAGTTTCGGGCCGTTTTTGCGCGAAAACGGCATTGCCTATGTCTTTATGGGCGATGTGATGGGTGGCAAGCCCCAGACTCCCGCGCTGTATCCGGACGGGCAGCTTGATTATGGCCTGATGGCGCAATCGCCTGCTTTCCGGTCGGGGATCGCGCGGCTTGTCAGCGGGGCGGAAAAATATCGTATTTGCCTGATGTGTGCGGAAAAGGACCCGCTTGATTGTCATCGGACCTTGCTGATCGCACCGGCATTGAAGGAAGCCGGGTTTGATTTGCGCCATCTGGTCGAAGGCCGCATCGAAAACCAGGCGGAAACCGAACAGCGGATGCTTCAGATCAATGGCGGGGATGTCCCCGATCTGTTTGCCGCGGCCGAACCCGATCCGGATGCGGATTACAAACTGGCATTGGCCCGGCAGATCAAACGGGTCGCGCCAATGGCCGATGACGCCATCAAGCGCCGCTAGGAAGCTTGGGATATGATGGGGTGGGCAATCGGGGGCCTTGGCGATGCGGGCGGGGCGCCTGATTGCTGATCTAGCCCATGATGTTGTAACCGCCATCAATATGGACGACATCGCCGGTCAGTGACTTTGCCCGGTCACTGACCAGAAAGGCTGCCAGTTCACCGATCTCGTCAATGGTGACAAGGCGTTTTGACGGGGCGCGCTGGGCGGTTTCATCCATAAGATGCTGAAATTCGGCGATGCCCGATGCGGCACGGGTCAAAAGCGGGCCGGGCGATATGGCATGGCACCTGATGCCTTTGGCGCCAAGCTCGGCTGCCATATAGCGAGTCGTGCTTTCAAGTGCGGCCTTTACCGGGCCCATCACCCCGTAATGATCCACAACCCGTTCCGATCCCATATAGGTCACCGTCAAAAGTGTCCCGCCATCGCCCATAAGCGGTTCGGCCCGTTTGGCGAGCCTGGCAAAGGAATGGCACGAGATGTCCATGGCGGCCAAAAATCCGTCGCGCGAGCAATCAACGACCCGCCCGTGCAGGGCATCTGCCGGGGCAAAAGCGATGGAATGCAACAGAAAATCAAGCTTTCCCCATTGTTTTTCGATCTGCGCAAACAACATGTCAGATTGTTGTTCATCTCTGACATCAAGTTTGGTGATGATCGCGGCATCGACCTTTTGGGCAAGGGGGCGAACATGGGGTTCGGCCTTGTCATTGAGGTAGGTGACCGCAAGATCGGCACCTTCGCGTCGGAAAATGCGCGCACACCCCCAGGCAATGGACAGGTCATTGGCAATTCCAACGATTAATCCCTTTTTGCCTTCCAGCATGGCGTGTCTCCGGCAATGTGGTGTGCGGTTGCGAAAGAATCGGCTGTGTGTGGCGGCAGGAAACAGTTTAGGTGATTTTGCGTCGCAGCAAAGAACAAAATTCTGTGACAATACTGCCTAACAGTTAATCAGATGGGTGATGCCTAGCTTGTTGGTTAAATGAATTTTTTTTGTGCAGAAGCATAGTTTTTAGGCAATTGATCGGCTATGTGTAGCCTTGGAAGGATCCTTCGGAATTCCGTGTCATCCAATAGCGGTTTTCCCCCGGTTTCTTTCGGGTTTCGGCCCAAAAATAAAATGTGACATCCGTGGTGTGTGATGCCGGCCGCAAAGGTCGGTGTTTCGGTTCTGGCAAACAGAACTGAGAAAAAGGGAAATTGGACATGAAAGCCCGAAAAGACGACCCGAAACGGGAAGTCATCGACAAAGTTGTCGAACAAATCAAGCAACGCATAAAAGGCAAGACGGCGAAGGATGCAGAAGCATTCGTTCGCCTTTTTTATAAGGATGTTCCGCCTGACGACATGGCGGGTCGATCGGTCGACTCGCTTTATGGCGCGGCGTTGACGCTTTATAAATTCGCGCAAAAGCGCCCGTCCGCCGATGCTGCCAAGATCCGGGTCTATAACCCCGATCTCGAAGAGCACGGCTGGAAATCCGATCACACCGTGATCGAAATCAGCAATACCGACATGCCGTTTCTGGTCGATTCCGTAACATCGGCCCTGCATGAACTTGATCTGACCGTGCATCTTGTCATTCACCCGATCATGCGCATTGCCCGTGATGACAGTGGTGAATTGCTGTCGGTGGCCGGGGTGGACGAGTCAAAAGACCCGCGTGAATCGGTGATGCATGTCGAGATTGACGAACAGACCGATCAGGCCGTTCTGACCAAAATTCACGACCGTCTGGAAAACGCGCTGACCGATGTTGCGCTGGCGGTGCGTGACTGGCAGCCGATGCTTAAAAAGGTCACCGAGGTTCTTGATGAAATCGGTGAAAGCACCGGTGGCGTTGCCGAGGAAGACCGCCAGGAGGTCAAGGATTTCCTTGGCTGGCTGCATAATGATCACTTCACCTTCCTTGGATATCGGGAATACCGCTTCAAAACCGGCGGCAAGAAGGGTGCGGTCGATGTCGAGGTGAAAAACCAGCTGGGCATCCTGTCGCGTGAAGGAACGCATGTTTTTGACGAACTGCGCCAGATCGGCAATCTGTCGCCCGAAGTTCAGGATTTCGTCACCAGCCCCAACCTTCTGATGGTGACCAAGGCCAACAAGCAATCCACCGTTCATCGTCCGGTGCATCTTGATACCATCGTCGTCAAACAGTTCGACGCCAAGGGCAAGGTGGTTGGTCAGCATCTGTTTGTCGGTCTGTTTACGTCGGTCGCCTATAACCTCAGCCCGCGTCTGATCCCGCTTCTGCGCATGAAACTTGCCGAAACGGTCAAACGTGCCGGCTTCCCGCCAGCCAGCCACGATGGCAAGGCGCTGGTCAATATTCTTGAAACTTTCCCGCGCGATGAGCTGTTCCAGGTCGAACTCGATGATCTGTATCATACCTGCATGGGCATCCTGCATTTGCAGGAACGTCAACGCATCGCCCTGTTTGTCCGTCGCGATGCGTTTGAACGGTTTGTATCCTGTCAGCTGTTCTGTCCGCGTGACCGGTTCTCGACCAAGTTGCGCTTCAAGTTCCAGAAAGTCATCGAGGATGCCTTTGATGGCAAGGTAACCGCGCATTACACCCTGATCGGGGACAGCCCGCTTGCGCGTCTGCATTTGCTGGTCAAAACCAATCCGGGTGAGCTGCCGGAATATGACGTTGCAGAAATCGAACGCCAGCTGGTGGAAGTTGCCCGCGACTGGACCGACACATTGCGTCAGGTTCTTGTCCGCGAAATGGGCGAAGAACGTGGTCTGGCGCTGTATCGTCGCTATGGGGAAAGTTTCTCAAGCGACTATCGCGAACGTTTCACCGTCGAAAGTGCGGCCCTTGATATTGAACGCATCGAAGATGTGATCAAGGCCAATGACCTGCGGGTCAACCTGTATCGCCCGATCGAGGCTGCCGAAAACGAACTGCGCTTCAAGATTTACAATCCCGGTGCGCCGGTTCCGCTGTCTGATGTTCTGCCCATGCTTGAAAATATGGGGCTTAAGGTCATCACCGAGAACCCGTTTACCGTAAGCCCGCGCGATGTCGAAACCAATGTGCGGATCCATGATTTCGGTGTGGTTGTCGATGGCGAGTTCAATCTGCATGACGTCCGTGACAAGTTCCAGGAACTGTTCGTGCGCATGTGGCATGGCGAGGTCGAAAATGACGCCTTTAACCGTCTGGTTCTGCTGGGGAATCTGAACTGGCGCGAAGTCGTTATCCTGCGGGCCTATGCCCGCTATACCCGTCAGATGGGCTCGGCCTTCTCGCAGAACTATATGGCGCGTACCCTTGCCAATAACCCGGCCTTGGCATCGGCGATTGTGTCGCTGTTCATTGCCAAGTTCGATCCGGATCGCGATCCGGGGCTGGCGGCCGAAGTCGACGTAATCGAGGCCGATATCATCACCCGTCTTGAAGACGTGATGAACCCGGACGAAGACCGCATTTTGCGCGCCTTCCTCAATCTGGTTCAGTCGACATTGCGCACCAACTTCTTCCAGTATGGTGCGGATGGAAATCCGAAACCGTATCTGTCGGTCAAATTCAATTCCGGCATGATCGAAGATTTGCCCCTGCCGCGTCCGTGGCGGGAAATCTTTGTCTATTCCCCGCGGGTCGAAGCTGTCCATCTGCGCGGTGGGCCGGTTGCCCGTGGCGGCATCCGCTGGTCCGACCGTCAGGAAGATTTCCGCACCGAAATTCTTGGTCTGGTCAAAGCCCAGATGGTCAAGAACGCGGTGATCGTGCCCGTCGGGTCCAAGGGCGGGTTCGTGGTCAAACGTCCGCCTGCGGACGGGTCGCGCGAAGCATTCCTTGAAGAAGGCATTGCCTGCTACAAAACACTGATGAGCGGCATGCTCGATATCACCGACAATATTGTTGGCGGCGAAATCATTCCGCCGGAACGGGTCCGTCGTCTTGATGATGATGATCCCTATCTGGTGGTTGCCGCCGACAAGGGCACGGCGACATTTTCCGATATCGCCAATGGTGTCGCCCGTGACTATGGCTTCTGGCTTGACGATGCCTTTGCATCGGGCGGGTCGCAGGGCTATGACCACAAAAAAATGGGCATCACGGCGCGCGGTGCCTGGGAATCGGTCAAACGCCACTTCCGCGAAATGGGCAAGGATATCCAGACCACGCCATTCACCGTCGCCGGTGTTGGTGACATGTCCGGTGACGTGTTTGGCAATGGCATGTTGTTGTCCGAACAGATCAAACTGGTCGCGGCCTTCAACCACATGCATATCTTTGTCGATCCGGACCCGGATCCGGCAAAAAGCTTTGCCGAACGCAAACGCCTGTTCGATCTGCCGCGTTCAAGCTGGACCGACTATGACAAAAAGGTCCTGTCAAAAGGCGGCGACATCTTTGACCGCAAGGCCAAAACCCTTGATCCGTCCCCCGAAGTCCGCAAGCTTCTGGGTCTTGATGGCGGCAAGGTAACCCCGGCCGACATGATGAAGGCCATTCTGAAGGCCGATGTCGAATTGCTGTGGTTTGGTGGTATCGGGACCTATATCAAGTCCAGTCACGAAACCAATGCCGATGCCGGGGACCGTGCCAATGATGCCATCCGCATCAATGGTCGCGAAGTCCGGGCCAAGGTGGTGGGCGAAGGCGCAAACCTTGGTGCGACCCAGCGTGGCCGTATTGAATATGCCCATGCCGGTGGTCGTCTGAATACCGATGCGATCGACAACGCAGCGGGTGTGA
Source organism: Thalassospira sp. MIT121401 (assembly GCF_047125595.1). Classification (NCBI taxonomy): domain Bacteria; kingdom Pseudomonadati; phylum Pseudomonadota; class Alphaproteobacteria; order Rhodospirillales; family Thalassospiraceae; genus Thalassospira; species Thalassospira sp. MIT121401. Next base: position 682,355 of record NZ_CP138926.1, read on the forward strand.
ACTGCTCGGATCACGAGGTCAATATCAAGATCCTGCTGGGCGAAGTTGTCTCGGCCGGTGATATGACCGAAAAGCAGCGCAACAAGCTTCTGGTCGAAATGACCGACGAGGTTGGCGATCTGGTTCTGCGCGACAACTATCTGCAAAGTCAGGCCATTTCCAATGCCCATGCGGCAAATTCGGAATTGCTTGATGCGCAGGTGCGCCTGATCCGGATGCTGGAACGCGAAGGTCGTCTGAACCGGGAAATCGAATATCTTCCCGATGATGAAGAACTCGCACGTCGTGCCAATGCGCATGAAGGTCTGACCCGCCCCGAAGTTTCGGTGCTGATGCCCTATGCCAAACTTTGGCTTTATGACGAAGTGCTGGAATCCGATCTTCCTGATGATCCGATCCTGGTCGAAGAACTGGTACGCTATTTCCCGACACCGCTTCGCAAGAAATATGCGGATGCGATTTCGGGCCATCGTCTGAAGCGTGAAATCATTGCCACGGTGGCGACCAACAGTCTGGTCAACCGGGTTGGTGGCACGTTCGTGCATGACATGATGGAAGCAACCGGTCTTTCGGCCGTTGATGTATCACGCGGTTATCTGATCACCCGTGCGGTGTTTGGTCTGCGTGATCTTTGGGCCGGGATCGAGGCCCTTGATAACGTGGTGCTGGCCAAATTGCAGACCAGCATGTTCCGCGACATCAACCGCATGGTCAATGACGTCACCCAATGGTTCCTGCGCAATTGCGAAGACCTGAATGTCGGTGCCAAGATCGAAATGTTCCGTCCGGCAGTATCCAAGGTGATTTCGGCCTTTGATGAAATCGTTCCTGCCGATGCTGCATTCCGGACCGCACTGGAACAGAAAACCCAGTCGCTGACCGCACAGGGCGTTCCGGAAGAACTTGCGCGCCGCATCGCATCGGTTGCCCAGATGGTCGCGATTTGTGATGTGGTCCGGATTGCCGAGGCAACCGGTCGTGACGTCATCGAAGTCGCATCGACCTATTTTGCGGTCGGAACCCGCTTCCAGCTTGGTCTGATGCGGGCCGCAGCAGAATCGATCGAAGCCGAAACCCATTGGCAGAAACTGGCACGTGCAGCAGTGATTGATGACCTGTTTGGTCATCAGCGCGAACTGACCCGTGCTGTTCTGGCTGAAGGCAAAAAAGGCAGCTCGGGTAGCGAGCTTGTGGATAAATGGGTTGCTGCCCATCAGCGTGGTTGTGCGCGCTGTGACGAACTGATCAACGAGTTGCGCGCCGCAGGCCAGATCGATCTGTCGATGATCACGGTGGCAAACCGCCAGATGCGGGCGTTGATCGGGGCCTGACCCGGATCGGCATCAAACATCTCAGTGCAAAGAGGGTGCCTTGTGCGCCCTCTTTTGTCATTTCGGGTCGGATTTCGACATTGAAACGGGACGGGATGAAAAAAAATACCGCTTTGATGGCTGTTATGTGCATCACGCACATCGCGAGTTAAATCTTTGAATTTCTGAACATTCCTGTCATCCTCCTGCCATGTTTACATGATGATCTTGGAATGTGTCGGCTGGGTTTCCTTGAAAAATACCAACCGGTACGTATATCTGATCCATAATCAATATACAGGTCAAAGCCATGAGGAACGCCGAAGAAACCCGGACCAAGCTTCTGGAAACCGCGATCGAGTTGCTGTCAACGCGCAGCTATCACGATATCGGTGTCAGTGATGTCTGCAAGCATGCCGGCGTGACAAAGGGCGCGTTCTATCATCACTTTGACAGCAAGGCGGCCCTGTTTGCGGCCTCTGCCCGCCATCACTGGGAAAAGGGCAAGGATGAGCTTCGTGCCATCTTTTCCCCCGAAGTTCCGCCGGTGGAACAGCTTAACCGCTATATCGAACTGGTTTGTGACAAGCAGGAACGCTATGCCGTGCCTGGCGAAAGCGAAGTCTGTGTCTGTCCGATCTTTACTGCTGGCGGCCAGGTCGGCCCCGAAGATATGGAAATCCAGAATTGTTCGCGCGAACTGGCTGACGAACAGATCAAATATCTGGCCTCGATGGTGCGCGGTCTGAAGGGCGAGGGCATGCTGGGCGAAGATGGTGACGTCACCACCCTGGCACGGCTGGTTTTCCAGTATGTCCACGGTCTGCTGACCTATGGCAAGGTTTTTAACGATCTTGATACTGTTCGGTCTGATCTGCGCGAAGGGATCTATCGCATCCTTAATTTGCAATGCAAATTCAGATAGTTATCCGAATATTTTCCTGATTTCATTCCTGTCACAAAACAATAAAAATTAAAAAAACGCCATTTTTTTGCCTTCTTCCCCTTGCGAACAAACCGATTGGTATGCATCTAAGCTTCAAACGGGCCGCGTGTGTGCGGCGCAACCCATTTGGAAGATCAAAAGATGCAGTCTCGATCAAAACGCAAAATTTTGCTGCCAGTTGCCGCATTGGCACTGATTGCTGCTGCCGGTGGATATGGCTTGCATATCTCTGGCTCATCTGCCGACGAAGTGGCGGTTCAGACCGCCCCGATGGCAACCCCTGTTACCGTTTCCAACGTCAAAAGCAGTTCCGTCCGTCTTTGGAACAATTTTTCCGGCCGTCTGAGCGCGGTTGAAGAAGTGCAGCTGCGCCCGCAGGTCAGCGGTGCGATCGTCGAAATCCGGTTTGAAGACGGCCAGCTTGTTCAGAAGGGCGATGTGCTTGCCGTGATTGATCCGCGCAGCTATCAGGCCGCCGTGAACGAAGCCCGTGCCGAACTGGCCGCAGCCGAACAGAATCTGTCGCTGGCGGCCAAGGAAAAGGCACGCGCGGAAAAGCTGGTGTCGAACGGCACGGTTTCCAAGCGCGTCTATGACGAACGCCTGAATGCCCATCGCGTGGCACAAAGCCAGGTCACCCGCGCCAAGGCCAATCTTGAACTGGCTGAAATCGAACTGGACCATGCCTTTGTCAAAGCCCCGATCAGCGGGCGTGTCAGCCGGGTCGAACTGACCGTTGGCAACCAGGTCAATGCCGGCCCGAATGCCCCGGTTCTGACCACCATTGTCTCGACCGGTAAAATCTATGCCGATTTCGATCTCGACGAGCAGACCTTCTTTGCCAGCATCGGGGATAACGGCAAAATCGACGAAGCTGCCCACAACATCCCGGTCAACATGACCCTGTCAAACGGGCGTCAGGTGTCGGGCTATGTGCACAGTTTCGATAACCGGATCGATGCGCGCACAGGGACCATCCGTACCCGCGCACTGTTTGACAATCTCGATGGCAACCTTCTGCCGGGCACGTTTGCCGCCCTTCAGGTCGGAACGCTTGCCAAGCAGGATGTCATCACGGTTTCGCCCGAAGCAATCAGCACCGATCAGGACCGCAAATTCGTCTATGTGGTCGAACCGGACAATACGGTTGCCTATCGCCAGGTCACCCTGGGGGCGGAAATCAACGGTATGCGCATTGTGACCTCTGGCCTGAACGAAGGTGATCTTGTCATCGTCAACGGCATCATGAAGGTCCGCCCCGGCATGCCGGTCGCCCCCGAAATTCTGCAGGCCGCCGCATCCTGAGGGGTGCGGATGGCGCGCTAAGCAAGGCTTACTATCATGCAGAACCTTTCAAGATTTTTTGTCGACCGCCCGATCTTTGCCGGCGTTTTGTCGGTGCTGATGTTGCTGGCCGGTCTGATTGCGATGTGGCGTTTGCCGATTTCGGAATATCCCGAAGTCGTACCGCCTTCGATCGTGGTGGAAGCCAAATTTCCCGGCGCGAACCCCGCCGAGATTGCCGAAACTGTTGCATCCCCGCTTGAAGAACAGATCAACGGGGTCGAAGGGATGCTTTATGTCAACTCACTGGCCACCACGGACGGCAACCTGTCGTTGACCGTGACCTTTGAAATTGGCACCGATCCCGATCTGGCCCAGCAAAAGGTCCAGAACCGCGTATCACAGGCCGAACCGCGTCTGCCCGATATCGTGCGTCAGCTTGGTGTGACCGTGTCCAAACGATCCCCTGATCTGACCATGGTGGTGCATTTGCGTTCGCCCAATGAACGCTATGACATGCTGTATCTGCGCAACTATGCGACGCTCAATGTCCGTGACCGTCTGGCACGTATCAGTGGCGTCGGGCAGGTTGGCCTGTTCGGGTCGGGCGATTATGCCATGCGTGTCTGGCTGAACCCCGACAAGGTTGCCGAACGTAACCTGACCGCGGGCGAGGTCGTTTCCGCCATCCAAAGCCAGAACGTCCAGGTCGCAGCCGGCATCATCGGTGGTGCGCCCTATGACAGTGGCGTGCAGTTCCAGTTGCCGATCAATATCAGTGGCCGTCTGGAAACCCCCGAGGAATTCCAGAACATCATCATCAAACGCGAAGCCGATGGCACGATTACGCGTCTTGGCGATGTGGCGCGTGTCGAAATGGAAGCCCAGCAATATGCGCTGCGTTCCCTGCTTGATAACAAACCGGCTGTCGCCATTCCGATCTTTGCATCCCCGGGGTCAAACGCGCTTGATATTTCAAGCAACGTGCGCGCGACCATGGAAGAACTCAAACAGAACTTCCCCGATGATCTCGATTACTCGATTGTTTATGACCCGACCGTGTTTGTGCGCGGCTCGATCAAATCGGTGATCAAGACGTTGTTGGAGGCCATCGCCCTTGTGGTGATCGTGGTGACGATCTTCCTGCAAACCTGGCGGGCATCGATCATTCCGTTGCTGGCTGTGCCGGTATCGATCATCGGGACCTTTGCCCTGATGCTTCTGATGGGCTTTTCGATCAACGTGCTGTCGCTGTTCGGATTGATCCTGGCAATCGGGATCGTGGTTGATGACGCGATTGTTGTGGTCGAAAACGTTGAACGTAACATCGAACGGGGTCTTTCACCGCGCGATGCAACGGTTGCGGCCATGCGAGAAGTGACCGGTCCGATCATCGCGACCTCGCTTGTGATTACCGGTGTGTTTGTGCCAATTGCCTTTATTTCCGGCCTGACCGGCCAGTTCTATCAGCAATTTGCCCTGACCATCGCCATTGCGACGATCATTTCAACCATCAACTCCCTGACGCTGAGCCCGGCTTTGTCGGCGGTCCTTCTGCGTGGTCATGATGCGCCGAAAGACTGGTTGACGCGTGGCATGGACTTTGTCTTCGGCTGGTTCTTCCGCGGCTTTAACCGCTTCTTTAACCGCAGCACGGAAATGTATGCCGGCGGGGTCAAGCGTCTGCTGGGTGTAAAGGCCATCATGATGGCGCTTTATGCCGGGTTGCTGGTTCTGACCTGGCAGGGTTTCCAGATCCTGCCGACGGGTTTCGTTCCCCTTCAGGACAAGCAATATCTGGTCAGTTTCGCCCAGCTCCCGCAGGGCGCGACACTGGATCGTACCGAAGATGTCATTCGTGAAATGTCTGACATCGCGCTTAAGGAACCCGGTGTTGAAAGTGCCGTGGCCTTCCCGGGGCTTTCGATCAACGGCTTTGTGAACAGTTCAAGTGCCGGCATCGTGTTTGTCACCCTGACCGACTTTGACGAACGCAAAAGCGATGATCTGTCGGGCCTTGCCATCGCCGGCAAGCTGCAACAGAAATTTGCCGCCATTGACGAGGCCTTTGTTGCCATCTTCCCGGCGCCGCCGGTTCAGGGGCTCGGCACCGTCGGTGGCTTCAAGCTTCAGGTTCAGGATCGCTCCGATCAGGGCTATCGCGCCCTTGATGATGCCATGAAACAGGTCCTTGCCAAGGCATGGGCGGCACCGGAACTGACCGGTGTGTTTTCAAGCTATAACATCAATGTGCCGCAGCTTCAGGCGACCCTTGACCGTACCAAGGTTCAGCAGCTTGGCGTGCCGGTTGATGAAATCTTCCGGACCATGCAGGTCTATCTTGGCTCGATGTATGTCAATGACTTCAACGCCTTTGGTCGTACCTATCAGGTGATCGCACAGGCCGACAAGCCATATCGTTCAAGCCCGGAAGACATCCTGCGTCTGCAAACGCGCAATTCGGATGGCGACATGGTGCCGCTGGGCTCTGTTTTGTCGGTATCTGAAACATTCGGACCGGACACGGCAATGCGCTACAACGCGTTCCGGTCGGCCGATCTGAATGGCAACGCCGCCCCGGGCTATTCCAGTGGCGAGGCACAGGCTGCAATCAGCAAGATTCTGGATGAAACATTGCCGCCCGGCATGTCCTATGAATGGACGGAACTGACCTATCAGCAGATCCTGGCGGGCAATACGGCGATCTTCATCTTCCCGATCTGTATCCTTCTGGTGTTCCTGGTTCTGGCTGCTCAATATGAAAGCCTGACCATGCCATTGGCCGTGATCCTGATCGTCCCGATGAGCATCCTGTCTGCTGTGTTTGGTGTCTATCTGTTCGGGGGTGACAACAATATCTTCACCCAGATCAGCCTGTTTGTGCTGGCCGGACTGGCATCGAAAAACGCCATCCTGATTGTCGAGTTCGCCCGTGAACTTGAACATCAGGGACGCAGCACCGTTCAAGCCGCGATCGAGGCCAGCCGTCTGCGCCTGCGCCCGATCCTTATGACCTCTTTGGCCTTCATCATGGGTGTCGTGCCGCTGGTTCTGTCCAGTGGTGCCGGTGCCGAGATGCGCCACGCGATTGGTATTGCCGTGTTCTCGGGGATGCTGGGCGTGACGATATTTGGCCTGATCCTGACCCCGGTCTTTTATGTTCTTGTACGCATGATTGGCCGGCGCAACGAAGTTCGTTCACTTGATGAGGCTGACGCACACCAGCCTGCGGAGTAACCGACATCGTTGCAGAAACAGCCGGACCGTCTTTTTCCCCCGACCCCGCCGGTCCGGCTGTTTTACTTATCCTACTGCGTCTCAAGTCTCATGGTGCGGATGTCGAGAAATGCCTGGGTATCAATCAGGGCCACTGGTCCTTGCCAGGTGCCTGCCTGTGCCGGTGATGGCGCATCCCAGTCAATTTCGCGCATTGGCGGCATGTTTTCTTCTGATGGCCATCGATCCCCGCCAAACAGTTCCTCGCGATAATCTGCCAGCGTGCCAAGTGTCCCGGCCGGGCCTTCCTTGACCGTCAATCGGTCGCCATATTCGCGACGCAACGCGAACTCGATACGGTTTTCAACATATCGGGTTAACTGATCCCCGGAATATCCAAGATCCTCGCCATGGCTTTGTGCATAGCGATACTCCATAGCGTAATTCATGCCATTGGATACATTGACGTTATCCTCGCCAAACACGGCAACCAGTTCATCATCAAGATAGTAGGCGCGTGTGATCTCTGCGTCGCTGTTATCATCAAGCCAGCTGTTCAGATGGTTTTCGGCATTGGCCTGATAGGTTTCGAATTGTTCCTTGCGCTTGGTCTGGATGTCTTTCCATTCATCAAGCGAAAACTTGGTGCTGTATTCACCGGTTTGCGGATCAATCGGTCTGGGCATGGTCAGGTACCGCGCACCGACAATGGACATCTTTCCTTGAAACTCGACCATAAAACACCTCCTTGAGTGATATCTTAAATTGTGTATGCAATTAAAAGACCACTTATCGGTGTGTGTGCCGGGTGCCCTTGATATCTGCGGTATTTGTTCTGTGATGTTGGTCACGCAGATAAAAAAGCCATAATCATTTTGCTTGTTCAAAGGGTTGGCGGGAATAATCTTCCCACACCAAGGAATAAGTTTTCGATGCTGTGGCAAACAGGCAGGACAAGTTTGCCGGGCGCTTGCCATTGGCAAACTTTGCCTTATCTGTCGTTCGAAAGGTTTGTCGAAAAGGGTGTTCGACCATGAACTATGTGCGTACAGGTTTGTTGCTGGCGGGGTTGACCGCGCTGTTTGGTGCCGTTGGCATGATGATCGGCGGGCAACAGGGCATGATCATTGCGCTGTTGTTTGCCGGGGCGATGAATGTGTTCGCCTATTGGAATTCCGATGCCATGCTGCTTCGGATGCGTAGTGCAAAACAGGTTGATGATCGCACTGCGCCGGAACTGGTTTCCATGGTGCGCGATCTGGCGCGTAATGCCGGTCTGCCAATGCCCAAGGTCTATGTGATTGAAAACCCGCAACCCAATGCCTTTGCCACCGGGCGCAATCCGGAAAATGCGGCGGTGGCGGCAACAACGGGGTTGCTGAAACTGCTTGATCGCAATGAGATCGCCGGTGTCATGGCCCATGAACTGGCCCATGTCAAAAACCGCGATACCCTGACCATGACGATTACGGCAACCATCGCCGGCGCGATTTCGGCGCTTGCCAATTTCGCGATGTTTGCCGGCATGTTCGGCGGCAATCGCAGCGAAAACAACAATCCATTGGGCGGGATCGGCATGATCCTGATTGCCATTCTGGCGCCGATGGGGGCGATGATTGTGCAGATGGCAATTTCGCGCACCCGCGAATATGACGCTGACCGTATCGGGGCTGAAATTTGCGGACATCCCCTGTGGCTGGCCAGTGCACTGGCCAAGCTTGATAAAGGTGTGCACGCCATCCCGAACATGGAAGCCGAACGCAACCCGGCAACCGCACATATGTATATCGCCAATCCGCTGTCGGGGAAGGGTGTCGACAATCTGTTTTCCACCCACCCCAACATGGCCAACCGCATCGCCAAGCTTCAGGAAATGGCCAGTGGCCTGACCGGGCAGGGTAGTGGTGGACATGGTGCAGTTGCACGGCCTGCGCGTCCGGCATCACAAAAAGGACCCTGGGGCGGATCGCAACCGGCATCGCGCCCGACGCAACCGGCAACCAAACCACGGCGCCGCACCCGTCCCTGGAACTGAAAACTTTTCGTGCGACATTCCTGATGACCTGTTTTCAAGGCACCGGATCGTTATGGTCCGGTGCCTTTTGCTTGCCCGATCATGTGGATGTCATATGGGTGATTTTCTTTCTGCAACGCGCCCGGGAACGCAGGTCATTCCCGTGACGGTTTCAAAAAGGTCACGGGTTTGCCATGGCCGCGCAGAACCCGAAAATCTACTTGATCGACTGGGGGTTTCGGTATTTGAAGGGTAGGTTTTCTATACTTCGGTATGGCGTTAAAGCCGCGCTCCAGCATTGACCAGCCGCGTTGCGCGGATGACAATGGACCCTTAATGAATTCAAGTATCTATAGAAGCTGCGTGTCAGTTTTTCGTGGATGCAATAAGGGCAGGAATGGCTGGGTTCTGGTCAATGGTTGGCCTGGTGATCAAGTCACTGATTACCGGCAACGATACATCAGGGGAGTTGGTTCAGACTGCGGGGGATGATACTGCCTCGGTTGCGGAACCGCTGTGCCTGTATGCCATTGCCCGCTTCAATCGTCCCGATGCAAATGCCCAGGGCGGTGTCCGCCCGCCAGACCCGCTAAGCGATATAATCGCGCGCAGTCTGGCCGATATGCCCGAAAGCAGCCAGATCAGACTGGATCAGTATTTTGCCCCCAATTCGGATGCGGTCGATGCGTTCCAGGCAATGCGCGAAGCCCAGCTCAATGTTTTGAATATGGGGCGCCGGGTTGATGCGGATGCGGTTTTCTGGGGACAGGAAAACCACAATACCGGCGGTTTCGATCTGCATCTGGTCAGTGATGCTTTGACCTCGTCGCTTTATGATCTGATGTTGCCGCTTACTCACAGTTTCCGGCAAACCGATCATCCCGATGTCGCCCAGGCCTTGCGCATTTTGCTGGCGGCCCAGCTGATTTTCAAATCGCGGGGCGGGGAGCAGCGGTTGCTGCAAATTTCACGTCTGACCACCCATCTCGAAGAATTTCAGGAACGCATCAATCGCGGCGAACATTTCGAAATGGCCGGGCAGGGGGTGGCGACTGCCTATGCCTTTGGGGCGTTTGTCCTGACCGAAACCGGGGATCGCACCTATTGCGCCAGTGCCTTGCGCGTGCTTGAACCCCATATTCGCAAAACGCTTGGTGCGGCGGGCGAAACCGTATCCGAACCGGCCAAACCCAAGGCCCGCACATCATCGGGATTGCTGGGTGAATCATCACGGCCCCAGCAAAAAGAAGAAGTCGTACGTGAATTGCGCACCGAAGACCTGGTGGCGCAAATCAGCGACTTTTCAAAAATCGACGCCCGATCGGCCGCCCTTCTTGCGCTGTATGCGGGGCTTGTGAACTGGTCACTGATCGCCAGTCTCAAGGCGCGCTCTGGTGCGCTGGCCATTGGCATCTGGAAAATGCTTGAACGGCGGTTCGAACTGTCGATGGGATCGCCCGTTGATCGTGCACTGGCGATCTGCAAACTGGCCGAGGCAATGGTCGCAACCGGCAAGGATGCCGAGGACGCCAAACTTGTCGAACAGGGGGCATCGCAATATCGCCGTGCCCTTGGCATGATCAACAGTCGGGCACATGCGCCGCTTTATGCGATTACCGCCTATGGGCTGGCGGAATCGATTGTGTCCGCGGCCATCATCAATGATGTCAGCATCCCCGATGCACAGGTCGTTCCTGTCTTTCAGGCCGCCCTTAAAATCTGTGGCCGGCGTGATGATCCCTATATCTGGGGCAGGACAATGTTTGCCCTGGCGACGGTCTATCTGACCAATGGCACCCAGGACCAGGATGTCACCATGCTGTCCAATGCCAGAATGGGCTTCTCGCAATCCTATGAGGCCTTTGTCGATGCCGGGGCCAAGGGCGCGGCGCGCGCGGCTTCCGGGGGCTATACCCGTGCTGAAAACATCATTTCGCAAATGGGCCATCGCAAGGCCGTGATGGAAGCCACCGGCGGGGACGGATCGGCAAAGGCCGCGGCCTCCTGATTACCAGCTGGCGAGCTTTCCGAACTGGGCGTCCAGGGGACACCGGAAGCACGTCAGGCATCATCAATGATCCGAACAAAAAGAAACCCCCCGCAGCGGCTGCTGCGGGGGGTTTGACTGCGACTGCCCGGGGGCAGCATACAACGTCACTTCTATTCGCGATTACCGAAGAAGTGCAGAAGCATGATGAACAGGTTCACGAAGTCGAGATAAAGCTGCAGCGCACCGAACAGGGCTTTTTTGCCTGCGGTGGTTGCGTCATCATGCTCGTGATACGCTTCCTTGATGCGCTGGGTGTCATAGGCGGTAAGGCCCGTGAAGATCAGAACACCAGCCGCCGAAATGACGAACTGCAGCATGCTGCTGCCAAGGAAGATGTTGACCACGCTGGCAATGATGATGCCGATCAGACCCATGAACAGGAAGCTGCCCCAACCCGACAGGTCCTTCTTGGTGGTGTAGCCATAAAGGCTCATCGCACCAAAGGTACCAGCGGTGATGAAGAAGGTACGTGCGATCGACTCACCGGTATAAACCAGGAAGATCGAAGCAAGGGACAAGCCCATCAGCCCGGCATATACCCAGAATGTCGCCTGTGCTGCGCCGAAGCTCATTTTATGAATTCGTGCGCTCAGGAAGAAGACAAGCCCGATCGGGGCCAGCATGACAATCCAGTGCAGTCCGGTGCCAAAAATAGCCTGCATCAGGGCCGGGCTGGTCGACACAGCCATTGCCACGATACCGGTCAGGGCAAGTGCGGATGCCATGTAGTTATAGACACGCAGCATATAGGCGCGGAGACCTTCATCGATCTCGGCCGCCGACCGGCCAACCGAGACGTCATAGCCGCGTTGACGCGTTTCAAAAGCCATTGAAATCCCTCTTTGATCCAATTGTGGGCAGAATCGTTTATACAATTCTGCGATGGTCAAAATATGGCAGGATTTCCGTGAAAAGCAACGGTTTGGCGGAAACGGCAATCCCCCGGCGCGCCCGAATGTGATCTTGTTCACCCGACATCTGACAAGAATGTGAAATTCCACATTAAGGACAGCCCGCTCAAACAGGTTTATGATGGCGCCACGGCGTAAAGCATGATGTGCAGCGCGATACATCAAAGGTACCAACAGGCATGTCAGAAACCATCGTGGCACCACCATTTTCGATGCGCAAACTTGGCATTGCCCTGTGTCTGATGCCGGTGATGTTGGCGATACCGTCTGCCACGCTGGCCCAGAATGCGAAATTCACCGCCAATGCCGAACGTGGGGATATCCCGGTCTTTGTTGAAAAATACGATGACGGTGAATTCTGTGCCGACGGTTCGGGCGCGCAACCCTGTGCGATTGCGCCCGTCGATGTGCCGGAATTTGATGCCAGTTTCGTCTACCGGTTTCTGGCCTATCATGCGCAACGTCCGTTTGACCGCTTCTCCTGGCAGGCTTTTACCGCCCTGATGGCCCCGCGTGATGCCGATCTTGATATCCCGGGCAGCAAAGCCGCCTGGCAAGACTTCCCGACCCGACGGGATCTGTTTTCCGACGTCGCCTTTCCCAACCCGTCCTGTGCCGATGATTTGCCCGACGGGTCCCTGCTGCTGGCAAGCTATGTGCAATCGACCGGCGATATCCTGATCGATCAGGCCGGGAATTTTGTGCTGTATGAAACCCGCATCAATCAGGTTGCTGCGGATTATATCCGCGAAAACGGCCTTGATCAGAAGTCCGGACGTCTGGCCTTTGCCAACGGGCAAAACCCCATAAGCTTTCCTGTCGGGCACATGACGCCACCAATCAGTGCGACGGCCATAACAGACAGCACATTATCCGGATCAAGTGATGATACGGGGAGCGGTGTAAAGAATGGAGCATCTGTCGGCGATGCCCCGCGCATTCCGCCAAGCGCACCCGGGGTTATGGGCGCGCAATTATTGAAATTTGCCTGGCGCATTTTACCGGGCAGTGACGGCACCAAACCGCTGGTCGATCATGGATATTACACCCGCCCGGCCCGTATATCGCTGGGGCCATCGCAAACGGTCGACGGGCGGGCGAAATGTCTTGATGTCACGGTCGGGCTGGTGGGCTTGCATCTGGTGCAGCGGGTGCAAAGTGGCAATGGGGATCGCTGGATCTGGTCAAGTTTCGAACATATCGACAATGTGCCCTTGGCGTCGAATGCCCGTCGCCCCAACAGCATCATCACCGATACCCCGTTTGCCAACGGATGTCTGGCGCCAGCTGATATCGATCGGCCCTATGCATTTTACGGCGGGCATGGCGTTGGCGGGACGGCGGCCAATAATCCGGTTTCGGGGGATGTGAAATGGGCGGACAGCGCACCCTATGCGCGGCGCCTGTCCGGGGAACCGGTCGGGGGATCCGATATCGTTCGCTGCTGGCGACTGTTTTCGGGCACGGCGGAGTCCAATTTCATCTGGCAACGCAAACTGGCCGGTACCGTCTGGCAGAATTACATGCTGCTTGGCACACAATGGATCGGAAATCCGGGCGGGGCGACATTCGGGGTCGGCGAAGTTCCCCGTTATCTGACCAATAGTGCGCTTGAAAGCTTCATGCAGCACCAAGCCGATGCCACCTGTCTGGGCTGCCACAGCCGGGCTACAACCGATGCCGGGCAGTCTGCGAATTTCACTTTCCTGCTTGATCCGTCACCCTGAATCAGGATCGGCAACTTATCTGCAAATAACCCCGGGTCAGACAAGGCCGGTTTATGGTTTGAATGATGCACTGCATCGTTCTGATGGGGCTTTCTTGCCATTCAGATCACCAACGACAAACAAAATCGGTGCAATCCGAATGCAAAAGGCACTATCATGTCGCCAATATTTGCCGCAGCCAAAAACAAATAACAGCGGTAAATTCAGGGAGGAAATATGCTGACCAGTCGTGATGACTACGCGACGGTATGCTCGGATTTTGTCTGGGATGTACCGACTCATTTCAATATTGGTGTTGATGTTTGCGACAAATGGGCCGATGACCCGGATCGTTTGGCGCTGATGCACCGTCGGCGCGACGGATCGCGCCGTGATTACACATTTGCCCAGTTCAAACGTTTGTCGAACCGCTTTGCCAATGTCATGCGCCGCCATGGCATCCGGCGCGGGGACCGGGTGGGTATTCTGTTGCCGCAAAGCCCCGAAACCGCGATTGCCCATATCGCGACCTACAAGATGGGCGGGATTGCGGTTCCGCTCTTTACCCTGTTCGGGGTTGATGCCCTGGAATACCGGTTGGGCAACTGTGCCGCCAAGGCGCTGGTGACCGACAAGGAAGGGGCGGCAAAAATTGCTGAAATCCGCGATCTTTTGCCGGCACTTGAATATGTCTATGTCATTGATGGCGCGCCGGATGGCTGCTTTGATTTCAAGGCCCTGTCAGCCGAGGCCAGCGACCAGTTCGATGTTGTCAAAACCCGTGCCGATGAACCGGCCCTGATCATTTACACTTCCGGCACCACCGGCCAGCCCAAAGGCGCGCTTCATGCCCATCGGGTTTTGCTGGGCCATCTGCCCGGTGTTGAAATGTCCCATGATTTCTTCCCCAAGGACGGGGATGTGATGTGGACCCCTGCGGATTGGGCCTGGATCGGCGGGCTGCTTGATGTGTTGTTGCCGGCCTGGCATCACGGGGTGCCGGTGGTTGCGCACCGTTTTGAAAAATTCACACCCGAAGCCGCCTTTGGCCTGATCGCCGAATATGGTGTGCGCAATACCTTCCTGCCGCCAACTGCATTAAAGATGATGCGGGCGGCAGGCGATGAAATGGCGCAAAAATTCAACTGTAATCTTCGCTCTATTGCAAGTGGTGGTGAAACGCTTGGTGCGGAACTTCTTGATTGGGGGCGTCGGGTGTTCGGTGTCACCATCAATGAATTTTACGGTCAGACCGAATGCAATATGGTCGTCAGTTCCTGTCAGTCGATCATGGCGCCCAAGCCCGGCGTCATGGGCCGTCCGGTGCCGGGCCATAATGTTGCGGTGATTGATCTGGGCGGGAATGTCGTGGCCCCCGGTGAGATGGGGCGCATTGCAGTGCGGGCACCCGATCCGGTGATGTTTCTGGAATATTGGCGCAATCCCGAAGCCACCCGCGACAAATTTGTCGGCGAATGGCTTTTGACCGGCGATATGGGCTGTGTCGATGCGGATGGCTATATCCGCTTTGTCGGGCGCGATGATGATGTCATCAGTTCGGCCGGGTATCGCATCGGCCCGGGCGAGATCGAAGATTGCCTGATTGCCCATCCGGCCATTCGTATGGCCGGGGTGATTGGCAAACCCGATGACCAGCGCGGACAGATCGTAAAGGCCTTTGTGGTTCTGGCTGATGGTTATGCGCAAAGCCCCGAACTTGAAAGCGATATCAAGGATTTCGTCAAAACCCGGCTGGCGGCACACGAATATCCGCGTGAAATCGCGTTTCTCGATCAATTGCCAATGACCACGACCGGCAAGGTCGTCAGGCGTGCTTTGCGTGATCTGGCGTGATGTGCTCACCAGCCGAACCGGTCTTTCCGGTTTGATATCGAAATGATCTGAAACAGAAAACAGGGCCGGTCACATGTGACCGGCCCTGTTTTTTTAAGATATCGGAAAATGGCCTATTCGTTGCGCAACATCGGTGCGGCGGGACTGCGCAGCGCCTGCCAGGTGCCAACGAAGCCGGCCGAAAGCGTTGCCAGAAGACCGATGGCAATCGGACCGAAAATGGTCATCGGCAAGAAGACCCAATGTGCCTCCATCACCAGAACCAGCACCGACCATGCCGCGACCGAGCCGACAAAGGCGGCAATCACCCCGGTCGCAAGACCCAAAATCCCGTATTCCAGCGCATAGGCATAAAGGATATTGGCCCGTGTCGCGCCAAGCGTCTTGAGTACCACGGCATCATAGATCCGCTTGCGGCGGCCTGCGGCAACTGCGCCAGCAAGGACAAGCACCCCGGCAACAATCGCAATCATGCTTGTCGCATTAAGTGCGGTTCCGATCCCGGCCAGAATGGCATTGGCGGCTTCAAGCGCCTCGCGCACGCGGATGGCGGATACATTCGGGAAGTCGAGCCCGATCATGCGATCAACCGGTTCTTCCATTTCGCGCGGCATATGGGCGGTGGCAATCAGGCTATAAGGGGCCTTGTCGATCAGGCCCGGTGAAAACACCATGGCAAAATTCATGCGCAGGCTTTGCCATTCGACTTCGCGCCAGTTGGCGATCTCGGCCGTGATGTCGCGGCCCAGAATATTGACAGTGATGGTGTCACCGGGTTCAAGTTCAAAGGCATTGCCGATATCGGCACTGATCGATACCAGCGGCTTGGACGCATCATCATAATCAGACGGCCACCATTCCCCGCGCACCAGTTTGGTTTCGGGCGGCGGGGCGGCGGCAAAGGTCAGGCCACGGTCACCGCGCAGGAACCAGCGATCATCGCCCGGGCCCACATCATTGGCATCAACCCCGTCAATCGCGGTGACACGCCCGCGCAGCATCGGTGTTTGTTCGATATCCGAAACATTTTCCTGCGCCAGAAGCTGGCTTCGGAACTGATCCATCTGATCCGGGCGGATATCAAGGAAGAAGAAGGCCGGGGCAGATTCAGGAAGGTTTTCATTGATCTCGTTATCAAGATTGCCCTCGATCCCCGATATGGTCACCAGCAATGTCAACCCAAGCCCAAGTGACAGGGCGACCGGAACCGTGCTTGCCCCCGGACGATGCAGGTTGGCGAGGGCAAGGCGCGAAAAGGCATCCCGACCGGTGATAAACCGTTTCGAAAGAGATACAATTCCCCGTCCGGCATAGGTGAAAATCACCACGGCCGCCGCAGATCCGGCAATAAAGCCCAGTGCAATTGCCCGGTCGGTTGCCGTCAAAACCGTCAGGACCAGCAACAGCACAAGGGGGATGCCGATATAGGGCAGGTCGCGCCGCCGCACCGGACTGCCGTTAAACAGTCCCGCACTGGCCCGGAAAAGCCGGGCAGCGGGAATTTCACGCGCACGCAACAGGGACGGCAATGCAAAGACCAGTGTGGTCAGCACCCCGAAACTGGTGGCAATGATCAGGGATGGCAATGCCGGGCCAAGGGTCACATCAATTGGCAACCGCCCGGCCAGAAGCGGGGCGACAATTGCCGGGGTTACAGCACCGATCAAAAGCCCGATCCCGATCCCGATCAGCGCAAGCACCAGGATTTGCAGGAAGTAAATCCGCAACACCAGTCCATGTGACGCCCCGATCGATTTCAGGGTGGCGATAACAGATGTTTTGCTTTCGATATGGCTGCGCACTGCATTGGCGACCCCGATGCCGCCCACCAGAAGGGCGGACAGACCAACCAGGGTCAGAAACAGGGTCAGACGTTCAATAAAACGGCGCAAACCGGGATTGGCGTTCGATGTGTCGCGGATGCGCCAACCGGCATCTTCAAACTGGTTTTCAAGCCGTTCACGAAACGCGGTGGGCGTTTCATTGCCCATCAGATCCAATGCGTAATAATAGCGGATCAGGCTGCCGGGCTGAACAAGGCCGGTATCCATCAGGGCGGCTTTTGACACCATCAGGCGCGGGCCAAAGTTAAAGAACCCGACCGCCTTGTCAGGTTCCGTGGCAATGACGCCACGGATCTGGACGTCAATATCGCCAAGTTTGACCGTATCTCCGATCGCGATGTTAAGGCGTTCCAGAAGGCCGGCCTCGGTCACCGCACCCCAAAGGCCGTCTTTCCGATCAAGGATACCTTCAAACGGAATGTTATCGGCAAGCTCCATCTCGCCAAATAGCGGATAGATATCATCAACCGCCTTGAGTTCCACCAGTCGCCGCTGCTCCGGGCCATAGGCCGTGGTGCGCATGGTTGCCAGTTCGCCCATGCGCTCGGTATTGGCGCGCAGCCAGTCAAGTTGCTCGGCTGTGGCTTCCATATGGGTCAGGCGTAGTTCGACATCGCCGCCCAAAAGCTTGCGCCCGTCGCGCTCCAGCGCGGAAAGAACGGATTCCGAAACGTTTCCGACAGCGGCAATCGCCCCGACGCCCAGCGCCAGACAGGCCAGGAAAATCCGGAAACCCGAAAGACCGCCGCGCAATTCCCGGCGGCACACCCGCCAGGCAATCGACCACAGGCGGTCATCGCTTGGGGATAAAGACAAACCGTTGCTCATGACCGCGATTCCAGTTGCGAAACGATTTCGCCGTCGCGCAGCATCACGGTACGGTCGCACCGCTCGGCAAGGCCCGGATCATGGGTGATCAAAAGCAACGTGGAACCGCGCCGTTTGGTCAGATCAAACAGCAATTCGATAATCGTTTCACCGGTCGCACCATCAAGGTTGCCGGTCGGCTCATCGGCCAGCAAAAGTTCCGGATCGGTGGCAAGCGCGCGGGCAAGGGCGACGCGTTGCTGTTCGCCACCCGACAATTGGCCGGGATAATGATCGGTGCGATGGCCAAGCCCGACCAGTTCAAGTTCGGCACGGGCCTTTTCGAATGCATCCTTGCGTCCGGCGAACTCCATCGGAAGTGCAACGTTTTCAAGCGCGCTCATGGTCGGGATCAGATGGAAGTCCTGAAACACGATGCCGACATGGTGGCGGCGATAAAGTGCCAAGCCATCCTCATCAAGGGCGCGCAGGTCATTGCCACAGACATTGACCACACCTTCCTGGGCTTGTTCCAACCCCGCAATAACCATCAAAAGCGATGTTTTACCCGATCCGGACGGGCCGACCAGACTGACCCGTTCCCCGGCATAAAGTGACAGATCAACACCTTTGAGAATCTCGACAATCCCGGCGGGGCCTTGCAGTCTGAGCTTCAGGTTGCGGACATCAATCGTCTGTTCGGCTTTCTTGCCCGCAGAAGCATCAGTTTGTTCCGCGACGGCGGTGGTTTCGGTCACACTCATTTGGGGTCCTATCGGGCTTGTCCGTTGCAAGATCATCAAAGCAGGTTACATAAGCTTACGGATCAGGACGTTTCTGGTTCAGATAATATTTCTAATGATCTGAATGCGCTGTCGCAGGGTAACCGCTTGGTAACCATCCCGGCAAGTTGACAGCATATGGGGTGAGATTTGTTATGAATTTGGCGATCGGGCAAGACCGCACTGTAATCGAGTTCACTGCACTGCGCACTGCGATCAGGCGGCTTTCACGCGGGCTTGTGGTGGCGATGGTCGCACTCTTTGGCCTGTTTGGCGCAGTTTTACCGGCTCAGGCCGCTGATAAGTCGCCGCAAACCATTGTTTTGTTTGGCGATAGTTTGATGGCCGGATACGGCCTTGCCCATGATGACGGCTTTGCCCCAAAGCTTCAAAGCGCCCTGAACCAAGCCGGTCACGATGTGCGGGTGATTAACAGTTCGGTATCGGGTGATACCTCTGCGGCCGGTTTGGCCCGCCTTGACTGGGCGCTTGTGGATAAACCCGATGCGGTGTTGCTTGAACTTGGTGCCAATGATGCCTTGCGCGGGGTCGAACCGGCCCAGACGCGCGACAATCTGGCCCAAATCATCGAAAAACTGCGCGCACAGGATGTCGATGTCCTGTTGGCCGGGATGATGGCACCGCCCAATATGGGCAAGGCATATGGCGAAGAATTCAACAGCATCTATCCCGACCTTGCCGGCCGCTATGAAGTTGATTTCTATCCATTTTTCCTGGATGGCGTTGCGGCCGAACCCGACCTTAACCAGGATGACGGCATGCATCCCAATGCGGACGGGGTCGCGGTTATTGTTGAACGCATTTTGCCCGATGTGATCAATCTGCTCGATGATGCATCCTGATCCTGCCTGATTAATCTTTTCCCTGCCAAAAGCCCCGATTGCCGTGTGGTATCGGGGTTTTTTGCTGTTTGCGGACCATGGTTTGGGTTTTGTGGATCGGGGTGGATTAGCCGATGGCGGCAATTTTGGCGCAATCTGTGACCGCTGATCGTTGGTGCGGTGCGACTGCCTCATGCGGGCAAGCTGTGCAGTGCAGCAGTTTCTGAATTTTGCCGCTTGTCGGGTGTTGGTTTGAAAAACAACCGTTTTCCAATGGGTTATCGGTCATGAAATCCGACGGAAAATGTCGTCTGGCGATGGAATTGCGACATTTTCGGACTGGGGGTGGCGAAAAAACTGCAAATGTAGATAGAAAACATCAACAACCCGAAACGATTTCTCCCTCTGTGAGGGGGAAGGTCGGAAACTTGGCGTAGATGTTATGATAATCGTTTAAAATCAATTGATTAATCATAGGTTCGGAATGTGCCATGAGTGGCTGAAGCACCCGAAAACACCCGGATTTGGCCCCAAAACACAGGCTTTACTGTAAAATTAACAGACCATTTACTTTCGGATATGTTCCGAATTGTCAGTCCGTTAACTGCGTATGTTGTTTTAAAGGTGCGGTAGGTGTTTTTGAACGCGCCCGATCTTCAATCGCGGAACTGCAGGCTGCGCAGGGTGGGGAAATGTCATAACCGCTGATTCATATAAAGAATCCATATGATTCAATAATTTAGGTAAATTTACCCGTAAAATGCCAATCCGGGCCTGTGGATAAGTTTGTTGAATAACCTTTTACCGAGTCGCAGCTTGGAATCCCTGGTGATTCGGCGGGAATGGCGCAATATCAGGGCTTTGGATGTCATTTGGCGACTCCAAGGATTCATCCCGAGTCGCAATTTTCCCTGTGGATGAATCGGAAGCGATTCGATTTTGACTGCAAATGCAGTTGCAGCTGCTGGAATCACCCGATACACTTCCATCCGGGAACAGAAAAAGCCCGCGCAATCGGGCGGTTAAAGTTACCCGGGACGTAATAATTATTAAATTAAATCAATAATTTAACAGAGGAATCGGGCGTGTCCGCATCATCTGGCGTCAAACAATCCTACACCATCCCCTGTTCGTCGACATTTCGTGACACCGTTTTGCAATTGGCCGAACGGCGCGGCGTCAATGCCGCGGATCTGGCGCGATCAGTGATGTTGATCGTGCCGGAAAAAACGATCGAGGATTACGAAGATCCCGGTGATCCGCCCAAAGGGGACCGTGAAACCATTGTTCTGAAATCAGGTCCGGCCGAAGGTCGCCCGTGGCGGCGCAAACCGCGCCTGCAATTGCGTTTGCCACCGGGATTTGCGGTGGTCACCGTGCGCAAGGCCTTGAAAATGGCCATCGATTTTGATGCCGGGGACGTCAATATGCGGGTTGAAAAGTCCGATGTCCTTGCCGCAGAACGCGCCGCCCTTGAAGAAGCGCGTGCGATCAAAAAGCGTCAGGCCGAACCCCCGGTCGAACTTTTGCAATCGCGCGAGGAACTCGAACGTCTGCGCCAGATTGTGGATAACCTTGCCTTTGATCCGCTTGATCGTGGCGTGACCACCTTTAACGAGGCCCTGCATGTCATGGGGTTCGCGCCCAGTGCCCGGCCCGATATGCGCACGATACGCGCCAAATACCGGGTGCTTGCCGCGATCCATCATCCCGACAGCAATTACGGGTCCCATCAACGCATGACACAGCTGAATGCCGCCATGGACCTGTTGCGCAAACATATTTCCTGACCGCAAGCGCGCATCGGACCCTGCTTTTTCGATGGCCCTTGTCGAAAACCGGACCCGATGCTTAGATATAATGTAAGTGAGCTATCCGGATGGCCGCACACGGTCGTGTCGGGATGTTCGGACAAAGGCGGGCGCAAGACCCGGATCGTGTGATCAGTCAAAATCGGGAGAATGCATGACGGCGGAATTTCGGGCTGCACATGCCAGCGGGGAAAACTGGGCGTCTGTCGCCTCCGAGCTGGCGGAACTGTTGGAAAAAGAACCGCTCCCCTCCCAGGCTTTGGCGTTTCTCTATGTTTCCGAAGCCCTTGCCGAAGATATCGGCAGCATCCTGACCTTTTTGCGATCGCGCCTGTCGATTGAACACTGGATCGGCACATCGGGTGTTGGTGTCTGTGGATCGGGCCGCGCCTATTTCGGGGTTCCGGCGGCTTCTGTCATGGTGGCCCCGTTTGCCAGTGACGATTTTCATATTTTCGAACCGCTGAAAACCGATGCCGATCTTGATGCACCGGAACTGCAAAAGGCGATTGATCGGCTGCAACCGATTTTCGGTCTGGTCCATGGCGATCCCGGTGCACCGCAAAGTCTTGCAACCCTGTCGGAACTGGCGCGCATGGGATCAACCTATCTGGTCGGCGGGATTGCATCGGGCGAACGAAGCGCGCCACAGATTGCCGATCGCGTGGTCAATGGCGGTCTTTCAGGCGTGCTGTTTGACAGCAAAACCACCGTTCAGGTCGGCATCAGCCAGGCCTGCACGCCAATCGGCCCGGTCCATCGCGTGACCGAAGGCCGCGAAGGCATCGTTTCCACCCTTGATGACCGTCCGGCTCTTTCGGTGCTTAAGGAAGAACTCGACGCGGATGGCAGTGAACATTCCATGGCATCCGGGCGCTATCACGCGGCCCTGATGGTACCCGGTTCCGATACCGGTGATTTTGTCGTGCGCAATCTGATGGGGGTTGATCCCCACAATAACATGATCGCCATCAGCGGTGATGTGCAGGCCGGTGACGCCATCCGCTTTGTCCGGCGCGACGGGGCCGCCGCCGAACAGGATTTGCGCCGAATGTTGTCAGAATTGCAAAAACGTCTGCCCGGCAAACCGCGCGGTGCCCTTTATTGCAGCTGTGTCGCCCGTGGCCCGCATCTGTTTGGTACAGAAAGCCGTGAAATGATGATCATCCGCGACGAATTGGGGGATTTGCCCCTGACCGGATTTTACGGCAATGGTGAAATCTGCAATGACCGTTTCTATGGCTATACCGGGGTTCTGACCCTGTTTGTCTAGGGCCGGCACTTGATGCGTGTTAGCGCTAACATCCCCGGAAATTGTTGGCTAAATCCGTGATCGCATAAGATTTTTTGCCGCGGGCGGTTTCATCACGCCCGTCACGGGATATATTCATACCATTGTGAAAAGTCGCATCCTTTCAGGAGCCGCTTGGCGGCGGGATGCAAAAGGGGATTGTTATATGGAATATCGTCGATTGGGACGTACTGACATTGATGTCAGTGTTATCTGCCTGGGCACCATGACCTGGGGACAGCAGAATACGCAGGACGAAGCGTTCGAACAGCTCGACTATGCGACTGCAAACGAAGTCAATTTCATTGATACCGCCGAAATGTATCCGGTCCCGGCAATGGAAGAAACCTTTACCGCGACCGAAACCATCATCGGCAACTGGCTTGAAAAGCGCGGGCGTCGTGATGATCTGGTGATCGCGACCAAGATCGTTGGCCCGGCTGAACGTTTTGCCTATGTGCGCAACGGGCCGCGTCTGACCCGTGCCCAAATTCACGAGGCAATCGACGGATCGCTCAAACGTCTCAAGACCGATTATGTCGATCTTTATCAGCTCCATTGGCCGGACCGGAATTCCAACTTCTTTGGCAAGCTGGGCTATGTCCATGACGAGAACGAGGATTTTACCCCGATCGAGGAAAGCCTTGCGGCCCTTGATGAACTGGTAAAGGCCGGCAAGGTCCGCCATATCGGCCTGTCGAACGAAAACCCGTGGGGGCTGATGAAGTTCCTTGAACTGGCCGAAAAAAATGGCTGGCCGCGCGTGGTTTCGGTTCAGAACCCCTATAGCCTTCTGACCCGCCAATACGAAGTCGGCATGGCTGAATGTTCGATCCGCGAAGATGCCGGTCTTTTGGCCTATTCGCCGCTGGGCGGCGGGGCGCTTTCGGGCAAATATCTGGGCGGTGCCCGTCCCGAAGGATCGCGCGTTGCCAAATGGCCGCAATATTTCGGCCGTTACCAGACCGAAAATGGCATCAAATCGACCGAGGCCTATGTGAAACTGGCCAAGGACAATGGTCTTGACCCGTGCCAGATGGCGCTGGCCTATGTCAATTCGCGTCCGTTCCTGACGTCGAACATCATTGGCGCGACCAGCATGGAACAGCTCAAAACCAATATCGGATCGGCCAATATTACCCTGTCCGACGATGTTCTGGCCGAGATCGAGGCGATCCATCAGAAATGGCCGTTCCCGTGCCCGTAATCGGGATGGTCATCACGCATTCGTAAATCGGCGCAGCCCATATCGGGCTGTGTCCGACCCACATATATAAGGAGGCGGCGCATGGTTAAGCTTATCACTGGCAAGGAAGCCGATCTTGGGGCTTTTTCCGTGCGCCGCGTTCTGCCCCATCGCGAAGTGCGGTCTGTCGGGCCGTTCGTGTTTTTCGATCATATGGGCCCGGCCGAATTCCAACCCGGTCAGGGCATTGACGTGCCCCCGCATCCCCATATCTGTCTGGCAACCGTGACCTATCTGTTCAAGGGGGCGGTGCTTCATCGCGACAGTCTGGGCAGCAATCTGGAAATCACGCCCGGTGATCTCAACTGGATGAATGCCGGACATGGCATCACCCATTCCGAACGCGAAACACCCGAAGTCCGCAATTCGGTTCACGAACTTGACGGTTTGCAGCTTTGGGTCGCCCTTCCCGAAGAGGCCGAAGAATCCGATCCCGCCTTTTATCATGTGCCCAAGCATGACCTTCCGATCATTGAAGATGCCGGTCTTCACATGCGCCTGATCGCGGGCGAGGCATTTGGCAAAACCGCACCCGTTCCGGTCAAATCCAAGCTGTATTATCTTGATGTTCACATGGATGAAGGCGCGCAATTGCTGCTTCCCGGTGAAAATCAGGAAGGCGCGATTTATGTGGTCTCGGGCAGTGTTGCCATTGATGGCGATGCCTTTGGCCCGGAAAGCTTCGTCTATGTAGCGCCCGAAGAAATCCCCGATATTGTTGCTGCCACCGACAGTCGGGTGATGTTGTTGGGCGGCTTGCCGCTGGGCCATCGGCATTTGTGGTGGAATTTCGTTGCGTCTTCAAAGGAACGCATCGAAAAGGCCAAGGCCGACTGGGCATCGGGCAACTTTCCGCAGATCGATGGCGAGGACGATGTTCTTCCGCTGCCCGGACGTTCCACCGGCTAGGCGATATTTCCAAAAGCCACCCTGCCACCAGAATAGAATTGGATACCCCAGTCATGCGTTTGTTTGTCGGCGTGGAAATTCCCGGCGATATCGCAGCCGATCTTTACCCGCTTGCGCGCGGGATCAAGGGGCTGGATGCCCAGACCCCGGAAAACATGCATATCACCCTTAAATTCATCGGCAATGTCGATCCCGGTCAGGCGGCCGAGATCGATCACGCCCTTGCACAGGTGTCGTTCGAACCCTTTGATCTTCAGGTCAGGGGGCTGGATGTCTTTGCCTCCAGCCGCAAGATCCGTATCTTCTGGGCCGGGATAAAAGACCAGCCGACCCTGCACCGTCTGGCGCACCGGGTTGAAAACGCACTTCTTGCACTTGATGAATGCCCGGATATGGATATGCGCAAATTCACCCCGCATATCACGCTCGGCCGTAACCGCGATGCCGCGCGTGCAACCATTGAACAAACGGTTGCCGATCATGTTGATCTGACCTCGCGGGTTTTCACCATTGATCGGTTCTGTCTTTATGAAAGCCATTCGACCTCGGACGGGCCGGAATTCCGGGTCATTGCTGCCTATGATGGCAGCGATGCGGGCATGCGGTCATCTGATCGGGCCGATGCGTTTGCGCCGCAGGATATGTTTGGCGACATGCCAGACGATAGGGCAAAGGATATGACAGGGGACTTTAAATGAAGCTTGGCTTTATCGGCACGGGCGCCATCAGTGATGCGGTGATCCGTGGATTGGCTTCATCGGATTATCCGGTGTCCGAATTCATTGTTTCGCGGCGCAGTGATGCGGTCTCGCGCAAGCTTGCCGCTGATTTTGAAAATGTCCGTATCTGCGATGATAATCAGGCGATCATTGATCAGTCCGATATGATCTTTCTTGTCGTTTTGCCGCAAATTGCCCGTGATGTGCTTGAACCGCTTCATGTGCCCGATGACAAAAAACTCGTCAGCCTGATCGCCACCATCCCGATTGATGATCTTAAATCCTGGCTGGACACCAATGCGCAATGTGACCGTGCCATTCCCCTACCATCGGTCGAACATCATGCCTGTGTGACCGCGATCTATCCCGGATCGGACGATGTGATGGCCTTGTTTGACAAACTTGGCGGGGCGGTTGCGGCCAAAACCATTGATGCCTTTGATGGTTATGCAGCGGGAAGTGCGCTGATGGCGACCTATTTCACGGTGCTTGAAAGTGCGGCGGACTGGATGGTCAAACAGGGATCGGATGCGGCCGATGCCAGGCGTTACCTTGCCGCCCTGTTTTCGGGGCTCGCGCAAAATACGGCCAAGTCACCGGATAAAAGCTTTGCCGAACTGGTTGATGGCCATTCAACGCCGGGTGGCCTGAATGAACAGGTCGCCAAGGCTTTTGTTCGTGAAAACGGCGCATCTGCAATCCATACCGCCCTTGATGACGTCTTTGCCCGGATCAAGGCTGCATCAGGGCCGACTGATCAGAATTGAAAACGGGCGGCTTTATCCGGTTTTGTCGCGCCGCCCTTTTTGCATCTATATCTATATATGTGTTGTTTGTGGCGGATCAGGCCGCCGCGACCTGTGTTTGATAGCCAACCGTCAAGCGTTGCGGATTGCGCGTACCGGCTTCAAAACCGGCATCGACAAGATCCACCATCACCACACCGAAATCGGCAAAGGAAATCCGCGCCACACCGTCATGATCGGTAACCAGCGTATCGGTGCCGCGCACATAATTACGGGTTTTCTCGCCGGGGATCAGCATGGCCGGCGGGCGCAGGCAGGTCCATCGCACATCGTCATATTGATCAAACAGGCGATCGACCTGTTCGCAGGCCTCGGCAATCGGGCGTACGCTGCCCGGCAGGAAGTCGGGCGCGCTCAGAACCGTATGGCCGCTACCATCGGCGAGTTTAAGGGTTGCCGCCCCGCCGGTGACAAAGATTGGCGTCTTGCTTTGCCGGGCCGCATCCAGCAGCACCCTGGTCATTTCCGGCAGAAGCTTTTCCTGTCCGGTCGCGGGGCGAAGTGCGCTGACCGCAACGTCATGGTCGGCAAGGACTTCTGCGACAATCTCGGGATTGGCAAGGATATCGATGCTTTGGCGGGCGACAGAGTCCGGAAGGGCGGACAGTTTTGCAATGTCGCGGGCAATGGCTGTGACCTGATATCCGCGCAAAAGTGCTTCGCTCACAACTTCGCGGCCGACATCGCCGGTGGCGCCAAAAACAACGATTTTGCGATTATGCGGGGTGGTGTTGGTCATGGGGCGTTCCTTTTCTGAATTGTGTTTGGTGGTGCGTTACGGTTTCGGGGTGGCAGCAAGGGGGCTGTTATCGGCGGTCATGTCGGGGGCAAGGGCCGGTTTGGACCGTGCGGCACGTTGACCGATCCAGATGCTGATCAGGACAACGACAACACCGGCGATCTGAAGTGGCGATAACTGTTCGCCCAGCATGACCCAGCCCAAAAGAACCGCGCTGGTCGGGCTTAAGAAGCCAAAGCTTGTCACCGTGGTCGGGCCAAGCCGCGCAATACCCCGAAACCACAGGAAATAGGTCAGGGCCGCACCGATCAGTCCCAACCAGATCAGCCCGGCAAGATTGGTGAGGGTTGGCATCGGAAAGCCCGGCTCGACAATCAGGGCTACCGGGATCAAAAGGATGCCGCCCGCGGTCAATTGCCATGCGGTAAAGGTCAGGGGGGATACCGGTGGTTGCCATTTGCGGGTCAGGACCGTACCCGCCGCCATGGAAGCTGCGCCAAACAGGGCCGCGGCAATGCCAATCGGATCAAGGCTTGCCGATGGGCCAAGAACAAGCATCGCAACCCCGATCAGTCCCGAAATGGCGGCAAAAATGCCAAGCAGGGTGATGGTGTTGCCCAGGGCAAAACGTGCCAGAAACAGCACAAGCAATGGCTGGATCGCGCCAAGCGTTGCCGCCACCCCGCCCGGCAGGCGATAGGCCGCCACAAACAGCATCGCCCAGAATATCGCGAAGTTAAGCGCGCCCAGGATGAAAACCCGGCCACGCCACCCGGCACCGGGAAGCTGGCGCACCACCAGCAACAGGATCAGTCCGGCGGGCAAGGCGCGCAAAAGCGATACGGTCAGTGGATAGCCGTGCGGCAACAATTCGGTCGCCACGATATAGCTGCTGCCCCAGATCACCGGTGCAATTGCTGTCAGGAATAAGTCGGTCGTTCGGTTCATGATGGCGGCTCCATTTATCTTGATGTCAAGATATAATCAGAAATCTTGACGTCAAGATAAATTTTCGGCATATCCTCAAACCATGGAAAACAGCACAGACAAAATCGATCGCATTCTGGCGCAATGGCGCAGCGAACGTCCCGATCTTGACGTTGCCCAGATGGGGGTGATTGGCCGGGTCGGGCGATTGCGTGCCATTCTGATGGCGGAAATGGATCGTGTCTTCAAACAGCACGATCTGAACGGGGCCAGCTTTGACGTATTGGCGACACTCCGCCGGTCGGGGCCACCCTATGCGCTAAGCCCGTCCCAATTGATCGAATGGACGATGGTGACATCGGGCACCATGACCAACCGGCTTGATAAACTCGAAGAAGCCGGCCTGATCACCCGTCAGCGCAACCCTGAAGACGGCCGCGGCTTTGTTGTCGCCCTGACCCCGCACGGGTTTGAGCTGATCGATGCCGCCGTCACCGACCACGTCGCCAATCAGCACCGGTTGCTTGACGGCCTGAATGCCGATGAGCTGGATCAGCTTGATGGATTGCTGCGCAAATGGCTTGGTGCCGTTTCCGCCCGAACCGGATCAGATAAATAGGCAAACGCATTTCGTGACACAGTGGGAACTGTGTGGCGTCTGATCTGTCATTTTTCGGGAATTTGGTCAGTGGCAGAGAGGAGGGGATTCGAACCCCTGAGGGGCTTACACCCCAACACGCTTTCCAGGCGTGCGCCTTAAACCACTCGGCCACCTCTCCACATGCGATCTTGTATATATCGCGAAAGCGGGCGGACATTAGCCGACCCGACCTTGCTTGACAAGGCCCAATAAGCCTCTTTTTTCACTTTCATGAAATCAACGGGATTTCATCGGTCAAACAGGGTGCCAAAGCCCGGTTTAACCGGCTGAAACCCTTGATAAACCGTGGCTTGGCGTGATCTTTACTTCTTGTTGATGCTTGATCCGTAAGGTTTCACGTTAGGATTTCCGATCGCTATGTCTTTACACGCGCTTTTCCTGCCCCTTTACCTTGGCAGGGCAGAGCCGTTAGGGTGCGATCAGGGTTCGCTAATATAAGCCGCCCGTGACGGGTAGTCTGGAGAAGATAATGTGGGTTCTAAGGGCCTTGGGATGGATTTTACTGTTTGCCAGCATCGCGGTGCTGGTCGACGATTCCATTACCGCACTTCAAACAGGCAGTTTTCGACTGGTTGCCGCCGGTGAGCTTTGGTATCGACTGGATGCCGGAAGCCTGAACCTGTTGCAATCCTTCATCCAGCGTTATGTGTCCTCCTGGGCATGGGACACGCTTTTTGTCCCGGTCTTGCTGGCACCGGCCTTTGTAGTTTTGCTTGTGCCGTCACTGGTTCTGCTGGTGCTGACCCGCAAGCGCAAGCGTCAGCGCATTTTCTGATTGTTCCTTGTGCCGGTTCCGGCCTGTCTTTTTCCGTTTCTGATTTCCAATCTGATCTGCTTTCCAGCCCGGTCTGGCCGGTCTGGCCGGTCTGATCCGGTCGCCATGCTACTGATCGGGTGTGTTTAGTCGAATGTCGGCTTGTCTGGGGCGGGCTTGGTCGGCAAACTCGCATCACTTGGACAGATATCGCAGGGGACGGGTATGAAGGCGTGGATTTGCAAGGCATTTGGCGAAACACCGGCACTGGTTGACTGGGCTGATCCCCAACCCGGTCCGGGTCAGGTGGTGATTGATATTGCCGCCTGTGGCGTGAATTTCGCCGATACACTTATTCTGCAAGGCAAATATCAAAAGCGCCCTGATGGTCCTTTTTCCCCGGGCTTTGAAGTCAGTGGCACCGTTCATGCGGTCGGCGAAAATGTCGATGATATTCATATTGGTGATCGTGTGATGGCGATGCCCGACTGGGGCGGATTTGCCCAAAAGGTGGTTGTTCCGGCATCCGGGGTTGTTGCTTTGCCCGACGGGGTCGATATGGATGGCGCGGCTGCCTTTCAGATCGCATATGGCACAAGCTGGTTCGGGTTGAAATATCGCGCCGGTGTGGTGGCTGGCGACATCGTTCTGGTGCACGGGGCGGCTGGCGGTGTCGGGCTGACGGCGGTGGAATGTGCCAAGCTTTTGGGGGCAACGGTCATTGCCACGGCCGGCGGGGCTGACAAATGCCGGATCGCACGCGATCACGGGGCCGATTACACCATTGATTACAAGGTCGAAAATATCCGCGACCGGGTACGCGAAATTGCCACCGGCCTTGGCAGGCCAGCCGGGGTTGATGTGGTTTATGATCCGGTGGGCGGGGATGTGTTTGATCAAAGCCTGCGCTGTGTTGCGCCGGGCGCGCGGATATTACTGATCGGCTTTGCCAGCGGCACCGTGCCGCAAATCCCGGCGAATATTCTTCTGGTCAAAAACGTTGCCGCGATCGGATTTTATTTCGGTGCCTATCTGGCACAAAATCCCGATATCGCCCGACAGGGCATGGGCGAGCTTCTTGATCTGCTGCGCGATGGCCGGATCACGCCGATGATTTCAGCGACCTATCCCCTGGGTGACGCGATGATCGCCCTTGATGCCATCCGCAATCGCACCGCGACCGGCAAGCTTGTGATCCGGATGGATTGAGTTGGCATGAACTGCTGGATTTTATTAATTAATTCGTTGGTATAGGATGTTTCCGTCCCAATCACTTCTCTGCTGGAAAACTCGGTAATGCCCGACAACAAAAAAAGTGCCGATGCTGTGCAATCGTCTGAAAAGACACGCGACCAGTACGAGACATATCCCTATCCGGCCCGCAATCCCGAGGATGAGGATAAAAGGCTTGTCACCGGATCGCCGGGCAACTGGGACGAAGTGGTGCATTTCGTTTTTGGCGGGCGTGATCCGTCCGCACAAACCAAAAGCGGCAAGATCAAAATTCTGGTCGCCGGGGGTGGGACGGGCGATGCGCTCGTCATGTTGGCCCAGCAGGCCCGCGACCGCAAGGCCAAGGCCGATATCGTCTATATCGACCTGTCCGAAAGTTCCCGCGAGATCGCCGAAGCCCGCATCAAGCGCCGCAATCTTGAAAAGAACGTGACCTTTGTCACCGGCTCATTCGTTGATCTGGCATCCGAATACGGGCCGTTTGATTACATTGACTGTTGCGGGGTGCTGCATCATCTGCCCGATCCCGATGCGGGATTGCGCGCGCTTTCTGATGCGCTCAAACCCAATGGTGGCATGGGGTTGATGGTTTATGGCGAACTGGGTCGCCAGGGCGTCTATCACATGCAGGAAATGATGGAACGCCTCAATGCCGAGGCCGGCGGGGCGCGCCGCCTTAATTTCGGCAAGGCGCTGTTCAATTCCCTGCCCGGGACCAACTGGCTCAAGCGCAATCCGTTTGTCGGCGATCATATTCATGGCGGCGATGCCGGGTTTTATGACCTGCTTTTGCATCAGCAGGATCGGGCCTATCGCGTCGATGAAGTGTTTGATTTCGTTGAAAAGGCCGGTCTGCGCCTGCAAAGCTTTATCGAGCCGATGCGCTATGACCCGACCACCTATTGTTCGCGCCATGATGTTCTGGAAAAGGCGGTTCATGTGCCGTTCCGTGAACGGGCCGCGCTGGCCGAACTGATGGCCGGCAACATTACCAAGCATATCTTTTATGTGGTAAAGGCCAAGAACAAGACCAAACCACCGGTCCCGGCCGAAGACGCCATTCCGTTCTTTACCCGGGTTGATGGTGCGGCCCTTGCCCGGTCGGTGGCCAAGTCGGGCAATATCAAGATCACCTTTACCGGTCTGTCCGTTACCCGCACCATGCCCGCCGCATCACCGGCCATCCTGTCGCGGATTGATGGTAAACGCAGCATTCGTGAAATTTACGAAATGTTCGATCCGAAACCGGAAAAATTTGAATTTAATGCGCAGTTTGCCGTGATGTATTCGGTCCTGAACGCCGCAAACCTGATGTATTTGCGCCAACCGGCAAAGAAATAGCGACTTTTGACAGACGGCGATTGCCCAAAAGAAATGCCGGTCACCAGGGGAAGTGACCGGCAATCTCATACGCATGTGCCAACGGGGGGATGCTGGCATCTGCGTTCAGGGAGAAGAAGAATGCCAAACCTTATTTAAGGCTCGGGATCTTCAATATGCTCAAAAGAGCATCAAGCACCTGCAGGGGGAATGAAAGGGACCCCTGCAAGCGAAACATCGGGGCAGACATGATACATACTCTGTTGTGCGCATCAGCGCGGGTTTTGTCCGGAAATCAGGCTTTCCAGAACGGTTTTGTAGCTTCGCGACGGGCGTCATAGACGTTCCAGCCGATATCGCGCAGCATACGGGCATCCATCAGACCAAGTTTCTTGCGCAGATCGTGGCGTTTGTACCATTCGCGCGGCAGATCCATCAGGCTGACGGTGTTATGGGGGCGGGTTGCAACAAATGCGCCTGCATCTTTGGTGATCGCGACCATGATTCTCATCCTTGTAATCTGAGGCCTGCTCTCAATACATCAGCGGCCCGGCATCTGTGATGCGTGTGTTTCGTTTCGATAAACCCAGAGTTACGCCGAAAAACACTTGCGCTCAAACCATCTTTTGTCATCATGGCGTGAGTTTTAGTCATGCAAAGTCATCGCGATGAAACGCCGTCCATTACCATTAAATGCGCTTCGTGCCTTTGAAGTAGCCGGTCGTCTTGAAAGTTTCACCAAAGCGTCACATGAGCTTAACGTGACCCAAGGTGCCGTAAGCCGACAGGTGCAGCATCTTGAAGAAGTTTTGGGCCGTAAACTTTTTGAGCGACAGCACAGAAGTCTCAAGCTCACCCGGGCGGGACGTAATCTTCTGGTTGGGCTGACCCCGGCCTTTGATGCGATCGAACATGCGGTGGCCCGGGTCGAAGACCGTGCTGATGACACCCAGCTTTCGGTTCTGGCGCCGCTGACCTTTTCCATGCGCTGGATCGTGCCACGCCTTGGCCGCTTTCAGATGGAACATCCCGATCTTCAGGTGCAACTGGGCACTTATAATGATGACAAGGCCCCGGTCGATTTCAACGAGGTCGATATCGCCGTGCGTTTCGCCGATACCCAGGATGAACAGCTTGTGCATGAATTCCTGACCGGGGAACGGTTATTGCCGGTCTGTCATCCCGATCTTGCCAAAAAGCTCAAAACCCCCGAAGACCTTGCCGGGGTGACGCTTTTGCATTGCTCGGCCCAGCGCGAAGACTGGCGCATCTGGCTCAGCGGCACGGGGATCAAGGGCGTTGATGCTGATCGCGGCCCGGTCTTTGCCACCCTTGATATGGCGATGGAGGCCGCAGCAAGCGGTTTTGGCGTGGTGATTTCCGATCCGGCGATGATTGGGGAATATGTCGTGACCAATCGTCTGACCGTGCCTTTTGATCTGCCGGTCGACAGTCCCTATGCCTATTCGCTTTGTTATCCCGAAGGCCGGCTTGAACGGCGCAAGGTCCGGGCGTTCCGCAACTGGTTGATGGGTGAAATCAAAATTGAAACCGAACGGCGAAAACTGGCGCAAAAGGCACCGGGGCCGTCATGATGCCTTGAAATTGAACCATTTTATTCTTCATTATGATCCGCAGATAAAAGACCGCAGCCGGGCGAAGACCGTGTAGCGAATATAATGTCCGGGAAACCCGGCCTGCTGCGTCCCAATTCGTGACAAGACTCGCAACCAGTTTGCATCAGGGGAAAGACGATAAGTCACATGATCGCGTATGTTGCCAATATGAAACTGTCGGGCAAGCAACTTGTGCGCAAGGCGGTGTCATCCGCATGTCTTGCGCTTGGTGTGACGGTTTTTGCATCGCTCTTGCCCGTCACCGCCCCCCGGGCACAGGACAGTGACAAACCGGTCATCAAGCCGGCCCCGACCGTCGCCGTCGAAGAAGCCGAACTTGCCCCCCTGACCACCACATCCCATGGCATTTCGCTTTATGGTGATCTGAAATACGGGCCGGATTTCACCCATTTCGATTATGTTAATCCCGACGCGCCCAAGGGCGGAACCCTGATCCAGTCATCGATTGTCGCCTTTGATACGCTCAATCCCTTCACGCTCAAGGGGACATCGGCCGCCGGGCTTGGCCTGATCTATGACAGCCTGATGGTCGCAAGTTCCGATGAACCCTATGCGATGTATGGCCTGATTGCGCGCAGCATCGAAGTCCCCGATGACCGGTCCTTTGCCATCTTCCATCTGGACCCGCGCGCCCGTTTTCAGGACGGATCGGAAATCACCGCCGAAGATGTGGTGTTTTCCTATGAAGTGCTGGTCGAAAAAGGAAGCCCGGTCTACCGGCAATATTTCTCCCAGATCGAAGGGGCCGAAGCGATTGACGATCTGACCGTCAAATTCACCTTCAAGCCCGGCAATAACCGCGAAACGCCAATGACGGCGGCGGGCATTTCGATCATGCCCAAGAAATTCTGGGACGGTAAGGATTTCTCGAAAACCACCTTTGAAATCCCGGTCGGCAGCGGTGCCTATCGCATTGCCAGCATCGAGGCGGGCCGACGCATCACCTATGAACGGGTCAAGGATTACTGGGCCGAAGATCTGCCGGTCAATCGCGGCCAGAACAATTTCGACATCATCCGTTACGACACCTATCTCGACCCGGAAGTTCAGCGCCAGGCATTCCTTGCCGGCGAATATATGGTGCGCTCCGAACATTCATCGCGCGACTGGAGCACCGCCTACAACACCCCGGCAGTTGAACGCGGCGACATTCAAAAAGAATTTCTGCCCGACAACCTTCCGGTGGGCATGCAGGCCTATGTGATGAATAACCGTCTGCCGCTTTTTGCCGATTGGCGGGTGCGCAAGGCCTTGCAATACGGCTTTGATTTCCAGTGGCTCAACCGTGCGATGTTCTATGGGGCCTATAAGCGCACGGACAGCTATTTCGTGAATTCCGAACTGGCATCAAGCGGCATTCCAACCGGCGATGAGCTGGCCTTGCTTGAACCCTATCGCGATCAATTACCGCCGGAACTGTTTACCCAGCCTTTCAGGCTGCCGAATTTTGACGAACCCGATGGCCGTCGCAAGGCGCTTAGGGAATCCATGACCCTTCTGAACGAAGCAGGTTGGGAATTGCGCGACAAGATTCTGGTCAATAAGGAAACCGGCGAACCGTTCCGCTTCGAGCTGATCATTCGCCAGCCCGGACTGGAAAAAATCGCGCTGGTCTTCAAGGCCCGCCTCAAACAGCTTGGTGTTGAGATGGATATCCGCCTGATCGATACCGGCCAGTGGGTCAACCGTATTCAGGCCTTTGATTTTGACGTTACAACCTTCTGGTGGACGCAGGCCCTGACACCGGGCAATGAACAGCGCGTCTTCTGGTCAAGCGAGGCCGCCGACCAACCCGGCAGCCGCAATTTTGCCGGCATCAAAAACCCGGTCGTCGATGCGATGGTCGATAAGGTCGCAACCGCTGACAGCTGGCACGAACTGGTAACCGCGACTCATGCGCTCGACCGGGTGTTGCTGTGGGGCTATTACGTGATCCCGCAATATTACCTTGGCGGTGACAGGCTGGCCTGGTGGAACATCTTTGGTCGGCCCGATACCGTCCCGCTAAAAGGCGAGTCGGTCATGCGCTGGTGGATTGATCCGCAAAAAGCCGCAAAACTGCCGATGGGGGGGAACTAGACCATGCTGAACTATATCCTGCGGCGTCTTCTTCTGATCCCGGTCACGCTGTTTGGCATCATGTTGCTGAACTTCGTGATTATCCAGTTCGCACCTGGCGGCCCGGTCGAACAGGTCATCGCCCAACTTCAGGGCACCGACGTTTCATCAACCGCGCGCATCACCAATCAGGGGGGCGACAGCGGTGGGTCATCCTCATCCGGGGCGGGGAACAATTTCTCCTCGACCTCCAGCTACCGTGGCGCTCAAGGGCTTGATCCCGAAATCATCAAACAGCTCGAAGTTCAGTTCGGTTTTGACAAACCGGCCCATGAACGGTTCTGGATGATGATGAAGAACTATCTGACCTTCGATTTCGGCCAAAGCTATTTTCAGGATCGCGATGTTGTCGATATCGTCCTTGATAAAATGCCGGTGTCGATATCACTCGGGCTTTGGTCGACCTTGATCATCTATATCATTTCCGTGCCGCTTGGCGTTGCCAAGGCGGTTCGCGACGGATCAAGTTTCGATATCTGGACATCGGCGGCCATCATTGTCGGCTATGCCATTCCGGGTTTCCTGTTTGCGGTGATGCTGATTGTCGTCTTTGCCGGGGGTACTTATTTCGACTGGTTCCCGTTGCGCGGTTTGACGTCATCGAACTTTGATGAATTGTCGCTTCTGGGCAAGATCGGCGATTATTTCTGGCATCTGACGCTGCCGATCATTGCCCTGACCATCGGGGGCTTTACGACCCTGACCATGCTGACCAAAAACTCGTTCCTTGATGAAATCAACAAGCAATATGTCGTCACTGCCCGGGCCAAGGGCCTGACAGAACGGCGTGTGCTGTATGGCCATGTCTTTCGCAATGCCATGTTGCTGGTCATTGCCGGTTTCCCGAGTGCCCTGGTCGGGTTGCTGTTTACCGGATCGGTCCTGATCGAAGTGATCTTCTCGCTCGACGGGTTGGGCCTGCTTGGCTTTAACGCCGTGATGACGCGTGACTATCCGGTGATGTTTGCGACCCTGTATTTCTTCACGCTGTTCGGGTTGGTGCTGAACCTGATCAGCGACCTGAGTTATCATTTCGTCGATCCGCGCATCGACTTTGAAGCGCGGGAGAATTGATCATGACATTGATGGCCCTTTCTCCACTTAACAAACGTCGTCTTGCGAATTTCAAGGCCAACAAGCGCGGCTACTGGTCGCTTGTGATCTTTACGATCCTGTTTGTGATCTGTCTGTTTGCCGAACTGCTTGCCAATGACAAGCCGATCTTCGTCAAATATGACGATAACTGGTATATGCCGATCTTTTCCGACCATCCGGAAACCACCTATGGCGGGGATTTCGATGTCGAGACCGATTTCTATGATCCCTATATTCAGGGCAAGATCGACCATCACGGCTTTGCCATCTGGCCGCTTATCCCGTTTTCCTATTCGACCATCGATTTCGAAATGCGCGAACCGCAACCGGCACCGCCATCTTCGCGCCACTTGCTGGGCACCGATGAATTGGGGCGCGATGTTCTTGCGCGGCTGATTTACGGTTTCCGGATTTCGATCCTGTTTGGCCTGGCGCTGACCGCGGTCAGTTCGGTCATCGGGATCGCCGCCGGTGCGGTGCAGGGCTATTTTGGCGGCTGGGTCGATCTTGGGTTCCAGCGTGTGATCGAAATCTGGTCGGGCCTGCCACAACTTTTCATTCTGATCATTCTGGCCAGCCTGTTTGCACCGGGCTTCTGGACGCTTTTGTTCATCCTTGTGCTGTTTAGCTGGATGAGTTTGACCGGACTTGTCCGTGCCGAATTCCTGCGGGCGCGCAACTTTGAATATGTGCGCGCGGCCAAGGCACTTGGCATGACCGACTACCGGATCATGTATCGCCATGTCCT
The DNA here is from genome assembly GCF_047125595.1 of Thalassospira sp. MIT121401. Taxonomy (NCBI): domain Bacteria; kingdom Pseudomonadati; phylum Pseudomonadota; class Alphaproteobacteria; order Rhodospirillales; family Thalassospiraceae; genus Thalassospira; species Thalassospira sp. MIT121401. The sequence goes on from NZ_CP138926.1 coordinate 719,935, forward strand.
GCCCAACGCCATGGTGGCGACCATTACCTTCCTGCCCTTTGTGCTTAACGGGTCGATTGTCGCGCTGACGTCACTCGACTTCCTGTCGCTGGGCATGCCGCCGGGATCGCCGTCGCTGGGTGAATTGCTGTCACAGGGCAAAAACAACCTACAGGCACCCTGGCTTGGCATGACGGCATTCTTTGCGATTGCCATCATGCTCAGTCTTCTGATTTTCATCGGCGAAGCAGTCCGCGATGCCTTTGATCCGCGCAAGACATTTTAGGGGACCTGAACCATGACAGATCAATCCGTCCATCAGCCGCTCCTTGATGTCAGCAACCTTTCGGTCAATTTCGGCAATGTGCAGGCCGTCAAGGGCGTGTCCTTTTCCATGGCGCGCGGCGAAACCATGGCACTTGTCGGCGAAAGCGGATCGGGCAAGTCGGTAACCGCGCTTTCGATCCTGCAATTGCTGCCGTATCCGCGTGCCAGCCACCCGTCCGGCTCCATCACCTTTGACGGGCATGAACTGGTGGGGGCCGACAAACGGACCCTGCGCGAAATCCGGGGCAACCGGATTTCGATGATCTTTCAGGAGCCGATGACATCTCTTAATCCGCTCCATAACATCGAAAAGCAGATCGGCGAGGTGCTGTTGCTCCACAAGGGACTGCGCGGTGCAAAGGCGCGTGCGCGTATTCTCGAACTGCTTGATCTGGTGGGCATTCCCGATCCGAAAACACGGCTCAAGGCCCTTCCGCATGAACTTTCCGGCGGTCAGCGCCAGCGCGTGATGATCGCCATGGCGCTTGCCAATGAACCGGAATTGCTGATTGCTGATGAACCGACCACGGCCCTGGACGTTACCATTCAGGCCCAGATCCTTGAACTGCTTCAGGATTTGCAAAACAAGCTTGGCATGGCGCTGTTGCTGATTACCCATGATCTGCAAATCGTGCAGAAAATGGCCAAAAGCATCTGTGTCATGAAGGATGGTGAAATTGTCGAACGCGGGGTCGGGCACAGCCTGTTTGACAATCCCAAGCATCCCTATACCAAAAAGCTGCTTTCGGCTGTGCCAAGCGGTTCGGCACCACCCTTGCCCGAAAATGCCGCCGATCTTCTGGAAACCAGCAACATTCACGTGCGGTTCCCGATTGGCCGCAAGGGTATTCTGGGGCGTCCGGAACGCTATCTTGATGCGGTCGATCAGATATCCCTGACCCTTAAACAGGGTGAAACACTTGGCATTGTCGGGGAAAGCGGATCGGGCAAGACCACCCTTGCCATGGCGATCCTGCGCCTTTTGAAATCGGATGGGGATATCCGGTTTGGCGGACAGGATATCCGCAAATATGCCGGTGCGGATTTGCGCAAATTGCGCCGTGACATGCAGGTGGTGTTTCAGGACCCGTTCGGATCGCTCAGCCCGCGCATGTCAATTGCCCAGATCGTTGGCGAGGGGCTTGAAATTCACGAGCCCGATCTGACAATTGCCGAACGCGAAGCCCGCATTGCCGAAGCCCTGCAAGAAGTCGATCTGCCGCAAAATGCGATGGATCGTTATCCCCATGAATTCTCTGGCGGACAGCGCCAGCGCATTTCGATTGCACGCGCATTGGTCCTAAAACCGCGTTTCATCGTACTTGATGAACCGACATCGGCACTTGATATGTCAGTACAGGCCCAGATTGTCGAATTGCTGCGGGACCTGCAGGCGCGCCACAAAATGGCTTATCTGTTTATCAGCCATGATTTGCGCGTGGTTCGCGCCCTGTCACACCGTGTGATGGTTATGCAAGGCGGCAAACTGGTCGAAAGCGGGGCGGCGGCGGATGTGTTTGATCATCCGCAACAGCCCTATACCAAGGCATTGTTGGCCGCGGCACTCGATCTTAAGGCTGCCGGGGCAGAATTTGTCAGTAAGTGATCGCGACATTTCGCCATCAGACATGTTACAACAGTGTCAGAAAAGGGAATGATAACAGGGTGGTAAGTCATCATGCTTGCGCGCAGGAGCAACCGGTCAAACGTTAATCGCTTATGGGATACGGCCTTTTGGGCGATGATATCCCTTGCGCTATTTGCGTTTGTCTCCCTGTCGGGCCCGGCACTTGCCAGCAGTGAAAAGACCGACGCCAAGGAATCCGAAGAACCGGCCAATGCCGAACCGGAAATCCCCGAAACCGTCATTGTACCCGATCCGGTTTCATTGACGGTTTTGCTGCCCAAAAGCGGTGCGATCCGCCAGATCGTTTTCCATATCTGGCTGGAAGCCCAAAGCAGGGAAGCCGTGCCGCTGATCGAACATAACCTGCCAAAGATCATCAATGGTTTCCTTGTTGATCTGCAACGCCTGATGTATCGCGATACCAAGCAACGGTTTGAAACCCGTCCGGCGGGCAAGCGGTCCTTCAAATATAGCGGCCCGGCATTGCTGCCCCCGCCGCCACCCAAAACCGAAGAAGAACTTGCCGCCGAGGCCGAGGCAATCGAAGCCGCCAAGGAAAAGGGCGAGGAAATCGTTCCCGAGCCACCCTTCAGCCCGTTTGCGCCGGTTACCAACCGCTATTTCGCAGCCCTTCAGAACAAGCTTCTGCGTACCGGGCAAAGTTTCCTGCCGCCCGATACCCTGCGTTCGGTACAGGTCCGGATGTTCTATGATCACTGGCCGGGTGACGCCCAAAAACGCTAGGCGGGGGGCTGTCCTGTGATGTGCCTGCTTTGCGTTACCCGTCACCGCCATCAAAGGGGGTGGGGCAATGCCAGGGCTTGCCTCCTCCGGCCTGCCAAGTAAGTGCCCTCTGTCGCCGGTGTGCCCCGATGTCGACCATTGAGGCTGTGGGAAGGAATAAGGCCGCGGCTCGTACCTGCATGATGCTCATCTTGTTGCGACGTTACGCCATTACCCTTGATCGCAATCCGACCCAATCGTGACTGCGTGTTGACCTGTTCCGGATGTCAACGGCATTCCTGTGTGGGCCGGCTTCCCCGCATCCCGGAACAGGCAGTGGTCGTGATCGTGTGACCGTGATTTGCAAAACATCGCCCATATGCTTCCTCCACCGTCCACCGTCCACCGTCCACCGTCCAATTTCCGCCTCCCGCCTCTGGCCTCAGGCTACAAGCCACAGACCTCAAGCCTTCGAGCTTCCCTCTTCCTCCTTCACGACTTTCCTGGACGCCTCAAGCACCCTGCAGTGGCCCTTCGCGGTATTGCCGTGGCATGACCCCGGGGTGTCTGTCGCAGCGCGTCTTGTCCGCCACATCTGTCGTGCGCCGACGGACGCATGGGGCGATTGCGCAGGATGCAATTGTGTGACCGGCTCGCTGTGCTATTCCGGTGCAAGCAATTTAGCGGAGCCCCACCATGTCGTTCGAAATCTGGCTGAGTTTTACTGTCCTTGTCTTTCTGATGGTCCTGACACCGGGCCCCAGTATTCTGATCGGCATGTCTCACGCCTTGCGCTATGGCGCGCGTCCGACCCTGATGACCGCCCTTGGGGATGTTAGTGCCAACATGATCCAGATGGTGATTGCGGCTGTCGGTTTGGGGGCGGTTCTTGCAACATCGGCAGCCGCCTTTGCGGTGGTGAAATGGTGCGGTGTTGCTTTCCTGCTGGTCATCGGTTTGATGTCATTCTTTCGCAAGTCCCCGAAAAACAAGGACCAAACCGGTATCGAAATAAAAAATACAGGTGTCTATGAGCCGGTCAGTCGACGCAAACTGTTCCGCGAAGGCTTCCTTGTTGCCGCTGGCAATCCCAAGGCAATTGCCTTTTTCGGGGCATTGTTCCCGCAATTTGTCGACCCGACGGCTCCGCTTGCACCGCAATTGCTGATTCTCGGGGCAACCTTTGTGGTTCTTGATTACACTTTCGTAATGATTTATGCGATGGGGGCTGCGCGGATCATGCCCTGGTTGATCAGACGCGGCGGCACAAATGTCATTGCGCGTGTTTCTGGCGGCATTTTGATCATCGCAGCCGGGCTTTTATCGCTGATCGAGATGCCCGAAAGTGTCGCGGGCACCCGTCACTGATCATTGGCAGTGTGATCTGTATGTGCGGGTATTTGCGATGTATGGGATGAGTTCGGTCTGACTGATCTGCCGGCAACAATCTGTTATCATTGATAAAATTGCACCCGGTCAATATGCCGCAAAAAGATGCCATACAAACCGACTGGTCTGTATATAGCGGGTTTTCGCCATATCAGATGATGCGTATGTAAAATGGGGAAGGGATCTTGTCCTAAATGCCGGTTTTTGGTCCCGGCGACCCCGAATGTCATTCATGATCTAGCGTGATCGGGGTTTTTGATCGTCGATCTGGCGGTGTTTTACCGGCCAGTGTGATCAGGTCATTCGGTTTCCTTGCCCGCCGAAACGATGATATCGCCAAATTCACGCAGGAAAACCGATCCCTTGACGGTCCGCTGGATCAGGACAGAACGGCGATCTTCTTCGTCGACCTTGCGTTTGACCATGCCAAGCGAACTCAGGCGGTCCAATGCACGGGTAATTGCGGGTTTGGAGATGTTCAGGGCTTCTGACAGGCCGCGCACCGTATGTGGCGCCGGGGTCAGGTAAACATTAAGCAACAAGGCCATTTGCCGGGCAGAAAGATCGGGTGAATCCCGACGCACACTTTCTACAATCGCGATACGCCAAAGGTCGAGCGCCTGAGACGGTTTGATCTCGATCGACATGCTTGTGCCTAACAATTAATTTGTTACGAATACGTAACCTGTCTACCTGACGGTTGCGCATATGTCAAAGGTCTTATTGGGAAAAATGCGGCCCGATGCTTTTTTGCTCTGGGTTGAAACGGTCGCGCAGCCACCCGTTTTCGGGCTGTAAGCCAGGGATCACAAAGCATGAAGGTAATATGCCCGTGATCCCTGATCCGTGCGGTGGCAACAATCGTTGCCGATGGTTTTTATGATTGTTTACTTACCGAAACGATCTTCGATCAGCTTGAAAGCAGCGCGAATTCCCTGGGCTTCGCCACCGGTCGGGCGGCCCGGACGGTCGGTCGGGTTCCAGGCCATCAGATCGATATGTGCCCAGCTTTTTGCACCTTCGGCAAAGCGGTCCAGGAACAGGGCGGCAATGATCGCCCCGCCAAACGGTGATCCGGAAATGTTGTTCATGTCGGCAGCCTTGCTATCAAGCTGGCTGCGGTAATCATCCCACAGCGGCAGACGCCACAACGGATCGTTCAGCGCCAACCCGTTTTCCATAAGCCCGTTGGCCAGATCATCATCATTGGAAAACAGTGCCGGCAGGCCAAGACCAAGTGCAACGCGCGCCGCCCCGGTCAGGGTGGCAAAATCAAGCAGCATTTCCGGATCTTCTGCCGCGGCAAGGGTCAGTGCATCGGACAGGACAAGACGGCCTTCGGCGTCGGTATTGCCGACCTCGACCGTGATGCCCTTGCGGGTTTGCAAAATGTCACTCGGGCGATAGGCGCGACCCGAAACCATGTTTTCGACCGCCGGGATCAGAACGCGCAGCCGCACCGGAAGCTTGGCCGCCATGATCATCCGCGCAAGGCCAAGAACCTGTGCCGAACCCCCCATATCCTTTTTCATCAAAAGCATGTTGCTGGACGGCTTAAGGTCATAGCCACCGGTGTCAAAGCACACGCCCTTGCCAACCAGGGTGATTTTCGGTGCATTCTCATCGCCCCAGACAAGATCAATCAGGCGCGGTTCGCGGTCGCTGCCATGACCGACCGTGTGAATGGCCGGGAAGTTCTGTTTCAAAAGCTCTTCACCGACAATTGCGCTGACCTTGGCGCCGAACTCTTCGCCCAGTGTCCGTGCTGCGGCTTCAAGTTCGGCCGGGCCCATGTCATTGGCCGGAATATTGATCAGATCACGGGCAAGCCCGATGCCGCGCGCAACATTTTCCGCGCGCTTGGTGGCGTCGTTGTCGTGCAGGGCGATTTTGGCGCGCTTGTCCTTTTTGCCGTCATCCTTGCGATACCGGTCAAAGCGATACCCGCCAAGATAAAGACCAAGGGCTGCCTTTTCATAAAGGGCTGTATTGTCTGAAATGCTGGCCGAAAGGCCATAAACACCTTCGGGAAGGCTGGTCGGAAGTCCGGCAAAATCCCAGATCGCCTTGGCATCATCGACATAACCGATCAGGACCGATCCAAATGCCCCGTTGGTGCCGGGCAGGGCAAGCTGCGTACCGCGCTTTGCCTCATAGCCGTTTGCCGCCACCCAGGCCTTGGTGGTTTCGGACTGATCCGAAAGCCAGCTTTGGAAATCGCCCTCGGCAATCGGGGTGATGGTGATCGGGTTTGTGGAATGATCGCGTGCGATAATGTGGTCGAACAATTTCAGACTTCCCTGCTGGTGACATGCGACGGGTGATGGCTGACAGATTTGCGGGCACGGCCCGGCTGTCAGAACAAGATATGTGTCGCGATCTTAAGGCTGCCACCGTCACAGGGCAATTCCAGAAAACAAAACCCCGCCAGCCCGACTGAACAGATCCATCCGATCAGGCCGCCCGCATCCGGTCCACCGGGCCCACCGGACATATCGGGCGCGGGGGTGCGGCAATGACAATCATGGTTGCCTGCACAAAGTGACCCTTCGGCGGTTGGGCGATCATGCCGCCACGCTGCCATGCCGCAACCCCGCAAAGCCGAAGCGCCGTAATGCGGTAATACGGTAATGCGGTAATGCGGCCACGCGGTCACGCAGCTCCCCAGCCCTTCAATCCGCCGGCATCCGCCACGCCTCTCGCTCCTGCCGCGCCTTTCGGACCGGGTGAGTCTCTCACGCCTCTCGCTCCTGCCGCGCCTTTCGCACCGATTGAGTCTTTTGCGTCCGATGCACCTCTCACGCCGCTCGCACTTGCCGTTGACTGTTACGGGGTCTCGCGCGGGGTCATGGCCATTTCGATTGCCCGATACATCGTGATCGGCTTGGCGGTATGGTGATTGGTGCGATCAAGCACCGAGAAATCCAGATCAATCTTGGCACTGCCATCGCGCGCGATCAGGGCCGCCAATGCGCGGGCATTATCGACCATGGCATTGATCTTTTTCCATTTAAGGCGCCGTTCCTGATGATCAGAGGGAAGGCGCATCTTGTCCCATGCTGTCAGGTCCGACTCATCGGCCCCGACCGTGATCATGACCGGTATTGGCCGGGCCGGTGCGAAATCGGGGTTGGCAATCAGATCGCGGATTTCGTCAAACCGTTGCGGCCGGTTAAACCAAAGCGACGGGCTGACCGCGACATAGGCATCAAACGCATCGGGCCGGGTGGCGAGCGTGTGCAACACCATCATCCCGCCCAGTGAATGCCCAAACAGGGTTTCGCGATCCGGATCAATGGCATATTGCGCGGCGATGAACGGTTTGAATTCCGTCATCACCGCATCAAGGTAAATATCCCCGCCGCCCAGTTTCGGCCATTCAAGCATATTGGGCCGTTCATGAAGCTCATAGGTTTCGGCAAACGGGGTGAAATCATACATGCGTTGGTCATTGTTGTGCGCGCCGGGCATTTCGGCAAAGGCAACAATCATCGGGGCGCTGAGTTTGTATCGTGCGCCAAGAACACCGGCCTGTGCGGCAAATTCGGCAAAGGCCGTGATCGATGTTTCCCCGTCAAAGCTGTAAATCACCGGAAACCCGGCTTTGGGCGCATCATGATCGGGTTTCCAGACCAGAAGCCGCATGTCACGGCCCAAAAGATCCGAATGCACCACATGTTCATAAATCACCTCGGTCGGGGCCATGATGGTTGGTGCTTTGGGCTGGTCATCGGCAATTGCCGTACTTGCATGGACAACACCAAACAGCGACGCGGCGGCAAAGACAAATCGACGAAGTGATACCGGCATAAAGCCCCCTGAACCAGATGATGCATGCGGGGCAAACTGAAATAATGCCGCCTCTGATCTTTACGACGTCCGGGGCATCAAAAACGGTAAATCAAATTCCCGAGATGGGCTTGAACCCGAAATCCAAACACCCGATAGTTCCGGTGTCCCGGCCACGGGATCATCGTCCCCGAACAGAAAGAAACCATCATGGAAACGCGCCCCGTTCTTTATATAGGCAACAAGAATTACTCATCCTGGTCGCTGCGCGCATGGCTTGGCCTCAAAGTGGCCGGGATCGATTTCGAAGAACGGCTGGTGCCGCTGCGAACCGATGAATGGGCGGCAAAGGCCCCGGTCTTTTCGCCGACGGCTAAAGTCCCGGCATTTTATGATGGCACCAAAACCATCTGGGAGGCCCTGGGTATTCTTGAATATATCGCCGATAGCCGCCCGGACACCCTGCTATGGCCGCTTGATATCGATGTGCGCGCGATTGCGCGGGCGGTGTCGCTTGAAATGCATGGCGGGTTTTCTGCCCTTCGCACCCATATGCCGATGAATTGCCGTCAAAGCCTGCCGGGACTGGGCCGGGCAGATGGCGTGGACAAGGACATCGCCCGCATCGCCGGGATTTTCAAAATGTGCCGCACGCAATATGGGCAGGGCGGGGATTTCCTGTTTGGCGATTTTTCGATTGCCGATGCGATGTATGCCCCGGTGGTAACGCGGTTCAAAACCTATGGCGTCGATCTTGACCCGGTTGGCAATGCCTATATGCAGGCGATCCTTGATCTGCCTGCGATGAAGGAATGGTACGCCGATGCCGCCGCCGAGAAATGGGTGATCCAAGAGTCCGAGGTCAAATAACCCATGCCCGGTCTGCGTGGTGATTTGCCTGAAATTGACCCGCCGGGCGGGGATCGGGCACTTGATGCCCTGCTGTCCGATGTGCGCGCATGTCGCATCTGTGCCGAAGCATTACCGCTGGGGCCGCGTCCGGTGGTCCGCATGGCAAAGGGGGCCCGTATTCTGATCATCGGGCAGGCCCCGGGCACCCGGGTTCATGAAACCGGTCTGCCCTGGAATGATGCATCGGGTGATCGGTTGCGTGACTGGCTTGATCTGTCGGTCGATGATTTTTATGACCCGGCCAAACTGGCGGTCATGCCGATGGGCTTTTGTTATCCCGGCCGGTTTGAGCGCGGCGGGGATTTGCCACCCCGGCCCGAATGTGCACCGGCCTGGCATCGTGCCTTGCTCGATCATATGCCTGATATCGAATTGACCCTGCTGATCGGGCAATATGCGCAAAGCTACTATCTGGGGCAACGGCGGGCCAAAACCATGACCGAAACCGTGCATCGCTTTGCCGATTATCTGCCCGACAATCTGTTGCCGATGCCCCATCCAAGCTGGCGCAACACCGCCTGGATGAAAAAGAACCCGTGGTTCGAAGCTGATCTTTTGCCGGTCTTGCGTGACCGTGTGCATCATCTGTTGGGTTAGATCGCCTTTTATGGTCTGATACCGCAAGGTTTTACCGGTCACCATGCCGGAAAACAGTCAGGAGGCAACGATATGAAAAAACTGGAAAAATCCGCCATCGAAACGGCGCTGAAATCCCTTAAGGACTGGCAGCTTGCCAGGGACGGGCTGTCAATCGAACGGACCTTCAAATTTGGCGATTTCAATGCGGCCTTCGGTTTCATGACCCGGGTCGCCCTGATGGCTGACAAGATGGATCACCATCCCGAATGGTTCAATGTCTATAACAAGGTCACGGTAACCCTGACCACCCATGATGCCGGCGGTGTCACGCAAAAGGACATTGATCTGGCAAGTTTCTGTGACAAGGCATCGGGCCAATAGGCCGCCTGAAAACGAAAACACCCTGCCGGTGGGGGACGGCAGGGTGCATGTGGCTGCGGTGATTGGAGCATATCCGGAACCGGTTATGCGGGACTATTTCGGTTCCAGTCGTACCGCGCCATCAATTCGGATGGTCTCGCCATTGATCATTTCATTTTCACAAATATGCATCGCCAACCGGCCATATTCCGCCGGATCGCCCAGACGTTTGGGGAACGGTGTATTGGCTGCAAGGCTTTCCTGAACCTCGTCGGGAAGTCCCATCAACATCGGCGTGCCAAACAGGCCGGGCGCAATCGACGCGACCCGAATGCCGTGGCGGGCAAGTTCGCGTGCCGCCGGCAAGGTCAGGGACGCCACCCCGCCCTTCGATGCGGCATAGGCCGCCTGTCCGATCTGCCCTTCAAAGGCGGCGATGGATGCGGTGTTGATGATCACGCCACGTTCGCCACTGGCCGACGGGGCATTGTTGCTCATGGCGTTTGCCACAACCCGCATCATGTTGAATGTGCCAATCAGATTAACATTGATCACGCGCGCAAAGGCCGCAAGATCGGCCGGGCCTTCGCGTCCGACAATGCGTTCGCCATGTACGATCCCGGCGCAATTGACCAGAATGGACGGTGTGCCGACCGATGCAACCACATCAGATACCGCCTTTTCGACACTGACGGCATCGGACACATCAACGCCAAACCCGACACCATCAAGCTTTTCTGCGGTGGCCTTCGCCCCGGCTTCATTCAGATCAAAGGCAACAATTTTCGCCCCGGCCCCGGCCAGAACGGCCGCCGTCGCCGCACCAAGCCCCGATGCCGCGCCGGTTACAATGGCGATGGAACCCTTGATCTGCATGGCGTGAAGCCTCCCGCTTTTTTTGATGATTTCACTTAATCTGGTATTTCTATACCAAATTATATCTTTAACGGGCAAGGCTATTCTGTCACGCCATTTTGGCGGTGCGGGAATCGTATAGAACCGGCTTATTTGCGCGGGATTGTTTCGCCCTGCGGGTCCTGGGCCGGGATGGTCACGCTGTTGTCGTTGGCAGTTTCACGCGCAAGTTTGCGTTCACGCAGGGCAACATAAATTGCCGCCCCGATAATCATCGCCCCGCCCGGAATGATCCAGATATCGGGCACTTCGCCAAACAGGATCAGGGCAAGGATGGCAATAATCGGCAATCGCAAATAGGAAAACCCGACAAAGAAGCTGTAATCGGCAAGCTGCAATGCCTTGACGTTACAGATCTGCATCACATTCATCATCAGGGCTGCTACCGCCATCAGGCCGATGGCCGTCCAGCTTGGCGTCTGCCAGACAAAAAGTGCCGGGATCAATGACACCGGGGTCGTAATCACCATCAGATAAAACAACAGCGACGTGGTGCTTTCGGTGCTGACCAGTTGCTTGGTGATCATCCCGGCACAGGCCATGCACATGGCCGCCGCAATCGGAAAAAGACTGGCCGGTTGCATGGCATCGGTTCCGGGCTGAATGATCAGTCCCACCCCGACAAAACCGATCACAGCCGCCAGCCAGCGGTGAATACGCACCGTCTCGCGCAGGACAAGGGCCGCCAGAATGGTGCCAAAAAGCGGCACGGTGAAATTAAGCGTCGTCGCCTCGGCCAGTGGCAGATACAGCACGGCCATGAACCACAAACACATCTCGGCGGCTGACAGAACCCCGCGCACCCCGAATAAGGGCAGGCGCCTGGTGACAAGGGTTGCGACCCCGGCCTTCATCACCATCGGCACCATCAATAAAAGCCCGAAGGCAAAACGCAGAAACACCGCCTGATAGGGATGGATTTCCGCGGTGGCAAACCGGATGGTCAGGGTAAAACAGGCTGCAAGGACGGCCGCGGCAAGCGCAAAGAAACTGGCCCGGATCGATGCAGGCTGGCCTTCAAACCATGTCGTCACTGAACCGGGCATCATCGGGGAACCTTTGCGTTGCGGGGCGATCAGGGTTTGGCTGGCGGCGGGTCAAGATCGCTCGCGGTTGATGACGGGCCACGCTTGATCCGGTTGGCTTCGCGATTGAGCTTGGCCTCGCGGCGCGCAATGAACAGGGCCGCACCGATAATCAGTCCCGCACCGGGCACAAGCCAGATTTCGGGCACTTCGCCAAACATCACCAATGCAATCACCAGCACAAAGGGCAGGCGCAAATAATTGAACCCGATGACAAAGCCGTAATCATAAACCCGGAATGCGTTGGTGTTGCAAATCTGGGTGATGTTGGCCATGAACGCCCCCGCCGCCATCAGGCCGATCGCCGTCCAGCTCGGCGTTTGCCAGACAAACAAGGCCGGGATCAGGGTCATCGGCGTGGTCAGGGCCATCATGTAAAGAATGATCGTCGTCGGATTTTCGGTGCGTGACAGTGATTTGATCGTCAATCCCGCACTGGCCATGCAAATTGCTGCTGCAATCGGAAGCAGGCTGGCGACCTGCATGGTTTCGCTGCCCGGGCGGATGATGATCAGGACCCCGCAAAAACCGGCCAGAAGGGCCGCAACCCGGTATCTTCGGATCCGCTCACCCAGAAAAATCGCCGCCAGAACTGTCCCGAACAGCGGCACGGTAAAGTTCAATGTCGTTGCCTCGGCCAGCGGCATCACCGCAATCGCGGAAAACCAGAAACTCATTGCCCCCATCGACAGCACGGCGCGCAACACGAACATCGGCAGACGTCTGGTCTTGAGCGGCGCCAGACCGCTTCGAAAAGCCAGGGGCGCAATCAGGATCAATCCGAACAGATTGCGGAAAAACACCGCCTGAAGCGGATCGATATGTTCGGTGGCAAGTCGGACAAACACCGAAAAGATCGCTGCACTGATCGACGCCATCACCCCAAAGACGGATGCCTGCAAATAAGGGGGAAGGGCGTTGAACCGATCACGCATCGGGTGTTCTTTCCTGTCTGTTGTCGCCGAGATTACTGTGCTGATCGGTATCAGCCGGGCCTTGTTCGGGGCGATCCGGTCTGGTTGCCGGAATGGCTTGCGGATCGGCCGGGGCCGTGGTTGGGACACGGGCGGCCATCTTGGCGCGCTTGGCCAGAACCGCTTCGCGGCGCGCGATATAAAGGGCCGATCCGATAATCAATGCCGCCCCGGCCCAGGTCCAAAGATCAACCACCTCGCCAAACATCACAAAGGCCATGGCCGCGACAAAGGGCAGGCGCAGGAAATCGAAAATCATCACATAGGACTGATCGGCCGTGCGATAGGCCCGCACCAGAAGCTGCTGGCCAGCCGTTCCCGTGACTGCAATCAGCAACATGATGAACAATTGCCACAGGCTCGGCGTTTGCCAGAAATAGATCGCAGGCGGCAGCGACAGGGGCGTCATGACCAGCCCCATCCATGTCACGATGGCATTGGCACTATCGGTACGCGACAGCATTTTGACCGTCGTCATCGCGCACGCCATGAACAGGGTCGCAAAAAGTGCCAGGATCGCACCGGTTTCAAAATCCTGTCCGAACGGGCGGATAATCACCATGGCTCCGACAAAGCCGATGGCAACCGCACTCCAGCGCCGTGCGCGTACTGTTTCGCGCACAATGATCGCAGCCAGCACCGTGGTCAGGATCGGCAGGGTAAAGTTGATCGCAATCACCTGGGCGGCCGGCGTGATCGCAAGCGCGGTAAACAGGCACGACATCGCGCCAAACCCCAATGCCCCGCGCAGGAAATGCAACTTGAACCGTTCGGTCTTCAATCCGCCAAGGCCATTGCCGATCAGCCAGGGCACCATCGGCAACAGGCCGAAAAAGTTGCGGAAAAATGCCGCCTCGAACGGATGAACATCACGCGTGACATACCGGATAAGCACCGCCATCGCCGCAAAACACAGCGCGGCAGTGATCATCAGCAGGGCGCCCTTAAGGGCTGTGTTGTCGGTGGTGACGCGTGAAAAAACCATTATCCTCAACGAATAAGCGTGATTTTGGAAAAAATCCAGTCTGCACGGCGCGATTTATCATACTAATTGCGCATGGCAGCCCCACCGATTTTGGCGAACAGTTCGCGCAAGCCGGCTTTTCGTGTAAGATCAGGGCCGTCGACAATAATCCATCAGGGGGAAGATAAATGGATGCTATTGATCGCAAATTGATCGACATCCTGCAGGAAGACGCATCGCTGTCCTATTCGGTTTTGGGGACCAAGGTGGGATTGTCGGTTTCTGCGGTGAATGATCGGGTGCGCAAACTGCGCGAACAGGGGGTCATTCAGGCCTATCGCATTGCGGTTGACCCGCAGGCAATCGGCCGCGCACTGACCGCCATGGTCTGGCTTCGCACCGACCCGGCCAAGGGCAACAAGAAACTGGTCAAATCGCTGATCAAGGCTGATGAGGTACTTGAATGTCATCACATGACCGGACGGTTTGATTTTCTGGTCAAATTGCGGTTGCGCGATACCGCCCATCTCGAAAGCTTTGTTTCCGACACGATCAAGGAAATGCCCGGCGTTGTCGAAGTGCTTCCGGAAATTGCCCTGTCGACGGCAAAGGAAACCATGTTTGTTCCGGCTCAACTGGAAAATGACTGATCGGCTTTCATAATTCGGACGAAATTCGGAACTATCTGCTGTGGTGGCATTTCCGGTCATCATTTCCTAAGTATCTGATGCGATATTGCGATGCGAATTGCCGACTGATCCCGTTCTGACATTCCCGACAGAGGAGCCCCAACATGATTGAATCGATGAATCTGGTAATCCTGATTGCATCGATTCTGGTTGTGGTCGCGGTTTTCACCAGCCTTGTCAGTTTCCGGGTCGGCGCGCCATTGCTGCTGGTGTTTCTGTTTGTCGGCCTTGGTGCCGGTGAAGACGGCATTGGCGGCATCATGTTTGACAATGCGCCGCTGGCCTATTTTATCGGCTCGATCGCCCTTGCCCTGATCCTGTTTGACAGCGGCTTTGAAACCCAGCTTCGAACGTTGAAAATTGCCGCTGCCCCGTCACTGGTGCTGGCTACGATCGGGGTGATGATCACGACCTTTGTGATTGGCGGCGTGACCTGGCTGGTGCTCGATGTGCCCTGGCTGGTGGCATTGCTGTTCGGGGCGATTGTCAGTTCGACGGATGCTGCGGCGGTGTTTTTCCTGTTGCGGGTTGGCGGGATCAATCTGCGTGACCGTACGCGCAGCACGCTGGAAGTTGAATCGGGTTCGAACGACCCGATGGCGGTGTTTCTGACCATTTCGCTGGTCGAACTGATCATTCTGGGCGGTGGCGACAATATCGCTGTTGAATTGCTGCAACGCTTCATCCTGCAAATCGGGCTTGGCACGGTGTTTGGTGTGGCTGGCGGCTATGCGCTGGTTCAGATGATCAACCGTGTCAAACTTGAACCGGGTCTGGTGCCGATCATTACCATGGCCTGTGCGCTGGCCCTGTTTGGTGCGACCAGTATTCTGGGCGGCAGCGGATTTCTTGCCGTTTATGTCGCCGGTCTGTTTGCCGGTAACAGCAAGATGCATATGAGTGTCGGCGTCCGGCGTTTTCAGCATGTCACCACCTGGCTTGCCCAGATCGCGATGTTTGTCACGCTCGGTCTTCTGGCAACACCATCCGAATTCGGGGCGGTGATTGTTCCGGGTGTGATCCTGGCACTGGTGCTGGTCTTTGTCGCGCGGCCGGTCGCGGTGTGGCTGTGCCTGATGTTCTTTAATTTCTCGCGCAATGATACCGCCTTTATTTCGTGGGTCGGTTTGCGCGGGGCGGTGTCGATCCTGCTTGCCATCGTGCCGATGGTCGAAGGCATCCCCGAAGGCCAGCTTCTGTTCAATACCGCCTTCATCGTCGTCATCACGTCGCTTCTGTTGCAGGGTTGGACGATCCGGCGGGTTGCGAAATGGTTGGGCATTATCGTGCCGCCCCGTCACGGGCCGGTCGATCGTATTGATCTGGAATTGCCGGGCAATGCCAATCAGGAAATCGTGGTCTATCGCGTGCACGAAGCCAGTGCGGTTGCCACCGGTCAGCGCATTCCGCGCTGGGCCCGACCCAGCCTGATTTTGCGCGATGGTGCCTCTTTGCGCCCGCATTCGGCCGGCCATATCCAGGCGGGTGATCAGGTCTATATCATCACCCCGCCGCGCCATGTCGAACTGCTTGATCAGCTGTTTGCCGGCCCGGCCGAGGGGGCCAATGACATCGACCTGTTTGGCGATTTCAGCTTCCCGCCCGATACCCATATTGCCGATATCGGCCGTCTGTACGGTTTTGCCGTTGACGATGAAGATGCCGAACTGACGGTGGCCGATATCCTCAAACGCGATCTGTCTGGCGATGTCGAACTGGGCGACCGTGTGCCTTACGGAACGGTTGAGCTGATCGTGCGCCGGACCGATGATGAACATGGCGTGATCGAAGTCGGCCTTGCCGTTGAACAGCAAAAAGCCAAACCCAAACGCCGCATCCCGATCTTCCAGTCGCGCGCCGAATTGCTTGAAATCTGGAAAGACTGGCAGAAACGCAAACGCGCGGAAAAGAATGCGGCTTTGACTACCGGAACCCCGGCCACGGCGCTGCCGACGGATGATCCCGACAGCGATGATGAACGCACCGGTGATCCGTCCGAAAACCCGGTTACGGATCCGGATCAGGATGCAAATCCCGATCCGGACCGGTCGTCGAGCCCATCCGACCCCTCGGCACCCGATGACAAATCCACCGACGCTGCGAAAACACCCGCCCCGACGGCGGCAAAAGATGACGCAGACACATCGTCGACGACCAAGGCACCGGGCAAAAAAGCCTGAAACCGGCCATAAATCACCTTGATCAGCCAGGTGCAGGGATTAGACAAACCTGCACCTGCACCTGCACCTGCACCTGCACCTGCACCTCGGACCTACACCCGGAACCGGAACCAACCCAACCCGCACCTCCCTCAACCCGCACCTCCCTCAACCCACGCCCCCCCCAACCGACGCCCCATTCAGTGCACCGCCAAACCTTGATGCCTGATGCATTAGATTGGGCGAATTGGCATTAGTCTGGCTAATGCATGGATCAAAAATGCTGGTTTGGTGCGGGGTGGGTTCTGGCTTAAATTGCTGCTTCAATTCTTTTGGAGCACCCCGACCATGTTCGGTCTTTATGCCGCTGTCGTTTTAATCTGGGGATCGACCTGGATCGCCATTCAGTATCAGCTTACCGTTGCGCCGGAAGTCGCCGTGGCCCTGCGTTTTGCGCTGGCGACCGTTATTTTGATGACCTGGTGCGTGGTGCGCCGTTTGCCGATGCGGTTTGGTCTGCGCGATCATTTCTTCATGGCGGCACTCGGGGTGTGCCTGTTTTCGCTGAACTATGTTCTGATCTATGTTGCCAGTGCGCATTTGACATCAGGTCTGCTGGCGGTGGTGTTTTCGACCATCGTGATCATGAACATGGTCAATGGCGTGATCTTTTTCCGCCGTCGTCCCGAAACCCGTACCCTGATCGGGGCGGCGATCGGGCTTTCGGGCATTGCGATGGTATTTGCCGATGATCTTGCGGCATTCGATCTGGCGACCGGGGGCAGCATCGGCCTTCTGGTGTCGCTTGCCGGAAGCTATATCGCATCGCTTGGCAATATGGCCTCGGCGCGCAACCATGCGCGCGGCATTCCGGTGTTGCAGGCCAATGCCTTTGGCATGCTCTATGGCTCGGTTCTGCTGTTTGCCTATATCGGGCTTGCCGGGATTCCGGTGACCTTCGATACCAGTCCAAGCTTTATCGCGGCCCTTGTGTATCTGTCGCTATTTGGGTCGGTGCTGGCATTCGGCTTCTATCTGACCCTTCTGGGCAAGATCGGGCCGGATCGGGCGGCCTATAGTTCGGTGATGTTTCCGGTGGTCGCACTGTTGCTGTCGACCTGGTTTGAGGATTTCCATTGGACCAGCCACGTCATCTGGGGTGTGGGCCTGACTTTGGTGGGTAATGTGGTTATTCTGACCAAGCGTGTTCCCAAACCGGCGGCGGCCGTGCTTGAACAGGTTGCCGGTAATCCGACCGGGCTCAAGCCCTGAGCACTGCGGTCGCGCAACCGCCCGTCAACGGAGATCAGAATGAACAGTGTGGCCTATTTCAAGCGTCTGGCAGATTACAATGCCTGGGCCAACCGGCATGTCTATGATGCCTGTGCCGCCCTGCCGCCTGCTGCACTTGATGCGCCGCGCCGGGCGTTCTTTCCGTCGATCATGCGTACCCTGAACCATCTTTTGGTCGCTGATCGCTTGTGGTTGTCGCGGCTCAGTGGCGCACCGGTTGCCATGGCGCTTGATACCATTCTGTTTGCCGATTTTGATGATTTGCGTGCTGCGCGCATCGCACAGGATCGGGAAATTGCCGATTTCATCGCAACCCTGACTGATGAAGTGATTGCATCGGATCTGACCTATCAGTCGGTTACTGCCGGGGCCTATACCATGCCGCGTGATCTGGTGCTGGGTCATATGTTCAATCATCAGACCCACCATCGCGGACAGGTTTCCAACATGGTGCTTGAGGCCGGTGGCAAGGCGCTTGAAATCGATCTGATCTATTATGGCCGCGAGCAGCTTTGATGTTCGATCATCTGGTGCAGTATGGCCCGTTTCTGATTGCGGCCTTTTTACTCAATATCTCGCCGGGGCCCGACATGGCCTATATCGTTGGCCAAACCGCCGTGCATGGCCGCAAGATCGGACTGTTTTCGAGTTTTGGCGTGGTGTCGGGCGCCTTTGTGCATGTCTTGGCTGCGGCCCTTGGTTTGTCGGCGATCCTTGCGACGTCGGCCCTTGCCTTTGCCATCGTCAAATGGGTCGGGGTGGCCTATCTGGTGTGGCTGGGCATCGGGGCGTTGCGCGCAAGCATTGCGGGCAAACCTGGCCGTGATGGGGATGACGAGAGTACCAGTACCCCGGCCATTGCGATTTCCACAAGGCCGATGACGGTCTTTCAGGCATGGCGACAGGGCGTGATGATTGATGTGCTTAACCCCAAGGTCGCGATCTTTTTCATGGCGTTTCTGCCGCAATTTGTTGATCCGCACAGCGGTGATGGCGCGATGCAGTTTCTGGTGCTGGGATCTGTCGTCAATCTGATCGGGCTTGTGGTTGAAGGCACGCTGGTCCTGATGGTCGCGGCGGCAGCCATTCGGATCAGGGGCCACAGAAAACTCGGCGCATGGTTGCAGCGGGCCCTTGGTGCCATGTTCATTGCCCTTGGCGCACGACTGGCCATCAGCCAGCAATAGTCCGGCCTTGCGCCCCGGAAGGTTTCCTTCGCCCTCCGTCGTAATCCGGCGCCATTTGCCCCCACTGCGCTATCACCATCCTGAGCCATCCGGCATCTCGCGGGGCCATGCCGTGCCGTGATTTGTCGTGCGCGCCCGGTATGTATTGGCGGGCCGGGCAGGGGACGTATTGGCCTCAGCTATTGGCCGCAGATGTTGGAGGGTGGCACCGGTTACAAGCACCGGCCACATGCATCTGGCACAAGCATCAGTCATGAAGGTCCGGTCACATGCCTGATATGCGATGCTGGCGAAAGACATGCCAATTCTCCACCCCGGCCGCCATCCCGGCCCCCATCCCGGCCCCCATCCCGGCCCGGTGGCGGACCAATGGTGGCATCTCAATCCTTGGCGGATCTTTTTGCCAGATAGCGCACAAGGGCGCGCGATGCCGGTGCGGCACTGATGCCGTGGGCGACGATGCTGATGCAGATGATCATGGTTCCGGCGGCAAAAAGCGGCATGAATTCGCCCGGATCAATCAGGGTCGCCATGATCAGCATATAGATCACCGAGGCAATCCCGCGCGGTCCGAACCACCCGATATAAAGCTTTTCCCCCGGGCTGTAGGGTGATCCGATCATGCAGATCCACACACAAAGCGGGCGCAGGATCACAAGGCTTGCAACCGAAAATGCCAGCATCTCCCAGGTCCAGCTTTCATATACCGCCGGCACGACAATCATCCCGAACACAAAGAATGTCAGCATGGTCAGAAGTTCTGCCTCTGCCTCGCCGAAACTTTCGATGGTGTCGCGCACCCGGTCACTGGAAATATTAAGCGACAGCCCCCCGGCAAAGGCCGCGACAAAGCCGTTGCCGCCAAGCTGTTCGGCCAAAAGATAAATCAGGATCGCGGCAAGCACACCCAGCAGCCGTTCAAACCGGTCAACAATCATGTCGCGGGTCACCACATGATTGACGATCTTGCCCAGCACGAACCCGCACCCGATGCCGATCGCGGCACCTGCCGAAATTTCAAGCAACGCTTCCTTGATCCAGCCCTGATGCCCGTTGCTTAGAAGATTGGCTTCAAGCAAAACCGCCGTGGTAAAGACCGGTAAGACCAGCCCGTCATTAAGCCCGCTTTCGATATTGATGCCCTGGCGCACCGGGTCGGGCACGTCCCGATTCTCAAGAACCGGACGGCCAAGGGCGGCATCGGTCGGGCTGACAATCAGTGCAAGAATAAGTGCCGGGATCAGCCGCACACTGTCATCAAGCCCGACAATAAAGCCCCAGGTCGCCAAAATGGTCAGCGGCAAACCAATCAGAAGCAGCCGCAACGCAATGTTCTTGGCCGCCTGTTCCTTGCGATAATTCAGAACCGCAGCATCAAGAAACAGAATGATCGCAAGCGTCATCTCGGCAAAACGGGTGGCGAAATGAAGCCCGCCACTCAGCGCCCGAAGCGGCGCCTCATGCCAGATGCCAAGCGGCAAGGCAATCAGTGCCCCGCTTAGAACCATCATCATCGGTGATGAAATATTACGCCGTTGCAGGCGGCGGGAAAATAGCCCGTAAACCAGCCCCGATCCCAGAAAAAGAATGATCACCCATTCAAACATCGCCCGACCCGACTGGTTGTTTCATCGCAAAAGTGTGCCCGAAAAACCGTGAAATAACAATTGCGCCGACGGATCGGGACGGGCCGAAGCCAAGGGAGTTAACAGTGGAGCAAACAGTAGAGCCGCCCTGTGATCGGGCAGGTCGGGTCGTTGATTGTTTGGCGGGCCGCGAACCGCGCGCGATTACGCCATTGCGCCTTTGATGACGGCAAGAACATCGGCATGGCAGCGCGCATCACCGCTTGCGACAACATCACCGGCACTGTCGATGCCAAGTTCCTTGCCCGACCAGTCGGTCATCACCCCGCCAGCCCCCTCGACGACCGGCACCAGCGCACAGAAATCATAGGCCTGAAGCCCGCATTCAACCACCGTATCGGCAAGACCAAGCGCGGTCAGCCCATAGGCATAGGCATCAACCCCGTACATCGGAACCCGGCACTGTTTGGAAACCGCCTGATAGGCGGCAAACGTCTTGTCGCGGAAAAGTTCGGGCGCGGTGGTAAAGAAGGTCGCACTCGCCAGGTCTTCACATTCGCGCGCACTGATTTCAGCACCGTTCATGGTGCTGGGCTTGCCCATCACCCCGACCCAGCGTTCATCGGTGATCGCCTGATCGATAATGCCCATCACCGGTTTGCCCCGGTGGCAAAGCGCAATCAGGGTGGCAAAGCTCGGCTTGCCGGAAATGAATGATTTGGTGCCGTCAATCGGATCAAGAACCCAGACATATTCGGCATCGATATTTTCGCGCCCGTGTTCTTCGCCAAGGATGCCGTGATCGGGCAATTCGGCATTCAGGATATCGCGCATGGTGCGTTCGACTTCGCGATCGGCAATGGTGACCGGGCTGTCATCTGCTTTCACGTCGACGGCAACCGGGGTGCGGTAATATTTGCGCACAACCGGGCGGGCCGCATCGGCCAGTTTGTGGGCGATCTCTAAAAAGCGGTCGAGATTTTCCATGAAAGCACATTCCTGAATGAAGTTGGCATCAAAGGGCCTGCCAGAACACCCGATATCGGGCCGGCAAATAGCATCTGCCTGCTGGTCCCGGTAAAAACGCGACCACCAAACGCAAACAGGGGACAGTTACCTGTCCCCTGTGAAAAATCAATGTCTGATCAGAAAAATCTGATGACGTCACATCCGCTTACTGCGCAGCAGCTTCACCTTCGGCCGGTGCAGCAGCTTCTTCGGCGGCACCCTGTTCGGCCGCAGCAGCTTCTGCCGGATCAGGCAGCGGCAGCGGATTGTCGGATTTGGTATTAAGCCATGCAATGACAGCAGCACGATCAGATGCCTTTTTCAGGCCGCCGAAGCTCATTTTCGTGCCATCGATGTAATCGCGCGGCTTGTAAAGGAATTCGTTCAGCTCCTCAAAGCCCCAATTGCTGCCATGGTTGGCCATGCCATCGGAATAGGAGAAGTCGCTTTTATGCGCAAAGGCCGCACCAACGATTCCATAAAGGTTCGGGCCGGTCTTGTTCGGGCCGCCTTTTTCGACATCGTGGCAGGATGCGCATTTCTTGAAGACTTTTTCGCCTTCGGCAAGATCAGCCGATGCCAGCATCGCAAGAATCGGTTCCGGGCCGGCCGGCGCAGCCGGTGCTGCTGCGGTCGTGGCACTCGCACCCGCCATCAGATCCTCGGAGAAGGGATAAACCGGTGCTTCCAGTTCATCGGGATGAACCAGTGCGCCACCAATTTTGCCGACAACCACTACCAGAAGTACGGCGCAGATGACTCCGGCGACGATCTTGTTGATTTCCATCGTGTTCATGACGGGACCCCGTTACAGCCTAATCACTCTCAGGTTTCTCATTATAGTCAGTTCATCCATGCGCCCCCCTGGCAATCCTCGTAGTTGAGAAACACACATGTTACCGCAGGCAAAACTGTTCGGTGGGAAACTATACGTTTCAGCGATTTGCATCAACCTTTCTTAAACACCAAGGCGAAAACGGATGCTCTAGAACTTTCGTCTAGTAGCATCTGAAAAACATTTCCGTCTTTCGTAAACTCCCCAAAACCGGCTAATGTCGCGCCGATTCACACCCGTGTTTTGCCATCGCGTTGATCGAACACGCATTGCGCGAGATCAAACACAGGGAATTTATGCCTGACCGGAGTTCCAAAATGTCGACGCCGCGCAATCCAGTTGTTGTAATTCCTGCCCGCATGGCCTCTACCCGCCTGCCCAACAAACCGTTGGCCGATATTTGCGGGGAACCCATGATCGTTCAGGTCTGGCGACGCGCGAACGAGGCCGCGATTGGCCCGGTTCTGGTGGCCTGTGCCGAACAGGAAATTGCCGATGCGGTCGAAGCCGCCGGGGGCATCGCGGTTCTGACCGATCCGGATCTGCCCAGCGGATCGGATCGTGTCCATCAGGCGCTGCAAACTTTCGATCCCGACGGCAAATATGATGCGGTCGTCAATGTGCAGGGCGATCTGCCGACCATTGATGCCGCCGATATCCGCGCCGTGTTTGAACCGCTCAATGATCCGGCGGTCGATATTGCAACGCTGGCTGCTGAAATCACCCGCATTGAAGAACGCACCAACCCCAATGTGGTCAAGGCAGTGGCCGCCTTTGGCAAGGGGCGTGTTGCCCGGGCGCTTTATTTCACGCGCGCGACCGCGCCTTATGGTGACGGGCCGCTTTATCATCATATCGGGCTTTAT
Organism: Thalassospira sp. MIT121401; assembly: GCF_047125595.1. Lineage (NCBI taxonomy): Bacteria > Pseudomonadati > Pseudomonadota > Alphaproteobacteria > Rhodospirillales > Thalassospiraceae > Thalassospira > Thalassospira sp. MIT121401. The sequence continues at coordinate 743,181 of NZ_CP138926.1, forward strand.
ACCTATCGCCGTGCGGCACTGGACCGCTTTGTTGCCCTGCCACCGGCCGAACTTGAAAGCCGTGAAAAGCTCGAACAGTTGCGTGCGCTTGAAAACGGCATGGTGATTGCGGTGGCGCTGGTGGATGGCGTGCCGCTTGGCGTGGACACGCCCGAAGATCTCGAACGGGCCCGTCAGGTTCTCGGGGCCTGATTTCCAAACATTGGATTGAGTTCGCGCCCCAATTGGGGTTTTCTATCAGGCCGCCTGTTCGGGGCGGTTGATACAAGTCCGTCTAAACTATCAGGAAACAGCCAGATGACTGCGCAACAAAGGATCGCTTTTCAGGGAATGCACGGTGCCTATTCAGATCAGGCAGCCCGTCGCGCCTTTCCGGGTGCAACGACAGTACCCTACAGGACCTTTGAAGGCGCCTTTAGTGCATTGGAAGAAGGCGAAGTCGAACTGGCGGTGATCCCGATTGACAACACCCTGGCCGGGCGTGTCGCCGATGTGCACCACATCCTGCCGGAATCGGGCGTGCATATTATCGGTGAAACCTTCCTGCGCATTAACCATGCGCTGGTCGCCGTACCGGGCACAAAGATCGAAGACATCAAGGAAATCCACAGCCACGTGCACGCCCTTGGCCAATGCCGCAAACTGCGCAAGGAACTTGGTGTCAATGCGGTTGTCGGTCCCGATACGGCCGGCTGTGCCAAGGAAGTCGCCGATCGCGGCGATAAATCCATTGCCGCGATTGCCCCGGTTCTGGCGGCTGAAATTTACGGCCTTGATGTGCTGCGTACCGAGGTCGAAGACGCCGCCCACAACACCACGCGTTTTATCATTCTCGCCCGGGAGCCGCTTGATATCGCCAATGACGGCACCCCGGTTGTCACCAGTTTCGTCTTCCGGGTGCGCAACGTCGCGGCTGCCCTTTACAAGGCACTGGGCGGTTTTGCCACCAACGGCATCAACATGACCAAGCTTGAAAGCTACATGGTCGAAGGCCACTTCACCGCGACCCAGTTCTTTGCCGAAGTCGAAGCCCATCCCGAACAGCTTGGCCTGCGCCACGCGCTCGAAGAACTGCAATTCTTCTCGCACGAAGTTCGCATTTTGGGCGTTTATCCGGCCCACCCGTTCCGTAAGGAAAATGACCTTCCCGCGGAATGATCATTGGGGCGGTGTGATTGGCACCCTTGACGTCAGACATGAAAAAAGGGCCGAACGAAATTGTTCGGCCCTTTCTTGTTTAATGTCGTTCAAAGTCGGTTGATCGGGTCGGGATCAATCCCCGGCCTGTTTCAAAAGATCGCCCGAGAACCGATGAATGATCTGAGTCAGCTCGGCCGAACGGTTCGAAAGTTCGGCCGATGCCGATTTCAGTTCGTCGGCATCATCGGTGGTGCTTTGTGCGTTCTTCATGGTTTCATCAACGCTATAGGAAATCTGTTTCACGCCATCCGCACTGCGGTTTGCGTTGCCCGAAATTTCCTGGGTCGCCGCACCCTGTTCTTCGATGGCCGCGGCAATTGCGGTGGATGCACTGCGCACCTGTTCGATGGTTTCCGAAACCCGTGAAATGCCGGTTACGGCACGTTCGGTTCCATCAACAATGGCATTGATCTGGGCGGCAATTTCATCGGTTGCCTTGGCGGTCTGGGTCGCAAGGTTCTTGACCTCGTTTGCCACCACGGCAAAGCCTTTGCCGGCTTCACCCGCACGGGCCGCCTCGATGGTTGCGTTAAGGGCCAGAAGGTTGGTCTGACCGGCAATGTCATTGATCAGGCCGATGATTTCCTTGATCTTCTCGACCGTTTCCGACAGGCCGGCAACATCGTTCGATGCGCTTTGGCTTTCGTCGGTTGCCCGTTCAACAGTGTGCGACATCTGGGAAATCTGAACGTTGATTTCCGTGATCGAGGATGAAAGTTCTTCGGTCGCGGCCGCAACCGCATCGACATTCTGCGATACTTCACCCGCGGCCGATGCCACCTGCTGGCTTTGACCCAGAATGCCGTCGGCATTGTGGGCCATGCTGATCGCAAGATCGTTGCTGCGCTGGATCGAACGGTCAAGTGCCCCGGCAATGCCGCCAACTTCGCTTTCAAGTTTCTGGGCGATTGACCGGATATTGCTGCGACGTTCTTCTTCGGCTTTTTGCTTCTGAACGGCCGCATCGGATTCAAGTTTCTGTGCCTGTGCGGATTTGTCACGCAATGCCAGAACGCCCTGCGCCATATCGCCGATTTCAACGAAACGCGATTCGACTTCGACCGGGGCATCGTAATTGCCTTCGGCGATTGTGCGGATTGAACTGTTCAAACCGACGATGCTGCGCGTGATTCGCGTGCCGACAACCCAGGACAGGGATCCCGCGATAACAATGGCAATGATCGAAATGACCGCGATATGCTGGATGATCGACATGAATTCCGACTGCACGTCATCCATATAGACACCCGCACCCAGTGCCCAGCCCCATTCCTTGATCGGGCGAACATAGGCGGCCTTTTCAATCAGCTTGTCGCCTTCGCCGGGTTTCTTGGTTTCATAGGTGATGATGCCACCGCCGGCCTTGGCGGTATTGACGATCATGTTGCGAACCTTGCTGTCGGGGTTGCATTTGCCGACATCTTCCGGGCTTAACGGATCAAGCACCATGCAATGGCTGTAATCGGACGCATAGATATAGTTCGCGCCGTCAAACCGGTAGGCATTCAGGATTGCCAATGCCGCAGCCTTGGCTTCGTCCTCGCTCATATCGCCGCTTTTGGCTTTGGCGACATAGCTGTTGACGATGGTCACAGCGCCTTCGGTCAGATGGGAAATCTGTTCGAATTTCCCGTTACGAAGGCTGGTTTGGTAATTCAGTGCGACCGTTGCGATGATGGCAAGCAGCACAAGTAAACAAATGGCGGGAATGGAAAATATCCCCGTAACAACCCGGAACCGCATAACTTTCCCCTTACAAGCGATTGTGGCGATTGAATTATTTACCGCAAATCGTAAACGAAACCGTAAATCGCCTTGGTTGAATGTGTCATCTGCGCGTTTTTGCATGGCTGCCCGGCGCAGGCATTTGATTGACTTATGCGCAAGACATCTGTATCACCCGGCTCATTCCTTCGCTTGCAAAGACAGAATGAGCTGTCAGGAACTGTATGAACAAGGCGAGGGCGGTTTCGACGTGATGACGTCGTAACCTCACATCATTTGCCTCTCATGCAGGGTCCGACGCAGTGGCTGCTTTGCCATGCACCGGTCTCGACTGCGTTTGAGCAGGCACCATTGGCGTGAACATGGCGCCGACCGGATAAACGAAGGGCTATCCTTTATGACGAATTTTGATGGGCTCAACCTGATCGAGCCCCTGCTGCGCAATGTTGAAGCTGCTGGTTTCTCCGCGCCGACCGAAATCCAGGCTGCGACGATCCCGGCACTTCTCGAAGGGCGTGACCTTATGGGTATTTCCCATACGGGTGGCGGCAAAACTGCCGCTTTCTGCCTGCCGTTGCTGCAGCGTCTTGCTGAAAACCCGCAGCGCCCGAAACCGGGTCAGCCGCGCGCCGTTATTCTTGCGCCGACCCGCGAACTGGCGACCCAGATCGGCCAGTGCCTGCGTGACTTTAAAAAAGGCATCCGCCTGTTTTCTTCTGTTGTCTATGGCGGCTCCCCGATGGGCCCGCAGATTCAGGAACTGCGCCGTGGTGTTGATATCTTGGTTGCGACCCCGGGTCGTCTGCTTGACCATATGTCGCGCAACACGGTTCGCTTTGACGATGTCGAAGTCTTCATCCTTGATGAAGCCGACCGTATGCTTGACATGGGCTTCTCCGAAGACGTTCTGACCGTTGCCGAACTGCTGCCGAACAACCACCAGACGGTGATGTTCTCGGCAACCATGCCGGCCGAAGTCAAACATCTGACCGACCGTCTGCTCAAAGACCCGGTCAAGGTCGAAACCGCCCCGCAATCAAGCGTGACCGAACGTGTGACCCAGCGTGGCATGTTCGTGAAACGCCATGACAAGATGTCGCTTCTGGTTCAGTTGCTGAACCGTGACGAAGTCGAACGCGTTCTGGTCTTCACCAAAACCAAGGCCGATGCCGACGAACTGTCGTTCCAGCTGCGCGATGAAGGTGTCGACAGTGACGCGATCCATGGCGACAAACAGCAGCGCATCCGTCAGAAAATCCTGCGCAACTTCCGCAATGGCCGTTTCCCGGTTCTGATTGCGACCGACGTTGCCGCACGTGGTATTGACGTTCCGGGCATCACGCATGTCATCAACTATGACCTGCCGCACGATCCGGAAAGCTATGTCCACCGTATCGGCCGTACCGGTCGTGGTGGTGCGGAAGGTACCGCGATTTCGTTCTGCGAACCGCGTGACATTCGTCTGCTGCGCAACATCGAACGCATCATCAAGCAGGATGTCGATATCGACGAAGATCACGAATTCCATGCTCCGCCCCCGCCGCCGCGTTCTGGTGGTGGTCGTGGTGGCCGTGAAGGCGCTGGTCGTGGCTTTGGTGGTCGCGGTCGTGGCGGCTTTGGCGGCGGTCGCGATGGTGGCCGTGGTCGTGGTTTCGGCGGTGGCCGTGACGGTGGTCGTGGTCGCGGCTTTGGCGGCGGTCGTGATGCCGGTCGCGATGGTGCTCGTGAAGGTGGTCGCGAAGGCGGCTTCCAGGGTGAACGCGCAGCGCGCGGTTTCGGTGGCCGTGATGGCGGTCGTGATGGTGCCCGTGACGGTGGCCGTCGTGATTTTGCCGATCGTCCGCGTCGTGATGACCGCGAATTCCGCAACGATCGCAAGCCGCGCTTTGACAATGATGATCGCGCACCGCGCGGTGATCGTGAAGAACGCGGTGGCAATCGCGGCGGCAACTTCCGCCCCCGTGGTGAAGGCCGTGGTGAAGGCGGCAACCGTGACGAACGTCGTTTTGCCGACAAGCCGCGTGGTGATCGCGGTGGCAATTTCCGCGGTCGCGATGGTGGCCGTGATGCCGGTCGTGACGGCGGACGCCGTGATTTCTCTGATCGCCCGCGCCGCTCCGAAGGCCGTGGTGGCAATCAGGGCATGAAGCGTCGTTCGGCCTGATTACAGGCTGATCTCGCACGATCGCATACGGATATAACGTTCCACAGCCCAGCTTTAGCGCTTCGGAACGTCCGGATATCAAAGAAAAAGTCGGCTGTTATGGCCGGCTTTTTCGTTTTCGATTCCTGGTTGAAAACAAAAGCTGTAAATTCCAACCCAAACACCTATCCTTTATAGGGGGATGGTCGGCGATTTACGGATGGTTTGCAGCCGGGTTGCAGTCAGGTTGCAGATGGCTTGATGGCGACTTGACTGAAAACCGGTCTGGTGTGCGGATTTGCTGCCATGGTTTTGATGTTCGATACCGATTCCCGGACCAAGTTTCGGGCTAGTTATTTGGGCCGGTGATTCAGGTTGATGATCTAGGCTCTGGCGCGGGTTGGCGGAACGGATCGGCACGGCGGATGTCTGGCGGGTCAAAATAATCGACCGGCCCCTCGGGAAATTCCGGTGGTGTCTCACCACATATGGGGAATGTCGGCGTGCCATGGCTGAGGTAACAAGGAGTTGGCTCTGCATGAAAAGGATGTTGGTCGTCCTGGCTGCGGCGATGGCCTGTGCATTTGGTGCAGATATCGCATTTGCAGATGAGCGAACCGGGCATTTCAAACGGAATGCTGACGGATCGCGCGATTGCGGCCATCTTCTGGCATCGGGCAATCCGGACTACCCGCCTTATCTATGGCAATCGGCTGATGGTCAGCATCTCGAAGGGGCGGCGGCCGACTTTCTCAAACAGGTTGGTGAACTGGCCGGGGTGCGGATCGAAGTCCTGCATGCCGGCAGTTGGGGCCGTGTGCAGCAAAGCATGCGTGACGGCACCCTTGATATGATCGCCGGGGCTTTCCTGACACTGCCGCGGCTCGAATATATGGATTACTTCTATCCGGCGTTTCAGGGGACGCGTACCGTCATCTGGACCCGCGATAATCTTGATCTCAATTATCAGCACTGGTCTGATTTGCGCGGGCTCGAAGGTCTGACCGTGATCAATAACAGCTTCGGTCAGGATTTTGATACCTATGCGGCGCAAAATCTCAGCATCACCGAAGTGCCCAGCCTCGAACAGGGCTTGCGCATGCTGTCCTATAATCGCGGTGAATATCTGATTTACGAAGAATTCCCCGGCAAGGCCGTGGCGGCGCGCGAACATATCACCAATATCCGCAGCTACGAGACCCCGGTCAGTACCGAAAATCTCTATCTGACCATGTCGCATCGCTCCGAATGCAATACCGGCGCATTGCGCGGCCGCATCACCCAGGCAATTCTCAAACTGCTGGCCGATGACGCCATGCAAAACATGCTCGAAGCCAGCATCCGCCGCTGGGGCGAAAACACCAATTAACGCAAAGCTAACGGTTGACCTGCGTGCCGGTTCGTCACATGCCCACCAGCCACCAGCCACCAGCCACCAGCCACCAGCCACCAGCCACCAGCCACCAGCCACCAGCCACCAGCCACCAGCCACCAGCCACCAGCCACCAGCCACCAGCCACGAACCACGAGCCCCGAACCACGAGCCTGCGACCTCTGACCACCACGCATCTGCGGCCATCAGCCACCTGCGGTCAACGCCCCCCAACCATCACACTCCGGCGACCATCGCCCTCCGGCCACCAAGCCACCCTCGGTCAACACATTCTGGCCTCTGATCACCGTTCAACGACCCGCGGCCTCGGTCCTCGACCCTCGACCCTCGTGCAACGGCGCAAAAGCCCGCATCACCCGCCTGCCGTCTCCAGCAGCTCTCCGATGCCCGCCGCATGAAATGCACCTGGAACGCCTTTCATCGGGCACCCAAACCATCCGTTTCCGCGCGCCACCCAAAACGCCTAACACCATCCAAAACCACGCAACACCACGCGACATCACGCGGCACCACCCAAAGCCACCCGGCACCAGCCGTCGCCTTGCGGAAATGACGCCTCAGCAAACTGGCGCCAAATCCGTCGCCCCCAAACCCATGGCCCCACACCCACACCCACACCCACACCCACACCCACACCTACGCCGCAAGCCATTACTCCCCAAACCATTGCTCACCCGCCAATTGCTTGTTCCGGCAATGCATGCTCGGGGAACCGCCTGTTCCACCACGCCCGATACGACGCCCCACGCATCAAACCGGATGCCTGTTGTCACCGGACAGCGTGATCGGGGGAGTTGGAGTTTGCGGATCGCGAAAACGGCGCGTTTTCCGGTTGATAGGGGCTCAGGAGGACGGGAAAGGCCGGGTTTTGAGATAAAGTGGTAGAGCTATGCGGATTTGATTTGACGTTAACGTTAACGTCAACTACAAGGGAGTCGCATTCTCCCGCGATGCCCGTAACGGGTATCTGCCTTCTTCTCAGGACCGTGACTTCTTAGGACCGCGATATGGCACAGTTCGAACCGCAAAATCCCGATTTTGATGCTGAAGTCCGCAAACGCTTTGCGCAGCAGCCCTATAATCTGTCGATCGGGGCCGAAGTTGCCGATGTTGCGCCGGGCCGGGTTGAAGTCATCGTGTCGTCGCGGGCTGATCTGATCCAGCATAACGGCTATTTCCATGGCGGTCTGATCGCAGGGCTTGCCGATATTGCCGGCGGTTTTGCCGGATGGAGCCTGATTGAAGCTGATCAGGGGATGCTGACGATTGAATACAAGCTCAATATCGTTGCCCCGGGGCAGGGTGATCATTTGCGTGCCGTCGGCGAGGTTGTCTCGCGCGGGCGATCGATCATCGTCACCCGCATCGATATCTTTGGTATGAGGAATAGCGAGCCGGTTCTGTGCGCGACCTCGCTTCAGACGCTCAAGGTCATGAAGCTGCCGCCGGAACTATTAGATAGCGCTGCATAATTCCATCGATTGATAAAATTTACCTAATAATCAAACCCAGTCAGGCAGGAACGTCATCATGGCATTTTTCGAATTTCCCGGATTGAAATTTGATCTTGGCGAGACCGCGGACGCGATCCGCGAAACTGTTTCATCCTTTGCCGAGGCCGAAATCGCCCCGCGCGCGGCAGAAATTGATGAAACCAATCAGTTCCCCAACGATCTGTGGCGCAAATTCGGGGATCTGGGCCTTTTGGGCATGACCGTTCCCGAAGAAGATGGCGGTACGGGTCTAGGCTATCTTGAACATGTGATCGCCATGGAAGAAATCAGCCGGGCTTCGGCTTCGGTTGCGCTTTCATATGGGGCGCATTCCAACCTGTGCGTCAACCAGATCAAACGCAACGCCAATGCCGAACAAAAGGCAAAATACCTGCCCAAACTGATCAGCGGCGAACATATCGGTGCCCTTGCCATGAGCGAGCCGGGCGCTGGTTCGGACGTGGTATCGATGAAGCTTCGCGCCGAGAAAAAGGGCGATCGTTTCATCCTCAATGGCAACAAGATGTGGATCACCAACGGCCCGGATGCCGATACGCTGGTGGTCTATGCCAAAACCGATATGGATGCCGGACCCAAGGGCATTACCGCCTTTATCATCGAAAAAACCTTCAAGGGCTTTTCGACGGCGCAAAAGCTCGACAAACTGGGGATGCGCGGCTCGAACACCTGTGAGCTGGTATTTGAAGATTGCGAAGTGCCCGAAGAAAACATTCTGGGTCAGCTCAATGGCGGTGTCCGCGTATTGATGAGCGGCCTTGATTACGAACGTGCGGTTCTGGCTGCAGGCCCCACCGGGATCATGCGCGCCTGCATGGATGTGGTTGTGCCCTATATCCATGAACGCAAACAGTTCGGCAAGGCGATTGGCGAATTCCAGCTGATGCAGGGTAAAATCGCCGATATGTACACGACCATGAATGCCTGCCGTGCCTATGTCTATGAGGTCGCCAAGGCATGCGATCGCGGGGAAACATCGCGCAAGGATGCGGCCGGTGTGATCCTGTATGCCGCAGAAAAGGCCACCTGGATGGCGCTTGAAGCCATTCAGACCCTTGGTGGCAACGGCTATATCAATGAATATCCGACCGGTCGGTTGCTGCGCGATGCCAAGCTTTACGAAATCGGGGCAGGTACCAGCGAAATCCGTCGTATGCTGATTGGCCGTGAACTGTTTGGTGAAACCGCATAATTGCGGTTTCCCGTTAACTGATCCCCCAGAAAGACCACAAGGACCCACATCATGACCAGTTCCGATCCGGTTGTTATCGTATCGTGCGCCCGTACCGCCATGGGCGGTTTGCAGGGCGATTTTGCCACCGTTACCGCGGCCGAGCTTGGCGGTGTCGCCATCAAGGCAGCACTTGAGCGCGGTGGTGTTGCGCCAGATGACATTGACGAAGTCATCATGGGCAATGTTCTTCCTGCCGGTCAGGGGCAGGCCCCAGCGCGCCAGGCGGCCTGGAATGCCGGTATCCCGCGTTCGGCCGGGGCGACAACGATCAACAAGATGTGCGGATCAGGCATGAAGGCCGTGATGTTTGCCCATGATACGCTGGTTGCCGGCGGGGCCGATGTCATGGTGGTCGGCGGCATGGAAAGCATGACCAATGCGCCGTTCCTTCTGCCGAAAATGCGGTCTGGCAACAAATATGGTCATGACGTTGTCTATGATCACATGGCGCTTGATGGTCTTGAAGATGCCTATGACAAGGGCCGGGCCATGGGCACCTTTGCCGAGGCAACGGCGGAAAAATACGGTTTTAGCCGCGAGGCGCAGGATGACTACGCCATCACGTCCCTGACCCGTGCGCAGAATGCGGCCAGCGCCGGCCATTTCAAGGATGAAATCACCCCGGTAACCTTCACCACCCGCAAGGGCGAGGTCACCATTGATGCCGATGAACAGCCGCCAAAAGCCAAACCGGAAAAAATCCCGACCCTGCGTCCGGCCTTTGCCAAGGATGGCACGGTGACCGCCGCGCATTCGGCATCGATTTCCGATGGCGCGGCTGCCCTTGTGATGATGCGTGCGTCCGAGGCCAAAAAGCGCGGGCTGACGCCGCTTGCCAAGATCGTTGGTCAGGCCACCCACGCCCAGGAACCGTGCTGGTTCACAACCGCCCCGATTGACTCGATCAAAAAGGTTCTGGCCAAGGCCGGCTGGAGCAAGGATGACGTCGATCTTTGGGAAATCAACGAGGCCTTTGCCGTTGTTGCCATGGCCGCCATGCGCGATCTTGAGCTTGATCACGGCAAGGTCAATGTCCATGGCGGTGCCTGTGCACTTGGCCATCCGATTGGCGCAACCGGTGCGCGTTTGCTGGTGACCCTGATCCATGCGCTGAAAACCCATGGCGGGTCAAGGGGCGTGGCGTCACTTTGCATCGGTGGGGGCGAGGCAACGGCCGTTGCGATCGAGCTGATCTGAACGGCGTTGTGATGTAGTTTAAACCGGTTCTAAAAAGTCTGAGATTGGGGGCTACCAACTTGCGCGAATTCACCTTATTTTGTCGCCAGACATAACGATGGAATAGAGGAATTCGCGCGATGACAAAGTCGACTGTGGATCGGATGCTTGCCGGCTTTAAAAGCTTCAAGGCGATGTATTACGAACAGCGCCCTGAACGCGTTGAAGATCTGGTGAATATGGGCCAGAAGCCCGAAGTGCTTCTGATTGCATGTTCGGACTCCCGGGTTGATCCGGCCATCCTGACCAATGCCGAACCGGGCGAAATGTTTGTTATCCGAAATGTGGCAAACCTTGTTCCGCCCTACGAGCCCGATGAAAACTATCACGGCACCTCCTCGGCGATCGAATTTGCGGTCCGCGACCTTAAGGTCAAGGATATCGTGATTCTCGGTCATTCGGCCTGTGGGGGCATGGCGGCACTGGTCGAACATGGCGAGGCTGGCAAAGTGCCGGACCGCGACTTTATCGGTGAATGGGTCAGCATCGCAAAATGCTGCCTGCATCATGGCCCTGATGTCGACAAGGTTTCGCGTCATTCAATTCGCAATTCGTTGCAAAACCTGATGTCGTTCCCGTTCATCAAGGAACTGGTCGAAGCCGGCGATCTTAACCTTCATGGTTGGTGGTACGGCATGAAAGAAGGCATCCTGTGGCGTTTCGACGCCGAACAGGACAAGTTTATCAAGGGCGAAGAATAAGCCCGGTCTGATCTGCGGGTGACCCACGGGGTCACAGCCTGTTTTGATCGCATGGCCGGTGCGTCGCCCAACCGGGAGGGGCACCGCCATGCGGTTGGAAGAACATCAGATCATGGTGCGCGATACCGCGCGCGAGTTCGCCGAAAATGAACTCAAACCCAATGCTGCAAAATGGGATACCCATCACACTTTCCCGGCCGAGGCGATAGCCGGTCTGGGCGAGTTGGGCTTTCTTGGCATGCTGGTGCCCGACGAATATGGCGGGGCGGGCATGGACCATGTCGCCTATGCCCTGGCGCTCGAAGAAATTGCTGCGGGTGACGGGGCAACATCGACCATCATGTCAGTCCATAATTCGGTCGGCTGCATGCCGATCCTGAAATTCGGCACCGAAGAACAGAAACAGAAATTCCTGGTCCCGATGGCGCAGGGCGAAAAGATCGGTGCATTCTGCCTGACCGAACCACAGGCGGGGTCCGATGCCAGCGCGCTTAAAACCCGTGCGGTGCGCGATGGCGATCACTGGATCATCAACGGGGCAAAGCAATTCATTACATCCGGCTCCGAAGGTGACATTGCCATCGTGTTTGCGGTGACGGACCCGGCCGCAGGCAAACGCGGCATTTCAGCCTTTATCGTGCCGACCGATACACCGGGCTACGTCGTGTCCCGGGTTGAGGAAAAGCTGGGTCAGAATGCATCCGATACCTGCCAGATCACCTTTGTTGAATGCCGGGTGCCCGATGAAAATATGCTGGGCGAGGAAGGGCAGGGCTATAAAATCGCACTGGCCAATCTTGAAGGCGGGCGCATCGGCATTGCCGCCCAGTCGGTCGGCATGGCGCGTGCGGCATTTGAAGCGGCCCGTGATTACGCCAATGAGCGCGAGACATTCGGCAAAAAGATCATTGAACATCAGGCCGTGGCATTCCGTCTTGCCGATATGGCGACCAAGATCGATGCCGCACGGCTTCTGGTTCATCGTGCGGCCGAATTGCGCGATGATCACAAGCCTTGTTTGACCGAGGCCTGCATGGCCAAGATGTTTGCATCCGAAATTGCCGAGGAAGTCTGTTCAGCCGCGATCCAGATCCATGGCGGATATGGCTATCTTAAAGACTTCCCGGTCGAGCGCATCTATCGCGATGTCCGCGTTTGCCAGATCTATGAAGGCACATCCGATATCCAGCGCATGGTGATTGCGCGATCACTGGCCGACTAGGGGCGATCATGTATCACCGGAAATCCGGTGACGCGGTACCATCACTTCACCCTGCATCAGACGGCGGGCGGATCGGAAGACGGTGACGGAATTGACCGTAAAGTCATCGGCCATGGTGCCGGTGATATCGGCATCAAGCACCAGTGTGCCCGACGGGTGCGCAATGGTCAGCGGCTGATCGGTGACGCTGTTGTGACGTGCTATTTGATGGGCGACCGATCCGGTTAGTCGCATGGTTGCGGCCAGGCACATGCCGCCGGTGATCGGGCTTGATGCGTGGGCCTGTCCGGTTGAAATCATCCGCACGACAATATTGATGTTAGCGCTATCATCGTTGGTTGGCGGCGACACGATGGCGATTTGTGGCAGGTTGCGCACGCTGGTTTGGGCTTCTTCACGGCTACAAATCCCCATGCGGACGGCGGCGGAAATGCGAAGGGTCTCGATACGGTCAAGCAATCCGTCAGATGCGGTAATCCCGGCCGGGCTTTCGCGGCCTGTCAGGCCCAGATCAGATGCGCGCACGCAGGCAATCGGGTTGCTAACATCAATCAGGGATACTTCAATCGTGCCAAATCCGTCGGTTTCCAGGAGCTCTGATGCCTTACCGGTCGGCAGTGTCTTGCCGGTGCTGGAACCGCCCGGTTCAAGGAAGGAGAGCGCGATCGGCGCATGGGTGCCGCCGACCCCATCAAGGGCGAAATCGCCATTGACCATCGGCAAGCCATCCTGAAGCGCAAAGGTTGCGACGATAATCTTGCCGGTATTGGTGTTGTGGATGCGCACAATGGCCTGATCACCCGTGGTTTTGACCAGACCTTCCTCAACCGCATAGGGGCCGACAGCCGAGGAGATATTGCCGCAATTGCCCTTGTAGCTGATCACCGGTGCATCGATCGAAACCTGTCCGAATGTGTAATCAATATCGGCATCATCGCGCGATGATTTGGCGATGATGGCGATTTTTGACGTCGACGATGTTCCGGCCCCCATGCCATCAAGCTGTCGCTTGTTGGGATCGGGGCTGCCCATTGCGGCCAGGATCATCTGATCGCGTGCCGGGCCGGATTGCGGCAAATCTTCCGCCCGGAAAAACAATGCCCGGCTTGTACCACCCCGCATGAAAACGGCGCGGAGCGGGATTTGGGGTGAAAGATGATCTGAAGGCATGGGGGCTCCTTGGGGCGGCAGGTGGCCCGAGGTGATCTGCTTTTCAAATACCGAAGCAAAACACCCCGAACCGCGAGAATATCGTGGTCCGGGGTGTCTGCATAGATCAGGTGATATCAGGATGTCGTCGTTTGGCGTGATCAGAACTGATATTGCAGGCCCAGCATGACTTCGTGCGCATGGAGATCATAGCGTAGTTCCTGCCTTAGTCGGCCGTTTGGGACGGAGCCTGATGTAAAATGTTTGCTGGCGCGCGCTTCGCCCATATTGATATAGCGATAGGAAAAATCGATCTTCCAGTGATCGGTTAGCGCGTAATTCAGGCCAGCGCCTGCTTGCCAGGCGACATCATCATGTTGCGCCCCATCAATTGTATTGGTGGTGCCCCCAATACCCGTCGATTTCGTGCTGTTGTGGGCCCAGCCAATGCCAGCCTGGATGTAGGGCGAAAAGGCCCCGGTATTGATGCCATAAGCTGCAAGCGGATCGATATATCCAGTCAACATGGTTGTGACATTAGACGTGTTGTGGCGACCTCCGGTAGCCTGACGCGTTGAACCGGTGTTGTTGTTGAAGGTGAAAGAATCCATATTTGCCATGTTATCGCGATATGAAATCGTCAGATCGGTTCGAAGGTAATTGTTGAGCTTCAATCCGGCGCCAGCCTGATATCGCGTGCCTGTATGTGGGTCGGTGTCCCATGTATCGCGGATCGCATCAGCCGAATCAGCATCATCATCAATCGTGCTTGAATAGCCCAGATCAGCCCGCAGGTATGGCGTAAGCAACCATTCTTCGGCGGTTGCTGTTGCGTGTAACCCGGCAAGTCCGAGTGCGGCGAAGACGGTAATTTGAACTGATTTGCGGATAAATTTGCAGGAGTTGGGGGCGAGAAGAACTGATGGCATGGTGGTGTAACCTATGGGAAATGTTGAGTTTTATAGCCCAACCAAACCTATAAGTGTGTTGCGTTGCAATAAGAAAATCACTGATTGTCAGATAGTGTCAGATTCTGACAAATTTTGGAATTCAGGGGTGCTTCAAAATCCCGTGCTTTTCAATCAGGCGGCGAAACTGGTGGTAATTCAGGTGAAGCGTTTTGGCGGCTTCGGTCTGGTTGTTGGCGTTTTGGCGAAGAGCCTGTTGCAGCAGTTTTATTTCGAAATTTGCGACCTGTGATTTGAAGTCGATGGTGCCGTCCGGGCTGCTGTCGGGGGCGGGGGGGGCAATCGGGTCGGGTTGGCTGGTTGTACTGCTTTCGGTTTCTGACCAGATGTCCTCAAACGGATCGAGTTTGATGGTGGCAAGCGGGGTGTCTTCATCATCGGCAAGATAGATGCTGCGTTCAACCGCATTGCGCAATTCGCGGATATTGCCCGGCCAGTCATGATGCAAAAGCTGATGGGTGGCATGGGCGGAAAAGCCCGCAAAAACCGTGCGGCCAAGGCGCTTGGTCATATCAAGGGCGAACTGTTCGGCCAGCAAAAGGATATCATCAGACCTTTGGCGGAGTGGTGGTACAGCGATGACGTCAAAAGCCAGGCGATCCAGAAGATCGGCGCGGAACTTCCCGGTTTTGGCCAGTTCGCGCAGGTTTTCATTTGTCACACCAATGACGCGTGTATCGACATCAATGGTGTCCGACCCGCCAACGCGTTCGATTTCACCATATTCGACAACCCGCAGAAGCTTTTCCTGAACCACGGGGCTGGCGGTGGCGATTTCATCAAGAATGATGGTGCCGCCATGGGCACGTTCAAACCGTCCGATATGACGTTTGGTCGCCCCGGTAAAGGCGCCGGCTTCGTGGCCGAACAGTTCGGTATCAAGCAGGGTTTCGGAAAGGGCGGCACAATTGACCTTGACCAGCGGGCCGCCCCAGCGGCGTGACAGGTAATGCAGGCGGGCGGCAATCAGTTCCTTGCCCGATCCGCGTTCGCCAATGACAAGGCACGGTCGATCAATCGGCGCCAGACGTGAAACATGTTCGAGGGCGGCCAGAAATACGGGGTCTTCGCCCAATATCGGTTGCAAGCTGTCCATTTCGCGAAAAACGTTATCGGAAAACGACAATAATGTCGCGATAAATGTAATGTTCTGAGGTGGGGAATTTGTAAGTCATTGATTTTATTCATTTCCAAAACTGGCACGGCATTTGAAGTAGAGAGTGCAGAAGTTTTACCGTCCCCCGATGAAGTAAGGAGATCAGACAATGGGCGTGTTTTCGCGTTTGTCCGATATCGTAAATGCCAACATCAACGCGCTTCTGGATCGTGCCGAAGATCCGGAGAAAATGGTGCGCCTGATGATCCAGGAAATGGAAGATACGCTGGTTGAAGTCCGGTCCGCTGCCGTCAAGGCGATTGCCGACAAGAAGGAAGTCGAGCGCAAGCTTAAAAAGCTGCATGACGGTCAGCTTGAATGGGAAACCAAAGCCGAGTTTGCCGTTTCCAAAGGCCGCGATGATCTGGCCAAGGGGGCGCTGATGGCGCGCCGCCGTCTGGCTGATCAGAGTGTTGTGCTTGAGCGCGAGCTTGAAGTGATCGAGGAAACCCTTGGCAAATTTGACGAGGATCTCAACAAGTTGCAGAACAAGCTCAATGAAGCAAAAGGCAAGCAGCGTGCGGTGGAAATCCGTATGCAGACCGCTGAAAAGCGTGTCAAAATGAAAGAAAAGCTTCATTCCGGTCAGATTGACGAAGCGCTTCTGCGTTATGAGCAGATGGAACGCCGGATTGACGAGCTTGAAGCCAATGCGGACTCCTGGGACCTTGGTCGCGGGCAGAGCCTTGAAGAGCAGTTCGAGGATCTTGAAGCCGAGCTCGGGATCGAAGATGATCTCAAAGAGCTTAAGGCGCGCGTAAAGAAAGATAAATAATCATTGGTTTGTGTGTTTCGGCACGTAGGCCAGCACAAGGAAGAAGCTGTCAGATATGTGGGCGATTGCCGTACCCTTGATTGTATTCGTTGCCGTTGTTGGCCCGGTCTGGGTGGTGTTTCATTACATCACCGTCTGGAAGCGGATGAAGGCAGAGCAACGCGCACAGAACCCCGAACAAACCGCCCGTGAACAGGAAATGGTGGCGGGGCTCAAAAAGCGGGCAGCGAAGCTTGAATCCCGTGTCGAAACACTTGAACGCCTGTTAGATGCCGAGGTTGCCGAATGGAGGAACAGGATATGACTGCCCAGCAAGCTGCTGCCGGAAACGGATTTGGGCGCGGTCACACGAAAAACGCGCGTCACGGATGCCGGTTTGCCAATCACAGTCACGATGGCAAGAAATGCCACGGGGTAATCGGGCGGACCACGCGGGGAATTTCCCAGGCCTTTGGCATTCCGCGCAAAGGGGTTCTGGTTGCTTTCATTCTGATCCTGATTTTCAGTTTCCCGGTCGGGGTGATGTTGTTTGGTCTTGCATGGGCCTATGTGCATCATCCGGAATGGTTTGACGGATTGCGTGGCAAGTTGCGCGGATCATCGCGCCGTGCCCAGGCCAAAGCCCAGGCCCGTGCGACCAAAACCGATGACACGCATGACAACCCGACCGTGGGTGTCGATTACGAAGAAAGCTGGATGGAAGAACTGCGCGAGCAGTTTGACGACCTGGAACGCCGCACCGGATCGATGGAAAGCTTTGTGGCGTCCGGCGATTATCAGGTCGCATCCGAACTTGAGAAAATGAAAAAAGACGACGCATCGCACGCCGCCAAAAAGGACGGTGATGATGCCAATAAACCCGAAGAACCAAAGGCATAAGTCTTTGGCCTGACGGTCCAGAAGATTGACGGCGGTTTCAGCTTTCCCCAATCCCCCCTCGCGTTTTAACGCAATGAGGTCGCCGTCAAACATAAAACCGGATCATACATGTGATCCGGTTTTTCTTTTTGTTCGCAGTTCCTTGCGGAAAAATTCCCAAATAGCGTTTATCACTATACCTAATTTAAAGGTTTTACCGGCAAAGTCGGCGAAAAGACCCATATATGGGATGCTGCTTTTGGGGAATTATGCATGGCGACCATGATTGAACATCCCGGCGAACAGGATTTCCTGCACCGGTTGCTGCTGGATAATCCGTGGTGGGACGGGGTCACCGATGATGTGGTGCAGGGATTGCCCCAGCGCGCCTTTTTCAAGCGGTTCTGGTCGGCCATTGAAAAGCATGACGGGCAAAAAGCCGTGGTCCTGACCGGCCCGCGCGGGGTTGGCAAAACCGTGATGTTGCGCCAGGCGGTGACCGAACTTTTGAATGCCGATACGCCAAGACGCCATGTTTGCTATATCTCGCTTGAACATCCGCTGTTTCTGGAAATTGATCTGCCGCGCTTGCCAAAATTACTGCGATCGATGCGCGGTATTTCGGCTGATCATCCGTTATGGCTTTTTATCGACGAGGTTTCCTATCAGCGTGATTGGGAGGACCGGCTTGCACGGTTGATCGTTGCCGATCCGATGTTGCGCGTGGTGGCGGTCAGTGCACTGGCACCCGGTGCCGACAGTGCCGGGCATATTCAAAGCCTGTTTTTACCCCCCTTCAGCTTTGCCGAATATCTTGAGCAAAAGGGCATTGCCCCAAGTGACGTTTTACCCGAAACGCCAAATGTCGGGCGTTATACCGCCGATGTGCCGGACGGGCTGGTTGCGCTCAACGATCTGTTTGAAGATTACATCAATGAAGGCGGCTTCCACGATGCCAATGGCGAAGCCGGGGCCATTCACCGATCCCTTCATTCCGATCTGCCGGGACTGCACGGGATTTCAAGCCCGTCGGACCTGCATCGGTTGTTTGCGCTTCTGGCCTATAATACCGGGTCGGAATTCTCGATCGAGACTTTGGCACGCGAACTTGATATCGCCAAAAACACGCTGCGCCGGTATCTGGAATATCTTGAAAGTGCCTGGCTTGTGCGCCGTCTGGAGCGTGTTGATCAGGATGCCAAGCCGTTCCAGCGTGCGGTGGCGTTCAAGGTCCATCTGATCCATCCGGGATTGCGCAGTGGTCTGATTGGCGGGCGGGCATCTGATAGTGCGACGATCACGCGACTGGCCGAAACCGCGATCCAGACCCAGTTTCTGACATCGAGTGTCGGGATGGAAAGCCTGTATTATGCGCGCTGGGGCCATTACGAGGTGCCGTTTGTGTTCCTTGATCGCCGGTCGGGCACGCCGTTATTTGCCTATCATTGTCTGTGGCGTGACGAGGCAATCCGCAAGCCCAAGGAAATCCGGGCACTGGTCAATTTCCGGGGCAGTCATGCCTTGCCACTGGGGGCGTTTGTTCTGACCAAGGCGCAATGGCATGGCGGAAAACTGGGCGGGGTGCCGATGCGGTTTGAGCCGGCCAGTGTTCTGGCACTGCGGATCGGGCTCGAATTTTCACAGCTTTAACCTTGCCGATCAGGAGGCGTTCCGTTGGGCATGTTCGGGTCTCGGATGATGGTACGGGTCTCAATGATCTCGCAGATCTTGCAGATCGGGGCGGTGTCGTGCGTTCTGATGCTGTCGGGGATTGCTCGGGCTGATCAGATTTGCCCGGCCAAACCGCATTGGAGCGATACCGAGCCTGCGATCAATCTGGCGCATGTGTTTTGTGGTGAAGTGAAATCCAATGGCCGTGCCGCCGGGTTTCATGCCCGGCCGGGCGGGATTAATCCGGGTTCGGTCAGATCGGTCGACATCACCCAGCCCGCCAATGCGAACGGGGTGTATGCTGGTATGGTGACTTTTGCCAATCCCGATACCAAGTCGGACGGATCGGGTGGGCGTGATCCGGTAAAGTTTTCAAGCATCTTTCCCGACAGCTGTGACGATGATCAGATCGTGGCATCGATCCATTATGCCTATGAAAATCGTACGGATTGTCCGGCGGGATCGCCCGGTTGGTGGCAATGCGGACTGAACCGGCCGATGGATGCCGCGTCATCGGTCGGGCTTTGTATTGGTGATGACCCGGACGGGGTTTTCATGATTGCGATCGGGTTGCTGCGTGACGGGCGGATCAACACCGCTTTTCCGCTGCGCTAGGGGCAGGATCAGGATCAGGATCAGGGGGATCGGGTGTGATGTGCGCAAACAGGACGGGTGACCTTAAGGTTCCCGATTGGCCGGGGCGGCGGGCGGATGATCCGGGCCATGACCGGATTGCCGCGATGCTGGTTCTTGATATTGGCAATGCACCGCAATGGGCAGGCCGGGTCGCGCGCGAGATCAAGGATGTAGTTACAGGGACATCAAGTGGTTGGGAAATGGTGATGAATGCCCATATCCTTACTGTGGGCAAAGACAAATCGGGCATATCATCAGCCGATGACGCCATGGGGGACGATCCGGTCGAGGTTGCGACCGCGGACCTGATGGCGGCATTGGCGGCCTGGATTGAGCGGATTGAGCAGGGCGCATCGTAAAATGGCGTGTTTGTCAGGTCGGATCGGACCGGAAAAGGAATGCGGGCGGCAGATGGGGCTGTTTTTCACAAAGGCACAAGGCGGTATCGGGCGACTGGCAACGCGGATCTGTGTTGTCGGGCTGATGGCTGTGATGGTGGTTGGTGCGGGCATCGGGACGGCCAGCGCCCAGGGGAATGGCAAGGATCCGGGCGATCCGCTTGAGATCTTTTTGCATCAATATCTTGAACATGCGGGGCTTCCGGGCGGGGTGATCGGCATCGGGTATGGCAGCGGACAGGTGCGCTATGCCGCCAGCGGATATGCAACGGTTGGTCCCGATGTCGGCATGACGGCAGATCGGCAGTTTTATATCGGGTCGCTGACCAAAATGATGACGGCGGTTGTGACCCTGCAACTGGCATCGGAAAAACGGATCAATCTGTCCGATCCGATTGCCAAATATCTGCCCGAAGAATTCGAAGGCCGAATTGCCAATGCCCGAAATGCGACCATTCGTGACCTTTTGCGCAACAGTTCAGGCATTCCCGATTATCTTGACGGGGAATTCTTTTTCCAGCTTGTCGGGCGTGATCCGCAGCATGGCTGGCGAAATGTCGAGTTGCTGCCATTGATTGCCGATCGGGACGCCTATTTCGAAGCAGGGAAAAGCTATGCCCCGTCAAACAGCAATTTCATCCTGCTGGGCGTGATGATCGAAGCGGTCGAAGGCGATCATATCGAAAAGGTATTTAACCGCCGCATTTTTGAGCCGGCCGAAATGGCCAATACATCCTTTGGCCGTTATCCGCGACCGGATCTTTTGGCCCATGGCTTTGATGATGCGGACGGGGACGGGCAGCTTGAAGATGTCACGGATTTCGATGTCGGCGATCAGCTGGCCGATGGCGGGCTGATTTCAACGGCCGAGGATATGGTGAAGTTCGCGCGTGCCCTGTTTGTTGACGGGGTGTTGCTGGGTCCCAATGCGATCAAGCGTGCGACTTCTGATGCGGCCTTTGCCGGTGAAGGGTCTTATGGCTATGGGCTTATGATCGGGTCAAGTGACTGGGGCCCGGTTTGGGGGCATGACGGGATCTATTTCGGCTATTCCGCCGAATTTTCATGGTTCCCCGATCAGGATACGGTGGTGGTGTTTCTGGCAAATGGCCGCGCCCTTAACGAGGTCCCCAATGTCACGGGGATGCTGATGACCGGGATATTTGGCAAGCCGCAATAGCCATATGTGCGAAATGTGCGAAGGCCATTGCGGTGCCGATCAAATGGATGGTCACATTGGCGGTTGGCTTTCTTGATCAAGAAGCGCGCTGCTTTGGCGGACCTGAAGGGCGGGTTCTTCGGCAATCACGACATTCTGCCCCAGCGCATAATTGCGCAATTGGCGGTAAACCAGTTCCCCGATCCGATAGAAGTCGATGGCGACATAGCCGTCAATCGTGCCATTGGCAGTCAATTCTTCCTGTTCGTCGGTCGGGCTGCCGGTTGCCATGAACAGTTTGGGGGCGCGCGGGCCCGATGCAGTGATGATTTTGCTCAGCCGTTTGGTGTCGCCCAGAAGCCAGTCACCGACCGGCACAATGAAATCAAGTGTCGGGTTCTGAATTGCCTGGGACAATTGTGCAAGGCCGAGTTCCTCGTCACCGCGATTGAAAAGCGGGCAGCGTTCATCTTCGCGCCAGCCATTTTCCCCCTTAAGGGCTGCTGGCGGATGAAGGGGGGCTGGCATGTCATCGGGAACCGGAAGTGTCCCGCGCAAGGTATGACGAATGCCGGCAATCCGTTCATTGAGATTGGGGTCAAAGCGGCCGCCGCTGATGATGCAGATCCGTGCACCATCAGGGCGGACAGATTTAAGCAATTCGGCAAGCCGGGTGCCGATTTCAAAATTGTTGGGTCCGATATAGGTCCGGCGCAAATGGCGGTCCGGATTTTCGAGATCGGAATCAAACGTGATGACGGGGATTTTGTTGGCGCGTGCTTTTGGCAGGCCGTCCTGGGCGATGAAGGATGAATTGGTTACCGAAATCGCAATACCATCGACATTCATGTCGATGGCCTTGTGAATGGCATCGCGCTGTCCGCGGAAATAGCCGATCTGCGTGTCGCCCATATGCAGGCATTCGTCACCGTTGCGCAGGGCCGCATCATGGCAGCCGCGCCAGGCGGTGATGAAATTGACATCTTCGATATCCTTGGAAATCAGGCTGAATTTAAGGGGTCTGGCCGATGTCATCTGTGCGCACAGGCACAGCATGAAAAAGGTCAGGATCGCGGCTGTCATTCCAGATCGCGTGATGGGTAGTGATGCGAACATTTTGGCTCCGGTGATGGAGCCAGGCTATTCTCCCACCCGGTATTTTTACCGGCTTTTTCTGATGATACGGGCATGCGGCGATGCCGGATCGTTTCTGCGCTTATATGTGGTGACGGGGGATCTGTTTGACCACCATTAGTGGTTGCTAAATTTCATCATGCATTCGGCGCATAACTGATAGAATGATAATAGTTAGAATCCTAACTAATTTTCTGGTATCATCAGGGCCATGGAAAACATTGACCTTGAAACCCCTTATCTGACCCTTGGCAGTGCGCTGATGCGCGTCGCCCGGTGCTGGCAGCGCGAAGTCAATCGCACCCTTGCCGCGCATGGCCTTTCACAAACCATGGTGATGCCGCTGATTGTTTTGCATCGCAGCCGCGGTGCGGTCCGGCAAGGCGTGATTGCCGACGAAATCGGTGTTGAAGGCCCGTCACTTGTGCGGGTCATTGATCAGCTTGAACGGGACGGATTGATTTCGCGGGTCTGCGACCCGACGGACCGCCGGGCCAAGATGGTGGCACTTACCGATGCGGGTAAAGACAAGGCATCCGAGATCGAGGTATTGCTGGGTGCGTTGCGCGGGGAAATTACGGCCGATATTCCAACCGAAAAACTCAACATTACCCTTGAAGTCATGCGCGCCCTGCTTGACCAGTTGGCGCAGCGTGACAAGGCCGAGTAGGAGGATGTGGCATGTTAAGCACAATCCTTTCATTGCGCCCCAAAGCGACCGACTGGCTGTTTTCCGTTAAAACATTTGCCGCATCGATCCTGGCACTTTTCATTGCGCTTGCGTTTGATCTGGACCGCCCGGTCTGGGCAATGGCGACGGTATATATCGTTGCCCACCCGTTATCGGGCGTTCTGGCATCAAAGGCAGTTTATCGCGTTCTTGGCACCATTCTGGGCGGGGTGGCTGCGGTCATTTTTGTGCCCAATCTTGTCAGTGCGCC
The DNA here is from genome assembly GCF_047125595.1 of Thalassospira sp. MIT121401. Classification (NCBI taxonomy): domain Bacteria; kingdom Pseudomonadati; phylum Pseudomonadota; class Alphaproteobacteria; order Rhodospirillales; family Thalassospiraceae; genus Thalassospira; species Thalassospira sp. MIT121401. Next base: position 766,391 of record NZ_CP138926.1, read on the forward strand.
GGTTTTGCTGTCGCTGGTGCTGGCGATCTGGGTGGGGGGATGTCTGTTCCTGTCGCGCCTTGATCGTACGCCGCGCAGTTATCTTTTCATGCTGGCGGGCTATACAGCCGCCATTGTCGGGTTTCCGTGCGTCGGCGATCCGACTGCGGTTTTCACGACCGCAATTGCACGTTGCCAGGAAATCAGTCTTGGCATTATCTGTGCGACGCTGGTCAGTCATATCGTTTTTCCCCGTCATATCGGTCCGGTGATTGCCGCACGTATTGATGGCTGGATGGGTGATATCGCCAAGCTGGCCGATCAAAGCTTTGATCCCGATACCGATGCAGACAGCCTGCATAACGAACGCGCGCGCATTGCGGCTGATCTTGGGGAATTGCACGGGCTTGCCTTGCATCTGGGATATGAAAAATCCGGTTTTGCCGGGCGGACCCGACAGTTGCATGCCCTGCAAAGCGTGGTCGCGGCCCTGCTTCCGGTTTTGTATGGCATTCACGACCGGCTGATTGCGATCAAGGGCGAACTGGGCACCCTGCCAGATGATGTGACCGCCATCCTTGAAAATATCACGGCCCACATCAAGGCCCCCAGCCATGACCAGGGGCGGTTAGGTGCACTTCATCACGATATTGATGTCTTTGCCGCGCGGGTTGCACAGGAGCGCGACTGGGCAGGGCTGCTTCAGATCAATCTGGCCAACCGGTTGCACCGTTTCCTTGATTTCCATGATGATTGCCGCACCCTTTGGGACGGTATCCGTGCTGGCGAGGTGCCGACAGATGTTCTTGATCGCTGGCAGGAGGGGGCCAGGGCATCGGCCCTGCATCGCGATTATGGTGCCGCCTTTCGCAGCGGGCTGACCGCACTGATTGCCACAGTCATCGTGTGCGGTTTCTGGATCGCATCAGGTTGGCCAAGCGGATCGACAGCAGCCATGATGGCCGCCGTCGGGGCAAGCATCATGTCGTTTCTGGATAACCCGGTCCCGGCCCTTAAGGGGTTCATTCGCTATACCGCGCTGTCGGTGGCGGTGGTGCTGGTTTACAGTCTGGCAATCCTGCCCGGGATTGACGGGTTTGCGTTGCTGGTCATGGCCTTTGCGCCTTATTTCATCTTGCTTGGTGTGTTGATGGCAACGCCGCAGACCTATGGGTTTGGACTGGCGATGCTGGTCAATGTGGTGATGATCCTGAATGTTGATACGGCCTATAGCAGCAATGTGTCTGCCTTGCTGGGCGGGGGGATTGCGTCACTGGCGGGGTTTGGTGTGGCAGCGATTGTCACGGCCTTTGTCCGGGTGGTGCCCGTCGACAGCTTTATCCGCGGACTGGTGCAGGCCAACTGGCGTGACATTGCCGGGATCGCGCGGGGCACGTTGAACATTGCCCGTATGGTGATGATCCGCCGGCTTCTGGACCGTCAGGGATTGATTTTGCCGCGCCTTGCCATGGCGACACGCCATCGTGAAACCCTGATCCGGGTGATGCCCGAAGTTTCGATTGCGGCAAGTTTGTATGACCTGCGCCGGATCAGGCTGTTTGTTGATCGCGATATCAGCGCGCGTATTGATGTTCTGTTGCGCAATATCGCCCGGCATTTCGAAGCCCGCCTTGATGATTTTGACCGTGCCCCGGATCCCAAAATCCTGGCCGAGGTCGATAACATCCTTCGACTGGTTACCGTCATGCAGGATGACGAGCAGCGGCAAAAACTTCTGATCCCGCTTGTGGCATTGCGCCGGACACTTTCGAAAACCGATGCGCCGAAACTTGATCGCGCCGCCGGGAATGCGACCTGCCCGATGCCCTTGTCCCCCGAAATCGGAGAAATCGCATGATTGCGCCAACTCTTAATATCTATGGCCTGTTTGTTCCGGCATTGCTTGGACTGGCACTGGCAGCATGGGCATGTCTTTCGCTTGCCCGTATCGGTCTGATGCGGATTGGTTTTTACAAAATAACCGTTCATCCCGCCCTGACCGATCTTGCGCTTTATGTGCTGATCCTGACCGGACTTTCGGTGCTGTTCATTCAATAGGTGATGAAATGAAAACCGCTTTGACCAAAAGCCTGCGTATCGGATTTACGCTTTTACTTGTTGTCGCCGCCATTGCCGGTGGTGTGCATCTTTATGATTATTACATGAACGAGCCCTGGACCCGCGATGGCCGGATCAGTGCCGATGTGGTGTCGATTGCGCCCGACATTGCCGGGCTCGTGGCCGAGGTAAAGGTCACCGACAACCAGCCGGTCAAGGCAGGGGACGTTTTGTTCACCATTGATGGCGCGCGCTATCAGGTGGCCGTCGATCAGGCGCGTGCAAAACTTGAAAGTGCCAAGGCCGCCCGTGATCAGGCCGCGCGCGAGGTCAATCGTTATGGCGGGCTTGATAGTGCCGTGGTGTCAGCCCAGAAAAAGGAACAGGTCAAAACCAGCCTTGCAACCGCACAGGCCGCCCTTGATCTGGCCAAGGCCGATCTTGATCTGGCGGAATTGAATCTGTCGCGCACCCGCGTTGTGGCACCGGTGGATGGTGTGGTTACCAACTTTTCGCTGCGTCCGGGCAATTATGTTGGTGCCGGAACCGCGATTGCCGCCCTTGTTGACAGCAGTTCGTTTTATGTCGCGGGCTATTTCGAAGAAAACAAATTGCCGCGCATTGCGATTGGCGATCGCGTCAAGGTCAGCCTGATGGGTGAAGATCGTCCGATTGACGGCCATGTCGCAAGCATCGCAAGCGGCATTCAGGATAGCGAACGGTCAGGCAGTTCTGCCGGTCTGGCACAGGTCAAACCGACCTTCAGCTGGGTCCGGCTGGCCCAGCGCGTTCCGGTTCGCGTTGCCCTTGATCACGTGCCCGAGGGTGTGAAGCTGGTCGCCGGGCGGAGTGCGGTCGTTACCATCGAACAGGAAAGTGCCCCGTCGGATGGCGGGCTGAACATCAGCAGGCTGTTCTGATCCTGTGCGGTGATTTTGGTATGATGCAGTGCAAAAAGTGACTTGCAGTGCAAAACAAGTTTGGGTAATTTTCGTAAAAATTAACGTCAAATATTGAACGAAAATTATCAAACGGGAGAAATCTGATGGCTGCTGCCCCACGTCCGCGCCGTTCTGTGCTTTATATGCCGGGATCGAATGCCCGTGCACTGGAAAAAGGCAGAAGCCTTCCGGCCGATGGCCTTATTCTTGATCTTGAAGATGCGGTTGCCCCGGATGCCAAGGATACCGCGCGCGAACAGATCGTCGCCGCCCTTGCCGAGGGCGGATATGGCAAACGTGAAATCCAGATCAGAACCAACGGCCTGAATACCCCGTGGGGCTATGCCGATATTGTAGCGGCGTCAAAGACGTCTGCCGATGCGATCCTGCTGCCCAAGGTCGAAAGTGCCGATACGGTCCGTCAGGTCGCCAATATCATGGAGGCCGAGGGGGCCCATGCCGGCATGACCATCTGGTGCATGATGGAAACGCCGCTTGCGATGCTGAATGCCAAGGAAATAGCCGGTGCGCACCCGCGACTGGGCGGTTTTGTCATGGGGACGTCGGATCTGGCCAAGGATCTGAACTGTGCCCATACGCCGGACCGTTTGCCAATGATCACAAGTCTTGGTCTTTGCCTGTTGGCCGCGCGGGCCTATGGGTTGGCGATCCTGGATGGTGTGCATCTTGATCTGGGGGATGATGACGGGTTTGCGGCATCCTGCAAGCAGGGGCGCGAGCTTGGCTTTGATGGCAAGACGCTTATTCATCCCAAAACCATTGCGGCGGCCAATGCGGCCTTTGCCCCGGCCCAAAGCGAAATTGACTGGGCGCGGAAAATCATTGCCGCCCACCAAGAAGCCGCAGCCGCGGGCAAGGGGGTTGTCGTGGTGGATGGCAAGCTGATTGAAAACCTGCATGTGGTGTCGGCCAAGAAGCTGGTGGCGATGGCCGATCTGATTTCCGAAATGGATGCTGGCTGAAATCGGGCCGAAACGGTCCGCGTCCGATCCCCAAAACAGGCATGAAAAAGGCCGGCCGGGATCATTGCGGAACGTATTTGCAGGAACTTTGCCATTCAGGGAGGCTAGAAATGTCAAAGACCAATCCGGGTAATTATTTTGAGGATTTCCAGATCGGACAGGAAATCCGCCACGCCACACCGCGCACGATTACCAGTGGTGATGTCGCCCTTTATACCGGGCTTTACGGACCGCGCTTTGCGGTTCAGGCATCGGACGAATTTGCCCGTTCTATCGGGTTCCAGTCGGCCCCGGTCGATGATCTTTTGGCCTTTCACATGGTGTTTGGCAAAACCGTACCGGATGTGTCGCTTAATGCGGTGGCCAATCTTGGCTATGCGGGCGGGGTGTTCGGGGTGCCGGTTTATCCCGGTGATACGGTCAGTTCGGTCTCAACCGTGATCGGTTTGAAGGAAAATTCAAACGGCAAGACCGGTGTGGTTTATGTCAATTCCGTCGGACGCAATCAGCGCGGTGAGATGGTTCTCGATTACAATCGCTGGGTCATGGTGCGCAAGCGCGATGAAAATGCCCCGGCCCCTGAAACCGTTTTGCCCGAATTGCCCGGGATGGTCGCACCCGAGGCGTTTCAGATCCCGGTCGGTCTTGCGATGACATCCTATGAAACGCAGCTGGCCGGATCACCGCATCGCTGGGATGACTATTATGTCGGCGAGAAGATCGATCATGTTGATGGCATGACCCTTGAAGAATCCGAACATCAGATTGCGACGCGACTCTATCAAAACACTGCCAAGGTCCATTTCGATCAGGTGGCGGCCAATCAAGGCCGGTTTGGCAAACGCCTGATTTATGGCGGACATATCATTTCACTGGCGCGCGCACTTTCATTCAACGGGCTTGGCAACGCATTCCGGATTGCCGCGATCAATGCCGGGGCCCATGCCAACCCGGCCTTTGCCGGGGATACGGTATTTGCCTGGTCCGAGGTGCTTGGAAAATTCGAGCTGCCGGGCAGGCGGGATCTGGGGGCGCTGCGTCTGCGTCTTGTTGCGGTGCGCAACCGTCAGGCCAGTGATTTCCCGTTGCGTAGCGAGGATGGCAAATATCATCCCGATGTGTTGCTTGATTTCGATTACACGGTGCTGATGCCGCGGTGATCCTTGTGCGAGCCCCTGTTCCGGCCCTGTGTTGGTCCGGGGCTGTGGCCGGCTTTCCTTAACCGTTCTTTTGTGATGTCGGGGGTAATTTGACGCGGTCTGGCGTTCTGATCTTGATCAGGCGTTATCGCATCCACATGTGTTTGCAATAAATTCGGCCTGAACCAGGGGCAGTTTCCTTGCGTAAGAAGGTCTAATTGTGCAATTGCTAAATCCACGTTACGTCGTATGCGCGTCAAATGGATGACCCTGTGTTGTTCATTGAACCCTTCCCGCGGGGGTGTTTACGGCGTCTGAGAGGTCAACCTACGTAGTTAAACGGAGGCAGTTGAGGCGTTTTTGTCCTGAATTCTTTGGATTTAGAAGGGGTTCAGATTGACTCAAACCCGCTGCATGGGTAAATAAACCCTGCTTTCCCGCCAGCTACTTTGAGAAGAGGCAATTCCGCTATGAGCAAAGCCAATCGGCCGCTGTCTCCGCACTTGCAGGTGTACCGGCTTCCGATGACGGCAAAGATGTCCATCTCCTTCCGCGCGATGGGTGTCGGCCTTGCCATTGGTTTCGTATTTTTGGCGTCCTGGCTGATTGGTGCCGGCGCTGGTCGTGACGCCTTTAACGGCTATCACGCATTTTTCACCTCGTGGTTTGGTCTGCTGCTGCTGTTCGGTTGGACGGCGGCGTTTTATTACCACGCTTGCAACGGTATCCGTCACCTGATCTGGGATACCGGTCGCGGCCTGACGAATGAGGGTGCTGCCAAAGGCAACCCGATCGTCCTTGGCGCGGCAGTTGTGCTGACCATTATCACCTGGATCATCGGTCTGGCCTAAGGCCGGGCAAGAGGGGACAAACTTGTCATGAAGATGCAATCCGATCTAGGCCGTGTCCGCGGTCTCGGTTCTGCCAAAAGTGGCTCTTCGCACTGGTGGACCCAGCGCGTTACGGCTGCTGCGAACCTTCCGCTCGGCATCTGGTTCATTCTTTCGATTCTTGCAGGGCACACGGCCGATTACGATGCCGTTCACGCCTGGTTGAGCTCGTACTTCCACTCGACCATGATGATCCTTCTGATCATCAGCGTTGCTGTGCATTTCACGCACGGCCTGCAGGTCGTGATCGAAGATTATGTGCATAACCGTAAAGCAGAAGTGATTTCGCTGATGCTGATCAAAGCTGTTGCGGCGTTCCTGTCGGTTGCAGCCATCGTATCAGTCCTGCGTATCGTTTTTGCCGGAGCCTGAGCCAATGACTGAATCATATAAAATTATCGACCATAACTACGACGTCGTTGTTATGGGTGCGGGCGGCGCTGGTCTTCGCGCGACGCTGGGCACGGTTGAAGCCGGCCTGAAAACCGCATGTATCACCAAGGTCTTCCCGACCCGTTCGCACACCGTTGCTGCCCAGGGCGGTATCGGTGCATCGCTTGGCAACATGTCCGAGGATCACTGGCAGTGGCATATGTATGACACCGTCAAGGGTTCCGACTGGCTTGGTGACCAGGACGCGATCGAATATATGTGCCGTAACGCCGTTCCGGCGGTTCATGAACTTGAACATTACGGCATGCCGTTCTCGCGGACCGAAGATGGCAAAATCTATCAGCGTCCGTTCGGTGGCCACACCCGCGACCACGGCAAGGCGCCGGTTGAACGTGCCTGTGCTGCGGCTGACCGTACCGGTCACGCCATGCTGCATACGCTTTATCAGCAGTGCCTGAAGCACAAAGCCGAATTCTTTGTCGAATATATCGCCCTTGATCTGATCATGGATGACGATGGTTCGTGCAAAGGTCTGGTTGCCTGGGATCTTGATACCGGCGAACTGCACCGTTTCAACGCCAAGATGGTCATTCTGGCATCTGGCGGTTATGGCCGTGCATTCTTCAGCTGCACCTCGGCCCATACCTGTACCGGTGACGGTCATGGCATGGTGGCCCGTGCGGGTCTTGGTCTTCAGGACATGGAATTCGTTCAGTTCCACCCGACCGGCATTTACGGTTCGGGCTGCCTGATCACCGAAGGTGCCCGTGGTGAAGGTGGTTACCTGACCAACTCCGAAGGCGAACGTTTCATGGAACGTTATGCGCCGACCGTTAAGGACCTTGCATCGCGTGACGTTGTGTCGCGCGGCATGGCACAGGAAATCCGTGATGGTCGCGGCGTTGGCGAACATGGCGAATATATCCACCTGCATCTTGAACATCTTGGTTCGGAAGTACTTTGGGAACGTCTGCCGGGTATTACCGAAACCGCAAAAATCTTTGCCGGTGTTGATGCGACCAAGGAGCCGATCCCGGTTCTTCCGACGGTCCATTACAACATGGGCGGTATTCCGACCAACTATAAGGGCGAAGTTCTGCGTCCGACCGCTGATGATCCGAACGCAATCGTTCCGGGCCTGATGGCGGCGGGTGAAGCAGCTTGCGTGTCGGTCCACGGTGCAAACCGTCTGGGCACCAACTCGTTGCTCGACCTTGTTGTGTTTGGCCGTGCATGTGGTCTTCATGCCGCCGAAGTGGTCGACAGCAAAGCATCGTTCAAGGAACTCAAAACCAACGATGGCGACGAAGCGATTGCACGTTTCGACCGTCTGCGCTGGGCAAAGGGTTCGCGTCCGACTGCGGATATCCGACTGGAAATGCAGCGCGTCATGCAGGGCAACTGCGGCGTGTTCCGGACCTCGGAAATCCTCAAGGAAGGCGTTGGCAAATTGGCCGAAACCGCAAAGACGCTTCCCGACGTCGGCGTTTCGGATCGCTCCCTCATCTGGAACTCGGACCTGGTCGAGACTCTCGAGCTTGAGAACCTCATGACCTGTGCCGCAGCAACCATGAATTCGGCAGAAGCGCGTCATGAATCGCGTGGTGCACATGCCCACGAAGATTATCCGAAGCGTGATGACGAAGTCTGGATGAAGCACACGATCGCCAAGGTCGACACCGAGAAGGGCTATGGCGTTGATCTGACCTATCGTCCGGTCAATACCTTCACCCTGACCGACGAAGTGTCGTATATCGAGCCGAAAGAGCGCGTCTATTAAGGCGCGGCAAGAGAGGATTTGAGAGATGGTAGAATTCAATCTTCCCGCCAATTCGGTCGTGAAAGAGGGCAAGTCGTTCTCTGCTCCGGCTGACGCGAAGAATGTCCGTTCGTTCAAGATCTATCGTTATGATCCCGATAGCGGCGATAACCCGCGTACGGATACCTACGATATCGATCTCGACAAATGTGGTCCGATGGTTCTGGACGCGCTGATCAAGATCAAGAACGAGATCGACGCGACCCTGACTTTCCGCCGTTCATGCCGCGAAGGCATTTGCGGTTCGTGCGCGATGAATATCGATGGCCGTAACACGCTTGCGTGCTTGAAGCCGATCGAAGACATCAAGGGCGAAGTAAAGATCTATCCGCTGCCGCATATGCCGGTGGTCAAGGATCTGGTGCCTGATCTGTCGCAGCCTTATGCACAGCTTGCTTCGATCGAGCCGTGGCTTAAAGCTGACAGCCCGACCCCGCCGGATGGCGAACGTCTTCAGTCGCGTGAAGAACGTGCGAAGCTTGATGGTCTTTGGGAATGCATTCTGTGCTTCTCCTGCTCTACCGCGTGCCCGTCCTACTGGTGGAACTCCGACCGTTACCTCGGCCCGGCTGTTCTGCTTCAGGCATATCGCTGGTTGGCAGACTCGCGTGACGAATATACCGGTGAACGTCTCGATGCACTCGAAGATCCGTTCCGCCTGTATCGTTGCCACACGATCATGAACTGCACCAACACCTGCCCGAAAGGCCTGAATCCGGCGCTTGCGATCACCGAAATCAAAAAGATGATCGCAGAACGCCGCGCCTAAGCCGCAGGCTGTGTTGCCCTGATATTGGCGTTTTACGCCAGCATGTTAAAGCCGCCGGAGATCACGGATCCCGGCGGCTTTTTCGTCTGTGATCAGGATGTTAACCCTGCAATTACGCAATTGGGTTATGATGCTTCCGGCTCTTTTGCTCGAACATGGGGAATGACCGTCTTGTTTATGCGCCGCCAGTTTGAATTTGCACCTTTGCGTTCCGTTATCGGGCTTGGAATGGTTCTGGCCGTTGCGGCCTGCGGGGATACCAGTCCGAACTGGGAACCGCAGGATATGTTTGCAGCCCCCACCGAGGCAAAGCTTGATGACCGTTACCGGGCGATGATCGATTTCAAGGCGATGGCGCGCGACGAGACGGGCAAGGAATATGCCGCCGGTCCGAAGGCCACCGTCATGGGCGCCGTCGAAGAGGCGGTTGCCATGTGCAGCCAGGCCAATGCACAAGGCTGCAAGGCGGTGCGGGTCGGGCTGACATGGGTCGATGGTCTTGATCAGGCTGCCATTGAAAGCGTGATCAAATCCTATGGCGATACCATGACGGCCGAGGCCTATCAGGCGGCAGGTCAGGGCAATATGGGGGCCGCCAACTGGCTTGCCTATCATTATGCGGTGCGCGGCGAAAACCTTGATGAGGCGGAAAGACTTTCCAAACAGGCGCTTGCGGTGGCGCCCGATGATCCCGGGGCACTTGATACCTATGGGCTGATTTTGTACCGCCAGGGGCGCTATGCCGAGGCCGAGGAAGTTTTCATTCGGGTCAACAAGGCAATGCCGACCGCAGAACATATTGCCCATTTCGCCGACAATGCCCTGGCGATGGGGAAAACCGATATGGCGCGTGCGGCCTATCAGCGTGCATTGCAGGCCGGGGCGGGCCCGGTTCTGTCGCAAACCATTCAGAAGCGCCTTCTGGCGCTTGATCTTAATAGCGGTGGCAACATCCAGCCCGCGCAATGACCCGGCATATCATCTTTGATTGCGACGGTGTCCTGATCGACAGCGAAATTCTGTCTTTTGCGGTCGATGAAAGGATGCTGCCCGAATATGGCATTAGCCTGGGGGCTGCAGAACTTGCACGCACATTCGGTGGTGTTGCCTATCGCGAGATGGTGGCCGGGCTGAATGCGCGATTTGGCACCGATATTGACCCGGCTGCCTATCAGCAACAGTGCGAGGCCGAACTGGCGCGCCTGTTTGCAACCGATCTGCGGGCCATTGCCGGGATGGCTGAGCTGCTTGGGTGCCTGACTGTGCCTTTTGCCCTGGCTTCGGGGAGTGACTTGGCGCGGCTTGATCAGTGTCTTTCGATAACCGGACTGTCCGAATTCTTTGAAGGACGCATTTTCTCAGCCCAACAAGTGACACGGGGCAAGCCCGCGCCGGATGTTTTCCTGCTTGCTGCGAAAACTTGCGGATGGGAGCCGGAAAGCTGCCTTGTGATCGAAGACAGCCCGTCCGGGGTGGTTGCAGCCGGTGCGGCGGGGATGCGGTGTGTCGGGTTTCTTGGCGGGGCGCATCGCAATGCCGGGGACGAAGGTATCCTGCGCGATGCCGGGGTGGAATATGTTGCAGGAAGCAGCGAGGATTTGCACCGCTACCTGCGTGAGTTGGGTCTGATCAGCCGGAATGGTGATGGTAGGGGTTAAGCCCAGTCCAGTGTGATGACGTCGCCATCGACCAGGGGCAGGTCAACTTCATTAAGGTTGTTGCCCGGACCCGAACGATCCACGATCAGAAAATCGCTGTCTTCTTCCAGCACCAGAAGCGGGTGATGCCAGACATTCTTGGCATAGGTCACCCCCTGCGTTCCGTCCGAAAGGAAGGCGCGCAGGTTTTCCGGGGCCGGATCATCCGTACCTGATGCCACGACGATCAGGAATTTCTGCCCCGACAGAGGCATGAAGGCCTGCGAACCCAGTGGATGACGTTCCATCATCGTGATTTCAATCGGTTTTGGCCGCGGTGTGCCGCGAAAGATGCTGATGATCGGAGCCCCGCCTTCGTCAGCGACATCAACGCGCGAGATGTCGTGAAACCGGGTGGTGGTGCCCTGATTGATCTTGTAGCTGTCGCGCGCGGTGGCGATCGAAATGACTTCGCCAAACGGGGCGAAGGCATCTTGGGTCAGGTGTTCGACCGGAAGCTTCATACCTGCACAATCCTTTTGGTTGGTGGCGGTTTATCTGGTGGCCGGTTTGCCAAGGATGCGCAGACGGCTGATGCCGCCATCCGGGATCGAATTAACCCGCAAATGTGTGACCGGCCCATTGACGGTCAGGGCCGATGCGTCGAATTCGTGGATGTGATCAGCCTGCATTTTGCTTTCGGGCAGGATGGTTGACCAGAACATGGACCGTGCGCGCAGCGATTTGTCCTTTTCACCGTCCACATAGGCCCCCTGGATCGAAACGCGGTCCGGGTAGTTGCCCTTGAAGTGGCAGGTATCAACGATGATTTTTTCGATCTCGCCGGGGTGGCCAAGTTCGACGATCAGCCATTCATTGCCCGGTTCGCGGCGACGACGGGTTTCCCAGCCATCCCCCATATTGACCCCGCGGCCCGGTGCCAGAATGGCGTTCGGGTTGCCGTAATGGGCATCGGACCAGCCAACAACCACGCCGCCATTGATCATGGCCGCAAGGTCGACCTGTTCGCCCTTGGCGGCCATTTCCGTCCAGTCGCGGTTCGGGCGACCATAGACACGCAGGCGGGCAACACCGCCATCAGGGTAAATATGCAGGCGAACGTGGGTATAAATGGCGTCCGATGTCACGTCGGCAAAGTGATGGGCACTGGCACCAAGGCCCATGGGGGCAACGATTTCATCCCATTTGGCATCATCGGCCGGATCGCCATTCGGGCAATAGCAGCCTTCAAGCGAAGCGGCTGGCGGGAAGTTGCCGGTAAAGTGGCTGGTGTCGATATCAACACCGTAAATCCGCCCCGAAGTCGCCAGGCGGACGACGCAGTAATCATGGCCTTCGACCCGTTTGCGGCGGCTTTCCCAGCCATCCATCCATTTGCCATGATCGTCATAGCGATCCGGATAGAACACGGCGTCACCGGTTTGCAGCATCCGCTGTTTGTCGGCAAAGAAATCATCTGTCGCAAAAATGGCCTCTGCGCCAAGACGTTCATCGGCAAGGTTGACAAACTTCCGGGTAAATTCCGGTGCGTCGTGATTTTCCTGATGGCTCATGGTCGTAAAATCCTGAAATGGTCGTTTATTATTCGGTGATCAATCCGGTTGGCCAGACGCCCGGTTTACAGCGCTTCCAGCCGCAATTTTGCAATGCGATGGACCTGATTGATCGCCTCGTTAAATTCGGTTTCGACGTCGTTTTTCACCCGCCGTTCAAAGGCGGCAAGAATATCGGTGCGATGGAACCCCTTGACCGCAAAGATAAACGGAAAACCGAACTTCTGTTTGTAAAGGTCATTGAGTTCGGTAAAGCGGGCCAACTCATCGGCGCTGCATTGATCAAGACCCGCCCCCATCTGTTCGTTCTGGGACGAGGTCGTCAGATCGGCAAGGGCCAGTTTCCCGGCAAGGTCGGGATGGGCGCGCAAAAGTGCCAGCTTGTCGGCATCAACCGCCCCGTTGACAATGGCCGCCATCGCATCGGCCAAGGCCGCCGGCGTGTTATGGGCATCGGTGATGCCGCGATCATAAAGTTGTTCGGCGATCCAGGGCGAATGTTCGTAAACCCCGCCATACAGCGAGACAAAGGCGCTTTTGGCCAATGTGCTGGGCGGGCGGGTTTCAAACAGGGATTTGGTGGATTCTGTCATGATATTGGTGTTCCTGCGTCTGTCTCAGCCAGCGAACGGATGATGTTCGCGCCAGTGGCGGGCGATATCGATCCGGCGGGCAAACCAGACGTCATCGTGGCTTTGGACGTAATCGACGAAACGTTTCAGTGCTGCAAAGCGGCCCGGACGCCCGACCAGTCGGCAATGCAGACCAAGTGACAGCATGCGCGGGGTATGTGCGCCTTCTTCGTAGAGGGTGTCGAAGCTGTCCTTGAGATACTGGAAATACTGTTCGCCGGAATTGAAACCCTGAAGGGCGGCAAAACGCATGTCGTTGGCATCAAGGGTATAGGGCACGATCAGATGCGGCTTTTCTGTCTGGGTGCTCCAGAACGGAAGTTCGTCACTATAGTCATCAGCGTCATAGAGGAAGCCGCCTTCCTCATTGACCAGGCGGCGGGTATTTGGGCTGGTGCGGCCGGTGTACCAGCCAAGCGGACGTTCGCCGGTAACGTCCTTGATGATATCAATCGCCTTGTGAAGATGTTCGCGTTCGATATCTTCGGGCACATATTGATAGTCAATCCAGCGATAGCCGTGCGAGCAAATCTCGTGTCCATCCTTCATCGCGACTTCGCCAACTTTTGGATGGCGGGCAAGGGCCATGGCGACGGCAAAGATGGTGATCGGGATCTGGCGTTCGCGAAACAGGTTCAGGATGCGCCACACACCAACGCGCGAGCCGTACTCGTAAATCGACTCCATGCTCATATGACGCACACCTTCGCGCATGTCGGCACCGACGATTTCAGACAGGAACGCCTCGGACGCGCGGTCACCATGCAGGATGCAGTTTTCACCGCCTTCTTCGTAATTCAGGACAAACTGAACAGCCACGCGTGCGCCATTGGGCCAATTGGCCTTGGGCGGGTTTTCGCCATATCCGATCAAGTCGCGCGCATATGTCTGGTCGTTCATCTGGGCCTTCTCCTGAATTCTAATCGGTCCTGTGCCTAACGCCCGGCTTTGTTGTGGGGACCGTTTGGTGTAGCATCTTTGTGGTTACAATTAACCATAGGTCGCGGTGCAGCAAGGGATAAACCCGTGCCTGCCGGACCTGATAAGTGCCGCACTATCAAGACGGTTTTGATAATGTTCCTGGACGGAAGGTAAGTAGGGCCACGTTTTACGCGGTCTTCCAAGGCTTTTTGCCACGGTTGCATGTTATAGTGCCTTAAACTGATACATTCGTTTTTCAAAGAATTATTGATATAGTTTCACTTTATCCCCTCTTTCCCGAGGGCAGGCGGAATGCGACCCTTTTGAAGCGCTATAAAGTTCGACACAAAACCAAAGGGCCCGCCCCAAAAAGAATGTCGAACACGGGAGAAGCGACCGACCACAAAAGTAAGAATAAGAGAGAGGAGGCCCGGCATGGGACGACTGACTACCCATGTACTGGATACGGCAAAAGGCTGCCCGGCTGCTGGAATCCGCATTGAGCTGCACCGCTATGGCAATGGTCATGATGATCTGGTTGCCGAGGCCGTGACCAATGCCGATGGCCGCACCGATGCGCCGATGCTTGAAGGTGCCTCTTTCAAACCCGGTGAATATCAACTGGTGTTCCATGCCGGGGCGTATTTTGATGCGTGCGGGGAAAATCTTCCCGATCCCAAATTCCTTGATCAGGTTGTCATCCGGTTCGGTATTTCTGACGGGCAGGCGCATTATCATGTGCCGCTGTTGCTGTCGCCGTTCGGCTATTCCACCTATCGCGGAAGCTGAGGTTGATCATGGCGCACGCGACCGGTTCTTTCCGTTCTGATATCCGTTTTCTTCTGGGCAATGAGGAACGCAGCCTGCGTGATGTTGATCCGCAGATGACCGTGCTTGAATATCTGCGTCTGTCCGAACGCAAGTCCGGCACCAAGGAAGGCTGTGCCGAAGGCGATTGCGGTGCCTGTACCGTCGTTCTGGGGGAGCCGGATGGCAAGGGCGGCATGGCGTATCGTACGGTCAATGCCTGTATCCAGTTTGTGCCGACCTTGGACGGCAAGCAGCTTTTGACGGTCGAGCATCTTAAATCAAGTGACGGCACCCTTCATCCCGTACAGCAGGCGATGGTCGATACCCATGGATCGCAATGCGGGTTCTGCACGCCGGGCTTTGTCATGAGCCTTTATCAGCTTTGGCTTGATGGTGGTGAAGATGACCGCGGTGCGATCAATGATGCGCTGGCGGGGAACCTTTGCCGGTGCACAGGCTATGGCCCGATCATCGAGGCCGCCCGCAAGGCTGGCGGGGTTGCTGCCAACGACGCGGCAGAGCAAAAGCGTCGTTCGGACATTGCGGCCCGTCTGAGTGCGATGGTTGATGGTGCGGGTACGCTGGCGCTTGAACATCCCGCAGGGCGCTATTACGCGCCGCAAACATCTGATGAACTTGCCGCACTTCTGGTCCAGCATCCCGATGCCACGGTTCTGGCCGGGGGGACGGATGTCGGACTTTGGGTGACCAAGATGCTCAAACGTCTCGATCCGATCATTTATATTGGCGATGTCGCAGACCTGAAATCGGTCAGCGAAACCGAAGATGCCCTGATCATCGGGGCTGGTGTGACCTATAGCCGCGCCCATGATGCGCTTGGTCGGGTTGCTGCTGATGTCGGGGAGTTGGTACGCCGGATCGGTTCGCGGCAAATTCGCAATGCCGGAACCGTGGGGGGCAATATTGCCAATGGATCGCCAATTGGTGACACACCACCTGCCCTGATTGCGCTGGGGGCCAAGATTGTTTTGCGCATGGGTGATGTAAGACGCGAAGTCGCCCTTGAAGATTTCTTTGTGACCTATGGCAAACAGGACCGTCATCCGGGCGAGTTTGTGCAAAGCGTGATCGTGCCCAAACCGGCCAAAGGTGTGGTGTTCAAGGCCTACAAGATTTCCAAACGGTTTGATCAGGACATTACCGCGGTGCTTGGCGCCTTTGCGATCAAGGTCGTTGAGGGCAAGGTAGTGGAATTCCGTGCGGCGTTTGGTGGCATGGCCGGCACCCCGATGCGGGCTGCCAAATGCGAAGCGGCCATGATCGGCAAGGACTGGAATGAAGCCAGCCTGAATGCGGCCCAACTGGCACTGGCCAAGGATTTCGCACCGATGACCGATATGCGGGCATCAAAGGAATACCGCATGCTGGTGGCCCAGAACTTGTTGACCAAGCTGTTTATCGAAACCAACGCACCCGAAATTGCCACCCGCCTTGTCGGCAAGGAGGCAGCCCATGTCTGATCAGATCAGCCAAACCGAAACCGATGAAGTGATCGCCCCGACCGCCGGTCTTTCGGGTGGGGTGCGGTCCAGTTCCAAACATGATAGCGGCCCGAAACATGTGGCGGGCGAAGCGGTCTATATCGATGACATTATCGAACCATATGGCACGCTTCATCTGGCCCCGGGTGCGGCAACGATTGCGCATGGCAAGATCAGGAAGATGGATCTGTCCAAGGTCCGGTCCGCCCCCGGTGTGGTTTGCGTTCTGACCGCGGATGATGTGCCTGGTGTCAATGACGTGTCACCCGCCCACACCCATGATGATCCGGTTTTGCCCGATGGTATCGTGCAGTTCTATGGGCAGCCGGTATTTTGCGTCGCGGCCGAAACCCGTGCACAGGCCCGCGCGGCCGCCAAGCTTGCGGAAATCGAATATGAAGAACTGCCAGCAGTTCTGTCGATTGAAGATGCACTGGAAAAGCAGCAATTCGTCGCCCCGCCACATGTGATGAAACAGGGTGATGCCAAATCGGCCCTGGCCAAGGCCAAAAATCGTCGTGCCGGGCGGATGGAAATTGGCGGGCAGGATCACTTTTACCTCGAAGGTCAGATCACCTTTGCCATCCCGCAGGAGGATGGCGATGTTCTTTTGCATTGTTCGACCCAGCATCCATCCGAGGTCCAGCACAATATCGCCAATGTCCTTGGCCGTCCGGCAAATGCGGTGACGGTCGAGGTCCGCCGTATGGGCGGCGGTTTTGGCGGCAAGGAAACGCAGGCATCACAATGGGCGGCACTGGCCGCCATTGTGGCGGTGAAAACCGGACGTCCGGCCAAATTCCGTCTGGACCGTGATGATGACATGGTCATGACCGGCAAGCGCCATGACTTTATCGTTGATTATGACGTCGGCTTTGATGATGACGGGCGGATTTGCGGCCTTGATCTTCAATACGCGGCCAATTGCGGGTTTTCCGCCGATTTGTCTGCTGCGATTGCCGACCGCGCGATGTTCCATACCGACAATGCCTATTACCTTGGCGATGTTGAAATCAGATCATATCGCTGCAAAACCAACCTTGTGTCCAATACCGCATTCCGCGGGTTTGGCGGGCCGCAGGGGATGGTGGCAATCGAGCGCATCATTGATGAAATCGCCATGACCATCGGGCGCGATCCGATGGATGTGCGCATTGCCAACTATTACGGCACCAAGGATCGCAATACGACGCCATATCATATGGTGGTCGAAGACAATGTTCTGCCGGAACTGACCGACGACATCCTTAAAGCCAGTGATTATCGCAAGCGCCGCGCCGAGATCGAAGCATTCAATGCCGAAAGCCCGGTTCTGAAAAAGGGCCTGTCCCTGACGCCGGTGAAGTTCGGCATTTCCTTTACCACCACCTTCCTTAACCAGGCGGGCGCGCTGATCCATATTTATCAAGATGGTTCTGTGCATCTGAACCATGGTGGCACGGAAATGGGGCAGGGGCTTTTCATCAAGGTGGCCCAGGTCGTTGCCGAAGAATTCCAGATCGATCTGGATCAGATCAAGATCACTGCAACCAATACCGGCAAGGTTCCCAATACATCGGCAACCGCGGCATCAAGCGGGGCGGATATGAACGGTATGGCTGCGCGTGATGCGGCGATGACGATCAAGAACCGCCTGATTGCCTTTGCGGCGGAAAAATACGGTGTTGCGGAAAGTGCCGTGCGCTTTGTACCGGGCAAAATCATTGTCGGGGATGTGGCGGAGCTTGCCTTTGCCGATCTGATCAAGCAGGCGTATCTGGCGCGTGTGTCACTGTCGGCGACCGGCTATTACGCGACACCGAAAATCCATTATGACCGCGAAACCGCGTCGGGTCGGCCGTTCTATTACTTTGCCTATGGCATGGCCTGTTCAGAAGTTCTGATTGATACCCTGACCGGTGAATACAAGGTGACGCGGGTCGATATCATCCATGATGTCGGGCGGTCGCTTAATCCGGCGATTGACCGTGGTCAGATCGAAGGCGGTTTCATTCAGGGCATGGGATGGCTGACTTCCGAAGAATTATGGTGGGATGACAAGGGCAACCTGCGGACCCACGCGCCATCGACCTATAAAATCCCGGCCTGTTCGGATCGTCCGGAAGATTTCCGAATGGAATTGTGGTCGTCCGGACGAAACGTGGAAAAAACCATTCATCGGTCCAAGGCCGTGGGCGAGCCGCCCTTGATGCTGGCAATTTCGGTGCACCGTGCGATTGCCGATGCGGTGGCATCGGTTGCCGATCACAAGGTGGTGCCAAACCTTGATACCCCGGCAACGCCCGAGGCGGTTCTTTATGCGGTGGCCGATGTTGCCAAACGCATGATCGAACAGGCCGGGCAGCCGGTTTCGGTCGCAGGGGAATGAAGCCATGACCCTTTCCTTGCGTGATCATATCAGTGTTCTGTCCGGATCCGATGCGGTGGTGCTGGTGTCGGTGGCGGCGATCAAGGGATCGACCCCGCGCGAGGTCGGGGCATTCATGCTGATTACGTCTGGCAAAATAGCGGGCACGATTGGCGGCGGTAATCTTGAACATCAGGTGACCTTGCAGGTACGCGGCGTGCTGGAAAGCGATGTTGCGAACATGCCTGTTGCCGGGATCAAACGCTTTCCGCTGGGGCCGGGTTTGGGCCAGTGTTGCGGCGGTTCGGTCGAAGTTGGTTTCCATCTGTTAAGTGATGGCGATCGCGCCGATCTGAGAACAGTATTGACCGATATTGTTGCGCGCCCTGTTTCACAATCCGGGCGCTGGGTGATGTTGCCGGTCGATGGCGGTCAGGGCCGCACCGAGTTGGTGGGGGCGGACACGACGAATGCCACGATGCTGGCATCCGGATTTGGCACAGCACGCGGCGGGATCATGGCAATCAATGGTCTGGATATGCTGTGTTTGCGCCTTGATGAAGCGCTTACACCGATGTGGATTTTCGGGGCCGGCCATGTTGGCAAGGCAATCGTACAGGCCATGGCACCCTTGCCGTTTGATGTGCATCTGGTCGATTCGCGTGATGCGTATCTTGATCTGCCAGAAAGCAAAAAACTTCATATCATTCAAAGTGATAGACCAGAGTTGGAGGTGTCCGACATCCCGTCTGGTGCCCATGTTTTGATCCTGACCCATAACCATGCGCTGGATTTTGACATTTGCCGGGCCGCGATCATGCGCGATGACCTTGGTTTTGTCGGCATGATTGGCAGCCAAACCAAACGGGCACGTTTCATTCGACGGCTTTCTGATCGGGGGTTGGGCGCGGTTGAGATCAGCCGTTTGACATGCCCGATTGGGATTCAAGGCATTACCGGAAAACAGCCGGTGGTGATTGCGGCATCGGTTGCCGCGCAATTGTTGTCCGTGCGCGAAGCACAGATGGCACAAAATCAGACGACCAAAACCGCGTCAGACGGGGTCGTGCGATTATAAAGCCTTCATTGAAGGACTTTTTAATGATAAAGGGCCGCGAAATGACGGCCCAGTCAGGTGATCTGGGGACCAGATCAGGGGTTTCGTAAAGGAGATTTTGGCTGTGTGTGACGCCAAAGGCCATATGCGCCACGCCGTGGATTTGTCGCGGCAAAAAATGGAAGAGGGATGCGGTGGTCCGTTCGGCGCAATCATTGTTCGCAATGGCGAAGTGATTGCAGAAGGGTGGAACAATGTGACCTCCAACAATGATCCGACTGCCCATGCAGAGGTCAGCGCCATTCGTGCGGCCTGTGCCAAGCTGGGGACTTTCAATCTGTCGGGTTGTGAAATCTATACCAGTTGCGAACCCTGCCCGATGTGTCTTTCGGCGATCTATTGGGCCCGTCTTGACAAGATCTATTATGCCAATGGCCGCGAGGATGCTGCTGCCATCGGTTTTGATGATCAGTTCCTGTATGATGAAGTGGCAAAGCCGATCCATGATCGTTCCTTGCCGATTGTCCATGTCGATTTGCCCGAAGCGCGCGAAGTATTTGCCGCGTGGGATGCCAAAACCGACAAGATCGAATATTGAGACCGTTTGATTGCAAACCGTTATGCGGTAAAACCGCCGGGGCCTTGTAAATCATATCGCTAAATAGGGGTGGCAACAGTGACGTCAATGACCGGTGATGCCGGGGCAGAAGCAATGAAGGGGAATGCACCTGCGCAGTTGGAAGTGCGCGGCGTGACCAAGGCCTTTCCGGGCTGTCTGGCCAATGACGATATCAGTTTCCGTATCGAGCCTGGCGAAATCCATGCACTGCTCGGGGAAAACGGCGCAGGCAAAAGTACGCTTGTGAAGATCATTTATGGTGTGCTTCAGGCCGATCAGGGTGACCTGATCTGGGAAGGCAAACCGGTAACCATCCATAGCCCGCATGACGCGCGCGAAATGGGTGTTGGTCTGGTGTTCCAGCATTTCTCGCTGTTTGAAACCATGACGGTTCTGGAAAATATCGCGCTTGCCATGAATGATGTGCGCGATATGGCCGTCCTGCGCCAGAAAGTGATCGAAGTCGAAAAGACCTATGGCCTGCCGCTTGATCCGGATCGCCATGTCTATACGCTTTCGGTTGGCGAACGTCAGCGCATCGAGATTGTGCGGTGCCTGTTGCAGAACCCCAAGCTGCTTATTCTTGATGAGCCGACCTCGGTCCTGACACCGCAAGAAGTCGAAAAGCTGTTTGAGACGCTCCGTCGTCTGGCCGATGAAGGTTGTGCGATCCTTTATATCAGCCACAAGCTGCACGAGGTCAAAGCGCTGTGTCAGCGCGCGACCGTCCTGCGCGGTGGCAAGGTGGTTGGCGGCTGTGACCCGCGCGAGGAAACCGCAAAATCCATGGCCGAAATGATGATCGGCCAGAAACTGACCGCGCCGGATCGGGGCAAGCAGCGTGAATTTGGCGATGTGCGCCTTGACGTTACCGACCTGTCGCTGATCAGTGACGAGCAGTTTGGCACTCACCTTAAGAACATCAATCTCAAGGTCCGCGGTGGCGAGATCATGGGCGTTGCCGGCGTTGCCGGGAACGGTCAGAACGAACTGTTCCAGGCACTTGCCGGCGAGACCGAGCATGAAGCAGCCCCCGACAGCATCAAGATCGATGGCAAATCGGTGGCCCATTTCGGCCCGCGTCGCCGTCGTCGTCTTGGGGCGGCCTTTGTGCCCGAAGAACGCAACGGCCATGGTGCTGTGCCCGATATGAGCCTGTCGGAAAACGGGTTCCTGACGGCGTTTCGACGCATGGCGCTTGCCGCGCGCGGTTTGATCCGCGAAGTCCCGACAAGGTCCTTTGCCGATAACATCATCAAGACATTTGATGTGCGCACGACCGGGGCAGGGGCTGAGGCCGGATCGCTTTCGGGCGGCAACCTTCAGAAATTCATTGTCGGGCGTGAAATCCTTCAGGATCCGGGTGTGCTGGTGATTTCGCAGCCGACCTGGGGTGTGGATGCCGGTGCCGCCAGTGCCATTCATCAGGCCTTGCTTGATCTTGCGGCCAAGGGCACGGCGGTTCTGGTGATTTCACAGGACCTGGACGAGATTTTTGCCATTTGTGATTCGGTTGTGGTGATGTCGGAAGGCAAAATGTCCAAACCGCGTCCGATGGCCGATGTCAGTATTGAAGAGATCGGTTTGTTGATGGGGGGCCTTCATGATCTTGAAGGCAACGCGACCCCGGCGAACGACATGGAAGAAACAGGAGGTCGCGTTGGTCAGGCTTGAACCCCGTCGCCAGCATTCCCAGGCGATGGTTTATCTGTCGCCGGTTCTGGCAATTTTCATGACGCTGGTGGTCGGCGGGATCATCTTTGCCTTTATGGGCAAGAACCCGTTTGATGCGCTTTACACCTTCTTCATTCTGCCGATCAATAACAGCTATGGCATTTCCGAGCTGTTTGTGAAGGCCACCCCGCTTGTCATCATTGCGGTCGGTCTTGCCATGGGGTTCCGGGCCAATGTCTGGAATATCGGGGCCGAAGGCCAGCTGACCATGGGGGCGATTTTCGGCGGTGGTATGGCGCTTTATTTCCATGACAGCGAAAGCGCACTTTTGCTGCCGGCGATGTTTGTGCTGGGCGCGATTGGCGGGGCGTTCTGGGCATCGATCCCGGCCTTGCTGCGCACCAAATTCAATGCCAACGAAATCCTGACCAGTTTGATGCTGACCTATGTGGCAACACTGTTCTTAAGCTTCCTGGTGCATGGCCCGTGGCGTAACCCCGAAGGGTTCAACTTCCCGGAATCGCGTCCGTTCCCGGATGCCGGGTTGCTGCCGATCATTTATGACGGCACGCGTGTGCACCTTGGCACGGCCATTGCCGTCTTTGTGGTGATTGCCGGCTGGTTGTTGCTGTCAAAATCCGTGATCGGTTTCCAGTTGCGCGTTGTCGGCAAGGCGCCGCAGGCCGCCCGCCACGTCGGTTTCCGCCAGAAACGTATGGTGTGGTTCACCCTGCTTCTGGGTGGGGCGCTTGCCGGTCTTGCCGGTCTGTTCGAAGTATCGGGTCCGATCGGCCAGTTGCAGCCGCAAATATCGCCCGGTTACGGCTTTACCGCGATTATTGTGGCCTTCCTTGGGCGGTTGCATCCGGTCGGCATTTTGTTTGGCGGTCTGATCATGGCGCTGACCTATCTGGGGGGCGAGCTTGCCCAGATCACGCTTGGTCTGCCCAATGCGGTAACGGGACTGTTTCAGGGGATCTTGCTGTTCTTCCTGCTGGCCTGTGACGTTCTGACCAAATATCGCATTCGTTTCGGTTCAATCGCGGCCAAAGGGAGAACCGCATAATGGAATGGCTTGTACCCTTTATCCTGACCGTGATTACCGCATCGACGCCGCTTTTGCTGGCGGCATCGGGCGAGCTGGTGACCGAGAAGTCCGGGGTTCTGAACCTTGGTGTCGAAGGCATGATGCTGGTCGGTGCGATTGCCGGTTTTGCGGTGACCGCATCAAGTGGATCGGCCATTCTTGGCATTCTGGCCGCGGTTGTGGCAGGCGTTCTGATGTCGCTGATCTTTGCGTTTCTGACCCTGAGCCTGATGGCCAATCAGGTGGCGACAGGCTTGGCGCTGACCATTTTCGGGATCGGGTTTTCGGCCCTTGTCGGTTCGAAGTTTGTCGGCTTTGCGATTGATCCGCTGCCGGCCCTTTCGATCCCGGGCATCAGTGCCATTCCGGTGATTGGTCCGATTCTGTTCGGGCAGGATTTCCTGGTTTATCTTTCGATTGCCGTTGTGATCGGAGTTGGCTGGTTCCTGGCAAAATCGCGGGCGGGTCTTGTGCTTAAGGCAGTTGGGGATTCGCATCATTCAGCCCATGCCATCGGCTATTCCGTGATCAAGATCCGCTATCTTGCCACCATGTTTGGCGGGGCTATGGCCGGTCTTGGCGGGGCGTACCTTTCACTGTCCTATACGCCGATGTGGGCGGAAAACATGACTGCTGGTCGTGGCTGGATTGCGCTGGCGCTGGTGGTGTTTGCGACCTGGCGTCCTGGCCGTTTGCTGGCAGGGGCATATATGTTCGGCCTGATTTCGGTCATGCAGCTTCATGCCCAAGGGGCCGGCATTCATGTGCCCAGCCAGTTCATGTCGATGCTGCCGTATCTGGCGACCGTGATTGTGCTGGTGATTATTTCCAGCGACCGTGCGAAAATCAGACTGAATGCGCCTGCCTGTATTGGTCAGGCGTTCCGACCGGCCCAATAAGGGCCGGTCTGCTTGCTGGACCGGAACGCGTCAAATGACGTTCCGGCCTGTCGGGAGGAAAAGCTCATACCGGACCAAAACTCACACAAGCTGATCGGGGGATCTGGCGAAAAGTGTGATCGGTTTGACTGAGTCTTGGTTTCGGTGTGAACGTGTCATTGATTGCTTAGTGGATTGTGTTTAAATCCTGATCTGCTGATTAACAGGGAGACCTAACGAATGAATGCAAGTTTCATGAAGCGCACGATTGCCGCTGTTGCAGCCGTTGGTGCGCTTGCAACCGGCATGGGTGCAGCCCAGGCTGAAGACGTCAAAGTCGGTTTTGTTTATGTTGGTCCGATTGGTGACCATGGCTGGTCCTATCGCCATGACATCGGTCGTCAGGCCATCGAAGCCGAACTCGGTGCAGAAACCAGCTATGTCGAAAGCGTTCCGGAAGGTGCGGACGCCGAACGTGTGATCCGTCAGATGGCCCAGACCGGCCACAACCTGATCTTCACAACCTCGTTCGGTTACATGAATCCGACCGAAAAAGTTGCCAAGCAGTTCCCGAATGTGAAGTTCGAACATGCTACCGGCTACAAGCGCGCCGACAACCTGTCGACCTATGCCGCACGTTTCTATGAAGGCCGTTATGTTGCTGGTGTGATCGCCGGTAAAATGACCAAGTCGAACATCGTTGGTTATGTGGGCTCTTTCCCGATTCCGGAAGTTGTTCGTGGCATCAACTCCTTCATGATGGGCGCATGGTCGGTCAACCCGGACGTCAAAGTGAAAATCGTCTGGGCAAACACCTGGTATGATCCGGGCAAGGAAGGCGATGCTGCCAAGGCGCTGATTGACCAGGGTGCAGACATCATGGTTCAGCACACCGACAGCCCGGCACCGCTTCAGGTTGCTGAAAACCGCGGCGTACTTGGTTTCGGTCAGGCTTCTGACATGATCAAGTTCGCACCGAAGGCACAGCTGACCGCGATTGTTGATAACTGGGACAGCTACTATGTCGCACGCGCCAAAGCCGTTGCTGATGGCACCTGGGAGTCGATGGACACCTGGGGCGGTATCAATACCGGCATGGTCGAACTGGCACCCTACACCAACATGCCTGACGATGTGAAAGCACTGGCAGAAGAAACTGCTGCCAAAATCGCATCGGGCGAATTCCACCCGTTCACCGGCCCGATCTATGACCAGGCTGGCGAGCTGCGTGTGAAAGAAGGCGAAGTTGCTGATGACGGCATGCTGCTTGGCATGGACTGGTACATCAAGGGCATCGATGCCGAACTGCCGAAATAAGTCTGATTTCCAATCCATACGGATTGGCTAAATGACGAAGCCCCGTGCATTGATTTGCGCGGGGCTTTTTTAATCCGGTTTATGGTTTGGTGCGCGCGGGACGTGCCGGTGTGTCATCGGACTTTTCATACGCGACCATTTCGGTGTGCGGATGCATCAGCGCATAGAGTGCCGCGCGCAATCCCCGAAGCTTGACCTTATGTTCGCGCGCCTTGCCTGCCCAGCGTTCGCGAAACAGGTCCATGTCATCACGGCGCGAAAAATAGATCACCATATCGACAAACGGTGCCGATTGGTCCGAGCGCGGCAGTTCGATGTTGCGAATTCCCATCGTCCACATGTCACTGCGCACATTCAGATCAAGCCAGTCCAGCACCGCCTGGGCAGAATGTTTTTCGTGTATCACCACGCGATATGGAAAATTTCGCAGGTCTTTCGTCATCTTATTTTCCCTTGCGGGCCCGCGCCCGATGATCTGGGTGGTTCAGTACTTCTTGATATATAGTGTTTTTCCGTGTTTGACTAAAAAGATAGTTGAATATGGATAATGGCTTTATGTGGTCTGCGAAAGAACTGGACGAATATAACAAGTTCATTCCGCAATTGTACGAGGCAGCAATTTCGCCTGAACTGTGGTGTGAGAGGCTGGATTGTCTTGCCGGGATGTTGCAGACGCAAAATGCCATCATCATGCATATCGAAAACATTCGCCCCGAAATCTCCGAATATTCATTTCACGCCAACAGTTGGGTACCTGGCGAAGCAATTGCCGAATATCTCAGCCTTGGTCTGAACCAGAATGATGGGTCAGCCTATTTCCATCAGTGCCTTCGCCGGCATAGGAGACGGTGTTTCCGACCTTAAGCGGCCAGATTTCACCGGTCTGCGTTAAGGTCTGTGTCCCGGTCGACCCATCGCAATTTTCCCATTTGACGTCCGGCGACAGGAAGCCTTCGCCGTCATAGCTGCAACCAGCGCCCGGGCCTTCGGTTACCTCAAAGCTGTAAACACCATCCCCCTTGGCGGTGACGGTCGCAATTTCATGGTCGCCATTGCGGTAATAGGCATAGCTGTCACCGACGGCCAGTTCCGGCTTGGGAAGCGACAGCAGATTGACATTGGTGTTGCGGACGACATTGTCCGTGGTCTGGCATGCTGCCAAACCGGCAAGCAGCGCGCATGAAACGACAAGCTTCTTCATCTGGTTCTCCTGATATGCTGAACCCGGCAGTCATTGATGAAAGTTTGTAGGGGCCGGGATGCTTGTCAGGGGATTGAAGGTCAATTTCAGGGGCCGCGCATCCCCCGGTCGGGGGATCAGTCAAACCACCCGATGGCCAGATTGGAAATATTGCAAATTTTACAAATATTTCGCCCCAAAATGAGGGGGTAAAATGGTCGGTGCGATTAGAAGAATTCTAAAAATTATCATTGTAAATCAGCTATGAAGCATATGTAAAATTTACATTTTTCCTTCGCGGAACTATGGTTACGTGATAATCGAAATGTCAAACTTGCCTGCATGTCATAATTGTAGGGCGGGATCAGAAAAGACGGGGTATCAAGGTGAGCGAAAAGCGTCCGGGCGTCCAGCCATCCGGCAAGGAACGCCATTTCAAGCCAGAAGAGCTGATTGTTAGCAAGACCGACCTTAAGGGTCATATTACCTATGCTAACGAAGTGTTTTTGCGTTTGTCGGATTACACCGAGAAGGAAGTTCTTGGTAAACCGCATTCCCTGATCCGTCATCCGGACATGCCGCGCTGCGTTTTCAAGCTGCTGTGGGATCAGATCAGTTCGGGCAAGGAGATCTTTGCCTATGTGCTGAACATGGGAAAGAAGGGCGACCATTACTGGGTTTATGCCCATGTGACGCCGACCTTTGATGCCCAGCACAAGGTGATCGGATATCATTCGAACCGGCGTGTCGCAGATCCCGAAATTCTGAAAACCAAGATCATTCCGCTTTATGCGGAACTTCGTAAAATCGAAGAAAGTACAAGCAACCGGAAGGACGGCATGAATGCCGCATCTGATGCGCTTGCCAAAAAATTGTCAGATGCCGGCATGGCATATGACCAGTTCATCCAAAGTCTCTAGGGTCAGGGCCCTGGGTACTCCTAAATCGAAGGTTCGAGGTTCGCAATGGCGATATTTGGTGGTTCGAAAACAGGAATCAAAAAGGCGCTGGACGTGGTTCTGGCTGCGGCAGAAGGTGATTACGAAGCCCGTATCACCAATGTCGACAGTCATCCCGACATGCGCGACCTGTTTATTGCGATCAACCGTCTGATCGATCGGAATGACGCGTTCTTGCGCGAAAGTGCGGCATCGATGGGGGCGGTTTCAGAAAACCGTTATTATCGCCGTATCGTCGAAACCGGGCTGGTCGGGGAATATCTGTCTTCGGCCAAGCGCATCAACGCGGCGACAGCTGCGATCGAACAGAAATTGTCGGGCTTTGCCGAAATTCTTGATGAATTCAAAAGCGGATCGTTCGAAGCGGTTGATGATATTGCCCATGCGGCATCGGCACTGGCCGAAGCATCGGGCGAAGCCAACACCATCGCCCATGAAACCAGTTCCCGTTCGACCAATGTGGCTGCTGCTGCGCGGCAGACCGCAAGCAACGTGACCGAAGTTTCTGCGGCCTCCGAAGAACTCAGCCAGTCGATCCGCGAAGTTTCCGAACAGGCGCGTGAGTCGGTTCAGATTGCCAATCGCGCCAACGGCCTTGCCCAGGAAACCGACGGTCGCATTGGCGAACTTGAAGCCGCAGCCGGCGAAATTGTCGAAGTTGTCAGCTTCATCCGTGATATCGCCGCCCAGACCAACCTTCTGGCGCTGAATGCCACCATCGAGGCCGCCCGTGCTGGCGAAGCAGGCAAAGGCTTTGCCGTGGTTGCCAACGAGGTCAAGGGCCTTGCCAACCAGACCAGCAAGGCAACCGAAAGCATCGAGGAAAAGGTTCAGGACATCCAGAATGCGATCGGACAGTCGGTTGCAGCAATCCGCGAGATTGCCGGTGTGATTGATGATCTTGCCGCGCGGTCCGATACGATTTCGGGCAATGTTGAAACGCAGGCCAATCTGTCATCGAACATCACGCGCAATGTCGAACAGGCATCAAGCGGCGCACAGGAAGTGACCGATAACATCACGGTTGTTTCCGACATGGCCGGACGTACCGGCGAGGCCGCAGATACCACACGTGAAATGGCAGACCGTCTGGCAGAGCAGTCGGAAAATCTGCGCAAGCATCTGGGCGGGTTCCTCGATACCATCGAAAAGCTGCTTTATACCGCCAAGAAATAGCCGCTTTCACCGTGCAACACATAGACAGGGTGTCAGTGTGACACCCTGTTGTTATCTTGAAACAAGGAAACGGGGCGATGCGCGTCTTTTTCAATTCCCGCCACGATGCCCATGACGGTGCGGGCGAAATGCATCATGGACGCATGGTGCCCTGTTTTGAAAATGCCCGGCGCATTCCGATCATTCGTGATGCGGTGGCCCATGCGGTCAAGGCGCAACTGGTTGATCCGGCCGATCACGGGATGGACCCGATCCGCGCCATTCACGATCCCGACTATCTTGATTTCATCGAAAATGCCTGGTCGGAATGGACCAGGGCCGGCAAGACCGGCGATGCCTTTCCCTATGTCTGGCCGACGGCCGGTTTTTCGGGCGGCAATCCAAAGCATATCAGTGCGCGTCTGGGTCAATTCGCCATTTCAAGCGATACCCCGATTACGCAAGGCACCTGGAAAGCGGCCTATTGGGGCGCGCAGACCGTAACATCAGCCGCCGATGCCACTTGGAATGATGGCGAGGCATCCTTTGCCCTGACCCGTCCGCCGGGGCATCATGCCCATGGCAACCGTTACGGCGGATATTGCTTCCTGAACAATTCGGCGATCGCCGCCCAGCAGATGATCACCAAGGGTGCGAAAAAGGTCGCGATCCTGGATATCGATTACCATCATGGCAACGGCACGCAGGATATTTTCTACGAGCGTGGTGATGTTCTGACCATCTCGATCCATGCCGATCCGACTCATCAGTTCCCGTTCTTTATGGGCTATGCCAACGAAACCGGACGCAATGACGGCGCGGGTGCCAACCTGAATATCCCGCTTGCCGGGGGAAGCGATTTTGGGGCGTGGGGGCAGGGCTTTGCCAAGGCGATGCAAAAGCTTGTTACCTGGCAACCCGATGCGCTGGTCATCGCACTTGGCGTTGACGCGCACGAGGCCGAACCGATCTGTGATTTCAAACTTCAGACCGATGATTTCAACCGGATCGGTCAGATGATCGGGCGGTTGGGCCTTAAGACCGTGTTTGTCATGGAAGGCGGCTATGCCCATGATGTGATCGGGCTGAATGTCGCCGCAGTACTTTCGGGATATCTGGATCAGGCGAAGCGCTGATTTTGGGATGCCATTTGAATGCCAAAACGCCCCGTGCAGTTCGCCGGGGCGTTTTGCTTTGGTGACCTAGCGTTCCCAGGGTGGGGTGCCGCCAAATTCGGATACCAGAAAATCGACAAAGGCCCGTACACGGGTCGGAAGGTACCGGTTTTCCGGATATAGCGTATAGACCGCATGTGACGGTGGTTGGTAGTCGGGCAATACGACCGTAAGCCGACCATCACGGATATATTCGCCGACTTCCCAGTTCGATTTCAGTGAAATGCCATGCCCGTCAAGACACCAGCGGGTCAGCACTTCGCCATTATCTGAATCCATTGATCCCGATACGGCCAGTGTGACCGGTGCATCATTGCTATTGGGGCCGGTCAGTGTCCATTGATATTGCCGCGATCCCGGAAAACGCAGCAGAAGACAATTGTGGTTCATCAGGTCGGCGGGTATTTGCGGCGTGCCGTGCTTTGCCAGATAATCGGGGCTTGCCACCAGCATGCGCCTATTGGCGGCAAGTTTGCGGACGATCAGGGAGCTTTCCTTAAGTTCGGCAATGCGGATGGCAAGATCGACCTTGTCCTGCAACAGATCGAGAAGCCGGTCGGACAGGTGCAGCCGGATCTGCACATCCGGGTTCATTTCAACGAATTTCGGAATGATCGGGGCGATATATTTATTGCCAAATGCCACCGGGCAGGTCAGCGTTACCGGACCGCGTGTGGTGTTTTTCTGATTGGCGATGGCGTTTTCGGCTTCCTGCATTTCGCTAAGGATACGCAGGCAATGACGGTAATAAACATCCCCCTCGGTCGTCAGGTTGACCCGGCGCGTGGTGCGATTGAGAAGCCGCACACCAAGACGTTCTTCAAGGCGCGCAATCCGGTTCGAGACGACGGCTGCGGAGTGACGCAACTCGCGACCGGCAGCAGACAGGTTCCCCAGTTCGGCAACACGGACAAAAATCTGGATGTCCTCAAAATCGGACATGACGCGGGAGGCTCCTGATATGACGTTGTTTTGGCGTTTATTATCGTTTGATATTCTATTCTAGGGTCGAAACCCATGGCCGCACTGTGCCATTTTAAAGAATAGTTTGAAAGTCATTTCGATTACGCTCGATCCCTTAATAATAGAGGCGACCGCATGCCTATGTTAGGAGAATGTAAGAGATTATTTTGAATGATTCCGGATTGTATGGGGAAATTGCAGCCGGAATCATAACTGTCAGAGGGGCGGCCCGGGCGCGGATCTTGATCATCCGCAGGCGGGCGAGACGGAGGTTTCAGACACCGTGGATATTCTGTTTCAGGACTGGATCAATCTGATCCTGCGCTGGGCGCATCTGATTACGGGCATCGCCTGGATCGGGTCTTCGTTCTATTTCGTGTGGCTGGATCTGAGTTTGCGCAAACGTCCGGGCATGGATGAAGGCGTCTATGGCGAAGCCTGGATGGTCCATGGTGGCGGGTTCTATCACGTCAATAAATGGATGGTCGCACCAAGTTCGATGCCGCCGGAACTGCACTGGTTCAAATATGAAGCCTATTTCACCTGGCTGACCGGTTTTGCGCTTTTGGTGACCATGTATTACTGGAGCGCTGAGAGCTATCTGATTGATCCGGGCGTTCTGGCATTGACCAAGATGGATGCGATCCTGATCGGGCTTGGCAGCCTGTTTGCCGGCTGGGTGATCTATGACATCATCTGCAAAAGTTCGATCGGCAAGCGGACCGATACGCTGGCGATTGCGCTGTTTATCCTGATCATGGTGGCGAGCTATCTGTTCACCCATGTCTTTAGCGGGCGTGGCGCGTTTATTCATGTCGGTGCGATGATTGGCACGATCATGGCAGCCAACGTGTTTCGCATCATCATCCCGAACCAGAAAAAGGTTGTCGCCAGCCTGATGGCCGGTGAAAAACCCGATCCCAAACTGGGGCTTCAGGCCAAGCAGCGTTCAACGCACAATAACTATCTGACGCTGCCGGTGTTGCTGATGATGATCAGCAACCATTATTCGATGCTGTTTTCCCATGATCAGTCGTGGCTGATCGTTGGTCTGATCCTGATCATCGGTGGTCTGGTGCGCCATTTCTTCAATACCCGCAATGCCGGTGGGACGGGCAAGGCAATTGTCTGGCAACTGCCCGCCGCCGGTGTCGGCATGGCGATTTTGGCGATGTTTGCATCCTATGACCCCAATGCGGTCAAGTTGGCAGACGAGGATATCATCACGGCCGATCATGCCCTGGCGATTGTACAGACCCGATGCAGCACCTGTCATTCCGCCAATCCGCGCGATGAAGGCTTTGACGAGGCCCCGGCAGGGGTGATGTTTGATGATCTGGCCCAGATCGAAGCCAATGCCCAGCGTATTCTGGCACAAGCCGTAATTGGCCGGGCCATGCCGCTTGGCAATATCACCGAAATGACGGACGAGGAACGCGCCCAGCTCGGCCAGTGGATCCGTGCGGGCATGCCTGAATAAGGGTATTTTCCCATCCCGGTTCATCAGCAGAAAGGGCGGTCGCGTGATGCGGCCGCCCTTTTGCGTTAATGTGCTGGGTGGGGGGCGTGAAGTGATCAGACGTCGGCGCGATAATTCATCGGCACCCAGTCATACATGGTCGCGTCTTCGCGGACGTGACCGATGCCCGGAAACGCAATATGGCACCCGGCAACCAGATATTTTTCCGAAACGGCCTCGGCAAAGGCTGCTTCACGCGACTTGATGGCAAGATCGGGATCGCTGTCAAAGGCGATAGCAACACCGGGTTCATCAAACTGAACAACGTCGCCATGGGTGATGTCGCCCCAATAGACAAACTTCTCGCCCTTGCTTTCGATCCAAAGCGCGCTGTGCCCCGGCGTATGGCCCGGACGGAAGGTCGTGTTGATCAGGCCGGGGATGGCCGGTGCGTTGGGGGCAAAGTTCTGAAAGGCGTTGCTGTCGATATAGGGTTTAAGGGAGGCCGCCGCCTGATCAAAGAAGTCCTTGGCATCGTCGGGGGCCGCGGCCTTGCTTTCGGCACTCAGCCAGAAATCGGCATCGGGTTGCGGGACATGGACCGTGGCATTGGCAAAGACCTTTTTGCCGCCAAGGGTCAGACCGCCGGTATGATCAGGATGGACATGGGTGATGACAACATCATCAATCTGATCGGGGTGATAGCCTGATGCGATGATGTTGGCCGGAAGTTTGCCCAGTGCCGGACCCATCAGATCGCTGGTGCCAGCATCAAGCAATACCAGGCGGTCGCCGAAATTCAGCAAGTAGGTGTTGACCGAAAGATGGGTGGGCGTGCCCTGAAACGCGTTAGCAAGGGCAAGGCGCGCCTGTTCAGGCGTGGTGTTAAGATAAAGGTCGGCAATCGGAAACAGACCAACGCCATCAGAAAGGGCGGTGACTTCGACATCACCCACCATCAGCCGGTAGTAGCCCGGTGCCTGTGTGCCGACCAAAGGGGCCTTTGCCTTGGCCGTCAGCGGCACGAAGACCGTGCTGCCAATCGCGCCGACGGCACCGGCGGCAAGCGTACCCTTAAGCAATTCGCGACGTGATAACATTTTCTTCTCCCTCAAATCGTGCCGGTGGGGAACCGGCGGGTTGTAAGCTTCTGGGGAAAAGCTATAGTGGGTTCAGTCAGTAATCAAATCGATGCCAGTCATGGATAATATTGATCATTTCAATTTACGGTCCTTTGATCTCAACCTCATGATCGCGTTTGACGCAATGATGCAAGAGATGAGTGTCACCAAGGCGGCGGAAAAGCTGCGCATTGGCCAGTCCGCGATGAGCCACAATTTATCGACCCTGCGCATGTTGCTGGCCGATGAATTGTTCGTGCGTGTGGGTCAAAAAATGCAACCGACCGCCAAGGCGCGTGCATTGGCAGGGCCGGTGCGAACCGCACTTTCACAGGCGCAGAATGCCCTTCAGGCGACCGATTGTTTTGATCCGGCCAAGGCCGAGCGGGTATTTCGTCTGGGTGTGACCGGTGAAATGGAAATGATCCTGTTGCCGGAACTGGTGCGCCATCTTCAGCGTGAAGCGCCGGGCACCAAGATTTTAAGTCGTTCGATTACGACCGATACCGTCGATACCATGATCAATAATGGCGAGATTGATCTGGCAATCGGGTGCAAGACCCAGCTGCAAACCGGTTATCATGGGGAATTGTTGTTCAATTCCGAAGTGGCATGTTGCTTTAACCCTGAGCTGACGGGGCTGAGTGCGCCGATCACCCGTGCACAATATCTGGCGTCCCGTCATGCGGTGTTGTCGCAAACCGAAAATGTCGCTGGATGTGTTGGCGCGGCTTTGCAGGGGGTGGGCATTGATCTGAATGTTGTGATGGCGGCACCAGATTTTATGCCGCTTTTGGCCGCAGCGCGTAATTCTCCGGTCGTGGCAACCGTGCCTTGCCGGATTGCGATTCAGTATGCGCCGCTATTCGGGCTTTCATTCTGTCCGATGCCGATTGATATTGGATTTCCGCCGGTGACCATGAACTGGGCGGTGTGGACGGACAAGGATGTCGGCCTGGTTTGGCTGCGTGATCAGATCCGTGGCGTGATTGACGCGATTGATCCGGACCGGATGTTCCTTGCCGCAGAATAGTCAGCAGTGAAAATTATGACGCCCCACCGGGGACCGGCGGGGCGGGAAGCTGCCCGCAAGGTGGTGGATTGTGGTGCAATAACCGCAATGAAGGCGAGGTCAGATCGTGGTCTGACCCGAAACTTCCACCTTTCAAATAAGCGGCGAAGAATGTGGCGTCAATGTGATTAAAAAGTAATCATTTTTTAATCTGTGATTGAAAAATAGCCATCAAAAATGCGGATGGCGCAAATATTATCCTTAAATCGGGTGTAAAATAGTCGCATATTGCGTGGGAATCCCTCGATTCTTGATTTTATTCTACCGCCAAAAGAATCTGGCACGGTTTTAGCAAGTATCACTGCGGTGCAATAAACTCGCAGTGGAGGCTATAAATGAATAAGAAGCTTCAGGCGCTTGTCGGCGCTGGGGCCATGGCATGGTCGGCAATGGCCATGTCAGCCGCACAGGCAGCAGATACCATCAAGGTCGGTGTGCTGCACTCTCTTTCGGGTACGATGGCGATTTCTGAAACCACGCTCAAGGACACTGTCCTGATGCTGGTGGACGATCTGAACAAGAATGGCGGTTTGCTTGGCAAACAGGTCGAAGCTGTGGTCGTTGACCCGGCATCGGACTGGCCGCTTTTCGCCGAAAAGGCACGTGAACTGATTGAAAAAGATCAGGTTTCGGTTGTTTTCGGTTGCTGGACCTCGGTTTCGCGCAAATCGGTTCTGCCGGTATTTGAAGAACTCAACAGCATGCTGTTCTATCCGGTTCAGTATGAAGGCGAGGAAAGCTCGCGCAATGTGTTCTATACCGGTGCCGCGCCGAACCAGCAGGCCATTCCGGCTGTTGATTACCTGATGAGCGAAGATGGCGGTTCTGCAGAACGTATCGTTCTTCTGGGGACGGACTATGTCTATCCGCGTACCACCAACAAAATCCTGCGTTCCTACCTGAACGGCAAGGGGATCTCCGATGAAGACATCATGGAGAACTACACCCCGTTCGGTCATTCCGACTGGCAGTCGATTGTTGCGGATGTGAAGGCATTTGCATCGGCCGGCAAGAAAACCGCCGTGGTTTCGACCATCAATGGTGACGCGAACGTTCCGTTCTACAAGGAACTGGCAAACCAGGGCATCAAGGCCGAAGACATTCCGGTTGTTGCGTTCTCTGTCGGTGAAGAAGAGCTGGCCGGTATCGATACCGCGCCGCTGGTTGGTCATCTGGCTGCCTGGAACTATTTCCAGTCGGTTGAGTCTGATGCCAATACTGCCTTCATCGAAAAGTGGCATGCCTTCATCGGTGATGAAAGCCGCGTGACCAACGACCCGATGGAAGCAACCTATATCGGCTTTAACATGTGGAAACAGGCTGTCGAACAGGCTGGCACCACCGATGTCGATGCAGTTCGCCAGGCAATGTATGGCCAGAAAGTTGCCAACCTGACCGGTGGCACGGCTGTCATGAACACCAACCACCACCTGTCCAAGCCGGTTCTGATCGGTGAAGTCCAGGATGATGGCCAGTTCGACATTGTTTGGGAAACCGAAGGCACCGTCGTTGGCGATGCATGGTCGGACTTCCTGCCTGAAAGCGCAAAGCTGACCGCCGACTGGACCTATCCGTGGGTCTGCGGCAACTGTGAAAAACCGATGTACTAATTGGTTTTGGGATGGGCCGGTCGTGAACGTGCGACCGGCCCGTTCTGTATCGGGGCGGGATCAGATCCCGGATCCTGATGATTTCTTTTCTTGATTTTCCAGTTTGAATTCAAAGGTTTGGTGATCATGCGCAATGACATTTTATCAGTGCTGCGCCGTTCTCCGTTTTCAATGTGCAAGATGCATGAAATTGCCACCCGTGTGATGGGGGTGCTGGGTTTTATTGTGGTGTTGGCGGCTTTTGTTCCCGATACCGCACAGGCCTTTAGCGACGAAGAACTTCGTAATATTGCCGAACAGCTTGACGATAAAAGTGCGACCAAAAAGGTTGCGGTGATCGAAGAAATGGCGGCCGATGGTGATCCGCGTGTGGCACCGATCTTGAAGGCCATGCTAGACGGTGATCTTTATGTGCGTGACAGCGACGAGCATGTCGTGATCGCCACCAAAAAGGGCAAGGTTTACACCCATATCGACATTGTCAGCGGCGAAGTTGCCGGTGAAAGCAGTTCCAAGGAGCTGTCGAAGATCAAGATCAATAACCGTTTGCGCGGGGCGCTGCGCGATGCGTTGGCGACACTGAACCTGTTCAGTCCGGACTTGGCCGTGCGCAGTGCGGCGGTCGAACAGATCATGGATGCCCGTGATCCGGCGATGTTGCCATTGCTGTTGCGGGCAATTGATCGCGAAGAGGACGAAACCCTTTTGGCCCGCATGCAACTGGCCGAAGCAACCATGGCGCTGGCGGCTGGTGAAACCACCGATGAACGTCTGGCCGCTATTGCGGTTCTGGCCAGTGAAACCACCCCGCAAATTCGCGCGGTGCTGTCGCAATTTGTTTCCAGTGCCGAGGCCGAAGGATACCAGCCCGAAGTTGTCGCCGCGGCCAAAGACGCGCTTGCATCGGTCGAACGGCGCCTGTCGACCTGGCAGACGGTTGGCGATGTGTATCGCGGTATCAGTCTGGGCTCGGTCCTATTGCTGGCGGCTGTTGGCCTTGCCATCACATTCGGTGTGATGGGGGTGATCAATATGGCGCATGGCGAGATGATCATGATTGGTGCCTATACCACCTTTGTAGTGCAGCAGGCGCTGGCGCCGTTTTTGTCATCGGGATCGGCTTGGTCGCTGGCGATTTCTGTTCCGGCGGCATTTCTTGTGGCCGGGGCGGTCGGGGTTGTCATTGAGCGGTGCGTGATCCGGTTCCTTTATGGTCGGCCGCTTGAAACCCTGCTGGCGACATGGGGGGTAAGCCTTGTTCTTCAGCAGGCCATCCGTTCGATTTTCGGTGCAACCAACCAGCAGGTTACCGCACCCGATTTCATGAGTGGGGCGATTGAATTTTCGACCGGTCTTGTCCTGACCTATAACCGTCTTTGGATCATCCTGTTCAGTGTGATTGTGGTGGCCGGGATTGCCGCGGTTCTGCGTTACACGGCTTTTGGGCTTCAGATGCGCGCGGTGACGCAAAACCGCCGGATGGCCGGATCGGTTGGCATTCGCACCGGTTACGTCGATGCCCTGACATTCGGACTTGGTTCGGGGATTGCCGGGATTGCCGGCGTGGCATTGAGCCAGATTTCAAACGTCAGCCCGAACCTTGGTCAGACCTATATCATCGACAGTTTCATGGTGGTGGTGTTTGGCGGGGTCGGAAACCTGTGGGGGACGGTTCTGGGCGCCTTCAGCCTTGGCATCGTCAACAAGTTCCTTGAGCCGATGGCAGGGGCGGTTCTGGCCAAGATCTTTGTCCTGATTGCACTGATCCTGTTTATCCAGAAACGACCCAAGGGCCTGTTTGCCCTTAAAGGTCGCGCGGTGGAGGCCTGATCCATGACCGATTATCGTCAAAAATACAAAATGACGCCGGTTGTTGGCTGGCTCCTTAATGACCGGGGCGGGATGACGCTTCTGGCGATCCTGATTGCGGCGGCCATTCTGGTGCCTGTTGGCAATCTGCTGGTTCCCGAAAGTTCGGCCTTTCATGTGCCGACCTGGATGGTCAGCCTTCTGGGCAAGTATCTTTGCTATGCGCTTTTGGCGTTAAGTGTCGATCTGATCTGGGGCTTTTGTGGCATTTTGTCGCTGGGGCATGGCGCGTTCTTTGCGCTGGGCGGCTATACCATGGGCATGTATCTGATGCGTCAGATCGGCGATCGCGGGGTTTATGGCGATCCGATCCTGCCGGATTTCATGGTGTTCCTGAACTGGAAGGAACTGCCCTGGTACTGGTACGGCTTTGACATGTTCTGGTTTGCCATTGTCATGGCGATGTTTGTACCGGGGCTTTTGGCCTTTGTTTTCGGGTTCCTGGCGTTCCGGTCGCGTGTGACAGGTGTTTATCTTTCGATCATTACGCAGGCCATGACCTATGC
This sequence comes from Thalassospira sp. MIT121401, assembly GCF_047125595.1. Classification (NCBI taxonomy): domain Bacteria; kingdom Pseudomonadati; phylum Pseudomonadota; class Alphaproteobacteria; order Rhodospirillales; family Thalassospiraceae; genus Thalassospira; species Thalassospira sp. MIT121401. The sequence goes on from NZ_CP138926.1 coordinate 804,486, forward strand.
GCTGTTGCTCGCCTTTTTCCGCAACGATATGGGCTTTGGCGGCAATAACGGCCTGACGGATTTCAAGGATTTGCTGGGCTTCTCGTTGCAGTCCGATGGCACGCGTGCCGGGTTGTTTGTAGCATCCTGTGTGTTTCTTGGTCTTTGTTATATCGTGGCGCGCGGCATTACCCAGTCCCGTTTGGGCAAGGTGCTGATTGCCATTCGTGATGCCGAAAGCCGGGTGCGTTTCACCGGTTACCGGGTGGAATATTACAAGCTGTTTGTCTTTACCGTTTCTGCTGTGATGGCGGGGATTGCCGGCGCGCTTTATGTGCCGCAGGTTGGCATCATCAATCCGGGTGAATTTGCCCCGGCGCTTTCGATTGAAATCGTCATCTGGGTTGCGGTCGGCGGGCGTGGGACGCTTTATGGGGCGGTGCTTGGCGCGTTTATTGTCAACTATGCCAAGACCTTCTTTACCGGGGTGATGCCGGATTTCTGGCTGTTCTTCCTTGGTGGTTTGTTCATTGCCGTGACCCTCTTCCTGCCAAAAGGGGTGATTGGTGCGGTTCCGGCATTTGGTGCGGCAGATCGCCAGTCACTGTTTACGACATGGCGTAAACGTATTGCCGAACGCCGCGCAAATGAAGGAGGCAAGGCATGAGCGAAGCAGCTGTCATGGAAAAAAGTGCCTCGATGGAGCCGCAGGTCAAATCGGCGCGGGCGGAAACCATTTTGTATGTCGATGGTGTTTCGGTGACCTTTGACGGGTTCCGGGCACTGAATAATCTGTCCTTTTATGTCGAGCCGGGCGAACTTCGCGCCATCATTGGTCCAAACGGCGCGGGCAAGACCACGATGATGGATATCATCACCGGCAAGACGCGCCCTGATACCGGCGATGTCTTGTTCAAAAGCGAAATCGATCTGACCAAAATGGACGAGGCCGAAATTGCCAATCTTGGCATCGGGCGCAAGTTCCAGAAGCCGACCGTGTTTGAAAGCCACACGGTTTTTGACAACCTGCTTCTGGCCTGTTCGGGCGGGCGCGGGGTGTTTCAGGCACTGTTCCATCGCCTGAGCGATGCCGAAAAGATCAGGATCGAAAAGACCCTGATCACCATCATGCTTGAGGACAAGCGCGATGAAATGGCGGCCAACCTGTCGCACGGACAAAAGCAGTGGCTCGAAATCGGGATGCTGTTGATGCAGGAGCCCGAATTGCTTCTGGTCGATGAACCGGTTGCCGGGATGACCGATTCCGAGACCGAGGAAACCGCCAAGCTTTTGCGGTCGATTGCCAAGGATCGTTCGGTCGTCGTGGTCGAACATGACATGGAATTTGTCCGTGACCTTGATTGCAAGGTGACCGTTCTGCACGAAGGATCGGTTCTGGCCGAGGGCCGACTTGACCATGTGCAAAAAGACCCGCGGGTCATTGAAGTCTATCTGGGCCGCTAGGGAGGTGCTGGAACATGCTTGATGTCAGCAATATTGATCTGTTTTACGGCGCGTCCCATGCCTTGCGCAAAGTGTCGCTGAATGCCCAGACCGGCAAGGTAACCGCGGTTTTGGGGCGTAACGGGGTTGGCAAAACATCCCTGATGCGTGCTGTCGTCGGCCAACATCCGATAACCGAGGGCAACATCAAATGGGAAGGCAAGGATATCTCGCGCGATCCGTCCTGGCGTCGGTCGGCGAACGGGATTGCCATTGTGCCCCAGGGGCGCGAGATTTTCCCGCTTCTGACCGTGAAGGAAAACCTGGAAACCGGGTTTGCTGCCCTTCCGCGCGCGATGCGTCATATCCCCGACGAGATTTTTGAACTGTTCCCGGTTTTGCGCGACATGCTGGGCCGTCGCGGTGGGGATCTTTCAGGTGGTCAGCAGCAACAGCTTGCCATCGGGCGTGCGCTTGTGACCCGTCCAAGATTGCTTGTACTTGATGAACCGACCGAAGGTATTCAGCCATCAATCATCAAGGATATTCAGCGCGTTATCAAACAGTTGGCGGATCGCGGCGATATGGCGATCTTGTTGGTCGAGCAATATTTCGAATTTGCCCATGAACTGGCCGACGAGATTGTCGTTCTTGAACGTGGCGAGGTCGTTTTGTCCGGGGCGAAAGAAACGCTCGATCGGGAAAAAGTGCGCGCCTATCTGACTGTTTGATCAGCATTTGCCAAAAAATTGCGCAACTTTCACGTGATTGATCAGACCATTGCCCGCCCGATCCCCGCCAAAACCGGGGTCTGGCGGGGATCGGGCGGTTGGCCCGCATCTTGCTGTTACTGCCCTTGGAATTGCCGGAAAACGGTATCAGGTTCATTAAACGGGCCAAACAATTCAGGTGGCTTAGTGCAGCTTAGCAAACTCGAAACCCCGATATCTGCATCCCCGAATGCAGATACAGCAACGAACGGAACGCCCGCGCGCATCATTACCGATGGCCGTGCTGAGGTAACGTTCCGTCAGGGTTCCGGGCCGGCCCATCAGGGCGGGCATGCCGCACTTGATCATCTTTATTACCGTGATCCGATGAAAATCCTGTTTCCGCGCCCGGTGGCCGGGGATTTGACGACGGCGGTTCTGGTGACGACATCGGGCGGGATGGTTGGCGGCGACAAGCTTGCCTTTGCCGGCAAGGTCGAGGCGGGGGCATCCGCCCTTTTTACCGCACAGGCCGCCGAGAAAGTTTACCGATCTGTCGGGCCGGACTGCGAAATGTCGGTTGATCTGATGGTCGAAGATGGCGGCTGGCTTGAATGGTTGCCCCATGAATCGATTCTGTTTGATCAGGCACGGTTAAAGCGCAAAACGACGATTTCCGCATCGGGAACCGGCCGGGTTCTTGCCGGCGAGATGATGGTGTTTGGCCGTCTGGCGCGTGGTGAAGTGTTTAAAACCGGACTGGCGCGCGACGCATGGGATGTGTCGATTGACGGGCGTCCGGTGTGGCGGGATGCGCTGCATCTTGAAGGCGATGTGTTGCGTATTCTGGATCATGCGGCGGCCTTTGACGGGGCGCGCGCCAATGCCACGGCCATTCTGGTCGGGCATGGGGTCGAAGATCATCTTGATGATGCGCGCGATTGCCTTGAACAGGCATCGGCGGGCCTTGCAAGGGATGATGTCCTGTGCGGTGCGACCGCGATGAAGGGAATTGTGATTGCGCGTTTCATGGCGCGTGAACCGATGAAATTGCGCCGGGTATACGGTGCTTGGTGGAAACAGTTCCGCCACAAGACACGGGGGCTTCCCGAACGTTTGCCGCGTTTGTGGGAGATTTAAAACGGTGGATCCAGGGAGTAGGCAGGCATGAATTTGACGCCACGCGAAAAGGACAAGCTGCTGGTTTCGGTTGCGGCCATGGTCGCACGCAATCGCCTTGAAAGGGGGGTAAAGCTTAATTACCCCGAAGCCATCGCAATCATCACCGATTATGTCGTCGAAGGGGCGCGTGATGGCAAATCTGTTGCGGCATTGATGCGCGACGGGGCCACCGTGATTTCGCGCGATCAGGTGATGGATGGCATTGCCGAAATGATCCATGAAATCCAGGTCGAAGCAACGTTCCCGGACGGAACCAAGCTTGTCACCGTTCACGAACCGATCCGTTAAGGGGGTAAGCACATGATTCCAGGTGAAATCATTACCAAGGAAGGCACCCTTATTCTTAACGAGGGGCGCGAAACCAAAACCATCATGGTGGCCAATACCGGGGATCGTCCGGTGCAGGTCGGATCGCATTATCATTTCTATGAAACCAATCCGGGTCTTGATTTCGACCGCGAAGCCGCACGCGGTTTCCGCCTTGATATCCCGGCCGGGACGGCAGTCCGGTTTGAACCGGGCCAGTCGCGCGAGGTCAATCTGGTGAAATATGCCGGGTCCGGCAAGGTTTACGGCTTTAACGCCAAAATCAACGGCAAGCTCTAAGCGGGGGAACGAGACATGGCATATGAAATTGATCGTCCATCCTATGCGGCGATGTTTGGTCCGACCGTTGGCGACAAAGTCCGTCTGGCCGATACCGACCTGATCATCGAGGTCGAAAAGGATTTCACCACCCTTGGCGAAGAAGTCAAATTCGGCGGTGGCAAGGTTATCCGTGACGGCATGGGCCAGTCACAGGCAACCCGCGCCGAAGGGGCGGTTGATACCGTGATCACCAACGCGCTGATCCTTGATTATACCGGGATTGTCAAAGCCGATATCGGCATCACCGGTGGGCGCTTTGCCGGGATCGGCAAGGCCGGAAACCCGGATGTTCAGCCCGGTGTTGATATCATCATCGGCCCGGGGACCGAGGTTATTGCCGGTGAGGGCAATATCATCACCGCGGGCGGCATTGATGCCCATATTCACTGGATTTGCCCGCAACAGGTTGAAGATGCACTTTATTCCGGTGTGACCAGCATGCTGGGCGGTGGCACCGGCCCGGCGGCGGGTACGAACGCCACCACCTGCACGCCCGGTCCCTGGCATATTGCCCGGATGTTGCAGGCCGCCGACGGCATTCCGATGAATATCGGTTTCTTTGGCAAGGGCAATGCGACCCTTCCGGGATCGCTGATCGAACAGATCAAGGCAGGCGCCTGTGGGCTTAAGCTTCATGAAGACTGGGGCACGACACCGGCGGCGATTGATAGCTGCCTGTCGGTTGCCGATGATCTTGACGTTCAGGTCATGATCCATACCGATACGCTGAATGAAAGCGGCTTTGTCGAACATACCCGCGCATCGTTCAAGGGCCGTACCATTCACACCTTCCATACCGAGGGGGCCGGGGGTGGTCATGCGCCGGACATCATCAAGTTGTGTGGCGAGGCCAACGTTCTGCCAAGCTCGACCAATCCGACCCGGCCATTCACGGTCAACACGATTGACGAGCATCTGGACATGTTGATGGTCTGCCATCACCTTGATCCGAAAATTCCCGAAGACGTCGCCTTTGCCGAAAGCCGCATTCGTCGCGAAACCATCGCCGCCGAAGATATCCTGCATGACCTTGGCGCGTTTTCGATCATTTCATCAGACAGTCAGGCCATGGGCCGTGTGGGTGAAGTCATCACCCGTACCTGGCAGACGGCAGACAAGATGAAGAAACAGCGCGGCGCTTTGCCCGAAGATGCGGGCAAGGGCAATGATAACTTCCGCGCCAAGCGTTATGTCGCCAAATACACCATCAACCCGGCCATCGCGCAGGGCATTGCGTCCCATGTCGGGTCGATCGAAGTTGGCAAGATTGCCGATCTTGTGGTCTGGAAGCCGATGTTCTTTGGCACCAAGCCCGACATGGTGGTCAAGGCCGGGATGATCATTGCCGCAGCGATGGGCGATCCGAATGCCTCGATCCCGACGCCACAGCCGGTTCATTACCGTCCGATGTTCGGAGCCTATGGCAATGCGCTTGCGAAATCGAGTTTCTCGTTCGTATCGCAAGCCGGCATTGATGCCGGAATTGCCGCCGAGTTCGGGCTTTCCAAGGAATTACTGGCCGTATCGAACACGCGCAATATCGGCAAAAAGGACATGAAGCTTAATGATGCGCTTCCGGTGATGGAAGTTGATCCGGAAACCTATCAGGTGACGGCGGATGGGGAACTTCTGACCTGTCAGCCGGTCGATGTTGTGCCGATGGCACAGCGGTATTTCCTGTTCTGATCGGATCAGTTTTATGCGTCATGCCATTGAACATATCCCGAATGATCGCACCGATACATCCGAGGTTCGCGGGACGGTGACACTGGTCTTTTCCGACCGTCATCGTCGCCGTATTCGTCTGCATGATGATGCGGGGGATCCTTTCTTGCTTGATCTTCCCCATGCGGTGCGTCTGGCCGACGGGGATCGGTTGCGCCTTGTTGATGGCGGAGTGATTGTGGTGCGCGCGGCCGAAGAACCGGTTCTGACCATTACGGCATCCGGCCCGATTGCCGCGGCCAAGCTGGCCTGGCATATCGGCAACCGCCATACCCCGGTCGAGGTCCTTAAAGACGGGCGGTTGCGCATCATTGATGATCATGTGATGCGCGATATGATTACCGGCCTTGGTGGCGTTGTCGAAAATGAAATCGCGCCGTTCAATCCGTTAAACGGTGCCTATCATGGTCTTGGCGGGGCGCATGGCCATAGTCACGGCAATGATCATTTCGATCATGAGGATCATGACCATAGCCATTCCCACAGCCACGGTGATCACAGCCATTCCCACGCCCATGCCGCAGGGAAACCGCATGACCACTGAAACCCTGACCCTTAACCCCGCAGGCCTGATGCGGTTGATGACCTGGCTGAGCCCGTCATTTCCGGTCGGTGCCTATACCTATTCCCATGGCGTGGAATATGCGGTGGAAGACGGACGGGTCAGCTCGGCCGAAAGCCTGATCAACTGGGTTGAAGGGGTATTGGAATTCGGGGCCGGGAGGATTGATGCGGTGCTGTTTTGTGCGGCATGGCGGGCGGCCCTTGCCGGTGATGAAAAGGCGCTTTTTGATATCGGTATCGAAGCTGATTGCTGGCGCGGCACATCTGAGATGGCGCTGGAGGCAACCGCACAGGGACGTGCCTTTGTCTCGACGGTGGAAAAGGTCTGGGGTGACGGGATGCTGTCGCGCTGGGCCAGCCGGATGCGCGATGATGATCGTCTGCCATCCTATCCGGTGGCGGTCGGTATTGCGGCGGCCGAGGCCAAAGTGCCGCTCTGTGATGCCCTGACCGCTTATTTGCATGCCATGGCGGCAAACCTTGTTTCCAGTGCGGTGCGTCTGGTGCCGCTTGGTCAGACCGATGGTGTCCGGTCACTGTCATCCCTTGATCACGCGGTTTCTGTCGCGGTGGATCACGCGATGGCGGCCGAACTTGCCGATCTCGGGGCATCTGCCCCATTGATCGACTGGACATCGATGAAACACGAAACCCAATATACGAGGCTATTTAGATCATGAGCTCTCCCCTTCGTATCGGAATTGGTGGGCCGGTTGGCTCGGGCAAAACCGCACTTCTGGAGCGCCTGTGCAAGGCCATGCGCGACGAGTTCAATATCGCGGCCATCACCAATGATATCTATACCCGCGAAGACGCCGAATTCATGACCCGGTCGGGCGCATTGGCCCCGGATCGGATTGCCGGTGTTGAAACGGGCGGCTGTCCGCATACCGCCATTCGCGAAGATGCCTCGATCAATCTGGCGGCGGTCGAAGACATGGCTGCCAAACATGCCGGGCTTGAGGCGATCTTTATTGAATCGGGTGGCGATAACCTGTCGGCGACCTTCTCGCCGGAGCTTGCCGACATTACCATTTACGTCATCGACGTGTCGGCCGGGGATAAAATCCCGCGCAAGGGCGGACCGGGCATTACACGATCGGATTTGCTGGTGATCAACAAGACCGATCTGGCACCGCTTGTTGGTGCGGATCTGGGCGTGATGGACCGCGATGCCAAAAAGATGCGCGGGGATCGTCCGTTCCTATTTACCAATCTCAAGGCCATGGATGGTCTTGAAGACGTCAAGAATTTCATCATCGAGACAGGGGGGCTCCGCCAATCCGCAGCATCCTGATATGGGGATATAAGGATAGCCGCACGGGCGTTGCCGGTTACATCAACACGGCATTGACTCAAGGATGACGGGAGCACGCATCGCCCGGCCGGAAACGGTCGGGCGTTTGTGCATTCGGCGATCAAATCAAATATGCAACTTTTTAGTTGCGTAACGGGATTTCTTCTGGCAGATTAAATGCAACCAGGAGGTTGCGTTATGTCAAATAGCATTGAAAAGTCGATCGAGATCAAAGCATCGCGGTCGCGTGTCTGGAAGGCCCTGACCGATCATCGCCAGTTCGGCGCGTGGTTTGGTGTTGATATCGATGCACCGTTTGCGGTGGGCAAAGTGTCGTCGGGAAAAATCACCATCGAAGGATTCACACACGTTCCATGGACATCGACGATCAAGGCGATGGAGGAACCGGGGTATTTCGCCTATACATGGCATCCATATGCGGTTGATCCCGACGTGGATTACAGCGATGAACCCGAAACGCTTGTCGAATTCTGGCTGGAAGAAACCGGTGGTCAGACATCGGTCCGGGTGCGCGAAACCGGATTTGACAATTTACCACCCCATCGCATTGCCGATGCGTTGCGGGCCAATACAAATGGCTGGGGCTTCCAGTTGGAAAACATCAAGAAATATGTCGAACGCTGAACAAAATCCTGCGAATGGCAAACATGACCGTGATTTTTCGGTCATGTTTGCCGCATTGGGCGATCCGACACGGTTGGCGATCTTTGATCGACTGGCCGATGGCAAGCCGCGTTCGATTTCGGTTCTGTCCGATGATGCCGATATGACGCGCCAGGCCGTGACCAAACATCTGCGAGTGCTTGAAAGCGCCGGTCTGGTGCAAAGCCATAAGGTCGGGCGTGAAAGCCAATATGCCTTTTGCCCCGAACAGCTGGCACAGGCGCGTGCCTATCTTGATCAGGTGGCGGGACGTTGGGAAACGGCCCTGATGCGGCTTAAAACCTTTGTCGAAGGCGATGATAGCTAACTTTTTGATATTCATCGCATAATTGGTGCGCTGCGATATCGGGGGCCAAAGCCCGGTGTCATTTTGCTTGGCGGGATGAACATTTACGGTTATCCCATATCGCGTTGAGCCGGTCGGGCGGACCGGTTAACGAAAGCATCCTTGCGCAAGGGGTTGATGCAGGGATGCTTTATAACGGCAATGGGAACCGTTACATGAAGACCAAAGATATCGTCTATATCGCCTTGTTCGCAGCTTTGACCGCTGTTCTTGGCCTATTTCCGCCAATCACACTTCCGATTACCGGTGTGCCGGTGACGGCCCAGTCATTGGGACCGATGCTGGCCGGTGCGATTCTGGGGGCGCGTCGTGGCGGCCTTTCGATCGTGCTGTTCCTGGTGCTGGTTGCACTTGGCCTGCCGTTACTGTCGGGTGGCCGTGGTGGTTTTGGCGTGATGATCGGGGTCACTGGCGGATTTATTTTTGGCTGGGCCGTTTCGGCCTTTGTCATCGGGCTTCTGATCGAGAAATTCTGGAACAGCCTGAATGTCATCAAGGCGGCCCTGTCGATCGCCTTTGGCGGGATTGTCGTGCTTTATGCGCTTGGCAATGCCTGGGTCGCGGTCGTGGCTGAAATCAGCTATTGGCAGGCCACCGTTGGTGCCGCGCCGTTCCTGATTGGTGATGTGATCAAGGTTGCAATTGCGACTGCGGCCTGTCTTGCGGTGCGCAAGTCCTATCCCTTGATTTCCAAATCAGCCTGACGTTTGATGGGCGCAAGCAGCATTCACCTTTGCGGTGTGCTTGCGCCCGTTTTATGACCAGACAACTGCCGATCACTTCCCGCAACAGGCCGGACCGACAACCCCATGATCCGTTTTGAAAATGTTTCCGTGCAGTTCGATCAGCGCAGGGTGCTGGAAAATATCGACCTCGCGCTTGGTGAAAAGCGGATCGGGATCATCGGGGCCAACGGATCAGGCAAAAGCACCTTTGTGCGTCTTCTGAACGGGCTTCAGACCGCGACCAGCGGGCGGGTATTGGTTGATGACCTTGATCCGGCCAAGGATGGCCGCAAGGTCCGCCGCCATGTCGGGTTTGTCTTTCAGAACCCCGATAATCAGATCGTCTATCCGGTAGTCGAAGAAGACCTGGCCTTCGGGCTCAAGGCCCTGAAACTGCCCAAGGACGAGATCAATCGTCGCATTGATGAAATCCTTGCGCGGTATGATCTCTTGGATTTCAAAACCCATCCCAGTCATTTGCTTAGTGGTGGGCAGAAACAGCTTCTGGCGATCTCGGGCGTTCTGGTGATGGAGCCGCGCTATATCGTGCTGGATGAACCAACCACCTTGCTTGATCTGCGCAATCGCAACCGGGTTGAACGCGCCATTGCCGATCTGGATCAGACGGTGATTACGGTATCGCATGATCTTGGTCTGATTGCAGATTACGACCGGGTTCTGGTGGTCGAAAATGGCCGGATTGCCGTTGATGATCGCCCGGCCGTTGCCATCGCCCGATATCGCGAGATGATGGCATGATCTCCGGGCTTTATATCGACGGGAATTCAGTGCTCCATCGCGCACAGGCCGGGCCAAAGATCCTTGCGATGGTTGCCCTTGGCACCGGTGTTTTCATGGTGCCGGACTGGCCGGTTGTCAGTCTTGTGCTGGCAAGTGTGATTGCGCTTTATCGGCTTTCGGGTTTTGGCTGGCGGGTTATCATCGCCCAGATCAGGCCAATGGCGTGGTTGCTTGCGATCTTTTTTGCGGTTCAGCTGTGGCTGAATGACTGGCAGGCGGGGTTGCTTGTCATTTCCCGGATTGCGGCCATCGTGATGTTTGCATCCCTGGTCACGCTGACCACCAAAACATCGGACATGCTGGCTTCCCTTGAGCGCGCCCTGCGTCCGCTTAAGCCACTTGGTGTGAGCCCGGAAAAGGTCAGCCTTGCCATTTCAATGGTGCTGCGCTTTATCCCGGTGATTGCCGCGGTCGCATCGGAAATCCGTGATGCCCAGCGTGCGCGCGGCCTTGATCGATCCATCCTTGCGATGATCGTACCGCTGATCATCCGAACCCTTAAAATGGCCGATGATGTTGCCGATGCGATTGAAGCGCGCAGCTTTGATTAGGCGATCATTCGTGCATGAAAAAAGAAAAAGCCCCGACACGTCAGGGGGGTAGGGTGCATGGCGACGTGCCGGGGGAGTTCGAAGATCAGGGGTGCAATCAGCTCAGGCCAAGATGCTTGGCGTGGAAGCGGATGTGATCTTCGATAAAGCTTGAGATGAAGTAATAGCTATGGTCATAGCCATCCTGCATCCGCAGGGTCAGTGGATAGCCTGATGCCTTGGCCGCGGCTTCTAGCGCCTCTGGCTTAAGCTGTTCGGCAAGGAAGCCGTCAGCATCACCCTGATCCACCAGTGCCGGGGTTTGGGCATCGGATGCGGTGGCCGCCTTCATCAGTTCCGAACTGTCCCAGGCCTTCCAAACCGATTTGTCATCGCCCAGATAATTGCCAAGCGCCTTTTGGCCCCACGGGCAATTGATCGGGTTGGTGATCGGTGAAAAGGCCGTAACCGATTTGAAGGTGCCGGGGTTGCGCAGTGCAATCATCAAGGCACCATGCCCGCCCATCGAATGGCCGGAAATGACGGCATCGTCGCTGACCGGGAAATGATCCCTGATCAAGTCGGGCAGTTCCTTGGTCACGTAATCATACATGCGGTAATTGCGTGCCCAGGGTTCCTGGGTGGCATTGACATAAAAGCCCGCACCCTTGCCGAAATCATAGGCTTCGTTCTCGTCATCGGGGACGTGATCGCCACGCGGGCTGGTATCCGGGGCGACAATCGCAATGCCCAGTTCGGCGGCAACGCGAAACGCACCGGCCTTTTGCATGAAGTTTTCATCGGTACAGGTCAGGCCCGAAAGCCAGTACATCACCGGAACCTTGGTGCCGTTGCCCGCCTGTGGCGGCAGGAAGATGGCAAAGCGCATGTCACAGCCCAGTACCGCGGACGGGTGGGTGTATTGCTTTTGCCAGCCACCAAACACCTTGTTGCTTGACGCGTTTTCAATACCCATTTCGGGGCTCCTTCTGATCGGCCATTGCCGGATGGTGTCCGGCAATGGCGTGATAGTTCAATTAAATAATCAATGATCAGTAATGGATGACCGAACGGATGCTTTCGCCTTCATGCATCAGGTCGAAAGCCTCGTTGATGTCTTCAAGCTTCATGGTATGGGTGATGAAGTCCGACAGCTTGAACTCGCCGGCAAGGTAGCGTTCAACATAATCGGGAAGCTGCGAACGGCCTTTGACACCGCCAAACGCGGTGCCGCGCCAGACGCGGCCGGTGACAAGCTGGAACGGACGGGTCGAGATTTCCTGACCGGCACCGGCAACACCGATAATCACCGATTCACCCCAACCCTTGTGGCAGCATTCAAGCGCGGATCGCATGACATTGACATTGCCAATGCATTCAAACGACCAGTCGACGCCACCGTCGGTCATCTCGACAATGACTTCCTGGATCGGTTTGTCGAATTTCTTGGGATTGATGCAATCGGTCGCGCCGAGCTGTTTGGCGAGATCGAATTTTTTCTCATTGATATCGATGGCAAGGATGCGGCCGGCACCGGCCATTTGCGCACCGATGATCGCCGAAAGACCAATGCCGCCAAGGCCAAAGACGGCCACGGAGTCACCCTTTTGCACCTTGGCGGCGTTGACCGTCGCCCCCATGCCGGTGGTGACCCCGCAGCCAAGCAGGCAAACTTCTTCAAGCGGGGCGGATTTGTTGATTTTGGCCAGCGAGATTTCCGGAAGCACGGTGTATTCCGAGAAGGTCGAGCAACCCATATAGTGATAGATCGGCTTGCCATTCTGCGAGAAACGGGTGGTGCCATCGGGCATCAGGCCCTTGCCCTGGGTGACGCGGATTTTCTGGCACAGGTTGGTTTTGCCCGATTTGCAGAATTTGCACTCGCCACATTCCGGGGTGTAAAGCGGGATCACGTGATCGCCGACCGCAACGCTGGTCACACCTTCGCCGATGGATTCAACAATGCCGCCGCCTTCATGGCCAAGGATGGCCGGGAAAATGCCCTCGGGATCGTCACCCGACAGGGTAAAGGCATCGGTATGGCAAACACCGGTGGCAACGATTTTGACGCGCACTTCGCCGGCCTTGGGCGGGGCGACCTGGACTTCTTCGATCGACAGCGGTTTGCCCGCTTCCCATGCGATGGCGGCTTTGCAGGTGATGGTTTCAAGGCTCATGACGCTTCTCCGGCAGATGAATATTTGAATATGCCCAGTCTATTTATTTCTTCTGATCCGATAATCCGGTATTTTGGTAAATGACTTTTACTATTGTGTAATAATCTGATCGGATAGGGGCATGAATACCTGGAACGGAATCAGCGAATTTATCGCGGTTGCCGAACATCAAAGCTTTACGGCGGCGGCCAAACAGCTTGGCATTTCGGTTGCCCAGGTCAGCCGTCAGGTCACTGCCCTTGAAGAAAAGCTTGGCACACAGCTTTTTTACCGCACCACGCGCAAGGTCAGTGTGACCGAGGCCGGGCAGATTTATTACCAGCATTGCCGTCAGTTGCTTGATGGTCTGGGCGAGGCGGAACGCGCCATTGGCAATCTGAGCGAGGTGCCGCGCGGCAAGCTTAAATTGACCGCGCCGACGACCTACGGGGAAACCGTGATCGCGCCGCTGGTCAATGATTTCGTCGTGCGCTATCCCGATCTTGAAGTCCAGTGCCGCTTTACCAACCAGAAGCTTGATCTGGTGCTTGAAGGCTATGACATGGCGATCCGTCTGGGCCGGTTGGAAGGCACGACCGGAAGCCTGATGACCCAGCAACTTTCAACCCGCCGTCTTTATGCCTGTGCGGCACGCAGCTATATCGCCAAACGTGGTGAGCCATATTCCCTTTCGGAACTGACCCATCATAATTGCCTTGTCGGGACGCTTGATTACTGGCGCTTTGAAGAGGATGGCCGCGAACGTACCATCCGCATCCATGGCTCCATCCATGCCAATAGCGGGCAGGCGCTTCTCGATGCGGCGCTTAAGGGGATCGGGATTGTGCAATTGCCCGACTATTACGTCGATCCCTGGATCGCCAGCGGCGATTTGATCCCGGTCCTGACCAAATACCAGCCTTCAGACGAAGGCATCTGGGCGATCTACCCGACCAACCGCCACCTCAGCCCCAAGATCCGGATGCTGGTGGAGCATTTGGGGCGGTATTTAGGATGACGGTCTTTGATGAAGTTTGAACTCGTTCGAGGGGATTTGGACTTTCTTTTATCAGGGTTTGATTGTTTTATACTGAACTTAACGGCTTTGGATTGATGTCAAAGTCGTTACCCGATGTTTTGGTTCGGAGTGGAACAAGATTGCGAGCTGCCGTTAAAAGGTCCCTGTTTTGACGAAAACGCTGATTGTCGTTGTTGCCGCGCGCATCACAGAATGGGTTGAGAAAGGGGAGGTTTCCCCAGGGTATTTCAATCCAGACAGTAGATTTGAGCAAATTGTCATTGTGTCGCTGGTCCAAGACGCTGCGGGGCAAGACGTGCTTCGATATTTGTGTGGTGGTGCGGAATGTTTGTTTGTGCCGATAAATTTTCTGTCCGTTTCCGGTTTACTGCGTTCGGCAGGATTTAACGCATACCTGACGGGCTTTTATATAAAGAAGTGGGTCGTGCCGAAATTACCGACGAACCGCGAGTTTGTTGTGCGGTCATATGGTGATACATTTTCGGGCAAGTTTGCGGCAATTCTTGCGAGTTTTCTGCGGTGCCGATCTGTTGCCAGTATTCACACCACATTCACCCATTTACCACCCCAAGAGGTCCAGACACCAAAGAGCAAGACCATCAGAATTCTTGAGGGGTGGTCGCGAGAATATGCACATCGGCACATTGATGCACTTGCTCCAGTTTATAGCCCGATCACGGCATCGATTTCAGTTTCATATCACGATAAAACCTACATTGTGCCCAACGCCGTTGACGTTAAAAAAAGCGACAGAAAAACTGACTTTTCCCGCTCGGGCGACCTGAAAATCATATGCGTGGGTCGGCTTGTTCCGGGGAAAAGTTTGCTGCCAATCCTGGAAGGACTTCTTAAGCTTGATCAGTGGCACTTGACCATTGTCGGTAGTGGGCCGTGCGAAGGAGAAATAAGAACGTGGGTCATGAAGCATGGCAAGGAAACAAATGTCACGTTCATTGCATCCATGCGCAATAAAGAACTTATTGCTTCTTTAAAGGATTTTGACTTGTTCGTAGCGCATACAAGTTACGCCGAGATCCCCAAGACAGTGATCGAAGCAGGCTTGATCGGGTTGCCAATTATTTTAAACCAGCCTGTTGCAACAGCATCCCAAGAGTACGTCGATGCGCCGATTTTTTGGGCTAATGCGAACGCAGAGGGCTATTATAATGCCTTTAAGGATTTTTGGGCTTGTCGGGAAAAGTGGCAGGGAATAGGCCATAGCACGCGAAAGCATTTCGAAAGATGGTTTGAGCCTGTTTTTGCTGGAAAAATGATGGCTGATCTACTATCGCAGAGCGAGAATGATTGTCTGCGCCCGTGGAACGAGGAATAGGATTGCGTGACTGATATTGCACCGAAACAGATTGCCGTTGTTGCAGGCACGCGACCAGAGTTCATCAAGCTGGCTCCCGTTATTCGTTCTCTGCGTGCAAAATTGGGGGAAGCCCGTGTTAGGGTCTATTCAACCGGTCAACACAGAAGCCTGATGGATCAGGCAATCCACAGTTTGCATTTAAAAGTTGATGTTGATTTTGATTTGATGACGCATGCGCAGCCCGCAGCTGAGATACAGCGTCGAGTTATATCTGCTCTGGACCGCGAATTTCAGGCGAGAAAACCAGATATTGTTGTCGTTCAAGGCGATACGATCTCTGCATTTGGCGGTGCAATGGCCGGATTTCTTAACCATATTCCGGTTGCTCATGTTGAGGCAGGGCTGAGAAGCCATAACATAAATAATCCCTGGCCCGAGGAAGGGTTGAGGCAGATGATCGCGCGGATTGCATCGATCCATTTGGCTCCAACACCCATAGCAAAACAAAATCTTCTTACTGAGGGCATTTCTGACGATTGCATTCATGTTGTTGGGAACCCGGGTATCGATAGCCTGGTCGCGACCCAAAAAATCAACTCAACAAGTTCGCGTGTTGGTGTGGTTGAGCATTATTGCCCGGGAGACAAGCCTTTTGCGCTTGTGACAATGCATCGACGTGAGGCGCTTCAGGGTGCACTGGACGCGTTCTGTGAGAACCTCGAGCTTGCCATAAAAAGACATCCCGAAATTGACTTTGTGTGGCCCGTGCACCCGAACCCGAAGGTTCGCGATACTGTCGGGCGCCATTTCGTTGCCAAGCTCCCAAATATGTATTTTGTTGAGCCGCTGCCCTATGACGAAATGATGGCTCTGCTTCCGCAAGCTCGCATCGTCATCAGCGATTCCGGGGGAATGCAGGAAGAAGCACCATATTGTGGTGTGCCCATTATTGTGATGCGCGATGTCACCGAACGGCCCGAGATCATTGATCTGGGTTTGGGCAAGCTTGCCGGGGCGTGTGGAGCAAGTCTCCCTGATGAGCTGGAGAGATTGCTTGCTCTTGGTGTAGATGAACGGGCAGTTGAGCGCTGGCAGAGTATTCAGGGAAAAGGCAAGGCGGCAGAAGCAATATCAAAGATTCTTATTGCGCGTTTAACCGTTGCAGAACTGGTGTAAGCAAAAAACGGATTGCCCCGTACGTTGCTGCAAAAATAACAGCAGAAAACGCAATTTGGTAGAAGAGCGAAGATGTCGTAAGTATTTGATATGCAAAGAAGTATGTTGTGATTGCCGTGATACCATTAACGGTCACCAGCGTCACGAATGAGCGCATTGGCCAAGCACAACCTACAAATCCGTTTCGATTGGCGCTTATTGCGAAAAATAGCCCAAGCGTTGCCTTGCCAATCAGCATTCCAGACGCAACTCCGACCAATCCCCAGGAGGGAGCTAATTGCCAAGCGGAGCCAAAGCTCAGCAAGGAGCAAATAACCGAAGCTGTCATTAGCCTTTTTCCGGATGAAACGCAGACCAGGTAGTATTCCCAGCCGGTGGTCATCTGCGATATCAGAATTGCACAGCCGGCAAGGAGTATGACCGCCGTCATGTTGCTTACTGGGCTGTTCAATAAAAGTGAAACCGCGGGATTTACGACCAGAATGGCCAAAGCCAATATCGGTAAAGCCAATTCTGTAAACAGCATGGTGCGTTGCCTGACAGTAACCCGGCAATGCTCAGTTTCACCATTACGCACGTGGGCGGAGACGGTTGGAAAAAGCAACCACCAAATTGGTGCCCCCAATGCAGCCAGAACGGACAAAATCATGATCGATGCGCCGTAATGTGCAACGGCCTCGGGGCCAAGAAAGCGCCCCACAATCAGTCGATCGCCCAAGTTCCCCGCCCATTCTGCCAGCCCTGCCAGCATAAATGGTAATCCGCTGAGTGCTACTTGTAAAAGAGAGCTTTTGTTCTTGGTGCTGTGCTTCTTTATACGAATTAGGATCGGTATGAGTAAGTATGCAATTACTACGACCTTGGCAGCTGCAATCGACAGCAGCGTCGATCCCAAAGACAGTTTGTCAAACGTAAGAACGACACCTAAGAATGCCATTTGAAGTGCGAAACTGACAATTTGAATATAAAGAGAAAGTCGCGCTTTGATCATTGCGCGCATATATTCGCCGATTAATGCTTCGACGGCAAAAATCCATGCAAGGCTTGGCACCACTATCGTAAGCCAGCTGGGGGCTAAAATAGTGTTGAGAGATAGAAATATCAGTACGTTTTCGGCCGTGAATGCAAGAATCAGCATGAGAGATAGGCACAAAAAACTTACGATTCCTATCGCTGTCAGCAAAAGATTCGGGGCATCAGAGCTATCGGTCCGACCTGCCAGTTTGCGGATTACGGTAAATCCGAGACCGGCTGATACCAGCGGTACAAATGCAAAGGCAAGGCTCATTATCTGAAGGTAACTGCCAAAAACAACAGCACCAAGTGACCATGAGAGAAGTGGTGTTAGGATAAATGCGTTTGAGCGCACAACACCTTCTGCGACAAACCTCACGCCAAGGTCGCTTTTGAAAAATGTGATCATTTTCCTTGATACGTTATCGATCAAGTTTCAAAGGCCTTTTGCAGAACGATATATTCGCGATTGGCGAAGGTGGGTATCCGTGCAGAAATTTTGCCATCAAGATCGGGAGCCTGCCGCGTGGAGTGGATCAAGCTACGCAGGCGTGTTCTGCTTTCAACAAATGGAAGATACAATAATTGGCTCAGGAAGCCTGTTGCGATGCTTTCGATTACAGTGCATCTCAAATCTCTGAAGAGTTTTCGGGTGTTACCTGCCGAGAGGGGAAAAATCCCCGGAAATCCTATTTTCTTGTAGTGATTTCGCCAATAAAGCCATCCTATGTTCCAGGGACGGGCGATATCCAGGATGATATATCCCCCTGGCTTGACGGTGCGAACAAGTTCGGCAATTGCGTTTCCCTGATCCGGCATAAGGAGAAGTGTGGCAAAACAATAGGCCATGTCTGCCGAATTGTTTGTGATCGGAAGGGACTGTGCAGCTGAAACAACAGGGATTGGTCGCTGCTCTTGTGTGATTGCAAGGAATTCTTTGCGATTACACATCTGCTTGAGCATGCCGGGACTTAGATCAACACATATAACTTTCCGCCCAAGACAGGAAAGGTCTACGGCGTGTCGGCCATTGGCGCCACCAACATCAATAACCGTCTGGCCCGTTTCTGAATATTTCTCAATAAGTTGCCATTTAAGAGCTTGAGGATACTCTTCGCCAATTTCGGTTTCGTACCCTGCTGCACGCTCATTAAAATGCTTTTGTTCTGTAGATGTCACTTTTTAGTCCTGCCCTGTCGCAGATATCTTGCAATGTTCATCAGGGATTCCGTAACAGGTCGATATATCATCTGCCCCCGAAAGTAAGGGTATAATGTTCCCCCAAATGATTTTTTGAAGTCGTTCAGGCCCTTGAGTTTGCCGTCCGCCGCGCCGGGAAATGCTTCTCCACACTCTAGGTAGTCAATTGAAGATTTTGAGAACTCGGTAATTGCATGCCATATCCCGAAATCGTTTGCGCAAAGCTTTAAAGCATCATTGCTTCCTGCTGTCGTCCAATAAAGCGCTTTGTTTTTGTAAAGCAGAAAAGTATGAATCGCCAGAATAGTAGGCCCGTTTTGAACGATGCAGCATTTGGATAGGCCTGCTTCTGCGACTTCACCAAATATGGATTCAAAATAACCTCTTGGATGCGGTGGAATGCCATTTCGGCTACAGGTTTCCAAATGCAAGGCGTAGTAGTGGTCGAGCAAAGAGGCGGCTGGTTCAACCAAGTTTGCGGATAACTGGTTTCGTTCGGCCTTTTTGATTTGTTTTCGGCAACGGTGCTCTAGGTTCGACCAAATCTCACTCTCGCTCTTGCCTGCAATGTTAACCAGCCAAGATTGTGTTGAGGTATCAGAGTAGCCGAAATGACATAATGGGTTTGGACAGGGGTGCGATGCGAGTAGGAGGTTTGGTGCCAGCGGAGGGCAAGAAAGGTCTACTCTTCTTGCTGCTGCATATAGCGCTAAATTCTTGATTTCCTGTGCTATCAGAGCACGCACTTTGTCTTGCGTTCTTCTCGGCAGTTTATCGTTAACAGCAGGGCCTCCAGTACTTTCAAGATGTGGTCCCAAAAGTAATTGTGCGCGTTGCGGTTGGACAGCGACAAGCGGAATTAAAGCCACTAGCTTTGAGCCGTTCTGTCGATCTACGATCGCAAAGGATAAATCGTTCGTACGCGCCCAGTTGCTGCGTGCTTCCAGAAGTTCCCATCGATGCCATGCCCAAGCGTTGTCGATGTCGTCGGCAGCTTGGTTCCAAAGAGCTTTAGAGCAATGTTGGCGATTGAGAACTTCGAGCATTTTGGCCTGCTGTATTATCCTTGCTTGGGTTCAAAGAGACCCATATTCCAAGCAGAGTAAAGAATATCAAGTGAATGTAGTGGAACCGGGTTACACTTAAATCAAACGCCTCTGCAACAAAAAGTCCAAATAGAACGCCTGAAATTACGTGACGATGATTTTCTTTGGGACTGCAGTTGTTTGAGGTGTAGTCGTCAGACAGTGCTGGAGCTATCCAAATCGCGATCAAGGCGAAAGTCCCTAATGCGCCAATTTCCAGAAATGAGTTGAGGAAGACTGAATGGACGGCTTGTGTGTTTGCGGCATCTCCGAACAGGTACTCGGATCCAACACCAAAACCCACACCAAACCCCCAGTTTTGCAAGGCCGCATTCCAAGCTAAGGCCCAACTATCTGCGCGTTCACGGAGTTGCAGTAACTCAAGTTTCTCGACCAATGGCATGTTTGATAGCAGCGTATTTGACGTTCCTGCAGAATATATGAGGAAAGAAATAATAAATATAGCTGATGTGAGCACGAATAATTTTCTGATTTTCACCGATGGTAAGCTCATGTATGTGAAATTTGCCAGAAATAGCACTGCACCCATTCGTGAAAATGAAAGAATCAATCCAGTGATTGAAATGATGCGGATAGTGTATTTAATCCGATTCGAGTATTTGAAATTATATGAAAGTCCAAAAGTAATTGCACAAACTATGGCGAATCCGTTTGGGTTTGGAAATATTCCTGGAATTCTCTGGAGTAAGTACTTTGATTCTTCAAAGGAGAAGGATCTATGCGCAACTTTTTGGGATAATTCTACTCCAAATATATTGAAATCTATTGTGTTTGTGGCTAGTCTGGAAATGTATCTATCTGAAATAATTGCTCCAAATAAAGAGTATAATACAGATATTGTTGTAATAATTATTATGCCATTCATTATGCCATTTGAGAATTCAATGGGTAATTCTTTTCTTATTACTATGTATATTAATACAATTGGGGGGGTGTAGGTGATTGCAAGCCTGTAGAGGCTTGTTTCTGTGCTGTCTGATAATATAGATGATATTAGACTGAGAAATAAGTAAATAAGTGATAGGGATATTAATTGTTTTTTTTCTATGCATTCTGATCTTGGTAGGAAAGCGGTTGCTCCTATTTGAAGTGTCATGATTGTTAGTATTTGTATTAAATTTGGTGCTTTTATATCATTTCCATTTATTGTAATTGTGCAAAAAGATATCAGTGTAATAGATGACAATGAGAATCCGATAATTGTTGGTAGTGTTTTTATTTTTTTAATCATTTTTTTTACTATTTCTTTTTATTAATGATAAAAAGTTTTTCCCCACTTCGGTGGCGGCGTAGGTTTTGTCTGAGGAGTTGTGTGTGGGTGTGCGCTTGTGTTGATTTAGGATGTTAAACATTGCGGATGTTATTGAATTCACATCGTCAATATTTGCGACGTGTTGGTTTCTGGATGTCGTGATTTCTTCTACTGTTCCTTGTTTGCAGATAGCTAATATGCTGGTTCCGCTCCCAAAGTAATCAATTATCTTTGACGGCAAATAGAAGCTTTCACTCAGTTCGGTACTGTCGATGACGATTAGCAGGTCAGATTTCTGCATAATTCGCAAAGCGCTCTTGTGCGGAATTTGTCCCATATGGGCTATTTTACAGTTTGCATGCGTTTGATTGAACTGCTCGAACTCGCGATATTTCTCGTGAAAAGCCCCATATATTTCAATTTGTAGTTTCTTGTTGTTGGGGACTTGCAAAAGCGATAGTGCGCGTATGAGTATGTCGGGCTGTCTATTCCCATAGAAGGATCCGAAAATTCGCCATTGAAGTTCTGTCTGGTCAACTTTGGCGTTAGAGGCGATCGAAGCTTCACGTTCACCGTAAAGCTCAACGTCATAGCAGTGTGGGATTACGGTAGATTTTTTTGTTAAATCTTTTGTTCCTTTGGTCATGTGCTGTAGTAATCCCGCTGTCGGGAAAACCAAGAAATCAGCATTCTTCAGGACCCGGTTTTCTTGAAGTTTACTGTAGCGCGAAAATAGCGGCACGCTTTGTTGGTGGTCTGATCCTGACCAAGGGTCGGAAAAGCATGCGATCCAAGGTAGATGAGGAAATTTTCTCTTAAGAGACAGGCCAACCAAGTGCGCGGAATGATATTGCGATCTTGTGACAATGCAGTCATAGCTTGCAGGATCAAGTTTTAGAGCTTGTTTTTTCGTTATTCTATTTGCAAGTAACCATCTGTCTGGTCGTAGTGGAAGGCGTGGAATGCGGCATAACTTTTTGGTTAGCCAAGAGGGGGTTACTTTAATAACTTTACCATTAATGCCTTCTGCATACCTCCCCATTTCCAAGTCACAATAGTCACTCACGAGGCCGTCTTCAAGTGTAAGGACGTCAATTTCACATTCTGGTATATTGCGTAATAATTTCGCGGTTACAAATGCTTCTGGGCTAGCGGTGGGGGGATAGCAGTAGCCTATGACAAGAATCCGCGGGCTTTTGGTCATATGTGCTTACTCAGTTAACCTGATAAGGAAATGAAACGTTATAGCCCGGCAGGCAATACGGCTTAAACTTCACAAGCAAATCTAATATTTCTTGATCTTCTGAAATGTCGGCGGGGTCAAAGTAAATGTTCATCACGAGATTTGAGCCTAATGATAAGGTTGAAAGGTAATCTTTTAGTGCGTCAATTAAGCTCTGTCTGCCTAGAGCGTCTGGAGCTGAAATGAAGCCCCAGCTGTCGATTAGTTGTGCTGGTCTTGTCAGGCAGCCGCTAAGCGGAATTTCGATTATACTATGCTTTTGCCGATGTATTGGGCCGAGAATGTGTCCCAATATTGGCGTCGAAGACGTTGAGATTTGGTAGTTAAGGGTGGTAAGGAAATCATACAGGCGCTCGAGTTGTTCCGGCTTGTCGAATTCACCAAAATGGGGAGTCCGGAAAATTGTTGGGGCCTTACCAGTTAAGGCTTTAATCGTATTGTGACCATCGATAATGTCTTGTTGCCAGACATGATCTTCTACGTCTCGGTATGTGAAAGTTGAATACGGACGCCCGCTTATCGGATCTATGGCAGCGTGTTCGCGATAGCCGTGGTTTATAAAATAGCCCCCCAAGGAAATAAGTTCCTTGTAGCTGTCCCAATGTTTTTCCAGTAACTGCCCTGGTATGGCATAAGCTGCGTTCATTCCGGCGCTGTGAAGTTGCCTTTGGATTTTCAATGAGGCTGACGCATCACGGCTGGTATCGCAATCAAAAGACAGAAAAAAAACGGCATTATCCGCGATGTGGTCTTTTGCCCATCGGATTGCTTTGCGTCGGTACAGGTTGGGTAATAGCCGTAGCGCTGCCTTGTTAAGGAAAATTTGGGTCGCGCTTATCATGGGTCGAACGTTTTCGCATGTATTTGGCCAACTGGTAGTTCCTAGCATGAGAGATCTAATATGCATAGGAAAATACGTGCTTTCCGCCAAGTGTAAGGTGTTCTGCGCGGGTTGGTTAGCTGGCAAGTGGTGGTTCGAGTAACCCGCGCAAAGATTTTTATTGCGCGGTCCAGCCGCCATCAACTGAAAGATGCGTGCCGGTCATTTGCGATGCGGCGTCAGAGCACAGGAAGAGTGCGGTCTGGCCGATCTGTTCGGGGCTGACAAACTGTTTGGACGGGTGTTTGTCCGAGACAAGGCGGGTTGCGGATTCTTCAATCGAAATGTTGTTTTCCTTGGCGCGTGCCTCGATCTGGCGTTCGACCAGTTCGGTGCGGACCCAGCCCGGGCAGATCGCATTGGCCGTAATGCCGGTTTCGGCCGTTTCAAGGGCGGTGACCTTGGTCAGTCCGATCACGCCATGTTTGGCCGCGACATAGGCTGCCTTCTGGACCGAGGCGACAAGGCCGTGGGCAGAGGCGGTATTGATGATCCGGCCCCAGTTTTTCTTGCGCATATAGGGAACGGCAAGGCGGGTGGTGTGGAAAACCGATGACAGGTTGATCGCGATCACCGCATCCCATTTTTCGGGCGGGAAATCTTCGACATTGGCGGTGTACTGAATGCCGGCATTGTTGATCAGGATATCAATGCCGCCAAATTTGGCCTCGGCATCCTTCATCATGGCTTCGATCTCGTCGGGTTTGGACAGATCGGCACCGCTATAGTGCGCGGTGACGCCATAATCGGTTTCAAGGCCCTTGCGGGTTGCCTCGATTTCATCTGCGTCGCCAAAGCCATTGAGCATCACATCAGCGCCGGCACCTGCAAGCGCCTTTGCCATGGCAAGGCCGATCCCGCTGGTCGAGCCGGTCACGAGTGCGCGTTTTCCTGTCAGCATAATTCTTCTCCCTGTTTTCGGGGCTTTCCACCCCTTGATTTAGGAAGATCATGCCGCACTGCAACCAAGCTGGCAAGAAGTGGCGTGACCAATCGCCATAAACTTGATCATAGCGGGGTATCCGGGCGGTTTACTGTCCAATGCCGTATTTGCGCAGTTTGTTGGCGATCGATGTGTGCGAAACACCCAGTCGTTCTGCCAGTTTGCGCGAACTTGGATAATCCGGATAAAGCCGCATCAGCATTTCACGTTCCAAAAGATCAAGGCCGGCATTGAAATCGTTTTGTGCCAGGGCGGCAGCAATCGGGTCAGAACTGGTCGCTATACCTTTTTGGTGGCTTACAGGCGGGCTGGGGAAATTGTCGGATGGGGGTGTGTCAGCAGACGTCATGGTGCCGCTGGCTGCACTGGTCAGATCGCCCGCACCAAGAACATCTCCGTCCAGCAGGGCGACGGCACGAAACAGGGTGTTTTCCAGTTCGCGGACATTGCCCGGCCAGTCATGGGCGCGCAGCCAGTCAAGCCCGTCCCTGGCAAGATAGGGTGCCGGGCGTTCGGTTTGCTGGGCGGTGCGGTCGATAAAGAACCTTGCCAGATCCGCGATGTCTTCGATCCGGTCGCGCAGCGGTGGCAGGGTGATGGCCAGAACATTGAGGCGGAAATAAAGATCTTCGCGGAATGTGCCGTCATGCGACATGGCTTCAAGGTCGCGGTTGGTGGCGCTGATGATCCGGACATCGACGGCAATCTCGTCCGTGCCGCCAACCCGGCGGAACCGGCCGTCTTGCAGGACGCGCAAAAGTTTGGCCTGCAAATAGGGGGTCAATTCGCCGATTTCATCAAGAAACAGGGTGCCACCATCGGCAAGCTCCAGAAGGCCGGGCTTGCCGCCGCGTCGTGCGGATGTAAAGGCCCCCGCCGCATAGCCAAACAGTTCGCTTTCAGCCAAACCTTCGGGCATGGCGGCACAGTTAAGTGCTAGAAACGGTTGATCGGCGCGTGTGCTGGCGCGGTGGCAGGCGCGGGCAAAAAGCTCCTTGCCGGTTCCGGTTTCGCCAAGGATCAGAAGCGGCGCATCAATCGCGGCAAGTCTTTGTGCCTGTGACTTTACCCGTGTCATTGCACGGCTCGTGCCGATGATGTCGTCAAAACCGGTATGGCTGCGATCCTGAAGGGCGGTGATGACCCGCCCCAGTCGTGCAGCCCGGTGAAAGACCATGACCCCGCCCCACGGTGCATCGTCGGCCGCGTCCGAGCCATCATCAACATGACCGATCGGTTCGACCTGCAACAGATATGTCTGCCCGCCCAGGGTTACTTCATGTTCGGGCATGCGAAAGCCGCTTTGGCGCAAATCTTCAATGCTTGGTTCGGCAAGGATTGTGGAAATATCCTGATCGCGCAGCGGTTTCTCACTGGTGCCTGCGATCGATTGGGCCGCCGGATTGGCCTGGGCGATCTGGCCATTGGCATCAACCGCAATCACCGGATCGCCAAGGGCGGCAAGGGTGGCGTGAAGCTGCGCGCGCCTGCGTTCGGTGGGCAGGCGGTCAATTTCGCGAATGTCGGAAATGCCCGGGATTTGTTTCAGGGCATGGGCCAAAAGCGGAAAGCGACCGGGGCGAATGGCCGGAATATCGGCATAGATGTGATGGGTTGTGACCTCAAAGGCGCGGATATCAAGCCCCTGATCTGTCAGAACATTGACCACATCGCGCGTAATGCCGACCCTGTTTTCACCGCGAATTTCAAACCGCATGTCTGTAACGAAAAGTGTACACTGTAACGAAAAGTGTACATGTGCATGTCGCTGATTTCCAGGGATTTTGTCGTGAAGGCGAAATCCGGGCGAATAAGTGTAAATAAATATTTACACCAAAAGGCAGCAAGATTTATGCAAAGCCCGGAAAACCGGGGCTTTTGTGATCTGGCACGGGGTTTGCGGTTATCAGGGCAGAATAAACGCATTTTCAGGAGCCTCACATGTCTGCCAATGACAGCCGCAACAGCAATGTCGCCAAAACCGGTTTCGCCACCCGTGCGATCCATCACGGATACGATCCGCAAAGCCATAATGGCGCGCTGAACCCGCCGGTTTACATGTCTTCGACCTTCGCGTTCGAAACGGCCGAGCAGGGCGGGCGGTTCTTTGCCGGTGACGAGCAGGGCTTTATCTATTCGCGTATTGCGAACCCGACGCTTGATCTTCTCGAAAAGCGTCTGGCGGTGCTTGAAGGCGGTGAAGCCGCCCTTGCGACCGCGTCGGGAATGGGGGCGATTACATCGGTCTGCTGGACCTTTATCGAGCCGGGTGACGAGATCATTGTGGATCGCACCCTTTATGGCTGCACATTCGCCTATTTCCGTCATGGTCTGGAAAAGTTCGGGATCAAGCACACCCATGTCGATCTGACCGATCCGGCCGAACTGGAAAAGGCGATTTCGGACAAGACCAAGATTGTCTATTTTGAAACCCCGGCCAACCCGAATATGCGCCTGGTCGATATCAAAGCCATTTCCGAGATTGCCCACAAACACGGTGCCAAGGTGGTGGTTGATAACACCTATTGCACGCCATATTTGCAGCGTCCGATTGAGCTTGGTGCCGATATCGTTGTGCATTCCGCCACCAAATATCTGGGCGGCCATGGGGACCTTATGGCTGGTGCAGTGATCGGATCGCTTGAAGATATGACACAGGTCCGTCTGGTCGGGCTTAAGGACATGACCGGTGCGGTTCTGTCGGCACAGGATGCCAATCTTGTGATGCGCGGGCTCAAGACGCTTGAACTGCGGATGGAACGCCATTGCGACAATGCTGAAAAGATCGCGGCTTTCCTTGACTCCCATCCCAAGGTCGAGCGGGTTTATTACCCGGGTCTTGAAAGCTTTGCGCAGCATGCGCTCGCAAAGGCGCAGATGGACCGTTTCGGTGGCATGATCGCGTTCGAGCTTAAGGGCGGGATCGAAGCAGGGCGCAAATTGATGAACGGCCTTAACATGATTACCCGTGCGGTCAGCCTTGGCGATGCCGAAACCCTGATCCAGCATCCGGCGTCAATGACCCATTCGACCTATACCGCCGAAGAACGCGCCGAATATCAGATCACCGATGGGTTGATCCGCCTGTCGGCCGGTCTTGAGAGCATCGATGACATTCTGGCCGATCTGGCCAATGCGCTTGATGGTGGCGAAATGGCGATTGCCGCCGAATAACAAGTCGAACAATCAAACCAAAAATCACCCGGTGCTGTATTTGGACCCGGGGGTAACAGGGCCGGTCTGTTTTCGCAGATCGGCCTTTTGGTGTTTGGAAGATTGATTTGTCGGGATTATTCAAACAGGCCGTATTGTTTCATGATTTGGCGTGATTTTTCCGGAAGGTTTTCATTTGTGCCGTGAATGATCCGGATACTGCCGAGGTCCAGCCCGCTAAAGGACGGAGCGGTTTCCGGATGTGATTTCAGCAGTTCAAGCAACATGCCGTTGGAATAGGCCCGTTCCAGTCCGGTTTGAATGGCATCACGCAGGGCCGGTGTTGTCGGGCTGAAAAAGAAATAGATCGGTTGCGGATAATAAAGGGCAATGTCGCGTGACACGGCGATATTGGGGGCCTGGCTTTGCATCCAGGTCCATTCGCCAATGATCTGCCAGAAAGCGCGGGGATACAGATCAAACCGGTTGGCACCAAGCATCCGGTGCAATGTCTTGTAGCGACCATCGGCGACGGTAAAGCCGTTTTCGATCAGAATGGCGGAATCCGGCCAGCCAAGGCCCTGTCCCATCGAAAAGGTGCGCAGGTCGTCTATGGTTTCGACTTCACGCAGTGCTGGCAGGGTTTCGGGGCGCGCCATAAAAAGACGCAGACCGGTCGTGCCAAGATATATCGGAACATAGGCCGGCAGCAGTTTTTCTTCACGGTTTGAAGACGTCCCGAAAAAGACAGTATTGATCTGGCTTGCCGTCAGCAGCATCGAAATGCGGCGTTCTTCGGTCGGGTAATCCATGCAGACCGGGGTGATTGTGATGTCACGACCGCTTAGCCGGGCGGCAAGCCGCAACAAATCAATGTGATATTCCGAATGCTGTTCCCACGGAATTTGTCCCTGACAATAGGCCGACTGATGATCCATCGGCAGCGTGATCTCAAGATCGCTGGATGCATCCTGTGCGGTGGCCGTCGATTGTGCGGATTGCCCGATCCCCAGAAACAGCGCCAAGGCGGCAGAAGCCATGATCTTCACGGGCCTGTGCCTGAAGATCGAAATCGCCATTGGGGAAAAATGAAATCTGATCAATTAAATTCCGGGGTGAAAGAATGGGCGAAGACGCATGCTATACGAATGGTAGAATTACTACACGATTGGCGAGATTGCCTTGAATTGGTTATTGTTCCCTTAAACCCGGTTTGCGGCGAAGTTTCGCGATATGCATGACGAATCGCTGTCATAAATGTGCCAATTCGCGACCACGAAATATTGTTTCAGACGGGAAATTCGAATGTTTGACCGGGATTGTCGCAGCCGATTCCACGTTTGAGGCAAAAGTGACGAATCTTGTGTGAAATGCAGGTGGCATCCCTTGATTTCCGTCATTTCCCCTTAAAAATCGGTAATTCAATACCGGAATGTCGCGGGCCGATAAAAGTCCCGCAAAAGACCCGGAACAGCAGGCTCGAACAAGGGATCAGGAAAATGTCAGCACAGGATGCCGCACCCGAAATCGGTGAAATTATCGAAGCCACCAGCACCGGCAATGTCAAAGCCGAAGACCTTGAGATGCTGGGGCAGATCGAAAAGAAGGTGCGCTGGCTATCAAGCTGGACGATCCATAATGCCAACCATCTGCGTCCGAAGCGCGACGGCATCAAGGTTGGCGGCCATCAGGCCAGCTGTGCGTCCATGACGACGTTGATGACGGCCCTTTATTTCAATGTTCTGCGTCCGCAGGACCGGGTGGCGGTCAAGCCGCATGCAAGTCCGGTTTTCCATGCGATCAACTACCTGTTTGGACGTCAGACCAAGGAAAAGCTTGAAAACTTCCGTTCATTTGGCGGCGCGCAATCCTATCCGTCGCGGACCAAGGATGGCGATCAGGTTGATTTTTCCACCGGCTCGGTCGGGCTTGGTGCGGCGGTGACCAATTTCGCAGCCCTGACACAGGATTATCTGCGCTATAAAAACATGCTGCCCAAGGGCGAGAAGCCCGGCCGCATGGTCGCCCTTGTCGGGGATGCCGAACTTGATGAAGGCAATATTTACGAAGCCTTGCTTGATACCTGGAAGCATGACATCCGCAATGTCTGGTGGGTGATCGATTATAACCGTCAAAGCCTTGATGGGATGATTGATGCGCATCTGTTCCGCGTCATTGGCCGGTTCTTCCGCGCGGTTGGCTGGAACGTGATCACCATCAAATATGGCCGCAAGCTTCATGATGCCTTTGCCAAGCCAGGCGGCAAGTCGCTTAAGAAATGGCTTAATGATGTGCCAAATGACATTTATTCGGCCCTCACCTTCCAGGGCGGGGCCGCATGGCGCAAACAGATCACATCCGATATGCCCGGCGACAATGCATTGGCCAATCTTCTGGGGGATTATGATGATGACGCCCTGCATGATCTGATGACCAATCTGGGTGGTCATTGCATGGAGGCGGTGCTTAATGCCTTTGATGCAGTTCCCAACGATAAACCGACCGTGTTTATTGCCTATACGGTCAAGGGCTATGCCACCCCGCTTCAGGGTCACAAGGACAACCATGCCGGTTTGATGAATATCCCGCAAATGGATGCCTTCAAGCTGCAAAACAACATCGCCGACGGGCAGGAATGGGATATGGCGGCGGGCCTTGATGTCAGTGCCGAGCGTGTGCGCGACTATATTGCCAATGCACCGTTCAATGACCGTGCCCCGCGCCATAAAATGGCCGAGGTCATCACCATCCCCGAAATGCCCTATGCCCGGGTTGAGACATCCAGCACCCAGGAAGTGTTTGGCAAGATCCTCAATGAACTGGCCAAGATGAAAGACAGCGATCTTTCCGATCGTATCGTCACCACTTCGCCCGACGTGACGGTTTCGACCAACCTTGGCGGATTTGTGAACCAGCGCGGCCTGTTCGGGCGCGAAGAACTGGCCGATGAATTCCGCGAACGCAAAGTTCCCTCGGCCCAGAAATGGATCAGATCGCCGGGTGGTCAGCATGTCGAGCTTGGCATTGCCGAAAACAACCTGTTCCTGAACCTGGCCGCCCTTGGCCTGTCGCACAGCCTGTTCGGGCAGCGCCTGTTTCCGATTGGCACCCTTTATGATCCGTTCATTGCGCGTGGTCTGGATGCGCTTAATTATGCCTGCTATCAGGATGCGCGGTTCATGGTCGTGGCCACGCCAAGCGGCATTACCCTTGCCCCGGAAGGCGGCGCGCATCAGTCGATCTCGACCCCGATGATCGGCATGGGGCAGCCGGGCCTGACCAGTTTTGAGCCAAGCTTTGGCGATGAACTGGCAACCATCATGGGCTGGTCGTTTGATCACATGCAGGCCCCCAAGGGCGGGTCGGTTTATCTGCGTCTGTCGACCAAGCCGCTGGCTCAGCCCGAACGCGAACTTTCCGATACCACCAAGGCGGAAATTGTTTCCGGTGGTTATTGGCTGCGTGAACCGGGCAAGGATTGCAAAATGGTCATTGCCTATTGCGGGGCAATGGCGCCCGAGGCAATCGCCGCCTGGGAAAAGCTTTCCGAAACCCATCCGGGTTTGGGACTTTTGGCTGTGACCTCCACCGACCGGCTTTACAATGAATGGCAGGATCTGGAACGCGCCCGCCTTGAAGGCAAGGCAAAGGGCGAAATGTCGCATGTTGAAAACCTGCTTAAACCGCTGGCATCCGATGCGCGCCTTGTCACGGTGATTGACGGCCATCCGGCCGCGCTTGCCTGGCTTGGCTCGGTCCGTGGTCACGCGGTCGCACCGCTTGGTGTGAATGGATTTGGCCAGTGCGGCGACAGCATCGCGCTTTATGATCACTACCAGATCGGCACCGATGCGATCCTGCGTGCAGCAAAACGTTGGGACTAGAGCAAGCTATTCAAGATAGAGCTACTCGTTGTCGGCGAGCCTCTTTGATAGAGAGTCTAGTACAGATTTTGAGGATTTTCTGAACTTAGTGCCCAAGTCAATGATGTCTTCGCTGGCTAATTTCTCTTGGAAGAAGCGAAGTATTTGAGGTTTCGTTGGCGTCTCGGTCAAGTTTAGGGACGTCATGATGGTTTTTGCGGCTTGCTCATCAATTATGTCTTCAATCACTTTTGCACTCTCGACGATTTCGTCGAGAGTGATTAGGTCTGTGCCCCGAATGCCGTAATCATTTGTATATCTCCGTTTCTCTTTTTTACCCTGCGGGTCTCCATCAAGGAGAAAAATGCATCCAAGATTCCAGCCCACATTCAACGCAGCCAGTGCTCCAAATGTGCCTGCGCCGATTCCGGGGATTAATGGCAAATCGATTACTTTGAGCATTTCGGCAGCGTACCGCAGAATGAAATAGTCTGATTTTCCCTCAACTACGATTGATTTAGTTCTCAAATCGAACCTTGAGGGGGCAACCTCGAGGCGGTCCAGAATAGGCTGAAAGTAGCTTGTTTGGTTAGAGTGGCTGTTAACAAATGATCGGTACGAAGTTGCTGTGACATCAAGAGATTCGTCGTCCAGCGATATCTCATCTAGGATCGATTCCGATGGATCGTCCGTTCTGTTGGATACGATAAATGTTTGCTCCAGCCACTTCGGCTCAATCATGTAATGACTATGAGTGGAATAGGCCAAAACATGACCGTTACGGGCGATTTCGGGAAAGCTATCAATAAGTTTTTGTTGTGCGGCCGCATGCAGATTTGATGCCGGTTCATCGAAAAGAAAGAGTAGGGGCTGACTGCCGCTACTAGCTCTAGCGACTCGGAATTGTGTAAATAACATAAACGAAAAGAACCAGCGGAAGCCAAGAGATCGATCATTAACGAAATATCTTCTAGTGCCATCCTTAATTTGAAATTTTACAAAAATATCGTGCTGTTCTGTTTTTGTTTTAACTCCATTTACTATAATTTCTCCCTCATCTGCGCTATAAGTTATTATTACTTCCTTTCCTCCAGTTTCTTCGCCAAATATCTTATTCCATTTTCCAAAGACAAGCCGAGTTACTGCAGCGCCAGCTCTGTCAACGACATGCTGTATCTTGTCTTTTTCATCATAGGTACTCCAAAGAGGAAGAAAACTGGACCATGAGGTTTGAAGTTTTTCGTTTCTAACCCTTCTTATAATGTCTTTCTCAATAGTCTGACCACGTCCGTCATAATCGAGGATATCTTGGAATGCCCTACGGTAGAATTTATCAACTACTCCACCCCTGTCAGTTAAGTAAATTGTTTTTGGAAAGTTGAAAACGAAAGTGGGAAAATAAGCTATTTTGGGTGCGTATTGAAATATCACATCTCTTACGATTGTCTTTATAGGGACATTCATTTGCTTCCACGTTTTTTGTCTTTTTTTCTTGTATTCAATCTCTGTTCGAATAGTGAAAAAATTGTGCTGAAAGTCACCATCTTTAAACCTCTGGTGCCTTTCTAGTGATATTTTATTTGGAAATGTAGTGGGATTTAGTTCTATTTCGTGATCTCTCTTAAGTTGTGTTTTTATTTTTTGTTTATCATCTTCAGTAAGTTCTAGCGTCGCAGTTACTGAAACATCGCCGGTAAATTCTGAGAAAAGGTGTCTTGGAACACGTTCTTTTATTGGTACACCCAGCCCCTCGTCGCCCCCAAGAAGTTCGCTTGTTGCTTCATCTGGAGCAAAGCTATGGATCGCCTCTAATATTGTGGTTTTTCCACTTTCATTTAACCCAACAAATGCGAAAACACTTGCACCAGCAACAGTTTCGAGTTGCACAGTTGTGTCCTTGATTCCTTTGAAGTTTTTAATGCGGAACGAAACGTATCGCATCTGTGTGGCCTTCCATCCAGTTTTTGGTGTGAGAGATCGACATTAACTAAATTATAGGTTGATAGGCAAACCTTAAGCGCTCGCGCGAGCTTTTAGGGTTCGTTGCTCAAAAACTGAGAGGGTTATTCGGTTGTTAGAAGCTGTTGTTTTTCGCTATATAAAAAAGCCTGTTTGACACCAACAATGATGAACTGAACCGCAAGGGCAGCCGGGGTCATGTCAAGCCGGTGCGATACCACGGTTGCCACTGTTGGGCTGAGGTGTTTGGCAACAACGTTCGATGCCGATGGTCAACCGACCACCGATGCCACCAAGGCCCTTGAAGGTGCGATGCTGACATTTGGCGGGCATAAGGGTTCGGCCCTTTCGACCATGATCGGTTTGCTGGCCGGCCCCTTGATCGGTGATGTGCTGGGCCATGAAACCCATGCCGCGTCCGAAGATGCACCGGGCAATCCGCATCACGGCGAGATCATTATTGCCTTCTCCCCGGAAACCTTCCTGGGGGCAGGGGCGCAACAACATCTTGATCATGCCGAAGACCTGTTTGAACGGATCATGGCACAAGGTGCCCGTCTGCCGTCGCAGCGCCGGTTCGAAGCGCGTGAACGCAGCCGTCAAAACGGGGTGACGATCCCCAAGGCCCTGCATGACGAATTGGTTGCGCTGACCATGGCAGGCTAGAGGAACTAAATGGTTTGAACAGCACCTTTGGCCCTGTCGCGGTTTTTATCTTTGCGCTGTGATCTGTATTGCTTGCAAACGGGTCGGGCGTGACACACATCTCGGCGTTGCGGCCATGTGGGGGCATTTCGGACCCATCTGGGGCAAAGTCATTGGTCGGCAGATGAAAAGGCGTCGATTGTGGAATATTTGATGTTGCTGGGTGGTTTGGCGGGGCTGTTTTTCGGGGGAGAGGCCCTTGTCCGCGGCAGTGTCGGCATCGCGCGCCGGCTTTCGATGCCGTCCCTGCTGATCGGATTGACTGTGGTCGGTTTCGGGACGTCAACGCCCGAACTTCTGGTGTCACTTGATGCGGCCTTGCGCGGGGTGCCCGATATTGCGCTTGGCAATGTGGTGGGATCGAACATTGCCAATATCCTGCTGATTGTCGGGGTTTCGGCACTTGTCTGGCCGATTGCGGTTTCGGGCGGGACCCTTGGTCGTGACACCGCGGTCATGCTGGCAGCAGCGATTATTCTGATACCAATATTTGCATTGGGTGACGTCGGACGCATTGCCGGATGTGTGATGTTTGCCGGGCTGGTGACGTATTTGCTGGTGGCCTATCGCCAATCGCAAAGCCAGCCGGTGAATGAAGATGCGCCAACCGATCCGTCAGTGCCCGGCGGGGTCTTGTGGGTGTCGGTACTTTGGGTGGTTGCCGGTTTGGTGCTTTTGATGGTTGGTGCCCGTTTTCTGGTCGACGGGTCGGTCACGATTGCCCGATCCTTTGGTGTTTCAGAAGCCTTTATCGGTTTGACGATTGTTGCGG
The DNA here is from genome assembly GCF_047125595.1 of Thalassospira sp. MIT121401. Taxonomy (NCBI): domain Bacteria; kingdom Pseudomonadati; phylum Pseudomonadota; class Alphaproteobacteria; order Rhodospirillales; family Thalassospiraceae; genus Thalassospira; species Thalassospira sp. MIT121401. The sequence continues at coordinate 838,896 of NZ_CP138926.1, forward strand.
TGGGCACATCCCTGCCAGAGCTTGCGACATCATTGATCGCCGCCCTGCGCAAACAGTCCGAAATTGCCATCGGCAATATCGTCGGATCGAACATTTTCAACATTTTGGGCATACTTGGCCTGACCGCGGCAATATCCCCGATCCCGGTTGCCGCGCGTTTTCTGAGCTTTGATTTGCCGGTGATGATTGCCGTTTCGCTGTTGCTGACCGTATTGCTGAGGCGCCCGTCAATCGGGCGTCCGGTCGGTCTGGTGATGCTGATCGGTTACGGCGTTTATGTCTGGGCCGCGCAATAGAGTTTGAACGGCCCGGGTTTCCGGTTACTGGAAAAACGCCTGTTTGACGCCATCAATGATGAACTGAACCGCAAGGGCAGCCAGGATCATGCCAAGCAGGCGCGATACAACGGTTGCCACTGTCGGGCTGAGGCGTTTGGCAACAACGTTCGATGCCAGGAAAAAGGCAAAGGCGATCAGCATGACAACAGCAACCACGCCAATCACACTGGCCTGCATGGCGATGTTGTTTTCAAACTTGCCCATCAAAAGCATGACCGAGGCAATTGCACCGGGACCCGACAGGAAGGGGATCGACATCGGGAAGATCGAGATGTCGTCGGCTTCTTCGTCAGGGATGGTATGCCCGGCTGTTTGCGGGGCGGATGTGCTGTCGGGTTTGGTCTTTTCGCCGTCGTGGTCGTCTTCGAGTTCCTGATGAACCTGTTCGGCGCGCTCATTTCGTTTCTGGCTGCGCTTTTCAAACAGCATTTCAAGTGCGATCAGGAACAGAAGCGTGCCACCGGCAATGCGGAAGGCCGGCATGTGAATACCGAAAATGCCCAGCAACCCTTCGCCAATCAGGGCAAAGGCGGCAAGGATGAAGAAGCTGGTGATACAGGCGCGGATCGCCATGCGCCGACGGTGGGCGGCACTTGTGCCTTGGGTCAGGACAATGAAAACCGGGACCAGACCCAGCGGATCAATGATCACGAAAAGCGTGACAAAGACCGGGATCAGTTCATTGAGCATGTCAAAGCTTGGCATCGGCTTTTCCTGAAAACGACAGTTACGGTGCAATCGGGCAGGATCACCATAAGCCCGGTGGGCTGGACAAGTAGCGAGCATAGTCTGGCAGGTAAATGTTTTTTTGCCAATTGTCGCCGGTCTTAACGACGTTTTCCCCGGTTCCTGCCATAACGGCCGGCACTTTCGGGCCAGTCGATGTAATCAACGGGCTTTTTGCGAACCCATGTGATGAATTTCACGATGTCGGGGTGGGTTTTCAGCCTGTCGGGTGTGTCGTAATCACGCGCAATCGTTGCTTCGTCAAACAGGCGGTGGATCATGCGATGGCACACCCGATGGAGCCATTGGGTATCGGTGCCACCCTGTGATTTGGGTCGCCAGTGATGGCGATCAACACTTGGCCCGGCAATCATCAGACGGCCGCAGATCGGGCAGGGGCCAAGGTCGGTATCGGTTTTGTCACGGTGCGACGCCATGACCCATTATTGTCCGGGCATGCGGCGGTTTTCAAAAAATTTCTGCCAGGTTCCGGGTTTGAGTGCGCGCAAGGCCTTTATCCGGGCGGTGACCGATGGGTGGGTGTCGAGAAGTGTTGGCGGCTGCGTGCTGCGATAGGGGATAAGTCCGAGGCGGCGGCGATTGATCTGATCGATATGAAGCAGGGCATCAATCATGTCTTCGGGACCGTTCAGCAAATCACTGGCCCCGTGATCGGCAGCAAATTCGCGATCACGGATGACCGCCCGTTGCAGTAAAAAGCTGATGGTTGGGACTGCGCCAAACAGAACAACCATCCATGCCGGCGGATTGAAATCGCCAAAGATAAAGATCGCCAGACCAAACAGCGCAATGGTCCATGTCGCGCGATACAAAACATCCGTCATCAGCAAAATCCGCGTATCCCCATGCCAGGCATGGGCGATTTCATGGGCCAGAATGGCCCGCATCTGTCGCGGAGACAGATCATGGAGTGCGTCACTTGAAATGGCGATGGTGGTTTGCGCATCGGTGCCGGTGGTAATTGCATTCACGCCCTTGCCCGGCAGGATGAAAAGCTTGGGCGTGTGATCAAGCCCTGCGCGTTCGCACAACAGATGCATCATTTCATGGATCGCGGGATAGTCTTTGGGGCGCAGCGGATTGGCGCGCAGCATCTTCATCAGAATTTCGGGGGATATCATCGGTGTCAGAAACAGCATCAGCGACACGGCAATACCGGCCGAAATCATCATCGAAAACCCGCCAAGCATCCAGGCGCATGCCGCCAGAACACCAATCATGCAGGCCATCAGCGTACCGGCATGGGATGTGCTGCCAGGTTCGATGGCAAGAAATCGCTGGATGACGTCAGGAAGTTGCGGGGTTTCGTTTGTCATTGGCATTCCGCATGTTGCGAGTCTTTGGGGTGACATGCCCGGTGGCAGTATTTCCGGGGGCGATTACGGCACTTGGGCGTTGATGGTGCCGATGCGCGAAGCGGTCGCGATATCCGGCTCTGATCTATAGATGGGGGTGGAGACGGGGCTTGCGCAAATCGCGATCGGCTGAATTGTCAAACAAGTATGAATGACAAGGCGTTGCCGGCATTGATCTATGACATTTGTGATGGCGGAAATATCGGATGTCGTTCCGGTGCGGCCCGTGGTCAGGCAGGGTTGCCAGGCAGCGGATAGCGCAATGAAATAAAGGGATTTCGGGCAGGATTTTAACACATCCTTATATATTCAACCAGAATAGTGGCAGTATGCCATTGGCTAGGTTACCCGTCTCAGCACTGTTGCGCGGGGCGTTTGCCATGCGCAATAGGCAGATGCCAATGCGCAGCGGCATGATATGATAAGGCAGTTGCCAAAGGCGACAAAACGGAAGGAATGCATGGGCCTGCTCGATAAAATCCGGCCAACCCGCAAAGCGGATGCGGGACGCGAGGGGGATCGGACCCCGCTTGAACGGTTGTTCTGGCGGTCGATCGCGCTTGTCGGCGGATTCTCGATGGTGATCAACATGCTCAACATGGTGATCCCGATCTATTCCATGCAGGTATTTGATCGCGTCCTTTCAAGCCGCAGTGTCGATACGCTGGCACTTTTGACCGTTGGTATCGGGCTTGTTCTTTTGTTCATTGCCTCGATGGAGCAATTGCGGTCCCGGGTTCTGATCCGGGTGGGAACGGCCCTTGATCTGCGTCTTGGCGGGGATCTGTTTGCCCATGTCGTGCAGCAATCGGCACGCGGTGCCCAGATGCGCCAGCGTCCGTTGCGCGATTTGTACGGGCTTCGCGGGTTCCTGACCGGCAGCGGGCCCTTTGCGCTGATCGATTTCATGTGGGCGCCGGTTTATATCGGGGTTGTGTTTATCTTTGATGTCCGGCTTGGGCTTGTTGCCTGTGGCGGGGCGGTGCTTTTGATTGCCATCGCCATTGCCAACGAAGCCGCAGCCAAGATTTCCGTCGACCGGTCCGAAGAAAGCCAGAACCGCGGCATTGCGCAGGAAGAAACCTATGTCCGCAATGCCGAGGCCATGGAAGCCATGGGCATGACCCAGTCGGCCCGCCAGCGCTGGCAGGCAGACCAGTCGGACGCCCTTTACTGGGAAGGTCAGGCCAGCCGCCGGGTCGGGACATCAACCACGCTTTCGCATTTCATCCGGCTTGCCATGCAGGTGTGCTTTATCGGGGTTGGTGCCTATCTGGTTTTGTCCGAAAGCATCACGATCGGGATCATGGTGGCGTCGATGATCCTGGGCATGCGCGGGCTTGCGCCATTTGACGGTGCGGTCAGTGCCTGGCGCAGCTGGAATGCGGCGCGCAATTCGTTTGAGCGTCTGAACAAGATTTTGCTCGATAAACGACAGACCGTTCCGGCACCGCTGCCGCGTGGTCGGGGCATGGCTGTCAGTGTGGACCGGCTGGTCTTTGCGCCGCCTAACAGTCGCAACGTCCTGTTCAAGGGGTTTTCCTTCAAGGCCGGACCGGGCCAGATCATTGCGATCGCCGGGTTTAACGGTGTTGGCAAAACCGCGCTGTTGAAGCTGATTATGGGGATCTGGCTTCCGGGTTCCGGGTCGGTCAAGCTTGACGATGTCGAAGCGTCGCGTGTCGACCGTTCGGAAATCGGGGCGCAGATCGGGTATCTTGCGCAGAACCCGTTTCTGTTCCCGGGCACGATTGCCGAAAATATTGCCCGCCTTGGCAATGCCGAGATGCGCGATATCATCCAGGCCGCCGAACTGGCCGGGGCGCATCAGTTTATTCTTGATCTTCCGGATGGGTATGACACGCGCGTTGATCGCGGCGGGCGTAACCTTTCAGGCGGGCAGCGCCAGTTGATTGCATTGGCCGCGGCCCTGTTTTCGCGGCCGCGCATGTTGTTGCTTGATGAGCCGACAACCGCCCTTGATGACACCGGTGTCAGCCATATCAGTGATCTGATCGACATTCTGCGCAAGAACGGCATTACGACATTTATCGTCAGTCACGAACGCGCCATCCTGGCCCGGGCGGATGCGATCCTTGCGCTTGCAGACGGGCAGATTCAGGTGGTTCCGGTCAAAAACCCGGCTGGTGTCGCCACCGGCAAGCCGACCGTCCAGACCGAAGATATTGCGCGCGGTCTGCCGCCTGTGGCCCGCCCGGTTGAGAATGCCGATCCGGCGACCGTTGCCGCAGCGGGCACCACGGACGGGCAAATGCGGATCACGCCCAAACAGATCGAGATCCCCAACCCCGACGCACCGCGCCCGATTGTTGAAAAGAATTCCAGTGCCGGACAACACCCGGCAAGCGTGATCGAAGAACCGGAAATCGCCGATGCAATGCCCGAGATCGAGGATTTCGGGCGCAGCAGTGATGCCGGATCGGACCGCGCACGGGCCGCCAAACAGGCGGCCGGTATTGCCAAGCCGGAAATGAAACCACAGCCGACCCCGGGTGGAACCATGATGACCATGCGCCCGGTCGTGCCAAAGGCGGAAAAGGCTGAAAAGGCGGCAAAATCCGCGCCGGTGAAAAAATCGGTCAGCTGGTCCGAAGACGAAAAGTCTGAGCAGACGGCCGCAAAAGCAAAGCCCGCTCCGCAAAAGCCGCGCGCCGAGCGGCAGCAGCCAAGTGGCCGAAAAACTGTAAGCAAACCGGCCAAGCCGGACGCGCCGAAACGCAAGATGAGCGAAGCCGAAGCCATCGCACGGGCACGTGAAGAGGCGGCAATGCGCATGCGCAAGGTTCGCGAAGACGCCGAACGCGCCGCCGCACAGCGTGCTGCCACCCGCAAGAAACCGACTGCACCCGCCGCATCGGGGGATGCACCGCGTCGTGGTCGCCCGCAATTGCGGGTTGTCGAAGGATCGGCTGAACGTCGACAAGGTGGGGCCTGATGTCCGGAGTAGAATTACCAACCGCGCGCCAGCTTGATACCGATGTGAAGCCGCTTGTGCGGATCGGGCTGCTTATCCTGTTTCTCGGGGTTGGGTCGGTTCTGCTATGGGCGGGGACGGCCGAGGTCAATTCGGCAGCAACCGCAAGTGGTGTCGTGGCCCCGTTTTCCGGGCGGCAAAGTGTGCAGCATCTTGAAGGCGGCATCATTCGCGAGATCCTTGTGCGTAACGGAACGCGGGTAAAGGCCGGGGACGTTCTTGTGCGTCTGGATGATACGCGGTCGCGGGCAAGTTATGATTTGCTCAATAACCGTTATCTGAATGCGCTGGCGACCCAGACGCGCCTGATTGCAGAGCGGGCACAAAAAGACGAACTGATATTCCCCGATGTTTTGAACGATCCGCGATATTTTTCGATTACGGATGCGCAAACCACGCTGTTTGAAAGCCGGCGCAGTGCGTTCAAGGGCGAGGTCGAGCTGTATGACGAGCGGATCAAGGAATTGCGTCGCGAAATCGTTGGCACGCGCGAACAGAAAACAGCCGCCGAACAGCAAGTCGGGATCGTCAAGGAAGAGCTTGCGATGGTCAAGCCGATGGTCGAGCTTGGCTATGCGCGCCGCACCCGGCTTTTGCAGCTTGAAAGTCGGTTGGTCGAGACGCTTGGCAATATCGGTCGCTATTCCGCCGATATCGCCCGGATCGAGCAGCAAATTCAGCAGGTCAAGGCCAGCCAGTCACAATTGATGCGCGACCATCTGCAATCGATCAATACCGAGCTTCGCGATGTCCAGAGCGAGATTTCCGATCTGAATGAACGGTTGCGTTCGGCCGAGGATGTTCTCGTGCGCTCCGACATCAAGGCACCGCGCAACGGGACAGTGACCAACATGCAGTTCACGACGGTTGGCGGGGTTATTCCGCCCGGTGCGCAGGTTCTTGAAATTGTGCCCCTTGATGACCGTCTGGTGATCGAGGCGCGTGTTTCGCCCAATGATATCGACGTGGTTTCTGTCGGGCTTGGTGTGAATATCCGTGTCACCGCCTTCAGTCAGCGCTGGTTCGCGCCGGTCAAGGGGGTTGTCACCGATGTATCGCCCGATCGCCTTACCGATTCGGAAGGCAGATCGTATTTTCAGGCCATGGTCGAGATCGATGCAGACAGTCTTGCCGAACATGAAGGCATGATCCTATCCCCTGGTATGCCTGCCCAGCTTGAGATCGTAACCGGTTCCCGGACGATTTTGGCCTATCTGTTTTCCCCGATTACCACCAGTTTCGAGCGCGCTTTCCGCGAGCAATAACGATTTTTATGCTCTGATTGGATGCGGTGTTTGACCTATACAACCTGACAGAATCTGACAGGTTGTATTTAGAGCTTCCAAATCCCGAAAAAACATGAAAAAAAACTAAAACAGGTTGGTTTCCAGCCTTTCAGTGGTTGATGGGTTGCAGATAGTGATCTATACTAGTGTATAAATCGATTCTGCTGTCAGCGCCGCTGCTTTCGAATCAGGTAAATATAATTCCCAAGTAGGGAGTAACTCTCGTGGCCTCGCCCGCCAATCAAGATGATGGTGTTGGTGTTACCGACACCGATATTGAACAGGTTCTTGATAACCGCGCAGAAGATGATTCTGCTGCGGCGAATTCCGATTCCGGAACCAGCGCGCAGGGCGGCGGCAATTCCCCGGCCTTGGCCAATCAGGTTTTCACCAATGTTCAGCACGTCATCGGCAGCGCCTATGACGATGTTCTGGTTGGGGATGGTGCAAACAACACGCTGATCGGCGGCGAAGGCGACGATATCCTCGAATCGGGCGAGGGTGAGGATGTCGTAACCGGTGGTGCCGGGCGTGATACCTTTGTGCTTGAAAGCGGGTTCGAGAAAACCACCATCACCGACTTCAATGTCGACGAAGACGAGCTGGCCTTTACCGATCTTGGCGTCGACAGTATCAACGACCTGATGTTGCTGGCGGCCGATGATGGTGCGGGCAATGTGGTTGTGACCTTTGCTACCGGCGATGTTCTGGTGCTGCAAGGGGTGACCAAGGCGCAGCTTGCCAGTGCAACCATTGTCGAAGCGCCGCAAATTTCCCCGGTAACCGTGGTTTCCGATGACAGTTCCGATGCCGGTGGCTATGCGGCAACCGACGAGACGGCCAATGTCATCGACGGTACTTCGGGCGATGACACAATTGCCGGGTCTGACGGCGATGACATGATTTCGTCGGGCGGTGGGGCGGATACTATCGACGGTGGCGCGGGTGAAGACACCTTGTCGCTTGATGGTGCTGCTGATGGCATGCGGGCCGATCTCGGCGAGGGGCTGGCGACCGATGATCTTGGTGCCAACCGTGTTTCGTTCAGCAATTTTGAAAATATCCGCGGCACGTCGGGCAATGATGTGCTTGCCGGTGATTCCGGTGACAACACGCTTGTCGGCGGTGCTGGCGATGACACGTTCAAGGTCAGTGACGGCAGCGATGTCATTGACGGCGGTACGGGCGAGAACACCCTTGATTACAGCAGTTCCGAGCAGGGCGTTCGCGTTGACCTTGGTTCGGGTGCTGCGCAAGGCAATGACGTCGATGAGACGTCGGAAAATTCTGCTTCTGGCGATACCGGCGGTTCGACCGGCGGCGACAGCACGTCTGAGTCCGGTGCGTCTGAAGCCGGTACGGGTGACTCTGCATCAGGCGATGCAGGTGCAACTGATCCGGATGCCGGTGATGCCGGTGATGCGGGCGCGTCCGGCGAGGGTAGCACGGATACGGGCAATTCATCTGAAACCGATACAAGCGGCGATACGACAGGTGGCGATTCCGCAAGCGATGATGCCAGTGGATCGGACGGCGCGGACCCGGTGGAGTCCGGCGCAGGCAGCAGCGATGCCAGTTCCGATACGAGTTCCGATGCAGGTTCCGGTGGCGGATCGGATGACACGACGTCCGATCAGACCGACGCAACGAATTCCGGTGACAGTACAGACAGCACTGGCGGCGACGGCACTTCTGCCGGGGCAGAGGGCAGTGGTGCGGATTCTGGTTCAGATTCTGGCACGGAATCCGGCGCGGATGCCGGAACGTCCGGCGGTTCTGATGCATCTGGTGAAACCGGTGGTGCAGAAACTGGTGAAACAGGCGGTTCAACAGGTTCCGGTGCAGATGACGGTACGAATGCGGCATCGGGCGGCGATGGTGATACACCCGCCGAAACCGGATCCGGTTCGAATGATGCGACCGGGGATGGCAGTTCTTCGGACGGTGGTTCATCAGATGGCGGATCTTCTGATTCCGGTGCATCAGCCGGTGGTGCAGACGAAACTGCGTCAAGTGGTTCTGATGGCGTAAATAGCGGTTCCGTTACGGATGAAACAGCCGGTTCCGACGGTGGTGATACAGCCGGTGGCGATGCAGTCAATGACGGCGCGGGTAGCGATGCGGGTTCGGGCGAGACCGCATCGGGTGACAGTGGATCAGTTGCTGGCGACAGCACATCTGGCGATAGCGGTTCTGCTGACACCGGCAGTGATGCGGGTGCAGATGCCGGTACGGATACCGGGGCAGATCAGCCTTCTGGTGATTCCGGGGCCGAAAGCGGTTCGGAGCCACAAACCGGTGCCGGTGATGAAACATCGGGCGCGGAAGGCAGCGGTACGCAAACTGAAGCCGGTAGCGGTTCGGATGGATCCGATAGCACCGATGGTACTGGCGGCTCTGATGGTGCTGATGGTGCCGATGGTTCGGACACGCTCGGCGGTGCTGACGACAATGCCGGCGGCACTGTTGATACCGGTGATACCGGCCTCGAAGGTGGCGAAGGGTCTGAGGGTGCGCTGCAAACCGGTGCGCAGGATGGAACAGATCCTGTTGCCGGTGGTGACGGTTCCGATCCGCTGGGGGATGCGGGTGCAGGTGATGGCACCACCACCCAGGAAGACAACACGACCCCGGGCGCGCAGGCTGGTGCGGGCGCTGGTGGTGATGCGACCAGCGATGCCGAAGCAGGTGCACCAACTGATGGTGCAACCGAAGGTGCTGCCGAGGGCGAAGAAACAACCGGATCGAACGAAGCCGATCCCAATACCGAAACCAACGAAGATACTGCGTCCTCTGGCGACGAAACCGAGCAGACCGGCGATACCGGTACCGGTGACGAAACCAGTGAAGAAACCACCGATGGCGACGGGGATGCTCCGGCCTCTGGCGATGCTGGCGATGGCGACAGCACGGCAATTTCGTTTGATAACGTCCCGACCGCAGGTGATGACCTGATGCAGGGCGGCGAAGATGCAGACGTGTTTGGCGGCGGTGCGGGCAATGACACCCTTCAGGGCAATGGTGGCGACGATACCCTTGTGGGCGGTACCGGCGATGACCTTTTGCAGGGGGCGGCCGGTGATGACGTCCTGAGCGGTGAAGCCGGGAACGACATTCTTCAGGGCGGCGAAGGTAATGACAGTCTTGATGGCGGTACGGGCGACGATGTCCTGCAAGGGGGATCGGGCAACGATCAGCTGATCGGTGGGGCCGGTAACGACGTTATGGCCGGTGGATCGGGGGATGATACCCTTTCCGGTGGCGCCGGGGATGATCACATCCAGGGTGGCAGCGGCACCGATACCGTCGATTACAGCGATGCAACCGGCGCGGTGACGGTCGATCTTTCCAATGAAACGGCGACTGGTGCGGCGGGCAATGACGTTGTCCAGATGGTTGAAAATGTCGTCGGGTCGGATTTCGACGACCACATCAAGGGTGACGACGGCAACAACGTTCTTGAAGGCGGTGCGGGCATCGATACCCTGACCGGCGGAGCAGGTGATGACACGCTGAGCGGTGGTGCGGGCAAGGATGACTTCGAACTGACCGAGAATTTCGGCAGTGACACCATCACCGATTTCAACGGTTCTGAAGATATCATCGATCTGTCGCGTCTGGGCATTCAGGATTTCGCGACCCTGCAAACCATGATGTCGGACGATGGCAACGGCAATACCGTCATCGATTTCGGTGAACAGGGCGTTCTTACCCTTGAAGGGGTAAGCAGCGACAGCCTTGTTGCCGATGATTTCCGCGGTTTCGGTCGTATCTTTGAAACCGAAGATGATGACATCGAATTCGGAACCGGCGGCAATGATGCTGTTTACGGTTACGGGGGCAATGACACGCTTGGCGGTGGCGACGGCGACGACGTCATTTCCGGCGGCTTTGGCAATGACACCGTTTCGGGCGGTGCGGGCAATGATACGCTGCGCGGGCAGGAAGGCATCGACACCGTCGATTATTCCGGTGCGAATGGCAGTGTTCGCGTCGATCTTGAAGCCGGTACCGCAAGCGGTGCGGACGGGGACGATCTTCTTGATCGTATCGAAAACGTCACCGGTTCAAACCATGACGACGAAATTTACGGCGATGGTGGCGTAAACGTTCTTGCCGGCGGGGCTGGCAATGACACGATCGTCGGCCGTGGCGGGAATGACACCCTTGATGGTGGCGCGGGTGATGATCTGTTTGTCGGTGAAGACGGCAATGACACCATCATCGGTGGTGACGGATCAGATACGCTTGATCTCAGTGCGCGTGACACCGCGCAAGATGTGCGTCTGAATACGGGGACCGCACGCGATTCCGAAACTGGCGAAAGCGACAGCATTTCGGGCATTGAAAACATCATCACAGGTGCGGGCAACGATACGGTCATTGGTAGCGGGGATGACAACTTCATTTCCACCGGCGCAGGTGACGATCTTGTCCGTGGTGTTGGTGGCAACGACACCCTTGATGGCGGCGAAGGAACCGACACCATTGGCTTTGGCAGCGAAAGCGGGCTGAATGTCAATCTGGAGACCGGTGTTGCGGTTACCAATTCCGGTACGTCTCAAATCTCGAATTTCGAGAACGTGGTCGGCACCGGCAATGATGACATTATTACCGGCGATGATGGTGACAACGTTCTTTCCGGTCTGGCTGGTGATGACACCCTTGCCGGTGGCGGTGGCAATGACACCCTGCTGGGTGGAGACGGAATTGACACTGTTGACTATTCAGATGTCGCAAGTGGTGTTCAGGTCGATCTTGTAAACGGCGTTGCCCAAGGGGATGGCACCGACAGTTTGTCCGACATCGAAAATGTTGTCACAGGTGCTGGTGATGACGTTGTTGTCGGGAACAGTCAGGGCAACATTATCGATACCGGTGCCGGTGATGATACCGTTTATGGAAGTGGTGGCATCGACACCCTGATCGGTGGCGATGGCACAGACACCCTGAGCTACAATTCTGGCGTGGACAGTACCCTTGCATCTGGTGTTTCAGTTGATCTTGAGGCTGGCACGGTTACCGGGCGCAACTTTGTCGACCAGATTTCCGGCTTTGAGGAAATAGAGGGCTCCGCTGGCGCTGACACCATGTTGGGTAGCAGCGGCAATGATGTTTTCATCGGCGGTGCGGGTAATGACACCATCGATGGGCGCGGTGGTGACGATACCCTGACAGGCGGTTCAGGCGCTGATACTTTTGTTGTATCCCCTGAAAGCGGAAACGACGTCGTCACTGACTTCAATCCGGCGGTGGACGTCATCGATATTCAAGGCATTGATGGTCTTGAACTGTTCTCGGACATCACCGATTTCATCGGCCAGGATGCTGCTGGTAATGCGACGATCACGGTTGGTGATGCGGTAATTACCCTTGAAGGTGTTGATCCCGATAGCCTGACATATGCAAACTTCCGGGGTATCCGGTCGCTGGAAGGCACGGATCAGAAAGACATTCTGGACGGTACAAGTCGCAGCGACGTCATTACGGCAAAGGCTGGTGACGATACTGTTACCGGTGGTGACGGTAATGACATCATTGACGGCGGATCGGGCAATGATCTGATATCTGGCGGCAAGGGTTCCGATACCATTACCGGCGGTGATGGAAATGACACCATCAATGGTGGATCGGGCAGTGATGTTCTGGACGGTGGCGACGGCGTTGATACGCTTGTCTACCAAGGCCAGTCATCAGGGGTCAGTGTCGATCTTGAGACCAATCAGGCCGTGTCGGGCAGTGACAGCGATACGATATCGAATTTCGAAAATGTCACCGGGTCCTCATATAACGACAACATATCGGGCGATGACAATGCCAATATCCTGAAGGGTGGCCTTGGGAACGATGTGCTTGAGGGGCGCGGCGGTGACGATGAACTGATTGGTGGTGCCGGTGCGGATACGCTTGCCGGTGGTGCAGGCAATGATATCCTCAATGGTGAAGCTGGCTTTGATACCGTTACCTACGAGGATGCAACGGGTGGCGTAAACGTTAACCTTGCGGCTGGGACCGCAACCGGTGCAGACGGTGAAGACAAACTTGTCGAAATCGAAAACCTTATCGGATCCGATTATGACGACATTTTAACCGGGTCGTCTGTTGATAACACGATTATCGGTGGTGCCGGTGATGACACCATCAATTCCGGTGCCGGGCAGGATGTGATATCGGGCGGCGACGGGGCAGATACTTTCGTCCTGAGCAATATCAGCGACGACGTGGTGGTGACCGATTTTGACCCCGCCGAAGATCAAATTGATCTAAGTGATTTCGGCATTCCGAATTTCGAAGCACTCAAGAAGCTGATCACCAGCAACGACAATGGTGACTCGGTCATTTCGATTAATGGTCGAACAATGACACTGACCGGCGTTTCCCCGGACGAGCTGAGTGCGGATAATTTTGTCGATATCGACAGCCTTGGTGCCACCGACGGTGATGATGTGCTTGAGGGTACATCCGCCGAAGAAATCATTGACGGCCTTGATGGAAACGACACGATCAGTGGCGGCGCCGGAGACGACACAATATACGGAAACAGTGGTGATGACACGATTTCCGGCGGTCAGGGCAATGACATCATTGATGGTGGCGATGGCGAAGACACCGCCGATTACAAAGGTAGCGGTGGCATAACAGTCGATCTGGCTGCGGGCACTGGCGGTGTTAATGGTGAAGACACTCTTGTCAGCATTGAAAATGTCAGCGGTTCAAACCTCAAAGATGTGATCTCAGGGGATGACGGTGCCAACACCCTTTTCGGTGGGGCTGGTGATGATACGATTTCGGGCGGTGCAGGTGATGACGTCATTCTGGGCGGCACCGGAAATGACAAGCTGGTTGGCGGTGCGGGCGACGATGCACTGGTCGGTGGCGAGGGCGTTGACCTTGCCGACTACAGTTCCGCCGATGGTGGGGTTACTGTCGATCTGGCCGCGGGCACAGCCAGCGGTGCGTCCGGGAATGATACCCTTGCAACCATCGAAAATGTTACTGGTTCCGATCACGACGACACGCTTGTCGGCGATGATGGTGCCAACACGCTTGCCGGCGGCCTCGGTGATGATGTGCTTGACGGCGGGGCTGGTGACGATCTTCTGATTGGTGGTGTCGGGAATGACACGATTGAAGGCGGTGAAGGCGTTGATACGGTCAGTTATGAAACCGGTGGCGCTGTTAATATTGACTTGTCAGAAGGTATCGCAACCGGTGCAGATGGAACGGATCGTCTCAGCGGCGTAGAAAATGTCATCGGTTCGAACCAGGCCGACACGATTACGGGTGATGATGGTGCCAACATTATCAAAGCCGGTGGCGGGGCAGATACCATCACCGGTGGGGCGGGCGATGACACCCTGATCGGTGGTGCTGGTGCTGATGTCTATGTTGTTGGTCCGAATGACGGAACCGATACAGTAACCGATTTCGCTGTTGGTGAAGATCAGATCGATATTACCGGCCTAGGTATAGATACCTATGGCCAGTTGTTCGAACTGATGTCGGAGAACGAAAACGGTGACCTTGTCATCGATTTCGGTGAAGGTACGTCGATGATCCTTGAAGGGGTCGGTCTGGATGACATTTCAGCCGACAACTTTATCGGGGTACGTGACATTGTCGGCAGCACCGGCGACGACACAATGTATGGTACCGACGGCCAGGATACGATGTCGGGGCTTGACGGTAATGACATCATCTATGGTCTTGAAGATGATGACAGCATCTATGGCGGCGACGGTGATGATACGCTGGTTGGCGGGGACGGAGATGACGTCCTTGATGGCGGCGATGGTGTCGACACTGCTGATTACAGCGACGAAACCGAACAGGTTACTGTCGACCTGAACGCCGGGACGGCCACGACAGATGGCGGGAATGACACGCTTCGCAATATCGAAAACATCGTTTCCGGTGCGGGCAATGACCACCTGACCGGATCTGGTGCAGACAATATTCTTGTCGGTGGCGAAGGCGACGACGTCCTTGAAGGACTGGATGGTAACGACACGCTGGTTGGCGGTGACGGGCGCGACACGGTCAGCTATGCCAATGCAGACGGCGGGGTGACGGTCAATCTTGAAGATCAGACCGCAAGCGGTGCAGCAGGCGAAGACACCCTTTCAGGGATCGAAAACATTGTCGGTTCCGGCCATGCCGATATGCTCGAAGGTGATAGCGGCGATAACAGCATCAATGCCGGGGCTGGCAACGACACCATTGTTGCAACGGGCGGCGATGACGTGCTGCGCGGTGGTGCGGGATCGGACACTGTCGATTATCGCAATGCAACCGGTGGCATCACGGCTGACCTTGAGGCCGGTCGGGTAACCGGTCTTGGCACCGATCAGCTTGAAAATATCGAGAACCTGACGGGATCGGATTACAACGATACGATCAGTGGTAACGAGCTCGACAATATTCTGTCCGGTGAAGGCGGCGACGACATTCTGTCGGGCGGCAATGGCGATGATACCCTGCTTGGCGGGGCTGGCAACGACACCCTTGTCGGTGGCAGGGGCAATGACCTGATTGATGGTGGCGAAGGTGTCGACACCGTTGATTATGCAGATGAACAGCAAGGTATCGAGATCAATCTCGGGACTGGCGAAACCGACGAGAATACCGGTGACACCGTCCTGAATGTTGAAAATGTCGTCGGTAGCGGCTTTAACGATGTCATTACCGGATCTGATGCGGATAACACCCTGCTTGGTGGCGGTGGCCAGGATACCTTCAATGTCAGTGCCGGCGATGATGTGATTGACGGCGGAGCCGGTATCGACACCGTTGACTACAGTGGCAGTCAGACCAGTGTGGATGTTGATCTTGGTGCGGGGACGGCTGACAAGGCCGACGGCACCGACAGTCTGAGCAACATCGAGAATGTTATTGGTTCGGATGCCAATGACAGCATTACCGGATCGGCTGACACCAATACTCTGGTGGGCGGGGCTGGCGACGATACCATTGATGGCGGTGCCGGAGACGATCTGATCGCGGGTGGTGAGGGGAATGATACCCTTGCTGGTGGTCAGGGTACGGATACACTCGATTATTCCGATGCAACGGGTGCACAGACCATTGAGCTTGCGGCTGGTACGGCAAGCGGCGCGGATGGCGATGACACCATTTCCGGGTTCGAGAATGTCGTCGGGACCGAATACGGGGATACCATTACCGGGGACGATGCCGCCAACGTTATTGACGGCGGTGCGGGTAATGATCTTCTGACTGGTGGCGCTGGCAACGACACCCTGCGCGGTGGTGCAGGTGATGACAGCTTTGTCGGTGAACTTGGTGATGACACCTATTTCGGTGGTGAAGGTGCCGATACGCTTGATTATTCGGATGCCGGTTCGGGTCTGGATATCAATTTGCAGACAAATATCGCGACCGGTGCCGATACCGGGACAGATAGTTTTAGCGGCATTGAACAGGTTATCGCATCCGACCACGACGATGTGATTACCGGCGGTGCCGGCGACGATACAGTTCTGGCAGGCGACGGGAATGATACGATCACCGGCGGTGCTGGCAATGATGTGCTGTCTGGTGAAGATGGCGACGATACGATTTCGGGTGGATCCGGCCGTGACACGCTTGACGGCGGCGCGGGCGAGGATACCGTATCGTTTGCAGGTGAATCTGGCGTATCTGTTGACTTGCAAACCGGTGTGACAAGCACCGGCGACATTATCTCCAACTTTGAAAATATTACCGGTTCGCTTGGTGATGACACCCTTCGGGGCGATGCAGGTCGTAATACCCTGAAAGGTGGACAGGGCAACGACGTTCTTGATGGTCGTGGCGGTGATGATGTTCTGTCCGGCGGGGCGGGGAATGATACCCTGCGCGGTGGTGAAGGCAGTGACACCCTTGATGGCGGCACCGGTATTGATACCCTGGATCTGTCGGATATTGATGGTGACCAGACCGTTGATTTCACCACTGGGACCGCGACGGATGGCACGGATACCGACAGCTTCAGAAATATTGAAAATGTCACGACCGGTGACGGCGATGACCTGATCACCGGCGATGGCAACGGCAACGTGATCGATGCCGGCAATGGCGACAATACCGTCAATGGCGGTGCGGGTGCCGATACCATCAGCACCGGTGACGGCGAAGACATTATTGATGGCGGTTCAGGTAATGACACCATCAATAGTGGTGCGGGTGCCGATACCGTTCTGGGCGGTGATGGCAATGATGTCATTTCGTCTGGCACGGGGGATGACCTTGTTGAAGGCGGAGCCGGGAACGACACCATTTCGGCCGGAAGCGGAAATGACACCCTTGATGGTGGTGCAGGCAACGATACCCTGCGCGGCGGCGAAGGTGATGATGTCCTGATCGGTGGCGATGGCGTTGATACCGCAAGCTATATCGATTCAGAATCCGCCGTCACCGTTGACACCAGCAACAATACTGTCAGCGGCACATCAAGCGGTACTGATACCCTTGACGGGATCGAAGTGGTCCGCGGTTCGGAATTCAACGATACCTTTATCGGCGGCGGTCAAAGCGACACCTTTATCGGTGGCGCAGGCAATGACACCTTTGATGCCGGCGCCGGTAATGACACGCTGAGCCTTGGTGGCGGCGCCGATCAGGTCATCTTCAATCCGGGTGACGGCAATGACACCATCACGGACTTCAATGTCGGTGCCGACCAGATCGATCTGACCAGTTTCAACATTGCCGGTTATGACGCGCTTGAGGAAATGTTTGGCACCAATGCCAATGGCGATCTGACCATCAATCTTGAAAGCGGCGATACCATCACGCTTAAAGGCGTGTCGGCAGCCCAGCTTAGTGCAGACAACTTCATTGGTGTCGATGTCCGTTTGGGCACCGACGATGCTGATGAAATGATCGGCGGGGACGGCGATGACATCATCAATGCGCTGGGCGGCGATGATACCGTCGAAGGCGGCATTGGCAATGACCGCCTGATCGGTGGTTCCGGCAACGACACCCTTGATGGCGGGACAGGTAACGATACGCTGGTTGGCGGTTCGGGTTCGGACGTGCTGGTCGGTGGCGAAGGCAGCGATACGGTTGATTATTCGACCGAAGGTGCCGGCATTGTCGCCGATCTTGAAAACGGCACGGTTACCGGCGGTGACGGCGACGACGTTCTTGACGGGATCGAGAATGTTACCGGCACGCTGCATGATGATACACTGATCGGTAATGATCAGAACAACACGCTGTCTGGTCTGGACGGGGATGATACCCTTGTCGGCGGGACCGGTGATGACGTCATTGATGGCGGCGAAGGGTCCGATACCGTTGATTACAGCACCGCAACCCAAAGCGTTGATGTCGATCTGGATGCCGGTACTGCAACCGGTCAGGGCACAGACCGCCTGAACGATGTCGAAAATGTCGTCGGTTCGGACTTCAATGATGAAATCCGTGGTGATGCCGCGAACAACACCATTTCGTCGGGCGCGGGTGCCGACGCGGTGGATGGTGGTGCCGGGGATGACGTGATCGATGCCGGTGACGGTGCCGATGAAATCAGCGGCGGTGACGGCAATGACACCATCGAAGGCGGTGCCGGTGGCGACATCCTTCTGGGTGAAGCAGGCGACGATACGCTGAGCGGCGGCGACGGCGATGACATTGTCGAAGGCGGCAGCGGTGATGACTGGGTCTATGGCGATGCCGGGGATGATATCCTGGATGGTGGCGATGGCGATCTTGATACGGTCGACTATTCCAATGTCGATGGCGGCGTCACGGTTGACCTGATCAAGGAATATGCGACCGGTGCGGCCGGTGATGACATCGTGCGCAACTTCGAACGCGTGATCGGTACCGATTATGCCGATACGCTGGTCGGTAGCGACGGCATCAACACCCTTGATGGCGGATCGGGCAACGACACCCTGTTTGGTGGCGCGGGCGATGACGTCATCATTACCGGTGACGGCGAAGACATGATCGTTCTGAAGCCGGGTGGCGGCCATGACACCGCAACCGATTTCAATGTCGATGAAGACATGATCGATCTGTCATCCTATGGCATCGAAGATTACGCGACCTTGCGTGACCAGATGGCCGATGACGAAAATGGCAATGCGGTCATCACACTTGATGATGGGGACAGCATCACGCTCGAAGGCGTGTCGGTTGATGACCTGTCGCCAAAGAACTTCTTTGGCTATGACGTCATTTATGGCACCGAATTCGAAGACAACATCACCGGCAGCCAGATCAGCGATGAAATCCACGCTCTTGAAAGCGACGATATCGTCGATGGCCAGGCCGGCAATGATGACATTTACGGCAATGAAGGCAATGACACGCTGATTGGTGGCGCAGGCAATGATACCCTGCGCGGCGGCGATGGCAGCGACACGGCCGATTATTCCGACACGACCGAAGGTGTGACTGTTGATCTGAGCGCGGGGACCGCGACCGGCGAAGCAGGCAACGACACCCTTGAAAGCATCGAAAACGTTACCGGTGGCGCCGGTGATGATGTTCTTGTTGGTGATGACAATGACAACATCCTTGACGGTGGTGCAGGCAATGACACCGTTTATGGCAATGGCGGTGATGACACCCTGATCGGTGGCGACGGCGACGATGTCCTGTCCTATGAAGATGCCCAAGGCGGTGTAAATGTCGATCTCGATGCCGGAACCGCAACCGGTGGTGCAGGCAATGACGTCATTGACGGTTTCGAAACCCTGATCGGGTCGGACCATGACGATACGCTTGCCGGCAATGATGCCGATAACGTCATTGATGGCGGTGCCGGTGACGACACGCTTTCGGGTGGTGCGGGCAATGACACGCTGATCGGTGGCGACGGTGCCGACATCGTTGATTATTCCAACGATACTGACGGTGTTGCGGTCGATCTTGAAACCGGTACCGGCATTGCGACCGATGGCACCGATACCCTTGACGGTATCGAAGGTGCGACCGGTGGTTCGGGCAATGACACCCTTACCGGATCGAGCGGCGACAACATTCTGGATGGCGGTGCCGGTGATGACACCCTGAGTGGCGGTGCAGGCAATGACACGCTTGCCGGTGGCGAGGGTGCGGACCTTGTCGATGGCGGCGCGGGTGATGACGTTCTGTCGTTCGAAGGTGATCGCATTGGTGCGGACGGTGAAACCACCGATCATGTCGGCAGCCCGACCACGGATGGCACCGGTGACGTTGCCGATATTTCCGGCAAGAACATTTCCGATGACAGCTTTGTCGGTGGGGCAGGCAATGACACCCTGGTTGCCGGTTCCGGTGACGATGCGATTATCCTCGACCGTGATCACGCCGGTGGCGGATCGGCGAACCCGGCAATTGTCGATATTGAAAACATCGATGCCGGTGATGGCAACGACGTTGTCGATCTGACGAGCGAAACCCATTCCTATGGCGATGTGACCATTGATGGTGGCGCAGGTGACGACACCATCTGGTCCAATGATGGCAATGACGTCATCGCCGGTGGCGAAGGTGCCGATAACATCCACGGTGGTGCGGGTAACGACGTTATCGATGGCGGTGCCGATGACGACATCATTGATGGCGGCGAAGGGACCGACACCATCGACGGTGGCGCCGGAAATGACACGATCGTGGCCGGTGCCGGGGACGATGTCCTGATCGGTGGCGACGGTTCTGACACCCTTGATATGTCCGGCGCAGATGGCGCGACAATTGACCTTGCTGCGGGCACAGCAAGCAGCGATGAAACCGGCAGCGACAGCATCGACGGATTTGAAAACGTCATTGCGACCGATGGTGATGACACCATTACCGGGTCGGACGGCGACAACACGATTGATGCCGGTGCAGGCAACGATAGTGTGACGCTGGATGCCGGGAATGATGATCTCGATGGTGGCGCGGGTATCGATACCCTTGATCTGTCCGGAACGACCGGTGGTGTTACGGTTGATCTGGGCGCAGGTACGGCAAGTGGGGCCAATACCGGTTCTGACACGATTGCCAACTTTGAAAATGTCACGGGATCGGATGATACCGATACCATTACCGGTTCGGATGATACCAACGTCATTGATGGTGGTGCCGGCGACGATGTGATCGATGGCGGTGCTGGCGACGACATCCTGTCGGGTGGTGCTGGCAATGACACGCTTGTCGCGGGCGACGGCAACGATACGCTGTCGGGCGGTGCCGGGGCGGATACCTTTGTCTTTGAAGATGGCAGTGATGCCGATCTTGTCAGTGACTTTGATCTGAATGGCGATGTGATTTCGCTGCCGGATGCCGGTGTTTCGACCTGGACCGACTTGCAGCCGCTTCTGTCAGATGGACCGGATGGCGCGGTGATCACGCTTCCGTCCGGTGGCACGGTTACCCTGTCGGGGATTTCGGTTGCCGATCTGACACCGAACCACTTTGACGGCATCGAAAATGTCGGCACGCCGGGTGAAGATACACTTGGTGGCGGCGAAGGTGATGACACGGTCGATGCCGGTGACGGTGATGATACCGTTGATGGTGGCGGCGGGGATGACACCCTTCAGGGCGGCGGCGGCAGTGATACGGTCGATGGCGGTGATGGCAACGATTCCGTTGATGGCGGCGATGGGGATGATTCTGTCGGCGGCGGCGCGGGCGATGACACGGTTGCAGGCGGTGGCGGCAACGACACCCTGAGCGGTGGCAGCGGAACCGACACCCTTGATGGTGGCGACGGTGACGATGTTCTTCAGTTCGAAGCCGATCGTACCGGTCAGGCTGGCGACAGCACGGACCACGCCGGCAGCCCGGGTGTGGATGGCACCGGGGATGTTGCCGACCTCGAAGGTCTTGGTCTGAGCGACGATCAGTTCGAAGGTGGATCTGGTACCGATACCCTGTTGGGGACGTCCGGTGCGGATGCCATCATTCTTGATAACGATCACGTCGATGGTTCGAATACCCCGTCAATCAGCGGTATCGAAGTGATTGATACGGGCGCGGGCGACGATGTTGTCGATCTGACCAGCCAGACCGATGGATATGGTGATGTAACCGTCAATGCCGGGACTGGCAATGACACGGTCTGGACCAGTGCGGGCAATGATGAAATCAATGCCGGTGACGGTGATGACGTCATTCATGACGGTGCGGGCAACGATATCGTCAATGCCGGTGCGGGCAATGACACCATCGAAGGCAGCCAAGGCAACGACACCATTGACGGTGGCGACGGCATTGATCTTCTGGATCTGTCGGATGCCGATGGTGTGAATGTTGATCTGGATGCCGGGACGGCACAGTCCGGTGCATTTGGATCAGACATCGTTTCGAACATCGAAAATGTGACCGGTTCGTCTGGTGATGACATCATCACCGGTTCGGATGCCGCCAACGAAATTGATGGCGGTGCAGGCCATGACACCCTTGATGGTGGTGCAGGTAACGACACCGTCATCGCTGGTGCAGGTGACGATACGGTTCTGGCTGGTGCAGGCGATGATACGCTTGCCGGTGGTGAGGGTACTGACACCCTGGATATGACCGGTGCCGATGGTGCGGTGGTTGATCTGGATGCGGGTAGTGCATCTTCGAGTGCGACCGGCAATGACGCAATTTCCGGCTTTGAAAATGTAACTGGCAGTGACGGTGCAGACACCATCACAGGCAGCGACGGCGCAAACACCATCGCAACGGGTGCCGGCGACGATACCGTCGATGGTGGTGCCGGTGACGACGTGATCGACGGCGGTGCCGGGAATGACAGCCTGCTGGGTGGTGCCGGAAACGACATTCTGGACGGTGGTGCTGGCGATGACCGGATGGATGCAGGTGTTGGTGATGACACCCTGACCGGTGGTGCGGGTGCCGATACCTTTGTCTTTGCCGATGGTACGGATGATGATCTGGTCACCGACTTTACCGTTGGAACCGATCAGATCGCCCTGCCAGATAGCGGTGTGACCAGCTGGACCCAGTTGCGTGACATGCTGTCCAATGGTCCCGACGGTGCAGTGATTACATTGCCGTCCGGTGGCACGGTCACCCTTTCGGGTGTCGCGGTCGAGGATCTTGGTCCGGGCGACTTCGAAGGCATCGATAACGTTCCGACCGAAGGCAATGACAGCCTTGGTGGCACCGATGGTGATGACACCTTCAATGGCGGCGGCGGCGATGACACGATTTCCGGCGGCGGCGGTAATGATACGCTCGGTGGTGGCGAAGGTGACGACACGCTTGAAGGCGGATCGGGCAATGATACCCTGACAGGTGGCAGCGGCACCGACACCCTTGACGGTGGCGATGGCGATGACGTGCTTGAATTCGGCGCGGATGGCACGGCACAGGCCGGTGACAGCACCGACCATGCCGGAAGCCCGGGTGTCGACGGTACCGGCGATGTCGCCGATCTCGAAGGTCTTGGTGTCAGCAATGATGTTTATGACGGTGGTGCGGGCACCGATACGCTGGTGGGGACCAGCGGCGGGGACGCGATCATTCTTGATGGCGATCATGAAAATGGTGCAGCAAATCCGTCCATCGTTGATGTCGAAGTTATCAATACCGGTGACGGTGACGATGTCGTCGATCTGACCAGCCAGGTTCATTCCTATGGTGATGTGACGGTTGATGCCGGTGCGGGTAATGACACTGTCTGGACCAACGAAGGCAATGACAGCATCAGTGGCGGTGACGGCAATGACCACATCAATGCCGGTGCAGGCAATGATATCGTTGATGCCGGTGCGGGGGATGACACGGTTGTCGGTGATGCCGGTAATGATACCCTGATCGGTGGTGATGGTGCCGATACCCTTGATATGTCCGGTGTCGATGCGGATATCGCGGTCAATCTTGATGATGGCACCGTCAACAGCAGCGAAACCGGATCGGACGTTGTTTCGGGCTTTGAAAACCTGATCACCGGTTCGGGCGACGATACGGTAACCGGCAGCGCATCCGATGACACGATTGCGACCGGCGACGGTGCCGACACCATTGATGGTGGCGATGGCATTGACCTGATTGATGCGGGTGCCGGAAATGACGTGATTTCCGACGGTGCCGGCAGTGATCTTGTCATGGCGGGTGCGGGCGACGATACGGTTGTTGCCGGTTCCGGAAATGACAGCCTTGATGGTGGCGACGGTGTTGACACCCTTGATATGTCGAACGCGTCCGGTGATGCGGTTGTCGATCTGGGTGCCGGAACGGCAAGCTCGTCGGAAACCGGCAATGACCAGATTTCGAACTTCGAAAATGTAACCACCGGTGCCGGTGATGATCAGATCACCGGGTCGAACGGTGATAACGTCATCCATGCCGGTGCAGGCAATGACACCATTGATGGCGGTGCCGGTGACGACACCGTTTCGGGTGGTGCGGGTGCCGATACCTTTGTCTTTGCCGATGGCACGGATGACGATGTCGTCAGCGATTTCACCCGCGGCGAAGACAAGCTTTCGATTGATGATCTTGGCATCGAACGCTGGGCCGACCTTGTGCCGATGCTGAGTGAAAATGGCAATGGCGACGCGGTGCTGAACCTGCCGTCTGGCGGGACCGTAACCCTTGTCGGTGTTGGTCTGAGCGAACTGAGCGCAGATGACTTCACCAACATCACCGATGGCGCGACACCATATGATGACGTTCTTGAAGGCACCGATGGTGACGACACCATCGATGCGCTGGCCGGTGATGACACCGTAACCGGTGGCGCAGGTGACGATACCCTTCTTGGCAATGATGGTTCGGACACCATTGATGGTGGAACCGGAAACGACGACATTGACGGCGGTTCGGGCAATGACACCCTGGCCGGTGGTACCGGGAATGATGACATTGCCGGTGGCGATGGCAACGACACCCTGACCGGTGGTGCGGGCGACGATACCCTTGATGGCGGTGCTGGCGACGATGTTCTGAACTTCGAAGCGGATGGCACTGCGGACACCGGCGAAACGACCGAACATACCGGAAGCCCGGGTGTTGACGGCACCGGCGATCTGGCCGGCGTCAGTGGCAAGAACATTTCCGATGATACGTTCATTGGCGGTGACGGCAACGACACCCTGAACATGACCGGTGGCAGTGATGCACTGGTTCTGGACGGTTCGAAACTGGGCGATGGTCAAACCACCACGCCAACCGTTGAAACCCGCACTCTGGGTCTGACGAATTCGGCAAGTGCGGCCGATGTTCAGGCAGCCTGGTCGGATGCCAACCTGTATGCCTATGATTTCGGGACATCTTTTGTCGACGAGAACGGCAAGCTGAACCTTGGTGCTGCGGATGATACCGTGACCTTTGATGGCAACGGTATCGGCAATAATGGTGGCAGCCCGGCAGGCAGCCAGATCAACCACGATGCGGCAACCGGCGAAAGCGAAGCAATTGTTGTCGATCTTGGTGCCGATGCAACCACCGCAACGGTTCAGGTTTCCAACCTGATGGCCGGTGAAGGTGGCGGCGAAGTCGGTTCCTGGCAGGCCTTTGATGCCGATGGCAACCTTGTTGCGTCGGGTACGCTTGATGACAGCACGATCGACTACACCAGTAACGGTGTTGGCACGGCAACCATCAGTGTGACCGACGGTGCAGGCAACCCGATCGAATTCCGTTATCTGGCATTTGAAAGCGAACCATATGCCAACGGTTCAAGCGGTTCTGACAGCAGTGACTTCTTTGTCCGGTCGATCAGCTATGACACGGTTGTTGATGAAACAACCGCTGACGGGGCGCGTCTTGACGGGGTTGAAGTCATCAATGCCGGTGACGGTAACGATGTGGTCGATCTGACCAGCGATACGATTTCCTATGGCGATGTGACCATCAATGGTGGTTCGGGTGCCGATACCCTTTGGGGTAACGCGGGCGACGATACCATTCGCGGCGAACTGGGTGATGACAATATCCATGGTGGTGCCGGTGATGATTACCTTGATGGTGGTTACGGCGATGATGTGATCAATGGCGGGGTTGGCAATGACACCCTGCTTGGCGGCACGGGCGAAGATGAACTTCGTGGTGGTGCAGGCGATGACACAATCGTTGGCGGGGCCGATGTCGATACCGTCATTTATGACGATGCGACATCCGGTGTTGATGTCGATCTGGCCAATTACACGGCCACCGGCGGTGCGGGTAACGACGCGATCTATCAGGTCGAAAACGTTACCGGTTCGGACCATGACGACACCATCAAGGGCGATCACAAAGCCAACATCCTTGACGGTGGTGCGGGCAACGACACGCTGGTCGGTGGTGCGGGCAACGATACCCTGCGAGGTGGCGAAGGTTCGGATACCGTTGATTATAGCAACGCATCCGGTGCGGTGAATGCCGACCTGTCGACGGGAACCGCCCAGATCGGCAATACCGAAACCGACAAGCTTTCAAGCATCGAAAACCTGATCGGATCAAGCGGCAATGACACGCTGACCGGATCGGACGGGGATAACACCCTGGTCGGTGGTCTTGGCAATGACACGCTTGTTGGCAATGATGGCAACGACGTTCTTGAAGGCGGTGCCGGAAACGACACCCTTGACGGTGGTGCGGGCGAAGACACCCTGTCGGGCGGCGACGGCAATGATGTGATCAATGCCGGTGCGGGCAATGACATTGTCGATGGTGGTGCGGGTGACGATACCGTCCTTGCAGGGGCCGGCGACGATACCCTTGCCGGTGGCGACGGAACCGATACCCTTGATCTGTCTGAAGCCACCAGTGGTGCGACGGTCGATCTTTCGGCTGGTACGGCAAGCGCGACCGAGACCGGCAATGACAGCATTTCCGGATTTGAAAATGTAGTTGGCGGTGCCGGTGCAGATACCATTACCGGTTCTGACGGCGACAACGTGATTTCCGGCAATGGCGGGGATGATGTCCTTGACGGTGGTGCTGGCAATGACACGATTTCGGGTGGTGCTGGCAACGATACGGTAATGGCCGGTGCCGGTGATGACACCCTGTCGGGTGGTGCAGGCACCGACATGCTTGATCTGTCTGAAGCCACCAGCGGTGCAACAGTTGATCTGTCGGCGGGTACGGCAAGCTCGACCGAGACCGGCAATGACAGTATTTCCGGCTTTGAAAATCTGACGACCGGCGACGGTGATGACACGATTACCGGATCGTCGGGCGATAACGTGATTGATGCCGGTGCGGGCAACGACACGATCGCCGCAGGCGATGGCAATGACACCATCACCGGCGGTGCTGGTGCCGACACGCTGATCTTTGAAAATGGCACCGATGACGATGTCGTCAGTGACTTCAATATCGGCGAAGACGTTATTTCATTGCCTGATCTTGGCATCGATGCCTGGACTGACCTTAAGGCGCTTCTGGCCGATGATGGCAATGGCAACACGGTAATCAATTTGCCGGCGGGCGGTACCGTGACGCTGGTGGGTGTGACGCTTGATCAGCTTGGCCCGGATCAGTTTGAAGGTGTGTCCAACATCGGCACACCGGAAGACGACAATCTGAGCGGCACGGGCGGCGATGACAGCATTGACGGTCTTGCTGGCGATGACACGATTGCCGGTGATGGCGGCAATGACACCCTGATCGGTGGCGCGGGCGACGATACCGTTTCCGGTGGCGATGGCAATGACACGCTTTCGGGTGGCGAAGGTGACGATACGCTTGATGGCGGATCGGGTGATGACACCTTTGAATTCGATGCCGACGATGTTGCCGCGACCAATTCGGAAACCACCCATGACGGCAGCCCGGGCGTTGCTGGCACCGGTGATGTTGCCGACATCAGTGGCAAGAATATCAGTGACGACACCTTTGTTGGCGGGGATGGCAATGACACGCTGAATCTGACCGGTGGTGATGATGCGCTGGTTCTTGATGGCGCCAAACTGGGCGAAACAGACACAACGCTTGAAACCAGAACACTTGGCCTGTCGGGCAGCGGTTCGGCATCGGCTGTCGAAGCGGCCTGGTCGGATGCAAATCTGTATGCCTTTGATTTCGGAACGTCGCTTGTTGATGAAAATGGCAAGCTTGATCTGTCGGCTGCGGATGACACCGTCGGGTTCTTTGGTGCTGGTCTTGGCAATAGCGGTGGTCAGGTTGCCGGTAGCGAGATCAATCATGATGCGCCATCTGGCAACAGCGAGGCGATTGTTGTTGATCTTGGCAATGATGCCCGCAGCGCGAATGTTCAACTCTCTGCCTTCTATGGCAACGAACATGGCGGCGAGACAGCGTCTTGGCAGGCCTTTGATGCCGACGGAAACCTTGTCGGTTCGGGCGTTCTTGATGACAGCACGGTAACCTATGGCACCAATGGTGTCGGAAGCGCGACCATTTCGATCACCGACGCATCGGGTGCACCGGTTGATTTCCGCTATATTGCGTTCCAGGCCGAACCGTATGCCGATGGCACGGTTGGCAGTGACAGCAGCGATTTCTATGTCCAGTCGATTTCCTATGAAGCGGTCATTGAAACGCCGGTTACCGATGACGTGCGCCTTGAAGATGTCGAAGTCATCAATGCCGGTGATGGCAATGACGTTGTCGATCTGACCAGCCAGACCCACGCATATGGTGATGTCACCGTTGATGGTGGTGACGGTGACGATACCCTGTGGACCAGTTCGGGCAACGATACGGTGCTTGGCGGTGCCGGCAATGACGTGATCAATGACGGTGCGGGCAATGATGTTGTCTATGGCGGTGTAGGGGACGACACCGTAACGGGCAGTGCCGGTGATGACACGATCGACGGTGGCGACGGGTCCGATACATTCGATGCATCGACCAGCAACGGCGCGACGATTGATCTGGCAGCGGGTACAGCATCCTCGGCCGAAACCGGGAATGATACCCTTGCCAATATCGAAAACGTCATCGGGTCGTCCGGTGGTGACACCATCACGGGCAATGACGCGGCGAATACGATCGCGGCAGGCGACGGCGCCGATACCATCAATGATGGTGCGGGCAACGACGTTGTCGATGCCGGTGCAGGCAATGACAGCCTGATCGCAGCAGCCGGTGATGACAGCATCGATGGCGGCGAGGGTGAAGATACCCTTGATATGGGTGCGGCCAATGGCGCAACGGTTGATCTTGATGCCGGTACGGCAAGCTCGGATGCGACCGGTTCGGATGCAATCAGCAGCATCGAAAATGTCATCGGTTCGGGCGGCAATGATGTTCTGAGCGGATCGGATGGCGCGAACACCCTTCTGGGTGGGGCCGGTGATGATACCATCGAAGGCGGTGCCGGTGGCGACTACCTTGATGGTGGCGAAGGCCGCGATACGATCAGCTATGAAGGATCGGATGCGGGCGTCGAGGTTTATCTTGGCGAAACCGATGCCAATGCCCGCAACCCGGGTGATGGCGGTCGTGCCTTTGGCGGCGATGCAGCCGGTGACATTCTTGCCAACTTTGAAAAAGTCATCGCGTCGGCCCATGACGACTACATTTATGGCAACAGCCAGAACAACGAAGTTGATCTGGGCGATGGCAATGACACGTTTGACAATGTCGAAGCCGATGTCAGCGAAGACACCATTGATGGCGGTCTTGGCAATGACACCATCTGGACCGGTGACGGTTCGGACACCCTGTCGGGTGGCGAGGGCAATGACTATTTGAATGGTGAAAAAGGCGACGACTATCTTGATGGTGGTGCCGGTACGGACCGTCTGATTGGCGGCGAAGGCAACGATACCCTCGATGGTGGTGAAGGCAATGACACCCTGACCGGTGGTTCGGGTGCGGACCTTATTCAGGTCAGCAGCCTGATTGGTGACAAGGTGGTCACCGATTTCAACACCAGTGTTGACCAGATTTCTCTTGATGCCCTTGATATCAGCACCTGGTCGGAACTGGCGCCGCTTCTGTCGGAAGTCAATGGCAACACGGTTATCGATCTGGGTGATCAGGGATCGGTCACGCTGCTTGGCGTGCGTCTGAATGATGTTTCTTCGGACATGTTTGTCGGCATTGAAAATGATGGTGGCGCAACGCCGTTTGACGATGTTCTGATCGGCACCAGCGAAGATGATTACATCGACGCACTGGCCGGGAATGATGTTGTCGATGGCGGTGCCGGTGATGACACGATCAACGGCATGGAAGGTGATGACAACCTTTCGGGCGGTACCGGCGATGACACCATTACCGGCGGCAGTGGTAATGACGTTGTTTCGGGCGGTGACGGTGACGACACGCTTGACGGCAACGAAGGCCATGACGTGATCTCGGGTGGTGCGGGCAACGATACCCTTATCGGTGGCAGCGGCAACGACGTCATGGATGGTGGCGGCGGCGATGACCATATCGATGGCATGGACGGCGACGATACCATCACCGGTGGCGACGAAACCGACACCATTTACGGATCGGCCGGTAATGACAGCCTTGATGGCGAAGGTGGCGACGACGTCATTTCCGGCGGCGACGATAATGACAGCATTGCCGGTGGTGCGGGCAATGACCTTCTGTCCGGGGATGCCGGCGACGATACGATTGATGGCGGTACCGGGAACGACACGCTTCTGGGCGGTGACGGCAATGACACCCTGCGCGGCGGGGATGGCGATGACGTTCTGTCTGGCGGTGCGGGCAATGACCTGCTTGACGGTGGTGCCGGTAATGACACCCTGACCGGAACCGACGGGACAGATACCCTGATTGGTGGTTCGGGCAACGATACGCTTGATGGCGGTGCCGGTGATGACACCTATACCGGCGGTACCGGTGCTGATCAGATTCTTGTTTCCAATAATTCCGGCAACAAGGTTGTTACCGACTTCAACCCGCAGGAAGACCAGATCAACCTGGCATCGCTTGATGTTGATGACTGGACCGAACTGCGCGGGCTGATGAGCGAAGTTAACGGCAACACGGTCATTGATCTGAACGGTCAGGGATCGCTGACGCTGGTCGGTGTTTCGATGGGGGCACTTACCGCGGACATGTTTGTCGGTGTTGAAGCATCAAGCGGCCCGACCCCGTATGATGATGTGCTTTATGGCACCAGCAACAATGACACGATTGCGGCCCTTGCCGGTGACGATACGGTTTATGGCCTGAACGGGCAGGACACCCTGTCTGGCATGGAAGGCAATGACAGCCTGTATGGCGGTGACGGCGACGATACCCTGTCGGGTGATGCCGGAAATGACCTTGTCGAAGGTGGCAGCGGTCAGGACAAGATCACCGGTGGTACAGGCGACGATACGCTGGATGGCGGTTCGGGCGATGACAGCATTTCGGCCGGGGATGGCAATGACACGCTTCTGGGCGGTCAGGGCCAGGACAAGCTGTTTGGCGATGCCGGCAACGATACCCTGTTTGGTGGTACCGGCGACGACACCCTTAAAGGTGGCGCTGGCGATGACGTGCTTGATGGCGGCGAAAATAACGACAAGCTGTATGGCGGTGACGGCAACGACACGCTGAGCGGTGGCAACGGCGACGACAAATTGTATGGCGAATCCGGGAATGACACGCTTGAAGGCGGTGCTGGCAATGACACACTCAATGGCGGGTCGGGTCGTGACGCGGCAAGCTATGCCAATGCATCTTCAGCCGTTGCTGTAAGTCTTGAAAGTGGCACGGCCGTTGGTGGTGCTGGCAATGATATTCTGTCTTCGATCGAAGACCTGATCGGGTCGAACTTCAACGACTATCTGTTCGGGGATGATGGATCGAACCTGCTTTCGGGTCTGGACGGAAATGATGTTCTTGGTGGCGATGATGGTGATGACACCATCTGGGGCGGTGCCGGCAACGATACGATCAATGGCGGGTCGGGTTCGGATCTGATTGATGCGGGTGCGGGCAATGACACCATCGAATATCAGAAAGACGCGACCTGGAGCGGCAGCTATGCTGCGAAAAACGTTGGCGATCCGGGTATGGATGGCACCAACGAACAGATCAATCTTTCGGGTTACAACCGTTCGGAAGATATCTTTGACGGTGGTGACGGGACCGATACCCTGTCGATGACCAGCGGCAATGACGCGCTGTTCCTGGATGATACCTTTACCGATCCGGGCACCAGCCCGCGGATATCGAATGTCGAAGTCATTGATGCCGGTAACGGCGATGACATTATCGATCTGACCAGCGATACGCTGTCTTATGGCGATGTCACCATTCTGGGCGGCACAGGCGATGATATCGTCTGGAGCAACGCTGGTGATGACGTTATCAATGGTGGCGAAGGCAATGACACCCTGTGGGGTGGTTCGGGTGCCGATACCATCAGTGGCGGCAACGGGGTTGATATCCTTAATGGCGGCGCGGGCGATGATGTCCTGCAATACAATGCAGACGA
This sequence comes from Thalassospira sp. MIT121401, assembly GCF_047125595.1. Classification (NCBI taxonomy): domain Bacteria; kingdom Pseudomonadati; phylum Pseudomonadota; class Alphaproteobacteria; order Rhodospirillales; family Thalassospiraceae; genus Thalassospira; species Thalassospira sp. MIT121401. Next base: position 870,899 of record NZ_CP138926.1, read on the forward strand.
TACCTGGGGTAACAGCTGGTACGCGCTGAATGACGGCTCGCCAAGCGAGGATGGTCATAACCACGACAATGGCTGGGGCCACAACAACCATAATGGCAATGGTTGGGGACATCATGACGGTGGCGACGAAGGCACTGGCGAATATGTCAATCTGGGTGGTTACAACCAATCCAACGACGTCTTCATCGGTGGCGAGGGTGTCGATACCCTTCAGATGACAAGTGGCGATGATGCCCTGTTCTTGCGTGATTCGGTCAGCGAAGGCAGTGCCAATGTCCGTATCAGCGGTATCGAGGTGATCGAAGCCGGTGATGGCAACGATATTGTCGATCTGACCAGCGATATTGAAAGCTATGGCAATGTCACGATTGATGGTGGTGCGGGCAACGATACCCTGTGGTCCAATGCCGGGGATGACCTGTTGCTTGGCGGGGCTGGCAATGACCATCTGTATGGCAGTGCCGGGGATGATACCCTGACCGGTGGGACCGGTTGGGATACGTTCGAAATCGGCAAGACCGATGGCCATGACATCATCACCGACTTTACGCCGGGCGAAGACATCATTGATCTGTCGGAATGGAACTACAACAACTTCAACCAGATCCAGAACGACATGCATGTCGATGTTGACGGCAATGTCGTGATCGAACTTGGCAATGATGCATCCGTGACCCTGATGGGGGTTCATGATCCGGATGACCTTGATGCCGATGATTTTGGATTTGGCAGTTAAGTGACGGCTGATCACGGAACGCAGAAGACACAAAAACGGGGTGGTCAAAGGCCACCCCGTTTTGCATTTCAGACAGAAAAAAGGTGCTGACTATTCCGCCGCAATCGGAACGTCTTGCCGCTGATTTTCCCGAAGCGTCATATCGTGGCGCAGTTTGGCACGCAGTTCGTCGATTGACCGTATCCGTTTGATTTCATCAAAACAGGTCGCGCCCTGGGCGTGGCTTTTGCGGATCAGTGCCATCCATTGTTTTATGCGCCCGGCCTGATGGTTTTCCGACGCGCCGTCTTCGTCCATCAGATCACAATAGGCCAGCAACATGGCCAGAACATCCGCCCAGCTTTCCTTGGGCAGGCGGGATCCGCCTTCGAATGCCTTGATCCGGTTGGCAAGATCCGGGGCCGCAATCGCACCCCGGCCCAGCATGAAGCTGTCACAGCCGGAAATATCGCGGCATTTCTCATAATCGGCGACGCCCCAGATTTCGCCATTACCGGTCATGCCGATCGAAATGGCATCCCGGATACGGGCCAGATATTCCCAGTGTGCTGGTGGTTTGTAACCTTCAAGCTTGGTGCGCGCGTGAACCGTCAGATGCTGCGCGCCGCCGGCTTCGACCGCACGGGCGATATCAAGAAACAGCTCCTTGTCACTGAAGCCAAGGCGAACCTTGGCGCTGACCGGAATGTCGGCCGGAACTGCGCGGCGCACCGCCGAAACGATATGAAACAGATTGTCCGGACATTTCAAAAGCGATGCACCGGCCTCGCGTTTGTTGACGGTCTTGGACGGGCACCCGAAATTGATATCGATCCCCGGTGCGCCAAGTGTTGCTGCAAAGGCAGCATTTTCGCCCATCAGTTCCGGGTCATGCCCCATCAACTGGACCAGTACCGGCACACCTGAAAGGGTCTTGCCGCCATTCAGAAGTTCCGGGCAATAGCGATGAAACACATGGGCGGGAAACAGGTTCTGCGACACGCGGATAAATTCGGTGACGCACAGATCAAAGCCGCCCGTCGCGGTCAGCAATTGCCGAACGCGCCAGTCAACCAGTCCTTCCATCGGTGCCAGCACCAGATGCGTCATTGCCGTTTAATCCTGTTTCCTGAAATCAGAGGGCGGCTTTTACCACAAACCGCACAAACGTGCCGTTGAAAAATCACAGAGCAGGAATGTGCGCGACCACCGAAATAAGGCGGAAAAAAGCGTATTGCTGACACCTTTCCAGCCGATTTGCGGGCCACATTTAAAGTATCAAAAACAACAATGAAACGCCCGGTCAGACTCAGACATTGCTCAGACAATGGTTGGTATCTGACAGGGCAGGAGCCAAAAAGATGCTGTATATTTTTGAAAGTGCCTTTGATGAAGTCGAAGCGGTTTCGCGCGAAGCCCGTGAAAAGCTTTCCGGTCTTGAAACGGTGTTGAAGTCAACGTCTGAAAGCCTTCAGGTTCTGAAAGAACGTCTGGAACAGACCGCCTCCTGATCCGTTAAAACCATATCGAGATGCTCCCTCAAAGCCGATTAACCGGGCAAACACAAAGTGTTTCCGCAGGTTTGATCTATATCTTTGAATTGCAACACGAACAGGTACATGCTTGGTGCTATGGTCATTACGTGCCAGCCCGACACGACGCGTGTCAGTGCCAAGACGCATGAAGGAGGATTGAGAATGCTTTATATCGTTGAAAAAGCTTTGGACGAACTCGAAGCAATGCCGCGCGAAAAGCGCGAAGGCCTTGCCCATCTTGATCGCGAAATCAATGATGCCGTCGAGAAGCTTAAAATCCTCAAGGACAAGCTCAAGGCCGAGCCGGAAAACAAGTAACGCATCCGCGTTTGAAAAATTCAAAGGGTCGCACACTACGTGTGCGGCCTTTTGTTATGGCCGGTTCATGCCTGTCCGGTTGTTTTGATCAGGCCCAGCAATTCCTCGACCGCAGCGGTCGGATTGGTGGTGCCCGAAAGAACGTCGGCTTCAAGCGCGGTCAGGCGGCTTGCGACGTCATCACGATGGGTAAAGGTTTCAAGCAGCCGGTCACGCAGCATGGTCCACATCCAGTCGCGCTGTTGACGGGCGCGCTTGGCGGTGAATTCGCCTTCCTTTTCCATCACGGCACGATGCTGGTTGATCAGGTCCCAGATGTTATCAAGCCCGTCATTGATGAGGGCGGAAACCATCACTGATTGCGGGCGCCAATGTTTGCTGGTCGGCTGCAAAATTCGCAAAGCCGAGGAATACTCACGTTTGGCTTCGCGTGCTTTGGCAGGGTCGGCATCGGACTTGTTGACCGCGATCAGATCGGCGATTTCAAGCACACCTTTTTTGATGCCCTGCAATTCATCCCCGGCACCGGGCAGCATCAGCACCAGGAAGAAATCGGTCATTTGCGCGACCATGGTTTCGCTTTGTCCGGCACCCACCGTTTCGACCAGAACCACATCAAATCCGGCGGCCTCGCACAGAAGGATGGTTTCGCGGGTCATGCGATTGACCCCGCCAAGATATCCGCTGCTGGGGGACGGGCGGATATAGGCATTGGGATCAATGGAAAGCTCGTTCATGCGGGTCTTATCCCCCAGGATGGAGCCACCTGATCGCGCACTGGTCGGATCGACCGCCAGAACCGCGACCTTTTTGCCCGCACCGGTCAGGTTCTTGCCGAACGCTTCGATAAAGGTCGATTTACCCACGCCGGGTACACCGGTAATGCCGATGCGCTGCGAACCGCCGGTATGGGGCATCAGACGGGCGAGAACCGCCTGGGCCTGTTCGAAATGTTTGGGATTGCGGCTTTCGACCAAGGTGATGGCGCGTGAAAGGATGGTGCGATCACCGGCACGCACGCCATCAACCAGTTCATCAGTTGATAGCACACGTCTGCGCACGGCCTTGCGCGGGCTGATATTGCCGCCCGTGCCTGCGGGTATGGTGCGCAGCGTTTCTTTCACCGATGGTTCCTTTGCGGATGCCAGATCACGGAGATATGCCCGCCGTCAGGTTAGGGCATGAAAGCCGGAAGAAGCAAGCCGATCAGGCTGCTTCTTCGCCAGACTGATTTAGCTTTTCTAGCAGGTCGCCCGCGGCTTCGGCAATCACCGTTCCGGGTGGGAAGATCGCCTCTGCCCCGGCTTCGAACAGCTTGTCGAAGTCCTGTGGCGGGATAACGCCCCCGGCAACGATCATGATGTCTTCACGGCCAAGCTTGTCCAGTTCGGCGCGAAGCTGCGGCACCAGCGTCAGGTGGCCCGCGGCCAAGGAGCTTGCACCGACAATATGAACGTCGTTTTCAACAGCCTGCTTTGCGGCTTCTTCCGGGGTCTGGAACAGCGGGCCGATATCAACATCAAAGCCAAGATCGGCAAAGGCGGTGGCAATGACTTTCTGGCCACGGTCATGACCATCCTGGCCCATTTTGGCGATCAGGATACGCGGACGGCGGCCTTCGGCGGCTTCGAATTCCGTGATCAGGCGATCGACCTTAGCCAGGGCCTCGTTATCGGCACCAACTTCGGTTTTGTAAACGCCGGAGATGGAACGAATAACGGCCTGATGGCGTCCATAAACCTTTTCCAGTGCGTCGGAAATCTCGCCGACCGTGCATTTGGCACGTGCAGCCTGAACAGCAAGTTCAAGCAGGTTGCCCGTACCGCTGTCTGCGGCATTGGTCAGGGCCGTGAGCGCACTTTCAACCGCACCATTGTCACGTTCAGCACGCAGGCGTTCAAGCTTGGCAATTTGTTGGCGGCGGACTTCGGCGTTATCGACCTGAAGCACGTCGACCGGGCGATCATCGGTCACGCGGTATTTGTTCACACCAACCAGTGTCTGACGGCCGCTATCGATGCGGGCCTGTGTTCTGGCGGCGGCTTCTTCGATGCGCATTTTGGGAATGCCGGCCTCGATCGCCTTGGCCATGCCGCCCTGTTCCTCGACCTCGGCAATATGGGCCCATGCCTTTTCGGCCAGATCGCGGGTCAGGCGTTCGACATAATATGAACCGCCCCACGGATCGATGACATTGGTGGTGCCGCTTTCCTGTTGCAGGAACAGCTGGGTGTTTCGCGCAATCCGGGCCGAGAAATCGGTCGGAAGGGCCAATGCCTCGTCCAATGCATTGGTATGGAGCGACTGGGTATGGCCCTGGGTTGATGCCATGGCTTCGACGCAGGTGCGGATGACGTTGTTAAACACATCCTGCGCGGTCAAGGACCAGCCTGATGTCTGGCTGTGCGTGCGTAGCGAAAGCGACTTGGGGTTTTGCGGATCAAACTGTTTGATCAGCTTGGCCCAGATCATGCGCGCGGCACGCATTTTGGCGATTTCCATAAAGAAATTCATGCCAATCGCCCAGAAGAACGACAGACGCGGCGCGAATTTATCAATCGGCAAACCCGCGGCCTGACCGGCACGGGCATATTCGATACCGTCGGCCAGGGTATAGGCCAGTTCAAGATCGGCGGTCGCACCTGCTTCCTGCATGTGATAGCCGGAAATCGAGATCGAATTGAATTTCGGCATGTTTTGCGAGGTAAAGGCAAAGATGTCCGAAATGATGCGCATCGATGGTTTGGGCGGATAGATATAGGTGTTGCGCACCATGAATTCTTTGAGAATGTCGTTCTGAATCGTGCCCGAAAGCTGTTCGTGTTTCACGCCCTGTTCTTCGGCCGCGGCAATATAAAGTGCCATGACCGGTAGAACCGCGCCATTCATGGTCATGGAAACCGACATCTGATCAAGCGGAATGCCATCAAACAGGGTGCGCATGTCATAGATGCTGTCAATTGCCACACCGGCCATACCGACATCGCCGGTTACGCGGGGATGGTCGCTGTCATAACCGCGATGGGTGGCAAGGTCGAAGGCAATCGAAAGGCCCTTTTGACCGGCTGCAAGGTTGCGGCGATAGAACGCGTTGGATTCTTCGGCGGTCGAGAAACCGGCATATTGGCGGATCGTCCAGGGGCGCTGCACATACATGGTCGGATAGGGACCGCGCAAGAAGGGCGGCATACCGGGCATGGTTGACAGATGATCAATACCGTCAAGGTCGTTGGGGCCATAGACCGGTTTGACGTCAATGCCTTCTGGTGTGGTCCATGGTTCTGACTGGAACGGGTCCTTTGCCCCGGCAGAAGCCCCGTCAAACAGCGGAAGGTCGGAGAAATCAGGAATACGGGTCATGGTTATTTCTCCCCCCGTTTGCCAAGAAGGTGGTCAAGTGCGGCACCACAAATCGCCAGAACATCCGCCCCGACATAGATAAATTCATCAATCCCGGCAGCCTCGTAACTGCCGCGGGACTCGCCCGGATGCCCGGCAAGGTAAACCATGCTGGCACCGGCCGATTTCAGGGCCTTGGCAACATCACCGGCCATGTCGCCATATTGCGGATCCGATCCACAAATGACGGCGATTTTTGCGCCACTTTCGGCAAAGGCCTGGGCGGCGGCATCGGCAGTATCAAAACCGTTATTGGTAATCGCCTCGATCCCGCCCGCTTCAAAGAAGTTGCGGGCAAAGGTCGCGCGGGCGGTGTGCTGGGCAACCTTGCCAAGGTTGGCCAGGAAGATTTGCGGGAAGCTGCCCGATGCGGATTTATGCGCGTCTGCACGTTTACGAAGGGCCTCAAAGCTTTCGGACAAACGATGCGGCGTCAGTGGTGAAATACGGGCCGCGGCACTGGTGCCATAAAGATCGGTAAAGATATGACCGATGGTGGCACCGGCACGGGCGGCTTCCATCATCGATGCCAGATCTTTGCCAACGGTGCCGTCATATTTGGTCTGACGGGATTTGGCGTCGGCCTGAATCGCATCAAGGTCAGGCATATCGCATTGAACCTTTGCCTCGGCGATATTGGGGAATTCCGAAACGCCGGTCAGCGGATCACGCCGGGTCGCCAGACGCCTTGCGCGTTCCTGCCAGACAGTTTCGATTTCCGATTTCAGTGACCCGTTGGCAAGGGCCTTAAGAATACCACCAGATGCTTCAAGCGACTGGAACTTGCCCCATGCGGTTTGTGCCAGTTCCTTGGTCAGGTTTTCGATGAACCATGACCCGCCAGCCGGGTCGATTACGCGGTGAACGTTGCTTTCTTCCTGCAAGATCAGCTGCGTATTGCGAGCGATGCGGCGGGCAAAGCCATCGGGCAGGCCAATCAGATGATCATAGGGCAGGCAGGTCACGCTATCGGCACCGCCAAGACCGGCCGCGAAGCTTGTAACCGTCGTGCGCAGCATATTGACCCACGGATCAACCTTGGTCAGGGCCATTTCAGCGGAAATCGCGTTGATCGAAATCGTTGCATCCTGTGCGCCCGATGCGGAAAGAACGCGGCTCCACATCATGCGAAGCGCACGGAGCTTGGCAATCCCGGCAAAGAAATCCGTCCCAATCGCAACGTTAAAGACAATCGCACCCGCCGCCTGATCAACGGCCATGCCCGCATCGGTCAGGGCGCGCAAATAGGTCACACCCGATGCCAGCAAGCATGCCAGTTCCTGACCGTCGGTTGCGCCCGCATTGTAATAAGGCGCGCCATTTACCGAAATTGCAGTTGCCAGCGGGAACAGATCAATCAGATCACAGGCAACAGATGCGGCATGACCAATGGCATCTTCGGCACTACACGGCAGAGCACCCGTGGCGGCAAGGGTGCCGATCGGGTCGATATTAAAGGCCGGCGCTGCTTCGTCGGCATCGTCGGAGCTTGCGATATGAGCCGCCAGAAGGGCGGCTGCGGGAACACCGGCGGCCCCGGCATCCAGCCCTATGGTGGCAAGATTGGTATAAATGTCATCAAGGGCGATTTTAAGATCCGCCAGGCAATGGATCGCGATCCCGTCAACACCGACTTCGCCCGATGAAATTTCGCGCCCCTGACGGGCAGCTGCATCAAGCTTCAGCGTGATCGATGTCGCGCCATTTTCGAGATCGTCAAGAATCGCGGCATTGGTTACCTTGGGATCGGGATGGGTATGAAGTTGGCGAATGTCCCAGCCGGTCACGGTCTCGCGCGGTTCGACCGTTGCGGTCAGAACTTCGTGGATCAATCGGGTTGCATCATCCTGATCATCAAGGGTGTAGATCGGCTGAACGGAGAATCCGTCGCGTGCACGGGTTACCAGTTTCTTGTCGAAAGGCGCGCCTTTAAGGGCGTCCTCGGCAAGTTTACGCCAGCTTGCGTAGTCGGCAGATGGAAATTCAGATGCAAGTTTAAGCGGGTCGGACATGGATTCTCCCGGCTTGGTGACTTCTGTCTGATCCGCGGTATATGGGGATGGTGCGCAATCGACAGAACGTTTCCAAATATTATTTTACTACGGATTTCCTGTACCCGGTACACCCCGCCCGGCCCAATTCAAACCACGGAAACAGTATCGGTATTCTGACTCGTGCATCGGCAAAATCCGCCTTTGCACATACAGTTGCGGGGGCAGTTCCGGATTTGGCGACAGCATATTTGCACCAGACCGCACCGGATTCCCGACGATATTTCCCGGTCACATTTGCGACAGGGCGGTTTATAGCACCTGACAGTAATTCCGTAAATAGGCATGGAAATACCTATTTAGGCGTAGTCGCCACGTCAGATATGATGGTTCCGTAACGTCATGTCGTGGAAACCGGCGGATTTTCTTGCACTGCACATAGGTGCTTGGGGGTATGGCCGGTCAGAAAATCGCCGTGTACTTTGATGGCAGAATCCCTGTTGCCAAAGCTATGTGGCAAAAAATCGGCAGGTTTAACCAATTTGACATTTTCATCTGCCAATTTGGGGCTGTCCCAATTCTCGGAGTATCGCCATCCATGAACGCGCTTAGCGCCATGCCGTCGCAAATCAGTCCTGATGGGCTGGTTGCCTTTGCCGACGACAGTCCCAGTGCCAAGGCCGCACTTGAAACAGTGTTGCGCCGGGCAGGATATGACGTGGCCGGTTTTGATTGTGCAGATGACCTGATCGATCAGCTTGACGGGCTGTATCCCCGGGCCATCATCCTTGATATCGAAATGCCGGGCATGAGTGGCTTTGAAGCGTTTTGTGAAATTCGTCGCCGTTATCCCGATGCGGTGAATGTGCCGGTATTTTTCTTCTCGGCCCATTATGACGCCGATACCCGCGCGCAGGCAGATGCCCTTGGCGCTGCTGATTTCATCAGCAAGGATGCCAGCCCGACCGTGGTGCTTGAACAGCTTAACCGTGTTCTTGGACAATCCATCAGCGCCTGCTGACCATTATCGCCGAACCACCGTATGCGGATGTTGGACGCCCTGCTTTATGCAGGGCGTTGTTGTTTGGCGGTGATGTTATGCGTGCTGCCTTGCGGGCCCAGTGCAATGATGCCGTCTGCGTCGCCATGCAGGTGATAGAGCCGGTCGGTCGGAAGGGTGGTTTCGGGATCAATCGATGGCTGATTGACAAGGCGTTCATAGATCGGCGCCATTGATGTTTTCATGGCGTCAAACAACTGATCATAGCTTTCCAGCACGAAATAGGTTTTCTGGAAATCGTCAATAGCATAGTCGGTCGCCATCACTCGTTCGAGATCAAAAGCCACCCGGTTTGGCGTCGGATCGGTTACCGAATAAATGGTTTCGGTTTGCGATGACAACATGCCTGCCCCATAGGCGCGCAGGCCATGTTCGGTCATGATCAGGCCGAATTCGACCATATACCAATACATCCGCGCCAGGTTTTTTAGGCCGCCCATGGCAATGGCCTCGGCCCCCTTGGCGCCATAGGCAGCAAGGTAATCGGCAAAGACCGGATCATAAAGCATCGGCACATGGCCAAAGAAGTCATGGAAAATGTCGGGTTCGACCAGATAGTCCATTTCTTCGGGTTTGCGCAGCCAGACCGTTACCGGGAACCGCCGGTTGGCGAGATGGTCAAAAAACACATCATCAGGAACAAGTCCGGGCACCGCGACAAGATGCCAACCGGTGGCGGCATGAAGCTGTTCACTGACCCGGCCGAAATGCGGAATCTGATCCGCGGCATCAAGGCGGGCAAGATTTCGAATGTAATCCGGGGCGGCATAACCCGGCAGAATGGCCGACTGGCGGGCATAAAGCTTGCGCCATAATTCGTGTTCTACCTCTGTGTAGGCATCCCAGTCCTGCAAGATGGTGTAATCATCATTGATGTGGCTGTAGTCGCCGCGCAGATTTTTTCCCTGATCCATGGCCGTCCTCATTTTGGTTCTTGTGCCGATTTATGAGAACGATTCTACATCAGTTTAAATGTCATTTTCTGGCCAATAAGATATCGAAATCGGATGCTATTGATATAATGTGACCATAGGTTGATATTTTGGGGTGAAAAATGACCGACGTAACCTTAAGCACAACAGACATCCGCATTCTGCAAGTTCTGCAACGGGATGCCTCGATCAGTAATGTGCAACTGGCTGAAATGGTTGGTATGTCCCCGTCACCCTGTTTGCGCCGGGTCAAGCAACTTGAAGAAAGCGGGGTGATCAAACGACAGGTCGCACTGCTTGATCGCAAGAAACTGGGATTCGGGGTGTTGGCAACCATTCAGGTCCGTCTGCAAAGCCACACCGAAGCCGGGGCAGAGGAATTCGCCCGTGCGATGAACGATCTTCCGGAAGTTCTGTCCTGCTGGGCGATGACCGGCAGACAGGATTTCCTTTTGGTTGCCGTGGCACGCGATATCGAAAGTTTCGGCGATTTCGTCACCCACCAGTTGCTTTCGATGCCCAATGTCCGTGATGTGCAGTCCAGTCTGGTTCTTAAGGAATACAAGAATCTGACCGCCATCCCGATGCCCAGACTGCCCTGAAATGGCAGGGTAGCACGGTGGAAATGATCGGGGGTGCTTGGCGAGACTTGCTTTTGGCCCCATGTTTCGGGCATAGGAAGAACAGTCCCACATCTGCCGGAGCAACAAGATGTCCCAAGCCGCCAATCCGATCCTGGTTGAAGCCACCCGTGGCGAGATGGTCGAAAGTTTCCATCGTGGACGCTATGTGGTGATGAAAGCGGATGGCACGGTGATTGATCAGGGCGGAGATATCGATGCGTTGATGTATCCGCGATCGGCGATTAAGCCGTTGCTGGCGATCCCGTTTCTTGAAAGCGGCGCGGTTGAGGCATTCGGGCTTGAGGACAAACATATTGCACTGGCGTGCTCGTCCCATAATGGCGAAGAAGAACATGCACAGACGGTAAAAGCCTGGCTTGAAAAGATCGGGTTTTCGGTCGATACGCTTGAATGCGCGCCGCACTATTCACTTAGTGCAGCAGCCGGGATCAAGCAGGCAGCCGATCACGTGACTCTGACCAAGGCGCACAACAATTGTTCGGGCAAACATTCAGGTTTTCTCAGCACGATTGCGCATCTGGGCGAAGATCCCAAAGGATATATCGAAGAAGCCCATCCCGCCCAACAGCGCCTGATCAAGGTGCTTGAGGAAATGGGCGATTGTGATTTGTCATCGACCCCGCGCGGTATTGATGGCTGCGGCATTCCGGTGATCGGCATGCGGTTGCGTGACCTTGGACTGGCCATGGCGCGAATGGCGGACCCGGCCGGGCTTGATCCCAAGCGCGTTGATGCGATCAAACGCATCCGCAAGGGATGTGCAAATGCGCCGTTCATGGTCGCTGGTACCGGTCGTTTCTGTACCGGGATCATGGAAGAATGCGGCGAAGATGCATTGGTCAAGGTTGGGGCCGAGGGTGTCTATTGTGCGGCCTTCCCGAAGCAAGGGTTGGGCGTTGCCCTTAAGATCGATGACGGGACCCAGCGCGGTGCGGAAGTCGCCATGGGCGGACTGTTGCGCAAGCACGGTGTGATTGACGATGCCAAGGCAGAAATTCTTAAAAACTATCTGACCCCGGTTTTGACCAACTGGGCGGGCAAATATGCCGGTGATTTACGTCCGGCTTTCTGATTGCGGATAAACGGAAAAGAATATGCAAAGCATCGCGGCCTATATCTTTGCAGCTATTGCTGAAATTGCCGGATGCTTTGCCTTCTGGGCCTGGCTGCGATCGGGGAAGTCGATCTGGTGGATCGTGCCGGGGATTGCATCGCTTGTTGTGTTTGCCTGGTTGCTGACCAAGGTCGATGCCGAATTTGCCGGGCGTGCATATGCAGCCTATGGCGGGGTTTACATCACCGCATCGGTTTTATGGATGTGGATTGTTGAACGCAGCAGTCCCGATCGCTGGGATGTGACCGGGCTTATGGTATGCCTGCTTGGTGCGGGCATCATATTGTTTGCACCGCGCTGAGTGGTTGGTTGTCAGCTGCGGCGACCTTGATCGTCGATCTGTTTATTCACTTGCCGATTTGCCTGTGCGGTCCTCGCCCGGAAGCAGCACATGGAACGTTGTTCCCTTGCCGACCTGGGTTTCAAACCAGATCCTGCCACCATGGCGCACCGTTACGATGTCATGGGTAATCGAAAGCCCCTGACCGGTGCCCTTGCCGACTTCCTTGGTGGTGAAAAACGGGTTGAAGATTTTCGATCTGTTTTCCTTGTCGATGCCCGTGCCGTTATCGGAAATGCTGATCAGGATGCTGTCATCAAGGGATGTGGTTTTGACGACAATCTCGCCTTCGGACGGTTTGCGCCCGGCTTCCTGAATGGCCTGAACCGCATTGACAATCAGATTGAGAAAGACCTGGTTGACCTCGTTGATATAGCAGGGGATATGCGGGATTTCCGGGTCAAACTTTTCGACCACGTCGGCATAGTGTTTCCATTCATTGCGCGAAATCACAATGACGTTTGACAGTACCCGGTTGATGTCGGTTGTTGTTTTTTCCGTCCCGCCGGGATGGGAGAATTCCTTCATCGACAGGACGATGCGCGCGACCTGATTGATACCGTCAAGGGATTGCTGGGTCGCGTGCGGGATTTCTTCGAGCAGGAATTCCATATCTGAATTGCGCAATTGCTTGGCGAATTCCTCAAAGGTGTTGTCGGGCAGAAATGCGCGGTTTTTCCACAGTGTTTGCAGTGACAGTCCAAGGACACGCGAAAGCGCACCATAGCTGTCATTGAGGAATTTCAGATTGTCGCGGATATACTGGCTTGGCGTGTTGATTTCATGGGCGATACCGCCGGCAAGATGGCCAATTGCCTCAAGCTTCAGAGCTTCACGCAGATCTTCTTCTAGCTTCTTTTGCGCATCTTCGGCCTGACGGCGGCGGGTGATGTCGCGGAAAATGTAAAGATAGCTCATTTCCGAACTGAAATTGGCCGGGCTTACGATGATTTCCATCGGGAAACTGTCGCCATCCAGTCGCTGGGCCATGGTTTCGGTATAGTCGTATTTCAAAACACCCGAACTGATATTGATACACCGGTTCAAAAGCCGGTGGCGCACCGTCATCTTGCGGTCGATAAACATCACGTCGACCGATGTTCCAAGCAACTCGCCACTTTGCGCACGCAGGATTTCTTCGGCGGATTTGTTGAAGTCCTGAATGATGCCGGCGGCATCCACAATCAGGATGCCTTCGACCACGGTATCGAGGATCGTTTTAAGGCGCTGGGTTATTTCCAGTTTGCGGCGGCTCTGTTCGTTGAACAGTTCCATGAATTGCTTCTGGAATTCTTCGGGGGCTTCGATCTTGCTGATTTCGTCAAGCAAGTCGTCATTGGTGATCAACTCGTCACCGCCGCTCATGATTTTCGGCGTTTCGATGTTATCCTGATCTTCGGCCATGGTTCTTTCCGTCACGAAATTGTTGCGGTATCAACCGCTTGCGCCCTTGCCGCCGCGGCGAACACGGATCGGCTCATGAAACTGATGCAGTTTCTGGAAAACACGCAGGCGTTGGATCTGAACTTCGGAAATATAGTTTCCGTGGGTCAGCAAGACATGCCCGTCACGGGTTTCGATGTCGGTCAGCAGGAAATCGCCCATCCGCAGATGTTTGAGATAGATGTCATGTTCGGTTCCTTCGGGGAAAGCGGTCTTGTCATAGGACGGATCAACAACCGCGAGAACCATTTCGATCTTGTCGAGAAGGCTCATGTCATAACGTTTCGGCTTTTGACGCAACTCGTCAAAATGCTGTTTGACCACCAGTTCGCTTTCCGTGATTTTTCCCAGGTCATTGAATATCCGAAGAACCCGTGATCCCAGCGGGATATCGGTTCCTTTCGGGCCGTCTGACGGGAAACCGGAACCATCAAAATCGCGATATTGCATATAGACAATCTGCGCGACATTTTCGAGACGGGGGATATTTGAAATCAGACTGCGCGCAACTTCTGGCGTGCGTCTTACGACATCGCGTTCAAGGGGCTGAAGCGGTTTTTCCTCGCCAAGGCGGCTTAAGATATCGGCGGGCAACGAAACATACCCGATTGGCGCAAGAAGGGCGGCAAGCCCCAATTCCCAGGGGTGCGGGTATCCGATCGACTTGGCGACCTGGTCACACCAGACCTTTGCGCGCATGGCCTTGCCAAAAATCGCGGGGTTCAGCTGTGACAAGACTTCGGTCAGGACCTTGATGCTGCCGGCAAGAGTCTGTTCAATCAGCGCCTTTTCAGCTGTGATCAACTGATGCTGGCGCAAGGCGGCGTTGACCCCGACAAGCAGTTCTTCGTCTTCGCACGGCTTGTTGAAAAAACGGAAAATCCGCCCCTGGTTGATGGCTTCGACCGCTGTTTTCTGGTCGGCATTGCCCGTCAGCATCATATTGACGGTATCGGGGCTGAGTTTTGCGACATTGCTGAGAAGTTCGACCCCATCCATTTCGGGCATGCGCATATCGGCAACACAAACCGCGTATTTTGCCCCGCCCTTGATCTTTTCGATGGCCTCAAGCGGGCCAAGGGCGGTGTCGAAACTGAATTTCCCCCGCAGCCGGCGTTTCAGTCCCATCAGCAGGTTTTCATCGTCATCGACGAAAAGTACACGCGGCTCTTCCATGATATGTCCCTCCCTTACTTGGCGAGTTCCGAATATTTTTCTTCGACCAGCTTTGCGGTTTCACGCCATGCCGGCAGTCTGTCGGCCTTGTTCATCCGTTCAAGATATTCGATGTCGATCCGGCTTTCCGGGGCTGTACCGGTTCTGAGTTCGATGGCGACTTCGCGCGCAAGATGTTGCGCAACGTAAATTGTCGTCAGCGCATCCATTTCATTGTGGGGCGTATCCTGAGGGCGGTGGTGATAGGCGACCGTCTGAACCATCGCGCTGGGGAAACCCCACAGACCCAGAAGATAGGCGCCGATTTCCGGGTGGGCGGCACCGAACTGGTCACGTTCGGCAAGGTTGATCGGGATATCTTCACTTTCGACGCGTTTGATGACTTCGGTCATTTCCTTGGCGCGGAATGCGTAAAGGATCAGGCTGCCGGTGTGGCTCAGCATTCCAATGGCGGGCATGACATTGATGATTTCCGGGGCGAGCTTTTCCTGTTCGGCAATCAGGGTGGCCAGAACACCAAGTTGCTGGCTGCGCTGGCACAGTTGCATCATGCGCGTGGCATCGGTTTTGGGGCCGTCATAACTGCGAAACAGGCCGGTAAAAAGTGCAAGCGCCTTAAGCGTATCAATGCCAAGCATGCGAATGGCAAGTGATACAGACGTGATGTTCTGACGAATGGCAAAATAGGCCGAATTGGTCAGTTTCAGAATTTCGGCGGTCAGGGCAATGTCAGACGCCACGATCGAGGTCAGCTTGTCATTGCTGACCATCGGGTCTTCAAGGGCATTGACCAGATTGGTATAGGTGCTGGGCGGGGATGCCAGCGTATCAATCCCGCCGACCAACGAGCGCAAGTCCGGATTGGTCAGCAAATTGCGAAGATCAAGCGCGTTGTCGATGGTTTCAAGCAACATGTTGTCGTCGCAAGGTTTGGCCAGATATTGATGGGCCGGACCGACAGTTCGCAACACGGCTTCTTCTTCGCTGAAGCCCGAAAGAATAATACGTGCCGTGTGTGGATGCTTTTGCTGCATCACGGTCAATAGTTCAGCCCCGTCCGTGCCGGGCATACGCATATCGGAAATGACGACGTCGGGCTCTGTTTCTGCGGCCTGGGCAATTGCACTTTCGGCATTCGCCGCAAATGACAATTTCCAGTCAGGACGCACAGAGTGCAGACGTCGACGCAATCCTTCCAGAATGTTTGTTTCATCATCGACAAACAGGATGATGCTCATGGTTACCCTCTTACGCACGTTTCATATTGTTTAGATGGGATTGCAGACCGTCCATTCACAGTCCGCATTTGAGGAGGGAGTTCAGATAATTGCAGGAAACCCATGGCAATTGGCCTGCAATGCCGGGATGCGGCGGATGTGTCAGCTGTTGGTAAGTTCACTGTATTTTTGCGAAACAATTCGGGCAATGTTTGTCCATTCTTCGATCCGGCCGGTTTTGCCGATCAATGCCAGATAGTTCATATCAATTCTGCTTTCGGGATCTTGCCCGTTTTCCTGGTCGGCGATTTCACGGGTGAGATGCTGGGCAACATAAATCGCTGTCAGGGCATTCATCTCCTTATGGGGGAGATCCATCGGGCGATGGTGATAGGCAACCGCCTGGATTACCGGGGCCGGGAACCCCCACAGTCCCAAAAGATAGGCACCGATTTCGGCATGACAGGCACCGAATTGCTCGGTTTCGGCCTTGGCAATTGAAATGCCTTCGGTCTCGACCCGTTTGGTGACGGCCTCCATCTCGTCAGGCCGGTTGGCATAAAGGATCAATGTGCCGATGTGGCTGAGCATCCCGATACTGGGCACCGCGTGGCAGATTTCGCGCGGCAGGTCTTCGAATTCGGCAATAAGAGCCGCAGTCACACCGATTTGTTGGCTGCGATGGCACAGGCGTTTGAGGTTGGCGGCCTGATTGGGCGGGCCTTCAAAACCGCGATAAAGCCCGACAAAAAGCGCCAGCGCCTTGAGCGTTTCCTTGCCCAGCATGCGCACCGCATGCGAGACCGATGACACCGTCTGTGTAACTGCGAAATAGGACGAGTTGGTCAGTTTGAGAACTTCGGTCGTCAGCGCAATGTCAGACTCGACAATTTCCGAAATGCTTTCGAGTGAATAATCCGGATCGGCAAAGGCGTCCTCAAGCCGGATATAGGTATCGGGCGGGGAGGCTAGGCTTTTGGAATCAGCCACCAGTGTTCTTAGTTCCGGACTTTGCAGCAACTGGCGCAGTCCCAGCGCATTTTCCATGCTTTCGATCAGTGTCTGATTGTCGCAGGGTTTGCTCAGAAACTGGTGGGCGGGGCCGATGGTGCGCAGATAGGATGCATTGTCAGCATGCCCGGTCAGGATGATCCGGACAGCGTCGGGGTGGGTTTCCTGAAGTTTTTCAAGCAAGGTAATCCCGTCCATTTCCGGCATCTGGATGTCGGAAACAATCACATCGAAATTCATCTTGCTTGCAAGTGTCAGGGCTTCTGCGCCGCTGGTCGCGAAATAGAGATTCCATTCCGGCCGCGCACTGCGCAGCCAGCGGCGCAATCCGCTTAGAACATTGGTGTCGTCATCAACAAAAAGGATGTGATGCATTCGCAGGGTCGCCTTGTTTTTCTTGCTTTGCAGGTGGGGGCTTTGCGGCGCGATCACAAGATCGGCTGTTTAATTCAGGGAATGCTGAAAAAAAGGCAGCCAGGGTGTGACGTGTGATGCGGTTTCGGGATGGACAGGGCAACATTGACACATTGTCCAATCCGGATGGATAAGGTATGGATAACTTATCCTTTGGTATAGATGTCTGCGTGTAAGCATCTATATTTGCAGTGCTTTTTTATGCAAATGTCATATTTTGTCAGACTGTAACCGGCCGGGGACAGTTACAATTATGTGGCTCGCGAACGACATAGAAGTATATTGCCGTATGAATGATCGGGGTGCGGTTTAATAGATGACAACGCGTTCAGAACTGATTGACGCGATAAAAAAACACCAGCTGTATGTGATGAAGCAGCCGGGTGGCAAACGCATGCAACTGCGTAACGGCAACCTTTCCCGCATCAAAATGAGCAAGATCACCCTCGAAGACGCAGTGCTTCCGGGCGCGAACTTCATTCAGGCCGTGATCCGTGACGTTAAGTTCGATTTCTGTGACCTGTTTGGTACCAATTTTGTCGAAGCCGACCTTGAAGGATCCAGTTTTGTTCGTGCGGATTTGCGCGGGGCAAATATGGCGCGGGCGAAATTGCGGCACGCCAACCTTAAGGGGGCTGACCTTCGATCCGGTGTGATGGTGATTGTTGATGCCGGGCGCGAGAAAAAGGTCAAACGCGCAACGGATCTTGCCAATGCCGATTTGCAAGGATCGATGTTGTCCGGGGCCAATATGGCCGAAAGCAATCTTTCAGGCGCGCGTCTTGCCGATGCCGATTTAAGCGATGCCAACATGTTTGCCGTCAACCTTGCCGGGGCTGATCTGACGGGATGTAATCTTTCGGGGGCGAAGCTTAAAAACGCCAATCTCAAAGGGGCGCGGCTCAAAGACAGTCTGCTGGTTGGAACCGACCTTACCGGTGCAAATTTGCGCAATGTCGATTTGACGTCTGTCGATCTGTCGCAGGCCAATATTGCCAATTCAATTGGCAGCAAGGCCGTAACCCCCTTGCCCGAAGACATTCGCGAACTGATCAACAGCCACACCGAATGGCTGACCAGTGGGGGTTCATCCGGTGTGCCGTTAAATGTCACCGGCCGTGATCTGACCGAACTTGATTTTTCGGGACTGGATCTTTCGGCGGCGTGTTTTGATGATTGCATTCTCAAGGGTGCATTGTTTGTCGATGCCATTCTGGCAATGACATCAATGCGCAATGCCGATCTGCGCAATGCCCGTCTGAGCGGTGCGATCATGAATGGTGTGCGGATGTCTTATGCCAATTGCGCCAAGGCGATTTGCCAGGGCGTGCGGTTTGGTGGCGTGGAACAGCGCGATGCCAAGGGCAACAAGACCGGTGATGTCTGGCGGGCCGATCTGACGGCGGCGGATTTTTCACATGCCGATCTTCGGAATTCTGTATTTGAAGCCCCGCAGATGAAGGGTGCGATTCTGAGCAAGGCAAATATCGCAGGCGTCGCATTCGGGGAAACCGACCTGTCCGAAGTTGAGCTGACCGGAACCAATATCGGCGCCATCCTTAGCGGCACAATTCCCGAACAAGTATAGTGTTTTTGGCGGCTTCCTGTTCATCAGGATAGTCCGAAAACCGAAATTCTTCCGATAAAACTAATTTAGCGACAGGTGCGGTGCGATTTGCATTGCGTTGCAGCTAACTGTTGCAGTTTATTAGATTAATACAAAACAGTGTGATCTTGGTGTGGGGGAAAATTGGTCACATGACAGCGCGTGCCGAGCTGATTGATGCAATCAAATTGCATCAGCTTTATCTGAACCAGAAACCGGGTGGCCGGCGCATGCAGGTGCGCAACGGCAACCTGTCGCGAATCAAGATGAGCAAAATCAGCTTGCAGGAGGCCGTCCTGCCCGGCGCGAACTTCATTCAGGCAACCGCGCACCAGGTCTGTTTTGATTATTGCGATCTGTTCGGGGCCAATTTTGTCGAAGCTGATCTTGAAGGATCAAGCTTTCTGCGGGCCGATCTTCGTGGTGCGAACATGGCACGCAGCAAATTGCGATACGCCAATTTAAGCGGCATTGATCTGCGTGCCGGCATCATGGTCGTGGTCGAGGGCAGTCAGGAACGCCCGGTCAAAAAAGCCACCGACATGAGCAACACCGACCTTGAAGGCGCAATGATGTGGGGGGCCAATCTGTCGGGGGCCAATATGTCCGGTTCGCGGCTGGCCCACACTGATATGAGCGATGCCAACATGTTTGCCGTCAACCTTGAAGGTGCGGACCTTACGGGCTGTAACCTCAGTGGTGCGAAATTGCGCAATGCCAATCTCAAGGGGGCGAAACTTGCCGGTTGTGAACTGGTTGGTGCGGATCTGAGCGGGGCGAACCTGCGCAATGTGGACATGACAGATGTCGATATCAGCCAGGCAAATACATCCTATTCGATCGGTGGCGGAACACCGTCCGCACCGCTGGCTGACGATATTCGCGATCTGGTCAACGGGCATAGTGAATGGCTTTCGACAAGCGGGAAAAGCGGTGTTCCGATGATTGCAGTTGGTCGCGATCTGAGCGGGCTTGATTTTTCGGGGCTTGATCTTTCGGGGGCGTGTTTTGACAAATGCATCCTGCGCGGCGCGCTGTTTGTCGACACCATTCTTGCCATGTGTTCAATGCGCGATACCGATATGCACAAGGTCCGCATGAACGGGGCGGTACTTGACGGGGTGCGCATGGCAAATGCCGACTGCACCGAGGCCGTGTTTCAGGGCGTGAAATTTGGCGGTGTCGATCAGCGCGATAAGAAGGGGGCCAAAACCGGGTCTGTCTGGCGGGCCGATCTGACCAATGCCAATTTCGAACAGGCTGATTTGCGCAATTCGGTTTTTGAAGAAACCCAGATGAAAGGCGCCAATCTGACCAAGGCGAATGTTGCCGGTGTTGCATTTGGCGCAACGGATTTGACCGAAGTCGAACTTGAAGGATCAAACGTTGGTCTGATCCTTAATGGCTATATCCCGGGCCGCAAGTGATCGGGCATTGCATCATCATGTGAAATGCAAAACGCCGCCCGGGCAGGCGGCGTTTTTTAATGTTTGATCAAGCGATCGTCGATCAGCTGCGGTAATCCGCATTGATCGAGATATAGCCATGGGTCAGGTCACAGGTCCATACCGTGGCCGCACCATCGCCAAAGCCAAGATCCGCTGCAATGTCGATATACTGGCCCTTGATATGGGCTTCGACCGGGCCTTCGTCATAATCGGCGACCCGTTCGCCGTTTTTGGCAAGTTCAATGCCGCCAATGGAAACGGTCAGTTTGTTCGGATCCGCGGTCACACCGCATTTGCCAACAGCCATGACGATACGGCCCCAGTTGGCGTCTTCACCGGCAATTGCGGTTTTGACCAGTGGGGAATTGGCAATCGCCTTGGCAGCAATTTTGGCTTCTTTTTCATTCACTGCGCCGGTGACGTTGACCGTGATGAATTTCGATGCACCTTCGCCGTCGCGAACGATCTGATGGGCAAGATCACGAAGAACACCTTCAAGAGCATCCTTGAATTCGGCGATAGCCGGGTCATTGGCATCAGACACGGTGTCATTGCCAGCCTTGCCGGTAGCGGCAAGCAGCAAGGTGTCAGACGTGGAGGTGTCACTATCCACCGTAATCGCGTTGAAGCTGCGATTGTTGCAGTCCGACAGCAATGCCTGAAGGGCACTGTGCGGAAGGGCCGCATCGGTGAAGACAAAGCCGAGCATGGTGGCCATGTTCGGTTCAATCATGCCTGATCCCTTGGCAATGCCGGCAATGGTGACTTTGGTGCCATTGATGGTGGCGGTCGCCGACGCCCCTTTGGGGAAGGTGTCGGTGGTCATGATGGCCTTGGCGGCATCAAGCCAGCCTGCATCATTGGCAAGAATATCGTCCAGCGCATCGGTAATGCGGGTTGCGGTGGTCGGCTCGCCAATGACCCCGGTCGACGCGGTGAAGATTTCATTTTTCGCACAGCCAAGGGCCTTGGCAGCGCTTTCAACCTTGTCTGCGACGAACTTTTCGCCGGCCTTGCCGGTAAAGGCGACCGAGTTGCCCGCATTGACAAAAAATGCACGTGCGGTCCCGCCTTTAAGTGCTTCGCGGCCCCAACGAACAGCCGCAGATGCGGTGGTCGATGTCGTGAAGACACCGGCAACCTGGGTGCCCGGTTCAAGTTCGGCAAACAGAACATCCGGGCGGCCCTTGTATCGAATGCCAAGGGTGGCCGTATGCAGTTTGACACCGGCAATAGCCGGGAGTTCAGGGAACCCTGCGGGGGCAAGCGGTGAAAGCGAGGTCGCTACCATCAGTGCAATTTCCTTAAATGGACAAGTTTGGTTCATCCTGCCGCAACGGTGACGAAAAGCAAGCAGCAGAATGCATTTATTCAGATCAGTGATCGGCAACACAAACGGGGTGAAGCCAGTGGCCGCACCCCGTTTGGTTCAAGTGAATTCAAGATCAGTCGGTATGAGCCGGGCTGATTAGTTCTTCTTGTCTTCTGCCGGTGCGTCCTTGGCAGCTTCTTCTGCTGCTTTTTCGACATTGTTCACGATGTCGGCTTTTTCGCGCAGGCCTTCAACAATGGTGTTGATGGCATCGCGGGTGACTTCGGCAGTCAGTTGCTGACGAACTTCGTCAAGCGAAGGCTGGGTGCCTTCTTTCTTTTCTTCAACCTTGATCACGTGCCAGCCGAACTGGGTCTGAACCGGTTCTTTGGAATAGGTGCCGGCTTCCATTGCAAAGGCTGCTTCGGCAAACGGGGCAACCATGTCAGCACGGTTAAAGAAGCCAAGATCGCCACCATTCGGGGCAGACGGGCCGGTCGACTTTTCCTTGGCGAGTTCTACGAAGTCCGCACCATCATCAAGTTCGGCGATGACTGCTTTGGCGTCTTCTTCGTTTTCAAGAAGGATATGACGGGCATGAACCTGCGGTTCGGGTTCGTTGTTTGCTACGAACTCATCATATTTTGCCTTGATCGCGTCTTCGGTGACGGCATCGTCAAGCGCACGGTCAAGATAGGTTTCGGCAATCACGCGGCGCTCAAGCGCTTCGACGCGTTCCTTGACTTCCTCGTCATCCGCAAGACCGGCGTCGCTACCGGCAATCATCAGCAGGCGCTGGTTGATTTCGCGGGTCAGCAGATCGGCCTTGAGCATTTCGAACGGCAGCTGGCGATACTGTTGCGGCAGGCCCTGTTGGGTTGCACGGACTTCAGATTCCAGAATTTCTTCGCCGTTCACCGTTGCCAGAACCGGGTCTTCGGCCGGTGCAGCATCCTGTGCCAGAACAGGGGATGCAAAAATGACGGATGCCAGCGACGCGGCAAGAAGGGTATTGCGCAGCATAGTTTCTCCAGACTTTGATTTCGCGGGCTTTCAGCCCAGTGCCTCTCTCCACGGGTAAATCACATAAGCGGGTCATGCACAAGGCTTCGCCGTGGAAGTCGGGCTTTTTCGCAAAGCAATCTGTCCAAAATGTGAAACCCTTACATGCGAGAGTAAAAATATGACTTTGCGCGCCAAATAACTGTGAAAATGCCCGCGGTCATCCGCGTCATCAAAATCCGTTTCAATGACGCGGGCATGTCAAATCCGGTGAATGACCGATTTGTGAAATTTGGGGTGGGGCTGATCAGGCTTTCACGTCAAAAAAGACTTCGCCGACCTGACCTGTTGATCCGTCATCGCGTTCAAACTGCGACTGTGCCACCAGATCACCGCCGATCAGGCGTTTATCGATCGGGGTTACCATGGCAAGCGAAATGGATTTGATGCCGGCATCGGTCAGGCCTTGCTGACTGCCATCCGCGCGCAGCAAGACCAGGGATGAAAATACGCCGTCCTGCTGGTCAATCAGGCCATCAAGATTGTCGTCAAATTTCGACAGTTCCGCGAAGCCGTCCTTGGCGCCGTGCTGGTCACCAAACAATTCGCGACCATCGTTGATTTCACCGTCACCATTGCGGTCAAGTGCCAAAAGGGCATCTGCACCCTTTATCCAGGCGGTCTGGTCAAGTGTGCCATCGCCATCGATGTCAAACAGCTGCCCGTCCTTGAGGCTTGTGATGTCTATGCCGTTGCCATCAAGGTCAAGGATCAGGGGGTCTTGCTGGAATATCTGGGCAATTTCGATCCGCACCATTTCGATATGTGCCTTGAATTCCGAGATCGAGACATTTGCCTGACCACCGATGCGTGAAAATTTCGCTTCAAAGGCACTGATATCGATTTCAACCCGTTGGGATGAAACGGATAGGGCGCCCAGATTAATCTGGCTTGCGCCGTTGCTGATGTTCAGTGACAGTTCCTGTGCCGAAATTGCCCGACCGGAACCGTTTGCACCGGAAACGGCCATATCTTCGGGGGCGCCACCGGTCATGGCATTGGCCATGGCGCGTGCCTTGGCCGGGGGAATGCCCATCATTGCCAGCACAATGAAAGCTTCTCGGTTCATTCGCGTCTGGGCTTCGTCCATTGCCGGTTTGATGGCATTGACCACATCAAGGGCGTTGGTCTGAACTTCGAAAACCGGGCGCTGCAATTGGCCAAGCGTTTGTTCGATACGCTGGTTTGCTTCGATGCTGAGATCAATCTGATCGACGATCGCGCGCTGACGGGCAAGCTCCCCGTCAGCTGCGTCATTATCGCCGGACTTTGCGGTTACGCTGAGCGCACTTTGTGATGCGGCCTGCGACAATGTTGCCGTGGCGGCATTTTGATGGGCCGTCGAATTTGTCAGGCTGGTATGGTCAAACATTCAGCGCCTCCTTCCTGAAGGGCTGCGGGGTGCCACAGGGCATCCCGTTGGCAGTTAAATCAGAACATCTTGTTCCTGTGACGGGTCGATCACCGGTACGGTTTCGCCGGCCGGGAAGGTGAAGGTTGCATCACCGCCATCCTGACCAAAACGTCCCATCGGCATCAACATGTCGACGGTAAGTTTCAACTGATTGTTGTCAGCACCTTCTTGCGGTGCGGACTGGCTGATGCCACGGACGATCAATGTCGCCTGTTCCATGAACTGTTCGGTGATCTGGGCATTGAGTGCAGCCATACGTTCTGCTGCAATCGACTGGCCGGTCGCCGGGGTTGCGGATGCGTCTTCGCCGTCGCCGTCGCCAGATTTGCTATCATCCGAACCGACTGTTGCATTCATCAATTCGCGGATGAACTCGGCGACTCCGTTATCATTCATATCAAACAGCAATCCGCCATCTTCGGCATTGGCCGGGTTGCCCAGCATATCAACAAGGGAACCGCCGCCAAGGCCGTCCATTACCGTGCCAAGCGCACCCAGTGCTGCGCCCATGCTGTTGCCGATGGCAACGGCTTCGGTACGGACAACCTCGATTTTGGCGGCCTGATAATTGAACGAGAATTCGCCGGTATCGTTATTGATGCTGATATCAAGCGATTGGACGGCCATCATGGCTGTTTCGGAAACGCCAACAGCGGCACCATTCGCGCCAGCATATGAAATCGCTGTCTTGCTGTGACTTGCAATGGCCTGGTCAAAGGAAAATTCAAACTGATCCTGACCCTTTGCTGCATCGCGAATGCCGTCAAACATGGCATCGGTTGCGGCAATTGCGTCTTCCTGGCTCATCCCGGACAGGGCAAACATTTCCTGGACACTGCCGCGGATCATGTCAAGCGACGCATCAAGGGCGCGCTCAAACAATTCTTCGGTCGTCAGCGGTTTGTTTGAAAGGGCTTTGCCATTGGCCGGTGCAAGCTGCTGGCTTTCATTATGAGCGGCCAGCGCATCATCAGACAGGGCAACCGGGTCCATACGGCTGCGCGCATTGGCATTCGCCTGTGCGGAGTCCTGACCGTTTTCTGTGCCGGGCTTTGCAATGGCCTGACGCGCGTCCTGCAGGCTGGATTGGCCCTGACGGAACGGATTAAGCGCGGAGAAATCTACCATTTCCTCCTCCTGAGGATGCGTTCAGGCATCGGGGCAAAACCCTTTTTGATTGCCGGAACTGAGCTACATGCTCTTTGAAGTTTAAAACTGTGGACCAAATAATACGGTTTTTTTGTGCATTTCTCAAGCCAGAAGCGATCAGGGACAAAGCCAACTCTCCCTGGCATGGTGGTTGGGCGTGAAACGGTGGTTCGATCGGTGCCTATTTTCGGCCCAACATTAGCGATATTGGTTCGTTCCGTTGACAGATGGCAGGCAGGGTTCTATCTGTGATCGGGCTCGGCTTTCTGCCGTTGCCTAATCGTGTCTTTATTCATTTGTTCAGGAACGTATTAATGCTCGGCGCCATTGCCCGGAAAATTTTCGGTTCAGCTAACGATCGTGAAGTCAAAGCCCTGCGGGCCACGGTCGAGCAAATCAATGCCCTGGAACCCGAAGTCGAGAAGCTTAGTGACGACGAACTGCGCGCCCGCACGGACTGGCTGCGCGAACGTCTGAAAAACGGCGAGACTCTTACCGATATTCTGCCAGATACATTCGCGACTATCCGCGAGGCATCCAAACGTGTTCGCGGCGAACGGCATTACGATGTCCAGCTGCTTGGCGGCATGGTTCTGTGCCAGGGCAAGATTGCCGAAATGAAAACCGGTGAAGGTAAAACGCTTGTTTCAACCTTGCCGGTTTATTTGAATGCGCTTGAAGGCAAGGGCGTTCATGTGGTGACCGTCAACGACTATCTGGCCCGCCGCGATGCGGAATGGATGGGTGAAGTGTATGGCTTCCTTGGTCTTTCGGTTGGCGTGATCATGCATGGCATGACCGATGATCAGCGCCGCGAGGCATATGCGTGTGACATCACCTATGCGACCAACAACGAGCTGGGCTTTGATTATCTGCGCGATAACATGAAGTTCCGCCTTGAAGACATGGTACAGCGCCCGTTCAACTTTGCGATCGTCGATGAAGTCGACTCGATCCTGATTGACGAAGCCCGTACCCCGCTGATTATTTCCGGCCCGGCCGAAGACAGCTCGGAACTGTATCGTGCGATCGATGTCCTGATCCCGAAACTGACCGAAGATGATTTCGAAAAAGACGAAAAAGCCCGTGCTGTTACCCTGACCGAAGACGGGACCGAGCACGCCGAACAGCTTTTGATGGAAATGGGCATCCTGACCGAAGGCACGCTTTATGACGTTGCCAACGTTCATCTGGTCCATCACGTCAACCAGGCCCTTCGTGCGCACAAGCTGTTCCAGAAGGACACCGATTACATCGTCAAGGACGACAAGGTCGTCATCATTGACGAATTTACCGGTCGTATGATGGAAGGCCGCCGTTATTCCGATGGCCTGCATCAGGCGCTTGAAGCCAAGGAAAAGGTCAAAATCCAGAACGAGAACCAGACGCTGGCATCGATCACGTTCCAGAACTATTTCCGTCTGTATCCGACCCTGGCAGGCATGACCGGTACGGCAATGACCGAGGCCGAGGAATTCGAAGAAATCTATGGTCTGCAGGTTGTCGAAATCCCGACCCATCGCCCGATTGCCCGTAAGGATGCCGATGACGAGATCTATCGCACGGCCAAGGAAAAATGGGTGGCAATTGCCGAACAGCTTGCAGATTGCCACGAACGCGGTCAGCCGGCACTGGTTGGGACTGTCTCGATCGAAAAATCGGAAATTCTGTCTGACCTTCTTAAGCAGAAGAAAATTCCGCACGAAGTTCTCAATGCCAAGCAGCATGAACGCGAAGCATTGATCGTTGCCCAGGCCGGTGCGCCCGGCGCGATTACGATCGCCACCAACATGGCCGGTCGTGGTACGGACATCAAACTTGGCGGTAACGTCGAGATGCGTGTCGAACATGAACTGGCTGACGTTACTGACGAGGCCAAGCGCGCGGCTGCAATTGAAAAAATCAAAGCCGAAGTCAAAGCCGATCAGGAAAAGGTTCTGGCTGCCGGTGGTCTGTTTGTGATTGGTACCGAACGTCATGAATCACGCCGCGTGGACAACCAGCTGCGTGGTCGTTCCGGTCGTCAGGGTGACCCGGGCGGTTCGAAATTCTATCTGTCGCTTGAAGATGATCTGATGCGTATTTTCGGGTCCGAGCGCATGGACGGGATGCTTCAGAAACTGGGGCTTCAGGAAGGCGAGGCGATCTACCATCCGTGGATCAACAAGGCGCTTGAAAAGGCCCAGCAGAAAGTTGAAGCACGTAACTTCGACATTCGTAAGAACGTTCTGAAATTTGACGATGTCATGAATGACCAGCGTAAGGTCGTTTATGAGCAGCGCCGTGATCTGATGCAGGCCAAGCATGTCGCCGAAGACGTGGCCGACATGCGTGCCGAAGTGATCGAAGAACTTGTCGAGAAATACTGCCCGGCAAAGGTTTACCCGGAACAGTGGGAAGTCGCGAGCCTGCATGAGGAAACCACGAGACTTCTGGGCCTTGATCTTCCGATTTCGGAATGGGTCAAGGAAGAAGGCATCGATCAGGAAGTCATGCGTGAACGCATCGAAAAGGCAGCATCTGAAAAAATGGCTGCCAAGGTTGCGAATTACGGCGCGGACATCATGCGTCAGGTCGAGAAAAGCCTTGTTCTTCAGCTGCTCGATCAGTCGTGGAAAGAGCACCTTCTGGCGCTTGATCATCTGCGTCAGGGCATTGGGCTTCGGGCCTATGGACAGCGCGATCCGCTGAATGAATTCAAGCGTGAAGCATTCAACATGTTTGAAGGGATGCTGGCCAATCTGCGCGAACGTGTGACCCAGATGCTGTCACATGTTGAACTGCAATCCGCACCGCGCCCCGAAGACCTTGAAGCCCGTCGTCCGCAGCAGGAAATGCACGAAAACCGCGACGAACTTGAAGGCAGCGAACAGGGATCGGACAGCGCAACTGTTCAGTCACGTCAGGCATCGGGCACCGTGAACCCGAACGATCCGTCCACCTGGGGACGTGTCGCCCGCAATCAGGCCTGCCCGTGCGGTTCAGGCAAGAAATACAAACATTGTCATGGTCAGCTTGCCTGATTGCTATCTGGTAATATCGATCACAAAACGCGCATTCTTCGGAATGCGCGTTTTTTTGTTTCTGTGAAGATAGCTAAGAATTTTGTCCTGTTTAGAATTGCCTAGGTAATTGGATTTATTTTTATTTTCCAGGCGTGTTGCTGCTTTGAATCTGGTGATTTAAAATTTCTCGCGACAGCACAAGCATTGGAAAGGAAGCAAGGTGTCCTCATTCGATCAGGTCTCCAGGCGGGCCAAAAAACTGGAAGCCGACGGCCGGATCGGTGAAGCGATCAAGCTTTACGAGGAGTTCTTGCAGAAATTTCCGAAGAATAGTCGCGCGAAGGCTGCACGCGACGAGCTACTACGCCGAACCAAATCCGCAAGCATGAGTGCTGCCCAAGAATCCTATCAGACTGCCAAGGCGCTGTTTGATCGGGGGGATTTCGCAAAAGGGATCGCTATTGCGGAACGGATTGTTACTGAAGTTCCGGAAAGTGCGGAGGCCTGGAATTTTCTGGGGGCAGCGTATTTCCGAAGTCAAAATCTGGTCGAAGCGGAGCGCTGTTTGCGCAAGGCGCTTGAAATCGACAAGAAGCTGATCCCGGCATGGACAAATATCGGAACTCTGTTTCATGCTCAGAACCGGCTGGACCAGGCGTTGGTTGCATTTCAAAACGCAAGTTTTCTGGAGCCGGAAAATGGCGGGTTTTACAACAGCATTGGCGGGATATTGATTTCAATGGGCCGCCTTGAAGAGGCGGAGCAGTTTTGTGCGCGTGCGATCAAATATGCGCCGAACCTGCCAAATGCATATAGCAATCTTGCTATTGTCTTCTATCACAGGTCCAAGTTGGATTTGGCGAAGAAAGCATATGAAAAAGCCTTGCAGCTTCAACCCAAAAACTTCGCGGCTTTTGGCGAGTATTTCTATATCCGGGCAAAGCTGTGCGACTGGTCAGAAGTTGCTATTGAATTGCCAGACACCAGCCCAGTTGGCGAGCCGGGCAACTCTATGTCGCCGTTTTCAATGTTACCGTATGAGGATGACCCGTTCGCACAACGCAAGCGTTCCGAGGTGCGTGCACGCGAGTTGCAGGTTCCAACCCGGTTTCCGGCGTTCCTGCCTCCTTCAGCACGTCCAAAGAAGTTGAAGATCGGTTATTTTTCAGCTGATTTCCATAATCACGCCACCATGTCGCTGATGATGGGGGTGTTGGGTGCCCACGACAAAGGTAGGTTTGAAATTCATGCCTATAGCTATGGCGGTGTGAAAGAAGGGTGGCGTCGGGCGCAGTTTCAGGAAAAAGTCGAAAAATGTTGGGACGTTCACGGTGCCGCGGACGAGGAAATTGTCAAGCACGCGCGCGAGCAAGGGATTGATATTGCCATCGATTTGAAAGGTTACACCGATCAGGGGCGGACCCGTCTGTTTGCACATCGCATTGCTCCGGTTCAGATCAGTTATCTTGGCTATCCCGGTACATTGGGGGCCGACTTTATTGATTATATGATTGCAGACCGTTCGGTCATTCCTGATCAATACAGGGATGCCTACTCGGAAAAGCTGATCTACATGCCGCATTGTTATCAGCCAAACGATGCCGATCGCAGGTTTGAGCCAAGTCACCAGTCGCGCGAGGATCTTGGTTTGCCCGAACGTGGCTTTGTCTTTTGCGCATTTAATGGCTGCTACAAGATTTCCCCGCGGGAGTTCGAAATTTGGATGCGGCTTCTGGACAAGGTAGATGGATCGGTGCTGTGGTTGCTTGGCGGTAGTGAAGACGCTGTAAGTAACCTCAGGAAAGAGGCCGAGCTGGCCGGCATTGATCCCGATCGCTTGATCTTTGCTGATTTGGTGCCTGAAGAGCAGCACCTTGCGCGACAAGCGCATGCTGACCTGTTTCTTGATACCTTCAACGTTAACGCCCACACGACGGCAAGCGACGCTTTGTGGGCCGGGTTGCCCATTCTGACTTTGCCGGGCAAACAGTTCGCAGCAAGGGTTGCTGCGAGCATTCTCAAAGCAGCAAACCTGCCAGAGCTGATTGCGAAAGATGAAGCCGAGTACGAGGAAATCGCTCTTGATCTTGCGTTGAATCCTGAGAAGGCACGGGCCTTGAAAGTCAAAGTTCAGGAGCAGCTTCAAACCTGTCCGTTATTTGATACCAAAAGCTATACCATTGCGTTGGAAGCCGGGTTTGAAGCGGCATATGGCCACTATTTGAACGGGGTTGCGCCAGAAGACATTGATCTGAGTTCATCTGTTTGATGCAGAGTGTTTTCTGCACTTGGCGAAGCACATTGGCCGCGATAAAACATTGTCATGACAATACAACAACCAGACAAAGGCTGCATGTCGGTCGACTTGCGGCAGGGTAAAACACCCGGGAAAACAGTGT
Source organism: Thalassospira sp. MIT121401 (assembly GCF_047125595.1). Classification (NCBI taxonomy): domain Bacteria; kingdom Pseudomonadati; phylum Pseudomonadota; class Alphaproteobacteria; order Rhodospirillales; family Thalassospiraceae; genus Thalassospira; species Thalassospira sp. MIT121401. Next base: position 901,603 of record NZ_CP138926.1, read on the forward strand.
TTGTCAGTGCCGTGGCACTGGTGGATGCCGATCATCGCGTATTGATTGCACAGCGCCCCGAAGGCAAATCCATGGCAGGGCTTTGGGAGTTTCCGGGTGGTAAGGTCGAACCCGGTGAAACCCCGGAAATGGCACTGGTGCGCGAGCTGAAGGAAGAGCTTGGTATCGATATCACCGAAAGCTGCTTGGCGCCTTTTACCTTTGCCTCATTTACCTATGATGACTTCCATCTGATGATGCCGCTTTATCTGTGCCGTGTCTGGAAAGGGGAAATTACCCCGATGGAAGGCCAGCAGGTAAAGTGGGTGCGTCCGGTGCGTTTGGGTGACTATCCGATGCCGCCGGCTGATGTGCCGCTGGTTGCGATGTTGCGCGATTTCCTGTGACCCGGACGCCTGTTAGGTGCGTAAGGTCTAGAGTCTGAAAATGATATTGAAGTTGTGGGGAAGTGATGTCTGATCCGGTCCGTGCCTGTTTGATTATTATTGGCAATGAAATCCTGTCTGGCCGTACCCATGACAAGAACCTGCCCTATCTGGCAGAAGAGCTGAACAAGATCGGCGTGCGGCTGGCCGAGGCCCGTGTGATTCCCGATATCGAAGACACCATTATCGCCACAGTCAATGAATGCCGGGCGAAGTTTGATTACGTCTTTACCACCGGGGGCATCGGGCCGACCCATGATGACATTACATCGGAATGCGTTGCCAAGGCGTTTGGGGTTGCGATCGAACTGAATGCCGAGGCGCATGAACTTCTTAAAAGCCACTATGAAAACCCCGAAGACCTGAACGAGGCGCGTCTGCGTATGGCGCATGTACCGGTCGGTGCCGAACTTGTGCAGAACCCGATTTCAAAGGCGCCGGGTTTCCGCATGGACAATGTTTATGTCATGGCCGGTGTGCCGATGATCATGCAGGCCATGTTCCAGGGCATCAAACATCAACTGGTCGGTGGCAAGCCGATGGTGTCGCGCTCTGTCGGTGGTTATATCCCCGAAGGCACAATCGCCAAGATGCTTGCAGAAATTCAGGGAGATTTCCCGGATACCGATATCGGGTCCTATCCGTTCCTGCGCGAAGGGAAACTTGGCACGACTTTGGTTGTGCGCGGGGAAAGCCCAGATGATGTCAATCACGCAGCCGAGCGTATCCGTCTTGTAATTATCGAAAGCGGGCGTGAGGTCATCGAAGATAGCGGTGCTGTCAGCGCCTAGCCCCGAGCCCCGACTTCAATCCTCGATCCTTTACGTCATGTCAGCTTTGACCAATTGCGTTTGGTCAAAGCATCGCGCGGGATGGATGTCTAGAATGGTTCTGACCTTGAACAAAGGACAGGGCATGGAACAGCATCACAACGACCCCGATCGCAGTCCCGAACAGGATATTCGCAACAGCAAGGCTGCGCGTGAGGCCCGGTCGATCGTGCGCTTCATGATCGAACATACTGCCTATGGCGGGTTTGGTGCCTTGGTGTTTGGTGGGCTGGTTCTTTATTTCGACATTGGTGGCATATACAGCCTTGCGATGGCATCGCGGGATGCGCCGATTTTTGTGTTTTTGCTGTTTTTTGGACTGTTCGTTACCTTTGGCGGCATCAGTCTTGGCATCGGGATTATGACGCTTGGCGGTTTTTCCGATGATGACCGATACCGGGATGAACGATGCCGAAATCAAAGACATGATGATTAGGTCAGGACCTGATAATTTGATCGGAGCGGCAGAGCTTATATCTGCACGGTCTGCTTTGTCGCGAAACCTTGAATGATTCCTTTCTGCTCTTCGGCGGTTTCGTTTGGCGGCCCAGCGCAAATCCGAGCGGCTACGCGAACCAAGTTAAAAGGTCATGATCCGTGGGATCGACAAGAAAAAGGCGCCCGACCAGCGGCGCCTTTGCTGCAATCTGGGGTGAAATATCCTGTTTAAATGCCTTCTTACGGGCGGTCTGCCCCGGACTTTTTGACGATGATGCGTGCCACGATCATCCCGATGATCCAGCCCGCTAACGGAACCACAAAAATATAGTCAAACAGCGGATGAGCGGTGTCGCCGCCCGATGCAGCCAGAATAAAACCGACCCAGCCAGCCGTCAGCAAGTAGCCCATGATCTTGAAATAGACACCGTTTGACAGGCCTTTCTTCTCAGGCTGCTCGGGGGTGTTTGGTTGGGTTTTGTCGGCGGACATCCTGGTATCCTTGTGTCTTGCAATGGGAATAGATGCGGGCGTTATCAGCGTTCAAGGGTCAGGGCATCGGGATCAATGCGATCCTGCCACCCTTCGCGGACCAGTTCGGGGACGATGTGGTCTTCTTCCGGATAGCCGATACACAAATAGGCAATCAGTCGCCAATGATCGGGGACTTCAAGGGTTTTGCCAACCACATCGGGCTCAAGGATTGAGACCCAGCCCACACCAATGCCTTTTACCCGGGCTGCCAGCCACAAAAGCTGAACCGCTGCCACAGCAGAATAATCAAGCATTTCAGGCATGGTCTTGCGACCAAGCCCCATGCCGGCTTCGGTTTCTTCGTCAGCAAAAACGGCAAGCTGTACGGGGGCCTGATCCATGCCCTGAAGTTTCAGGGATGCATACATTTTTGCCCGTTCACCATGATAGTCATTAAGCGCGTCATTGTTGGCGCGTTCGAAACTGTCGCGAATGGCCTTGCGCCGTTCGGGGGCATTGACCTTTACAAATCGCCAGGGCTGGCAATTGCCAACCGACGGCGCAAGGCAGGCTTCCTTGATCAGGTCATTGATATCATCTTGCGGGATCGGGTCGGTGCGGAACCGCCGCACATCACGCCGCCACAGCAACAGATCGATGAACTGTTTTTGAAAATTCCGGTCAAAGACCGGCGGGGTCAGGGTTTTGGTATCCACCGTGGACCGGTTTCCCGGATCTGGCTTGTTCATGGCGCAAACCTGCTGGAATTGGCGTTATTTCTGTATTTCTGTTTGCACCCTACCTGTCACAGGGGGGATCGCCAATAGCAAGATGCCGTCTTTGGTGATATTGGCGCTACGCCAATGATTTGGGTTACATCCTAGAACGGAAAATCGATGGTAAGTAGCCCGGAATAGTCGCTGTGCCGGACTTCATAGGTGAATTTTCGGCGTACTTCAAAACTCAACTGGCCGGGAATTGCGCCCCAGTTCTGGGTAATGCCGCCGCCCGTATCAAGATACATATTCGTACTTTCAACCATCAGAAACGGCTGCAGGGTCACATAGCTTTGGGGCAAGTCGCGGGTCAGCGCGATTTCGGACCGAATACCTTCCAGCGGTTCGCTGTCGGTTGCGACTTCGCGGAAGCCGGTGATGCTAAGATCAAATTTCAGCGGGTCATAGCGGTATTCCGATCCGCCGTAATAACGTGTTGATCCGCTGCGTCCATAGTTCTGGTTCAACAGCGAAATCGTTTCTTCCTGACCGGCAAAGGGCGTGATTTTGTGACGGCCAAGATCAAGGTCGTATCGTGCTTCAAGTGCTGCATCAAACAGCCTTGTGGTCGCGGTTTTTGCGGTGATGGTGCTGCCATCGGTCGCCCGCGCAGAGCCGATATATTCATGGGCGGTGATCATATCGCCATCAAGCTGCAAGCTTACCGGCAAGCCGCCAAAATCGTATTTCGAGGCAAACCCGATCGAATTGGAAAACGTGTTGCTTTCAAGGCTTTCGGCATAGGGCACATCGCTTGGCGGGGATGCAATGGCCGATTGGCTGATCATGCTTTTGCCAAAACTCAGACTGCCGCGCAGATTAAGCCAGTCCGTCATGCGGGCGACGAAATAGGGGGAAACTGCAAGGTTGCTTTCGCGATATCGCAATTGCCGTGAGCCTGTTTCGCCCAAAGTATTGCCCCAGCCAATGCCAAGGCCAACGACAAGGCCGTCATCAAGCAAATAGTCAACGCCACTATCAATCGAAACCGAATCACCGCTTAATCCCGGATCATATCCGGCCCGGGTGATGCGGTTTTCAAGATCGGTGTGGTTGCCGACCACCCAGATGCTGATGGGGACGCGCACGGTGCGTGACTGCATGGGGAAGGTTCCCGCCGCACTGTCAAAATCGATGCGCCGGGCAAGAGACGTTAGTGCTGCGCGACCGCCAAAGACTTCAACGCTCGGGTCCGTGTTTGTATCAAGGTACAGCGACGGGGATGTTTCATCGGCCGGGTCAACAAAATCGTCAAACAACAGCGGCGATATGGTGCTTTCATACAGATCGTTGTCGATCTTGTCATAAAGCCGGTTCATATGACGTCGGCGGTTATCCGCACGGTTCAAGGTTTCGCTTCGCAAAATCAATGAATCAGGGCGCGCTCCGCCGTCGCCGGCAAAGGCCAGCGAGATCATTCTTGGGAGAACCCCGCGGTGGTAATACAGCGCAGCGGTTGCGATGCAAACCGTGGCCGCGAGGGCAGTTTTCAGATGCCGGTGCATGTGCGATACAGCGCGTTGATTGGTATCTGGCGCCATGTTGCAGGGCAAAAGTGCAGGGATTATGGAGTAAGGCGGGCAATTTTGCCGTAATCAGTATCGGGTGGCTGTTGATCGGGGATCATTTCTGTATGACGCGATAAAGCGGCAATAGGATGTTGCACCAATTTCAAAGCCGCGCTAGAACCCTTTTTCCGGTTACAGGCTGGGTGCGACACGCAATGCGGGCGTGGCGAAATTGGTAAACGCAGCGGACTTAAAATCCGCCGGCCCTAAAGGCTTTGCCGGTTCAAGTCCGGCCGCCCGCACCATCTTTTACCGACCATTTTTGATTGTCCTGAGCGGTTGCCTTTGATAGCCGGGCATCAAATCGGCCTGATTGCGCCATTAAATTACCTGTTTTGCATTTTAGCGTTTGCTTTCGCTGTCCTTTGGCCTGTTTGCCATTGGACGTGGTTTGCGCTGCGCAAATTCAGGAGACAGAAAAATGATCCATCTGATCGCATTTGGCGTTATTGCCCTGACAGCACTGACCGTGGCCTGAGGCCAGTTTATCTGCCGCCAAATTCAGCAATCGGCGGCACCCGTTCTAATTCGTATCGATCCGGATTTGCTGCTTAAGTGGTGTCGGCTTGGCCTTTGCCAGGTGCTGGCGAATGTGTTCCATGTTCAGCCGAGATGCCGGTGATGTCGCGAAATAGAACGTTTGGGTGGCAACGGGCGTGTTGCTGATATGAATGACACGGCCAAGTTCAGGGTGCGCCTGTATCAGGGCGTCGGCCACAGATTTTTCCATCAGCCCGCCGTCGGCGCGCCTTGATGCCACCATGCGCAGGATCGAAAAATCGTCGACCACTTCCATGATGTCGACTTCGTCGCGGCGGTTTTCGAATTCATCGCCATACCAATATCCCGCACCCAGAGCGATGCGGTGTTCCCATAGTTGATCCGTCGGAAGTGGGTAATCACGGTGCGACAGCAGTACCGTGTCGCTGATCAGAATCGGGAACTCGTATTCAAGACCATAATGTCGCGCCTGTCCGGCTTCGGCACAGAAGATGACGTCGACATCACCGTTGCGTGCCGCATCAATTGCGCGCTTCCAAGGGTATATTTCGATCCTGGTCTTGTATCCGAAGGATGCCAGCAATTCTTCGACATAATCGACCAGAATACCCCCGGGGCTGTTGCCTTCGGTAACGTATGGCGGCCATGGGCTGCAGGATGCGACGATCTCGATGCCGGTTTCGCCGCTGGCATGCCCGGCAGAGGGCAGGAAAAGGCTTGCCGTTATTAGGCATCCGATGATTTTCAATTTACGCAGCATCCAAAGGTCCCGGTCTCATGCATTGTTGTTTTTATGTATGGCGGGTGGTCGGCTAATTACAGGGCTGACACGGGGGCTTGCGGATTGTCTTTAATCCTGCTGTCCGGGAAGTGTTTGAAAAGAGGGAAAAACAGCGCGGTAAAATCTTGGAAAAGGTTTTAGGGCATCATAGCTGCGCGTTGTCTTTGGGGATGTGATGCATGGTGATGCGCTTCTTGTTCGAAGCCCGTGTATCGATGGTTTACCTGATGTAAATCGGTTGGGGCTACGGTCTGTTTTCGGGCAGGGGCTGGCTTTGTCGGCCACAGGGGAAAAGATCGAGTGAACATGATCGAGAAAGAAGATGATGCGCCGCGCAAAAAAGAACGGATTGGCAAATATGTTGCCCCCGAAGAGCGCGCTGCGAACATCGTAAAACAACTCGACGAGTTCCTGCGCAAAGGTCCGCGAAAGGGGCTAAAATATTCCCGCTGGCAGCAGCTTGCCTGGTACGAGATTGTCGATGAAATCAAACGCGCAGAAGCTGCGCAGAAAAATCAGGATACCCTGACCAAGTCCGCATTCCTGAGCCTTGCTATCGGGTTCGGGACAGTGGGGTTTTGGGGGCTGGTGCTTATGGCGGGGAACGGCCTGGGTGGTGTTGCTGCTGCTGTGATTGTCATTGCTGGCCTGGTGATCTGGCGGGCCATGTCCAAGGCCAAATGGTTCAAGTGATATCCGGGGCGGGTTGAGCTGCATGTGTCGCAATCAAAATCCACTTTTGCACGATGCACATTCGAGGTCTTAAAATTGCAGCGTTTGACTATGATCTTTCTGTTGCCGACCTGGTTTGGTGGGTAAACGTCCATCTCTTGAATGTTGATGAGATACAGGTGACAAATGAACAAGGAAGCTGCCGAGACGCTGGCCATTCGGGCGATTGCACATATCGCCGGGGATGATGAATTGCTGCAGGGGCTGGTTGCGCAAACCGGGCTGGGGCTAGATGATCTGCGTGCCGGGATTACGTCAAACGAAGTGCAGCTTGGCACACTTGAATTTCTACTGTCGCATGAGCCGTTCCTGATGCGATTTGTTGATGATTCCGATTACGCGCCCGAAGATCCGGCGCGCGCGCAAATGGTGTTGGCCGGTGGTCCGGTCTGGCAGGATTAAGGGTGGCTATTTACCGGTTTCGACAAGCACGGGTTTGTCAGGCATGGATGGACGTGGGTCGGTTCTGAGCAGGCCGTAAATGACCGAATCCCGGACGCCGATATGGGTAACCCATTCCCCGCGCAGGACGCCTTCCCGGGTAAAGCCAAGTTTTTCAAATGTTTTGACGGATGCATGATTATCCGGGTCTATGTCGGCATAGATCCGGCGTGCTGTTGTCGTGGCAAAAAGATACTCAATGGCGACAGATAGCGCACGCGCAGCGATGTTTTGTCCCCGTGTGGCGGGCGACACCATACAGGCAGCTTCCCAGACATCCTTGTCATGGCCGGTATTGAAAAGCGAAATTCGCCCGATGGCCGGGCCGTCGGGTGTCAGGGCGATGGCCCAGGATGTCTTTTCGAACCCGGTGGTCCAGTCTGTCAGTTTTGCAATGGTTGCATCAATGTCTGCAAAGGCCGGTTCCGGAAGCCAAAGGCAGCATTGCGGGTCACCGAAAATGGTGTGCAATGCCGGGCCATCGGCAACCGGATCAAGCGGACGCAGGTAGATGGGGGAATGTGCCATTCTGTTTGGTGCCTGCTAGGCGGAATAACAAAACCGGTCAGCTCATAAAGGGCAGCGGCGCGCCACCATAAACGTAAAGCCAGATCAGCAGGCCACCACCAAGCAGGATGCGATAGATCGCAAACGGGGTGAAGCTTGAACGCTTCAACCAGCTCATCAACACTGCAATGGCAATAAGTGCTGTCAGGAAAGAAAGCCCGGCTGCGAGAAGCACGTCCTGGTTAAGGGCGATGTTCCCGGCCTGATGCAGGTCGATACCGGCCAGAAGACCCGCACCCAAAATAACCGGAATGGACATCAGCATCGAAAACTGTGCAGCGTCGGAGCGCTCGTAACCCATGAAACGGGCGGCGGTCATGGTGATGCCCGACCGGCTGGTGCCCGGGATCAGAGCCAATACCTGTGCCAGACCGATAAACAGTGCGCCGCCCCAGCGCATATGTTCCAGCCGATTGATCGTCATTCCGACCTTGTCTGCAATCCAGAGCAGGATCCCAAAGCCAAGTGTGGTCCATGCGATGATCTCGACAGATCGCAATTGTTCCTCGATGCCCGAGACCTTGAGATAGAAACCGACCGCGACGACCGGGATGGTTGCAAGCACAATGTGAATTGCCAGACGGGCACCTGCGTTGATTCGCCCGGTAAACAGCCGGACGAATCCGCCGAGCATGGCGGACACATCGCGCCAGAAATAGATCAAAACAGCTGCCAAAGTACCGACATGAACCGCAACATCTACCAACAAACCCTGATCCGGACTGCCGGTCAGGGCCGGTGCCAGAATGAGATGTCCTGATGAGCTGATGGGAAGAAATTCGGTGATCCCCTGGACGACTGCCAGAAGAATAATGTGCTGTAAGGTCACGCCGGCCTCTGTGCCTGTTCGCTTTAAAAACTCATCGCTTATAGCAGTTTAGCGTGATTCGGCGAAATGCATAAATGGTTCAATTTTGGTACTAATGAAACTTTATTACAGGCCAAATCAGCGGTGATTTCTGGAAGACCCGAAAAAATGTGCGGATATTTATGTCAGTAAAACTGACCTATAATGCATTTTGTGCTAGATTCTTGCGTATTTGGCACGTATACAGACCGAAACCCGCAACATAAAACCCTTCCAGAGGGCCGTCATGACAGAAAAGATGCTGAAATTTGTTCATCTCGAACAAAAATATCCGCACAAAAGAGAGGCGTCCGAGCGTCGGACAGACTTCAACGAAATCTATGAAGCATTCGAGGACGACAAGGCTGCCGATCAGGCGTCGCGTTGTTCCCAGTGTGGCGTGCCGTTCTGCCAGGCCCATTGCCCGCTTTATAACAACATCCCCGATTGGCTGCGCCTGACCACCGAAGGTCGCCTTGAGGAGGCTTATGCCATCTCGGCCGCAACCAACAACATGCCCGAAGTTACTGGTCGCATCTGCCCGCAGGATCGCCTGTGCGAAGGCAATTGCGTGATCGAACAGTCAACCCATGGTGCTGTCACCATCGGTTCGGTCGAGAAATACATCACCGATACCGCCTTTGCGAACGGTTGGGTCAAAGCCCCGAAACCGGCAAAGGAGAACGGCATGTCGGTCGGTATCATCGGCGGTGGCCCGGGTGGTATGGCGGCTGCCGAGCAGCTGCGTCTCAAAGGATATGAAGTCCATATCTATGACCGTTATGACCGTATGGGCGGCCTGCTGGTTTATGGTATTCCGGGCTTCAAGCTTGAAAAAGATGTGGTCGAGCGCCGGGTCAAGCTTCTTGAGGAAGGTGGCGTTATCATGCACACCGAATTCGAGGTTGGCCGCGATGCGACCCTTGATGATCTGCGCAAGAAGCATGACAGCATTCTGATCGCGACCGGTGTTTACAAGGCCCGCGAACTGAAACTGCCGGGTGCCGGTCTTGGAAATGTTTATCCCGCACTTGAATATCTGACCACGTCCAACCGCCATGGTCTGGGTGACAAGGTTCCGGCATATGAAGACGGAACGCTGAACGCCAAGGACAAGAATGTTGTCGTGATCGGTGGTGGTGATACCGCCATGGACTGTGTCCGTACCGCGATCCGTCAGGGGGCGAAGTCGGTCAAATGTCTCTATCGCCGTGACCGTGCCAACATGCCCGGTTCCCAGCGCGAAGTTGCCAATGCCGAGGAAGAAGGCGTCGAGTTTGTCTGGCTGACCAACCCGGAAGCCTTTGTCGGCGATGACAAGGTCACCGGTGTTCGCGCCGTGAAAATGCGCCTTGGTGCCCCCGATGCCGGCGGCCGCCAGAGCCCGGAAGTCATCGAAGGATCGAGCTACACCATGGATGCCGACATGGTCATCCTGGCACTTGGCTTCGAGCCCGAAGATCTGCCGACCCTGTTTGATGCGCCGGAACTTGGTGTGTCACGTTGGGGCACGGTCAAAATCGATTTCCGCACGATGATGACCAATCTTGATGGCGTGTTTGCTGCTGGTGACATCGCCCGTGGGGCGTCGCTTGTGGTTTGGGCGATCCGTGATGGCCGTGATGCGGCAGATCGAATTGATGAGTATTTGCTGGCGCGCAAAGAAGCTGCTGCTTAAGCCCGCTGCCGCATTAGGAGAGAGAAGTTATGAACAAGATCGTTCAGGACAAATTGGATCAGGGCCGCGGTGCTGCCGAGATCGCCCGTTTTGAGAAAAACGCGGCACATCTTGAAGCCAGTGGCATGTATGACCCGGCCGAAGAACACGCCAACTGTGGTGTGGGTCTTGTCGGCGCCATTGATGGCAAACCGCGCCGCGAAGTGGTTGAGGCCGGTATCGAAGCCCTGAAGGCAATCTGGCACCGTGGTGCTGTTGATGCCGATGGCAAAACCGGTGACGGCGCAGGTATCCACCTTCAGATCCCGCAGGATTTCTTCAAGGCTTACCTTAAGGTGATCAACCAGGAAGCCCCGGAAAGCCTGATTGCAGTTGGTCAGGTGTTCCTGCCGCGTATCGACATGTCGGCACAGGAACGTTGCCGCGCAATCGTTGAAACCGAAATCCTCAAACAGGGTTATGGTATTCTTGGTTGGCGTCAGGTCCCGGTTGATGTTTCGGTCATCGGTGAAAAGGCAAACCAGACCCGCCCGGAAATCGAACAGGTTCTGATCGGTGTCCGTGACGATGTCGACGAAGAGAAATTCGAAATCGACCTTTATGCGATCCGTCGTCGTATCGAAAAGGCAGTTCTGTCCGAGGCGATCAAGGATTTCTACATCTGTTCGATGTCGTGCCGTTCGATCATCTACAAGGGCATGTTCCTGGCAGAAGACGTTGATACCTTCTATCCGGATCTGCGCGACGAACGCTTTATTTCAAGCTTCTGCGTCTATCATCAGCGTTATTCGACCAACACCTTCCCGAGCTGGCCGCTGGCACAGCCGTTCCGTGTTCTTGCCCATAACGGCGAAATCAACACGCTGCGCGGTAACGTCAACTGGATGAAAAGTCACGAAGCACGTATGGCGCACGAAGTGTTCGCCGACAGCATCGATGATCTCAAACCGGTTATTCAGCCGGGCTCGTCTGACTCGGCTGCTCTTGATGCGGTGTTCGAATTGATGATCCGTGCCGGCCGTGACCTTCCGATGGTGAAAACCATGATGGTTCCGGAGGCATGGTCGAAAAAGGCATCGACGCCTGACAGCTATAAAAACCTGTATGCCTATTGCAACGCTGTGATGGAGCCGTGGGACGGTCCGGCAGCACTTGCGGCATATGGTGGCAAATGGCTTCTGGGTGGTACGGACCGTAACGGTTTGCGTCCGCTGCGTTATGCGGTTACCGGTAACGGCCTTCTGATTGCCGGTTCCGAAGCCGGTATGGTGCATATCGACGAAGAAAGCTGCATTGAAAAAGGCCGCCTTGGCCCGGGTCAGATGATTGCCGTCAACCTCGAAGAGGGCAAGCTGTATCATGACCGCGAGCTTAAGGACAAACTGGCTAACCGTCGTGACTGGTCGAAATGGGTCGGTCGCACCAAGGTTCTTGATGACCTGATTTCGCCGGAACATACCGAGCCGTCGCATATCGAAAAAGAACGTCTGCTGCGTTTGCAAAAGGCGATGGGCCTGACCCACGAAGATCTTGAGCTGATCCTTCATCCGATGGGTGAAGACGGCAAGGAAGCCATTGGCTCGATGGGCGATGACACCCCGCTTGCGATCCTTTCGGATCGGTATCGTGGCCTGCATCACTTCTTCCGTCAGAACTTCTCCCAGGTGACCAACCCGCCGATCGATTCCCTTCGTGAAGCGCGCGTCATGAGCCTGAAGACCCGCCTTGGTAACCTTGGCAACGTTCTGGACGAAGATGAAAGCCAGTGCGATCTGCTTCAGCTCGAAAGCCCGGTTCTGACCAACGCCGAATATGATGCCATGCGCGGCTATATGGGCGAAACGGCGGTCGAGATTGACACCACCTTTGACATCAATGGTGGCCAGTCGGCCCTGCGCGATGCGATTTCCCGTATTCAGCGCGAAGCCGAGGAAGCCGTTCGTGGCGGTGCATTGCACATCATCCTGACCGATGAAGCGATCAGCGAAGAACGTGCTGCAATCCCGATGATCCTTGCGACCGGTGGTGTTCACAGCCATCTCGTAAAGACGTCACTGCGTACCTATATCTCGCTGAACGTGCGTTCGGCGGAATGCATGGACGTGCACTACTTCGCGGTTCTGATCGGTGTTGGCGCAACCACGGTTAACGCCTATCTGGCACAGGAAGGTCTGCTTGACCGTTATGCACGTGGCCTGTTCCCGAATGTGAACAGCACTGCCGAAGTCATGCAGCGCTTCAAGGCTGCAATTGATGCGGGCTTGCTCAAGATCATGTCCAAAATGGGCATTTCGATCATCAGTTCCTATCGCGGTGGCTATAACTTCGAAAGTATTGGCCTGTCGCGTTCGCTGGTGGCCGAATTCTTCCCGGGCATGCCGTCGCGTATTTCGGGCATCGGTCTTCAGGGTATCCAGCGCCGCACGATCGCCCAGCATAAAGAAGCGTTTAACGGCAATGTCGTCAGCCTTCCGGTTGGCGGTCTTTACAAATATCGTCGCAGTGGCGAGCGCCATGTCTGGACCGGCCCGCTGATCCATACGTTGCAGTCTTCTGTCACGACGGGCAGCTACAATACGTTCCGCAAGTTTTCGGAAGGTCTGCGTTCGCGTGAACCGCTGCATCTGCGTGACTTGCTTGATTTCCGTTCCGATCGCAGCCCTGTTCACCAGGACAAGGTCGAAAGCATCACCGAAATCCGCAAACGTTTCGTCACACCGGGCATGTCCCATGGCGCATTGTCGACCGAGGCCCACGAGGCATTGGCGATTGCCATGAACCGCATCGGTGCGAAATCGAACTCGGGTGAAGGTGGTGAATCGCGTGAACGTTTCCGTCCGCGTGCGAACGGTGACAATGCGCGTTCCTCGATCAAACAGGTCGCGTCCGGTCGCTTTGGTGTGACGGCTGAATATCTGAACAACTGTGAAGAAATTCAGATCAAGGTCGCGCAGGGTGCAAAACCGGGCGAAGGTGGTCAGCTTCCGGGCTTCAAGGTCACGGTTGAAATTGCACAGCTGCGTCATGCGACGCCGGGTGTGACCCTGATTTCGCCGCCGCCGCATCATGACATCTATTCGATCGAAGATCTGGCACAGCTGATCTATGACCTCAAACAGATCAACCCGCGCTGCCGCGTTTGCGTCAAGCTGGTGTCGCGTTCGGGTGTTGGTACGATTGCAGCCGGTGTTGCCAAGGCAAAAGCCGACGTGATCCTGATTTCCGGTTATGACGGCGGTACGGGTGCAAGCCCGCAGACCTCGATCAAATATGCAGGCGTTCCTTGGGAAATGGGCCTGTCGGAAGTCAACCAGGTTCTGACGCTCAATAACCTGCGTGACAAAGTCAAACTGCGCGTTGACGGTGGTTTCAAAACCGGTCGTGACGTTGTGATTGGCGCAATGCTTGGTGCCGAGGAATTTGGTATCGGTACGGCTTCCCTGATCGCCCTTGGCTGCATCATGGTCCGTCAGTGCCATTCCAACACCTGCCCGGTTGGTGTCTGTACCCAGGACCCGGCACTGCGTGCCAAGTTCGTTGGTACAGCTGACAAGCTGGTCAACCTGTTCACCTTCATGGCCGAAGAAGTCAAAGACGTTCTGGCCGAGCTTGGCTATGACAAGCTGGAAGACGTGATTGGCCGCTCCGACCTGCTTCAGCAGGTTCACCGTGGCGCCAAAGACCTTGTTGACCTTGATCTTAACCCGCTGCTGGCACAGGCTGATGCCGGTGATCATGCACGCTTCTGCACCATCGAAGGTCGCAACGAAGTCCCGGATACCCTTGATGCCCAGATGATCAAGGATGCCCGTCCGCTTCTTGAAGACGGCGAAAAAATGCAGCTTCAGTACAACATCCAGAACACCCAACGTGCAATCGGGACCCGGATGTCGTCACTGATCACGCAGAAATACGGCATGACCGGCCTGAAACCGGGTCATCTGCATGTCCGTCTGCGCGGTTCGGCTGGTCAGTCACTTGGTGCCTTTGCGGTTCAGGGGCTCAAGATCGAAGTTCAGGGCGATGCCAACGACTATGTCGGTAAGGGCCTTTCGGGCGGGACGATTGTTCTGCGTCCGCGGCCTTCCAGCCCGCTCAAGACCAATGAAAACACCATCATCGGCAACACCATTCTTTATGGTGCGACGTCGGGCAAATTGTTTGCTGCGGGTCAGGCCGGTGAACGTTTCTGTGTGCGTAACTCCGGTGCGACCGTCGTGGTCGAAGGTTGTGGTTCGAACGGTTGTGAATACATGACCGGCGGTACCGCAGTTATTCTGGGCTCGGTCGGTGAAAACTTCGGGGCCGGCATGACCGGTGGCATGGCATTCATCTATGACGTTGAAGGCACCTTTGCCGACGTCGTCAATGATGGCTCCATCCTGTATCAGCGCATTGAAACCCAGTACTGGGACGAACATTGCCGTTCGCTCATTGAAGAGCATGTTGCAGAAACCGAAAGCGGTTATGCACGTACGATCCTTGATAACTGGGATCGTGAACGCGGCAACTTCTGGCAGATCGTGCCGAAGGAAATCGTCGACAAACTGGAACATCCTATTCGCTCCGAGAGCGAAAACCAGGCAACTGCGTGATCTGATCACGCTTTTGCGCAAGCTCCCTTGTCCAACACACCTGGACAATTGAACTGGCCCCGTACTTCGGTACGGGGCACTTTTCTTTGTTCGTGACGGATGAAGCGAGCAGGCAAAAAGGCGGGCCTTTTGGTCCGCCTTTTATTTTGCGAAGTTGCCAGAATTGCGGGAACGCGTGCAAAAGGCGTCGCAAACAACGGATCGGTTCACGACGGGCAATTCATAAAGATGGTCGAAAAGAGCGTCAAAGCAGGATGTTAAGATAGGTCCCGCGACGCGCATTATGATCAATCTGATCGGTGGCAATCAGATTACGCAGACGCGCAAGCTGTGCCGCAATGAAGCTGTCAGAAGATGGCTGGTCTGAATTGGCCGTAACACGCCCACCCATGCCCGGGACACCCTGGGGGCGGGATCGTGCATCCTGAAGTCCCGTTTGGGACGAACCTGTTCCAATTCTGTTGGCGACCATCATACCGTCCAAATGCGCAATATTCCCGAACCTTAGCACGGGGCTTACTGCTTGTCATGACCGGGTATTTGAAAGCATTCAAATACAAAAAGGGGTGGTCGCAGACCACCCCCGGAGGAAGCTAACGAGAGGGAAAATCACGTTAGGATATTAACCTTGGTGCCGCGATGGCCACTGGTTTCAAGGGGCTGATGTTCGGTCACAATGGATCCGATAACCTTGGCCAGGCCGGTCGCCTTGTTAATGGCACCCTCTGCTGCTGCAAAGGGCAGGGACGGGTCAGCACCACCATTCGGGGTGATGGCATCGTTAACAGCCTGTGCTGCGGCACCAAGTCCTGAACCTTGTACTGAACCGATCATCCTGACCTCTTCATGCTCGTGCGTAATCTGTCTGTTTATAAAGGTAGGGATGAAACAGATCAAAAAAAGTGACGGCTGTCACACCGGGCTGGTTACGAGCAGCTCATCACACAAAGAACCGCAGTCACGCCAATTGCTTAGCGGGCAACTGTATCGAAAGAATTTTTTAACCTTTGCGCGATGATCGCGGTTTGAAATGCTGTTGTTTGGCGAGGGACTCGGGCGGGTAGGTGCCCGGTCAAGGGGCGGATTTCCTGTTCTAATACGCCGCGGTCAGGTTTTTTGCCGTTCGGCGCGCAAGGCCAAGGCATCATGGATGGCCTTTTGCAACTGGCTGGGGCGGAACGGCTTTTTGACAAACACGTAATTGCCGAGCAGCTTGTCGAGTTCCTTGCGCGAGCGCGCGGGATAGCCCGACATGAAAACAACGCCATAACGCGGGTTGCTGCGCAATGCCTCGATGACCAGTTGCGGGCCACTTCGGCCGGACATGACAACATCGGTCAGAATGACGTCAAACGGGTCATCCTGTTCGGCCGCACTTAGCAGGCTTAGTGCTTCTTCGGTGTTTTTGGCGGTTTCGGTTCTGAAGCCGACATCTTCAAGAATAATACGTGCGGTGGTGCGCAGTGCCTGTTCGTCATCGACAATCAGAACCCGCTCGCCATTGCCCGGGAATTTGTCGACTTCATCCACACGAAGGGCGGTCTCGCCGCCTGCTTCGGAGCGCGGCAGATAAACCGAGAAGGTCGTGCCTTCGCCTTCGATGCTTTCGACATTGATGAAGCCGTGTGATTCTTCGACCCAGCTGTGAACAATCGACAGACCAAGACCGGTACCCTTGCCCGGCTCCTTGGTGGAGAAGAAGGGTTCGAAAATATTGTCGATAATGTCGTCGGGAATACCGGTACCGGTATCCTGTACCGTGATGACAACGAATTCGCCTGCGACATCTTCGGGATAGGTATCTTCGTCCTCGTCCGGGTTGCGCTGGGCAAGGGGCGGGATTTCGACACTGCGCGACGATATTTGCAATGTGCCGCCATCGGGCATTGCATCACGCGCATTGATCGCAAGGTTAAGGATACAGGCCGAAAGCTGCGTCGGGTCGACGCGGGTGTAAAGTTCCGGATTGTCCGACCAGATTTGCAGTTCGATCCGGTGTTCGAGCAATGTCAGCAGAAGTTTCTCCATCTCGGAGAAAATGCTTTGCACGCGGATATTGGTCGGCTGGTCAATGCGCCGCCGCGAGAACATCAGAAGCTGATCGGCAACACTGGTCGCACGTTCGCCAAGCGAGATGACGTGATCAAGATATTCCTTAACCCGTTCGGGATCATCGATTTTGGCACGCGCAACTTCGGCAAAGCTCAGAATGCCGGCAAGGCAGTTATTGAATTCATGGGCAACCCCGCCGGCCATCTGACCAACAGCTTCAAGCTTTTGGGATGTGGCAAGCTGACGCTGAAGAGCTTGCTGTTCTTCGGCGGCGCGGTGCTGGGCTGTGATGTTGCTGCCGGTGCCGCGATATCCGTTAAATCGACCATCAAGCGAAAAGACCGGGACGCCGTTGATGCGGCCATAATTCTTTTCGCCTTTGCGTGACGTCCAGGAAAATTCGACATTCTGGAACGCCATATGGGCATCAAGCCTGCGTTGCAGATAGTGCCAGCCTTCTGGATGTTCGGATGTCAGGCCAAGTTTGTCGAATGACTGCCCCTGCGGGGAGCCGTTAATTTCTTCGATCAGCTGATAGAACTTATAGGATGCGAACGCGATCTTGAGATCCGCACCCATTTCCCAGTACCAGTCCGCCGATGACAGGGTGAAGTCACGGAAACGTTCTTCGCTGTCGCGTAAGGCGTCCTGGGCGATCTGATGTTGCTGGGTTCGCCGTTCGAGACTTTCGGCCATGGCATTCAGGCCGCGCTCAAGGGTTCCGATTTCATCGCGTCCCATCGGTGTCAGCCGCGAACTCAGTTTGCCAAGCTGGATCTTGTTCACGAACTGGGCAGCTGAAATCAGGCGCCGAAGAACGGTTTGCTGTGTGAACAGGAAAATCAGCGCAGATGTCATCAGAATACAGATTGCCGATCCGATCAGCAGGACCGACTGCATCTGGCGCTGGCTTTCTTCAAGGCCCTTGGTCGAGACTTTGAGAAACACATACATGAATGGCTGATTGGCATTCAGGCTGAAAAGCGGGGTGATCGAAACGATGCTGTGACCATCGACGTCATCGACTGTAAACAGCGCCGGCTCGGTCATGTTGGGGCGCAATTCATCGGACGGGAAATCCGGAAGAACGTCGGTTGAACTGCCGATCAGAAGCGGATCAATCGCATGATAAATCGTACCGTCAAAGCCGATTGCCATGGCTTGCTGCAAATGATCGCCAAGCAGCAATTTCATCTGCTTGGCATCACTGAGAATGGAGACCTTGAGCTGTTCGTCCTGAATCAGGCGGCCGGGGGTGCTGATCTGTTCTGCAATGCGGCGGTCAATTTCGGCACCGAAATACTGAACGTAATAGCCGCCGAACAATCCAAGCAGGATGGTTTCGACAATCACAATCGCCAGTGCGATCTTGAAAACCAGGCTGCCGATCATTCGGTCAAACAGCTTCTTCACGCCTCGTCGTCCCCCCTGACCAATGATCCGAGCCCGTGCCGATTACTTTTGCTCAATATAATATTGGCTCGGGTTGGTCGGTGCCGGTGTTGCATAACTCCAGGCCGCCGGGATTACCTTTGGAACGTTGTGGAAGTTTTTGGCGACCACGCCTTTCCGGTTTGGCGGCAGAGCGATGCCCATAACGTAAAACTGATCGGCGCTGATGTCGAGGATGTCGCGCATCAGTTGATTTTGTTTTTCTGCATTCGCGGTTTCCTTGAGCTGGTTATAAAGGGCCAGCTGCTTTTGAACCGCCTCAGGTGGCGTCATGGCATCGGGGCTGTTCGGGTTGACGTACCAGTTGGCCCAGCCGGTTGCAAACCATGATGATTCGGCCGACATCGGAAGATAGTTGATCGGGATAACCATGGCATCAAGCCCGCCATCACCGCCCCAGGCACTTGCTTCGTGGTCGTTGCGTTCACGCAGCGAGACGAATTCGTCGCGGGGCAGGTTTCTTGCGGTAACGTCGATACCGATATCACGCCAATACTGGATGACGGCATCAAGCATCGCGAACCGGTCGGCACCCTCTGTGTCGATGGTGAATGACAAGCGTTTGCCATCCGGACGCAACAAGAAGCCATCCTGATCCTTTTCCATCAGGCCGGCCTTGGCCAGATAGTCCGTTGCCAGTGCCTGGTCATAATGGATGTATTGGCGGGCAAGTACTGTGTGGTAAAGCGGGCTTTCCGGTCGTGGTGCCGCCTGATGGGGCAGGGCACCGGGCACGAAACGCGCAATGATGTTGTCACGGTCAATCGCATGCGAAAGCGCGATCCGGAAATCCTTGTTCTGGAAAATCTTGCGCAGTACCGGATCCTTGTCATTCAGGTTCAATGACAAGGTCAGAGTGTTCATGTCGCTTTCAATCAGCGTGAAGGGCAACAGATTGTCGTTGGCAGCCAGAACTTCGTCCGCACGTGTGCTGACATGGCGTTCCTGCATATTGACCTTGCCGGCGATCGCGGCATCCCCCGCGGCACTTTTCGACGGAACCAGGGTAAAGGATACCTCGTCGATATAGGGCAACTGGCGTCCGGTCGGATCGATTTTCCAGTAATAGGGATTGCGTTTGGCGATCAGTGGGTCGTCTTTGCCATAGACGCCGGTCAGGACCCAGGCATTCAATGTCGGAACATCGGGATTAAGCCAGCGCGACGGATCGTCGATCGTTCCCGGATTGCCAAAAACATCAATGAAGCGATCTTTCCAGCCGGCAAAGCCAAGAGCACGGGCTTCTTCATCGGCGTTCGGGTTATATTTGGGCAAAAGCGGCTTTAAAAAATGTGCCGGATAGCTGACCGGTTCAACGCCTTCTGGCCGGGCAAGCGCGGTCGGGAACAGGCCATAAGGCGTGCTGAAGCGGAAGGCGACGGTATTTTCGTCGACTTCATCAATCTGAACAGCGTTTCCGCCAGCCGTCAGCCATTCGGGAACAGCATCGGGAAAGGCCGGGTTCAGCAGAATGTCTTCGTACCAGAACGTAATGTCATCAGCGGTAAATGGCGCGCCATCAGACCAGCGCATGCCAGGACGCAGACGGAAAAAGAACTCGGTCGCGTCACTGCTGGGCTGGAAGGAAAGGGCAACGTTCGGAATGGTCGATGTCCATTGCGGCGTCCAGCGCAAAAGCGGCTCGTAACCGATGTTGCGGATCAACAATGCCTGGTCGCGCTGATCGCGCTGTGCCATTTTCCAGGTGCCGCCATAGACGCCAATTCGATCGTTTGGCGTGACAATCATCGGCGTGGTTGGTAGACGATCTTTGACAGGGGGAAGCGTTCCGGCGGCAACTTGCGACGCAAGGACCGGGGATTCACCAAATTCCACGGCACGCGCTTCCGGGATGTTGACCAAAATGGTCCCCAGTGCGGCGATCAATATGTACTTAAACTGCTTCAAAGAAACTGAGCCCCCATCGTGTTGCCGTTTGATCGAAGGTATCGGCAAAACTATTCAAAGGTGGTGAATACCCTGAGTGGATACGAAGGTAAATACACCAGTGGGCTTGATAAACCCCAAAATGACAGGAATTGAACTTTCCTCCTGCGAAACAATTTACTTAATTGGATTGTTCTATTGGTGTTTTTACAATGGGTTGTATCGAATGGTTCGGTCTCTATCACGGCAGACCCCGCAGAACTGAAAGGTTTTGACGACAAGTTGAAAACGTTCGAGGGTGCGGAGCGTGTTATCCTGGGTTGAGATTTTTTTGGTCACCGGAATCGTTTGCTCATACATATCCTACTAAAGTTTAATATCCGCTAATTTAGGTTTTTCGGCTTCCCGGAAGGCAAAATTATTGAAAGACGGTGCAGTTCCAACGACGAGTCGCCATATTCTGACGAAGAAGCATGTTTGCCATCTGACGAAGGACAGGTCGTGACGGAAAGTGCAAAAAAGCAAACGCAGTCCATTTCGGCCCCATTCATGAGCGGTCCGAAACCTGCGGCGCCGATTCCGAAATATGAACCGGGTTCGGATGCGGCTTTGCGTGATCGTTTGCGTGACACATCATCGGCGACGTCAATTGTCCCGGTCCAAAATGATGCTGATGGCATCAGTGTTGCCGGCATCGAAGGAATGATCGACCGCAAAAAGGCAAATGTCGCGACAAAGCTTGTTGAAACGGATCCTGATCAGGCGCTTCGGATTATTCGGAACTGGCTTTTGGAATAATAAGATTACCCGATCACGCCACCTGCGTGATTGAGGCTGCAAATTCGTGACATCATCGGTTTGTCTTCCGATAATTCCTTGGCAACAGGTGATTTTTTGTCATGCTGGTGGCTTCCACGCGTAACGGGGGGCGCAAAAGGCCAATGACAGATTTTACCAAACTGATTTCACAACAGTTCACGGCATTTGATCCGGATTATGTGACGCAGCAATCGGCTTTTGCCGCCAAGCTTTCCCCTTTGCAGGACAAGTTGATCGAAATCCAGAAGACCGGCAACAGCATGGCCGCATCCGATCAGCAGATGATCGAATGCAAATGGCTGTTGATGTATACAGCCGACTGGAAAACGCTTTCGACCAAGATTGATGCCTTTGCGGCATCGCTTGATAATCGCGATCAGGACTGGGCCGGGAAACAGGTTGCAAGCGATGGGTCTTGGGGGCCTTGCTACGATCAGTGGTTTCTGAAGGTTGATGCCATGATCGATGCGGTCAATACCCTTGCCGATGAAGGGCAGGCACCGCAATACCCGTTGGCATTTCTTGCCCCGATAGCCACCCCGGAAAAAATGGTTGCGTGGCTTGAAAGTCAAAAAACATCAAAGATTTACGCAGATGGTCTTGATCGTCGCGATGCACTGGGGGCCGTCAGCGCGGCCCTTTCACAAATGTGCTTCAAAAGCGAAATTCGCGACTATTTCCAGGCCAATATAAAAGGGTTTGATCTGACCCAGGATTACATCGATGCCTATAAAAAGTGGCTTGATCGCTGGCAAGACGGGCAGAGCGGCTATTGGGGTGGGTGGTTCGATACACCCGATCAGGGCGTGCTTAAAAGCAGCGATCTTAGCCTGACCTTCCACAATATTTCCTATCAGCACGGGAAGGTCGATTTATGGACCGAGATTTTCCAAACCACGCTGGCGATCCGCGATGACGCTTATCCGTTCGGCTGGAAGCACAATGGCGATTTCAATAACCACAATAACTATGACGTGACCAAGATCTTCGATCTGGGCTGGTCAAAGGTCGATGCCGATACCCAAAAGGCCGCCGCATCTGACATCGCACTTGTTCTGGACTGGTGTTTGACAAAGTCGATGACACCCGATGGCGGATTTATCGATGATCCGACCTTTTATAATTCGGTCGGGGCTGCTTATTACTACGGTGTATCGTTCCTTGATCAGGCGGGGTATTTCGGCACAACAGCACCGTTCTGGACTGACAAGCCGTTCCCCGACGGGCCGGCGCTTTGCTGCAAAATCCAGAAAAACATCAAAGCCGAAGGTCTTGATGATGATGAGGCAAAGGCAGCATTGGAAAAGCTTGTCGATGCATGCGGAAATTGCGCCTGAGCGGTCGGGCAAACCGGTCAAATCTGTTCGGGGGTTGGCGAAACAGCGGTGCCGATCCCCATATGGAATAAAGAAGAACAACAACTGGTCACGAGGTTTCGCATGACGGACCGTAAAGACATCGATCTGGCTTCGCTGCGTGTGCGTCTTGAAGAAAGGCGCGCTGACATCCTGGCATATTCAAGCCATTCAGAAGACTATCGAAAACCTGTCGAGCTGGATCAGCAGGCGGTTGGGCGGTTGTCACGCATGGACGCACTTCAGAACCAGCAGATGCATCTGGAACAGGAACGTCGTCGCAGTGCTGAACTTGACCGGATCGAAAAGACGCTCAAGCGGATGGACGATGACGAATATGGCCATTGTCATAATTGCGGTGAAGACATCGACAAACGGCGTCTGGAATTTGATCCGACCACACCGCTTTGTGTCGAATGTGCAGACAAGGTTCGTCATGTCTGAGATTTGCAGCCGACTTTATCGCATCAGCACGGGGAACTGACGTGTCGCAATGCGATCAACGATACCGGCTGTTATCGCGACACCATGTCATTGGTCTGCTGGTTTTGCTTGTTATATGGGCATGGCAAAGCCCCGCATATGCGCAAGGGACCTGTGCGCCGGTAAGGTCGCCCGAGGCAATGCTTGAATTCAATCACAAGGACCCGATGCTTGACCGTCACCGGTCGGTACGATGGCTGAACAGTCGGGCGGGCGGTGGATCGCGTTATCTGGTGGCCGGACTGACCGAATATGAAATGCGGGCATCATTTGACATGCGGTTTGAACCGCGCGAAGTCGGGTTTGGGCGGTATTGTCTGGATCCGGTGCGGGTCAGCCCAAAGGTCGATGTCGTCAAACATCTGGTCTATATCGCATCCGAGCTCGAACGCGGGTCATGCGAATATGATGTGGTTTACACCCACGAAGGCGAACATGTGAAAGTCAATCAGGGCATGGAAGCCGATATTCGCGCCGCCCTTGATGATCTGGTCAATGATGTCGTGGGCAAGGTCAGTGCGATGTTCCCGCTTTCTGCGGATAATGTGCCATCCGCGATCAAGCGGCTGTTGTCGGAATATGGTCGGGATTTCAAGCGCCGGCTGCGCGATATTGACCGGCGCCGTCGCGAAGAACAGCGCCAGATCGACACCCCCGAAGAATATCAACGACTGTCCTTGGCCTGCGGTCCGAATTCAGCATTCCAGACCGTTTTGCAACAAGCCATCCGGTAGTTGGGATATCACCCTGTTTCGTCAGGCAGAGTGTCGGTTTCATCAAGCCCAGCTACTTCCCTGATCCCGTCAAGGTCCAGTCGGAAGACATTGCGCGACAAGAATGCAAGCAAATCCGCCCGCCTGAAATCAGCGATGATACGGCTTGCCGTTTCCGTGGTAATGCCCAGCATCGCCCCGATATCTTCGCGACCGGGCAGGGTGCAGGTCGCCGTTTCTTCATCATTGAGAAACAGGCAAAGCCGTGCGACCCGTTCGCGCGCCGTGCCCGTCGACATTTGGGTCAGCCAATTATCTGAATCCATCACGGCCTGGTGCCAGCGATTGAGAACCTGCTTGTGCAGGCGTGGACTTTCCCGATCAAGCTTTTCAATCACCGCAATCGGGATGCGGCACAGGGCACTGTCCTGAATGGCTTCGGCGTGGTGGGTAAAACATTCACTGACCAGGGCTTCAAGACCGATTGTCCCGCCCGGACGCACCAGCCGCACCACCCTTTGCCCTCCATCGGGAAGATAATGCACAAGTTTGATCAATCCGCTGCGCAGGGTGAAGATCGATTGTGCCATGTCCCCCGCATTGTAAAGGGTGCCCCGTCTGGGCAAGCTGACATCTTCAACCGGCATATGGACAAGTTTGAAATCCTCGTCCGTCAGATTGTTGAACAAGGCAAATTTCCGCACGCCGCAATCACGGCATCGGGCGATGTCTGGACGGAAAATATGGCTTGTCGAATGGTTCACAAACGCCACCCTTTAAAACGGGGCATGGGCCCGGACTGAAATCAGACTGACGGATCGGGCCAATCAAAATCAGTCTTAAATGTACTGTATCTTGTTGTGAAATCAATCCAGGGCGCGGCAAAACCGATTTGTTCGGTGCTTGGACGCGTCAGGCGTTGGTATCGAGGGTGACCAGACCCTTTTCAATGGCGTACCGCACGAGCCCGGCCGAGCTGTCGATATCAAGTTTGCGCTTGATGTTGCGGCGGTGGGTTTCAACTGTTCGCACACTGATATCGAGTTCGCGGGCAACGTGCTTGTTGCTGGCCCCTTTGGCGAGAAGACGCAAAACGGTTCGTTCGCGCGTCGTTAGCGGCACGCCGTCACTGTTGCTGCCTTCGCCGGCACTGATGCGATCAAAGGTCGAACTGTATGCTTCGCCGCCATTGGCGATGGTTTCAATCGCGCGGACCATGTCGTTGGATGAAACATCCTTAAGGATGAAGCCTTTGGCGCCTGCCTGCTGGGCGGTGCGCAGATATTCCGGGTTTTCATGCATCGACAGAATGACAACCTTGGTATCCGGAAGCGTTTCGCGGAACTTTTCAGCGGCTTCAAGCCCGTTCATGACCGGCATTGAAATATCCATCAATACAACATCGGGGCGCAATTCACCGGCCAGCGACAGGGCTTCGACGCCGTTGCTGGCTTCCCCAATGATGTTGATATGATCAAAACATTCCAGTCGCGAACGAATGCCATCCATCACAAGCGCATGGTCATCGCACAGCAAGATACGCAACGGGCGGTCATTGGAATAGATTTGATTGGCACTGTTCATTGATCGAAACTTGGTCCTGTCGATGGGTATGGTTGCCAGCCCAGATTAACCGCTGATTCGCCCGTCGGGTAGATCATTCTGGCTGGTGGCGGGAATAAATGCGGTAATTTTGGTTCCGTCATCGGGTTCCGAGCGCACGGAAAGACCACCGCCATGGAACTCCATGCGTTCGCGCATGTTGCGCAATCCGATCCCGGCGCGTGGGTCGCGGTTACGGATATAACGGTTGGTTTCAAAGCCCACACCGTTATCGGTGATGCGCATGACCACGCTGGTTCCTTCGCGCTTGATGGATATCTTGATCACGGTTGCATCGGCATGGCGTTCAATATTGGTCAGTGTTTCCTGCAAGACACGATAAAGCGTTGTCTTTTTGGCCATATCAAGCTGGTTGTCGATATTGTCGATCTTGACTTCCATGAGGATGCCCGACCGGTCCTGCAATTCGGCGCACATGCTTTCGATTGCGGGTTTCAGGCCAAGATCATCAAGCACGGCGGGGCGCAAGTCGCGCGAGATGCGACGTACTTCGTGAATGGCATCCTGCAACCGTTTGGCGGCCTTTTCCATCGGTTCAATCGCATTTTCCCGGTTTTGCCCGATCCGGGCAATTGCGGTTTCAACCGAATATTTGACCGATACCAGAATCTGACTGATGCCGTCATGCAGTTCGCGCGACACCCGAAGGCGTTCCTGTTCTTGGACATCGACCACGCGATGGGTCAGTTCCTTGAGCTTGGAATCAGCAAGCTTGCGTTCCGAAAGCGTGACCACAGTTCCGGAAATGCCAACCAGCAAGACCGCAAGGATGGTGACACCGATGATGGAAATTGTGGTTTCGCGGATATGGGTAGAGACCTCTGCCTCGATTTCCGTCACCTGTTCGGCAATGTCGTCGATATAGATGCCGGTCCCGATCATCCAGTCCCATTTATCAAGCATCAGCGAATAGGTGATCTTTTCGGTCGGCTCGCCGGTTGATGGCTTTTCCCAAACATGGCGCATGAAATCGCCACCCTTTTCGGCATTGAATATCAGCCCCTGAATGACCGAATTGCCGTTAATGTCGCGAAGGTTCCAATAGGTCCGCCCGACCCGCCATGGTTGGGGCGGTTCAACAAGCGCGGTGCCGTCGCGGTCGTAAATGAAGAAATAGCCGTCCTCGCCATAGGTCAGATCTTCGATAATCGCCTTTACCCGTTCCTTGGAAACAGCATCCAGCGGGCTTGCCACCGAATAGATATGGTCAATCGATGCCATGGCGAGCTCAAGATAACTTTTGAGCTCCTCCTTGCGGGCTTCAAGGATGTTGCGTTCAAAAGTCCTGATTTCGGCTTCGGCCAGTCTTTCGGCCTGCGCAAAGACCAGCCATGAGATGGCCGATGCGGCAAGAACCAGTGGCAAAATGGAAAGCAGCAGGAACTTTAGTCGAAGATTGAGCTTCGGCATGGGCGCGACCGTTCTGGGAATTGGGTGTTTCAGGCGTGGTCGGACAATAACATATCTGTGACAAAAGTCCCCAAAGATCACGGATTTGCACGACACCGTTCACGTGGAAAGGCGATTTTCGTTCCGCATGGTGAAAAGCGGCTGGCCTTGCTTTTGCCTGATTGGTATTACCAATTCATGAGATCATGCTTTGACAGGGAGAGGGCAATGCGCATATACCAGAACCGACGCCTGCCCACCGGGCGCCAAAAGCTCTGGATGCATTGCACAAGATCTCAGCGTGCAGGCATCTTGTTCCGCCACAAAAGGTATGGCGTTGCAGGCATCCCGCACCGCAGCGCATTCCGGGACCATATCGTGGCGTTTCACTTGGTTTTGGCAGGCGCGCACAGGCACGTTCCTGCCAGGAAAATGTGGTAGGAGCCCGGTGTCAATGACGCGTTCTGCACCTAAGCGTATCCGTAAACTTCTGGTCGCCAACCGTGGCGAAATCGCGATTCGTGTTTTGCGAGCTGCCAACGAACTTGGCATTCGCACCGTTGCGATTTTCTCTGACGAGGACCGGTTCGCCCTTCACCGTTTCAAAGCTGATGAAAGCTATACGGTGGGCAAGGGCAACAAACCCATTCGCGCCTATCTGGATATTGAAGACATTCTGCGGGTGGCACGTGATGCCGACGTAGATGCAATCCACCCCGGATATGGTTTCCTGTCTGAAAATCCGGAATTCGCCGATGCCTGTGCCGAGGCCGGAATTCAGTTTATCGGTCCTGATTCCGATGTCATGCGCACGCTTGGCAACAAGGTGTCTGCACGTAATCTGGCCGAAAGTGCAGGCGTGCCTGTCATGCCGGCATCCAGTGCGCTTCCCGAAGACATGAAGGAAGTCACCCGCATCGCCGAGGAAATCGGCTATCCGCTGATGCTCAAAGCCAGCTGGGGCGGCGGTGGCCGCGGTATGCGGGTCATCGAAAATGGCAAGGACCTTGCCAATCAGGTTCTGGCAGCACGCCGCGAGGCCGAGGCAGCCTTTGGCAATGGCGAAGTGTATTTCGAAAAGCTGATCCGTCGTGCCCGCCACGTTGAAGTTCAGCTTTTGGGGGATACCCACGGTACGTTGGTACATCTTTATGAGCGCGACTGTTCGGTTCAGCGCCGAAACCAGAAGGTTGTCGAACGTGCACCGGCCCCGTATCTGAATGATGAACAGCGTCAGGAAATCTGTGATGCTGCCATTCGGCTCGGGACGGCGGCAAACTACGTCAATGCCGGTACGGTCGAATTCCTGATGGATGTTGATACATCCAAATTCTATTTCATCGAGGTCAATCCGCGTATTCAGGTCGAACACACCGTGACCGAATGCGTCACCGGCTTTGATCTGGTCAAGGCACAGATCCTGATTGCCCAGGGTGGTCGCATCGGTTTCCCGTCAGAAACCGGTATTCCGTGGCAGGACAAGATCAAGCTGCGTGACCATGCGCTTCAGTGCCGTATCACGACTGAAAACCCGGAAAACAACTTTGTCCCCGATTACGGGATCATCAAGGTTTATCGCGGGGCCAACGGTTTTGGCATTCGTCTGGATGGTGGCACGGCCTATTCCGGGGCGGTGATCACGCCGTTCTATGACAGTATGCTGGAAAAGGTCACCGCATGGGGTAGCACCCCGCGCGAAGCCGTTGACCGTATGGACCGTGCATTGCGCGAATTCCGAATTCGCGGTGTTGCGACCAACCTGGCCTTCCTTGAAAACCTGATCAACCATCCGAAATTCCGGGCGGGTGAATATACCACGCGGTTTATTGATGAAACGCCCGATCTGTTCAAGTTCGTGCGCCGTCGTGACCGTGCAACGCGTTTGCTGCGCTTCATTGGCGAGGTCGCGGTCAATGGCAACCCGGAAGTCGAAGGCCGCGTTGTCCCGACCAATCTGCATGATCCGGTCATGCCGAAATCGATTGATCTGGGTGAAATTCGTCCGGGCACCAAGCAAAAGCTTGATCAATTGGGACCGGAAGGTTTTTCACGCTGGATGAAAGATCAGGAACGTGTCCTGATTACCGATACGACCATGCGTGATGCGCATCAGTCGCTTCTGGCAACGCGTATGCGTACCTATGACATGCTTGAAATTGCGCCATATTATGCGCACGGCCTTCCGGAACTGTTTTCGCTGGAATGCTGGGGCGGGGCGACGTTTGATGTTGCCATGCGCTTCCTGAAAGAAGATCCGTGGGATCGTCTGGTCAAGCTGCGCGAACGGGTGCCAAACATCCTGACCCAGATGTTGCTGCGGGCGTCGAACGCGGTCGGTTACACCAACTATCCTGACAATGCGGTGGATTACTTCGTCAAACAGGCGGCTGAACATGGCATGGATGTTTTCCGCGTGTTTGATTCCCTGAACTGGGTTGAAAACATGAAGGTCGCGATGGAATCGGTTCTTAAAACCGATAAACTTTGCGAAGCGACCATTTGTTATACCGGCGACATCTATGACAAGAGCCGTCCGAAATATAACCTTGATTACTATGTGAATATGGCGCGCGAGCTTGAAAAATCTGGTGCGCATATTCTGGGCCTTAAGGACATGGCCGGGGTTATGCGCCCAGCGGCGGCGACCGAGCTGATCAAGGCGCTTAAGGATACGGTCAATATCCCGATCCATTTCCACACCCATGATACCAGCGGCATTTCCGCGGCAACGGTGATTGCAGCGATTGATGCCGGGGTGGACGCGGTTGATGCCGCAATGGATTCAATGTCGGGTCTGACATCGCAGCCAAGCCTGGGGTCGATTGCCAATAACTATATCGGTCAGCCGCGTGATCCGGGGCTCAAGGCCGAGGCACTTAAGGAAGTGTCGACTTATTGGGAACAGGTCCGTCGTTACTATGCCGGCTTTGAAAGCGACATTCGCAGCGGCACGTCCGACGTTTATGTCCATGAAATGCCCGGCGGCCAATATACCAACCTGCGTCAGCAGGCCCGTGCTTTGGGGATCGAGGATCGCTGGCCCGAAGTGTCAAAGGCCTATGCCGCAGTCAACAAGATGTTTGGTGATGTCGTCAAGGTCACGCCAAGCTCCAAGGTGGTTGGCGATATGGCACTGATGATGGTGACATCGGGCCTGTCCGAGGAAGACGTTCTTGATCCCAAAAAGGATATCGCCTTCCCCGACAGTGTGATTTCGTTCTTCCGCGGTGAAATCGGCCAGCCGGTCGGTGGCTTCCCGCCCGCCCTTCAGCGCAAGGTGCTTAAGGGCGCCGAGGCGCTGACAGATCGTCCGGGCAAGTCATTGCCGCCGATTGATTTCGAGGCCACCCGCAAGGAAATCGAAAAGAAGACGCACCGCAGCAACATCAGCGATGCCGAAGTGGCATCCTATGTGATGTATCCCAAGGTGTTCCTTGATTATGCCGAACATCGCAGTCACCACGCCGATGTATCCATTCTGCCAACACCGGTCTTTTTCTACGGGATGAACCAGAATCAGGAAATCTCGGTTGATCTGGAAAAGGGCAAAACCCTTGTCATTCGCTATTTGGCGACGTCCGAATTCGGTGACGAAGAAGGCCATCGTACGGTGTTCTTCGAACTGAATGGTCAACCCCGCACAGTCAAGGTCGCGGACAAGACGCTGGCGGCTTCGGGCAAGGCAAAACCGAAGGCCGAAGACGGCAACAAGCTGCATGTCGCAGCCCCGATGCCCGGTCTTGTGGTCGAGGTGCATGTCGCCGAAGGCCAGAAGGTCAAGTCCGGGGACGTGATGTGTTCACTTGAAGCCATGAAAATGGAAACCGCAGTTCACGCGGAAAAGGACGGTATCGTGGCCAAAATCCACGCACCGGCCGGTACACAGGTCGACAGCAAGGATTTGCTGGTCGAATTGAAGGAGTAACTACCGATGCTTAGGATGCCTGAGCCGAACCAGAACACACTTGCGCGTCGCAAGGACATTATTGCGGCCATGCGTGACATTGTTCCCGCAACCGGCGGCGTAATCGTCGATGAGGATCAGCTCAGGCCCTATGAATGTGACGGGTTGATGGCTTATCGCCAGCTCCCGATGATTGTGGTCCTGCCCGAAAATACCGGGCAGGTCGCAGCCATTCTTAAATATTGTCACGAAAACAAGGTGCGCATTGTCCCGCGCGGGGCCGGTACCGGACTTTCCGGCGGGGCTTTGCCGATGGCTGATGCCATCACGATTTCGATGATGAAGTTCAACCGCGTTCTTGAAATTGACTGGAACAACCGGGCGGCTGTTGTGCAGCCCGGTGTCACCAATCTGGGGATTACCCGCGCGGTCGAACATAAGGGGTTCTATTACGCGCCGGACCCGTCCAGCCAGATTGCCTGTTCGATTGGCGGCAATATCGCCGAAAATTCCGGCGGCGTGCATTGCCTGAAATACGGTTTGACGACCAATAATGTGTTGGGCGTTGAAATGGTCACGATCGAAGGCGAAATCCTGCGCGTCGGCGGCAAGGGCCTGGATCAGGCGGGATATGACCTGCTTGGTCTGATCACCGGATCCGAAGGGTTGCTTGGCATCGTAACCGAGGTCACGGTTCGTATTTTGCGTAAACCCGAAACGGCACGCGCGCTGTTGCTTGGGTTCAATTCATCGGAAGAAGGCGGTAAATGCGTGGCCGCCATCATTGCCGCCGGCATCATTCCGGGCGGCCTTGAGATGATGGATGCCCCGGCGATCAAGGCGACCGAGGATTTCGTCCATGCGGGATATCCGCTGGATGTGGAGGCATTGCTTCTGGTCGAGCTGGATGGACCCCAGGTCGAAGTTGATTACCTGATTGATCGGGTTGGCAAGATCGCGACCGATTGTGGCGCGATCTATTCACGAATTTCCGAGAATGAGGAAGAAAGGCTTCTGTTCTGGTCGGGGCGCAAGAACGCATTTCCGGCCATCGGGCGCATTTCCCCCGATTATATGTGTATGGACGGCACAATCCCCCGCGGCCGTCTGGCCGAAGTCCTGACCGGGATGCAGGAATTGTCCAAGCGACACGGCCTTGGCGTTGCCAACGTCTTTCATGCCGGTGATGGCAATTTGCATCCGCTAATCATGTTTGATGCCAACAAGGCCGGCGATCTTGAAAAGGCCGAGGCATTCGGTGCCGACATCCTGAAACTGTGTGTCGAGGTTGGCGGCGTGCTGTCTGGCGAACATGGCATCGGCGTCGAAAAACGTGATCTGATGGGCGAAATGTTCACCCAAGACGACATGATGCATCAGGAACGGATCAAGATGGCCTTTGACGAGGATCAGCTTCTTAATCCGGGCAAGGTATTCCCGACCTTGCATGGCTGTGGCGAGCTCAAGACACTTCATGCCAAGGCCGTCGCCGACAAATTCCCGGATATCCCGCGCTTCTAGGTCGGAATTCAAACAAGACCGTCGATCATAAGACGCAACAATAAAGCCAAATATCAGCATGTCGTTTCCCGCAAATCCGGCATGTCTGGTTCAGGAGAGGAAAAGAGAGACCGCCATGGCGGAAATTTTGACACCCACCACCCCGGAACAACTGCGCGATGCCGTTGGCTGGGCGCTTGGTTCCCGGACCCCGCTTGAAATCATCGGATCAGGATCAAAACGCGCGTTTGGACATGCCGTAAAGACCAATGCGGTGCTTGATTGTTCGAAATTGTCCGGAATTCTGTTTTATGAGCCCGAAGAATTGGTGATATCGGCCCATGCCGGGACGCCATTGGCCGATATCAAGGCTGCTTTGGCTGAAAAGAACCAACAATTCCATTTTGAACCCGGAAACTTTCCGGAACTTCTTGGCAGCGGGAACGCGCCGGATGCCGGAACGATCGGCGGCCTTGTTGCCTGTAACCTTGCCGGGCCGCGCCGGATCAAGGTCGGGTCGGCCCGTGATCATCTTTTGGGGTTCCAGGCAGTGTCAGGCCGTGCCGAAGATTTCAAATCGGGTGGCCGGGTGATGAAAAACGTCACCGGTTTTGATTTGTCCAAACTGATGTCGGGATCTTTCGGAACGCTTGGTGTCATGCATACCGTGACCTTGAAGGTCATGCCCTGTGACGAACAGTCGGCAACCGTGATCGTTGCCTGTGATGATCCGAAAAAGGCAGGCAAGGCAATGACTGCCGCGATGGGGAGCGAGAACGAAGTTTCCGGCGCGGCCTGGATTTCGGCGGCTGATATTGCCGGGCTTGAAATTCCGGTGGCTTCTGAATTCGGGTCGGGGCTTGTTGTCTTGCGGGTCGAAGGACCAAAGCCATCCGTCGCCTGGCGGGCCGAGGCGCTTTGCAAGGCATTGGCATCTTTTGGTGAAACCCATGAACTGGCTGACAGCTACAGCCACCGTGTCTGGCAATATGTTGCCGATGTAAGACCGTTTGTGGAAACGTCAGGGACGGCAAGCCTTTTGTGGCGGGTGTCGGTTCCACCGGCAATCGGCGGTGATGTGTGCGCGCAGTTGCAAGATGTCACGGGCGGTCGGGCAATGATGGATTGGGCCGGTGGTTTGATCTGGTTGGCGCTTGATGATGCCGACGCGATGGCAAACCGGATTCGCGAGATTGCAGAAATGGCAGGCGGGCAGGCCAATCTGGTCCGGGCCCCTGAAAGGATGCGTGAAACAGTGCCGGTGTTCCATCCAGAAAGTCCTGCACTTGCGCGCATCAATGCCAAGATCAAAGCAAACTTTGATCCGGAAGGCATCCTTAATCCGGGACGACTGATGCCCGGCACCCAGATTGCGGAGGGCGCGTAATGCAGACGAATTTCAGCACCGCCCAACTTGAAAATCCGATGTTTGCCGAAAGCGAACAGATTTTGCGCAAATGCGTGCATTGCGGCTTTTGCACTGCGACCTGCCCGACTTTTGTAACGTTGGGGGATGAGCTCGACAGTCCGCGTGGGCGTATTTATCTGATCAAGGACATGCTGGAAAATGACAAGCCGGCAACGGATCGGGTTGTAAAACATCTGGACCGTTGTCTGTCATGTCTGTCCTGTACCAGCACCTGTCCGTCGGGTGTGGACTACATGCATTTGATCGACAACGCGCGGGCCTACATCGAAGAAACCTATGAACGTCCGCTTGGCGATCGTCTGTTGCGCAAACTGCTTGCGTTTGTCGTGCCCAACCCGACCCTGTTCCGGTTGTCGATGATCGGGGCAAAAATGGCGGCACCTTTTGCGCGCCTGATGCCGGGGCGTCTTAAGGGCATGGTGAAAATGGGCGCGCGCCACATGGCCCCGCCGAGCTGGGTGGACAAACCGCAAATCATTCCGGCCATCGGTCCGCGCAAGGGACGGGTGGCAATTTTGACGGGATGTGCCCAGCAGGTTCTTGAAACGGAAATCAACGAATCGACGGTTCGTCTATTGACCCGGCTTGGGATCGAAGTTGTGGTCGCCAAGGGTGCGGGCTGTTGCGGGTCGCTTGTCCATCACATGGGCAAGGAAGAAAAATCCCACCATCAGGCCAAAGGCAATATTGATGCCTGGTGTGCCGAAATCGACGGCGAGGGGCTTGATGCCATTGTCATTACGGCATCTGGTTGCGGCACCACGGTAAAGGATTACGGGCATATGTTGCGCAATGATGCTGCCTATGCGCAAAAGGCCGCCACGGTGTCTGCCTTGGCCAAGGATATCACCGAATATCTTGCCGGGCTTGATATCGAAGACAATGTGTTTGCCAACGCCACACATGGTGGTCCGCGCGTTGCCTATCATTCCGCCTGTTCGATGCAGCATGGCCAAAAGATCACCCGACCGCCACGCGATCTTTTGAAAATGGCCGGGTATGAGGTGCTTGAAATTGCCGAAGGCCATTTGTGCTGTGGCTCGGCCGGTGTCTATAACCTGTTGCAGCCCGAAATTGCGGGCAAACTCCAGGAACGCAAACGCGGCAATATTCGTGCGACCCAACCTGATCTGGTGGCAACGGGCAATATTGGCTGCATGGTTCAGATTGAAACCGACGACCTTAAGGTCATTCATACTGTGCAGCTGCTTGACTGGGCGGCGGGTGGCCCGGTGCCCGAAAAGCTGCGCGACCGGATTGGCGAAGCAAGCCTGGCGTCCTGACCCCGGTCCGGATGCTACGGGGAAAACTTCCCTGGGCCAGCACTATAAGAAGGCGAAATATAAAAAGACGGCGGGGAATCCCGCCGTCTTTTTTTGTACTTAAGGATCGTCATGCGCGATCACGAACTGGTCAATTGGCGTGTGGGTCGGTTAATGCCGGCTCAGGATTCTTCCTTGCCCAAAAGGCTTTGTGCGATGCCTTCGGCGGCTGATCCTTCGTTGCCGTCTTCGGCATATGCCGCCGTCTTGTCGCGAATCCACTGTATTGCGGCGGCATCGTCAATTTCGACCTTTTGCGCGACAAGCGCCAGAATCGCCTCGATCGCCAGAACGTGGGATGCCACGTTATTTACTGCGACATGCAGATCATCGATATGCCGGGATGCTGCTTCGGACATTTCGCCGAGTTCCCCTGACAGTTTCTGGATCAGTTCCTGAATCTCGTCGATCGATGCGTTGCTCATGTCGTTCTCCTGATGATGCCGCCCGGTCGTGCGGGTGGCGTTTTGCTGTCCCTGATGCACAGTTGCGTGGATTGCCTGTCATGTAAAGAGGGCGCCGGGATTATTCCTGAACCGTGTGGCCGCATCTTTGCCCGATCAGCTGGAACCATCAAATGTGACAGTTTTTGTTACAGTGTGTCGCCAATTGGCCCGCCAAGGCAGAAAACCGGTCGGATTTGACGTGATTTCTGCCGGGCCGTGATTCTTTTATATCATTGATATTTATCGATAAATCACGGCGTTTTTACTGCTCTGATACGTTGTCACATAACGTTAACAAAAGCGACACAATACCGTAAGCACCCAGCGTTAGAGTCCGCCTCGCAGATCGTTGCACCGTTCCGAAGTGGAACAACCATTGGGGAATATACCATGAAGAAGACTCTTGCTGTTGCGGCGCTGATGAGCGTTGCCTTTGCTGGCGCTGCCCAGGCACGTGACCAGATTCGTATCGTTGGTTCGTCCACCGTTTTCCCGTTTGCAACCGCAGTTGCAGAAGAATTCGGTAAAACCACCTCGTTCAAAACCCCGGTTATTGAATCGACCGGTTCTGGCGGTGGTTTGAAGCTGTTCTGTGCAGGTGTTGGCGAACAGCACCCGGACATCACCAACGCTTCGCGTCGCATCAAGAAGTCCGAAGTTGAAACTTGTGCAAAGAACGGCATCTCCGAAGTTACCGAAGTTAAAGTCGGTTACGACGGTATCGTTCTGTCGAACTCGAACGAAGCACCTGAAATCGATCTGACCAAAGAACAGATCTTCCTGGCGCTTGCCAAAACCGTTCCGTCCAAAGACGGCAAGTCGCTTGTAGACAACTTCTACAGCACCTGGTCGGAAATCGATCCGAGCCTGCCGGACGTTAAAATCGAAGTTCTCGGCCCGCCGCCGACCTCCGGTACCCGTGATGCCTTCACCGAGCTGGTACTCGAAGAAGCTTGCGATGCCTTCCCGGCGATTGCTGCTCTGAAAGACAGCAACAAAGACCAGCACAAAGCAGTTTGCGCCGGCGTTCGTGAAGACGGTGCCTATGTTGAAGCTGGTGAGAACGACAACCTGATCGTTCAGAAGCTTGAAGCAAACCACGATGCGCTTGGCATCTTCGGTTTCTCCTTCCTCGACCAGAATGGCGACAAGCTTCAGGGTTCGAAAATCGAAGGCGTTTCGCCGACCTTCGAAGCCATCTCGGCTGGTGACTATCCGGTTTCGCGTTCGCTTTACTTCTACGTAAAGAACGCACACGTCGGCACCATCCCGGGTATGAAAGAATACCTCGCAGAATTCACCTCTGACAAAGCATTCGGTGACGAAGGTTACCTTGCTGACCGCGGTCTGATCCCGATGGATGCCGCCGAGCGTGAAGCTGTACGCAACGCTGCGATGAACCTTTCGCCGCTGAGCATGTAACGCGATCTTTCAACCGATGGCGGCTAATGCTGCCATCGGTTTCTTTGTTTCCAGGCTTGATTAATTTATTGTTTTTGTCCTATTGGCCTCTCATCTGAT
The DNA here is from genome assembly GCF_047125595.1 of Thalassospira sp. MIT121401. Taxonomy (NCBI): domain Bacteria; kingdom Pseudomonadati; phylum Pseudomonadota; class Alphaproteobacteria; order Rhodospirillales; family Thalassospiraceae; genus Thalassospira; species Thalassospira sp. MIT121401. Next base: position 938,151 of record NZ_CP138926.1, read on the forward strand.
TACTACAGGCTCACCTGGCAAACGGATTTAACGTAATGTCCCTGTCTTTCCTGTTGCTCGCGGTTGCTGCACTTTGTGCATTGTCCTTCTATTTCGGGCGCCAGCGGGCCGTTGCCCTTTCGGGTGGACGCTACAGCAATCTTCATTCTCTTCCGGCTCATTACGGGACATATGTTGCCCTGTGGTGCGGCCTTCCTGCTTTGCTGTTGCTGTTCGTCTGGCACACGTTCCAGGGATCGGTCATCGAAGCGATGATCATTGCCGATCTGCCTGCAGAAATCACATCAGACAGCGGTCAGCTGTCGCTCGCACTCAACAGCATTTCGTTGATTGCGGCGGGGAATGGTCAGCATCTGACTGTTTCACCCGAAGTTGTCGATGCCGGTCGCCGTCTTGCGAATTTGCAATCGATTGCCAACGCAGCACTGATTGTCGTGATGCTGTGTGGTGCGGTTATCGGGGTTTCGCTTTCCTATCGCAAAATTTCGCCGGAACTGCGCGCACGTAACAATGTCGAACGCATTTCGCGCTGGGTGATGATTGCCTGTTCGGCGATTGCAATCCTGTCGACGGTCGGAATTGTGTTTTCGCTTCTGTTTGAAGCACTGCACTTCTTTAGCAAGATCAACCCGCTTGAATTCCTGTTCGGTCTGGAATGGAGCCCGCAGACGGCCATTCGCGCCGACCAGGTCGCATCCGAAGGCGCATTCGGTGCCATTCCGCTGTTTGTCGGTACGCTTCTGATTACCGTGATTGCAATGTGTGTTGCAGTTCCGGTCGGTTTGTTCTCGGCCATTTATATGGGGGAATACGCATCCCCGAAATTCCGTGCGGTTGCCAAACCGGCACTGGAAATTCTGGCTGGTGTGCCGACCGTTGTTTACGGCTTTTTCGCAGCCCTTACGGTTGCGCCGTTCCTGCGTAACAATGGTGCGATCCTTGGTCTTGATGTCAGTTCGGAAAGCGCGCTGGCGGCGGGGCTTGTCATGGGGGTCATGATCATCCCGTTCGTATCGTCGCTTTCGGATGATGTGATGTCACAGGTGCCCAAATCGCTGCGTGACGGGTCGTATGGTTTGGGCGCAACCAAATCCGAAACCATCCGCCACGTGATTTTCCCGGCGGCTTTGCCCGGGATTGTCGGTGCGGTTCTTCTGGCTGTGTCGCGCGCAATTGGTGAAACGATGATTGTGGTGATGGCCGCAGGTCTTGCTGCCAACATGACGGTCAACCCGCTTCAGGCCGTGACGACTGTGACTGTGCAGATTGTTACTCTTCTGGTCGGCGACCAGGAATTTGACAGTGCAAAAACCCTCTCAGCCTTTGCGTTGGGGCTGGTTCTTTTCCTTGTCACCTTGGGCTTGAACGTATTTGCCCTTAAGGTAGTTCAGAAGTATCGCGAGAAATATGACTGATATGGCATCCCTTATGGAAGACAGAGCCGCAGCAAAGGTGATTTCGGACAAAATGCACAAGCCCGTAGACTGGGACAGCCCGAAGATCGCACGTAACATCAAAAAGCGTTACGCAGCTGAGCGTCGTTTTAAAATCTATGGACTAAGCGCGATCGGTGTTGCGCTTCTGGCCTTGTTTGTTCTGGGCTTCTCTATTGTCTCCAAAGGCTATAGCGCATTCTTCCAGACCTACATTCAGCTTGAAGTTCACTTTGATCCGGCGGAAATCGATCCGGACAGGACGGGTGATCCGGCCGTTATCGGCAAGGCCAACTTTGACGGCCTGATCAAGCAGTCCCTGCGTGAACGGTTCCCCGAAGTAACCAGCCGCCGCGATCGCCGTGATCTGTATGGCATCGTGTCAGGTGGTGCGTCCTATGATCTGCGTGAACGGGTTATGGAAAACCCGAACCTGATCGGGCAGACTCGCAAGATCTGGCTGATTTCCGGTGATGATTTCGACATGCTCAACAAAGGCTATATCGATGCCGAAGTTGATGAAAGCAGCCGTCGTCTCAATGACCAGGAAATCGGATGGTACAATGCGCTGGTCGAAGACGGTGCGGTCGAAAAGCAGTTCCATGCCCGCTTCTTTACCAGTGGTGACTCCCGCGAGCCGGAACTTGCCGGTATCTGGGGGGCGGCTGTCGGGTCATTCTATACCCTGCTTGTGACCTTGGCCCTGTCCTTCCCGATCGGGGTTCTTGCGGCGGTCTATCTTGAGGAATTCGCACCGAAGAACCGGTTCACGACAATTGTCGAAGTCAATATCAACAACCTTGCTGCTGTGCCGTCGATTGTGTTCGGTCTGCTTGGTCTGGAGGTCTATCTCAATGTCATGCATCTGCCGCGTTCGGCCCCGGTTGTCGGTGGCTTGACGCTCGCACTCATGACCTTGCCGACCATCATCATTGCGTCGCGTGCAGCGATCAAGGCGGTTCCGCCGTCAATCCGCCAGGCGGCCCTTGGTCTTGGTGCCTCGCCGGTTCAGACCGTAACCCACCATGTGCTGCCGCTGGCGATGCCGGGCATTCTGACCGGGACGATCATTGGGATGGCACAGGCACTTGGTGAAACGGCACCGCTTTTGATGATCGGCATGGTTGCCTTCATCGTTGATATCCCGGGTGGTGCACTTGATCCGGCAACGGTTCTGCCGGTCCAGATCTATCTTTGGGCAGACAGCCCGGAACGTGCCTTTGTCGAGAAAACCTCGGCAGCGATTATGGTGTTGCTGGCCTTCCTGATCCTGATGAATGGACTGGCTGTGTATCTGCGCAAAAAATTTGAACGGAAGTGGTAAAATGGCTGCTGTATCCCAGAGCGCAATGACGGCAGAGCCGTCGGTCGCAAGCCCGAAAATGACGGCACGTGACCTTAATCTTTTCTATAGCGACAACCAGGCGCTGTTCGATGTCAATCTGGATATCGTCGAACGTCAGGTTACCGCTTTGATCGGCCCGTCGGGTTGTGGCAAGTCGACCTTCCTGCGGTGCATGAACCGCATGAATGACACGATTGATGGTGTGACCATCAATGGCAAGGTGACCCTTGATGGCCGCGATATCTATGACAAGCGGATCGACGTTGTTCAGTTGCGCGCGCGTATCGGGATGGTGTTCCAGAAACCGAACCCGTTCCCGAAATCGATCTATGACAACGTGGCCTATGGCCCGCGTATTCATGGGCTGGTCAATTCGCGTGACGAACTTGATGAAATTGTCATGACCTCGCTTGAGCGTGCCGGTCTTCTCAAGGAAGTAAAAGATCGCCTGCAATCGCCCGCTACCGGTCTTTCGGGTGGTCAGCAGCAGCGTCTTTGCATCGCACGTGCGGTCGCGGTCAGTCCGGAAGTCATTTTGATGGACGAGCCGTGCTCGGCACTTGATCCGATCGCAACGGCAAAGGTCGAAGAGCTGATTGACGAACTGCGTTCGAACTACACGATCGTGATCGTGACGCACTCCATGCAGCAGGCTGCGCGTGTATCGCAGCGGACCGCATTTTTCCACCTTGGCAAGCTGGTAGAAGTTGGTGAAACCGATCAGATCTTCACCAACCCGAAAGACGACCGCACCAAGGGTTACATTACCGGTCGCTTTGGTTAAGCGATACGAGGAGAACGCATAAATGGCTGACGACAAAACACATATCGTGAGTTCGTTCGACGAGGAACTGACCCGTCTGAACAACATCATCTCGCAGATGGGCGGGCTTGCAGAAAGTCAGCTGATCTCTGCGATCCGCTCTATTGTAAAGCGTGACTCGGAACTGGCTGAAAAAGTCATTCTTTCAGACCATCGTATCGATGTTCTTGAACAGGAAGTGCAGGACTTTGCGGTCCGTCTTCTGGCCCTGCGCCAGCCGATGGCTGATGACCTGCGTCAGGTCGTGACGGCGCTTAAGCTGTCCAATGATCTTGAGCGTATTGGTGATTTGGCCAAGAACATTGCCAAACGTGCCCAGGTCCTGAACCAGATCCCGCCGATCCGTCCGGTTCAGGTGATCCCGAACATGGGCAAGCTGGCCCAGGAAATCATCAAGGATGTTCTCGACGCCTATATCGAAGGTGACGCCGAAAAGGCGGAACGCGTCTGGGCGCGCGATCAGGAAGTCGATGACATGTACAATTCGCTGTTCCGCGAATTGCTGACCTACATGATGGAAGATCCGCGCAACATTACGGCATCGACCCACATGCTGTTCATCGCCAAGAACATCGAACGTATTGGCGATCATGCCACCAACATCGCCGAAACGATCTATTACCGGATCAAGGGCGAAGACCTGCCGGCAATCGACCGGCCAAAAAATGATGCAGCGAACTTTGCTGTTGTCGAACCGAATGAGTGACACTGGAGCATAGGAAGATGGACCCAACGGTTCTTATCGTCGAGGACGAAGCTGCAATCGTAACCATGTTGCGCTACAACCTCGAACGTGAGGGGATGCAGGTTGTCGAAGCCGGTGACGGTGACGAAGCGTTGAAAATTCTTGCTGAAACGCATGTTGATCTTGTCCTTCTGGACTGGATGTTGCCGGTCATGTCGGGGATTGAGGTTTGCCGTCAGATCCGCCGCAAGCCCGAAAGCCGGGATTTGCCGGTCATCATGGTGACTGCGCGCGGCGAAGAAGGGGATCGCATTCGCGGGCTTGATACCGGTGCTGATGACTATGTCACCAAACCGTTCGCGATTGGCGAATTGCTGGCACGTATTCGCGCACTTCTGCGCCGATCCGGTCCGGCGCAACCACAAGGGCAGTTGGTCTATTCCGATATCGAAATGGATCTTGCCGCCCATCGCGTCAGCCGCAATGGCAAGGCCATCCACCTTGGTCCGACCGAATTTCGTCTTCTGCGCTACTTCCTTGAACATCCGGGGCGTGTTTTCTCCCGCGAGCAGCTTTTGAATGCTGTTTGGGGACCGAACATTTATGTCGAAACCCGTACAGTTGATGTGCATATCCGCCGCCTGCGCAAGGCCCTGAATGATGTCAAAGGTACCCGCGACATCATCCGGACGGTTCGGGCGGCCGGCTATGCGCTGGACTCGGAAACTGCGGCCTGATTGATCCGGCCACAAGGCCGGGCTGCTGGCTGGCTGGTTGGATGGCTCGTCGGAAAAATCCTGACAATCAGATCAAACAAAACCCCCGTTGCCACAGGCAGCGGGGGTTTTGCATTTAGCTGTCTTTAGTTTTGCCGCGTGTGGTGCGGCCTGACCGGGATGTAGCCAGTTTGTCTGATGACGCTGTCTTTGTCGCCGGTTTGCGGGGCGCTGCTTTTTTGGCCGGTGTGGTTTTGCCCGACGTTGTTTTGCCCGACGTTGTTTTGGTTGCGGCGGGTTTTGTCGCAACCTTGCGCGCGGTTGTTTTCTTTGGCGTGGCACGCGACGCAGGTTTCTTTGCCGTCGGTTTGGGTTTTGCGGTTTGCGCAGCCGTGCCGGATGCCTTTGTTGTTTTCGCGGTCGCCGGGGACGCAGATGCCGCAGATGGTGTTGTCGCTGGTGCGACGTCTGATGCCGGTGCTGTTTGTGCCGGTTCCGGGGCTTTTTTACGCTGGGTCCTTGGCGCCAGTTCGTTCATCAACAGCATGTCGGCGCGCCGGAACTTGGCGATTTCGGCATCAATGTCTTCTTGTGGCACGTCACAGGCCGACAGCACATGATCCGAAAGCCGAAGGCCGGTTTCCAGTACTTCGGGAATTGCCGCATCGGCCCCGCTGCGCGATAGCGGGCCAATATGGGTGATGTCCTGGGCGCGGGCAAAGATCTTGAGATGCGGATAATGCTGACGTAGAAGCGCAACGGTCTTTTCGGTTGCATGCGGGTTACCCATGGCAACAACCGCAATGCGCGCTTCATCGGTGTGGGCGGCGCGGAATGTTTCCGGGCGCGATCCATCGGCAAAGAATACGGGAAGTCCCTCTGCACGGCCGCGCGAAACCTGTTGGGCATCACTGTCGAGAACAATGAACGGAATATCGCGGGTTTTCAAAAGACGCGCCAGAACCCGGCCAACACGCCCGCTGCCGATGACCAGAACATGCTGGTGGATGCCTTCGGTTTCATCCGAGATCGGGCCAAGCTGGTCGTCTTCCTTGGGATGCAGCTTTTCCTCGATCCGGTGGCCAAGATTGATTAGGGTCGGTGTTAATGCCATCGACAAGGCAACCACCGGGATCAGCATCGCAGCAAGATCGCGCGGAATTGCACCATTCTGGGCCGCCAGTGCAAACATGACGAATGCAAATTCACCGCCTGCTGCCAGGCTCATCGCAACACGAAGGGCCGAACCCCGTTCGAACCGGATCGCCAAGGACAAGACAAACAGAACGGCCGTCTTGATGACAAGCAATGCAATCAGCCACAGCAGCACACTGCCAAACTGTTCATAGACAACATTGGCATTGACCGACATCCCGACCGACATAAAGAACAGCGACAGGAAAACGCCACGGAATGGCGCGATATCGGCTTCGATCTGATGACGGAATTCGGTTTCGGCCAGCATTACACCGGCAATGAACGCGCCAAGTGCCATCGAAAGTCCGGAAACCTCGGTCAGGGTGCTGGCGGCAAGAACAACGAACAGGGTGCCAATCGCAAACAGTTCCGGGTTTTTAAGCGACGCGATATACCGAAACAGATGCGGCAAAAGATATCGTCCTGCGACCAGAAGCAGGGCGACAGAACCGAAGCCAAGAAGAATACTGATCCACGGGCTGGTTTCGGTGCCGGCATTGCCCGCCGCCTGAACCATGATCAGGAACGGACCAACCGCCACGTCCTGGACCAGAAGGATTGCAAGGGCGGCCCGCCCGAAACGGGTATTGAGCTGTCGGTCATCGGACAACTGTTTCAGGATGATCGCGGTTGATGACAGGGCAAGCGCACCGGCAATAACAAGGGATGCTGCCAATGGCAGATCAAGTAGCGCCAGAACGCCCATGATCGCAGCCATTGAAACCAGGATCTGCAACAGGCCGAGTGCGGCAAACCGCCCGCCAATGACGCGCAATCGTTCGCGCGACAGTTCAAGCCCGATCATGAACAGCAGAAAGACAACCCCCAGTTCGGCAACTGTGGAAATGTCTTCGCGTTCGGTAATCAGTCCAAACCCGAATGGCCCGATGCAAAATCCGCCGATCAGAAAACCGATAATCGAATTGGCGCGCAAACGATGCGCGATGGGTACTGCAACCACAGCCGCAGCAAGGATCAGGAACAGCTCGAACAGAACGCTGTGATGCATGGTCAGAATCGATCCGGCAAAGCAGATAAATATTTGAAAACAACGAGATGATCAGGATAGCGGAATTGAACGGTATCGTCCTGTGGAAATTTGACGATGCCAACGCAATTAACCCGTACCGGTTTGATCTGTTTCAAGGCTTGTCTTGTTGGTTTGACCTAATGCGCCGGGCGGGGAATTCAATTGTGTGCTGTGAAAATTGTCATGCCCTGATGACTTGCCAATCCCGGTGCCAGATGCCATGTTCCGCGGGCCTGATCAGGTCCATATAATTGACACCCAATAAGAGCAAACGCGTCTTGGAACAGCTTATCCCCTATCTTCAGATTATCGCCGGTCTTGTCCTGTTGACGGCTGGTGGCGAATTTATCGTGCGTGGTGCCGTTGGATTGGCTCTTTTGCTTGGGGTGTCAAAAGTCATTGTCGGTTTGACGATCGTTGCGGCCGGGACATCGGCGCCGGAATTTGTCGTGTCATTGAACGCATCGCTCAAAGGAACGGCCGATATTGCGATGGGCAATGTGGTCGGATCCAATATTGCCAATATCCTGCTGATCCTCGGTGCGGTTGCGGTGCTTAAACCGGTTGCGGCAGGACGCATCACGGTTGTTCGCGATGGCGGGACCATGCTGCTGGGCACCGTTTTGTTCATCGCACTTTGCATGTTCGGGGCGATTGACCGGTGGGCCGGGGCCTTGATGCTGTGTGTGTTGGCGGCTATCTGGTATTTCACCTACAAGCATGACAAAAACATGCCCAGCGAAGCCAGCCATCTGCATGAAGAAGAAGTTGATGAAGTCGGCGAGGTGCCCAAAGGCTGGGCCAAGCCGCTTGTGGCGACCCTGATCGGGATTGTCGCACTGATGTTCGGGGCGGAATGGCTTGTTGACGGTGGCGTTGCCGTTGCCCGGCAGTTCGGTGTTTCCGAGGCCGTTATCGGATTGACGCTCGTTGCGTTCGGAACGTCATTGCCCGAACTTGCGGCATCTGTGGTCGCAGCATTCCGTGGTCATTCAGATGTTGCACTTGGCAACGTGCTGGGTTCGAACCTTTTGAACCTTCTGGTGATTATTGGCGGGGTGTCGCTTATTGCGCCAATTCCGGTGCCGGAACAGATTTTGAATTCCGATTTGTGGATCATGCTGGCGGTAACCGTCGGGTTGCTTGCTGTTGCCTATGCGTTTCGCAAAATTTCGCGCATTACCGGAAGTGCATTTGTGATTGCCTATTTTGTCTATGTCTTCCAACTTGTAGCAGCCTGAAAACCGGCTTGGTTGAATTGACAGACGCATAAAGGGATCCGCAGAAAATGACTGCACAGGTGCCCAAAACCGTTTTGATTACAGGTGCAGCTAAACGCATCGGTCGGGCCCTGTCGCTTGATCTGGCGCGAAATGGCTATGACGTCGCACTTCACTGTCATCATTCGCGCAAGGATGCCGAAAGCCTGGCCGAGGAAATCCGTGCATTTGGCCGACGCGCCTGTGTGATTTCCGCCGATCTCGCCAGCGAAGAAGACACCCACCGGATTGTGCGCGAAGCACAGGCGGCCTTGGGGCCGATTGCGGTTCTGATCAATAATGCGTCGACATTTGAGTATGATGACATTCAATCGGCCACCCGCGAAAGCTGGGACCTTCATATGGAGGCCAATCTGCGGGCGCCGTTTGTTCTGTCACAGGAATTCGCCAAACGCCTGCCCGACGATGTCAAAGGCCTGATCGTCAATATTATCGATCAGCGGGTCTGGAATCTGAACCCGCATTTCGTGACCTATACATTGTCAAAGGCCGGGTTGTGGACCTTGACCCAGACCCTTGCACTGGCATTGGCGCCGAAAATTCGTGTTAATGCGATCGGGCCGGGGCCGGCTTTGCCTAGTAGCCGACAAACACAGGACATTTTCGATCAGCAGTGCGAGAAAACCCCGCTTAAAGTCGGGACAAACCCGCAAGAGATTTGCGACGCGGTTCGATTTTTCCTTGCCGCGCCTGCCATCACCGGGCAAATGTTAGCCCTTGACGGCGGGCAGCACCTTGATTGGGCGCCCAGTGGCAATAATGACAAGCCAATCGAATGATGTCAGGCATGATGGTCTGACATCGGCCGGACGGGGAGGGCAGCACAAGGCGCCCATACCCAAAAGCAGCACAAGGAAGACCCGACTATGACCGCAGGCCTGAAACAGGATGCCAAAATTACGACATTGCCTTTTGCCGATCTGCCTCATGCAGACCGGGCCGGCAGCCTGCGCCGTGTCTTTGTGCGCGATATGGTCATTCATACCTCGATCGGAGTTTATGACCATGAAAAGGAAGCCCCGCAAAGGGTCCGGATCAACCTTGATCTGGCAGTCCTCGAAGGGGACGGGGTTCAGAATGACGATATCACCACGGTCCTGAGCTACGAGGATCTTGTGGTTGGGACCCGACGCATCTGCCAGGATGGTCATGTGAACCTTGTGGAAACCCTTGGGGAAAAACTTGCGGATATGTGCCTTGCTGATCCGCGCGTGCGCAAGGTGATCGTCCGGGTTGAAAAGCTCGACGTTTTTGAAGACGTCTCGGCGGTCGGGGTCGAAATCGAACGGCACAATATCGCGCGTTGATTTACGCCCGATTTCGTTAAAAAATTTACTTTTTCAAACCGGCGGGCCAAGGGACTCTGTGATTCCCTTAGGGCGAATCGCAGCAGTCCTTATGCACAAGCATTTGGCGAGATGGAATCAAAGGAAAATATTCGATTTTTACGGCTGTATTACCGAATGATTTCATGTTGACAGTTATTTTTGGTATATAAATCAATAACTTAACTGTTTTGCCCAATATTTGGGCACTTCACAGAAAGTTAAGACTCTCAACGGGTGCAGGAAGAAGCCCCCCTATTACCCACATAGTTATCCACAGTCTTGGTGGACATCTTTTTTCCGCCACGATTCCCTGACGCGGTGTTGCGATGTTAATCTTTTCGGCTATGTTCCAAAGCCCGGCCAGATTGTGACGGCCGTCACAACTTTGGATGTATTTGTCTGATTGCGGAGTGCCTTTATGAAACCTGATGCCCCCTCCGAAAACCCGAACGGGGAAGATGCCCCGGGGCGGGAAATCGGTTTGTCCCTTGAAGGTGACGAGAACCGGGGCGGGGCCGCGCGTGGTGTCGAGGCAATCAAATACGCCCTGAAAACCATGCCGGGTGCACCGGGCGTTTACCGGATGCTCGATGACAAGGATCGGGTTCTTTATGTCGGCAAGGCCAAGAACCTTAAAAAGCGTGTGGTGGCCTATACCCGCATCATGCAATTGCCGATCCGGATTGCCCGTATGGTCGCCCAGACGGTCCGGATGGAAATCATCACCACCCATACCGAGGCCGAAGCCCTTCTTCTTGAATCCAACCTGATCAAGAAGCTCAAGCCGCGTTACAACATTCTTCTGCGGGATGACAAAAGCTTTCCCTATATCCTGATCACCGAAGATCATGATTACCCGCGCATCGTCAAACATCGCGGGGCACGCGCCAAGGATGGCAGTTGTTTTGGGCCTTTTGCGTCTGCCTGGGCGGTGAACAATACGATCAACCATTTGCAGCGCGCATTCCTGTTGCGATCCTGTACCGATGCGGTTTTCTCGAACCGGTCGCGCCCGTGTTTGCTGTATCAAATCAAACGGTGTGCAGCGCCCTGTGTGGACCGCATATCCAAGCCGGAATATGACGGGCTTGTTGATATCTGCCGTGACTTCCTGACCGGCCGCAGCCAGAAAATCCTCAAGCAGCTTGAAGCTGATATGATGGCCGCGTCCGAGCGCATGGAATTCGAACAGGCCGCGATGTATCGCGACCGCATCCGTGCATTAAGCCAGATCAGATCGCATCAGGACATCAATCTTGAAGGCGTCGAGGAAGCCGACGTCATCGCCCTGCATCAGGAAGGCGGACAAAGCTGTGTGCAGGTGTTCTTTTTCCGGTCTGGATCAAACTATGGCAACCGGTCCTATTTTCCGCGCCATGAACAGTCTGCGGAAATTCCCGAAATCCTGTCGGCCTTTGTCGGGCAGTTCTATGCCGATAAGCCCGCGCCCAAACAGATTTTCCTGTCTCACGAGATCGAAGGTCAGGAACTGGTCGAAAATGCACTGGGCATCAATAACAACCGCAAGATCGAGTTGCTGGTGCCCAAACGGGGCGGCAAACGCAAACTGGTCGAGCATGCCCTGACAAATGCCAAGGATGCGCTGGGGCGGCGTCTTGCCGAAAGCGCAACACAGCGCAAGCTGCTTGAAGACCTTGCTGACAAGCTTGATCTGGAAAGCACGCCCGAACGGATCGAGGTTTACGATAACTCCCACACCCAGGGGACCAACATGGTGGGCGGGATGATTGTGGCCGGACCGGAAGGCTTTATGAAAAACGCCTATCGCAAATTCAACATCAAGGGCGACATCGCACCGGGTGACGACTTTGCCATGATGCGGGAAGTTCTGACCCGTCGGTTTGCACGCGCCCAAAAAGAAGATCCGGATCGTGAAAATGGCACCTGGCCGGACCTGTGTCTGATTGACGGTGGTTTGGGGCAGCTTGGCGTTGCGCGCGAGGTCCTTGAAGATCTTGGCATCGAAGATGTGATGCTGGTTGGTGTCGCCAAGGGTGTTGATCGAAATGCCGGTAAGGAAGTTCTTCACATCCCGGGCAAGGCACCGGTGCGTCTTGATATGAAAGACCCGGTTCTTTATTTCATCCAGCGCCTGCGCGACGAAGCGCACCGTTGGGCGATCGGAACCCACCGGGCAAAACGGGCCAAGCAGATCGGCAAAAGTGTTCTGGATTCGGTTCCGGGTGTTGGTGGTGCGCGCAAAAAGGCGCTTTTGCATCATTTCGGATCAGCCCGGGGGGTTGCCGATGCCGGGCTTTCGGATCTTGAGGCAGTCGAGGGCATCAGTGCCGCCCTGGCGCGAAAGATCTACGATCATTTCCACGAAAATGACTGATAACCTGTTGCTGATGTCTTGCTTTTTGGCGGCAGGCGGGTAATACCCCGTGTGCATATTGCCGTCCCGGCAGCGCGCTTTTGTGCGATCAACGATCTCAGCTTAAGGAAACAAATGCGATATTTTCCTTCCTGGTCTTTGACCCGGTCTTCAACAGTCATGCCTGATGAACGTCTGCCGTGGGGTGAGATGTTCCCGATGGGATTGCAGCATCTTGTTGCCATGTCTGGTGCCACAATTCTTGGCCCGCTTCTGATGGGGTTTGATCCCAATCTGGCCATTCTGTTTTCCGGTATCGGAACCCTGATTTTCTTCATCTGTACTGCCGGTCGGGTGCCAAGTTATCTGGGCTCGTCCTTTGCGTTTATCGCGGTTGTCATTGCTGCGACGGGATATGCGGGGACCGGTCCGAACCCCGATATCGGGGGCGCGCTTGGTGGTATCATTGCAGCCGGGGCGCTTTATGTCGCCATCGGTCTGGTTGTTATGGCAACCGGGACGGGCTGGGTTGAAAAACTGATGCCGCCTGCGGTGACGGGTGCCGTCGGTGCGGCCATTGGCCTGAACCTTGCGCCGGTGGGGATCAGCGGCATCACAGGTGACAATATGCACATGCTGGTGGCGCTTCTGACCTTGTTGTCGGTTGCTGCTGTTTCTGTCTATGCACCTGTTGCGTTGCGCCGTGTTTCGATTCTGGTCGGTATTTTGGCGGGTTATGGTCTAGTTCTTGTTCTGGGGAATGGTCTGGGACTGATGCCGGGTGTTGATTTCTCTGGTCTTGCGCACGCCGCCTGGTTTGGCATGCCGGATTTCGTTGCACCGCGTTTTGAAAGTTCCGCCATGGTCATGATCGCACCGGTGGCCTTCATTCTGGTGGCTGAAAACCTTGGTCATATCAAGGCGATCGGCGGCATGACCAAACAGAATATGGATCGTTATATCGGCCGCGGTTTTGTTGGCGACGGCTTGGCGACCATGCTGGCAGGTTCGGGTGGTGGCACGGGGGTGACCACCTATGTTGAAAATATGGGTGTCATGGCGGTCACACGCGTTTTCTCGACCCTGATTTTCGTCATTGCAGCGGTGATTGCCATTTTGCTTGGGTTCTCTCCGAAATTCGGGGCATTGCTGCACACAATTCCGGCACCGGTTCTGGGCGGGCTTGGCGTGGCTGTGTTCGGATTGATTGCCGCGGCAATGGTCCGTTTGTGGGTTGATAACCAGGTTGATTTTTCTGATCCGCGCAACCTGTTTACGGTTGGTATTACCCTGATTTTCGGTGGTGGCGACTTTACCGTGACGTTCGGTGGTTTTGCGATTGGCGGGATTGGAACGGCTACTCTGGCTGCGATCATTCTTTATCAGGTTCTGAGTATCGGCCGGAAAAAGAAAGACGCCATAGCCGCTTAGATAAATGACTTGGGCCGTGTCTCAGTTTTATGGCAATTGAACACGGCCCTTGTCGTCATGGACCCAAGGCTTTAATAATTGCGCGGCTTCGGGGTGCAAATCCCTCTGGCTGGAAATTGTCGCCCTAAATACCCGCAAACAGGCCTGTTCATGAAAAACCAGATTCCCAATCTGCTGACCTTGTCGCGCATCATCGTGATCCCGGCACTGGTCGCATCGTTTTACATTGACGGACCGGTTGGCAACTGGATCGGTTTTGCGCTGTTTGCCTTTGCCGGGGTGACCGATTTCTTTGACGGTTATCTGGCGCGCAGCATGAATGTGGTTTCTCCGCTTGGCCGGTTCCTTGATCCGATTGCGGACAAGTTGCTGGTGGCTGCAGCCCTTATGATGATGGTGGCGTTTGAACGCATTGCCGGTCTTGCGGTATTGCCGGCTGTCGTGATCATGTGCCGCGAGATCATGGTTTCGGGCTTGCGCGAACATCTTGCCGAACTGAAGGTGCCGCTTCCGGTGACGGTGCTTGCGAAATGGAAAACAACCGCCCAAATTCTGGCGATCGGCTTTCTTCTGGTCGGGGATGCGTCGCCCGAGGTTATCCCGTCGATCTTAATTGGTGATATCTTGCTGTGGATCGCAGGGATTGTAACGGTTCAGACCGGCTATATCTATTTGCGGACCGGGCTTAAGCATCTCGACTGAGTTTCGAATTACCGGACTGGGGCCATGTCGCGCGTTTCTGTTCAACAACATGATTTTGACCCGGGGGCAGAACTGTCTGCACTGACCGATGGTCGCACCGATATCGGGGCTGCTGTCAGTTTTGTCGGGTTGGTACGTGATCTTCATGGCGATGATCGGGTATCAAGCCTGACGCTGGATCACTATCCCGGCATGACAGAACGCGAACTTGAAAAAATTGCGGACGAAGCATCACAACGCTGGCCGCTTGATGATGTTCGCATTGTTCATCGTTTCGGCAAAATGCTGCCTGGCGATCGCATCGTGCTCGTTATTACCTTATCCGCGCATCGACGTGCCGCGTTCGAGGCCTGCGATTTCATTATGGATTTCCTGAAAACCCGCGCACCATTCTGGAAACGTGAAGAAACGCCGGAAGGTGAAAAATGGGTCACCGCAAAGGCATCGGACGACGCCGATGCCGATCGGTGGAACTGACGCCAGGTCGCCCTTTCAGGCCCGTCAGACGAATTTCAAAATCAGCGCCACCATCGATGACAAGGCGGTTTGCAGGGTGGCTGCATCATTTACCTTGTTCCGCAAATCCTGCATGGCGGCGACATCCTGGTCGCTTACGGTAATGGCACCTTGCAGCTGCTTGGTGCGCAGGGTGACAATCAGTTCCGCGGCCTGATCAAGTTTGGGTTTGGTGGCGATCTTTTGATCAATGCTTGCGGATTGATAGGTCACCAATGCCTGTTGATAGGCCTGTTCGGCGGCTGAGATCAGGGTGTCGATATTCTCGGTCATGTGATGATCCCCGGCTTTACTGTGTTGCAGTTTCAAGCAGGCCTGTGCCCTGCGTGACAAGTTCTTGCGGACTGAGCTTGTTGATTTGATCGGCAAGGGTGATGCCCTGTTCAACAGCCCCGATCAGGGATGCGACATCCAGTCTGGCGTAATTGTCGATCTGTCCCTGCAATTTGTCGCCAAGTTTTGTCGCGGTCAAAAATGCCCGCAATGTTTTGGACTGCATTGCCTGTTCTTCGGCCAAAAGGCCTTGCCAGCGTTGCCACCAGATCTGGTATTCTAGGTCCCGCGCTTCGGGGTCGTTGCTGTCATTCTTGCGGAATGTATTCAGCTCGGCGATCAGTGTGCTGCGTCGTGTCAGATATGTCGGCGGATTGCGCGCAAAATCACTGGTGATGGTTGCCAGTTGCGTGCGCAGCTTTTCGAGTATTGGTCCCGATTGGGTAACAGCAGATGCACCAAGTGCGGAACCTGCTTCGATATTGTCAAAGATGGCGACGAATTGCTGATACTGGTTGCGCAGGTCACGAAGCGTTGCAGTCCATTGATCGCGCACGGTCGGGGATATCTTGACCGCATCCGGATCCAGAAGTGTTTCGATATTTGATGGTGTTACAGACCCGGTGAATGCAGCCATGTTGCGCACAAATTCATCACGCTGTGCATCCGCCGATTTGGGGAAGGGGGCAAACTGGGCACTGAAGGCGGCATCATATCCGTCAAAGGCGGTTTCGGTTGCCGTGCCAAACTGTGTGACCGAAAGTTTGAGTGTCTCGGCCTTCTGGCTGCATGCGGCAAGCAGGCCGATGACGGTGACAAGGGTACCGTTACGAATGATGCGTTTGAATGTGCAAAACATCTTTTGTCCCCGCGATGAATTTGATGGTCATCAGACGCGGACAGACCGGGTTTGTGATGCAAAACAAAACGCCGCAACAATTGTTACGGCGTTTGTCAGGTTGGAAACAGGAAAGATGGGTTATTTGCTCAGCATGAACAGGGCCTGATTGCCAAAGAAGTTGGCAAAGCCCGAATGGCTGTCCATTGAAACACGCGATCCGCTTTCATTCAGAACCATTGATCGTTCGATCTTGAGATTCATTTCATTGCACAAGGCGACAAAGTCCCGCACGGTGCAGAAATGGATGTTTGGCGTTTCATACCACATGATCGGAAGGTTCGGGTTTTGCGGCATCCGACCACGGAACATCAGGTCAAACCGCGCACGCCAATGTCCGAAATTCGGAAAGGACACAATCGCCTTGTTGCCGATACGCAGCAATTCCGACAGGACTTCTTTCGGGCGATGGGTGGCCTGAAGGGTCTGGCTGAGGATCGCGTAATCGAACGCGCCATCCGGATAATCGCCAAGATCGCGATCCGCATCCCCCTGCATCACAGGAAGCCCCTGTGCGACGCAATTGCGCACCCCTTCGTTGGAAAGTTCAAGACCGCGACCATCGACATTTTTGGTGCGGGTCAGATAGCCAAGAAGCTCCCCGTCACTGCATCCGATATCAAGAACACGTGTGCCGGGCTCGACCATGTCGGCGATCAGCTGAAGATCGACACGGATGCGGTCGCTATGTGCCGGAAGCGACGGGGTGCCGGCGGCATTTGAAACAGTATTGGTCATGATTATTTCAGTCCCCGGCTTTCGGCAGCACCATCGATAAAGCCGCTCAGAACCATGTGGAAATCGGGTTCATCAAGTAGGAAGGCATCATGGCCCTTGTCACTTTCGATCTCGACACAGCTGACATTACACGATGCCGCATTCAATGCATGGGCAAGGGTCCGGCTTTCAGCGGTGGTAAAGCACCAGTCGCTTGAGAACGAGATAACGCAGAACCGGGTTTTGCAGCCGGTAAAGGCCTCGGCGAGCCTGCCGTCATATTCCATCGACAGATCGAAATAATCCATCGCACGGGTGATATAAAGGTAACTGTTGGCGTCAAATCGATCGACAAAGCTTTTGCCCTGATGGCGCAAATAGCTTTCGACCTGAAAATCATGGTCAAAACTGTATGTGATTGCGCCGCGGTTCTGAAGCTTGCGACCGAACTTGCGATGCAGGGCCGGCTGTGACAGATAGGTGATATGGGCGGTCATGCGCGCAACGGCCAGACCACGCGCCGGTTTCTTGCCTTCGAGCAGGTAATTACCCCCGCACCAGTCCGGATCGGCCATGACGGCCTGACGACCGACTTCGTGGAAGGCGATATTTTGCGCGGAATGGCGGAATGATGTTGCAATCGGGGCTGCGGCAAAAACGCGCTCCGGATAGCTTTTGCACCATTCAAGGACCTGCATTCCGCCCATGGAACCGCCAATGACCGCAAACAGGGTATCAATGCCCAGCGCATCAATCAGCATGGTCTGGGCGCGCACCATATCGGCAATGGTGATCACCGGGAAATCAAGCCCCCAAGGCTTGCCGGTTTCCGGGTTGATATCCTTGGGACCCGTACTGCCAAGGCAGCCGCCAATCACGTTGCTGCAAATCACGAAATATTTGTCGGTATCGATGATCTTGCCCGGCCCGACAATTTCGCGCCACCAGCCTTCCTTGCCGGTAATCGGATGAACATCATCGGCAACATACTGATCCCCGGTCAGGGCATGACAGACCAGAATCGCGTTTGATTTATCGGCATTGAGTTCGCCATAGGTCTGATAGGCCAGCGTAAAGGGACCAAACTCGACACCGCTATCAAGGCGCAGCTTGTCCGTCTCTCCCAGAACCATATGATGGCCGGGGAGCGGCGGGCGCTTGTCTTTGTTAAGGGCGGTGTTCATGGACGTTGGTTTCCCTGTCATAACGTGACTTTTCGCTAAAACCCGGTTGTGTTTTTGCATTTGTTGCCGAGTTTGCAGAAAATTCGTTTGTTCTAGCTATGAAGCAGACCCGGTTTAGTCAATCTTTTCTTTGCAATTCGGCGGCCCTGTCCTAATACTGTGCGCCGTTCAAAAGAAGAGTAGATTATGGCGTCTGACGATAAAAATTTGGCAAATCTTGACCTTGATGGTTTGCGCGGCGAGATCGACGAAATCGATCAGGCGCTGCAATCGCTGATCATTCGGCGCACCAAAGTAGTCCAGGCCGTCGGGGCCTATAAGGACCGGGTGATTGCTGCTGGTGGCAAGGTCAAGGTGCCCTATCGTCCGGCCCGCGAAGCCCGCATCATGCGGACATTGGTCAATCGTCACGACGGGGCCTTTCCGAAATCGGCACTGATCCAGATCTGGCGCGAAATGATCGCGGCGGGCACAAGGCTTGAAGCGCCATATACGGTTGCATTGTGTCGTAACGCCGATGGTCAGGATTGCTGGGAACTTGCCCGCCTTAACTTTGGCTGTTTGAACGAAATTATCGAATTTGATACCCCGCGCGAAGCATTCGGTGCGCTTGAAGACGGCCGGGCGGCGGTCGGTGTGTTTCCCAAACCCGAATTTGGTGAAGCCATGCCGTGGTGGACGCTGCTGACGGATGATACGGCAGTCAAGGTCGTCTCCAAATTGCCATTTGGCGGTCGCCCGGTCGGGCGCGGCGAACAGACCGAGGGTTTTGTTCTTGCCGCGATTGATCTGGAAGACAGTGGCGATGACCGGACTCTGTTTGTTGTCAGCTTGTCGAAAGAAATATCGATGGATACGGTGCGCAAAAAAATTGCGGATGGTATCGACGGGGCGACAATCCTTGGCTTTTCTGACGATACGGTCGCAGATCGGCGTTTTGTTCTTGTTGATGTGCCGGGATTCTTTTGTAATCGCGCCGACGCGTTCGAGGACACACTCGCAAAACAGGGACTTGCCCCTGAAAGCTTGCGTGTGGTCGGTGCCTATGCGGTGCCGATTTCAGAAGACGCACTGAGTTAACAATTTTTGGCAGGCTGCCATTGGCTGCCGCTTCCTCTGGGAGAACCTAAGTTATGTCTGCGCCCACCCCCCGCCCCGGAATTCTTGATATCGCGCCCTATAAGGGTGGAAAATCCAGCTCTGCTGGTGCCCAGCGCGTGATCAAGCTGTCGTCCAACGAAGGTGCCCTTGGTCCGAGCCCCAAGGCAATGGAGGCCCTTCGCAATACTGCTGATCGTCTGCATCGTTATCCGGATGGTGGTTGTGATCTTTTGCGCAACAAGCTTGCCGAAAAATACGGCCTTGAAGTTGACCAGCTTGTTTGTGGTGCCGGTTCCGATGAATTGCTGACGCTTTTGATCCGTGCCTATGCCGGTCCGGGCGACGAGGTTCTTTATTCGCAGCACGGCTTTTTGATGTATCCGATTGCGGCAATGGGTGTTGGTGCAACCCCGGTCACCGCGCCGGAAACCAACATGACGACCGATGTCGATGCATTGCTTGGCGCTGTTACCGACAAAACCAAGATCGTCTTCGTTGCCAACCCGAACAACCCGACCGGGACCTATATCACCGATGCCGAGATGAAGCGTCTGCGTGATGGCCTGCGCGAAGATATCGTTCTGGTGGTTGATGCGGCCTATGCCGAATTCATGACCGGTCAGGAAGATTACAGTGCGGGTGAAGAACTGGTCAAAGCCGGCAACAACACCGTGATGACCCGGACATTCTCCAAGATTTATGGTCTTGGCGGCATTCGTCTTGGCTGGTGCTATGCGCCGCCGGCAATTGCCGATGTGTTGCAGCGCCTGCGCAATCCGTTCAACGTGCCGCTGCCGACCCAGGAAGCGGGCGTTGCAGCCCTTGATGATGATGATTTCGTCAATGAATGTGTACGCCACAATGCGGAAACGCTTGCCTGGTTCCGTGACGAGATCAATGCGATTGCAGGCCTGAAGGCTCATCCGAGCTATGGCAACTTTGTCATGGTCGAATTCCCGGAAGTTGCTGGCAAGGATGCCGATGCCGCCAATGATTTCATGATGGCCCGTGGCGTGATCCCGCGCAAAATCGGTGCCTATGGTTTGCCGCAGATGCTTCGTGTTTCCATCGGCACGAAGGAAGAAATGGAAATCTGCCTTCAGACCATCAAAGACTTTGTGAACCAGTAAAATGACCAATACCGCATCCCAGCCGCTTTTTGATACTGTTGCCTTTATCGGTATGGGCCTGATCGGGTCCTCAATGGCGCGTCGCATCAAACGTGACGGCCTTGCCAACAAGATCACCTGTGCCGTGCGGTCTGAAAAGACCCGCGATCGCGTGCTTGAACTTGGCATCGCCGATGAAGCTTATTGTGACATCAAGGAAGCGGTCGGGGATGCGGATCTGGTGATGATCTGTGCGCCGGTCGGTGCCAACGAAGCCATTGGCGCGCAGCTTGCCGGTGCCTTGAAAAAGGGTGCGATTGTTTCTGACGTCGGATCGGTCAAGCAATCGGTCATTCGTGACATTGCACCGTATCTTGACGAAGGCGTGCATTTTGTTCCGGGCCATCCGCTTGCCGGGACCGAGCATTCCGGTCCGGATTCAGGTTTTCCCGAATTGTTCGAGGAACGCTGGTGCATCCTGACCCCGATTGCGGGCGAACCCGAAAGTGCGACCCAGAAAGTCAAAGCCCTGTGGGAAGCCTGTGGCATGTATGTCGAATGCATGGATGCCGACCATCATGATCGCATTCTGGGGATCACATCGCATCTGCCGCATCTGATTGCCTACACCATCGTCGGTACGGCAACCGATCTTGAAGATGCCCTGCGTCAGGAAGTGATCAAGTTTTCCGCATCGGGTTTCCGTGATTTTACCCGTATTGCGGCATCCGATCCGACCATGTGGCGCGACGTGTTTCTGAACAACCGCGAAGCCGTGCTTGAAGTTCTTGGCCGTTTTCAGGAAGACCTGATGGCATTGCAGCGCGCCATCCGCTGGGGCGAGGGGGATAAACTGTTTGATTTGTTTACCCGCACGCGCGAAATCCGCCGTGGCATTGTCGATGCCGGACAGTATTTCACCAATTTCTCGGCCGAGGGTGAAAACCGCCAAAGCGACGAAAAGGGCAAGAAAAAGCCCACGGAATAATATCGAGACGGCCTGTTAGTACAGGCCGTCATTCGGTTGGTGATGCGCCCCATTCTGCACCGCCCGCCGGTTAGAGGGGAAGTCATGTCTGCCACCAACCACCCGGCATTCGGCCGGATCATGCCGTTTGTCTTTGTGTTTCTCTGGAGCACCGGATTTGTCGGCGCCAAATTCGGCCTGCCATATGCCGATCCGTTTGTTTTCCTGTTTGTCCGGTTTGCGATTGTCATCTTGTTGATGGTGCCGGTCGTGATGCTGATGAAGGCAAGATGGCCGTCCTCCTGGCGGGAAGCATCGCATATCGGAACGGCCGGCGTTCTGGTGCATGGCATTTATCTGGGCGGCGTTTTCTGGGCGATTGATACCGGTTTGCCATCCGGCCTTGCCGCACTGATTGTCGGGTTGCAGCCCGTTGTCACGGCATCGGTTGTTGGCAGTCTTCTTGGCGAACGGGTTTCGATGCGCCAGTGGGGCGGACTGGTTCTCGGACTTGTCGGTGTGGCCCTTGTCCTTGTGCCCAAAATTGGCGATGGCATTGGCATTACCCCGTTTGGCATCGGGCTGGCCGTGATGGCCTTGCTGGGGATGACCGCCGGTACATTATATCAAAAGCGTTTCTGTACCGGCATGGACCTGATGAGCGGTACGGTCATTCAATATGTTGCCGCTGCGGCCTTTGTCGGTGTCGTCGCACTGTTCAAGGATGAGCTCTCCGTCGAATGGAGCATGAACTTCATTCTGGCGATGGCGTGGCTTGTGCTGGTGCTGTCAATCGGTGCGATCATGTTGTTGATGGTTCTGATCAAACAGGGTGAAGCAACCCGGGTCGCCAGCATGTTTTATCTTGTGCCGCCGACCGCTGCTTTCTTTGCGTGGGTTCTGTTCGATGAACATCTTGGTGCGCTTGGCTTTGCCGGTTTCGGGGTTGCGGCACTTGGCGTTGCGCTGGTGATTATGAAACGCTAGGCCGGTCAGGCCAGTCTTGCTGCCAGGCAGGCGGCAAGAAGCTGGGCGATGGCTTGTTCCTGCAGGCTAAACGGCTGTTGCAGGCGCAGGTAATTCATCGTGCCGACAACCTGTTCGCCCAAAATCACCGGGACATTCATAACCTGATCAAGACCCAGTCCAAGGATGGTTTCGTGGTCGGAGAATGCCCAGCGAATATCGTCAGCACCGCTGCCAAGATTGATGTGGCGATCTATCAGGACCTTTTGTCCCCACGGCGTGTCCTTTTTCGGTTTGCGACCGCCAACCGGGTAAATTTCGGGCATGGTTGACGCTATGCGCTCTACCTCGATCGTGGCGGGGTGGTAACGCATGGCGCTGTATAGTTCGTTTGGGATCGCGTTCGCACAAAGGTCGTGAAACGCTGTATCTGCCGTCGCCGGATCAGTCAGTTGCGCAAACAGTTCGGTCGGAATGTCCATGGTGCCTGTCTCCTGCGTGGTGGTGGCGCGAAGGGGTTAAGCGTTGACTGTTGCGGTGCCGGCACGGCGGGGGTCGGCAAAGGCGCTCAGATTGCCGTTTTCATCAGACATGGCGACACAGATCCCGCCAGCCTTCCAGGTTTGTTGCGGCCAGGCTTCCATGTCATGACCGCGCGCTTGCAGCTCCGCGATCGCGGCATCCGGCAGGTCCTGTTCATAAAGAACCTTGTTCGGATAGGCGATGTGGGGGGCAAAGGAGCCGGGATAGGCATAACTTGAAACGCGCGGTTCCAGAATGGCTTCCTTCAGGCCTTTGCCGCGATCCATCATATGGATAAGAACCTGTGCCATCGCCTGGATCTGAATGTCACCGCCCGGCGTTCCCATTGCGATCCATGGTTTGCCATCTTTCAGGCCAAGGATGGGGTTGGGTGTAAGGCGCGGGCGTTTGCCCGGTGCCAATGCATTCAGATGCCCCGGGATGGCGCGTGACTGTGACCCGCGCGACGATACGCTCAGTCCTGTGCCGGGAATGACCTGGGTGTCTGAGCTTGGGTCGCTTGGCGTGGCAGAAAACATGTTGCCGTCGCCATCAATCACACTGACATGTGACGTGTCGGCAGAACCGCGCGCATATTCGGGAGTTTCGCCGGCGTTATTGCGATACGCGGCATTGATGTGATCCATGTCGCCCGGGGCGGGCATCGGATCAGAACGGGTTTCCGATATCGTTGCCAGGCGTTGAGCAACAAAAGAGGCATCAAGCAAGGACGCCGGATCAACTTTCATGTAATCGGGGTCGGTGACAAAGGCTTCGCGGTCGGCGAAAACCCGTTTAAGCACCTCAAGCAGGAAATGCCGGTCAATATCGCCATCTGGCGTAAGGATCCGCTCCTTGCCAGCCGTTTCAAGCATGGTCAGTGTTTCAGCCATTGAAATGCCCTGACACCATGCCCCGCAACAGTAAATTTCGCTGTCGCGGAACTTCACCGGAAATGTTGTTTCTTCGCGCACTTCATAGGATGCCATGTCTTCCATGGTCAGAAGACCGCCATTTTCAGCATGGAATGCGGTGATGCGCTGGGCAATTTCACCGTCGTAAAACGCTGCCCTTGCCGCGGCCAATCCGGCTTTGCGGTCACCTTTGGCATTGCGTTCGGCATCGACCATGATTTGCAAACTGTTGGCGAGATCCGTCTGGACAAAGGTTTCGCCAACGACCGGCGGTTTGCCATTGGGCAGGAAAATCTCGGCTGTTGATTCAAATCGCTGATATTCGCGGTGACGGGATTTTACGAATTCGGAAAGCAATTCGAACACCGGAAAACCGTCACGTGCCGCCTTGATCGCCGGGGCTGCCACATCACCAAAGCGCATGGTGCCAAATTCGGACAGGGCGCGAATCCAGGCGGCCGGGGCGGCGGGGACCACAGTACGCAAAATGCCCTCGGGCACGGAATCGCCGAAATTTTTGTGGAACCATTCGACATTGGCGGCTTTGGGCCAAACACCAACCCCGTCATAGCTTGTAATCCGTCCGGTTTTGCCATCACGCAAAATGATCGGGGCAACACCGGCAACAGAAACAAGTTCGGGGTGAACAACGCCAAGTGCCAGCCCCGCAGCAACGCCGGCATCGATGGCATTGCCGCCTGCGCGCAGCATTGTTTCCGCTGCTTCTGTGGCGATCGGATGGCCTGTGGCAATGGCGAAGTTATTGGTACTCATAGGTTTTCCTTGAAGTCTTTCCAAAACAGCAAAGGCGGGACGTAACGCGCCCAACCGCCGTTATCTTCATAACTGTTTCTATTCTTTAACTACGTAGTTGACAAGCCATAACTAGTTAGTTTTATGATTGTGTCATGAACAAGGAACGCACAACAAACGCACTGAAACGTGTGGCCGCAGAAATGGAAGCCAGTGATGCAAACAGCTCGCTTCCAAAATATGCACGCCTTGCCGAAGCCTTTTACGGCTGTGTCCGAGATGGTCATTACCTGCCCGGTGATCCTTTGCCGAGCGAGACGGAACTGTGCGACGTCCTTCCGGTCGGTTTGAGCACCGTGCAAAAGGCGCTGGCGCAGCTGGTTGAGCAGGGCATCGTTGTGCGTCGGCGCAAACTCGGGACTTTTATTGCCGATTTCCGAAATCAGGTCCCCGAGGTGCACGTCTATCGGTTTCGCGATCCGGTCACGGGTGAAAACCTGTTGCCCTATACGCGGGGAATCTCGGTCGAAGAAGCCCATACCGAAGAACTCGGACCATTGGCCGCCGGCTTTGAAGGAGATCCGGTCGTACGACTTGATCGTCTGGTCTGGATCGAAGGCGAACGCCCGGTCTTCAGTTCCATTTTCCTGCGCAACGCCCACGCCGAGGGACTGTCAGACCGTGGTGGTCTGAACAATTTTGACGGTGTTTCGGTCCACCGGCATCTCGCAGAAAAATTCAATCTGCCGACCTTGTCGGTCACACATCGCGTCACGGCGGACGAACTGTCTGCCAAGGCCTGCGCAAACCTTGATCTGGCGGCACCGCATGTTGGCCTGATCTGGGAAGCAACAGATCGCAGTTTCAACGAAAAACAAATTCTTGTGCAGCGTTTCGAACTGCCAAGGGGGCACCGTCCGATGGAAATCATCGAAGGAAAAAAATCGTAAAGATTTTGGAACCTATCACGTCTGGAGAACGAGGAGTTTGAGAATGAAAAAGGTACTGGCGGCAGCTGCAATGCTGGCCTTGAGCACCGGTTCGGCATTCGCCGCAGACTGGAAACCCGACGGACCGATCCGTCTTTGGATCGGTTATGGCGCAGGTGGCGGAACCGATGTTCAGGCCCGTATGCTGGCCAAGGAACTTGAACAGACCCGTGGCTGGATTCTGGTCCCGGAAAACAAATCCGGCGAAGATGGCGCTGTGATGTCTGCACAGCTCAAGAATGAGGCACCCGATGGCCAGACTCTCGGCTTTGCCATCACCACGACCTATAACTTCGCGCCGATGAACAGCGATAATATCTCGCCCGAAGACTTCACCTATATCACCACCACTGCCGGTTCGCAGATGGCGGTATTGGCACGGACTTCGTCGGGCTGGAAATCGCTTGATGACGTTAAAGCCGCGGCAGAAGCCGGTGAAACCCTTGT
This sequence comes from Thalassospira sp. MIT121401, assembly GCF_047125595.1. NCBI lineage: Bacteria > Pseudomonadati > Pseudomonadota > Alphaproteobacteria > Rhodospirillales > Thalassospiraceae > Thalassospira > Thalassospira sp. MIT121401. The sequence continues at coordinate 963,812 of NZ_CP138926.1, forward strand.
CTGGGCCAACTGGGGCACCCAGGTTGAAGCCGGTGCAGAAGTTATTGCACGTAAACTTGGCATCACTGTTAACCACCTGCGCACGGCAGGCGGCAAAGGTGCCCTGAACGCCGTTGTGGCCGAAGATGCCAACCTGTCCTGGGGCGGCGGTGTTCAGCGTCCGCTGGTCGAAGCTGGCGAACTGACCATTCTGTCGTCGGCCGAAAGCACCCATCTGGTGCAGGCCCCTGATACCCCGACCCTGAAAGAACAGGGTATCGACCTTGATCTCGGCTACAAATACATCATCGTTGCGCCGAAAGGCATGTCTGACGAAGTGCGTGACACCATCGCGGAAGCGGTTGCTGAAATCCTGAATAATCCGGAAAGTGAAACCCGGAAATTCATCGAAAAACAGTATCCGCCGGCACCGGTTATCGAAACCGGCGACGCATTGCGCAAAACCATCATTGATGGCTATGCCGCCAATGTCGAGATGATGAAAGCACTGGTAGAATGAGTGCTTCCCGTCTCGAAGCGCCAGAGAAAAAGGCGCGGTGGAACCTTTGGCTGGGGGTGGGGACACTTGTTTTCTGTGTTCTGTGCTTCACCGTCTGGTTTCCCAATGACATTCGGGGCGGCATTATCGAACGTACGATCTCCGGGCGGATTGCGCCCGGAGACTCCTTCTTTCCGGTGATCCTGGCCGGACTGATGATGCCGCTTGGCTTGTTGCTTACGCTTGGTCACTTTCGTCGCGGTCCGGACAATGCCGGGGAACCGACAGGTGAAATCACGGGCGCCAATATCTTTTTCCTGGTGCAGTTCCTGTTGCTGACTTTTGTCGGGTTGTTCTTCATGTCCAATACCGGCCCGGCGCTGGTATGGGCGTGGAACGGTCTTGGCCTTGGTGTCATTTCGTCTTATCGCGCGGTTTCCACCACGTTCCCGATCAATGTCGCTGGCTTCTTCCTGGGCGGAATGGTGATTACCTGCGGCTTTGTTTTCATGACCCGGCATCGTCTGCGTTGGCGTGATGTGCTGATCTGTCTTTTGACCGTGCTGTTTTTGATTCTCGTCTTTAACGGCCTGCTCGAAGACGTGTCGCTGCCGCCCAACCGCAATCTTTAAGGAACGATCATGGAATTGGCGTTTCAATATATCGGGCTGGGCATCCATTCGGTGTTCTTTGATGCCGATGGACAGTTCTGGCTGATGCCGGTCCTGATGGTTCTGACCGGAATTATATCGGGGATCTTCTTTGGTGCCATTCCGGGGCTGAGCGGGCCATTTGCGCTTGCGCTTGCCTTGCCGGTTTTGACATCTGTTTTTGGCTATTCGAACGAAGCATTGCTGCCGGTTTTGGGCTGTCTTGTCGGTCTGATGAAGGGGGCGACGGTTGGCGGTGCTGTGCCGGCCATCCTGTTTAATACGCCAGGCACGCCCGATGCGTTCCTGACGACCGCTGACGGTTATCCGATGGCGCAAAAAGGTCAGGCCCGCAAGGCCATCCAGACCAGCCATTTTGCATCGGTCATGGGCGACAGCTTTTCCGACATCGTGCTGTTTGTAGCCGCACCCGTATTTGCGGTGGCGGTTGAACGTGTTCTCGACCTTCCGGAAAAGTCGGCCCTGATTATCCTGTCGCTTTGTTTCATGGCGGCCGTTGTCGGGAATGCTCCGCTTAAAGGATTGCTTGGCGGGCTTTTGGGGATGCTGCTGTCACTGGTTGGTACAACGCTTTCGGGGAATGGTGTGCGTCTGACCCTTGGCCTTGATGGTCTTGGTTCCGGCGTGCCTTTGACGTCGGCGGTCCTCGGCGTTCTGGTTCTTTCAGAAGTTCTGATCAGTGTTGAAAACATGTCGCGCGCCCGAAAGGCGCGTGAAAGCTTGCCCCAAACGCCTGAAATGGGGCCGCCGCTCACATGGGCGGAACGGTTGCGAATGATGCCGGCAATCCTGCGTTCGGCAAGCATCGGGACTGTCATCGGTGCCCTGCCGGGCATCGGAACCACGACGGCGGCAACGCTTTCCTATGACACGGCCAAGCGTCTTTCCAAAAAGCCCGACGAATTCGGCAAAGGCACGCCCGAAGGCGTGGTTGCAACCGAGGCCGCCAATTCCGCAGTATCGGGTGCCAACCTTATTCCGGTGATGAGCTTGGGCATTCCGGGGAATTTCGCCGCTGTGTTTCTGATCCTTGCGGTCGAGACGATTGGCGATTTCTCGTTTGGTCCATCAGTGTTCAAATTCACCGAGATCAAGGAAATTGACGGCTATGGCATGATCATGAACAAGGATCTGGTCATGGCATTCGGGCTGTTCACGCTGATGGTGATGGGTAATATCTTCAACTGGACCTTTGGCGGGTTTGTCATGCGCTTCCTGGTGCATATGGCCCGCATCCCCAAAGATATCGTCATGCCGCTGATCTTGCTGGTTTCGCTGACAGCTGCCTATGTTCAGGATGGCGGGTATCGTGGTCTGGGTACGGCACTGGTATTTGCCGTCATCGGTTATCTGATCAGACGGCTTCAGGTTTCAACGTTGCCATTCGTGATCGGGTTCTTGTTGGCCCCGGCCCTTGAGCAATTGATCCGCGGCGCATTCACCGCCAGTGGTGGTGATGCGCTCTTCCTTCTGAAATCGCCAATCGCGGTAATCATGCTGGGCCTTTCCGGGTTCCTGATTGTGCGCATGGTTCTTCAGGGGCGGCAAAAGGCGGCGTCACAAAGCTAGCTGGGATAACCTGGTCCCGATTTCAGCCCAAACATGGCACCCCGACCGGTGATTTGACCCGGTCGGGGTGTTTGTATCTCGGGGCTGCTTTCAGGGTCGGCAAAGAAAGCCATTTCTTTTGTGCTCGGCTGTTTTCAAACAAGTCGAAAATGATTAGGGTCACCTTCCTTGCTGACCAGATGCTTGCAAGACGCTGTAAACAGGCGCGTGCACTGGCAGGAAGGTCTTGTCGCCGGAGGAAATTTTGGTTCAGCACGAAGAAAGATGGGTCTTTGGGTATGGGTCGCTGTTGTGGCGGCCCGGTTTTGAATTTACCGAACGGTCGCGTGCATTGTTGCGTGGCTATCACCGGTCATTCTGCATCTATTCCCATCATTATCGCGGAACGCCCGAAAATCCGGGGCTTGTTCTTGGCCTGAATGCCGGGGGCGAGTGTGTCGGGAATGCATTTCGTATCGCGCCGGAAAACTGGAACGCGGTCAAGGCGTATCTCGATGAACGGGAACTTGTAACCAATACCTATATTCCGGCCGACGTTGAAGTCGAACTTGATGATGGTCGTACCGTGATTGCGCATACCTATGTCGCCGATCCGACCCATCAGCAATATGCAGGCAATCTTCCGGTGCGTACGGCTGTTGAGATCATTGTTGCTGCACACGGCAATGTTGGTCCCAATCTGGAATATCTTGAAAATACTGTGCAACATCTTGACGAGATGGGCATTGTCGACCCGCCCTTGCATGATCTGATGGATCTGGTTCGGCGCGAATATGGTGAGATCAATATGGGGGCCGGTATCTGATGGCGCAGGGGAATAATCTTACACAGGGCTCTGCGACAGCAACAACCGGTTCGGCTGGTGATCATACCCCGATGACGGTCGCATATCTGATGCTGATTGCCTGCGCGATGATGTGGGGGTCGAACCATGTGGTGGCGCGCGGTGTCAATGCGACTGTGCCGTTTGAAGCACTGTCATTCTGGCGCTGGGTCGTGGCAGCCGTGATGCTGTTCCCGGTCTGCTTTAAATATTTGCGCCGCGACCTCAAGCTGATGGCACAGCACAAAATGTCGATGTTCCTGATCGGCTTTACCGGCGTGTTCCTGTTTTCGGTCGTGATTTATCTGGCGGCCTATAACACGACGGCGGTCAATACCGGCCTTTTGAATGCGACAACCCCGGTCTGGGTGTTGTTGTTTGCCGCAGTACTCAGTGCTGACAAGCCCAAGCTTGGGCAATGGGTCGGTGTTCTTGTCGCCGGTGCCGGAACGGCTACCATCATTGCCAAAGGGGACCTTTCGGTCTTTGCGCGGATGGATTTCGTTTCGGGCGATGTGTTTGCGATGATTTCGGCGATGGTGTGGGCCGCCTATTCCATGCTGCTGAAACGTGCGCCCAAGGGTGTTCATCCGCTGAGCCTTGTCTTCGTTTCCGCGCTGGTCGGCTTGTGCTTTTTGACGCCGCTTTATATCTGGTCGATCCTGATTGATGGGGAACCGTTCTTTACCCATCTTGATCCGGCATGGCCGGACATGCTCAAGATTTTCTATATCGGTGCGGGGCCGGCCTTCCTTGGGTATCTGTTCTGGAACAAGGGCGTTTCGGTGGTTGGTCCGGCCAATGCCGGGGTCTTCCTGTATCTGATGCCGGTCTTTGCCAGTGTGCTTGCGATCATCTTCCTTGGGGAAGAATTGCATATGTATCATCTGGGCGGAATTGTTCTGATTGCCTTTGGCATCTGGCAGGCGACGCGCCGCAAAAAATAGACCGCACGGATCGCGATCCGTGTTCAGCCAAAAAGGCCGGTGACGAATATCACCGGCCTTTTATTTGTTGGGTCTGTATCTGATGTGGCTGTATCGGTTGGGCGGGCTGTGGTGGATTTCAGCCATGCCCAAACCGGATCAGGATGCCTTGTCCGAAAGGGTGTCTTGCTGTTTGGCAGCCGCCTGATCGGCCTTTCCCGCGGCAATGTCATCGGATGTCAGCATCGGCAGGTTGAATTCCTGCTGTGCTTCGGCTTCGAGTTCCCGGGTACGGGTATCGATGCGGTTCTTGATTTCTTTCATAAAGGTCTTGCGATCAAGATCGGGTTCGATCGGCTTCATGAATTCCATCGTGACCTTGCCGCCATATTTCATGAAGCTGTGACGCCCCCAGAACATGCCGGAATTCAACGCAACAGGTATCACCTTATATTGCGGGAACGCCTTATACAGCGCATAGATACCCGGATGGTACGGGCGGTCGGAACCCGGCGGTGTTCGCGTCCCTTCCGGGAAAATCACCACCTGGCGGTTTTCTGCCAGTGCTTCGGCGGCACCTTTGATCATGTCCTTAAGGGCAGATCCACCTGCCGAACGGTCAACGGCAATTTGCCCTGAAAGTGTCAGGAACTGTCCAAAAACCGGAATTTTCGTCAGTTCCTTTTTCAGGATATAGGCCGGATCGGTAACCACGGTATGGAAGGTCAGGGTTTCCCACGCTGATTGATGCTTTGCCACCAGAATACAGGGACCATCCGGCAGGTTTTCCAGTCCGGTAATGCGTTTGCGCATGCCAACCGAATAGCGCAGCATGAACTGCACCAGCCGACACCAGGCATGACCGACAAACTGGTTGGCCTTGCGCCCAAACAACATTAACGGGATCAGGCTGAGGCACAAAATCGCCGTTCCACCGAAAAACAACACGTTAAACAGTAACGCGCGGAGGGTTCTCATACAGAAAAGTCCTTCATACGCCTTGGGTCTAAACCCACTTACATGATCTTGATATTTACTGCTTTGTAACAGCTATATTGCAATCGGAAAATGCCGATTGTTCAACTGCCTTTGCCTGTTGCATTCGATGCGGAATAATCCTGTGGGGCGGGGGATGCATCACCGGGACCGCGCAAGCCCGGATGATTGCCATCGGGCAACCATTGCAACAGCGTATTGCGCAGGCTGGCAAACATATATTTGTTGAATTCACTGGCAATCAGCGCCGTGCTTCCCGGGAACCGCCACCAGTTATCGATTTTGACATTATCGGGAAAGACCGGGTGCGGGATGATCTCGACATCGGGCATCAGACTTTTGAATTCAAGCATCGATCGCGGCATGTGATAGTTCGCGGTCACAATGCGAAGGCTTTTATACCCTTCCTCATAGACCCAGACCGCTGTTTCCAGTGCGTTGCCGCGCGTGTTTTCGGCGACATGCCCCAGAACCACACAACAGGATATCAGTCGCGGGTCCGACTTTCCGACCGACAGAAGTTCATCAACTTCAACACCGCGATACACACCGGAAATGAAAAGCTTGTCGGCCATGCCACGGGTCAGCAAACGACGCCCTTCCGAAAGGCGTTCACTGCCCCCGGTCAGAACAACAATGGCATCGGTATGCTGATCGGTATTTTCGACGGAAACCGGGATCGAACTGACATACCAGACAAACCCGGCAGCCCACACCAGTGCACATACAATCAACATTGAAAGCAGAAAACGAAACCGGCGGAACCGGCGACGGTGCTGCACGCTGAGCGGTGGCTTATTCATGAATGCGAGCCTGGATAGCAGTGCGCGGGCATGTGTTCGGGTCTCCTGAGGTGGCCAAGGCCATGATCCCAAAAGGGAAGCAGCTCTACAAACGGACTATACGGAGCCGGGCGGCGGGTTACAACATTCGGTGCAATACACGAAGAACCGTGCGTGTTGCTGTGATCCCGGCCACCATCGCAACGATAAAGGGAATGGCCACAATCAGCGCAATGAAAGTCGGGCTAAGGACAAGTGATGGTATCGGCCAGCCAGCCCGCAGACCAAGCCAGGCAATCAGGGCCGATACAGGAAGGGCAATCAGAAGGCCGATCAAGGCCCCGAAAAACGCCAGTCGCTGGTTATGGCGTCCGAACTGTTTGGCGATATAGCCATCCTGCGCCCCGATCAGATGCAGCAATTCAATGATCCGGTGATGGATCGAAAGGCCCGAACGGGTTGCAAAAACCACCGAAAGCATGGTGGCCCCGAACAGCACAACAATCAGCAGCGACAAGGCAAGTTCGACCGAGAAGGCGACATCGGCAATGCGTTCGATCCAGATGCGATGATCATCAAGAACCGCCTCGGGCGCAATGACGCCAAGGCGGCTTTCAAGCGCGTCGTAATTGAACCCGGTTTCGGGGGTGATTTCGATAATGCGCGGGATGGGAAGTTCGCTGACAACTTCATCCGGGCCAAGCCACGGCTCAAGCAAGGCCGCCATCGTATCAGGGCTGAGTTCCTCGATCCGGGCGATGCCGGGCATGTCGGAAACATCATCAATAATTGCATCAACGGTATTTTGCAGCGCCTGTTCACGTTCATCAGGTGAGCGGTTGGCAAGTTCGGTTGGCGGGACCTGAATGGACAGGCTGCCTTCGATCTGGCCAGACCATTGACCAACGCTGTCATGCAGGGCTGCCAGGCCAACAATCGAAAAAGTCAGCAAGGCAACCATCAGGGCGACGATGCTCGGCAAAAAGCGCGAGGATGAATCGCTTTCAAGCGGTAGATGCGATGGATGTGCACGAAATGCCATGATCGTCGTTTGGTCCTGTTGATCGGTTTGATCTTGTCGTTCAGATCGTCAGCCGCTGTGGGTGACATCGTGAAGGGTGCCACCTTCGAGAAGCCACTGCGTATGGCCAAATCGCCTGACCAGTTGCCGGTTATGGGTGGCGATCAGAACAGTGGTGCCCAGTTTGTTCAGTTCTTCAAACAGATATAGCAACCGCATGGCGATTCGGTCGTCGACGTTCCCGGTCGGCTCATCGGCCAGCAACAGGGCTGGACGGCCGATCACGGCGCGAGCGATGGCGACACGCTGTTGTTGACCACCCGAAAGACGCGATGGTTGGGCATTGATATGATCGCCCAAACCGACCCATTCGAGAAGTTCGGTCACGTTTTTGCGGATTTGCAGATCCTCAACCCCGGCGACCCTTAACGGCAAGGCAACGTTTTCAAAGGTCGTCAGGTGATTGATTAGCCGGAAGTCCTGAAAAACGACGCCGATTTTTCGGCGAATCGCAGGCAGTTCTTCGCGCGGGATGCGGATATTGTCGCGACCGAAAATATTGATTTCGCCACGGGTTTGACGCAACGCCAGATATAAAAGTCGCATCAGCGTCGATTTGCCCGCCCCGGAAGCCCCGGTCAGGAAATGGAAACTGCCACGACCCAAAGAAAAATTCAGGTCGCGCAAAATTTCCGGCCCGGATTCGTATCGGACCCCGACATTCCTGAAACTGACAACTTCGGTCAAAATCGGTGCTCCATCTGGCAGAATGACGGTCTACATTGGCGTGTGCCGGGGCAAATGATCAAGGGTTTCTCTATGGTCTGGCACGGTTGGAATTCACGTTTGCCATGACAATATCGGAAATGACCAAATCGGTTTACCCGGATTTCGTATGCTTTCGGATGCCATGTTCGCAGCAATTAGGCAACGATTAGACACCCAAATCCGGGCAGCTTCTGTTATCTGTACTTAACAGTCTGTTAAATCGCGGCTATTTACATATAGTGTAATTCACTGCTGACGTGATTGGGGGATCGTCAGTCGTGCATGCTTTGTTGTCCCCGATGTTTGATGCCGCTGTCATCGAAATGCCAGGTTTGCAATGATCATTACTTGCCCAGAGTGTTCAAAGAAATACTCAGTTAAAACAGAAGCAATCGGTCCAAAAGGCCGAACCGTGCGCTGTAAAAGCTGCGGCAATAGCTGGCATCAGGACCCGCCGGGGGCAAAGAAGCCTGCGCCACAGCCCGCAGCACCGGAAAATGATCTTCCGCCACCCTTCAATCAGGAAGGCTCGCTTGGTGCGGACTTCAATGCCGACCAGATGGGTGGGGGACAAGTTGATCCCGGATTTGAAGAAGCGGACAAGATCCCTGATCCGCCGCCCATTCCCCAGCAGCTGATTCGCAATAATCCCAAGCCCGAACCCAAAAAGAAAAAGGGTATCGTTGGCTGGATCATCTTCCTGCTGCTGATTGGCGGCATTGGTGCGGGTGGCTATTTTGCCAAGGATTACCTAATCAATCTGTGGCCACCGGTTGCCAAGGTCTATGACATGATCGGACTTGATGTGCCCCATGTTGGCGAAGGCCTTGATATCCGGGAATTGCCGCCGACCCGTGAAGATGAAGACGGTGTTGATGTTCTGGTCGTCCGTGCCGAGATCGTCAATATCAGCGAAGAACCGCGCGTACTGCCCTATCTTCTGATCGAGCTGCTTGATCCGCTTGATCGTGTGGTCCAGCGCAAAAAGGTTCCGCTGATCTATGACGAATCCAAAGTACCCGCCGGTGCTGAAATGCCGATGGAACAGCAAATGTTGCCGGTTGGCGAGAGCCTGACGGTTGAAACCAAAATCCGTCGTCCAAACCCGACGGCAACCCGGTTGCAGGTTACCTTCCTTGATCCGCGCGAAGCGGTCGAGCCGTAAGGAACCCGATCGATCAAATCAAAAGGCAGCGTTGTCATACGCTGCCTTTTTTGTGTCTGGGGTCCTTGGTTCTTGTTGGCGGGCGGTAACGCTCAGAACCGTTTCAGCAATCTGTCGATATATTCCTGTTCGATTTGCGGGCGATCGGGATCACCGGACCGGCGGCGCAATTCCTGAAGGATGCGCCATGCCCGTTCCAGGGTATTCACATCGGGAATGATGGTGGTGCCATCGCCACCGACCGGGCGGCCCAACGGGTCCCGGCGGCCGGTTCCTTCCAAATCTTCGAGCATCGGGGCCATCTGGCTCAGACCTTCAAGTGCACGGCTGATCTCGCCAATGCCCTGTTGCAAGGCTTCCATCGCCTGTCTTTGGAACTGCAATGCCTCGTGTGAGCGGTTATGTCCAAGCGCATCTGCAGCCCCGCGCATGGCATCAATGACCGTATTCATGCCGCTGACATCACCAAACTGGTTGATACCCGGACTGTTCATGATGTCGGTGGCATCATCGGCAAGACCCTGTTGCTGATTGGCACGTGGAACCGGGCCAGATTGGGCTGATGAATTGTCGCCCTGGTTCATAAGGTCCTGTTGGCGGCGCGCCAGATCACGCATCCCATCAAGCATTTCGCGCAGGGTGGACGTGATGTCCATGCCGCCTTCGCCAGTGGTGACCTGCATGTTTTCGACCAGTTCGCGCAGGCGATCAATCAGTTGGCGTGCCTGATCACGCGCACCGGCCCGCATCAGGGCATCAATCTGATCAATGATACGCGAAAGATCCTGCTGTTCGAGGGTGGCAGATGCTTCGGGCTGATCTTCGCCCATCTGGGGACTTTCGCGGGTCAATGCGGCCAGATATTCGTTCAGCGCCTGACGGTATTCCTCGATCAGGCGGGCAATCTCGGTTTCGGTGATATCGGGGTTTTGTAACGCTTCAAGCAGCCGTTCCTCGGCCTCCATCAGGTTGCGTTCGGCAATGCCGTAACTGCCCCGCTCGACCTCTTCTGCAATGTGCCAAAGAAGGCCCGCGACATCCTGATGAACAGCACGGTCATGCAGATTTGCCGCCAGCCGGTTTTCGGCAACCGACAATGCAAGAAACACTCCGATATGCCCATTGAAGGCCTGTGGGGCATAAAGGATTGGCAAGATCGCCTGGTGCATTTCAAGTGCGCGCTCGGGATAACGTAATAGCCCGCGTCGGATGGCAATCAGCTTTTGCGCAACCGGATGGGTGAATTCGCGTTCGGGCAACATCAAGGACCTGATGTCGCTTTGTCCGGTTTGACCGGCATTGTCTTGCGACACCAGCTGGATATTGACCGGCAATCCCGCCCAGGGATGTGCAACAAGATCGATGAAACGTGGTCCTTCAATACGGGTGGGCATGGCTGTTTGGCTGATGCCTTCGCCGCGAACATCAATCACGATCTTTTCAATCGGGCCATACTGGTCATATGACCCGTCATCGGGGGCGGGCGTGATTACAAGATCAAGCTTCGCCAAGCCATAATCATCATTGGCCGTATAATCCAGCCGGACATGGTCGCGCCGGGTAATGGCGGGTGAACTGACAAAGGAAAGGTTTGGTGCCTTGTCCGGCACCAGTTCGATATTCAGGGTCAGCCGGTCATTGCCCCAGACAGATATGCGCCACTCACCGGATTGTTCGATTGCTGTTGACAGAACATAGCTGTTTTCACTGCTTTCGGTGAAGTCGCGTGCCCCGTCCGGCGCGGTCAGGGTTGGCTGCCAGATGCTGGAAATGCTGCCATCAAGTGTTGATCCAACCGGGACCTTGACCGCAATGACCTTGCTTTCGGTCGTTGGGGTGGTGTCCGTATCACTTGAAGATGAAGTCGTCCCGCCGTCAGATGAAACTGCATTAAATCGCAATACGCGTGGCACCTGTCCGGTATAGGCCGGCGGGGTGACCCAGAGTGTCGCACTAAAGTCCGCGGCACCAAGGCGTTGCAAGGGGCTGAACGCCTTTGAAAACCGTTCGGATATATGGTCGTGACCGGCAAGCAGCCCGACAAAGATCAATAAAACGGGAATGGCGGTCAGCCCGAAACGGTCAATGCGGGTCAGTGCCGGGATCGGCCGCGGCAGGCGAAGCTGCCCCAGCGTCCTTTCATGCAGACCCAACTGGCGTTGCCACAGGAAACTGGTCAGCGGATCATCTGTTTCATCAATATGATCTTCAAGACTTTGCAACGGGTTGTTTGAAAGCCCGTTTTCGATTTCAAGCCGGTGCAGGATATCGCGTCTTGTTGGCCAGCGGAAATTCCGCCACGGGGCGACTGCGGCAATCATGGTGACGACCGACAAAATCGACAGCAACATGATATGACCGGTGGCCGGCAAAAACTCGAACGTCCCGGTAAGCGTCAATCCACCGGTCAGAAGCACAATCGATAATGACGGGATCAGACAGGGCCAGGCCGCTTCCCATATCATGACCATGCGCGTTCTGCGCACATGGCGTTCCATTCCGGGATAGGGTGGTATCAACGACATGCGACCGGTCGTCCCTGATTGCCAAAAGTTGCGAGATTAATCGCAATGCTACCCTTTAAAACTTGGGGTTTTGGCAGGACGGGTCAAGCTATTCCCGAAGGTGTGGCAGAAATAAAAAGGGTGGTCCGCAATCAACGGACCACCCGGATGTGTTTCAGGACCGGTCTTATGGCTTATGAGTTTCCAAGCCAGGCCGGAATCTGATCCATATTGATCAGCTGATCGATTTCCTGACGCGGGCGGACAATCGCAAAATTGTTGCCCTTGACCAGAACTTCCGGCGTCAATGCACGGGTGTTATAGGTCGATGACATCACCGCGCCATAGGCACCAGCCGACATGACCGCAACCAGATCACCGGCCTTCAGGTCATCAGGAAGTTTGCGATCCTTGCCAAAGGTGTCACCGGTTTCGCAAACCGGACCAACGACATCCACGGTCGCCTGCACGTCATCTTCGCCCTGTTCATCAACCGGGATGATTTCGTGGTAGGCGCTGTAAAGCGTCGGACGGATCAGGTCATTCATTGCGGCATCAAGGATGACAAAGCGTTTTGCTTCGCCGTCTTTGATATACATGACGCGTGACACCATGATCCCGGCATTGCCGGCAATCAGGCGGCCCGGTTCAAGGGTGATGTGGCAACCAAGATGACCGACCGTTTCGCGCACCATCTGCCCATAAGCATCTGGAAGCGGCGGTGTTTCACCCTGATAGGCAATGCCAAGACCGCCACCAAGATCAAGATTGCGGATTTCAATGCCTTCGGAACGAAGCTGTTCGACCAGATCGGCAAGGCGGGTAAATGCCTCGCGGAAGGGGGTCAGGTCGGTCAACTGGGATCCGATATGCATGGCAATGCCGGTAACCTCGATACCGTCCATGGCCGCAGCATCCCGGTACACTTCAATCGCACGGGTCCAGTCGATGCCAAACTTGTTTTCGGCCTTGCCGGTTGCGATCTTTTCGTGGGTTTTGGCATCGACATGCGGGTTGATGCGCAATGCAATGCGTGCCTTTGTTCCCATGTCGATGGCAACACGGTTAAGTTCGACCAGTTCCGGGATGCTTTCGACATTGATCTGCGCGATACCGGCTTCAAGGGCTTCGCGCATTTCGGCGTCGGCTTTGCCCACACCCGAAAAGATGATCTTGGCGGGATCAATACCGGCGCGCAGCGCACGGCGCATCTCGCCAACCGAGACGACATCAGCACCAGCGCCAAGATTGGCGAGGGTCTTGAGAACCGCCTGGTTCGAGTTCGCCTTGACCGCAAAGCAGACGGTGGCATCAAGCCCCTCGAACGCATCGGCATAGACATTGTAGTGGCGTTCAAGCGTCGCGGTCGAATAACAGAAAAACGGCGTGCCGACTTTTTCTGCCATTTCCGGGATCGAGACACCTTCGGCGTGAAGCACGCCATTAATATATTCAAAGTGGTTCATTGCGCCGGGTAGTCCCTTGGATATTCATAACCTTTATCGGTTGGCGGTTCGAGCGGGCCTTTTTTGCCGCAAGCCGCCACCGAAAGACCAAGCATGATTGCCAGTGTGATCACGGTGCCGCGTTTAAGCAAGGCGGGGGTCATTTCAGAAACCTTTCCTTTGCTGCCTTGACGGATTCCTTGACGCGAACCGGTGCAGTTCCGCCAAAGCTCTGGCGGGCGGCGACCGATGCTTCGACAGTCAGGACGTCATATACCGCATTGGTGATTTTCGGCTCGATCCCCTGAAGATCTTCAAGGGAAAGCTGATCAAGATCGCACCCTTTGGACTCTGCCAGTTTCACGGTCGCGCCAACCACATGGTGGGCGTCACGGAACGGCATGCCAAGTTCGGCAACAAGCCAGTCAGCAAGATCGGTTGCGGTGGTGTACCCGGCACCGGCAGCTGCGCGCATGTTATCGGCATAGACCTTCATGTCGGCAACCATGCCGGTCATGGCAGCAACGCACAGACCCAGATGATCGTGGGCCTCGAATACCGGTTCCTTGTCTTCCTGCATGTCCTTGGAATAGGCCAGCGGAAGCCCCTTCATCGACAGCATCAGGGAATTATAGCAGCCAACAATACGGCCGATTTTCGACCGGATCAGCTCGGCGGCATCCGGGTTGCGTTTCTGCGGCATGATGGATGAACCGGTCGAAAACTTGTCGGACATCCCGATAAAGCGGAACTGTGCCGAACACCAGATAACCATTTCCTCGGCCAGGCGCGACAGATGCATGGCGGCAATCGATGCCGCGTTCAGATATTCCAGTGCAAAGTCACGATCCGATACCGCATCAAGCGAGTTCGCCGTCGGGCGATCAAAGCCAAGCGTACTTGCCGTCAGGTGACGGTCAATTGGATAGGGCGTCCCGGCAAGGGCCGCGGACCCCAGCGGGTTTTCATTCACACGCGTCCGGCAATCGGCCACACGACCACGGTCGCGACCAAACATTTCAACATAGGCCAGAAGATGATGGCCAAAAGTCACCGGCTGGGCCGCCTGAAGATGGGTGAAGCCCGGCATGATGGTTTCAGCATGGGTTTCAGCCTGTGAAATCAGGGCTTCCTGAAGTCCCTTAAGGCCGGCTTCGAGATCGGCAAGGGCAACATCACGGACCCACAGTTTGAAATCGGTTGCGACCTGATCGTTACGCGAACGTGCAGTATGCAGGCGACCGGCCGCCGGTCCGATCAGTTCCCGCAGGCGGCTTTCGACATTCATGTGAATGTCTTCAAGTGCGCTCGAAAACTTGAACTGACCGCTCTCGATTTCTTGAAGGATCTGGTCTAGACCATTGGTTATCTTTTCGCCATCTTCTGCGGGGATGATGTTCTGCTTGACCAGCATCGCGCAGTGGGCTTTGGAACCCTGGATGTCCTGGGCATAAAGGCGCTTGTCAAAGCCGATGGAAGCATTGATTTCTTCCATGATGGCAGACGGTCCTGCTTCAAAGCGACCTCCCCACAGGGAGTTGGCGTTTTTCTGGTCGGTAGCGTTTTGATCGGTCATCTTGATCCGCAGTATTGGAAGGTGGGTGTTGTGAAGGCTTTGCTTCGTTACGTAAAACTTGGCGTGATTGTCGCCATATCGGGCATTTATGCAACCCCTGCCTTTGCAGATACGCAATTACCACAAGAACTTTCAAAGATGGTGGCGCCGTCTGATGATGGTTCTTTGCCCGATGGCGTTACCTTTGTCGATGAAAATGGCGATGAAAAACAGCTTAACCAACTGAAAGGTCAGGTTATTCTGGTAAATCTGTGGGCGACCTGGTGTGTGCCTTGTGTCAAGGAAATGCCGGAACTTGACCGGCTGGCTGCGGAAATGGATGGAAAGCCGTTCCGTGTTCTTGCCCTTAGTCAGGATCGCGGCGGGGCGGCTGCCGTTACGGAATTCTTTGAAAAGAATGGAATCGACAATCTGGATGTGGTTCTTGACCCGCGCGGGGCAACCGCCCGCAAAATGGGGGCGCGCGGTCTTCCGACCAGTTTCGTGATTGATGGTCACGGTGTGGTGCGCGGCAAGCTTGAAGGCATCGCGCGCTGGGATGCCCCCGATGTCATTTCCTATTTTAGCGATCTGATCGAACAGACATCCTGATTTCAGAACCGCAAGCCGTCATCAGCTTCCTGGTTCCAGCAAGGCAAGAACCTGATCAAGGGTGGGGGCGGCATCGCCGGCCCCGTTGCGGGTGGTTGCCAGTGCGCCGGTCGCACATGCAAACCGCACGGCATCAGGAAGGGCTTGCCCGCTATGCAGGGCAACCGCAAGTCCGGCATTAAAGCAATCCCCCGCACCGACCGTATCAATGGCACTGACGGTAAAAGACGCGACCAACCCCGACATGTCGGGTGTTGAATAATAGGCGCCTTGACGCCCCATTTTAATGATCACGGTTTTGGGGCCCATGTCATGAAGGACCTTTGCGGCCTTCTTTGCGCTGGCTTCATCAACCGGTTCGATGCCCGTCATGGCGCGGCATTCGGTGCTGTTGGGGGTGACGATATCGGTCAGCGCCAAAAGATCGCGCATCACCATATGATCGGGTACGGGGGCGGGATCAAGCATGATTTTTGCCCCGCCTTCACGCGCATATTTGATCGCGCAATCGACAGCGACGACCGGGCATTCAAGTTGCAGGAGCAAATAGTCGCAGTCGCGCAGATAATCCTGTTTTTCATGCAAATCGCCACGGGTCATCGTCATGTTGGCACCGCCAACGACCGTGATCATGTTTTCACCGGCTTCATCAATTGAAATCAGGGCCGTCCCCGTCTGTGCGGCATCGGCAATGATCAGGTGGCTGGTATCGATGCCTTCGGCGGCAAGGCTGGTCACCAGTTGCCGGCCAAGTGCATCGTCACCAATCTTTGATATGAAAACGGGGGAAACGCCAAGACGTGCGATGGCCAGCGCCTGGTTACATCCCTTGCCCCCGGGGCCCGAGATATATTCCTTTGCCGGGACGGTCTGACCCGGTTTCGGAAGCTTGGCTACGCGTGCTGCGAAATCAATGTTCGAGCTTCCGACAACTGCAATACTCATGGACTATCCAAATGGTCGAAAATTAATACTCGTACTAATGTTGGTGTTAAATCATTGGTTTAAAGAAGGCGGGGGATTAATTTACTCATGATCGCGGGCGTCTTTGGAAATATGTGCGGTTGGTGCGTCGGGAAGGTCATTTTCAATCGGGCGTAAACTCATCGGCCAATGCGTTATAAAGCCTGCGGAACTTTGCAAAGCGCGGCTGATAGGATGTGTGTCGTGATGTGTCCGGTTCGATAATTTCTTCGATAACCGGTTTCAGGCATACATCTTCGACTGCTTCCTGTGTCAGGGCCAGTCGCGCCAGACGTGCGGCACCGAATGCCGGTCCTTTGGCAGCACCTTCATAACGGGCAAGGGGGGTGCCCATGATATCGGATATCAACTGGATCCAGTAACGGCTTCTTGCACCGCCACCAATCACACC
The DNA here is from genome assembly GCF_047125595.1 of Thalassospira sp. MIT121401. Classification (NCBI taxonomy): domain Bacteria; kingdom Pseudomonadati; phylum Pseudomonadota; class Alphaproteobacteria; order Rhodospirillales; family Thalassospiraceae; genus Thalassospira; species Thalassospira sp. MIT121401. The sequence continues at coordinate 980,502 of NZ_CP138926.1, forward strand.
GGGCAGGGCACAGCGGGTCCCGGCGGCATGCAGACGCGATTGTGCGTCACTCAGCGCAAAGGCCACCCCTTCGAGAACCGATTGCACCATGGCTTCGCGCGATGTGTCACTGCCCAGGCCAAAAAACACCCCGCGCGCATAGGGATTGTTATGCGGTGTCCGTTCCCCGTTCAGATAGGGCAGAAAGACAATATCGGCGGGCTTATGATGCTGGGCCTCAACCCGTTTCAGCAAGCCGCCGATATCACTTTCGCCAAGCAACTTTGCCGCCCATTGCAGGCAACTGGCCCCGTTCAGCAGAACGGCCATCTGGAACCAGTGGGCCGGAATGGCATGGGTGAAGCTGTGCAGAAGTTCTTCGGGTTTTGGGCGGTATTTGTCCGATGCGACAAAAATCTGTGACGATGTGCCAAGCGATATGAACCCGTCACCGTGACTGACGGCGCCAACACCAATGCCGCCGGTCGCGGCATCACCCCCGCCACCGGCAATGATGACGTCACCCTTCATGCCCCAGCGTTTGACAAGTTCGGCCCGCAAAGTTCCGGTAATGTCCGATCCTTCGACCAGTTCGGGGATTTGGTCCATCGAAAGCCCGCAGGCATCGATCGCCGCCCTGTTCCAGCTGCGACTTTCTTCATCAAGCCACAAGGTCCCGGCCGCATCAGACATTTCCGTCACCTTGTCACCAGACAGGCAAAACCGGATATAGTCCTTGGGCAGCAGGATGGTGCGTACTTTGGCAAAGATATCGGGTTCATGCTTTTGCAGCCAAAGCATTTTTGGTGCGGTCATGCCCGGCATGGTCGCGACACCGGCCCTTGTCCCGAGATCGGGCAGCATGGCATCAAGTTTGTCACACTCGGCCTTTGCACGGCCGTCATTCCACAGAATTGCCGGGCGCAACGGTTTGTCATTTTCATCAAGCAAAGTCGCGCCATGCATCTGTCCGGACAGGCCAATTGCGCGGGTGGCGGCAACAGCACCCGGATTTTGATGGTGCAGGGCATCAATCGCGCGCAATGTCGCGTCCCACCAGTCATCGGGGTTCTGTTCGCTCCAGAACGGGTGGGGATTTGATACCGACAAAGGAATATCTGTCTCGGCAACCGTGGCCGAGTGTTCGTCAATCAGCAATGCCTTGACGGCCGATGTGCCGACATCAATTCCGAGATACATTTTCGGACGGCCTCCAGACTTCTTTTGTCATTTTGTCCCGCATTCCATCCGTGCGGGTTTTAACGGACCTTATTCCAGATGGTTGGCGGTCTGATTGCAACAAAAAAAGCCGCTGAACAAAACAGCGGCTTTAATTTGAAAATGCGAATGTTTTAAAGCAGTCCCTAGCGGGTCGGGACCGGCTCATCACCGCTGTAATCATAGAAACCGCGGCCAACCTTGCGGCCAAGCCAGCCTGCTTCGACATATTTGACCAGAAGCGGGCACGGGCGATACTTGGTGTCGGCCAGACCATCATGCAGCACATGCATGATCGAAAGACAGGTATCCAGACCGATAAAGTCTGCCAGTTGCAGCGGACCCATCGGGTGGTTTGCACCCAGACGCATTGCGGTATCGATGGATTCGACGTTCCCCACACCTTCATAAAGCGTGTAGATCGCCTCGTTGATCATCGGAAGAAGGATACGGTTGACGATGAAAGCCGGGAAATCTTCGGCACTTGCCGTGTCTTTGCCCAGTTTTTTGGTCAATTCATGAATGGTGCGATAGGTGGTTTCATCCGTGGCAATGCCGCGGATCAGTTCCACCAGCTTCATCAGCGGCACCGGGTTCATGAAGTGCATGCCCATGAATTTCGCCGGGCGGTCCGTATAGGATGCCAGACGCGTCACCGAGATCGACGAAGTGTTGGTTGCGATGATGGCTTCGGGGCCAAGAACCGGGCAAAGCGCCTTGAAGATCTGTTTCTTGATCTCTTCATTTTCGGTTGCCGCTTCGATCACCAGATCGCAGTCCGAAAGGAAGCTGTATTCCGTTCCGGTTGAGACCCGCGCAAGTGCGGAATCTTTTTGCGCTGCGGTAATCAGTTCTTTTTTGACCTGACGGTCCATGTTCTTGTCCATCAGGCCAAGCGCCTTATCAAGGGCGTCCTGCGAGATGTCTAGAATTCGGACGTCGTAACCGGCAAGTGCGATCACATGGGCAATGCCATTGCCCATTTGACCGGCGCCAATTACGCCAATGGTTTTGATATCTTCCAACGAAGCCATTTGTTCCCCACTCGTCCCCTAGGGTCAAAACAACAGTATGCATTGCTTTGACCCTAATCGGGATCAGATTATTTGTCGAGTTCACTCGCCAGTGCGGGAAGGGCTTCGAAAAGGTCACCGACAAGGCCGTAATCCGCCACCGAGAAGATCGGCGCTTCTTCGTCCTTGTTGATTGCAACGATGACCTTGCTGTCCTTCATGCCGGCAAGGTGCTGAATAGCACCCGAAATGCCTACAGCAATGTATAGCTGCGGTGCAACAACTTTGCCGGTTTGACCGACCTGCCAGTCGTTCGGAGCATATCCGGCATCAACCGCAGCGCGTGATGCGCCAATGGCTGCGCCCAGTTTGTCGGCAATCGGTTCGATCAGATGGAAGTTTTCAGCCGATCCCATGCCGCGACCGCCGGAAATGACGACGCTTGCCGCGGTCAGTTCCGGACGTTCCGACTCGGTCAGTTCCTGACCAACGAAGCTGGACTTGCCGGCATCGGAAACAACGGAAACGTCTTCGATGGCAGCAGATCCGCCTTCGGCGGCAACCGGATCAAAGCCCGTGGTACGGACAGTGATCAGTTTCAGGCTGTCTGCCGACTGCACGGTTGCCAGTGCGTTACCGGCATAGATCGGACGGACAAAGGTATCGGCGCTTTCAACATCGGTGATGTCGGAAATCTGTGCGACGTCTTTCAATGCCGCAACGCGCGGCATGAAGTTTTTACCAGAAGTCGAGGCCGGAACCAGAATGTGGCTGTAGCCATCGGCAAGTTCGCAAACCAGACCGGCCATGTTTTCAGCCAGGAAGTGGCCATAGGCGGCATTGTCTGCGACCAGTACCTTGGAAACACCGGCAACTTTTGCGGCTGCTTCGGCAACGCCGCGGCAGCTTTCACCAGCAACGAGGATGGCAATGTCGCCACCGATCTTCTGTGCGGCTGCAACGGTGTTAAGCGTGCCGCCCTTCAGTTCGGTATTGTCGTGTTCGGCAATAACAAGAATGCTCATTTGATTGATCCCCGCTTAGATTACTTTTGCTTCGTTGCGGAGCTTGTCGACAAGCTCTGCGACGTCGGCAACTTTGACACCTGCCTGACGTGCCGGTGGTTCCGTCACTTTCAGGGTTTTCAGGCGCGGCGCGGTATCAACACCAAGATCGGCCGGGCTCAGGGTATCGAGCGGTTTTTTCTTGGCTTTCATGATGTTTGGCAGCGACGCATAGCGCGGCTCATTGAGGCGCAGGTCGGTGGTGACGATTGCCGGAAGGTCGAGCTTGACGGTTTCAAGTCCGCCATCAACTTCACGGGTAACGTCAAGTTTGCCGTCAGCAACGGCAACTTTGGATGCGAAAGTACCCTGCGGCCAATCCAGCAAAGCAGCCAGCATCTGGCCAGTCTGGTTGGCGTCATCGTCAATCGCCTGCTTGCCGAGGATCACAAGATCCGGGCTTTCCTTGGCGACGACTTCTTTCAGGAGTTTTGCAACGGCAAGCGGTTGCAGCTCATCCTCGGTTTCGACCAGAATGCCGCGATCGGCACCCATGGCAAGGGCGGTGCGCAGGGTCTCCTGGCACTGTTTAACGCCGAGCGATACGGCAACCACTTCGGTCGCGGTACCTGCTTCCTTGAGGCGGACAGCCTCTTCAACGGCGATTTCGTCAAACGGGTTCATGGACATTTTGACGTTGTTCAATTCAACGCCAGACTGGTCCTGTTTGACTCGGATCTTGACGTTGTAATCCACAACGCGCTTAACGGCGACAAGAACCTTCATGACAGACCTGTTCGTTTTTGTTGTCGAAACTATGGGCTTTCTGCTCCCTGCCGAGGCAGTTTGCTGCGGCCCGCATGTTACTGTTTTCCCCGCGATGCACAATAGGGGGTGCTACGCAGGTTGTCAATTTACGTAAAGAGGTTGACGTTAACGATAACTTCTTTACTGATTTTTTGATGCCCTTCGCAACCTTGATACGGCACAAAGCCGCCAAATGACAGGGGTTTGTCCAAATATTTTCGTCAGCGTGTCAGGCCGGGTTGCCACAAAATGTCATCCTTGCCGCCGTTATTTGCGTGCCGGGCAAGAACAAACATATGGTCCGACAGCCGGTTGATATAGCGAACGCATTCCGGGTTGATCGGCTCTAACCCGGCCAGTTCGACAATAAGCCGTTCGGCGCGGCGTGATACGGTGCGGACCACATGAAGCTGTGCCGAAAGCGCACTGCCACCCGGCAGGACAAAGGATTTCAGCGGATCAAGGCCGGCATTGATTTGATCTATTTCCTGTTCAAGGCGTTCGGTCTGGGTTGCGGTGATGCGAAGGGCGGGCTGTTCGGGATTGTCATCCGATCCGTCACCCGGGGTGCAAAGGTCCGCACCCAGATCAAAAAGATCATTCTGGATTCGGGTGAGCATCGCATCTATGTCGCCATCCGCATGCAGCCGGGCGACACCGATGAATGCGTTGGTTTCATCAACCGTGCCATAAGCCTCGACGCGGACTGAATTTTTGGGGACGCGTGTCCCGTTGCCAAGGGCGGTTTTGCCCTTGTCGCCGGATTTCGTGTAGATGCGGGTCAGTTGAACCATGTGTCGTCCATTAATGCGCAAGATGTCATAAGAATTGAAAACGGTCGCAGATGCCTATTTGCCAAGTGCCATCATCGACAGAATGAACAAAAGCAACAATGCGACTGCCTGAAGCAGCACGCGAAGCTGCATCAGTTTGTTGGATTTGCGTGCATCCTTGCCGCGGGCCATTGAAATGATTCCCATCACGAGAACGCCGGCAACGGCGGCCATCGCGACCAGCACGCCAATTTGAAGAAATGCGGTCATCTGTCTTCTTCCCTGTCTGTTGCCTGCTGATGGTCACCTGAAAGCAGGGGCCGCAATCGGAACAAGCCGAACTTGCCGCAGGTCGAATTTATTGATGCCATCTTACGGGCGGCGTCATGCTGCGCCAAACCGGGACCGCAGGCAACTGGTGGATGGAAACTTTTCGACATTATCGGGCATTTTGATTTTCCGGTGCGGCAAAGTCACGGCGATCGATTTTGAATTTCTTGATACGGGACGCCAGCGTGGTCGGTTTGATATCAAGAAGTGCCGCGGCCCCGTCCGGGCCAAAAATCTTGCCCTGCGTCTGTCTTAGGGCATGGGTGATATTGTCATATTCGGTTTGTTGCATTTCAGCGCGCGTCAAAATGGTCCGGGCGGGCTGGGTATCCCGATCGGCTTTGGTTGCGGGGGATGGTTTTTTGCCGTCCCGGGTGCTGAAATCGGGAAGATCGAAATGCAATTTGCCGTCATGGGCCAGGATGGCTGCGCGCTCGATCACGTTTTCAAGTTCGCGGGCATTTCCGGGCCAGCCATAATTTTGCAAAACATGAACCTGTCCCTTGGTCAGGGTGGGTTGGGCAATGTTCAGGCGCTGGCAGATATTGCGCAGGAAATGCGCAGCCAGTGGCGGAATGTCGTCTGGCCGTTCACGAAGCGGTCGACATTCAATCGGAAACACATTCAGGCGGAAATAAAGGTCCTCGCGAAACCGCCCCTGACGGACTTCTTCCTTAAGGTCGCGGTTGGTGGCGGCAATCAGGCGGACATTGACCTCGCGTGTGCGTTCTTCGCCGATGCGCTCAAACTTCTGATCTTGCAGAACCCGCAAAAGCTTGCCCTGAAGTTCCAGCGGGATTTCACCAACCTCGTCAAGGAACAGGGTGCCGCCATCGGCCAGTTCAAAGCGCCCGACACGGTCGCGAATGGCGCCGGTAAAGGCCCCGCGCACATGCCCGAAAAATTCGCTTTCGAACAGTTCATGGGGGATGGCCGCGCAATTCACGCGCACCAGAACGCGATCAGACCGTGTGCTGGCCTGATGGATGGCACGCGCGATCAATTCCTTGCCGGTGCCGGATTCCCCGGTGATCAGAACGTTGGCGTCAGTCGGCGCAACCAGATCAATCTGTTTGAGCGCGCCTTGAATGGCATCCGATTGCCCGATGATTTCATGGTGATTGTTGGTCGACAGGATTTCTTCCTGAAGGTAGGCATTTTCAAGTTCAAGCCGTTCACGAAGACGGTCGACCTCGGCAAGGGCAGCATGCAGTTTTTCTTCGGCGATTTTGCGTTCGGTAATGTCGCGAAACACGATCACTGCCCCGATGACCAGACCATGGTCGCGAATGGGGGTGGATGTGTATTCGACCCGGATCGGTTTGCCATCGCTGCGCCAGAAGACTTCATCATCAACCCGTCTTACGATGCCCTCGCGGAACGCATTGTAAATCGGGCAGTGCTCGGCGTGATAGGGTTCGCCATCAACATGGGAATGGTGAATGATCGAATGGATTTCCTTGCCCACAAGTTCCTCGGCGGTCCAGCCCAGCATGCGTTCGGCGGCCGGATTGACAAAGGTGGTCACCCCGTCCGAATTCACGCCGTAAATGCCTTCGCCGGCCGCCCCCAGGATCAGCTGGTTCTCGCGTTCGATCTCGCGGAAGAACCGTTCGGCACGTCGCCATTCGGCAATGCCTTCGCGCAGGTAATCGTCGGCTTCGGAGTCAACATCGCGGCGGTGGCGGGCATCAAGATCCGATATCGTCACCGTAAGATATTCTTCATCGCCAAGCGTGATGGCGCGGGCTTCGTGTTCTAGTTTCAGTTGGGTACCGTCCGGCCGGGTCAGGTCTAGTCCGCGGGTCCAGGCAAATCCGTGATAAAGGGCGGCTTCGCTGAACACGACAAGGCTTGGCACCTGTCCCTTGTGCAGGGCGCTCATTTTCAGGGATATGAGGGCGTCTATGCTGCGGCCCAGCAATTTTGCCGCCGCGTCATTGGCGAAAACGATGCTGTCGGTTTTGGGGTGAACCAGAATTGTCGGATGCGTATGCGCCAAAAGAGCTTGCAGATGGAGCGGCTCCAAAGACGTTGAAACAGATTGGTTTACGTCATGGTTCATACGAATTTCCTACGATAATTCGTAATTATGGTTACGAATTATCGTAAATTACGATTTTTCGTATATGTGAAGACTGCCTGTCATCATCCCCTGAGTCCAGCATTTTCAACGAAAATTCTGCATTGCAGCAAACTGGCACGACGGTTGCTCTTATCCTGACTGAATGTCTGGTGCTGTTCTGATCTGGACAGCGAAACAACACAGGGGGTGATCAAATGTCAGTTAAAAGTCTGGGCGATCCATTTAGCGGTGATACCGACCTGCGGCACAGCAAATCGTGCGGTTGTGATATGTGTGCGTCAAAGGACGGGCATCACCATGCGGATCATGATCATGGTGTAAAGCACGATCTGGCGTCGATGCCTGCTCATAGCGATATGGCGGGAAAGGCACCGGAAAGCAGCGAAGAAATCCTCGATCGCGCCATCGACAGCGCGATTGTCCGTTCGGTTTTCGGTCACAACGAAATTTCGCGTCGTTCCTTTGCCAAGATGGTTGGCGGCAGCACCATGATGGCGGCATTGGCATCGGTATTGCCAATCGACAAGGTCAAGGCAGCGATCCTTGATGATCTGGGGACACCGGAAAAGTCGAAGCTTAATATCGGCTTTGTGCCGATCACCTGTGCCACGCCGATCATCATGGCGCAGCCAATGGGCTTCTATGAAAAATACGGTCTTGATGTTGATGTCATCAAAACCGCGGGCTGGGCGGTGGCCCGCGACAAGTCGCTGAACAATGAATATGACGCGTCGCACATGCTGACCCCGATGCCGCTGGCCATTTCGATGGGGGCGGGTTCAACCGCGACCCCGTTCCTGATGCCGGCTGTTGAAAATATCAATGGTCAGGCCATCGTTCTGCACAATGATCATCTGGATAAACGCGATCCCAAACAATGGAAAGGCTTCAAGTTTGGTGTGCCGTTCGAATATTCGATGCACAACTTCCTGCTGCGTTATTATGTCGCTGAACATGGTCTGGACCCGGATAAGGACATCCAGATCCGCGTTGTTCCGCCGCCCGAGATGGTGGCAAACCTGCGTGCCGGTAACCTCGACGGGTATCTGTCACCCGATCCGTTTAACCAGCGTGCTGTTTGGGAAAAAATCGGCTTCCTGCACACCCTGACCAAGGATATCTGGGAAGGTCATCCGTGCTGTGCATTCGCCTGTTCCAAGGCCTTTTCCGAAGAACTGCCAAATACCTATGGCGCGCTTTTGAAATCCATTGTCGATGCGACCCAATACGCGGCCAAGCCCGAAAACCGCAAGGAAATTTCGGCCGCGATTGCGCCGGCTAACTATCTGAACCAGCCGGTTCCGGTGATTGAGCAGGTCCTGACCGGACGTTATGCCGATGGTCTGGGCGAGGTGAAAAACGTTCCTGATCGCATCGATTTCGATCCGTTCCCGTGGCATTCGATGGGGGTGTGGATTCTGACCCAGATGAAGCGCTGGGGCTATATCGAAGGCGATATCGATTACAAGAAAATCGCCGAGGAAGTCTATGTCGCGACCGATTGTGCCAAGGTGATGAAAGACCTTGGCTATGAGGCCCCGACTTCGACCTATAAGTCCTATACCATCATGGGCAAGACCTTTGATCCCGATCAGCCCGAAGCCTATGTCAACAGCTTTGCGATTGGCAAAGGGGTAAGCTGACATGCTGGCATCGTTGAATGCCAGGGCTTTGGTTTTGTCACTCGTGCTATTGGCGGTCTTCCTTGGCCTTTGGGAGGCCGCCAGCCCGAAACAGAACATTTCTGGCGAACTGACAGAATATGAACTTCTGATGGGTGGGGCCGAACCCAAGGCGGCCGTGCCGCCACCCTCGGCAGTGATCAGCAAGGCATGGGAAGAACTTAGCAATCCTTTCTATGATGCAGGCCCCAACGACAAGGGGATTGGCATCCAGATCGGCTATTCGCTTTATCGGGTTCTTTCGGGATATTTCCTTGCTGCGGCGCTGGCCATTCCGGTCGGGTTCCTGATCGGAATGTCGCCTCTGATGTATAAGGCGCTTGATCCGTTTATTCAGGTGCTAAGACCCATTTCCCCGCTGGCGTGGATGCCTTTGGCCCTGTTTGTCATTCAGGACAGTCAGGCATCGGCAATCTTTGTCATCTTTATCTGTTCGATCTGGCCGATGCTGATCAATACGGCATTCGGTGTCGCCGGGGTGCGCAAGGACTGGGTCAATGTGGCGCGAACCCACGAACTGGGTCCTTTCAAAACCGCATGGATCGTGATCCTGCCCGCTGCGGCACCAACCATTCTGACCGGAATGCGCATTTCCATCGGGATTGCCTGGCTGGTGATTGTCGCTGCCGAGATGCTCGTGGGCGGTACCGGCATTGGCTACTACGTCTGGAATGAATGGAACAACCTTGATCTGACCAGTGTGGTGTTCTCGATCCTGATGATCGGGGTTGTCGGCATGTTGCTTGATACGGCCTTCGCCTATTGCGCACGCCTTGTGCAGTACCAGGAATAAGGAGACCAGATATGTCGACACCATTCCTGAGTGTTCAAAACCTTACCAAACGTTTTCAGGCTCCCAAGGGTGGCGAAAGCCTTACGGTATTTGAAAACGTCAATCTCGGGATCGAGAAGGGCGAGTTTGTTTGCATCATCGGCCATTCCGGCTGTGGCAAATCAACGATCCTGAACATTCTTGCGGGGCTTGATGAACCAAGCGACGGCGCGGTCATCATGAATGGCAAGGAAGTTTCCGGGCCCAGTCTGGATCGCGGGATCGTGTTTCAGAACTATTCCCTGCTGCCATGGTTGTCCGCGCTCAAGAACGTCACCTTTGCCGTTCAGGCGCGCTACAAATCCTGGAGCAAAAAACAGGTTCACGATCATTCGATGAAATATCTTGAAATGGTCGGCCTTGCCGGCGGGGCGGAATTGCGCAAGCCATCGCAACTGTCTGGCGGGATGCGTCAGCGTGTATCGATTGCACGTGCCTTTGCCATTCAGCCGGAACTGCTTTTGCTCGATGAGCCGTTCGGCGCACTTGATGCGCTGACCCGTGGCAGCATTCAGGACGAGTTGATCCGCATCTGGTCGGGATCGGACCAGACGGTCTTTATGATCACCCATGATGTTGATGAGGCCATCCTGCTTGCGGACCGCATTTTGTTGATGACCAACGGTCCCTATGCCCGGGTTGCCGAGTCCGTTCAGGTCGAAATCGAACGACCGCGTGAACGGGCCAACATCATCCATCATCCCGACTATTACGACATCCGCAATCACCTGGTGGAGTTCCTGGCCACACGGTCGCGCGAACTTGCCGGGAAACAGGACGATGATGCGAATTCCGCACCCAAAGTCGTCCGGTTCGGGGCAAATGCCGGAGCGGAAATCTCATCAGAAACAGGCAGCAAGTCCGGCACGCGCAAGCGTGCGGTCAATCGTGCCGATTAATCAAAACAACGTGCTGTATCAGAAGTGGAGAAAACCCATGAAAAAAGCTGACGTCAAAGAACTCATTCTCGAAGCCAAAAAGGCCAAAGGGCTCGGTTGGGAAGAGATCGCAAGCAAGATCGGTATGTCCCCGGTTTGGACAACTTCCGTATGCTTTGGCATGAATTCGGCGCCAAAGGACAAGGCCGACATGCTGGTTGCCCTGTTTGACCTGCCGCCCGAAGCATCGGCAGTCATTCAGGAATGCCCGATGAAAATCTGGGACCAGGCGGTCCCGACCGATCCCGCCATCTATCGTCTGTATGAAATCGTTGGTGTATACGGCGAAACCATCAAGGAAATCATCCACGAGAAATTCGGCGACGGCATCATGAGTGCGATCGATTACGAAATGTATATCGAACGCAAGGAAGACCCGAAAGGTGACCGTGTCGTGATTACCCTGGATGGCAAGTTCCTGAAATACCGCGCCTGGTAAGGATATCTTCCGGTGTGAAATTAATTGGCGGTGCCGATGGGGTTGATCATCGAATGCCGCAGTCCGGTCAGGCCCGTTTGCATGCGCATTCGGGCCTGCTCCGTATGGGCCTGGTGAAAGTCTTGTCGGATGCTACTGGCGAAAAGGATGCGATCTGCTAAATCCTGAAGATATGTAATTGCCTGTATGCAATGCCTGATTTGGTTTTGCGTATCGGCCAAACAACAAGGATCAAATTCAGATGGCTGACCTTTCCGCATTCGACATCACCAAACGCTGGCCGGCAATGAACCCCGATATTCTTCAGCTTTATTCATTCCCGACACCCAACGGGGTAAAGGTTTCGATCATGCTCGAAGAAATCGGTCTTCCCTATGAGGCCCACACCATCAAAATCGGTGAAGACGAAACCTGGACCCCGGAATTTCTGTCGCTGAACCCGAATGGCAAAATCCCCGCCATTCTTGATCCGAACGGTCCGGATGGAAAACCGTTCGGGCTTTTTGAATCCGGGGCGATCTTGCAATATCTTGCCGAAAAATCCGGAAAGCTGTTGCCTGCTGATCCGGCACGGCGGATGGAAACCATCCAGTGGGTCTATTTCCAGATGGCCGGACTGGGCCCGATTTTCGGGCAGCTTGGCTTTTTCCACAAATTTGCAGGCAAAGAGATCGAAGATAAACGCCCGCTTACCCGTTATGTAAATGAATCCAAACGGCTTCTGGGTGTTCTAGAAACCCGTCTTGACGGGCGTGACTGGATCATGGGCGATGAATATACCATTGCCGATATCGCAATCCTTGGCTGGGTCCGCAATCTGATCGGATTTTACGAGGCAGGTGATCTGGTGGCTCATGATACGCTCAAAAACGTACCGGCATGGCTTGAACGCGGTCTTGCGCGGCCCGCTGTTCAGCGCGGTCTTGATATTCCGGCACGGCCATAAGGTCCGGGTTGCCTGAACAGGCTCAAAATTGACCGGATGGTCAGAAATGCTTTCCATCCGGTCTGGCTATCATTAATTAGGGGACGATACTATTCGTCACGCCACCACTGAACCCAAGAGATTGATTAATGACCAGCCGCATCAAGGACGCAGCACTTGCCGCCCAGATCAATGACGAAACGCTTGCATGGCGCGAAGTCATCTGTCCGGTAACGGCGAAATACGGAAACTATGTCGCCAAGCGCGATTTGCGCGACAAAACGATTGTCAGTTTCCAGCACGTGCTTGAAGACACCATTCCGACCCTGTTGCCTTTCGTCAAGGCCGGGGCAAAGGTCAAGGTCGGGGCGTGCAACCCCGACAGTACCGATGATGTTGCGGCGGCCTATCTGGCGGCAAACGGGGTTGAGGTTCATGCCTTTTCGGGCATGACACCCGAAGAATATGCCAAAAGCATCGATATCCTGTCGTCCGAGCCGGCCGATATCGTGGCCGACATGGGGGGGGAACTGATCGAGGCCTTTGTCAAAAAGGGCCATAAGGTCGACGGTGCGCTTGAAGCCACGACGACGGGTGTTCACCGCGTTGAAAAGCTTGATTATTCATTCCCGGTCTTTAACTGGAACGACATCGCGATCAAGGATCGCCTGCATAACCGACATCACGTGGCACAGGAAATGTGGCCGGTCTTTTCCAATGTAACCGGTCTGGCGCTTTATGGTCGTTCGGTTCTGGTGATCGGGTTTGGTCCGGTGGGGCGTGGTGTTGCCGAACGTGCGCGCAATCTTGGTGCGGTGGTCTCGGTTGCCGAACGCGATCCGGTGCGCGCCCTTGAAGCCCAGCATCACGGATGCCGTGTCGTCAGCCTTGAAGACGGCATCAAGGAATGCGCGATCATTGTGACCGCAACCGGTCTTTCGGGCATTCTGGGTGAAAAGCAGATCAAGCAGGCCCGCCGTGGTGCCATTCTGGTCAATGTCGGTCATTCCAATACCGAGATCGATGTGGCATGGCTCGATACCCAGAAACGCACCAAAATGCGCCGCTATATCGAAAAATTCGAATTCGATAACAGCCGCGAAGTGTATTTGCTCAACCGTGGCAGTCTTTTGAACCTGGCACCGGGCATGGGTGGTTCGGGCAAGGATCTGTTCGATCCGTTTTCCGCAATTCTGATCCGCGGAATTGACTGGTTGGCATCGGGCGGGGCCAATGCGTTCAAACCGGGATTTTATGATTACCCGGCCGACATCGAACGCGAAATCGCCGAGGCGATCCTGCATTCGCACAGTTGACGGCGGCACGCCCTTGCAAGGATGTTAGCGCTAACATTAAAGCCCCCGGCCAATAAATGGTCGGGGGCTTTTTTATAGTTTGCTCGGTCCAAAGGGTCAGGCGCGGTACCCGATACGCAGGTTGCCCCACTGTTCGCCATTTACGATGATCGGGACGTCGCATTCCTTCATGAAGACCACACTGTCGCCCATGTCGCGGAAATAGGTCTGCAACAGGTGCGGTTTGGTGTTGCGCGCGGCCACCAGCCCGGCCCGGTCATCAAAGATCCGCCGATTGCGGCAATTGCCCATGTTCCAGGCGGCTTCGCCCGGGCGCTGCGGCTGGCTATAGATCTTGTTATGGGTCGGAAGATAGCCGTTAATATCCACACCGGCGGCAAACACGATATGCTTGTCCTTTTCAAGAATAGCTTCCTGAAGCGGGGTGAAATGCCGATCCGTGAACGGGATATAGGGCGTCATGAACTGTTTGGGATCACTGCCTTCGATCAGTTCATAGCGCGGATTGAACAGGTCTTCGTGCTTGATTTCATTATTGCGAAGGCCGTTCTCAAGCACCTTGGCCAGATCTTGTGACAGTTGTTTGCCAAGTTCGGCGATCTTGCTGTCATGATCGTGGGTTTTCTTGAGGTGATTGAGAATGACCTGGTTGGCCTTGTCGTCGATTTCGGTAAACTGAACATGGGTTCCAAGTGCCGAAACAGCCTTGATCACGCCATGCAGAACCGTGCCATCCACCATGGTGATCGTGACGTGCTTGTTGCGATCCTTGTCACTGGCATCAATGCGCGCAAGCAATCCGGCCAGTGACATATCGGCGGTAACGCCATTGCGGACGTCACCCTTTCCGAAATCGAATGAAAGATCGACCGCGATCGGGACGCGTTCTTCGTGACGCCGGTTTGCGCTTTCGGTACTGCGAAGCACCGTTCGGAACCGGCTTTCCATTTCATTGATGTCTTTGCGAATATTGGAAGCCAGAATGCGCAGGTTCTCGGCGGTTTCGCTGGCGTTTTGTGATTTCACGCTGGCCAGTTCGATATCACCGGAAATGCCCCGCATATGGGTTGATACTTCCTGTGCGCTTGTTGAAATTTCGGCGATTGCGGCGGTCTGCTGTTCGACCGATGCCGAAATGTCCGCTGAAAGCTGGCTGACTTCATCGATCGCGCCGCCGATTCCTTCGATTGCGGTGACGGCTTCTGATGTTGCCCCCTGAATGGCTGTGATCTGGGAATTGATATCAAGGATTGCCTTTTCGGTCTGTGTCGCAAGGTTTTTGACCTCGTTGGCGACCACAGCAAATCCTTTGCCGGCATCCCCGGCACGGGCGGCCTCGATCGTGGCGTTCAGTGCCAGCATTTTCGTCTGATCGGAAATGCGTTTGACGATGTCGACAACCTTGCCGATTTCACTGGCGGTTTCCGACAGGCTGTTCATCGTCTGGGATGTTTCCTGGGCGCGGATAACGGCCTGTCCGGCAATATCGTTTGTTTTGTGGATGCGATCAGCAATGCCATGACTTGACGCCTGCAATTCCTCGGTCGCGGATGCGACAGTGGCAACGTTGCTGCTGGCGACTTCCGTGGTGGCGGTAATGCGTTCGACCAGTTGCGACAATTCGCCGGCATCACTTTCCATGGTTTGCGCCACATCGTTGGTGCGCCCGGCCTGAAAGCCGACTTCGGAAATGATGTTGTCGGTTTCGCGTTCGATGATCTCGGACATCGACTGGATTTCGGACGATGCGCGATGCTGGGCGATCTGTTTTTGCTGATCAGCCATCAGACAGGCCATATCAGCCATCAAAACACACCGTGCCGCATCATTAAGGGCAGGCGACGGTCGAATGCCCTTGGTCCGCGACGCCAGCGTAACGCAATTTGCTGCCGACTTGTAATAAGCAAGCACGATGGCATCGGGTGTCAGATTGGCGGTGGCTTCTGCCAAAACGTGTTTGGCAAAACACTGATTGAAAGCATCAGCAGAACCGGCAGATGCCATTGCCCGAAACTGCTGGGCAAGACCCGAGACAAGCGTCTGCGGCGCATTCCTGTCGACGCTGCTTTGTCCTGATCCAAGCAGTTCGGTCACCAGGCCTTCTGCGATCTGATCAGCATGCTGATCGAACAGGTCCTTGGCTTCACCTGTTCGCGCATAGATTGTGGTTTCCGGCATTGCAGAGGCGTAATTCATTGAAACGTCTCTCCCCTTTTCCCTAAAAGGCAATTGGGCCTGTTTTGCACAGATTTTTAGGCTTCTGTGTTTGCTTAATTTCAGTCTATCACCACAGGTAAGTGGTAAATATATCATACTTTAGGTTGATATAGAAAAGCGGCCCGTCAAGGTTGACGGGCCAAGTTTGCCCTCGTTGATCACAGGGGCCACGGTTCACAATGAAAATAAGGTTCGGCTTTCAATCTGTTAGCCGGTTATCGCCCCAACAATCCGCGGGTCACAACTTGCGCCTGAATTTCGGCGGCACCTTCAAAAATATTGAGGATACGGGCATCGCAAAGCACGCGACTGATCTGATATTCCAGCGCATAGCCATTGCCGCCATGAATCTGAAGCGCGTTATCAGCATTTGACCAGGCAACCCGTGCCCCCAGAAGCTTCGCCATGCCCGCTTCAATGTCGCAGCGGATATCCTGATCTTTTTCAAGTGCCGAGAAATAGGTGAGCTGACGGGCAATCATGGTTTCAACAACCATCCATGCAACTTTGCCGTACACCCGCGGGAAGCTGAAAAGCGGTTTGGAAAACTGGACGCGATCCTTGGCGTAGCGCATGCCGATCTCAAGCGCGTTCTGGGCAACGCCGACTGCACGTGCAGCTGTTTGAATGCGGGCCGACTCAAAGGTTGCCATAAGTTGCTTGAAGCCCTGGCCTTCTTCACCGCCCAGAAGGTTGGCGGTCGGGACTTCAAACCCGTCAAAGGACAGCTCGTATTCCTTCATGCCGCGATAGCCAAGAACCTCGATCTCACCGCCAGACATGCCGTTGGCTGGGAACGGGTCGTCATCGGTGCCGCGCGGCTTTTCGGCCAGAAGCATCGACAACCCGCGATAACCGGCCTCATCAGGGTTGGTGCGCGTCAAAAGCGTCATCAGATCGGACCGTGCCGCATGGGTGATCCATGTCTTGTTCCCGGTCACCTTATAGGTGTCGCCATCCTTGATCGCGCGGGTACGCAGATGGGCAAGGTCGGAGCCGTTATTGGGTTCGGTAAAGACTGCCGTTGGCAGGATTTCACCCGATGCCAGTTTGGGCAGGTAATGTTCCTTTTGCGCATCCGTGCCGCCAAGGCGGATCAGTTCCGCAGCGATTTCGGAACGGGTACCAAGCGATCCCACCCCGATATAGCCGCGCGACAGTTCTTCGGTCACGACACACATCGCGGTTTTGCCCATGCCAAGTCCGCCGAATTCTTCGGGGATGGTCAGGCCGAAAACGCCGAGTTCCGACATTTCAGTCACGATTTCAATCGGGATCAGCTCGTCGCGTTCATGCCAGCCATGGGCATGGGGTGTTACTTTTTCTTCGACAAACCGCCGGAACTGGTCGCGGACAAGATCCAGTGTTTCGTCTTCCAGTCCGGTTTCGCCAAAGCGACCGGTATCAAGACTGTCTTCGATTTCAGCGGCAATGGCGCGGCGCGCAGCATCAGAATTACCATGGGCTGACAGAACAGAAACCGCACGACTTGAACAGAAGGTCTGAATATCGGTTTCGGAAACACCCAGTGTGGTCAGACGAATGATTTCGCCCTGCGACATCGGAATGCCGCCCTTGATCTGGGCAAGATATTCGCCAAAGGCGACTTGCAGGATAAGGGTTTCAAGATGCCCGCGTTTGCCCTGTGTGACCAGCCTGTCCGACCATGCCTTCATCTGTTGAAGGGCGGTGACATAGGTCGTGAACCAGGCAAAGCCATGGGCGGCAAACTGATGTTCGTCAAAGGCATTGGCATCAATACGACCATCAATGGTGACCCGGGCGCGAATGGCATTTTCGGTGGCATCATAAAGCGATGCCAGTGCAGCCAGTGCATCGTCGCAAAGCTGGTCAAGATCAGGAAGCAGGGCGGTATCAGTCATTGGCTTGGTCCTTTGCCCGGCAATCGTGTGGGGCGATTGCACTGGTCGAAAACGGATATCTTGGTCGAAAAGGGTGGTGGCACCCCGCACGCGGATCGGGCGAGAACGCGCTTGGGGTGCCAGCAATCAGTCAAAGGCCGGGACGGCTGCGCCCCGATGTGGGATTAACCTTCGACTGCTTCTTCAAGGGTGCGCATGCCCGGCCGCTTGGCCTGAACCAGAACCGCCATGTTCCCCGGTTTATGTTCGTTGCGCATCATTTTCATATGTGCGCGCGGAATGTCTTCCCAACTGAAAACTTCGGACATGCTGGGATCAAGGCGGCGCTCGATCACCAGTTTGTTGGCCTGTGCCGCCTGTTTCAGGTTGGCGAAGTGGCTGCCCTGAATGCGTTTCTGGCGCATCCAGACAAAGCGCGCATCAAAGGTCAGGTTAAACCCGGTTGTCCCGGCACAGAACACGACCATGCCGCCACGTTTCACCACGTTGCACGATACCGGGAAAGTTTGTTCGCCCGGATGTTCAAAGACGATATCAACGTCATTGCCCTTGCCGGTGATTTCCCAGATCGCTTTGCCGAATTTGCGGACTTCTTTCATATAGTCGCCAAATTCCGGACCATTGACCGTGGGAAGCTGGCCCCAGCAATTGAAATCCTTGCGGTTGATGACGGCCTTGGCCCCAAGTCCAAGGACAAAGTCGCGTTTTGATTCGTCTGAAATCACCCCGATCGCATTGGCCCCGGCGGTGGTGATCAACTGGATCGCCATGGAACCAAGTCCCCCGGACGCCCCCCAGACCAGAACATTATGCCCCGGACGCAGGATATGCGGGCGATGCCCGAACAGCATGCGGTATGCGGTGGCAAGGGTCAGCGTGTAGCACGCACTTTCTTCCCAGGTCAGATGTTTGGGGCGCGGCATCAATTGCTGTGCCTGGACACAGGTGAACTGGGCGAATGACCCATCCGGGGTTTCATAGCCCCAGATGCGCTGGGTCGGGGACAGCATCGGGTCGCCGCCGTTACATTCTTCGTCGTCGCCATCATCCTGATTGCAATGAATGACGACTTCATCGCCGACCTTCCAGCGGGTAACTTTTGACCCGACTGCCCAAACAATGCCCGAGGCATCAGACCCGGCAATATGGAACGGGCAGTCATGGGAATTGAAAACCGAGATCGGTTTGCCAAGAGACGCCCAGATACCGTTGTAATTGACGCCCGCCGCCATCACGAGAACCAGGACCTCGTGGCTGTCTGGCTGGGTGACGGGCAGAACTTCACATTGCATGGCGGTATCGGGTTCGCCGTGGCGTTCTTCGCGAATCGCCCATGCATACATATTTTTGGGCACATGACCCAGCGGCGGGATTTCGCCGATTTCATAAAGATCTTTTTCTTCCTGACCGCCACGGAAAGGCAGCACTTCAGCAGTGGTGTTCATGGCCTTCACTCCTTCTTCAGGGTCGATCCGGATGGCAGGGTAATAAAATTACCTATGCTGCGTTGCGGTCGACGAAACCTCCAAGCCACAGAATTTGTTTTATTTTCCCTGGGCGTTTCCCGGATTTCTGCGGTTTGCATGCAGAATGAACCGAGGCGATATTTGTTTTCGCTTTTATCGCGTTGCACAAATTGTTATATAATTACCCAAGTGATGTCTAGTAGATAATTTAATAACGTTCAGACGTAATTATCGAAAAGTCAAAAGGTAATAAAAATACAAGAGGTCGTGATGTCGATGGAAAATAAGCGCAGCGCAGCAAAGCAGGATCGTGATCGGCCCTGGCTGATCCGGACATATGCGGGGCATAGCTCGGCCTCGGCTTCCAATGCCCTGTATCGTCAAAACCTGGCCAAGGGGCAGACGGGGCTTTCCGTCGCATTCGATTTGCCGACCCAGACCGGATACGATTCGGACCATATTCTCGCACGTGGTGAAGTGGGCAAGGTCGGGGTGCCGGTCGCCCACCTTGGGGACATGATGACGCTGTTTGACGGCATCCCGCTTGATCAGATGAATACATCGATGACGATCAACGCCCCGGCGGCCTGGCTTTTGTCACTTTATATTGCAGTTGCCGAAAAGCAGGGAACAGCGCGCGACAGCCTTCAGGGCACGACCCAGAACGACATCATCAAGGAATATCTGTCACGCGGGACATATATCTTCCCGCCCGCACCCAGCCTGAAACTGATTACCGACGTTGCGGCATTTACCTATCGCGAGGTGCCTAAATGGAATCCGATGAATGTGTGTTCGTACCATCTGCAAGAAGCCGGGGCGACGGCGGAACAGGAATTGGCCTATGCACTGGCAACGGCGATTGCGGTACTTGATGCGGTTCGCGATTCGGGTCAGGTCCCCGAAGAAGACTTTGCCAAGGTTGTCGGGCGGATTTCATTTTTTGTGAATGCCGGTATTCGCTTTGTGACCGAGATTTGCAAGATGCGGGCATTCTGCGAACTTTGGGACGAAATCACCCGGGATCGCTATGGCATTGAAGATGCAAAATATCGCCGGTTTCGGTATGGGGTGCAGGTCAATTCGCTTGGCCTGACCGAACAGCAACCGGAAAACAACGTCTATCGCATCCTGATCGAAATGCTGGCCGTGGTGCTTTCCAAGAATGCGCGTGCGCGTGCGGTTCAATTGCCCGCCTGGAACGAGGCGCTTGGGCTCCCGCGCCCGTGGGATCAGCAATGGTCACTGCGCCTGCAACAGATCATGGCCTATGAAACCGATCTTCTGGAATATGAGGACCTGTTTGACGGCAACCCGGCGATTGAGCGCAAGGTCGGTACCCTTAAGGAAGGGGCACGCGTGGAACTGGCAAAGATCGATGCCATGGGGGGCGCGATTGCAGCTGTTGATCGCGGGTACATGAAACAGGAACTGGTGCGCTCCAACGCCCGCCGTCTGGCCGATATCGAAAGCGGACTGACCAAAGTGATCGGTGTGAATGCCTTTACCGAAACCGAACCATCGCCGCTGACATCGGGTGAAAAATCGATCCTGACGGTCGATGACATGGCCGAGCAGGAGCAGATCGAAAAACTCAAAGCTTGGCGCTCTGACCGTGATCAGGCGACGGTCACCAAGAATCTTGAGGCCCTTAAATCCGCCGCCAGCGAAGGGCGCAACATCATGGAAAGTTCAATTGCCTGTGCCCATGCCGGTGTCACGACCGGGGAATGGTCGGAAACGCTTCGCGACGTATTTGGCGAATATCGTGCACCGACCGGTATTACGTCGATGATTGTCACGGGCGATGCACAGGACATCCGGACCCTTCGTGACCGGGTTGATGAAGTGTCTGACAAGCTTGGCGAACGCATGAAAATGCTGGTGGGGAAACCGGGGCTGGATGGTCATTCCAACGGTGCGGAACAGATCGCGGTCAAGGCCGGAGACGCCGGTATCGAAGTTCTTTACGAGGGCATTCGCTGGACACCCGATGCACTGGTTCGCAATGCAATTGACGAAGGAGCCCATGTAATCGGGCTTTCGATCCTGTCGGGGTCGCATGTGCCATTGGTGCGCGAAGTGGTCAATGGCTTGCGCGCAGAAGGGGCCGGTCACATCCCCGTCGTGGTCGGCGGGATCATCCCCGAGGCCGATATGCTGGTTTTGCGGCAAATGGGGGTGGCAGCCGTCTACACGCCCAAGGATTATCAACTGGTCCGGGTGATTTCCGAGATTGTCGATCTTGTTGATCGCAAGTCGTCGGACCGCCCATCGTCAACGGGCACGCACCCAAACGATGATGCCGGGCGTAGCGCAACGGTGTATTAGGCGGCCTTTATCCCGCTGAAAATGCCAGAATCTGGCTGATCTGGGTTAAGGGTCGGCCGGATTCCTTGTGCCAGTGGTCAAGGGCGGCCTGGACCGATGCGAAATCCTTGTTCGATGACGGCATCTTGGTAACCACGCCTTCGGTCTTTAGTGCCTTGATGACGTCGTTGGAGAAAATTGGCGTGTCCATGCCAATACGGCGCAGGGCAACTTGCCCGGTTTTGCCGCCAAGCCGTGATCCGCCTTTGTGGACAAGGCGCAAATTGTCGCAATAATCGGGAAGTTTCCAACTGGCAAAGAATGCGCCGACTGATCCATGGTTGTCGGCAAGGTCGCGCAGGAAGCGGGCATTTTCCCCAATTGATTTGATCTTTGGCCCATGGGCGACAATCCCGTCGACCTTAAGCAGGCGTTCGACATCTTCGTCATGCATCATCGACAGTCGGCCGATATCAAAACCGTCAAAGACTTCTTCAAACCGTGGCCATTTGTTTTCAATCACTTTCCAGCTGAAACCGGCCTGAAAAACCGATTTGCTGAATTCTGACAGCCAGCGATCATTGGCAATCGCGGCGATTTCATTGCGTGGTCTGGGGGTGACGAGGGCCGCGGAAAGGGCGGTTTGGCTTCCTTTGCGGGCGATGGCGGCTTGTTCTATTTCGGGAAACGGGCGCATGGAGTGTCTTGTCCCTTGAACGAAAAAACAGCCAAAGCAATGCCAAGGCTGTTTTCAAGAATATCGGGTGTGATCAGGACTTTGCAGCAACCCGTTCGGGCACGCGACTGTGGCGGTCACTGACCCAGCTTTCGAATGTGGTGGCCGGAAGCGGTTTGGAGAACAGGAAGCCCTGAATGAAATCACAGCCCTTTTCACGCAGATATTCAAGCTGTTCGACTTCTTCCACGCCTTCGGCAACCACTTCAAGATTAAGGCTGTGGCCAAGACCGATCACCGCATCGACAATTGCCTTGTCATCGAGATCGACATGGATGTCATTCACAAACGACCGGTCGATCTTGATCGAGCCAACCGGGAAGCGTTTCAGATAGTTCAGGGACGAATAACCGGTACCAAAGTCATCAATCGCGATCATCACGCCAAGCGCTTTAAGCTCCTTCAGCGTTGAAACCGCCTTTTCCGGGTTGTTCATCAGGATCGATTCAGTGATCTCAAGTTCAAGCGTACCTTCCGGAAGGGCGGTGTCCTTGACGATTTTGGTAACACTTTCGACCAGTTCGGCATCTTGGAACTGCGCAGGTGACAGGTTCACCGCAATCCGCATCCCGGGCAGTGACGAATCACGCCATGCCTGCGTCTGTTTGCAGGCCTTTTCAAGAACCCAGGCACCAAGCCGGTTGATCAGGCCGCATTCCTCGGCCACCGAGATGAATTCGCCCGGCAGGATCAGGCCGCGTTCCGGGTGATGCCAGCGCACAAGTGCCTCGGCGCCAACGACCTTTTCGGTCCGGCAATCAATTTTGGGCTGATAATAAAGTTCGAGCTGATCCTGTTCGAGCGCGTTACGCAGATCTTCCTCGATAGTTTTGCGTTCCTTGACCCGTTCATGCATCGACGGCAGGAAGAAGCGATAATTGTTGCGCCCTTCAGCCTTGGCCGCATACATCGCCATATCGGCGTTCTTGACCAGCTGTTCGGGGTTCTCGCCGTCTTCCGGGAACAGGGTAATACCGACACTGGCCGTTGAATGCAGGCGAATGCCCCGGCAATCAAACGGCTGGGACAGCTCGTCAATGATGCGCTGGGCAAGGGCGATGGTGTCTTCGATATTCTGGACATCGGTCTGAATGATCGCGAACTCGTCCCCGCCAAGGCGTGCGGCGGTATCTGAATCGCGGATGATCCGCGACAGACGCTGACCCATTTCCTGAATCATCAGGTCACCAACATCATGGCCAAAGTGGTCATTGATGTCCTTGAACCGGTCAAGGTCAACAAACAGAACCGTGACACCGCGCTGGAACCGGCGGGCCGACAGCAATGCCTGACGCAGGCGGTCAAGGAACAGGGTCCGGTTCGGAAGGCTGGTCAGCACATCATGAACGGCCAGATGGCGCATGCGTGCTTCGGTCTGTTTGCGTTCGGTAATGTCGGTATAGGTCGCAACATAGCCGCCGCCGGGCATCGGGTTGTGATCAACCTGAATAACGCGACCATTGGGGCGGGTGCGTTCCATGCGATAGGGTTCACGACGTCGTGCAATGGCAACACGATCGGAAATCAGGGCCTGAATGCTGACATCGCCATATTCGCCGCGTTCGCCGTTATAGCGCAGGATATCGGAAAGCGGTGTGCCTTCCTTGACCAGATCACGCGGCAGATTAAGCAACTCGATATAGCGTTCGTTCCAGACCATAAGATTAAGGTCCTGATCAAACAGGCAGATACCCTGACCGATATTGTGAAGGGTCGCTTCGAGAAGGGCCTGTTTGCGCTGGGCTTCTTCCTGTGCCTGACCTTGCAGGGCGACCATTTCGTTATATTCGCGGATCAGAAGGCCAAGTTCGTCCGAACTGTTCCATTCCACCGGACGGCGCAAGCGGCCATGCTTGGTCATGCGAATGGAATGCAAAAGACGGTTCAGCGGTTCCTTGATCGACCGTTTGTTTGCGATCAGCAGGCTGGCGGCAACCACCGCGATCAGCAATCCAAACAGGATCATGTCAATGGCAATGCGGCGGAACAGAAGGTCCTGAACGCGGGCATCGGTAAAGTAAATGACCAGTTCGCCGACATCGTGGCGCACATTGTTACGTTCGAAATAGACACGGCGTGACAGGCGCAATGTATCGGCCAGTTCCGATTGCGAAACGCCGGTATGGGCAAATTCGGTGCCGTCCGCACCAAGAGCCTGCACCGCGACGATATCACGGTCACGCGCCATCGCATTCAAAGCAGATTCGATATTGTCGACATCAAGATACCAGAACGGGGTTGCCAGAACGCGGGCATTGATGTCTGCGGTCTGTTCGACCTTGCCATTCAGATCATCGCGCAGAACTTTGTAACTGACATAGCCAAACACAATAAACAGGGCGAGCGAGAACAGGGAAACCAGCGGCAATGCTATGAATAGCAACCGACTGCTCAAAGACTTCCGTTGTAAAAAGCCGTATGATCCGCGCGACAAGCGTTCTCTCCTGGACACCCAACTTTTGGCTAGTCAGATATACTTTACTCGACGTTCTTATAGGAGCCAACACTCCGATGATTGAGTCGACTCAACCCGGAAGTTGGTCGAAACGCAAGTTTGATTTTATTTTCCTGATAAATAAATAGTTGCAACAACCTGCATCGTCTATTTTGGGGCGAAGTGCTGAAGCTTCAAGCGTTTGTCGGCACAAGACCGAAAATATCACGATTTTGGAACCGCCATCCGGGCCAGTTCGTCGCATCGTTCGTTCTCGGGATGGCCGGCGTGACCCTTGACCCAGTGCCATTCAACCTTGTGCGGTTTCAGGGCATCAAGCAGGCGTTGCCACAGCTCGACATTCTTGACGGGTTTCTTGTCCGCCGTCTTCCAGCCGCGCTTCTGCCAGCCGAAAATCCATTTGGTAATGCCGTCTCGGACATAGCTGCTGTCGGTATAAATATCGACCACGCAGGGGCGTTTAAGCGCCTCAAGCGCGCTGATTGCGGCCATCATTTCCATGCGGTTATTGGTGGTTTCGGGATCACCCCCCGAAAGTTCCTTTTCCACGCCCTTGAACCGAAGGATCGCCCCCCAGCCACCCGGGCCCGGATTGCCGCTGCATGCGCCGTCGGTGTAAATCTCGACGTGGTTGTCACCGCCATTTTGTGAATTCATCTCGTGGTATCCTTAGTCAAGTCCATAGGCGGCTGCATTGTCCACCCGTTGATGGAAACGCAGTTTATTGATGTATTCACGGGGATTTTTGGGCGTAACCAGGGCGTCTTTGGGGGTGTTGACCCAGTCATAAAGACGGGTCAGCAAAAAGCGCAGGCTTGCACCACGGGCCAGAACCGGCAAAGCGGCAATTTCCGCATCACCAAGCGACCGTACCTTGCCATATTGCGACAAAAGGTTCTTGGCCTTGGTGACGTTAAAGCTGTTATCAGGTTCGAAGCACCAGGCATTCATGCAGATCGCAATGTCGTAGCAAAGCAGATCATTGCACGCGAAATAGAAATCAATCAGCCCCGATACGTCTTCCTTACCCGGGAAGAAGAAAACATTGTCCGGGAACAGATCGGCATGAATGACCCCCTTGGGCAGGTCATGGGGCCAGTTTGCTTCGAGATAGTCGATCTCGTCACCGATCATTTTGCCAAGACCGGGTTCGACATCATCGGCATGTTCCCGGCAACTGTCGACCAGTCCGCGCCATCCCTTGACGCTCAGCGCGTTGGGAAGATGCATTTCAAAATCCAGACCGGCGTTATGCAGCTTGGCCAATGCGGTGCCAAGACCCGCACAATGATGGGGAAGGATGCGCCGTGGCGACATGCCTTGTAAGAAGGATGTGATTGCTGCGGGCCGGCCGCACAGGCGACGAAGCGCAACACCGTCAGTGCCATGGATCGGGGTCGGACAGTTCAGCCCCTTGGCCGACAGATGATCCATCAGGCCCAGATAAAACGGCAGGTCGTCCGGATTAACGCGCTTCTCATACAGGGTCAGGATGAATGGCGCCTCGGTCGTCTGAAGCAGGAAGTTGGTGTTTTCGACACCTTCTGCGATGCCTTTGAACGAGACAACATCACCGATGTCATATTCGGCGACAAAACGGGCGATGTCTTCGTCTGAAACGTCGGTATAGACGGCCATTGGATTTAACGTGGTCCTGAACTTGAAAAGTAAGCAGCTATAATATCTTAGCTGGCAAGCTGACGTGGCAATTTGAATGTCACGTTCTCGTCGGTCAAGGTAATGGTTTCGACCGTGACGTCATAACGTTCACGGCAGGCATCAATAACTTCCTCGACCAGAATTTCCGGGGCAGAGGCACCGGCCGTAATGCCAAGGGTGCTGATACCGTCAAGCTTGTTCCAGTCAATGTCATGCGCCCGTTCGACCAGAACCGAACGCGTGCATCCTTCGCGCTTGGCGACTTCAACCAGCCGGTTGGAGTTTGACGAATTCGGTGCGCCGAGAACCAGGATCGCATCGGCCTTTTCGGCAATCAGTTTGACAGCATGCTGACGGTTGGTCGTCGCATAGCAGATGTCTTCCTTTTTCGGGACCGAAATCGCCGGGAAGCGGCGCTGAAGAATCTCGATGATCTTGGCCGTGTCATCAAGTGACAAGGTCGTCTGGGTCACGAAAGCAAGGTTCTCGGGATTTTCGACTTCAAGATTTTCGGCATCTTCTTCGGTTTCGATCAAGGTCATGCTGCCGACCGGAAGCTGGCCCATCGTACCGATGACTTCCGGGTGCCCGGCATGGCCGATCAAAAGAATATGTTTGCCATCGGCAAAATGACGTTCCGCACCGCGATGGACCTTTGATACCAGCGGGCAGGTCGCATCAAGATATTCAAGCTTGCGGGTTTCGGCGGCCTCGGGGACGGATTTCGGGACCCCGTGGGCCGAAAAGATGACCGGCACACCATCGGGAACCGCATCCAGTTCATCAACAAAAACAGCGCCCATATCACGAAGGCGATCGACGACAAATTTGTTATGGACGATTTCGTGACGGACATAAACCGGCGCACCATATTTTTCGAGCGCCTTTTCCACGATCTCAATCGCACGATCTACCCCGGCGCAGAAGCCGCGCGGGTTGGCAAGAACGATCCGAAGACTGGCTTTGTCAGGCATGATACGGGTCCGGTTTCCAAATTGTGCCGGGACAAGCCCGCTACACTTATTCAAACGTTCTCGTTACATAACCTGCCTGACCTTGTGGCGCAATGACTGAGCACCGATCGCCCCGGGAACAATTGCACCCGATTTTGTGTTTTCATTTCGTGGCAATCGTCGAAGCGGGTTGTGCGGCTTACGGCGAAAGAATAGACTGCGCCACGACAGTGCAGATCATGCATATGTCAGAAAACAGATGGTTTGATAGAGGCTTGGATGACGATCGGTAACGGACTGCGGCGCGTTTGTGCATTGGGGATGGTCTCGGTTGGGGGATTGCTTGCAGCATGCAGCAGTAACCCGTTTGAAGAGCAGCCTGTTCCGACCTGCCCGGCAGCCTATCTGCCAAAGGATACGGCAAAGCTTGTTCAGTTCGCTGGCAGTGGCAAGGATCTGACCGATGTGATCGTCGAGGCAGAATTCACCGGCTATCTTGGTGACTGTGGCTATGACCTTGATGACAAGACGCTTGATGTCATCATCAGCCCGATCATTACCGCCGAGCTGGGCCCGGCGGCACAGGGGCGTTCGGCATCATTCAAATATTTCGTCGCCCTTCGTGACCCCGATGGAAAGTTTGTTCAGAAATCGGTGTTTGATGTGACAATGCCGTTTGCGGACAATCTTAATATGGCGCGTTACCGTGACGAGCAGGTCACCCTGTCTGTTCCGCTAGATGATGTCTGGGCCGGTCCCGACTACGAGATTTATCTCGGATTCCAGCTAAGTGCTGATCAGCTCGACTATAATCGTCGTTTCGGTACAAACTGACAGCGGCGGGTTGAAAACCTGCCCGGGTGATTGCCCGAATTTTGGGGCTGGTCGACCGGGAACGAAATACGTATAAGGACGCATACCCAAGTGATCCCCGTGGGAGAGTGCCACGGTCCATAACGGATTGCGCGGACGCCGAAGGAGCAACCACCCCGGAAACTCTCAGGCAAACGGACCGCGGGGAGATGGGACTCTGGAAAGCAGGCGGCATCAATTTGAATTGCCGGTGACCGCCTCGCCGAAGATGTAAGCAGACCGTCGCGACAAGTCGGCTGTGATTCTTTCAGGCTCCAAGACAGAGGGGGAATGTGGTTGGCCATTGGTCGGCTATGTTTCGCAACGACTGTCCGGGAGACCTTGATGGCCGATCATCAGCCAGAACTGCTTAAAACCGCCCTTTATGACCTCCATGTGGAACTTGGCGCCAAAATGGTGCCATTCGCCGGATATGACATGCCGGTTCAATACCCGTTGGGAGTTAAGGGCGAACATCTTCATACGCGTGCCAAGGCCGGACTTTTTGATGTGTCCCACATGGGACAGGTTCGTCTGACCGGTGAAAACCGCGTCGCCGAACTTGAAAAACTGGTGCCTGGCGATATCGCGATCCTGAAACCGGGGCGCACCCGTTATTCGACCTTCACCCAGGACGATGGCACGATCCTTGACGATCTGATGATCACCAATGCCGGTGACAGCCTGTTTCTTGTGATCAATGCGGCGTGCAAGGATGACGATATTGTTCACATGCGTGCCAACCTTGGTGACGGCGTTTCCCTTGAAGAAATCGATGACCGTGCGCTGATGGCGCTTCAGGGGCCAGAGGCCGCCAATGTTCTGGCGCGCTTTGCCCCGGCTGTTGCCGATCTGAAATTCATGAGCTTTGCCGAAATTGATATTGCCGGCATTGCCTGCTTTGTCACGCGTTCGGGCTATACCGGCGAAGACGGCTATGAAATTTCCGTGCCCAATGATCGCGCTGAAGAACTTGCGCGCAAATTGCTGGCCGAGGAAGAAGTCGAGGCAATTGGTCTTGGTGCCCGTGACTCCCTGCGTCTGGAAGCAGGGCTTTGCCTTTATGGCAATGACATTGACACCACCACGACGCCGGTTGAGGCCGATCTGAACTGGATCATCAACAAGCGCCGCCGCGAAGAAGGCGGTTTCAAGGGCGCGGATGTCATTCTTGATCAGCTGGCAAACGGTGCGGATCGCAAACGTGTTGGCATCAAGCCCGAAGGCAAGGCGCCTGCACGCGAACATACCCAGATTTTGAACAGCGACGGCGAAGAGATCGGCGAAATCACATCAGGTGGTTTTGGCCCGACCGTCGATGGCCCGATTGCAATGGGCTATGTCGCAATTGAATTTTCCGAACCGGGCACCAAGGTCGATCTTATGGTGCGCGGCAAGGCCCGTCCGGCAGAGGTGGTTGAACTCCCGTTCGCACCGCATCGCTATTTCCGCGGCTGATTGCTGCAAATCTTGAGAATGTGCGGCGTGTGCCGCCTCGCAGACAACCGATCAACAGGGACAAAGATCATGGCTAAGAAATTCTCGCAGGAACATGAATGGATCGAGCTCGAAGACGGTATCGCAACCGTCGGCATCACCGATTACGCGCAGCAGTCGCTGGGCGATATCGTGTATGTCGAGCTTCCTGAAATCGGCAAGAAACTGACCAAGGACGGTGATGCAGCCGTTGTTGAATCGGTCAAGGCCGCAAGCGATGTTTATGCCCCGCTTGATGGTGAAGTTGTTGAAATCAACGAAGAACTTGATGCCAACCCGGCACTGGTGAACGAAGCACCGGAAACCGATGGCTGGTTCTTTAAAATGTCGCTGACTGATGAGTCCCAGCTTGATGAGCTGATGGATGAAGCAGCCTATAAAGACTTCGTCGAAGGTCTGTAAGTATGCGTTATCTTCCCCTGACACGTGCTGATCGCGCCGCGATGCTTGAAACCATCGGGGCGTCATCGGTTGATGAACTTTACAGTGACGTGCCCGAAGGCGCGTTGCTTGATGCGCCGGTTGACCTGCCGCATCATCTCGGTGAAATGCAGGTCGAACGCGACATGCAGGCACTGGCGGCTAAAAATATCGGTACTTCAAGTGCGCCAAGTTTCCTGGGTGCCGGTGCGTATCGCCACCATGTTCCTGCGACGGTTGACTATGTCATTCAGCGTGGTGAATTCCTGACGGCCTATACGCCCTATCAGCCGGAAATCGCACAGGGTACGTTGCAGTATCTGTTCGAATTCCAGACCCAGGTGGCATCGATCACCGGCATGGATGTGGCAAACGCATCGATGTGGGATGGCGCAACGTCCTGTGCCGAAGCCGTTCTGATGGCCTGCCGTGCAACCCGTCGCAAAAAGGCCGTTTTGTCGGGTGGTCTGCACCCGCATTACCGCGAAGTTACCGAAACCTATTGCCAGTATAGCGATACCGAAGTTGCCGGACGTGATGGCAACCCGGAACAGCAGGCAACCGTCGAAGAACTTGGCGAACTGATCGATGATCAGACCGCCTGTGTGGTTGTTCAGTATCCGGACGTTTTTGGCCGCATTCAGGACCACACCCGTCTTGCCGATCTTTGCCATGCCAAGGGCGCGCTTCTGGTTGTTGTCTTTACCGAAGCAGTTGCATTCGGTGCGATCAAATCACCGGGCAGCTTTGGCGCAGATATCGTTTGCGGCGAAGGTCAGTCGATCGGCAATGCCCTGAACTATGGCGGGCCGTATGTCGGTCTGTTCGCCACCACCCAGAAACTGGTCCGTCAGATGCCGGGTCGTCTTTGTGGTGAAACGGTTGATCAGGACGGCAAGCGTGGCTTTGTCCTGACCCTTTCGACCCGTGAACAGCATATCCGTCGTGAAAAGGCGACCTCGAACATCTGCACCAACTCCGGCCTGTGCTCGCTGGCATTCACGGTGCATATGAGCCTGCTTGGCGAAGACGGTTATCGCCGTCTGGCAACGTTGAACCATGAAAATGCCTGCAAGGCGGCAGACGCGATTGACGCGGTTCCGGGCGCATCGGTGGTCAATGACAGCTTCTTTAACGAATTCACCGTCAAGCTGACCAAGCCGGCGGCCGAGGTGGTCGAAGCACTGGTTGCCAAAGGCGTTCTGGGCGGTGTTCCGCTGTCGCGTCTTTATCCGAACCGTTCGGATCTTGATAACTACCTTCTGGTTGCGGTTACCGAAACCAATACCGACGAAGATATCGCAGCCCTTGCGGGCGCATTGAAGGAGGTGCTGGCATGACGTTCGCAACCCATACCGGCAACCGTGGACTTGTTCTGGAAGAAAAGCTGATCTTTGAACAGGGTCAGCCGGGCCGTACCGGTGTTGATCTTCCGGAACCCAAAGGAACCAAGTCGCGTCTTGGCGGTCTTGACCGTGACAGCAATGTCGGCCTTCCGGGCCTGTCCGAGCCGCAGGTAGTGCGTCACTTTACCCGCCTGTCGCAGAAAAACTTCGGTATTGATTCCGGCTTCTTCCCGCTGGGATCCTGCACCATGAAGCATAACCCGCGTCTGAACGAAAAAGTCGCGCGTTTGCCCGGTCTTTCCGACCTTCATCCGATGCAGCCCGAAAGCACCGTTCAGGGTGCCCTGGAACTGATCGACACCTGTGCGCACTGGTTGCTGGTTCTGACCGGCATGCCGGCGGTTTCCATGTCACCGGCTGCCGGTGCACAGGGTGAACTGTGTGGCATGATGGCAATCCGTGCCGCCCTTGATGCGCGCGGTGAAAACCGTCGTCGTGTTCTGGTGCCGGAATCCGCACACGGAACCAATCCGGCAACGGCTGCTGCCTGTGGCTTTACTGTGGACTCGATCCCGGCAACCGAAGATGGCCGTGTTGACTTGGCCGCATTCGAAGCCAAGCTTGGTGACGATGTGGCTGGCATCATGCTGACCAACCCGAATACCTGCGGTCTGTTTGAACGTGACGTTCGCAAGATTGCCGATCTGGTGCATGCAGCAGGCGGTTATTTCTATTGCGATGGTGCGAACTTCAACGCCATTGTCGGTCGTGTTCGCCCGGCCGATCTTGGCATTGATGCGATGCATATCAACCTGCACAAGACCTTCTCGACCCCGCATGGCGGCGGTGGACCGGGTTCCGGGCCGGTTGTGTTCTCCGAGGCATTGGCACCCTATGCGCCGATCCCCTATGTCGTGCGCAATGAAAACGGCTTCCATCTGGTTGAAACCGCAGACGAAAATGACGGCATGAAGCCGTTTGGCCGTCTGAAGGGTTTCCATGGTCAGATGGGCATGTTCATCCGTGCTTTGACCTATATGAAGAGTCACGGTGCAGATGGTCTGCGTCAGGCATCAGGTGATGCGGTTCTGAATGCCAACTATCTGCTCGCACGTCTCAAGGAAAAGCTCAGCGTGGCTTTCCCCGGCTATTGCATGCACGAAGCCCTGTTTGATGACAGCTTCCTTAAGGATACCGGTGTTTCGACACTGGATCTGGCCAAGGCGATCATCGACGAGGGGTTCCACCCGATGACCATGTATTTCCCGCTGGTTGTCCATGGGGCATTGCTGATTGAACCGACCGAAACCGAAACCAAGGAATCGATCGATCAGTTCTGTGATGCGGTGTTGTCACTGGTGGCAAAAGCCGAGTCGGGTGATGCCGAATTCTTCAAGAATGCGCCGTATCTGACCCCGCGTCGCCGTCTTGATGAAACGGCGGCTGCGCGTAAGCCTGTTTTGCGCTGGCAACCGGAAACGGCTTGATACACAACGCTACTACCTGCTTGAAAACACCCCGGCCAATCGCCGGGGTGTTCTTTTTCAAGGACTTGTACTTGAAACACATTGGACTTGTTGCAATCTGCACCCTTATACTTGTTCGAAAGGTAATGAACGACACCGTCAAACGGTGCGTTTGGGGATTTGGTGAATGGGCCTTGCCCGTTCTGGAGGTTTGAAGTCGATCATGTCGCGTCGTGTTCAGAAGGTGTTTACTGCAGAACGTCGGTTAAAAGAGCGAACAGGTGGGGTCGTTGAAGATTGGTCGGATTCCTTTTTCGATCCGACGCTTGAAAGCGGAATGGGTGCAGGCGACGCAATGTCGGCATCCCTGCCATCGCCAAAGCCGGCTGCGGAACCGTCTGAACTGACACAGGCTGTTCTCGATGAAATCCGCGCGCTGCGTGGGGAAGTATCGCAACTGCGTGAAGCAGTGGCGTCGGGCGGAACAATCAATGAAGATGCGGTTGCCGCAGCACCGGTGGCCTCAAATGATGCGCCGGTTGACGAACTTCCCGATCCGGTTTCAAGCAACTTCACCCACAGCAACCGTCCCGGCGCTTCCGAGCCCGACCGCGATGATCTGGAACTGATCCGGACCCAGATCGCAGAAATGAACGAACATATTCACAAGGCCAAGATCCAGATCGCGTCGCTACGCCATCCAAAGGCGTCTGATGACCGTCTGATCAGTGCAGCATCCGAACTTGATGCCATTGTCAAAGATACCGAAATGGCAACCCACACCATTCTGGAATCTGCCGAACAGATTGATGATCTGGCGATGACGCTGAAGAATTCCGCACCAAGCGAATTCGTGGCCGATCACGTTGAACAGATTGCCTTTATCGTTACCAAAATCTTTGAATCCTGTAACTTCCAGGACATCACCGGACAGCGCATCAACAAGGTTGTGCGCACACTCGAATTCGTCGAAGAACGCGTCCACAACATGATCCTGATCTGGGGCGAGGATGCATTTGCAGACCTTCCGGTTCCTGAAAGTTCTGAAAAGGACAATCCGGTCGAAGATGCCGATTTGTTGAATGGTCCGCAACTTGAGGGCGAAGGCATCAGTCAGGACGACATCGACAAATTGTTCGATTAGGGATGAATTTCTTGTTTTTATTCCTATATTTGCGGTAACAGACGTACACGATCCTTCCGAAGAAGAAGGTTGACGGCCGTGACTAAGGATCTGACGTCAACTAATCGTTTACATATGTTGGGATAGGTTTACACCTATAAGAATAAGAAGCGTTGTTGGGATGCGTGTAACACACGGTTGCACGCGTTTTGGCGTGCTTGGAGGTTGCTATGGGATTTTGGTCTCTTGGTGCTATTCGCCAGCCTAAGGCTCAGGATATCAAATGGCGAAAGAGCCCGCGCGGAGAATATTACCGCCTGTTCATGATCGACGACATCAAGGAGCTCGGTCTGGATGGTGTCGGCGGGGTTTATCTGTTGTGGCATGGCGGTCTGAAGCCATCATGGCTGGTTGCCGGCGCAACAGAGGATTTGGGGCACAGTTTTGCCGAACTGATGCGCGATCCGGACATTCGTGAATATGACGGCCGTGGTGGCGTCTTCATGAGCTGGTCGCCGATCAAGGGCAACTTCCGCGAGGGCGTTGTGCATTTCATTGCAAAACACACCAATCCGACCTTTGAATGTGATTACGACGAAAGCGAAGATCCGATCCCGGTTCTTTTGCCGCGCTAGTCGCGCGGGCATGATCGTCTGTCATATTGCATGAAAAAGAAAAGCTCCGCAGGTATCTGCGGAGCTTTCTCTGTTTTGGTGATCAGATCGACCGGATCGGATCAGAGTTTCTCAAGAACCGCTTCTGCGCTGGAAACTTCGAACACACCGGGTTCTTCAACAGCAAGATGGGTGACTTTGCCGTTATCGACGATCATGGCAAAGCGGTTGGCGCGTTTGCCAAGGCCACGACCGGTAAGATCAAGTTCAAGGCCGGTGGCATCAACAAATGACAGATCACCGTCCGACAGCATGGTGATGTTGTCGGCCTTTTCGCTTACCGACCATGCCTGAAGTACAAAGGCATCGTTCGACGCCAGGCAGGCGATTTCATCAACACCCTTTGCCTTGATCTCGTCAGCCTTGGCGACAAAGCCCGGCAGATGTTTTGCAGAACAGGTCGGGGTATAGGCGCCCGGCACTGCAAACAGGACCACTTTGCGGCCTGCGAAGAATTCCTTGGAATTGACAGCTTCGGGGCCGTCACTGGTCGCGCGGAACAGGGTAACGTCCGGGATCTCGTTGCCGACTGTGATGGTCATGGGTATCTCCGTTTGATGGCGCAATCCCGTTGACTGCGCGGTGGAACTCTTGGACCTGAATCAAACACCAAATTCGCAGGACATTCAATGCCATCGAACAGAGTTTTTAGGAACTTTGATTTAGGCCGATGCATGATGGCGTTCATGCATGGTCGCAAACAAATGTGATTACGCACCGCCATTTGCGATCTTGGCCCCGTCACCGGCCCCTGCCTTTTGCAGCGCATCCAGGACGGCATCAACGCTTAGCAACTCGGAAAGAAGAATGCCATCCGTTGCATCCGGACCAAATACCGCATTGAACGGAATGCCAAACCGGCCATAGGAGGCCAGATAATCCGCGATTTCCTGATCCGGGCGGGTCCAGTCAGCCTGCATCAACACCACATTGTCTGCACCAAGTGCCCGGGCAACTTCGGATGTTTCAAGCACCAGCTTCTTGTTGACCTGACAGGTCACGCACCATTCGGCAGTAACATCGACCAGAACCGTTTTGCCATTTGCAATCAATGCCGGAATGGTGTCAGGGGCAAATGCCTGCCATTCAAGCTGACCATTGCTGCGGGCCATGGTTGCCTGTTGCGGCGGTTTGGCAAATCCCGGGGCAAACAGCGCGACCAGAAATCCGGTCACTGAAAGTGCCGTAAAGGCAAAGCGCGGACGCAATTTTTCTGTGCGCGAACGTGCCCATACAAACAGACTGCCAGCAACAAGTCCGCCACCGACCGCAATGGCGCCGCCAAACCCGATCTGGACAGAAAGAATACCCAGAAGCCAGATGGCTGTTCCGATCAGCGCCAGACCCAGAACAATCTTGACCACATTCATCCAGCGTCCGGGTTTGGGCAGAAGGCGTGCAACACCGGGCCGGATCGCAATGGCAAGATAGGGCAAGGCAAGACCGACACCCAGCAGGGTGAAAATCAGAAAAATGTCAAACAGGCTGCCAGCCAGCGCAAAGCCGATTGCCGTTCCAAGAAATGGTGCCGAACACGGTGTTGCCAGCAAGGTGGCAAACATGCCGGTCAGGAAGTGGCTGCTCAGATGGCGGCCACGGCTTTGCTGGTCGGTAATGGCATCATTTGCCACGTTGCCAAGTTCGCTGGGACCGGAAATCTCAAACAGTCCCCACATATTCAGGGCAAACACCGCAAGGATGATTGTCATCACGGTCAGGAACAGTGGCTGCTGGAACTGAATGCCCCAGCCGATGGATCCCCCCGCCAGCTTGATCGCGACCAGGGCGGCGGCAATCAGCCAGAAAGATGTAATGATCCCAGCTGCACTGGCCAGGAATCCCGACCGGACATGCTTGGTATCCTCGGCCCGCATATTGATCACGGACATGACCTTGATCGACAGAACCGGCAACACACAGGGCATCACATTCAAAATAAGCCCACCCAAAAGGGCAAATATCGCGATCAGCCAGATACTGGTGGTGTCCGCCGATGATGCGGCTATCTGGGGCGATGCGGTCAAGGATTTGACGGTTCCAACCGTGACGGGTTGTTCAATAGACAGCGGCCCGGCAATCACGGTGACGGTCAGGGCGGCCTGATCAAGGGGCTGCCCGTCCGCAAGCCCGAAGACAGGTAGTTCGAAATATGACAGGCCCGATGATGATCCTGCTGGCTGCGAAACCGCTGCTGGCGTCCCGAACCCGGCGCGCAGATCGCTTTCAATCAGGATGTCATCAACCCTGACGTCGGCATCGGAAAGGCCCGAAATACCAAGACGCAAAACCGGCTGTTCAGATCCGCTTTGCGCTGTAATGCTGTTGACCGAGATCGGAAGATCCGTACCCCGCAACGGTACGCGCGAAACGAACTTTTCGATCTGATGGGCCTGATTGCTGGCAACGGACGCGCTGCTATCGGCTGCGGTCGCCGGAATGTCGAGATTGAAGTTCGCACTTGCCGGGATGCAGATGTCACTGCAAACCAGATAATCCACATTCAGCCGGACGGATACCGGCTGGTCCGGGTTGGGAATGGCAACATCAATCGGCAGAATGATCTGGTTTTTGTAGCCGAACGTTTCCAGCCCGAAGATCGAAAATCGGTGAGGGGCCGGCCACAGGATGGTGGCATCGCCAATATTTTCCGATCCGGTCCAGTCAAGTTGCGGCGGGAACCCGGCATCGCCGGCACTGCGCCAATAGATTTTCCAGTCCGGCTGCAATTCGAATTCCAGCCCCAGACGCAATGTGTCTGATCCGTTTGTGCGGGTTTGGGCACTGATCAGGCGAACCGATGCAAAATCCTCGTCGGTCCAGGCGGTGGTCATATCCTGTGCCGCATTGGCGGTGCCAAACGAACTGACGGTCAGGACCGTCACCGCAAAAAGAACTGTAAAACGAATGATCAGGTGGCGCAGCACGTCTTGGTCCTTGAATTGCCGATATTCGGTATCCCGAGATTGCACCGTCGATGTGGCGCAATATGGGCAGATATCTTTGACTTGAAGGCGTAATCCTCTGTGGCGATCAAATCAAGCCACGACTATGTGACCGGTTTATCATTCATGATCGGTCATTGCCCGAATTTGCGGGCTTTGGGCGATCAAAGTTTCGCGAAAAAGTTGGCGATCCGGCCTTTGCGTTCCTACATCTTCAATAGGTGGAAAGGGCTTTTGATATGCATATTATGTGGCCCTTTCCGGGGTTCTTGATGGTAATGGAACACCAATCGCGCTAGGCTTGATGAAACAGGACAGAAAGAGTTACGAGATGGCTGAGCGTATCGATACAGGCGAATATCTTGGTGGGAAGCTGCTGGTGGCGATGCCCGGCATGCGTGATCCGCGTTTTTCGCAAAGTGTTGTCTATATCTGCGCACACAACCAGGACGGGGCGATGGGGCTTGTCATCAACCGTGTGATTGACAGCATCACATTCCCCGAACTTCTTGAGCAGCTTGGCATTGCCCGGCCCGCGCCCACCATCGAAGACATTCAGGTCCATTTTGGCGGGCCGGTTGAAAGCAGCCGGGGCTTTGTCCTGCATTCCACCGATTTCTCGAACGAGGCAACCTTGCATGTCGATCCGGGCGTTTCGGTGACGGCAACGGTTGATATCCTTGAACAGATTGCCTTGGGCGAGGGCCCCAAAAGCCGCATTCTCGCACTTGGATATGCCGGTTGGCGCAGTGGCCAACTTGAAAGCGAAATCCTTGCCAACGGATGGCTTCATGTGGATGCCGACCCGGATCTTCTGTTTGATGTCGACTGCGAAGACAAATGGGAACAGGCCTTTTCCAAGCTGGGCTTTGCCCCCGAATTGCTGTCTGGCGAAGCCGGTCACGCCTGATCCTTTCCAATGCGCCAATCATGGCAGCAATCAGGGTGACCAAAGGGATCTCGCAAAAAAAAAGCCTGCCAGTTTGGCAGGCTTTGTTGTTTTTGTTTGCTCTGTCCCTGATCAGTCGAACAGGGCGTCGATTTCTTCCTGTGAGAAGATCTGATCGACTTCATCCTGGCTGACACGTTCGGCGTTTTGCGGTGCCTTGGTGACAGTCTTGTCAAGGTTATCGAGCCCTTTGGGATCGGCGGGCAGGTCAAATTCGCCGAAGTCGTCATCGCCCCAGATCTCGATCACGCGGTTCACGCGTTCCTCGATATATTTCATGGTATTGACGACCTTGGTAATGCGTTGGCCGGTCAGATCCTGGAAGTTACAGGATTCAAACACCTTGACCACCAGCTCCACGATGTCGTCTGCCAGACCCTGGGTATATTCATCCGGGGCAGCTGAGCGAATATTGTGGGCAACCGCATCGATTTTTTCGACGGTTTCAAGGATGTTTGCCGTTGCGTCCTCGGTTGCGGCAACGACCGAATCAAGTTCACCTTTCACGATATTGATACGCGTGCCGCTGCTGTCTTCGGGCGCGGTATAAAGGGCTGCGATTTCGCGTTTGGTTTCCTGGATCGAGTTGGCCAGTGCGCGAATTTCGGTTTTCAGAAGTCGCAATTCAGTTCGCGCATCTTCCTGTTCGCTGTCGGTCGGACGGGCATTGGCCTTTTTCTGCTCCTCGATCATGATGCGAATGTCGGCAAGCAGTTCAAGCTTGAGGTCCTCGATCGCGGTATGCAGCGATGAAACATCCGCGCTACCACCACCCTGGCCGTCCGTTGGCATCTCGGTCGGGAAAGCGACCATGTCGCTCATGTTCTCAAGCTTGTTGAGAAGCCGCATCTCGGCGGTAAAAAGTCTTTTGCTGCCTTGACGTGCCATTGGCGAACCTCTGTCTTTTATCTGTCGGCATCCGGTGAGCCGCGTTGCGAAGTGAATTACTACGGATGAGGGGCAGGATGCATACGTTTGGGTAGAATAGTCCGCAAAGCATATCACGCCAACCAAATTCATTTATCTGATATGCGACAATTTCCCTGTGTTTCAAGGTGTCTGACTGTGATTTCCGCACAGGAGCCATCATTGCCGGGTCAACGGGGCCGAATTGCGAATCGCGTTCCCAAACAGGCGCTTACCCGTTTGATCCGTCGTAATCTGGTGTCGCAAATGCAAACTTCAATATGACGTAGCGGCAGGATGGAACAAAACACCGCTTTTGGCATGGCAGCCGATCGCGCGGATGCTTTATCCATTGGTTGAAGGGATTTTAAACTGACTTTCTGATTATATTGCATGGCAGCAATTCACGGTCGCACAGATCATGTCTGACCGGAATGGCGGTTTTTCTATCTAAGGGTGGGTATTTTCGAACGTTTTTAGTGAAACCAGAGCGATAATTTGAGGTGTTATCAAATACATTTTTTGTGCATCGCAGCGAGGTTTTTTCTGGAACAGGTGTCGAAGATACGCTATTTGCCTGCCTTACAGATGTACTTTCGGGTGCAGGCTTATTAAGAATAAGATATGTCAGAGGAAATGCTCTGGTCTGATCTGTTGGTAATCTTTGGTTGAGACGTGATAATGTCCTTGAGAGGGGGCGATATATATCGGATCAGCCATCGCAGGATCAGAGGCAGAGACGATTGAGGCATATCGCCTTGAGATGTAATGCGAGGGGGCAGATTCGCATGTCGATCAAGAAGCTATTTCCCATCTTTCTGTTGGGATTGGCGGTACTCGTCGGGTTTGACAGTTCAGCACTTGCTGTTGGACAACCCGAGCCATGGCAGCTTGGGCTGCAGGAGCCGGTTTCGCCTGTGGCTGTCGAAGGCCATGAATTCTTTATTTTGCTGACGTGGCTGATGACGATCATTACCGTGATCGTTCTTTTGCTGCTGCTTTATGTGCTTTTCCGCTTCAGTGCGAAACGCAATCCGGTGCCGTCGAAAACAACGCACCACACCCTTCTTGAAGTGGTCTGGACGGTTGTTCCGGTTCTTATCCTCCTTGTCATTGCGATCCCGTCGTTCCGTCTGCTGTATTTCGCAGACCGTGTCGAAGATGCCGATCTGACGCTCAAGATCATCGGCAAGCAATGGTACTGGACCTATGAGTACCCCGATAACGGCAACTTCACCTTTGATTCGCTTATGATCGACGAAGAAACCGCTGTCGCCGAAGGCAAGAACCGCCTTCTGGATGTCGACAATCCGGTTGTTCTGCCAGTGGACCAGAATATCCGTCTGATCATGACATCCGATGACGTGATCCATAACTGGGCCATGCCGTCACTCTTCATCAAGCTTGATGCCGTACCGGGCCGTCTGAATGAAACCTGGACCCGCATCCCGGCCGAATATGCCGGTACGACATTCTATGGTCAGTGTTCCGAGCTTTGCGGTGTGAACCACGCCTATATGCCGATCGCGGTCAAAGCTGTTACCATGGAAGAATACGAGGCCTGGGTAGCCAAGGCCCAAGAACAGTTCGCATCTGCTGACCTGCCGTCATCGGTATCAGTGGCATCGGCAGAGTGAGGGAGAGATTGATGGCTCACGCTGACACACATGATCACGATCATACCCCCGGCTTCTTTACCCGTTGGTTCCTGTCAACCAACCATAAGGATATCGGGACGCTTTATCTTGTTTTCTCAGTGATCGCCGGTTTGATCGGTGGCGCGTTTTCCGTCTGGTTCCGTATGGAACTGGCGCATCCGGGAACCCAGATCATTGAAGACCACCAGTTCTTTAACGTGCTCGTGACCGCACACGGCATGATCATGGTGTTCTTTGTTGTCATGCCCGCCATGATTGGCGGTTTTGGCAACTGGTTCGTTCCGATCATGATCGGGGCGCCCGACATGGCGTTCCCGCGTTTGAACAACATTTCGTTCTGGCTGATTGTTCCGGCCTTTATCCTGCTGATGCTGTCGGCTGTGGTTGGCAGTGGCGCGGGTACCGGCTGGACGGTTTATCCGCCGCTTTCGGGTGTTCTCGGACATCCCGATGCATCGGTGGATATGGCGATCTTTGCCCTGCACCTTGCAGGGGCCAGCTCGATCCTTGGTGCGGTGAACTTCATCACCACCATTTTCAACATGCGTGCGCCGGGCATGACCCTGCACAAGATGCCGCTGTTTGCCTGGGCGATGCTGGTCACAGCATTCCTGCTGCTGCTGGCTGTGCCGGTTCTGGGTGGCGCGATTACCATGCTTCTGACCGACCGTAACTTTGGCACGGACTTCTTCAATCCGGCCGGTGGCGGTGACCCGATCCTGTATCAGCACCTGTTCTGGTTCTTCGGGCATCCGGAAGTTTACATCATGATCCTGCCGGGCTTCGGCATCATCAGCCACATCATTTCGACCTTCTCGCGCAAGCCGGTCTTTGGTTATCTCGGCATGGCTTATGCGATGGTTGCGATTGGTGTTGTCGGCTTTATCGTGTGGGCGCACCACATGTATACGGTCGGCATGGATGTTGACACCCGTGCATATTTCACCGCGGCAACAATGGTGATTGCGGTGCCGACAGGGGTCAAGATTTTCTCGTGGATCGCGACCATGTGGGGTGGTTCCATCACCTTGCGGGCGCCGATGCTTTGGGCGATCGGCTTTATCTTCCTGTTCACTGTGGGCGGTGTGACAGGTGTGATGCTGGCCAACTCGGGCATGGATTTGCCGCTGCATGACACCTATTTCGTTGTGGCGCACTTCCACTATGTTCTGTCGCTTGGTGCGGTCTTCTCGATCTTTGCCGGTTTCTATTACTGGTTCGGCAAAATGTCGGGATACGAGATTTCCGACCTTGGTGCGAAGATCCATTTCTGGCTCTTCTTCATCGGCGTCAACCTGACCTTCTTCCCGCAGCACTTCCTGGGCCTTGCCGGCATGCCCCGTCGTTATGCCGACTACCCGGATGCGTTCGCAGGCTGGAACCTTGTATCGTCTTACGGTGCCTATATTTCCTTTGCTTCAACCATCTTCTTCCTCGGTGTGGTGGCGCATGCCTTCATCCGTGGCAAGAAAGCCGAAGCAAACCCGTATGGCGAAGGGGCAGATACCCTGGAATGGACCGTCAGCTCGCCTCCGCCGTTCCATACCTTTGACGAACTGCCGCGTATCAAGTAAGTGACACTGGTTTAAGTCCCCCGCAAACCGCGCTTTGCGGGGGGCGCCTTACCGCCCCAAAAAGAGAAGACCAGAGTTCCATGACCAAGCAGGTTGCCGACCAGACCCTTGCGCTTGAAAACGCAGCTCAGCTGCCGATTTCCGAGGTGCGCGACTATATAGCGTTGCTGAAACCCGGTGTGATGACCCTTGTGGTTTTCACCGGTGCTGTTGGTCTGTTGATTGCCCCGGGTTCCATTCATCCGTTTTTGGGACTCGTCGCAATCGCCTGTATCGCTGTTGCCAGCGGTGCGGCTGCTTCGATTAACATGTGGTACGACCGCGACATCGATATCCACATGAAACGTACCCAGAACCGACCCATCCCGGCCGGGCGGGTTCCGGCAGACGAAGCCTTGTCACTGGGCATTGCGCTGTCGATCGTTTCGGTAACCGTGATGGCGGTTGCCATCAATATTGCGGCTGCTGTTTTGCTGGCGGTGTCGATCGCGTTCTACGTGTTCGT
This sequence comes from Thalassospira sp. MIT121401, assembly GCF_047125595.1. Lineage (NCBI taxonomy): Bacteria > Pseudomonadati > Pseudomonadota > Alphaproteobacteria > Rhodospirillales > Thalassospiraceae > Thalassospira > Thalassospira sp. MIT121401. Next base: position 1,023,435 of record NZ_CP138926.1, read on the forward strand.
TTACACCATGTGGCTGAAACGCAGCACACCACAGAATATCGTCATTGGCGGTGCCGCCGGGGCATTCCCCCCGATGATCGGCTGGGCGTCGGTGACAGGCGGGATCGATCTGAATTCGATTGCGCTGTTTATGATTATCTTTATGTGGACGCCGCCGCATTTCTGGGCCCTGGCCCTGTTCCGTTGCGGTGACTACGCAAAGGTCGGTGTGCCGATGATGCCGGTGGTCGCTGGTGAAGCGGCAACCAAAAAGCAGATGCTGATCTATACCCTTTTGCTGTTGCCGGTAACGTTCGTTCCGGTGGCAACCGGGTTGCTTGGCGTCTTTTATGGTGCGACGGCGGCCTTTACCGGGCTTCTGTTCCTGCGCCATGCGATCCGCGTGCTGCGCGATGCTGAAGAACGCGCACCGCACAAGATGTTTGGATATTCCATCCTGTATCTGTTTGTCCTGTTCGGGGCGATGGTTGCAGATGTTTGGCTGGTTGGATTTATGGCATGAGCGAACAGGCACAGCATAACAAGGCCGAGCTTGAAGCGTTTCTTGCCAAGCGCAAAAAGAAGAACCTTGTCTTCCTGATCATTCTTGGTGGTCTGGCGGTTCTGTTTTTTGCAATCACGATTTTGAAGATGAGCTAGGAACCAGGGCACGATGACCGATCAGAAACCGATTGATAAAACAAAGGCGCAGAACAGGAAAATCCTGTTTAGCTGCGTGTTTGTTGTCGGTGCGATGGTCGGTCTGGCCTATGCGTCGGTCCCGCTTTACAAACTGTTTTGCCAGGTTACCGGCTTTGGCGGCACGACCCAGGTCGCAACAGAGGCCCCGGTCGAGGTTTCTGAAAAAACCATCAAGGTGCGGTTCAATGCCGATGTGAATTCGGGCCTGAACTGGCAGTTCAAACCGGAACAGCGCGAGATCACGGTTCGTCTTGGCGAAGATAATCTGGCCTATTACATGGCCGAAAACATGTCTGTTCAGCCGATCACCGGGCAGGCGGTTTACAATGTTACACCACTTAAGGCGGGGCAATATTTCAACAAGATCGCATGTTTCTGTTTTGACGAGCAAACCCTTGAACCGGGGCAGCGCGTCGACATGCCGGTCAGTTTCTATGTTGATCCTGCCATTGCAGAAGACATCAATACCCAGGACGTGAAGACAATTACCCTGTCCTATACCTTCTTCAAGGCAGAAGCCTCGGTCGAAGCGGCGGACGGGAATGAAGATCAGGGAGGCTGACAGACCCCGTTTTCGGGTTCTGTTGTCTCGGTTTAACAAAGCGAACTTGAGTTTCTTTTGTAAGGATTGAGGGGGGCAAGGAATGAGTGATCATGCTCAGAAACATCCGTTCCACCTGGTAGACCCAAGCCCGTGGCCGCTTGTTGCGGCAGCATCGGCCGGTCTTTTCACTGGTGGCATGGTCATGTTCATGCATTCGGATCGTGCACCGGCCGATTTCTGGCTGGCGGCAATCGGGATTGCAGGCATCCTGTTTGTGATGTTCCGTTGGTGGAGCAACGTGATCAGCGAGTCAAAGATTTACCATAACAAGGTCGTTCAGATCGGCCTGCGCTATGGCATGTCGCTGTTCATCGCATCCGAAGTGATGTTCTTTGTCGCTTTCTTCTGGGCATTCTTCCACAACGCCTTTGTGATCTTCAGCCCCGGTGTGACCGAATGGCCGCCGGCCGGTGTCGAGGTTCTGGATCCATGGGATCTGCCGTTCCTCAATACCCTGATCCTGCTTTTGTCGGGTTGCACCCTGACCTGGGCGCATCATGGCATCATCGAAGGCAAGAAAAAGGACCTGGTACAGGGCCTGGCATTGACGGTGGCCCTTGGCGTTATCTTCCTGTGCCTTCAGGCCTATGAATATAGCCATGCGGCATTCGGCTTTGCCGACAACATCTATTCTTCGACCTTCTACATGGCGACCGGTTTCCACGGCTTCCACGTGTTTGTCGGAACGGTGTTCCTGGCAGTTTGCCTTGTCCGCGCGATGAAGGACGGCTTCAAGCCGGACCATCATTTCGGTCTTGAGGCAGCAGCATGGTACTGGCACTTCGTTGACGTTGTGTGGCTGTTCCTGTTCTTTGCCGTTTACATCTGGGGCGGCGAATAAGCCGCCCTGATCCGCTTTGCCGGGTCAAAGATCATGGATGATTATTATCCGAACATTTCCCCCATCCGGACCGGGCTGGCATGCAAATGCCCCCGATGCGGTGGGGGAAAGTTGTTTCAGGGCTATTTGACCGTTCGCGAACGTTGCGAAGTCTGCGGGCTGGATTTGCGGGGGCATGATGCCGGAGATGGACCGGCGGTGTTTCTGATCTTTATTCTCGGATTTCTGGTCGTTCCCATGGCACTTTGGGTGGAGATGCGCTATATGCCGCCTTTGTGGTTGCACGCGCTTTTATGGGGCCCTGTGATTGTTGGTGTGACACTGGTCTTGCTACGACCGTTAAAAGGTCTCATGGTGGCGCTGCAATATCGTCATAGATCGACATCCCAACAGGACTGATTTCAGTTAATGCCTTTACTTACTTCGCGCCCAAGTCTGGCGATGAAAATTTGCGTCGGATTGTCTCTGGTGATCCTGCTCGGTCTTGGAACCTGGCAAATGGACAGACTTTTCTGGAAACAGGGCCTGATTGATCAGCGCCACGCCCAGGCTGAATTGCCGCCGATCCCGGTTCCGGTAGATACAGCTGTTGATCCCGATATGGCATTTCGTGCCGCCTTTGCCGAAGGCCGTTACCTGAATGATCAGGAAAAGTACCTGATGGCGCGCACCCGGCGCGGCAATGTCGGTTTCCAGTTGATCACGCCGCTTGAACAGGAAGATGGCCGCATCATTCTTGTCAATCGCGGTTGGGTTCCGACCGATTATCGTGATCCGAAAACCCGCCCCGAAAGTTTGATCGAAGAACCGGTGCATGTCACCGGTGTGCTGCGTCTGCCCAAAACCAAACACTGGGCACAGCCCGAAAACGACGCGCTTGCCAATCAATGGTTCTATGTCGATGTTGATCATATGGCCGAAGACAGCGGTGCGGAACTTGCCAGCCGATACTATCTGGAACTTGACGAAACGGAGGTTCCCGGCGGGCTTCCGATTGGCGGTCAGGCCAAGGTCGAACTGCCAAACAACCATCTTGAATATGCGATTACCTGGTACAGCCTCGCGTTGTCGCTGATTGTGATCTTTGTGTTCTATCACCGCCGCCCGGTTGAGAACAAAGAAGACAACAGCAACGGTAATGACGCCTGATCGCCGGTGTCTGCCGTAACGGTGGTCAGCTGCAAAACTGACCACCGAAATTGCCCTGCTGTCAGGGTATCACTTGCCCGACATTTTCCGTTTACCAAAGACCAAAAGGCGCGTTGTCCGTACCCGGTCTGCGCACAGGAGCCCCGATGACCAAAGCATATCAACAGCTCGAAGCCCGTTTTCGTCGCATGAATGTGTTGTCCGATGTCAGTGGAATGCTGCATTGGGATATGGCTGCGATCATGCCAAATGGCGGCGCAGAAGCACGTTCCGAACAGCTTGCGACGCTAAGCGTTCTGAATAACGAGCTCATCAATGCGCCTGATATGGGAGACCTGTTGGCGGCGGCCGAAGACGAGGATCTTGATCGCTGGCAGAAGGCCAATCTGGCCGAAATGAGACGCGAATGGGTGCATGGCACAGCTGTCCCCGCCGATCTGGTCGAAAAAATGTCGCGTGCGGAAACCGGCTGCGAAGTTGCATGGCGCACAGCACGCGCAGAAAACGACTTCAAAGGGCTGCTTCCGAAATTGCAGGAAGTTCTTGATCTGTCGATCGAGGCCGGAAAAGCCAAGGCCGAAGCCCTTGGTACATCGGTTTATGACGCGTTGCTTGATCAATATGATCCGATGATGCGTTCCGAACGGATCGACAGCCTGTTTGCCGAACTTGAAGCGTTCCTGCCCGACTTTACAGCCGATGTGATCGAACGCCAGAAGGCCGAAGAAAAGCCGATCTCGCCAACCGGCCCGTTCCCGATTGAAACCCAGAACAAGGTCGGTCTGGATTTGATGAAGGCGGTCGGGTTCGATTTCGACCACGGGCGCCTTGATATTTCGCACCATCCGTTCTGTGGCGGTATTCCCGATGATGTACGGATCACCACCCGATATGATGTGAATGATTTTACCTCGGCGATCATGGGGGTTCTGCACGAAACCGGACATGCCATGTATGAACGTGGGCTTCCCAAGGACTGGCGTAACCAGCCGGTAGGCAAGGCGCGCGGCATGACCATGCATGAAAGCCAGTCGCTTCTGGTTGAAATGCAGGCCTGCCGGTCCGAGGAGTTCCTGACCTATGCCGGTCCTGTCTTCAAACAGGCCTTCGGCGGCGACGATGCGTCCTGGAGTGCATCAAATCTGCACCGCCTTTATACCCGGGTTGAACCGGGGCTTATTCGGGTCGATGCGGACGAAGTTACCTATCCTGCCCATGTCATCCTGCGTTATCGGCTGGAACGTGCCCTGATCGAAGGGGACATGAAGCTTGCCGATTTGCCCGGTGCCTGGAACGATATGATGCAGAAGCTGCTTGGTATCACGCCGCCCGATGATCGCGACGGCTGCTTGCAGGATATCCACTGGCCGTCCGGGGCATGGGGTTATTTCCCGACCTACACGCTTGGTGCGATGGCGGCAGCACAGATTTTTGCGGCTGCCAAAAAAGCCAATCCGGAAATCCCGGAAGCTCTGGCCCGCGGGGCGTTTGGTCCGCTGATGCAGTGGCTTGAACAGAATATCCATAGTCAGGCATCAAGCCGTTCAACCGACGAAATCCTGCAAGAAGCGACCGGAAGTGCTCTTGGTGTTGATGCCTTCAAGGCCCACATGATCAGCCGGTACGGTGCGTAAATTCGATTGAATGCATGTGGTAATGTGCTAGCATTTTTGCGGCTGCGGATTTCCGAATAATGATAAGCGGTTATCCGTTGCCTTATCCCTTTTCAGGCGTCATGGGCATTGCAGTCACATGGGAATAACCGACGGTAACAAGAAGGTCATGGACCGACAGGTCTTTGCCATGGATCAGGTTATTTTCCGGGAAGGCAAACCGGGAAACGCGGCCTATGTGGTTCAGGAAGGCAAAGTCGAAGTCTTCAAGACGCTTAATGGTGACGAGGAAGTCATTCTTGGCACGATCGAAGCCGGCGGACTTTTTGGTGAACTGGCTCTTGTTGATAACAAGCCGCGCATGGCATCGGCACGGGCAACCGAACGCACGGTGCTGATTGCGATCAACCGCCAGACATTTGAAAAAAAGATGGCGGGATCGGACCGTTTCATCAAGGCGATCCTGCGAATCCTGCTTGGTAATTACCGGACCGTGGTACGGCGTGCCGCCCTTGCCGAGGCCAAGCTGAAAGAACACGGCATTCCGATCGACAATTAGGACGGCATATCAGCCAGCCATGTGACATGCCTTGCGCGATAATGCGTATGACACGGCAGACCTGCTTGATTGTCCCTTGACTATATTGGCCCAAACCCTCACTAACTCAGGCGTTGGAGTGTGTTTTGGCGCGATTTGTGTCCGGACGCACGGAACTGGTATTCGCCTTATGCAGGAGCAGGTCTAGTGCGCTATGTCAGCACGCGGGGAAGTGCCCCCGTTTTGCAGTTCGATGAAGTTCTTCTTGCCGGTCTGGCCCGTGACGGTGGTCTTTATGTCCCTGAAACCTGGCCGACCTTTTCCAAGGATGACATTCGTGCGCTGCGAACTCTGACATATGCCGAAGTCGCCTTTAAGGTGATCCAGCCATTTGTTGCAGGCACCGTTGATGACGATGCCCTTAAGGCCATTCTTGAAGATACCTATAACGGGTTTGATCACGAAGCCGTGGCACCGCTCAAGCAGCTTGGTGCCAATGACTGGGTAATGGAACTGTTCCATGGTCCGACCCTGGCATTCAAGGATTATGCGCTTCAGGTGGTTGGTCGTCTGTTTGACCATGTTCTGGCCAAACGTGGCGAACGCATCACGATTGTTGGTGCGACGTCCGGTGATACCGGGTCTGCTGCGATCGAGGCCTGCCGTGATCGTGAAAATATCGATATTTTCATTCTGCATCCCAAGGGCCGCGTTTCCGAAGTTCAGCGTCGTCAGATGACGACCATCCTGTCTGACAACGTGCACAACATCGCGGTCGAAGGATCGTTTGATGATTGTCAGGATCTGGTCAAGGCCCTGTTCAATGATCATGGCTTCCGGGATGAAGTTGGCCTGTCTGCGGTCAATTCGATCAACTGGGCACGCATCATGTGCCAGATCGCCTATTATTTCTGGGCGGGTGTGCAGCTTGGATCGCCGGAACGCGAAATTTCGTTCTCTGTGCCGTCGGGCAACTTTGGCAATGTCTATGCCGGTTATGCCGCGATGCAGATGGGCCTTCCGATCAAGCAGTTTGTTGTTGGTGCAAACCGCAATGACATTCTGGCCCGCTTCTTTGAAAGCGGTGTGATGAAGATGGAAGGTGTCGAACCGTCTCTTAGCCCGTCGATGGATATTCAGGTCAGCTCGAACTTTGAACGTTTGATGTTTGACCTGTATGACCGCGATGGTCTGGCAATCGCCGAAATGCTGACCAAGTTCCGTGAAACCGGTGTGATGGAAATGTCGCAGGGGCAGTTTGCCCGTGCGCGTGAACATTTTGACGGTTACCGTCTGGATGATGATGCGACCAAGGCCGCAATCAAGGACATCCTTGAAACCAGTGGTGAACTGGTTGATCCGCATTCCGTGATCGGCATTGTTTCGGGCCGTGAATGCAATCGTGACAAGTCGGTGCCGATGGTGGCACTGGCAACCGCACATCCGGCAAAATTCCCCGACGCGGTAAAGCAGGCATCGGGTATCTACCCGGACTTGCCGCCGCGTCTGTCTGATCTATATGACCGACCAGAAAAGGTCGAACCCATGTCCAATGATGTGGCGGCCTTGATGGCGCATGTCCGTAAAAACCGGCGTGCGGCCTGAAGGTACGCAGACATCGGGAAAGACGTGAAAAACAGGAGTAATGCTATATGACAGTCGAGCTTACCCAGCTTGACAATGGGATGATTGTCGCGACGGACCGCCTTGACCATGTGCAGTCTGTTGCCCTTGGTACATGGGTTGATGTTGGTGCACGTAACGAGACACCTGATATCAACGGCATTTCCCATATGCTTGAACATATGGCCTTCAAGGGCACGCGCCGGCGTTCCGCACTTCAGATTTCCGAAGAAATCGAAGCTGTCGGCGGGCAGATGAATGCCTATACGTCGCGTGAAAATACGGCCTATTATTGCAAGGTCCTGCACGAAGACCAGGAACTTGCGATCGATGTGATTGCCGATATCCTTCAGCATTCCACACTGGATGCCAAGGAACTGGAACGTGAACGTCAGGTAATCTTGCAGGAAATCGGTCAGGCCAACGATACCCCCGACGACATCATTTTCGACTATTTCCAGGAAACTGCCCTGCCAAATCAGGCTTTGGGCCGTTCGATCCTGGGCAGTCCGGAAAATGTATCGTCGCTGACACGTGATCATTTGTTTGACTTCATGTCGCGCCGCTATAGCCCGAAGAACATGGTGTTTTCGGCATCGGGCAAAGTCGAACATAACCGTGTCGTCGATATGGTGGCGTCGAAATTCGACAGCCTGCCTGCCTATGAAGAACATGAAATCGAGCCGCTCAAATACGAAGGCGGCAGCCGGATCGAAAACCGCAAACTTGAACAGGTGCATGTGATTTTCGGTCTTCCGACCGTGTCCTACACCGATGACAGTTTCTATGACCTTCAGGTGTTCAATACCCTTCTGGGCGGGGGCATGTCGTCGCGCCTGTTCCAGGAAATCCGTGAAAAACGCGGTCTGGTCTATTCGGTCTATAGTTTCTCGTCGCATTATGTCGATGGGGGGCTGTTCTCGATCTATGCGGGGACCGGGGCTAATGATATTGGCGAACTGATGCCGGTCATGTGTGACGAGCTGGTCCGTGCGACCGATGATCTGACCGAAGAAGAAGTCACGCGTGCACGTGCACAGCTCAAGGCATCTGTGGTCATGGCGATGGAAAGCAATTCCGGTCGTTGTGAAACCCTGGCCCGTCAGATCCAGATTTTCGGCCGCCCGCAAACCATGGAAGAAATCGTCGCCAAGATTGACGGGGTTGATCTTGAAAGTGTTCGCCGTTCCGGCAAGGCGCTTCTGGATGGCAAACCAACCATCACCGCCCTTGGCCCGGTTGACCAGATGCCGGCATATGATGATCTTGCCGCCCGTCTGCGCGGCTGATTGTATCGGAATATTTGATTTTCGACGGCACATGTCCAATCGGGCATGTACCGTTTCTTTTTGCTGCCCGGCACTTACTGGTGTATCCCCATATCAATCAGGATGACGGGGTAAACTCCATGCAATACGCCTTTGATATTGGTGGTTCAAAAATCGAATTTGGTGTGTTCGGTGAGGCGGGTGAAGTCCTGCTTCATAGCAAAACCCCGACGCCAAAGGATGACCGTTACGCGTTCGTCGCAACCATCAGTGATGTTATCGACGAGGCAGATCGTGAATTTGGCAGCCGTCCCGATATCGGCATCAGCTTTGCCGGCGGGCTGGACCCACAGACCGGTGCCGTGATTTCAGCCAACATACCCGCGATCAAGGGATGGTCACTGGCAAGCGAACTTTCAGCAATTCTGAACCGCCATGTTCTGGTTGAAAATGATGCGGACTGCTTTGCACTGGCCGAAGCTATCAGCGGTGCGGGCAAGGATGAACGTACGGTTTTTGCCATCATCCTGGGCACCGGGGTTGGTGGCGGGATCGTCGTGAATGGTGAATTCATCGGCGGGCGCAGCGGCATACGCGGCGAATGGGGCCATGGCAATGACGTTACCGGTACCCTTATTCGCAACGGTTTGGCACCGGTGGTGTGCGGTTGCGGGCAAACCGGGTGCCTTGATGCTTGGGGCGGGGCGCGCGGTCTTGAACATATCTATCGCCAGATCAGTGGTAATCCTGCGTCGAGTTTCGATATTACCGATGCCTGGCGGACCGGTGATGCCGTGGCCAGCCGTTCGGTTGAAATCTATTGCGAACTGGTGGCGCGCGAATTGGCGCTGATGGTCAATGTCATTGATCCGGACTGTATTCCGGTCGGTGGCGGGATGGCATCAGAACCGGCATTGATTGCCCAGATCGATGGGCTGGTTCGCGACCGTGTGCTGGGGCGTTATGATGATCGGCTGGTTGTTCCCGGTCATTTTGCCAAGGATGGCGGTCTGCGCGGTGCGGCAATGCTGCATGCCAATCAAATCCCGTCAGCCGCGCAGGGTGGGGTTTAAGTGGAAATGACGTTGTCGGAAATGCCGGATCGGGTTGCAGACCGGGTACTTGAAGTTTGTGTTGAAAGTTTTCAGGACGCGGTGCTGGCCGTTGATTCGGGTGCTGATCGTATTGAATATTGTTCTGCATTGGCACTGGGCGGGCTGACGCCAAGTCCCGGGGCGCTGGCAATGATCGGCAACATCAAGGCCCCATGCATGGTCATGATCCGTCCGCGTCCGGGCAATTTTTGCTATGACGCCAACGATTGCGCGATCATGAAACACGAAATCGCAATGGCCCGTGCGTGCGGGGCGGCCGGTGTTGTCTTTGGGGCAACGGATGATGCGGGGCTGCTTGATACTGACATCTTGCGCGATCTGATGGCTGAATGTGCTGGCTTGCAAGTCACCTTGCACCGCGCCTTTGACGAAGTGCATGATCAGTTCGGTGCCTTGGAACAGGCGATCGATCTTGGATTTGAGCGGATATTGACAAGTGGTGGAGCACCCGATGCCATCACCGGTATTGACCGGATTGCGGCGCTGACTGAACGTGCGGCTGGGCGCATTGTCATTCTTCCGGGGGCGGGGGTATCGTCGGCGAATGCTGCTGACATCCTGAACAAATCCGGCGCGCCCGAGCTTCATGCATCGTGCAAGGCCGATGTCGCAGCAAAAGAAGATGGGGCAGGCCGTGTTAAGGTGGCCCCTGATCGCGTGCGTGCCCTTAAAAACGCGATGGATATCTGATCTCGCTAAACAGCCGGTTTGGTTGTTTGATGCAGATCTTCGGGACGGAACCCCTATTCATAGGTATGATACGGGTCTAATCTTAATAGGGCAGGGCCGGTAATTGTTCGTTAAGGGGGCCGGCCTAAAGCTACGTTTCTGATGCGCGCCATCGCCGACGGGCGGCTTTGGTGGTAAATGGTGCAACGTTTGGTGAGATAATGAATACAGAACAAAAAGGTGCGGTCACGGGGGCGGCCAATGAAACAGCACACCAGAAGGCAACCGAAAACGCCCTGAGTGCGTTGCACCGGATCACGTCATCGCGCGATTTGAATTTTGAACAACGTGTTGATGCAATCCTGAAGCTTGGAACCGGGCATTTCGGTCTGCCGATTGGCATTTTCAGCAAGATCATCGACGACCAATACGAGATTCAGCAGGCCCTGCATCCGGAAAATGCCCTGACGCCGGGGACCAGTTTTGAACTTGGGAATACCTATTGCGCCCATGTGGTTCAGGCCGATGACGTTTGCGGTTTCCATCATGTTGGTGAAAGTGACATCAAAACGCATCCCTGCTATCAGAATTTCGGGCTTGAGGCCTATCTCGGTGCGCCGATCATGGTTGATGGCGAACGCTACGGGACCTTGAACTTTTCAAGCCCGCAGCCGACCCGTCCCTTCACCGGCGAAGATATCGAACTGGTTCGCCTGTTTGCATCGTGGCTTGGTCATGCCATTGCCCGTGTGGCGGATTTGCATGCGCTTGAAACCGCGCGCAAGGAACTTGAACATCTTGCAACCCGTGACAGTCTGACCGGGCTTTATAACCGGCGCTATATGCAAGATTGCCTGAAATCCGAACTCGAACGCACCAAACGTTACGGCAAGCAGTTCGTTGTTGGCCTTCTGGATTTCGACAATTTCAAAAAACTTAATGATGATTACGGTCACGATACCGGTGACAAGGCATTGAAACTGTTCGCCAAGGTTTCTTCGGCCCTGATGCGTGACACAGATATCATTGCGCGCTGGGGGAATGAAGAATTCCTGATCCTGATGCCCGAAACCGGGGCAGCCGGGGCGCTCAAATATCTTCAGCGCCTGACCGATCGCGTTCGCGAGTCCGATTTCCATGCCGGTGACGAAGAACTCCAGCTTAGCCTGAGCATCGGACTGGGAATTGCCGAACCTGATGACACGGTTGATTCGCTTGTCGCCCGCGCGGATATCGCGATGTATGAATCCAAACAGGCCGGCCGCGACACCATTCGCCAACGCGAACTTGATTGATTGCTTGGGTGACTGAACTGTCACCCGTTTAGGGCCAAAAGAAAACCGCTTTGAGGAAAACCTCAAAGCGGTTTGTCTTGGCTGGGGCGGTAGGATTCGAACCTACGGTACACGATACCAAAAACCGATGCCTTACCACTTGGCCACGCCCCATCAGCGTGTGTGGCGCGGAAAATAGCGTCCCCGCGACAAGAGTGCAACCCTCTATTTGAAGGTTTTTTTATCCAGGCCTCAGTCGGGAAAAGATGCGCCGATATTTGACAGAACGCGCGCTTCCTGACACACGATCCGGGTGGGTGAAATCCACCAGTCAGGATGCTGTTCTGCGATGGCACGCGCGGCTTTTTCGGCCTGTTCATCGGTGTCGTAAATCCCGAAACAGGTCGCCCCGCTGCCTGACATCCGTGCAAGAAGACAGCCTTCTTCACGCGCCAGTGCATTCAGCACGTCGCAAATCTCGGGCAGGATGCTGGTTGCGGCAAGTGTCAGGTCATTACCGCATTCCGACAGCGCATCGGCAAGCGATGCGCCGCTTGTGAAGACGCGGCTGACATCCCAAAGCCCGGAAACAGAAAAACCTTCATCTTCGCGGGCCCGGAAAATTTCCGGCGTCGACACCGCCTTGCCGGGATTGACCAGCAAGATCGGGATGGGCGGTAAATCGGGCAGATCGGTAAGTTCTTCACCGATACCCGACATCAAACACGTCTTGCCATGAAGGCAAGCCGGAACATCGGCACCAAGCGCCAGTGCAATTTCCGCCAATCTGTCCTGATCGATATCGAGTTGCCACATGTCGCATAAAAGCCGGATGGCACTTGCCGCATCGGCCGAGCCGCCACCAATCCCCGATGCAACAGGAAGGCGTTTATCAAGGACAAGATCCGCGCCAAGTTCGGTACCGCTTTCTGCCTGAAGCATGCGTGCGGCCCGAACCACCAGATTGTTGTCGGTATCTTCAAGCGCCAAGCTTGCCGACATCGGACCGGTAACGGTCAGGTTGATGGCACCATCATCGCGGCATTCCCCGCTAAGTACATCGCCGGTCGCGGTAAAGCAGACAAGGCTTTCAAGCAGATGATAGCCATCATCGCGTTTGCCGGTGACATGAAGGAACAGATTGATCTTTGCTGGTGCCTGTTCGCTATAGGTCGCAGACATGGATGTTTCTTCCCGAATTGATCAGTTCACGACAATTGGGGCAACGCTTGGCACCTGGCCATTGATTTTGGCTTCGACGGTGGCGCGAAGTTCTTCTGTCGGATTGAATGAAAGCGCGCGGTGCCACTGAAAGCGGGCTTCGTGATACCGCCCGATCTGCCAATAGGCATCGCCAAGATGATCATTGATGGTCGGATCATCAGGTTTAAGCTCCACAGCCTTTTCAAGCTGGATAACCGCGTCTTCGAACCGGCCAAGCTTGTAATAGACCCAGCCGAGACTGTCGACGATATAGCCGTCTTCCGGTTGCAATTCGACGGCGCGTTTGAGCATGTCTTCGGCCTTGTCGAAATTCATTCCCATATCAACCCAGCTATATCCAAGATAGTTCAGGACATAGGGCTGTTCGGGTTCAATTTCGAGAGCAAGCAGGAAGTCTGCTTCGGCCTTTTTCCAGTCACCGGCCCGTTCATGGGCAATGCCGCGACGATACAGCAAACGCCATCCGACAACGGTATCACCGCCAAGACGTTCAATCGCCTTGTTATAGGCATCGGCCGCCTTGGCGTATTCCCCCTGAATGCGCAGAATGTCACCAAGCTGGATCAGCGCATCAGGTCTGTCTTTGCGTTCGGAAACCATGTCTTCGAGGATATCGATCGCGCGCTCGGCCTGACCGATCTGCTCAAGACTGGATGCCGTGCGAAGGCGTGCATTCCAGCTGTGCGGCGAACTATGCGGGATCGCGCCATAGATCGTGATTGCCGCATCATAGCGTCCCTGGATTTCCATCACTTCGCCGACAAGCAGTCGGGTAATGTCGTCATAGGGGCGCAATGACAGCGAATATCTGGCCATCAGCAACGCCGGATCAACGGCATTTTCCTGACTAAGAAGGGTCGCAATATCAAGATAGGCCTCAGCCAGACCGGTGGCCGGCGTCAACATGGTTGCAAGCGGTGGTTCACCGCGCTTAAGCCGTTCAAGATGGAACGGCATGGCAAGTGACTGCGGATGACGATCCATATAGCTTTGATAAAGCAGGGCGGCCTTCTGGACCTGACCTTTGCGCTCGAATACCGCGCCAAGGGCCTCGGCCGCGCGCAGCGGCGCATCCGCCGGATCACCATAGGCACTGGCAAGCGCGCGTTCGGCCCCGTCGAAATCATCGAAATAGGCCAGGATCAGGCCGCGATGATATTCCGAAAGCGGGTTAAGCGCACCATTGCCCTGAATTTCATTCAATGCCGACAGCGCCTTGGACTTTTCATTCAGTCCGGCATACAGCCATGCCTTGGCCAGCGGCGCGATAAGGGCATTGATGCCCCGTTGCGGCAGTTCCGATACTACATCAATTGCATCTTGCAACCTGTCATCGCGGATGGCGGCATCCATGACAGTCAGTGCTGCAAACAGGTCTTCGGAATTTTCACGTTGCAGATCGGTCGCGATTGAACTGGCATCGGCAATCCGGCCATCACTGATCAGGGCAAGAAACGCCCGGCGACGCAATTCTGCATTGGCAGGTTCAAGTTCATGCGCCCGCAAAAGATATTGCGCAGCATAGCTCGACTGGTTTTCAAGCTGGGCTGCTTTCCCGGCAAGGAAATTGCCCGAAAAACCATCAGATTGCGGATACTGGAATTCTGCCTGTTCGGGATGCTGTGGCAATGAGCTACAGGCCGAAAGAGCAAGTGCCGTCATCGGGATGATGATGTGTAACAGTTGACGTTTCAAAGGCTTGTCCTGCGTCCGCAATTCGGGTTCGGTGCCGTCAGGTATTGAACAACACCATGTTGAATTTCGGGTTTAGCCTACTCAGTCGGCAATTATAAGGCAAAGCATTTGCAACACGTAATCACGTGCAAAGCCGATGCAAAGTCAAAATCACGGAAAAATTGGCAAAAACCTTTATGGGCAACAGGTCCGGACCCTAGCAATAAAGCGGGCGTTTGGCCGGTATATCAAGCTGCTTGCCAATGATTTCGCGCGCCTGTTTACCAAATTGCGATCGCTGGCCAACCGGGGCCACTGTTTCAAGGATCGACATTGCCTTGTCCAGTCCAAGTGCCTTGGCAAGGAACCATCCGGCAAGATAACCAGATGACAGGCAGCCGCCACTGGTGACAATATTGCCCTGTGCAACCAGCGGCCGGTCTTCGACCACGGTATCGGTGCGCGCCAGAAGCGGCCGGGTTTTGGTATCCGTGGTGATGGTTGCAGGCAACAGTCCCATCCGGTACAGGAAAAGCACACCTGAACATTGCGTCCCGATCAGTTGTCGCGACGGATCAAGTGACAATTCTCCGATCAGGGCAGCGTCATCAATATGTTCGCGGGTATTGATACCACTTCCGATCAGCACGGCATCTGCTTCCTGAACAAAGGAAAGCGGCTTTTGCACGGTGACGGAAACACCATTCATTGATGTCACCGTGTCACCGGGGGCTGTGATTGCAGCACTGACGCCATCGGCCTTTGCACGGTTCAGAATGGACAAGGCGACAAAACTGTCGATCTCGTTAAAACCGTCAAGTGTCACGATTGCAATCTTCATGTCCGTCTAACCGCTAATGAAAAGGGCGGCTATTGAACGCGCAGATTGAAAGCTGCACAAGAAAAAACTTGTATACGGTCCTGCGGCTTGCCGGCGTCAGACTGAGCCGAGATATTCATCCACCAGCGTGATCCAGTATGTCACGCCATAAGGGATGGCATCGTCGTTAAAATTATAGGCCGCATTATGGAGCAAACAATTGCCATCGGTCGGCCCGTTACCAAGCAAGACATAGCTGCCCGGTTTCGCATTGAGCATGAAGGCGAAATCTTCGCTGGCCATTGATGATTCCGGATTGGGATCGACCTTGTCTTCGCCAACGGTCCTGTGGGCCGCGGCTTGGGCAATTGCGGTTTCGGCTTCACTATTGATGGTTGCCGGATAACGGCGCTGATACATCACACGCGCGCTGCACCCGAATGCCTCGGCCGTGGCGTTTACAACGGTCTTCAGCCGTTCTTCCACCAGATCCTGAACCGCGGGTGAGAATGTCCGAACGGTCCCGCGAATGGTTGCGCTATCGGGAATGACGTTCCAGGTGTCACCGCCTGAAATCTGGGTTGGCGAGATGACGGCACTTTCAAGCGGATTGACGTTGCGTGCCGTAATCGTCTGAAGGGCAAGCAGGACCTGACCGGCCGCCGTGATCGGATCGCGACCCAGATGGGGCATGGCCGCATGGCAGCCCTTGCCATCAATGTTGATTTCAAAAACGTCGTAACTTGCCATCATCGGCCCGGCTTTCATCGCCATAGTACCGACATCGCGTCCGGGCCAGTTATGCATGCCGAAAATCGCATCGACCGGATGGCTGTCGAAAAGACCTTCATTGACCATTTCACGTCCGCCGCCTTCGTTTTCTTCGGCAGGCTGGAAAATGAAATCGACGGTTCCGGCAAAGTCGGGGGCCTCGGACAGGATTTTGGCGGCACCCAACAGCATGGCCATATGGCCGTCATGACCACAGGCATGCATTTTGCCCGGATGTTTGGATGCATAGGGCAGATTGGTCATTTCATGAATATCAAGCGCGTCCATGTCGGCGCGCAAACCAATTCGTTTGCCGTCGCCCTTGTTGCCTTTCAATGTTGCAATCACACCGGTTTTTGCCATGCCGGTCGAAACTTCAAGGCCAAAGGATGTCAGCTTTTCCGCGATGAAGGCGCTGGTCAGCGTTTCTTCAAATGCAGTTTCGGGGTGAGCATGCAGATGTTGACGCCAGGATTTGAACTCATCAGCAAGTTGGGTGGCACGAGGATGAGGGGAGCGATTGGAGTCAGTCATCTGCATACTCTATAGCGTGTCATCAAGGGCGGGTTCAGACATTGCCAGACGGCACATTCTGATCCGCGATAAACGGGGACAAAGCTGCCCCCGTTTATATGGTCATACGGGGTGTGTTCGAAGGTGATCAGGCACCCTGAAGGCGCAGGATCAACTCGGCCACCAGAACCGAACCGGCATAGGTGCCAAGGAAAACAAGGCATGCAACCAGTGCCAGCTTCCAGCCGGAATGTTTGGCAACCTCGATTTCCTTCTTGGCGATCGCAAAACCTGCATAGGCAAGAGCCGGGGTTGCGAGTGCAAGGAAGTTGACCGATTTGGCCTGTGCAACGATCCATTCCGAACCAGGTGTCCAGGGCAGGGTCGCAACGATCCCGACCAGCGAAATCCAGGCAACACTCGGAAGATAGAACGGTGCAAAACGGGTCAGCAGCAAGCCGACCATGGTGATCAGGTAAATCACCACCATGCCGACAAAGCCATCCGCCAGCGGAATGGCCGGACCAACCGTATTCATGACCAGACCGACAAGACAGACAATGATCAGGGTGACAGCATGATCGGCAAGATCAATGTTCGGACGGGTGCGTTCCATTGCGATTGCGCTATCGGACATGATCAGGCCTCCTTCTTGCTTGCGTTGGCGAGATCGTTCTTGCCCGCAGTCGCGTTATAAAGTTTTTCAACAATCGGAAGTGCGATGAACAGGCCGGCATACAGCCCGGTCGCATAGGTCAGAAGATTGCTTGCACCAGCCAGTGCAAGGATTTCGTCCTTCATTGTCGGAACGACTTCGGTCAGTGCCCCGGTGCAGGCCGCCATCATTGAACCACTGCCGATACCGCACGCCATTGCAAGTGCACGCGGATCAAACAGATCGCTGCTGGCGAAAAGCGACGCCAGAATGGCGAAAATAAAGGTGCCAAACAGGGTGCCGATAACATAAACACCCATGACGCCGGTACCTTCCGGGCTTTTCAGGGTATAGCGGTCAGCAATGATCGCAAGGTTGGGTTCACGCGCGATCGAGAATGTCGCACCGATTGCCTCGCGGCCCATTTTCAGGCCCCAAACCGCAAGCGGGAAGGCCAGAACGATGGTGCCAAGGTTGCCCAGTTCCTGCAACAGAAGTGCCGGACCGGCTTCGATGATGGTTTCGATTGCCGGGCCGATGGTGGTGCCGAACTTCGCAATGAACGGCATGATCGCAATCACGATCAGGGGCGATGCGGCTTTGACTTCTTTCTGGCGAATGAACTTGCCGAGTGCCGGTACAACATTCGGGTTCAGCACCGCTGACATCACAAAGGCATACAGCAGCGGCAGCAACAAAATTGCCCCGATGCCAAACGAAATTTTCTGAATACCGATCAGTTCGGCGATGGCGCCGAGTACGATAACGGCAAGATGAAGCCGCCAAAGCTCCAACTGTCCCCGAAGCGCGTTCATTTTCAAGTCTCCTTGACGTGGCGTGTTCGACGCAACTTCGCCCGGAGTTCGAAAGAAGCCAGACTGTTGCATCATCCCTGCGGCATCCGGGTATTGGCAGATTTCACATTTTTGCCATTTTCTGAACCCGGAATTTTGTCTGACAATGAAAACTAGGCGGGGGCTGGGCAAGTGCCATTTTGGGATGCTTCTGTTGCCGAAATGGCAACAGGTATGTCGGGCTCAGGCATGCTCTTCGGGATACCAGGCCGATCCGAATGCTTCCATCCGGTCGCGGATCATGCCGGTAACGGCCCTTACAGCGGCAGTTTTCGGGCGTCCCTTGCGCACCAGAAGATGTGATGGCACGCGCGCCAGAAACGGGTCTGTCATCGGGACTGCCACCACCTCGCCGCGGCGCAATTGGCGCGATACCGCAAAGGCCGGAAGAAACGTGATCCCGCCACCCGACAGTACGAAATGAACCGCAACATTGATCGAATCGGCGATCAGAAATGCGTCCTGGGCAACCCGGTTACCCTGATCGACATTGGCCAGAAGTTTGGCCACGCCAAAATGCGGATTAAGGAGCGCGCTGGGATAATTCAGCGTGTCCGACAGCGTGCAGCTTTCCTTGTTGGCCAACTCGAACCCCGGCGGCACAAGTGCGCAAAGCGGTGCGTGGTCTTCTGCCAGAAGTTCAAGTTCGGGCGTTCCGGGCGGGTTGAAGACAAGCCCCATATCGTAGTCGTCACGCAGGATTCCATGGGTGATTTTTTCCGTACCGGCGACATCGATTTCAAGGCGGATATCGGGGAACTCGTCCCGCAACGGGCGCACAACATGATTGACCAGATCGACAACAAATCCTTCGCCCGTGGCAATACGGACAGTGCCGGCAATCGCCCCCCGTGCCGCCGCCAGTTCAACCGAAAACGCTTCGTCCATCTCAAACCGGCGCCGGGCGTGGGCTGCGACCATGTGGCCTGCTTCGGTAAAGATGATGCCGCGTTTGGTTCGTTCCATCAAAAGCGTTTCGAGATGGGCTTCAAGGGCCGCGATCTGGCGACTGATGGCTGATGGCGCAATACGCAGATTTTCTGCGGCGGTCCGGATCGATCCGGCTTCAAAAACGGCCAGGAAATAACGAAGCGGCTTGTCGTCGATCTTCATGATGAATACTGCGCAAAAGTGGTTGGCCAGACTGCTGGCGTGATGGTGATCACCTAATCAGAGCATATGTGTTGCTGTTTCGGCAACAATATGTTCCGCCAATTGATCTTGAGTTCGTCGGGTATCCACCGGAAAGTCGACGGGCAAAATCAAAAAATCACATCGGACCGCATCGGTGTTGTGACGGGAAGACCTGGGTCTTCACCGGCTGAACCCGGCTGTCTGAAACCAAAGAGGCATTTTTCGTGAATAATCCAGAAACCGGCACCATCGGTGTCATTGGGCTTGGCAATATGGGGCTTGGCATGGCCCGGACCCTGCTGCGCGACGGTTTTTCCGTCATCGGGTTTGATTTGTCTGCGGAACGCCAGGCAGAAGCCGCACTTGCCGGGGCGACCATTGTTGCCAGTGTCAGTGAACTGTATGCAGCCTGCAAAACAGTCATCCTGTCTTTGCCAACGGCAAATCATGTTCGCATGGTGCTGACTGGTGATGCCGGCCTGACATCCTGTGATATAGACGGGCGGCTGGTGATTGACACCACAACGTCCGAGCCCGATGTGACTCGCGAAATCGACGGGGTCTTGCGCGGGTTGGGGCATATCCTGATCGATGCCCCGGTCAGTGGCGGTCCGGCGGGTGCCAATAGTGGTCAATTGACCATGATGGTTGGTGGCGATGATGCCGATGTTGCGCGCGCCATGCCGATTCTGGAATCGCTGGGTGGCAAGATCACCCATGTCGGACCTGTTGGTGCCGGGCATGCGGTCAAGATCGTCAATAACATGCTTGTCGCATCCCATCTTTTGACCATGAGCGAGGCCGTAAGGCTCGGCAATGCAGCAGGTGTGACGACGGAAAACCTGATTGCGGCCCTGAATGCCGGATCCGGGCGCAGCGCCATCAGCGAAGTCAATTATCCGAAATGGGTGATGAACGGGGCCTTTGACAGCGGCTTTACCATGGGCTTGATGCGCAAGGACGTCCGTCTTGCCATGGCCTTGGCCCGGGATAAGGACGTTGCACTGCCGGTTTGTGAACTGGCCGGGCAGATTTGGGCAGCCAGTGCCGAGCTGTTGGCAGACGATGCCGATTTCAACCGCATCACCGAATGCGATCCCACCCATGCAGGAGTCAAATCATGACCGGTGAAACCAATCTGATTGCCCGCGACTATCACAAGGCAATGAACCCGTTTTTCGGCACGACTGAAATCGGAAGCTGGGTAAATGGTGCGATGATGCCCGGCACAGGCGACATGTTCGAACTGATCGACCCGGCAACCGGCAAGGCGTTTCTTGCTCTTAAGGATGCGGGGGCTGATGTCGTGAATGCCGCGATGGATGCCGCCGTTGCCGGGCAGAAAGTCTGGTGGGGAATGACCGGGGCAGAACGCGGTCGCATCATGTGGCGGATCGGACAGCTGGTCCGTGATCAGCTTGAAGACCTGGCATTGCTTGAAACTGCTTCGGCGGGCAAGCCGATCCGCGATACCCGGGTCGAGGTCCTTAAAGTCGCCGAGATGTTTGAATATTATGCCGGCTGGGCTGACAAGCTTCATGGCGATGTTATTCCGGTTCCAACCAGCCATTTGAACTATACCCGCCCGGAACCATATGGCGTGGTTACGCAAATCACGCCCTGGAACGCGCCGATCTTCACCGCGGGCTGGCAGCTTGCCCCGGCGCTTTGCACGGGCAATGCAGCGGTTCTTAAACCGTCGGAAATGACGCCGCTTACCTCGCTTGCGCTTGGTGTTCTGTCCAAAAAGGCCGGACTGCCCGATGGTGTGATCACGGTTTTGACCGGGCTTGGTGCGACCACCGGTGTTGCGGCAACCACCCATGATGCCACGCGCAAGGTGGTCTTTGTCGGATCGCCGCGGACCGGGGCCATCATTGCCGGGCAGGCCGCACAGAATGTTGTGCCCTGCGTTCTCGAACTTGGTGGCAAGTCGGCCAATATCGTGTTTGGCGATGCCGATCTGAAACGTGCCGTGATTGGCGCACAGGCCGCTATTTTTAGCGGTGCGGGGCAAAGCTGTGTGGCAGGTTCGCGTTTGCTGGTCCAGCGCACCGTGGTTGATCGTTTTCTTGATATGCTGGTTGCCGGGGCGAACCAGATCCCTGTCGGTGATCCGATGGATGTCGCAACCCAGATCGGACCGATCAACAATGATGTCCAGTATCAGACGGTACGTCGACTGGTCGCAAGTGGTCAGGCCGAAGGTGCGCAGTTGCTCGCTGGTGGCGAACGCCCGGACGGGGATGCCTATCGGGATGGTTATTTCCTGCGTCCGACCGTGTTGGGCAATGTTCGCAACGATATGAATATCGCACGCGAGGAAATCTTTGGTCCGGTTCTGTCGGTGATCCCGTTTGATGACGAAGCCGAGGCCGTGGCGATCGCCAATGACAGCAAGTTCGGTCTGGCCGGTGCGGTCTGGACCCAGTCGGTTGACCGGGCGCATCGGGTTGCGGCCAATGTCCGGGCCGGAACGTTCTGGATCAACAGCTACAAGACGATCAATGTCATGTCGCCATTTGGCGGTTTCGGTGCCAGCGGCTATGGCCGGTCCAGCGGCAAGGAAGGCTTGATGGAATATATGCAGCCCAAAAGTGTCTGGACCGAAACGGCGGCAAATCCGCCGGCCGCTTTTGGCTATGCCCCGGAATAAAACGCAATCATCAGACTATTATGAAAAAGGGCCGCATCACGCGGCCCTTTTGTATGAGGATAAGCTTCAAGCAGCTTACATGTTTGGATAGTTCGGCCCACCGCCACCTTCGGGCACCACCCAGACGATGTTCTGGGTCGGGTCCTTGATGTCGCAGGTTTTGCAATGAACGCAGTTCTGCGCATTGATCTGCAACCGTTTGCCGCCCTTGTCTTCGTCTTCGACGAATTCATAAACACCAGCCGGGCAGAACCGTGCTTCCGGTCCGTCATAGACCGCAAGGTTGGTATTGACCGGCACGCTGTCATCTTTCAGTGTCAGGTGAATGGGCTGGTCTTCGCTATGGTTGGTGTTTGACAGGAAGACCGATGACAGCTTGTCAAAGCTGATTTTGCCATCCGGCTTCGGATAGTCGATCTTGGGCATTTCGGCTGCCGGCTTCAGGCACGAATGATCTTCGTGGTTTTTGAAGGTCCAGGGCGCCTTGCCGCCAAACAGATATGTATCAACCGCACTATAGGCCATGCCGCCCCAGAAGCCCCATTTGGCAAAACTCGGACGGATGTTGCGGACCTTGTGCAGTTCCGGATAGACCCAGCTGTTTTCCAAACGCGACGGATAGCTGTCCATCTGTGCCGGGGCTTCATCAGCACTCAGGGCCTCAAACGCGGCCTCGGCGGCGAGCATCCCGGTCTTCATTGCGGTGTGCGACCCTTTGATCTTGGGCACATTCATGAAACCGGCCGAACAGCCAATCAGGCAACCACCCGGGAAAACAAGATCAGGGATCGACTGGAACCCGCCTTCGTTCAATGCACGCGCACCATAGGAAATGCGACGGCCTTTTTCGAAAATCTTGCGGATTTCCGGATGGGTCTTGAAACGCTGGAACTCGTCAAACGGGCTTAAATGCGGGTTTTCGTAATCAAGGCCGATGACAAAGCCGACAACCACCTGATTGTTATCAAGATGATACAGGAAGGACCCGCCATAGGTTTTCTTGTCCAGCGGCCAGCCAACGGTGTGCTGGATCAGGCCTTCCTTATGGACTTCCGGGTCAACTTCCCAAAGTTCCTTGATGCCGATGCCATAGGTCTGCGGATCGGAATTCTTGCGCAGGTCAAATTTCTTGATCAGCTGTTCGGAAAGCGATCCACGGCAACCTTCGGCAAAGAAGGTATATTTCGCATGAAGTTCCATGCCCGGTTCATGGTTCGGGCCCGGCGTGCCATCACGCTGCAAGCCCATATCGCCAGTGGCAATACCCTTGACCGAACCGTCTTCGTTAAACAGAACTTCGGCAGCGGCAAAACCCGGATACACTTCAACACCAAGGGCCTCGGCCTGTTCGCCAAGCCAGCGGCACACATTGCCAAGGCTGACAATGTAGTTGCCCTTGTTATGCATCTGCGGCGGGGTTGGCAGCTTTTTCGCGCCGGTTTCGCTCAGCATCAGGAACTGGTCTTCGCCAGCCGGAACATTCAGCGGTGCGCCGCGCTCTTTCCAGTCCGGGAAAAGTTCATTCATGGAGCGGGGCTCCATCACAGCACCCGAAAGGGTGTGCGCGCCGACTTCGGAACCCTTTTCAACCACGCAGACGGTGATTTCTTTTTCATGTTCCTGGGCGAGTTGCATCAGTTTGATGGCAGCCGACAGACCGGATACACCAGCCCCGACGACAACCACGTCAAATTCCATGGATTCGCGTTCCATATGGCCTCTCTCCTTTGGCTGCCACCTTTTTCGAACTGTTTTCGTCCGTTTGGTTGCAGACCGGTATTCACCGATCAGGGTCTCGCCCAAGCCCTGATTTCTCACATTTGTCGCTTAATCGGTATAGCTATACCGATTTGACGCGCGTTTGTATATGGTACATATGGACCAAAATCGTTAAAGTCGGTCAAAATCCATCGCACCAATCACGCGTGCGCCGCAACATACACCGCCTTTGTGTAGATGAGCAATCCAATTACAGATTTTGATGTAAATAATCTCGATCCGTTTCAGGCCCTGGTCTGGCAATATGAAATGGGCGTGGACGAAGCAATCGCAGACGAGCCGCTTGATCGTTTCAAGGCATCGGAAAGCCTGACACGCAATGCTGCCAATCGTCCGGGATTTGCGCCGCAATCCCCGACCGGCGCGCGCCGTGGTCCGGCACAGGCAGCCCGTCCTGCGGCATTGGCCGGTGCCGGTCCCGCACCAGTGCCCTCGGGGGCCGATGGCGGGTTTTTGCTGTCAGATACACCACACGAAGCCCGTCAGTCCGCCCGTGATGCCGCTGCTGCGGCAAGCAATCTGGACGAATTGAAGGCCGCGATTGAAAAGTTCGAAGGCTGCGCACTTAAGAAATCGGCAAGCAATACGGTCTTCGGGACCGGAAATGTTGAAGCCAAGCTGGTGCTGGTCGGCGAGGCGCCAGGGGCAGAGGAGGACCGGCAGGGTCTTCCGTTCGTCGGGCCAAGCGGAAAGTTGCTTGATGCCATGTTGCGGTCGATCGGACTTGCCCGCGAGGAAGTCTATATCACCAATATTCTGCCCTGGCGTCCGCCGGGCAACCGTCAGCCGACCACAGCCGAGGTCGCGGTATGTGAGCCGTTTGTACGCCGTCATCTTGAACTGATCGGCCCCAGCGTCGTGGTCTGTCTGGGGGGCAGTTCGGCCAAAACCCTGATGGAAGAGGATCGCGGCATCACGCGGTTGCGCGGAACATGGAAAGAGCTGGTGTTTGGCGATGGGGCAAAGGCCGATCTGACGGCAATGTTCCACCCGGCATATTTGCTGCGCACGCCCGAACAAAAGCGCCTTGCATGGCGTGATTTGCGCGCGATTGCGCAAAAGCTTTAAGGAAATGGCGATAAATTTGGCGTACGCATGGGAGCTATGCATCCGTTCGGGTGCCAGAAATCCGTCACGCCAAGTGATTGATTCCAGATAAATGATTTCGCGGTTTGGGCGTTTGCTGGTATAAAAGGCGCCGTTGCACCGGGGGGAACACCGCAGGCAACGGGTTGCGAGACCAAACTGCTTCGGGATAAATACGCGGCTTTAAAGCAAAGCCTCGTTGGGGATATTGATTTTGATCGAAGCAATAAGAACAAGCCTGCCGGGTGTGAAACGCACACTAAGGCAGGGCCTCTTAATCGCTATGTTTGGCACCATGACGACGGTCATGGTTGCGCCGTCACCTGCTGTTGCTGACACGCAGGAACAGGCTGCTTTGGGCGGGCCGGAACTTGACGATGCGCTGTCGATCCTTATTCCCAAGCCGCTGTCCGATCGTGACGCCGAACTTTACGAACAGATTTTTGCCGTTCAGGAACAGGGTCGCTGGAAAGATGCAGACCGCCTGATTTCGCGCCTGTCTGACGATGTTCTGATGGGGCATGTGCTGGCGCAACGTTATCTTCATCCGACGGCATATCGTTCCCGCTACAAGGAACTCAAGGATTGGCTGGCAAGTTATGCCGATCTTCCGCAGGCGCCGCGTATTTACAAGCTTGCCCTGACGCGCCGCGGATCTGCCAGCTATCCGAAAAAGCCGGTCGGAAGCTATGTCTCGGGTGCGGGGTATGATTACGAAGATATTTCGCCCTATTACCACAAATCGACCAAGAAGCTGTCAGCACCACAGCGGTCCCGCCTTTCGACGCTTAAAAGTCGTATCCGCCACCGGATTGGCAATGGATGGCCGACCGGGGCGCTTCAGGTTCTCGAAAGCCAGGAAGCAAAACGCCTGTTTGATGCCTATGAGCAGGATCAGGCACGGGCATCGATTGCATCGGGATATTATTATTTCGGCAAGCCTGACCTGGCGCTGAAACTTGCGGGTGACGCGGCCAAGCGGTCGGGCAAATATTTGCCGCAGGCTCACTGGACTGCCGGGCTTACCGCATGGCGTTTGGGCAAGATGGATACCGCACACAAACATTTTGCGGCACTCAGCACCAATAAATATGCATCAAGCTGGACACGCACAGCCGGTGCGTTCTGGGCGGCGCGTATCGATCTTGCGGCCAGTCGTTTTGAAGAAGCCGACAAGATGCTGAACCGTGCGGCGGAATATCCGCGCTCCTTCTACGGGCAGCTTGCGATGCGTGCCCTTGGTCGGGATGACGTGTTTGACTGGGACAGTCTTGAGCTTGACGAAAACCGCGCCAACAAATTGAAGCTTGATCCGCATGGTCGTCGTGCTCTGGCATTGTTGCAGGTGGGGCAACGTGATGAAGCCGAACGCGAATTGCGCAAGGCCGCGGCCAAGGATGATGATGGCCTGCGCCGTGCTGTTCTGGCATTGACCGATACCGCGAATTTCGCGTCGCTGACCATGCGTCTTGGCAGTTATATCGCGCAGAAAACCGGGGATGTATTTGTAAACGCCCTTTATCCGGTGCCGCCATGGTCGCCCGAAGGCGGTTATGAGGTTGACCGTGCGCTGATCTATGCGTTCATGCGCCAGGAATCCGGATTTAACACCGATGCGCGCAGCCATGCCGGCGCCCGCGGTTTGATGCAGCTGATGCCGGCGACCGCAAGCTATATCGGCAATACCCGTTATCGCGGTGCCAAACGTGCCGAACTGTATGAACCGGAAATCAATCTGTCGCTTGGGCAGAAATATGTTGACCATTTGCTTGAACAGAACGGCGTTGATAACGGCTTCTTGCAGTTGATGGCGGCCTATAATGGCGGGATCGGCAATCTGGGCCGCTGGCAAAAGGCGCTTAAGGACAATGTTGATCCGCTTTATTTCATCGAAAGCATCCCGTCGCGCGAGACGCGTCTGTTTATCGAACGTGTGATGGCCAATCTTTGGATGTATCGTTCGCGCTTTGGTCAGGAAGCACCGTCGCTTGATCTTCTTGCCGCCGGGCAGTGGCCGACATACCAGCCACAAGATGGTGACAGCGATCGTGGCTTGACCGCGCAACGTTAAGCACCAGATACCTTTCATGACCGGCAATAACGCCAGCACGCCGCAAGATAACAGCAACAAAAGCAAGAACCGTAACCCGGATGAGGGAACGGTTCTTGACCGTATCAAAATGCCGCCAATGAGCGGCGAAGAAGCCTTGCGCCGGTTTCATGAAAACGGTCATTCACCAGACGGGCAGGGGCCGGAAACCGGTCAAAGCGACTTTGCCGGGCTTCATCCGGTGATGAAGCTGGTATCGCTTGGCGGGACATTGTTGATGATCACCGCCCTGCTTCTTGGCGTGATGTATCTGTTCGGGGCGTGATCCCTGTTCTGATCTAGTCGCTGACAAAGGTCGCTGTTTTACTGGGTGTCGGTTCTGGCATCTGAAACGGCCTGGAGCGTCTTGATTTCGCCCTGGGTGGCATTGGCCAGCGGATCATCCTTTGGCAAATCCCGATACAGATCACGAAGCACGCGCAAAGCCTGTTCGGGTTTGTCATTTTGTTTCAGCATCATGCCGTAATAATACCGCGCAAGCAGATGGTTGGGCATCTGACCCAATGCATGCAGAACCAGATCACGTGACGTACTGTCGATCTGACCGTTCTGGGCGGTAATCCGGGTATCGGCATATTCGATTGCGAGTAACGGATTATGCCCGGAAAGCGCATAGGCCTGGGCAAAGGCGGCAACCGCACGTTCGATATTGCCAAGGCGCAATGACCCGCGTGCCAGGGCCACCCAGCCCTGAAGATTGCGGGGATTCACTTCAAGCGACAGCACGATCTGGTTCAACAGTCGCTGGATTTGCTGATCGGTCTTGTAATTGGGATCGGTCACATTCCCGGCAACAGCGGCGGCGGCGGCAAGGTTGCGTTCCCCAGCCCGTTCGGCAAACGGCTTGGCGGGCAGGGACGGATTGCCAATGACCAGATAGATACCAAACGCCACCAGCACCGGCGCGACGGCCATGGTCAGCCGACGAGGTGAAAATACCTTGTCACCGCATTTGGGAAGGCTTGCGTAAAGAACCGCAATTCCGATCAATGCCAGTAAAGACAGACCAATCCAGGTCACCGGTCACCTCCGGCAGGATGGTGATATTTCCCGACAAGGCACCGCATCAGGATTTTTTATCTCCGTTTGAGGTGCCCAAAATCTCGTCAAGGCGGGCCTGTTCATCACGCGACAGCGATGTTGTTGCGTTTGATGCTTCGCGCTGCTTGCGACGATAAAAGGCAAAAACCGCCAGAAGCGCCAGAATTGCCAGAACCGCCGGACTTGCCCACAGGATATAGGTTTCCGGTTTCAGCGGCGGGTTGAGCAGAACATAATCCCCGTACCGTGCGACAATGTAATCGATGGCTTCTTCGTTGGTGTCACCGGCAATCAGGCGTTCACGAACAAGCACACGCAGATCGCGGGCAAGTTCGGCATCGGAATCATCAATTGACTGGTTCTGACAGACAAGGCAACGCAGTTCCTGACTGATGTCGCGGGCGCGTTTTTCCAGAACCGGGTTCGATAACATTTCATCGGGATTAACCGCCCATGCCGGTGTGCCGGTCATAAGCCCAACCACCAGGCCAAATGCACCGATCATGGTCAAAAGACGACGGGTCATTCTTTTAACTCCGCGATTTTGGGCAGAAGCACATCTTCAAGAACATCTGCGGTTACCGGGCCGACATGTTTGTATCTGATCTGTCCTGCGCCATCGATGATGAAGGTTTCGGGCACGCCATAGACACCAAAATCAATTCCGGTGCGTCCCGACAAATCCATGCCGACCGCGGCGTAGGGATCACCAAGTTCCGCCAGCCATTTGACACCGTCCTGCGGGTCTTTTTCCTTGTAGTTCAGGCCATAGACCGGGACATCGGCTTCGCGTGACAGACGTTTGATCAACGGATGTTCGGCACGGCAAGGGATGCACCAGCTGGCAAAGACGTTCAGAACCGAAACTTCGCCCTTGGTAACATCGGCACGCGACAGTCCGGCTTCACGTCCGGGAAGTGGCGGCAAGGAGAATTCCGGTGCAGGCTTGTCGATCAGGACAGAGGGCACAACAGAAGAGTCCTTGTCGATATTCATCAGGAAAACCCCGGCGAGTGCCGCAAACAGAACCAGCGGGATCACGGCGATCGAAAATCTCATGAAGCGGGAACTCCGTTCTTCTGAAAACGCAGGAAGATGCGCGTAAGGATGCTGATGGTTCCACCCGTCAGCATCAAAATCATGCCCGCCCAGACCCAGGGCATCATTGGCAGGAACCGGACCGAAACAACCCGGCCGCCATCATCGCCCCTGTCTCCGATCGAGACATGCAGATCCCCGTCACGGCCATGCCAGATACCGGCTTCGCGTGTTTCAACGCCGCGGATCGGGTAATACCGGATTTCCGGGAAAAGTTCGGTTACCGGCAGCGCATGTCGATACAGGATAAAGGTCGCCTGACGCGTGGCATAGTTTTCTCCGGCAAGCAAAGCCACACCCTCATATTGCAGGTTATAGGGGCCTGCCTGAATGCTTTGACCCGCCCGTGCGGAAACAACAACCTGTTCTTCCCAGACGCTGCTTGCAGCCCCGCCAGCTAGCATCACGGCCAAGCCGATATGGGCAAGCGTCATGCTGAGATAACGCGGGCCAAGCAGTTGCAGATTGCGGTATTTGCTTTCGCCGTGATCGGGTTGGCGCCACAATCTGGCCCACAGATCACTGAGCGACGCTGTTAAAATCCATCCGGCCAGTCCGATCCCGATCAAAGGTGCGGGTGACAGATCGATAAAGCGGATCGATACAAACAGCACGATGATGATCGACAGGATTGCCGCCAGCTTCATGCGCCGTCCGATCATCCACATTTCATCCTGTCGCCAGCGCAAGGTCGGGGCAAAGCCCATCAGAAACAGCAACGGAACAACAATCGGCACCAGTACTTCGACATAGAACGGGCCGCCAACCGTGATGTTTTCACCATCAAGCCAGCGCAAAACCAGGGGGTAAATCGTCCCGATCAGTACCACAGCAGCAATCAGTGCCAGCATCACACTGTTGATGAACATGCTGCTTTCGCGCGACAGCAATTCAAAAGGACGCGGTTCACCGAGTTCATCACCCCGGCGCCAGAACAGATAGTAGGAGCCTGCAAATATCGCGCAGAACCCGACCAGAAGCGCAATACTGTCATTGGGCTTCATCAGGGTTTCATTGAGCGGGCCAAACAGATCGGACCGCGTCAGATACACCCCGAACCAGCCAACAGCCAGCGCAGAAAGTCCAAGGAACGCAGTCCAGCCCTTAAGGGTTTCGGTTTTTTCCAGAACCGCCCGGCAATGCACAAGCGCGGTGGTCAAAAGCCATGGCAATAACAGGCTGTTTTCTGCTGTGTCCCAATACCACCAATTCCCCCATGCCTGCTGGCTATAGGATCGATAGGCATTGATCGCAATTGCGGCCCCCAGCGCAACCCATGATGCAATCACCCAAAACCGCAAGGTTTCTGCAATCCGGCGGTCAAATTTGCCTCCCAGCAATCCTGATAGCGTCAGGGCATAAATCACCATGAGTCCGGCAAGACCCAGATACAAAAACGGTTCACGCAGAACCCGCAGAACATCCTGGCTTTGCGGGTTCATCCCGCGCCCGTCAAGCGGTGCCACGGCAACACGCAGGAACGGATCAGCATCAATCAGGGTCGCAAGGCCAAGCACACCAACCAGCAGGCCAAGCACGGACATCGCATTGTAAAACAGTGTCCGGTCATCATCCTGTCCATAGGTCGATTGACCCGCCCCGAAAAGCTGCATGGCCAACACAATATTGACCAGTGATGCCGCAAGAAGCCACAGGATCATCGCCCCGCCATCCGGGGTAAAGGCGGCACCGATCCGGAAAAGAAGCGGGGTGGATGAGTGACTGACATTTGCAACAATCGGCAGGCTGAAATCGCTGACGATAAAGGCATGCAGCAACGCCGCCTGTGCAACGATCGCCATCAGCAACAGTCCGGCAGGCAGAACAAGATAGTGCCCCGGTCGGGATATCTGGCTGTCAAATGGCAGCGGTGCTGAAACGGGCCCGGATCCGTTGAATTCAGGGGAAATGCCGTTGGGGCGGGTCGCGGCGAGAACGGTCGGGCGTCCCTGCAAGGTCGCGCGTATGGACGACCGCAGCCAAAGTGGGCTGAACAGCACAGCCTGCCCAAAGCCTGTCACCACAATCAGGAGCAGGGCAAAATGTCCGAGTTCTGCAAGCATCTCCGTCTAAGGCTTCCCCGAATTGATCCCCGATGACATATCTGGCGGTGTGACGGGACACTGATGGCACAGTTATGTCAAAGACAGGTTTTTCTTACGCGTTTGGTTTGACTTTATGGCCACAGAATGTGGCTTAATTGCGCATCTGTTCCGCATTTTTGGCTTCGATTTCTTCCCAGTAGCCGCTTTTCTTAAGCGATTCTGCGACTTCGGGCGGCATGTAGTTTTCATCATGCTTTGCCAGGACTTCCGATGCAACAAAGGTCCCGTCAGATGACATGTGGCCTTCGGCGACAACGCCCTGACCTTCGCGGAAAAGGTCGGGCAATATGCCGCTATAGGAAATCGGGACGGTTTGTGCCATGTCTGTTACGGCAAAGGCAATGGTTTTGCCGTCCTGAAGCTTTTGAACAGACCCTTCGACGACCAATCCTCCGATCCGCAGACGCTGGTCCGGATCAATCGGGGATTTTTCGATGATTTCGGTCGGGCTGAAGAAGAAGACAACCGAATCTTCAAAGGCGGTCAGTATGAGTGCCGCTGCACCGGCGACGGCCAAAAGAGCCGCACCGATGATATACATGCGTTGGCGTTTGCGGGCTTTTGCACGGGAAAGTGACACAGTTATTCTCCGGTCAGGGTGCCTTTGGGGCTTTTTTGTTTCGGCGCGACCGACGCGATTGCAGCACGGCTTCCAGCTGGTCGCGTTCAATGCGGCTGTTGCGCAGACTGCGCAAGGTCGCCACCAACAAGGCAATCATGGCAATTGCCGTGATGGCATAACTGCCCCAGATATAGCCGCCATATCCGCCCATTGAGAAGAATTCACTCATTGGCTGGCCTCCGCGTTGTGACCCGCATCATAGCTTGGGGTGTCGGTATTCTGGCCGGGGGATCGTTCATCAAACATGCCGGAAAGCTGCAATGCCCGGATACGCCGTTCATTGAGTTCAAGCCTTACCCGCAAAATCAGCATGACAAAGTAATAGCAGGTAAATCCAAGGATCATCAGCGCAAGCGGCAATTGCATGCTGGGATCAACCGTCGGGCCGTCCATGCGCACGATAGAGGCCGGCTGATGCAGGGTATTCCACCAGTCGACCGAAAACTTGACGATCGGAACATTGACCGCTCCGACCAGTGCCAGTGCCGATCCGGCCTTGGACCCGCGTTCGGGGTCATCAAATGCATTTACCAGCGCGATATAGCCAAGATACAGGAACAGCAAAATCAGCATCGAGGTCAGGCGCGCATCCCATACCCACCAGGTGCCCCACATCGGTTCACCCCACAATGATCCGGTAATCAGGCACAATGCAGTAAAGGTGGCACCGATCGGGGCCGTGGCACGCGCGCAGATATCGGCCAGCGGGTGTTTCCAGATCAGGCTCATGGCACCGCAAACCGCCATGCCGACATAACAGAACAACCCCATCCAGGCCGCCGGGACATGCAGATACATGATTCGGACCGTATCGCCCTGCTGATAATCAATCGGGGATGCGAAAAGCGCAAAATAAAGCCCAGCGGCAATCAGGATCGCCGTCGCACCGGACAGCCACGGCAATAGCGGGTCGGTCAGCTTCAGAAAAACACTTGGTTTGGCAAAACGATGCATATTCTTCTGTCCGTTATTCCATTGCCTGACGCACCGCATGGGCGGTGGCAAATGGCGTTGCTGCCAGTGCGATCAGCAAAATGGCAGCCATGATCTGTAATTGTGCGGTGGCCGAAATGCCCAGCAAGGCGGCCTCGACCGCACCGGCCCCGAAAATCAGAACCGGGATATAAAGCGGCAAGACCAGAAGCGACACCAGAACCCCGCCACGCCGTGCCCCCAAAATAAGTGCGGCCCCAATCGCCCCGATCAGACTAAGAGCCGGGGTACCAAGCAGCATGGCAAGTATCAGGGTAACAAACCCGTCCTGATCCATATTGAGCATCACGGCCATCAACGGGGCTGCAATGATCAATGGCAAGCCGGTGGTCAGCCAATGCGCACATACCTTGCCCAGGACCAGCAATTCCAGCGAAACCGGCGACAGGGTCAAAAGTTCAAGCGTGCCGTCCTCATAATCGGTCTGAAACACCCGCTCAAGCGACAGCATCGCCGCCAGAAGTGCCGATACCCAGATCACCCCGGATGCAATCCGGGCCAGAATATTGGCTTCCGGGCCGACGCCGAACGGAAACAATGTGGTGGTCACAATAAAGAAGGCAACCACCATGACCGAATCTGCCCCCTGACGCAGTGCAAGACGCAGGTCGCGCTGTAAAATGGCAAGGAAACCGTTCATTGGGCGGCCTCCTGTGCGGATATCGGCGCCGATCCGTCCATTTCCGGATGTTCCATCAGCAATTCGACCATCGGAATGGCAAATTCATCCAGATCAAGCACGGTTGGCGCATCGACATCCAGATCAATATGTGTCGAATAGATCACAATGCCGCCACGCGCCCGGAATTCGGCAATCAGTCGTGCGACTTCGCCACAGCTTTCGCGGTCCAGTCCGACGGTCGGTTCATCAAGCAGCCAAAGATCACTTTGACCGATCAGAATACGGGCAAGGGCGGTGCGTCGTTTCTGTCCGCTTGAAAGATAACGGCCAGCGACCCGTGACAGGTGATGAATATCAAGCGCATCAAGGGCCGCATCAATTTCACCATCAAGGTCATCGACCCCGCGCATCTGCCCCCAAAGGCGCAAATTGTCGCGCACGGACAGCACCGGTTTGACGGCATCCTGATGACCAAGATATTGCAGCCGGGCCTGATGGCCGATGCGGTCTTCGAGGATGTTTTCACCGTCCCAGCAAATCTGTCCGGCGCGCGGGGACAGCAGTCCGGCCATGACCCGCAACAGGCTGGATTTTCCGGCACCGTTCCGGCCACGCAGCACAATCGCGTCACCGGATCGGGCGGCAAAGGATAGGCCGCCAAATACCAGTCGCTCGCCGCGCAGGCAGGTCAAATCAGAACCGCTAAAATCTGCCATGTAACCCGTTCAATAGTCAGTGTCTCAGCCGTGGTCGCCGTATTCTATAACGCGTTTAGGCTGATTATCCATTCTTTAACCGAGCGCGGCCGCGATGGCTTTGTTTCAAATCAATCCAAACAAGGTCGGGAAAGATTGGCACGCACTGGTGCGGGCATATCAGGGGACGGGTTTCCAACCGGTGAATGCCCGGGCAAATGAAAGGACACAATAAAAGGGGCGTTAAAGGCGTTCGGGGATCAGCGGATATTAATAGCGGATGACAGATGCCGAGATGATCGGGCCACCATTTCCGTTTTGAACCAGAACAGCAATGCCACCGTCACAGGCCTTTGTCATGGCAAACGGAATGTCTTTTGATGATCCGTCCCATGGACCAAGGTCGATCATCTCACGGACGACATTGGCATGTACCAGCCGTTTCCCGGCATTCTCGCCCGATAGAACGTCACGCTGATGTTCGCGGTCAAAACCGATGATCCAGATACGATGGGCATTTCCCGAGCCCGGCATTGTGAGGTTGCGCAGTGCGACCGTACCGCGGGCGGGCAGATCGGTGCTGTCTGATGCCAGTGTGATTGCCGAGATGTCCTTTAAACCGGGCAGGGCATCGGCGGTCGACTCGATACGCCGTTTTGCGGTTGCCTGAACCACATTGTCGCCATTGATAATGACCTGTGGGGTATAGACATACCGTTCGCGCATCCGGTTGGCATAGTCGCGTTGCCGGTCGCTGTATCGGGAATCTGAAAACGGATCCGTCCAGCCCAGATAGTTCCAGTAATCGACATGGTATGACAGTGCCAGAAGGTCGGTATGTTCCTGATTTATCTGATAAAGAACACGATCTGCTGGCGGGCAGGAGTTGCATCCTTGCGAGGTGTAAAGCTCTATCACGGCGTGGGGCGTTGTGCTTTCGGCCGCATATGTCGGGCCGGAAAGCATCATTAGCGCCAGTGCAAGCATGCAGATGATGGGGCGAATATGTTTCATGCCCATCATCATGCCCGAGAACTGCCATCAACCCCTAATCACAAGGCCTTGAAAGCAACGGGAAGACCAAAAGGGCGGATTCTTGCGCTTTTTGGGTGAATTTCGAAATGAGATTTCCAAAGATTGATGTTAATAGCTGCGGACCAATCGGGACCACCTTGAGGGAACGGTCGCAACGCATCGGGTGAATTCGCCTGTGCGTTAAATGATAAAAATCTGGAATCGGTCTGCCGGCGGGAGCTTCATCCGGCAATTCCGGTCCGAAACAAGGTTTGCAGGTTAATGATGAAACGTGAACACTGGGGCTCGCGCCTCGGCTTTATTCTGGCAGCTGCGGGGTCGGCCGTCGGACTTGGGAATATCTGGAAGTTCCCGTATATGGCGGGCGAAAACGGCGGTGGCGCCTTCCTGATTATTTATCTGGCACTGGTCTTTACCATCGGGATTTCGGTCATGCTGGCCGAATTCGTGATTGGCCGCATGTCTGAAAAGAATGCGATTGGCGCGTTCGCCAAGCTCAAAGGCGGTCTTTGGCCGGTCATCGGGTTCTTTGGTGTGGCTGCTGCCTTTATCATTCTGTCCTTCTATAGCGTCGTCGCTGGCTGGACGATTTCCTATATGATCAAGTCGATCACCGGCGCGCTGGCGATCGAAGATCCGGCCGCGCTGGGAAGCCTGTTTGGTGATTTCATTTCCGATCCGGTTTCGCCGCTGATATTCCATGCGATCTTTATGGCGCTGACGATTTTCGTGGTTCTGGCCGGTGTTGGTTCCGGGATTGAACGCGCATCGAAAATCCTGATGCCGGCCCTGTTTGCACTTCTGATCATTCTGATCATCCGTTCGGTCACGCTGCCTGGTGGTGGCGAAGGTGTTGCCTTCCTGCTGTCGCCGGACTTTTCCAAAGTGACCTGGGAAACTGTATCGGGTGCATTGTCGCAGGCATTCTTCTCGCTCTCGCTCGGTATGGGGGCGATGATCACCTATGGCTCGTACCTGTCGAAAAAAGAAAACATCGCCGGTTCTGCCGGTTGGGTGACGCTGCTTGATACCGCGGTTGCCGTGATGGCGGGTCTTTTGATCCTGCCGGCGGTCTTTGCATTCGGCTTTGATCCGAGTGCCGGTCCCGGCCTGACCTTTATCACGCTTCCGGCTGTGTTTGCGCATATGCCGATGGGCTCGCTGTTTGCCTTTATGTTCTTCCTGCTTCTGGGCATTGCGGCTTTGACTTCGGCGGTATCGATCCTTGAAGTGGTTGTGGCCTATTTCGTTGATGACCGTGGTGTCAGCCGCAAAACCGCAGCCATCGTGGTTGGCGTGATCATTTTTGCGCTCGGTATCCCGTCTTCGCTGTCGCTTGGCGTAATGTCGGATGTCACCATCTTTGGCAAAAGCTTCTTTGATCTGATGGACTTCATCAGTTCGAACCTGCTGTTGCCGATCGGTGGCCTGTTCATTTCGCTGTTTGTTGGCTGGGTCATCTGGGGCAAGGCCAAAGAAGAAATCGCAGCACATGACGGTATCGTCCCGATGTGGATCAATGCCTGGGGACTGATTGTCAAATTCGTTGCCCCGGTTGCGATTGCTTTCATCCTGCTTAAGGGGCTTGGTATCTTCTAGGATCAGAAGAACCGGTTCATGAAGTTTGAAAGGGCGGGGTTATTCCCGCCCTTTTGATTTTTGGATCAGCCATCCGTTGCGGTGGCAAGCCTTGAAATATCCTGTGCGCTCATTGGGCGGCCAAGCAGGTAACCCTGCACAAGGTCGCACCCGGCATCCCGCAGAACTTCAAGCTGGCGGTCGTTTTCAACCCCTTCGGCAATGCAGGTTTTGCCAAGGTTGCGCGCCATATTGATGATGGTGATTGCCAGTGTTCGGCCTTCTTCGCCACGATCGATGTCGGTGACAAAACTGCGATCGAGCTTGATCTGGTCAAATGGCAGGGTCCGCAGATAGCTCAAGCTGGAAAAGCCGGTGCCAAAATCATCAAGCGAAATGCGAATGCCCAGATCCTGGATACGCTGAAGTTTGGCACGCATGTCGGCCATATCGCGCATGAACAGGCTTTCGGTGACTTCGATTTCAAGCCGGTCGGCAGACAGCCCCTTGTCGACCAGAATGGCACGCAGCTGTTCTGCAAGATCGACCGTGCCATAGAATTGCTGAACCGACACATTCACCGCCAGCCGCAGATTGTGCAGACCTTCGCTGCGCCAGTTGACCAGTTGACGACAGGCCGTGCGCATGACCCAGCGGCCCAGTTCGCCGATGACACCGATTTCTTCGGCGACCGGGATAAAGGTCGATGGCGGGATATGTTCGCCGCTTGCCGTTGTCCATCTTGCCAAGGCTTCGACACCGCACAACTGGCCGGTTTTGGTGTCAAATTGCGGTTGATAGGCAAGATGGAGTTCATTGTTATCAAGCGCGCGCCGCAACGCCGTTTCAAGTGCCAGATCAGCACCCTTCTGACTTTGCAGCGACACGCTGAACCGGCCGACCCGATTGCGTCCCTGTTCCTTTGCCTGAAGCATGGCAATTTCAACACAGCGCAAAAGATTGCTGGTGTCATTGGCATCCTTGGGAAAAGAGGCAATGCCGATGCTGGCCGAAAGATAAAGGTCATCACCCTTGCTGGTCAGATGAGGTTCGCCAAGTCGGACAAGAACGCGTTCGGCAAGGTTCAGGGCTTCCTGTTCGGTTTTTATGTCGGGCAGGATGGCGGCATATTCATCGGCACCGACACGGGCCATGACCGCATCATGGCCAAGTTCGCGGCTGATGCGTCGGGATACTTCAACCAGAACATCATCCCCGGCATTGTGGCCCAGTGCGTTGTTGACGCGCTGAAAGTTATCAAGATCCAGCATCATGACAGTCAATGGCCGGCCATGCTGCCGGGCGCGCCCGACATGAAGCGACAGCAATTCCGAAAAACGTCGGCGGTTGGGCATGCCGGTCAGTTCGTCGGTAAAGGCAATCCGAAGGATATCTTCGCGGTTTTTTTCGCGTTCACTGATGTCGGTAAAGATCGATGCATAGTGGCTTATGGTGCCATCGCTGTCGCGGATGGCCATGATCGAAAGCCATTCCGGGAATGTTTCACCCGATTTGCGACGGTTCCAGATCTCGCCTTCCCATTTTCCGGTCCGGGCAAGTTCGACCCACATCTGGCGATAGAAGTCCTTGCTTTGGCGACCGGACTGCAAAATGCTCGGGTTTTTGCCAATGACTTCTTCGGCCTGATAACCGGTGACACGGGTAAAGGCGGGATTGACGGCCTCGATCTCGGCGCGGGCGTTACAGACCATGACGCAGTCTGGCGAGTTTTCAATCAACTTTCGGGCAAGCGCAAGTGACTGGCGGGCCTTGACCAGTTCGCTGTCGCTGTCATCATTGATGTTGTTCAGATAGATCAGATAGTCCTGCTCGATAAATTCAAGCAGATCGGCAAAGGACAGAACGCCGATGATTTCCCGGTGCTGGTTATGAACAACGAGGTGGCGGATGTTCTTGCGCAACATGATGGTGCGCGCATCATTAAGGTTCACATCCCCGTTAATGACCATAACCGGGCGGGTGGCGATATCACCTGCTGTCAGGCCATCATTGTCATCGGCAAACCCGCGCAGGATATCGCGTTCGGTAATGATACCGGTTTGCTGATCGACCGGCAGGTCGGCGGGAAAACCGGTAACGATGGCGCTGTCGCATTTTTCGCCATGCATGCGGTGACGCAATTCCGATACCGGCATCCGGGCATCGACAAAGATTGTCGACCGTCGGACCGCATCGGCAACGTCATTGGCGCTGAACGGCTTTTTGTTGCTGATCTGCCGGATCAGATCGGTCCGGCTGATAATGCCGACCAGACAATCGTTTTCATCGACGGTGACCAGGTGGCGGACATTGCGTTCGCGCATCCTGACGATGGCTGATTGTGGACTGGCATGGATGGAGATGCTGTGAACCGGATGCGACATGCGCATCTCGACGGGTTGCGACAGCACAGCTTTGCTGTTGGCTGGTAACGACAACAGGTCGTGCTCTGTCAGTATTCCGACCGGCTTGTTCGACTGTACCACAATGATGGAACTGCTGTTGGCATTGCGCATTTTGGTGACGGCTTGCGCAAGTGGCGTTGCAGGTGAGCAACTTAAAACAGTTCCGGGTGACAGCGTACCGACCGTCAGACCAAAAGACCGGTCTTCGGCTGGGGTAGGGCGTATCATTTGATCCTGCTCAGAAGACAATTCGAATTGCACCTGACTTAGCAGACAACAAGCAGTTTAGGATTGTTTTGGATCAAGGACACATGCCGGAATTGTTTCGCCGGTTTTGACATCAACCGGAAATAAGACACCCCGCCGGACGAAACCGGCGGGGTGTCTTTTGGTCAGCGTCTGACTTCGTACTGAAATCAGGCAGCTTTCATCATGTTACGCAGAACGAACTGCAAGATGCCGCCGTTCTGGTAGTAGAGAACTTCGTTCTCGGTATCGATACGGCAGGTGGCAACGAATTCTTCGGTGCTGCCATCTTTGCGCGTGATGCGAACCGTAACGTCCTGAAGCGGGGTGATACCATCACCGATGCCAAGGACATCAAAGGTTTCAGAACCATCAAGCTTGTAGGTCGCACGACCTTCACCGTTTTTGAACTGCAGCGGCAGGACGCCCATGCAGACCAGGTTGGTGCGGTGAATACGTTCGAAGCTTTCCGCGATCACAGCTTTGACGCCAAGCAGGTTGGTGCCTTTTGCTGCCCAGTCACGCGAAGAACCGGTGCCGTATTCTTTACCGGCGACGACAACCAGCGGGGTGCCTTCGGCCTGATAGCGCATGGCAACGTCATAAACCCAGCCCTGTTCACCCGACGGGTAATGGACCGAGATGCCGCCTTCGGTGCCCGGTGCCATTTCGTTACGAATACGAATGTTGGCAAAGGTACCGCGCATCATGACTTCGTGGTTACCACGACGTGCGCCATAGGAGTTGAAGTCACGAACCGCAACGCCATTCGCCTTGAGGTATTCACCTGCCGGGCTTTCTTCCTTGATCGAACCGGCCGGAGAAATGTGGTCGGTGGTAACAGAGTCACCCAGGATCAGGAGCGGACGTGCACCATGGACTTCTGCGAAGTCGTTCGGCTCTGCCGCCATGTTGACGAAGTAAGGCGGGTTCTGGACGTAGGTGGATTTGCCATCCCACGCGAAGGTTTCGCCTTCGGTGATTTCGATGGCCTGCCAGGGCTTCGGACCGGCAAAGATGTTGTCGTAACGCTCTTTGTACATCGCAGCAGAAATCGACGACGCAATGGTGTCGGCAATTTCTTTGTTGCTCGGCCAGATGTCTTTGAGGAAGACGTCTTTGCCGTTCTTGTCGGTGCCAATCGGGTCGTTGTTCAGATCGACCTTCAGGTTACCGGCAAGGGCATAGGCAACAACCAGCGGCGGCGAGGCAAGGTAGTTTGCCTTGACGTGCGGGCTGATACGGCCTTCGAAGTTACGGTTACCCGAAAGAACGGCGGTAACGAGCATGTCGTTGCCGTCAATTGCTTCGGCGATCGGGCCGGCAAGCGGACCGGAGTTACCGATACAGGTGGTGCAACCGAAACCGGCAACGTTAAAGCCAAGCTGATCCAGGTAATCCTGAAGGCCTGCTTTTTCGAGGTAGTCGGCAACAACCAGCGAACCCGGTGCAAGCGAGGTTTTCACCCACGGTTTGCGGTTCAGGCCAAGCTCGACAGCTTTTTTCGCCAGCAGACCGGCTGCGATCAGCACGCTCGGGTTCGAGGTGTTGGTGCAGGACGTGATTGCGGCGATGACGACGTTACCGTCTTTCATTTCGAAGTTTTCATTCGAAACCGGAACGGAACGATCAGCATCTACACCCGGTGCCATGTCGGCGAAGGTGCCATTGAAGCTCGATACGGCGTCTTTAAGAAGAACGCGGTCCTGCGGACGCTTCGGACCCGACAGGGCCGGCTCGACGGTCGAGATGTCAAGTTCAAGCGTTGCAGTGTATTCTGCTTCGAAGCCCGGCTCGCGCCACATGCCCTGTTCTTTGGCATATGCTTCAACCAGGGCAATCTGGTCTTCGTCACGGCCGGTCGAACGCATGTAGTTCAGCGTTTCGTCATCGATCGGGAAGAAGCCACAGGTCGCACCATATTCCGGTGCCATGTTACCAATGGTCGCACGGTCCGGCAGGCTCATGTGGTCAAGTGCATCGCCATAGAATTCGACGAATTTGCCGACAACGCCTTTTTCACGCAGCATCTGAACGACGCGCAGAACAAGGTCGGTTGCGGTGATGCCTTCTTTCATGGTGCCGGTCAGCTTGAAGCCGACGACTTCCGGGATCAGCATCGAGATCGGCTGGCCAAGCATTGCTGCTTCGGCTTCCAGACCACCAACACCCCAACCAAGAACAGCAAGGCCGTTCACCATGGTGGTGTGGGAATCGGTACCGACCAGGGTATCAGGATATGCAACGGTCTTGCCGTCTTCGTCCTTGCCGGTCCAGACGACCTTGGCAAGATGTTCGACGTTGACCTGGTGGCAGATGCCTGCGCCCGGCGGAACGATGCGGAAGTTGTTGAACGCGTTCTGACCCCAACGCAGGAAGCCATAACGTTCGCCGTTACGTTCGAACTCGACTTCCATGTTTTTGTCGAGTGCATCATCGGTGCCGAAGAAGTCGATCATGACCGAGTGGTCAATGACGAGATCAACCGGTGAAAGCGGGTTCACCTTCTGGGCGTCGCCACCCATGTTGACAACGGCATCGCGCATTGCGGCAAGGTCAACGACGGCGGGAACGCCGGTGAAGTCCTGCATCAGAACGCGGGCCGGACGATAGTTGATCTCATGGCTGCTCTTGCGGGCTTTGAGCCAGTCTACAACAGCCTGAACATCGTCGGTTTTGACAGTGAAGTCATCTTCATAGCGCAGAAGGTTCTCAAGAACGACTTTCAGCGTGAAGGGAAGTTTGGAAACGTCGCCGAGTTTTTCGGAAGCAACTTTGAGGCTGTAATAGTCGACGGAATTATCCCCGACTTTCAGCGTGCGGCGCGTTTTCAGGTTGTCTTTGCCACAAATGGACATCAGACCCTCCTCAAGGTGGTTAAAAGGGCTTGTCGTGACAAGACACCCCGACCGTCGGAGCGCCGAGCGGTGGGCTATCTGTGTTGCGTGACGCGGGTCACGGCTACATATGCATGTGCACCGGGGTTACACCACAATTCCCTGTGAAAGTCCAGACCCAGTGAAGGGGTATTCAGTAAAACCCGCTGATCACAGCATATTGGCAAAGTCCAACAAGCATCGGTAAACCTTTGATCGATATGTGAAGGCGCATTTCGCCTTTCAATAGGGGCTGTTCGGGGGCCGAGTCTGTTGCTGACCATATTGCTTGCGTGTTTTCGGGGCATGTCGGGGGTGCGGTGGTGTGCCGATTGCGAACGAGGATACCAGACGCCGTAAAATCCCGCCCCGAATCCGTTCCGATTCGATCAATCGCGCTGATCTGGATCCGCCTTATTCGGGGGCATTCACCCGTCAAATATTGTGCGGTGCATGATCGCGAAAATTTTTTGCAATGCGACGTGCGCGGGGCTGCCTAAGTGATCTCACCGTCAGATAACGTTACGTAATCAAGGGTAGAAAGATGGTGCGCGGTAGGCGAATTTAAATTGTGCATTGCGAATTTGTAGAAAAGTCGCAATCCCTTGCTGATCATTGCATTGACGCAATATGCTGAAATTGGTACTTAAATGCCTATTAAATGTGTCAGGCCCGGTTTCCGTAAGGTCAGGGTCCCAAAAAAATCCGACACATCATCAGGGAAACTGAATATCGGTTCGCGAATTTCACCAAGATGAACCCGAAATGTGGTTCTGCGGCATTTGCGGCCCAAGTCAGGGAGGAATGCGACGGCATGACGTCACAGAGTCCTATTTTACAGATCAGCGATGTGTCGCTGGTTTTCGGCGGTGTACGTGCGCTGAGTGATGTCAGCTTTTCCGTCCAGCCGGGCGAACTGTTTTCGATCATCGGCCCGAACGGCGCGGGCAAGACGTCCATGCTGAACTGCGTGTCCGGGCGTTACACCCCGACCACCGGATCGGTATCGTTCAAAGGTCAGGATGTTACGGGGCTTAAACCCAATGATCGTGCCGAACTGGGCATCGGTCGTACATTCCAGAACCTGGCGCTGTTTGGCCATATGAATGTTCTTGATAACATCATGGTCGGTCGCCACCATCTTTTGAAAAACAACTTCCTGAACGGGCCGCTTTACTGGTTTGGCGGCGCGCAGAAGGAAGAACTCGAACACCGTCGCTTCTGCGAAGACGTGATCGATTTTCTTGAAATTTCCCATATTCGCAAGGCAACGGCCGGCACGCTTTCATATGGTCTGCGCAAACGCGTCGAGCTGGCGCGTGCTGTTGCACTGCGTCCTGATCTGATCCTGCTTGATGAGCCGATGGCGGGCATGAACCTCGAAGAAAAAGAGGACATGGCGCGCTTTATCATCGACCTCAACGAAGAATGGGGCATGACCGTTGTGATGATTGAACATGACATGGGTGTTGTCATGGATATCTCGAACCGGGTCATGGTTCTCGACTTCGGGCGCAAGATTGCCGAAGGCCTCCCCGAAGAGGTGATGGCCAACAGTCACGTCAAGAAGGCCTATCTGGGTGAAGAAGACGACGAAACGGATGAAGACGAGCAGGTGGCCTGATCATGAGCAGCAATATCCCCGATTATGCCGATGTGCAGTCGCTTGATACCTTCCCGAAAGTGCTGGCCTATAATGCGCGCAACTGGGGTGGTGACGTTGCCATGCGCGAAAAGGAATTCGGCATCTGGCAGGAATTCACCTGGAAAGATTACAATGACCGCGTCAAATGGATGACGCTTGGCATGCGTGCGCTTGGCATCGGGCAGGGCGATGTCGTCGGCATCATCGGTGAAAACCGTCCGGAATGGGTTTGGGGCGAAATTGCTGCCCATGCCCTTCGCGGAATGTCGGTCGGTCTGTATCAGGACAGCCTTCACGAAGAAGTCGCTTATCTGATCACCTATTCGGGTGCCCGTATCCTGATCGCCGAAGACGAAGAACAGTGTGACAAGCTGATCGAACTTGGCGACGACATTCCAACCGTGGAACATATCGTTTATTGCGACCCGCGCGGGATGCGCAAATATGACGATCCGCGTTTGATGGATGTCGAAAAGCTTTACGAGCTTGGCCGCGAGCTCGAAGAAAAAAATCCCGGTATCTATGACCAGATGGTCGCCGATACCAGGGGTGATGAGTGCGCGATCCTGTGCACGACATCGGGCACGACGTCCAAGCCGAAAATGGCGATGCTCAATTCCGGTGATTTTCTCGATCATTGCGCGGCGTATCTGCGTGCTGACCCGAAATATCCGGGTGACAACTATGTATCTGTTCTGCCGCTTCCGTGGATTATGGAACAGGTCTATGTGGTTGGTCAGTCGCTGGTCAGTCGCCAGATCGTCAATTTCGTCGAAGAGCAGGAAACCATGATGGCCGACCTGCGCGAAATTGGACCGAACTTCGTGCTGCTTGCGCCGCGCGTCTGGGAAACTATTGCCGCCGATGTGCGGGCCCGGATGATGGATTCAACGCCGTTCAAGCAAAAGATGTTTGATTTCGGCATGGCGCTGGCCCGCACGGCACTCGACAATGGTGGTCATTCCAAGATGGCCGACGTCATTTTGATGAATGCGCTCAAAGACCGTCTTGGTTTTTCCAACCTGCGCTCAGCCGCGACCGGCGGGGCGGCGATTGGTCCGGAAACCTTTAAGTTCTTCCATGCGATGGGTGTGCCGCTGCGTCAGCTTTATGGGCAGACCGAACTTTGCGGCGCCTACACCATTCATCAGCCCGATGATATCGATTTTGATACGGTCGGTGTTGCCTTTGACAATTCCGACATCCAGGTCATCAATACCGATGAAAACGGGGTTGGCGAGATTGTCGCGCGTACTTCGGGCATGTTCACCGGATAT
This sequence comes from Thalassospira sp. MIT121401, assembly GCF_047125595.1. Lineage (NCBI taxonomy): Bacteria > Pseudomonadati > Pseudomonadota > Alphaproteobacteria > Rhodospirillales > Thalassospiraceae > Thalassospira > Thalassospira sp. MIT121401. The sequence goes on from NZ_CP138926.1 coordinate 1,068,324, forward strand.
TACAAAAACCAGTCCGCCTATGACGAAGATGTCAGAGATGGCTGGATGCATACCGGTGATGCCGGTTACTTCAAGAAAGAAAACAATCATCTGGTTGTGATCGATCGCATGAAGGATCTGGCGGAAACCTCGACCGGGGTGCGCTATTCGCCACAGTTTATTGAAAACAAACTGAAATTCTCGCCCTTCATTGCCGAGGCAGTGATCCTTGGCAAGGATCTTCCGTTCCTGTCGACCATGATCTGTATTCGTTATTCGATCATGGCAAAATGGGCCGAACAGCGCGGGATTGCCTTTACCAACTATACCAACCTGTCCGCCCAGCCGCAGGTCTATGACATGATCACCGAGGAAATCCGCGAGGTGAATAAGACCCTGCCAGAGGCACAACGCATCAAACGCTTCCTGCTTCTTTACAAGGAACTGGATGCCGATGACGGCGAACTGACCCGTACGCGCAAGGTGCGCCGTGGCGTGGTTGCCGAAAAATACGCCGACATCATCGATGCGGTTTATGCCGGCAATGACAAGGTTGATATCGACACCATGATCACCTTCCAGGACGGGTCAAAAACCCGCATCCAGACAAGCGTGAAGGTCGTCGATCTCGAAGATAACAAGGTCGCACAGACGGCCCCGAAAGCCGCCGAATAAGGCAGCAGCAAAACTGTGGTCCCGATCACCGGATCGCGGACCGCCATTACAGGGATGGCAACATGAATTTCGAACTTCTGTTCCAGCTTCTGCTGAACGGGTTGATCGTCGGGACACTGTATGGTGTCGTCGCGATGTGCTTCGTGCTCATTTATAAATCAACCCAGATCGTTAACTTTGCCCAGGGCGAGTTTCTGCTGATTGGCGCGTGGGTTTGCTATGCGTTCCTTGTGGAAATGAGTATGCCCTTCTGGCTGGGCTTCCTGTTTACGCTGCTGTTTATGATGGCATTTGGCATCATTCTTCAGATGGTTGTCTTGCGGCCCATGATTGGCGAACCGATCATTTCCGTGATCATGGTGACCATCGGGCTTTCGATCTTTTTCCAGGCGGCGACCAAATGGATTTTCGGGGCCACCACGGCAACCTATCCGCAGGTATTTGAGACCCGCTCGATCAACCTTCTGGGGATGCAGATCGAAACGGCCTACATCATGAGCTTCGTGATCTCGTTGTTCATCATGGCCGGGTTCTACTGGTTCTTCAAATATTCCAAGCTTGGTCTTGCGATGCGCGCAACCGCCTTTGATCAGCAGGTCGCACAAAGCCTTGGCATTTCGGTCAAAACCGTCTTTGCGATGTCCTGGGCGATTTCGGCCCTGGTGTCGGGGATCGCCGGTATCGTGATCGGGATGGTCAATGGTGTGTCTTCGGCCCTTTCGGTGATCGGGATCAAGGTGTTCCCGGCGGTTATTCTGGGCGGGCTTGATTCCATCGTCGGTGCGATTGTCGGTGGTGTGATCATCGGTCTTCTTGAAAACACGGCCGAGTTTGTGGATGGCCAGTATCTGAACTGGGGCAACCTGTTCTCGATCGCGCCGTTCTATGTGCTGATCATCATTCTGTGCATCAAGCCATATGGCCTGTTTGGCACCAAAGACATCGAACGTATCTAAGGGACGAGGAAAAGTACTATGGCTGGATTTTCGATGCGTCCCTGCGGTGATTTCCGAACGACCTATCGTCAGGATACCCGCATTTACGATACGACCTATATCCGCAATGCCGCGATCCTTGGCATTCTTGCGGTGGCAATGATCCCGTTTGTTCTGGATGGCTATTACGTCAACCTGTTCATCCAGATCTCGTACTTTGCGATTGCGGCACTTGGATTGAATATCCTGGTCGGTTTTACCGGTCAGATTTCATTGGGCCATGCGGCGTTCTTTGGCTTTGGCGCCTTTGCATCGGCCTGGATCAACAACACGACCGGCATTCCGGTGTTGCTGTCCATTCCGCTTGCCGGCCTGATGACGGCGGCTGTTGGTATGCTGTTTGGTCTGCCTGCGGCCCGGATCAAGGGGCTTTATCTGGCGATTGCCACCCTGGCGGCCCAGTTCATTCTTGAAGATTTCTTTGCCCGTGCCGAATGGTTTACCGGTGGTTCGTACGGGGCTGCGGCCAACCCGATCAATGTGTTCGGCTATGAAATCCTGGATGATTTCAGCTTCTTCTATGTGTCGCTGTTCTTCCTGGTCCTGATGTATCTTTTGGGTACCAACCTGATGCGGACCCGTGATGGTCGTGCCTTTGTTGCGGTACGTGACCATTACCTGTCAGCTGAAATCATGGGCATCAATCTGACGAAATACCGTCTGATGAGCTTTGCCATCTCGTCCTTCTATGCCGGTGTCGGCGGGGCGATGTACGGGCATTATCTTGGCTTTGTTTCGGCCGAAGGTTTCACCATTCTGCTGTCCATCCAGTTCCTTGGCATGATCATTATCGGTGGTCTCGGATCGGTCAAAGGCACCCTGATGGGAACCGTCTTTATGGTGCTTCTGCCCGAAGTCATGGAAAGCGGCGTCAGCGCATTAAGCGTTTTTGAATGGGCAAGTTCGACGGCCGTGACCGACGGACTGGCTTATATCAAGGAGATGGCAATTGGTCTGGCCATCATCCTGTTCCTGATCTTTGAGCCGGATGGGCTTGCCCATCGCTGGCAACAGATCAGGGCGTACTGGAAGCTTTATCCCTTCTCGTACTGATAAAGACCCCGAACCCGGCCCGCTTAAAAACAAAAAGGGCCGGGACCAAAACGGGGAGACCGGGAGGCTATCTTTGATGAAAACGTCCAAGGGAGACGTCGTTATGAAGAGACTGATTGCTGCGACCGCGATGGTTGCAACCGGCTTGTCGTTCTCGGCAGCCAAAGCAGACGAAGTATTTGTCGGCCATCTGATGGATATTACCGGTGCGACCGGCTTTATCGGCAAGTTCTATGCTGATGGCGTGCGTGATGCGCTGTCTTACATCAACACCCATGGCGGGATTGACGGTACGGTCCTGGATTCTGAATCGGTTGACTATGCCTACAAGGTTCCCCAGGCGATTGCGAACTACAAGAAATGGCGTTCGCGCAACAACATGGTTGCCATGCAGGGCTGGGGCACAGGCGATACCGAAGCACTGATCAGCTTCGTTGCCAAGGACAAGGTTCCGGTCTACTCGGCATCCTATTCCGGTCACCTGACCGACCCGACCGCGAAAAACCCGAAAACGGCAAAACCGGCACCGTATAACTTCTTCTATGGCGCATCCTATTCCGATGCCTGCCGTGCAATGGTTCAGTGGGCTGCTGAAGACTGGAAAAACTCCGGTGGTTCGGGCAAGCCGGTCTTCTCGCATATCGGGGACAACCACCCGTATCCGAACGCACCGAAAGAAGCCTGTGCAGAATATGCCAACGAGCTTGGCTTTGAAGTAACCGCACCGGTGGTTGTTTCGATGAAGCCGGGTGACTTCAAGGCACAATGCCTGACCCTGAAAGAAGCCGGGACCAACTATGGGTATCTTGGCAACCTTGGTCCGTCGGTTGTGTCGCTGGTGAAATCCTGTGACACGGTTGGCGCGACCCCGAAATGGCTGGCCAACATCTGGGCGGGTGACTACGAAACGCTGAAAACCATTGGCGATGTTGAAAACTATGTCTTCCCGGCCATGACCAGCTTCTGGACCGACGAAGGCGTTCCAGGCATGGATCTGGTCCGCGAAATCTCCAAGATGTCTGATCGTTCGGGCACCGAGTTCCGCACCCACCATTACATCCGTGGCATTTGTTCGGCCTATTACATGAAAGAAGCCATGGAATGGGCAAAGGCCAATGGCGGCATTACCGGTGAAAACATCAAGGCCGGCATGTATGCCCGCACCAACTGGGTCCCCAAAAGCCTTGAAGGTGTGTGCATGGAAGCAACCTGGACTGCCGAGGACCATCGCGGCATCAACACCGTCAACATCTATAACGGCAGCGCCAAAGGTGGCGAAGTTACGGTCAAAAAAGAAACGACCGTTACCCTGCCGCGTCGTGACGACTGGCTCGGTTACTAAGATCTGAGTCCAGACAGACGAATGTCTCCCAGTCTGTTCGGGGGCAAGGCATAAGACGCAAGATGCCTTGTCCCCGACAGGGGGGATCACCAAGCGATAATTCGAAGGGGACACCATGGCAGAGCCCGCCCGCAAAATTGAGACCGCCGAACCGATGCTGTCGGTCAATAACATCGAAGTTGTTTATGACGAGGTCATCCTTGTCCTGCGCGGCGTATCGCTGGAAGTTCCGCAAGGCAAGATCGTTACCCTTCTGGGGCCGAACGGTGCTGGCAAGTCGACCACGCTTAAGGCGATTTCAGGTTTGCTGAAAACCGAAGACGGCGAAGTCACCCGTGGCGACATCAATTTCATGGGCCAGCAGATCGCCAATGGCAGCCCGGAAGAAATCGTGCGTTCCGGCCTGTTCCAGGTGATGGAAGGCCGCCGCATCATTGAAGACATGACCTGTATCGAAAACCTGCGTCTGGGGGCCTATACCCGCAAGGACAAGGGTGTCAAAGACGATATCGAAATGGTCTTTGAATATTTCCCGCGCCTGAAGGAACGCACCGGGCTTGCCGGTTATCTGTCGGGCGGGGAACAGCAGATGCTGGCAATCGGCCGGTCCCTGATGGCGCGTCCGAAAATGATCCTGCTTGATGAACCGTCAATGGGTTTGTCGCCGCTTCTGGTCAAGGAAGTGTTCGGGATTATCGAAAAGATCAATCGCGAACAGGGCATCACGATGCTGATCGTTGAACAGAATGCCAACTTTGCGCTTAAGGTTGCCGACTATGGCTATATCATGGAAAGCGGCAAAGTGGTTCTTGACGGTACCCGCGACGAGCTTTTGAACAACGAAGACGTCAAGGAATTCTATCTTGGCGGTGGTTCCGAAGAACGCAAAAGCTTCAAGAACATCAAGTCCTACAAACGCCGCAAGCGTTGGCTGTAACGGCCTGAATGCTTTGGTGACTGAATTTTGAAGAAAGACGGGCAGGATGCTGACGACATATTACGACGCACGTGAAACGCGCAATCCCGCAGACCGCGAGGCCGGTCTGATGGCGGCACTGCCGCGCATCCTTCATCATGCAAAGGAAAAGTCGGCCGGCTATGGCCGCATTCTTGCCGATATCGACCCGCGAACAATTACCTCGCGTGATGCACTGGCAACCTTGCCGGTAACCCGCAAATCCGATCTGATCGATGCCCAGGCCCGGGAACTTCCCCTTGCCGGATTGAATGCAACGCCGGTTCCGGCGATGGCACGCATGTTCCAAAGCCCCGGCCCGATCTATGATCCGCAGGGAAAAGGCGATGACTGGTGGCGCATGGGGCGTGCGTTCTTTGCGGCCGGTTTCCGTCCGGGCGATATCGTGCATAACTGCCTGTCCTATCACCTGACACCGGGTGGGTTCATTTTCGACAGCGGGGCGCGTGCCTGTGGCTGTGTGGTCGTACCGGCCGGCGTCGGGCAAAGCGAAGCCCAGGTCAAGGCGATCAGTGATCTCAAACCGGCTGGCTATAGCGGCACGCCTTCTTTCCTGAAAATCCTGATGGAAAAGGCCGATGAACTCGGCGCCGATATTTCATCGATCAAGCGTGCCCTTGTTTCGGGCGAAGCATTGCCGCCTTCGTTGCGCGACTGGTTTGCGGAACGCGGGATTGCGATGCTGCAATGTTATGCCAGTGCCGACCTTGGCCTGATTGCCTATGAAAGTGACGCCAAGGACGGCATGATCATTGCCGAGGACATTATTCTTGAAATCGTGCGCCCGGGCACCGGGGAACCGGTTGCAGATGGCGAAGTCGGCGAAGTCGTGGTCACGACCCTGAATATGGACTATCCGCTGATCCGGTTTGCCACGGGTGATCTGTCGGCCATTGCGGTTGGGCAAAGCCCGTGCGGGCGCACCAATGACCGGATCAAGGGATGGATGGGCCGTGCCGATCAGACCACCAAGGTCAAGGGCATGTTTGTTCATCCAAGTCAGGTTGCCGAAATCGTCAAGCGCCACGACGCCATCACGAAGGCGCGTCTGGTAGTAACCCGTGAAAATGACAATGATGTCATGACCCTTCTGTGCGAAGGCGACGAGGCATCAGCAGATCTGGACGCGATTGGTGAAACCATGGCCGGTGTTTGCAAGCTGCGCGGCGTGGTTGCCTTTAACCCGTCCGGAACATTGCCAAATGACGGCAAGGTCATTGATGACCGGCGCGATCACGGATAATCGCGCCGATAGTGCCAAATTTTATTCCCGCTCGGGATAACTTGCGCCGTCCGGTCTGACCGGGCGGTGTTTTTTTAGGACACCGCTGTTCCGATCTGCACCACAAGTCCACCTGCCAATATCAGGAAGATCACACCGATCAGGGCATTTTTCGGGGTCAGTATCGATGTCTTGCTGCCGTGATGATCATGTCCGTGGTCATGTCCGTGATCATGATCGTGGTTGTGACCATGCCCGCCGGAACCGGCTTTTTGTGCCAGTGCGCGCAACCGGATCAAAACGGCTACCAGTACAAATGCCGCAATATTCAGGAACAATGTGTAATTGACGCCAAATGCACTGATTTCGGCAATGTCCCGGCTGCTTTCGGGGACCTGGTCAAGTGCCGCAAAGGCATAATGCAGAAGCAACGCCGTTGCGACGATACTGACATACATCACACCCGCAATATAAAGCGCGGTTTTCCAGCCATAATAGCGTGCATTCACTTTCACCAGCGGCGGGACCATCAAATCGGAATAGATAAAGCCCATAATACCGGCAAAACTGACGCCGCCTGCACTCAGCACGGTGGCAAGCGGGATATTGCCCATGGACCCGATAAAGGTCGCAGCGGCAACAAACGGGGCAATCAATGCGTTTTCCAACACCCGCAGGAATGGCAGATCGGCACCGCTTGCGCCATCATCGGCAAGAAACAGCGTCTGCCACACATGGTCTGGCACAAACACCGCAATAAATCCGGCAACGGTAAAACCGATCAGGATTTCACGCCAAACCATCTGCCATTCCATGACGAAACGGTTGCCGACCTGTTGCCATCCCTCGATCGATGCAATGCGTTTTTTCCAGTCGAAATCGTCATCCTCATGACCGGTCGCATCATCTGCATGATCGCGGGCCTTGTCAATCAGTTTGGTCGGATATGTCAGACGGATCAGGATGGCCGAAATCACGATCATGATGATGCCACCGACGATCTCTGCGACCAGAAACTGCCATCCGAGAAACAGAAAGATCAGAACGCCCAGTTCAATGACCAGATTGGTCGATGCAAACATGAAAGCGACGGTTGCGATGAAATGCGCGCCTTTCTGAAAAAGCGATCTCGCAGCGGACAGCGCGGCAAAAGAACAGGAACTTGAAAGCGCGCCAAACATCCCGGCCAGTGAAATGCTTTTGGCACCGCCATCGCCCATATGGTCAACCAGTCGGCGTTTGGGCACAAAGACCTGGATTGCAGCACTGATGGCATAGCCAAGAACGAAAGCCCAAAGCGCATTCCAGAAAAAACCAAGGGCCGTTACAACGCCATTTGCATATTGATCAAGAATGTTCATTTCTGCCGTCCGCTCGGAATTGGAAATTCATCGGGATAAACATCTAACGGTCAGAATTTCAAAGAGTTCCAAGATAGGTTTTTGTCCGCATCTGTGTATGATGTGCAAAACATCAAACATGTTGGGGGGACAATGGCGCGCACGGGCAAAGGCTTTGCCGTTACAATGATTACGGTTTGCCAGTTAATGGCACTTGCCCTGTGGTTTTCGGCGACCGCGGTGCTGCCGCAATTGCGCAGCGAATTCGATATCGGCGCGTTGCAGTCTTCGCTGTTTACCAGTTCGGTTCTTCTTGGCTTTGTTCTGGGGACGGTAACCAGTGCGGTTTTCGGATTGGCCGACCGGATCGAACCGCGTCGTTTCTGGGCCGCGTCGGCGATCATTGCCGCAACCGCCAATATCCTGATCCTTGTGGTGCCGATTGATGGTGTGGCGGTGATCTTGCTGCGCCTGATCACCGGCATATGCATGGCGGGCATCTATCCGATCGGCATGAAAATGGTTGCGACCTGGTCGCGTGGCGATACCGGATTTCTGGTCGGGCTTCTGGTTGGGGCTTTGACCATGGGCTCTGCCTTGCCGCATCTGTTTTCGGTGGCGGTTCCCCTTGATTGGCGGTTGGTGATCGTAACGGCAAGTGTGTCGGCCTATCTGGCGGCCTTTGCCGTTTTGTTTGTGCATCTGGGCGGAACACCGGGAAGGTCGCCGCGCTTTGATCCGCGCATGGTCGGTAAAATCTGGTCCAACAAGCCGTTGCGCCATGCCTGTTATGGTTATTTCGGGCATATGTGGGAACTTTACGCCATGTGGGGCTGGATCGGGTTGTTCCTGTACGGGGCCTATTCAGACCGGATGGTCGAAAATCCCGGCATGTGGTCGGCATTATCGACCTTTGCCATCGTCGGGATCGGCGCGTTCGGATCGCTTGCCGGGGGATATTATGCTGACCGGATCGGGCGGACGACCGTTACAATTACCGCCATGGTCATCAGCGGTGCCTGCGCACTGGTTGCCGGTGCCTTCGGGGATGCGCCGTTTGCGGTCCTTCTTCTGATTTGTATTGTCTGGGGTATTTCGGTGGTGGCTGATTCCGCACAGTTTTCATCCTGCGTGATTGAACTGGCCGATCCCCATCAGGTCGGAACAGCCCTGACCCTGCAAAATGCTATCGGTTTTCTGATCGCGCTGGTATCGATCCATCTGGTGCCGGTTGTTGCCGACTGGGCCGGTTGGTGGGGGGCGTTTGCCATGCTGTCGATCGGGCCGGTGGCCGGCACAATTGCCATGATCCGTTTGCGCATGATGCCAGAAGCATCGCTTCTGGCTGGCGGGCGGAAATAACCCGGCAGTTGAAAACGCCAAAATCACGGGTGATCATCTTCACTTGACAGTCAGAAGGTGAAAATCTGCGCCGTTTGGGTTTTCTTGACCATTTTCTGAACAAATATTACCTTCTGCCGGAATTTTCTTGCTGTCTCGCGTTGGGGGCGATGCGGCGATTATCCAAAAATAAGGGTCTTTCATGAGTCTCACCCTCATTGTTTTGCTTCCCTTCATTGGGGCGGTCTTGCCCGCCATAATGATCAGGGCCGGGCGCAATGCATGTGCAACTGCCACCGGTTCTGTCACGCTGCTTGCCCTGATCCTTTTGATGGCAAAGGCCCCAGCGGTCATTGCCGGCGAGGTATTTCAGGTCAGTTATAATTGGCTGCCGGAACTGGGTCTGAATGTGACCTTCTTCCTGGATGGTCTTGGATTGCTGTTTGCGACACTGATCCTTGGCATCGGTTTGCTGATTATCATCTATGCGCGGTTCTATCTGTCAAAGAACGATCCCATGGGGCGCTTCTATGTGTTCCTGCTCCTGTTCCAGGGGGCCATGGTCGGTATCGTTCTTTCCGATAATATTCTGCTGCTTCTGATTTTCTGGGAACTGACATCCCTGTCATCGTTCCTGCTGATCGGGTACTGGAAACATCTGCCGGAAGGCCGTCAGGGCGCGCGCATGGCGCTTGCCGTGACCGGTGCTGGTGGTTTGGCGATGATTGCGGGGATGCTGATCCTTGGCGATATTGTCGGCTCCTATAACCTGACCGATATTCTTGCCAATGCCGATCTGATCCAGGCATCGCCGATGTATGTTCCGGCACTGGTTCTGATCCTTTTGGGCTGTTTCACCAAATCGGCACAGTTCCCGTTCCATTTCTGGCTTCCCCATGCCATGGCCGCACCGACCCCGGTTTCGGCCTATCTGCATTCGGCAACCATGGTCAAGGCCGGTATCTTCCTGATGGCGCGCATGTGGCCGGTTCTGTCCGGCACACCGGAATGGTTCTATATCGTGGCGACCGCCGGTCTGGTCACGATGGTTCTGGGCGCATGGATCGCGATCTTCAAACATGACCTTAAGGGACTTCTGGCCTATTCGACGGTCAGTCACCTTGGTCTGGTGACCATGCTGTTTGGTTTCGGAACGCCGATGGCCGCAGTTGCCGGTGTTTTCCACATCATCAACCATGCGACCTTCAAGGCGGCCCTGTTCATGACCGCGGGTATCGTCGATCATGAAACCGGGACCCGTGATATTCGCCGGTTCGGCGGATTGCTGAACCTGATGCCGATTGCCGGGACCATCGGCATTATCTCGGCGGCATCGATGGCCGGTGTCATTCCGTTCAACGGCTTCCTGTCCAAGGAAATGATGCTGGAAGAGGCATGGCACACGGTCTGGTTTGATCAGAACTGGCTTGTGCCGCTGCTTGCCACGATTGGTGCGATCTTCTCGGTTGCCTATTCCTTCCGGTTTATCTTCCATGTCTGGCTGGGCAAACCGCGTGATGAAAACCTTCCGCATCATCCGCATGACCCGCCGTTCGGCATGTGGGCGCCGCCTGCATTCCTGACCGTTCTTGTGGTTCTGATCGGCCTGTTCCCGGCAACCATTGCCGGTCCGCTGGTGGCGGCGACCTCCGGTGCGGTGATTGGCGGGGAACTGCCGGAATATCATCTGGCACTTTGGCATGGTTTGACCCCGGCACTTGGCATGAGCGCGATTGCCCTGGTTCTGGGGGCGCTTTTGTTGATGCGTCATGCGGGGCTTCTGTCGGCGACCGCAAACTTGTCGCGTCCCGATGCCAAATCCATGTTTGATTGCGCAATGGCCAAGCTGGTGGCGCTCAGCCGTTTTGTCTCGGACAACCTGCATAACGGTTCCTTGCAGCGTTATCTGGCGATCATGGTGGTTTCGGCTGTGGCAATTGGTGTTTCGGGCTTTTATGCAAAACCCGATTACCTGTCGGGTTCGCGTGAACTTCTTGAAGTTTCACCGCCGGCGGCCATTGCCTGGCTGTTGCTGGTCGTGACCTGTATCGCGTCGGTCTTCATGCATCACAACCGGTTGCTGACATTGCTTCTGGTCGGTGTGATCGGCCTGATCGTGTCACTCGGCTTCATCTACCTGTCGGCACCGGACCTTGCCCTGACGCAGATCTCGGTCGAGGTGGTGACGGTCATCCTGATGTTGCTGGCACTCAATATCCTGCCCAAGGAAACGCCAAAGGAAAGCCTGCCGGGCCGCAAGATGCGCGACGGGATTGTTTCCATTGCTGCGGGGCTTGGCATTGGCGGGGCCATCTGGGCGATCATGACACGTGATCTGCCCAACTCGATTTCGGCTTATCATCTGGCCAATTCGAAAACAGAAGGCGGCGGTACGAACGTTGTGAACGTGATCCTCGTCGACTTCCGTGGCTTTGATACCTTTGGCGAGATCATCGTTCTGGGCATCGCGGCACTGTCGATCTTTGCCCTGATTGAAACCGTCACCCAGGGCGAAGCCGCCAAGCGTCTTGCCAACTGGGTTGTCGATAATCGCCGGTCGGCTGATCGCCATCCGATGATGATGGTGGTGGCAACGCGCGTGATGTTGCCGCTGTCGCTGATGGTAGGTGTTTACATCTTCCTGCGTGGCCATAACGAGCCGGGCGGTGGCTTTATCGCCGGTCTGGTCGTTTCGGTTGCGCTGGTCATGCAATATATGGCGTCAGGCTTTGGCTGGACCCAGAACCGCATGAAGGTGAACTATCACGGCATGATCGGTCTGGGCGTGATTGCGGCTGCGATTACCGGTGTATCGGCATGGGTTGCGGGTCTTCCGTTCCTGACCAGCGGTTTCACCCATGTTCATCTGCCGATTGTTGGCGAATTTGAACTGGCATCTGCCATGGGCTTTGACCTTGGCGTGTTCCTGACCGTGGTCGGGGCGGTGATGCTGGCCCTTGCCAAACTGTCACAGGTTGAACGCATGGCCGAACATGTCGATGTGAACCTTGATCCGATGGATCATGATCCGTCTGCATCTGTAGCAACCCCGGAAAAGGAGGCCTGATATGGAGTTTCTTGTAGCAAGCAGTATTGGGCTTCTGACCACGTGCGGCACGTATCTGTTGCTGCGCGGGCGGACTTTCCCGGTGGTGATCGGTCTGGCCTTGCTGTCCTATGCGGTGAACGTGTTCCTGTTCGCGATGGGCCGCCTGACGATCAATATGCCGCCGATCCTGCGTGATGGTGTGACCGAATATACCGATCCCTTGCCCCAGGCACTTGTCCTGACGGCGATTGTGATTTCGTTCGGCATGACCGCCCTGATCGTTGTTCTGTCGATCCGGGCTTATCTTGAAATCGGCAATGACCATGTTGACGGTCGCCCGGTTGGCGAGCCATCCGAAGCAGGAGATAAAAACTGATGGGTGACTGGATTGTTGTTCCCATAGTGCTGCCCGCCGTGATGGCCGCCCTGATTGTTCTGGCGGTCCGTCACGACATTTTGTTGCAGCGCGTATTTTCGATCACGGCGACCGTGGCCCTTGTGGCGGTGACGCTGTCACTGGTGGTTTTTGCCAATGGCAATGACCCGGAAATGTACGCCTTGTCGAACTGGCCGGCACCGTTTGGGATTGTGCTGGTGCTGGATCGCCTGTCAGCGATGATGGTGTTCCTGACATCGCTTCTGGGACTTGGTGTTGTCCTGTTTGCTTCAAGCGAATGGGATCAGCGCGGCAAGCATTTCCATGCCCTGTTCCAGTTCCAGCTGATGGGGGTCAATGGTGCGTTCCTGACCGGTGACGTATTCAACCTGTTCGTGTTCTTCGAAGTTCTGCTGATCGCGTCATACGGCCTGATGCTGCATGGCGCGGGGGCTGAACGGCTGAAGGCCGGCATGCAATATATCGTGATTAACCTGACGGGATCGTCGCTGTTCCTGATCGGGGTTGGCATGATCTATTCCGTGACCGGTACGCTGAACATGGCCGATCTCGCGGTTCAGGTGGCCAATGTCGCGCCGGGTGATGCCGCTCTGTTGCGGGCTGGTGCGCTGGTCTTGCTTCTGGTGTTCTGTGTCAAGGCAGCACTGGTTCCGATCCATTTCTGGCTTCCGGGAACCTATGCCAATGCACCGGCACCGGTTGCTGCCCTGTTTGCCATCATGACCAAGGTCGGTGCCTATTCCGTGCTGCGTGTCTATTCACTGGCCTTTGGCGATGCGGCCGGGGACATGGCCTGGCTTGCACAGCCTTATCTGATGCCGGCAGCTTTGATCACGCTCGTTCTGGGTATGGTCGGTGTGGTCGCGGCCAAACGTCTTAACGGGTTGATCGCCTTTTCGGTGATCGGGTCGATGGGAACGCTGCTGATTGCAATTGCCCTGTTCACACCCGAAAGTATTGCGGCGGGCCTTTATTACCTGTTGCATTCGACCTTCTCGGGCGCGGCCCTGTTCCTGATTGCTGATCTGGTGGTGTCACGTCGCGGCCAGTTTGGCGACAGCCTGCATACCGCACCGACATTCCATCAGTCGGGCTTCCTGGCTGTTCTGTTCTTTGTCGGGGCGATTGCCATGGCCGGTATGCCGCCACTAAGCGGCTTTATCGGTAAACTTCAGATCCTTGATGCGGCGCGTGGAAGCAATGCCATGGTCTGGATCTGGGCGATCATTCTGGTGACGTCACTGCTGTGCATTATCGGCTTTGGCCGGGCGGGCAGTGTCCTGTTCTGGAAAAGTGCGTCGGTCGAAGGTGAAATCACGGTCGAAGGCGCGAAATGGCCGGTTCTGCCGATCATTGCCACGTGCGGCATGCTGGGTGGACTGGTTGCCCTGACGGTCTTTGCCGGTCCGATTACCGATTATCTGCACGGTGTTGCTGCGCAGATTTTTGATACATCGGGCTATATCCAGGCGGTGCTGGGCGAAGGTGCCCTGGCATTGCTGGGCCAGTAAGCGGAAAGGACAAGGAACATAATGATGAAACGTTATCTCCCCCATCCGCTTTTGACACTGGCCTTGCTGGTGGTGTGGGTGTTTCTGGTCAACAAGGTTTCGGCAGGTGCCGTTATCTTCGGTCTCATCCTTGCGGTCATCATTCCGTTGATCACCGCAAGTTTCTGGCCGGCCCGTCCCAAGGTGGGCAATGCCTATGCCATTTGCGAATATGGTCTGGTGGTTTTGTGGGACATTCTGGTGGCAAACGTCATTGTTGCCGGTCTGATCCTGTTTCGCAAAACCGAAAGCCTTGAGTCAAAATGCGTTGTCGTTCCGCTTGATCTGACCTCTCCCGAGGCGATCACGACCCTTGCCGGAACCATCACCATGACGCCGGGCACGGTGACCATCGATCTGAGTGCCGATGCCAAAAGCCTTCTGGTTCATTGCCTGCATGCCCCCGATCCACAGGGCGTGATCGATGACATCAAGAACCGCTACGAACGCCGTCTGAAGGAGATCTTCGAATGATCGAATATGCACTGAATTTCGGCTTTGTCTGTGTGGCGCTTGCGCTTTTGATGAACCTGTATCGCCTGACCGTGGGGCCGACCACGGCCGACCGGGTTCTGGCGGTTGATACGATGGCGATCAATGCGATTGCGCTTCTGGTGCTGTATGGCATCGGAAAATCAACGGCGATGTATTTCGAAGGCGCGTTGCTGTTTGCAATGTTCGGGTTTGTTTCAACGGTGGCCTATTGCAAGTTCGTCTTGCGTGGCGACATCATCGAATAAGGGAGCGATAAGATGCCGTTTGTTGTTGAACTCATCATTTCGCTTCTGATCGTGATTGGCGGGGCTTTCCTGCTGATCGGGTCTTTCGGGATGATCAAACTCAAAGAATTGCTGCCGCGTCTGCACGCACCGACCAAGGCCAGTACTGTCGGGCTTGGCGGTGTGCTGATCGCGTCAATGCTGTTCTTCTGGGTTGAACGTGGCCATTTCACCATTCACGAATTGCTGATTACGCTGTTCATCTTCCTGACAGCACCCATCACCGCAAATCTGATTGCCAAGGCCTACATGCTGCTGAATGTCGATCCGCACAAGGATCTTCCGCCATCCAAGCAGGATGAAGGCTGGGCCACCTTTGACCCGATCGGACCCGAAGGTTACGACCCAAGCGAAGAATACAAGGAAAAGGAAACCTGAAAGGCAGGGGACCTGTAATCAATCAAACGGCACCGGTTATCCGGTGCCGTTTTTTGTTATGCTGGTCCGTGAATTCACCCCAAGGAAGCAGCCCGGACAAACTGCGATATTGTCGGTCACCGGGCAGCTTGCTATGACGGTGGAAAGAGAGAGTGACCAGAAACATGCCGGACTTTACCATCGAAGATCAGTATAGCGGGCGTATTGCCGGGATCGACGAAGTCGGCCGCGGGCCACTTGCCGGTCCGGTGGTGGCGGCTGCGGTCATCTTGCCGCGGGATGCAAGATTGCCCGATATTCTGGTTGCCGAGCTCAATGATTCCAAAAAGCTGTCAGCCAAAAAGCGCGACAAGCTTTTTGGCGTGATCATGGAATGCGCCGAAGTCGGTATCGGGGCGGCATCCGTTCGTGAAATTGACCAGATCAATATTTTGCAGGCAACCTATGTCGCCATGCGCCGCGCGGTCGGACGTTTGGCAGTGGTGCCCGATCAGGCACTGGTGGATGGTAATCGTGATCCCGGCCTGCCATGCCATGTCGAAACCGTGGTCAAGGGCGACAGCAAATCCTTGTCAATTGCCGCAGCATCAATTGTGGCCAAGGTCGTGCGCGACCGCGCCATGGCACGGCTTGCAACGCGCTATCCCTTTTTTGGCTGGGAAGGCAATGCGGGGTACGGGGTGAAAAAACACATGGCCGGGCTTGGCGAAGTTGGCCCAACCCCGCATCACCGCAAAAGCTTCAAACCGGTTGCCGATCTTTTTGATGCCATGATGGACCGGGCGTGAGGCGATCCGGGTGCCGGTTATCGTGATCCTTGTCCGCGCTAAGCCAGTGCCAGAGCATTGCGCTCCACAATATGGGCACGCACAAGGTCCGTGCCGTCTTCTTCGCGACTGACCGCGGCAAAGCCGTTGGCATGGCGCAGCTCGACCCGTTCATGGACGCGGCATTCTGTTCTGAACTGGATATCAAGACTTTCGGGATGGAAATCAGGACGGCTGTTTTGCCCCGAAACCCCCAGCACCCACTGCATCAGGCGCACATTATTGACATGCCCATACAGATCAAGGTCCGATGGCCGTGCCTTGATCGTGTCAATTGCGGGTAGGGGATCGGTGGTAAAGGCCGGGCGCAAGGGCGGTTCAATCAGTTTGGGACCGGGCGGATCAGGCAGGCGTTCTTCAATCCAGTCCGGCCATTGGGCTGCGCGCCGTTCGCGCAGGTCAAACATCACCCAGTAACTTTGCGCAACGCCGATCACATCCCCCTTGCCGTTCGACAGGCGGAAATCGCGGGTCGCAACCCGGCGCGATACACCTGACGGCCAGGTTTCAACCAGGATTTCCTCGCCATTGCCGGGATAGTCGCGGATATGGATCACCATACGCGCCAGAACCCATGCAATGCCCTGATCAACCGTATCGTCATAAGCCAGTTTCAGGATCCGCGCGCCCCAACCGGCGGCATCCTGCATATAGTCGGCAAGGGCCGGCATCATGACTTTGCCGTTCTCACCAATTTCGGAATAGCGCACACGATAGGTGCCTTTCCAACCGCAATTGGTCGGCAGGGGGGCTTTGGCGATGTGATCCCAGTCGATGATCATGTTCTGAACCTGAATGTCATGTCCGTTCGGTTTTAAAAGCCCGTTACAGCCGGTGTAAACAGGATGGAAAGGGCTGTGTGCCTGTGGGCACTAGCTGGGCCTCAGTCGATCGGGCGTTGGCGCATTTTCTTGATATCGCCGCGCTTTTTCTTGGTTTCAACGCGTTTGCGCTTGGCCGAAAGGGACGGGCGGGTTTTGACGCGGTATTTCTTGCGCTCGGCAGCCTTGCGCAACAGGGCCAGCAATCTTTCAATGGCGTCCTGCTTGTTGCGTTCCTGGGTTCGATGTCGCTGGGCGTCAAAAATGATTTCCCCGTCATTGGTCAGCTTGCTTCCGGCCAGTTCACGCAATCGGTCGCGCACCCGTTGAGGCAGTTCGGTCAGATCATCAATGCGCACCCGCATCTGGACCGCACTGGACACCTTGTTGACATTCTGCCCGCCGGGACCGGATGCACGGACGAACTGAAAATGCAGATGGCGTTCATCCAGATAAAGGCCATTTTCAATTTCAAGCATGGTCAACCGTTCGGAATCATAAGGTGTCAAAGAGGGTAAAAATAACTGAGTGTAATGGTCGGCTATTTGTTGAATTTCGCAATCGCAGCGCCTAAATTACCTGTCCTAGCCTGTCAGGGGTGGAACGGACTGTAAACAGGAAATCTATGGTGCGTATAGCGCATATCTATCTTGCCCTTGGATGGCTTTCGGTTGGTCTTGGCGTGATCGGAATCTTTTTGCCGCTTTTGCCGACCACACCCTTCATGTTGCTGGCGGCCTGGCTGTTTGCCAAGGGATCGCCGCGTCTGCATGACTGGATTTGTAATCACCCACGTTTTGGTACGTCCATCCGTCAATGGAATGAACATGGCGTGATCAACCGTCGCGCCAAACTTCTTGCCATGCTGGCCTTTCTGGTGGTGATTACCGCATCCCTGATCTTTATCGAAAACCGCTGGATCGTGATGATCCAGTTGCTGGTCGCCTTGCCGGTCAGTTGTTTTATCCTGTCTCGGCCATCCGATGTCAGCCTGTCAAAGGCGTCGGCATCCCCGTCAGGTTCGGCCGGACCCGGACAGTAAAAGTAATTGGCGATAACCGGGACGGGGCGGATTATCCGGCCTTTTTGCGACCAAGTTCTTCCTGACAGGTTTCTTCCAGCTTATCGAGCTCGTCCAGTGTGGCATCAATGTCTTCGCGTTGCTTGCGCAAGGTTTCGCGACGTTCATTGATCTTGTCGACAAGGGTGGTCAGCTGAGTGATTTCGCTGCGATCACCGTCATACAGATCAAGCAGATCACGGATTTCCTTAAGCGAAAAGCCAAGCCGCTTGCCGCGCATGATCAGGCGCAACCGCACGCGATCACGTTGGCTATAGATGCGCGTCTGGCCATGGCGTTCGGGGGAAATCAGTTCCTGATCTTCGTAAAACCGGATGGTTCGGGTGGTGACTTCGAACTCGCGGGCAAGATCGGTGATGGAGTAACTGTCGGTCATGGTAGCTCAATCATCTTTACGCTTACGTAAACTGCAAGCTACATGCTTTCGGATGTCGCGACAATCGGCAATTCCTTGGGCAACTCGACGCAGAAGGTGCTGCCTTCGCCAACATTGCTGGTAACGCTAAGTATTCCGCCATGCCGGTCGGTGATCTTTTTACAGATCGCAAGACCAATTCCCGTGCCGGCATAATCACCATATCCGTGCAGGCGTTTGAAAATCTCGAAAATGGTTTCGTGATACTGGGGATCAATGCCGATCCCGTTATCTTCGACAAAAATCCGGTGACTGTTCGGGGTGTCGGCGGAAAAAATCCGCACCCGGCCATTTTGCGGATCGCTGTATTTCAACCCGTTCGACACAAGGTTCTGGAACAGCAACAGCAATTGGCTGGCATCGCCCATGACCGTTGGCAGGTGATCTTCGCGGATGATGTTGCCTTCCGGGGCCGATCCGGCGCGTTTGAAGTTGGCAACAATCGCATCAAACAGATCATCAAGCGGTACCGGGTGAAACGGTTTGCCATGGCGTCCGACCCGCGACAGGGTCAGAAGGTCGTCAATCATGCGCTGCATGCGCTGGGTGCCATCAACCGCGTAATGGATGAATTCATCGGCGGTATCATCAAGTTTGCCCTCATAGCGCCGGGCAATAAGCTGGGTATAGCTCGACACCATGCGAAGCGGTTCCTGCAAGTCATGGGACGCCGCATAGGCGAACTGTTCAAGTTCGCTGTTGGAGCGTTCAAGCTCGGCCATGGTGCGCTGGATTTCCATCTCGTGGCGCTTGCGCTGGGAAATGTCACGCAGGGTGATGATGTAATGATATCGCTGATCCGCCGAAAAATGACTGATCGCAACTTCCAGCGGAATACTGCGCCCGGTTTTGGTAAGGGCCAGGACTTCGATGACGCCGGTACCAAGATCGGTCAGAAGCCGGTTGGGTGGGGGCGGCGTGATTGCGATATGATCACTGTCAGGAAGCAGGAACCGGATAATATTGCGCAATTCGGGATCGCCATCCGGTCCGCAAAGTTCCTGTGCCCGGGAATTCAGTGGTTCGATATTGCCATCGTCGGACGCCACAAGAATGGCATCGATGGTGTTTTGCAAAATCGCCTTGGTGCGGTCTTCGCTGCGTTTTGACTGGGTAACCAGTTCGGCCAGTTCAGCGGCCTGTTTGCGCAACAGACGGTCGCGCTGTACGGCAAGGGTCACGTCCCGAATGATCAGCGAACATAATGTGCCATTGCTTTTGGTCTTGATCGGATGGACGCGGATCGATTGTTCCATGCGATCAAAGCTTGCGGCAAATTGCGGCAATGGCGAAAGCGGCAAGGCCCCCTGATTAAGCGACGGTGAAATCACCGCGGGCATTCCGAATTTCAGGCAATCCTCGATGGCAAGGCTGACGCGTCCCATCCGTGTTTCGGGAAAGATATCATGAAGCGCCTTGCCCAGAACCTCGTCGGCGCGCAATCCCGAACGGGTCTGCATCCACTGGTTCCAGTGACAAACGGTCCGGTCCGGGGCAAGCGCAACCAAACCGGTATCGGCCGTATCAAGCAATGCGGCAAACAATTCTGCGGCATTGCCTTCACGATCAAGATCGAATGACGGCGTTGCGTCCTTTTGGGGCTTGGACGATGGCTTTTTCATTCACCTCACCGGTTAACCAAGCGAATTGGCAAGAAAGCGACGAACCAGTTCACGCAGCATCTGAATGGAATCCAGATCCATGACAAACAGAACATACCCGTCAATGTCGTTATGACGCAGCATAAACTGAACATGCAGGATCATCAGGACCGGCATGCTGCCGGCATTAAGTTCGGCCTGATCAACGTCAAGCAGCGACCGGCTTTCACGTTTGCGAAATGACGGCATTGAACAGTTGATCGGTTCACCAAGCACATTCGAAATGCTGCCAAGACAGGCATTCAGAATGATGTTGCCGACCTCCATCAGGGCTTCCTGTTCAAGATCGGTCAGGGTATCAAGCGGCACTTCGACCTTCAGAAGACTGCGCACCAGCTCCAGGCTGCGTTCTTCGGGAAAGACCAGCATGGCTTCGCCCTTGAACGGGCCGTCAAATGTCTGACTGACCGCCGAGACAACCTCGGTCGGGGCCTTGGCAAGTTCCGTATCGGAAAAACGTTCGACAAATGTAATACGCGGGACAGTAAGTTCGACGGGCTGTTCGACCATCTCGGACAATGACGACGCTGCGCGACCAACCCCGATATTGATCAATTCGCTGATGGTGTCATGTTCAAGTTCGCTAAGGTCGATCATCTGGACGCTTCCTGCGCCAGAATGAAGGCACGCATTTTTTCCTCGGTCGGTGGCTTTGCAAGGAATTCAAGGCCAAGGTTTGCGGCCTTTTTCTGAATTTCCTGCTGAATGTTGGCAGTCAGAAGGGCGATTACCGAGTCCGGGAACCGTCCACGCAATTGTTCGCCCAGCTCCAGCCCGTTCATTCCCGGCATGTTGAAATCAAGCAATAAATAGTCATACGACTTGCCTTCAACCATTTCGAGCGCCTTGCTGGCATCTTCGGCCTCGTCAATTTCCCAGTCGGTAAAGTTGCTGGAAATGAAAGCCTTGACCAGAAGGCGGGCAAATTTGCTGTCATCGACAAGCAGAACGGAACGTTGTTGGGCCATATGTCTTCTCAGGTAACCGGTTCAATGTGTATCGGGGCTGCGATTATAGTTCAGTCTCGGCATTTGCGGAAAGTCGCAGGATATGTTTGACGATTTCCTGGGGCGGTTGCGGGGTGGCGATCAGGAAACCTTGAACTTCGTCACATTCACTTTCGCGCAAGAATGCCATCTGTTCTTTGGTTTCCACACCTTCTGCAATGACCTTAAGGCCAAGATTGTGGCCCATGACGATGATGGTTCGCGTAATCGCGGCATCATCGGTATCGATTGTCACGTCCCGCACAAAGGATCGATCAATCTTGATCGAATTGATCGGCAACCGTTTCAGATAGGCAAGGGACGAATAGCCTGTCCCGAAATCATCAACGGCAATCTGCAGCCCTAAATGACGCAGTTCTTCAAGAATGGCGGCCGATTTCTTGATTTCCTGCATCATCACCGTTTCGGTTACTTCCAGAACGATGCGTGCGGCCGGGGTGCCTGTGTCGGTCAATATTCGAGATATGGTTTCTGTAATTCTGCCTTCAATAAGCTGTCGGGGCGACAGGTTGATTGCGATCGGCAGTGGCGGGACTGATTGCGCGTCCCATTCTGCGATCTGGCGGCAGACTTCTGCGATCACCCATTCGCCGATCTTGCCAATAAGGCCGGTTTCTTCTGCGACCGGAATAAATTGCATCGGCGAAATATAGCCGCGCCCGGGCTGTTTCCAGCGGATCAGTGCCTCGAGGCCGGAAATCCGGTTGGTACGCAGATCGACCTTGGGCTGGTAATGCAGTTCGAACTGATTTTGGGCCAGGGCTTCGCGCAGATCATTTTCGATCACCAGACGCGCCATGGCACTTTCATTCATCGTCTTGGTAAAGAAGTGATAGGTGCCCCCGCCGCCGGATTTCGCACTGTACATCGCGGTGTCGGCGTTGCGCATCAGGGCCGGAAAATCTTCGCCGTCCGATGGATAAAGCGCAATCCCAATCGATGGCGACACAAACAGAACGCGTCCCTTGATGTCAAATGCCGGTGCCAGTGCATCAAGCACGGCTTGTGACAGAATGGCGGCGTCCTGGGTTTCTTTCAGATCGGGAATAATGATCAGGAACTCATCACCGCCAAGCCGGCCGACGATCTCCTGGCGACCGATCACTTTCTGCAAGCGTCCGGCGACTGCCTTGAGCAACAGGTCGCCGACATCATGGCCCAAACTGTCATTGATGACCTTGAACCGATCAAGATCGATAAACAGCACAGCCGTCGCACCGTGCCGCGTGCTGCTTGCTTCCTTGTGTTTGTCGAGTGCCTTTGACAGGCTGGATTCAAGCATGCTGCGGTTCGGAAGGTTGGTCAGCGTGTCGTGGTTGGCCATATAGACCAACTGTTCCTCATAGCGTTTGCGCACCGTGATGTCGGTCAGGACCGCGGTCATCATTGGCGTTGCCGCATCCGGGATCATGCGAAGTGCAATCGAAACATCAATTTCGGTCTGGTCGGCGCGTCTGATCGGAAGCGTCAGGCGTTTTTCCGTCGTCTGATTGTCCGAAGACTGCGCTGCAAGTTCTTCCAGACTGTGCTCCAGAAGCGGGATGGCGCGCGGCATCAGGAATTCGTGCAATGTCCGGCCTTGCGGCGTTTCATCGCGCATCAGGCCAAGAAGCTGCTTGGTTGCCCCGTTATATTCAACAATCCGGCCGGTCGGGGTGATTGTCAGGATACCGTCCGCAACGTTCTGGACAATCGCGGTCAGCTGGTTTTCACGGTCACGGACCTGTTGTTCTGTGGTGCGCAGCTTATCAAGTGTTGCTGAAATACGTTCGATCAGTCCCCGCGTGGTCCGAAGGATCATGCCCAGCTCGTCGCGGTCATGATTTTCGGGGATGACAATGGCATCGGGGGTCGGGTTTTGCGGATCAATTTTGCGCAGCAGACTTGACACCCGCAGCAGCGGTTTGGTCAGGGTGACATAGAAAAAGACAACCAGAATAAGGCCAAGAATCAGGTTGCGCAGGATGCCCGATGTCAGAATGCGGGTGGCGCGATTAAGAAACCCGTCCGCGATCATGTCCGTATCGATCTTGACGCTCAGATGGCCAACCAGATCGCGTCCGCTTCCGGTTTCAAGCGGGATTTCATATTCCTGGTTTTCACCAAACATCAATTTGGTCAGGACCGTACGGTTGGAGCTGACCTGCTGTTCGGTCTTCTGGGCCAGAATGTTGTTGAAATTGTCCCGCAGAACCGCCGCATAGACCGGTTCATATTCAAAAAGGCCGGAAACCACGCGTGCAGCAAGTGTCTCATCAAGGCCGTATGCCGCCTGTGTCGCGGATTCGCGCAATGTCGCCAGAACCTGCATGACGGTGCGGTCAATCAGGCTCTTTTCTTCGCGCAAGTCCCAGACAATCTGGATGCCGCTGAAAAGCAGGCCGATCAGCAAGGTAAGGGCAACCGCGATCCTTGCCTGTTTGACAGACAAGCGATCCCGCCATTTAAGCCGTTGCTGATCAAGGCTTTTGTCAGGCACGCGTAACCCCAAAAATCCGCAGTTCCCACTCAATCAGAAGCACACTATGGCTTTGCGGGGGTAAAAGCAATTATCCGCGGCGTCTGCAAACTGGAAAATTGTGAAGAAATCTGTATGTTCTGCGCTGCTTTGTCGTGTGCGGTACCGAAATGCCGGATGTCGCCACGCCGCATTGCATCACAAAATCTATACTACGCAAAAAAATGGGATTTTATTGGAGTTGCACACAACAGCTGTGCGTGATAACCCAATCCCCAGAGAGAGAACAAGGCCAAGCGCGGGTGCAGCCGCAACATGGCCTCGCAACCTGTACGGAGTTACACCATGACCTATGTGGTGACGGAAAACTGCATCAAGTGTAAGTATCAGGACTGCGTCGAGGTTTGCCCCGTCGATTGCTTCTATGAAGGTGAGAACTTCCTGGTTATTCACCCTGATGAATGCATCGATTGCGGTGTCTGCGAACCCGAATGCCCCGCCGAAGCGATTATTCCCGATACTGAGCCGAATCTGGACAACTGGTTGGAAATCAACCGAAAATTCGCGGAAGTTTGGCCGAATATCACCCGCAAAGGTGATGCGCCGGCTGATGCTGATGAATGGAACGGTAAAACCGGCAAGACCGAATTGCTCAGCGAAGCGCCGGGCGAAGGCGACTGATTGTCGGACTAACCCCCCAGATTACATACGGTTTTTAACCCGTTGGCATATGCCAGCGGGTTAAATGCATGGCTGCATTGAGCCATAAGCGCCGAAAAAATCTGTGAACCAGTGGCGTGTTGTGCTATTGTGGGCAACTCGCGTTAAGGGCTCGACAGGCTCGTTCCGAATTGCCGGATTTCCGTTTTTTGTATTCCTGTCTGAAACCGCGACTTCGCCAAAAGCTTGGTCGTGTGCAGCTCTTCGCGTCACTGGGTCTATATTGTTACAGTTGAATGACCAGGCCTGAATGGGCCGGAAGGATGCTTGATGTCGGATAAGTTGCCCTTTGCTGTTGGCGATTATGTTGTTTACCCCGCACACGGCGTTGGCTGTGTTGGTGGCCTGGAAACCCAGGAAATCGCGGGTCAGGAATTGCGCCTTTATGTAATTACCTTTGAATCCAGCCGCATGACTTTGCGCGTGCCGGTCAACAAGGTGGGTAACTCCGGTCTGCGTAAACTTTCCTCCAAAAAGCAGATGGACTCGGCGCTGATTACGCTTAAGGGTCGTGCACGTGTCAAACGCACCATGTGGTCGCGCCGTGCACAGGAATACGAAGCAAAAATCAATTCCGGTGATCCGGTCTCCATTGCCGAAGTTGTGCGCGATCTGCATCGCAGCGCGACCCAGCCGGAACAGTCCTTCTCCGAACGCCAGATCTATGAAGCTGCTTTCGAGCGCCTTGTTGACGAACTGGCCGCGATCGAAAAGATCGACAAGGACAAGGCATCGGGCAAGCTCGAAAAGCTTCTGCAAAAAGCTGCCTGATTGAATAAGTCAGCTATACAACTATTTATAAAAGCCGGCCCGCAAGCTATCCTTGGGCCGGTTTTATTTTTGTTTTAGGCAGGTTACAGCGATGAGTGCAGTTCTGGCGCCGATAAAACCGGCCGAGAGAATCTGGGTTGTCGGCGCAATCAATGGCGATCACGGTGCGTTGCGTACCGTTCATCAGAAGCTTGCTGAACGTATCACACCAGGTGACAGGCTTGTCTATCTTGGCAATTACTGGGGGGATGGCACGGCGGAATCCGTTGTTGCGACCATCAACGAATTGCTTCTGTTCCGTCGTTATTTCATCGCCCTGGACGGGGTTGATATCGCCGATATCGCCTTTTTGCGCGGTGCGGCCGAAGAAATGCTGTCGAAATTGCAGCAGATCCAGTTTGCCCCCAATCCCGGCGAAGTCTTTGACTGGATGTTGACCCGCGGTATTGCCGGAACAACCCGTGCCTATGGTTTCGACCCGGCGCATGTCCAGTCAATCATGCGTCAGGGCGCGCACGCCATTTCGCAATGGACGTCCCAGTTTTCCGATGCATTGCGCCGCCACAGCGGGCATAGCGCATTGCTATCCGATCTCAAACATGCGGCTTATACCACGGATGGTCGTCTGATCTTTGTTCATGCCGGGCTTGATGGTTCACGCCCTCTTACCGGTCAGACCGATACGTTCTGGTGGGGCGGCTCGATGTTTGAGGCAATTACCGAACGTTATTACGACTGCGCGCGTATTGTCCGCGGTGCATCACTTTCGCAAACCGGGCTTCAGGAACGTGAATTTACCCTGTCGGTGGATGGTGGTGCCGGGCGGGGCGGTGTACTGATCGCGCTGGCCCTTGATGGTCAGGGCAAAATCATCGAACAGGTTACAAGCGGCGCCTGATCGTGCGCCGAGATCTCTGGTCTGTTTCGACCAAAAAAAGGCAGCATTTTCATGCTGCCTTTTGCTGTTTTGGCCTGCTTGCGTCTAGTGACGGACAACCTTGACCAGGGATCCGGTTTCAGGGGCTTCGCCGTCGCGCAATCCGTTAATGGTGGCAAAGGTTTCGGCCGGTGCGCGGTCGACCTGCATGTCGTCGATAAATGTCTGCAAGCTATATTCCGGGTTCACAGCACGGACCTTGATCCTAAGCGGGGTGTAGATCTTCTTCTCATTCGTGCTCAGCGACCGGAAGCTATAGGTCGTATGCCTCAGGGGCAGGTTATAGCTTTCGGTTTGATCAAGCGGGGTGATGAACAGGAACTGATAGGCGGAATCACCGTGGCGGATGACCACCACGCGCAATCTTGCCGATCCCGATCGCAGGGATACATCCGTGCTGCCGGTGGCAGCTTCAAGCCCGTTAATATCGATCATCTCGACATCGCGAAGCGAAATCTTGCTTGAGAAGCCGCTTTCAAGATAACGATCCAGTCGGGTGTCCTTGGCCTTTGGTGCGCCTTCAAAGACAATCTGCGCCCCTTTGCCGTCGGTCGCAATGACGGCGGATGGCTGGTTGTTGATGGTAAAGCCTTCGGGCACTTCAAACCGGAAGCCAAGGGGAACATGGACGAATTCCCGACCACGAACATAGCCCTGATCCGGACCATCCCCGTAAAGGATACCGTCAATCGCTGTCATGTAGCGGACCGTGCCAAGTTCGGGATTCTGAACCGCGGTGACATTGGCGCTTTGATGGGCCTGCTCGATACGGTCAAGGGTTCTCGGGTGGGTTGCCATAAAGTCATACTGGTCAACATCATCGGCCGAACGTCCGGCGAGAACTGCCTGCAAGCGCGAATGGGCGCGCAGTTTTTCAAGGAATGTCGCCATGGCATCCGGGTCGTACCCGGCCCGCGTGATATAGCGTACGCCAAGCATGTCGGCTTCAAATTCATGCTCACGCGAGAACGATTTAAGATAGGCGCTCGCCCCGGTATTGATCAGTTCGCCAGCCCCGTTGCCAATCGCAATTGACAGGCCACCGGCCAGAATCTGGGTCAGGACACCACGGCTGTATCGCTGTGCCGAATGGCGGGCGACAACGTGACCGATTTCATGGGCAATGACGCCGGCCAGTTCAGCTTCGTTGGTGGCAAGGGCGGCCAGACCACGCGTGATATAGACATACCCGCCCGGCAGGGCGAATGCGTTGACCACCGGGGAATCAAGAACCGTGAAGGTGAATTTCTCATTCGGGGTTTCGGAAACGGCAACCAACTTTTCACCGATTTCGGTGACATAGCTTTGCAGATCCTTTTCCGTATATTGGCCACCGAACTCCTTGACCATTTTCGGGTGTTCCTGCGACCCGATTTTCTTTTCCTCGTCAGGCGACATAAAGGCGGTGAAGCTGTCCTCACCTGTTGCGCGGTTGGTCGAGCAGCCAGCAAGTGCCGTGCTGAGCGCAACAGCAGTCAGAAGTGCCATCAGGTGCTTGTTGGGACTGAACTTAAACCAGCTCATTGATACCTTTCCTCATGTCGCTCTGCCGCGTAAGCTGCAGGTCGTTGTCAGCGAAACCAAGTGGGAATTGGTAGCGCGTGTTCCAAGATCATTCAACAGATTCACAGTTTTCGAATAGACATCCAAAATGGGGAAATTTTACGGTCATGCCAAAGGCCGGCTTTTCCTGCCGGTTTCTGCTCGCAACAATAATAACCATTGGGACTCTGTTTCCCATTGATGGTCATGCCGGTCCGGATTGGCAATGCGGTGTTGCGGCAAATCATGACATTGCAAAATCCGTGCAGTCTGATCAGGCCGATCGCAACTGGCATGAAATATCCCAAATCGATATTCACCGCGTTGACCAACTAACGGCTTCCGAATTGCCAGATGTGACGTTTCGACTGGCCGATGTCGAATTTGTCCCGGAATACCAAGATCTGGCATTGAACTGGCTTCAGACGGCGTCTCGCGAAAGTGACAAGGCGTTTTTGCTTCTGGATGATCCGGATTTTCTAGGGCGTCGACCGGCATGGATCACAAGCAGGCCTTCTGGCGGGCTTGGTGGCGACAACAATGTGCGATGGTCGCAGCGGTTGCTTTTGGCCGGATTGGTGATGGCATTGCCTCAGACCGGTTCTGATGTCGGATCTTTGATGGATGCCGAAGACGCTGCGATCCGCCAAGGGACGGGTATCTGGTCAATCCGGGATGCCCGTCATGCCTATTTTGTTGCCGCAAATACTGATGTGGATGGCGCGCAACCATTGGGTATCCCGTCGGTAGAAGATGCGATTGGCCGGTTTGTGGTTGTTGATGGGGTCGTTCGCTCGGTCGAGCATCAGGAATGGCGCAGCTACCTGAATTTCGGGGACAATTGGCGCAGCGATTTTACCATTGCACTGGATGATGCTGTCCGGCGCAGCATCGCAGAGGGCGACAACTTCGAAAAGGTGATGGATCGCTGGTCCGGGCGGAAAGTCCGGGTGCGCGGCACTATCGAAAGTCGCGGTGGCCCCTATGTCTCTTTGGAAAATCTGGACTGGCTTTGTGTTCAACCGGAATAGAGGCTTGTGTTTGTTCCCCCGGTCATGAGACTTCTAGATACGCGTTGCCACCAGCAAATTGCACATTCTCGTTTCCGCTCAGACACAAAGAGGTTCCTGCGTGCTCTATCCCGAAATTGCGCCCCGAATGACGGGGATGTTGTCACGTGACGACGGTCACGAAATCTATTGGGAAGAAGTCGGCAACCCCGACGGTATTCCGGTCATCTTTCTTCACGGTGGGCCAGGGGCCGGGATTTCTCCCAATAGTCGCCGATTTTTTGACCCTGAAAAATACCGCGTCATTTTGTTTGATCAGCGCGGCTCCGGAAAATCAAAGCCGTTCGGAAGCCTTGAAAACAACACCACCGACCATTTGATCGGTGATATCGAAGCCCTGCGCGAAAGTCGGGGAATTGATAAGTGGCTGGTCTTTGGCGGGTCCTGGGGATCGACATTGGCGCTGGCCTATGGCCAGGCATGCCCGGATCGCGTTCTGGCCTTTGTGTTGCGCGGCATTTTCCTTGGTCGTGAAACCGAAATTGCCTGGTTCATGGATGGCATGGGCCGATTTTTCCCCGAAGTCGAACGCAGTTTCTTGGCAACCGCCGGATTTGACGCGCATCCCGGCTGGCAGCGAATGCTGGATCGCTATGCCGAGATTTTCGCAGGCAAGGATGGCGAAGATGCCGCGATTGATGCCGCACGTGTCTGGTCGGCCTATGAAGCTACCTGCTGTACTCTTTTGCCGGATCACGGTCTGGTCGAAGATTTCGAAGGCGATGAAATCGCACTCGCGCTGGCAAAGCTTGAACATCACTATTTTGTCCATCGCTGCTTCTTCGAACCAGATCAGCTTCTTCGGAATTTGAACCGGATTTCCCATTTGCCTGCTGTCATTGTGCAGGGACGCTATGACGTTGTCTGTCCGCCAATGTCGGCATTTGAACTGCACAATGCATGGGCCGGATCAAAGATGGTGATTGTTGACGATGCCGGGCATGCAGCCAGTGAACCGGGGATTGTTCGCGAGCTTGTCCGGGCAACCGATTCATTCGATGGCAAAAATTTTGCGGGAAATTGATGTATTTACACCAATGTGTGGTTGAGTTTGCCGCATGCTTGGTTAGTATGTCCGACGTATTGATCCAGTGGGGACTTGATTAATGAAAATGACTTTGGGGAAACTGCTTGCAGTTTGCGTCTTTTTTGGCTTTGTAAACGCGGCATCTGCGCAAGAAATTCTTGGCAATGACAAAGATTCCGGGCTTCTCGAATTCTCGACCGGCATGGTCGATATCACTCAGGATGAAGAAGCTGCTGAATTCCGCATCAATTACCGCGCCCAGCATGCGATGTTTGACGTAACCCGCCCGATTGGCGGCGTGATGGTAACGTCGGAAGGTGCGGTTCATGGGTATGGCGGGCTTGCGGTTGACGTGCTTTGGGGCGACCATTTCGTCTCGAGCGTCTATACCTCGGTCGGTGCTTACCATCAGGGCAATGGCGAAGACCTCGGACACTGGATCGAATTCCGTTCCGGTCTTGAACTTGGCTTCCGCTTCGACAGCCACGAACGTCTCAGCCTCGGGATTGCCCACATTTCGAACGCCAGCATCGGCGACGAAAACCCGGGCACAGAAATCCTTTCTCTGACCTATTCCTTCCCGATTGATCGCCTTTTTGACTGATCAACGCATATTGCGTCAGTCTGAAAAGACCGAATGGAATAATCAGCAAGAGCCTTGGAAAGAGAAACTTCTTCCCAAGGCTCTTGTTGCTTTTGCGGTCTTGATCACCGGTTGGTATGAGGGGAGCCAAGCATTCCTGCGATCGGTCATATGATAACCTCCCGGATTGATCATCGGCAGAATTGCTGCTAATTGAAGGCCACTTTTGTGGTGTGCGCCCGTAGCTCAGCAGGATAGAGCACCAGATTCCTAATCTGGGGGCCACAGGTTCGAATCCTGTCGGGCGCACCATCCTTTCAGGCCTTGATGCGCGGATTTTGATCCGTTCTGGTCTTCACGCCTATAGCTTGAAAGCCATCAGGTTTCTTCTCATATCCATATTATGTGCGACTGCTCTGAACATAACGGGCCGCAATGCCATAATACAGGGCCGGGAGGAAACGATGACAAACTGGATCAGGCTTCCCAACAGCGAAGGTGCCTGCACGCCGCAATCCGATACGCGATCTGATCAGCCAACCTATCAAAGGCATATCGGACGCAAGGGTTTTCAGGGGCCGTCGGCCCAGATCTATCATCGCCATCCCCCGGTCGGCTGGGCAACCTTTGAAGGGCCATTGCGTCCGCGGGCCTTTGATCTGGCAAAGCTCGCCCCCGGTCCGGCCTGCCCGTTACAGGCAAGGCGCATTTTGCGCAGTGACAGCATGGAAGTCCGTTACTGGAAAACTGATGCCAAAATGCATGCCCTGTCACGCAATGCCGATGGTGACACCCTGATGTTCGTCCATAATGGCGAGGGGGCGCTATTTTGCGATTACGGGCATTTGCCCTATCGCGATGGTGATTATATTTTGCTGCCGCGCGGCACCGCCTGGCGGGTGGAGCCGGCCGGTCATTGCGAGTTCATGCTGATCGAGGCAACGGCAGATGCGTTTGGATTGCCTGAACCCGGCACCATGGCCGGTGGCACGCCACTTGACCCGATGATGTTCACCGTGCCGCGCATCGATGACGCATTTCGCGCCCAGCAGGATGATGCATTCTGGGAAATTCACATCAAACGCAAAGGTCAGGTGTCAACGCTGACATATCCCTATAACCCGCTTGATGCCGCCGGCTGGGAAGGTGATCTGTGTGTCGTCAAACTGAATTGGCGTGATCTCAGGCGGCAAAATGGGTCGGGGCACAAGGTCCCGCCAGCAGCTTATTGTACCTTTGTTGCCAGCACGTTTTCAGTCAGTACCTTTGTGCCCAAGGTCGGTGAAGGCCAATCCGGCATGTTGCGTGTGCCGTTTTATCATTCCAACGAGGATATGGACGAATTTGTCTTTTATCATCGTGGTGAATTCTTCAGCCGCGGGGAAATAAAGGCAGGCATGGCAACATTCCATCCAAGTGGCTTTCCGCACGGTCCGCATCCGAAATCCTATCAGGAAAAAATGATCAAGGCGCCGGTCGAAACAGACGAAGTGGCCGTCATGATCGATAGTCACGATTTCCTGGCGGTGGACGACTCAATCCCGGATGGTGCGGAATGGAAGGCCTATGTCAAAACCTGGGAAAAATCGCAGGAAACCCTATAAGGTCTTGATCCCGCCCATGGGGGAATGGCACTCTCGGTCGGCAGTCGGATGCCGCAAAACTTGCGAAAGGTTGTTAATGTTATTGTCAACTTGTCGGGTTAATTTATGCTGAGTAACAAATGTAGGATTTGCGTGTTTGCACAGGCCGGTCTGCACTGCACCCGACAGTCTGCCATCTGGCTGTAACACGCTTATCGTATGGCGAAAATCAATAGCGCCGCACAGGTTGACCAAAGCCCAGAATGACCAAACAGAAGATCGTCAAATCCGTCAGTCATAAAACTCCTGAACCGTCCCAGGCGCCGGAAGACCCGTTGGCATGTTTGCCCAACACCTTTCTGTCGCGCGGGGTGCGGACGCCGTTTACGACCAAAACCCTGCGCTATGCGCGTGTGGCGGCGGGCAAAGGCGGGCGATCCATGATCATGCTGCCCGGCCTTGCCGGCGGTCTTGGGACTTATGAATTGCCGCTTGATACCCTGCGCGAGGTTTTTGATCTTTCTGTGCATGACCGCATGCTGTTTGACCGTTTGCTGGAACTAGAAGACATTCGCCCGGGCACCGTTCTTGAACAGGCGCGTGCGGTTGCGGTAACCGGCGTTGGCGGGGTCGAACTGGCAAGAACCGCGATTGAGCGCGGCGGGTCGGAAAAGTCATCGCGTGAATTGGGGCAACTGGCTGTCCTGCATCAGGCACTGCGTCAGCTTGGCGGAAGCGCCGTTCAGGATATGCAGCGCGAAGAATTGCTGACCATGGAAGGTCAGGTCCGCGCGCGCAAGGCCTTGAACCGCTTTGCATCCGAACATAAAGTCGCCAATGACACCATCATCGACAGCCTTGGTGAATGGAGCACAATGATCGCCCCGGTTGGGCTTGAGCTTGATGGCTGCAAGGGGCCGCTGCGGGTACTGACCAACGGTCTTTCGAAATTTGCAAATGACGTCGAGGAATGGGCAAATTCCGAACAATCCGATTTCCGCTTTATGGCCGGACGTATTTCGAGTGCGACAACCGCGACCTATAAGCATGCCCTGAAATGTGTCGAGGAAGTCGATAGCTGGAACCGCGAACTGGGCAAGGTTCTGACCGATTGGGAACGGGCCAAGCAGGATATCGGCAAGACCATCGAAAAATTGTGGTGGCTTCTTGATGGCTGGCAGGAAATGATCGACCTGTGGCATAAAAGACCGGTGGCAGACCGGGTGAAGCAGCGCGAAATCATCGAAGAAGTCGCAAGTTTCGCACCTGTACTCCCGGTCGAGGAAATTACGACCGCAGAACAGCAATTCTGGATCGATATTCGCGTCAACCAGATGCTGTGGGCCGGTGAATTGCGCAAGTTGGG
Source organism: Thalassospira sp. MIT121401 (assembly GCF_047125595.1). Taxonomy (NCBI): domain Bacteria; kingdom Pseudomonadati; phylum Pseudomonadota; class Alphaproteobacteria; order Rhodospirillales; family Thalassospiraceae; genus Thalassospira; species Thalassospira sp. MIT121401. The sequence continues at coordinate 1,101,269 of NZ_CP138926.1, forward strand.
CAGTGGGGAAATTGATGCCGATATGGTGGATCGTCTCGAACGCTTCAGGAGACAGTCTGCATGAAGATTGAAGACGCAGGTAATCTTGGTGTTTCGCAACTCGGGCAACTGTTTGAATCCTTAAGCGGTTCTGAAATCGCACGATTTACCCGTGCGATTGAAAGCGATCGCGCAGACCCCAAATTGCCGCTCCCCCATGAAACCATTTTGCAAATCCTGCGTCCGCGTCTTGCATCGCTCAAACCCGAACGCTATCCGACCCCGATGCGTCAATTCTGCGATCCGTTCGAAGATCTTCTGACGTCGGGCGAGGCCAGTGAAAAAAGCATCCGCATCAGTCGTTCATCCCTGATTCCGATCTGGCGGGTGGTCACCGGTGCGAATGACCCGGAATTTGCCGAGGCCATGAAGGAAATTGATGCGGCGGCGGGCAAGCGCGACACAACAAGCCTTGCCGCAGCCGAAAGCAAGCTGTGGAAGGCAGGGGCACGGATCATCGAAGATCAGATCGCCCGGTCCCACGGCGGGATAAAGGAAGAACGCGCCCTTGCAACAAGCCTTGGATCGCGCGTCCATCTGAAGGCCTTTGCCGAAGTCGGTCGTATTCTGAATGTGGGCGAAGAAATCGCGCAGGTGCGCGCACGTTTTCCGTCGGCGCCGATCAGGGGGCTTGATGCCAATGACGTTACCTGGCTGCGTGACCGGTTTGTGGAAATTTCAAAAAACAAACCCGGGTTCGAGCCGATGTTCCTGTTGGCCGTGCTTGCCCGGTTGCTGCGTCCAAGTGAACTGTTCAAACTGATCCGTGTCTTGTCGACCAAGGCCGATGACAGCACGATTGAAAAGACCAATCTGGCCGAGACCGGTGACCTGATCATTGATTTGCTGGCAGAAACCGTGACTGAGATCGAACAGGGTGTTGTGACCGGCAAGGATGAGGCACATATCCTGTCGCTGGCGCGCTGGTACGCATCCGAATTCACCCGCATTACCCGCGAATTCAAAATTCGCAAGGATGGCCGTTGGGGTGAAAAGCTTCTGGAAACGCGTCGTCGAGTATCGCGCGCTCTGGCCGATACGATGTTTGGCGCAACCCCGGAACGCGTGATTGACGCACTGCCTAAAATGGAAGTCCGGCAGGGGCCCGGTTCCGGCGTCAAGGGCTTGGCGCGGCCGCTGTTTGCGCAGGATTTTGACGATGAAAAAGTCCTGGCCGCGGAAAAGTCGGCCGAAGCAATCGCGGAAACTGCCCGGATTTCGGATGTGCTGGCCGCACAAAGTTCGGCTGCCAAGGCGGTGGTTGAGCTTAAGAAAAAGCTCAATCAGATTGGGCGTGCCGGTGTTGACGGTATGGGCCGTTTGACGCCCGAAGAAATCCCCAATGCACAACGCAATCTGATGGCAACAGTGCGGTTGCTTGAAATCGTTGATGGCCCCGAAGACGCAGATGTTTTGCGCCGCCGCGGCATGTCTGCCATTCGCGCTCTTACCAGCCAAAAGGCAAGCTGATCGTTTGATCCTTGCCTTTGCCATCCATCAGGTTTTCGCACCCGCCGTTTTTCCCGCCAACTGTGATGCTGTATCAAGCTGATCAAGCCAGCTCATGAAGGCGCGGATCTTGGGAAGGCGCGCGCGTGATGATGGGCAGCAGGCGTAATAATGAAACGGGCTTGCCTTTGGCGGGCCAAACGGGGCAACGATCCGGCCCGATTTAAGTTCATCCTCGATCGCGAATGTCGGCAATAGGGCGACGCCAAGTCCGGCTGCTGCGGCCTGCATGGCCATGGTGAAATGCTCGAATTTCGGGCCGTTTTCGCCGTCGATATCACGCAACCCGCTGGCATCAAGCCAATCGGCCCAGCCACGCGGGCGGGTGGCAATATGCAATAATGGAAAATGGCGCAGATCATCGGCAGAAGGCGGATGATCCAGATTGGCAATCAATTGCGGTCCGCAAATCGGCACCATTTCCTCGCCATGCAGGATATGGGCTTCAAGATCGGTCCAACTGCCCTGACCAAACAGAACCGCGATATCGATCTGTTCGCGATCAAAATCGGGCATTCCGATCCGTGAGATGAAATTGATCGCGATTTCCGGATGCTTGGTGCGAAATTGCGGCAATAAGGGAATAAGGCACCGCGATCCGAATGTTGGCGGGGCGGCCACCGTCAGAACCCCGCTTTCCGATCCGCCCGAAAGAACGGTCAGGGTCGCACTTTCAAGCTGATCAAGGGCCGGGCGGATGGATTGCAGGTAACTTTCCCCTTCGGGTGTCAGGACAAGACGTTGCTTCTCGCGGGCAAAAAGCTTGCATCCCAGCCAGTTTTCAAGCCCCTGAATCTGCCGGCTGACCGCGCTTTGGGTCAGATATAACTCATCAGCCGCGCGCGACGCACTGCCGAACCGGGCGGTTTGTTCAAAGCAACTTAGCGCCTTGAGACTGGGGATACGACGGCTCAATCGTCACCTTTGACTTGTTGGATATCTCAAAGTTTATGAGTTTTTTGCATAAACTCCATCGCTTTTATCATTTGCAACTTTGTCTGCCAATTCCTAGCTTAACGGCATAAGCAAATAAGCTTACAGGGGTAGCGTCATCTCGCCCTTCTATGGCGCTGCCCCTGCTTTCTATCGAAAAATTCATAAAAGGATCAGGCAAATGGCAAGCCGCGCACCGTTTCATTGGGAAGATCCGCTCCTGCTTGAAGAGCAGTTGAGCGAAGAGGAACGCATGATCCGCGATGCGGCCCGTGCATATTGTCAGGAAAACCTGCAAACCCGCGTTCTCGAAGCAAACCGTCATGAAATTTTCCACCGTGAAATCATGACCGAGATGGGTGAACTTGGCCTGCTTGGCCCGACCATCCCCGAGGAATACGGCGGACCGGGTGTAAACCACGTGGCCTATGGTCTGGTTGCTCGCGAAGTCGAACGCGTTGATTCCGGCTATCGTTCGGCAATGTCGGTTCAGAGCTCGCTCGTGATGCATCCGATCTTTGCTTATGGCAGCGAAGAACAGCGCAAGAAATATCTGCCGAAACTGGCAACCGGTGAATTCGTTGGCTGCTTTGGCCTGACCGAGCCGGACCATGGCTCCGATCCGGGCGGCATGAAAACCCGTGCCCGCAAGACCGAGGGTGGCTTCACCCTGACCGGGTCGAAAATGTGGATCACCAACAGCCCGATCGCCGACGTCTTTGTCGTCTGGGGCAAGGATGACGAAGGCGTCATTCGCGGCTTTATCCTTGAAAAGGACATGAACGGACTGTCCGCACCGAAAATCGAAGGCAAGTTTTCGCTGCGTGCGTCGATCACCGGCGAAATCGTCATGGACAATGTCTTCGTGCCCGAAGAAAACATGCTGCCGAATGCCAAAGGCCTTGGCGGTCCGTTCGGTTGCCTGAACAAGGCCCGTTATGGCATCGCGTGGGGCGCAATGGGTGCGGCTGAATTCTGCTGGCATGCGGCACGTCAATATACCCTTGATCGCAAACAGTTCGGTCGTCCGCTTGCCGCCAATCAGCTGATCCAGCTGAAACTGGCAAACATGCAGACCGAAATCACCCTTGGTCTTCAGGGTGCGCTTCAGCTGGGCCGTCTGCTTGATGCAGGCAAAGGCGCACCGGAAGCGATTTCGCTGATGAAGCGTAACAACTGCGGCAAGGCACTCGACATTGCCCGTGTTGCCCGTGACATGCATGGCGGTAACGGTATTGCGGATGAATTCCATGTCATCCGTCATTCGATGAACCTTGAAGCGGTCAATACCTACGAAGGTACCCACGATGTTCATGCCCTGATCCTGGGCCGTGCACAGACCGGCATTCAGGCCTTCTCCGCCGAAGGCTGATCAAGTTTTGACCGGGCGGCAGCAGCAATGTTGCCGCCCGTTTTGATTCTGCGACATGTTTCCAAATCGACTTTCGGGATATTCAAATGACTGGCGCACTTTCCGGGCTTCGTGTTCTTGATCTTTCGCGTGTGTTGGCAGGACCATGGGCCAGCCAGACCCTGGCCGATATGGGGGCCGAGGTCATCAAGATCGAACGTCCCGGTGCCGGTGATGATACGCGCGGCTGGGGCCCGCCCTTTGCCAAGGACGCCAACGGCAATGACACCACCGAGGCCGCCTATTATCTGACGGCCAACCGTGGCAAAAAGTCGCTGACGATTGACATCACCAAGCCCGAAGGTCAGGAAATCGTTCGCAATATCGCGGCCCAAAGCGATGTGGTTCTGGAAAATTTCAAGGTTGGTGGTCTTGCCAAATACGGTCTTGATTACGCGACCCTGTCGGCCCTCAATCCCAAGCTTGTCTATTGTTCGATCACCGGATTTGGTCAGGATGGCCCCTATAAGGATCGCCCGGGTTATGACTTCATGATCCAGGGCATGGGCGGCCTGATGAGCATCACCGGTGCACCCGATAGCGCCCCGGGTGGTCAACCGATGAAGGTCGGTGTGGCGGTTGCCGATATCTTTACCGGCCTTTATGCGACGATCGGTATCTTGGCGGCACTTCGTCATCGTGATGCAACCGGCGAAGGCCAGTATATTGATCTTGCCCTGCTTGATGTGCAGGCCGCAGTTCTTGCCAATCAGGCGATGAATTACCTGACAACCGGCAATGCGCCGGGGCGTCTGGGTAATGCGCATCCCAATATCGTGCCATATGAAGCCTTCCCGAGTGCCGATGGCTATCTGATCCTGGCGGTCGGCAATGACAGTCAGTTCAAAAGTTTCTGTGCGGTGGCGGGGCTGGACGATTTACCGGCTGATGAACGCTATGCCACCAACCGCAATCGTGTCGCCAACCGCGATACGCTGGTGCCATTGATCCGTCAGGCCATGGTTTTGAAAACCACCGATGAATGGATCGCGGCCCTTGAAAAGGCCAATGTGCCGTGCGGGCCGATCAATACCCTTGATCGTGTTTTTGACAATCCGCAGGTCAAACATCGTGGGCTGGTCAAACATCTTGATCACCCGACGGCCGGCACCGTGCCGACGGTTGGCAATCCGATCAGGTTTTCCAAAACGCCGATTGCGGATGAAAAAGCCCCGCCGATGCTGGGGCAGCATAGCGACGAAATCCTGCGCAAGGTCGCCGACCTCAGTGACGATCAAATTGCCAAACTGCGCGACGCAGGAATTGTGTGATCTGGAATTTTCGGATGGAACGGTGCAACACCTTTGGATTGTTGGATCCGGTGATGCGACTTCCTATGGTTGAATGGTGCGCTGCACATTATTTTGTAAAGGGTCGCCCTGACGCAATTGCAGTCACTTAAAGCGGCCATTCGCGGCGGATGCTGCGGAATTTATACAATCTACGGTGTTCTCCTTATCCCGCATTTGAAACTCTCCGAAGATTTTATATCATTTTAAAAAATACATATCGGGGATGTGCATGTCAGAAGTTGTAATTTCGGCACGCTCAGTCAGTAAAATTTTTGGCTCGGGTGCAGATAAGGTTACCGCGTTGGATGCGGTATCGGTTGATATCTTTCAGAACGAATTTTTCACAATGCTTGGTCCGTCAGGCTGCGGCAAAACCACTTTGTTGCGCTTGATCGGTGGCTTTGAAGAAGCAAGTTCGGGCAAAATTCTGCTCGAAGGCAATGAACTGAATGATTTGCCGCCCTATAAACGGCCAATCAACACGGTTTTTCAGTCCTATGCGCTGTTTCCGCATCTTACCGTGCGCCAGAACATCACATTCGGGCTGGAAATGCAGGGCATTGATCGCGCCAAGGCCAACCACCGGGCTGACGAGATGCTCGAACTGGTGCGACTGGCCCAATATGGCGACCGGGTGCCAAGCCAGCTTTCCGGTGGTCAGCAACAACGCATCGCCCTTGCGCGTGCATTGGCACCGGCCCCCAAGGTGCTGTTGCTTGATGAACCGCTTTCAGCACTGGATCTTAAACTGCGCAAGGAAATGCAGGTTGAACTGAAACGTCTTCAGACCGAAACCGGCATTACCTTTGTCTTTGTCACGCATGATCAGGAAGAAGCGCTGGCGATGTCTGACCGGATCGCGGTCATGCAATTTGGCAAGATCCAGCAGATCGGTGCGCCGCGCGAAATTTATGACGAACCGACAGATCGTTTTGTTGCCGACTTTATTGGCGACAGTAACTTTTTGCCCGGCAATCTTGTCGCGGCCGCGGATGGCAAACATGCGCTGACGCTTGCCAATCAGCATGTCATCGAACTTCCATCCGTAAGGTCGGGCGAGAAAACCGGCGATGTTACCATTTCGATCCGTCCGGAACGGCTTGGACTGGTGGCCGAAAACCTTGCCGATCAGACCCATCTGATGGGATCGGTCAAATCCGTGATCTATTTTGGCACGGACACGACCTATGAAATCGATCTGGGCAATGATCAGACAGTCAAGGTGCGTACCCAGAACGGCACCGGTGCCATGGATGATTTCGGCCGGGGTGAACGGGTCGGGGTGCATGTGCCTGCCGATGCCATCCGGGTGTTGGTGGACTGATCATGAAAGCAATGCTGCGATCCAAACGGTTCTGGCTGATTGCACCTGCGGTTCTTTATATCGGCTTCTTCATGGCCGTGCCGCTGGTGCAGATGGCCTATGTCTCGATCCTTGAACGGGGCGATTATGGCGGGGTGAACTGGGGCGTGTTTTCGATGGACGCCTATGTCAGTTTCCTGTTTGAACGCGATCTGATGGATAATCTGGTGCTCAATACCGATTACCTTCAGGTTTTCGCCCGGTCCTTCGGGCTGTCGGCCATGACCACGGTCTTTGCGCTGATCCTCGGGTTCCCGACGGCCTTTTATATTTCGACCCAACCGCAGGGACGGCGAAATTTCCTGATCTTTCTGGTTACCATTCCGTTCTGGACCAACATTCTGGTCCGCAACTATGCCTGGATGCTGTTGCTGCGTAATGGCGGTCTGGTCGACGGTATGCTGGGCTGGATCGGTATTGAAACCGGCGGGCTTGATATCCTTTATACGCCCTATGCCGTCTCCATCGGTCTGACCTACACCTATTTGCCATTCATGGTGTTGCCGATCTATGCCAGCCTTGAAAAGCTTGATCATCGTCTGGTCGAGGCAGCCTTTGATCTGGGTGCAGACAAGCGCCGCGCGATGAGCCGGGTGATCCTGCCGCTTGCCGCACCGGGTATTGCGGCCGGGTGCATTCTTGTGTTCATTCCGTGCCTTGGGGCCTATGTCACGCCTGAATTGCTGGGCGGGGGCAAGTTCATGATGATTGCCAATCTGATTGGCAGCCAGTTCGGGGCTGCGCGAAACTGGCCGCTTGGTGCGGGACTTGGTTTTGTCCTGCTCGCCCTGGTTCTGATCGCGATGATGGTCTATTCGCTTAAATTCAAATCATTGCCGGAGGAAAGCCGATGAAAGTCGATGTTTCCAACCCGCTTTGGCGTTTCCGCGGGATCACATCCACGGCAATGTTCTTTTTTGCCTACCTTTATCTGCCAATCGTCATTTTGCTGGCGCTGTCGTTTAACGAAAACAAGCTGGCAACGATCTGGACGGGTTTTACCACCGACTGGTATGTCACGGCCCTTTCGAATGACGATATGCTGCGTGCGGCCAAAAATTCGATCATTGTGGCCGTTTCGGCGACCATTCTTGCCACCATTGCCGCAACCTTTGCTGCGATGGGTATGGCGCGCGGACGGTTCCGCGGGGAAGTCGGTGTATCGGCAATGCTGGTTCTGCCGTTGCTGGTGCCTGAAATCGTTACCGCGATTGCCACATTGCTGTTCTTTGTGGCACTTGGCATCAAGCTTGGCCTGATTACCGTGATCATTGCGCACACGGTCTTTTGCATTCCCTTTGCCTATTTGCCGATCCGTGCCCGTCTCGAAGGGATGGACCCCGCATTGGCCGAGGCGGCAAATGATCTTTATGCCAATGAATGGCAAGCCTTCAGGCGCGTGACCATGCCGTTGCTGTGGCCCGGGATTTTGTCGGGGGCGATGCTATCCTTCATCATCTCGCTTGATGATTTCGTCATTTCCTATTTCGTCGGCGGGGCCGGGGCGACAACGCTTCCGATCTATATTTTCGGCATGATCCGCATCGGTATCACCCCCGAAGTCAACGCGGTTTCCGCAATGATGCTGATTGTCTCGATCGTGTTTGTCAGCGTCTCGTTCCTGATAGATCGCATTCGGTACTGATCGAAAAATGGACGCCCGGTTTCCGGACGGGTCGGGCATCCGAACAACAAGCAATGAACCGTCCTTAATTGGGAGTCTCACAATGAAACTACGTTCCGTAATTCTGGGAGCATCCGCAATGGCCGTTTTGTCGGTTGGGTCGGCAAAGGCGGATGGCGAACTGTTTTTATATAACTGGTCGAACTATTTCCCGCCGGCATTGATGGAAAAGTTCGAAAAGGAAACCGGCATCAAGGTGACCCTTGATGTGTATGATTCCAACGAAACCATGTTGGCAAAGCTGCAAGCAGGTGCTTCTGGCTATGACATTGCCGTGGCATCCGACTACATGGTCGATGTCATGATCAAGGAAGGTCTTGCGACCAAATTTGACGCCAAGTCGCTTGAGAATTTCAAGAATGTCGCAAAGCCCCATGACACCATGAAATATGATACCGACCGCGAATATTCGGTCACCTATCTGTGGGGGACGACCGGCTTTACCTATGACGGTTCGGTGGTTGATGGCGAACTTGAACGAAGCTGGAAAGAATTCTTTGAACCGCGCGAAGAATTCCGCGGCAAGATCGGTGCCTTGAACGACGAAGTCGAAATGTTCAATGCCGCGTCCTATTACGCAGGCGTTGAAAAATGCACCGAAGACCCGGCCGAAGCCCAGAAGGTTCTTGATGTCCTTCTCAAGCAAAAGCCCTATATCGCGGTTTACAGCTCCGAAGGCACGATTGACCGCATGTCGGCCCGCGAAGTCCAGATGCATATGCAGTGGAATGGTGCTGCCCATCGGACCAAGGAAAGCATCCCGGAGGCCGTCTTTGTCTATCCGAAGGAAGGTCTGACCTATTGGGCTGACCACTTTGTCATTCCGACCGGTGCGCCGAACCTGGAAAATGCCAAGACCTTCATCAACTGGATGATGAAACCGGAAAACGCGGCAGAAGCCTCGAACTATGCCGGTTACATGAACTCGATCAAGGGGACCGGCGAATTCATGGACCCGTCGCTGAATTCCGATCCGGCTGTGAATATGCCGGAAGAATATGCAGATCTTCTGATCCCGTCGCAGAACTGCTCGGTCAAGGCGCGCGATTTGCGTAACCGTGTCTGGACCAAACTTAAAAACTAGGTCCGGTTTTAACCGGTCTTGATGATCCGGCCCGTGCAGTGTTCGGGCCGGATCATGATTTTGAATACACGATGTGAATTGAACTGGCAGGAACCCCTGATCATGACCGCTGCGGCTTCTCTTACCGAACATGTGACTTTGGCTCTTTGGGCGACCAATCTTGGCTGCAAGGTCACGGATATGGCCGACTGGGCCGCGCATGTTGATGCCCAGATGGCAACGGCTGCCGCCAAAGGGGCTAAGATCTTTGTCCTGCCGGAATATGCCAGCGAACAATGGCTGGCTTTCAAGCCCGACGGTCTGCAAACCGGTCAGGAAATCGCATGGATGGCCGATCTTGCCCCCGAGGCCCGCAAACACGCCGCTGCGCTTGCCAAAAAGCACGACATGCTTCTGGTCGCGGGCAGCATGCCCTGGCACATCGACCCCAAAAATCCGGCGGCCGGACAAACCAATAGTGCGATGATCTTTACCCCGGAAGGGGATGCGATCATTCAGGACAAAATGTCACTGACCCCGGGGGAACAGGAACCGGAAAACTGGTTTTTGACACCAGGCAAGGCATTCAATGTAATTGAATGGCGTGGGCTGACGGTTGCCGTTCTGATTTGCCTTGATATCGAAATGCCGGCTTTGTCCTGTTTGCTTGCGCCGCTTGATATTGATGTTTTGCTTGTGCCGTCGATGACCATGACGCCGTCGGGCTATAACCGGGTGTTCGGTTGCGCAAAAGCGCGCGCGGTTGAACTGATGACCGTTGTTGCGGCTTGCGGCACGACCGGGACGGCGATCAACACCACCAACAACCCGACCAACTATTCGGGATGTTCGGTCTTTACCCCGTGCGAACCGCAACTGGGTCATAGCGGCCTGTTTGCCCGGGCTGAACCCGGTTTCGATGATGGCGCGGACGGACCGCTTCTGATCGCAGAAGACGTTCCTGTCGGGCTGATCCGGTCCCTGCGTAACGGTGATGCCGAAGTCTGGCCGGGCGGCTGGTCGGCAGCGCACGTTTCTGTGCACAAACATGGATGACAGCCTTTGACCAAGGCTTTGCTTTGGGACCAAGGCCCTGATGTGGTGGGGCTTTCCGAAAGCTGAATAATCCCCACGATGTGAAAAACCTGCGATCCCGGTTGTCTGATCGCAGGTTTTGCGCGATGAAGGGCCAAAGGAAAGTTTGCCGGTAATAGGCACGGTCATCCATGCCATTGCCGGGGCATCAATAAATGCAGGAGCGGGCAATATGAAAATCGCGGTTATGGGGGCAGGGGCCGTTGGCTGCTATTACGGGGCGATGCTGGCGCGTGCAGGTCACGACGTCACCCTGATCGGGCGTCCCAACCATGTCGAGGCGATGAACCGCGATGGCCTGTTGCTCGATTTCGGGACGTCGCAGGAATATGTTGCGGTTCATGCCGCAACCGACACCGCGGCGATTGCCGGGGCGGAACTCGTTCTGTTTTGCGTCAAATCGACCGATACCCAATCGGCTGGCGAACAGATCAAACCGTTCATTTCGCGCGATACAATTGTTCTAAGCTTGCAAAACGGTGTCGATAATGCCGAACGGCTTGGTGCTGTTCTGGGGCAGCCGGTCATTCCCGTGGTGGTCTATGTTGCCACCAGCATGGGCGGGGCTGGTCACGTCAAGCATCACGGGCGCGGGGAACTGGTTTTCGGACCGTCCGATCAAAGCCAGCTGGTTGCGGATACCCTGCGTCCGGCCGGTATCCCGGTCGAGATTTCCGAAAACGCCCCCGGCGCCCTGTGGGCCAAAATGATCCTGAATTGCGCCTATAACGCGCTGTCTGCCATTACCCAGCTTCCTTATGGAAAACTGGTCGAAGGGGATGGGGTCTGGGATGTGATGCGCAATGCGGTTGATGAATGTCTTGCCGTGGCAAAGGCCGATGGTGTCACCGTGCCGGGCAATGTTTGGGAAGCGATCGAAAAAATTGCCGCCACCATGCCAGCGCAATTTTCTTCAACCGCGCAGGATCTGGCGCGCGGAAAGCCCAGCGAGATTGACTATCTTAACGGCTATATCGTGCGCAAGGGCCGGGAACTTGGCATTCCGACCCCGACCAATCTGACCTTGTTTGCCCTTACCAAGCTTCAAGAAGGCAAAAAGGCGATCTAGGGCCTTCGGACCCTTTTTTGCCTTCGGCGTGATGATGCGCGTTATTCGGCCGCTATTCAGCTGGTGTCTTGGCCGGTGCGGGCGGGGGCGCATCTGAAAGTGGCCCCGCATCAAGTGCCGGTGCGGTTTTGGCAAGCTGGCGTTTGGCCAAATCGACAAGCCGGTCATTGAACATTACCAGGGCCGCGGCCAGAACGATCAGAACCGCCCCCATCAGGCTTACGGGGGCTGGCAATACGCCAAACACCAGAAGATCAAGCGCGATCGCCCAGATCATCGCGGTATATTCAAATGCCGAAAGCGTTGAAACCGGTGCACGTGCCAATGCTTCTGTCATGGCGATATGGGCAAGCCCGCCGGTCAGTCCCGCCCCGATCAACCAGACCAGATTGCCCGATGAAACCGGTGCCCACCCAAACGGAATGGTCAAAAGTCCGCCAATCGAACAGACAAGTGCAAAGTAAAAGGCAATCGTGCCCGACGGTTCGGTCGTGGTCAGGGCCTTGATCTGGGTTTTGGCAAAGGCCGTGGTGATTGCAAAGGCAATTCCGGCCCCAATCCCGATCATCGTTTCATGATCAAGCCCCGGTGTTGAAATCATCGGCCACAGGATCAGAAACACTCCGGCAAACCCGGCAACGGTCGCGCCCGTAACCAGCCAGCCCGGATTTTCACGCAACACAATGATTGCAACCGGGATCACCACAAGCGGGGCCAGAAAGCCCAGCGCGGTGGCCAGTGCCAGCGGAAGATATGCCAGCGACACAAAGGAAAGAAACATCGAAACGCCACCAAATGTGCTGCGTTTGAGGTGTCCCCACGGTCGCTTGGTCCTGAGCGCGCGCGGAAATTCATGGCGCCACATCAGATACAGCACGATCGGCACAATCGCGACAGAGCTGCGCCAGAACATGATCTGGCCGACCGGCGCTTCAAGGGACGCCATGCGGACAAACAGGCTCATGATGGCAAACAAGCCGGTTGCTGCCAGACGTAATCCTATGCCGGTCCAAACACTGTTCATTGCTGATAACTCCGGGGGCGCTGATGTAATCAATAGCGGAGTTTGGCGACATTCGATGCATGACAAATTCTCATGTCTGGGCTGATAAAAATTTACATGTCGAAATTGTAATGGGGATGCCGCGACTGCTTGTTACAAATTCTGGACGCTTTGCGCATAAATATGGACCGCTGGAATAGTGACGGGCCCGGGAATGGTCCAAACTGTCGGAGATCACGAATAGTACCAATGGCAATGAAACCGTTTCATGACGCATTGGTGCAGGTCGTCAACCAAGTAGGGAAGACCGGCAAATGCAGAACGTATCTGAAGTGCGTCGTGATGATCCACTGGTATATGGCCGTTTCAGCAATCAGCGGCCCGTCGTGATCATTGAACAAAATCAGGAAAATCTGGACCACCTGATCGATCAGTATCTTGGACTGGCCGATATCATTCTGGTGCCCAATGCCTATATCGGCTTGCGGATGATCAAGCTTTTCAAATCCGAAGATGTGGAAATTCTGGCGATCGAAGGATTGTTCGGGCATGACGCCATCTGCAAATCCGACACCAACATTACCGGTATCTGGAAAATCTGAGGCGATTGCGTTTCGTATCTGATCGGTGCGTGCTGTTGCCTTGCAAAGACCGCACCGCGTCCTTAGCCAAGACCGTGTATCCAGTTTTCAAACTGTTTGTTGACCAGCCCGGCAATGCACTGGGTTTTGCGGGAATGGATCGCGGCCCCGTTCCGGACTTCACCCGGCGTGGCGTCATACTTGTCGCGAAACGCCCGGATGAAGCTGGCGTCACTCGAAAAGCCGCATTCCAGTGCAATGTCATAAATAGAAGACCGCGCACAATGCGGATCATTCAAAAGCGATATTGCCTTGCGCAGCCGCATGTCACGGACATAGGTATAAACCCCGCCATAGGGCGCGAAATAGTTATAAAGCTTGGACCGTGATACCCCCAAATCCTGAGCCGCCCGCCGTGGATTGAGGTCCGGCGAACACAGATTTTCGCGGAAATAACGCCGCATCTTGACCATGCTCAGGATGTTCTGGCGTTCATGGCTGCTATCGGCGGTCTGGCTGCTGACCGAATTCAAACAGGTCGCCAGCATGGTGGGGAACATCTTTTCAAATATTTGGGCTTGCTGATGGCCAAGTTCACAGACATTGCGCTGAAGCGACAGAACCATGTCACGGATGATCTGCACCATCGGGTCATCGGGCGCCAAAAAGCGCATGCAATGGTCATCGGGATGCTGCAAATGGTCTTCAAGCAGGGCCCGCGGAATCACAAGATTAAGTGTCAGATGATCGCTTGTCTGTGCCGTGAAGGGCTGGGTCAGGTCATAAATAAGAATGCCGCCGGGTTTAAGTCGGTCATGCCCGCGCGATGTTTCGCATTCGATCTCGCCACGCTGATAGACGCCGATGCCGTAATGATCCATGCCATTGCCGACAATCTGTTGATAGCCACGGCGCCATTGCTGCTGGCGGGACTCAACTTCCATCAACATCAAGGAACCAAACAGATGGGATCGGATCGTTGTTCGGAAATCATCTTCCCGAACCTGTTTCTCGGCATCTACATCGAAAAGACAGGATATCGACTCTTTCCAGACCGCAAAACGGTCCTGCATCGGCAGATTGTCGACAGTGAAGAACGTGCTGGTGGTTCCAGCAGAATCTTGATCCGGTTGCATCTTGCTACCCCAATTGCCTACGTGGCGGACACTTACAACGAATGTATGCGGTGTGGATTGGGTCAGGCGTACTTGCCTATCCACAGGTCGAGATTAAGTAAACTAACGAATGAGGTAAAGCTATTAAATTTGGATAATTTAAATTAGTTTATTCTGATTTAATGGTCTGTGCCGTAATTGGCCATGACACATCCCGATCGCCTCCTTTCCCCCGACATCGATGTGCCTGATCGTGATCATCACCTGGTGATACGTCGCGTTACCCGACGCTGCGTATTGCAGGAAACCATGTGTGATGACGGTCATTGTTTTTGCCGCATTTTTAATTTGCAGATTTTCTAATTTAACTACAGCCAATCGCCATCCGGTGCAAAAGACCTTTGGTATAGCGGGCGTCAATTTGCCTATTCCCAAGGGTGGGTCCAAAGGTATGGACGTTACGGAACAGGCGGTTTTTCGATGATTTTTTGGACTCAATGCAAAGCGATTTGGACGCCGTGTGCATTGGACAACCACAAGCTGTGCTAGACAAGCGCATCAAAATATAAAGCTCTGCGGTCGATTGAAGAAACAGCGGGGCATTCGGGGCAACGCTGAGATTTCTCTCTGGGGGAGAACATGAATTCAGTCGATTCACACCCGGCACGTAGGAAAGGGGAACGCAACTTCTCTGATCCGGGACGTGACTGGGGGCCGGCCTGCCATATTGTGCCAGGTCGCCGCATTAACGAACCCAATTACAAGGCCGGGAACAGTCCGGTGGCCTTGCTGGCGCGGTCGCGGTCCAATTTTGATCTGATCGCCGAAAGCAGCAAGGAAATTGCCGATGGACCGCCGCCCTCTGATCCGTATGAGGCAATGGCCATGGCAATGATCCGCACCATCGGTGAAAGTGTCTCGGTTCTCAAAAGCATTGCCGATGTGATGCCGACCCTTGATCGGATGCTTGTTGGTCGTGATGGCGAAAGTCTGCATGAAGAAGCCCTTCAAGACAAAACCGGCAGCGCATCTGACAAGGCTTCTGAAAAAGCCCGGGCAGAAGGCAAGGCAAATGCCCTTTGCTGGTCATCGGACATGATGGTTGAAATTCACAATCTGTGTGCTCAGAACCGCAAATCCGGCCAGGCCCACGCCAAAGCCATCCGCCGATATGACATCGATCCCGAACCCGACAATGACATCTTTCCGCCGCTGCGCAATTTCAGGAACGATTGACGTTGCACGGGATGGCGGGCCGGGTTTGCCGGGCTGGCACCGCGGGATGTTCAGCGGAAATACCCGCCCGGTGTGCGTCCGGTAACCTTGCGGAACATGGCGATGAAAGCGGATGGCGTTTCGTAGCCAAGATCAAGCGCGATCTCGGTGACAGGGCGGTCATTCGCCAGTTTTTCAAGTGCATAAAGCAGGCGCAGTTTTTGGCGCCAATCGCGAAACGGCATCCCGGTTTCGCGCAGAAACAGCCGTGCCAATGTGCGTGATGACGCCCCGCAGATGCGCGACCAGTCATCCAGGGTGCGGTTATCTGCCGGGTTTTCAAGCAGCGCGTCGCAAATCTTGCCAAGCCGCGGGTCCTTCGGGGCCGGAAGATGCAGGTTTTCCTGATCCGGTGCCCGCAATTGATCAAGCAGAACCCGCATCAAACGGCCTTCTGCGCCATCTTCGTCATATTCGATCGGAATTTCGGTTGCCGCACGGATCAGTTCACGCAACAGCGGACTGACATCAAGTACCATGCACCGATCAGGCAGGTTCACCGGCGCAGTGCGGTCAATATAGATATGGCGCGCACGGGTAAAGGTCGCATGGGTCACGGCGTGTTCAAGATGGGGCGGCACCCAGACCGCGCGTTGTGGCGGCACGATCCATATCCCGGCTTCGGTAATGACCTTCATCGTCCCTTCGGATGCGTAAATCAGCTGACACCAGTCATGGCTGTGCGCACCGATGCTGTGCCCGGCGGGCACGTCGCTCATACGGACATAGATCGGGCGCGGCAACGCATAGGGGCGCGGACGGATATGGTTGGCTTCGTCAATCGGGGTTGGACGGTCCATCGGAACGCCTCGTGTGTCTGTTTTGCGATATATGATGGCAGATTATCGTAAGACAGACGGCCTGCAATAGGTTTAATTTGGTTTCATTCCAAAACATACGATGCGTGACAGCGGAACCGCCACCAATGCGGCCCAGTCCGGGGAGACAAAATGTCCAAGGAAGAAATCATACCCGAAGCCTCCAACCACGCGGCCCCGATCGGCGAGGTGCCCGATGCGGCGGCCGGTGTTCCGGTCTATAAGGGCTGGCGCAATCCGGAAGTTCTTCTGATTGTGATGGCCGCGGCCATGCCATTGTCCTTTTCGACATGGATGGCGCTTTTGAACAACTTTTCGATCGAGATGGCGGACTTTACGGGACGTGAGATCGGAATTTTGCAGTCCCTGCGTGAAATTCCGGGGTTCCTTGCCTTTACCGCGATCTTTGTCTTGCTGGTGCTGCGCGAACAGACCTTTGCGTTGCTGTCCTTGCTGGTCCTGGGGATCGGGGTGGCAATTTCGGGATATTTCCCGACGGTGATTGGCCTGTATTGCACCACGGTTCTGATGTCGATTGGCTTCCATTATTTTGAAACCATGCAGCAGGCGCTTTCCTTGCAATGGGTTAAAAAGGAACGCACTGCCATGGTGATGGGCAAACAGCTTTCGGCGAAGTCGATTTCATCGCTTGTGATGTTCGGGGTTGTCTGGCTGATGCTGGAAATCTTCGATGTCGACTATCGTTATGTCTATCTGTTTGGCGGGGCACTGACGGTGATTGCGGCGTTGTTTGTCTGGGGCGCTTTCCCGAAATTCTCCGATGCCCATCCGCAAACCAAAAAGCTGATCTTGCGCAAACGCTACTGGCTTTACTATGCGCTGACCTTCATGAGCGGTGCCCGACGCCAGATCTTTACCGTGTTTGCCGGCTTCCTGATGGTTGAAAAGTTCGGATATGACGCGGCAACCATCACGTTGCTGTATCTTCTGAACCACGCGATCAACATGTTCCTCGCACCCAAGATCGGCAAGCTGATCGGCAAATGGGGGGAACGCCGTGCCCTGACCTTTGAATATATCGGTCTGTTCATCGTGTTCGTCTCTTATGCCTTTGTTGACAACCATGTGGTTGCCGGTGGCCTTTATGTGATCGATCATCTGTTCTTTGCCATGGCAATCGCCATCAAGACCTATTTCCAGAAGATCGCCGATCCGGCCGATATTTCGTCAACAGCAGGGGTCAGCTTCACGATCAACCATATCGCAGCGGTCTTCATCCCGGCGGCATTCGGATTGTTGTGGCTGTTTTCGCCAAGTGCGGTGTTCCTGGCGGGTGCGGCGATGGCGGCTGTGTCGCTGGTGCTTGCGCTTAATGTGCCCCATGATCCGGAACCGGGGAACGAAGTGGTGCGGGGCTACAAATCGCCGCATGCCGTTCCTGCCTGATCTCAATGGCCTTTTTGGCGCTTTGTTTCAAATCCGGAAACGCCCGTGCAGATGCGCGGGCGTTTCCATTTGTATTTGCCCCATCTTTTTCGCAAAATCTTCAAAACCTGACCATCTGAACAAGAATAAAGTTGATCGACCGAGCACTCGAACAGGGAAAAGACCCATGACATTCATCCACAAGGCAGGCCTTCGCACCGCTGGCGCATCCGCGATCGGACTTTCGCTGGCATTGCTCAGCGGCACAGCACTGGCCGACAGCACGGTTTCGCTGCGTATCCTCGAAACCACGGATATCCACACCCATCTGGTCAATTATGATTATTACCGTGATGGTGAATCGGACACGGTCGGTCTGGCAAAGGTCGCGACCTTGCTCAAGACCGCACGCGGCGAGGCAGAAAATGTCGTCTTTGTTGATAACGGTGATCTGATCCAGGGCAATCCGCTTGGCGATTACATGGCCAAGGAACGCGGCCTGAAAAAGGGCGAAACCCATCCGGTCTACAAGGCAATGAACCTGCTGGGCTATGACGCGGCCAATCTCGGGAACCATGAATTCAATTACGGGATGGAGTTCCTTGAAACCGCGATTGCCGGGGCAAACTTCCCGTATGTTAGCGCTAACATCTTTGTTGATGATGGTGATGGCAATGCCGAAAATGACAAACCCTATTTCCAGCCCTATGTGCTGCTTGATCGCGAATTCGTCGATGACGAAGGTAAAAGCCACAAGGCAAAGGTCGGGGTGATCGGGTTTGTCCCGCCCCAGATCATGCAATGGGACAAGGCCAATCTGGAAGGCAAGGTCTTTACCAAGGACATTGTTGAAATGGCCGAAAAATATGTCCCGGAAATGCGTGATAAGGGGGCTGACATTGTCATTGCCGTTCCGCATTCGGGTCTTTCGACCATGGAACGCCACGGCATGGAAGAAAATGCCACTTATTACCTGTCAAAGGTCGATGGCATTGACGCCATCCTGTTTGGTCATGCCCATACGGTCTTCCCGTCCGATGCCTTTTCCGATCTTGAAGGTGTCGATATCGCCAAAGGCACGATCAATGGTGTTGCCGCGGTCATGCCGGGCTTCTGGGGCAGTCATCTTGGCGTGATTGATTTGACACTCAATGTTTCTGATGCAGGTGAATGGACCGTCGTTGACAGCCTGTCAGACGCCCGCCCGATCTATCAGCGTGAAGGCCGTACCATCACTCCGCTGGTTGAAGCCGATCCCGAAATCATCGCCGCGGTCAAGGAAGAGCACGAAGGAACGATCGCCTATATGCGCGAAGGTGTGGGCACGACATCGGCCCCGATCAACAGCTTCTTTGCGCTGGTGGCTGATGACCCCTCGATCCAGATCGTGACCAATGCCCAGAAATGGTATCTGGAAAAGATCCTGAACGGATCGGAATATGACGGCATTCCGATCCTGTCGGCCGGGGCGCCGTTCAAGGCCGGCGGGCGTGGTGGTCCGGACTATTTCACCGACATTCCCGAAGGCAAGATCGCGCTTAAAAACGTGGCTGATCTTTATATCTATCCCAACACGGTGCGTGCGGTTCTGTTGAATGGTGATCAGGTCCGTGAATGGCTTGAAATGTCGGCCGGGCAGTTCAATCAGATCGACCCGAACAACAGCGATGAACAGCCGCTGATCAACCCTGATTTCCCGACCTATAACTATGACGTGATTGACGGGGTGACCTATCAGATCGATGTGACCAAACCTGCCCGCTATAACAAGGCCGGTGAAGTGGTGAATGCCGATAGTCACCGCATCGTCAATCTGAGCTTTGATGGCAAACTGGTTACCGCGGATCAGCAGTTTGTCGTTGCGACCAATAACTATCGCGCTGGCGGTGGCGGCAATTTCCCGGGACTGGACGGATCGACGATCATTGTCGAGGCCCCCGATGAAAACCGCACGGTTCTTGCCAACTATATCCTGACCGAAAAGGAAATCGATCCCAAGGCCGATGGCAACTGGACCTTTGCCCCGATTGGCGATGCGTCCAAGGTGACCTTTGTCACCAGCCCCAAGGCATCGGCGGCCGCCAATGCCCCGGACAATATCAGCTTCATCGGTGAAGATCAGGACGGCTTTGCCAAATATGTCCTGCAGACCAAATAGTCTGTCTGCTTGTTTCGCATCATAACAATGCACCATAAGAAAAGCCGCCCGGTGAAACGGGCGGCTTTTTTATTCGGGCGGGCATTTTATCCCGATCAAATATTATTTCTTGTTGGCGGCCTGCGGACCTTTGCCACCCTGACCCTGCTGTGCAGGCGGGTTGTCTTCACGCGGGTTCTTGCCGTTCAGATAAGCCTGTGCGCAATGTTCTTCGCAATAGGGCTTGCTCGGGACGATCTTCTTGCCACAGAAGTGGAAATCATCATCACCCGGATCACCAAACGGCCAGCGGCACATGCCAGCGCCAAGATCAAAGATCGAAATGCCTTTGCTCTGCTGCTTGGGTGCCGGGGCTTTTTTCTGTTCAGCTTCCTCTGCACGGCGCTGAATCGGGGACGGGCGTTTCGGCAGGCCCAGGCGGTGCGCCTTGCCCACGACGGCATTTTTGCCGACACCCAGTTCTTCACCGATGCGTGCCGTGGTCCAGCCCTGATTCCAGAGCGAGGTCAGCAGTTCAATCTTTTCCGGCGTCCAGCTCATTTCGAGTATATTCCGTGTTCCGTTGTCCGCCCGACGGTTTCAGTCCGCAGGCAGTTGCTAAATTGTCCGATGTCAAACAGGGATACAGAGGTATCCGCTAATATCTCGTAACGCAAGGGTCTTGGAGATTCGCACCCCGACCCGTATGCGGGAACAGCGCAATTTGCATGTTGAAGCAGCAATGTAAAGAGGGGATCGCACTTTGGTCTGGTTTTTCATCTCGCTCGCGGTTTTCCTTGGGGCACATATCATTCCCGGTCTGCTCAGGGGGAAAATCGTCGGTCTGATCGGGTATTGGGCCTATGTTGTTGGTTTCTCACTTGTTTCGACCATCCTGTTTGCATGGGTCATTCACGAGGTGATCACAGCAGAGTCGTCATGGCTTTGGGATTTTCATCCTCTGCGTGCAAAACTGTTGATTATCATCATGTTACCCGCTTCTATTTTGTGGGCCTGCGCCATTCTTCAACCCTGTCCGTTGTCAATCGGGCGTCGATCCGGGTTTGATCCGGACCGTCCGGGCATCAATCTTTTTTGTCGGCATCCTTTGTTGCTGGGCGTGATGCTGTGGGGGGCTGGTCATGTCGTTGCCAATGGCGATTTGGTGGCTGTGATCTTTTTTGGCGGCAGTGCAATCTTTGCCCTGATTGGATTTTGGCGCATGGAGAAAATCCGCCTGCGTGACATGCCTGCGGCCCGTCGGGATGCAATTTTACAAGGGACTCGGCGGTTTTCGCCGTCCGGGCTGCTCAAAGGGGCGATCGGGTGGCGTGATCTGCTGCTTGGTTGTGTGATTTATGCCGTGCTTCTGGGCGGGCATGCCCATGTGATCGGGGTCAATCCGCTTGAATTGGCCGGTTGGTAGGGGCACTCGCAGCGCAAGGCTTGTCAGCCCCGGCGATCAAAGGGATACTGTGGCAAAGGCATACCGCAAAGATATGTCCCGCGTTTGTCGTTTTTGGCAATCGCGGGCGCAACCAAGCGAGGTATCATGACGTCTCCCCAACTCGCGACCAATCTTGCCAGATTTGCAGAAATAGAAGGCCGTCATCCAAGGCTTCTTCTGGCCACCGCCTCGTCCGAGGAACAGGCCCATCACAAACATGTCGCCACCCTGTTTGCCGATGGTGGTTTTGATGTGGATGTCGCCCCGCCGCATTCCGATGCCCAGTCAATTGCCCGCCAGGTTATTGATTGCGATGCCGACATGCTGGTGCTGATCCGAACATCCATGACATCCCCGGACCGGGTCAGTGTTGCCGATCTGATCTCGGCGCTTGATGCGATGGATGCGGAATATGTCAAATTCGGCATTGTTGGCCATTCGGATGATCCGGCGCGTGCGAACGTCGATTTTGTCTGTGATCTTGAACATCTTCAGACAGCCGATTGCGAAGCGCTGATTGCCTATATTCTGGCAGTTGAAGAAGGCCGTGTTGCACAACATATTTAAATCATTGCCGGTTTTGCACACGAAGCCGGGCAATGATTTCGAAACCCTTTATGTGCATAATGGTTGAATCCCCGTGCGGGAAAAATAATCGAAGGGTCAATTGATGGGATTGCTCAAGGAAACGCTGATGCGCGTCTTTGTCGGCAAGAAGGGCCGCGATGCCATTCGTGCCTATAACAATGCGCAATCCCTTCAGGTCCGTGATCCGGCCACCGCCGAACAGGCCGCCGCCCAGGCCCGTCAGGCGCGACGCATCGAAGACCGTGCCCTTGCCCATCAGGATGAAGGCATGTCGCTTGAAGAAGCACGCGCCCTTGCCCTGGCCGAGACCCTGACAGAACAGGCAGACACCCCGCACACCGAAATCATGAAGGCCCTGAATGCGGCCGATGCCAAACTTGGCAAACAAAAAAGCAAAATCCCGACCGAAGCCGATGAACGCCGTCAGGAACTGATCAACGAGGCGGTAAAGGCCCTGCGCAGCAAGCAGGGCGATCTCGACCGGCTCGATCCCGACTTGCGTGCCAAACTGACCGTGATGGCGGTGGGGGCGCTGATGGGCGGACCCAATACGCGCCAATAACCAAGCTAACCACACGGGCACGCATCAATGCCGCCCCGTTTCGATGTGGATTTGCATATGGCAACCGGTTACGGGTGCTTTTTTGTGGGCGGGTCGGGGCAGGGATCGCAGGTCAGAAACCGGGACGGAGCGGAACAGAACAGAACGCCTGGGGCAAACTGTCAGACATTTAACGGGCGATGCAGCCCGCTTAGAAGTTCGCCATAGCTTGGTTCATTGTCTGCGGTCAGATAGCCGTGGCGGATCAGGAAATCAATCACCACCAGCGCACAGTTGAACTTGAAATCAAAACCCGACCGGACAATTTCTGCGACCTCGGCAAGGGACAGCAATTCGAACCGATCAACTTCGCCGTCGGTACATTGTGGAATGAAATCTTCCGGCAGTTCGAGATCGAAATTGATCATGACATCGGGTTTCAGTCCTTCGGCGGTTTCATAAAGATATGAAACTGCCCCGATCGGGCGGAGATGGCGGGACAGGCTTTCGGGAATGCCGGCTTCTTCGGCGCATTCCTTGATCATGTTTTCGCGGAAACCAAGCCCGGTCGGCTGACCACCGGCAACCATATTGTCAAGCATCCCGGGATAGGTCGGCTTGTCCTTGGCGCGATGGGCAATCCACATATGGATCCCGTCGGATTTACGCACAAAGCCGTTCATATGCACGCCCCACGACCGGCACCCGAAATAGGGCATTGCAAACCGGTCCAGCTGACAAAGTGGGGGATCGGACAACTGATTGCGGATGTCGAACTTTTCACCGTGAAGCCGTTTGATCACCCCCTGTTCGCACAGGCGGCGGGTCGCATCGACAAGGACTTCGTTACGATGTTCCGGCGTTTCGATATGCGCGGCAAAGCCGTATTCGCCATTCTCGTCGCGGATGAAATCCGATCCAAGTGCGGTAAGTGCCGTGGCAAAGTCCGACCGAATGGCCCCGACCGGCTGATCATCAATGCGAAACCGCGCATAGCGCGACAGATTGGCATTGTTGCAGGCATTGATATGGTCAAGATAAGCCAATTGGGACTCCTGTCGGGTGGAACGCGCTGCCCGGTGGGGCAGCGCTGCGACCGCGACAGCCTACGCGCTCAGTGCAGAATTGGAATAGCCTTTTTCCGATGTCAGCACCGTGTTGACGTGCACAACCTGACGCAGACAGCGCGCGATATGTTCTGCCACCTTGGTTTCAAGCTGCTGGACCTGAATGTCGATCTGCAGCTCTTCGAAACCGCGATTGCCGTCGGCAACGGTGGAATGCCAGCTGGCCGGGACCAGATTGCGCTTGGCAAACAGTTCAAGAACGCGCGGCATCACATCGGGTTCAGCAGCCGCATGAACAGAAAAACAATAAACGGATTTTGGGGTGCGTGCGTCTTCTTGGGACGCCGCAAAACCATGATTGGTCATGACAATGCTCACGGATTTTCAGTGCATCAAACAGGCGAACAGGTACGTCCCGGTGTCCTTAGACAACCGGGCAGATAATTCGCGTAATGATGGCAGTGAAAATGTGGCGGTTGGTCATGAAGCTATCTAAGCAGGGTGGATTTCAGAACCGGCTGGTTTGAAACAGATCACGGGATGATGAAGGCGATAACTGGATCAGAGAACCAGTAGCGATGCAATCAGGGCCACAATGGTGCCTGCGAACAGGATTTCCATCGAACGGGCAATTTGCTGTTCACGAGCAACGGCGATAGCAACGGCTTTGCGCTTATTCATCATATTCACTCCGTCTTCTGACAGGTAGCTTGTTCGTGCCAACAGGGCACTCGACAAATATATGCAGGGCAATGGCCGCGATACAAGGCTTGTGAGTCAAAAAACGTCAAAAAACTTTCAACTGCGTGGAAAAGGTCGCTTTTTTCTCGTCGAATTTGTCACAAATCGGCTTTTTGCAGTGCGATCCCCCCGAGGATTGGGGGAATCGCCCGCAACCTGATTAAACGGTTTCGATGCCGCTTTGCCGATTCGCCGGTTTTTTGCCGCTTTTGGCGGGTTCGGGCGCTGGTTCGGGCGCGGGTATCTGGGGGTGAACGATATGGGCGTAATCGCTGATCGGGCGCGGATGACCAAACATATATCCCTGAACTGCCCGGCAATCGTGATCGGTCAGGAAGTTGGCCTGTTCATCGGTTTCGACACCTTCGGCAATGACATCAAGTGCCAGGTCACGGCTCAGATTTATGACGGCCCGGACAATCGCCCCGGCCTGGGCATTGCCCACCAGCTTGGTGACAAAGGACTGGTCGATCTTGATGCGGTCAACCGGGAAGTTTTGCAAGGTCGCCAGCGATGAATAGCCGGTCCCGAAATCATCCATGGCAATCCGCACACCAAGTTTCTTGATGTCGGAAAGGATCTTCATCGAACGCGCGGGGTTGTGGATCAGGGCGGTTTCGGTGACTTCAAGCTCAAGACGCTTGGGATCAAGACCGCTTTCCTCAAGGATGGCGGCAACCACTTCGGGCAGTTCATGTTTCTGAAGCTGAACTGCTGAAAGATTGACCCCGATACCAAGCGGCTTGTCCCAGCCGGCCGCCTCAAAGCAGGCGGTGCGCAAGACCCATTCGCCCAGCGGAATGATCAGGCCGGTTTCCTCGGCGATCGGAATGAAACGGCCCGGCGGAACCTGGCCAAGTTCGGCATCCTTCCAGCGCAGCAACGCTTCGAATGACTGGATTTCCTTGTCATCGGCATGGCATTGCGGCTGGTAATAAAGTTCAAGCTGCTCGTTTTCGAGTGCCACCCGAAGATTGGACGCCAGCTGGCGCTTGAAACGGTATTCTTCATCCATTTCAGAAGAATAGAACACCACATCATTGCCGCCCGATTGCTTGACCCGATACATCGCAAGATCGGCATGGAACAGGATGCTTTCGGCATCGGCACCGTCTTGCGGATAATGGGCAACCCCGATACTGGCCGACAATTTGGCGCGGTTTTCCTGATTGATAAAGATCGGAAGTGCGATGCAATCGAGGATCTTCTGCGCGACTTCCTGGGTATGGGTCTTGATGCTGTTGGGGTTGGTGCGGTTCTGATGATGCAACAACACAACAAATTCGTCACCGCCAACACGGGCAATGGTCAGTTCATCACTGATCAGTTTGCCCAGCCGTTCGCCAAGTTCACGCAGCGCATGGTCCCCGGCGATATGGCCGAAACTGTCGTTAAGTTCCTTGAAATGGTCGAAATCGACACACATCACGGTGGTCGGAACGCCGGTTTCGTCTGATTCCTGAAGCGCCTCTGACAGCCGGTCGTTAAAGGTCGTCCGGTTCAGAAGTTTGGTCAGTGAATCATGTTCGGCCAGGAACCGGATATGCTTTTCCGCCGCATAGCGTTCACGCAGGTCGCGCAGACCGAAAATGGTGGTGTCATCGGCAATGTCATCGGCCGGAATTTCACGGCGAATGACTTCAACCGGAAGCTCTTTCTGGTTTTCCAGCCGCAACGACGTCTCGACATAATTCAGGTTGCCTTGCTGAAATGCCAGTGGCGTTTCCGGAAGCCAGCGCGCCAGGAAGTCCTGATCGATGACGTCATGCTGTTTGGTGCCGGTCAGGCGCAGGAAGCTCTCATTCACATCAATGATCCGCCCGTTCTGGGTCAGGACCAGGGCCTCGATCGCGGAATCGCCAAGGATGTGCATGCGGTTGGTAATGTGGGCGCGCATCTGGCGGTCAACCAGTGCGGTGACAAAGCCGATTGCAATCAGAAGGGCAGCGACAATCGCAACGCCAATCGCCAGATATTGCTGCGAAATCAGCTGGGCCGGAACCGGGACCGTCGGGTCCGGGGTAACAATAAGGGCGCCCATCGCACTGAAATGCATGGTTGCAACGGCAATGGTCAGATTGACCTTGCCCAGAAGCTTTTGTTTGGGCGTCCGCGCCGGGCCGGCCAGCCACAGCGAAATCATCCCGAACACCGCCCCCATCAGAATGGCTGCGATGACGATATCCATATGCCAGCTGATGACGCCCGGCACGCTCATGGCCATCATGCCGGTGAAATGCATCGCCGAAATGCCCAGACCGACAACCAGGCCCCCGACCAGCCGCGACAGCAACAAATGCGGCCCGGCGACCGATGCAATCGAAAACCCGAACATGGTTGCGCCAATGGCAATCACAAGCGACGTTGCGGTCAGAACGGGCTCATAGCCGACCGGCAAGACGGGGTCATAAGCCAGCATCGCGATAAAGTGGGTGGCCCAGATGCCGCCACCGGTGACAACGCCGGTCAGAAACAGCCATGCAAACCGTTGCTGCAACCGCCCCATACAGGCGCGCGCATACAGGTTAAAGGCCGTATGAATTCCGCCCAGGCCGATTGCGATGGCAACCAGAACCAATACAATGTCATGCTGGGTCGCTAGGCAGTCATATATTCTATACATTCAGACGCCGATAAATTTCATTATTCAATGGTTTCAATGCGTAAGGCCGCTTGCTGATTTGATTTTAATTCCTGAATTACAATCAACGCAAATGATAATGTAATGTCCGTGCAATTGTTTTCGCGAATACAGGAATTCGGACCGGAATTTGTTTAGTAAAATTCCACGTTTACTGTTTTACGGCTGCGTATCAATTGCAGATCACGCAATAAAATACCGGCGGTTCATTTGGTTGCGTTTTGCGCATACCAAACGGATCGCGCCCGGTCTGACCGGGCGCGGTGGGGGGCGATTTAGGTTGAAGTATAACGGCCTAGCGGATCGTCAGATCGGTCTGCCCGATTGTTCTGGGCTGTTTGCCCGGGCGGGTGAAAATGACTTCGCCGGTATAGTTGCCCGATGGCCATGCAGCACCCGGCCGGTCCATATTGATATAGAACCACTTGGCGCGTGGTCCCTGATCATTGGGCTGATCAATTACAAAGTCGCGATGCCCGCCCTTGCCGGTCGGGGTCTGCAAGCTCAGCCGGATGACGTCGCCGTTATTGGCCCCGATCAGATAAGCCCAGAAATAAAGTCCGGGGCTTGTGCGGGGCAGTTCGGTTTCCTTGCCATAGCCGCGCTTGATATCGGATGCGTTCGGGCGCGCCATTGAAAAGCCGTGCCCGTAAAGCGTGATGTCATGATAGGTCAGCTGGGCACGCGCCGATGACGACCACAGCACAGCCTGATCGGTCGAACACTGGCTGCGGTCGCTTGATCCCATTGCCGATCCGCTGAACGGATCCACAAGCTGGCCATCCTTGCGCAAATTGAAATGCAGATGCGGGAATGTTGCCTGACCGGACATGCCGATTTCGGCAATCATCTGTCCGCGTGTGACCCGGTCGCCTTTCTTGACCGCGATCGAGCCGCGCCGCAAATGGCAATACTGGCTTTGCCAGCCATCGGCATGGTCGATCAATACCCCGTTGCCACATTCGATGCCATCCAGGCTGTTTTTGGCAAGCCGGCCTGAATCAATATCTTCGACCCCTTCGCGCAGGGCAACCACCGTGCCATCGGCAACAGACCGGACAGAAATACCTTCAAGCATGGTGGCTTCGTCGGGAACGGAAAAATCGGTGCCGCGATGACCGTCATAAGTCGTGGTGCCACAGGCATAATCACGGATTTCCGGGCCGGGATCGTGATCGACATAATGGACGATGTCACATGTATTGTCCGGGCAATCGACCGGAAGATCAAAGGGCGGCCCATCTGCCTTTGCCAGACCACCAAGGGACAGGGTTGCGAACACGGTCAGAAAAAGTGTCCGTAAATGTCCGGATGGGTGTGGCATGGGGCCTCCTTGTCATTATCAAACTGTTTAAAACTGGGATTTATCACGAAACACTTATTATCTAACACAAAGGTGATGCATCTGCGACGCGCAAGATATTGTTCGTAAGGGCAGGTATCGCTATCAATTCCTATATGGTGATCAAACCCGCCGGGGTGGCAAATTCTTGTCAAACGGCTGTGCGGACCAACGACCAGGGCATTTTGGAATGGATCAGAACGGATTGCTGAGACTGGGGATTTTCGCGGCCATTCTTGCTGTCATGGCCTTGTGGGAAGCCATCGCCCCCTATCGCCCCAAGGAGGTAGTACGTCGCCCGATGCGCTGGCTGACCAATTTCGGGTTGCTGCTGGTCAGTGCGGCCCTTGCGCGCTTTACCATTGGTGCGGTGATGATTGCGACGGCCATCTGGGCGCAGCAACAGGGGCTTGGATTGAACAACCTGGTGGGGATGCCGGCACTTCTGGGCGGGGTGATTACGATCATCGTGCTTGATTGCGCCATATACTGGCAGCACCGCCTGGCCCATATGATCCCGATTTTGTGGCGGTTTCATCGCGTGCATCATTGTGATGTCGAATTTGATGTCACAACGGCTGTGCGCTTTCACCCGTTCGAAATCGTGGCCTCGGCGCTTTATAAATCCTTTTTCGTTTTGCTGATCGGGGCCGACCCGTGGGCGGTGGTGATTTATGAAAGCATGCTAAGCGGTTTTGCCCTGTTCAATCATGGCAATGTCCATCTGCCCAAAAGTCTGGATCGTGCGTTGCGGTTATTGATCGTCACACCGGACATGCACCGGGTGCACCATTCCAGCGTCATGGATGAAACCAACAGCAATTATGGAAACATCCTGTCGGTCTGGGATCGGCTGTTTGTCAGTTATACCGATCACACCCGGACCAATGATCATGACATGCAGATCGGGCTTGAAGAATTCCGTGACCGCAACAGTCAAAGCCTGCTTGGCGTGTTGTGGTTGCCGTTCCGTCAGCCATAATCAGGCCGGCACGATCCCGCGCACCGCAAGAGCCGATGCCACAAGGGATCGCCGCCCGTCCGGTTTGCCACCAAGATAGGCCCGCATGGTGGCCTGCTGGATTTCATGGGCAAGATCGGCGGGCTGATTGGCAAAGAAATTCCGGATCAGGCTGTGTGCCCCCATCAGGGCCTGCCAGTAATCATCAAAATCGATGAAATCCATCCTGACGGCCAGTGTGGCTGTCGAAACATCTTCCAGTCCCGCATCGGACCAAAGATCAAAAAGATCGTCTTCATCCTGATAGGGAACATCAAAGACCTTGGCGCGCAATTCTTCGCCTTCGCCATCGGCAAGCAGCGCCGCCACATCCAGAAACAGCCGGATGAATGTCAGTCCCCCGACACGGTCCCAGACGGTTGCGGCAATCCGGCCTTTGGCACGGGTGACCCGGACCATTTCGCCAACTGCACCAGCCGGTCCGTCAAGATCGTTCAACAGAAGCTGGGAAAAGGCTGTGTCAAAGCTGTCATCCGCAAAGGGAAGGGCGGTGGCATCCCCGGTCTCGAACCGTACATTCGGCGCGGAATTGCGTAGGGCGTCGGTCATATAGTCGGGCATCACGTCAATCCCGACAATGTCGGCCTTGGGATAACGGGTGGCCGCGGCCAATGTCAGACTGCCCGTACCGCACCCGACATCCACCAGCGCCCCGCAGGACGGGGCCGCGACAAAATCAAGGAAACTGCGCGACAAACGGCGGCTCCATCGGCCCATTGCGATTTCATAGGTATCGGCAATTGTCATGTTCATCGGGTGTTGTTTCCTTCGGGCTGGCGGCCGGTTGGCGGCATCTTTTTTGTGGTTATGACGGATGCCCCACACATCAGCCAAGTACCTGATGTGTCGCTGATTTCATTTATTGCAAGTCCAACAGTTTTGCCTATTCGACGAAATAGGGATTGCCCAAATTTCAAATTGCGCAATAAAGTTACAAATGCTGCGATGCAAAATTAACCATAAGCGCGATAACGCGTTGGTCAAATCCGACCATGACAGGCAAGGAAGGTGAGGAAATGAAAGATTTGAACGGACTGGAAGGGCTGTATCTCGAAGATCTCGAGGTGGGGCTGGCCGCAAGTTATGCCAAAACCGTGACGGAAACCGATATCGTCATGTTTGCCGGCCTGTCGGGGGATACCAACCCGGTCCATCTCAATGATGAATATGCCCGGACCACGATGTTTGAAGGCCGCATTGCCCATGGGATGTTGTCGGCCGGCTTCATTTCCACGGTTCTTGGGACGCGCCTGCCGGGGCCCGGCACGATTTATCTGTCACAGAACCTGCAATTCAAGGCACCGGTGCGGATCGGCGATACCGTCACGGCCAAGGTTATCGTGCGTGAAATCATTGCCGGTAAAAAGCGCGCGATCCTTGAAACCAATTGCTATGTCGGGGATCGCTGCGTGATTTCGGGCGAAGCAACCGTCATGGTGCCAAGCCGCGGCTAACCAATGATCTGGCGCAGGCGGATGTTTGTTCGCCTGCCGCTTGCAGCCCCAAAGACGCTTCCTTATCTGGATGATCTTGACGGCTGTCGTATCAGCCATGCAGGACGGGCTGCGCTTTTTTAGCGGAAAAGTCTTTACGCTCCGGGGGCGGGACCTTTATAGCTGCCTGCTGGATTTGCCGATATGCGATCGGCTGACATGGGTAAAAGCAGCAAAGAGAGACCGGCGCGGATGCGCGTTTTTCGATCTTTTGAAAACCTGACCGATGAGGCGCGCGGCGCTGT
This sequence comes from Thalassospira sp. MIT121401, assembly GCF_047125595.1. Lineage (NCBI taxonomy): Bacteria > Pseudomonadati > Pseudomonadota > Alphaproteobacteria > Rhodospirillales > Thalassospiraceae > Thalassospira > Thalassospira sp. MIT121401. Next base: position 1,132,168 of record NZ_CP138926.1, read on the forward strand.
TGTGGCGATCGGCAATTTTGACGGTTTGCATCTGGGGCATCAGACGCTTCTGGATCAGGCACGCAAAATTGCCCGCGATCTCGGTGTGCCGCTTGCGATCCTGACATTCGAGCCCCATCCGCGCATGTTGTTCCGGGCTGATGATCCGCCATTTCGCCTGACCTCGGCCGAGGATCGCGAAACCGCTGCGGGCAGCATCGATATCGATCTGTTTTACGAGGCCGAGTTCAATCGCGAATTCGCCGCCATGAGTGCCGAAGAATTCATCGAGCGCGTTCTGGTCAAGGGACTTGGCGTCAAACATGTGGTGGTCGGCTGGGATTTCTGTTTTGGCAAGGGCCGCGCAGGCAATGTCGATCTGTTGCGTGCCATCGGCGAGAAATCCGGATTTGGCGTGACCGCGGTCGAAGCTGTGACCCACGATAACGGGATCATTTATTCGTCGACCGCCATCCGCCAGGCCCTGCGCGAAGGCCGCCCCGAAGACGCAGCCCACCTTCTGGGACGTCCTTGGGAAATTGCCGGAATTATTGCCCATGGCGATGCGCGTGGGCGGACGATCGGCTTCCCGACGGCCAATGTTGCGCTGGGTGACCATCTGCGTCCCAAATTCGGGGTTTATGCCATCGAACTTGGCCTGATTTCTGATGCGGATGGCCAGACGGTTGAACGCTGGGTGCCCGGAGTCGCCAATATTGGTGTAAGGCCAAGCTTTGGCGGCGATGACGATGCCGGGCTCGAAGCTCACCTGTTTGACTTCGATCAGGACATCTATGATCGCCACGTGCGGGTCCGTTTGCACGGCTTTATCCGGGGCGAACAGAAGTTCGACGGGCTTGATGCCCTTAAGGCCCAGATTGCGGCTGATGTGATTGCAGCCAAAGAGATTCTCGGCAAGATTTGAATTTGTCGACGAACCCGCTATGATCCGCGCGCTTTTTGCGGATTCACCGGGGGTTCGCCCTTTTAATTTGTTCAAGACGACAGGACCGTCACGATGAGTGTCGAATACAAGAAAACCGTTATCCTGCCCCAGACCGATTTCCCGATGCGGGCGGGTTTGCCAAAGATGGAGCCCACCCTGCTCGAGCAGTGGAAGAAAGAGGACCTCTATGGCAAAATTCGCGGTATTTCGGCCGACCGTGAAATGTTTGTCCTGCATGATGGCCCCCCCTATGCGAACGGCCATCTGCATATCGGTCATGCGCTGAACAAAATCCTGAAAGATGTCATCACCCGTTCCCAGCAGATGCTGGGCAAGAACGCCGTTTACGTTCCGGGCTGGGATTGCCACGGTCTTCCGATCGAATGGAAAATCGAAGAACAGTACCGCGCCAAGGGCAAGAACAAGGATGATGTTCCGATTGCCGAATTCCGCAAGGAATGCCGCGAGTTCGCCCAGAAATGGCTTGATGTCCAGCGCGAAGAATTCAAACGTCTTGGCGTGATGGGTGACTGGGACAACCCCTATGTCACCATGGATTACAAGGCCGAGGCATCGATTGCCCGTGAACTTGGCAAATTCCTGATGAACGGGTCGCTCTATATGGGCTCCAAGCCGGTCATGTGGTCGGTGGTCGAAAAGACCGCCCTTGCCGAGGCCGAAGTCGAATATCACGACCATACCTCCAAAACCATTCATGTGCGCTTCCCGGTCACCGAGACCAAGGTTGATGTCCTGAAAGACGCCACCATCGTCATCTGGACCACCACCCCCTGGACCATTCCGGGCAACCGCGCCATTTCCTATGGTGCGGAAATCGAATATGCGGTGATCGAAGTCACCGAAACGGCTGAAGAAGCATGGGCCACCGTTGGCGAGAAAATGGCGGTTTGTACCGACCTTCTCGAAGACCTGTGCAAAAACGGTCGCATCACCGGTCACAAGGTTGTCGGCTCCTTCAAGGGTGCGGACCTTGACGGCACGGTTGCCGCCCATCCGTTCCGCGGTCAGGGCTATGACTTTGACGTACCGCTTCTCGCAGCTGATTACGTTACGACCGACACCGGTACCGGCTTTGTCCATACCGCACCGACCCACGGCCCGGACGATTACCAGACCGGTCTGAAATACGGTCTGGAAATTCCGGAAATGGTGGATGGTGACGGTGCCTATTACCCGACCGTTCCGATGTTTGCGGGCAAGCGCATCTATGATGAAAACGGCAAGGAAGCCGACGCCAACGAAGCCGTCATCGCCAAACTGATCGAAGTTGGCGCATTGCTGTCGCGTGGCCGTCTCAAGCACTCCTATCCGTGCTCCTGGCGTTCCAAGGCCCCGATCATCTATCGCACCACGCCGCAATGGTTCATTTCCATGCAGGATAACGACCTGCGTGAAAAGGCGCTCAAGGCGATTGATGAAACCCGCTTTGTGCCCGAAGCCGGTCGCAACCGTCTGCATTCCATGATCGCCAACCGTCCGGACTGGTGCGTATCGCGTCAGCGCGCATGGGGTGTGCCGATCACGGTATTCATTGATAAAAACACCCGTCAGCCGCTTCGTGATCAGGGGGTTCTGGATCGCGTGTATGAAGCCTTCTGCGAAGAAGGTGCCGATGCATGGTTCACCCGCGATCCGCAGGACTTCCTGGGCGATAAATACGACGCGGCGAACTATGAACAGGTCACCGACGTTCTTGACGTCTGGTTTGATTCCGGCTCGACCCATGCCTTCGTGCTCGAAGAACGCCAGGACCTTAAGTGGCCGGCGGACCTTTATCTCGAAGGATCGGATCAGCATCGCGGCTGGTTCCACAGCTCGCTTCTGGAATCATGCGGAACCCGCGGTCGCGCGCCGTATGAAGCAGTACTGACTCACGGCTTTGTTCTGGACGGCGAAGGCCGCAAGATGTCCAAGTCGCTGGGCAACGTGATTGCGCCAAACGACATCATCAACAAGCTTGGTGCCGACATCCTGCGTCTGTGGGTCGTCAGTTCCGACTATCATGATGATCTGCGCATCAGCCACGAAATCATTCAGCGCCATTCCGACATCTATCGTCGTCTGCGCAACACCCTGCGCTTCCTGCTGGGGAACCTTGCCGGCTTTGATGATGCGGAAAAAGTTGCTGATAATGAACTGCCGGAACTTGAACGCTGGGTCCTGCATCGTCTGAGCCACCTTGACGATATGGTGCGCAAGACAACGGCTGATTTCGACTTCCACACCATGTTCATCGAACTGCACAACTTCTGTGCGCTCGACATGTCGGCCTTCTATCTTGATATCCGCAAGGACGCACTTTATTGCGACGCGCCAAGCAGCCTGCGCCGTCGTGCGGCCCGCACGGTCATGGATCGCGTGTTTGATTGCCTTGTGCGCTGGCTCGCACCGGTTCTGTGCTTTACCGCCGACGAAGCATGGCGTGCACGTTATGGTGCGGAAAGCTCGGTCCATTCGGAAACCTTCAACACGGTATCGGATGGCTGGAAAGACGAAGCTCTTGCTGCCAAATGGGCAAAAATCCGCAAGCTGCGTCGTGTTGTCACCGGTGCGCTGGAACTTGAACGCGCGGAAAAACGCATTGGTGCCAGCCTTGATGCTGCGCCCAAGGTTTACGCAACGGCTGAATATGTCGAAGCACTTGACGGCCTTAATCTTGCCGAAATCGCCATTACATCTGACATCGAACTGATCACGGGTGACGCGCCAACTGGTGCCTATACCCTTGATGATGTTGCAGGTGTTGGTGTTGTTCCGGCGCTGGCAGATGGCGAAAAATGCGAACGTTGCTGGCAGACCTTGCCGGAAGTCGGCAGCCACGCAGAACATAAAACCGTCTGTAACCGCTGTGCAGATGCCGTTGATGAAATGGGAATTACCGCGGACCAGTAAGGTCTGTGGTTTCTGGTATCAGTCCTGCCATGATGCAGGCTGATACCGGCAAGTCAGAAAGAGTATCAATGAAACATCGCGCCTTTGTGTTTGGTCTGATCGTCATTGCGATTGTGTTTGGTGTCGACCAGTGGACCAAGGCCCTTGCCATTGACGGCTTGTCCAATCCGTTTCGGGTGATTGAAGTCACGCCATTCATGAATTTTGTTCTGGCATGGAACCCGGGCGTGTCGTTTGGCCTGTTTCAGGGCCAGGCCCCCTGGGTGATGATTGCGGTGACCGCTGCGATCACCATCGGGTTTGGTGTCTGGATGTGGCGGACGCGTGATTCCATGTTGCGTCTGGCGCTGGCCATGATTGTTGGCGGTGCGATCGGCAATCTTGTCGACCGCTTGCGCCACGGGGCTGTGACCGACTTTATCGATCTGCATGTTGCCGGTTATCACTGGCCGGTCTTCAACGTCGCTGACAGTGCAATTACGGTTGGTGCCGCGCTACTGTTGATCGATTCCCTTTTTGGCGGTAAAAAATCTGCCTGATGAATTTTTGGCCGGGTGATCTGATCCCGGTCCCGGAGTGGTAAAGAGGCACAAATGGCCCGGAAGCTTACGACCAGTATTTTCAGAATTGCGCTGCTTGGCGGACTTGCACTTGGTGTTTCCGGTTGTGAATCGACCCGTGAAACCTTTGGCCTGAACAAACAGTCCCCGGACGAGTTCCAGGTCGTTTCGCGTGCGCCGCTCAGCCTGCCGCCTGATTTCACCATGCGCGTTCCTGAACCGGGTGCGTCCCGTCCGCAGACCGGCTCGACCACCGATCAGGCGCGCCGCATTCTGGTTGGCGATGACCCGACCAAGGTCAAGCGCGACATTTCCGGCACCGGCAGCAAAGGCCAGGTTGCGCTGTTGTCCGCATCGGGCGCGCAATATGCCGATCCGGAAATCCGTTCGACCGTGGATCGTGAAACCTCGATCTTTATTTCCGAAAGCGAAAGCGTGATCGACGATCTGCTGTTCTGGCAGGAAAAACAGGATCCGAATTCCGTCGTTGATCCGGCTGCCGAGGCAAAGCGCATCCGCGACCAGCAGGCATTGGGGGATAATGTCTCGGGCGGTGGGTCGACCCCGGTGATCGAGCGCAAGCAAAAAGGCTGGCTGGAAGACATTTTCTGATCTGATTGTGATCGGACCGGCCGCTTTGCAGCGACATACGAAAATTTGAACAGAATGAACAAGGGCGCGGAGATTTCGCGCCCTTGTTCTGTCATATTCGCTTTTTAAGAAATTCGGGATAGACGCCTGATATCGAATGGGATGACGTAATGAGAATTCCAAGACTTTCCGTAATTTCGATGCGCGACCGTACAGTTGCCGGCTTGCTGGCAGCAGTCATGGTGGCATTGATCCCGAATATGTCCGCAGCCGCGGTCTTCAGCCCCCAGACAGCGACCCTTGATAATGGTATGCAGGTGGTGCTGGTGGAAAACCACCGGGCGCCTGTCGTGACCCAGATGGTCTGGTACAAGGTCGGCTCGGCCGACGAGCCGCTTGGCGTATCGGGCATTGCCCATTTTCTCGAACATCTGATGTTCAAGGGCACCAACGACATTGCTCCGGGCGACTTTTCGAAAATCGTTGCGCGCAATGGCGGCAATGACAATGCCTTTACCACCTGGGACTATACCGGGTATTTCCAGAATATCGCACGCGACCGTCTTGATCTGGTGATGAAGATGGAAGCCGACCGCATGACCAATCTTCAGCTGTCTGACGATGTGGTTCTGGCCGAACGCGATGTCATCATCGAAGAACGCCGGTCGCGAATTGATAACAATCCCGGTGCGCTTCTGGGCGAACAGATGCGGGCAAGTCTTTACATGGCCCATCCCTATGGCCGGTCGATCATTGGCTGGCGCAACGAGATGGAACAGCTTTCGACCGAAGATGCGCTTGATTTCTATCGCAAATGGTATGCACCCAATAACGCCATTCTGGTTGTGGCCGGTGACATCACCATGGATGAATTGCTGCCCATGGCCGAAAAATATTACGGCGTCATTCCGCGTGGCGATGTTCTGACCCGCAACCGGGTCAAGGAACCGGTCCAGCACGCCCCGCGTAAAGTCACCATGCATGATCCGCGCGTTGGTCAGGCATCGATGTCGCGCTATTACCTTGCGCCGTCCTATCACAGTGACAATGCGGCTGATGCCGCCCCGCTTGAAGTGCTCAGTGAAATTATCGGGTCCGGCACCACCAGCCGTTTCTTCAAGTCGCTTGTCGTTGATCAGGCCATCGCGACCAGCGTCGGGACTTTCTATGACCCGGTTGCGGTCGATCTTGCCAGTTTTGGCGTCTATGCCGTGCCGCGTGACGATGTCGAACTGGCCGATCTTGAAAAGGCGGTCGATGACCAGATTGCCGATGTCATTGCCAATGGCGTGACCGAAGACGAACTGGCCCGCGCCAAGCAGAAGTTGCTTGATAGTGCTGTCTTTGCCCGTGATTCACTTTCGGCAGGCGCACGTGTTCTGGGCAAATCGCTTGCGGTTGGTCTGACGGTCGATCAGGTCGAAAGCTGGCCGGACCGGATTTCGGCGGTCACTGTTGATCAGGTCAACGAAGCTGCCAAGCGCGTCTTTAATGACAAGCAATCTGTCACCGGCTGGCTGATGCCGCCAAAAGACGGACCGGTTTCCGGCCGGGGTCCGGCACTGCCCATCGATTCCGGCGCAGGAGTACATTGATATGAACCAGATCATGAAACACGCCGCCGGTCTTGCCGTTGCGGCCCTGACCTTTGTCGGTATCAGCCAGTCCGCCCACGCGGTCGAAGTCCAGGAAGTCATTTCCAAAGGCGGCATTCGTGCCTGGCTGATCGAAGACCATATGAACCCGCTGATGACGATGGATATCGCATTTACCGGTGCGGGGGCGGCAACCGATCCGGCTGACAAGCTTGGTCTTGCCAATATGGTTTCGGGCCTGATTGACGAAGGGGCCGGCGCCATGGACAGTCAGACTTTCCGCGGCGAGATGGAAAACCGTTCAATCAGCCTGACCTTTGATGCCGGTCGCGATGATTTTTCCGGATCCCTGACCACGCTGACCCGCGAACGCGATACCGCAATTGATCTTCTGCGTCTGGCCTTGGCCGAACCGCGTTTCGATGACGAGGCGGTCGAGCGTATCCGTTCGCAAATCATTGCCGGTCTGAGACGGGCGGAAAACGATCCGGGTGACATTGCCAGCCGGACATTCTTCAGCTCGATCTTTGGCGATCATCCCTATGCCCGTCCGGTTTCGGGTACCTTTGAAACGGTTGGGTCGCTCAATGCCAATGATTTTCGCAATTTCGTCGGGCGTGCCTTTGCAAAGGACAATCTGATCATTGGTGTTGCCGGTGATATCACGGCCGACGAACTCGGCCCGCTGCTTGACGAGGCCTTTGGCAGTCTGCCTGAACACAGCGACCTTCCTGAAATTCCTGATGTGACCCCGACCTTTGGTGGTGTTGATGTGGTTGATCAGGACATCCCGCAAAGCCAGGCAATCTGGGGGCAAAAGGGCATCAAACGCACCGACCCGGATTTCTATGCGGCCTATGTCATGAACTACATTCTCGGTGGGGGCGGTTTTTCATCGCGCCTGACCGAAGAAGTGCGTGAAAAGCGTGGCCTTGCCTATGGGGTTTATAGCTACCTTGCCAATCTTGACCATGCCGAAATGGTGATGGGCGGGGTTGCCACGCGCAATGACGCGATTGGCCAAAGCCTGTCTTTGATCAGCACCGAATGGACCAAGATGAAGGAAAAGGGCGTCACCCAGGAAGAACTCGATAACGCCAAATCCTATCTGACCGGGGCCTTCCCGCTGCGCTTTACCAGTCTTGGCAATCTGTCGGGCATGCTGGTCGGCATGCAGAAAGAAGACCTTGGCATGGATTTCCTTGATCGTCGCAACAGCCTTGTTGATGCTGTCACCCTTGATGACGTCAACCGCGTTGCCGCCGAACTGATGGACCCGGCCAATGTGACGGTGACCGTGGTTGGCAAACCCGAAGGCGATCTGGCCTTCTGATCCGTCAGTCACATCTAAAAATGTCAAAGCGCGGTGAAAGGGATTTCGCCGCGCTTTGTGCTTTGATAGGTTCAAGGCAACCAAGATAAACAATCCGAACATCACGAGCATTGCCTTCATCATGACCCTGCGCGTCCTGCCCCAGAACCTGATCAACCAGATTGCCGCCGGTGAGGTGGTCGAACGTCCGGCCGCGGCGTTAAAGGAGCTGGTTGAAAACGCGCTTGATGCCGGGGCCACCAGGGTCGATGTCAATCTGCGTGATGGTGGCCGGACGCTTTTGTCGATCACCGATGACGGCAAGGGCATGACGCCCGAGGAACTGTCGCTTGCGGTTGAACGTCATGCCACGTCAAAACTGCCCGATGATGATTTGTTCAATATCGGGTTCATGGGCTTTCGCGGTGAAGCATTGCCATCAATCGGTTCTGTATCGCGGATGCGCCTGACCAGCCGGGTGCGGGGCTCTGAAAATGCCTGGTCGCTCAGCATTGAAGGCGGGGCCAAGGGCGAACCGGAACCGGCCGCCCATCCGTATGGCACTCGGGTCGAGGTCCGCGATCTTTTCTATGCCACCCCGGCGCGTCTGAAATTCCTTAAGACCGCGCGCACCGAACAGATGTATGCGCGTGAAATCATGGACCGCCTTGCCATGGCACGGCCCGATGTCGGTTTTACCCTGACGGGCGATGGCAATAAATCGATCCTGAATTACCCGGCGTGTGAAGGCGATCTGTTTGATGCGCGCCTCAAACGCCTTGGCGCTGTCATGGGCCGCGAGTTTCAGGAAAATGCCCTTCAGATCGAAGCCGAACGCGAAGGCATCCGTTTGACCGGCTATGCCGGTGTGCCGACCCTGAACCGTGGCAATGCCCAGATGCAGTTCATGTTTGTCAATGGCCGCCCGGTCAAGGACCGGCTGTTGCAGGGGGCTGTGCGCGGTGCCTATCAGGATTTCCTGGCGCGCGATCGTCATCCGTTGCTGGCGCTGTTCTTTGAATTGTCGCCGCGCGATGTTGACGTCAACGTCCATCCCGGCAAGACCGAGGTCCGTTTCCGCGATCCGGGTCTTGTCCGTGGTCTGATTGTCGGGGCGCTCAAACATGCATTGGCCGGGGCTGGACACCGGGCCTCGACCACGGTTGCCGATATGGCATTGGGGGCGGTTCGCCGCGAAGGTGAGGGACCCTCACTTCCGTATGGTGGGGCTGGGCGCAGCGGTGGCGGCAGCGGCTTTAACATCGGGCAGTATCAGCCCAGTATTCCAAGCCATGCGGCGGTCGAACGCAATTATGCCGCCCAGTCCCCGGTCGATTCCGGGGCGGGATATGGCGGTCTGTTTGATCGCGGGCGGGATTTTGCCGGGACACCGGATGATGCGCGCGATACCGGCGGTGACGGTTTTGCTGCGGCGGCAGCCGCGGCGTTGTCGGGCGGCTATGACAGTGCCGCACCGTCGGCCCGTATCGATCACATTGCCGATGAAGGCAAGTTTGTCGATCATCCGCTTGGTGCTGCGCGCGGGCAGGTTCATGCGAACTACATCATTGCCCAGACCCGTGACGGTCTGGTGATTGTCGATCAGCACGCCGCCCATGAACGCATTGTCTATGAACGCATGAAGGCCGATCTTGCCGCCAATGGTGTCAAGCGTCAGGGATTGCTGCTGCCCGAAGTGGTCGAACTCGACGAAGCATCGGCCGACCGCATTGCCGACCGTGCCGAAGAATTCGCCGAACTCGGACTGGTGATCGAACCGTTCGGGCCCGGTGCCATCGTGGTGCGCGAAGTCCCTGCCATGCTGGGCAAGGTCGATGTTGCCGCCCTGGTCCGTGACATGGCCGACGAGATCGCCGAACTGGGGCAGGGTATGGCGCTAAAAGATCGCCTGATGTATGTCTGCGCGACCATGGCGTGCCACGGGTCGGTGCGTTCGGGACGCAAACTCAATGCCGATGAAATGAATGCGCTTTTGCGCCAGATGGAAGCCACCCCGCATTCCGGGCAGTGCAACCACGGGCGCCCGACCTATGTCGAACTGAAACTTCATGACATCGAAAAGATGTTCGGCCGCCGATAGGGGCCGCCTTAATCACGCAGTTTAAGATTGCGGGGCAGGCGGGTATTGGCATTGACCCGCGCGCGCTGAATTTGTTCGGCAAACAGTCCGCGCGTGCCGGTAAGATCCGCATCGCGGAAATCGGTCCCGGCCAGATTGGTGCCGCTCAGATCGCAATTAAGCAAATGCTGGCCCCGGAAACTGGCATTCGAAAGATCCGATCCCAGAAATACCGTGTTGCGCAGCATCGCATCATTGAAACGTGCTCCCGAAAGACGGCTTGCCGCAAGATTGGCACTATCAAGATTGCTTTCGATGAAATCGGCCCCGGTCAGGTTACAGCGCCGAAGAACCGCATCCTTGCAATTGGCGCGCTTGAAACTGGCAAAGGGAAGGCCGCAGCGGCTCAGATCAATGCCTTCAAGTTCGGCTTCTCGCAGATCGGCATGGTCAATCGACATGACCGTGCCTTCCTTGCCGCCGGTATCAACCCACAGCTTGTGACTGATCAAGGCTTCATGCAGATCGATTTCAACCAGCTCTTCGCTGTCGTCATCTGCTGCGGTTTCGATCGGGTCGTCATCGGGTTCTTCGGTCGCGGGTTCTTCGCTGGCCGGTTCGATAACCGGGGACAATGCCTCGCGCGCGGATTGTACGGCTTCGATATTCTGGGGGCCGGTATCACGGTCATGGGCGATCGGCACTTCGGGAAGATCGCTGTCATCAAAGACCTGCCCGCTGCCATTCAGCCGTGCCTGCACATTGGCAACTTCGATGGTGTCGCTCATTCCGACCAGGGGGGATTTGTCATCGCGGATGTCGGCAACGGTTTCCACGGGCTGCGTGCTTTTGGCGGGTGCCGGCTTGCCAACCGCCGCCCGACGACGCGCGGGGGCAGGGCTTGCACTGGCGACAGGCGGGGTTTCAAGCATTGCGGCCTTGATGCGGTCACGCTTGCGGCGACCGGGATTTTCCGGGGTGGTTTCTTCGACCGGGGTGGTGGTCTGTGACGGGGTCTTTGTCGCCGGGGCTTTGGGCATGGTGGTACCCGTCCGGATCATGTCCTGTGGCCGGGCCGGTCCGAAATAGTTTTCCTTAAGAACGAAACGGCGCGGTGATCGCATGACTGTTTCAATGATCTTGCGCAGGCGTTTGGGATCAATCGGCTGACGAAACACCCCTTCGATCCCGGCATCGACCGCATCGCGCATGCCGCGGCGGTCAAGTTTTGGCGCACCAAGAAGGATCGGGACCGTGCGGCCGATCGGGTTTTCGTCACTTCCGGAATCGCGAATGGCGCGAATTGTCGAAATGCCGCGCATGCCATCAAGATACAATCCGACAAGAACCAGCTCCGGGCGCATTTCACCGATCAGCTCGACAGTCTTTTCGCGGTCGTCGCAATGGACGAAATTGCCAAAGCCAAGCGGTTCGATTGCTTCGCGGGCGGCAAGCATGTTCCGTTCACTGTAGTCGGCATACAGGATCGTTTTGTTTTTATTGTCCTTGCTCGCCATGTTCCGCGATTTCCCTTATTCGCAAGCCGGTTCCTGTCCCGGGAATGTCCGGCCTTTTTGCGCGTAATTGTTACTGTGCGGACGGAATGCTGAACGAGCGCCGCGGCAATGTGGAGCCCGGCGTGTCGGCGGTGTTGCCTGTGCCGCTACCCGCCCCGCCTGCACCGGGATTGTCGATGCTGAAGGTTCCTGAACCGGAACTGCCGGTATCGGGCGCATCAAAGTCCGTCGCATCAGTATCGTTTACGCTTTCTCCGCTTCCTGTTGCACCATCGGGTGCATTTGTTTCGACCATCTGGATGGTGATTTCCACACGCCGGTTTTCGGACCGCCCTTCGGGGGTGTCGTTGCTGGCGATCGGGCGGCTGTCACCATAGCCCTGAATAACCATCCGTCTGGGGTCCGTTCCGTTCTGATCAATCAGAAAATGCAAAACCGATGTCGCACGTGCTGCGGAAAGGTCCCAGTTTGATATATAGGGAGACGAAGACGATACCGGAATATTATCCGTATGACCGGCCACCAGAACTTCCCCCTCTGTCTGGTTGATGACCGGTGCCAGCCGATTGAGGATGGCGGCAAATTCTTCGGTCATGCCCGATGATCCGGACGGAAAGGCCAGCTCGTTCGGAAAGCGGATCACGACTTCGCCATCAATGCGTTCCAGCCCGACCTGATCTTCCAGGCTCATATTCTCAAGAACGCTTTCAAGCGTTTCCTCAAGGGCCTCGGCCTTTTGTTCCTTGGTGTCGGTTTTCTCGATTTCGATTTTCGGGGTTTCTGCCTGCGGAATTTCCGAAACCACGCGCGGACTGTCGGGGGTTGGTGCCTTAAGCGACTTGCCGACAATCGACCCGTCCAGTTCGATCACCCCGGCCAACTGGTCCTGTTTGGAAAAGCCGAATGCGGCTTTGACCGATCCGGCGATCTGCTTGTAGCGGATGACATCCATCTCGGCAAAGGTCAGCAACAGAACAAACAGCACAAGCAGCAATGACATCAGATCGGCGAACGTCGCCATCCAAGCCGGTGCGCCTGCTGCGGGTTTCTTGGCCATGGGTCTATACCGCTACCTGAAGATCAGATGACAGCATTCTTATTCTCCGTCTTCCGCATCAGCGGGCACGCCACCCGGAAGATATGGACCAAGAATTTCTTTCATCACCATCGGGCTCTGGCTTGCCTGAATCTGGACGACCGATTCAATGATCAGCTGTTTGGTGTTGCGCAGGCGATCGACCTTAAGGGCCAGCTTGTCGGCAATCGGCAGCGCAATCAGGTTGGCCAGTACCGCGCCATAGAATGTTGTCAGCATCGCAATTGCCATTGCCGGGCCAATCGCATCCGGGTCCGAAAGGTTGGCCAGCATCTGCACCAGACCGACCAGGGTTCCGATCATGCCGAATGCCGGTGCGGTATCGCCGATCCCGCGAAACATCAGTTCGCCAAGCTCGTCATTCTGGATCGATTTTTCCACTTCGCTTGAAATCGAACTTCTGATCACTTCGCCGCTGTGACCATCCACACACATGCGGATGCCGCGCGCCATGATTTCGTTTTCGACTTCAACATTTTCGAGCCCCAGCAGACCGTTCTTGCGGACCAGACCGGCAAGTTCGATGGCCTTTTCATAGATCGAAAGCGGGTCTTCCTTGGGGTTCTTGAATGCAATACCCACCCCGATTTTCAGCGACTTTATGACGTCGCGCATCGGGAACTTGATCAGGGTCGCGGCCGCAGTCCCGCCGAACACAACCATGACGGATGGAATATCAACAAAAGAATCAAGGCTGCCGCCCATCATGATGGCGCCAAAAATAACGCCAGCCCCGGCGATAATCCCAATGAGTGTAGCTATATCCATGTCGGTTATTTGTATCCGGCGTTAAAACTTTTGTTTCGAAGCGTGCTTGATGAAAATTGGCAAAGAACGCGCGGCAGCGGGCGTAAATTTGAATTGCCGTGCGGTTGCATTTCTAAAGTCCATACTGACCCCATTACATAAAAGCAGGATTTTAGGTGCTGCACTCCTCAAAATTGGGTTTCTACAACCTGTTTTCCAGAACCAAACGATAACTTCCTGCGTTACGGCGCGGAATGGACCAAACAAAAAGAGCCGCCCGATTGTAAAATTACGGCATTAGGTTAGGGGATGCTATACCTTTGGCATTAAATGTTTGTTGCCAGAAATCGCCGCGCGGTCAACCCCGCCGTAAGGATAATCCGACTTGATCAAGCGATGTAGGCGCAGTCTGGCAAACCGGCCCTGAACAGCGCATGGCCGGTATCGCCGCGATCATGGGGTCGCGTGATTGGATGGGGCTGTTTTTATTGTCAGCCCGATTGCCCGATTGCCGGGCTGTATGGTGACCCGGCTGGCAGGTTATCCCAGCTCGAACGATGAAATGCCGAACGTCATATCAAGGTTCAGCTTGGGTGCTGTTCCCTTGTACATGCGCGCGGTTTCGAACTCGGCAATCATCTGATGGTCATTGACCAGCTCGCGGGCCGCCTGATTGGGTTCGGGAATATCAAGATAGACCTTGCCGTCCTGATTATCGCGGCTTTGCAAAAGGGCGCCAAACAGGGTCCGGGCATCTTGTGCATTGGCTGCGAAAAGCGGGCCGACCTTGTGACCTTCTTTACACGGGCGGATCACGCCATAACCACGAAGCCCCATCGGCCCTTTAAGGGCCAGCGCCGTATGGGTGTCATTGCCGATCCAGCCACGCAGGAATTCGATCCGGCTTTCGGCAAACAGATTGCAGGTCTGCTCAAAGGCATCCACAACGGCGATGTCATCAATCGCCAGGGCAAACAGATCATCATCAGTCGGGGCGCTGGCATGGACCACCCCGCCAAAGCGGATATTGCGATGGGCAAATTCAAAGCCCGACTTGCGGTAATTGTCCTGCTGATCGACAACACCATCAAGCCCGATGGTTTTCATGACGCTGTCATCAAGAACCGTCTGCCACAATTTATAACCAAGACCCGATCCACGCCGGTCCGGGCGGCAGATGTAAAACCCGACAAAGCCGAAATCGGACCTGTATTGAACCGCGGAAATCACTGCGGCCATGCCCTGTTTGTCAAAGGCACCCCAGAAACCGTCAGGATCGGTATTGTAAAACACCTCGGCATCGGCAAGTCCGGGATTCCAGCCCTCATTGGCGGCCCATTCAACGGCCAGCGGGAATTCGAATGATTTCAGGCGGCGGATCTTGTCTGTCATGGCGATGTCTTCAATCTTCCGGATCGATAATCAACTGGGTCACAAGCCCGTCCCTTTACAGGATCGGCGGATAAACATCCAGTGGCAGAGCCGGGTCAGGGTCGGTTAATTTGGTTTGAATGGTCGATCGAAGTTTATATTTGCAAACGCCGACGTCAAACCCCTTGTGCGAATGCCAATAGGCATGGCGTGATATCACCATGTTTTCACAAACATCAACGCAGCCATTCCAAGCGGACCAACTGGTTCCGGGCCTTTCACGGTGGCGGAAAAATCCTGATAAATATTGTTGAGAATGCCTATCACTTTTATTATCAATAGGCCTCCGTGGTTTTATCCCAACACCATCGCGCCGAGGCCCCAATGCCGTCCTCCATCCTGACTGCAACCACCCGCATCGATTTGCCCGAAAGTGCCGCTTTGATCCGGCAGACTGCCGACTATTACAAAAGCCATGATTGCGACGTGCAGGGGGATGACATCGCAACGCGCATTTCGGTATCGATCGGGCATATCAAATTGTGCAGCCGTGAAAACGGTCTTGATGTGGAAGTCGGGGCAACGACAGAGGTCGGCGTGGTCCAGATGAAGGCCGCGATCATTTCACTGCTTCAACAGGGTGCTGCACCGGGTACCAGTTTCGACTGCCGCTGGAAGGGGGCTGGGCAAAGCAACGGCAAACTTCCGAACTTTCGCGAATTGACCGTCGGCGCGATCACCGATCTGTCACCCCATATGCGACGCCTGCGTCTGCACGGGGTCGATATGGGCGCCTATGAGCAGGAAGGCATTCATGTCCGTCTTCTGATCCCGCCACGTGGCAAGGCCCAGCCGAAATGGCCAACGCTGGCCGAAAATGGCATGCCGGTCTGGCCAAGCGGTGATGATCTGGTCGAACAGCGGGTCTATACCATTCGCGACATTGATGCTGCAGGCGGCTGGGTGGATGTCGATTTTGTCATGCATGGCGATAACGGGCCGGGTTCGGCCTTTGCCCTGCATGCGCGTCCGGGCGATCTGGTGGCGATGACCGGGCCGCTGGGCAATGACCTGCCGGCTTCTGACTGGATGCTGTTTGCCGGGGATGAAACGGCCCTTCCGGCGATCGGGCGTTATCTGAATGAAATGCCTGCCCATGTGACGGGCCATGCGCTGATCGAAGTCGGCAGCAAGGAGGACATTATTCCGCTTGCCACCAAAAGCGGGATCAAGGTGGCCTGGATCCTGCGCGACAGTGTCGAAGAAGTCACCCACAGCCTGATCCAGGATGCAATTCGCGCTGTCGAAGTGCCGAGTGATGGTCGTGCGATCTATTGCTGGGCCGGTGTGGAAAATGCCGATTACAAGCCGATCCACACTTACTGGCGCAAGGAACTTGGCCTTGGGCGTGATCAATGTACGGCCATGACATTCTGGCGCAAGACCGACCAGGCCTGACCGATATGGCCTAACGTTTTGTTGCCACCCTGGCATGCAGGGTCGGGGCAAAATGGGCAATCGCGTCATCCAGACCGATCAGGATTTCGGGCGCATGGGCGATGACGGGTGTCAGTGTCCCGGTCTCGGCGGCGCTGCGAAGTTCGGTAATCGCACGAACAAGTTCAAGATTGGTCGGCGTGACACTGGCGGCGATGGCCTTGGCATGTGCGCCGATCATGCGACGTGTTGCCAGAAACGCTGCCACTTCCTGATCTGTTGTGATGGTTTTGCCATCTGATGCCGGGTCCAGCGCATAGCGCAGCGACAGGCCGGTCATATGCGACCGGTCGGCAAACAGGGCTGATGTGATCATGCGAAATGCGATGATATCAGCGATCAGCCCGTCACGGTTTTGACCCGTTGCAATTTGATCCAGTGCGAAAAGATCGGCATCGCGTTCGTCGCGGTGGCTTTCGATATCGTCACCGCCAAAATGATCGGGCTGGCAATGGCGGATCTCGTGATAGATCAGCCAGCGATATGTCATGGCGGGATCCGTGCCATAGGACAATCTTTTCCCGAACCAGCCACGCATCAGTTCGGCAAATATCTCATTGCCGCTTTGCGGGGTGACATTTTCCGGGACAAAAATCTGACAGGTGGCAATCTGTTGGCCATTTTGCTGACCGGTAACGGTAAAGGGTGATCGCGGCAATTTGGCAAATGTCTTGTCCGGGTCTTTGATATTGGCAAGTCCCAGTGTCTCGTCCATCCGCGCCAGAAACGCTGCACGATCCCTGAAAACAAACAGATCGATATTGCCAAACCCCTGCAATTCGTCACGGATGTCGCCATCCGTCGGGGCGGTACCAGTCTGTTGCGCGACCGCGGACGGGCTGCCAGACCAAAGCACGATCAGGACAGTCAGGATGGCCGTGAAAGTGGTCCTGAAACTGGCCCTGAAAAATGCCCTGACAGTCGGGCGTGCCGGATTTGGGGGATGCTTGATCATCCCTTCATTATGGGGGCTTTGACCGGCTGATACGATAGCAATCGGTCACATTTGATGTTTTACACCCGATTTCGGGTGTCTCAGGTTCGGGTGTCTCAGGCTTCGGCGCGCTGACCGGTCCGTTTGCGTTGCGGCCCGAACAGGCAGGTCAGGATCAGGATGATCCCCGAAATGGTGGCAATCATGCCCGCGGCACTGACCGCATAGGGCGATCCGAACCAGCCCGGCCCGTATCCGGCAAAGACATATCCGAGCACTGCGGAAATAACCGCAAACACCACCGACCAGCCAACCTGTCGGCCGAGCTGATTGGTCATCAGGCGCGCACTGGCCGGCGGGCAGACAAACATCGCAATGACAATGATCGAACCGACCGCATCAAACGCCGCAACAGCGGCAATTGCGGTTGCCACCACAAGTGCAAAGCTGAGCAGTCTGGTGCGAATGCCGATTGCCTCGGCAAAGGCGGCGTCAAAGGTCGATATCTTGAGCTCCTTCCAGAACAACAGGATAAACAACCCGATGCCGACCAGAACAATCGCCAGACGCGGCAATTGCGGCGGCAAGGTCGCAAGGGCTGCTGGATCAAACAGCGATCCCCATCCCTCGGCATCAAACCAGATCAGGCTTTCCAGATTGCCCAGAAGCGCATGTTGCACATCAATATGAACCGAACTGGTATCGGTGACTTCAAGAAACAGAACGCCCGCTGCGAACAGTGTGGTGAAAACCAGCCCCATCGCTGCCCCCGGTTCAACCCGGCCAAGGCGCTTGACGATTTCGATCATCACAACCGCGATGATTGCCGCCACACCGGCACCAAGCATCATCGGAACCGCGGTGATGGTTCCGGTCACCAGAAACGCCCCGACAATACCGGGCAAAACCACATGGCTGATCGCATCGCCAATCAGTGCCTGGCGACGCAACAACAGGAAATTCCCCGGAAGCGCACAGGCAACTGCTGCCAGAATGCCGATTACAATCGGGCTCAGGCTCAGCTGGACAAACTCGGCGCCAAGGGCTGTGATAAGGTCGTCGATCATGCCTTTGCTCCGTTCCGGGCTGCGATGATGCGATCAATCTCGTCAATCTGGTCGGGGGTCATCATGCGTTCGATCGGGGTCAACCCGTCATAGCGTTCAATGGCGGAATCATCGGGCAACATGCGCCGCGCAACCGCCCAGCGTGCCTCGTCACGGGCGGCTTTTTGTGCCGCGACCCGGCCGCGCGCCGTGGCAACCCCGTCGCGCCGGATCATGCCCGACCGCCGCAGGATACGCAGGGTCAATCCGTCATAGATCGGTTCACGCCGCGCAAGTGACAGCAACCCCTGGCGACGGTGGACCCGGCGCTGGAAACGCTGATGACGAAGTGCCGATGCCAACCCGCCGCGCAACGGCGAAAACAGGGCAGAAACCAGGAAAAAGCCAAAGGCAATCAGAACAATGATCGGCCCGGTCGGAAGTGATGCCTCGGCTGCGGAAAGTACCGCACCGATATATCCCGAAAGCCCGCCAACACCTGCTGCAATGCCGATCATCGGTCCGACCTGGTTGGTCCAGAACCGTGCGGTCACCGGCGGAATGATCAAAAGCGCAACAATCAGGATCAGCCCGACAATCTTGAGCCCGATCACCGTCACAATCAGCGCCAGCCCCATCATCGCCAGATCGATATTGCGCACATTGACCCCCGTGGTCGCGGCATATTCCGGATCAAAGGCCACAAGCGTCATCGGGCGGCGCAACAGAAACACGAATGCGGCGGCCAGTGCGCCGGCAATGGCGATGGTCATGGCCTCGGAAATCAGCATCCCGGCCGTTGATCCCAAAAGGAAGTTTTCAAGTCCGGCCTGACGGCCCGATGACATGGTCTGGATCACGGTCAAAAGGACAATGCCAAACCCGAAAAACACCGACAGCACCGCACCGATTGCCGCATCCTCGGTCAGGCGGGTTTTGCGCGTGATCCATTCGACCATCAAAAGCCCGATCGCCGATGACACGGCTGATCCGATGATCAGACCCGGAAGCCATCGTCCGTCGCTGCCAAACGCGACCATGATCATAAAGGCAAGACCCACACCCGGAAGGGTCGCATGACTGATGGCATCAGACACAAGGGCGCGTTTGCGCAGGAAAATAAACGCCCCGGCACTGCCCGCAGACAGGCCAAGCAACCCTGCGCCAACCGCGACCAGGGCGCTGTTATATCCGGCCTGAAGAAACAGGGCGCTTATGAAATACTCGATAAAACTCATGACGATATCTGCCTTTGCCCGTCGCTCTTTGCCACCCGCCTATGCCAGATGCAATTCGTCGATATGGGTTGCGGCCAGACGCCCGCCATAGGTTTCCTGAAGGTTCTCGGCGGTAAAGGTGGTTTCAACCGGGCCTTCGGCAATGCGCCGGACATTGATCAGAAGCACACGGTCGAAATATTCCGGCACGGTCGACAGATCATGATGCACGCAAACAACCGTGCGGCCTTCGGCCTTCAGTTCCTTCAGAACCGATACAATCGCGCGTTCGGTGGCGGCATCCACCCCGGCAAACGGTTCATCGAGCAAATAGAATTCCGCATTCTGGGCCAGTGCGCGGGCCAGGAAGACACGCTGTTGCTGTCCGCCGGAAAGCTGGCCAATCTGACGGTCGGCGAAATCGGCCATGCCGACCCGTTCAAGGCAGTCCATCGCCTGTTCGCGGTGGCGCGATCGCCAGAGCCGGAACAGCCCGACCGATCCGTAAAGCCCCATCAGGACCACATCAATGACGCGGGCCGGAAAGTCCCAGTCAACACTGGCGCGCTGGGGCACATAGGCAACCCGGTCGCGGGCCTCGGCAAACAGTTTGCCGAAAATGCGGACCTCGCCCGACAGGCGCGGCACAACACCAAGCGCACCTTTCAAAAAGGTGGATTTTCCCGCCCCGTTCGGACCGATGATCGCGGTCATGGACCCGGCCGGGATCGAGGCATCAACCGAAAACACCGCCGGTTTGTTGCCATAGGAAACGGTCAGGCCGCGCACGGTCAGTGGCGCGTCCTTGGCCGCGACATCAACGATTTTGCCGGACTCTGCAACCAGTTTGGCATTGCTCATGGGGGCTTCCTTGTTCGCTTGTGCGTACATTGTCTTGGCTGGCGTCAAATATTGTCTGATCAGGACCCGGCCGCAAGTTTACCCTGAAACCCGTTTTGTGGGGCGGTGCCGCCCAGGGCACGGGTGATCAGGGTAACGTTATGGTCGATCATGCCGATATAGGTGCCTTCATAGGTTCCCGGTTCGCCCATCGCATCGGAAAACAGGGTGCCGCCAATCACCACATTCTGGCCCCGCGCAGCCGCGCCTTCGATCAGGGCGCGCACATTGCGCTCAGGCACCGAGCTTTCGACAAACACCGCCGAGATCTTGCGATCGACGATGGTGTTGACCAGGTCTTCGACCCGGCGCAGGCCCGCTTCGGATTCCGTTGAAATGCCCTGAATGCCCAGCACGTCAAAGTCATAGCCGCGCCCGAAATAGCTGAAGGCGTCATGGGCGGTCAAAAGAACCCGGCTTTTCTCCGGGACGGTGACCGTGACCTCTTTCATATAGTCGATCAGCTTGGCGATCTCGGCAATATGGTGGTCCGCATTGGCGCGATATGTGGCCTCACCCTCGGGATCGGTTTTGATCAGGGCATCTCGCACCGCCAGAACGACGGTTTCCCACAATTGCGGATCCATCCAGACATGCGGGTCATAACGGCCCTTGTATTCGGCATGGCTCAGAAGCTTGTCCTTTGCGATGGCCTCGCCAACCGCGACGACATTGCGGCGCTTTTCCAGATCAAGGAAGAATTCCTCAAGCTGCGCTTCAAGATACAGCCCGTGCCACAAAACAAGATCGGCGCGCGCCATGGCGGCGATGTCGCTTCGGGTCTGGCGATAGGAATGCGGATCAACCCCGGGGCCCATCAAGGCCTTGACCTCGGCCCGGTCGCCGGCAACCTGGCGCGCGGCATCGGCGATCATGGAGGTGGTGGCAACAACATTCAGCGGCTTTGCCATGGCATGACCGGCGCCGGCCAAAAGACCGGCTGCAAGGATAAGGGCGCTCAGCAAAATGGGGCGTGCGGATCGGAAAAGGCTCATCAGATGTCCCGAAAGCAAATTGAAATCAGTCCAGCGAATACCCACTATTTATGTGCGGACTTTTAAAGTTAGTCAAGGCTAAATTGATTTTTGCAAACTTAGTTGTTATGAAGGTTGCGGGACAGAAATTGGAGAGATCAATGGGCGACAAAGCCGTGGTAAACCCGCGTCACAACAAGGCCGAAGTCTTCGCCCGCCTGCGCGACGCGCATGCCAGGGAAGTGACCGAGGATTACGTTGAAATGATCGGCGACCTTATCGCCGAGGAGGGCGAGGCCCGCTCGGTCGCCCTTGCCGAACGCTTCGGCGTGACGGCCGCAACCGTGAACAACACCATCAAACGCCTCGAACGCGACGGCTTTGTCACATCACGCCCCTATCGTGCAATTTTTCTGACCGAAAAAGGCGAAGCACTCGCCAAAAAGTGTCGCGAACGCCACCAGATCGTCTATAACTTCCTGGTATCCATCGGCGTCGACCCCGAAATCGCGGAATTCGACGCCGAGGGGATCGAACACCATGTCAGCGAGGAGACGTTGGCGGTGTTCCGAAGCTGGCAAAAAGGTTCCGGAAATTAAGTTCCCAAAATCCTAAGCAATTCTCTCTTGGTTATCACTCTTTGTTTGCTGTCGATATTTGTTATGCCGGTATTTATTTTTGGTTGCTTTCGGGCGGCCCAATTGTAAAACAAGGTTTGAATTTAAAAGGCGGGGTGCGGAATAGGAAAATGGCGATCCTAAACATTTTAAGGAAGCTGCGGCATGGTCCTTTAAGGGGGTTGGGGCCAGTATGGGTGTTTGCAGGTGACTGTTCACGATACTGTCTCAAGTTATTAGGTCAGAAATTTTACGTATCACAAAAGATTGGTGGCTATGGCCCTTTTAAGCTCAACGCGAACTTTATGTTCAGTGATCTTGAAAGTTGGGGGGATGGTCACAACAACGGTTTCGTTGCTACAGTAGAAGCGTGTCGTGGAAAGAAATGCGTTTTGGATGTTGGTGGTCATATTGGTTTGGTCTCACTTCCCATCAGTAAAGTTTTGGCAGCGGGCGGTTGCTTGATTACGTTTGAGCCGAGTGCCGGAAACCTGAGGTATTTGAAGCAACATCTGCAAAAAAATGAAGCGCATAACGTAACTCTTGAAGAATGTCTTGTTGGAGACAAAGTCGAAACTGTTTCCTTTTTTGAGCAAGCTGACGCAGCTGGGCAAAATTCAAGGGTTGTGGCGAAAAATCCCGAGCTTTATAGCGAAGTATTGCGACCGCAAGTAACGTTGGATGCATATTGTGCAGAAAACAATCTCGCGCCAGAGATAATCAAAATGGATATTGAAGGCGCAGAGGTAGCTGCTCTGAAAGGGGCACGCAATGTCCTCATTAGAAGTAAGCCCATCGTGTTCTTGAGTGTGCATCCACGTCATATTGAAATGATGGGGGCATCCATCAAAGAAATGGAAGAGTTTCTTGAGGATGTAGGATATATCGTTTCGGAGATCGATGGTGCTCCAGTAGAAAAGTTCCGGTTAGCCGAATACCGTTTGCAGCCTAAAATTGGGAATTAATCGTGTTTTCAAGTATTTATTCAACGTTTGTCGAACGTGGCCCCAAGCACCTGGCACGTGCAGTTTTCAGTTTGTCTACAGCGCTTGTCCAGGCAAATTTATTTGGTCAGAGATTTGTTAAGCGACGTGTTTATGATTATCAGCTGTTGCTGGATATGACTGATCGCGGGATTTCGCGCACATTGGTGCTGTTCGGGGAAAGGGAGCTGGAGCACAAGATAATGCTTGAGCGTATTCTGAAGCCGGGAATGCGTGTATTCGATGTTGGTGCAAATATCGGCTATTACGCGATTATGGAAAGTAAACTTGTCCGGGATAGTGGTTCTATTATCGCTGTTGAGCCTTCACCATCAAACGTTGCGCTGCTAAAAAGAAACTTAGAATTGAACGGTGTAACGAATACAATCGTGAGGGAAGGTGCGGTTTCTGACAAGGCTGAAACCAAAAAATTCCATTTGGCTCGCCAGAGTAACCTGAATACGTTTCATAATGTGGGCTCAGGGGTGGAGCATCTGTCTGGAAAGTCAATTGACGTTCAGACATATACAGTGCCTGATCTTGCTAAAGAATACGGTGCACCAGACCTTCTTCGAATGGACGTTGAGGGGCATGAGGTGCAGGTCCTTGCTGGGATGGTTGAGGCGATCAGAAATGGTGAGATTAGACCGACCGTGATTTTCGAGACTCATCTTAGTCGCTATACAGAAGAAAATGATTTCCGTCCGGTATTGGAGGCGCTGTTCTCACTGGGCTATTCCGTATCCCTTGCTGCGTCATCTTGGGAAAGAGGAACCGAAATAGTTAAATCATTCGGTTACCAGAGTGTTGGGAAAGTCAAATCTGACGGGAACGAGCGAGAGTTTTTTGAGAATATTAACGCTAATGATGCTTTGGAGCTCATTTGTAAAACAGGCGGTTTGAGAACGGTTGTGTTGGCTCCTCAATAAGGTGACGATAAGATAGTAGCGTGTTTTTTTTCTCTAAGAACTCAGTGAATAGAGCGTGAAAAAAGTTCTCTTCGTCACCGGCAGTCTACAGATAGGAGGAGCGGAGAAGCACCTGCTGGCATTGCTCCCTAAACTTGTAGAGCGAGGGTTCGATGTTAGGCTTTATGTGTTCGACAAATACGGTCCGCTCAGCACAGGGTTCGCAAAATATGGTATCAAATGTGTCGGAATCAAAAAACCAAGAAAAGGATGGCCAACTGGGCGGTTGGGAAGATTCGTGCGAATCTTTCATACGGCATTTGATCTGATTAAAGCATATTGGATATTTCGACCCGATATTGTTCACTTCTTTCTGCCTCATGCTTACGTTCTTGGTGGTCTTACAAGCCTGTTATACCCCAACGTTGTTAGGATAATGAGCAGAAGAAGTCTGAATCGCTATCATAGCAAGCATCCTTTTTTGAGTAAGATTGAAAGACGCCTGCACCAAAAAATGGATGCTGTTATGGCAAATTCGAACTCCATTGTTCAGGAGCTGATTGATGAGGGCGTTCCGAAGGACAAACTAGAGTTGTGCTACAATGGCGTGATTTTATCTTCCGCCGAAGACTTGATAGACAGAAGTGAATTTCGACAGAGCCTTGGGGTCGCAGAGCGATCACTTGTTTTTGTGATGATCGCAAACCTGATCCCATACAAAGGGCACTCAGATTTGCTGAAAGCATTTTCGTTGTGTCGGGAACAGTTGCCCGAAGAGTGGAATTTGATCTTGGTTGGTCGTGATGATGGTATTGGTCAGTTGCTTATTGAACAGTGCAACGATCTGGGTATAGCTGACAACGTCATTCTTACCGGAGAGCAAGCCAATGTATCCGATTTTCTATCAATCAGTGACGTTGGCCTTCTATCTTCACATGAGGAAGGGTTCTCAAATAGTATTCTTGAGGTTATGTACGCGGGCATTCCGATAATAGCTACGGATGTTGGGGGCAACCAAGAAATCGTTCAAAATGGTCGACACGGATATATTGTACCTCCATCTGCGCCTGACCAGCTTGCGCAGGCCATTCTGAAGTTAAGTGGTAGCAGCGTATTACGGCAAGAGTTTGGGCGAGCAGCACGACAGCATATTTTGGAACATTTCAGTATGTCTTCGTGTGCAGACTGTTACGCCAAGATATATCATAGCAATCTTGCGAAACATTAATCGATGAAGTGGGACGATAACTATGAGCTGTGAAATCATAGCTGAAATTGGTCAGAACCATAACGGCGATATGGACTTGGCTGTCGAGCTGATTCGAACAGCGGCAAAAGCGGGCGCCGAAGTTGCGAAGTTCCAGCTTTATGATGCCAAGTCGCTTTTCCCTACAAAAGAACAAGGGAATGAGTGGTACGATTATAATTGTGCTACTGAGCTAAGCTTTGAACAAGTATGTCGTTTGAAGGACGTTTGCGACGAGGTGGGTGTCGAATTTATGGCGTCACCTTTCGATGTTGAACGGGTAGAGTGGTTGGAAAAGCTTGGTGTTAAGCGATATAAAGTCGCATCCCGCTCTATCCGGAACAGTGATTTGATCAATGCGATCGTTGCAACCGGAAAGCCAATTATTTCCTCTTTGGGGTTATGGGCCGAGCCTAATTTTCCAAAGATTGGCTCTACTGGGCAAACCAGATTTCTGTACTGCGTGGCGAAATACCCTACTCCTTTGTCGGACCTGAATTTCTCGGAAGTGCAGTTTTCGGATAATGGATTTGCAGGATTTAGTGACCATACAATTGGTGTGACGGCTCCAATCGTTGCCATCTCTCGGGGAGCAAAGATTGTCGAAAAGCACTTCACATTGGACCCCAAGATGACCGGACCAGATCATCTTGGCAGCATGACGCCAGATGAGCTTCAGAGGTTGGTCAGCGCAAGAAACGAAATTTCAGTTTGCTTAGGTTCACGCGATGGAGCTGGTATCAAGGCAGAGAATAGTTTTGGAGAGAGCTTTGTCCTACAACTCTGATGTTACGAAACCGATGTTCACCACGATGGAGTATTGTGTTCGTTGTGGTATGCCATCAAGTGAAGAAGAACATGCTCTCGATGAGATGGGTATCTGTGTGACCTGCCAAAGTCAGGAACAGAAGATGCATATGAATTGGAGTGAGCGCGAAAAGATGCTGGAAGACATCCTTTCCCAATATAAGGGAAAGGGGGATTACGACTGTATTATCGCTATTAGTGGCGGGAAGGATAGTGCGTGGCAAATGCACGTCATTAAGAACGTCTTTGGGCTAAAGCCGCTCGCGGTGACCTTTAATCAAAACTGGCATTCAAAAGTAGGACGTCGCAATCTTGAGTGGTGTCTGGAAACTTTTGATGTTGATCATATCATGTTCACGCCGTCTAGGAGCTTGGTGAATAGGTGCGCAAGACGTTCTTTGGAAGCTATCGGAGACGCATGTTGGCATTGCCACATGGGAGTTGGAGCGTTTCCGTGGCAAATTGCTGTCCGATACAATATTCCCTTGATGATTTTTGGTGAGTCAGTTGCGGAGAACTCGTGCAAAGGTAGTTATGAAAGCTTGCTCGAGTTTAACGAAGACTATTTCGTTAGAGTTTCAGCAAAAGTGCCAACGGAGCAATTCGCTTGCGACTATATACCACTGCGAGACCTTGCTCCGTTCAAATTGCCAAGTTACCAAGAAATCAAGGACACCGGTGTTATTGCTCTGCATCTCGGAAATTACATGTTTTGGGATGGGGAAAAGCAGACCGAAATTCTACGAGACAAATATGGTTGGCAAGAGGACGACGTCGAAGGTACGTACAAGAGATACAAAAGTGTCGAATGTATCATGCCAGGTGTTCATGACTACACTAAGTTCCTGAAGCGCGGGTACGGACGTGGAACTGACTTTTCTGCGCAAGATAGACGTGCCGGCCTAATGACTCAGGAAGAACAAAATCGCGTTGTTAGAGACTACGATCCAAAGGAGCCAGAAGTCCTCGATTACTATCTTGAGATATCGGGGTATTCAAAAGAGGAATTTTACTCAATTATGGATCGCCATCGGGAAAAGGTAGGTCGTTTGTCAAAAGAGGAGATTATTGCTGCGCTTGAGGACTACAAGAAAAAAAATCCAGAAGAAGATAAAAATAGACGTGCAATTCGACCCGAACGAGTCGAAATGGTCGCAGATATAAATAGTCCTAAGACTTCGTCTCGTTGAGGAAATTCGGTATGGAAAGAGGACCAATTTCTCTGGCCGCAGGGGTGAAGAGAGTTCGTAGTGGATTGCTTAAGCCATCCGAATGGGTTTCAGAGTGCTTGGAAGTAATTGCAGGTCTTGACGAAAGGTTGAAGGCGTGGGCATTTGTCGATCCTGATGCAGCAATGAGACGTGCCGGCGAATTAGATGGTGAAGATTGGTTTAGCTATAAGCCCGATCCAATTCTTGCCGGAGCACCAATTGGTGTGAAAGATATTTTCAACACGATAGATCATCCTAACGGTATGGGAAGCCCCACCCGCCAAGGATATTGGCCCGGCAACGATGCAAGGGTTGTGACTTCTGTGCGGTTGGCAGGAGGTTTGGTTATTGGAAAAACGACAACCGCAGAATTTGCTGTTCATTCCGCACCAGAAACGTTGAATCCATGGGACTCTGGGCATATTGCAGGAACGTCTTCAACCGGATCTGCCGTTGCGGTTGCTACCGGTATGGTGCCGGCTGCATTGGGCACCCAAAGCGCTGGGTCAATCGCGCGACCAGCTAGTTATAACGGAGTTGTTGGGTTCAAGCCTTCCTTTGGAATGGTCCCACGGACCGGCGTGCTGAAGACATGTGACACATTCGACACTATTGGGTGGATGACTCGGAATATAGAGGACGCGATATTGCTTTTGGACGCACTACGTGTTCGCGGTCGCAACTACCCAGTTGTTGAAGCTGGTGTCTCCCACTTTGCGAAAGCATTTTCTGGTCGGCAAAACTATGTTTTGGGAAAACTGAAAGCGCCGGGGTTTGAGGATATATCAGGTCACAGCTTGGATAGCTGGGAGCAGCTTGCTTCTCAGATCGCGAACAGGCGTGATACAGCTGTCAAAGAGTTAGATTGGCGATCCCTTTTGTCAGAGGCCCACGAGATTCATCAGGTAATTTATGATAAAAGTTTAGCCTATTATTTTAGAAAAGAGCTTGGTGATGTCAGTTTTGTAAGTCCAATTTTCAAAGAAATTGTCGAAAGATCCAAGATTATAACCAGGGAAAAGTACTTTTCTTCTCTATCTCGTCAAGAGAGCCTAACTCGTATTGCCTCTGATGCATTCGGAGATTTTGACTTTTTGTTCTTGCCAACTACCTCGGGTGAAGCTCCAGCTTTAGGAGAGCTTGAGCGTAAAGATAGTTCGCTGATCTGGACTCTTCTTGGTTTTCCAATGGTGAGTGTACCCATTATGAAAGGTGCCAGTGGATTGCCCGTAGGTCTTACAGTCGTTGGAAGAAAGTATTCTGATTATGAACTCTTGAAGTATGTCCAAAAATTTATAATGCCAGAAGATGCAGAGATTGCTTCTTATTCTGAGTTTTAAAAATTAAAGAAAATCCATTCAATCTCATGAATGGATTTTCTTTACAATATGCTTTTCTGCTTTTTATGTTTTGCAGCGTAGGACCAGATCGTGAGCGATCATGTTGTGCTTGCTGTTTATGTCGGATAAATAGTTATCAAATTCTTCTTCGGAAATTTTTATTTCGGATGTTTGTATTTTTGATATGTCATATCCGAGAGCATTGTATTCTTTAAGAACGTCTTTGCCGTTTAGACCAGAATACGAGAATTGTTTTTCAAATTCAGCAACGACGCAGGAGTTTCCGTTCTTTATTGTCTCAGTTGCTCCTTGAGTTACCTCTAGTTCGAACCCATCTGTATCAATTTTTATTAAGCTTACAGGTCGTTCTTCTCCAATAAACTTTAAAAAGTCATCAATCCTTACAATCGGAGTGCCGCTGCTCCCGTAAAGGGTGTTTGCTCCGACATAGTATTCTTTTTGATCGGCTTCTTTAAAGTATCCGTTTTCGTTACCACAGCCTGCTTTTACACACACAACGTTTGTTAAGTCGTTTAGGCTAACGGTTCTGATCAATGCATTAAAAGACTTGGATGGTTCGAAAGCATAAACAGTTCCGCTGTTGCCTACTGCCTTTGATAATTCAACAATTTCTTGGCCGCAGCTTGCGCCAACGTCAATTACTACAGTGCCAGGTATAATATTTTTTCTAAATATCGGCGTTAGATTATCTACATTGTACTTTTTGATATCTGGGCCGTAAAGAAAGTACATAGTGTAGATGGGGAGTGGGAAGCAAATCCAGCTGCCATCATTGGAGCATGTGTCAATTGTTGACTTTCCAATGACTTTAGCCAAAAACCGACCTATGGGCCAGATGTCTTGGTGTTTTGGGCCGAATGCATATGGTGCGATAAACCTGAATACATGCCTAAGTATTTTTATATGCAGACGACGCATGTCATCACGTTTTGCCTCACAGGCTTGTGGTGTTTCTGTATGAATATGAGAAAAAGAGGTCATTCGATAGCCCGCTTCCTTAATAGTCATGCATCTGTGCCAAAGGGAATTATGGTAGGTGAAAATCTCAGGTGGAGATGGCCTAAAGGGTGATGAGGTTCTCTCAGGAAACCAACAATTTAAAAAAACTAACTACCACCTTTCAGGAGTATCCTGTGTGCAGACGGACGCCCGATACGTCTTGGTAAAAACTCTGTGTATTTAGCTTTTTCTTCAAGTGTTAATTCCCCTTCGCCTGACAGTGCGCAGCTTTCAATGCTGTTCAGCTCCCACCCAGAATCTGTTTTTTTCCATACTCTCGGATCTCGATGTTTATCGACGGCATCGAAAATTTCTTTTTGGCTGATGTCCAGAATTTTAAGTTCTCGGCCTAGATTGGCTGTAGCTTGGTTTCTGTATTTGCGTATAAGTTGAAGGCCTTGGCTTGTGGTAATTCGTCCGTGCCTGATTTCGCGAGCTACATGATCGTTGACGACGGAATATCCAAATTTTCTGAATTTAATTTCATCGTGCAATGTATTGTATATCAAGCAATCGGGATCGCTATAATTATCAAAAGTCCGATGCTGTTGTTCTCTGTATACGGGATATATTTTGTGCATTTCTTCGTGCTGCATCTTTGTATCCCAACGTATATAGTTGCCAAGGTAAATCCCCCTGATTCCCTTTTGGCGTATTATGTCATCTTGTGGATAGAAAAGAGATGCCAAATCTGAAGTTGACAATCCATGGTCTTGGGGAACTATTTCTTCTGGAGCTAGCGCCATTAAGTCATGCTCGTTTCGATACCATTTAGACATTTCAACATTGTCAAAATGGGAGAACATACCGACTTGCTCCAGGCCTTGATGTGCACCCCATATTATCAATGGAATCCCTTTCTGAGCGGCTACTTGCACAGGAAAGGTTGTTGCTCCTGCAAGGTAGGGCCAATGGATACTGCCTACTAGCTCAAGCGACATACGAGTAAGTTTTCTTAGTCTTGCGGGGTTTGGTGTCTGGGCAATGATGTCGCAGCCTATTGCGGATCTGATTAGCTCGATGTTGTAAACACCCCCAGCGGTGTTGTAATATCTATTGTAGGTGACAAGTAATGGATTGAGATTGTAAGTATTTTTTATTGTATGTGCGATGAATAATGAATCTTTTCCTCCCGATATTGGTATTATGCAATCGTAGTTTTTTTTGTTTCTTAATTTGTAATTATTTAAAAGGTGGTTTAGTTCTTTCTCTTTGTTATCCCATATGTTTTTGTTTTTTTCTTCATGAATAAGGCAACCGGAACATATTCCGTCTTCATTGAAGGTGATTCCAAGGGCGTGGTTTTCGGGGTAAAGGCATTTAGTGCAATGTCTCATTGCTTATCTGACTTATTTTGTGAGGCAACTACAGTATCTACTCGATTGATAACTTCGTTCGTGTCGATTTTATCAATTTCGTTGTAACTATCCCATATAGGGCTTTTTAGTTGCCATTCTCCATTGTTGTTTTGATACCACATTGGGCCACGAAACTTTCCAACGTTTGCTGTGAATTCATTAATGGTAATGCCAATCCACTTGCAGAAATCGCGGATAAATTTGTCGCTACACTTGCCATCAAGTTTCTTAACTAAAGCAGCAGCCTCTTCTCGGGTCATCCTGCCGGCCCTGACGTCGTAGGAGGCCTGTTCTGTCGTCTCGCCGAAGCCAAACTTAACGTGTTTCATCATGAAGTTGACAGCCGCGCCATTGTTGCTGTCCAGAGAGTGATGTTTGTAATGAATACCGAGCTCTTCATGTGACGAATGATGTGGTGTCAGCCCGTGGCGAAGCGAAAACACTGCGTTGTTCCAGCCACTCCAGTCTAGGAAATATCCCATGAAAACCCCTCGGCCTCCCCATGATTCAAGTTCTTCTTTGTTTGGGAAGGTGTAGAGAATTAAGTCGTCTTTTGTGACGCCGTCTCCTAGCCAAATGTCAGTCGCCGCCCCTGATAACGTGTTGCTAAAACGGACACCGCTGGCGTCCCATCCAGGATAGTCCGTGTTGGTGTCTCCAGCTTCAAGTGCGGGGTTTTCTCCGAAGAAGACAAGAGGAATGTTATATTCAATCGCTGTTCGGAACGGAGCTGAAAAAAGTGCAAGCTCGGAGAACTTTGCAATATTGCCATGCTCAAAGAAGGATCGCTTCGCAAGTTTCACTGCAATTTTGGGATTGGGTTGGATTGATAAAACATCAAATCCGCATTCAATAATGTTTTCAGCGTTCTTACGCCCAAGTTCTGTTACATCAGATGACACATACATTACTAGCAAAGGGTTGAGTCCGAACTTATCTCGGAGTTGGTGCGCTTGCCAGAGGCTGTCTTTGCCGCCGCTTACTCCTAGGATGCAGTCCCAGCTGCTCTGCGTTGTGGCTTTCGCCCAGTCCGCAATGTCCTGAAATTGTTGATGTCGCGCATTCCAGTCTATAGTTGCTTTCTTCTCATGCCAGCGGCAAGCGGAACAAATGCCCTCTCTATCAAGTTGCATTCCTGGGCGGCTTGTAGGCATTACGCATCTTTTGCAATAACGCATTTCCATATTGTTTCGCTACCCCATCAGCCCAGTTTCATCGAGCATATTCCATAGAGCACTTTCTTTGGAGGCCGATGACAGTTCTTTTTCTGCTTTTCGTTTCACAGCTTGGAAATCAAAGAAATTGCTTGACCTAGTATCTACTTTGGATGTGATAGCGTCTTTCACTTTTGGGTAACTTAGCTCTGAAAACGTAAACAAATTTGCTGCTGCTGCTGCGTCTGCGCCTGCCTCGATGGCAAGTCTAAAGTCATCGTGGGTGCCGGCGCCACCTAGTGCCATCAGCGGGATATCTATGACGTTGCGCATTGCTTTGATAATAGGCAGATCATATCCAAATGTTGTTCCATCTCTATCTATTGACTGCAATAGTATTTCTCCAGCACCAGCCTCTTGAAGTGTACGGGCCCACTCAAGTGGTGGGCAGCTCTCAGGGACTGTCCGGCCTTCAGAGTAAACGACATGCTCGTGGCCTTCCAGTTTGACATCAATACCGGCAATGATTGCTTGAGATCCAAAAACCTTAGCTGCATTACTTACAATTTCAATATTGCGGTGAGTTGAGCTGTTCAGAAGTACGCGGTCTGCCCCAGATTGGAAAATGCTGTGTATCTCTCTGATATCCCTTATGCCGCCCCCGACAATTAATGGTGCAAAGCAGTTTTCGCTAACCTCTCTGACGAGTTTGCAGAGGTTAGTCAAATCGCTAATGTTGTTACGGAAGGGATGAGAGTTTCGATAACTCGAGATATTTAGAATCACGATTTCATCGACATCCCAGACCTTTAGGCGTTTGGCGAATTCTAACAAATTGCCGGTCCTCTGATGGCGATTGAAGTCTCTACTTAGCACATGATGTGTGCCGTCCCATAGCAAAACGGGCGTTACTCTTTTTTGGGTCATGACGATCTACGTAAAAATTGTCCAAGAAAACTGAGCCCTGCTTTTTGGCTTTTCTCCGGATGTGCTTGAATGCCCCAAACATTCTGTTTGATAATTGCGCTAGGCCAATTGTCGCCGACACAGTACGCGGAGACCGCGTTTGGGTCTTCGGGAAGGCAGGCGTAAGAGTGGTTGAAGTAGAAGCTTTCCTCGATATCCAGTCCGCCAAAGAAAGGAGTTTCTTCTCGAAAGTGTATTGGTGCCCAACCGGTTTTGGGTGTTTGCGCAGAAGGCGAGAAGTCATTTAAGTGTCTTACTGAGCCAGTAATTGCCCCGAGACCTTGATGTCGACCAAACTCAAAACCTTCGTCGAACAATAGTTGCATTCCCACGCAAATTCCAAGTACCGGTTTGCCTTTGGCAATTTCTGTTAAGAGCATTTTCTTTAGGCCGCGGCGTACCAAGTTCTCAGATGCCTCGGAGAAGGCGCCAACTCCAGGAAGTATAAGATGTGAATACTTATCTGCATTGTTTTTTGCGCTATGAATTAGACCGACCTGATATCCTAAATATTCAAAGGCCTGAGAGACAGAGCGGATATTTCCGCAGCCATAATCAACGATCCCGACATTAAGCATGTGTGAGGCCTGTATGAATTCAATCTTGGAGTAAAGAGTGTGCCATGTTTTGATAGCAGAACAGTATGGGGGACGGCTAGAGAGAACAAAAAATTATGTTCGCAGTCGTAACTGAAGAATTGTATATGCAAGGTAGGATATGAACTTCAAAAAGGGGCCGTGGGGCAATGGGAAAGCAAAATAACAACAAACTTAGTAGGTTGCATGCCGATATTCTTCAACAACTGGACCTTGAGTATGAGTCCAATCCCCTTAGTTATAGAAAATTTGCTAACGCTCGAGGAAGGCCGTACCAAGCTTATGAGCGAATTAAGTTTGAAGGCTTGAGGTGGTCCGTTGAGAGGAGAATTAAGGAATATTCTTTGGCTCGATATCTAAAACCTCAGGCGAAAGTGTTGGACATAGGAAGTAACTACGGATTTTTCGTCTGCGAGTTTGCCCAGTTTGTTGCCGTCGCGCACGGTGTTGAGCCAGTTCCTGAGTTGTGTCGTGTCGGGGAACTTACTGCGGAATTTTTAGAAGTCGGAGAGAAAACGAAATTCTATGCTCAGAAGTTCGAGGATTTTAGTCCCGAATGTAAATATGACACGGTGTTCTCATTGGCTTCATTCTTTACTACGGATAAGAATCAGCGCAGTACTCCTGATGAGTATTTCGGAAAAATAAAAAATATGCTGATTTATGGGGGTGAATTATTTTATGAGTCGACTAGTTATCAAAAACAAGAAAATCAAGAGGATTATGAGCATTACTTGCATGCCTTGAAGGCTAAAGAATGCTTGGAGAACATGTTTGATGTGTACGATTGTTACGAAACTCCGTCAGGCCCAGAGAACTTTAGGCTATTTATGAGGTGCAGGAATAAATAATTGATCCTCAATGGAGTATTGTTAGTTTGTCTTTTTTTGATGGGAAGAATAAGTCGCAAGTTCTGGCCTCTCTTGAGGGGAGAGTCAAAACTGCGCGTGTTTTGCCACAAGTTTCCTTCTCAGTGTTCGATTGGTTGACGGCGAGGGGGAAGACTCTCGATCGGATATTCGGTGCTCCATTTGGTGCAGAGCCTCTGATTGTCCGGTCAAGTTCGTCTTTGGAAGATAGGGCAGATAGTTCACTTGCTGGCGCATTCGAGAGCATCTTGAATGTCACCTCGAGAGAAGAAGCATGTCGCGCGATAGATGCTGTGCTTAACTCGTATGGCGATACAGCTTCTGATGAGGATATGATCTTTGTTCAGCCAATGCTTGCAGGCGTTAGCGCGAGCGGTGTCGTGTTTACTCATGACCCGAATAACGGCGCCCCTTACTACGTCATTGATTACGCGCTTGGCGAAGACACAACTCTAACCACTGGTGGGGAGAGTAACGAAGGCAGAACATGCTATGTTCATCGGTATGCAGACAACGAAATAGATAGTGAACTTATAGCTAGTATTGTGCGTTTAAGTCGCGAGCTTGAACAGATCACTGAATGCGATTCTCTTGATATTGAGTTTGGAGTGAATGGCGATGGTGATGTTTTTCTCTTTCAGGTTCGACCGCTGAACTCTGCTGTAAAATTGACCAAAGAAGAAGTTGAAAAGCAAGTTGTAGCCTTGCAGCAAGCTGCTGATATGGTGTCTCGTTTGAATCAGAGAGTACCATACGTGACCGGCGAGAAGACGCTTCTTGGGAATATGCCGGACTGGAACCCGGCAGAAATGATTGGGGCTCGTCCTAAAGCGCTCGCTTTGTCTCTTTACAAAGAGATGATCACAGATCGTATATGGGCCTACCAGAGAGACAATTACGGGTACAAAAATTTAAGGAGTGTTCCCCTTCTGTATTCGTTGGCGGGAAGCCCTTACATTGATGTTCGGTCCAGCTTTTACTCATTTGTTCCAAAAATGGTTTCGGATTCGTTGGCAAAAAAGTTAGTTGACTACTACTTGAAGCAACTCGAAGAGAAGCCGGAACTCCACGATAAAATTGAATTTGATATCGTTTTCTCGTGCTTTACCCCGTCGACAATCAGAATGAGTGAAAAGCTTGTTGCAGCAGGCTTTTCTCCAGAAGAAGTTCGTGAGCTTTTGGTCGCGCTGCGTGATTTGACCAATCGGGTTACTCATCCGGAGACAGGGGAATGGCGGGTAGATCGAGGGAAAATTGATGTATTAAGGCAAAGGCAGCAAAAACTATCAAAAGGAGATTATTCTCTGTACGACCGTCTTTTTTGGCTGTCTGAGGATTGCAAGAGATACGGAACCTTGCCTTTCGCGGGATTGGCTCGAGCAGCCTTCGTTGCTACGCAGTTTGTTAGGGCGTTACAAGACGAAGGAGCCTTGTCACCTGAACGTGTAGAAGACTTCTGGAGGTCGTTGGAGACAGTTGGCTCTAAGTTAAAATTTGATCTTGCTCAAATGGACAAGGGTGATTTCTTGCTTAAGTATGGGCATTTGCGTCCAGGTACTTACGATATAACCTCTTTGAGCTACCGGGAAGCCCCTGACAGGTACTTTGATTGGGATAAAGAGCGAGCTTACTTATCCGGATGTGTTGGTAGGGAAGAGTTTCGCCTCAAATCAGATGAATTCCGGCGGGTTCAATCTTTAATTGAAGAGTATGAAATACAGCATACTCCAGAAAGTTTGTTTCGTTTTATCAAAGCTGCGATTGAGGGGCGTGAATATGGGAAGTTTGTCTTTAGTTGGTCAATAAATGAAATTCTCAGATGTATTCAAGAGTTAGGCGAAAGGCACGGGTTTACACGTGAAGAGTGTGCATATCTAAACTTTCAAACGTTGTTGGGCAATTATTCCAATTCGGTACCTTTGAAACAAGTTATGGGGGATTCCATAAAGGTTGGAAAAGAGCAGCATGATATAGCGCTCTCAGTAAATCTCCCTAGTTTGATCAAAAGTGTGTCTGATATTTGGACATTCGAGGTAACTAACAGCACTCCAAACTTTGTTACTCAGCTGGAAGTTAGTGGTGAAGTAGTTCTTACTAACACCGAAGTGAACCACAACGACTTGAAGGATAAAATTGTACTAATCACAAATGCGGATCCTGGGTTCGACTGGTTGTTGAGTGCTGGCGTGAAAGGTTTTGTGACATGCTATGGTGGGGCTAACTCCCATATGGCCGTTAGAGCGATGGAGCTAGCAATACCTGCCTCGATTGGGGTGGGGGAGCGACTTTTTGCAAAGCTCTCCTCGGCTAGATTTGTTGAACTCTCTTGCTCTGGCAAAAAGATAACGGTGCTATCATGATGCCTAGGATTGGTATTTCTCAACGAGTGGAACGTGTCCATTCGTATGGAGAGACGCGTGATTGCTTAGATCAAAATTGGATTAAAAGTTTCGCTGAGGTCGGTGTGCTTGCGGTACCAATTCCCAATAACCCGGATTTATTTACCCAGTTTTCGTCAACACTAGGATTGTCTGGGTTTGTGCTGACTGGAGGAAATAACTTAATGCAATACGGAGGAGAGGCTCTTATGCGAGACGAGTTGGAGCTTCAATTGCTGAAATATTCAGCTGAGCGAGATCTACCGGTTTTGGGAATATGTCGAGGTATGCAGTTTATGCACGTCGAAGACGGAGGTGAACTGGTTCCTTTGGACGGGCATGTGGGCACAAGGCACGCTGTATTCTTTAATGGCAAAAGCGTTGAAGTTAACAGTTACCATCGTTGGGGGATCAAATCGGAGACGAAGGGCTATTTGGCTGTAGGTGTGAGTGACGACGGGACTATTGAGGCTATTCGTCACCGTGATAGGCGATGGGCAGGTGTCATGTGGCATCCGGAACGTGAGTTGAGTTTGAGCTCGCATGATCGGACTCTTTTCAAGGATTTGTTCACATGACCAAAGGGCTAATTCTTGCTGCTGGGCGCGGGTCTCGTTTGGGTGAGATGACTGAGCATATGCCTAAAGGACTAGTCGAGTTGAAATCCAAGAGTTTGATTGCTCGGACTATTGACACTATGCGGTCATCAGGATTGGATGAAATCGCGGTTGTTACGGGATATCAATCAGAAAAGATCGATAAATTTGGTCTGCGTACCTATAAAAATGAGCAGTGGAGCAAGACGAACATGGTTTCGTCTTTAATGGAGGCGGATGAATGGTTGAGCACAGGAAACACTATCGTTTGCTATAGTGATATATTCTTCTCACCATATATTTTGCAAGATCTCATATCATTTAAAGGTGATATGGTGATTACTGCTGATTTGAAATGGGAGTGTTTGTGGCGTCGACGAAACGAAGATTTTCTTGCAGATGCGGAGTCATTCCGATCCGTAAACGGAAGGCTGGTCGATATAGGTCGACAACCCGTCACGCGTGAAGAGATTGAAGCCCAGTACATGGGGCTTCTTAAGATTTCATCAGAGGGCTGGGCGCGGATCAAGGACTATCTTCTATCTCTAGAAAAGGGAGTTGTTGCTGGCCTGAGTATGACGGATCTATTGATGAGGCTAATAAGTCTCGGAGAAAGTGTGATGGTTTGCTTTACCCAAGGCCAATGGGGGGAGGTCGATACACCTACAGATTTAAGTCTTTATCTGAAAATGGATAATGATGGCGAGTTTGGTGATTGGCTGGATTGATAGAAGATTGAATTAATGATGAATTGGGATTTCAAAGAGCTTGAAGATTTTTCACGCAACGTCAACTTGGTATTGATTTTAGACCATGGTGGAAGGGCAGGTAGTAACTTCTTTCAATGTATATTTGATAAAAAAGCGGACTTTGTTGTATCCCCTTTAATTCACTATGTGTATTCGTACTGGCATAGAGTATTCGGAGGCCGGAACTGTGTCAGTGCTAAGGAGGGTCATGCTTTTGTTTCTGAAATTTCCTATTCTAGATTGTTGTATCAAGATCCCGTCGCAGATATTGGAAGGCTGATATATAAAATTGGAGGTGATGTCTCTGCGCCATTTGATCGAGTTTCGTTTAGGAAATTGATCGACAGTATATTTGAAGGTAGGGAAAGTGTAACTCGCAAGCAAGTTATTCTCTGGACGTATGCCGCCTATGCGATGGTGCGAGGTTACCGGCTATCTGGTGTGAAGTTGATTGGTATTAACGATGCCGTTTCTCTAAGTTCCGAAAACATGTTAATTGGGTTCTCTGGCGTTGTTATAGACAATGCTGCAGAAGACTTCCCTCAACTCATTAACTTAGCTTTGGTGCGCGACCCGCGCGCTCAATATGCCTCGACGAGGCATCAAATGCTAAATGAGTTTGGAAATAACTACGCGATAAAGCCGGGGAATTGGCTAGCATCTCTAGTGAAGTTGTATAGCGAGAAATTCTCATTAGAGCATGGTCCGGCTCATTTCTGTTCATTCTACCAGTATGCGACTTTCAAAGCTCTAATGAAAAAGTGTAAGTCTAGCAAGGGTAGATGGTACTTTATTAAGAACGAAGATATTAATTGCAGTTTTTTGCCGACAATGACCGCGCTCTGCAATGTTCTTGGGATTAGCGTTCATCCGGAATGGATTGAGCAAGGGGATAACTACCGGGTAACGATGTTGGGAAGGCCTTGGGCTGGAACTGGGGCGTATAATAGTCGGTACCAGCAGGTTGTAGATGGGCCGATCGCGAATGATAGTGACGAAATGTCTGCCAAAGCTACAGGGCCGAACAGATATGTAACTGAGCGGTGGAGAAAGCGTATTCCTAGCTCAGAGATAAGCATTTTAAATTGCTTGTTTTTTGAAGAGATTTCCAAGTTTGGTTATGGAGAGGGTGGTGAGCCGAAATTTCAACCAAAGGGGTTACCCATTCTCTCTCTCTGGTCCTTTTGCGCGGGGGAGTTTCCGGGGCGTGATTGGCTGTTTACAAAGGGAAAGATCGTTGCGAGGTTGTATTATTTGATGGCATTTTGGCCATTTTACTTTTTGTCTCGGATCAAATTGAATAAATTTTATAAGCAAGAGAGATTTTTTTCGGGATTAGGGTCTGATTCTTTTGATTTGATTTTTATTTCTGACAAGTGGAATAATTAATAGTGATAGTTTCAGATCGAATTTCACTGAAATTGGTTTTATATTCAATTGCGTTTTTTTTGATTAAATTACGTAAAGTAAAGTTTGTTTTGTTGGGGGAGGGAGATGGTTCATTAAAGGTTTATTTAGTTCGTTTATTAACAGATTTTAGAATGGTCGACTTTGATTTAGCTGATTGTACGACGACATGTAAGCTGCACCCTTTTATTGAGCGAGAAAACTATCTGCTTGAAGCTTTCACTGAATTCTCGGGATTGATGAAGTTAGCATTTACTCAGTCTCGCGCGGATAAAATGGTCAAATGGTCGGATTTTCAGCAGTTTCTCGCGCGATATGTGCTGTTTAGGGATGGGGAATCTGTTGCGAAATGCATTATAGCTCGGCATCTTTTGCTTACAAATAACAGTATTGATCTGGTTTTTCTTGATGAAAACATCATGTCCCGCCAGTTAAAGGAAACGTACCCTCGTAAGGTGTGTGTTCTCGCTAAGAGGCCGTGTCTGCAAGGGTTAGGTGCTTCTGTGTTTAGATACCTATGGCAGATATGGTGTGGTGCTTCGGGCTGGGTTGATATTGTTGCCAAGCAAGGACTTGATGTATCAGCAAAGAAGCGAATCGCCATTCAGTACGTACATGGATTTCATAATCAAGGCTGGGGAACAGATTGGGATTGGTTTGAGCATAGTCGGCTTGATTATAAAGATGTCGTTTACCTGGCTGAGAATGAATTGAAAGTAAGGGACGAAGATGTTGAGAAGGCTAGAAAGGTTGGTGTGGAGTTTAAATTTGTTAAACGAAAGTTTTTTGCAAAAAACAATGAAGTAATTGTTGGGCTGTTCGGAATAATTTCTTTTTTTTATGTGTTGTTCTTTAGTGCTTCTGGACGGACATTCGTGAGTGTCTTTCTTTCGTATTTTTCGATTTTTTGTAAATGGAAATATCTTTTTAAAGCTGCTGGGGTTTACGGTTATGTGAACGTTGGAGATGCAAACTTCGATGCTATTCCGAAAATACATGCTATTGAGTCGATTGGAGGTGTTAATCTCTCTTATGAGTTTAGTGCCACGGGGTTTCAATCTTATTTTGACGCTTGCCCAACTGGAAAGCATCAATACCTGATGTGGGGAAGCCTTAGTAAAAGGATACTCGAAGATAGTGCGGGGAAGGTTCCATATAGGCTCTCTCCCAAGTGCTTTCCGTTTGCTGGGAATATGAAGTTACATCTACAGTTTTCTAAAACTCGTAAGCAAGAAGAGATGGTGAAGAACATAAAATGTTTAGGATTTGAGAAGACTGTTCTTATTGCTGATTCAACCCCTACACACTTGAAGCTGACTTCATCAAGAAATTTAGAGAAATTTTATGATGCTATCCTTCCACTTGTTGAAGAACATAGTGACACACTGTTTGTAATAAAGCCACAAAACGCATCAGCACTTTCAGAAATTATTCATCAGAAATTAGCCGCACTCTCTAACCGAAAGAATGTGTTCTTAATCTTGGAACCACTTGGTTTGACACACTTTTTACTCCCTTTAGTTGATGTTGTGATTGGGGCGCCTGTTTATGCATCACTCATTTTTGAAGCTCTAGCTGCGGGCAAAAGGACGATCTGCTTTGATTGCTGGAGGTTCCCGCATGTGGTCAGAGAGGTTCATTCCAAAGGCAGTTTGGTGACGTCTTCATCAGAACTAATGCAAGCCTTTGATAAGGCTATTAGGGGCGAGTTTGATCAAGACAAGCTTCGGAGGCTAATAGAGCCCTACGGAGACAGCAGGGGGCATGTCAGGTTTGGTGCCTATCTGGGGGTGTGGTTTGATTCACTGAATGAGTTCGGTTCAGCGGATGCTGCGCTGGGCCATGTGATGAAGCGCTATGATAAGGCGTGTAACGAGGTTAGCCAAAGCGTGGGGATACATTAGTTTTGATAGTATGGCTTACAGGGCTCTCGGGAGCAGGGAAGACAACTGTCGGCGAGCTTCTATACCGCAAAATAAAAGCTCGATTTAGTGCTACGGTTCTGTTGGATGGGGACGTTCTTCGGGAAGTTTGGGCCGATGACCTCGGGCATGATATCGAATCGAGGCTCTTGAATGCGAAGCGCTTGTCAATGTTGTCAAGAATGTTGGATCTTCAGGGAATTAACGTTGTCGCATGTGTATTGTCAATTTCGCCATTGTGGCGGAGATGGAACCGGGAGAACTTGTCTGACTATTACGAGATAAAGCTTGAGCCCGGCATGGATATATTGATTGAACGTGACAGCAAAGGACTTTATGCCGCTGCTATACGTGGAGAAATTGACAATGTTGTTGGAGTAGACATTCCTTATCCCAACGATGTAACACATGATTTGGCTTTCATTGGACGGGAAGCATTGGTGCCTCCAGATGAGATCGCTCGACAAATTTTTGAAAAGATAAAGGATCGTTTGGAGGCAGATAGGGGTGACTAACTATCCTTATGTTTCGAGGCAGCCTTTCGAAAAGGCAACCCGCTATGATTATGCGTCTAGCGAAGTTGACGCATTTTTTGAGTCTTGGATGTCGGCACGGAAGATATTTCAAGATCGTTTATCTAGGGTGCGGGCGGATCAGCAAGCGTCTTCCTTCGTGGAGCCTCCTTCATCGTCCGGTTTTCTAAGCTGTGTAAGTGTTATCAACGGATGTGATGATTTTCACGCTAATGAGTCGTTTTGGGCTCTGATCCGAAAGTTTGAAGTCTTTGGTCGTCTCTTTGAAGGTTATACAGCCGAAATGCTTAGGCATCCCGCTGCTAGGCCGGCTGATGTAGGTGTTTATGCACTGTTCGCCAGGAAGTTGTTTTCGTTGAGTGAAAATACTGGCGTACTTCAATTTCTTTCAACTGGCATGAAGGTGATCGATGCTCTTTCGGGGGTTGAGACAAGCAAATTTGATGCTTCAACGGCTAGAGAAGTTCAGCGCCTCATAACCGACGAGCGTGTGTTGGTTTATGCTTTGGATGGAAGAATTGATGGCTAATACGAGGTTTTCCCGAAGCTATGGTATGGTTTTGGCACCAACTACGCGGTCTAAAATGTACTTGCAGCTCTTGATGTTTGCTGGGGTGCGCCCCAGCCACGTGATCCTTCTGGGCGAGGATCAAGCGTTTCAAGGGAATGAAGAAAGAATGATCTTGCAGAGTGACTTCGGGA
This sequence comes from Thalassospira sp. MIT121401, assembly GCF_047125595.1. NCBI lineage: Bacteria > Pseudomonadati > Pseudomonadota > Alphaproteobacteria > Rhodospirillales > Thalassospiraceae > Thalassospira > Thalassospira sp. MIT121401. Next base: position 1,174,805 of record NZ_CP138926.1, read on the forward strand.
GTTTCGAGTACGATCCAAGTGTTGGGATTAAGGACTTTCTGAAGAAATTTGACATAGTTCATGAATACGCGCCTTGCTCTGACGTAAACAAGCACGAGTTTGTAAGTTATTTGCGGGGCGCTCCGGAAAGCGAATATATTTATTCCGGCTATCCGGGGGTAATATTGGGGAAGGATCTTTTATCTAATTCAACGAAGCGTTTTTTGCATGCTCACGGAGGCCGAGCTCCGCGTTATTCAGGAAGCACAGCGTTTTATTACAGTATTCTTGAGGAAGGCCTGATCGGAGCAACGGCGTTCTGGGTTGACGAAGGTATTGACACTGGCGAAATCATTGCAGTTATTGAGCGCAAGCCGGTACCGAATTTGAACATAGATTTTGTCCAGGATCCATTCATTCGAGGAGAAGCGTTGTTGCGTGCGCTTGTTCGTTTAGAGGAAGGTCATCAAGGTGGAGAGCAAGCTTCGGAGCGCAATCAAAAGCGTATTGCTTATCACGTCATCCATCCTGTTTTGAAAAATTGTGCTCTACGTAGAGTTAGTTATCAGGAAAGCTGAACATGCAGGTGATGGCAACCATAGAAGCTCGAATGGGATCCAGTCGCTTACCCGGGAAGGTGATGTTGGAGCTGGCGGGTAAGCCAATGTTGCAATGGAAAATTATGCAGGTCAGGCAGGCCAAAACGGTTGATTGTGTAAAAGTCGCATCCGCTAGCTCACCGGCAAATGCTTTAATCGAAAACTTCTGCGAACGCATTTCTTGCCCGGTGTTTAGGGGAAGTGAAGATGATGTCTTGGACCGACTACTGAAGGCAACAGAGGTAGAAAACCCTGAAGTGATCGTTCAGTTAACGGGTGACAATCCTTTAATCAGCCCGAAGTTGATTGATGACGCTGTGAAATATTTGCTGGAAAATGACCTAGACTTTGTTTCGAATTCACTAAGCCAAAATACTATAATTGGAATGAACGTACGCTGCTTTAAGAGGTCAGCTCTCGTCGCTGCGTCTGAGAAATGTACGGATCCGAAAATTCGAGTTCATGGCGGTTATTGTATTCAACAGTATCCGGATTCTTTCCGGATTGGAGAAAATGCTGTCCCAAAACAGTGCTTGCGAGATGACATTCGCTTAACTGTCGATGAAGTCGAGGACTTTGAGCTTGTAAGGCGGATCATTTCTATAGCTAGGTCGGAGAACCAAGAACTAAGCCTTGATAATATCTTATCCTATTTTGATCGAATTCCCGACCTGAAATCTGTTAATTCGGCAGTCCGGCAAAAGCTTGTTGGTGAGGGATAGTGTTGTGGGATGTGGGATATACACAGGCATAGTAGTCGGAGGTGGGGTGATGGGGGCCGGGCAGGGGGCAGCGGATAGCACAGACCCTGTTTCCCACGCTGGAGCGATCGTAGCACACAGCAGGTTGAAGCTTTCTGCGATATGTGACGTGAACGCTTCTATGGACGCCAAAAGTTGGGGTGTTCCAGTTTATGGTTCGTTGGAGCTTGCGTTAGAGGAAACTGATCCTGATTTTGCCGTCGTTGCTGTTCCTGAAGGCGCTCAGTTGAATGTCTTGGAGCATCTTCTTCAGAGTGACGTGAAGTTAGTTGTTGCTGAGAAGCCATTGGCTCTAAATGTGTCAGAGGCCGAGGATATCGTTTCTTGCTACAAAGAAAGTGGAAAAAAGCTGATTGTCAATATGTCCAGGCGGTTTTCCGCTACATATTCTAGAATGGCAGAAATTTTTCGAAATAAAGATGAATTGCCAATATGCGCGACAATCTACTATGCCAAAGGGGTGCGACATAATGGAGTGCATGGACTCGATCTTGTAGAATATCTGTTTGGTGATATTACTTCTTGGACTCCATTGTATCATCGCATTGATTACGACGCTTCTGATCCTTCTGTTGCTTTGTTTATTCAAACCAAGCTGTGCCCGCAGGTGTTTTTCAGCGTATTAGATGAAAGGCTTGTGACACATTTTGAAGTTGATGTTTTTACGGATCAGCGACGCTATACGGTTGATAGTGATCATCGGAGACTTTCGACGCGTGTTATACTGGAAGGCGTGGGAATTCCACGAGGGCGCAGATTTTCGTCTTCGAATTACTCCAGCACTGACTATTGCAAGTCATTAGAAAATTTGATGAATAATGTCGTTGGGGTGTTAGACGGACACGAAGATGTTGTTTGCAGCGGTGAGGATGGGATTAAGTCATTAAAGTTGGCTTGCGCTATATTGGAACATGTGCGCGATGTTTGAACCTAAACTTTGCAGCGAGCATATTGACCGTATTACGGGATGTTTGGAACCATACGACAATGTCTATTTTTATACAGCTGACCCTGGGGCTACGTCCGCGCTTATGCCCTTCTTTCGTCGTGCTAAAGAATTGTCGAAATTTCGAAATTGGTATGTTGATGGCTGGGCGTGTTCAGTAAGTTTAGAGCAGCAGCAGCCAATTTCAAAACACATACTTTCGAGTTCAGCTTGCGGTAAAACCGCTGTCTTTATGGGGCAGCAGGTGGATTTTTCTAGAGCATTTGATCGCTTGCAGGCGTTTAAGAACGCAGGGTTTCACACTCATTTTGTGTCGGATCATTGGAAGGATATATCTCTAAGCTTCAAGCCAAAAGAAAAGGGCGATTTTTTATTCCCTGATAGGTTTTACGTGCCAGATACTGAAGCGTTTGAGCGCCAATTGAAATGGCTGCAGCAGCGCGGGATACCAGATGAAGTTGTGAAATCTTCTATGGTCGCCTTTTTTCACCCAGGTGTGGAAGCCTCATTGAGTATTATTTCCGAATTCTCTGCTGTGCAGTGCCAGAAGCTAAGGGATCGCTACAGTGTCGCAACTAAATGCCTAGTGACAATGATGCTTGATTGTACAACCCCAGAAGAAGAGGTTAACTACGGGTTTGGCTGGAGGTCTTCATTGATATCAGCTATCCAGCATTTTACTGAATGCTACGAAGATACCACTCTGTTGGTTAAGCCGCATCCGAGGCAGCGAAGGGTTGAGGTTTTGGATGTGGTAATGAAGGCTTCCAATCCGAAAATAATGGTTGTGGAAGAGAATGCTCCAGAACAGTTTGTTGCTGCAAGTGACGAGATTTGGGGGGCAACAACTGTTCTATTGGTTGTAGCAAGGAAGGCCGGAAAGAGGATTAAAGTGTTTATGCCAAACAGAACCTCGAAAGGTGAGCTGGAAAGCAACATTCACATTGAGCCGTATATTGTAGATATTTGAATTGGTTGAGAGAATAAATGTCTGAGAATGTTGCTATTTCTGTCTATGTCCCTTGCCACAACTATGGCTCCTTTTTGAAGGAGGCTGTTGAAAGCGTCTTTAGGCAAAGTTTTAAGGATTGGGAGTTGATTATTATCGATGATGGATCATCAGATAATACTCCGGATATTATAAAACTTTACTCAGGTGCGCCGAATGTAAAGACTATTCGCACCGAAGGTATTGGGTTGCCAGCTGTTTGCAATAGAGCAATTGCAGAGGCTAATGGGAAGTACATTATTCGCCTGGATGGAGATGATGTATTTGATGAAAATATTCTGTTGGTTTTGCACAGTTATCTCGAAAATAATCCCGGAACATTTATGGTGTTCCCGGATTATTACCTGATGGACCAGATCGGCAACATTTTCTCACATGAAAGACGCCGCAAGCTTTACGAGGAGGACCATATTCTTGATATGCCTCCAAACGGGGCCTGCATTCTTGCGCAAACTGCTCTTATGCGAGAAATTGGTGGCTATCGGGAAGATCTTGGTGCGCAAGATGGTTTTGACTTGTGGGTTCGAATTCGGGAACGTTACAAGTGTGGCAACGTTAATCTGCCGCTGTTCTACTACAGGCGCCATTATCACAACTTGACGGGAGCAAGTGGTGAGAGTCCGGTCATCAAAAATGCCAGACGACAAATCAAAAAAGACATAACCAGAGAGAAAATTGAGCGTAATCTCCCAATTACCGCCGTTGTTCCGGTGCGAAAGTACTTTGATTTCGTCGAAAACTTCTGGTCTGAGGAGATCGGGGGAAAGAGTATGCTGGAACATGCTTTGGATCGACTTATCGGAAGTGAGTTATTTGATAATATAATTGTTTCTTCGGATGAAGACAGTGTCCAAGATGTTTTGAAAAATTACGACGATGACCGCTTAGCATTCCATTCTCGATCATTCGAGAGCACGTACCGATCAGCACCTCTTTCGGAGCTGCTAAACGAAATACTGACGCCGCTAGACCCGGACATGAACGGCGTTACTGTTATAAATTATGTTCAGGCGCCTTTCCTGACCCGTGAGTCGGTTGAAGAAGCGATTTATACATTGTTGCTCGCAGATGCGGATGCTGCCATTTCTGTGGAGGAGTTCGATGACAAGAACTTCTATGTAAAAAGTGCTTATGGGCTACAGAACATGCAGTTTCATCGCTTTCAATATTTGGATGGCGGTAAAATCTATTATGACACGAATGTTTGCTCTGCCGTGCGGAACATTAACGTAAGAAAAGGAAACATCCGAGGGCCACGTTTGACACACTATACAATCACAGGTCCCGAAGGATTCTTCGTTGGGAACGAGCACAATTTTGAAATTGCCAAACTGATTGCAGAGCGATGAAAGCGAGAAAGATAAAGTTTTCGAAGTCGATAGGTGATGTTGTCAGTGAGAAAAACCGCATAGTCGACATGGAGAGCAGATTGCAGGCTATAGTAGTTGAGGCTACTGGGCATCTCTCAAGCTATCCGGACAGAAGGAACTGTCTTTTATGTGGAAGTGATGTAGCGCTTGCAGAACAATTCTTGCATCGTAAAATAAAGTTTTTGCACTGTCATAATTGCGGTCATGTTCAAACTCAGTGTGAGCCAGATGGTCAATACGAAGAAATTGTTGCGTCAGCGTTAGGTTATAAAGAGATTTATCCCGATAGCTCTTGGGAGGATTTTCAGTCCCGAACCGAGAGGGTCTACCAACCCAAGTTGGAATGGATCATTGAAGGACTGGGGGCGCGGGCAACCAAAGCCGAGCTTGCGAACCTTAGCTGGTTGGATATTGGGTGCGGAGCTGGATACTTCCTTAATGCATTAATAAAAAACGGGTTTTCGAATTGTGCCGGAACAGATTTGGATGTTCACAATTTGGCCGTCGCCGAGAAGTACTTGGACGGTGGGCAAGTGTTTCAAAGTGAAACTAGCGTAGCTGATACCATAAAAAATGCTGCGTCAGATGTCATCACTGCTTTTTATGTTCTTGAGCACGTTTCAGACATGAAAGATGTTATTGATGCCTTATCTCGCAAAGAGCAAGGGACTATTTTTGTGTTTGCTGTTCCCGTGTTTAGCTTCATTTCAATATTTGAAGGCCTTGTTGAGAAACATTATCCAAGATCTTTGGATGCCATGGTGCATACTCAAATTTTTACCGACGAGTCCATCGATTATATGATGGAAAAATCGGGGTTTGAGATAGTGTCAGAATGGATTTTTGGGCAAGACATTGCTGACATTCATAGGTTTATTGATGTGGGCTTGAATTCAAACTACCCTCAATATTTGCGCGATCAATTCTCGCAGAAGTTTGCAAAATTGATTGATCCATTGCAGATGGTTCTTGATGGTGCTCGATTTTCCGATAGTCGCCATATCATTGCGATCAAGAAATAGAAGCATAGAATGTCCACATGAAACATTTTGCCTTAACTGTTCCCCTAAATTCGCGCTTTTCGGATGCAATACTTAAGCGGGAAGGCTTAGAGAGTAAACAGAGCTGTGACGAGGTTTCTGTTAAACATCTTGGCTTTGATGATCTGATTTTCGTCGCGGTCGACCAAGCCAAATCAAGAAAAGTTTTCATTTTAGGAAGCGTTCTGGAAGGAGGGACTGTCGATACGCAGTCTGCGGCTATGCGTCTAGCCGCTGCTGACGATCCCGACGCTGTTGTTGCCGCATTTAATGGGGAATTTCTGGCCGTTGTTGTAGACTTCGAAGAGGTGAATGTCGCGGTATATACTGACAGGTTTGCATCTTATCCGTTTTATTGGGCGTCAAATGGAGATCAGCTTGTCGGTAGCTACATATATACAGACTTGGCGCGCTATTGTTGTAGTTGGGATGGTTTTCAGCTTAGGGCGGAAAAGGCATTTGAGTTTTTCTACCTTCAGCGTTTGATGGGCACCGAGACACACGATACTCTGAGTAAGTTTCTGCCTGCTGCGTCAAAACTGTTCCAGGATGCTGCAGGAAATTTATGCTGCCGTTTTTACGGGCAGCGAGGTTTTGATAAGTTTGATAATGTGTCAACCGATGATCTCTCTTCGAGATTTGTCGGTTTAATTGATGAAGCTGTTAAATCAAGGCTCCCAAAAGATGACAAATATGGCGTCTTTTTGAGCGGGGGGCATGATAGCAGGCTGGTTGCCGCCTATGCTGATAGTCGAGCTCAGTGTTACACGTTGGGTTTCAGCGATAATCTCGAAGTGAGTTGCGCTAGAAAAATTTCCAAAGAACTTGGTCAAAAGCATCATTTCGTAAAGCTTCCGCAAGACCATTTTCTGCAAATATTGAGTGATGCTGGTTATTTAAGCGGTGCCATGTACGCTGTTGATCATTCGTTATTTGTCCCGACCGCATGTTTGAAACAATTGGATAGTAATGTAATTCTGCATGGCCATGCACTTGATTACATGTTCCAAGGAATGTACTTGAACGCGTCACCAGTAAAATTTTTTGGTAGGAATACATTTCTCAAAAAATTTAAAAAATTCCCAGAAGATATTGCTAGGTATTTTCTCCAGAACGCTTCTTTCAAGCTTAAGTACAATTTCGCTGAAAAATACGGGAAATCAAATCAGGTTATTGATTTTCTTTCAGATAGATTGTACCGAACAGTAAATAAGCTTGTAGATGAAGCAAAGGAGTTTGAGTACTCATCAGCCGATATATGGGAGTATTTATACTTTCACCAACCTTCTCGTCATTACACGTTCTCAAACGTTCTTAGTAAACGTCTTCATGGAGAAATAAGGACGCCTAGTTTCGATGCGAATCTGTATTGTTTCTATCGGGGGTTGAGGGGAAGTGATCGCCTATATGCGCAAATGTCCCGTGCAGCTATGTCACGGCACCCTTCAAAAATAGGTCAGATACCTGCTGGAAATTACGGTCTACCAGCAGCTTGGGGGCCTGTTCAAAAGACCGCAGGCTTGTTCTTTAGAAAAGTTATGAAGGAAATCACGGGTAACCCCGCATACGCGGTTCCGGGAGCTGATGCTCGTACTTGGCCTAATCGAACAGACTACTTGCAAAGTGACGAAGGGTATTTCTCTGAAGTACGAGCTGCTGTGGACTATTGTGCGAAATGTGATGTGCTGGACTTCTTGGACTGGGATGCAGTTCGGGCGGATCTCGAAGAATTGAAAATGAGTAACGGTGGTGCAAGCTTCCTTGTTTCTGCATTAACTTACGCCCTCTTCCATAAAAACGTTTACGGGTAACAGTTGAATGTGTGGAATCGTTGGTTGTGTACTCAAGCGGCCGCTGAATGACAACGACTTGACGTCGATGCGTCAGCTACGAGATGCTCAATCCTTTAGGGGGCCCGATGACGCCGGGGAGTTTTATTCTCAGCAAGAAGGCATCTATTTTGGTCATTCACGATTGTCGATCGTTGATTTGAATTCGCGTAGCCGTCAGCCGATGTGTCGTGACAATCTTGTAATCACATTTAATGGTGAGCTATATAACTTTAAAGAAATCAGAGACAGGCTTTCTTCGTATTCATTTTCAACCGAAGGGGACACAGAGGTTATTCTGAGGTCCTGGCAGAGTTGGGGGGAAGGTGCTCTTGATGTATTTGACGGAATGTTTTCTTTTTCACTTTATGATGGTAACGAAGTAACGCTTGTTACGGATCCATTTGGAGAAAAACCTCTTTATTATTATGAGGGAGAGGATGGCTTCTATTTCGCTTCGGAAGCAGCTCCGTTAATAGAGACACTTGGTCTGAACTTTGCGCCGACATCGACAGAAGTGTCTCAATTTCTGACGCTTGGCTATATCTTGCCTCCAGGAACGGGCTATCGGAATCTTCGCACAATCCAGCCGGGAATGGTTCTTCGGGTGCAGGGCGGAGTACTATGCTCGGCCCGAAAATATTGGAGTGTTCCGCAACCTGAAAAATACCGCGGTACCGTCAAACCGGTGACATCACGTGATCGTGAAGAAATTAAGCGTGCGCTTTGTGTATCTCTTGAACGACGTTTGAACTGCGACGTTCAAAAGGGAATTTTCCTTTCGGGCGGCGTCGATAGTGTTCTGTTGGCTGCTCTGATTTCGAAAGAGCTCGGTAAATCAATTGACTCCTACACGGTCGCATTTCCAGATGGCGGTGATGAGACGGTTTATGCGCAAAGGATTGCAGATATACTTGGGCTGCAACACACTGTGATTGATAGTCGAGACTCTGATTTGTGGGTGGATTTGCCGAAATCATTAAAATCGATCTATGGGGTGCCTAACGACAACGCGACCAGCTTGGCCGTCTACCAGATGTGCAAGCATGTGAAAAAGTACATGACGGTGGCTATCAGTGGTCTCGGTGGTGACGAGTTATTTGCAGGTTATAATCGATATAGATTGCTTGATCGCCTGCGTTGGTACTTTAGATGCTCCAAAGTTATCGCTCCGGCTCTATCGGTGTTTGCAGAAAAGTTCCCTAAGGCGAAAATTGCTGCAAGATTGCTTAAGGGAAGTCGTACAGATCAGTTTCTTGCTGTGAAGAATAGCGGCTTTGATGAAGATATAACCGATTTGGGCGTGGATCACTTAGCTGCCCTAATTGATGAGCGTGGTGACATATTGGACGGGGTTAGGTACTTCGACTTAAGTGTTTCGATGTCGCAAAGCTACATTCCTGCAATAGAGCGCGGGAGTATGAGGGCAAGTGTGGAGGTTCGAGCGCCTTTTCTTTCTAGAGATTTGCTTGATGTCGTCAGTAGCTTTGACCAAAGAGCACTTATTCGATTTGGACCGAAGAAGGTACTGAGAGATATTTTATCTGAGTACATTGACTTGAGGGAAATTTTCCAAGGAAAGCAGGGGTTTATTTTTCCTAGTAAAAGGTACTTTTTACAAAGAAACTTGAGTTCTCCGACCGTCAGTCAACTTGATATGAGTAAGATGAAGGATTTGTGGGACAATCGGGAATATTCAAAAAATTACACCCTACTGACGCGTTTGGCTGTTTTGTCAGAGTTTAATCAGTCAAATGTAGGTGTGCGGGTTTAGTATGGTCGAAAATTCTGAAAAATTTTTGGATCTCTATCCAAACCGCTCAATGCTGATGGCACCTTCGGCATTGGGAAATGTAAGTTGGCCAAATAAAATTACCCTTCCAGCTGATCTAAACTATTATATCACTCATAAAATATGGGAATACATATCTGATCACGATGATGATATTGCAGATTGTCTGTCCTGTATTATGTATATTACTGGCGCTATTTCTTATAATATATCTTTCTTTTCTCTTGCTAAGTCGCGTGATTTCAAGAGTGGAGGGGGTGTTTTATTTAGTGTGAATTTCTCTTATTCTGATCTTTTTGCGTATAGCTCGCCATACTCTAGGCGGGATCTTAAAGTGAAGGGAATGATTAAGGGTTTTATCTCAAGAATTTATAATCGAGTAAATATCCTTAAAGCGTCATTTGTTTCTGGTGTTCCTGTCCTCACAATTACAAACGACAGAATTGTGCAAGATATGTGTGGCGCACCTGTCCTTTTGAGAAATCCAACTTCTATTATATCGCGAAGCGAGCGTCCCTCGCGCTCGGGAAATACCCAAAAAATAGATCAATGTGCAGGAATCTTATCCTCATTTGTCTCTGAGGCTATCGAAAGTAGTGGAGTTGAGGTCGATAATAAGTTTCGTGATTTGATAGAGGATTATATATCTATTGAGGTTTCCAAGGTTTTTGCCGACCTTTCAAAGGTCAAAAGGTTTTTCAAAGGTCGTAAGTTCCATTTGGTTGAAAGAAGTTTGTCTCCATATCTGATTTCTTTATTTGCGGCTGTTTGTCGTCGGAATGGGGGGCAGGTACACTCGACCTATCACGGTGTGTGTCAGACGGCCAATGAGCCGGATATCTCTACTATGATAAATTCCTCTGTGTTTTGGGGGGTTAGTGAAGCTTTTTGCGATGATGCAAATGCCTTGATCAAGCGTCTTCCCCCTGGTGTTGATCGGAAGAAAATCAAGAACTTAGACTTGAAAGGTCTACAGGATCGCTTCTTGCGCGCAAACGTACTGCGCAAAAAAATCAAGCATGTTGCCATTATGGGGCGTCAAGTCGTCATGAGGTATTCGGCCTTTAATACCCTCGAGTTTCCGGCCTATCTGAAGTTGGAGCGGGATGTTGCGATATGGTTGCTCAAAAATGGATATAAAGTGACATATAAGGCGCATCCCGAGAGTGATTGGAGACATTTCGATACTTACCTACCGGAGGGGGTTTTAATCGATTGGGAACCATTCGAGGAAGTTGTTGATCAATATGATGCATTCTTCTACCACTTTGGTGCGAGTTCTACGTTGCCAGCGGCGCTGGGCTCTGGCGCTCATGTCTTCATGCTAAAAGATGGATGGCATGATGTGAAATTGTGGCCGCCACGTCTTCAGGCTTACTTCGAAATCTACTGTAATATGGTGTCTGCGCAGTTAAGTCAGCAGGACTTCATTTCATTGGATTATGCGGAATTAGAAAGGAAGCTGCGAGAGCCTGCAGAGGTCTCAGTATACGACAGGATTTATGACTTTTATTATCGGAGAGAGTTCTCGTGAAGCAGATCGGGGAATTGAGGTGCGATGACCTTGTTTTAAAAGATTTCTCTGAAGATAATCTATCTGAAGAATATGTGTCTTGGTTGAACGATCCGGAGGTAGTTCGCTTTTCGCGGCAGAGATTTGATAAGCATACAGCTGATAGCTGCAATCTGTTTTTTCGCGAAATGCAAAGTCGTGAAGAGTATTTTGTTGCGGTTTATGTTGAAAAAGACGGGCTCCAACATATCGGAAACATAACGACGGCAACAGACGAGCATAATGGCGTAGTCGATTTAGCTATTTTGATAGGTAATCGTGATTATTGGGGGATGGGATACGGGCGTAAAGCGTGGAAACTTCTGATCAATAAGCTCCTAGAGTCATCTGATATTAGAATGGTGACTGCAGGATGTATGTCGGAGAATAAAGCTATGGTCCGGATCATGATGGCTTCTGGCATGGAGGAATATTATACAAGGAAGAACTACTTTGTATTTAATGGTAAATATTGTGATAGTGTTCACTTTATTTTGAAAAAAAAATAGTATGAATATAATAAATCAAGAATTGAAATCATTTAAGGTTATTGTTAATTCTTTCAAGGAGTATCCAAAAGAAAGCTTCTTAGTTATTTTTTCTACTATATGTTCAGGATTTGCGGAATCAATTGGTCTGATAACTTTTTTGCCACTGTTGCAGATTGGGATTGGCAGAGGAAGTTTAGATGCAGCAGATATGTCAGATGAAGGTGTAAGCTCTGCTGAAAGAATATTTTTCGAAATTTTCCATTTTTTAAATATCGAACCGACCATTTCAGTATTGTTACTGATAGTTTTCTGTACTGTCGTCTTGAAAAGTTTCGGGATGTTCGTGACGAGATCATACATTGGAATTGTATCAGCTCGGGTTGCAACAAATCTAAGAATTGATTTGATCAAAGCGCTGTTGCTTACGTCTTGGTCATATTTTGTGTCGCAATCTACGGGCCGCTTGTCCAACGCAGTCAGTACAGAGGCGCAAAGAGCATCAAATACCTACCTGGCGTCCTGGAATATGCTGGCAGCGTTGCTGCAGGTTGCTATGTTTTTGGTGATCTCGGCTGCTGTTTCGCTGGAAGTACTAGTGCTGGGGTGTGTTGCTGGTGTGATCATCAATCTCTTGTTGCACGCAGTGGTGCGAGCAGCGGGGGCTGCGGGCAAGGAAGAAACTGTTCGTATGAACAGTCTTATCTCCCGTTTAACTGATAACATATCAGGCATTAAGCCGTTGAAAGCAATGGGGATTGAAGGCCGAGTTTTGCCCCTTTTGGAGGGAGATACTGAAGGCTTGCGGGTCGCACAGAAAAAGCAGGCGTTTGCTGCCGCTGCGCAGCAAAATTTACCTCAACCAATAATGGTTGGACTTTTGGTGCTTGGTGGATGGTATGCGATCTCTTTTACATCGGTGCAGTTTGCGCATTTGGCTGTTATTGCTCTGTTTTTCAGCCGTATGGTCTCACGTATAACGGAATTTCAAAAATTCTATCAGATGTTTTCTGTGTCTTTCAGTGCTTACGAATCTATTCTCGATGCGACCAAGTCTGCAAAGAAAGCTACTGGTGAGTGTTTAGGTACTGGATATGTTCCTGATCTGAAGGAATATATCAAGTTGGAGCACGTATCATTCTCTTACGAGCATTCAGTTAATGTTTTAGACGACGTTTCATTTGAAGTTCCGGCCAATGCCTTAACGGCTCTTGTCGGTCCATCTGGTTCAGGTAAAACGACAATAGCAGATTTAATTACGGGCCTCATTACTGCTGATAGTGGTCGTGTTAGCATTGATGGTGTGGATATGCGTTCTGTTGACACTGCGAAATGGAGATTGAAGATTGGATATGTTCCCCAGGAACTTTACCTTTTTCATGATACCATTATGAACAATGTCACGTTGAAAGATCACACGATCACAGAAGAAATGGTGCTGCTCGCACTCGATCGAAGTGGGTGTATGTCATTTATCCAGGGATTGCGCGAGGGTTTAAGTACCGTAATAGGCGAACGAGGTGCTCGTTTGTCCGGTGGGCAGCGACAAAGATTGATGATCGCCCGTGCTTTAGTGCGAAATCCTCGCTTGCTCATTTTAGATGAAGCCACAACTGCGTTGGATCCGGATACTGAAAGAGAAATTTGTGAGACGATTAAAGATTTGTCAAAGGATCTTACGATTGTGGCAATTTCTCATCAGAAAACTGTTAAAGATTTTGCAGACAAGGTTGTGGATCTTGCCGGTGTTCAGTCGAGAGATATTGCCGACTAAGCGTATTGGTTGGGATGCCTGTAAGGTGAATAAAGAAAATGAGTAACTTGATTAAATCGAAATCGACACTCGCAATGTTAGGTGGTTCTCCAACTATTGAACAACAGATTCAAACGTTTAACAGTATTTCGAGTGAAGAAAAGGCAGCGGTTATTCAGTTTTTGGATTCTGGTCATCCGCTGTCAGGGTTTTATGGTTCCGCTCAACCGAAGTTTTTCGGTGGCCCAACCGTCGTAGAGTTCGAAGATGCTTGGCGGAAGAAGTTCGGCTTTGAGCACGTGGTTTCAGTGAATTCTGCTACTTCAGGTTTGATTGCTGCAATGGGTGCAATCGGTATCGGCCCTGGAGACGAGGTTATCGTTCCTCCCTACACAATGTCGGCTACAGCCATCGCACCGCTTTTTTATGGTGGAATTCCGATATTTGTAGATATTGAAGATGAGTATTTCTGTCTCGATGTTTCTAAATTGCGAGATGCAATTACACACAAGACCAAAGCTATAATTGCAGTAAATTTGTGGGGACATCCGGCACGTCTAGCTGAATTGAGAAGTTTGGCAGATGAGCATGGAATTTTTCTGGTCGAAGATAACGCGCAAGCACTCCTAGCGGAAGAAGATGAATGTTGGACAGGTAGTGTCGGTCACATTGGTGTGTTTTCACTCAATGTACACAAGCATATTCAAACCGGTGAAGGCGGAATGTGCGTTACCGCCTCAAAAGAGTTGGCTGATCGACTGAAGTTAATTCGTAATCACGGCGAGAATGTCGTTGATTGGTTGGAAGTCGACGACATCAGCAATCTGATCGGTTTTAACTTCCGGCAGTCAGAAATTTCGGCAGCGATTGGTCTAAGTCAAATGACCAAAATTGATTATCTGGTCGACCGATGTCGTAAGGTGGGGCGTACGTTGTCCGATGGTTTACGTGATCTCCCGGGAATCGCAGTGCCGGCTGTCAGAGAAGGATGCTCTCACAGCTACTTCATGTGGTCACTGAAGTTTGACGAGAAAGTTGTGGGTTGTTCTCGTGAAGCCTTTGTTTCAGCTCTTAAGGCTGAGGGTTTTCCTGCTGCGCAAGGCTATGTTGCGCCGCTATACAACCTTCCTCTCTTCCGAAAGCGTATCGCTATTGGAAAGTCTGGGTTTCCATTTAATCTGTCGGACACTCAGTATCGTGATGGCATGTGTCCAGTGACAGAGAGAATGCATACAAAGGAAATAATTCAGTATCAGCCTGTGTCATGGGATCCGAGTGAAGAGCAAGTGTTGCAAATGATTGAGGCCGTTCGCAAAGTTCACAGACATTCCAGCCTCCTTGCTCAAGGGAAAAATTAACAATGTGCGGGATCGTTGGTTACTGCTGTCCGGATCGAATTCATCCTCGAGTTTTGGAAGAAATGGTCCGTATGATTCGTCATCGAGGGCCCGATGAAACAGGAATGCTTCGGTCCGGTGCATTCAATGGTGCTATGACGAGGTTGGCTATCAATGGGCTGTCTAACGGGACTCAACCTTTATATAGTCCAGATAAAAATGTCGCAGTTTTTTACAATGGTGAAATCTACAACTATCCGGAATTGAAAACAGATCTAGAGAGGAAAGGGTACGTCTTTTCAACTGGTTCGGATGGCGAGGTCATCGCGTATCTTTATGAGGAATTTGGCACCGATCTTTTCGAAAAACTAGATGGAATGTTTGCTATTGCCCTGTGGGATAATAGGCTTCGAAAGCTCTTTCTTGCTAGGGATATTCCTGGTGAAAAGCCGCTTTATTATGCACATTTATCTAACGGAGGTCTCGTCTATGCCTCTGAAATCCAAGCGTTTCGCGTATTTCAGCCGCTAAATCTTACGATCAATCGGCAAGCAGTTTGGGATTTTCCTACCTTCTTATGGGTGCCTGAACCATCGACGATTTTCGAAGAAATTAAATCTTTGCCTCGTGCCTCGTACCTTGAATACGATCACGGTAAGGTGACTGTCCACTCATACAAGAACAAATTCAATAACTTCCAGGTTGGGGGTGAGGATGATTGGAATGTTCTGGTAGCCAAAACACGTGCCGTTGTTGAAAGGGCCGTGGAAAGCAGGTTGTTATCTGATTTACCCCTAGGCGCTTTCTTGAGCAGTGGTTTGGATAGCTCAATTGTTGCTACACTTGCTCAAAAAAGGCTGGGAAACCTGAGCACATTTTCCATCGGTTTCCTAGATGATGCAGCAGACCCCTATGAAGGGGATGCTGACGAGTCTGCTGCAGCGGCTGAGTATGCGCAAATAATAGGCACGAAACATCATGAGGTGAGAGTTTCGTCGGACGATTTTCTGTCGGCGCTTGGGGTAATGGTTGATCACGCGGGGCAACCTTATGCTGTCTCGTCTGGTTTAGGGGTTCTCGCTATTGCAGAAGTAGCGCATAGGGTAGGGTTGAAAAGTTTGTTATCTGGCGACGGGGCTGACGAGCTTTTTGGTGGGTATTCTTGGTACCAGTTTCTTCATCAAAGATCGAATGCTGCTTTAATGTCACGTGATAGTAATTCCGTATCTGACATCTCAATGCACAGTCGCGGAATGAGTGTCGGAGAAATCCTGTCCGAATTGTCCAAATATGCAGGCGCAAAACAAGCTTGGGCTTGGCATTATTATGCCAGTGAAGATGACAAGAGAAATTTGTTTAATTCCGAGGCGTTTTCCGACTGTCAGAGTTCCCTGCGCCACTTTGAAGAGTTCAAACCTTCAAGCGACTGGGATGCTATAGATTTCATTCATCAAGACCGTAACTTTTACTTGCCCTATGAAATGATGGTCAAGTTGGATCGAATGACAATGTCGCATGCGATCGAGGGGAGGGCCCCTTTTGTGGCGCCGGAAGTACAGAGCTTCGTTAGCGGCTTGAGCTACGATCATATGGTTCGAGATGGGCGATTGAAACCATTATTACGCGATGCATTCAAGGATCTTCTCCCAAACAGTGTGGTCAGTCGGCCAAAGCACGGGTTTCGAGTTCCGATAGATAATTGGTTGAACGGAGATTGGCGTGAACTCGTTGCGCACACCTTCTCCTCTTCCTCTGCGTTGTCCAAGGCTGACTTCATTGATAAGGCATCGCTCGAACGAGCTGAACAGATGTTGTCGAGCAAAGAAAAAATATGTGGACACACGGTTTTTTCCTACGTGATTCTCAATATGTGGATGGAACGAGCACTGCCGTGATACAGAAGGAACAAAGATAACAAGGTTGTTTCGCTGTACCATGTTCTGAAATTGTATTTCTGAAATGCATACCAATGTAGGTTAATTATATTTTATGCGGGTGTCTGTCGTAATAAGTAAGTTCTTGCCGGAGTATACAGGCGCAGCATATAGGATATTCAATACCTATCGCCGTGTGAGTTCGGCAAACACCAAGATTGATCTGCGTTATTATTGCAATTCGACTCAGTTTCCCTTCAATAAAAGCTATGAATATGAAGGCATTCCCGTGGAGCGCGTTGCCTTCGATTTGTCGACATGGCTGCCGGAGAGAATTGGTCGTGCACTAAAGTTTTATTTGGAGGCAATAGGTACCTTTCGAAAACTTCTGTGTAATAAAAAACCAGATGTGATCCATATTGTGGGGTCATCTGGGGGGACCGCGGCTGCCCTCATTTATTCTCGATTGTTTGAGATTCCGCGTCTTGTGGAATTGGTGACCAGGGATGCCTCGCCCGAGCAATTTCTTCCGGGACTGAGGTATAGAAACTTTCTAAATTTAAATTCCCGAACGATTTTGATTGCGATATCCCCTCAGATTGCCGAAAGGTGTGCTGCTCTTGGCTATTCTGCAAACGTGTGGTGTCGCCCGAATCCGGTTGACGAAGATAGATTTGTGTTTGATCGCGCTCGTAAAGACAAGGAACGTAAAGAGCTGACCCCATTTGGTTCAGAGGTCACCGTTATTGGGATGGTGGCCAAGTTCATGCCGCAGAAGAATCAAATATTCCTCATCGATGTTCTTAAGCGCTTGCCTGAAAACTTTACTCTGTTGCTTGCAGGGCCTGTAGTATCGGAGGGGATCTTCGTCGAGAGGGATCAGCAGTACTTTCGGAAAATTGTTGATCGAGTGACAGAGCTCGGGCTTACATCTCGTGTCCATATAATCAGTGAATTTGTTGACGCTGCCCGCATCATGGCGGCGTGCGATATATATGCGATGCCGCAAATGAAAGAGGGACTGGGGACACCGATGTTGGAGGCGATGGCAGTCGGTCTGCCAGTTATTGTAAATGCAGATGAACCTGCACTGAAGTATTGGGCTGATAGGGCTCCTGGGAGTGCGGCTTGTCCTCTGCTTACAGAGGACTGGTCTGAGGCGGTTTTAGCTGTCGACGCAGTATTAGAAAAAGATTTGGGCGTTGTCTCCGAGAAAA
This sequence comes from Thalassospira sp. MIT121401, assembly GCF_047125595.1. Lineage (NCBI taxonomy): Bacteria > Pseudomonadati > Pseudomonadota > Alphaproteobacteria > Rhodospirillales > Thalassospiraceae > Thalassospira > Thalassospira sp. MIT121401. Next base: position 1,192,351 of record NZ_CP138926.1, read on the forward strand.
TATTGAAATGTGCTGGAAGTAAGGCACTTGATGAAAGCTTTCTCGGCGTATTGGAGGCGATTTGTCGAGATCCAGGTGACATACCAAGCTTGATGGAAAGTTTGAGTGCTAAGCATGAGGCCTAGTAAAGGAAAAGTTGCTCTTTTGATATCTAGTTACTTGCCGAACTTGGGGGGGATGGAGGTCGGTTTGCATAACATCGCCTTGGAACTCCTTGAGCAAGGAATGGAGCCAATCGTGATTGCGCCATGGACGCACGTGCGGCAACTCAAGCGGCTTGGCTGGCAATTGCCTTATAAAGTTGAGGCGATGCCACCAAAGATATGGAGCCTACTTGCTTTCTCCTCGACGCTTGGTTTTAAATTGCTGGATTGGTGGTTTGCCCACCTAGACAAAAAACATCAGTTTGAGTTTTGGCACGTTACCATGGCCTATCCCACCGGATGTGGGATCGTGCATTATGCCGAAACTGCAAAACATGATGTTAAGTACTTGATTCGATGTGCTGGGGAAGACATTCAAAAAAATAAGGAAATCGGGTACGGCTTGCGCCTTGATCTCAAGCTCGACAAAATGATTTCTTATTATTTGAAGCGTGCTAAGCGACTTGTTGCAATAACGGATAGTGTCTATCAAGAATATCTAGAGCTTGGTATTGCGGAAGAATGTATACGTCGTGTTCCAAACGGAATCCCCTTGAGGCGATTTAATCAGTTGCGAGCCAGCTCAACGGCGCGTAGCGATTTCGGATTTTCTGACGACGATTTTATTCTTCTTTGTGTTGGGAGAAATCACCCGAAGAAAAACTACGAGGCGTTGATTGGGGCGTTGGCGGAATGTTTGAAACTTGGTACGTTTAAACCGAAGTTGATGTGCGTCGGGAAAGACGTCTCTAAGTTGCAGGGGCTTGTCACCGAATTTGGGGTTTCCCAGCATGTTAAGCTGATTGAAGAGGTCGGCAGTGCAGGGGCGGATCCGAACGGCTTGGAATTTCCCTCAGATAAATTGATCGAAATATACAAAATGTGCGACTTGTTCGTATTTCCCTCTAAAATGGAAACTTTTGGTATCGCAATTGTAGAAGCAATGGCTGGCGGATTGCCTGTTATAGTAGGTGATTCGGAAGGGTGCAGAGATATTGTTGAGGGCGGAAAATGGGGACGGATGGTTCCACCAGACGATGTCAAACAACTGGCTCAGATCATTACTCAAATGTATTGCGATCCTGATCTTTATGCAAAATTTCAAAAGAAGTCCCTTGAAAGATGCAAAGCATTTTCATGGGAGCAAGTGGTGCGTTTGTATCTCGAAATTTATCAAGAAGCCTCAGAGCTGGCTAAGGAAAGCGTGTCGTGATTCGAGTTGCTGTTTTATCTCCTGGATTTGACAGCCCGAATGGGGCGGCTTTTTTATTTCCGCTCATCAAATTCTCGAATACTCTGCGGGATTTTGGAGTTTCACTCTCTATTTTTAACAAAGTCGATGCTTTGCCTTCCGAGCTTGATTTCTTGATGGTTGACGGAAAGTATTACAAGCCAAAATGGGCGACTAAAGAACAAGAAATTCTGGACGAAATCGCTCTGCTATCTAAGCGGACAAGGTTAATATGGTGCGACCAAACAGATAGTTCAGGTACCCTGTTGGGACAGGTACTGCCGTACGTTCACAAGTATGCTAAAGCCCAGTTAATTTCTGATCGGTCAATGTATTTGGAAACGCATTACGGGGCGCGTATTTATTGTGACTATTATCACAGAAAATACGGAGTTTTGGATACCGAACCGTTCTGCTCGCAGCCTGTGGTTGACCCTCAAAATTTATCTAAGTTGGTTGTTTCCTGGAACTCTGGACTGATGCATTATGGCTGGCTTCGGCCGTACCTAATGGTACTGTATACCAAGCTCAATACTGCTAAATTCCTACAGTTTTCTAAGAATTTTACCTCTCCATCGCATGTGCGGCAGCTGGATTTTTGTTGTCGTATGGGAATCCCATATTCGCGGGAAACGGTGTGCTTTCAGCGTCAGCGTCTAAAGGCTTTGTTGGCGGATCAATTGCCTACTGACAAACTTTCCCGCCGGGCTTATTTACAGGAAATGAGAAATAGCAAGTTGACGATTTCGCCATTTGGTTATGGCGAGATAACTCTAAAGGACTTCGAGTGTTTTCTTGCGGGAAGTGCTTTGGTGAAGCCAGACATGAGTATGTTTGAAACTTGGCCGAATTTCTATCAGAAGGACGTCACCTACGCTGCCCATAGTTGGGATGTTGACGACGTCCTGGAGGTGATCCAAGGGTTGCTTGATCATCCAAAGCAAGCGCTCTCAATTGCTGAGGCAGGTCAGAATGTATACCGCCGATATACCGTTAGCTCCGAAGCCCCAAGCTTGTTTGCGGAGCAATTATTATCGCTACTAGTTTCGTAAATTGAAAAGAAACGTATCAACTATCAACTGGTCGGAGTTCTCCCAGTCTAAAGGCACCACTTACACTGATACTCATGTGAAGTTCAACGAGGAAAATGGCGGAGAGGGTGGGATTCGAACCCACGGTACTATTGCTAGTACAACGGTTTTCGAGACCGCCCCGTTCGACCACTCCGGCACCTCTCCGCATGTGTGGTCTTGGCGTTCGACGCGGTGTTTAACGGTCCTTGCGCCATATTGCAAGAGGGAAATCGCAATTCCGGTGACTCTTTTTTGCGCGGCGGGTGCTTTGCTCTTTGGTAACCCTTCGCGGTTTTGCCGCCGGTTTCCGGTTGTGGTTGATTTGATGTGGGGGCGCTTGTCGTCTGGCGTTGTGATTGCATCGGTGTGACCCGTGGCGGGGGATGGGTGATCATCGCGATCGTGCCCTGCATCAAAAGCAGGGCAGACCCCCGCGCCATCATGCGGGAATGTGCGGGTTTGCGATGCTTTGGCGATGACTCAATTGTTGACTCATCGGGTCAAAAGGGGTAATTCACCCGTTCCTCGCAGCGGTTCGGTATCTGTTAGCAGCGGCACCGAGCTGCGCGTTTGTGTTTCCAGAATGTTTTTCAGGAACTTTTAGATGTACGCAATCATCAAAACTGGCGGCAAACAGTATAAAGTTGCTGCCAACGACGTTATCAAAGTCGAAAAGATCGCTGCCCAGGCCGGTGATACCGTGAAACTTGAAGAAGTTCTCATGGTTGCTGGCGACGGTGCGCCGAAAGTTGGTGCTCCGTTGGTCAAAGGTGCTTCTGTTACCGCAGAAGTTCTCGAGCAGGCCAAGGGCGACAAGGTGATCGTTTTCAAGAAAAAGCGCCGGCACAACTACCGTCGCAAAAATGGTCATCGCCAGAACCTGACTGTTCTGCGCATCAAGGACATCAAAGCCTGATTTCATCAGGTCAAGATGCAGTTTTAGGAGAGTTTCATGGCTCATAAGAAAGCTGGTGGTAGTTCGCGTAACGGTCGTGACTCCGAAGGTCGCCGTCTCGGCGTGAAAAAATTCGGTGGTCAGGCAGTTGTCGCAGGCAACATCCTCGTTCGTCAGCGTGGCACGAAGTTCCATGCCGGTGACAATGTTGGCCTCGCCAAAGACCACACCCTGTTTGCGACTGTGGACGGTTCCGTCCAGTTCAAGTCGGGCTTCAAGGGTCGTACCTACGTAACCGTCGTTCCGGCAGAGGCGTAAGCCTCCCGTCGGGTGCGATTTACGTACCGAATTTAGCAAGGGAGGAATGAGCAATCATTCCTCCCTTGTTGTATGTGATATAGAATTCCCGATCCCGTCGAGGCGCAGCCCCGTTGCGCGCCGGGACCGACGATATAAAATGGGCACCGCCCGAAGGACCGGTTATGAAGTTTCTCGATGAAGCCAAGATTTATGTGCGCAGTGGCCGCGGCGGTGCCGGTTCGGTCAGCTTCCGCCGTGAAAAATATATCGAGTATGGCGGGCCCGACGGCGGTGATGGTGGCCGCGGCGGCGACGTCATTCTCGAGGCGGTCGAAAACCTCAATACCCTGATCGATTTCCGTTATCAGCAGCACTTCAAGGCCGAAGTCGGCATGCATGGCATGGGCCGGCAGCGTACCGGCCGTTCGGGCAAATCGATCACGATCAAGGTCCCGGTCGGGACCCAGGTCCTGGCCGAAGACCGCGAAACCCTGATCGTCGATATGATCGAACCGGGACAGACCTATATGCTGTGCCGGGGGGGCGATGGCGGGCGTGGCAACACCCATTTCAAATCCTCCACCAACCAGGCCCCGCGCCGCGCCGAAGAAGGCTGGCCGGCCGAGGAAATGTGGGTCTGGCTGCGTCTGAAACTGATCGCCGATGCCGGTCTGGTCGGGCTGCCCAATGCCGGCAAATCGACCTTCCTTGCTGCATCGTCGCATGCGCGTCCGAAAATCGCCGATTATCCCTTCACCACCCTGCATCCGCAGCTTGGCGTCGTGAATGTTGATGACCGCGAATTTGTCCTGGCCGATATCCCCGGTCTGATCGAAGGCGCGTCCGAGGGCAAGGGCATCGGGACCCGCTTCCTGGGCCATATCGAACGTTGCGAAGTTCTGGTTCATCTGATCGACTGTGCCGAGGAAGACCCGGTCGCGACCTATAAAACCGTGCGTGAAGAGCTTGAAAACTACGCCGATGTTCTGGTCGACAAGCCCGAAATCGTCGCGCTGTCCAAAGCCGATCAGCTGCTGCCCGAAATGGTCGAGGAACAGCGCCAGATCCTTGAAAAGGGCATCGGCAAGAAAGTCTATGTGGTGTCCGGCGTGACCCAACAGGGCATCAAGGATATCCACCGGCAAATCCGCGACCATATTGATGGCGAACGTGAACGCCGCGCCATGGAAGGTCGCGAGGATAAGGGATTCCAGCCGTGAGCCTTCAGCACGCTGTTCTGAGTGATGCAAAACGTCTGATCATCAAGGTCGGCTCGGCCCTTCTGGTCGATGAAAATACCGGTAAGCTGCGCCGTGCCTGGCTTGAAGCACTGGCTGACGATATCGCCCATCTGCGCGAACGCGGGGTAGAGGTGATCGTGGTGTCTAGTGGTGCGATCGCCCTTGGCCGTCGCCTGCTGGGGCTGGATCACCGCACCATCAGTCTGGCCGACAAACAGGCCGCCGCCGCCACCGGCCAGATCAGCCTGTCACAGGTCTGGCAGGAAGCATTGGGCCGTAACGGCCTGACCATGGCACAGGTTCTGGTCACGCTTGAGGATATGGAAGGCCGCCGTCGTTATCTTAATGCGCGCGGCACGCTCAATGCGCTTCTGGCCCGCGGGGCCGTGCCGCTGATCAACGAGAATGATACGGTCGCGACCGAGGAAATCCGCTTTGGCGACAATGATCGTCTTGGTGCCAAGGTCGCGCACATGATCTCGGCCGATACGCTGGTGCTGCTGTCCGATATTGACGGGCTCTATACCGCCGATCCGCGCAAGAACCCGGATGCGACACTGATCCCCGAGGTCCGCGAACTGACCCCGGAAATCTTTGATATGGCCGGTGTTGCACCGACCATGTATAGCTCCGGCGGGATGGTCACAAAACTTCAGGCCGCCGAAATCGCCATGAAGGCCGGCTGTCGCATGATCATTGCGCGTGGCACCATCTATCATCCGTTAAAAGCCCAGCTTGATGGTGCGCCCAATACCGTCTTCCTGCCCAGCGAAAGCCCCCTTGCCGCCCGTCGGCACTGGATTGCGACCTCGCTCAAGGCGACCGGGGCGATCATTGTCGATGCCGGTGCGGCAAAGGCAATCGCAGCGGGCAAAAACCTTCTGGCGGCCGGCATTACCGGTGTTGATGGCCGGTTCAAGCATGGGGATGCGGTGCGCATTCTTGATGCCGATGGTCATCAGATCGCGCGTGGCATTACGTCCTATGGGGCGGAGGAAACCCGTCTTCTGATGGGCCATGCATCGGGCGATATCGAAGCCACCCTTGGCTTTACCCGCGGCAATGCCGTGATCCATTCCGATGATCTGGTGATTGCCGACCAATAGGGCGCGTCTTCACCGCGCTTCGGGGTGATAGAATGATTGTGGCTTCTGCGCGCTGATGCAGAAGTCTCCACTGCCGGCGATCACCTTGCCGGCTTCAAGCCGTATGCCCGTTGCCTTGCCAAAGCCCTTAAGCACCGCACCGCGTTCATCGGCAATCGGGTGTTTGAATGATCCACCCGCGGCAAGTTCGACTGACTGCACGCTGATCTGGCCCAGGATCTGGCTGCCATCCCCCAGCACGCATTGACCATCCATGTCGATGGTGCCGCGATACCGGCCAAACGACCCGATGCGGATCATCGCATTCGGGCGCGCTGTCGTGATGGTTACGCTGCCCGGGCCAAAGATGTTTTCATCCCCGATCCTGATCGGTCCGGTCTGCGCCATGACGGTGGTGCCGCTGGCAAACATGTTGCCATTGCCGATCATCAATTGGGTATGCTGGTCCGCTTCAAGGCGGATATTGGGATGCAGGATATTGTGTACGCCGATCTTGATGTGCCGGGACACAAGTGTCGAGAACGGATCAAATACAATATTGGCCGACCGGCCAAGCGCGATCGTCTCGGCAATGCCGAGATATCCGGCCTCGTGCCGGTATCGGTCGATTTGATCAATCATCTGATCGGGCGTCATGTCGGGTCTGCCTTGTGCCGGTTTTGCCAAGACTACAATGACATGGCCGTCCGGCAAGACATAAAAAAAGGCTGCCCACCTTAACTGGGGCAGCCTTTTTTCAAAGCGGCGCTGAAGTTCGAAATGAACTCAGGCAGCCTGATCAGCAAGGGCACGAGCCATCTGGCTCAGAGCTTCCTGATGTTTTTCGTGCTTGATGCTCGCAAAGTTGCGGGCCAGCTCAAGGCACATGCGCTGACGTGCGTTAAGCTCGGTTTCCTGATTGCCGTCGAGCCCTTCATAGAAGTAGCTGACCGGAACGCCCAAGACCTGAGAGATTTCATACAGGCGACCGGCAGAGATACGGTTGATGCCGCGCTCATACTTGTGGGCCTGCTGGTAGGTGACGCCGATCAGATCAGCCATCTGCTGCTGGGAAAGGCCCAGCATGATGCGGCGTTCGCGAATACGCTGACCAACATAACGGTCAGTGTCAGTAGCGCGGTTTGCGCGCTTCGGTTCTTCGTTTGCAGCAATCTCAGTCATATTATAATCCGTTATCAACCGCCAGTTATAGATCCCCACTTTGGATGCTGTTGGGCTTGTTTGTTTTGTGCCCAATGAACACCGGATCGCAGCACTGAAGATGCACTGCGATTTGATGATCTGTATCTGAACTTTGGTCAGATAATCGTTACAGCAATCCGCCAGAAGCTAGCTATATAGGTCAATTGAGCTGTCTTTGTCTAGTCCAGAAGGCGAAAAAAAGACGTGGGTTTCTACGCCGTAAGGTTTGGAGTGCCGTGCATAGCTGGCATGCATTTCCTGAATGACCGGCGGTTGCAAAAGGTTTTCCTGTGGTAAGAGCTGCCCCAAAAGCTGCGTCCAGAATGCTGCACTGCCCCCAAGATCATGGGGTTGCAACCACGCGCCACCATCCTGCGTGATTTCCCTGACGGGTGAAATTCGCGCAAGTTGATCTATTCCGATCCCGGCAGGACCATCCGTTCCGGTGCTCGCAGACGGATTCCTGCGGGCCGGTTGCATGGGTATCGGTGTGATCGCGGTCATGTGTTTTTCGGTCTACGGGGTTAAAACTGCCTGTCTGGTTCGGGACTCCGTGTGTTTCAGGGCGTGATCGGCCATTTACCCGGCAAAAATTGCCGCCTGTCGGCGGTGCCGGACGGGTTCAAAGAGTTAACAAAAAGTTTATGCAAGAATTCTGCCGACAGATGCGGTCCCCCATTGCCGCAGCAAAGCAGCACGCGGCAAAAGACAAGATCCGCCAGCTACCAGCCACCAGGCATCAAGGGCCAAGCAACGGGCAAGGTCTTTGGTCGTGGTCTTTGGCTTAGGCATGGATATGCGGAAGACCGGCGCGCCAGCACAAGGCCAACCGGCATCCGTCGACACAGACGGCACCCGTCTGCTTCTCACGGGCGGTAAGCATGACGGGGTAGGTTGCCGGATGCCCCCCCGGATGCCCAAGGCTGCCCGGAGGGCGAGAGTGGCCATGGGGGATAAGCGTTTGAATATGAGTTCGGATATTGGTTGGGATGCACTTGGGGATAGCCGTCGGGGATCGCTGGGATGGTCATGGACCAGTCACGGGAAGAGTATCCTGGTGCCTGACACGTCTGATCCCGCATCGCGGCGCCAAATCCCCTGATGTCACGCGCGTCTTGCCGACCGGCATGTCATCGCGCCTTGTCGATCAAGGCGACTGGTGATTGTCGGCATAAAAAAAGCGGGATCGCCCGATGCGACCCCGCTTTTGAATTCTGTCGTCTGTGACGATTGATGCCTATTTGTCGGACTTGCCACCGGCCAGACTGTTAAGCTGTGCCTGCATCGCTTCAAGCTGGCTTTTAAGCTCGTTAAGGGACGCATCGGACGGCGCGCTTGCAGGCGCGGTCGGTTTGGTCGGGGTGGCACCGGGCTGTCCGCCATTTTCATTTTCCTGAAGGAATGGCGAGAACATTTTCATCGTCTGTTCAAACAGCGCGATATTCTGTTTGTTCATTTCCTCGAACTGGCCGAACGGGAACATGCCCTGCATCGTGCCCTGCATATATTCGCGCATCTGTTCCTGATTATGGCCAAAGGCGCGCATCGCCTGTTCAAGGTAGCTTGGCACAAGCCCCTGAAGGCTGTCGCCATAGAACCCGATCAACTGGCGCAGGAAGCTGATCGGCAAAAGGTTCTGCCCCTTGTTCTCTTCCTCGACGATGATCTGGGTCAGCACCGGACGGGTGATGTCTTCGCCCGACTTGGCGTCATAGACCACAAAGTCGGTATTTTCTTTGACCATCTGTGAAAGGTGATCAAGCGTCACATAGGAACTGGTGGCCGTGTTATAGAGACGGCGGTTCGCATATTTCTTGATTACGATGCGGTCCTGATCATCTGATTTCTTGGTGGTCATGGCGTCTTTCCTGCTTCCCTGTTTCCCGGACGTCTGGTTGGCGAATGTTTGTAACGGTGGCTTTCTGCCTGATTTGCGTGTGCACAATTTACGATGTTGCGCAGCATTTTCGATTTTGCATTCGCTCAGAAGACAACAAGATTGCCGCGATTTTTCCAATGTGTCCAGTATTCAACGCGAAGTGCGGTGCGAAAAACAACTTGCGATATCGTTTATTGCTGCGCAGCACGGGAATTCGCTTTCCCCGAGCAGCCAACGATCTATAGTATTTGCCAGAACAAAGGCTTTGTATCAGGGACCGCAAAAAGGCCGCACCCATGACGACCGGAAAGGACAACCGGGATCACCCGGAAAGTTCGGATCAACCTTCGCCCGCATCTGATCCATCATCGGATGACGAAAAACTCGAACATCTTGCCACCCGTTTCCTGGCCCTGTGGCGTGAACAGGTCGCGGCAACCGCCGACGGGGCCGATGCCGCAAGCGCGATCGGGCGTCTTTATGCATCCCTGGGGGCGGATACCACCCGCATGGGCGAAGGGTTCGAAGCCTGGGGCAAGCTGATAGGGCAAATGGCCATGGGCCAACAGGCCGACCCAAAATCGACCCATCCGTTTGCCGGGGCGATGGGGGCGGCGGCGTCCAACCCGCTGATGGCAATGATGGATCAAATGGCAAAGGCCGCCCGCGATTTGCCGTCACAGCCCTTTGGCGGTGTGATGCCGTTCCCGCCCGGAATGGCGGAAATGGCCGGCATGTCGGGCATGACCGGCATGAAGCCCGGTGCGGCAACTGCGCCCGGTTCGAATGACAAAGCTGCGGATCACAAAACAGACACCGCCGAAAAAGCTGATGCCGGGACTGGCGGGGCTACCGGGACTACTGGGACTACCGGAAACGCATCGCCTGCGGCGGCGGCACCGCCAGCCGCGGCGACACCGGACGATCGGCCGTCACCGGCCAAATCACGTAAAAAGACGACGGCTGCAAAAAATGCTGCAAAGGGGCAGGGGAAGAATGATCAGTCCGATGCGACCAAAACCGCTTCCGCCAAAAAGGCAAAGTCAGAAACGGGCAGGGCCACGGCCGCTTCCGATGCACATGGCAGTCGAGATGACGAGCTGGCTCAGCTCGCGCGCCGCATTGCCGATCTTTCTGAAACAATTGCTGCCCTGGAAGCCGGAACTGAAGGAACAGGCGGAAAACCTCCTTCGCGAGATTGAAGCCTTCCATCCTGACGATATCGCCCAGGCCCTGGATCGTGTCGCCTTTGACCGGCATGCCGGATTTCATGACGGGGTGCGGTCCTATCAGCGCCATCCTTATCGCCGCCCGCGCGACGGGGCCGATGGCGATATTCCGGTCACCTGGGAAGACGGATCGACCCGTGTATATGATTATGGTGCCCTGAACCCCGATGATGATCAGGCGGCGGGCAAATATGTGTTGCTGGTGCCATCGCTGGTCAATCGCGGCTATATCCTTGATCTCAATGAGAAACGCAGCTTTGCCCGCTATCTCGCCAAATGCGGCTATCGCCCGCTTCTGGTTGAATGGGGCTATCCGGGGCTTGATGAAGCCAATTTCGGACTTGATGACTATATCGCGGCCCGTCTTGTAACCATCCTTCAGGATGTCGCCGATATGAATGGCGGGCCGGTTCCGGTGGTCGGCTATTGCATGGGCGGGGTGCTGGCACTGGCGGCGACACTTCTGGACCCGGCACAGGTTTCAAAGCTTGTTTTGCTCGCCACCCCGTGGGACTTCATGGCGGCCGGCCCGACCCAGTCGCGCATTGCGGCCGCCTTTGCGCCGTCACTGCCCCATATGCTGGCCATTCATGACACCTTGCCGGTCGATGTGCTGCAAAGCCTGTTTGCCAGCCTCGATCCCTTCATGATTGGCGAAAAGTTCCGCCGTTTTGGTCAGATGGCAACCGATTCCGCCCGGGCCCATGATTTTGTCGCCCTTGAAGACTGGCTTAATGACGGGGTGCCGTTAACGCGTCGGGTGTCGGTCGATTGCCTGATCGGCTGGTATGTCGAAAACAAGCCGGCCAAGGGCGAATGGCAGATTGACGGCATTGATATCAATCCGGCGGATTTGTCCTGTCCGGTGCTGGCGGTCATTCCGGAAAATGACCGCATCGTGCCGCCCGAAAGTGCGCAGGCCCTGTTTGATGCCTTCCCCGAAGATCTGCGCACCGAACTTCACCCGTCAAGCGGCCATATAGGCATGATGGTCGGATCGCGCGCCGAAAAATCAACGTGGGAACCGGTGGCGAAATGGTTGGCAGGTGACAGACCCGTCCCATAATCAGCCCGCGCCATAATCAGCCTGATGTATCGGTCACCAGTTGATCGGGTTTAGGGTCGGGTTTGCGGTCCCAGCGGATGGTCAGGCGGGCCAGAAGGGCGATGATGATCAGGGTCAGGATCACCCGCCCGACCAGAACCACCCAGATATCGGCACCAAGTGCCAGCATGATCGCCGTATCCTCGATCAATGAATGCGACAGCGACAACCAGCTCAGTGACAGGAACAGCGTGCGCGGCGGGTAATTGTTCTTGCGCGCATCATCAATGATCAGCGCCCCGCCAAATGTCAGGCCCAGCAACACACCAATGGTCGTGACCGGGGCGACATCACGCGACAGGCCCGAAACCCGCAAGATCGGCGACAGGGCAAGGGTGAACTTGTCGGTAAGCCCCGTGACCTTCATGACATCCAGTACCACCAGAAGCGCGGTAATCACGGCAAAACTGACAATCAGCGATTTGACGGTCTGCACCACCCAGTCCCCCCAACCGGCAAGCCCGGATGCGGTTTCATTGACCGTGCTGCCGGCCATCCATGAAAAATCCACCGGCTCGGACAGCCAGCCTGTCATGTTGCTGACCCATGTGACCAATGCGCCATACCCGATGGCCGCCCCGACCCGAAGGGCCGTGGTCGCAATCAGGCTGGCACCGGCCCGTTTGACAATCGCCTGTTCGACCGGAAGACCATGGGCAAACAGCATCATGGCGCAAAGCGCGCTTAACTGTGCGGCCGTCATATCAAGATGGGCCGACAACCCGATAAAGGCCCCAACCGCGCCATACATGCTGACCAGCGCACAGGTCGCCCAGATCAGGCCCGCCTCGGCCGGCAACCCGATCAATGACATCACCGGCGTCAAAAGATCCGACGCCACCTTGATCGCGCCGAATTCCTCGGCAATGCGGACAATGATCATCACCGGCAGCATCACCTTCATCAGGGTGATGAAAAGCTTCTGGCTGCGATTGATCAGATCAAAAACATAACGTTGCGTGGCACGGGTCATCGGGGCGGTTATCCGTTGGTCATGATGTGGCGGGCCCTTTGGTGCGCGCAAGGATCACATCCGAACAGGTTGCGGTTGGGGCGGTGGCAGTTCGACTGAATGATCTTCCCGGCATCTCTGGGGCAAAGATGCCGGTCTGTCCATCCCGTTCTTTGACAGTCTTTGACAGGGGGCAAACCTGTCATCTCGATTTGTTCGCTGGTGGGCGAGGGTCTCTGATGCCCGGATCATGCCATGCGTTCCCGATGGGTGGGCGGCGAATTTGCGCAAACGCACGCAATGTGGCAGCGTTATGTGGTGAAATCGCGCTTTGGAGTTGCGTATCTATGGCCGAACTGGATCAGATCGATATGAAAATCCTGCGTCTGTTGCAGACAGATGCAGACATCCCCAATGCCGAACTGGCCGAACGGATCGGCCTTTCGCCATCGGCCTGCTTGCGCCGGGTCGCCAGGCTGCGTGAAAACGGGGTGATTCGCAAAACAGTCGCGGTCATTGATCCGGCCTTTGTCGGTCGGCCCCTGACCGCGGTGATCAATCTTGAATTCCACCGGCACGGTAATCGTTATCGCCAGGGCTTCATTGCCAAGGTCCGCGACCTCGCCGCTGTTCAGCAATGCTACCTTGTCACCGGCGAGGTCACCGGCGTTCTGGTTTTGCATATGCGTGACATGGCCGAATATACCGCCCTGTGTGAAACTCTTTTTGACGCCGATGACAATATCGTCTGGTACCGGACCTATATTGTGACAGAAGTCCTAAAAGATGAACCGGGGCTTGCGATCTAGGGGCGCAAGGCGCACACTCTTAATCACAGGTTATGCAAAGACGTGGCGTAAATCGGCTTTGGGGTGTAGTCCGGCGGGGCTGTCCGAAAGTGGTAGGCATCAATGCTTGGAAAATTGTTGCAGTGCGATAATATCGTCACAGGACCATGTCTGGGCAGAAATGAAAAATCGTTGCCCGGTCCAGGGAAACGTAATCAGGAATAATCGGAGGGTTTCATGACCGACGTCGTAATTGTGGGTGCAGCACGTACACCAATCGGCGCATTCAGTGGTACGCTGGCGAATACGCCGGCACATGATCTGGGTGCTGTTGCCATCAAGGCTGCACTGGAACGCGCGGGCGTTGAAGGGGACGCGGTGGATGAAGTCATCCTCGGCCAGGTTCTCACAGGGGGGCAGGGGCAGAACCCCGCCCGTCAGGCCGCCATCGGTGCGGGCATCTCGGATCGCGCAACCGCCTTTTTGATCAACCAGGTCTGTGGTTCGGGTCTGCGCACGGTGGCCCTTGCCGCCCAGCAGATCATGACCGGGGACGCCAATATCGTGGTTGCCGGTGGTCAGGAAAACATGTCGCTTTCAACCCATGTCGCACATCTGCGCGCCGGGCATAAAATGGGCGATGTCAAATTCATCGACAGCATGATCAAGGACGGCCTGTGGTGCGCTTTCAACGGCTATCACATGGGCAATACGGCTGAAAACATTGCCGCCAAATGGGGTATCTCGCGCGAAGAACAGGACGCCTTTGCAGCCGGTTCCCAGAACAAGGCCGAAGCCGCCCAGAAATCCGGTCGTTTCAATGATGAAATCGCTGCGGTAACCATCGCCAACCGCAAGGGCGATATCGTCTTTGATACCGATGAATATCCGCGCCATGGTGCAACTGCCGAAGGCATGGCCAAACTGCGCCCGGCCTTTGACAAGGAAGGCACGGTCACGGCCGGCAACGCATCGGGCATCAATGACGGGGCTGCTGCCCTTGTTGTGATGTCCGCAGCCGAAGCCGCCAAACGTGGCCTGACCCCGCTTGCAACAATCAAAAGCTGGGCGACGGCGGGTGTTGATCCGGCCATCATGGGCTCAGGTCCGATCCCGGCCTCGAAAAAGGCCCTTGAAAAAGCCGGCTGGTCGGCCGCCGACCTTGACCTGATCGAAGCCAACGAAGCCTTTGCCGCCCAGGCAATTGCGGTCAATCGCGACATGGGCTGGGATACCGACAAGGTCAATGTCAATGGCGGTGCGATTGCGCTTGGCCATCCGATCGGGGCATCGGGCGCACGTGTCTTCACCACGCTGCTGTATGAAATGCAGAAACGCGACGCGAAAAAAGGTCTCGCGACGCTTTGCATCGGTGGCGGCATGGGAGTTGCGCTGTGCGTCGAGCGCTAACGCAAGTTTCTGACTGAATTTTCTGCTGCGCGGGGCGTCCTCTTGAATGGGGGAGGCCCCGTTTGCATTTCAGAAAGTCATGCTGCAGTGCGACGAAAGACTAAACCGACCGGCTGACATAGATCATGGAGAAGTAATAAAATTACATATATAAGGTAGTTTATGGATTAAAGTTACGTGCGTCGTAGAAGGGCAAACTACGAGACTCGTTATGAAGACAGGCTTGATGAACGAAGTTTAGGGAGGCGACCATGACAAAAACAGCACTGGTAACCGGTGGAACGCGCGGTATTGGCAAGGCAATCAGCCTGGCGCTCAAGGATGCGGGCTATACCGTTGTTGCAAACTATGCTGGCAATGACGAGGCCGCAAAGGCCTTCAGCGATGAAACAGGCATTGCAACCTGCAAATGGAGCGTCGCGGATCCCGATGGCTGTGCGGCTGGCATCGCCAAGGTCGAGGCCGATATTGGCCCGATCGATATTCTGATCAACAATGCCGGCATCACCCGTGACGGTTTCATGCATAAAATGGAAACCGAACAATGGCATGCGGTGATCGAAACCAATCTCAGCTCGCTATTCTATATGACCAAACCGGTTCTTGAAGGCATGCGGGCCCGCGGCTTTGGCCGCATTGTCAATATTTCCTCGATCAACGGGCAGGCCGGTCAGTTCGGCCAGACCAACTATTCCGCGGCCAAGGCCGGTGTGCACGGCTTTACCAAGGCCCTTGCCCAGGAAGTCGCGCGCAAGGGCATTACGGTCAACACCATCGCGCCGGGCTATATCAATACCGACATGGTGGCGGCTGTCCCGGAAAAGGTTCTCGAAGGTATCGTTGCCAAAATCCCGGTCGGCCGACTGGGCGAAGCCGACGAAATCGCCCAGGCGATCCTGTATCTTTGCGGCCCGAATTCCGGCTTCATCACCGGTTCCTGCCTGTCGATCAATGGCGGTCAGCACATGTTCTGATCCCGCCTGCGCCGGATCAAAACAACGCCCCGCAGACAAATTTGCGGGGCGTTTTGTCTATCCGGGATCAGGCTGCCAATACATCCCTGGTCGAGACGATCTTGGCAAAGGTATCACCCAGCATGGTCAGTTCGTGGCGATGCAGGTCAGCGGCCGGTATTGCCTTGCCGCTGATGGCATCGGGCAGATCGCGCGTGGTGGTGGCATCCGATACCACCGTGACCCCAAACCCCTTTTCATCGGCGACCCGGGCGGTGGTTGATACACAAACATGTGTCATGAAGCCGGTGATCACCAGCTGCTTGAAACCGCCCTGTTGCAACAGTTCGTCAAGTCCGGTGCCGCCAAACGAACTTGGGACCGATTTGGTCAGGATTGCCTCACCCTCCTTGGGCGCAACCTCGGCCATGATCGCGGCATAGGGGCCGCTTGGATCAAACAGGCCGGTTGCGTGATGCTGAATATGGATAACGGTCCCGCCCTGTGCCCGCCAATGGCTCAGAAGTTTCTGAATATTGGCCAGTGCGGGCTCAAGACCCGACAGTTGCAGTTTGCCGCTGCGGTATTCTTCCTGTGCGTCAATGACGATCAGGGCGGCATCATCGGGTGTTCCGGTCACAAGACTTGCCCCGGCAAGATCAAAAATGGTTTTCGCAGTCATTTTCGGCATCCTTCGGTTGTTTCGCTGATGCCCCATCATGTCTCTGCGAAATTGCATTATCCATCGGCAATAATTCGATTATAATCTGCAAAAATGCAGATCAGTGGAATGTATGATGTCACTTGATTGGGAAGGATTGCGGACCTTTGCCCATGTCTGTCAGGCCGGGAATATGAGTGCCGCTGCCCGTGAACTCGGGGTGAACCAGACGACGGTGGCGCGCCGCATTGCCCGGCTGGAAGAATGGGTGGGCTATGCCATTTTGCACCGCGATGGTCGTGTGCTGGTACCAACCGCCCGTGCGCAGGTCCTGTTGCAAACCGCCCGGCACATGCAGGACACGGTATCGGATTTGCTGACACGCGATCCGGTTTCCGAACAGGCTGACGGGGCTGTTGGCGGCATTGTGCGCCTGACCGGGGTTGATGCGATTTTACAAGATTGCGTCGCCCCGCATATCGCCGATCTGCATCAACGCTTTCCGAAAATTGCTTTGGAACTGATCGGGGCCAACCGCAATCTCAGTCTGCCACAACGTGAAACCGATATCGCCATCCGCCTGGCCCGACCCGATAGCGGGGCGTTTCATATCCGCAAGCTCGGTTATCTTGAATATGGCATCTATTGCAATCCGAACGGGCTGCCGGCAACCGCGGTGGATCCGCAAACCCTGCCATGGATCGACCTTGACGAATTCTTTGCCGACAAGCCCGAACAAAAATGGCTGGCCGATCATTTCCCCGACCGGACGGTCATCGGCTATGCCAATCGCGGATCGATCATGGTTTCAATGATGACGGGGCACGCCTGTTGCGCCCTTTTGCCCCGATGCGTCGGGGATCGCATCGACTTTCTCAGATGCCTCGATACATATCACCCGACCGGCCGCGAAGTCTGGCTTCTAACCCATCAGGAAAAACGCCATCTGCCCCAAGTCCGCGCCGTCATCGACTGGCTGACCCGCATCCTGCTTGACGGGGATTTCATTACACGTTTGTGATTGTGATGGTGGCCGGTTTGCTGGATCTGGCAACCGTCAAGGCATTGGGCAGATCATTATGCTCGGCTTTGGTGATTGCTGATTGATGGTCAAAGCCAAGGCCCTGCCACCGGTCAATCAGGCGTGCGCGCAGGGTTTCTTCAGGCACTTCAAGAAATACCGACAGATCAAAAAGCCCGTGAAGCCCGTTCCATGGTTCCTGATCAAGCAACAGGTAATTGCCTTCGACCAGAATGATGCGGTGGCGCGGCGAAATGGCGCGTGCCGATCCGCGTGATATTTCAAGTGCGCGGTCAAAAACCGGCACATAGATCTCTTCATCTGGGCTATCACGCAGCGCAAGCAGGATGCGTCTCAATCCCCCGACATCAAAGGTGTGCGGCGCGCCCTTGCGCGATAACAGCCCGCGCTGTTTCAGGATCGCATCATCAAAATGAAAACCATCCATCGGCACAACAGCAGCACCGGCTTCATCACCCCCCAGATGGTGATAAAGCCGGTCGGACAAATGTGATTTGCCCGATGCTGGTGCCCCGATGATCGCAACCAGGATGCGCTGATCATCAGTTTGTTGTGCGCGGATCATCGCCGCCAGTTCGTCAATGTCGGGTGTCATCTGGGTTGGGTCTTCTGGAATTGATGTCTTGTGGGTTTTTGTTTTTGAACGGGCGGGGCAGGGGTGCTGCTTTGGGTCATTCTGCCCCGCCCGGTCTGGTGTCATATCAGTGTCGGGTCAACCATCATCGGATCAGGTGGCGGCATCCGCCGCGGGTGGTTCCATGGCCCCGGTCATGAAGGCAACCGCATCGGACATGCTGTAATCATCGGGCTTGATGGTACAAAGCCGTTTGCCCAGCCGATGGACATGAATGCGGTCCGCGACCTCGAACACATGGGGCATATTGTGCGAAATCAGCACAATCGGCATGCCGCGCGCCTTCACATCGGCAATCAGATCCAGCACACGCCGGCTTTCCTTCACACCAAGGGCGGCGGTCGGTTCATCCATGATCACGACGCGCGATCCGAATGCCGCTGCCCGTGCGACCGCAACCCCCTGGCGTTGCCCCCCAGAAAGGGTCTCGACCGCCTGGTTGATGTTCTGAATGGTCATCAGGCCAAGCTCGGACAGCTTTTCACGTGCCAGCCGCTGCATTTCCTTGTGATCAAGTGCACCGAAATATTTGCCCATGAAGCCTTTTTTGCGAAGCTCGCGCCCCATGAACATGTTATCGGCAATCGACAGGGCCGGTGACAGCGCAAGGTTCTGATAAACCGTCTCGATCCCGGCTTCGCGGGCCTCCATCGGCGATGTGAAACCGATCGGCTTGCCATCTAGTTCGATGCTGCCTTCATCAATCGTGATCGCCCCGGAAAGCGCCTTGATCAGCGATGATTTCCCCGCCCCGTTATCACCGATAACGGCCAGGACCTCGCCGGGATAAAGATCGAAATCGGCATGATCAAGTGCGGTTACCCGGCCATAGCGTTTGACAATCCCGCGTGCCCGAAGAACCGGTTTTGTTGTGTTGCTCATGACGACACCTTTCTGATCCACTGGTCAATGGCCACGGCAATGATGGTCAGCCAGCCAATGGCAAAGACCTGCCACAGAACATCCACCCCCGCCAAGCGAAGCCCGGAATTGAACACGCCAACAATCAGCGCCCCGATCAGCGGACCGATGATCGACCCGCGCCCGCCAAACAGCGAGATGCCGCCAATCACAACTGCGGTAATCGATTGAAGGTTGGCTTCCTGAAAGCTTTGTGGTGAAACCGATCCGACACGTCCGATCGATGCCCATGCCCCGATGCCGCATACAAGTCCGGCCAGGCCATAAACCATGATCAGGGTACGGTTGGTGCGGATGCCCGAAAGCTCGGCGGCTTCCTTGTCATCGCCAATCGCATAAACATGCCGCCCCCAGCTGGTATGGTTCAGGATGTACCAAAGCACTCCGAAAATCACCAGCATCAGGATCGACCCATAGGTGATGCGTGCCCCGCCAAGCGCGATGCTTTCGCCAAAGAATTTCAAAAGCGGGGCAATTTCATCAAGCGTCTGGCTGCGGATCGACTGCGCGCCCGAAAGCCACAGATTAAGCGCAAAGAAAATATTCCAGGTGCCCAGTGTGACGATGAAAGGTGGCAACTTGATCCGGGTGACCAGAAAACCGTTAAGCCCCCCGGCCGCAATCCCCCCGATACAGCCCGCAATGATCGCAATCGGGGCGGGCACGCCAAGGGTAATGGCAAGCTGGCCCATGATCACCGACATCAGAACCATGATCGCCCCGACCGAAAGATCGATGCCCGCGGTCAGGATGACAAGGCTTTGTGCCGCGGCCAGAATCCCGATGATCGAGACCTGCTGCATGATCAGCGACAGGTTAAAGGGTGAAAAGAATTTGCTGCCTGCAACAAAGCCGAAAATCACGATGGACGCGATCAGAACGATCACCGGCACCATCGTCGGGTTGCCGTGCAGGAAATGCTGCACATTGTCAAACAGGCTGCGTGATTTGTGTTCGAATGTTGCAATGGAGCGGTCACTGGATTCAAGCGACTGCTCGAAATCCTGTTTTTTGCGTGACGATTGAGCTGTATCGCTCATCTGTTCCTCCCGACCTGGTTCGGGTCTGTGCGGGGCAGGGTGCACGCACGGCCCGGAAGTCATCCGTCCGGTTCTGATGACCGGTTTGGTTTGCGGATGTCGACCAAGTGTAATCTAAAGTGGGACAAGGAGGGCGAACTTCTTGCCGCCCTCCTTCGAAGCGGAAGGGATCCTTAACCCCAGCAGCGATCCGTGCCCTCGGCAACGCTGATTGACGGCACGCCGTCAACAGGCTGGTCGGTCACAAGATTGACGCCGGTGTTATAGAAGTTCAGGCCCTGCGAATTCTGGGGTTTTTCACCGCTATCCGCCCATGCCTTGATTGCTTCGATTCCCTTGGACGCCATCAGAAGCGGATATTGCTGGGAGGTCGCACCAATCACGCCATCCTTGACGTTGGCCACACCCGGGCAGCCGCCATCGACCGAAACAATCAGAACGCCTTCTTCCATGCCAAATGCCTTGAGCGCCTCATAGGCACCCGCCGCGGCCGGTTCGTTGATCGTATAGACAACATTGATATCCGGGTCGCGCTGCATAAGGTTTTCCATGGCTTTGCGGCCACCTTCCTCATTGCCGCTGGTCACGTCGTGACCAACGATCCGGGCGTCATCCTCGTCCCCGATCTTGTTGGGGTCCTTGATGTCGATCCCGAAACCTTTCATGAAGCCCTGATCGCGCAAGACATCGACCGACGGCGCACTTGGCGACAGATCAAGCAGCGCGATTTTCGCATCACTTGCCTTGTCACCCAGTTTGGCCGCCGCCCACTGACCAATCAGCTCGCCTGCCTTGAAATTGTCAGTGGCAAAGGTTGCATCGGCCGCATCGATCGGTTCAAGCGGCGTATCAAGCGCAATCACAAGCAGCCCGGCATCGCGGGCCTTTTTGACCACCGGCACAATCGCCTTGGTGTCCGATGCGGTCAGAAGAATACCCTTGGCCCCCGATGCAATGCAGGACTCGATGGCCTGGACCTGTGTTTCATGGTCGCCATCGATTTTCCCGGCATAGGTCGAAAGATCGATGCCAAGTTCCTCGGCCTTGGCCGAAGCCCCTTCTTTCATTTTGACAAAGAACGGGTTGATGTCGGTTTTGGTAATCAGGCAGGCCCCGATATCGGCAGCCTGTGCCGCATTGGGGGCAGCCGAAAGGCCAAGAGCAAGCGCACCAAGGGTTGCGCCAAGAAGTGCTTTTTTCATGTGTTTCCTCCCAGGGATGAACCTGAATGGCTGATCGGTTTCGACCAGCACCATTTGTTTTCCAACAGATCGTGGCGCGCATTTTCTTCAGGGCCTTCAACCTGTCTGCCGCCTAGCACACACCAATCCGGCGGGGCTGTCAATTAATAAATCCGGTTGATTTATTAATTAATCCTGTCACTCTGAACCGCAATCGGGCATTAAAGGACCCGAGTGGGAGGACCAGATGACGCAAACCATATCGACCAGCCCCGACCAAACAGGGGCGGAAGATCAGGCAGCACGTCCGCTGCATCCGGGCGGTGGCGCCAATCAGCTGCGTGTGCGCGCCTATAATGAACGGCTTGTCCTGTCGCTGGTCCGCCGCAATGCCGGTCTGTCAAAGGCCGATATTGCAAGGCTTTCGGGGCTTTCGGCCCAAACGGTGTCCGTGATCATGCGCGCCCTTGAAAAGGACGGATTGCTCAAACGCGGCACCCCGGTCCGCGGCAAGGTCGGCAAACCCAAAGTCCCGATGGCGCTTAATCCTGACGGGGTATTTTCTTATGGTCTGAAGATCGGCCGGCGCAGTGCCGAACTGATCCTGCTGGATTTTGTCGGCACCGTGCGGGCGTCGCTCAAGGAAGCCTACAAATACCCGACCCCCGATGGCATCCGCCAATTTGTCCGGGACTCGATTGACCGCATCACCGCCGGTCTTGGCACGGATCAGCGCAACCGCATTGCCGGGATCGGCATTGCCGCCCCGTTTGAACTCTGGAACTGGGTGGATGAAGTCGGCGCCCCGGTCGAAGACATGAATGCCTGGCGCGAAGTCGATCTGATCGACACCATCGGCGCCATCGTGCCCTTCCCGGTCTTTCAGCAAAATGACGCGACCGCCGCCTGCGGGGCCGAACTGGTCTTTGGCCTTGGTCCGAACTATGCCGACTTTGCCTATTTCTTTATCGGATCATTTATCGGCGGTGGCGTGGTGCTCAATCAGGCGCTTTATGCCGGGCGTACCGGCAATGCCGGGGCTTTCGGATCAATGCCGGTTTCCTCGCGCAGCGGCCATCCCAGCCAACTGATCGATCAGGCATCGATCTTTGTGCTTGAAGATATGCTGACCCGCGACGGCCGTGATCCCGCCATGCTGTGGCGCGACCCGGACTATTGGAACACGCTGGGTGAAACCCTTGATATCTGGATCAGCCACACCGCACGCAGTCTGGCAATCGCCATTACCTCGGTCTGTTCGGTGATCGATTTTGAAGCGGTGATTGTCGATGGCGGCTTTCCGCCTGATGTCTGTGCCCGGCTGGTCGCGGCAACCCGGGCGGCCACCAGCGACCTTGACCTTCAGGGCATCGAACGCCCCCATATCGAACAGGGCCAGGTCGGCAGTGCCGCGCGTGCCATCGGGGCGGCAAGCCTGCCTTTATTCTCGCGCTATCTGCTTGATCAGAATGTCCTGTTCAAGCAGATGCAATAACCCCGGACCCAGACCCAGACCCGGACCCTGATCCTAGAAACTGTCCTTGCGCTTGCGGATCTCGGCAAAGATATCGACCGGGCTTTGGCCGCTCATGCCGATTGCTGCGGCAAGCGACGGCTCATCAGCCCGCAGGAACGGGTTGGTCGCAAGCTCGACATCCAGACGCGATGGAATGGTCGGCAAATTGCGCGCGCGCAGCCCGTCAATATCCTGACAGCGTGCAATCAGGATCGGATTATCCGGTTCGATGGTTTTGGCAAAGCGCGCATTGGACTGGGTATATTCATGCCCGCAATAGACCTGGGTGCTGCCCGGAAGATCGCGGAACTTGCAAAGGGAATCCCACATCTGTGCCGGTGTGCCTTCAAACAACCGCCCGCAGCCCAGCGCAAACAGGCTGTCGCCCGAAAACAGCGCAGTAACCGCCGGGAAATAAAACGCAATATGGCCGCTGGTATGACCCGGAACGTCAAAGACCCGCCCCTTGAGATCCCCGATCAGAACCTGATCCCCCTCGGCGCATGTTTCATCCATATTGGGAATGCGCGCACTTTCCGCCGCCGGACCCAAAAGCTTCGCCCCGTATTTTTCAATCAGTTCGCCATTGCCGCCAATATGGTCATGGTGGTGATGGGTATTGATCACCAGATCAAGGTTCCAGCCCCGTTCTTCAAGGGCGGCAATCACCGGGGCTGCTTCGCCCGGATCAATCACGGCGGTGACGTCGCTGTAATGACAGCGCACAAGATAGGTGTAATTGTCTGAAAGACACGGAATAACGATCACTTCGCCCGCGGCCATGGCGTACCTCTGCACTGAATTTGTGTAATTGCCCCAAGACTATCAGCAAGGACTGTCTTGAAACAATCACCCAAAATCCAAAGATTTTGACATTCTATGCTAGGGTCGGGACCGAACTGTCTGCAAAGATGTTTCCGTGCCGCAAAGGGGATGATAGGTTTACCGAATGCCGCAGGATGTCGTTGATCTTCACCGTTTTTATGCCAGCAGTATCGGTCAGGCCGCCCGTCGCCTGATCCGCAGGCGCCTGCGCGTCATGTGGTCGGATGTGCGGGGCATGCGGGTGCTGGGCTTTGGCTATGCCACGCCCTATCTGCGCCCCTTTATCGGCGAGGCCGAACGCGTTATGGCCTTCATGCCCGCCCGTCAGGGCTGCGTGCACTGGCCCGTGGACGAAGAAAACCGTGTCGCCCTGACCGAAGAAACCATGCTGCCGCTGCCGGACAGTTCGGTTGATCGCATTCTGCTGGTCCATCTGGTCGAACATTCCGATTCCATGCGCCGTCTGATGCGCGAATGCTGGCGGGTCTTGACGCCCAATGGCCGGATCGTGGTCGTGACTCCGAACCGAAGCTCGCTGTGGTCCTGGTCGGAAAAGACGCCGTTTGGCTATGGCCATCCCTATAGCGTGTCCCAATTGCAAAACCTGATGCGCGAAAACATGTTCCTGCCGGTTCAGCACAGCCGCGCGCTGTTCCTGCCACCGACCCAGCGCCGCCTGTTCCTGCGCTGGTCGCAGCTGTTTGAAAATATCGGATCGCGCCTGTTCAAGGCCTTTGCCGGTGTCTCGATCGTCGAAGCCGGCAAACAGCTTTATGCCAGCACCGGCACCCCGTCGCGCAAGCGCCGTCTGGTCCACATTCCGGTAACCGTACCGCCCCTTCGCCCGGCCGAAGGCAATCATCAGCATCAAAAGGACCACGTCCTGTCATCGCGGTCCGCTATGGTCGATGTCGCCGATGCCGCCGATGATGCGGCGCTTACGGATCGGACCGACAAGCCCGCATGATGTCCGGGCCGGTTTGGCGCCCGGATCGGCAATGATCGGCATTGATCTGCAATGATCTGTTACCTCATGACAATTGACAGACCCGTGCAGTCTTCCCCCATAATAGGGGCATGAATTTCAGAAATGCTGTGCAAAATGCTGTCCGCTTTACGGGGTGCATGCTGGTCGGGGCTGTGCTGACCACATCGCTTTGCGCCCGCGCCGAGCCGGTCCAAAGCAGCAATATTCCGCGCACGATTACCCTTTATGCCGAAGACAGCAACCGTCCCTATGCCTATTTTGACGGAACCGGCGCCGAAGGCATCTATGTGCGCATCCTCAAAAAGGCCTTCGCCAGAATGCCGCAATATCATCTCGATATTGTCAGCGTGCCGTTTCGCCGTGGCATGGAATTGCTCAAGGATGGCAAGATCATGGGGTTTTTCCCGCCCTATGCGCGCAAGGACCGCGACTGGATTGACCGCTATTCGATCCCGATCCTGCGTGAAACGGTCGTCGTCCTGTGCAGCAATGATTACGCCCACAGCCACGATCTCAAAGTCTTTCCGCGCGATTTCAAGGATGCCCGTTTTGCCAATAATGCCGGCTATCGACTGGCGGGCGAGGCATTCTTTGACATGGTCGATGCCGGTGACATCACCCTTGAAGAAGCCAACACAACCGCCAGCAACCTGCGTTTTCTGATGGCCGGGCGGGTTGATTGCTATGTCAATGAACGCATGGCCATTCTGGCGGGAATGCGCGAACTTGCCATCGACAAGAACATGGCGCGCCTGTTCAACGAAACCGCCATCATCGGGCAGGAATTCGGCTTTGTCGCCTATGGCCCGGACCCGGATAACCAGTGGCCCTGGCGCGATCAGTTCGCCGATGACCTCGACAAGGCCCTGGCTGACATGCGCAACCAGGGCGAAATAGACCGGCTGGTTGTTGATTATTTCACCTATTAGGTGCCGGTTCGTTCTGCTGTTGCCCGTGCCTGCATTGGCTGCATGATTCGGCTTTCTGCTTTGGTTGTCTCGGCCTAGCGCGCCGAAACCGCAAGCCCGATCCCGAAACTGACAAAGATGCTGCCTGAAATGCGCTGGAACCATTTCTTGCCATTCCCGGTCAGGAACTGGCGCGACCGGGCGGCAAACATCGAATAGGCCATGATCGATGAAAACGACATGATGACAAATGTCGTATCCATGATGGCAAATTGCGAAATCAGCGGCGCATTATGGTCAATGAATAACGGGAACAGCGCGGTAAAGAACGCAATGGCCTTGGGATTGCTTGCCGAAACGATGAAACCCTGAACATAAAGGCGCAAGATACCCGGCGTGCGTTTGGGTTCGGTGCTGTTGACCCCTTCGACGGCGGGCAGTCTGCTGTCGCGCCAGAACTTGATGCCCAGCCAGATCAGATAGCCCGCGCCGACATAATGGATGATCGAAAACAGCACGCCCGATGTCATGATCAGCGCGCCCAGACCCAGTGCGGATAACAACCCCATAAGCCCGGTCCCCGTCACACAGCCCAGCGCCCCGATCAGCGACGCACGCGGGCCGAACCGGATGCTGTTGGTAATGCCCAGCATGATGGCCGGGCCGGGGGTCAGGGTGGCGATAAAGACTGCCAGAAAATAAAGGGCGAATTGATCACTGGTCATGCCGGGGCGCTTTCATTGGGGCGGGCTCGATGCCGAACGCCATTCAATGGCATGGGATAAGCGCGGTCAAATACCATGATTGCGCATCAGATGCGCAAAAACAAACAGGCCATCCGAACGACGGATGGCCTGTTCAAAGGTCTTGGGCAGATGACCGAACTTAATGTTCGATATCGCGCCAGATTTTGCGTTTCACCGCATACAGCATCGCCGTCAGCACGATCAGGAACAGGATGACCTTAAGGCCAAGCTCCTTGCGGGCTTCAAGTTCCGGCTGTGCCGTCCAGTTCAGGAAGGCAACAACGTCACGTGCATGCTGTTCCAGGGTTGCCGGGGTTCCATCGGTATATTCGACCGCTTCATCATAAAGCGGCGGTGCCATGGAAATCTGGTGGCCCGGGAAATAGTGGTTATAGGATTTGCCATCGGAAAGATCGAACCCTTCCGGGGCTTCTTCCTCGTAACCGGTCAGAAGCGCGAACACATAGTCCGGGCCCGCGACACGTGCTTTGGTCATCAGGGACAGATCAGGCGGAATTGCCCCGCCGTTCGAAGCAGCCGCAGCCTTTTCGTTCGGGAACGGAGACGGGAAATAATCCGACGGCTTGCCCGGACGGGTGAACATGTCACCATCGTCATTCGGACCGTCTTCAATGTCATATTCCGCCGCAATCGCCTTGATCTGGTCTTCGTTAAATCCAATGCCTTCAAGGTTGCGGAAGGCAATGAACCGCAGGCTGTGACAACCCGCACAAACGTTTTTATAGACCTGGAAACCACGTTGCAGCTGGGCACGATCATACGTGCCAAACAGACCCTTCCAGCTCCAGTCCTGTGACGGCGGTACCGGGGCGTCCCCGGCAGCCTTGGCTGCGTTACCGGTGAATGCAGTTACCGCGAAGGCGGCAGCAATTGCGGTCAGTGCGAACTTACGCATTTGCACCCTCCTTCAAAACAGACTCACTGATGCTTGCCGGAAGCGGTTTGGTTCTTTCAAGCTTCCCGACCAATGGCATCACAACAAGGAAATGCGCGAAGTAATACAGCGTCGAAAGCTGACCCATCACGATAACCTTAAGACCCGGAATTCCCATGAAATAGTCATCCGGTGCCTTCGCCCCGCAATAGCCGAGGATGAAGGTATCGATCACAAACAGCCAGAAGAACCATTTGTAAACCGGACGGAATTTCGAGCTGCGAACCTTCGAGGTATCAAGCCACGGAATAACGAACAGGATGACGATCGATGCAAACATCGCCAGAACACCAAGCAGCTTTGCCGGGATGCCAAGGATGGTGAAATCGATCGAACGCAGGATCGCATAGAACGGCAGGAAGTACCATTCCGGCACGATGTGCGGCGGGGTTACCAGCGGGTTGGCCGGAATATAGTTGTCCGGGTGGCCAAGGTAATCCGGTGCAAAGAACACAAACGCGCAGAAGAAGATCAGGAACACGCCCAGCCCGAACAGATCCTTGATCGTGTAATACGGGTGGAACGGAATGCTGTCTTGCGGGGTTTTGATTTCAACGCCGGTCGGGTTGTTCGACCGCACACTGTGCAGCGCCCAGACATGCAGGACAACAAGGCCCAGAATGACGAACGGCATCAGATAATGCAGCGAGAAGAACCGGTTCAGCGTCGGGTTATCAACCGAGAAACCGCCCCAAAGCCACGTCACCAGCGGATCGCCAATGATCGGGAAGGCCGAGAACAGGTTGGTAATAACCGTCGCACCCCAGAAGGACATCTGGCCCCAGGGCAGGACATAACCCATGAAAGCAGTCGCCATCATCGCCAGAAGGATCAGGATGCCGATCCACCAAAGCACTTCGCGCGGCGCCTTGTAGGACCCGTAATACAGGCCACGGAAAATATGGATGAAGACACAGATGAAGAACATCGATGCGCCATTCATGTGGATATAGCGGATCAGCCAGCCATGGTTCACATCACGCATGATGCGCTCGACCGACTCAAAGGCCATATCGGTATGCGGGGTATAGTTCATTACCAGGAAAATCCCGGTAAGGATCATCGTCACCAGAACAAAGCCCGCCAGGGAACCGAAGTTCCACATATAGGACAGGTTTTTCGGGGTCGGATATTCGTAAGCGGAATGGTGCAGCATGGAGATTACCGGAAGACGGTCATCAACCCATTTCACCACTTTGTTATTCCATTGAGGTGCGCTCATCATACAGCTCCTTAGCCGATACGGACGGTTGTGTCGGTGAGGAAGGTGTAGGTCGGCACCTCAAGATTCTTCGGCGCAGGACCACGGCGGATACGGCCCGACGTATCATAGTGCGAGCCATGGCACGGACAGTACCAACCATCATAATCGCCACGGGCTTCCCCGGTGGCGGTGCCCATCGGGATGCAACCCAGATGGGTGCATACGCCGACAACAATCAGCCATTCCTTTTTCTCGACACGTGCGTCGTCGGCCTGCGGATCGACCAGCTCGTTCAATGCAACCTCATTGGCTTCATTGATTTCGCGCTCTGTACGATGGCGGATAAAGACCGGTTTGCCTCGCCACATTACCTTGACGGCCTGACCAACCGGGATGTTGGCCAGATTAACCTCGACCGAGGCAAGTGCGAGAACATCTTTGGACGGGTTCATGCTGTCCACGAACGGCCACAACGCAACACCGGTGCCAACGACACCGACGGCAGTGGTCGCCAAGGTCAGGAAATCCCTGCGGTTCTCGTCCGGCTGGTGATCGCCGGATGAATGCACCGTTTGCGACATAATTTATCCCTCTTTCTGCCCCCAAAACAGGCATGTGGATTGCCAAAAGCAAGACTTAGGACATCCTCGTTTGAATTCCCTTGATGAAAATCAAACAATGACGTCACTAAAAGCCTTTAGGCCTGTTTCCGCTCCGTCATACTAACAAAAATTCGGTTTGTTAAGGAGAACTTGGAGTTGCAATTTGTTTGCATTCAATAAGATCATTTGGTTTTGCGGTGCACAATTCGGTAAAACCTAGCGTATTTGCGGGTATCGTGGGCCTTGCGAACCAATGGTTTGGCGCTTTGGTTTTTCTTATTCCAAAAAAGTCTAATAGGGCTATTAACGGGTAATTATATGTCTTCAATGATCTGATTCGACATCGGATCACCAACGATTCTAAAAGTGCGTCATGAGAATTTGTTTATTTGAACCCGACATCCCGCAAAATACCGGAACAATCCTGCGCATGGCGGCCTGTTTCGGATTGCCGGTCGATATTATCGAACCGTGCGGATTTTTGCTGACCTCGGCCGCCCTCAAACGCGCCGGGATGGATTATCTTGGCAAGGCCGATTATATACGCCATGCCGATTGGCGCAGCTTCGTCGAAGCCCGCGATCAGGGCACGGTGCCGGGTCGTCTGGTTCTGCTGACCACCAAGGGGGCCGAACCCTATTGCGATTTCGAATTCCGGCCTGACGATATCCTGATGCTGGGCTCCGAAAGCAAAGGCGTCCCCGATCAGGTCCATAACTATGTCGATGCCCGGGTGGTGATCCCGATGCAGCCCGAAATGCGATCGCTCAATGTGGCGATGGCAACCGCGATGACGCTGGGCGAAGCGCTCCGCCAGACCAACAGCTTTCCAAAGAGGACGTAATGAGCAGCAAGGACGAAACCCTGATCGAAACCCGCAAGAACACCGCAAAGGCGTGGTTCCGTCAGCTGCGCGATGAAATCTGTGCCAGCTTCGAGGCGCTTGAAGACAGCTATGCCGGACCGCTGTCGGACCGTCCGGCCGGGCGGTTTGAACGCACGGTCTGGGAACGCGGCCCGGGCGAGGGCGGCGGTGAAATGTCGGTCATGAAGGGCCGGGTCTTTGAAAAGGTCGGGGTCAATATCTCGACCGTGCATGGCGAATTTTCCGAAAAATTCCGTGCCGAAATTCCCGGTGCGGCCGAAAACCCGAGTTTCTGGGCGGCGGGCATTTCGCTGGTGGCCCATCCCTGTTCGCCCCATGTTCCAGCGGTGCATATGAATACCCGCCATATCGTCACCACCAAGGCATGGTTTGGCGGCGGGGCGGATCTGACCCCGGTCTTCCCGCAAGACGAAGACACCGCCGATTTCCACGGTGCGCTCAAGGCCGCCTGTGATGACCATGGCGATGATTATTACGACCGCTTCAAAAAATGGTGCGATGAATATTTCTGGCTGCCGCACCGCAACGAACCGCGCGGGGTTGGCGGGATTTTCTATGATTATCTCGATGCCGACTGGGATGCGGACTTTGCCTTTACCCGGGATGTCGGCAAGGCATTTCGCGATATCTATCCGAAACTGGTGGCGCGCCATTACAACAAATCCTGGACCGACGAAGACCGTCAGGCACAGCTGGTCAAACGTGGCCGCTATGTCGAATTCAATCTGCTGCACGACCGCGGCACGCGCTTTGGCCTGATGACCGGTGGCAATACCGAAGCCATCCTGATGTCGCTCCCGCCCGAAGCAAAATGGCCCTAAGCAACATGGCCCCAAGCAAACAAAGAAGCCCGAACTAACCAAAGCCATCGGCCAACCCTCGAACGCAGCGATCAAGACGATCAAGATAATCAAGGCATCACGCCCGCTGCGTTCGCTTCGGCGCCACACCGGCACTGGCACCACACCGGCACTGGCGCCACAACGGCACCAGCCCCAGCTCTAGCTCTAGCTCTAGCTCCGACCCGAACCCCGCTCCATCACGGCAAAAGCCGGGCCGGGGACATAGCCAGAGTCAGAATGAGGACAAAGGCAATTGCAAAGGTCGTGGAAATGCCGAAAGCCACGGCAACGGCAACGGCAACGGCAACGGCAACGGCAACGGCAACGGCAAGGGAGGGGAAGGCAAGGCAAGGCAAGGCAAGGCAAGGAGGCTAGACAAGGCAAAGCTTGCCTAGCCATACGACGGCCTGTTCGCTTTGTCGCGGATGGCAGTGGCGCTACTGGGTGGAAACGGCCGGGGCTGCGGGCTTGGTCGTTGCGTGCGGGCTGTTCAGGTTGTGCCAGTTCTCGACCGCCGGGTTGATGACGCCGTTATTGACCAGACAGCGGTGGATAAAGCCGTTATCGCGCATCACACGGATCCCGCGATCGAGTGCGGCAACGACTTTGTTGGCGTCTTCAAGCTGGTCAGACACCATGAAATGCTGGGTTGCCGGCAGCGACACCTTGATCCCGGTGATCGGGTAAAGCCAGATCCCGTCAATCTCGCGGCCCATATCTTCCTGTGACGAGAATTCAAGCAATGTGAAATCGGCCCGTCCGGCATCAATCAGCGAAAACATTTGTCTGGTTGTCGCCGCACTGATCAGGCTTGCAACCGGCAGGCTTTCAAGAACCTGCCAGTCCAGTCGCCAGGTGCGAATGCCGACCGCGCGCAATGTCCCGATATCTTCGAGTGTTTCTGGCAGATCATCCGCCATAAATCCCGGGCGGGCGTAAAGGCCCTTTTCGATTTCGCCTGACTGAAACAGCGGGGCGGTTTTAAGCGCCCCTTCCGCCGGGGAAATATTGAACACCCAGTCGGTTTTGACATCGGCAATGCCGGCCTGGATCATTTTGCGGCTGCGTTCGGAATTGGGGGACTGCACCGGCACGACCTCGGCTTTGATCCCGCCGGCCGTCAGGGCCTCGCGCAGCAATGTGTAATTCATCAGTGACAGGTTGGACTGCCCCGGAATCCGGCATTTCCGACAGTCTTCCGACCCGCTGTTGATACAGGCTTCCACACCCGCGATATCGGCCTGTTTGACCGGAATGCGGATGGTCTGGATATGTTCTGGCGGTTTGGCGTCGGCACCGGACACGGACGCGAAAAACCATGCAGCTATGCCCAACACAGACTGCCTGAACCGCATGACGTTCCCTCATTCTCTTTTGTTCTTTATAAATTAGTTTTACCGTAACCAACGGTAAAATACTATCCGAAAGTATTATTCCAAATGGTTGGGTGTGAAGTACGCAACACGCACACATCTCCGGCCAACAGCCTCAGACCATTAGCACAGCACAACGCCCAAAACCCACCCCGGCAAATCATCCCAAAATCCGAAATCCGTCCCGATCCCTTAATCGAATTTGGCAGGCATGTGCGAATGATCGTGCGGCAGTTCCCCGAGATGCTGCTTCATCCATCTGACTTCCTCGGATGCGGTTTTGCCAAAGTGGCGTTTGAATTCCCGACTGAATTGCGACGTGCTGAGATAACCGACCGTGTTGGCAACCTCTGCAACCGTCTGGCCTTGGCGTGCCAGCAACAGGCGTGCCTCATGAAGCCTCATGGATTTGATGTATTGGCCGGGGCTGCTGCCAAGGAGCCGCCGAAAATATGCGTGATAGGATGGCACGCTCATCCCTGCTTGGGATGCCAGGTCGGAAATCGATATCGGCTTGGTGAAATTCTCGCGCAGATAGCCAAGGCTGCGCATAATCCTTCCTGTGTTGCCACGTTGGGTCAGCGCCGCAATCATGTTGCTGCCTTGCGGGCCGCTCAAAATGCGGAAATACAATTCCCGCAACAGGCCATCGCCGAGGACGGCCGTTTCGACCGGGCTTTGCAGGGCGGTCAGCAACCTGCGCAGAACATCCTGTATTTCACCATCTATTTTGGTCGAGATCAGCGTTTCAGCATCCGCCATCGCGGTGTTTTGAGCCCCGTGCTGTTCAAGCGTGCTAATCACTTCAGCCAGCAGCCGCATGTCAAAATCAAGATATATGGCAAGCAATGGGCGCTCCGGACTGGCGGCAGACTCCATGCGAAAAGGCACAGGGACCGCGACGGCCAGATAATGCTCCTCGTCATATACAAAGACATCGCCATCAAGAATGCCGCGTTTGCTGCCCTGACAGACAAAGACGACGCCAGGCTGATACAGCACCGGAACATTGTGCAGCACGCTTTCACTGCGCAACAGGCGCAGGCCTTTGATCGGCTGCTGGTTATAGCCCTCTTTGGGGGCAAGTGCCGCGGCGAGTTCGGCAAGGTTGGCGGTCGGGCGTTCGGTCATTGCGGTCATTCATAGGATTAGGCATTAAACTTAGCGTATCTGGCGTGTATTTCAGCTCGATTTGATAATATTTGACAATTTGTCATCTTATCAAGTCAATGAAAGGATCACGTCTTATGATCAAGCGCTTTTTCATAACCGGTGCTAATTCCGGTTTCGGGTTTGCCATCGCCAAAGCAGCCCTTGATGCAGGCCATATTGTGATTGGCACCGTGCGTTCGGACGTCGCCCGTGCTTACCTGAAGTCTGAGCTGCCCGGTCTTTCTCCGGTGCAGATGGATGTCACCGATTTCGATGCCATTCCGGACATTGTCGCGACGGCCGAACATGATTTCGGTCCTGTTGACGTTTTGATCAACAACGCTGGCTACGGCCATGAAGGCGTTCTGGAAGAATCCCCGCTTGATGAAATGCGTCGGCAATTTGACGTCAATGTCTTTGGTGCGACTGCGGTGGCCAAGGCATTCTTGTCGCGTTTCCGTCAACGCCGTTCCGGTTCCATCGTCAATATCACGTCCATGGGTGGGTTGATAACCATGCCGGGTATTGCCTATTACTGTGGCAGCAAATTCGCCCTTCAGGGGATTTCAGAAGTGATGCGCGCTGAAATGGCACCTTTTGGTGTGCATGTCACAGCGGTTTGTCCCGGTTCATTCAGAACCGACTGGGCAGGGCGGTCGATGGTACGAACAGATCGGTCAATCCCGGATTATGACACCCTGTTCGAACCGATCCGAAAGGCGCGTCTGGAAAAAAGCGGCAAACAATTGGGCAACCCCGACAAGCTGGCGCTGGCCGTGCTTGAACTGGTCAAAATGGATAACCCGCCCGCGCAGTTGTTGTTGGGCAGTGATGCCTATCAGTTGGTATCCGATAAACTGAACCGCATGCAGGACGAAATCGCCCGATACAAGGATTTGACCATCTCGACAGATGGCTAGATATCAAGTCCGACGGATCGCACATTGACAGAAAGGCACCATTCTCCCGCGCTGGGGGATCGTGCCTTTCCTTCTTTCTGTGGCTCTTGCCTCCTGCCTCCTGCCAGCCAGGGCCATGGCAGAATGCCTCGTTTACGCGTGCTGAATGCAGGGGGGGCTTGTGCGACGCCGGTCGCGCTGGGGAGATGTTATATTGTGTGAGGAATTGAAATCCTGATTGTCCAATTGATTACAGGTGCTTACGCCTAATCATGGGTTTGGCCGCTAAAGGTGGTTCGGGTCATGGATGGGCGGGCGCGGAAATCCTCATACCATTTGCTCAGGGTCGGGCGGCCGGTTTGGAAGTCGACCAGATCGCGAAAGGTGATCCAGTCAAGTCCGGTGGCAAGGGCAATATGGCCGATGGTGATCGGGTGTTGGGGATCAAGATTTGCTTCGAGATAGTCGAAGGTTTCGATCAGTTTGGCTTTCTGTCCGTCGGCCAGGGGCGGATAGCGTAAAGGTTCCGGGCGGCGCGCGGTTT
Source organism: Thalassospira sp. MIT121401 (assembly GCF_047125595.1). NCBI lineage: Bacteria > Pseudomonadati > Pseudomonadota > Alphaproteobacteria > Rhodospirillales > Thalassospiraceae > Thalassospira > Thalassospira sp. MIT121401. The sequence continues at coordinate 1,226,757 of NZ_CP138926.1, forward strand.
CCCAGCGATACAGCACCCCGGCATCGCACATGCCTTGTGCCAGGGCATGCAAACGCAAGGCATGCAGCCGTTTTGGCATCTTGTGGGGGATCAGCTTGCGCCCGCCATGCAGCCGGTCGAGATAGTCACAAATCACCAGTGAATCATAAAGCGCCATGCCATCAGGCAGAACGAGAACCGGCACCTTGCCCAGCGGATTGGCGGCAAAGATCGCATCATTGCGATTGGTCGGGCTGGTTTCGTGATGGATGACCTCAAGCCGGTTTCGCAGGCCCGCCTCGATGGCAAAGACCAGTACCTTGCGGGCAAAGGGCGAGTGGGTCTGATACAGAAACTGGTGGTCGGGTTTTAAATCATCAGACTTTTGGGGCATCGATTTCGGCCTTGGCTGGGGGCTGCGTGCTGGAATGCGACTTAGCCATGCGGTTTGGCGGCGGGCAATAAAAAACCCGGCCCATCAGGACCGGGTTGATTATTTGGCAAAATTTAATAATCGGTGCGATTATTAAATGCAGACTTACTCGGCGGCGACAGCAGCTTTTTCGCCACGGACCAGCGCCATGTAATCTTCCATCAGCGTCTTGCAGACGGTGGCCGGGGTGAATTTGTACTGGCCGATTTCGGCAACCGGGGTGACTTCAGCCGCGGTGCCGGTCAGGAAGCATTCTTCGAAATCTGCCATTTCTTCGGGCATGATGGTCCGTTCAATGACTTCATAACCGCGCGCTTTGGCAAGGCCGATCACGGTACGGCGGGTGATGCCATCCAGGAAGCAATCCGGGGTCGGGGTATGGATTTTGCCATCCTTGACAAAGAAGACGTTCGCACCGGTCGCCTCGGCGACATGACCGCGGTAATCAAGCAGCAGGGCATCGGCATAACCCTTGCGCTCTGCCTCGTGCTTGGACAGGGTGCAGATCATGTAAAGACCGGCTGCCTTGGCATTGGTCGGCGCGGTGTTCGGTGCCGGACGGGCCCATTTCGACAGGTCAAGGCGGATGCCCTTAAGACGTTCTTCCGGTGCGAAATAGCTCGGCCATTCCCAGCAGGCAATCGCCACATTGATGCGGGTCGACTGGGCGGAAACGCCCATCATTTCACTGCCACGCCAGGCAATACGACGGATATAGCCTTCGGTAATGTTGTTGGCAGCAAGGGTTTCGATGACCGCATCATCAAGTTCCTTGGCGCCATAGGGGATCTTCATATCCAGGATTTCACCGGACTTGATCAGGCGTTCGCCATGTTCAGCCAGCTTGAAGACCTTGCCATTGTAGCAACGTTCACCTTCAAAAACCGCACTGCCATAATGGACAGCGTGGCTCAGCACGTGCAAAGTGCTTTCACGCCAAGGTTTTAGTTCACCATTATACCAGATAAAACCATCACGGTTATCGAAGGTTGGAGTCGTCATTTGCCAAATTCCAATTCAAAATCGTTCCTGGACGTAACTTTATGTCCTTATTTGTCTGGTCGAAGTAACATTCATAGATTAATATGTCAATAAAACTGACTTAACGGATAAGCATGGCAGATATCTCTACACGTAAAGTCAATCCGCTTTTCCTGCGGGAAGAAGAGCTTAGGCAGGGCATCGAATTGCTGTTCTATGCCTATCGCGATTTCACCGCGGTCGCGGACCAGATGCTTGAGCAATATAATTTCGGGCGCGCCCATCACCGGGTCATTTATTTCGTCAGCCGCAATCCCGGAATTACTGTCAGTGATCTGTTGTCGATTCTGAAAATCACCAAACAGTCGCTGTCACGCGTGCTGGGCCAGCTGGTGCGCGAAGGGTTCATCGAACAGCGCACCGGATTGCAGGACCGCAGACAGCGTTTGCTGACCCTGACCGAAAAGGGGGAGGCGCTTGAACGCGAACTGACCGAAAAGCAGCGCGCCCTGATTGCAGCGGCCTATCGCGAAGCGGGGGCAGAATCGGTCGAAGGGTTCCGCAAGGTGATGCTTGGCATGCTGGGCGAGGAAGACCGCAAGCGGTTCGGCGACGACGGCCCGACCGGATTGCGCCAGCGCGCCGGTTAAAAACGCGCCGGTTAAAAAGCCGCTGCTTGCGGCGGGCAAGTTCCGGTGGCCGATGCTTGATCTTGATCTTGATCTTGATCTTGATCTTGATCTTGGTCTTGGTGCTGATCCTGATCCTGATGGTTCTGTTCGCGGGGCCCTAAGGCGGATGCCCTATAGCGGACGCCCTGTGGTGGATGTTGGGGGCTTGTGTCGGGCCTGACGGCGGTGGAAGCGCCCCGGCGGTATGGCCGCATCCCAATTATGGCCGTGTCGCAGCCGCGTCCCAGTCGTATCACAGTCGGATTATAGCCGCGTCGTGGATGGGGATCGCGTCGGGATGGCGGGGCGTTGCGCCGATGTTTGATCCGCAAAACTCAATTACGCCATATATTGATATATAAAGTGTCTTGCGTCAGTGGCGCGGGGCACTTTATTGCATGGTTCCATGGTCTTGGCGCCTTGATCCTTACGCTTTTGAAACACTTTATCGCCAAGTTACTGGGCATTGAATGAGATTGATCTCGATCGTTGGGGGCCTGCAATGACTGGTGCTGATCAGCCACATATTCTGGTGGTCGATGATGATGATCGCCTGCGTGATTTGCTGACCCGCTATCTTGGTGAAAACGGGTTTTCGGTCTCGGCTGCGAGGGATGCGGCCCATGCACGGGCAAGCCTGGCCGGGCTGCAATTTGATCTGATCGTTCTTGATGTCCTGATGCCCGGTGAAAAGGGTGTTGATCTTGCGCGCAGCCTGCGCGAATCAGGATCGAAAGTACCGATCCTTTTGCTTACCGCCCTGTCGGAAACCGAGGACCGGATTGCCGGGCTTGAAGCCGGGGTTGATGATTATCTGGCCAAACCGTTCGAGCCGCGCGAGCTGGTTCTGCGGATCGAGGCGATCCTGCGCCGTTACGGGGAACAGCCCGAACCGGTCGAACCGGCCACAGAGATTGCCCGATCCGATATTGTATGTTTTGGTCGCTTCAGCTTTGATCTTGGTAAAATGACGCTGCAATGCGAGGGCGAGCATGTCTATCTGACAACCGCCGAGCAGGCGTTGTTGGCTGCCCTGATCAAGCGGCGTGGACAAACCACGTCACGCGAACAACTTCATGAAATGATCAGCGGCAATGCCGTTGATCCGGCGGCGTCGCGCAGTATCGATGTGCAGGTGACCCGTCTTCGTCGCAAATTCGAAGAAGACCCGAAACAACCAAGATACTTGCAGACTGTACGTGGTCGGGGCTATGTCCTTTATGCCGATTGAACAAGATCCGAGAACGAGACGGTAGTGCTGAAATGAACAGGGAATTGCACTGTGGGTAGTGAACAAAAAAGCCCGATCAAGTCATTGATGCCGACGGGCCTTTTGGGGCGGTCGTTGCTGATTCTGATGACGCCGATGCTGTTGCTGCAAATCGTCACCGTTCTGATCTTTTTCGAACGTCACTGGGATACGGTTGCCCGCCAGCTCAGCCGCGGGCTTGCAGGCGATGTTGCCTATGTCATTGACTATCTGAACGAATATCCCGACGAGGATCACTATCGTTCCCTGCAGCATTCCGCGCGAGCGCATATGCAGCTTGATATCGTTTTCGAACCGAACGAAATTCTGGGCGAGCAAACACTCGATCCCCCGCTTGGACTGGTGTCGGAGGAACTGTTTGTCGCGCTGAGCGAACGGGTGCAGCGGCCATTTTATTTCAATCTTGATCTGGATAACCGCCGCCTGGAAATCCGGGTACAGTTCAAGGAAGGTGTCCTGTCGATCGTTGCACCACGCAAACGGCTTTACAGTTCGACGACCTATATCTTCTTTATGTGGATCGCCGGTTCTGCGCTGATCCTTTACGGGGTTGCCGTGATCTTCATGCGCAATCAGGTGCGGCCGATCCGCCGTCTGGCCAAGGCTGCCGATCAGTTCGGCCGCGGGGTCGAGGTTGGCGATTTCAAACCCGAAGGGGCAGCCGAAGTCCGGATGGCGGCAACGTCGTTTATGTCGATGCGTGACCGCATTGCCCGCCATCTGTCGCAGAGGACCGCACTTCTGGCCGGGGTGTCGCATGACTTGCGGACACCACTGACACGCATGAAGCTTGAACTTGCCATGCAGCAATCATCGCCCGGTGTCGATGCCCTGAAACAGGATGTGATCGATATGGAGCGCATGGTTGATGCCTATCTGGCATTCGCGCGCGGGGAAGAAGGCGAAAAGGCCGAGACAACCGATATCGGCAAGCTTTTGACCGATCAGGTCGGCGAGGCCCTTCGCGACGGGCAGCAGATCGATCTTCATATCGAAGACAGTCTGGAAATGGATGTGCGACCGCAATCCCTGCGCCGCTGCATTTCCAATATCATGTCCAATGCCGGGCGTTATGCCAACAATCTGTCGGTCCGCGCCGGTCGTCGAGGTCAGGATTATGAGATCGTGTTTGATGATGACGGGCCGGGCATCCCGGCCGAAAAGCGCGAAGAAGTCTTCAAACCGTTTTACCGGCTTGAGGAATCGCGCAATCAGGCCACCGGCGGGGTCGGGCTTGGCATGACCATCGCACGTGACTCCGCGCGCGGCCATGGCGGTGATGTGTATCTTGAAGATGCGCCGGGCGGTGGCCTTCGTGTACGTCTGGTGCTGCCGATCGGCAATTGATCGCGCAATAGCAAAGCAAAAGCCCCGCCAGATTGCGGGGCTTTTTTGTTGCCAGATCCTTGCCGGTTTCAGGTATGCGGCAGATGGTGCAATCACTGGGAATGGCGCGCTTAAAAGAATGTCGCGATTTCCGACAGGTCCTTTTTCTCGGTCGCGTGGGCCGGGATGGTGGCGTCGGATGCGGGATAGCCGGTGACAAGCAGGATATAGGGTTTGTTGTGATCGGGGCGGCCACAGATTTCGGTCAGGAAGCTCATCGGGTTTGGCGTGTGGGTCAGGGTGGCAAGACCGGCACGATGCAGGGCGGCAATCAGAAAACCGGTGGCGATGGAAACGGATTCCGGTACGTAATAGTTCTTGCGCAACTTGCCATCGGCAGAGGTGCTTTTGCGTTCGCCAAAGATACAAATCAGCCAGGGTGCGGTTTCAAGGAACGGTTTGCTGTCATCGGTTCCCAGCGGTTTGAGGGCATCAAGCCATTCTTCGCCAGCGCGGCCTTCGTAAAAGGCGCGTTCTTCTTCCTCGGCAGCAAGACGGATTTGCTTTTTCATCGCCGGGTCGCCGATTACCGAGAAATGCCAGGGCTGATGATTGGCGCCATTCGGTGCGGTTCCAGCGGCGCGAATGCAGGTTTCAATAATGTCGCGCGGCACCGGGCGGTCGGAAAAATCGCGGACGGTATGGCGCGTTTTGATGTCGTTATAAAAGGCCTGCGCCCGGGCCCGCATGTCGGCAATGTCATATTCCCGATAGTCGGGCAGGGGGATCGGCACAAATTCGGTAGTGAGTTTCTTGGCGGCAGACATGACGCTTCCTGAAATGTTGTTAGTTTAAATTGTCAGACAATCGTAAATGTGATGGTCAGAGCCAGCAAGCGATAAAATATGCCTTGCCTTGCCTTGCCTTGCCTTGCCTTGCCGTGCCGTGCCGTGCCGTGCCGTGCCGTGCCGTGCCGTGCTGGGAAGGGGATGCTATGGGATGTGAGAGCCGCACCCGTTCTGTTGTCAGTGCAGGTGGGTGGATGAAGTATTGGAGGCTGGTTTTTCGAATGCCGCGCGGCAGTCAGTCGGACGCCGGGGCGGCGAAATGGTCATCTGACAGGGCCTGGACCAGCTGTCTGGATTGATCGATATGGTCGATCATGATGGTTTCGGCCTGTTTGGCGTCATTGACCCTTACGGCTTCGAGCAACTGGCGGTGGGCGGCATTGGTTGCCAGGACCTTTTCATCGGCAACCAGAACCCGAAATTGCAGCCAATAGACATTGTTGGCGATCCGGCGAAGCTGTTCACGGAGCAATTCATTCCTGCTGACATCGGCAAACAGCATGTGAAAGGCAAGGTTATGGCGCGACATGGCATTGAGGTCACGCGATGCTTCGGCCGCATCAAGCGCGGTCTGGATGGTTTCAAGCGGTGTGATCGCCGATGCAAGGACCGGGGTTGCCAGACGGACAGCCAATCCTTCAAGCGCGCCGCGCACGGTGAAAAGATCATCAACCTCGCGCCTTGTCATGTGGCGAACACTGACCCCACGATAGGGCTGGGATAACAGCAGGCCGTCCGAGCTGAGCTGACGGAAGGCTTCGCGTACCGAGGGGCGGCTGACATTGAGCTTTTTGGCAAAATCGATTTCCGTCAGCCGTTGTCCGGGCACCAGACGTCCTTCGCGGATGGCGCTGGTAATCGCATCCGCGATTTGCTGAACAGTCAGCGGGTCGGAGTTTCCGGCAACGGATTGCGTCATATATCACCGCATTGAGATGTATCATTGTGTCGCCGCAAGGCAGGGTATATCAAGCCTGCAGAATATCTTGCCAAGCGGGTTCAGTCTGCATACTGTGCCTGATTGTCAGACAATATTCTACACTTAATTTGTATTGTTTTATGTAATTTACACAAAATGACAAGAAATATGGATTGTTTCCTTGCGATATACGTTTGATTGATGTTAAATCGCGCCAACTTGGCATGGAATGCGTGCCGGGATAAAACTCCGTGTTTCCCGCCACGGTTCCACAAACAGACAGACGAAACGGATTGATGTAGCGTTATGGCCAGCAATTTTAACGAAGAAACAGTCACTTACGTCCATCACTGGACTGACACACTCTTCACGTTCAAAACCACCCGCGATCCGGGCTTCCGATTCATCAATGGTCAGTTCGCTATGATCGGACTCGAAGTCGAAGGCAAGCCGCTTTTGCGCGCCTATTCGATGGTCAGTGCAAATTATGACGAAGAGCTTGAATTCTTTTCGATCAAGGTGCCGAACGGCCCGCTGACATCGCGTTTGCAGCACATCAAGGTCGGGGACAAGATTCTGGTCGGGCGCAAGCCGACCGGTACGCTTATTCATGACAACCTGCTTCCGGGCAAGAATCTGTGGCTGCTGTCGACCGGTACCGGTCTGGCACCGTTCATGAGCGTCATTCGCGATTATGAAACCTATGAGCGCTATGAAAAGGTCATCCTTGTTCATGGCTGCCGCGAGGTACGTGAACTGGCCTATCAGGAATTCATTCACAGCGAACTGCCCAATAACGAGTTCTTTGGCGAAGATGTCCAGAACAAGCTTCTGTACTATCCGACCGTGACCCGCGAGGAATTCAAAAACCAGGGCCGCATCACCGAACTGATGAAGTCCGGCAAGCTGTATGACGACCTTGGCCTGCCCAAGCCGAGCCTTGAAAATGACCGCTTCATGCTGTGTGGCAACCCGGAAATGATTGCCGACACCCGCCAGATGCTGGTCGAGTGGGGCGGCAAGGAAGGCAACATGAACGAACCCGGTCACTTTGTGATCGAGAAGGCCTTCGTCGAAAAATAAGCGGCCTTTTGCAGGCAGATGATGGCGGCATGTCGTTTGATATGCCGCCATTTTTTATGCCCGGTTTCAGATTCCCTGATAGGTTGCAGTGATCCTCCTCATATGAGGATAGGTTTACTTAGTTCTTTTGTATAGTATCCTATCCTAATGCATCGGGCTGGTTATGGCTAAGTCGTTTTCCTGATGCTGAGTGAGAGGACATCACATGGGACTTTTCGACTTATTCAAGCGTGGTGACGCCCACGCCGCTGCAAGAACGCTTGATGCACTGGAACAATCGCTGGCGGTTATCGAGTTCGATTTGCAGGGCAAGGTTTTGCGCGCAAACAAGAACTTCCTGTCGGTCATGGAATACGAGCTGTCCGAGATCGTCGGCAAACCGCACGCGATCTTTGTGCCCGAAGACATCCGCAAGAGCCCGGATTACGAGACCTTCTGGTCCGATCTGCGGGCGGGGTCGTTCAAAAGTGCCGCATTCCCGCGAATCACCAAATCAGGTCGCCAGGTCTGGATCGAGGCCACCTATAACCCGGTGCGCGATCGCAAGGGCAAGGTCGTCAAGATCGTCAAATTTGCGTCCGACATCACCAAGCGTCAGGAAATGCTGGCGAGCTTTGAAGGCAAGGTAAATGCCATCAACCGCAGTCAGGCCGTTATCGAGTTCGATCTGAACGGTACGATCCTTGATGCCAATGACAATTTCCTGTCGGTTATGGGTTATCAGTTGTCGGAAATTGTCGGCAAGCATCACCGTCTTTTTGTCGACCGTGATTATGCCAAAAGCCAGGAATATGTCGATTTCTGGCGCGAACTGGCCAAGGGCAATTTCTGTTCGCAGCAATTCAAGCGGTTTGCCAAGGGTGGCAAGGAAATCTGGATCGAGGCATCCTATAACCCGATCTTTGACGCCAATGGCGTGCCTTACAAGGTGGTCAAATACGCCATTGATATTACCGATCAGATCACGCTTCTGACCGATCTTAAAAAGATGATCGACAACAATTTCGGCGAAATCGATCGCAGTCTGAGCGACCTTGATCAGCGCTCCAGCGATGCCTATTCGTCCTGCGAAAAAACGTCGGCCAACGTCCAGACTGTTGCCGCCGGCGCCGAACAGCTTGCCGCATCGATTTCGGAAATCTCGCGCAGCATGGCAGAAGCCCGCGCGACCACCGATCAGGTGTTCGAGAAATCGATTGCTGCTGGTGCATCGACCGAAAAAATGAACGAAGTGGTCGCCGCCATGGGCAGCATCATCGATGTGATCCAGGACATTGCAGGTCAGATTAACCTGCTTGCGCTGAATGCGACGATTGAATCGGCCCGTGCCGGTGAAGCCGGCAAAGGTTTTGCCGTTGTCGCCAACGAGGTCAAGAGCCTTGCCAATCAGGTCGCCAAGGCAACCGAACAGATCACAAGCGAGATCGAAGGGGTGCAGAGCATTTCGGTCGAAGTATCCGACGTGCTTGGTGCAATCCGCAACGAAGTCGAAGGTGTGTTGAACAATGTGACCACCATTTCGTCAGCTGTTGAGGAGCAAAGTGCGGTGACCCAACAGGTGTCAAGCAGCATGCAAAGCATGGCAACATCGGTCGAGCAGTTTTCAAGCAGCGTCAATTTCATCCGCGATGCATCGTCCGCAGTACAAAGCAATGTCGGACGGACCCGCGAAGCGGCCCTTGTACTGGCGCGCTAACGGGCATATCGGCTTTGGCAATGTTGCCAGGGACCATCGATCTGAAAGGGGTCATGACGGGAAACTGTCATGGCCCAATCTTTTTTGGGATGAGGTTCAAAATCCTATCCATAGGTATGTAGTTTACTCCTCAAATGAGGATGTCTGGATAGGGGGCTGGGCGCTATATTCGCCGCAACGAATATTTGCAACGGCGCATAAAGTTGCTTCTCAGGAGATCCGGCCATGAATTCAATCATTTCCATTATTCGCGAAAATATCGATGTCTCGGACGAGCTGATCGCTGCGATAGATGCATCATTCGCTGTGGTGGAGTTTGATCTGGATGGCACAGTGCTGAACGTCAATGAAAGCTTCATGAAGCTGACCGGCTATGAAGAGGATGAGGTTGTCGGACAGCATCATTCGATGTTCCTACCAGAAGAAATGCTTAATGGCCCGGATTACGAAATGTGCTGGGCGGATTTGCGGGCGGGCAAGCGCAAACAGGTCGAAGTACCGTGCATCACGAAATCCGGGGACCGTATCTGGGTCGAGGAAACCTATGCCCCGGTGCGCAACAGCGATGGCGAACTGGTCAAGATTGTGCGGTTCGGGGTGAATGTCACGGAACGTCATGAAATGGTTGCCGATCTGCAAGGCAAGGTCGATGCAATTCGCCACAGCCACGCCATCGTCAAATTTGACGCCAATGGCATCATCCTGAATGCCAACCGGCATTTTCTGGTGGCGATGGGTTATGATCTTTCTGAAGTGGTCGGACAGCATCACAGCATGTTCGTTGGCGAGGAATATGCCAAAAGTTCGGCCTATCAGGCGTTCTGGCGGTCGCTTGCCAATGGCGAGTCAAAAATACGCCAGTTCAAATATTTCGGCAAAGACGGACGGGAAGTCTGGTTCGAGGCGACCTATAGCCCGGTGCTTGATGTCTATGGCGAGGTGATCAAGATCATCAATCTTGCTGTGGATATTACTGACGAGGTCAGCGAGCTGATTGGCCTGAAATCAACGCTTGAGGTCAATTTCGCCGAGGTCGATGAACATATCGAAGGTGTTGATCGCAAATGCGAAACCGCCGAACAGATGTTCCGTCAGGCCCAGGCCCATCTCGAAGCCAGCAATATCGCATCGGGTGTTCTGGTCGGATGTGTTGGTGAAACGCTGGAACGCATGACCGAATTGCGGTCGGTCTCCGACCATGTTTTCGATACGGTCATCGAAGGCGATGTTGCCGCGGTCGCGCTTGAAAATGCGGTCGACAGGTTGCGTGACGGTGCCGGGGAAAATTCCGAACTGGCAGAACAGCTCGATAATCTTGATGAATGCGTTACCGAAAGTTCGCGGATCCTGACGTCATTGCGGCTTGAACTGAAGGAGATGCTGAACCGGATGGCGGTGGTGTCGCTGGCGATCGAGAAACATGGCGATGTTACCGGTCAGATGACCAGTGAAATGCACGGCATTCAGACATCGCTTGATGCCGCCCAGAACGCGATTGCAACCATCGGTCAGTCGACAGAGGAAATGGCCCTTACCATCGGCCGGTCGCGGGAAGTATCCGTCGTATTGGCGCGCTAGTCGGGCGAGGCAGCGCGGCAATGAGCGGGACAGGCATGATCGTGCCTGTCCCTTTTTCATACGGGCGAGCATTGCCTAGAACAGGCGCGCCCCATTGGGGACATCCTGATCCGGGCGGATCAGAACGATGCCCTTGTCGTCTTCGCCGTCGGGGAAGCCCAGACACAGGAATTCGGACATGAACGGGCCGACCTGCTTTTTCGGGAAATTGACCACACCGGCGACCTGGCGGCCGATGAGTTTTTCCGGGCTGTAATATTTGGTGATCTGGGCGGATGTTTTCTTGGTCCCGATTTCCGGGCCGAAATCGACCCAAAGCTTCAGGGCCGGGCGGCGGGCTTCGGGGAATTCCTGGGCGTCGATGACAGTACCGACGCGAATATCGACTTTCAGAAAGTCATCAAAACTGATTTCGCTCACTGTGGGGCCTCCTTGTTTTGCGCAAGCTTAGTCGAGGCGCAGACCGTAAATCAATCGGTTAAGGTGGGCGTGATATCAGGCAAAAGAAAAATGGCAGGACCAAAAGGCCCTGCCATCAAGTAGATTACGGGAAGTGTTCAGCGAAAAGCTGTTACTTCGCAGCAGCGGTCTTTTCGATCGCTGCCTTGAATTCATCAAGGGATTCGGTAAAGCGAGCCTGCAGAAGAGAAAGAGCCTCTTCCTGGGACTTGGTTACCAGACCAGAGAGTTCCTTGGCGTTCGAAAGTGCTTCTTCGTATGCAGCTTTCGCGGCTTCGGTCTGCTTGGCAGCCGTTGCCATCGGATCGTCAGCGGTAGTAGCAGCGAAATCCTTGCCCTGGGTCTGAACTTTATCCAGCAGCGTTTTGAAGATTTCGCTCTGACGCTGAGCGACAGCCTGGAACCCGTCGAAGGCCACCTTGTTGGCTTTGGTGAGGGCTTCCACGTTTTTACGCTGGAAAGCCATCATTTCGTTCACGTCAACACCCGGAATTTTGAAATCCGCAGTGTATTTGGTGAAGTCGAGGTCAAAGAACGGGTTGGTTGCCTTTTTTGCGGCGGTCATGGTTTTGCACTCCATCAACATTTGCAACAGGTGTGGAATGAGGCGCTATTGTGCGCCGCACAAATTCAACTGCAATATGCCGGAATGCATCCGATCCGTCAAGGGTTATTTTGCACTGCACAATAACTTTAAGGTTAATGTTTTGTGTCGTGATGTTCTCATAGGTTGGGTTGTCGGATTTCCTGCGTCAGATCAGAAACTTAGCCATCCGGCACGGATTGCCTGTTCTTATTGACGGGCATCGGTCGGCTGTGTGTCAGCCCGGCGGGATGATTTTTTCGACCGGATCTGCTGGCATTTTTCAGACAGTTTGCGACACAGTCCCGTCGCCTTGCCCAGACCTTTTTCAACCTGCCCGTCCCAACCGGCGGCCTTTGATAATTCCCGATCAAGATAGGCCATGGTCGGGGCAAAGTCGGTGCTGTCATCATCAAGCCAGTGGCGGAATGTTCTGGCGTAGATGGCGGTAAGGCCGGCAACCCGAAGGGACCCCTGAAGGCCTGATGTGCGAAAACCGGCAGCTTCAAGCATCCAGCGCATCGATCCGAAATGGCTTTTGATCGCGCGGATCGAGTCTGCCGGGCCAAGATCCCCCCGTGATTTAAGGATCGAGCGCAGGGCATCACGATGGTCGGCCAGGGCGTCAAACCGCGCCATGATCACCGCAATCAGCCGGTCATGGCCGGGTTCGGCAAAATCATCCTCGTGAAGATCGGCCAGGACTTCGTGGTCGATCCGGGCGATGAAGCGGCGCAGGATATCGGCCTTGCCACCGACATGGGCGTGGCAATCGGCGATGGTCACGCCCGCGGTTTGGGCAATGTCGATGATGGTGACGTCATGCCAGCTTTTTTCTGTTGCCAGTTTCAGGGCGGCATCGATCAGGATATTGGCGATATCCTTTTTGGCGGGCATGACGGTCTCCAATCTTTGTGGGTGTCGTTATCAATCAGCCGGCAAGTTCGACCGACCGTTTGCGTGCAGCTTCGACCGCGCGGGTCATCAATTCGGGCAGGCCGGTTGTCTGATCCATCAGAACATCAAGGGCCGCGGCCGTGGTGCCGCCCGGACTTGTGACATTCTGACGAAGGGTGGCAGCAGTTTCTTCGCTGGCATCAAGCAGGAAACCGGCCCCGATCACGGTCTGACGGGCAAGCAGCATGGCCTGCTCTGCCGGAAGGCCGGCTGCTTCGCCAGCCTGTGCCATGGCTTCGACCATATGGAAGATATAGGCCGGACCGCTGCCCGAAAGGGCGGTAACCGCATCCATCAGGCTTTCATCTTCGACCCAGGATACCAGCCCGACCGTGGCCAGCAGGGTTTCGCACATGTCGCGCTGGGCGATGCTGACATTTTCGGTCGGGCACATCACGGTCATGCCGCGCGAAACAGCCGCCGGGGTATTGGGCATGGCGCGCACGATGCGGGCAAGCTCGCCCAGATGGCGTGCGAAAAATTCGATGGTCTTGCCCGCGGCAACCGACAGGAACACGGTTTCTGCCCGGACCAGCGGTTTATAAGCGTCAATCACATCGGGAAGGACCTGTGGCTTGACGGCAAACAGAACGACCTGCGGGATAAAGTCCTGCGGAACATCGGCGACATCAGTGATGCCATTGATGCCATAGCTGGTGGCAAGTTTCTCGGCTGCTTCGGGTTGTTCGACAATATAGACATTGTCGGCCTTGAGCCCCTGGGCCAACCAGCCTTCAAGCATGGCACTTCCCATTTTGCCACAGCCGACCAGCAAAAGACGCGTATTCATGAAATCTGCTCCGCTTTATCCATCGGGTTCTGTTGAGTGTGTTGCGATCAACAGTCGTCAAGCAATGCCGTAGCGATCTTCTCAAGGTGGGTCAAGTCGCAGCGAAGGACAAGTGGTCTTGTCCCGATGCTGTTGAAAAAACAGGTTTTAGCCGCTTTGCGGATGCTTTGGCTGGCAAGTGCGGCCTTTGCCGGATTTTGTTTCGCCCGACCCCGTTCTGCCACGGCGATTACGGGCAATCTGTTGCGCAGGCAAGGTCGCGGAAAGTGGTGAAAAAAAATCAACGGCCAACAAGGATGAATGGCAATGGCGTCACGCCCCTGTCAAATCCCGACGGGGTTGCGTTGCGGGGCGCGGGTTGACTGCGGGCTGAGGGTTGGGGCGTCGGGATCTCGGAGTCTGATGATATCGCGGGGCCGGGGACCCGGCCCCGGGTTGGCGGGACAACGGCGATTGAGGCGTCGGGATGTGGCGGGGGTGTGATATCGGGTGCCGGGCTGGTCAACTGCCATGCTCCGATCTTAACCCCGGTTTCGGCTCCGGCCTCGGTCTCGGTCTCGGTCTCGGTCCCGGCCCCGGCATCCGACTCAATCGCAGCCTCAGCCTCAGCCTCAGCCTCAGCCTCAACCGCAACCGCAACTTCATGCTCAGCTTCTGCTTCAACAACGGTGACAGGCGGACATGGGATGCACGCTGTTTGGTGGTTCAGTTTGAGCCGTGGCGTGCGAGGGCGGTGAGGTTTGGGGGCGCGGACCTTGTGATCCGGTCGGGGCGCGGCGACCGGCGGGGGGATGGGGAGGCAAACTGTCTGGCGCCGCCGCCTTACCTTGCCGGGAGGCAGTGGTGGTCTTGGCGGTCACTTGGGCGAGGTGCTCGGGCCGGGTCGCGGTGACCGGCGGGGCATGGGGAGGCACGCTGTCTGGTGGCGCCGCCTTACCTTGCCGGGAGGCGGTGGTGGTGGTGGTGGTGGCGATCACGTGGACGGGGTGCTCGGGCCGGGGCGCGGCGACCGGCGGGGGATGGGGAGGCAAACTGTCTGGCGCCGCCGCCTTACCTTGCCGGGGGCGGTGGTGGTGGTGGCGATCACGGGGACGGGGTGCTCGGGCCGGGGCGCGGCGACCGGCGGGGGATGGGGAGGCAAGCTGTCTCGTGGCTTCGTCCTTACCGTGCCGGGGGCGGCGGAGGTGTTGGCGATCACGTGGACAGGGTCGCTCAGGCCGGGCCGCGTGACAGGAGGCGGTACTGGTTATGAAGGGAAGGTTTCAGATTCGCATGCGTCAAGCACGGACCGGCGATTATGCCGGTCGCGGTTGCAAAGAGATTGGCGGTTTGAGGGGAGGCGGTCTGTTGCGGCCCGGCTTTGATCAAAAAGGGCAGGGCCGCACATATGCGAAAGGCGGTTTATGCCTGTCCGGCCGGTTCAAGCATGGCATGGGTCAGGGCTTCGTCAGGTGACTTGCCTTGTCCAAGCACGAAGTTGAAAGCCGGGAAGAAGCGTTCGCATTCCGAAATCGCGATATCGATCAGTTCTTCGAACTGTTCGACCATCGGCGGGACATCGCCACCAAACAGCAGGGTATGACGGAACAGCGGCATGTTTTCTTCGAGCCACAATCCGAAATGCCCGATCCAGAGCTGTTCATTGCATTTGGTCACCAGTTCATACATGCGCGGACGCAGCGGTTCTGGCACAAACAGATCAAAGCAGCAGGCAATATGCAGTGCTTCGGCATCGTCGCGCCAGGTGAAATAGACCAGATAGGTACACCAGTGGGCCGGAATTTCGACCACCACCTCGTCTGAGCTGCGTCGTTCCAGATGCCATTGGTTCGTGCGGGCGATATCTTCGACAAGAAGCAACGGATTTTCGTCGCCCAGGTCGCCAATATCCTCCATTTGGTCGTTCATATATACCCAGCCTGTATCAGCATGTGCGAAAGGGCGCGCACTATATGCCGGTGCCCGCCGTCTTTCAACCGTCCCGCGACGCAGGACAGCAATGAATTTCGGAAATGGGGTCAACCCTGATCCGTTTTATCGGTCTGATCGACCTTTCCGCGATCCTGATAAGACGGTCTGCATCCCTTTATGTGGGGATTAAACCGCGCTTAGGAGTCTTTTTTTGCAGCTGATTTTGATGCGGTGCGTTTTGCCGCGGGTTTGCTGGCCGGTGCCGCGGCGGATTCCGCAGTTTCAAGGCGCTTTTCAAGATCGGCAATCCGGGCTTCAAGCGCATCGATGCGTTCGGCGGCCTTGATGGCAACGTCGTGAACAACGTCGAATTCTTCGCGGGTGACCATATCCATGCCCATCAGGATTTTTTCAAACTGCTGACGGACAAGGGCATCAACTTCGCCTTTGACGCCGGTCATGGTGCCCAGTGCAGAATTGGTCACACGGGTAAGGTCGTCGAGAATGCGGTTGTTGATCTGCATTGTTGTGGTCTCCGGCTTTTGGATCAAAGTGTTGCGCATAATATGGGTGTTTGGCCTGACAGGGCAAGCCGATCATCCGATCAGTCGCAGCAGGTTTTGTTATCAGTTTGACGATATCGTGATTTTAAGTGGCTTTTCTTGCTCCAGATCAGGGGCGGTCCTATAAAGTGACCAGAAAATTTGATTAATGGGCTGAGCCCGCCAGGAGAATGCAATGCTTATCGTCACCGGTGGTGCCGGTTTTATCGGTTCCAATATTGTTGCTGCCCTTGAAGAACGCGGTGAAACCGAAATTGTTGTCGTCGATCGTCTGCGCGACGGTATCAAATGGAAAAACATCGCCAAACGCAATCTGCGCGACATTGTTCATCCCGATGATTTGCCGGCATTTCTTGAAAAGCATTCCGGGGATGTTGAGGCCATTTTCCACATGGGCGCGATATCCGCGACCACGGAAACCGATGCCGACAAGATCCTGAACAACAACCTGAAACTAACGACCTGGCTTTGGGAATGGTGTTCGCGTCATTCCGCGCGCCTGATCTATGCATCATCTGCCGCGACCTATGGCGATGGCAAACAGGGGTTCGATGACAGCTTTGATGCCGACGATCTGGCAAAGCTGGCACCGCTTAATGCCTATGGCTGGTCGAAACATGCGACCGACCGCCGGTTCCGTCGCATTCTTGATCAGAACGGTTTCCGCCCGAAACAGTGGGCAGGGCTTAAATTCTTTAACGTTTATGGCCCGAATGAGTACCACAAGGGCGGCATGCGGTCGGTCGTCTCGCAGATGTTTGACAAGCTGTCAGCCGGTGAAACGGCGACATTGTTCAAATCTCACCACCCCGATTATGAAGATGGCGGGCAGTTGCGCGACTTTGTCTGGGTCGGGGATGTCGTCAATATCATCATGTGGCTGTATGACAATCCGGACGTCAGCGATCTGTTCAATATCGGGACCGGCAAGGCGCGCAGTTTCAAGGATCTGGCATTGGCGGTGTTTAGCGCCATGGGCAAGGAGCCGGTGATCAATTACATCCCGACGCCTGAAGCCATCCGCGACAAGTACCAGTATTTCACCGAAGCCAATATGGCCAAGCTGCGCAAGGCCGGTTACGCCGCCGAGATGACATCGCTTGAAGAAGGGGTGCGTCTTTATATCCAGGATTATCTCGCGACCGAGGACCCGTTCCGGTAATTGCCGGATGTGTCGCAGCAAGGGCCAAATCGCACGATATCATCAGCCGGTTTGCCATGATGCTGCCCATATCCTTTGGGACACGAACATCATCCATTTTGACAACTGATTGCCAACCGGAGTTTCCCCGATGCTCAGCCTTGCCTTTCCGGCGATAGACCCGATTGCGATTTCCATCGGCCCGATTGCCATTCGCTGGTATGCGCTGGCCTATATTGCCGGGTTGCTGCTGGGGTGGAAATATGTGGTTTATTACTGCACCAAGACGCCCAACATCATGAGCAAACGCGATGTGGATGATTTGCTGTTCTGGGCAACGCTTGGCGTGATCCTTGGTGGCCGGTTGGGCTATATCCTGTTTTACAATCTGGATTATTATCTTGAGAACCCGGCCAATATCCTGAAGGTCTGGCAGGGCGGCATGGCATTCCATGGCGGCTTTATGGGGGTGATTGTTGCCATCATCCTGTTTGCGCGCAAACGCGGGATTTCGATCCTTGCCGTGCTGGATGCCGCCGCAGTGGCAACCCCGATCGGTTTGTTCTTTGGCCGGATTGCCAATTTTATCAATGGCGAACTGTTCGGACGCACAACCGATGTGGCCTGGGGGATCGTGTTCCCCAATGGCGGACCCGAACCGCGCCATCCCAGCCAGCTTTATGAAGCAGCCCTTGAAGGGTTGATCCTGTTTGTTGTGCTGTTTGTTCTGTCGCGCAGCGCCTTTGTACGCCATCGCCCGGGTATTCTGGGCGGCACGTTTGTTGCCGGCTATGGCATTTCGCGGATCATTGTCGAATTCTTCCGCCAGCCTGATGCGCAGCTTGGCTTCCTTGCCGGCGGGGCAACCATGGGGCAGCTTCTGTCGGTTCCGATGGTTCTGGTTGGTGTCGGATGCATTGTCTATGCGATGAAATCAGCCCCGATTGAAACCCGCCAGCATCCCAAAGAGGCAGAAGCCGCGTGAGCCAGGTGCCTGAAACCCCGTCGCCACTTCTTGATCATATCAAACGCCGGATCGCGCTTTCCGGGCCGATAAGCATTGCCGATTTCATGAATGAGGCCCTGGCCCATCCGGAATATGGCTATTACCGCAAGCAGGACCCGTTCGGGCGGGCCGGTGACTTTATCACCGCGCCCGAAGTCAGCCAGATGTTTGGCGAACTGATCGGGCTGTGGGCGGCGGTAAGCTGGCAACAGATGGGCTGTCCGCCCAAGATTGATCTGATCGAACTGGGACCGGGGCGTGGCACCTTGATGGCCGATGCCCTGCGGGCGGTGCGCAATGTGCCGGGGTTTGGGGATGCGCTGACCGTGCGGTTTGTCGAAACCAGCCCGGTTTTGCGTACCCATCAGCAAACCGCCATCATGGCATCGGGCATACCGGCAACATGGCATGAAGCCTTTGACGATATTCCGGTCCGTGCGGATGTTCCGGCCATCATCATCGGCAATGAATTCTTTGATGCATTGCCGATCCGCCAGTTCGAACGTGGTGATCATGGCTGGTCGGAACGGCTTGTCGGTGTTGATGCCGACAGTGGTGAACTGGGATTTGTACGCGGGCGTGAAACACCGGTGACCGATGCGCTGATCCCTGCGACCTTGCGCGGGTCTGCAAAAAAGGGTGACATCTTTGAAAGCTGCGCGCCGGCAATTGCCATCGCCGATCAGGTCGCGCGCCGTCTGAATGAAACCCACGGGGCAGCACTTTTTATTGATTACGGTCATCCAAGCAGCGCATTTGGCGATACGTTGCAGGCGTTAAAGGGGCATGAATATCATCCGGTCCTGCGTGATCCGGGGGATGCCGATCTGACGGCGCATGTGGATTTTGCCGCCATCGCACGGGCGATGAACGAAGCCGGGGCAAGAACCGGTGCGGTTCTTACCCAGGGGACGTTTCTTAGGATGCTGGGCATTGAACAGCGTGCCGAGCTTTTGAAAACCGGTGCCGATGAACAGCAGGCGGTTGCGATTGACCAGGCGCTGGCGCGACTTGTTGATGCCGATCAGATGGGAACGCTTTTTAAAGTTCTGATCGGGTATGGTCGCGAGACCACGCCGCCACCTTGCGTCAGCGGTGTCGCAGGATAAATACCGACCATTCAAACCTTGGAGCCCGCAAACCATGACCCATCCGATCACTGACGGTATTGAACGTTCGTCAAACGGTCTGATCTGGTTTGAAGCCGAACGTCTTTCGGGGAAGGACGGGGTGCGCCACGGGTTCCTGAGCCGCAAGGGCGGGGTCAGTGATGGAATCCATGGCGGGCTGAATGTCGGGTTCGGCTCAGATGATGACAAGAACCGGGTGGCCGAAAACCGGGCCCGCGCGGCATCGGCCTTTGCAACGGATGCGCAAAACCTGACGACGGTGTATCAGGTCCATGGCACCGATGTTGCGGTTCTTGACCGGCCGCTTTCACGTGACGAGGCCCCCAAGGCCGATGCGATGGTGACAGACCGGCCGGGTATCATGCTGGGAATTCTGACCGCCGATTGCACGCCGGTTCTGTTTCATGATCCGGTTGCGGGCGTGATCGGCGCGTGCCATTCCGGATGGCGCGGATCATATGGCGGGATTTCGGCCAGCACGGTTGCGGCGATGGAAAAGCTCGGTGCGAAGCGCGAAAATATCACCGCCGCTGTTGGCCCGTGCATTGCGCGCAAATCCTATGAGGTGGATGGCGCGTTTCGCGAGACCATTCTGGGCGGCCCGGAAGGCAGTGATGATTTGTTTGATCCATCGGTGCGCGACGGGCATTTCATGTTCGATCTGCCCGAATATGTACGCCGCCGGACCATTGCGACCGGTATTGCATCGGTCGAACTGGTGGCGCGCGATACCCTGGCTGAAGAAGACTTGTTTTACAGTTATCGCCGGACCACGCTTCGCAAGGAGCCCGATTATGGCCGGCAACTTTCCGCAATCATGTTAACCGAGGCGTAGGGCCGCAAACGGCCCGGGGGGATACGTCATGCCGCATATGATTATGCTGTTTTTCTTTATGATCATCGTGACCATGGTCGGTTGCGTTTTGATGTGAATATATAAGTGACGTTATGAAATCGATCCTCCGTTCCCTTGTTCTTTGCATTTTGATGTTGGCGCCGCTGGCGGCGTGTGGTGATTTGCCCCGCCCGTTCGAGGGGGCGGGACGCGAAGGTGATCCGTCGCTTCTGGAATTGCGCGATGCCGGAACGGTTCGGGTCGAAGCAGGGGATGATTTGCCGGACGGGGCATCGGCACATCTGGCACGGGCGATGGCGCGTGCCCTTCGCAATCGGGATATTCCGGCCTATAGCGACAGTCTGATTGGCGGGGATTATATCCTGCGTCCCAATGTGGTGGCCAATCTGGTCGAAGACGGGGCGAAGCTTGATGTGACCTGGGTTTTGATGCGCCCGGACGGGCTTGCGATCGATACCGCGCGCGCCCAGGGTGAATTGTCTGCCGAACAATGGTTTGCCGACAGTCCGAACGGCCCGGAAGAAAGCAATCTTGCCCTGCCCAAGGAGTTTGCCGAGAAAGTGCGCGAGCTTGACGGCATCAAGGAAAATCCGATCCACAAGACCTATGACGGGCTGGTGGCCGAGTCTGCCGATCAGATTGCCTTTATGATTACCGGCGACCGGTCGGCCTTCAAGGCGGCACCGTTCATGAAGATTGCCCTGATCGATTTTGCCGGTGCGCCGGGTGACGGGAATACCGCGCTTGCGCGGTCCGCCGGGGCCTTGTTGCAGTCAAAGGGCATTCTTGTTGATAACAAGGATATCGGCGAACACAGTGTTATTCTGTCTGCGACCATTGATGTCAGCCCGATTGAAAACGGTCAGAAGCCGCCGGTCGACAAGGTTTCGATCGAATGGGTGATCATGGAACCCGATGGCAGTGAGCTTGGCCAGATGAACCAGAACAATGTCGTGCCCCATGGCAGTCTTGATAAATACTGGGGGGCGGTGGCGTCACTTGCGGCACAGGCCGCGGTCGAAACCCTTGAAGGGGTTCTTGGGCAGATTGCCACGCGCAAGCAATTGCAATTGCGCGCAGATAAAAAGACACTTTCGGCGCGATAGGGCAGTTTGAGAACCGGACAGGAACCGGGAGACGTGCCGGGATGATCGCCTGATGCATGACTGCCTTGTCGTGATTTGTCACTGGGCCCATTTACAGACTGTTAACGGCTGGTTATAAAGCCGCCGCGATCTGCCAAGGTGCGGGTTTGCCTATATATGGTCTTTGAGTGTCGTGAACATGTCGTCGATCCGGGCGGGGTTTCCCCGGTTTCCGGGCTTTTGGGCGACAAGGCAAGCAGGGAACCATCCCGGCAGAATGCACCGACCCGGATTCGCAATAGAATTTGTTTTTTCGCTTTCCCGGCACCCATTAACCGAGGCCCCGCTATGAAGATCCTCGCTGGTAACAGTAACCGCCCGTTGGCTGAGGCAATTGCTGACCATCTGAATCTGCCGCTTACCCGTGCAGATGTTAAGCGTTTCTCCGATGAGGAAATCTGGTGTGAAATTCAGGAAAACGTCCGCGGTGAGGACGTTTTTGTCATTCAGAGCACCTCTTTCCCCGCAAACGACAACCTGATGGAACTTCTGGTGATACTCGACGCGCTGCGTCGTGGGTCTGCACGTCGCATCACGGCTGTCATTCCGTATTTCGGCTATGCCCGTCAGGATCGTAAATCGGGTCCCCGTACCCCGATTTCGGCAAAGCTTGTTGCCAACCTGATCACGGTTGCCGGTGCAGACCGCGTTCTGACCATGGACCTCCACGCCGGTCAGATCCAGGGCTTCTTCGACATTCCGCTTGATAACCTGTTTGCTTCGCCGGTTCTGACCAGCGACATCCGCAACAAGTTCGAAGGCCAGAAACTGGTCATCGTCAGCCCGGATGTCGGCGGTGTTGCCCGTGCGCGTTCCGTTGCAAAGCGTCTGGATGCCGAACTTGCGATCATTGACAAACGTCGCCCGCAGGCCGGTGTTTCCGAAGTGATGCACGTCATCGGTGACGTCAAGGATGCGGCCTGCATCCTGGTTGACGATATCGTTGATTCGGCCGGCACCCTTTGCAATGCAGCCGGTGCCCTTAAAGAGCGCGGCGCATCGTCGGTTGCGGCATATGTTTCCCACGGTGTCCTGTCGGGCCCGGCGGTCGAACGTATTGCCAATTCGCCGATGACCGAAGTCGTTACCACCGATTCCATCCGGGCTTCGGATGCGGTGCGTGATTGCGCAAAAATCCGACAGCTTCCGATTGCGCCGCTGATGGCAGAAGCCATTCGCCGTATCTCGGAAGAAAAATCTGTTTCCGTTCTTTTCGATTGAGGGTATAAGGCCCTCGCCGCGGTGGCACCCCTGGAGGCCACCGCGCTTGTTTTCGTGGGCTTTCAGCGGTGATTTTCACCAACCTGCGAAGACAATATTTTACTAGTTCAAGGAGATTTTCCGATGGCAAATACTGTTATCTCTGCGGAAATCCGTGAACGGGCCGGAAAGGGGGCCGCCCGTGCCGTGCGTCGTGCCGGTATGGTCCCTGGTGTTATTTATGGTGCAAAACAGGAACCTGTTCTGTTCCAGATTGACCCGCGTCCGCTTTGGAAACTTCTGCATAAGCCGGGCTTCTATTCTCATGTTCTGACTGTTCAAGTCGGCAAAGAGAAATACGAAGTTCTGCCGCGCGACGTTCAGTTCGACAAAGTTACCGACGAAATCATGCACGTTGACCTTCTGCGCTTTGCAAAAGGCCAGACCATCCACGTTGAAGTTCCGGTTCGTTTCGAAAACGAAGAGAAATCCCCGGGCATCAAAAAAGGTGGTGTTCTTAACGTTGTTCGTCACGATGTTGAAGTCATCTGCGCTCCGAATGCAATTCCGGAAGAGCTGGTCTTCGACCTTTCTGGCGTTGAAGTTGGTGACTCGATCCACATTTCGGCAATTACCCTGCCGAAAGGTGTCGAGCTTGCGATCACCGACCGTGACTTCACCGTTGCGACTGTTGCTGCTCCGTCCGCTCTGAAATCGGAAGAAAATGCCGAATCAGACGAAGACGAAGAAGAAGCAACCGAAGAATAAGATCGAGGTCTTACGATGTTTTTGGTGGTTGGATTGGGAAACCCGGGATCGGGATATGCCGCCAATCGCCACAACATTGGCTTCATGGCGGCGGACGAACTCGTCCGCCGCTATTCTTTTGGTCCCTGGCGCAAAAAGTTTCAGGGCCAGATTTCCGAAGGTGAATTGAACGGTCAGAAAGTTCTGGTTCTGAAACCGGAAACCTTCATGAACCTGTCAGGGCAAAGCGTTGGCGAAGTGCTGCGCTTTTATAAAATTCCGGTCGAAAACGTTATTGTTCTTCATGATGAGCTGGATTTGCCACCGGGCAAATTGCGCGTAAAACGCGGCGGCGGACATGGCGGGCATAACGGTTTGCGATCCATTGACGCCCATTGTGGCAAGGAATATCGCCGCGTTCGTCTTGGCATTGGTCATCCCGGGGACAAATCCCGTGTGCATGGTCATGTTCTTGGGGATTTCTCCAAGGCCGAGCAGGATGGCTGGCTGATGACGCTTCTGGACGGTGTTGCCGCCGAATTCGGGCGGCTGGTCAAGGGCGATGACGGTGGCTTTATGAGCAAGGTCTCGGCCATTGTGAACCCGCCCAAGCCAAAGGCACCGAAAAAGGACAAGCCGGATGCCAAACCGGCCCAAAAGGATGGCGATGCGGATGCCGGTTTGCAAAAGCGCGACGGCGACGGATTGGATGATTTGTCCGGTGCGGCAAAAGTCCGCGTTGAACGTGCGGACACACCGGTCAGCAATGCTGCTTCGGCCATGGCCGAAGCCCTTGCCAAGGCATTTGGCAAAAAGAAATAGTCTTTCGGCCGGGGACTGCCCGGGCCGATCCTGATGAACAGAAATTCAAGTGACGGAGCCCGAAGATGGGATTCAAATGCGGTATTGTTGGTCTGCCCAACGTTGGCAAATCGACCCTTTTTAACGCCCTGACCCAGACGGCAGCTGCCGAGGCAGCAAACTTCCCGTTCTGCACCATCGAGCCGAATACCGGTCGTGTCAGTGTTCCTGATGATCGTCTGGACAAGATTGCCGCGATTGCAAAATCGGCAAACATTATTCCGACCCAGCTTGAATTTGTTGATATTGCCGGTCTGGTCCGTGGGGCGTCCAAGGGCGAAGGTCTTGGCAACCAGTTCCTTGCCAATATTCGCGAAACCGATGCGATTGTGCATGTTCTGCGGTGCTTTGAAGATGGCGACATCACCCATGTTGACGGATCGGTTGACCCGGTACGTGATGCCGAAACCATCGAGACCGAGCTGATGCTGGCTGATATGGAAAGCCTTGAAAAGCGCGTTCCGGCCTTGCAGAAAAAAGCCCGTTCCAATGACAAGGATGCCAAGCTGGCGCTTGATCTGATCGAGCGCGCGCTTGTGGTGCTGCGCGATGGTCAGCCGGCCCGCGTGGTTGAAATCAATGGCGAGGACGAAGAAAAAGCATTCCGGATGCTGCAACTTCTGACCAGCAAGCCGATCCTTTATGCCTGCAACGTTGATGAAGACAGTGCGGCAGAAGGCAACGAACTTTCGGCCAAGGTTGCCGAAATGGCCGCAGCCCAGGGTGCGCGTTCGGTGGTGATTTCTGCCGCCATTGAATCGGAAGTGGCCCTGCTTGAAAGTGCCGAAGACAAGAAAGAGTTCCTTGAAGGTCTTGGTCTTGAAGAAACCGGTCTGGCCCGTGTCATTCGCGAAGGCTACAAACTTTTGAAACTTTTGACCTTCTTTACGGTTGGTCCGAAAGAAGCCCGCGCATGGACCGTGCATGAAGGGGCAACGGCACCCAATGCTGCCGGTGTCATCCACACCGATTTCGAGCGCGGCTTTATCAAGGCCGAAACCATCGCCTATGACGATTTCATCGAATTTAACGGCGAAGCCGGTGCGCGCGATAACGGCAAGCTGCGCCAGGAAGGCAAGACCTATATCGTCAAGGATGGCGATATCTTCCACTTTAAATTCAACGTCTAAGCCGTCCGGATTTCGGATCGAATTCAAGGGCCGTCGCACAATGTGCGGCGGCTTTTCCTTTGGGGAACAGCGTTTTTGACGGCAGGGGGCTTGTCAAAGAGGGCGTGAAGCAGATTTAATGACCCCAGTTCTGCACCATGATGAGGACCCGATGAACGAACTGAGTACCAATGATCGCATTTTGCTGATTTTCAATTCGGCCACCGGACAGCCGGGGCGGTTGGGAACGGTTTTGCGCAAATATGGTTACGAGTTCGATATTCGCCGTCCGGGCGAAGGCGATGCCTTGCCCGATGACCTGTCGGGCTATCATCTTGTTGTGGTGTTTGGCGGCCCGATGAGTGCCAATGACGATGATCTTGGCAATGTGCAGGCAATCATGGAATTCCTGCCCAAGGTGGTCGAAAGTGACGTTCTGTATCTGGGCATTTGTCTTGGCGCACAGATGATGGCGCGCCATCTGGGGGCGGATGTGGAACCCCATCCCGAAGGCTTGACCGAGATCGGATATTACCCGGTGCAGGCAACCGATGCCGGGCGTGATCTTTTCCCCGACGAGATGATGGTCTATCACTGGCACAGCGAAGGGTTCGGATTGCCCGAGGGCGCGGAGCTTGTGGCGACCGGGCCAACATTTCCCCATCAGGCCTATCACATTGATGAACGCATCTGGGGCATTCAGTTTCATCCCGAAGTCGATGATGAAACCCATGAACGCTGGCTTGCCAATGGCGGGGATAAAACCGACCGCCCCAATGGTCAGGGGCCCGATGAACAACGCGCCGGACGGATCAAATATGATCAGGCATTCGGGGAATGGTTCGAACGGTTTGCCGCCCGGGTTCTGGTCCGTGAACGCACAACCCTTCAGACCGGATAAGGTGCACGCAAGTGCGGACTGGTTCGTGCAGCCGGGCTGATTTGCCAGCGTGATATCCGGCCGTCATGCCCATTTGCTCGTTTACCCATTTGCCCATTGCCGGTCAGGGATCAGCAGCCAGTCATCACGCGTCTTGCAGCAGGCTTGTCTGATGGTTCAGCCAGTCCAAGATTGCCTGTCGATCAAGGTCGAGACTTTCGGCAATGCCGCCATGGAAATCGGCCCAGGCATCGGCATATTCACCGCGCACCCCGACCAGCACCGGTACGCCCAGTTCAAGGGCGCGTGAAATCACATCGCGCAAACCGCGCCCGTCGGCTTCGCTGCGGCCAAAGCGCGCAACAATCAACAGATCACAATCGGTTTCGACATCGCGTTCAAGCTGCTCGGACAGGGATGACAGGGCATCACCATCAAGCTTGCAGCCCTTTGCCATGGCGCCACGGTTCTTGGTGATCGGCATTTCATCGCCGCTGCGCAGATTGCGGACATAAACCAGTGTCCCGCAGTCCCGGTCCTTACGGCGTTTTTGCACATAACCGGCGATGCGGTTGGCATCATAGCCCGCTGCGATATCGGCAAGGATATCGTCAATCGGTTGTTTGGGAAGAAACGCAATACCCGCCAGCATCGATCAGAACCGGTCAATGACAGTGACGCCGGTTCCGGCGAAGTGATCCATATTCATCAGCGCGGTGGCGCCTTCGGCCAGGGTGACGCGATCGCCGATCAGTTTTTGCGGGGCCAGTTTGCCGGTCATGATCATGTCGACCATGGCATCATAACGGAATGCCTGCATGCCGTGGCTGCCCAGAATTTCAAGTTCATGGGCAACGACCCGGTCCATCGGAACTTTGGCATGGGCGTGGTCGCCGGTCATCAGGCCGATCTGGATATGCTTGCCGCGTTTGCGCAGGGACGCCACAGAGTTAAAGCAGGTCACCGCACTGCCAAGTGCATCGACCGAAACATGCGCACCGCCGCGGGTGATGTCCTTGATCTCGGTCGGGATATCATCAATTGCCGCGGCATTGAGAACCGCATTGGCGCCAAGTTCCTTGGCAAATTCAAGCTTGGCATCGTCAATATCAACTGCCACCACATAGGCCCCGGCGGCGGCGGCAATCATGATTGCAGACAGACCCACACCACCAGCACCATGCACAGCGACGATCTGACCGGCACTGACCTTGCCCTGGTCAATCACGCCACGGAAGCTGGTGGCAAAGCGGCAGCCAAGACTGGCGGCAGTTGCGAAATCCATTTCATCGGGCAGGCGCACCAGATTGGTGTCGGCATAGTCAATGGCGACAAATTCGGCAAAACTGCCCCAATGGGTAAAGCCCGGCTGGAATTGATGGTCACAGACCTGATGATTGCCACTGTTGCATTCCGGGCAATGACCACAGCCCGATACAAACGGGACGGTGACCCGGTCGCCTTCCTGCCAACGTTTGATATCCTTGCCGACTGCAACCACGGTTCCGGCAAATTCATGGCCCGGAACATGGGGCAATTGCACATCGGAATCATGGCCCATCCAGCCATGCCAGTCACTGCGGCACAGGCCGGTTGCGCCAACCCTGATCACGACCCCGCCATTGCTCGGGGTCGGATCGTCAAGTTTCTGGACTTCGATCGGACCCTGATATTCGGTGAAATAGGCGGCGCGCATGGCAATCCTCCGACGGGGTTAGGGGACCCTTATGGGGTGAGTTCAATTATCGTCCGGGTTGGCGTCTTTATGCAAGCGAACAACTTTCGGAACACCAACAGACGGCTTTGTGGGGTGCTTTTGCTTTGGGGCCGTGGCAGGGCGATAGCGCCCCCAGGGTGATGTGTCACGATTGTCGCCTTCCTTGCCCCACGGGCCGCGCTGATCGTCGCGCATGCTGGCATGTTTTGCCGCACGTTCGGCCTCGTAGGCGGCGGCCCATGGCGGGATATTGGCACCCGTGCCAGCGTCGCGGGCCTTGCGGCCGGGGCGATAAATGCCGAAGGCCGGGGCGGGGGATCCGTCATGCCAAAGCGGGATGTTGCGATACTTGAAAAGCGGGATCAGGGCAAGACCGGCAACGAAGCCCGCGATATGGGCAACCCAGGCAATGCCGCCATCGGCACCGCTTCCGAAATTGATGATCTGGGTGACAAACCAGAAGCCGAGCACGAAAACGGCGGGCACATAGAAAATGAAAACCCAGAAGAACCACACCAGTACGCGTGCCTTGGGATAAAGCAGGAAATACGCCCCCAGCACGCCGGCAAGCGCCCCGGATGCACCGATCATGGGGATATGGGACTGGGTATCAAGCAGGCCATGGCCAAGGGCCGCGGCAATGCCGCAAATCAGATAGAACATCAAAAAGCGGAAATGCCCCATCGCGTCTTCGACATTGTTTCCGAAGATCCAGAGATAGAGCATATTGCCGCCAAGATGCATCCAGCCGCCATGCATGAACATGGCCGAAAAGATCGACAAAAAGCCAAAGCCCGGCGGGAAGGGGGAGAATTCCGGTGGCAAGTCGGCATGGCCGAAAACAATGGCGGGGATTGCGCCATATTGCAGATTGACCAGCTGGGCCGACCGCGGATCAAGCGAGACGGTAAACAGAAACACCACCACATTGAGCGCAATGATCGCGTAGGTCACCCAGGGGGTGATGGTGGTCGGGTTGTTATCCTTGATCGGTAACATCGACGATAAGCCTGTTTCCTGTTTTACCCGTAAAACAAATCAATGACGCCGGGCAAATCAGGCAACGTCGGCCTGATGCCGCGGGGTAAGCCGATCACGCAAATAGGTTGCCAGTTGGCGATATTCACGTTTGCGGGCCGAACTTCTGCGCCAGACCATGCCGATGCGCCGGATCGGGACCGGGTTTTCAAACGGCATGATTTTCAAAAGGTCGGGGCGGCGGGCCTCGACTTCAAGCGACATTTCGGGAAGCAGGGTCGATCCGACACCCGCCGCCACCATCTGAACCAGGGTCGACAGGCTGTTGGCCTGAAAGTCGGCGGATTTGCTCCATCCGGCTTTCTGGCAGACTTCAAGGGCCTGATCGCGCAGGCAATGACCGTCTTCAAGCAGCAAAAGTTTTTCATCCTTGATGTCGGAAATTTCAAGCCGGCTTTTGCTGGTCAGCGGGTTGTCGGGGCTGCAGGCAAAGACGAACTGGTCTTCGAACAGATCAAACTCTTCAAGCCAGGCTTCCTCGATCGGAAGGGCAATCAGGGCAAGATCAAGTTTGCCCGCCGACAGAAGCTTGATCAGGTTGCCGGTCTGGTCTTCGCGCAGGAAGGGCTGCAATTTCGGGAAGCCGGACTTGATCTGGGTCATCACGTCGGGCAGCAAATACGGACCGATGGTCGGGATGACGCCGATATGGATCGGGCCCGACAGCGGTTCTGTTGCGGCCTGTGCCATGGTGGTCAGTTCGTCGACTTCCTGAAGAATGCTTCGCGCCCGCGAAACGACTTCTTCGCCCAGCGGGGTGATCAGGACCTGACGCTTGTTGCGTTCGACAAGCTGCGCCCCAAGAAGGTTTTCAAGTTCGTTGATTGCCGCAGACAGGCTGGGCTGCGTGATAAAGCAGGCCTCGGCCGCGCGGCCAAAATGGCCGCATTCCGCAAGGGCAACTAAGTACTTGAGCTGCTTGATACTTGGTTGGGCAGCCATAAATTTTTCCTATCACCAACTGAGGATTTATCTATTTGTCTTAGTTAGTCCATTTCACTACAAATCGCCAGCAGGGAGTGCATTTTTTGCACTTGCACACAAGATGACACGGCCTGTCGGGGGCCGTTAATCGGGAATTTTAACTGGGTTATGGAGTACCAAAATAATGCTTACCGTTGGTGATACGCTTCCTGAATTCAATCTGACTGGTGTTTCGGGCAAAACCCCGGACAGCTTTGCACCGGTGACCGACAAGTCCTATGAAGGCAAATGGAAGATCCTGTTCTTCTGGCCGAAAGACTTCACCTTTGTCTGCCCGACCGAAATCGTCGGTTATGGCGAACTGAACGGTGAATTCGAAGACCGTGACGCGGTTCTTCTGGGTTGCTCGACCGACACCGATTTCGTCCATGCAGCATGGCGTACCCACCACGAAGATCTGGGCGACAGCCCGTTCGTATGGCTGGCTGACGAGAAAAAAGAACTGTCGGCAGCCCTTGGTGTTCTGGCGAAAGATGCCGGTGTTGCCCTGCGTGCGACCTTCATCGTCGATCCGGACAACATCATCCGTCACGTCCAGGTTAACGACCTTAACGTTGGTCGTAACCCGCAGGAAGCCCTGCGTATTCTTGATGCACTGCAGACCGACGAACTTTGCCCGTGCAACTGGAACCAGGGTGACGCAACCCTCTAAGTCGTATTTTACGACTTGGTCCAGACCGATTTTGGGGCCGGACACCTGTCCGGTCCCGTTTTCAGCCCATCGGGAAAATTTGATTGATCCATCTGCCGATATGGTCGGCGGCTTGGTGATGGCTGAAGAGTTTTGTGATTTTCGCTTTCAAAGCAGCAATGAATTCAGGGGTTAAACAATGACTTCTATCGTCGAAATCAAAGACGCAATGCCGTCCTATGCCAAGGATCTCAAACTGAACCTGTCGAGCATGGCCAACAATCCGGGCATGACCGACCAGCAGGTTTACGGCACAGCCCTTGCGTGTGCATTCGCATCGCGCAACGCCAAACTGATCAAGGCCGTTGCCGCCGAAGCAAAAGAAAAACTGTCCGAAGAAGCCATTGAAGCTGCCAAGGGTGCAGCGGCAATCATGGGCATGAACAACATCTATTACCGTTTCGTGCATCTGGTTTCGGATGCCGAATACGGTTCGATGCCGGCCCGCCTTCGTATGAACATCATCGGCAAGCCGGGCATCGACAAGGCCGATTTCGAACTGTTTTCGATCGCGGTTTCGGCGATCAACGGTTGCGGCATGTGCATCGATTCCCATGACAAGGTGCTCAAAGGTGCCGGCGTCAAAAAGGAAACCATCCAGAACGCCATCCGCATTGCATCGGTCATTCACGCCGTTGCGGTCGTGATCGACGCCGAAGACGCGTTGGCCGAATAAGCCGACAGAATTCGGGCATAGCCCAATCAAAAAGCCCCGGTTGCATGACGCAGCCGGGGCTTTTTTGTTTGGGCGGCAAGTTGGTGTTAGCCATCGACAAGTTCGGCAAGGCCCAGATGCTTGAGGCTGGCGGCAATCACCTGATCGGGTTGATCAAAGTGCGGGATGTGGCCGCAATTCTTGATCAGCATTCCGGTTGCCGGGCCGCTGACATTGGCGCAGATGGTGTGGACCTGTTCGTCGCTGCCAAACTGGTCATCATCGCCCTGAATGACCAGAAGCGGGCAGGTGATGCTGGCCAGTTCGTCGACCATGTTCCAGTCACGAAAAGCCGGTTGCCGCCAGGTATCGACCCAGGCGCTGAAAACGGCATCGGTCTGGAAGAAGTGATGGCGTTCAAGTTTGGTTTTCCAGTCGGTATTGGCATAAATGCCCGCCGCATCATTGATGC
The DNA here is from genome assembly GCF_047125595.1 of Thalassospira sp. MIT121401. Lineage (NCBI taxonomy): Bacteria > Pseudomonadati > Pseudomonadota > Alphaproteobacteria > Rhodospirillales > Thalassospiraceae > Thalassospira > Thalassospira sp. MIT121401. Next base: position 1,258,436 of record NZ_CP138926.1, read on the forward strand.
CGGCAATGGTGACGTCTTCGACAAAGACGTGGGCGGCCTCGGAAATCACCGCAGTGACATTGTCGGGGAAGCGGGCGGCGTATTTAAGGGCAATGGTCGCGCCGTCACTGTGACCAAACAGGATGGGTTTGCTTAGTCCCAGTTCGGTGATCAGTCCGTGCAGATAGACATCGCTTTCGGTGTTGTGAAAATTGACCGCACGGGGAATGTCGCCATCGGCATGCGGGTCTGACCGGCCATGGCCGCGCCGCTCATAGACAATGACAGGGTGCCGGGTTGCGGTTGCCAGTTTGGCGGGGAAGTCCCGCCACATGCGAATGGTGCCCAGGGCCTCGTGAAGGAAGATAATGGTCGGGGCATCTTCACGAACATCGGCAGGGGTGATCCGCTGACAGAACAGACTTATTCCGTCGACGGTGGCGTAGAAGTTCTCGTTGATCATGATGTGTCCGATTTATCGGTAATTCAGTGCGTAATTATTGAATTCGATAATGGACAAAAAAACAGGGCCCGGCAAGTGCCGGACCCCGTTTGGTGATCAATGCCCCGAAATATCGGGTGCAGAAACCTTATTTCAGTGCAGCGCAGGCACGTTTGATACGTGCGCATGCTTCGGTAAGGGCCGCATCCGACGTCGCATAGGAAATGCGGAAATACGGAGCCAGACCGAATGCCGAACCCTGAACCGCAGCAACGCCTTCTGCTTCGAGCAGGTAGGTGACGAAGTCGGTGTCGGTTTCGATTTTCTTGCCATCCGGGGTGGTTTTGCCGATCGCACCCGCGCAAGACGGATAGACGTAAAACGCACCTTCCGGGGTTTTGCACGACAGGCCTTCGCATTCGTTCAGGGCTGCGACAACAAGGTCACGGCGCTTTTTGAAGACTTCTGCGCGTTCTTTAAGGAAGTCCTGCGGACCGCTAAGCGCTTCGATCGAAGCAGCCTGGCTGATCGAGGAGGTGTGGGTGCTGGACTGCGACTGGACCTTGTTGATCGCTTTGATCAGGTCTTTCGGGCCGGCAGCATAGCCAAGACGCCAGCCGGTCATCGCATAGGATTTCGACACACCGTTACAGGTCAGCGTACGCTCTTTGAGCTTCGGCTCGATCTGGGCGATGGTGGTGAATTCGAAACCGTCATAGACGAGGTGCTCATACATGTCGTCAGACATGACATAGACGTTTTCGTGTTTCAGAAGAACGTCGGCAATCGCACGCAGTTCGGCACGCGAATAAGCCGCACCGGTCGGGTTCGACGGCGAGTTCAGAACAACCCATTTGGTTTTCGGCGTGATTGCGGCTTCGAGCTCGGCGGCGGTGATTTTGAAGTCGTTTTCTTCCTGGCATTCGACCACGACCGGTGTGCCTTCGGCCATCAGGGTCATGTCCGGGTAGGAAACCCAGTAGGGAGCCGGGATGATGACTTCGTCGCCCGGGTTCAGCGTTGCGAAGAACGCATTGAACAGGGTCTGTTTGCCACCACAACCAACGGTGATTTCGTCGATGGTGTATTCCAGGTCGTTTTCACGCTTGAACTTCTCGACAATGGCCTTGCGCAGCTCGGGAGTGCCAGCGACCGGAGTGTATTTGGTCTTGCCAGCATCGAGTGCCGCCTTGGCAGCTTCTTTGATGTTGTCGGGGGTATCAAAATCCGGCTCACCTGCGCCAAGACCGATCACGTCAACGCCAGCTGCCTTGAGTTCAGCGGCCTTGGTGGTTACGGCAATGGTGGGAGATGGTTTGATACGGCTCAAACGGTCGGCAATAAACGCCATTGGTCTGTTTCCCTGGAATGAAAAAAGAAGTGAAAAGAATCGCGTTCTTTCGGATCGGACCCTACGCCTGCCTTAAATGCAATTCAAGGCAGTTTGTCGCGTTTTGCGGGTTCTTTGGGATGAATTTATCCAATTTAACCGTCCACAGGATGTCAGATCGAACAGAACAGAATGCATAACGCGGTAAAATGGTTCTTGTTCCGGCAATCCTAATCCTGACGGCTCCTGACATTTCCTGACAGGAACTGTCAGGGGTGGGGCTTGCGATTGGTGCTATCTGACCTATAACTAGGGGCAAGATCAAACAAGGGATTTGCCCGATGGATGCGCTACCGGAATTTCTGACCAAACGTCGCCCGCCCGTTGAAGGATCACGGGAATTCAAGCTGGTGACGGAATATCAGCCCGCCGGCGATCAGCCATCCGCGATTGCCGAACTGATGGCGGGCATCAACGAGAATGAACGTGATCAGGTTCTTCTGGGTGTAACCGGGTCGGGCAAGACCTTTACCATGGCCAATATCATCGCCAAGACCCAGCGCCCGGCCCTTGTTCTTGCGCCAAACAAGACACTGGCCGCCCAGCTTTATGCCGAGATGAAGGGATTTTTCCCGGAAAACGCGGTCGAGTATTTCGTTTCCTATTACGACTATTACCAGCCCGAAGCCTATATCCCGCGGACCGATACCTATATCGAAAAAGACAGTTCGATTAACGAACAGATCGACCGGATGCGCCACGCCGCAACGCGTGCGATCCTTGAACGCAACGACTGTATCATCGTGGCATCGGTGTCGTGCATTTACGGTATCGGGGCGGTGGAAACATATCTTGAGATGACCCAGCGCATTTCGGTTGGCGACGAGGTCGATCGCAACGACATCATGAAGCGGCTGGTCGAATTGCAATATACCCGCAATGACGCGGCCTTTTCGCGCGGCACTTTCCGGGTGCGCGGTGATGTGCTTGAGATTTTCCCGGCCCACGCCGAAGACCGCGCATGGCGGGTTTCGATGTTTGGCGACGAGATCGAGGAACTGGCCGAATTCGATCCGCTGACCGGGCATAAATTTGCGACCATGGACTCGGTCACGGTTTATGCAAATTCGCACCATGTGACACCGCGCCCGACCCTTGTGCAGGCAATGGCCGGCATCAAGCAGGAATTGAAAGACCGTCTGGCCCAGTTCCGCGAAGAGGGCAAGTTGCTGGCAGCCGAGCGGATTGAACAGCGCACGACCTTTGACCTTGAAATGATGGAAACGGTTGGCCATTGCAAAGGGATTGAAAACTATTCCCGCTGGCTGTCGGGCCGTAACCCGGGCGATCCGCCGCCGACATTGTTTGAATATTTGCCTGAAAATGCGTTGCTGTTTGTCGATGAAAGCCACGTGGCTGTGCCGCAAATCGGCGGCATGTTCAGAGGTGACTATAATCGCAAATTCACCCTGGCCGAGCACGGGTTCCGCCTGCCAAGCTGTGTTGATAACCGGCCGCTGAAATTCGAGGAATGGGACGCCATGCGCCCGCAAAGCGTGTTTGTTTCGGCAACACCGGGCAATTGGGAAATGGAACGCACCGGTGGTGTCTTTGCCGAACAGGTGATCCGCCCGACGGGTCTTATTGATCCGGTCTGTATTGTTCGCCCGGTTGAAACCCAGGTCGATGATCTTCTGGGTGAGGCCAAGGCATGTGCGGCCAAGGGGCAGCGCGTTCTGGTCACGACCCTGACCAAACGCATGGCCGAGGATTTGACCGAATATCTGCATGAACACGGCATTCGTGTGCGGTATCTGCATTCCGACATTGATACGCTTGAACGTATCGAGATCATCCGTGATTTGCGTTTGGGCGTGTTTGACGTTCTGGTTGGCATCAACCTTCTGCGCGAGGGGCTGGATATTCCGGAATGTGCGCTGGTTGCCATTTTGGATGCGGACAAGGAAGGGTTCCTTCGTTCCAAGACGTCGCTGGTTCAGACCATTGGTCGCGCGGCGCGTAACGTTGATGGCCGGGTGTTGCTGTATGCCGACAAGATGACCGACAGCCTGGAATATGCGATTGGCGAAACCAACCGCCGCCGTGAAAAGCAGATGGCCTATAACGAGGAACATGGCATCACGCCGGAAACGGTCCGCAGCAAGATCAATGATGTTCTTGAAAGTGTGGCGGAACAGGATTACGTCACGGTCGATACCGGCGTTTCGGGCGACACATTGATTGGTCATAACCTGCGTGCGCATATCGAAGATCTTGAAAAACGGATGCGCGAAGCCGCAGGCAACCTTGAATTCGAAGAGGCCGCCCGCCTGCGCGACGAGGTCAAGCGACTGGAAGACCAGGAACTTGGTCTTGCGGAAGCCGGACCGATGGCGCGAAGCATCGGAACGGCCGGCCCCGGATCAAAATCGGCCAACAAACCGAAATATAAAGGCCGCCGGCGCAAGGGACCATAAGCCGAAAACCAATGCAGAAAACGCCGCATCAGATGGGCGAGCATTGCAAAAACAACGGTTGTTCGGGGTGATTTAGTCCGCATATAAAGCGCCATGACGGGCGACGGGAGTCGCATTGTTGAAGGGAGCGGGTTCTTTCCCTATCCTGATGTTCTGGTGGCCTTGGAGAACAGCTTTATGCTGCGTCTGAGATCTTGGCTTTTGTGGGTTGCGGTTTGTTTGGCCGGGGCAGGTGGATTGTTTGCCGGTGGCAATGCCGCTGCGCGCGAACTGACCGTGGTGATCAATCCCGCGCCACCCTATCGCATTGTCAAGGAAACGCCGGACGGGCTTTCATATTCGGGCATTTATGTTGAAGTGGTGCGCGAAGCCGCACGCCGGGTCGGTATTGATCTTGCATTCGAAGTGGTGCCGTTCAGGCGTGCTCTTTACCTGATCGAACGGGGCAAGTCCGATTTGATGTTGGGCCCCAATCGCACCGATGAACGCCAGCAATATATGTATTATTTCGGCGCGGCCTTACCCGACGAGCCAAAGGCGATCTATATCGGGGCGCTTGATGGCGATATCCGAAGCATTCAGGATCTGGGCGCAAAGTCGGTCGGGGTGTTGCGCGGGGCAAATCACAGCCGCCAGCTTGACGAAGTTGCCGATATCCGGCTGGTCGAAGCGGCCGATTATCCGACCCTGTTCAGGATGCTTGATATGCACCGGATCCATGCCTTGATCGTTCCGGAACTTCTGGCGGTTGAACTGATCAGACGCGAAGGGCCGTTTCGTATTCGCAAGGCCGATCTGGTGTTGCAAGGTCAGCCATCCTTTATCGGATTGTCCCGCCAGTCCGCCTATTTCACCGATGGCAGCTTTACCGCACTTGAAGCCGCATTGGTTGAAATGCGCCATGACGGCACGTTTGATGAAATCTATGCCCGCTATGCCCAGCCCGCCCAATAGGCGGACCGGATATCATGCATCCCTGCATCAAGCATCCCGCATTATGAAGCGGGGATGATTGTGTGCGGCCATGGGCAAATTTGCAGACCGTAATGCCGGTCCCGAAAACCGAACGCGCCGCCCATCAGTAATGATGGCCAGCGCGCATAACGGGAAGATCGGTTGCAAGCAGCGTGTTTGCTGTGCTCAAGGATGACCGGTCACATGAACAGTTTTTCGTTTTCCATGCCCTTGTAGATATCGGCGACATATTCGCCATATCCGTTGTAAATCCGGGTCGGGACGCTTTCGCCATTATTCAGAAGGCGTTCGTAAGCCTGGCTCCATCGCGGATGGGGGACTTCGGGGTTTACATTGGCCCAAAAGCCGTATTCGTCGCTGTTGATATCTTCCCAGAAACTTTTGGGGCGTTCATCGGTGAAGGTAAAGCGGACGATGGATTTGATGTTTTTGAAGCCGTATTTCCACGGGGTGACCAGACGCAAGGGGGCGCCATTTTGTTTGGGCAGTTCTTCGCCGTAAATGCCCGTCGCGATCATGGTCAGTTCATTGGTGGCCTCGGCCATCGACAGACCTTCGATATAGGGCCAAGGGTACCAGAATTGACGAAGCCCCGGCATGGTTTCCTTTTGGCTGGCGGTTTCCATTTCGACATATTTGGCGCCGGAAAGCGGTTTGGCAAAATCAACCAGTGCCTTCATCGGGAAGCCGGACCAGGGCACGGTCATGGCCCATGCTTCGACACAGCGGAAACGATAAACCCGTTCTTCGAGCGGCATCTTGCGCACGAGTTCTTCGAAATCGATTTCGATCGGCTTTTCCACCAACCCGTCGATCTTGACTGTCCAGGGGCGGATATTCATCGCCTGGGCAGCCTGCGAGATCGATTTGTGCGACCCGAATTCATAGAAGTTGTTATAGGTCAGCGCCTTGGCCTTTTCGGTCAGTTCGCGATCCACCGTATAGGCGGGATTGCGCGATACCGGATAAAGGTCGGCGGTTGATGCCGATCCTTGTGCCAGCGCACTGCCAAGTGGCAGGGACGCGGCGGTTGCACCGATCGATCCGGCGGCAATCCCCTTAAGGAACTGACGGCGGTTCTGGTAGACCGCTTGTGGTGTGGCATCACGTTCAGGAATTTCCCAGCCCTTTTTGCGGCGTATCAGCATGTCGTCCTCCAATTACCCGGTTGGTTCAATGTCCGTGCAAAAGCATCTTTGGGCAAGTCACGCCTCGGTGATCGGTTGGTGAAACCCGGTTTGGCGCGCGGTCCGGTATCTTGGATTTACGGCAAAAGACGGGCTTCTGATCAAAAGATTGATCAATTGATCGTGCGAAGTGATCGGATGGAGGGTAAAGTGATCACAAACAATATTGATCAGGGTGGATGGCGTGTTTGAATTCAAGGATATCGAAATTCTGCAAGATATCGTCAAGGCTGGCGGTTTTCGGGCAGCAGCCCAGAAATACAATCTGTCGCAATCGGCGATTTCGGCCCGGGTTTCGGGGTTGGAAAAGAAACTGGGCATCATGCTGTTTGATCGCAGCAACCGGCAGGTTCGCCTGACGGCGGCGGGTTTGCGCTTTGTCGAGGAAGCCCAGCGCCTGTCACGGGCGCGCGACCGCATCTGGCAGGAATTGACCCATCCGGGCGAACTGAGCGGAACCGTGCGCATCGGTGTTGCCGAAACCATCGTGCATACGCTTTTGACCGATATGCTCAACAAGCTGAAAAACGACTTCCCCAAGGTCCGGTTCGAATTGTCGGTCGATACATCCGGGCAGCTTGGCAAGGCGCTTGAAGATGACGAGATGGATGTCGCGATCATGTTGCGCGAATCCGTGCCCCAAGGTGCGGTGGCAGCCCCGTTAAAGCCGGTTGAGCTGGGCTGGTATTGCGCCGAAACGATGGAACTGGGGGATGCACCTCTGTCACTAAGTGAGCTGGCAAGCCATGCCATCGTGACATTTCCAAAGGGCACCCCGCCATTCCGCGAGGTCGAAAGCATCTTTGCCGCACCCGATATTTCCCAGCCGGCATTGCATGGTTCGGCATCGCTTTCGACCGTCAAACATCTTGTGGCGGGGGGCTTCGGGATCGGGGTCTTGCCGACCCTGATGGTCAAGAATTCCGTTTGGGATGAACATATTAAGCAAATCCCGGTGCGCGATGAGGCATCGCTGACGGCGTTGCATTTTGTCATCACCTATTACCCGGAACGCAACCGCGAAATCGGGGCAGCAGTACAGGAAGCAGCAAAACTGTTTGATCAAACTGATCGATAAATACGATCAAAAATCAGATAAAATGATTTCTTGACAAGATCGGTCCGGTTTCTCAATCTTTACAAAGAGGCAGAGAATGGGACTGAAAAATGAACGCGTCAAAAAGCGCCCCCCGTTCCGTTGACATCGCGAAAGAAGCCATTTCCGCAATTACGCCACTGGCGTTGCGCAAGGCGATCCGTAGCGGCGAACATACAGGGACGACCACCGGTTATTCATCAGGTTACCTTCAGGGCAATCTGGCGATCCTGCCGGCCGACTACGCAGACGAGTTTCTGCAATTCTGTGCAAAGAACCCCAAATCATGCCCGTTGATCGGGATGTCCGAACCGGGATCGCCGTTTATCCCGGCACTGGGCGCGGATCTTGATATTCGCACCGATCTTCCGGGGTATCGCATTTTCCGCGGCAGTGCTGATTACACCAGTGCGACCGATCTGACCGATGTCTGGCGCGATGATCTGGTGACATTCGTTCTGGGTTGTTCGTTTTCGTTTGAAGCGGCAATCACGCGCGGCGGTGTGCCGCTGCGTCACATGGATGCCAACCGCAATGTGCCAATGTATGTGACCAATGTCGAAACGTCCCCAGCCGGGCGTTTCCATGGTCCGCTGGTGGTATCGATGCGGTCATTCACCCCGGGCGACGCGATCCGGGCGATCCTGTATTCCGATCGATATCGTCTGGCCCACGGCGCACCGGTCCATATCGGCGACCCGGCCCAGATCGGTATTGCGGATATCATGAAACCGGACTTTGGAGATGACCCCGTCATTCATGAAGGGGACATTCCGGTTTTCTGGGCGTGCGGAGTCACGCCGCAAATGGCAATTCGCAATGTCTTACCCGAATTTGCCATCACGCACGAACCCGGCCTGATGCTTGTGACCGATGTCCTTGCCGAGGCCGCGGAGTTTTCCCTTCAGACCAAACCACACACACACCAATCATAAACGATCTATCAGAGAGGACTTTTCTTATGAAAAAGATGGTTTCTTCGCTTTTGGCGGTTTCTGCCCTGGGTGCAGGTTTTGCCGCAACCCCGGCCTTTGCCGAGGATCTTTCGGTTGTCGGCAGCTGGAGCAGCCTGCCGCTTTACAAACAGTATGAAAGCCCGTTCTGGACCGAAACCCTTCCGGCAGATTCCAACGGCGAATTCAATGTTGAAATGACCACCCATGACCAGATGGGCATCGGTGGCGGTGACGTGTTCCGTATCCTGAGCGACGGCGTTTTTGACGTTGCCATGACCGTTGGTGATTACGCAGTTGGCGATGCGCCGGAGCTTGAAGGCCTTGACGTGCCGCTGGTTGCCAACACCGCAGCCGAAGCAAAAGCAATGGTCGAAGCAGCCCGTCCGATGGTTGATGACATCTTTGCCGATCGTTTCAACGCCAAGGTTCTGGCAGTTGCACCGTACCCGCCGCAGGTTGTTTTCTGTGCTGGTGAAGTCAACACGCTTGCCGACCTTAAAGGCAAGAAAGTCCGTGGTTCGGGCCGTATGACCACCAAGTTCCTGGAAGCACTGGGTGCGACCGGCGTGAACGTTGCCTTCTCGGAAGTTCCGGGCGGTCTTGAGCGTGGCGTGATCGATTGTGCCGTTACCGGTGCCGGTTCGGGCTATAGCGCAGGCTGGTGGGAAGTTTCCGATCACCTGATGACCATTCCGCTGGGCGGCTGGGATCCGGTTGTGACCGCGATGAACATGGACAAATGGAACAGCCTGAGTGCCGAACAGCAGGCCTTCATCATGGATGAAGTCAAAACCAAGTTCGAAGCACCGGCCTGGGCGTCGGCAGCAGATGCCCTTAAAAACGATGTTGCCTGCCTGACCGGCAATGGCACCTGCCCGGCAGGCGATGCGGCAAGCATGAAACTGGTTGAAGTTTCCGAAGCCGACGTTGCCAAGGCCAAGGAAATCCTGACCACCACGGTTCTGCCGGAATGGGCAGAGCGCGCAGGTAACGATTGGGTCAAACGCTGGAACGATAGCGTTGGTGCGACCGTCGGTGTTACCGTACCGCTGAACTAATCAATAGTGCATGGCGGAGACCGAGATCGTGACCCAGAAACTGATTGCGGCCATCCGCCGCACAAACCGCATTATCGCGCTGCTCGTCGGACTTGTTCTGATGGGCAGCGTGGCCCTGATCATCGCCGAGATTTTGCTGCGTGAAGTCGGCATATCGCTTGGCGGATCAGAAGAAATTTCAGGTTACGTCATGGCAGGCGTTGCAAGCTGGGGCCTTTCATTTGCCCTGACCGAGCTTGCACATGTCAGGATTGACCTTATTCGTCTGAAATTGCAGCAGCGCGGCAAGGCGTTCCTTGATCTGCTGGCAATTGTTGCGCTGGCCGCAGTGGCATCGATTGTTGCCATTCAATGCTGGCCAGTGCTGTCCAAGACGATCGAACGTGGATCAACCGCAAACACGCCGCTTGAAACACCGCTTTGGATTCCGCAGGCAATCTGGTTTTCCGGCTGGTTGTGGTTTGCGGTCTGTTCCTGTGCGCTGGTGATCCTTACCCTTATTCTTTTGATGCGACGCGATCTTGAACAGGCCGATACGCTTGTTGGTGCCCGCTCTGAACTGGAGCTGGAATCATGATTTTTGCTGTTACCGCATCCTTGCTGGGTCTTTTGGCCCTGTCGATCCCGGTGGGGATTGTTCTTTTCCTGCTGGGGATTGGTGTTGATCAGTTCTTTACCCCGTTCCCGCTATTGCGCGGATTGGGGCAGGTTGTCTGGTCGTCGTCCAATTCTTCGACCCTGATTGCCATTCCGTTCTTTGTGCTGCTGGGTGAAATCCTGGTGCGTGGCGGGATTGCCGCAAAAACCTATGAGGCACTTGATAAGTGGTTCTCATGGCTGCCCGGTGGTCTGATCCATGCCAATATCGGTACGGCAACCATGTTTTCGGCAACCTCGGGGTCATCGGTTGCGACGGCTGCAACCGTTGCCACCGTCGCCATGCCGCAGGCCGAGAAGCTTGGTTATGATCCCAAACTGTTTTCCGGGGCGATTGCCGCGGGCGGTACATTGGGCATCATGATCCCGCCATCGATCAACCTGATCGTTTACGGGTTCCTGACCGAAACATCGATCCCGCGCCTGTTCCTTGCCGGTCTGGTGCCGGGCCTTGTGATGGCGGTGGCCTTCATGCTGGTGACAGCGGCCCTTTGCAAAATCAAACCGTCGCTTGGCGGGCAGAGCCGGTCCTTTACCTGGTCGGAACGCATTGTCAGCCTGAAGCATTTGCTGCCTATCCTTGTGCTGTTCTTTGTGGTGATCGGATCGATCTATGCCGGTTGGGCGACCCCCACGGAATCAGCCGCGGTCGGTGTTGCGATTGCACTTGCGATTGCAGCCTTTAACAAGGGTGTATCCAACCAGATGGTCAAAATGTGCCTTTTGGGCACGGTGCGGATTACCGCGATGATCATGCTGGTGATTATCGGCGCCTATTTCCTGAACTTCACCCTGACGGCGGCGGGTATGGGTCGCGAGCTCAAGGAGCTTCTGGTCGGTCTTGACCTGAGCCCGATGGGAACCCTTTTGGTGGTGATCGCGCTTTATATCGTGCTGGGCTTCTTTATCGAGACCCTGTCGCTGATGGTGGCGACCATTCCGATCATTGTGCCGATCATGGTCGGCATGGGGTTTGACAAGGTCTGGTTTGGCATTCTTCTGATCGTTCTGATCGAGATGGCGCTGATTACCCCGCCGGTCGGATTGAACCTTTATGTCGTGCAAGGCGCACGCAAGACCGGACGATTGTCCGAGGTCATGCTGGGTACCATCCCGTTTGTTCTGGTGATGGTGGCGATGATTATCGGTCTGATCTTCCTGCCTGATCTTGCACTGTTCCTGCCGGAATATCTCTGAGCCGGGCACGCGCAGACCCCATTTCCCTGAACGGGCCAATAAAGAATGCGGATCCACAACCGATCCGCATTCGGGCCCCGCGTCCGCCTGTTGCATCGCGTATCCGCACCGCGCAACAGGCCGGACGCCCCAAAAAACAAGTTGAACGGGACTATAAAAATGCAGATGAAATTCAGCCTTTTGGGCAAAGAGATCGCCTTTGACATCAGCCATTGCACCGTTGCCGGTTGGACCGGACGCGATGCCAAGGCCATTCAGCATCACATCGACGAGCTGGCCGCAATCGGTGTCAAACCGCCATCAAGCGTTCCGCTTTATTACCGGACGGCATCGGGCATGGTGACCCAGCAGGACGTGATTGAAGTGGTTGGCAAAGGCACATCGGGCGAGATCGAACCGTTCCTGATTGCAAGTGACGGCGTGCTTTATATCGGTCTGGCATCGGATCATACCGACCGTGAACTTGAAGCGCATTCGGTTGCCCTGTCCAAACAGATCTGTGAAAAGCCGGTGGCACGCGACATCTGGCGTTTTGACGAAGTGGCCGACCATATCGAACAGATCGAAATGCGGTCGTGGATTTCGGAAAAGGACGGCGATGAGTGGGTTCTGTATCAGGAAGGCACGATTGCCTCGATCCGTCCGTTGACTGATCTGATTGATGGTTCCGGTCTGACGTCATCGGCCCCGGCCGGCAAGGCATCGGTGATGCTGTGCGGGACCCTTGGTGCCAAGGGTGGCGTGCGTCCGGCAAAACGTTTCAAAATGGCGTTGCATGATCCGGTACTTGGTCGCACGATCGAGCATTCTTATGCAATTAATGAACTGCCGGAAATTGCCTGAGCCAGTTTCCGTCTGAACCATAACGATAAAACAAGGATGAGGCAGCCAGATGGGTGCGATGATCGACAAGGCACAAGCAGCAATCGACAAGGTCAATGAACTTGGGGATCTGAAAGGTAAAATCTTTACCGAATTTGACCCGGACCGGATTCTAGCTGCTGCGGCAAAGGCCGAAGAAATGGCTGCTGCCAATCCCGACCTGCCATTGGCCGGGATGCTGGTGTCGATCAAGGACCTGTATGACGAGGCAGGCATTGCCACCACGGCGGCATCCAAGCTTTTGCTTGATCGCGCACCGGCCAATCAGGATTGCGATGTTGTAGCCCAGGTCAAAAAAGCCGGTGCGATCCCGTTCGGGCGCACCAGCCTGAGCGAATTTGCCTATTCCGGTGTCGGGCTTAACCCGCATTACGGCACACCTGGCAATGTGTTCGACCCTGAAGGCATTCCGGGCGGTTCAACATCGGGGGGCGGTTTGACCGTTGCCCATGGTCTGGTTGATTTTGCACTTGGCACCGATACCGGCGGATCGATCCGGATCCCGTCGGCAATTAACGGGCTTTATGGTTTCAAACCCAGCCGGTTGTGCGTTTCGGGCAAGGGCATCCATCCGTTGGCAAAAAGCTTTGATACGCCAGGGCCGCTTGCGCGTGATCTGGAAACCGCGATCACGGTTTTCGAAGTCATGACCGGCAAGACCGTTGCGCAGACTGCTGCGAAATCCATCCGGATCGGTGTGCCGACCAGCGGGTTTGTCGACGGGCTGGATGACCGGGTCAAAGCCGACTTTGCCGCGATTTGTGACAAGCTGAAATCGGCGGGCCATGAACTGGTCGAGATCGAGCTTGGCTTTGTTGCCGAGAATGCGATCCTGAATAAGATGCTGGTGGCGTTTGAAGCCCACGCGATCTATTCGGGGGATTTGGAGGCACTGGAAACGGTCGGTGATCCACGTGTTCTGGCACGGATCAAATTTGCCGAAACCCTGTCCAAGGACGAAATGATCGCAGCCTATGCCAAGCGGGCCGACATTGTTTCGATGTTTAATGCCGCGATGGCCGATGTCGATGTCATGATTGCGCCGACCTTGCCGATGATGGCACCGAAAATTGCCGAGGTCGAAGCCGATTTCGACCATTTGAATGCGCAGATGTTGCGCAATACCAGTTATCTTAATCTGGTGGATGCCTGTGCCATTTCGATCCCGGTCCATGTTGAAGGCGAAACCGTCCCGGCGGCCTTGATGATCGCAGCCCCGCACGGGGCGGATAAAGTGGTCCTGAATGCAGCCCGCCAGATCGATCCGCTGTTTGGCTAAGATCACCTGTCTGACAGATTAAAAAAAACGGCCCGGGATTTCCGGGCCGTTTTCTGTTTGGGAAATATTGATCTGATGATCAGCTTTCAAGCAGGGAACGCAGCATCCAGGCGGTTTTTTCATGAACCTGAATGCGGGCCGTCAGAAGGTCGGCAGTCGCATCATCGTCCGAGCTGTCGCAAATCGGATAAAGCGAACGAGCGGTCTTGATCACGGTTTCATGGCCCGATACCAGCTGACGGATCATGTCCTTGGCAGCGGGGACGCCTTTTTCTTCCTCGATCGAAGACAGTTCGGCATAGGCCGAGAAACTGGCCGGTGCAAAGGCACCCAGCGAACGGATACGTTCGGCGATTTCATCAATCGCGGTGGCCAGTTCGGTATATTGTTCTTCGAACATGGTGTGCAGGGTCTGGAACATCGGACCCGTCACGTTCCAGTGGAAGTTGTGAGTCTTGAGATACAGCGCATAGGAATCAGCCAGAACGCGGCCAAGGCCGTCGGCGATTGCAGTGCGGTTGGTTTCATTGATGCCAATATCAATCTGCATGGTCGATCTCCTTTCGTCGAGGGCGCAACCCACGAAGGTTCTTTGTGTTTCTGTCTTGAGAAGGAGTATGAAACACGCAGAAACGTTACGCCAATCAATAGTTTATTGATTTGCAATAGATCAATTCTATTACAAAAAGTGTGGTTATAGATTGTGTCATGCCAAGGGCTATTTCCCGGCTTTCTGTTGCTGGGTGACGATGGTGTCGGCCTGTTTCCCGGTCAGTTCCTGCATGTGGGAATAGCTGCGTGTGAAAAAGCCGGTTCCCTGTGTCAAAGAACGTAATTCCGTCACCATGTCGGCGGTTTCCGATGTCGGCATCTGAACGTCGATTTCGTCCCATCCCTGCCAGCCATCCTTGGCATTGAAGCCAAGAATTTGACCGCGCCGGGTGCTGACCAGCCGCTGGGCCTTGGATGTGAAGTCTGACGGGATCGAAATGGTACAGCGATCAACCGGTTCAAGAAGCACCGGACCGGCATTGCCAAGTGCTTCCCCGATGGCAATGCGGCCAGCCATCTGAAAGGCCTGATCGGAACTGTCGACAGTGTGATAGGACCCGTCGACCAGCTTGACGGCGACATCAATCACCGGAAAACCAAGTGGCCCGCATCGCAAGCCGTCACGAATGCCCTTTTCGACTGCCGAGATATATTGCCGTGGGATGGCGCCACCAACGATATGGTCGCTGAAGTCAAATCCTTCGCCGCGGCCAAGCGGGCGCAGTTCGATTGCAGCATCCCCGAATTGGCCATGTCCGCCGGTCTGTTTTTTATATCGTCCGCGGGCCGAGGACGGCTTGCGGATGGTTTCCTGATAACCGGTCAGAACCGCCGTCGTGGTGATTTCCAGATGATAGTGATCACGCAGATGTGCCAGCGCGCATTGCAGGTGTATATCCCCCTGACCGGCCAGAACCAGTTGTCCGGTGCTGTCATTGTGGGTGAAGCTCAGGGAACGGTCCTGTTCGCATAAATGTCGCAAGGCTTCGGTCAGTTTGACATCATCACCCGGTTTGGTGACTTCAAGCCCGGTTTCATAAAGCGGGGGCAGGGGATCGGGCCATAAACTGTCGATCGGGCCATCGGTTGCAACCAGACTTCCGGTGCGCAAATGTTCAACGCGCGGCAGGCCTGCAATTGCCCCGGTTCGCGCAGCATCAAGCTTTTCATGCTTGTCGGCAAAGATGGTGCAAAGTCCTGACAGCTTGTCCGCACCAAGCGCATCACCGTTTTTAAGAACCCCCGACAGAACGCGCCCAAAGCAGAACCGCCCGGCATGGGACAGATGCAGGGTTTTGAAAATCTGAACGATGGTTTTCTGATCATCGGGATCAACACCAAGACGATGGGCACAGACATCCGCGGCAGGGGCTTCGTGGCGCAATGCCTTAAGCAGCCGGATAATCCCGTGATCCTGTTCGGCCGATCCGAAAAACACCGGCACGATCAGATCGCGGCCAAGATCCTGTTTAAGATTGTCATAGATCGTGGCAGGGGCGGGTGTCTGATCTTCGAGAATCTGTTCAAGAAGATCATCATCAAAATCAGCCAGTGTTTCGAGCAGGCCTTCGCGTGCTTCGTCTTCGCGGCTTGCCAGTGTGGAGGGCATGGTAATCAGTTTGGAAGGCTGACCTTCAAGATACTGGTAAGCCCGTTCAGAGACGATATCGACAAAGCCGGTGATGGCATCGTCATGACCATCGCCATCACGGATCGGTATTTCACGCAGGATCAGGGGGCGTTCGGAAATGGATTGCAGGGCGTCGATATTATCGCGCAATCGCACGCCGACATGATCGGTCTTGTTGATGAAAATCAGATGGGGGATGCGGTTACGATCAAGAAATTTCAGGATCGGGGCAACCGTCATCACCCGGGCGGGATCACAATCAACCACGACAATGGCGACATCGCAGATCATCGCGACTTCGCGGGCATCCTGGGCAAAGTCAACCGATCCCGGACAGTCGATAAAATGCCATTCCTCGTCGAGATAGGTGGTCTGGGCACAGGTGAGTTCGGTGCTCATTTCGCGGGTGCGCGATTGGGGATTGTTGTCGCCGACGGTATTGTGGTCGCGGATGGTTCCCTTGCGGTGGATGCGCCCGGTTGCACACAGCAAACTTTCAAACAGGGAAGTCTTGCCGCTGGAATAGGGGCCGATCAGGGCCGCGACGCGCGGGGTATGGGTGCCGGGTGAAGTGGTCGAACGGGCGGTGCTGGGCATTGGCATCTCCTTGAACAGGAAGACCGATATCCCATGGTGCCGGGCGTGTGTTGCGATCTGTTCCACGCTGCAGCAATCCTGGCAGCCGGTCTGGACGTTTCGAATGCCCGGTTTTGTCCGGGGTGTCTTTTTAAGGCAGGGTGGGGACAATGGGCATCAGGCAAAAGCCATTTGGTGGATATGCAGCCTTGTTTGCATGTTTTGTGCTGTCCTATACACCCCCTTAAGTAGATCATGGCTTGGGGCATTGGTATCAAGTGGTTGGAGGAAATGTGCCCAGATTTGAACATAATTCGCCCCGAAATGGCCCAATCAGGCCTGTTTTCCTGCCTTGTTCTTCGGTCAAATTCGTTCTTGTCAGTCGAGGACATGGCCAGCCAAATCTGTCCCCCCTCACAAGGCTGGGCCGGTTGTTTTCAGGTTAGTTCCCCCACCTGGAATGCCGCGGCTGACAAGGTCTCCCCAAGACCGTAATGACCCCGAATATGTTGGGGCGGGTTTATCCCGCCCCATTTTTTTTATGTCCTGATCCGGGGTGGGGACAGGTGCCGTATTTGCCCCATTTCGCCCGCAAATGGTCACCAAACGTAGATTTTTAAGCCCCAATTACATGGCAAATTCCTAATTATCGGAAGCGCAAACACCGATGCAGTGCCCTCCCTCACGACGCATCGGGGCCCGAATGAACGTTTTCTCCCCCGAAACGTTCACACCCCACGGGCAAGGCAACGTTTCCGATCGGTCTCCCCAAGACCATCTGTCCCCAAAGCCCGGGCGAGCCCCAAGCTCCCCGGGCCTTTTTTTGTCTGTGGCATGGCGCGCAAACAGAACCGCGATCAGGCCTGTTGCGGGGTTGTTTGTGTCGTGTCGGCGTGACGTGGCTGCGGCGGGGCAATCCCGAATATTCTTGTCGGGGTTTCACGCCCGCGCATGGTGACCTCACCGCGCGAAATCCAGTTCGGGATATCGGCATGATCGCCACAGGCCCTGACGGTGCTTTCTGTGGCCAGGATGTAGCTTCCATATTGTTTGTTCATGCCTTCAAGGCGGGCGGCGATATTGACGTTGTCACCATGGACGGTAAAGGTCAGGCGGTTTTCCGATCCGATGGCACCGATCACGATATCACCGGTATTGATCCCGCATCGTGTTTTCAGCTTTCCACCGAAACTGTAGACCCGGTTTTCGGACAGTTCCTGAATGGCAAGTGCGGTGCGCACCGCATTAAGTGCGTGATCGGCATCCGGGGTGACCGCGTTAAAGGTGATCAGCATGGCATCGCCTTCGAACTGCGTGATCACACCCCCGAAACGCGAAATGATGGCATTGGTCTGGGTGAAATACTCATTCAGCATCGTCGCCAGTGCCTGAGGGCTCAGTTTTTCGGAGATGGATGAAAACCCTTCGATATCGGTGAACATCACGGTTGCACTAACCGCTTCGCCATCGCCGGGTTTGATCTGTTGGTCGGCATGGGTGATGCGATCGGCAATTTCGGGCGATACAAACCGTGACAGATCGCGGGCGGCAATTTCATCGGTGACTGCACGGATAAAGGACCGTTTGGCACGCATCACCGCAATCGTCAGAACAAGGGTGACCAGAACAATTGCGATGATCTTGTCAATTTCCGCACCGATCAGGATCGAGTTCGAGGTCAGATAGGTGACATAGTCACGGGTGATCATGCTTTGGCCGCCCTCGCTCCAGATCACGTAACCGGCGAGGATCAGCCAGCCCAGGGCGGCCGTGCCGCCGGCAATCAGGATATAGCGCGGATCAAAGCGCAGGCTGCGCAAGGCGATAAAGATAAAGACATACATCACCGTCGGCGCTTTGAGATAGAAGCTGGCCGGTTGCATATACTGGATATGGAAGCTCCAGATCAGGACCATCAGAAGCCCGATATCGGCAATCACCGACAAGGTCAGAAAACCGTCAGTCAGGGCATTGCGATAGGCCAGCATCAATCGTTTAAGCGTGAACAGGTAATAAAGCCCCAGCGCCCATGGCACCGGCTGAATGCCATTGGACATGGTGGCACTTGGCGAAATCGCATACAGGCTGGCGAAAATGGTCACCAGCAACAATTGCACCCAGCCAATCAGCTTTTCGCTGTCATGTTGTTGTTTGTCGATCGCGGCCTGAACCCGTTCGGGCAGGTGGGACTGGGCTTTGTTGCCAAACAGGAATGCACCAAGTGTGCTTTTCATTGTGACCGGAATCCCGATTGCTGTGGCCGAAACCATCAGACAATAGCACAGGATTGCTTAACAGACCCGGCAATGGCGCACACGACCGGCGGGCATTGTTAATCATCGCCCATTTGCCAAACAGGCCGTGCCGGTGCCGGTTAAAGAAGCCAGCGTGCGGATGGGGAGGGGAGGATGCGGGCAAAAAAAAGCCGGGCAACAAATGTGCCCGGCAAGTTTATCAGGGAGGCTTCACGTCTGGGAGACGTAGGACCCTTCGCAGGGCCCTGGGTAAGCCGGACAGGGCGTCCGGCTAAGACCGAAATTCGGTCAGGGAGAAAACTCTTTACCGCGGTGCGGTGTTTGCCGCTGCGGTTCGAGAGGGAAGATAGCGTTTTTGCCGGGAAACACCACTGCCAAATTGCTTTTTCAGCCATGCAAAATCTGCATAAATGTTGGGCTGCGAAGATTTATGGTTTAACTATTTGAAATTGCGCGATTTTATTTGGGTGATTTGTGTCACTTGCTTGTGAAATGGGCATTTGACCGCGAAATCAATTGTGCAACAGCACAAAAAAAATGCCGGTAGCAGGGGGGCGCTACCGGCAAAGATCAACAGGGAGGCTTACGTCTGGGAGACGTAGGGAATCTTGGGGAAGATTCCGGTGCCGGATTTCGTTCCGACGGACGGATCATGCGGAGATCAGGGAAGCTGAAGCGATCACGATTTCGCGTCTGCTCACAACTTATGATGCAAATGTAAGTATGCTTACTTCCGATTTAAAGTAGAATAAGCTCAGACCAACCATGCAGGGAATGCATGGCAGAAAAATGTCAATAATTTTAAGAAATTATGACCAGCCCCGCGTCTGGCGCATTCCAAAACACTTATATTAGGCCCTGATCCTGATGGCTTGTCCGCGCGATTTTGCATGTAACGGACCGTTCTGCGACCCGAAAACAGCATATGGCGATTCTGTCGGCCAGATATCGGCGGGGATCAACGCGGATCAGGTCGCCTTTTCAAGGGACAGAGATGAATTTGGGGGCCGCATTTGGCGGGCTTGCAAAGCTTGGTCCGGCTGGTGTGTGTTCCGCGTGTATTCTCGTGGTCCGACATCCGGATCATCCCGATGATGCCTGGGTGTTAACCGACACTTATTCTTAGAGTGAGGCGGGATAAGGTGGGATGATACGGGACCAAGTGGGACAAGGCACGGTTTGCGGGGACTTACGGCCAAAACGGCGCTCAGGTGGAGTGAGTGCATTTGGTTTTGGAGTTGGCTGGCGAATGGCAGTGTCCGCCATTTGATGTTGGAGTTGATGGCGTTCAGTTCGTTCGGCTCTCAGTTTAGTCTGCAGCCTCTCTTAGTCAGCTCTTAATTCCCGTCAATTGAGGCCGTGACTAACTTGCATCCTTCTTGAGTAATCACTGCGCTGGCTGAGCCTATAGTCATGCCTCCAAAGCCGTTCCGTGCACGAAACTGCATGGAAATATTGTGAGTTCCGATGTCTGACACTGGTGAAATCAATGTTTTGATGTGCTCATAGCTATCTGGGTCGCGGAGATGGTCTTTCACGTACCGTTCAAGATCGCGCTGGCTACCGTCCCAAGCGCTGAGGCAATGGAAGCCTTTGCGCCGATCTTCGGCCTTTTCTGCAGCACGTGCCGCCGTTTCAAGCGCCTCCCTTTTGGCGTCTTCCTCGGAATTCCAGTTCCATCCGACGACGACCATAATAATTCCGACGACAGCGAAAATAGCACCTTGCTTACGAGTAATGTTCTTCTCTGGTTTGAACATTGCTCCGATGCCACCAAGAGTAAAAAAGGCCCCAATTATCCAAGCGATCGTTGACAACTTCTTTACTCCTCCAGGTGTCAGGGTTTCGATGTCGCGACATGCCAAAATCTTCGATACCCAGTCGTAAACTCTAAATGAAAAAGTGAATTGTCATTCGAGTATTCGACTGTGCCTGAGAATTAAACACTCGCAGAGTTTTTTTTATGACCAGAAATAAGGATTGACTGATCGTTCAGTGCTTTTTGAAGTGACTGCAGATGTATAAAAGTAAACTTCGCGAGGTTTTTTTTCAAAGTGTCAGTCGACAAAATCGACATTAGGTACGACAGCACGAAAGCACGATTAGTCATCTTTTTTTTTGAGCCGGGCAGAACGATTGAAAGCTCGAGGTTCTCAATGTTCACGGTCCCTCCGTAAACATTGATACCGGCCCCAACCTCAGTGGGATTACTCGTCTGTTCCTTGTCTCCGCGACCGTTGTCGTTGCGGGATCTCAAGGTATTCATCAGTCGTGTTATTTCGTCCAGTTCTGCCATTTCGGGACTTTCCAAGCAAACTACTCATCACTGATTTTGGTTCAGTAAGACTCTGATCTTTCTCTTTCATTCTGGTTCGATAAAGTAAGTAAATCAACCTAGATTTGTCACTAGGCTCCATTGTTTCGCCTCTATCGTGCAAATCAGTCTCGACAGCCTGGATGGCGGCTAGGAGTACTTCTTCGTCAACAGCTTCATTCGCGCGGTCACTTTGTGGCTCTGTACCGAATGCGAGCCAATCCAGCGATACGTTGCACGCCAGAGCAACCTGAATGATTGCAGACCATGAAGGATCGGTCGTTCCAGAAAACCACTTCTTTATGCCAGAAACCGAAAAGCCGATTTCCTCAGCTAGCGTTTCCTGAGTGAATTTCCCCCGCATCGCTGTTTTCAGTCGACTGGCAAACGCTTTACGCTTCTGTTCCTGAACTGGAAAGTCCACTTTACGGTTCTTTTCCATGTTTACAGTTCCGCCAAGTCACTGAAAGTGTTTATAAAGTGCCTTATAGGGTTCTTGTTGGGCGCAAAAAGAACCGTAAAAGGATTTTTTATATTGAAAAGTTCCTTATAAGGGACCATAGTTTCCTCGTTCACGGAATTTCTCATTCCAAGTCTATCGGCCTGGCAGGGCCGGGAAGTTCGAGGAGATGCCAATGGTGCGCAAGCACGACAGAAGCCCTCAGGAGATCCGGTTCGAATTGAACCAGAAGGGGCTTACCTTTGCTGATGTAGACCGTGCTTCCGGTTTTCGCGTCGGTACGACACGCGATGCAACCCGTCATCCCCATGCAGAGGGTGAGCAAGCGATCGCAGAAGCACTTGGTCTGCGGGCAAAGGATATCTGGCCGTCGCGCTACGACGCCAAAGGAAAACGCCTCAAACCTCAACCTTCCCAGAACTATACGGATCGGCCACGGCTTCGTCACTGTCTAAAAGGGGAAGCCGCGTGAACAGTTCCCCGGATACTAACAAGCAGAATTTCCTGTTGATCGGTTTGTTTGGTCGCTTCCGATCACCGGGAAACAAGGCGGCGGCGCGAATTCCTCTCTCAACCCCCGCGCCGTCGTCTGCCTCTTAAACATGTTCTCACGTCTCTTAGAGGGTTCTGAATGTCTCAGTTGATCGAAATCGAGTTGATTGAAGTTGGTGACCGGCTGCGGGCAATTGACGATGATTATGTTGCTGTACTGGCGTCTTCGATGAAGGAACGCGGACGGGTGCTGCAACCTATCGCGGTAACATCATTCTTTACTGAAAAAGCGTTGCGGCCCAGCTATCGACTGCTTGCCGGTGCTCATCGCCTTGCCGCCGCGAAGCAGGCAGGGTTCAGCGTGATCCCGGCCGAAGTCGATCCTGACACCAATCCTCTTGAAGCCCGCCTGGTTGAGATCGATGAGAACCTGTTTCGTCATGACCTCAATCCGCTAGACCGGGCGATCTTCCTTGCTGAACGAAAACGCATTTATGAAGAGCTGTATCCCGATACCAGGGCCGGTGTTGCCGGGGGAAAGGCAGGACGAAAATCAACAACGGACACGATGTCCGCTGTTCCGGGCAAAGCGTCGTTTGCTGAAGATGCGGCCATTCGCACCGGGCTTGATCCACGCACAATTCGTCGGGCGGTATCCATAGCGACAGGGCTCTCGGCCAAGGTCCGCAAGCGACTGGTTGGAACCGCCTACGCAAGCAACCAGAAAGAGCTGCTACTTCTGGCCAAACAAGAGCCCGAGCGTCAGGAGCAGATTGTCGATCTGATCCTCAATGAAGCGGACAGCGTCAAATCCGTCAAAGCAGCGATTGAGCGCGCGGGCGGAAAACCGAGAGCGGTTCCAGATGCGAACCATGCACAGGTCAAGAAGTTGATGGATGCCTGGCGTCATTCAGGCCTTACCGCACGACGGACGTTCGTCCGAGAGCTGTCAGCGGGAGATCGTGTTCTTCTCCAAGATTTGCTCGATATGGCAACTCCTGACACCGAGGAGGCTGCTTGATGGCACGGCAACGTTCAGATCGCAAGACACTGGACCTGCTGAGCTGGTATCCCTCCAGCCCGAAGGTCGAAAGGTTCGAAGAGCAGATGGTTCGAGCAGCGACCATCAGCGGCAAGATCGCACTGGCGGTGTCTCGCATTCTTGCAGACGTGAAGGTCCGCGAAAAGGAACCGCTGGAACGCGAGGACGTAGCACGCCGCATGGGAGAATTTCTTGGCGAAGAAGTCTCAAAAAACATGCTCGACGCCTATGCTAGCCAATCCCGAGAAGATCATAAAATCAGCGTGCCGCGTGCTGTTGCTCTCATGCACGCGACAGATGATTACAGGCTTTTGACCCTGCTGGCCGAGGAGCTTGGCCTGACCGTAATTCCACGGAAATACGAAGGCACGGTTCGCGAAGCAATCCTTGCTGAAAAAATCGAAGAGCTTAACGGGGAGCTTCATTCGCTCCGGCGCGGGAGGAAGTCGTAATGCAAGAGTGGTTTTCACCCGCTGAAATCGCCGAATTGAGGTTGCCAGGTACACCGGGCACCAAAATGGGGGTCAATGCGCTGGCAGATCGCAACAACTGGCGCGATGCATCCACCCATAACAATGACCCGCTTGCAAGGAAACGCAAAGGGCGCGGCGGCGGTTGGGAATATCATTGGTCATTGCTGCCAATACCGGCCCAAACAGAGCTGCAAAGGCGGGAAATCGCCCGCAAGAAAGCCGAAGCACCGCAATCAAATGGACGGGGTTCGACTGCTGCCCGTGTAGATTGGGAGTGGTTTGAGGCTCTGCCCGAAGCGCGGAAGAAAAAGGCGCATGACCGGTTTGCTGTTCTTGATGCGATTTGCACTCTGCAACGTGGTGCACTTTCCAAGGATCAAGCCGTATGCAGCGTTTCTGCGCAACAGAACATCGGTGCATCCACGATCTACAACTGGTTCAAGCTGGTTGAAGGTTTGGATCGCAAAGACTGGTTGCCTGCCCTCTGTCCACGACATGCCGGCCGCACGAAGAAGGTGCCTTGTGACCCGCTCGCCTGGGAATGCCTGAAGGCTGATTTCCTGCGCCTTGAAAAGCCGCCTTTTGCTGCCTGTTATCTTCGACTTGAGACAGCGGCGCAGGAGAATGGTTGGACAATACCAGCTGCACGCACACTGGAACGGCGGTTGGAAAGCGAAATACCGGCTCCGGTCCGTGTCTTGCTGCGCGAAGGCAGTGAAAAACTCAAGATGATGTATCCGCCCCAAGTGCGCGACCGATCAGAATTCCACGCGATGGAAGCGGTCAACGTTGACGGTCACAAATGGGATGTATGGGTTGAGTTCCCAGATGGTGAGATTTGCCGCCCAATCATGATTGCGATTCAGGATCTGTATTCCAACAAATGCGTTGCCTGGCGCGTCGATAAATCCGAGAACTCTGACCTTGTTCGACTGGCCTTTGGTGATTTGTTCCGTGAATACGGTATCCCGGACCATGCATGGCTTGATAACGGTCGCGGATTTGCCGCCAAGTGCATTTCGGGCGGCACCCCCAACCGTTTCCGGTTCAAGGTGAAGCCTGAAGAACCAAGCGGTATCCTCACCGCACTGGGTATCAATATCCACTGGACCACACCGTATTCCGGGCAATCCAAGCCAATCGAACGCATGTTCCGGGATTTCTGCAACCACATTGCGAAACATCCGAAATTCGCCGGTGCCTACACCGGCAACAAGCCGGATGCCAAGCCGGAAAATTACCGCAGTAAAGCGATCCCGCTTGATGAATTTTTGAAGGTCGTTGGCGAGGGCATTCGCGTCCACAACGCACGTCCGAAGCGCAATACGCGGGTGTGCGGTCGGGTTCGGTCCTTTGACCAGGCATTCGATGCGAGCTACGCGGATTCCGTCGTTCGCAAGGCAGCACCCGAGCAATTGCGCATGTGCCTGCTTGCCGCCGAACAGATCCGCACGGATCAGCGCAGTGGCCGGATCGAGCTTATGGGGAACTTCTATTGGGATGAATGCCTGCATGATCACATGGGCAAGTCGATCATGGTGCGGTTTGACCCGGACTTCCTGCATGACAGCGTTTACGCCTATCGCCTTGATGGCAGTTTCATCGGCGAAGTCGGCCTTTGGGAGGCCAGTGGGTTTGCTGATCGTAATGCGGCTCGCGAACATGGCCGCAAGCGTCGGGCATTCATCAACCTGACCAAGAAAGCCGCCGAGATCGAGCGCACACTTTCACTTGAAGAATACATGGGTCTGCTTCCGGACAGCGATGACGCCGACGCGGCACCGCAGCCCGCTGCTGTGCGCCTGGTTACAGGCAACCTTGCACGCCAAGCGGCACCGGAGGTTCTGCCAGAACAAGACGCCAATGAAGAGTTTTCGAGGAATTTCCGAGCAGGCCTGCAGATTTTGCAGGGCGGCCGGGATGAGTGAGGGCGCGCCGCCTGCAAGCCAAGCGCACCCTCTTTGATCACAAGGACCGAAAGGATTTTAGCATGAACAACATCGTTGCGACAGACGCCACGTTCAGCCCGGACGAAATTGAAGAGACCCGCATCCGTTGCCGTGAAGTGATGGAGGCTGAGGGTTACACCCAAGCAGACGTAGCTCGGCTGGCTGGCATCGCATACGGTACCTTCACCGGCTGGTTCAAAGGCACTTACGCCGGCAACAACGCCAAAGTGGCCTCAGAGGTACATATCTGGCTGTCAGGGCTTGGCGAGAAAAAACAAGCAGCAAGCCGTGTTCCACAGCTTCCCGATTTTGTTGAGACCCCGTCTTCGCAAGAGTTCTACGACGCGCTCCAGTTTGCACATCTGTTGCCGGAAATCGCGATTATTGCTGGCGGTGCCGGTATCGGAAAGACCAAGGTCTGCGAACAATACGCAGCCCGAAACCGCAATGTCTGGCTGGCGACCATGGACCCAAGTTCCAAGGGCACCCACGGGCTTCTCGTGGAACTTGCTGAAGTCATGGAAGTGGATGAGAAGCACGCAGCCAAACTCTCAAAAAGTATCGTTCGGCGTGTCGAGGGTACTAAAGGGCTGATCATCATTGATGAAGCTCAGCACATGACCACAGAAGCTCTTGATCAGTGCCGGTCAATCTATGATCGCGCCAAGGGCACTGTCGGCTTGGCCCTGGTTGGCAACGAAACAGTTTACTCCCGGCTTGAGGGGAACGGTCGCACCGCTGGCTTCGCGCAGATTTTCTCGCGGGTTGGTGTTCGTGTCACTCAGGCACGTCCCAAGCCGAAGGATATGTGCGCCCTTATCGAAGCATGGGGTGTGACCGACAAGGAAGAAATTAAGTTGCTCAAGGCAATCGCCAGAAAGCCCGGTGCATTGCGCGGGATGGCCAAGTGCTTCCAGTTGGCGACCCTGCTTGCGAACGGTGCAGGTGTTCCCCGAACCATCGAGCACATCAAAACCGCCTGGGACAAACATTCCTCGGCTGCAGTGTAAGGAGGTTTGTGATGATCAGCCAAAAACTGTCCAACATCACAGCGGCGTTGCGGAAGATGGCCAACCACAGTTCCGGGAGCCTGAAACTCGATCACGCAACCACAGACATCTTGCTGACCAACCTGCAGGAGCTCTCTGACAGTCTTGGCTCTTACGAGCATAGCGCCGGACCGATCCCTGTTGGTGAGACCAGCCTGCACGCGATCGAGCGCGCCGTTGCCCGAGGTCAGGTCATCAATCTGGCAGACCGACGCACGGCAGAAATACTGCGCCGCGATCTGCCGCCGGACGGCGGGGGATCAGTCGCATGAAACGTTCCCGCATTCCCTTCATTCGCTTTTGGCTTCAACAGATCCGCTACTGGCGGACCCTTCAAAGGAAACCGCTATGACGACGATGGCAGAGATCGAACAAATGGCACAGGGCTATGCTGCCGCCCGGATCGAGCTGCAGGAAGGTGTGACCGCCCTGCACGAGGATCTCGAAAAGATCAAGGCCCGCTATATGGGCATGATCCGCAAACAGGTTGAAACCGTGCGCGAGCATGAGACAGCACTCAAGAACGCGATTGAGGCTGCACCGGATCTGTTTACCAAACCGAAATCCCGCACGTTTGCAGGGATCAAGGTTGGGTTTGGAAAGCAGCCAGGACGGCTTGAATGTCCCGAAGATGTCCTTCTGGTCGCGCGCATTCGCAACACACTTCCTGACCAGTTTTCAACCCTTGTGAAGGTTACTGAAAAGCCGGTGAAAACGGCTCTTTCCAATCTTCCGGGCAAAGACCTTAAGCGTCTTGGTATCTCGGTTGTTGATGCGACCGACGCTGTCATTGTCAAGCCGCAGGACAGTGATATCGACAAACTGGTTGCGGCGCTGATCGAGGAGGAATGAGCAATGTCATTCGTAACAATCGAGCCGCCCGTCAAGAATGTCAAACCGGCTATCAAGCCTGACGAAGTTCTGCTGACCACCCGCAAGGTTCATAAGTGCAACATGGTCGTTTTGCGCTTTGGTGATGAGGCCGTCAAACGGCTCAAGCTCAGTGTAGGCAAGCAGTACATGGTGCGCTGGGGCATTGATGACCATGCAGGCAAACTTCGGCTGAGTGAGGTTTCCAAAGGGTGGGAGCTCAAAGTGCCGAAGCGAGGCAATACAGCTCAGATCACGCTCTCCCGCCTTCCTGAGCAGTATCTGGGGCGAGCTTTTCAGGCCAAGAAGATCACTGGTGAACATATCGACGGCGTGTTGGGCCGCAGTGACCCGTTCGTCCAGCTCATCCTTCCGTCTGATTTCTTTGCCGAGCCGGAGGATACCGATGAGCAAGCGTAAGCCAACTGTCTTGTTCTCGGTGCTCTTGGCTGACTGTCGTCAGATCTATGTCCTGGCACGTCATGCCAAGGGGGCATTGAGCGTTGCCATATCGCATGGCTACACACCGGATCGCAGTCCCGGTGTCAGGCCGCGCCGTGTTGATGATGTGCTCAAGGATCGGGCGATCAACTTCAAGTCCGCTGAGGAGGAGGCAGCCTGATGTTTGCCTACTGCTATGAGAGTGGAGACATCCAGTTCGGCGAGCAGTTGCCTGTGAATGCGATCAAGCTCGCGAGCGGTCCTGAAGCCATTCTTCGCCGCCGTATCGGTTCAAACCGTCGCGTGCCTGGCATCCCGGCCGAGGACGCAATTGGTGACCGCCAGGCAATCGAACAATACAGACGATTTCTGATGGCACCACGCAGACGTGTGCGTGGTGGCTGATGAGCCAACCGGGGCCGACCCGAACCTGTTGCAAGTGCTTTTGGTTCGGTCCCGGTACCGCTTCAGCAACGAGCAGTCCACGGACTGCTGATTGGTGCAGCGGCGAGCGGAGATGAGGGCGTTATTGCCAAAACCGTCAAGGCCGTAAGGCCGACCGGAATGGTCCGCTGCACCACCCGCTGAGTTGGCGGGACAGAGCAAACGACAACAAGGTGATTGAAAACAATGGCCTCGCTTCGCGCACAAACCCATGACAGCCGAAAGGTGCTTGCCAATCTGGCAATCGTCGCGGCCGGGTTTGTGCGCGGTCGCGGCCGAATGAAGGCCCGCGAACATCTCCGCAAGGCCATTCACGAAGCGAACGAAGCGTTGAGGGCCGATGGTTCGGTCGCAGACCATTCTGTGACGATCTCCGACCCTGAACAGTTGGTTCGCGCCTACATCGAGGCTGGTGGCAATTGGCAGGCTCTGGTCGCGGCCGTCAGCCGCCATTCACTTGAGGGGGCAACGCGTCGTCATGACTAACACCATGCGTAAGCAGTTTGCAGATCTGCGACCTATGGGAGGCTTTCGCGTCATCCTGGCGGATGCAGCATGGCCTTTTGCCAATTTCTCCCCGAAAGGCGAAGGTAAAGGACCATCGGCCCACTACGACTGCATGACAGTGGATGAGATTGCAGCGATGCCGGTTGAGCTTCTGGCTGCGGATGACTGCGCTTTATTCATGTGGGTCACTTGGCCGCTGATGCCCGAATGGAACCGTGTTCTGAAAGCATGGGGTTTCGAGTTCAAAGGGCTTGCCTGGGAGTGGCGCAAATTCAATCCGGACACTGGAAAATATGCGTTCGGTACCGGCTACGGCACGCGAAAGAACCTGGAGCCGTGCCTGTTGGCGACACGCGGAAATCCGCCGCTTAGATCCGAGCTCCCCGATGATCTCTTTGGTGTCGGGAGCGTCCCTGACGGGGTGCGCTCGGTCCGCGACTGGATGGAGTGGTGGCCGGATGACGAGATCCGCGCCAAAGCGCGCGGTCATTCCCGGAAACCTGACGAACAATATGACCGGATCGAGACGATGTTTGACGGTCCATATATCGAGCTGTTTGCGCGTCAGCGCCGAAAAGGTTGGTCCGCATGGGGAAACCAAGTCGACAAGTTTGGTGAGACATAATGAATAGCCATCTATCTACATTTGTCGTCCAAGTACGATCTGAGGGATTCTATAGCTATGAAAAGCTTCGTCATTCCCACCCCGTGAGCAACGAGTTCGTACTTCATAGCCTTTGCAAGAACCTGCAAGTTGAGCACCAGTTTATTGAGTTCATCGTTGATGATTTCGGGGGGCGGCATTTCCAATTCGGTCAGCAATTTCGCAGCGGCGTCTTGTACCATTTCGACGCGCATCGTCTGGTATCTGCCTGTATCGATTTCTTTCACCATGGCCTCAATGGATTCCAACATGATGCCATTTGGGTCTTTGTGAATGTAGACTATGTTCGTCGCTTCTATCACCTTGAGACGATAAGCGATCAAGGCTTGTTTGATTGTTCTTTCGTGGGTTTTTGTCGCGCCGAGATACGCCAAAAGCCCGCCCGCAATTGCAGCAAAACCTGTTGCAAGCACTTCCCACTGAAGGCGTTCGGAAGAGGTGTATGGAAAACCCATGACCTTTCCATATTGCTTTTCGACAAAAAGCGATCCAGCGAGAAAGCCTGTACCAAGCAGAACGCATACGGAGACAATTCTAGAAATCCAGTCGTTCATAAGCCCACCTTGATAAATTTACCAAATCCTATCGCGGCGTTTGCGTTTGTGCGATGTTTAATTACTGGAGGCACCCAATGACAGCCTCGAGTAAGCCCAAAAAAAAGATCGATCCGTTCCGACGTAGCCTTTACGCGAAGATCGAAATCGCCAAGAAACAGCTGGCACTCGATGACGATGCTTATCGCGATATCATCGCGCAGCGTTTTGACGGCAAGACAAGCCGGACTCAGCTTGGCACCGCACAACTGGGCGAGCTAATTGATCATTTCAAAACACTTGGCTTCAGGCCGAAGCGCAAAGCGCCAAAACGTGCCGGCCGGGAACGGCTTGCGGACAGTGATACTGCGCGCAAAATTCGTGCGCTATGGATCTCTTTGTATCATCTCGGAGTTATCTCAGACCCTTCTGAGAGCGCCTTGGGGGCCTTCATCAAACGGCAAGCCAAGGTCGATGACGCTGCTTTTTTGGTGCCTGAACACGCCTACAAAGTGATTGAAGCTCTCAAAAGTTGGGCTGAGCGCGAGGCCAAGGTCAACTGGTCGCCCTATCCGATCGGGTTCCGCGACAAAATAGAACGCCCGCGTTGCCGCATTCTCGAAGCGCAATGGAAGATCCTGCATCCCGGAAAGTTTGACATCCTCGATCTCTGCCGGTGGGTTGAGCGGTTTGTGAAGAGCCCGCGCCAGATTTCGCATGTTCATCTGTCTGATGATCAGGCCGACCAGGCAATAGAGGCCCTTGGTGCGCGTGTGCGTTCGCTGAAAGGCGGTGCCAAGTGAACCTTGATGCACTGATCGCGCACCGCACTCATTGTTTTCTGCACGTGCTGAAACGGGCGCGCGCCAGACACATCGATCTTTCACCCGCAGCAATCGAGCGCCTGCAGGATGCGATTGAACGCCTTGAGCGTGCCTTTGTTCGCGATGGTCAGGCCAGATATCGTCTATCGGTTCGTCATGCTGGCCAGTGGCTGGTTGTGACCTATGACGCTCGTTTGCACTGCCTGGTCACTGTCTGGCCTCATCCAAATAGGAGGCACCTGTGACAAAACGTGTTTGCCCTGCTTGCGAGGGAACGGGGTGGCTATGGATTTGGCCGTGTGACGTTTGCGGTGGTCGAGGTTGGTTGTCGATACCTCCGGACTCATGCCTCTTTCAAGGCGAGCTCCGGAAGTTCCTGATCAAGACCTTCGTTAACAAACCATCGCTCGAAGGGATTATTGGGGCTGATTTTTGCGACACGATGCAAATGCCGCATGGCGTCGACTGTTTCTTTGAACATGTTGTTAAACACATCTTTCATCCATGCGAGTTCGTTAGCCGCAGCCTGCACGTCTGTTGGTTCGGGCCTGTCTTTCCAGTATCTGACATGCGTTCGAAACTCGTTGTAATTTCCAACAACCGCGAAAGCGGTACCGACACCGAGTTTGGCAACATTCGCAGGGGTGCTGTCATAAATTGGAAAATCGAGAGGAGAGCTTTTCAGAATGGCGATGGCGCCACTCTGGTTGTTGTTCCTGAGTTGCAGACGTACTTGATTGACCTCCATCGCAATGACCAACATCTCTGCGGCCAATGCTGCTGCGAAGCTAGTTACTTCGGACGCCTCTCGTTCCGCTTCGCGGTTCATTGTCTGCTGATGAAGAGCAATCGCAGTTCTCACCTGTTCTCTTGTCGCATTAGCTTGAACTATGGCTCCCTTGTAGGCCTTACCGGCGGCGTGAACAGCTGCAAGGCCAGTAATGAGGATAGCGATAGCTTGCGCCCATGCCGATGCGTCAGAGAATGCTGGACTTCTCCAAACAAAAATAAAGAAGCCCAAAACCCAATCAGAAATCGCGCTGAGGATGTCCATTACTATTCTCTACTTCTGACATTAATTATTTATCTTCGCGCTATTTTCGATGGCACACAACTCCAAGTGGGGAGTATGTCAGATGGTTGATGACATTCGCTCTTGGCCGGTTGGATTGCGCAGGCTGGCCGAAGTCATCGGCCCGGCCGCAGCGGTGCGTCTTGCAGAAGCATTTGGCGGCACCGAGGACATTTATATTCCGATCACGGCTAACCCGTCTCACTCATTCACCGATATCATCGGGCTTGACCGGCTTGAGGCTTTGTGTGCTGAATTCGGCGGACGCAAGATCGAGATTCCGCGCGGCACCTTCCGCGACCTCAAGAAAACCCGAATTATGGACGCAGATGGGACCAATCGAACCGTTGCCTTGACGCTTGGCTGTTCACAGCGATATGTCCGCAAAGTCCGCTCAGAAGTGCGTCAACAGACCCAGCCGGACCTTTTTTCCGAAAAAGATTGATAGCCGGAACAGTTCCGGCCACGCGCGATAAGATCAAGATCGCGCATCTTGCTACCAACACAGTTGGAGCAAGTCATGTTTCCCCCGAAGCTATTTCTCGGCACCGTCATTCGACCGGTGCTTTCAAGCCTCAGTTCAGTTGACCCACGTCTGAATAGTGTGGCAGCCGAGCAATTGCTGCTGGGCACCGCCTTGGCGGAAAGCGGGCTTGCGGCTGTTTCTCAACGCGGCGGTGGTCCCGCGCGCGGATTTTTCCAGATCGAACCGGCAACGGCACATGACGTTTTCGAACGCTGGCTTAGGGTTCAGCGCAAACGAGCCCTGGAAGATATCGTTCATCGCCTTCGCGTCCTGCCGGGGCGTGAAAAGGCAATTGATGAGCTGTATGGCAACCCGTTCTTTGGCTGCGCTTTGGCACGGCTCAAATACTGGATGTCTCCCGATCCGCTGCCATCCGCCGGTGATTGGCCCGATATCGCCGCCTATTGGAAACAGCATTACAACACGCCTGCAGGTGCAGGAACGCATCAGCATTTCCTGCGCGCGATCGAGGATGTGCGGGGTCTTTGGGACATGAACGAGGAGACGGAAAATGTCCACGCCTGAAATCGCCACCAAACAATGGTGGCAGTCCAAAACCATTATCGGTGCTCTCGTATCGTTGATCTCGACGCTTTGCGCGAGCCTCGGCGTCACAATCGCACCGGAAATGCAGACTGAAATCGTCACGGCTCTGGTTGCCTTTGGCGGTGTGGTCGGTACCGGTCTTTCGATCTATGGCCGGATCAAGGCCAGCCATACCATCGGCAAGGTGGATAAGAATGCCATCCGGTCGATTGCCATTGCGTTACTTGTCTTTGGTGGCATCGGGCTTGGCGGGCCGGTGGCTTGTGCCTCCTACACCGCCTATCAGAGCGAGGACGCGACACCTGCACAGACGGTTTTCGCCCTTCAGTCTGATTACAACACAGCGCTGGTCGCGGCGACCGAGTTTGTCCGAAGCCCGCAGACCGATCCCGCAACGACCGATATCGTCAAGCGGCTGGAAATTGCTGCACATGACGCCTTGAAGGAGGCGCAGGGAGCCGTTCGGGCCGGGGATAGTCCAGCCATTCCGGTGGCGATCTCGGCAGCGCGATCAGCCCTGGCCGAATTCGGGGCATATCTTTCGAAGAAAGGAGCCCTGCCGTGAGCATCGCACAACTGATCCTGCTTGGTATCCAGATCGGCAATGCCGTTTCGGCCGGTGTGCCGATGGCCATCAAGGCAAAGGAAGCGATTGACAGGATGATCGCCGAAAACCGAGATCCAACCGACGCAGAATGGTCCGAGCTTAATGCCCTGACCGATGCTTTGCGAAACGAGCTGCATCAAGGCGGCATAGATGCCTGATATGATCGACGCCGCACAGGCGAACGAGGAAATGTGGCGGGACCAGGCAAAGGCCAAGTCCCGCCGCAACCAAAAAGGGGCCGGGCGCGCCGAATGTATCGATTGCAGCGAACCGATCAAGGAAGCGCGACGGAAAGCAAATCCACATGCAGTTCGCTGCGTGCGTTGCCAGAGCGATTTTGAGCGGGGGAAATAGGTCGTGACGCTTGAACTACTGACAAAATACGGTTGGCTCATCGCCTTGGTCCTTCAGGGCTTCATCGCTTGGATTGGCTGGTCGATCAAGGAACGCTTTGTCACTCGCAAAGACTATGAGGAAGACAAAAAGCAACTCGATGGCTTGGTAAGCCGGGTCAAAAGGGTTGAGGAGATGCTCGAGGATCTGCCCGACCAGTCCGAGATCCACGACCTGAGCATGGCGCTTGAGAAGCTGTCCGGAAAAATGGGCGGCCTAATGGAACGTGTAGAAGCTGCGTACCGAAATCAGGATCGATACGAACGCGTTCTTAATCGCATCGAAGATTTCCTGCTGACCAACAAAGGGGCATAACCGTGAGCTATCCTGATTTTGTCGCGGAAAAACGCCGTTTAACCATTCTGCGGTATCTGAAAGAGGAAAACGGATACTCGGCTAACGACAGTGTGATGCATTCGGTTGTCGATCATTTCGGGTTCAGTTGTTCGCGCGATATGGTGCGGGGCGACTATGCCTGGTTGCGCGATATGGGCTTGGTAACGGTCGAGGAACTTTCGGCCTCTGTCCACACTGCAACCATCACCCAGCGCGGTATTGACGTGGCCTCTGGCAATGTACGTGTTGCCGGTGTTGCTCGCCCCGGACCGGGGGCCTGAAATGGCGACGAAACCCAAGATCGAAACAGAACTCTCCGAAGAGGATCTGAAAGCCTTCCGGCACCTGATGGCGACGGGACGTTGCTCTATCGATGACCTTGTTGGTTGGCTTGGAAAGCGGGGTTATGAAATCTCCCGCTCGTCCGTCGGTCGATATAGCCAGAACTTTGAACGTGTGGCGGCGCGCCTCCGGGAATCCCGACAGATCACGGAAGCAATCACCACCGAACTTGGTGATGCGGCTGTGCAAGGTAAGCAGGGTCGTCTTTTGGTCGAGATGACCAGGACGCTTGTATTCGACATGCTGATGAAGTTTCAGGAAGAGGATGCTGAGCTCGATACCAAAGATGTGATGATGTTGGGCAAGGGGCTGGCTGAGTTGGGTAAAGCGCTGCGTCTCGATCAAGACTTTGAAACCAAGCTCAGAGAACAGATCCGGGATGCTGTCGATCGCAAGCTTGAAACAGTCGAGAGCGAACTGGGTGAAACAGAAACATCCGATCCGAAAGCAGTACTGAAGCGCATCCGTGAAGAAGTTTACGGGATCATCGTCGAATGACCAAAACCCAGCCTGCCGTTCCATTGTTCAAATATCAGCGTGACTGGTTTCTTGACCGGTCGCGTTTCAAAATCGGCATGTTCGCCCGCCAAACAGGCAAGACGTTTACGACGGGCCTTGAGATCGTTGATGATTGTTTCGATGCGTGGGTCAACGACAAACGTGCCCGCTGGGTCATTCTCTCCCGTGGTGAACGGCAAGCCAAAGAAGCAATGGATGAAGGCATCAAGCTACATGCCAAAGCCTATCAGATGGGCTTCGAAGAGTTGGAGTATGAGGTCTCCGGTGCCGATGACAGCCGTTACAAAGCGCTCGAGGTCGTTCTTCCGGGGGGATCGCGCATTACTGCATTGCCAGCCAACCCTGATACGGCTCGCGGCTTCTCTGCCAATGTTTTCCTTGATGAATTCGCTTTCCATCGGGACTCTCGCGAAATTTGGAAAGCCCTGTTCCCGGTGATCAGTGCTGGTCACAAACTTCGCGTAACAAGCACGCCTAACGGCAAGGGTAACAAATTCTATGAGCTGATGACGGCCGGGGATAGCACCTGGTCGCGTCACGAGGTTGATATCTATCGTGCGGTGAGCGATGGGCTGCCCCGAAGCATTGAAGAACTGAAACAGGGCATCGCAGATCAGGATGCCTGGGAACAGGAATATGAGCTCAAATGGGCCGATGAGGCAACAGCCTGGCTAACCTACGAACTGATCATGCCGTGTGAAGCGGAGGATTCTGGTGATCCGTCAAAGTTCACAGGTGGCAAAACGTTTATCGGAAACGACATTGCAAGACGTAACAACCTCTGGGTTGCTTGGGTTTTAGAAGAGGTCGGGGACGTTCTGGTCACGAGGGAAATCCGTGCCGAGAAAAATATCTCTTTCTCCCGACAGGACGAAATCATGGACGAGTTGTGTTACCGCTATAACCCGGTGCGCATCGCAATGGACCAAGGCGGTATGGGCGAGAAGCCCGTTGAAGATGCCAAGAAGCGCTATGGCGAGTTGAGGGTGGATGGCGTTTTGCTTCAGGGTGCAACGCGCCTGAATATCGCGACGATGGGAAAGCAGAAATTCGAGGATCGCAAAATCCGCATTCCTGCCGGCGATCCTGCATTGCGCGCCGACCTTCACAAGGTTCGCAAGGTTACAGGTGTCACCGGGGGTATTCGGCTGGTTGCTGATGATGATGCAGAGGGACACGCTGACCGGTTCTGGGCGGGAATGCTGGCTATTGCGGCGGCCAGCGAGGCCGCGTTGCCGGCTGCGGGTGCAACCGTAGACCACGATCCGGAAATCTATGACGTTCGGAGCATGCCGGGCCGGGATGCTAACCGTCTTTTGCAACGGCCGGGAACGCCTTTTGACGGGAGAAAACGCACATGGGCTTGAAACATTTTCTGTCGTTTGGCGGTTTGTTTTCGAAGAAGGAGACGACGGTAAGAGAAGCGGCCGGAAAGACGATCGATAATGACGAGGAAGGTTGGCGTCGACTGACCGGCGATGCACGCCGGGATCTGTCATCGATCACACAGACCCGCATGCAGGAACTTGGCGTCTATATGTGGCGGACCAATCCGCTAGCCAATCGTCTTATCGAGCTCCCGGTGGCGTTTCTGCTGGCCGAAGGTGTCACGCTTCAGGTCAAGGATGAAGAGGCCCAGAAATGGCTTCGCAAATTCTGGAATGACCCGATCAACAATATGGATATCAAGCTGCCCAAGAAGGTCCGTGAACTGGCCCTTTATGGAGAGCAATGCTATCCGGCCTTCGTCAACGAAATGAACGGCCATGTCCGTTTGGGCTATCTCGATCCTGGACTGATCGAAACGGTTGTCACCGATCCGGACAATATCGAACAGCCGATCGGGGTGGTGACCAAGAAAGACCGAAAAGGTATTGCACGGCGCTATCGCATCATCGTGAATGGTCCTGAAGACGCATTTTCAAAACGGACACGCGATATCCGCGAAACCTTTACCGATGGTGATTGCTTCTATTTCACGGTCAACGATTTGTCGAACGCGACCCGAGGACACTCTGACCTGTTGCCCCAGATTGACTGGCTGGATGGTTACGACCATTCACTGTTTGGCGAACTCGAGCGCTGGGACTTTCTGCGCGCATTTGTTTGGGATGTGACCCTGAAGGGGGCAACGCCCGATGAAGTCAACCAGCGTGCCCGCGAGATTGCACCGCCGCGACCGGGCAGCGTGCGCGTCCATAACGACAGCGAAACATGGAACGCCGTCGTTCCGGAACTTAACGGAGCCGATAACAATGAAACGGCGCGTTTGTTCCGCAACCATATTCTTGGTGGCCGTTCGATCCCCGAGCACTGGTTTGGTGGCGGCGGCGATGTCAACCGCGCAACAGCGGGCGAGATGGGCGAACCGACCTTCAAGGATCTGTCCATGCGTCAGCGCTATATCAAGCATATGCTTGAAGAGATTGGCACCTTCGTCATTCGTCAAAAGACTTTGGTCCTTTATGGCTCGGAACCCGATCAGAGCAATGAGCCGGAGGACTACGAGGTCTCGGCCGTGTTCGCAGAAATGATTGCAAGCGACACCTCGAAATACGCAACTGCCCTGGTCAGTGTGGTCACGGCGGTTGCGGCCGCTGTTGATCGTCATTTGTTGAGCCAGACATCTGCGGTCGCTCTTATTGCCCTGGTTGCCGGTCGCATGGGCCTCGAAGTCGATCCTGACGCGGAACTGGAGCAGGCATTGGCAGACA
This sequence comes from Thalassospira sp. MIT121401, assembly GCF_047125595.1. NCBI lineage: Bacteria > Pseudomonadati > Pseudomonadota > Alphaproteobacteria > Rhodospirillales > Thalassospiraceae > Thalassospira > Thalassospira sp. MIT121401. Next base: position 1,296,081 of record NZ_CP138926.1, read on the forward strand.
AGGGCAAGCAGCAGGAAGAAGACAGTTTTCCGGGCTTCGAAGAGGATGAGGCCGCATGACCACCGACCCGCGGGATAAAGCCTTTCGGAAAGAGCGCAAACGCCAAGTGAAGCTTTACACTGAAGAAATGCGCACCGCCCTCAGAGACGTTGTCCATATCCTTAAGGTCGGTCGGCAACGCATTGCCGCCGAACTGGCTATGGGCGCGAGTGAGTTTCAGGCATGGCAATTGCCCAACATCCAGCAATCGATCGACAAGGTTCTTAAAGAGATCGGCGAAGAGATGGCCAGTTCGGCTAGTGAACATCTGGCCGCAGCGCATTCGCTTGGCATCGATCTTATCGAGAAGCCTTTGGCCGCTGGTGGGTTGCGAATTGCCGGACTACTGCCTGATGTGGATCGCCGCCAACTGATGGCGATCCGGTCATTCCTTACCGATCGCCTGAAGAATGTCAGCGCGGACGTTGCCAGCAAGGTGAAGGGCCAGATCGGCCTTGTCATGATCGGTGGCCAGACACCGGCCGATGCTGCTACTTCTGTTGCAATGTTAATCGAGAGTGAGAGAAGTCGGGCTGTTACGATTGTTCGGACAGAGATGGGGCGCGCGTTCTCAGTGGCATCCCAGGAACGGCAAAAGCAAGCTGTCGAAATGTTGCCAGGGCTGAAAAAGCAATGGCGGAGATCAGGAAAGGTTCACAGCCGTACAAGTCACGACCTGGCCGATGGACAGATTGTTGAAGTCGACAAGCCGTTCATTGTTGGGGGCGTAGAGTTGATGTATCCGCGAGATCCAAATGCACCGGCAAAGGACACGATAAATTGCGGCTGCGTTTCCCTTCCTCACATGGAGCACTGGGAGGTCAAGAATGCCGAACGTATGCCGTTCAGTGACGATGAAATTTATCGCAATCCACGCAAACGAGATCTGGCGCGCGAGTTGAATTGAAGGATTGGAACCGGCAAAATCGTTCATTCGATTTATTTTGCCATACAAGCACAGTTGGCTCTATAGATGGGGCGTTGCTGCTCCCAATGGCCTCTTAGGCCTCTCACAGCCTCTTAAAGCCTCTTAAAACCGAATGTTTAAGTGTTTGGGGATCCGGATTGCACATCAGTCCGGAGGAGAAGCTGTGGACCGGAACTGTTCCGGACACGTCATCAAGCAATCACACCGATAGATTGGCACCAAAGCGGCCTGACGATCAAGGCCGTTTGTGTTTCATCCGACAAGGTGTGAGAGCAATGTCCAGTTCGAAAGCTGCAGAACCTTCGACCGCTTCCAAGGAAATCAATTCCGAAGCCGACAAGGGCAAGGATGCAACGGCCGGTGCAAACCAGCCGTCTACCGAGCCTGCCAAAAAGTCGGCACCCGCGAAAAAGGCGGCGACTTCCAAAAAGGCAGATGATGCAGAACCTGATCTCGATGCCGAGGCTGTTGCAAAGCAGCTCGACGTTAAGGTTCTTGTCGTCAAATCGGTCGACAAGAAGCGCGGGCCGGTCACCGACGAAGTGCCCGTCAAGGCCGAACACATACTGTCATGGGTCGTCCGTGACAAAGCTCTGACGGCTGTCACGATTGATGGCCAGAAGCACCAGGCGGAGCTGAAGTAATGGCCCGCAGCAAACTGTTTCTCGCATCAGCGGGCATTGCCGCACTTGTCGCTTCGGCAACATCAGCAAAAGTATTCATTACCGATTTCCGGGAAGCACAGGGAATTCCGGCATTGGGGTTGATCGGTCCTGATGCGGTCCGCGAAGCTTTCGAGGGCGATCTTCGCCAGTTGCAGGATCTTCTGCAGGGGGCAATCAAGAAAGCGCTTGAACTTTCCGGCGAGGAAGACTGGTGGCCCTATATCCACGGCCTGTTCGACGACTTCATTGTTGTCGAGAACAAGGATGGCAAGTTGCTCCGGTATCCCTACGAAGTCGACGGGACAAAGGTGTCTCTTGGAAATCCGCAGGAAGTCATCAAGACTTTCGAACCTGTCATTGACGGCGGTATGCGCGAGGCTGTTGGGCCTTTCATCGAAGCGGATAGCAAAGCCACACAGTATCGCATTCGCGTAATTCGCCAAGGCGTTTCAGGAAACCGGAACTTTTACCCAGCAGATGTTCTCCGCGAGGCCGTGCCACTGTTCGATGGCGTGCGTGTCTTCGTTAAGTCTGACGAGGAACACCTTAAAGGCCAGGGCAAGGATGTCCGCAACCTGATCGGTGTTCTGCGCAATCCTGCCTTTGTCGAAGCCGAGGGTGAAATTCACGCCGATCTCCTGCTGATCGAGCCGGAAGGCGATATCGCAGTCAAAATTCGGGAAGCATGGAAGCAGCAGTTAACTGACCTGTTTGGCTTCTCGATTGATGCACGGGCCAAAGCCCGTGTGATCAACAAGGATGGTCAGCGCGTCCGCGAGGCTGTCTCTTTTCTCAAAGTAAGTTCCGTCGATCTGATCGTTGAGCCAGGCGCAGGCGGCGGCATTATCAACCTTCTTGAAGCACAAGGAACCGCAGTCATGGGACGCGACGAAATCATCGCTCTGCTTGAAGCCAAAGGGCTTCTCAAAGACAAGGATACAGAACAGCTGTCGGATGATCAGCTGATCGCCATGCTGACCGAAGCCGTAAATCCCGAAACCGATGAAGGTGCGGACGATCTTCGCGAAGCTGAAGATGAAAACTCCCCGGTCACGCGGGCAGAACTTCGTATGGTCGAAGCGCGTGGAAGTGCTCGCGTTTTGATCGATGCCAGCCAACTGCCGGATAAGGCAAAGCTGCGCCTGAAGGCGAAGTTTGATGCGATGGACAGTTTCACTGATGCAAATGTTCGTGAAGCCATTTCCGACGAAGCAGACTACATCGCGACCTTCACGGAAAGTGGTTCTGTCCGTGGGCTCGGTACCGTCGGGTCGCGTATTCAGATTGGTGAAGACCGGTTCGAAAAAACCTCTCAGATGTTCGAAGCGTTCTTTGATCCGGACCACAAGGATCATCGCCACGCGCGCTCTTTCAAGGAATGCTATGTGCAGGTAACTGGCGACAAGTATGTCACTGGTTCCATTCGCAACTGCGACCAGTCGCTGATGCGTGAGGCATTGGCTTCCGGAACCTTTGGCGACGTGCTGGGTGATTCAATAACACGCCGTATGATCGCCGACTATAACGTGCCGACGCGCTATGACGTCTGGCGTCAGTTGGCCAACATCGTGAATGTTGCCGACTTCCGTTCGCAGGAACGCACTCGCTTTGGCGGCTATGGCGATCTTCCGGCAGTCGCCCAGGGTGCAGACTATGCAGCTCTTGCTTCGCCGACGGACGAAAAGGCGACCTATGCTGTCGCGAAAAAAGGCGGGACCGAAAGCATCACGCTTGAAATGATCAAGAACGATGATGTTGGTGTCATTCGTCAGATCCCGATCAAGATGTCTCGGTCTGCCAAGCGTACCCTCGGCAAGTTCGTTCTCGACTTTATCAAGGACAACCCGATCATTTACGACGGCGTAACCCTGTTCCATGCCACGCACGGTAACCTGGGTGCTGCGGCGCTCGACAAAGCCTCTTTCGCTGCCGGCCGTCTTGCGATGCTTGAGCAGACCGAAAAGGACAGTGGCGAGAAGATGGGTATTCCGCCGACCTTCCTGTGGGTTCCCGATACCCTCGAAGAAACGGCAGTCGATCTCTTCCGTCGTAATACCGAAAACGACAAGAACTTTATCCAGGCACAGAATGTCCAGGTGGTTCCTGTCTGGTATTGGACCGATGCAAACGACTGGGCGTTGTCGGCCGACAAAAACGACATTCCGAGCATCGAGATCGGCTTCCTCGATGGCAATGAAGAGCCGGAACTGTTTGTCCAGGACAACCCGACAAACGGCTCAATGTTCGCCAGCGACAAGCTGACCTACAAGATCCGTCACATTTATGGCGGCACCCCGGTCGACTTCCGTGGCCTCTACAAAGGCGTGGTTGTCTAGAACGGCGCTTTGAACCTTGGCTGAGAGGTCTGTCAAAGGCCTCTCAGCGACATACCCGATTTAGGGGTGACTGCCGGGAAAGATCGGCTTTCCTGTTTATTGGTGAGAGCAATGGCGTTCGTAGATTTTCAGACACTGGTTGATGGACTGGTTCGCGACGAAAGCGGCGCGGTATCGGAAAATGAACGTGACCAGGCTATCAATCTGGCCGTCGTCCGCTATTCGACCGATCGGCCACGATCGGCAGTCGAAGCCATTATCGGTACCGGTAACCTTCTCGACCTTCCGGAAGGCTGGGCACTGAACTTCAGTTCTCTTCAGGCGATTTGGCTTCCCAGCGACAGTGGGCGCGTTCCACTTGAAGGGAGACTTGAAAATACATTGGCGGGGCTGCGCATCCGGCTCGCTGAGAATCTCGCAGCCGGGACAGAAGTGCATGTTGAGTATTCCATTCTGCACGAGGTGGCAGACCTGGTGGATACAGTCCCGGTGCGAGATCGCGAGGCCGTCGCAAGCTGGGCAGCACAGTTGCTGCTTGAACAGCTATCCAGTCTTTATTCCGGTCATCGCGAGCCCACTATTCAGGGCGACACAACCGATTGGCAATCCAAAGGCCGGGACTATGCGGCACGCGCCAAACGCTTGCGCGAGAACTATCTCAATCACCTTGGAATTGATCCGAAACGCACGGTCCCATGTGGAGCTATTGTGAATTTCGATCTGCGTGATCAGCTCGGTGGCGATCGTATCGTTCATAAGCAGCGGAGACGTTGAGCAATGGCTTTCGACGTCCGTATTGATATTCGTGAAGCCGCCGCTCTGGCTGATGCTTTTGACAAGTCACCGAAGATTGTGACCGAAGAGCTTACTGCCGCGACGTGGCAAGCGAGCCTTTTGCTGGAGCGTGAGGTCAAGGAAAACACGCCAACTGGCGTCGGTGGTGGTGGCGGTCTCAAGGGATCTATCAGCGCGCGAGAGCCGGAAGTGCTGTCCGACAATGTGATCGGTATGGTGGGCACGCCCCTTGATTACGCAGTCCCGGTCGAACTTGGAACCCGCCCGCACTTTCCTCCAGTGCAACCGCTTGCGGACTGGGCCGAGCACAAACTTGGACTTTCGCCCGCCGAAGCGCAGGGCGCTGCATTCGCGATTGCCCGCAAGATCAGCCGCACCGGTACCAAGGGGGCGCATATGTTCGAGCGGGCCTTTGAGGAAAACGATCTTCAGGTGCAGCGGATCTTCGACCGAGCGCGTGTCCGGATTGCCGATCGCATGGGAGGCCGAGCATGAGCCTTACTGAGATCAGAGACGCAATCGCTGCAAAAATCGCGACGGTGCCGGGGGCCGGGAAAGTTCATCGCTACGAGCGTTATGCCGTGTCTCAGAAGGATTTTCGCAACCTTTATGTGTCGGAAAACAAGGTGTGCGGGTGGTTCGTGCGCCGGGTGCGGACGGTCGAGCAGGAAGACTCAACGAATGCGAACCGCGAAATCCATTCCTGGCGCATAGAAGGGGTTATGAGCTTCGATGATGCCAATCAGAGCGAGATCGTATTCGACGATCTGATTGAGCAAATTCGAGCAGCTTTCCGTCATGACGAGACAATCGGTGGTGTTGTCGAGACGACGCTGGTTGACGGCCTTGCAGGTGTCCAGCTCGAAGACAGCGGGCCTGTCATGTTTGCCGGAACTCTCTGCCATCGTGCGCGCCTTTCCCTGCAAACGCGGGGCTTTGTCGACGTCGGAGAAATCGCGATCGACAGTTTCAATACTGGTGCCCCCGAGTGGGATCTCGCGGCACCTGACGGCACGACGGATGCCAAAGACACGATCACACTGGAGCAAGACCAATGACCAACAAAGTCAATGTTGTGCCTGGAAAGGATGGCTTGAAGGTGCGCACCGAAAATGGTGCCCGCCATATCCGCCCCAAAGGCGAGAGCGTTTCGCTCACTTCCTATTACCGCCGTCGGATCGCCGCAGGTGATCTCAAACAGGTTAAACATTTGCCTGAAGAGACCCATGAGCCCGACACGCCAGTGGTCGAAGAGGAGGTCACTCTCGGTTCGCTTCTCAAGGCGCTTGATTATAGCGACCAGGCGCAGGCGACCGAGGATGGCAAACCGTCTCTCACCTATCTCTCAGACATTCTTAATCGCCGTGTGACGCGCAAGGAAGTTGACGCGGCCCTGAAGGAAATGGAGGCCTGAAATGTCGATCAGCTTCGATAATATCCCGACGACCTTGCGAGTTCCGTTCGTCTATGCCGAGTTTGACAACACGAACGCGGTGTCCGGTCCGGCATTGATGCCTTATCGCAATCTGGTTATTGGCCAGCGCATTGCAAGTGGTCAGCCAGTTGCCGCTCTGACACCGATCCGGGTCACCAGTAAAGCCCAGGCAAAGAACTATTTCGGTGCTGGTTCGATGCTTGCCCAGATGCTTGAACGCCAGCTGCAGAACAATAGCGTTACCGAGACCTGGGCAATTGCGCTTGATGATGAAATTGCCGCAACGGCCGCAACCGGGGCGTTGACAGTAGGTGGCACGGTTTCGGCCGGCGTCATTTATCTCTACATCGGTGGTCGGCGTGTAAAGGTTGGTGTTTCTGGCGATGATGCGCTGAGCGATATCGCCAGCAACATTGTTGATGCGATAACGGCCAACACAGATCTGTCGGTCTCGGCTGCTGTTGACGGCGTTACGGCCGAGAAGGTCAACCTGACGGCACGTAACAAGGGCGTTGCGGGGAACGATCTGGATATCCGCGTCAACTACTACGATGGCGAGAGCCTGCCTGAAGGCTTGACGCTGACGATTACAGCCATGTCTGGTGGGCAGGCAAACCCGGATATCGAAGACGTGTGGGCTGCAATCGGTGATGAACACTACAACGTCATCACCAACCCCTACACCGATGCTGCGAACCTCACAGCGCTCGAGACCGAACTGGTCGATCGTTGGGGACCGCTGCGCATGATTGAGGCGATGGCCTTCAGCGCAGCCACGGGAACACATTCTGCATTGGGCACACTTGGCGACAGCCGCAACAGCCCGCATGTTTCAATCATGAACGGTGCCGGCAGCCCGTCTCCTACCTGGGAAATTGCGGCCGCTGTTGCAGGCAAGGTTTCGTACTACGCCAACATTGATCCGGCCCGTCCGTTCCAGACGCTGACGCTGGATGGCATCCTGCCACCGAAGACGCAGGATCGGTTCACGCTGCAGGAGAACAACCTGCTGCTGTTCGATGGCATTTCGACCTTCATGGTTGATGACGGTGGGTTGGTTCGTATTCAGCGTCTCATTACGACCTACAAGACCAATCCGCAGGGTGCGGAAGACATCAGCTACCTCGATGTCAATACGCCGCTGACCCTTGGCTATCTACGCTACGATTTCCGCAATTACATCCTGCGCAAATATCCCCGTCATAAACTTGGCAATGACAGCACGAACTACGGTGCCGGCCAGGCAATCATGACGCCGAAGCTCGGCAAGGCCGAGGCGATTGCACGTTTCCGCGTATGGGAAGAACAGGGTCTGGTCGAGAACATCGATCAGTTCAAAAACGACCTGATTTGCGAGCGCAATGAAAGCGATCCGAACCGGCTCGACTGGTATCTGCCACCGGACCTTATGAACCAGTTCCGTGTTGGCGGGGCCAAGATCGGCTTCATTCTCTAACCGCTTTCCGTGAGGAGACAAGGATATGTCTAATAACCCAAATCGCCGCGCCGGGCGGATCTACTTCAAGGTTGATGGCACTCAATACGATGCCAAGGGCAGTTTCAGTTACAACCTGGGCGCAGACAAGCGCGACGGCATTGTCGGGGCAGACGGTGTGCACGGTTACAAAGCCATGCCGCAGGTTCCGTTCATCGAAGGTGCTGTGACCGATCGTCCGGACATGGACCTAAAGTCCGTTCTGGAACTTGACGGTGTGACAGTCACCCTCGAGCTGGCCAACAGCAAAACCATCGTCCTTCGCAACGCCTGGTGGGCCGGTGAAGGAACCGGCAGCTCAGAAGAGGCCGAAATTCCGGTCCGTTTCGAAGGTATTAGCGCCGAGGAGATGAAGTAATGGAGCCTGTCAAAATTCAGTTGAAACGCCCTATTGAGGCGCACGGTGACACCGTCAAGGAACTGACCCTTGATGAACCTGATTGCGGCGGCCTCGATGGTGTCGAGATCACTGTCACTGAAGGGGGTGTCAAACTCAACCTTGGTGATATCCATAAAATTATCGCTTCTATGGCAGGCATACCGCCTTCGGCGGCGCGCACAATCAAGGTCTCGGATTTGGCAAAGATCGTTCCGGTGGTCATGGATTTTTTGCCCGAGTTCCTCCGAACTGGCGCGAAGTGATGGAGGAAGTGGCTTTTACCTTCCATTTTCAGCCGTCCGAGCTGGAACGCATGAAGGTGAGCCAGCTCCTTAAGTGGCACCAGGGCGTGCGTCGAATTCAAAAGAAAATCTCGGGATAGCAACCTTTCATGGCCGACCGTGAACTCACATTGAAGATGATTGTCCAGGCGATTGACCGGGTCACCAAACCGGCGCGCCAGATGGGTGCCGCGATGGGTGATATGGCTCGTCGCGCACGTCTTGATCAGCTTCAGGCGAATTTGCTGGCGGCACGTGAAAGGTTGGCTGCCATTGGGAGCGCAGCGAGAGATGTTGGAAAGCGGTTCCAGGATATGGGCACTGGAGCATTGACGAGCCTCACCGCGCCGATTGCTGCGATCGGTGGTTTTTCACTTCGCGCCTTTGGACAAATGGAGCAACTGGAGACGTCCTTCAAGTCGATGCTTGGTGGTTCCGAAGCTGCGAAAAACATGGTCAAGGAACTTTCCGACTTCGCAGCAAGAACGCCTTTTCAGATGCAGGACATTGGTGGTGCAACCAAACAGCTGCTGTCGTTTGGCGTGGAAGCGAGCAAAATCACAAGCACCTTGGGCATGCTCGGTGATATCTCGGCTGGGGCCAATATACCGCTGGGCGATATGGCATCGATTTTTGGAAAGTCTATGGCCAAAGGCAAGGCCATGACCGAAGAGCTTTTGCAGCTGTCGGATCGTGGGGTTCCGATCATCGACGTGTTGGCAAAAGGGCTTGGACGATCAAAAGATCAAATCTTTGAACTCGCATCGCAAGGTCGTATCAGCTTCGATATTCTGACGCGCGCTATGCAGACAATGACCAGTCAGGGAGGCGTTTACTTCAAGCAGATGGACGAGCAGTCCAAAACGCTTTTTGGCAAATGGTCTACATTCAAGGATAACTTCATCCTTGGCATGGTCGATATCGGCGATGCTCTAATGCGGGTGTTTGGGATCGGCGACGGTCTTGACGGTCTTACGCTTCAGATCCAGTTGATCCGGGAGCAGTTCAAAGCATTCGCTGAAGCCAATCCAGAACTTCTCAAATTCATCTTTATTGCAACAGCCCTGGCTGCGGCCGTTGGTCCGACATTGATCGTTATCGGGTGGATGGCAAAAGGGTTTGGCGTTCTGGCTGCAAGTGGTGCCGGTGCCATCAAAATGATGCTTATGCTTAAAACCGGTATTGGTGCATTGATTGGGATGGTGGGCAACTTTGCTGTTGCCTTGAAGGCCGGCTACAGCGTGATGCAGGCGTTCAATCTCGTGCTGGCAGCAAATCCGATCGGCCTGATAATCGTCTCGATTGCCGCACTCGCCGCAGCCGCCTATCTGATCTACCAAAACTGGGGGCCGATCAGCAATTTCTTCTCCGGCCTATGGGCAGAAATCAAATCAGCCTTTGACCAGGGCTTCATCCAAGGTGTGCTGAAGGTTCTAGAAGTCTTCAACCCGACGATCTGGATCGCCAAGGGTGTCAATGCACTCATCGAGTACCTGTTTGGCATCGATCTGGCCAAGGTTGGCAGCGAGTGGATCGGCGGCCTGTGGGACGGAATGCAAGCCAAGTGGGCGGAGCTGGTCGACTGGTTGAGTTCCGCCGTGACGTCACTGATGGACTGGATGCCAGACTGGGTTAAAGAACGCCTCGGACTGGATGCAGGTGGCCTTGGGCAAATGCCTGGGAGCGCGGTCGGTAATGTCGCTTCGGCAGTTGCGCCTGCAATCGGTCCGCAGAATGGCCAAGGACAAGGTCGCTTTGCCGGTGAGGTCAAGGTTTCCTTTGATAACGCGCCGTCAAACATGCGGGTCAAGGAAGTCAAATCAGACAATCCTGATTTCGTGCCGTCGGTCTATGCCGGCTACGCAATGGGAGGCTCGTGATGTCCTGGAAAGACAAGCTGCGGCCAGCCAGTTACAAGGGTGCGCGGTTCCATATCGAAGGTCACGATTCCGATGTGGCTGGTCGTGAAGTCCAGGTGCACGAATATCCCGGCCGCGATGTGCCGTATCCCGAAGACATGCGTCGCAAAACCAAGAGTTTCAACTTTCCCGCCTATGTGATCGGTGATGATTACATGACGGCCCGCGATCAGCTGATCAGCGCATGTGACAGCGAAGGTCCGGGGACGCTGATACATCCGTATCTGGGGTCGATCATCGCCATTTGCACTGGCTGTAAACTCTCAGAGCGGGCCGATGAAGGACGCATGGCGCGCCTTCAGCTCACTTTTGTTGAAGGTGGCACAAACCAGTTTCCGACATCGAGCAAGGATCAATCCTTTGCACTGACGCAGGCCGTTGAAGCCGCCCACGCATCAAACCGTGAGAGCTTTGCCAACGACTTCTCTGTCGCTGGAAAACCGGCGTTTCTGGCCTATGAGTCGGTTGATGTGATTTCGGAGGCAACCAGCGAGATCGATGGCGCTGTCAGTGACCAGGGCGACGGTACCTTTGCCCGTGCGCTTAGCAAGATCGGAAAGGAAGCGCTGACCTTTGTCCAGAACCCGTCGGGGCTCGCCAATCAGTTGGGCGATCTGATTGTTCAGGCTGGCGAAGCTGCCGGTGCAGGTCCGGAGACCATGCAGGCGCTTCGTCCTATTGCTCAATTTGGCACGCAGCTGGCAGCGGTACCGCTGACCACGGCAACCCGAAAAGTCCAGGCCCTCAATCAGAATGCTGTCGTTTCACTTGTGACCAACTCCGCTGTGATCGAGATGGCCCGGAACGTCATAAACACCGAGTTCACGACAACAGATGATGCCTTTGCAACGCGCGACGAAATTGGCGGATATCTCGATACCGCGATGGATCGCGCCAGTGAAGCCGAGGACGATCAGTTGTTCGAGACGCTCCGCGTACTCCGCACAGCGACCACCGACTACATCAATGCACAGTCACCCCGCACTGCACAGGTCATCAACACGGTGGCTCCGCTGACAGAACCGGCCTTGGTTACCGCTTATCGCTTGTACCAGGATGCCAGCCGGGCTGATGAAATCGCTACGCGCAACGGTGTGGCACATCCGGGGTTCGTGCCTGGCGGGGAAACGATCGAGGTGCTGAGCAATGTCTGATGTCACGCTTAGTCTCAGCGGCACCAATTACGGTGGTTGGAAGCGCGTCCGTATCACGCGCTCGATCGAGCATATGGCAGGCACCTTTGACCTGCAGCTCAGCGACCGCTATCCGGCGGAGGGGAGCATTCCAGTCATTTCGCGCGGATCTGCCTGCAGGGTGGCCATCGATGGCGAAACTGTCATCACGGGTTTCGTCTATGACGACAATCCGGGCTTTGATGCCAAATCGCGCGAGATCCGCGCAGCCGGTCGCGATGTAACAGGTGATCTTGTCGACTGCTCGGCAATCAATCGGCCGGGTGAATGGTTGAATGCCACGCTCGACAAGGTTGTCACCGATATCGCGCGGCTGTTTGCCATTCCAGTAAGGATCGAGACCGCCACGGGCACGCGGTTTACCAAGTTCCGGATCGAGGAAGGCGAGACCGCCTTTGAAGCCATCGATCGGGCTTGCCGCATGCGGTCGGTTCTGGCGATCAGTGATGGCAAGGGAAGCCTCGTTATTACCAAACCCGGCGTTGCGCGGGCTTCTGTGCGGTTGGAAGAAGGTGTGAACCTTCTGTCCGGATCTGCTGGCTATTCGGATAATGAACGTTTCTCGCGCTACATCGTCAAGGCACAACAGCCGGGGTCGGACGACTTGTCTGTCGATCAGATTGCCCAGGTTGTTGCCGAACAGGCCGATGCAGGCGTTTCGCGCTATCGTCCGATGGTGATCCTGGCAGAGGATTCCGCCGATCGGAACTCCGCGCGCAAGCGTGCGCAGTTTGAGGCCAATGTCCGCGCCGCTCGCAGTCAGCAGATCACCGTGCGCGTGCAGGGATGGCGTGAAACTGAAAACGGCACGCTTTGGCAGCCCAACCGGCTGGTGCAAATCAAATCAGCCACACTCAAGGTCGATCAGGATCTTCTGATCTCTCAGGTGATCAATACCAAGGACCAGTCCGGTACCGTGACAGAGCTCACGCTGTTGCCGCCGGCCGCGTTTGATATCGAACCGCCCAAAGAGAAGAAACTCAAAGATCAGGGGGCGCTCAAATGGATCGAATAAGCCTGATCTTTAATCGTCTGATCCAGCCGTTGCGTCGTCGCGTGATGCTGATGGTGTCCCGTGCGGTGATCAAGGTTGTGAATGACGCCGGGGGCATCCAGAAGCTTCAGATCGTCGGTTATGACGGTGAGCTTCTTGAGGGGGTCGAGCGGCTTCAGGAATACGGTCTGACATCCGTACCACTGGGCAATGCCGAGGCTGTTGCAACGGCCGTCGGCGGCAATCGATCTCATACTATCGTGATCGCCGTTGATGATCGCCGTTTTCGCCTCAAGAACCTCGCACCTGGTGAAGTTGCCCTCTATGACGATCTTGGCCAGAAGGTGCACTTGAAACGCGATGGCATTCTGATCGAGACAGGCCAACCATCTGGTGTGACGGTTAACGCGCCTGCTGCGACGGTTAACGCGCCTGCTGCGACGGTGAATTCGGACACGGTTACAACCAACGCGACCGAAGTCACGGTGAACGCGGCCAAGGCCGTTATCAACAGCGATGAAATTCATCTCGGCGCTGAAGGTGGACAACCGATCGCCCGTGTTGGGGATCTGGTCGATGTTGCTTCGGGCAGCTCTGCAGGCCAGTGGCCGATTGTTTCTGGCTCTGACAAAGTGAGGGCCGGTTGATGGACGTCCTGATCGCATTTGATGACAAGCTTCTGATCGGTGACATCAAAACTGCTGCCGGCGACCTTGAAACGGACCCTTCGATCCGCACTGCAGTTGTCATCAGCATCTTTACCGACGCACTGGCCAACCCGGACGATGAATTGCCAGCCGGTGAAACGGATCGACGTGGCTGGTGGGGAGATTTGTTGCCCGAAGTCGAAGGCGACAAGATCGGATCACGCCGCTGGCTTTATGTCCGTGAGAAGCAATCTCCAGAAACCGCTGAGAAGATCCGGGAAGCCGATCAGGAAGCCCTGCAGTGGCTGATCGATGACGGGATCGCAGCGTCCGTGTCTGTTACGACCGAATGGATCGAACGCGGTGTTCTGGCCGAAGAGATCAAAATCACCAAACCCGATGGCGACCAGGTGAATTGGCGTTTTAATCAGCTGTGGGAGAACCTGTAATGCCATTCTCGCGTCCGACATTGGCGGATCTGGTGAACCAGATTTCAAGCGATATCAAGAGCAACCTGACCGATGCGAATGCCTGGCTGCGTCGTACCGTTCTGGGTGTTCTGTCGCGCGCATTCGCCGGTGCGTTGCATGGGCTTTACGGCTTTATTTCCTATGTTGCCAAGCAGGTCTTTCCCGATACGGCCGAGAAGGCATTTTTGCGTCGCTGGGCTTCGATCTGGGGTGTAAAGCCAAAGCCGGCACAGGCGGCGACGGGCAATGTTACCTTCACCGGACTAATCGGATCTACCATCCCGGTTGATACGGTCCTTCAGCGCTCTGACGGGGTCGAGTACGTCACGCTCGCCGCCTTGGACCTTGTCGCTGAAACCGGAACTGTTGCGGTCGAGGCGATTGCGGGCGGTGTCACCGGCAATCTGGATGCTGGCGCAACTCTGGCACTTGTTGAGCCGATCGTCGGCGTTCAGACCAATGTGACGGTCGCGGCCGGTGGTCTGTCGCAGGGTAGCGACGCCGAGGATGATGAATCACTTTTGGCACGGTTGCTCAATCGCATCCAACGTCCGCCACATGGGGGCAATAAGGACGACTATGTTACCTGGGCGAAGGATCAAGAAGCACATGGCATCGATGTGACGCGGGCTTGGTCAAACCCGCTCGAGCTTGGCTTGGGTACGGTTGTCGTGCGCTTCATGATGGACGACACATACGGCGATGGCATTCCGCTGCCCGCTGATGTTGCGACTGTCGCAAGCTATATTGCTGAAGTCCATCCAGTCACGGCCGACGTGATGGTGGTACCGCCGGTGGCGGTTGCAGTGGTGTTCGAGATCTCCGGTCTGACACCTGGTAATGCCGCAGTCCGTTCTGCGATCGAGGCCGAGCTGCGCGATCTGATCCGCCGTGAAGCAGAGCCGGGCAGCACACTGTTGATCAGCCATGTTCGCGAGGCGATCTCGATCGCGGCCGGCGAGACCGATCATGTTCTGGTTGCGCCCAACGCGAACCTGATCGCGGACACGCATGAAATTTTCACCTTTGGCAACATTACCTGGAGCTGAAGGTTATGCGGGCAACCATAGATCAATACCTCAACAATCTTAGATCCCTGATGCCAAAGGGCAAAGCCTGGGCACGCGAAAATGAGGCGGGTCTGACACGGCTGTTACGTGCCTTTGCAGCGCCTCTCATGCGGGTCCACAACCGGGCGGTTGATCTGATCGATGAGGTTGATCCCAGGACTTCGGTTGAGCTCCTGCCCGATTGGGAACGTGTTTGCGGTTTGCCTGATCCTTGCAGTGGCCAGCCGGAAAGTCTTGCTGAACGTCGCGACCAGGTTGTTGCCAAACTTGCCGCGCGCGGTGGCCAGTCAATCCCGTTCTTTGTCGAGCTGGCCAGTAACCTTGGCTACGTGGTCACGATCACGGAATTTCGCCCTTTCAGATGCATCTCGAAATGCAATGACCCGCTGACACAAGGCGATTGGCGGTTTGTCTGGCAGGTCAACGCACCGGCCGAGACCATTCGCACCATGACGGTCGATTCCGGCTGTTCGGAGCCATTGCGGACTTGGGGCAACGCACCGCTTGAATGCAACTTCAACCGCCTGAAGCCAGCGCACACCAAAGTCATTTTTACCTACGGAGCCTGATATGAAACGCATCGATACAGCAACAAAGGCAACCGATAAATTCGGCCCTGGCAAGCACGGTTTCACTGATGGCGATCCGACCATACCGATCCCGGCAACCGAGCTTCAGGGGAGTTGGTTTGACCACGTCCAGGAAGAGATCGCCAATTTCATCGAAGAACAGGGCATTGTCCTTGATGAAAACAACAGGACACAGTTGGCAGCCGCGATTACGGCCAAGCTGGCCAACGGAAACTATTTGCGTGCCAATGTCGCTGCGACACTGACTGCTGGTTTCAATACGCAGTTTGCCGACCTGACAGTTGCAGCTGGCGTGGCGACGTTCGATCCTACGGCTCGCAGTCGGTTCAAGCATGTTCTGGATGACGCGATCCTGATCGATAACCCGGCAGTGATCCCGAATGCTGGACCGGCGATGATCAAGCTCACACAGGATGGCACTGGCAACCATGCCGTTGACTGGGGCAGTAAATACAAAGTTGTCGGTGAGGTGAATTACACCGCCAATTCGGTCAGCCTTTGCCAGCTTCAGTATGACGCTGCTGACGACGTTATTGACGTTGTGATCACGCAGCGTGCAGGAGCCTGATCATGTCGCTTTTGATGGAAAACAGTGTTGCCAAGATCGGCTGCGGTGATCCAGGTGATCCGATTGAGGCCGCAGTTATGTTCGCAGGCGTAAGTCCAAGAATTACTTTTCCCTCCTCGGGTGGAACGGGGAAAGTCTGGGCATATTCCGAATGGTTGAAGCTCCCAGCAATCGGGAATGCCATCATTGCGCTTCAAAGCTATGTCGATGATCCCAACAACACGTCTTTGTATTGGCGTGGCGATTTGAAGGGGCAGTTTCAAATTCAAAACCAGATTAGCAACACGATCACAACAGATAACTTGCTATTTGGTTCTTTTCTCGCCGGTGGCTTTTGGCTCCATAGATATACCATTTATGACAGTACGCAGGCTGACGAAACCCTTCGGTATCGTGTTTATGTTGGCGGCGTCCTGCAGCCGCACAACGATGACTATCCTGCTCTCAATGAGGCGAGCTTTATCGGCGCTAGTGGCCAGCACCGAATTCAAGGTAATCACTACCGTGCAGAAACCGCTCTGTTTGTTGGCACCTACCCAGATGTCTCATCTTTCGGTCGGTTCAATGCGCAAGATGTTTGGGTTCATAAAGAGTTCGACGGTAAAGGCGGCGGCGCGGCGATATATGGCGCTGCAGGCGCACATTTTGATTTTCTAGACGGAGCCGATCTGACCAAAGACGTATCTGGAAATGGCAATCATGCGACAATAGTAGCGGGCTCGCTTTACCAGGTTTCTGATACCCCGACCAACAGCGCCAATATTCATGAAGCCATAGACAATACGAACCAGACCTGGACCTTTTCCGATGGAAACACGGTTGTCGAGAACGATAACTTCGGCGGCACGTCTTACATGATCCGTTCATCCATGCCTGTCGCCATCGGTCAATTCTGGGCAGTTATGGAAGTCGAGACCATCGGTTCGGGAACCGGTTTTCCGGTGTTCGGCGTTTCCGATGCATCGCGGTATTTCGGAGGAAGTGTCACCAAGAGACCTGATATCGCGTATCATCGGGACGGAACCATCCGTGACATTGACAACAATGTTCTTCAATCCGGGTTGCCGACCTATGGTGTCGGCGATTTCGTTGGTATAGCGCTGGATGGCACAAATCAATCGGTTCAATTTTACCTAAATACTGGAGCCGGAAAGAACCCGGTCGGTTCGCCTGAAGCCTACAGTTTCACGCTCGCCACTTTCGCGTTGTGGTCCTATTACGATGCCAGAGCACGGTTGTATTACACCGATTTCCCGGCAAATATGCTTGCTGAATCTGGTTTCTCAGGTTTGACATCAGAGAACTATCCTTGTCCGCTCATCCAAAACCCTGATGACTACGTGACTGTTCGCCTGCGTTCTGGTGGTGATGGTGTAGATGATCTGAACTGGAACCCACTGCTTGAAAAGACATTGGTTGTCTCAAAGCGGCGTGATGCGGCTGGCTCGTTCTGGATTACTGATACGGTTCGGGGCGCTGGCTTGGCGTGGCGTTCAAACGTTGCTGATGAGGAAAAATCTAAACCTGACGGTCTCTATCAGTTTGTTGCGAACGGCTATCTTATCGGTGCTGGCACGGATTATCAGGGAAACAGGGCCGACATCATCTTTCGAGCAAGTCCTTTGGCTGGTTTCGACATCGTCGAAATCGAGCACGTGGCTGGGACGCCTTCCACCGAAGCGCACAACGTAGGTGGGGCAATTCAATACGCTTGGGTGGTTCCGCTCGATGGGGGTGACCGTCGAGTATTTCATCATCTCCTGCCTGCAGGGCAGTATTACAAGTTGAACCAAACTGAAGCGCAGACGATTACGGCTGACCCCGACTGGCTTTTGTCAACGGCAAATACAGTGACGCTTAGCGCATCAATGCTCTCGGGTCGCTATATCCTTTATGTTTGGCGAGGTGTGCCTCAATTCTCTGCGTTTGGGCTGCATGGTGGCAATGGTTCGGTCAATGGACCGTTTGACGCGATGGATTTCAAAGCGCGGCTATATCTCATTACAGAACACAACCCCACGGATGATGTAAATCTGAGCGTTGCAGACATAAATCCAAGCAACCCGGTGCAGAAATATCTGATGCTCAACCGGGATCAGCAAGAAGTGACACTAACCGACCGAGATCGGGACTTGATGCCAAATGGTGTCAAGGCGCGAGCTTCTGCAAGCGGCGCTGAAATCAACAACGCTAGCGGTGTCTTTCCTTGGGCGGCTTGGGCGTCTGTACCCATCAAATTCGCAACTGCGCACTAGGAGGATACTGTTGTGCGAACCCCGATTTATGCGATCTTTAATGAAGACTGGTCACTGAACCGCTTGGAGAGTGGGGCCAGCTTCACTGCTGTCACTGGTCGCCCGTTTACTGATGCGACCAAGCATCCGGTCGAAACCCTGCTTGAGCACTACGTCAAGCCGATCATCCAGACCTCGAAACCGTCAAGTGAATGGCACGATGTATCCAGCCAGCCGGATGTTTTGATTGAAGGCGAAGGTGCAGCGCAGACGGCAAAACTGTATTGGCCAACTACACCAATCAGTCTTGAGTTGGCAAAGGCGAAGCTGCGGGCGAAGGTCAAGCAATGCAAGTTTGCGCGGATGGATGCAGGGATCGAGTTTTCGGTTGGTGAAACGACCTATCTTGTTCAGACCGATGCTGACAGTCGTAGCCTTATCGACAGCACCTTTGCACTGGCTGTGAATGGGTATCTGCCCGACGGGCGTGGCTGGCGTATGGGGGATAATTCCTACCCGACCCTGACGCAGCAGCAGTTGATTGATATGGCCTTGGCGGTCGGGGCGATGGTTGGGGATTGCTATGATGTCCAATCGGAGCTTGAAACGGCAATTGATGCCATCGCCGATATCGAGGCCTGCATGGCGTTTGACTGTTCGTCAGCTTTCCCGGCTGCGCCAGACCCGGTGGCTCCGTAATTACTGCGTGACGCTGAACAGCAAGAACAGCGCAAATATTACCGCGACGACAAGAACTATGAGCGAGAAGGCATCCAGCACAACAGGCAGGAATGACCAGCCTCTCCCAGGCTGAAAACCCGGCTTGTTTTGGTAAACCGGCATAGCAAGGCTATGAAAACGTTCAAGGGCCCCGAAACCCTCGATAATCATTCGGAAACCTTGAATGGCTAAGCCCAAAATAAATAACGCTGTAAGGATGGCAACATTGGTCTTCAGGGGGCCGGTAAAGAGCTGAGAGCCGACAAAGGTAAGGGATGCGAGCAAGCCGCCGCAAAGTCCTCTCAGGATGAAGCTTTGGAAGGTCTTCCACTTCAATCTGACTTCCTGATCGTACTCGTCGATCGACTTATAGATCGCTTTCAGTTCTTCGGTGTGGTTTCCGATTTTCCGGGCGTTTGCATGGTCTCTTCGGAAATCCATCGCATTTCGAAACCACCCCCTGCGGACGCCAGATTTTTGCTTCTCGTTCTTGGTCATCATTTCCCTGTCATGAAACTAGGCGGGGGTCAGGGTGCGCCAACACCCTGAACCGGGAGGGACTAGCTCCCACGATAAATCGCCCCGCCACCGTTGCAACGGCGGGTACAGATTAGAAAGACTTGTTTAGCTATGTCGACTCAAACAGTTACGCCTGTTCGTCCAGTCGCCCCCTATCTTGGGGGCAAACGCAATCTGGCCAAGCGATTGGTGGCCATCATCGATCAGATTGATCACACCACCTATGCGGAGCCTTTTGTCGGTATGGGCGGCGTTTTTCTGCGCCGAATCCGTCAGCCCAAGGCCGAGGTCATCAACGATATCAACAAGGAACTAGCGACCTTCTATCGTATCCTGCAGCGCCACTATGTGCCCTTTATGGATATGATGAAGTTTCAGATTACGACCAGGGCAGAGTTTGATCGCCTGGTCAGAACAGATCCGACGACGCTGACGGATCTTGAGCGTGCTGCGCGGTTCCTCTATCTTCAGAGAACGGCTTTTGGGGGCAAGGTCTCCGGCCGGAATTTCGGGGTGTCGGTGGAGCGAGGTGGCCGGTTCGATATCACCAAGCTGGGGCCGATGCTTGATGATCTGCACACCAGGCTTTCGGGTGTGGTGATTGAATGCCTGCCATATGGTGACTTCATCAAACGCTATGACCGGCCGGAGACACTGTTCTATCTCGACCCACCGTATTATGGCGGCGAGAACGACTATGGAAAGAACATCTTTGAGCGCGCCGATTTTGAGAAGCTCTCAGAGCATCTCAGAGGCCTCTCAGGGCGCTTTATCCTGTCTCTGAACGATACGCCAGAAGTGCGCCAGATATTCGACGGGTTCTCAATGGACACGGCCGAGGTCAACTATTCGATCGCGAAGCAGAGTGAAAGCCGTCGTGCCTATGGCGAGTTGATCATTTCAAACATCTGATGGTGCGGGCGGCTTGAAACGGTCGCCCAACCCTCTTAAATTCCCGATCGGGACAGGTGATGACCATCGTTGAGAGGCCATATGGACATTGCCAAGGACGGAATACCACTAAGCGACACGGTCAGACACGACCTCGAAGCCGTTCATTTCTATTGCCGCACCTGCCATCGATCGATCTCAAAGACCCCGCAACAGCTCCTGAAGCTTGCATCGCCTGAAACTGGCCTCTGGGCGCTCACCCGTCGCCTGCGATGCAATTCATGCGGAGAGAGGGACTTCACGGTCCGGCTCGGCTACCCAAGAAATTGCGCCGGAATCGGCAAAGCAATACCGGACCACCCAGCCAAGGATGATCCGGTCTGACGAAAAGTGCTATGCTCCAACTTTAATTGGCGAGCACTCCAAAACCAAATGTCGCGCTACACTGGGGCATGCGGGCAAGGGCGCAGGCAGGGGGCAGGCAGTGTGGGGGTAGTCCGGGGCCATGATCACTGACCATGGGGGTGGGTCGAAATTATCCATGCGTTGCGCGCAATGCAAAACGGCCCGGCGAAACTGCCGGGCCGTTTCAAACGGGATTTGGGTAAGCCTTGCGCTATTTGTCGGCGCTGGCACTACTGGCGGCGGCCGCAGCCTTGGCTTTTACCTTGGAGATTTCTTCGATCAGGAAGTCGCGGAACACGGCAATGCGTTTTGAATGGCGCAATTCTTCCGGATAGACGAAATAGGCATCAAAGCTTGGCCCTTCGAGCTCGGGCAGGATGCGGACCAGATTGCTGTTGGTCGGCAGCAGATAATCAGGCAGGGCCGAAATCCCCAGACCGGATTCGGTCGCGCGGAAAATGCCGTAAATATTGTTCAGCTTCAGAATCGGGCGCATGTCCGGTTTGAACTGCTGGGCGGTGGCCATCATCCAGTTGACGTTCGAAACCGGCGGGCGGGCATCCGCACCGTAAATGATCAGCCGGTGATCTTTCAGATCTTCGGGTGTCTTGGGCATGCCGTACTGTTTGATATATTCCGGCGACGCAAAGACGTGATAGCGCAGGGTCATCAACTGTCGCTGCACCAGATCGGCCTGACGGGGCGGCTGCATGCGGATGGCGACATCGGCCTCGCGCATGGCAAGATCAAGTTCCTCGTCATTGAGGACCAGCGACAGTTCGATTTCCGGATAGCGTTCCAGGAATTCATTGATGCGCGGGGTCAGCCAGGTCGAGCCAAAGGCCACCGTGGTGGTGACTTTCAGCGGGCCACTCGGCCGTTCCTTGGATTCACGAATGCGGGCTTCGGCCATGGAAAGCTTGGCAAAGACGTCATGGGCGGTGCGATACAGCAACTCGCCCTGTTCGGTCAGAATCAGGCCACGGGCATGGCGGTGAAAAAGCGGAACCTTGACGCTTTCTTCAAGCGCGCTGATCTGTCGGCTGACAGCCGACTGGCTCAGATTAAGGTTTTCCCCTGCGTGAGTGAAGCTTCCGGCTTCCGCAACAGCGTGAAATACACGCAGCTTGTCCCAGTCCATAGACCCGCTCCTAGATGTCACTGCCGCACGGCTCTGCGCCAGTCCCCTGATAATACTTCTCTTCTTTTATGGGTAATTTGGTTTCAACACTGTTAAGCGCGTCACACAAACGACCCAAGCCCGTAATTGGGTTCAGACCCTTTACCAATATGAGGCCTGTAGCATTTTCTGCAAGCAGGCATTTTCCGCAATGTTGATTTCGCAGATGCGTGATTCTTTTGAAATGTCAGACGATTGGCGGGATCTGGTAATTTGTAAGCATGAAAAAAGGGGATGCATGTTGCATCCCCTTGCAGGTGTTTCTGACCACTTCGCGTGATCGGGCAATCATCCTGTTTGGCCCGGCCGTTTAAGTGTTGTCAAAGCACTGTCAATGCCCTGTCAGATCAGGCTTCGTGTTCGGCGATGAACTTTTCAGCCTCAAGCGCGGCCATGCAGCCCATGCCAGCCGCGGTCACGGCCTGACGGTAAATCTTGTCGGTGACATCGCCAGCCGCAAACACACCCGGGACATTGGTCACGGTGCTGCCCGGCTTGACCAGAACATAGTTCTCGTCATCCATGTCGACCTGGCCCTTGAAGATGGCGGTCGCCGGATCATGGCCGATGGCAACAAAGAAGCCGTCAGCCGGAATGTCGGTGACTTCGTCGGTTTTGACATTGCGGACGCGAACCGCCTCGACGCCATCCATCGGGCCGTCACCGCCCAGAATGTCTTCGACAACGCTGTCCCAGACCACGTCGATTTTTTCATGCTTGAGAAGGCGTTCCTGAAGCATCTTTTCGGCACGCAATTCATCGCGACGATGGATCAGGGTAACTTTCGAGCAGATACCGGCAAGATACAGGGCTTCTTCAACGGCGGTATTGCCGCCACCAACAACCGTGACCGGTTTGTTGCGATAGAAGAACCCGTCACAGGTCGCGCATGCCGAAACGCCGCGGCCATTGAATTTTTCTTCGCCTGGAAGGCCAAGCCAGCGTGCCTGCGCACCGGTGGAAATGATCACGGTTTCAGCGATGTAGGTATCGCCGGAGTCGCCTTTGCAGACGAACGGACGTTTGGAAAAATCGACCTCGGTGATCAGGTCATGCACCATTTTGGTACCGACATGTTCAGCCTGTGCCTTCATCTGATCCATCAGCCACGGACCCTGAATGACATCGGCAAAGCCCGGGAAGTTTTCGACATCGGTGGTGATCGTCAACTGACCACCCGGCTGAAGGCCCATCACCATCATGGGTTCAAGGTTGGCGCGTGCCGCATAGATTGCCGCAGTATAACCGGCAGGGCCGGAGCCGATGATGAGGACTTTGGTCTGATGTTCCTGGGCCATGTTCTTTGTATATGTCCGAGATTGATAAAAGCTGACGTCGAACATATGGGCAGTCCGGACAAGACGCAACCGCTTCACGCAAAGTTTGACCGGCGGATATCGCGTTTTTTGGATGGTGAAATTTTACGCAACAAGCCGGTAGTTTCGCCAGACTGTTGAAGGCCGGGGACAATGCCGGAATTCTGCATCGTCAGCGATGCCAAAAAGCGGATTTTACTGCATTTTCAGTTACGGCATCCAAGCGCAAGATTGCATTCTTGCTCGGAATATATTATTGCCAGCAACTTGCCTCGCTGTAATATTGTTTCAATCGGGGTAACTTTCGCGCACAGAATCGAGGAATAAATGCAACGGGTCAAACTCGACAAGATCGACCGCAGAATCCTGCGCGATCTACAGGAAGATGGCCGCATGACCAATGTGGAACTTGCCAGACGTGCAGGTATCTCGGCCCCGCCCTGTTTGCGTCGTGTGCGCGCACTCGAAGAAACCGGATTTATCCAGGGCTATCATGCCGATGTCGACGCGCAGGCGCTTGGCTATAACGTGACGGTGTTTGCGATGGTCGGTCTTGCCAGCCAGGCCGAACATGATTTGCGCGCCTTTGAAGCCCGTGCGGCGCAATGGCCGGAAGTTCGCGAATGCCACATGGTGGCCGGTGAAATGGACTTCCTGCTGAAAATTGTTTCGCACAGCTGGGACGAATATCAGAAATTCCTGACCACCGAACTGACGGTTGCCGAAAACGTCAATCACGTCAAATCGGCATTGTCGATTCGAACCGCAAAGAACATGCCCGGCGTTCCGATTGATATCGACGCCGAAGACTGATCGCTTCGGACATTTGCTGCGTAATGTAAACCGGTGCCAATTTGGCGCCGGTTTTGTTTTTGCACCCTGTCTCCGTGCAACCCGCCATGGGCAGGGCATGCCGCCCGGGTTTATGTGCCGTCGTGCGGCGATGTCGCGGGCAGGGTGTGGGTAGCGGACTGATATCATGATGGAAAAACGTGATCGAGCAATACGGTCAAATACACGTGCAGACGAATAACCTTACTAAACGTAGGGATGAAAATCCTTGTAAAGGATGTGGTTTAGGCATACATACCAAGTACCTATACCAATGGGATAAGTTTTATATCAAAGGTTAGTCATTGGAAGCGTTCAGATCACAGCATCAAGCCCGCGAAAATGAACCGGTCATCGATCAGGGATGGTCGGGGATCGTGCCAGCAGGTTTATTTGCCCTGTGCGGTGTGGTGTTGCTGGTGCTTTTGTCCTATCGCCCAGCCGATGACATGACCGGTGTCGGTATGGTGTTTCCACTTTCGCTGTCTGAAGATGACATTCTTGCGCAAGTCGGTGCGTCTGGCGGGCGCGTTGTGCGGTTTGGCGGCTTTGGCCATATGGCAGTCGTTGTTCGCGACGATGGTGCCGTCCCGCAGGCCGAAGATTTCGGCGCGATGTTTACCCTGTCTCCGCTGATTGCTTCAGCATGTTTTGAGTCCGGCGATACCAATAACGCCTTTTGACGTCTGGGTGTAAGTCCATGGAAAAGTTACTAGAAATTCGGGCCAACGCGATAAAGACACTGTTCGTGATCCTGGCCCTGCACATCCCGCTTAGCGGGATTGCCGGATATGTCGCCAGCAGTGATGCATGGTCGCCATTGATTGCCAGTGCAGTTTTTGCCGCTGTTGCCTTTGTGATTTATCGCCTGGCGGGAACGCAGGCACAGGTCACGCGGTTTGTTGTGGCCTCGGCGATGATTTTGCAGGTTGGTGTGCTGGTTTATGCGTTTCGCGGGCATCACTGGCAGATTGACGTGCATATGTATTTCTTTGCTGCCCTTGCGGTTCTTGGCGCACTGGTATGCTGGAAAACAATTGTCGTTGTGACCGGCGTGATCGCGCTGCATCACCTGATCCTGAATTTTGCAGTGCCTTACTGGGTGTTCCCCGAAGGCGGCCAGTTCTGGCGTGTGGTTTTGCATGCGGTGGTTGTGATTGTAGAAGCAGGCGTTCTGATCTGGTCGTGCAAAAGCCTTTATACCACGCTTGCCAATGCCGAAACCGCACGCAACGAAGCGGTCAAAGCTGCGACCGCGGCCGAAGATCTGTTGGCGCAGAATGAACAATTGCGCAAACAGCGCCAGGTCGAACGCGAACAGTTCAAACGTGAACTGGCCGACCAGATCAGTGCGATGATCGGCAAATCGGCCGGGGCGGTTGATGATGAATCTGTTCAGTTGCAGAAACGTGCACAGCATATGAATGACCGTGCACGGGTTGCAAAGGAAGCATCCAAAGGGGCGGTGCATGCGTCTGAAGAAACGTCGCAGAACGTTGAATCAGCGGCATCGGCAGTCGATGAAATCAACGCATCGGCCGAAGAAATCGCCCGCCAGATCGGACGCGCCCGCGAGATTACCGACAATGCGGTGGAGCGGTCAAAAACCGCCAGCGACCGGATCGAATGGTTGTCAAATGCGGCCGAAAAGATTGGCGAAGTCGTCAATCTGATTACCGATATCGCATCCCAGACCAACCTTCTGGCGCTCAACGCGACGATCGAGGCCGCCCGTGCCGGAGAAGCCGGCAAGGGCTTTGCCGTTGTTGCCAACGAAGTCAAAAACCTGGCCAACCAGACCGCGCGGGCAACGGACGAGATCGCCCAGCAGATTTCCGAAATCCAGGCCGCGACCGGAGATTCGGTGTCGGCGGTAAACGGGGTTTCCGAAACCATCGGCGATATGGTCGAAGTGGCGGCAACCATTTCGGCCACCATGGAACAGCAGCAAAGTGCAACCCGCGAGATCGCGCACAGTCTGGGCAGCACGGTTGAGGCAACCCGCGATCTGTCGGACCTGATCCATCAATTGTCACAGATTTCGGCCGAAACCGGCGAGATGGCAACCGAACTTCTGGGCAGTGCCGATCATCTGGGATCGGAGGCAACCGATCTTAATCGCAATGTGGAGGCCGTTCTCGAACGGTTGGCCAAAAGCGGTTAAAGCCAGCAGATCCGTTGCCAAAATGGCAGACAGCAGAAAGCCGGGCATACGCGCCCGGCTTTTTTGTTTGCTGTGACGGGGGCTGGAGCTGGAGCGGGGATATCTGGCACGCGGGCATAAAAAAACGGCCCGATAATCATCGGACCGTTTTGATCACTGGGACATTTCCCGATTTACGAGAAATCGACCTTCAGAATTTCATAGCTTTTGGTGCCGCCCGGAACGGTTACTTCGACGGAATCACCGACAGACTTGCCGATCAACGCACGCCCAATCGGCGAGGTGGTTGAAATGCGGCCAGCATTGATGTCAGCCTCGATCGGGCCGACAACCTGATAGGTGGTTTCCTCGTCGGTATCTTCGTCGACAAGATCAACCTTGGCGCCGAACTTCACAACGTTGCCGGCCAGAGACGGCACGTCGATCACTTCGGAACGGCTCAGGACATCTTCGAGCTCGGCAATACGACCTTCGCAGAAACTTTGGCGTTCGCGTGCGGCATGGTATTCGGCGTTTTCCGAAAGATCACCATGTTCGCGTGCTTCCGCGATGGCCTTGATGATTTCAAGACGTTCGACGGACTTGCGATGCTTCAGTTCTTCTTCGAGGCGCTGATGCCCTTGCGGGGTCATTGGTACTTTTTCCATCGCGCTCACAGCCTATTCTTATTAGCGGTCGATACTACAAAATCAACCGCCCGGCATTTTACCGCCGGGCGGTCTGAATTCTTCCGTCAGGTTCGGTAAGGAACCTTAGTACTTGTCCCCAAGATATTCCTGAACCGGACGAACTGCAAGTGCGCCGCGTTTCAGGTTGTCGATGGCGCGCAATGTTGCGCGGGCACCGGCGACAGTGGTGTAGTACGGAATATCATCGGTAAGGGCAGTACGACGGATCGAGAAACTGTCGACCACGGCCTGTTTGCTTTCCGTGGTATTGAATACCAGGTTGATATCGCCGTTCTTCATCATGTCCACGATATGGGGACGTCCTTCCTGTACCTTATTGACCGGGGTGACGTCCAGCCCTTCTTTTTCAAGAGCTTCTGCGGTGCCGTGCGTCGCAACCACGCTAAAGCCAAGGGCAATTGCGTCGCGTGCGAGTTGAACAGCAGCCGGTTTGTCATGATTTTTGACCGAGATGAAGACCTTGCCACCTTGCGGCAGAGTGTGGCCTGCGGCCATCTGTGCCTTGGCAAAGGCGCGACCGAAATCGGTATCAAGGCCCATGACTTCGCCGGTTGAACGCATTTCCGGGCCAAGCAGGGTGTCGACACCCGGGAAGCGGTTGAACGGAAGGACTGCTTCCTTGACGGCGATATGTTTGAACGGACCGTGATCAATGTCAAAGTCGCCCAGTTTTTCGCCCGCCATGATACGTGCGCCGATTTTTGCAATCGGGTTGCCGGTTGCCTTGGCAACGAACGGAACGGTACGCGATGCGCGCGGGTTAACCTCGATCAGATAGATCGTGTCATCCTTGATCGCGAACTGAACGTTCATCAGACCAACAACGTTGAGTGCCTTGGCTAGCTGGACTGTCTGTGCCTTGAGGCGTTCAATCATGGCCTCGTCAAGAGAGTAGGGCGGCAGCGAGCAGGCAGAGTCACCGGAATGAATACCGGCTTCTTCGATATGCTGCATGATGCCCGCGACAAAGACGTTTTCACCATCGGAAACCGCATCGGCATCGATTTCGATCGCATCCTGAAGGAAGCTGTCGATCAGAACCGGGCTTTTGCCGGAAACCTGAACGGCTTCGTGCATGTAGCGCAGCAGGTCTTCGGTGGTGTGAACGATTTCCATCGCACGACCGCCAAGCACGTAAGACGGGCGGATCACGATCGGGTAACCGATGCTTTCGGCAATCTTGACGGCTTCGTCAACCGAACGGGCAATGCCGTTGGCAGGCTGTTTGAGGCCGAGCTTGTTGATCAGCGCCTGGAACCGGTCGCGGTCTTCGGCAAGGTCGATGCTGTCCGGGCTGGTACCAAGGATCGGAATGCCGGCCTTTTCAAGGGCAGCGGAAAGTTTCAGCGGGGTTTGGCCACCATACTGAACAATCACGCCCATCAGCTCGCCCTTGGACTGTTCAAGCTGGCAAAGCTCGATCACGTCTTCGGCGGTCAGCGGTTCGAAATACAGGCGATCGGAGGTGTCATAGTCGGTTGAAACCGTTTCCGGGTTGCAGTTGACCATGATGGCTTCGATGCCGGCTTCGCGCAGCGCATAGGCCGCGTGCACACAGCAATAGTCAAACTCGATGCCCTGACCGATACGGTTCGGACCACCACCAAGAATGATGACTTTCTTGCGGTCGGTGACTTCGGCTTCGTTTTCCGGCTCGAAGAAACCGTCGCCTTCATACATGGAATACATATACGAGGTGCGCGACGGGAATTCGGCAGCACAGGTATCGATGCGTTTGTAAACCGGACGCAGGCCAAGGGCCTGACGGTCGGCGCGCACGGTGTCTTCGTCCTTGCCGGCCAGTTCGGCCAGACGGGCATCAGAGAAGCCGAGCTTTTTAAGGCGCAGCAATTCCTGCTTGTCGGTCGGAATGCCGTTGGCGCGGACTTTTTCTTCTTCGGCGACCAGCATTTCAAGCTGTTTGAGATACCAGCGGTCAAACTTGGTAGCCGACTGGATTTCTTCGAGCGTCATGCCATGACGGAAGGCCTGGGCCGCGTAAAGAATACGGAACGGGATCGGCTGGGTCAGCTGGGCGCGGATTGCGGCCTTGTCCGGGGCGCCTTCGATTTTGACTTCGTTCAGGCCCGTAAGGCCGGTTTCCATCGACCGCAGGCCTTTCTGAAGGCTTTCGGCAAAGCTTCCGCCAATCGACATGGCTTCACCGACCGACTTCATGGCTGTACCCAGAAGCGGTTTGGCGCCCGGGAACTTTTCAAAGGTGAAGCGCGGGATCTTGGTGACGACATAGTCGATGGTCGGCTCGAACGAAGCCGGGGTCACACCGGTAATGTCGTTATCAAGTTCATCAAGGGTGTAACCAACTGCAAGCTTGGCCGCGATTTTGGCAATCGGGAAGCCGGTTGCCTTGGATGCCAGGGCAGATGAGCGCGAGACGCGCGGGTTCATTTCAATAACGATCAGACGACCGTCGTCCGGGTTGACCGCGAACTGAACGTTGGAACCACCGGTATCAACACCGATCTCGCGGAGGACGGCAAGCGATGCGTCGCGCATGATCTGGTATTCTTTGTCGGTCAGGGTCAGGGCCGGGGCAACCGTGATCGAATCCCCGGTATGGATGCCCATCGGATCGACGTTTTCAATCGAACAGATGATGATGCAGTTATCCGCGCTGTCGCGGACGACTTCCATTTCATATTCTTTCCAGCCGAGAATGGATTCTTCGATCAGGACCGTATGAGTCGGGGAGATTGCCAGACCGTTGCGCACGATCTGTTCGAATTCTTCACGGTTATAGGCAATGCCGCCGCCTTCGCCGCCAAGGGTGAAGCTCGGACGGATGATTGCCGGCAGACCGGTGATTTCAAGTGCCTTGACCGCATCTTCGAAGGTGCTGACCATCGCAGAACGCGCACTTTCCAGACCGATCTTGTCCATGGCGTCACGGAACAGCTGGCGGTCTTCGGCCTTTTCGATGACGTGCTTTTTCGCACCGATCATTTCCACGCCGTATTTTTCAAGGGTGCCGTCATTGAACAGGGCCAGTGCCGTGTTCAGCGCGGTCTGTCCACCCATGGTCGGCAGAAGCGCGTCCGGGCGTTCCTTTTCGATGATCTTGGCGACCATTGCCGGTTTGATCGGCTCGATATAGGTGGCATCGGCCAGGTTCGGGTCGGTCATGATGGTCGCCGGGTTCGAGTTGACCAGAATGACGCGGTAACCCTCTTCCTTGAGCGCCTTACAGGCCTGGGCGCCGGAATAGTCGAATTCGCAAGCCTGACCAATGACAATCGGGCCAGCACCGATGATGAGGATTGATTTGATATCTGTACGTTTCGGCATGTCGTTTTCCGCTTTTCGCAGGGCGGGCGCGCGTGCTGCACCGCCTCGTTTAAGTCCGTTAATCGCGTATCTTCGGAGCGTGTCCTGATCGGGTGATCAGAATTTTGCTTCTTCGATCAGACCAACGAAACGTTTGAACAGGTAGTGGCTGTCATGCGGCCCCGGCGAAGCTTCCGGGTGGTACTGAACCGCAAAGGCCGGTTTGTCTTTGGCGCGCAGCCCGGCAAGGGAGCCGTCAAACAGCGAGAAGTGCGTTGCCTCGACATTGTCGGGCAGGCTGTCCTTGTCGACGACAAAGCCGTGGTTCTGCGAGGTGATCTCGACGACACCGGTGGTGGTATCCTTGACCGGGTGGTTTGCACCGCGATGGCCGACATCCATTTTCTTGGTCTTAGCACCAAGCGCCAGCGCCATCATCTGATGACCAAGGCAAATGCCAAAGACCGGCTTGCCGCTATCGATCAGTTTCTTGATGGTCGGAACGGCATATTCGCCGGTTGCCGCAGGGTCACCGGGACCATTTGACAGGAAGATGCCATCCGGGTTCATCGCCAGGACTTCCTCGGCCGTGGTGGTGGCAGGGACGACCGAGACCTTGCAGTCGAGGCTTGCGAGGTTGCGCAGGATGTTGCGTTTCACGCCATAATCAATGGCAACCACATGGTGTTTTGCATTGCCAAGTTTGCCGTAGCCGCCTTCGCGCGACCACAGGGCTTCATCCCAGTCGTAACCGGTGGTGCAGCTGTTGTCCTTGGCAAGGTCCATGCCTTCAAGACCCGGCCATTCATTGGCCTTGGCGATCAGGGCGGGGATGTCAAAGACGCCGTCAGGGTTATGGCAGATCACACCGTTCGGTGCGCCTTCGGTACGGATGCGTTTGGTCAGGCGGCGGGTGTCTACACCGGCGATCCCGATGCGGCCATGCTCGGCAAGCCAGTCATTGAAATGTTTGCGCGCACGGTAGTTGGAAGGTTCGGTAATGTCCTGGCGCAGGATGCAGCCAAGGGCGACCGGTTTGGCATTTTCGATATCTTCGTCATTGGTGCCGACGTTACCGATATGCGGGAAGGTAAAGGTGATCATCTGACCGGCATAGGACGGGTCGGTCATGATTTCCTGGTAGCCCGTAATGGAGGTGTTGAAGCAGACTTCACCGACGACCTCTCCTCGGGCCCCGACGCCGCGTCCCCAAAAAACTGAACCATCTGCGAGAACCAGTACGGCAGAAGCACCAGGAGGCGGGGTGTGCGTGGGCGCTGACATTGGCAAATGTCCTTTCGATCTTTCCACGGTGAGACACGGAGTCTTTTTATATATAATAAATGCGGGCAAGCCGATAAAAACGACTGCAATTTGCCTGCATACCGGACATGCGGACGTGCCAAGTCGTTCCCAGCATGTTGAACTGTGCACCGTTGATGCGACAGCGGACCATGCTGGAAGCGGGGCAAATCGTGATCCCGGTAGGCAAATTGGCGGATGTCTACGGGAGTCGCGGACCCATGTCAAGGACGCATCGAAACTTTTATTTCCCAAGGAAAATCAACGGTTTGCGGGGGAAGGTTTTCTTTGCGTCTTATGCTGTAATGCGGTATGTTCGCTCCTTTCTTCCACAGAATCAGAGATGAGCCATGCTGCGATCGCAGCTTAATGACGCTTTGAAAAAGGCTGTCCTTGCCAAGGATGCCTGCTCCGTTACCACCGTGCGCCTTATTCTGGCAGCACTGAAAGAACGCGATATCGCCGCACGGGGCGAAGGCAACACCGATGGCATTTCGGATGACGAAATCATCAATCTGCTTCAGGCGATGGTGAAACAGCGTCGCGAAAGCATCGAGATGTATACCAAGGGCAACCGTCCCGAGCTTGCCGAACAGGAAGCCGCAGAAATCGCGGTGATCGAGAAATTCCTGCCCGCACAGCTTTCCGATGAGGAAATCGAAGAAGCTGTGCGCGGTACGGTAAGCGAAATCGGTGCGACCTGTCTTAAGGATATGGGGCGCACGATGGCGGCCCTTCGCGAAAAATACAGCGGCACCATGGATTTCGGCAAAGCCGGTGGTGTTGCCAAAAAACTTTTGGGCTAGTCCCGGAAGACCTATCTTTATTTAGAAAGCCGGGCGTGTAAAATCGTCCGGCTTTCGTCGTCCCAGAGCCGGCACTTCGCACAGACGAATTCATAATGCCGCGCCGGGACAAGGACCAACAACAGGGTTGCGCATGTGCGCAACAGCATCATCACGGGATCGGGACATCATGAGCTTTCCCCAGTCGTTTCTGGACGACCTGCGGGCACGGGTCGGACTGGCAGATATTGTCGGTTCATCGGTGAAGCTGATCAAACGCGGCCGGGAATATTCCGGGCTGTGCCCATTCCATTCCGAAAAATCCCCGTCCTTTACGGTCAATGAGCAAAAGGGCTTCTATCACTGCTTTGGCTGCGGGGCGCACGGGGACGTCATCAGTTTTGTGATGAATACCCGCGGGCTGACCTTTGTCGAGGCGGTCGAGGTGCTGGCCAATCAGGTCGGCATGGATGTCCCCAAACCGTCACGCGAAGCCCAGGAACGCGAACAGAAGGCCAAAACCCTTTACGAGGTGATGGAAGCGGCTTGTGTGTTTTTTGAACGCATGTTGCGCATGCCCGAAGGCAAGGAAGGGCTGGATTATTTTCATCGTCGCGGCCTTGATGACAAAACCATCGCCGAATTCCGCCTGGGATTTGCGCCCGACAATCGCGGCGCGCTGAAGGCGGCACTCAAACGCGAAGATATCGACGAAAAGTTGATGATCGAGGCCGGGCTTCTGATCGAACCCGAAGATAACGGCCGGCAAAGCTATGACCGGTTCCGCGGGCGGGTGATGTTCCCGATCCTTGACCGGCGCGGGCGGGTGGTGGCGTTTGGCGGCCGCGTGATGGGCGATGCCAAGCCGAAATACCTTAACAGTCCGGATACACCGCTGTTTCACAAGGGGCGCCTTCTTTATGGCCTGCCCCAGGCGCGCGAAGCCGCCCGTCACGATGCACCGATCATTGTGACCGAGGGCTATATGGATGTTATTGCCCTGCACCGGGCCGGGTTCCGCGGGGCGGTGGCGCCGCTTGGTACCGCGGTTACCGAAGAACAGATTGGCGAACTTTGGAAAATGACCAACGAGCCGATCCTCTGTCTGGACGGGGATGCGGCGGGCAAACGTGCCGCTGTGCGTGCGGCGGAACGGGCACTTCCGATCCTGCGGCCGGGCAAGTCATTGCTGTTTTCCATTCTGCCCGAGGGCGAAGACCCCGACAGTCTGATGGGCGCACCGGGCGGGTTTGAGAATTTCAAAAAGATCATAGAACAGGCCGTGCCACTGGCCGAGCTGGTCTGGCGCATGGATGTAGGGGCGCACAAGATCGATACCCCGGAACGGCGGGCGGCCCTTGAGGCCGATATCAATCAGCGGATTTCGGTGATTGCCGACGAGGCAGTACGCAGCCAGTACAAGTCGATGTTCAATGATCGCATCTGGAAATTGTTCAAGGGCGACCGCGGCGGCAACGCGGCCGGTCGCGGGGCATCTGGCGGCGGTTATCAAAATAAAAAACCGGCACGGGGTGGCAAACGCGGAAAAAATGACCATTTCTGGGGTCCGGCCGGAAAAGCCGTACCGGGCATGTCGCGACCGCCAATGCAGAAGAAGCGCGATCTACAGGACTCCATTCTTTTGCTGACGCTGATCAATCATCCTGCCCTGCATGATGAGATCGGTGAACAGCTTGGAATCTATAGTTGTGCAGACTCCGCGCTTGACAATCTTCGTCGGGCCGTCTTAAAGCTGCTTGATGACGATCCTGGACTTGATTCCGATTCAATCCGGGCTCATTTGGAGCGCGACGGGCTGTCAGAGACAGTTTTGCGGGTGGTTAGTGCGGATGTAATCGCGCACGCTGCTTTCGCCAAGC
Organism: Thalassospira sp. MIT121401; assembly: GCF_047125595.1. NCBI lineage: Bacteria > Pseudomonadati > Pseudomonadota > Alphaproteobacteria > Rhodospirillales > Thalassospiraceae > Thalassospira > Thalassospira sp. MIT121401. The sequence continues at coordinate 1,330,086 of NZ_CP138926.1, forward strand.
CCGAAACGCCGCTGGAACGGGCCAGAACGGGTTGGAAACAGGTTTTTTCCATGGCTGTAAGCTCCCTGGAGGACGAAGAGGCAAAATACGCCGTCCGACAGTTGGCAGCAGATATCAGTCAGGAAGAATGGGAGAGGTTTTCTCACAGGCGTGAGGATCTCGCCCGTCGCCGGGAAAAAGTGTTTAAGCTCGACGACTGATCTTTGGGTGCCTTGCATTCAGGATCAGCGATCGGGCTATTTGTGATTTGCGCTGAAAAGACAGTGCGTGGGACAACAACGGTACGAACGTACCCAGCGGGAAACGGGGAATAGATGTCGTCTAAGACTTCGAACGCTGAAGAGAAAAAGAACTCTTCTGAAAACGCAGACGGACCTCTTCTCGATACATATAAAGCGGCCATCAAAAAGCTCATTGCCAAGGGCAAGGAGAAAGGCCACATCTCTGTCGATGAGTTGAACGCGGCACTGCCGTCAGAACATTTCTCCTCTGAGCAGATCGAAGACGTGATGAGCAATCTCAACGAGATGGGCATCAATGTCATCGATGGTGATGAGGCCGATGACAATGATGACGACAACGACGATTCCGACAACGATCCGAGCGGCAATATTTCTGCCGATGATGTTGGGCGTACCGATGACCCGGTACGTATGTATCTGCGCGAGATGGGCAGTGTCGAACTGCTGTCGCGTGAAGGCGAAATCGCCATTGCCAAGCGTATCGAGGCCGGCCGTGACATGATGATTGGCGGGATTTGCGAATCCCCGCTGACCATTCGTGCGATCGTGAACTGGCATGATCAGCTTCAGGCTGGTGAGCTTTTGCTCCGTGATGTCATTGACCTTGAGACCACCTATGGCGGTGGCCCGGATGCCGAAATCGGTGCCGAGGAAGGCGAGGACGAAGACGTTGATGCAGAGGCAGATGTCGAAAGCTTTGACTCTGCCAATGATGATGAGGACGAAGACGCCGAAACCGAAACCCCCGATGCGATCGGTGGCGAGGAAGCCGAAGAGGAAGAGGACGATGAGTCCGAAGACTCCGAAGGTGAAGAAGGCGGCGAAGGCGATGATGAGGACGAAGACGAGAACGAGCAGGTCAATGTTTCGCTTTCCAAGATGGAAGAGGAACTGACCGAGCAGGTTCTCGAGAAATTCGAACTGATCGCCAAGACCTATGAGAAGCTGCACAAGGCGCAGGAGCAGCGTCTGGTGGCGCTGAACAAGGGTGAAACCGTTCCGGCGGCGACCGAGAAGCGCTATACCAAGCTCAAGAACGAGATGGTCGAGCTGATGGAAGATGTTCACCTGAACAATTTCCGTATCGAAGAGCTTCTTGACCATCTGACCGGGCTTAACAACCGTCTTCTGGGTCTTGAGGGCAAGCTTCTGCGCTTTGCCGATCGCTGCAAGATCAAGCGTCCGGACTTCGTCAAACAGTATCAGGGCAATGAACTTGACCCGAACTGGATGGAACGTGTTGCCGGTCTGCCGGGCAAGGGCTGGAAAACCTTTATCGAACGCTATCCCGAAGAAATCGCCAAGCTGCGCGAAGATATCGGTGGTGTTTCGGCCGAGGTCGGACTTCCGATTTCCGAGTTCCGCCGTGTTTACGGTGTTGTAAACAAGGGTGAACGCGAAGCTGGCCGTGCGAAAAAGGAAATGATCGAGGCCAACCTGCGTCTCGTGATTTCGATCGCCAAGAAATATACCAACCGCGGTCTTCAGTTCCTTGACCTTATTCAGGAAGGCAATATCGGCCTGATGAAGGCGGTGGACAAATTCGAATATCGTCGCGGTTACAAATTCTCGACCTATGCGACTTGGTGGATCCGTCAGGCCATTACCCGCTCGATCGCGGACCAGGCCCGTACGATCCGTATTCCGGTGCACATGATCGAAACCATCAACAAGCTGGTACGTACCTCGCGCCAGATGCTGCATGAAATCGGTCGTGAGCCGACCCCGGAAGAGCTGGCTGAAAAGCTTCAGATGCCGCTTGAAAAGGTTCGCAAGGTTCTGAAAATCGCCAAGGAGCCGATCTCGCTCGAAACCCCGATCGGGGACGAGGAAGACAGCCATCTTGGCGATTTCATCGAAGACAAGAACGCCGTTCAGCCGCTTGATGCAGCGATCCAGGCCAACCTGCGTGAAACCACCACACGTGTTCTGGCATCGCTCACCCCGCGTGAAGAACGTGTTCTGCGTATGCGTTTCGGGATCGGCATGAATACCGACCACACCCTTGAGGAAGTTGGTCAGCAGTTCTCCGTTACCCGTGAACGTATCCGTCAGATCGAGGCAAAAGCACTGCGCAAGCTCAAACATCCGTCGCGCTCGCGCAAGCTGCGGTCGTTCCTCGATTATTAATAGGATTACAGGCGACGTTCGGGCTTGACCTTGGCCGGAAAATCGCTAGTTTTCGGGACCGCACCGGTAATCCGGTGCGGTCTTTTCTTTACCCTGACACATCTTGTCTTGGGGGCCCGTAGCTCAATTGGTTAGAGCCGACCGCTCATAACGGTCTGGTTGGGGGTTCAAGTCCCTCCGGGCCTACTATGGAGCAGTGATTACAGCGCGTATTCACTGCTCCATTGCCGCTTGTTTCCCGTTTGAAGCCATTGTGACGAGTAGTCAGGCCAATTCTCAGAAGTCTCTACATGCGATCTCGATCGTGTCTTTTGTGACTCGATCCGTTGGGAGCTGTGAATGGCAGTGTAAGTTCTGCCGATGTCGCCGCTGATTAGATTAAGTGAAGGTGCTGCAGAAACCGCGCTTGCGCAATTTTACCAATTATGTACAAGTTTACATATTAATCGATATTGGTAATTTTGGAGCATTCCAAGTTTGTCCGTTACAATCAATGCCGGTGATTTATCCGGCGCATTCGGCAGTACAGTTTGCTGGGCAGGGCGTGGTTTGACAGCAAGGGGCGTTGCCTCCTTGGGTGTGTTTGAGGAGGCAATGGCGTGACGCGCCGTCAACCAAAGAGATTTGGGATCAGGGTCAGTCCCTTCCGCCAGCAGCAATCCTCGCAACAGGGGCGCGCGATAAAAGTTTTTACCAAGTCTGCCGGATTTGGCAGAGAGGACGCGCTGCGCCATTTTTTATCGTTGCTTGATTGACAGCTGAATTTACGTAAGTTGCTTATGATGAAAGAAAAAACGGGAAGCTCCGACGTGAAAGAGCAAACAAAGAAACCGCGTATGTCATTGGCGGACAGGGTTTATCATTCACTTTACAGCCGGATTACGAATGGTGAGTATGAACCAAATAGCAAGCTCCCACCGGAAACGACCCTTGCGACCGAGCTTGATGTTTCCCGACCTGTCCTGCGCACTGCGCTTGAGAAGCTGCGTGAAGAGGGTTTGATTTATTCGCGCCAGGGGGCGGGAAGTTATGTCCGTGCTGCCACGCAGGCGCCTCTGGGCTTTGCCAAGGTCGAAACTCTTGCGGACATTCAACGTTGCTACGAGTTTCGCATGACGATTGAGCCGGAAGCAGCCGCACTTGCAGCTACACGGCACAATGCGGAGGCGTTAAAGGAAGTTGAGCATGCTCTTGATTTGCTCAAGGTCGCAACGGGATCGCATCAACATCGTGAAGATGCCGACTTTGCATTTCATCTGTCGATCACGCGCGCTGCCAACAACCATTATTATGAAGCATCAATGCGCGCACTTCGTGAACATATCAATGTGGGCATGAAGCTTCATGGGCAGTCATTGATGTCCGATGGGCTGAAGCGCCTCGAAGAAGTGTTTGAAGAACATTCAGCGATTTACGCGGCCATTCGGGATGGCAAACCCGATGAGGCTCGAACGCTTATGTATAAGCATATTGAGCATTCGCGTGATCGCTTGTTTGGGGGAAGTTTGTTGAGCTTGAAGATGTGAAGACATAAGCCCGGTTTTGACGCCAGGTTTGTGGCGCTGGATACGCAGGCTGATTGGTGGTAGCCAGCTTGCCCTGCCGCAGTGTCAGACAGGCGATGCCAAATTTGTCGAGCAAACCGTCAATCAAGCATGTTATGCTGAAATCAGGACATCATCGGTCCTGTCACCAGCCAAGTGGATTGCTATATCAAGAGCCTGGGCGCCGATTGCATGGTTAAGCATATTGATGTCGTTGATCTCGGAATGGCGTTGTCTTTTCCGATCTATGAGGGCGGCGAGCGCGGGCTTGGTTGCCTGATGCCAACATCCGATGGGATCGATCACCAACGATGATCCCATCGGGCATTTTGGGGAATTATATTGCTCTCCTGCCTTCGGCCGCGTACCCGTTTGCATTTATGATCTGTGCGCAAGAACCGGCGCGATGCCATAATAGTCTGCTTCGGCATTCAGACTGGAAGCGATGCCGGGATATAGCCGAACACCTTCCCTGATGGCCTGCTCTTTGCGTTGAAGGGCTGCTTGTCCGGGCAAACGCACCGGATTGCCGGGATCACGGGGGCGGTTGTTCAGGCAGGCATCACGAAGCCAACTGCTTTGGCCGATAAAGTTATCAACACCGCCAAAGGCATCCGGGTCATAGACGCTGACGGTTACCGCGGCATTTGTGCCTTTTGGAGCGTCGGCACGACCATATCCGGCAAGCCCCTGAGTCAAAGCTTCGACGGACAGAGCCATGCCGTAGCCTTTTTGGCCATGATCCAGGCCACCGGTTGGCAGCAATGTAGCACCGCCATCAAGCAAAGCAGGATCGCTTGTTAGGTTGCCTTCACGATCCATCAGCCAGTCATGATCATATTTCCGGCCTTCTCGTTGAAGGCGCTTGCCCATATTCACCGTCGTAATTGATGCCGAGATATCAATCAGAACAGGTTGGTCATTTGTTGGAATACCCCAAGCCACGGGGTTGGGCGTGAAAACGCCGTCAAGTCCGCCAAACGGTGCAACCTGTGCGCCGGACGGTGAAGATGACGCGATCGAAACCAGCATCGACTGATCGGTCGCAAGCGTTAGATAGGCAGCAAGTGCACCGATATGGTGACTGTTGGCAATGGCAATGGTCGCCGTACCAAATTCGCGCGCCCGCTTGATTGCGGACCTAACAGCTTCGCTGGTAAGCCAGGCACCGGGAAGTCTGTGACCATTCCAGCACTGGGCCGCACCGCGGTCCGACACAACTTCAAAACTGCCGGTGGTTTTCATCACGCCGTCGCGTACCGATTGCAAATACCAGGATGCCAGTGCCAACCCATGGGTGGTATGTCCCATCAGGTCGGCTTCGATCAGGTATCTGGACACAGCGGCGGCCTTGTCTTCGTCCAGACCGGCTTTGGTAAACAGGTCTGTTGTGAAGCGTGTCAGCTCGGCAACGTCAAAACGTTCAGTCATGCTATCCCCCGAATACTTGCGGATTTAAAACCCGTTTGGGATGTTCGCCGCGCATCAGGCCTTCAATATCAGCGATATTCATCAGGCCGACATTTGCCAAGGCCTCGCTGGTATCGGCCCCGGTATGCGGGGTGAAAACGACACGTGGATGGGCAAAGATCGGATGGCTGATTTCTGGCGGTTCGACGACATAGGCATCAATCCCCGCACCGCCCAGTCGATTATTGGCAAGTGCGTCGGCCAGTGCATCAAGATCAACAACCTCGCCACGTGCAAGATTAAGCAGGCAGGCGTGCGGTTTCATCCTGGCGAGTTTGGCAGCATCCATGAATGCAGTGTTCTCCGCGCCGCCAAAGATGTGCAGTGATACATAATCAGAACGGGCCAGAAGGCTATCAATATCGACAAATTCAATGCCGTTGGCATTGGCAAAGGCTGTGTCAGGATAAGCATCCTGGGCGATGACATTCATGCCAAGAGAGCGGGCCTTAAGCGCAAGGGCCTTGCCTATATTACCCAGTCCGACAATACCAAGCGTCTTGCCGCCGATCTGTGTACCAACAGTTCGGTTCCATCCACCGGAAACCACAGAATTGTGTCCGACGATGATGTTGCGAGCCAGCGCAAACATCATGCCGATGGCGAGCTCTGCCACGGCATCGGCATTCGCGCCCGGAGTATTCAAAACCGGAAGTCCGGCCTTCGAACAGGCGGGAATATCGATATTATCAACCCCGACGCCGTGTTTGAGAACAGCCTTGAGGTTCTTGCCTTGTTTCAAGGTTTTGGCCGTTACCGGAACAAGACCAACTACAATGTAATCCGCGCGTTCGATATGTTCGCTAACGCCGCCGTCGGCTTTGGTTGTATCGACACAGCGGATCAATTCCCAACCAAGTTCGGACAGTTTACTGGCTACGTCATTGTGTTTCCCGAAACCGGGGGATGTCGTCAAAATAACAGTCATGATCAAATCCGCCCGTACTTTTTAAGGATTTCGAGGATTTTCTTGTCCTGTTCGGTATCCGGAAGCAGGGCGGGCTGACGTGATGCGCCAACCGTTTCATCCATCAGGTACAAGGCGCGCTTTACCAAGGCGGGCGGGTAGCCCAGGCCGTAAAGGTCTTTGCGGAAATTACCAAAGATTTCTTGGTTCTGTTCGGCTTTGGCGGTGTCGCCGGAATTAAAGCCGTCGATGATACCGGCAAGAATGTCGGGAAGAACGTTACCAAGGCCGGAAATCGCACCCGCCGCACCGTTTTGAAGCGACCAGAGAACCAGATGGTCCGGACCGGAATAGACATCGAAGTCCGATCTGGAACGTGCGATCCCAAGATAGGCATTCAGGCTTGCATCCGTGCCGCCGGAATCCTTGATCCCAGCAATATTGCCATGTGCGGCAAGTGTTTCGGCTGTTGCAGGCTCAATATGGTTCTGGGTTCGTGGCGGAATGTCATAAAGATAGGTCGGTGTATTCACACTGTCAGCGACAGCGGTGAAGTGGCGAATTAATCCATCCTGGGTGCAGGCGATGAAGAATGGTGTGATGACTGCGATGCCGTCGACACCGATGCGATCAAATTCTTTTGCAAGTTTGATCGTTTCAAAGGTTGCAGGCATTCTGGCATTGACGATGACCTTGGCCTTGCCGCCAACTTCGTCCACCACTTCCTCTGTCAGGCGTACTTTTTCTTCGAATGTAAGTGCAGTGAAATCACCGTTGGTGCCTGCGCACATGATGTTGTTGCCGGCTGCGACCTGACGTTTCACCTGATTGCGCGTTGCCTGGTAATTGATGGTCTCGTCATCATTAAAGCAGGTGACAAGGGCGACATATGCCGATTTGGTCATGTTACTTCCTGTTAGTCAGAGGCTTTGGACTGGCGGCGGTTCTGCTGCATGCGCGTGATGAGCGGCCAGAGAAGGGAAAGAACGGTAAGTCCGAGGAAAAGCAGCGTGATCGGGCCTGAGGCAAATTCGATCAGGTTGTCACCCGATTGCAAAAGGCCTCGGCGAAGATTGGCTTCCATCATCGGCCCAAGGATCAAGGCGATGCAAAGAGCTGCCTGACTGAAGCCGAACTTATTCATGCCCCAGCCCAGCACGCCAAACCCGACCATGGTGTATAGATCAACGGGGTTCAGGTTGATGGCAAAGGAACCGATGAAGCAGAAAACGACGATGGTCATGGCAAGCAATTGTCGCGGGATCAGCAATATCCGGGAAAACAGCGGAATAAGCGCCATCCCGAAGATGAACATGAAGATCGTTGCGATAAAGGTGCCGCCGAAAATGCCGATGATGACATCCGGGTTTGTTTGGAACAGCATTGGTCCGGGGGCCAGTCCCTGAATCATCAGGCCACCCATCAGAACCGCTGTTACAACGTCACCGGGGATGCCGAGTGCTAGCAACGGGATCAGTGCGGCGGCACAAACCGCATTGTTCGCACTTTCCGTCGCAGCAATGCCTGGTGCGTAACCGGTTCCGAATTTTTCCGGATGTGGCGAAGAGCGGCGGGCTTCGTTATAGGAAATCCATGAAGCTGTGCCCGAACCGGTGCCGGGAATAATCCCGATAATGGTGCCGATAATCGAGCCGCGAACCAGAGCGTTTTTGCTTTGGCGCATTTCAGAACGTGACGGCCACCTTCCGGTGACATTGCGCACTGGTGCTTCCGAACTTCCCAAGCGTTCCATTTGGGTGAAAACTTCCGAGAGTGCAAAAAGCCCGATCAGTGCAGGCGTGAATGCAAATCCCGATGCAAAGCCGGAAACACCGAAAGTATAGCGCAAAACGCCGGTAATCGGATCCGCGCCAACGCAGGAAATCAGAATGCCAAGAAGTCCGGAAATCGCACCTTTCAGCAAATCGCCCGAAAGGGAGGCAATAATAGTCAGTCCGAACAGGGCCAGAGCAAAATATTCGGCAGCACCAAATTTAAGGGCGATGGACGCCAGTTGCGGGGCAAGGGTGGCAAGGATGACGGCCGCAAACAATCCACCAACAGTCGATGCAATTGTTGCCATGCCCAGCGCTTTGCCGGCCTCGCCACGCTGTGCCATCGGATAGCCGTCAAGAACGGTTGCCGCAGATGCCGGGGTGCCGGGGGTGCGCAAAAGAATGGACGACACGCACCCGCCATAGATCCCGCCAATATAGATGCCAATCAACATATTGAGGCCAACAACAGGCGCCATGCCAAAAGTCATAGGGATAAGCAGGGCGACACCCATGGTTGCCGTCAGGCCGGGCAGTGCGCCGATAATAAGTCCCCCCAACGTCCCAAGGGCAATTGTCCAAAGGGTGCTGAGTTCAAACAGTTGGGAAAGAGAAGAAAGAACATCCATACAGGCTACTCGTTCGAACCGAAAAGGGACGGGCTTCAGAAAATCTGAAGCCCGGAGTTCGCAGGCTTGATCAGTTATTCATCCCATACATGCCAAGTTCACGCAGGACGGCTTCTGCCACCTTGCTGTCGGAACGGGCACGGGCTTCATATTGTTCGGCATTTTCGTAGATGACGAACTCGCCCATCTCGGCCATTTTGGCTTTGAACTCTTCGTCTTCGACCGTCGTTTTCAGTGCATCACGCAGGAATTTAAGGTCCTCTGCAGGAATGCCTTTCGGGCCAATCAGCCCTTTCCAGGACGACCAGGTGAAGTCGATGCCTTTTTCAACGGCGGTCGGGGTGTCCGGGAAAAGGTCAATGCGTTCCGGCTCCATCACAAAGAGTGGTGAAACGTTGCCGGCCTCGACCTGGGCAAGGGCTTCTGCCGGGGAGGCAACCATTGCATCAATGTGGCCGCCAACGCATGCGGTACGGGCCTCGGACGAGCCACCAAACGGAACAGATTCAATTTTGATGTTGGCTGCTTTGGCGAAGGCTTCAGCAGAGACGTGGTTTGCGCCACCTGCGCCGGAATTGCCGATCTGCGGGGCCTTGGTTTTGGCATATTCAAGGAAGTCGTCAAAGTTATCGAACGGTGCATCTTTGCAGGCAACCATCACCTGGAGGTTGCGGCCGAACAGGCCAATGAATTCAACGTTATCGATCTGGTAGGTGGTGCCGCCAAGATGCGGCAGAATTGCAAGAGGTCCCTGTGCCCCTGCGCCGAGCGTGTAGCCGTCGGGGCGCGCTTCAACTGCACCAGACGTTCCGATGGAGCCGCCGCCACCTGGCTGGTTGCGAACAACCATGGTCGCGCCGTCAACGTTACGCTCAAAGCTTTCGGCAAGTACGCGCAAGGACAGGTCTGTGCCGCCACCTGCGGAATAGGGAACAATCACCTGGATCGGACGATCCGGGAAGGCGAGCGCCTGTGTCGAGAACGTCGCTGTTATCAATGCTGCGGCGAGTGCCAATTTCGTTTTCATGTCTTCCTCCGTGATAGAAATTTTGTTTTTTGTTCAGGGCAACCAGACCTTTAGCAGGTGCGTGAAGCCGAGATAGATTGCGCCGGTGGTGATAAGGGGAAAGGCGATCAGAACAACGGGGCGTTTTTCGCCAACCAGATACAGGCCGATACAGAAGGTGATCAGGGTAGATGGCAAATACCCGAGCGGCATGAATGCGGCGGCATAACCAACAAGCAAAATTGTAAACATTCCCATCCGCACAAGCAGTTTACGGCCGGGCATGTGAATAAGGCGCTCTTCCTTGCTGCTGTTCAGCGATCGAATAATCATTGCAACAGATAGGGCGGCAATCAGACCGATCATCAACCAGGGCAGAAATGTTGGTCCGGCCACGGTGTTGGTGGCTTGTGCCTTGACCATGGCGGTGCGCCATGCAGCAAAACCACAAAAAGCAAGCAGACCGCTGCCGATATAGATGCTGCTGCGTGATTCGCGAATTGTGTTCACGCTTTCCTCCCTATGTGGGCGTGACAATCAGGCGTGGCATTTTCTGCTTCTTGTTGGAGCCAAGGTTATGTTGCTCTGAAAATATGTCAACTTGTTTTGTTGTTTTTCACGGATTCTTTTTTCCACAAGGTGCCGACCAAGGGGAAAGGACGTAGGTGCGTTTTGAGTGATAACTTTTTATAAAATTATATATATCAATAATTTAAGGATATTTCTCCAAATGTTTATGTCGATGTTTCAGGTTGGTGGATTTATCTCGATCAATGAATTTTCTTTAACATTACAAATTGACAAATTTTTCAAATCGCTTTTAAGGTGGGCATCTCGTTCCGTTGGGATATTGCCTGGAATGGCTGAAAATTGCGGTTTTCTAGTGCTGTAGCGGATTGAGGAAATTTTACTTAACAAGTTTTGTTCAATTCAAAGGATTCGAAGATGCTTAACCTCTCGCGTCAGATCGAAATACAACGTCCCTCCATTCTTCAGTTTGGTGAAGGTGCCGTGTCGGTGTTGGCGGGCTGGGTCGAAGCATCGGGCTTTAAAAAGCCGTTTGTTGTTGCAGACAGGTTCAATGCAGCGCGTCTCGATATGCTCGGACTGGGGCGGATATCGGTATTTGGCGATGTCGAGCCGGAGCCGGATGAGCATAATCTGGATGCCGCGATCAAGGCGGCCGGGGATTGCGATCTGGTCATCGGGTTTGGTGGTGGATCAGCCATGGATCTGGCAAAGCTGGTTTCTGTTTTGGTCGGGCGGGAGCTGAAATTGTCCGATATTTCCGGCCCCGGACGTGCGCCTGTGCGTAAGGTGGGGCTTGTCCAGATTCCTACCACGGCAGGGACCGGGTCGGAGGTGGGTACGCGTGCACTTGTTACGGACCCGGCCAGTTTGAACAAGGTTGCAACCGAAAGCATCCATATGCTTGCCGATCTTGCGATTATTGATCCGCTTTTGACGGTTTCTGTTCCGGCTGCGGTTACGGCAGCAACCGGTGTTGATGCGCTTGCGCATTGCGTGGAGGCCTTTACGTCGAAACGTGCGCATCCACTGATTGATGGTTATGCCCTGCAGGGTATCGAACTTGTTGGTAAATATCTTGCCCGTGCGGTTGCGGATGGTTCGGATATCGAAGCGCGTTCTGGTATGGCGCTGGCGTCATTTTATGGTGGCGTCTGTCTTGGCCCGGTCAATACGACGGCAGGCCATGCCGTTGCTTATCCGTTGGGAACGCGTCACAAACTGCCCCATGGTTTGGCAAATGCCTTGATGTTCCCGCATGTGCTTGCGGTGAATGCACCTGCGGTTCCAGAGAAAACCCAAAAGATTGCAGCCGCCCTTGGTGTTACCGGATATGGCAGCGTTGACGCATTGCGTGACGCAGTTTGTGATTATTGTGCGTCGCTGGAGATCAATATGGCAATCGGTAGTCACGGTGTGCCGGAGGATGACCTGCCCCGTATGGCCGAAGAGGCGCATGGTATCCGACGCCTATTGGACTGGAATCCGGTTGATTTGTCCAAAGATGATATTCTTCAGCTTTACCGGGTTGCTTATTGAATGCGACGGGGAGGCTCAATAACCATGCCTCCCTTGGGTGCTGCCTGCGCTGTTACTGGTTAAATCGTGATAGTGCATTTGCGCCCAAGACGAACATCGCAATGCGACTGATATGGCACAAGGCGACGAAGGAAACTTTGATATTCAGCGCGAGGGCAACCAGGCTCATTTCCGGCAGGCCACCCGGCGAAAATGCAAGGAAAATACCCTTGATCGGGATACCGATTTCAAACCAAATTCAGTTTCTCGCTCTTACATATTCAACCTGCTTTAATTCTATCGACCTTCAATTCAATGGCTTAACTAGTTTGTCGAAAATCGGGGTAATGGGATTTTTTGTTCAGCGTGGATAAGCGGTGCAGAAGCCTTTCTTGTCATCTGAACTAAATCAGTTTCCAAACGTCTTTCCAATAAGAGTTCCAATCAAGAGGAAAGACGTAAGATGCTTCAGCAACGCGAGTCATCAATTGACGCCCTTCGCGCGTTCGCCCTGTTCGGGATACTTGTGGTCAATTTGCCCTTCTTTGCGATTACGTTCGGTTTTGCTGGTGGGGCATGGCAGGACGGGGACCCGCTTTGGTTGAATGTGCTTGCCGCGAGCGTGATCCAGGGGGTGTTTGAAAGTAAATTCATCCTGATTTTCTCGGCCCTGTTCGGGTTTGCTGCGTTACAGCAGTTCAAACGATATGGGGTCGGTTTTTATGTTCGGCGGCTTTGTGTGCTGGCAATGTTCGGCGTTGTGAACCTGGTATTCCTTTTCGAAGCAGACATTTTGCTGCCCTATGCGGTGATCGGGCTGCTTTTGTTGAGTGTTCGGCATATGTCTGTTCGCGGGCTTTTGGTTTGTGGTGTTGCTCTGTGGGCGATGGCTGTGCTTGGAAATGCCCTTTTCGGGGTGAACCTGACAGTGAACGCGTCGCCTTATGTCGCGCCGGAAATACCGGTTTCGGTGGTTCTGGCCACAGGCAGTTTCGCCGATGTAATGGCGGTACGTCTTGAGAGTTGGGCCGGTTTCCAGCTTTATTGTCTTTGGAGCAACTATCTGCTTGTTGCGGCTGCCATGGTCTCGGGCCTTGCTGCCGCGCGGTTTTGTGATGAAAACGGCTTTGATGCTCTTGTTGGCAAATTACGCACTATTGCGGCGTTTGCCGCCTTTCCGGGTATCGCTGGAAGCCTTTTTTATGGGGCGCTTGCATCGCTGCCCGCAGTATTTGAGCCAGAACGATTCTTTATGATGACATTGGTTATGCGTCCGCTGTTTGCGGTGCCATTGTCCATTATTCTTGTCGCATATGGTCTTTTGGCTTTTCGTGCAACGGCTTGTCGCAGTTTGGTTGCATTCATTGCCCCGGCCGGTCGCATGTCGCTGACAATCTATTTGGGGATGTCTTTGGCCATGGGATTGGTGTTCCTTGGTTACGGTGCCGGTATGCACAATCAGGTTCGTCTGGCTGATTGTTTGTGGATTTCAGTCGTGATGTATCTGGGCTGGATCGTTTTTGCCAAGTTTTGGTTCCGCTTTGCATCACGCGGACCGCTTGAATTGATTTTGGCCGTTCTGACAAGGCCGAATTCGCGACAGGGAGTTGTGTCGGTTGGCAGTTAAGCCGCAACAGTCAGAAATGCAAAAGGGCGCCAGTTTGGCGCCCTTTAATTGTTACGAGAGTTGGCCAAGGCCGTGGCCTTAACTGGTTACCCCGGCATCGATTGCCTGTTTTAAATCTGCGAGAAGGTCAGACGGGTTTTCCAGCCCGCAGTAAATGCGCACAAGTTGCGGATCCAGCTGGAAATGACGAAACGCACTGATTTCATATTTCTGGTGCAGTACAGCAGCCGCAGGAACGACCAGACTTTCAGGTCCCCCCCAACTTACGCCTAACCTGAATGTTCGAAGGGCGTTGCTGAAATTCCGAATGTCGACCGTCTTATCAAGAATGATGGAAAACAGGCTTGAATGGCCATGTAATGTGCGTTTTCCGGAATGGTCACTGAACCCGGTATAGAGCACTTGGGAAACCTTAGGGTGCTGGGTCAGGCTTGTGGCCAAATACTCGCCGGTTTGAGCGTGTCGTTGCATGCGCAGCTCAAGTGTGTCGAGGCCGCGGAGCAAAAGCCATGCTTCAAACGGACCGAGTTTCCCGCCGAGATAGGGGAAGGTTGAACCGTTGATTTTGTTGATCAGATCCTTTCGCCCGGTGACGACGCCGGCTACCGTGTCGCTGTGACCAGACAGGAATTTCGATGCGGCATGGATGACAAGATCGATACCGTGGTCGGCCGGGCGCTGAAAAACCGGTGTGGCCCACGAGTTGTCGATAACGGTGATCACGTTTTTCTGCTTTGCAGCTTGGGCCAGGTTTTCCAGGTCCTGGAGCTCAAATGTCAGAGACGTCGGGCTTTCAAGGAACAATAGTTTTGCACCTGAAATGGCGTCAATTACGGCATCTGTCTTGGTGCCATCGACATAATCGATGGCGACCCCCATTGGTCTGAGCATGGTTTCAAAAAGTCGATATGCATCGGAATAGACATTGTGAACGGTAACGATCCGGTCTCCCGGTTCGACAAGTGCCATGACAGTTGCACTGATTGCCCCCATCCCGCTTGCAAAGGCGCGGGATGCTTCGGTGTTTTCCAATCTTGCAATTTCCCGTTCAAATGCCATCACGGTGGGGTTATCACCACGCGCATAGATGGGACCACCAGGATTTCCAGCATAGGCATTCGCCATGTCGTCAAAGTCGCGAAATGCAAATAATGACGTTTGATAGATCGGCTGGGAAACCGCCCGGAAGTGGCGCTCGTAGTTGGGGTCAAATGCGCCGTGATGCCGGGGCTCGTGGTCTTGCAGCGGAAGTGGCTTTGAAGGCAGCTCGTTCATGATGAAAGCTCCTTGATCAAGAGTGTTTTGCGATCAGAAAACGTCAGAGAAACAGCAAGGAGTGCCGTCAGACCGGCCGCAAGCGCAGGTGCCATGACAATTCCGTCCAAGCCAAATGCCATGGGCAAAAATAGAGCTAGCGGTATTTGAATGTAGCCCTGTGGTGCCATGCTGACGATGGCTGCGCGCCGGGCATTGTGAGCAGCCTGAAACCGGGATACCATTGGCTGATAGATGCCAACGAACGCGATTTGTATGGCAAGGATATCGAGCAGATGCGCACCAAAGGTGATCAATTCCGCTTTGCTGACGAAGGCCGCAATCAACCAGTCCCCGAACAGGAAGGCAATAACTGCGCAGGTCATCGAAAAGCCCGAGCAATAGAGAAGGATGCCCTTAAATACGGCCTCAAACCGTGCCTGATTACCTGCACCCGCAGCGTAGCTCAGGATCGGTTGCGCACCCAGGCAAAAGCCGATGATCGGAAGAATGGCAAGAAGCACGATACGTAACGAGATGGCCAATCCAGCCAGTTCTTCTTCGTTGCCATGCGTGGTGGCGGCCTGCATCAGAACGGCAAAGCATATTGATGCCAGAATGGTGGTTGTACTGGCTGGAATGCCAAGCTTCCCAAACGGTATGAGGGCTTTGCGCCAAGAAAGTGTGCGAAGGGCCCCGACATCGGGATGTATTCGGCCAAGGCGTCTTTTGAAGTAATAGACATACGCACAAAGGGCCGCGATCTGCGAGATGATCGTTGCCCAAGCCGCCCCTGCCACCCCCAAATCCAATCCGAAGATGAGTATCGGGTCCAGCACCATGTTCAGACCAAACGATCCGAGCAAGGTATACATCGAAAACCGGCTGTTACCTTCGCCGATTGCAATGAAATCGCAAACGATCTGCAACAGCACCAACACAGAGCAAGCCCCGAGAATTCGCATGTAAATGGAAGCTTCGGTGAAAACCTCGTTGCGCGCACCGAGCAGATGCAGAATTGGGCCGTTAAACAATGTGATCAGGATGGCAACGGCAACACCAAAGCCAATGGCCAAAGCCAAGGCAAGGGACGCGCTTCTTGCGGCATCATTGACATTGTCCCTGCCAAGAGCGCGACCGATTTCGGTTGAGGCCGTCAAACCCAATCCGTGCCCGATTGCACCGACCAGCATGAAACAAGGAATGGATAAAGTTACGCCCGCCATCGCACTAAGTGCATATTGGGAAACAAAAAAGGCGTCGACGACCTGATTGATGGCATTGATCGAAAGCCCTGCCACAGATGGCAGGGCCAGTCGCAGGATCAATCGCATGATCGCTGGATCATTCAGGTTCGGAAGAGCACGCTTTCGCATCAGGAAGCATCCTCATCGCGGACAAAGTCCGGAACATACAGCCGGTCATCAAAGAAGCGTTCGCGCAGCAACATGACAAGAAGGGACGTCTTGTGGGGGAAACGAACCTGTTTAATGCCGGCAAAGCCCGAACGCAGAAGATTGCGGATTTGCTGATTGTGGCCGGCATCAGGTTCGCCAACAATGCGCTGCGTTCTTGGGTCATCAAGGAACATGTAATGCATCAGAGACGGCAGCCATGCGGTCAGATATTCCTTGCCGCGAAATGCTTCTTCACCAATGGCAACATGCCAGCCGCGATCAAAGTCATATGCATCATAATGTTCGCCAAGGCGATCTTCTTGTGCCCAGTAGAGCTCGAAATACCCGAACGGGATGTCGTTGAAATACCCGATCAGCGGTTCGGTTCTGGGGTCATCCAGTCGGCTTTGGATGAAGGCTTTGTGCTTTTCCTCTGAGCCGGATTCTTCCCAGAAGACATCGACGCGCGGGTCGTTCATCCATTTATGGAAGCACCCGAGATGACGCCGGATATCCGCGCGTTCGAACCGGATTGTTTTGTCAATCCAGGGGATGTAACGCGCATAAAGTGTGTGCGAGGCACTTGGACGACGGACTGGATGGCGACGTCCGTTGGTTGACATGTAACTCAACGGGAGAGGGTCGCGTTCGGGATGAGCCAACCAGTTCAGCGTCAATTGATAGAGATTGCGTGAACTGACAACAAGGCCGTCATTGGAATGAGATATCAAACCGCTGCGAACCATGTTCGCTGTCCATTCCGGGTCCAGTTGCGGGGGAAGTTTGATTTCAGACCGGGAAGGATGCGCAATCAGAAGCGCCTCGCCCAAGGCAGCCAAACCCTGGGCATCCAGAACGTTCAATGTCAGGCTTGCGACATCATCAAGGATGATCTGGTTTGGTGACAGGGTGAAATAGAAGTCGTGATTTTCACTTTCACCACATAGCTGAATATGTCCGTTCTCGATTGATGAGCGCCATTTTCCCGCGTTCTGAAAGTGCGGAATTTCCAGTTTTCGGGATGAGTTTTGAGTTGGCGTTTCTAATGCAATGACATTCATGTCCGGATCTCCTGATGTCGAAGTTTCCAACCCGGTTGGGTTCGTTAAGTCGCTGTAGTCCGGACGGATGAGGGGATGCGAAGTTCAGGTGCATTTTTTCAGTTCGAGATGCAGAAACTTCTGAACTTGGCGCGCGACGGTTCGTCTTCGGTGCAAATGCTTGAAACTTGCTTTGCCAACGTGGAGACGACCATGAATGGTTCTCAGGCGGTAAATGCCGCGTCCTTAAACCCATCAAACGAACCGATGTCAAAGCCCGGATTTCGTTCAATTTCAGACGATGCTGTTGGTTTGCCATGGGCGGTGGAATCCTGGGGAATGACGGGATATCCGCATCAAGTCATTGACCGTTTTTGTAGTGACGATCCCGACCGCCCGGTCATCCTGACAACAGATGAGGTTTGGTCACGAAAGCGCCTGAAACAAACGTCAGATGCGATTGCATGCGCCTTGATTGCCAAAGGTGTCGGGCGTGGTGATGTTGTTGTTGTGGCGCTTCCGAAATCGGCAATGGCGATTGCCGCCATTCTGGGTGTCTGGAAGGCGGGCGGGGCCTTTGTTCCCGTGGACCCACAGCACCCCGAGACCAGAAATCAGCACGTATTGAAAGATTGCGGTGCACGTTATGCTGTTTCCACCGGCAGGGATTTGACGGTTCTTGGTCAGCAGGCGCTTGACGTTGTTCTTGTCGATGAGCTTGACATGTCGGAAGCCGATTTCCTTGCCGTCGCCCCGCTTGCCGATCAGCTTGCCTATATTATCTACACGTCCGGTTCGACTGGTAAGCCCAAAGGGGTCATGGTGGATCATGGCCCGTTGATTGACCATCTGAATGCTACCGGGCCGATCTATCTGATGGATGAAGATTCGCGAGAATTGCCGTTTCTTCCATTTTCATCGGATGGCGGTCATGAACGCTGGATCGTACCGTTGATGGCAGGTGGTAGTATTTTGTTGCCTGACCAATTGCTTTGGACGCCGGAAGACACGGTTAACGCCATTCGCAAACATGGCGTGACCCATGCTTCATTTCCGACCAGCTATGTCCATGAGTTGGCAGGATGGCTTCGCGAGAAAGGTCAGACTCTTGATCTGACACTTTGTTCCTTTGGCGGTGAAGCGATGCCAAAGGAAACCTTCAACCGGATCGCGCGGGCCATCAATTCTCGTTATCTGATCAACGGTTACGGTCCGACGGAAACCGTGATGACACCCATGTTGTGGCGTGTCGATCAGGACCGGCTTTGTGAAACCGTTACAGCCCCGATCGGAAGACCGGTCGGAGATCGTTGGGCCTATATCCTGGATGCTGATGGCAACGCGGTCGCACCCGGCGACATCGGTGAGATACATCTTGGCGGCTATTGTGTCGCACGTGGCTATAACAACTTGCCTGAAAAGACCGCCGATCTGTTCATTCACGATAATTTTGCGCTCAGTGATCACGCACGAATGTATCGCAGCGGTGACTTGGGCCGGTTCCTTCCCGATGGCATGATCCAGTTTGCCGGACGGGTCGATGATCAGGTTAAAATTCGTGGACATCGTATCGAGCCGGCAGAAATTGAAACAGTTTTGCGCGGCTTTGATGATGTTGCCAACTGTGTCGTCATCGCGGCTGAAATTGCTTCGCGGTTGGAACTGATTGCCTATGTCGTGCCGCGTTCCGGAGCATCGGTTGATACGCGGTCAGTTCGTGCGCGTTTGCAGGACCTGCTGCCAAGCGCCATGGTGCCTGGTTACATCATCGAAATGACGATGTTGCCGCTTAATGCCAATCATAAGGTCGACAAATCACAATTGCCGCTGCCGCGTCGCGAGGGGGCCATAACCAAGCCAGCCAATGACGACGAGGCCGCTTTGCTGGAAATTTGGAAATCCGCGCTGGGTCTTGATGAAATCGGCGTGACCGATAATTTCTTTGAGATCGGCGGGAATTCGATAACGGCCCTGCGTGTATTGGCAAAAGTTCGTGATCAGTTTCCTGAACGTAACGCTGAAATTACCGATCTTTTCAACTTTCCGACCATTCGAAGCTTTTTGTTGGCGCTGTCTGAGCCTGACTGCAAGCCGGGCGCGGATATCGTGCATTTGCAGCAAGGCAAGTCCGATCAGCCAGTCCTTTATTGCTTCCCCGGGCTGCTTGTCAGCACACGCGAATATATGAAGCTGGTGAAAAGCCTGGGCGAGGATCAGTCCGCTGTGGGCTTCATGTGCCACTCGCTTACAGACAATCAGGAACTTGATGTTTCGGTCAACGATATCAGTTCGCGTTATGCAGAGCTGGTTTATCGGGAAGCGAAGGGACGCACCTGCGCCTTTCTGGGGTGGTCCTGGGGTGGTTTGCTTGCATACGAAGCTGCGCGAATGTTGGGCAACGAAATTGATTTGCGCGTGATCGGGATGGTCGATGTCTGTGACATGGACGATGATTTTGATCTGAACGCACGGCCAAAATTCCAGCCGGGGCAGCGGGCCGAGATTGAAGGGCGCATTCGGGCCTGGTTACAGAAAACCAGGATGCGCGAAGAATGGGAACGGCTTTTGGCGCTGATGGACGACCTTGCCTATGCGCAGTTTGTTCATTTTGTGGGGAAAAGCGAATTCGGGCTGCCCACGGACGGGCCGGGGATTGGCACGCGCGAACATACGTTCTGGGTGTTAATCGATAATGCCCTTGTTTTCCGCCGTCACGAGCTTCGGCCCTATGACGTGCCGATTGCTTCATGGCTTGCCGGCGATACGGTCAGTCGAAAACTTGATCTGATTGATTGGCAGTCACTTTCACGTCTTGCCGAGGCCCCTGAACATATTCCCGGAACGGATCATTTGACCATCATCGGTGATCCGGCATTCCACAAGCGGTTTGGCAAACGTTTGACGAGCGCTTTCGCACAACCAGCCGATATTAAGTTTTCAGGCAAATAGAAGGACTTGAACGATGGATAAATTGGATCTTGTCGGGATCGGAATTGGTCCTTTCAATCTTAGTCTTGCTGCGCAGCTCGACGGGGTTGCTGATGTGTCTTCAATCTTTCTCGAGCAACGTTCAGAATTTGCCTGGCATCCGGATATGATGCTGCCCGGTGTCGAGCTTCAGACGTCATTTCTGAAAGATTTGGTGACCCTGACCAATCCGACCAGCAAATGGTCGTTCCTGTCTTACATGGTCGCCCAGAAACGCATGCTTGATTTCATGAACGCCGATTTCGCTGCTGTCCCTAGACGGGAATTCGCAGCTTATCTGAAATGGGTTGCAGACCATCTTGATGGTTTGGCCTTTGACAGTTCAGTGCGCGAAGTCACGTTCGATGGCCAGGAATTTAAGGTTCGCACGGATCATACAAGTTACGTCGCGAACAATCTTGCCATTGGTGTCGGCAAGCCTGCATTTGTTCCTGCCTGGGCGCGCCAGTTGCCCAAGCATAAATGCTTCCACACAAGTCAGGCAAAGTCGAATTTGCCAAAGCTGCGCGGCAAGAGAATTGCCGTCATTGGCGGTGGGCAGAGTGGTGCTGAACTTGTTGAGTATCTGCTTGGTGGCAACATCAAAGATGTTGAAGAAGTTCTCTGGTTGTCGCGGCGCGACAATTTCGAACCTCTTGATGATACTCCTTTTGTGAATGAATATTTCACACCCGGATATGCCGATGTGTTCGCAGGTTTGCCGGATGCCTGCAAACAGGATCTGATGTCTCGACAAAAGCTTGCCAGTGATGGTGCATCGCTTTCGACGCTCAAGTCGATTTATCAACTGCTATACCGGCAGCGTTACCTGCAGGAGGGCAATGTTGCCGGCCGGCTCCTGCCGCAACGTGAAGTCTTTCAGGTTCAGCAAGACGGCGAAGCAATGAGGATTGCTGCCCGGAACGGGCTCAATCAGGATGTCGAGTTCTTTGATGCGGATGCGCTGATTCTGGCAACCGGTTATGAAACGACATTGCCGGAATTCATGGCGCCACTGCGTTCACGTCTGGAAGTGGGGGCGTCTGGTGCGTACCGTCTGGATGCGGATTTCCGTGCCCAATGGGATGGACCATCGGACCGCAACATCTTTGTTCAAAATGCCGGCAGGATCGACTTGGGGATCTTTGAGCCTCAATTAAGCCTGATGGCTTGGCGAAGTGCCAAGATTGTAAATGCACTGACAGGCAAGAACGTCTTTAATCTCGATCAAAATCCACCGATTGTTGACTGGGTTGCCGGAAGTGGTGATCTGGCTGGTGGTGCCGTCGTGCAAGCGTGGGGCTAGGGATTGCAAACTGAAATCTGCAGCCTGTTCGACGTGGGGAACAGGCTGCAGATCGCGAAACATTATGCCGGACGTGTCAGTTCTACATTATGAAGAGCCTGACGGCATCGCTGATCGGCCTGATGGATATATGCGCAAACAGATGCTTTGGAGACGCCGATATCCTTTGCTATGGCGTTTTGTGCGAAACCATCCACGCGGTGACGGTAAAATGCAGTGCGCACGTGCGATGGAAGTTCCTTCAATGCATTTTCGATGATGCGTAGGGCTTGGCAACCACTTAGGCGTGCCTCCGGGCAGTTGGCGTTTCCGGCCGGACAAAATTCGGTTTGGTCACTGTCAGCGAAAAGAGTGCGTTCGAACGTAATTTGGCGGACCTTGTCGATTGCCATGTTTCGTGTAATTCGCGTAATGAAGGCACTTGGTGTGGTGACCTTGTCATCGATCTTTGCTGTAAGCAGTTTGGCATAGGTATCTTGAACAATGTCATCCGCCAGATGGGGGCATTTTACGATAGATCGCGCCACGCGTCGCAATTTCCCTTCTTGATTTTTGGCAATGGTTAGCAAGGCTTGTCGTTGAAGTTGGCCTTTGGGAAGTGGATCAGTTTGGTTCGCTTGATGCATTTCCATGTGTCTCCGTTGGTTTGCTCGTTAGTGAAAATAATAGTCACTTGCAAATCTGGGACGTGGTTTGCACTCTCCACTGGGTCGATCACCATTTGTCATTCGGACGGATCTGACGCACATCAGATCCGTCCGTTGTTCATATGACGGGATTTTCGCAGAGACTCAGTAAGGAATTCTGCAGTGCGGATCTATGCCACAGGAAGGCAGGCTATCTAATGGAAGTCTAAAGCTTTGCCAGCGGGCAGGTCGGGCAAATGTCGACGGATGTCAGCAGGTAGCGAAGGCAACAGACGCGTCTTGATGGACTGCCATCCTCGGATTGTTTGGTGCTATATGGATTTGCCATCGGGTTTCGATTGCCATCAGGTCGCTTGGCATCGCTGATCAATGGCGCAAGCGATATCCGGGTGTTTTTCAGGACATGTTTCTCAACGTAAGAAACAACAACACCGATATTTGACCAGAACACTTTTGGTGAGACCTTTGACGATGCAGCCAGTGACGCAACCATCGGTTCGAGATGGCCGTCAATCAGGCTTTCAAGATGTGTCCAAGGATCAGGTGCAGCTGATTGGTCTTTCATTTCAGATAATTGCCAATCTCGAATGTCGAAGCCTGTAGGGCATTGATTGTCATCTGTTTTCAGGCTGACGAAACCGGGCTGAAATGGCAGTACAACTTCGCCCGCCGCGGCCATAACCAGCATCGGGGATAAAAATATTCCGAAATACCATTGTGACCACATCGAAATGGCAGCCCGGCGATCATCATCCGGATATTTTGCCCGGCAATAGTGATCAAGAATTGGTGCGAGACATTGAGGATCGTGAAGTGCGAAGCAGTCAATTCCGTTGCTTTGCGCGGCCAGAATATGATGTCGGTCACCGAGCGCCTGATAGGGGCCCTGAAACAGGTCGGTCTTGATATTTGACAGTGCGCGGGTGACAGGAGCATCGCCGATGGAAGAAGAAGCGTTGTTTTCAGAACCGTTCTGGAGGGGAAGCGAGTTCATCATGATGCACCTCTTCCGATGCGTAAAAGCAGCCAGACCATGATTGGTCCTGCGATGATGGCCGCCATCAGTCCGGCCGGGATTTCCCAGGGGAAGAATAACATCCGCCCAAGCCAGTCAGCAGCGATCATCAAGGCCGCCCCGATCAGTGCCGCCCCGATCATATGCGACAATGCATGACGCAATCCGGCCAGTTTTGCCAGATGTGGTGCAATCAGACCCGCAAAGCTTAGGGGGCCGACCAATAAAGTTGCCGCCGCTGTAAGGATCGATGCAAACAGCAACATCACCCCGCGCGAGAGTGAAAGATCGACACCAAGGGACTTTGTTGTCACCGGCCCCAATGGAAACAGGTTAAGCCAACGGGCAAAGGCTGGCAGGACGGGCAAGGAGGCAACCGCGATGCCTGCCAGTATCGTTGCACGGTCAAACCCAAGGCCGTAAGTAGACCCGGAGCTCCATGCCAGCAGGCGTGTTGCACGGGGATCACCACCGGCCATCAGAAATGCGATAAATCCGTCAAACAATGCGCTAATCGCTATACCTGCGATCAAAATTCGTTCCGGTGCATAGCCGGACTTGCGGGTGAGCGCAAAGATCGCCCCCAAGGTGATAAAGGCGCCAATCGTTGCGCCCGCTATTTGCAACCAGGCCGTTGGGGCATCCATCGAAAACACGATCGCGATCATCCCGATTGCCGCGCCTGCACTGACGCCAAGGCTTTCGGGACTTGCCATCGGGTTTGCCGTCATGCGTTGTAGCACGGTACCCGCAATCGCAAGCATGGTCCCGGCTGCCATCGCACCGAGAATACGCGGACCGCGCCAAGGCCAAACGGTTTCAAGTGCGCCATTCCATTGAAGTTCCCAGTCACCGTGAACGTCACGACCGATCAAGATCGCACCCGTCACCACCACGAACACACCAGTCAGAACAAGCAAATGGTTTCGAAGGTGACCCCGGTCAGCTGTGCTGACGGCGATCGTGTTTTGTGGCGGTTGTGCGTCACTTCGAAGTTGCCGGATCAGGATGATCAAAAGCGGGCCACCCAGAATACCCGTCAGGGCACCGGCTGGTACCAGTGTCCCGATATATCCCGATAAAACCTGCACGCCCTGGTCTGCGGCACATAAGAGCAAGGCGCCAAAAACCGCAGACATCATAAGTTTTGTTCGTAATCGCCTGATGCCAAGCATACGTGTGATGGCCGGACCGGCCAGCCCGACAAATCCGATGATGCCAACTGCGGCAACAATTGTCGCCGTTAGCCAACACCCGATCAAAAGACATAGCAGTCGCAGTCGCGCTGGCGATGCGCCAAGGACTGTTGCCTGATGATCACTGAGATTAAGCATCTCAAGCGGGCGGGCCAGGGTAACTGCAATTGCGGCGCCCACCATTACCTTTACGGTCAGTGGTTCAAGGATATACCAACCGTCTTGGGTAAGGTCGCCACTTCCCCATATAAAAAGACTTTTGAGCCATTCATGGTGGATGATTGCCAGCGCAGTTGTCACAGCCCCGCAATAGAGCGCGATGATCATGCCCGTCAGGATGACGATCAACGGCGAAAAGCCACTGCGACGCGCCAAGGCAAAAACCAGAAATCCGACACAGAGGGCGCCCAGCAGTGCGATCGTATCCTGACCAATGACGAGTGCGCCTGGCACATAAAGGGTCACCAGTGTCAGCGCCAGCTTTGCGCCGCCCGCAAGCCCCAATGTAGACGGCGATGCCAAGGGGTTCTTTAACGTGTGCTGAAACAGTCCACCGGCAATCGCAAGCCCGGCACCCGCGACAAGCGCAATCAAAAAGCGGGGGACCCAGCCCTGAGTGAGCAACAATGATCGCGTATCGGATCCGGTGGCAAGGTCGATTATTTCGGTCGGGTTCAAGCTGCCGACCTCAATGTCGAGCGACAGCAGGGTTAACACAGCTGAAAGGATGCACAGCACAGCCGGAACCGCATTTAGTTGGATGGGGTGTCTTCGCATGGCTTGGCTTGTCATGATGCGAATTCCCCATGATCTGCACTTTGGGCTGTCAGACTGCTGGCAAGAAGGTCTGCAAACCGCCCGGCGGCATAGAGCCCGCCAAATGTTGCAACTGGTGGCATCGTGATCAGTCCAAAGCGCTTGATGGAGGGGAGCTCCGAAAGGATCGGGCTATATTGAATGGCACGGTCAACAGTGTCGGGAACCGGTTCGATCGCGATGAGAGCTGCGTCTGAATATTGCGCGATCTGATCAATTGTTACGGTGGCAAAACCCCAGTGATTGGTGGGACCTGTCCAGGCATTTTTGATGGGAAGTCGATCAATTACATCCTGCATCAGGCTGTTTTGCCCATAGACGCGCATATGGCGCGGCGAAAGCATGCTGGTGACAAGCACCGAGCCGGCCCGCGACGTGGTCAGCCTGCTGGCCGCCTGATCTATCTGACTTTGGGTATTGGAAATCAGTGTATCGGCAGCATGTGGGTGCCCCGTAACGTCAGCAATTTTTCGTGCCGCTGCCATCGCATTCAGGAAGGGTGTTTTCTTCCTGTCATAAATGTCGATTTTCTCAATCGGGGCCAGATCGGAAAGACTGGCATACTGGTTTGCATAGAAACTGCTGGTCAATATCAGGTCAGGCTCAAGTTGCGCCAATCTTTCCAGGCTTGGTTGAAAGCGTGCCCCAAGATTGATGACGCTTTCCGGAACTTCCGGCTTCTGAACCCAGGCGCGATAGCCAGGCACATCGGCCATGGCCAGTGGAATAATCCCCATGGCAAGTGCGGTTTCAGCAATTGCCCCATCGGCGATGACCAACCGTTTGAGAATGTTCGCCATAGCAGGATGTGCGAAGGTTGCAGGCAGAATTGGCGCGAGCGTTGCGAAGGTGTAGGCACCTGTAATGCCCTTGAGAAAAAGCCGTCTGGAGTATGCGCGATGGTTTTCATGCATTGAAATTGTCCCCATCACACATTGGCAAGGGCAATCGGGTGCCCGTGGGCAGGGTGGGGATGCACCAGCATATCCATACCAAAGATGGTGCGAAGCATGTCTGACTGCATGATTGTTGAAGGCGGCGCATCTGCAATCAAATGACCGCCTTTAAGAGCGACAATCTGATCGGCAAATCGGGATGCCAGATTGATGTCATGCAAGACCGCAATAATGCAAAGGCCATCCTGTTTGCAAAGCTGTTCGAGTAAAAGCAGGATTTCGTATTGATGCGAAAGGTCCAATGCGGAAATCGGCTCATCAAGCAAAAGACACGGGGCTTGCTGTGCAAGTGTAACCGCGATCCAGGCCCTTTGGCGTTCGCCACCTGAAAGGGTGTTGACCGCGCGTTTGCGAAGCGGGCCTAGTCCAGTCAAAAGGATAGCGCGTTCAATAGCTTGTTTGTCATGTTCGCGCAGGCGGCCAAACGGTCCATGCCATGGGTAACGTCCAAGTGCAATCAGCTCTTCGACGGTATAATCTGCGCCGTGCCCCGGGTCCTGTGCAAGATAGGCAACGCTTTTGGCAAATTCGCGCGCACTAAACTGTTCCACGTCATTCCCGTCAAGCGTGACAGACCCACTTGTTGGTTTGTTCAATCCGGCGAGCATTTTAAGTGCGGTGGATTTTCCGGACCCGTTATGTCCGACAACCGCGGTCAGGCAGCCTGCACGAAAAGTCACGGATATGTTGTTAAGGAGTGTCACACCCTGGGCCGTTTCAAAGCTGGCCTTTTGCATTCCAAGGACAGCGGGACGATCAGATGTATCCATGGCCATAATTTGCTCTCGATAAACGCAGAAAATCCGCGGTGAACGCGGATTGCGAGATTTGGTCCGGGGCGCAATCGCGCGCCCCGGAATATTCGGTTACCAGTCGTATTTCAGAGTTGCGGCGATGGTCTGTCCTTCGATCTGGTAGCAGTAACCATTGTTACAGATACTGGCATCGTTATCGGCAAGGTTGGTGCCGTTAATCGCAAGGGTCAGGCCATCGAGCTTGTTACTAAGTGCTGCAAAGTCATAGCGGATCGCAGCATCGAGCAGCGTATAGGGCTTGTTCTTGCTCGTGTTGGTATAGTTGGCATAGCTTGAGTCGGTGTAGCGAACACCGGCACCAAAGCCCCATCCATCAAGCGGGCCTTCATTGAAGGTGTAGTTCGCCCAAGTGGATGCTGTTTTTTCCGGTGTTACGAGCGGGGTATTGCCGCGATAGGAACCTTTGACGATTTTGGCATTGTTGTAGGAAAGGTTCCCGACCAGGCTAAGGTTCTCGGTTACATTGGCGCTGCCTTCGAGCTCGAGGCCACGCGTTTCCAGTTTGCCGATTGAGTCATAGTACGAACCGATAGACCCGCTATAGCCAGCATAGCGTGCGACATTGTCCTCGGTCAGGCGATAGGCGGAAACCGTGAAGAAGCCATCAAACCCGACCGGTTCGAATTTGATTCCGGCCTCATACTGCTCGCCCTCGGTCGGGGTGAGCATTTTGCCTTCGGAATTCTGACTGGTGCTAGGCAAAAAGGACGTACCCCAACTGACATAGGGCGATATGCCGTTATCAAAGGCATAGAGCGCACTGAGGTTAAAGGTCGTTGCCGTGTTGTAGTCGGTCGAACCTTTATTGGTCAGTCGGCTGATACGTTTGCGTTCAGCATAGTCAAACCGCACACCACCATTCAGATGCCAGTTGCCAAGTTCAATCTGGTCCTGAACATAGATGCCGGATTGATTGTAGGTTACATCATCAAATGTTGTGTAGGCTGGTGTCGTGCCGGAAATCGACCGGTTCGGATCATTGAGATAGAAGATGTAGTCACTGAGTACACCGCTTGAACCGAAACGGTAATCCGACTTGGAATACATCAGATCAAGACCGGTCAGGACTTCGTGTTTGGCATCGGCGGTCTCGAAAGTCGTGATGACCTGGTTGTCGACCTGCGCGCTCCAGAGGGTTTCCTCAACTGCCTGTGCTGCGCGATGGTATTCCGTATTGGAGTTCTTCCACCCGCCGCCGGTCACGCCGCCGGTCAGGTAGCGTGCCTCAAGATCGAAATACCCGAAGCGCGCTTTCTGCGCCAAAGTGACAGGCGCGTTGTTCAGGTCATGGGTCAAGTCATAGCCGACTTGGAACTGATCCTGCTTCTGGTAGTCGTAATCCGCGTCACTGGTCCGGTAATCAAGGATCGCGCCATTAAGGTTCAGAAGGGTTGCCGAGGCATCCGTTTCGTCATGCTGGAACAGGGTATAGATGGTCAGATCGGTATCCGCGTTGGGTTGCCAACGAATTGTTGGCGCGAACATTTGCCGATCATCCTGAATTTCGTTGCTGGTTTCGCCAAAGCGCGCCATGCCAACAAAGCGTGATGCCCAGGTCCCGTTTTCTGTCAGGCCAAGATTGTAATCAAATCCGCCTTCGTATGAGTCGGTGTTGGTGAAACGGCCATAGACATTGTTTTTTGCACCAAGGTGGGGGCGTTTGGTAACACTGTTGAGCAAGCCTCCCGGTGTTGATTGCCCGTAAAGAGCCGCGGTGGGACCCTTTACGATTTCAAGCTGTTCAAGGCTGTAGGGTTCTGTGCGAAACGTCGCATAGACGCCTGTCATCTGGCGCAGGCCGTCACGGTAATCGCCATAAATATGGACAGGGTAGCCACGAACATAAACCTGATCAAAGCGCGGATCATATCCGTAATTGTTGGTTGCTACCCCGGCGGTATAAGCAACTGCATCTTCGATGCTGGCAACGGCGCGGTCTTCGATTTCCTGGCCTGATACGACGGAAATAGTTTTTGCTGTTTCAATCAGGGCTTTGCTGGTTTTTGTACCTGCACTGCTTCGTGTGGCGACATAGCCATGTGCGAGGTCCTCTGAGTCCTGGGCGTTTGCTTCGACATAGACCGGGTCAATGACGTTTGCTCTGCTGCTGTCTGATGTTTCCAGCTTGGTAAGGGAAACCGTATTCTTGCCAGTAAAGCGATAGCTGACGCCACTGCCGGAAAGAAGGATTCTCAATGCATCGGCAGGGGAATGCGTGCCGTTAAGGGCCGTGCTTTGCAATCCGGCAACCCGATCGACATCATAAAAGAGTTGCAGATTTGTCTGGTTGGCGAAGGTCAAAAGCGCCTGATTAAGGTCCTGAGCCGGGATGGAAAAATCGATTGCGGATGATGTGTCACTTTGCGTTTCTGTATTTTGCTGCGCGGTTGCAGGTGTCGATACCCCGGCAACAACAATACCCGCAGCCAATGCGACCAAGCTGACGCTATGTGCCAGACGATGGCCAAACCCGTTTACCAATCCGGCTTTGCCGGTTTTTATTACCTGCATTACGCAGACCCCCATTCTCGAAAGTTTTTCCGTAACGCAAATGATTGTCATTTGCTTGTATTGGATGAGACGGGATTTGCGTTCAGACTCAGTAAGATAAATTTCAGTTTTTTTGATTTTTGGGTCGATAAAGACCAGAAGCCCAAGAAAGCCGGGCCTCTCAGAATGCCGAAATCCTTAGTACAGAACGGTCATTAGCGGTGTTATCGAGATATTCTGGACCCCAAGTTCCCGTGCAATCAGTTCCAGTCCGGCCTGGGGATCGGTCATGTCAAAGACACCGCTGACAAGCTTGCGTGCCGCAGTCTCGTTCGCAATCATGATTTTGCCGCGCTGGTACCGCGAGAATTCCGAGACAACTTCGCGCAGTGTGACGCGATCAAATATCAGTTTGCCTTTTTGCCAACTAAGCGCCCGGTCGGGTTTGATTGTGGACACCGGGCTGATTGAATGGCGGTTATAACGGACGGCCTGATTTTCCGCCAAGATCGCTATGTGTTCTGATGTTGCCGAGTTTGGCTTGACTTCAACCTGATGTTCCAACACGGCAACATTGGTGTGGTCATCAAAGCTGTTGACGATAAACCGGGTGCCCAACGCCTGCACCTGGCCATGCGGCGAGGTGACGGTGAAAACACGCTTGTTCGCACGTTCCATCGGAACAGCTTGAAAATCGGCAAGCCCGCTAATCAATGCGATGTTTCGGATTTGATCGGTAAACTGAACCGCGATTGCACTATCGGGGCCCAAGGTGACGGTACTGCCATCCTCAAGTGTAATGGCCCGCACTTCCCCGACAGCAGTGTGATAATCAGCGCTGAGGAAAATGGTCGGGTCACCAAACATAACGCGCGTAGAAGCAACCGCCAGCAGCAAGCTTGCGGCAAGTGCGACGTAGCTCCAGCGGCGTTTCTTTGCCGAGGGGACCTTGGATGACGGTTTTGCCGGATGTTTAAGCTCGACAACCTTTGATGAAGGGCTTTCGGTTGTGCGATCTTTTGATCGAATTGCTTCATCCATTACAGCAAGCGCGTTGTTGGCCTCAATGAAAGCTTGCTGGTTTTCCGGTGCGGCATTCAGCCAAATGTGGAGCTCTTCATGTTCAGATGTGCTGAGGTCGCCATTGATCATTTTCGCAACCCAATCGGCCGCGGCCAGATCAATGTTTTTCTGTGTTTCTTGCATCTGGCTCACGTTACCAACCCGCACTTGCCGACAACCCGGACAAAGCGTCCTTATCTGTTGGACGATAAAACTGCAAGAAATGCGTAAAAACTTTGTGCAATTTCATGACCGGCTTTCCCGCATGCGCTTCATCACATGGGCAATAGCGCGCGCGACATGTTTCTGCACGGAGCTGTCAGAAATGCCGAGCTGTTCAGCCGTTTCGCGATAAGTCAGCCCTTCAACGCGCACAAGAGTAAAGATTTCGCGCGTTTTTTCAGGCAGCTCATCAAGCGCGCGGCGTACATATTCAAGCTCAGACTGCCCTCCGACGATCTGTTCTGGCGAGGGTGAATTATTGGGAATGACATCAAGGGGAATGTCATCGGTACCGGCAACCGGGTTTCGCTTTTGTGCCCGAACGTGATCAATCGCAAGATTATGGGCGACGCGGTACAGGTAGGAACGGACATGGGTGACTTCGTTTGCCTTATCGGGGCTGGCATGTTCCGACACACGCAAAAATGTCTCCTGTGTCAGATCCATTGCTGTATCTGCATCACGCAAAAGGCGTGTCAGATAAATCTGCAATTCCCTTTGGTGAGACTGAAAGAGTTTTTTGAGGTCCGTTATTGCCAAGTCACATACCTGACTAAGGTGATGGGTTTTTATGGAGTTATCAAAAATAATACTCATTCGCAATTAATTAGTTGTGCAGGGTGTATGAAATTTGCATCCTGCACGTGTGTAAGGTGAATGTGTGTGGTTGCCTGAATACAGCTTGGTAAAGCAGCCATCTTCGCCGGGCCATACAGAAGCAGTCTGAAAAGTATGAGGTTAATCGCCATGTTTCCGGAAAGCTGCGTCGTGCAAAAACTGGCATTAACCCGTGATGGATCCTTCGAAGGCTTTGGTGCCCCGGATATTTTGAAAGCGACCATTGCAATAATTGACAGGCAACGCCTTGGTCCGGAGGAAACCGAAAGTCTGGCGAACAGATATTTACATACACACGAACAGCAAAGACGGCTGTCTTTCGAGTTTCCTCAGCGACGTGACAGTTTCACAATTGGACGGTTGGCTGCGAAGCTTGCTTTGAAATGTCATCTCGATGATGTGTCACCACATGATATCGCCATCGGTAGCGGTGTTTTTCACCAGCCTATTATTATGGGTACATCTGTCGGGTGTTGCGAACTTGGTGTGTCGATTTCTCACTCCGACGAGATTTGTGTTGCCGTTATTCACCATAAAGGTCACCCGATCGGTGTCGATGTTGAGCAATTGGCAGAGGCCGACATTGTGCCCGTTCTGAATGATGTTGACGCGAGTTTGCGGCAACAGTTCTTCGAGCTTTCTCTGAATGAGTATGAGGCTGCATCCATACTTTGGTGTGCACGCGAAAGCTTGGGCAAGGTGCTGACAACAGGTATGACTATGCCGCCCAAACTGTATGAGCCGACCTCAGTATCGGAAGTCGTGGCAGGGGTCAGATTGAGCTACAAGACCTTCACACAATACCAGACACAAGTTATGCCAATTGACAAAGCATGGTTGGCGATAACGCTTCCTGCGCAGACAAAAATTGATTTCGGGTGGCTGGAGGCACTCAGCAGTTGGCGTGCCTCAACTATCTATCCCGGACGGATCTAGCATGTTGAAAATGTGTCGTGTTTTCTGTCACTAGGCACATTTTCCTTCATCCACTGTCTGTTTGTTGGAGTACTGTTATTGTCACAACGTTTGCACGGTTCCCTTTGCGTGTTCTTGCCAGCAGGCACCGCAGATGAATAGGCCCGCTTTCCTCCATCGCCCTCACCCCACCTGAAAGCTTTTGATTTGACTCTGATATCGGGCGTTCCTAAATAAGAACAAATAGAGAACATTTGTTGTGTTTGGGTAAGATGCTTGCTGAACGGATCAGGGATGCCCGGGCTGTCTTGGCACGGGCCGAAAAAAGTTGGAGGGGAAATGTATCCTGTTTCCCCGGCAAGGCAGGCGGTGTGGTCGGCTGCCTGTTTGGCGGTATGGCCTTGTCACGCAATATCAGCATCGGCGGTTTTGTGCCGGTTGGTATGCATGAGGTAATCTGTGCCCATGATGGTGGGGCGGCGTCGATTTTGGCCTGGTATCTGGCCCGGATTGCTCCGCAAGAGCAGAGGGCAGGATACGGAAGGTTACAAGGCTGCGAGCAAGACAGATCGCAAGAAAAACCGCAAAACAGCGCACAGGGCCATGCCCAGTCAAACCGGTCTGTTTTCTGGGTTCGGCAAAGACGGGCGATTGATCAGGGCGGGTTTTATCATCTGGCCTTGCCGGTCGGGCAGGTAACGGATCCGCCGCCCTTGATGATGACAGTCGATCAGCAGGATATCGCCTTATGGAGCTGTGAGGAGGCCGCCAAATCCGGGCAGGTCGCATCGATTATTCTGGAAACCACCGATTACGACCTGACATCGGCAAGGCGTCTGCAACTGGCCTGTGAAGCGGGCGGAACCCGGATGATTGTTTTGCGCCGGGCATCGCATGGCGGGCGGTTGATGCCATCAAGTGCATTGACACGCTGGAAGATCGAACCGGTCCCAAGCACGTCAGACACCAAGACAGGGAATATTCATCATCTCAGCCTGATCGGGGGACGCGGGGTCCGACCGGGAAGCTGGAAAGTCAAAACCGATGCATCAACGTTTTCTTTATCTGTGGTTGACCCACTGGAAGACGGATTGTCAGAAAATCAGCAGAACCACGGCCGATACCCGCCACAAGGCGGACCAGGACGTGTCATCTGAAAACAGCGGCCCCACCGAACCGGCAGATGATGCTGACGGGCCACATGTCATCACGCGCGCCGATCACAAAGGGGTTCTGGTGTGCGGGCTGAATGCCCGGGCCCGGGACGCGGGATTATACGGGGGCATGCGTCTTTCCGATGCGCGCAGCATCCTTCCCGGTTTGCACGACAGCCCCGAGGATGAGGCGCTTTATGACATGCATCTGGCGGGATTGATCCGTTTGATGGATCGATACAGCCCCTGGGTCGCGCCGGATCGGGAATTGCATGCGCACGGCCTGCAAGGCGATGGCGGATTATGGCTGGAAATCACCGGCGGCAGTCATTTGTTTGGCGGGGAAGCCACCATGATCGGTCACATCCTGCGTGATGTGAAATCCCGGGGCTATGGTGCTAGAATTGCCATTGCCGATACGGCCGGGGCCGCCTGGGCCGCTGCGCGTCATCATCCCGGTGCGTCGACCGAGCATATCCTGTCCTTGCCCGCCGATCATGAAATCGCGGCAGGATTTCCGGTTTCGGCCCTGCGTCTGTCGGATGACATCATCGCCCTGTTGTCGCGGCTTGGCCTTAAGCAACTGGGCGATATTACACCCTTGCCGCGCGCCAATATCACCACCCGGCTGGGACCCGATGTGTTGCGCCGTCTTGATCAGTTTTATGGGCGCTTGCCCGAACATCTGAACTTCAAATTGCCCGATACCCCCTGGCTGATCAAACAAAGCTTTGGCGAACCGCTTGGCGATGCGGTCAATCTGGCACTGGCGATCGAAAACATGACGGGCAAGCTGTGCGAGATGCTTGCATGCGAAAATCTGGGCCTGCGGCGGATATGTGTCCGTTCGATCCGGGTGGATGGTCATGCCCATACCATCACCACAACAACCGGGACCCCGTGTCAGTCCGCACCGCATGTTTTGCGATTGCTGGGCGAAAAGATGCCCGGTGTCGATACCGGTTTCGGTATCGAGCAGATCATTGTCCATGCGCCGTGGGTCGAACATGTCGCCTTTCGCCAGGCCCGCCTTGACCATCAGCAGGATGACAGCAGTGACGGGCTTGCACTGGGGCAGTTGATTGACCGGATCTGTCATCATCTTGGACCAAATGACATTCTTTATCGTCCGGCCCATCACGCAAGCCACATGCCCGAACGGGCCGCCATTCGCCAATCCCCGGTCGGCGGGGCAAGGCCGGTACGGCTGCCAGATGCCCCCTTGCCAAAACGTCCTGTCAGATTGCTGGAGCCCCCCGAACCGGTGGAAGTCATCGCACGCAGTACCAATGGCGCGCCAACGCGACTGCGCTGGCGCAAAATGATTGTGGATATCGCCTGCGCCGAGGGGCCTGAACGCATCTGTCCGGAATGGTGGGGGCATCTTGATGACGATCATTACGCCCTGTCGCGAATGACACGCGACTATTTCCGGATCCGTGATCAGAAAGGCCGGATGTTATGGCTGTTGCGCACCGGACATGCGGGGCAGGATATCTGGTCAATCCACGGGATTTTCGGGGGATGATGCCATGACACAGCAAGCCATTCGCACCGATGAGCCGGTCTATGCCGAACTTCAGGTCAGCAGCAATTTTTCCTTTTTGCGCGGGGCATCCCATGCCGAGGAACTGGTTTTGACCGCCGCGACCAAGGGATTGCATGCCATTGCGCTGACGGATCGCAACACATTGGCCGGTGTCGTGCGCGGACATAGCGCACATCGCAATTATGCCGACCGGTTAAATTACATTGTTGGCTGCCGGCTTGATCCGATGGATGGGCCATCCTTGCTGTGTTATCCGACCGATCGG
This sequence comes from Thalassospira sp. MIT121401, assembly GCF_047125595.1. Taxonomy (NCBI): domain Bacteria; kingdom Pseudomonadati; phylum Pseudomonadota; class Alphaproteobacteria; order Rhodospirillales; family Thalassospiraceae; genus Thalassospira; species Thalassospira sp. MIT121401. The sequence goes on from NZ_CP138926.1 coordinate 1,365,146, forward strand.
GTATCTTATGCACGATTGTGCCGGTTGCTTACCCTTGGCAAGCGCCGCGCGCCCAAGGGGGCGTGCGAGATTTATCTTGCCGATATTGTCGATCACAAGGACGGGCTGCTGTTCATTGCCGTGCCACCACAGGTGCCGGATGATGCATTTCGCAGCGATCTGGTGCGGCTCAAATCATGGTTCGGGGGGCGATTGTGGCTCTCTGTCGGGCGGTTCATGGACGGGTTCGACAGCGAACGCCTTGCCTTTACTGAGGAAATCGAAACCCGTCTTGGCATTCCTGCGGTCGTGACCAATGATGTTCATATGCATCTTCGGTCGCGCAAACCCCTGCAGGATGTGCTGACCTGTATCCGCCATCATTGCCGGATCGAGGATGCGGGCTATCGGCTATTCCCCAATGGGGAACGCCATATCAAATCGCCGCGTGAAATGGCGCGTCTGTTTCCCGATCATCCCCATTGGCTTGCCCGCACGGTCGAGATTGCCGATCAATGCACCTTCAGCCTTGATGAATTGCGCTATGAATATCCCGATGAAAATGACGGATCGGGCGAAGGCACACAGGAACGTCTGATCCGTTTGACCTGGGAAGGGGCGGCAAAACGCTATCCCGAAGGGGTGCCCGACAAGGTCAGAAACCTGATCGAGACCGAGCTTAAACTGATCGACGAGCTGGGCTATGCCCCCTATTTCCTGACGGTGCATGACATTGTGGCCTTTGCCCGGTCGAGGGGGATTTTGTGCCAGGGGCGGGGATCGGCGGCTAATTCATCGGTTTGTTTTTGCCTGCATGTCACATCGGTTGACCCCAACAAGGTGGAGTTGCTGTTTTCGCGCTTCATCAGCAATGCCCGCAATGAACCGCCTGATATCGATGTTGATTTTGAACATGAACGCCGCGAAGAAGTCATTCAGTTCATCTATGAACGGTATGGCCGTGAACGTGCCGGATTGACCGCGACGGTGATTTCATACCGGTCGCGCAGCGCCATTCGTGATGTCGGCAAGGTGTTCGGCCTGTCCGAAGACACTATTGTCAAACTGACCAAAACCATCTGGGGATCAAGCAGCAAGGGTGCGCATGACACCATGATGCGCCAATCGGGCATTCATCCCGATGAGCCAAGGCTTAAGGCCGTGCTTGATCTGGCGGGCGAACTTACCGGATTTCCCCGCCATTTGTCGCAACATGTCGGCGGGTTTGTCATTACGCGCGGGCCGCTTTGTGAACTTTCGCCGATTGCCAATGCGGCGATGGCCGATCGCACGACGATTGAATGGGACAAGGACGATATTGATGCGCTGGGCATTCTCAAGGTTGATATCCTCGCCCTTGGGATGTTGACCTGCATTCGCAAGGCACTGGATGATTTGCGCACGCACAAGAATATTGATTATGACCTTGCGACCCTGCCCAAGGAAGACCGGGCAACCTACCGGATGCTTGAAAAGGCCGACAGTATCGGCACTTTCCAGGTGGAATCACGTGCACAAATGAGCATGCTGCCCCGTCTTAAACCCAAAAGTATCTATGACCTGACCATTCAGGTGGCGATTGTGCGCCCCGGTCCGATTCAGGGCGGCATGGTTCATCCCTTCTTGCAGCGGCGCATGGGACGGGAAAAGGTCGAATATCCGTCCAAACAGCTTGAAGCTGTTTTGAAGCGAACCTGTGGCGTGCCGCTGTTTCAGGAACAGGCGATGCAGATCGCCATTGTTGCCGCCGGCTATTCCGGCGGAGAAGCCGATAACCTGCGCCGGGCCATGGCGACCTTCAAACGCACCGGAACGATCGGCGAACATCGCACCAAATTCATCAATGGCATGCTCAAAAACGGCTATGACATCGAGTTTGCCGAACGCTGTTTCAAACAGATCGAAGGCTTTGCCGATTACGGATTTCCCGAAAGCCATGCGGCAAGCTTTGCCATTCTGGCCTATGCGTCATCCTGGCTGAAATGCCATCATCCGGATGTATTTTTATGTGCGCTTTTGAACGCGCAGCCGATGGGGTTTTATGCCCCGGCGCAACTGGTCAATGATGCGCGCAATCACGGAGTACGCGTGCTTGAAATCGATATCAATCACAGTTTCTGGGACAACCGGCTTGAACGTGAAATGGGCCGGGCCAGCGGCTATCACGCGGTGCGGTTGGGCTTTCGCCAGATCAAGGGATTTGGCGAACTTGATGCCCTTGCCCTGATGGCCAACCGTCCGGCTGGCGGCTTTCAGGATATCTATCTGATGGCGCGTCAGACCGGTCTGTCACCTGCGGCCCTTGAAAAACTGGCCGAGGCCGATGCGTTTGGATCTCTTGGTTTGTCGCGGCGCGAAGCGCTTTGGGCCGTCCGGCGCTTTGGCAAGGGGCGCAAACCACCCGCTGCCTTGCCCTTGTTTGAAGCAGCCCAGAATTTCAACCACAATATGGGGGTATCAGCCGAATTCGGGCCGGAAGCCCCGGTGGATTTGCCGGTTATGGGGCCGGGCGAAGAAATCATCGAGGATTATGCAAGCCTGCGCTTGTCGCTTAAGGGGCATCCGATCAGCATGTTGCGTGATGCCCTTGGCGGGGCCGGTATCAGCAAGGCGACGGATCTGGCCCGGGTTCGCGACGGCGACCGGATCAGTCATGCCGGTCTTGCCATTGTGCGTCAACGTCCGGGTACGGCATCGGGGGTGGTGTTCATCACGCTTGAGGATGAAACAGGCATTACCAATCTGGTGGTCTGGAACAAGGTGATGGAAAAATATCGACGCGAAGTCATGACCGCCACGGTGATGGGGGTAACCGGCAAGCTTCAGCGTGAAGACGGCGTGACCCATATCATCGCCGACAAGCTGGTTGATCTGACCCCCATGTTGCAAGGATTGACCGAAAACAACAGAATTGCGCGCAGCAACAATACCCATCCGCGCAATCTGCGTTGGGCAAGCGGGCTTGATGGTTTGGGTTCCTCACCTGCATCAAAGACGCAAACTGCCCCGACCCTGAAAATCGACAGTCATGATTTTCATTGAACGCCCAACAGATGCGGCGATTTTCTGTGCCGCACTTATCGGAATTGGGGCAGAAATGCCTATGCTTCGAACCCTTCGTCTTCGTCGGCGGAATAGTCTTTTAGCTGATCAATGATCGACAGGGCCTTGGCAGACGGGTTTGCCACGCCCTCGTCAATCAGCAACTTTTCAAGGTCACATGCCATTTCCCCCAGTCTGGGGAAGCCATATGTTTTTGCCGTTCCGGAAATGCGGTGGACTTCCATCAGAAGAACTTCGAAATCATCCCGGTTCGGAGTTTCGCAATAACGCGACCAGGTGCTTACGATAAAGTCGATTTTCTCAGAAGTTTGCTCGGCATAGCGTTCACGCAACGCAGCAATTTTCGACTGAAAGCTGTTCATGTTTATCGAAGCGTTCATGACTATAAAATCTCCAGAACACGATTGAGGTGTATTCTACTGTTGATGGATATCCATTCCTTGGACGGTGCGGTTTGCGGGCTTCGTCCTTCTTCCCCCAGGAAGCAGAACTGCCCGCCCGAGAAAACGTTTTCCGGATGCAGCAGATACTCGTCAGACACGCCGGGAAGTGCGATGGTCACAGGCAGATATCCCGACTTTACCAGTGTCGTGATCAGATTGTCTTTGGCATCCAGAAGTGCGAGTGGACGGAACCGGCAACTTCCGCGTTCACCAATCACCCCGAATCTGGACTGTTCGTTCATGATATAGGTGACACCGGTTTCCAAACCAAGTCCGTCCTCGACCGGCATAAGCGGCCGGATCGACTTCCTCTTGAGAAAAGTCTCAAGAGATTCAATGCACGAGCGCGGCACATTGGCCGAAATCAGGACCGGCAAACAGCCGGTGGAAAAGGTTTCCACAATATCCTTGAGAATGGGCACGCTGCCCGCCCCAGCCTTGAGCAAAAGCAGTTTGGGTTCTTTGCGTTTGACCAGGATTTCGATTTTCGGACTGTCGCCGATTTCATCCTGTTCCGACCCGAATGAATTGCGCCCCCAGAAAATGATCTTTTCAAGCATGGTTGCGGCAATACCATCGAGATCGATATCAAGCATCGATGCAGACTTCCAGATCACATCGACCGCACCAAGATTAAGCAATTCATTGGCCAGTGTATGGCGTTGCTCGCTTAATGAACTCAGAACGATGATCGATGTATCGGCCTCGGACAGAATTTCGCGGGTGGCAGAAATACCATCCTGATGGGGCATCGCGATATCCATCGTGATGACATCGGGCTGCAATCTTCGGGCGGCTTCAACGGCTTCAAGTCCGTTTTCGGCTTCCCCGACAATTTCGATTTCCGGATGATCCTCGCAAAGGGCAACCAAAGCCATTCGCATAAAGACGGAATCATCACAGATAAGCAGGCGTACCGGGCGTTGACCGCCTCGTTCTTGGGCAGCAAATTTTGTTATTGTCGCTGTCATTTTATCCACTCCTCTCCAGACGGGATCAGATCAACGGATCCAACGGATTTGGCAGCACATCGATATCCAGCGTTGCCGTCGTTGTCGCCACAGTATTGCTCGAAGAATCTTCAACCGTCGCCGTGATCGACAATTGCAGATCGTCTTCGGTGTCCGGCGTGATCGCCAGACCCACCAGATCCAGAAGCTCAAGCGTATAGGTGCCATCCGGGTTAAGCGTTCCGGCATTAAGCGTCGCACCGTTATCCACCCCGTCAATTGTCAGGGTGACATCCTCGGTAAGGGCAAGATCACTTACCGTAATCAAAAGCGGCGTGGGCGAGTCCTCGATCACAGCAGCAGAAAGCGACAGATCAAGTGTCGGTGCATCTGCGATATTGAGAACTTCCAGATTGATGTTGGCAATCGTGCTGTCACTGGTCCCACTGATCGGATCACTGACAGTGGCGGTCACGGTCAGAAGCGAATCCCCCGGTTCCAGCGCGGTGACGGTCAAGCCGACGAGTTCAGCCTGTGTCAGGGTCCAACTGCCATCCGGGTTTTCGATCCCGGCGGACAGGGTTGCATCATTGGGCAACCCTTCGATGGTGACTTCAAGTACTTCGGTCGGGGATAGCACACCAACATCGATGGTCAGACCACAAGCGGTGTCTTCGAGGCACAGGGCCGGCAGACCCAAATTCAGGGTCGGGCCTTCTGCGACATTGAGGACCTCAAGATTGATATTGGCAATGGTGCTGTCGCTGGTGCCACTGATCGGATCATTGACGGTGGCGGTCACGGTCAGAAGCGAATCACCGGGCTCAAGGACAGTGACGGTCAGTCCGACCAGTTCGGCCTGTGTCAGGGTCCAACTGCCATCCGGGTTCTTGATGCCGGCCGACAGGGTTGCATCATTGGGCAGTCCTTCGATGGTGACTTCAAGTACCTCGGTCGGGGACAACACACCAACATCGATGGTCAGACCACAGGCTGTGTCTTCGAGGCACAGGGCTGGCAGACCCAAATTCAGGGTCGGGCCTTCTGCGACATTGAGGACCTCAAGATTGATGTTGGCAATCGTGCTGTCACTGGTCCCACTGATCGGATCACTGACAGTGGCGGTCACGGTCAGAAGCGAATCCCCGGGCTCAAGGACGGTGACAGTCAGCCCGACCAGTTCGGCCTGGGTCAGGGTCCAGCTGCCATCCGGGTTCTTGATGCCGGCCGACAGGGTCCCATCATTGGGCAGCCCTTCGATGGTGACTTCAAGAACTTCTGATGGTGCCAACACACCAACATCGATTGTCAGACCGCAAGCAGTGTCTTCCAGACACAGCGCCGGCAGCCCGAGATTCAGGGTCGGGCCTTCTGCGACATTGAGGACCTCAAGATTGATGTTGGCAATGGTGCTGTCACTGGTGCCGCTGATCGGGTCATTGACGGTGGCGGTCACGGTCAGAAGCGAATCACCGGGCTCAAGGACGGTGACGGTCAGTCCGACCAGTTCTGCCTGGGTCAGGGTCCAACTGCCATCCGGGTTTACAGTACCAGCCGACAGGGTCGCATCGTTAGGCAATCCTTCGATGGTGACTTCAAGAACTTCTGATGGTGCCAACACACCAACATCAATTGTCAGACCGCAAGCAGTGTCTTCGAGGCACAGGGCTGGCAGTCCCAGATTAAGGGTCGGGCCTTCTGCGACATTGAGGACCTCAAGATTGATGTTGGCAATCGTGCTGTCACTGGTGCCACTGATCGGGTCATTGACGGTGGCGGTTACGGTCAGAAGCGAATCCCCCGGCTCAAGGACGGTGACAGTCAGCCCGACCAGTTCGGCCTGGGTCAGGGTCCAGCTGCCATCCGGGTTCTTGATGCCAGCCGACAGGGTCCCATCATTGGGCAGCCCCTCGATGGTGACTTCAAGTACTTCTGATGGTGCCAGTACGCCAACATCGATGGTCAGACCGCAAGCCGTGTCTTCGAGGCACAGGGCTGGCAGGCCAAGGGTCAACTCAGGACCGTCTGCAACGTTTTCAACCTGAACCGTAAGCGTTTCAGAGACAGATGCAGAGTCTGAGCCATCAACCGAAGTCGCGGTAACTGTCAGATCGAACGAGCCATAGTAATCAGCAGGCGGCGTGATCGTCAGACCGGCCAACTCACCAGCGGTGAGGGTAACCGTGCCATCCGGGTTTACAGTACCAGCCGACAAGGTGGAACCCGCCGGAATGTCGCTGATGGTGACCGACAGGGTCTCATCCGCATCAGTCAGACCAGCGGTGATATCCAGCGCAATGGCGCTGTCTTCGTTGCCCGAAGCCGGGTCAACACTGAGTGTCGGGGCATCGGCAACCGGATCAACTGTAACAGACAGGGTATCTGCGATGGATGCCGTGTCCGCGCCGTCACTCGACGTTGCGGTGACAGTCAGATCAAACGATCCGCTAAAGTCTTCTGGCGGCGTAATTGTCAGACCTGCCAGCTCACCAGCGGTCAGGGTCACAGTACCATCCGGGTTTACAGTGCCAGCCGACAGAGTTGCACCCGCCGGGATGTCGCTGATGGTCACCGACAGGGTTTCATCCGCATCGGTCAGACCAGCAGTGATATCAAGCGCAATCGCGCTGTCTTCGTTGCCCGAAGCCGGATCAACGCTGAGCGTCGGAGCATCGGCAACCGGATCAACGGTGACAGACAGGGTATCGGCGATGGATGCCGTGTCCGCGCCGTCACTCGACGTTGCGGTGACAGTCAGATCAAACGATCCGCTAAAGTCTTCCGGCGGCGTGATGGTCAAACCGGCCAGCTCACCAGCGGTAAGGGTGATGGTGCCATCCGGGTTTACGGTGCCGGCCGACAGGGTTGCACCCGCCGGGATGTCGCTGATGGTCACCGAGAGGGTCTCATCCGCATCAGTCAGACCAGCGGTGATATCAAGCGCAATCGCGCTGTCTTCGTTGCCCGATGCCGGATCGACGCTGAGTGTCGGAGCATCGGCAACCGGATCAACCGTAACCGACAGAGTATCTGCGATGGATGCGGTGTCCGCACCATCGGAAGAGGTGGCAGTCACAGTCAGATCGAAGGACCCACTGAAGTCTTCCGGCGGGGTAATCGTCAGACCGGCAAGTTCTGCAGCGGTGAGGGTCACAGTCCCGTCCGGATTAACGGTACCAGCCGACAGAGTGGAACCCGCCGGGATATCACTGATGGTGACCGAGAGGGTCTCATCCGCATCGGTCAGGCCAGCGGTAATGTCGAGCGCAATGGCGCTGTCTTCGTTGCCCAATGCCGGATCGACACTGAGTGTCGGAGCATCAGCAACCGGATCAACGGTGACAGACAGAGTATCAGCGATGGATGCGGTATCTGCACCATCCGAGGAGGTGGCGGTGACAGTCAGATCAAACGACCCACTAAAGTCTTCCGGCGGGGTAATCGTAAGACCTGCCAGCTCACCGGCAGTCAGGGTAACCGTGCCATCCGGGTTTACAGTGCCAGCCGACAGAGTGGAACCAGCAGGAATGTCACTGATGGTGACCGACAGGGTTTCATCGGCATCGGTCAGACCAGCGGTGATATCAAGTGCAATCGCGCTGTCTTCGTTGCCCAATGCCGGATCGATACTGAGTGTCGGAGCATCAGCAACCGGATCAACAGTAACCGACAGGGTATCAGCGATCGACGCGGTGTCCGCACTATCCGAAGACGTTGCAGTCACAGTCAGATCAAACGAGCCGCTGAAGTCCTCTGGCGGTGTAATCGTCAAGCCGGCGAGTTCCGCAGCGGTCAGGGTCACAGTACCATCCGGATTAACGGTGCCAGCCGACAGGGTTGAACCCGCCGGGATGTCGCTGATGGTCACCGACAGAGTCTCATCCGCATCGGTCAGACCAGCAGTGATATCGAGCGCAATCGCACTGTCTTCGTTACCCGATGCCGGATCAACGCTCAGCGTCGGAGCATCTGCGACCGGATCAACGGTGACCGACAGGGTGTCGGCAACGGATGCCGTATCCGCACCGTCACTCGACGTTGCAGTGACGGTCAGATCAAACGAGCCGCTGAAGTCCTCTGGCGGGGTGATGGTCAGACCGGCCAACTCACCGGCGGTCAGAGTGACGGTGCCATCCGGATTAACGGTCCCAGCCGAAAGAGTTGAACCCGCCGGGATGTCGCTGATGGTGACCGACAGGGTTTCATCCGCATCGGTCAGGCCAGCAGTGATATCGAGCGCAATCGCGCTGTCTTCGTTGCCCGATGCCGGGTCAACACTGAGCGTCGGGGCGTCCGCAACCGGATCAACCGTGACCGACAGGGTATCGGCGATGGATGCGGTGTCCGCGCCGTCACTCGACGTTGCGGTGACAGTCAGATCAAACGATCCGCTAAAGTCCTCTGGCGGGGTAATCGTCAGACCGGCCAGTTCACCGGCGGTCAAGGTCACAGTCCCATCCGGGTTTACGGTACCAGCCGACAAGGTGGAACCAGCAGGAATGTCACTGATCGTCACCGACAGGGTTTCATCCGCATCGGTCAGACCGGCGGTGATATCAAGCGCAATTGCGCTGTCTTCATTGCCCGATGCCGGGTCAACGCTGAGTGTCGGTGTGTCCGCGACCGGCTCAACGGTGACAGACAGAGTATCGGCAATAGAGGCAGTATCCGCACCGTCACTCGACGTTGCAGTGACAGTCAGATCGAACGATCCGCTGAAGTCTTCAGGCGGGGTAATCGTCAGACCTGCCAACTCACCAGCGGTGAGTGTGACGGTGCCATCCGGGTTTACAGTACCAGCCGAAAGTGTCGCACCCGCTGGAATGTCACTGATGGTGATTTCCAGGCCTTCACCGGCATCGGTTACACCGGCTGTGATATCAAGGGTGATGGCACCGCCATCTTCAGTGCCGCTGGCGCCATTGACCGTCAGGGTCGGGGTGCCGGCAACGGCTTCAACCGTTGTCGAGACGCTTTCGGTAACGGTTTCGGTGCCGGCTCCGGACGTGGTTTCAGCGGTTACCGTGAAATCAAGGCTGCCATTGTAATCGTCAGGCGGGGTCAGGGTCAGACCGGCCAGTTCGCCCGGAGTCAGGGTGACGGAGCCGTCGGGATTGACGGTTCCGGCAGAAAGAGTGGTACCGGCAGGCAGGCCGTCAACAGTGACTTCGACAACACTTTCACCGCTTTCAACGGCGACACTGATATCGAGAGGTGTTGCAGCATCTTCCAGCACGGCACCATCGAAGCTGACAGTAACACTTGGCAGTGCGCCAGCATCGACCACATCGACAGTCGCACTTTGGGTCGTGCTGTCGGTTGTGCCATTGATGGTGTGTGTCACGGTGACATCCACCGTGAAGGAGATATTGACGGTTGTCGAAACCGTGAGGGTCAAGCCCGCAAGGTCGCCTTCGGAAAGGGTCCAGCTGCCATCCGGGTTCTGGGTGCCGGCACTGAGGGTTGCATCAGCGGGCAGACCGGTGACGGTGATTTCTGCGGTAACATCGGCCTCAAGCGGATCGAGGGTGATGGTCAGATCGGACGGAACATTTTCTTCGATGACCGGATCGATATCGACCGTGACAGCCGGTGCATCAGCGACCGGATCAACGGTGACCGACAGGGTATCAGCAATCGACGAAGTATCTGCGCCATCCGAGGAGGTGGCAGTGACAGTCAGATCAAACGACCCGTTGAAGTCTTCCGGTGGTGTGATCGTCAGACCGGCCAGCTCACCAGCGGTAAGGGTGACAGTGCCATCCGGGTTTACAGTACCAGCGGACAGAGTGGAACCAGCAGGAATGTCGCTGATGGTGACCGACAGGGTTTCATCCGCATCGGTCAGACCGGCGGTAATATCGAGCGCGATCGCGCTGTCTTCGTTACCCGAAGCCGGATCGACACTGAGCGTCGGGGCATCTGCCTGGGCATCGACGGTGACGGCAAGTGTTTCACTAACAGATGCCGTATCCGATCCTTCGGTCGAAGTCGCCGTCACGGTCAGATCAAACGATCCGCTGAAATCTTCCGGCGGCGTGATGGTCAGACCTGCCAGCTCACCAGCGGTCAGGGTCACAGTACCATCCGGGTTTACAGTGCCAGCCGACAGAGTTGCACCCGCCGGGATGTCGCTGATGGTCACCGACAGGGTTTCATCCGCATCGGTCAGACCAGCAGTGATATCAAGCGCAATCGCGCTGTCTTCGTTGCCCGAAGCCGGATCGACACTGAGCGTCGGGGTGTCAGCACCGTCATTTGCAGCAAGTTCAAAAGACTCGCTATCGACGACTTCACCGGTTTCTGTGTTGATGACAGTGACAGTAACATTGTAATTGCCGATGGTTTCTTCGGTAATGGCAACGCTCAGCCCATCAAGTTCATCAACGCTGACCTGCCAGATCCCGTTGCCGAGATTGTCACCGGCAGAAAGGGTCGCGCCATCAGGCATGCCCTGGATCAGGATGATATAGATCGAGGTGGAGTTATCTTCGAAAACATTGATGTTCAGTGTCAGGTTTTCACCACCCGCACCTTCGACATCATTTACCGAAAGAACATCGGAGCCCGAAGCCCCCGCCGCCGCATCATCAGCACTGGCACCAGCAATGGTTGTGGTGCCACCACCACCCCCGCCGCCCCCCACCGAGCGGGCAGCCGCAGATGAGCCGCCAGAACCTGAAGTGCCACCAGCGCCACCCCCGCCGCCAAAGCCGTTGCGGAAGGTGTCGCCGGTGTCAGGCTGGGTAACCGGTTGCAGAGGCGGGCTGTTGGTTTCGATAATTTCCTGCCCGTTTCCTGCGATCGGGGCCTGATTGTTTACGATTTTGGTCGAGGAGGCATTGTTTCCGGACCCGCCCAACTCTATGTTTGAAACAGAGCTGTCGCCATCCTGAAGGACAGATTCATTGTAGTTTTCGGAGGAGTTCGAAATATCGGGTGACTGCGTATAGCCTTCATCCGGGGCCGCTTCGATACGGGGGTCATACCACTGACGGCTTCCCGTATGAACGCTGGAAAGCGAAGTATCCTGTCGCAGAGACACCTGAAGGCTCTGGCCATCGTCAGCCTGAACTTTCGGTGTGTTGACTTGTCCCTGATCACGTATGTCAGCCATCATTCGTCTCCAAGAATTCCGTCGGCGAACAGGTTTTCGCCCATAGATTTGTCGTTATTCCGATGAATTCTGGAGAAGCGGGCGCAACAAAGAAATGCACTTTTGGTTGCAAAATGTTATTGAATTGTAATGCCTAGTGTGCAATTGAAATGGGGTCTTTTTTGACACAAAGCCTGACCATCATGATCGTGGATGACGATCCTGATATCACAAATCTTCTTGAGGTTTATTTATCCGAAGAAGGGTATGAGGTCGTTGTTGCCCATACAGCCCAGGCAATGTGGGAATTGTTGGATAGCCAGACAATTGACCTGATACTGCTTGATATCATGTTGCCGGACGGAGACGGTTTTGACCTGACGCGGAAGTTGCGCGAAACGCTGACTTCGCCGCTGATCATTCTTTCGCGCAAAAGCGACAGCATCGACCAGATTGTCGGTCTTGAGCTTGGCGCGGATGATTATGTCACAAAGCCGCTGGAACCGCGTAACCTGTTGGCACGCATAAGAAGTTTGTTGCGCCGAACCAATCTGAATAATGCCGCCCAACCGGCTGCACCCGCAGCGGGCGACAAGCACATCCGGTTTGCCGAGTGGTCACTTGATGCCCAGACACATCGTCTGACGCATGACAATGGTGACGAGTTTACGCTGTCGGCAAACGAGGCAGAATTGCTGTATTTCCTGGCAAGCAATAGCGGTCAGGTTCTGTCGCGCAATGACCTTTCAGTCGCGGTGAGTGGCCGGGAATGGGAATATATGGACCGCAGTATCGATATCCTGATTGCGCGTCTGCGCAAACGGATTGAACGCGAACCTGCCGAGCCGGAATTCATCCAGACGGTGCGCGGCAAGGGATATGTTTTCAGCAATTCCGGCAACAATTGACCGTTTCCCGAGCATATCGACAAGAACAATCGCATAACAATTCGCTACAGACCCAAAACTGAAAGGTGTTTCCGCCTCGTACTAAACTCCGAGCATGAACTGAGCTGGCAATTCGCAACCAGGGAAATTTCATGTCAGAGTCAACGACGAGCCAAACACAGGTTTTGCAGGCAGCAGGAAAGACACGCGGCATTCGTTTGAATGAAGCGCTAACCCTGTTTGCTGCGTCTGCAATGCTGAACCTGCTGGCTCTGGCGATGCCGGTTGCGATCCTTCTGGTTTATGACCGGGTATTGCCGAGCTCCTCTATCCCGACATTGACAGTCTTGCTGATCGGCATCGTCATCGTGGTGGCGTGCGACATGCTGTTGCGGTTCTCGCGGCAGGCCATTCTGGCCAAGGTTTCCGCCCGGCTTGATTATTCCCTGCGTGAAAAGACATTTTCGCGCCTGTTGCGTCAGAGCTTCCCGACGGCGGCACGCATTCCGTTCGGTGTTCTGAGCTCGACCTTCAATATCGCCAACAGCAAACGCGAATTTACCTTGCTGCGGGCACAACTGATCGCGGATTTGCCATTTCTGATCGGCATTCTTGCGATTGTCGGGTTGATTGGTGGCTGGCTGGTCATGATGCCGGTGACGTTGCTGATGCTGTTTGCAATTGTCATTTCGATTTTGGCCGTTCTTCATACGCGGGCGTCAAAAAGCTACTTCGATAGCGAAGATGTGCGTCAGCATTTTCTGTCGGGTGTTTTTGACAATCTGGGCCATGCCAAATCGCTGGCATGCGAGGTCGCGCTTTCCGACAAGTTTGTAAACATTCAGGGCGCGCATTCCGAAAGCCTGCGCCGGATGAAGTTCCTGTCAGCATCCAGTGTCGAGATCTTTACCTTTGTCACCCAGGCCCTGATCGGGTCGGTGATCGTGGTTGGTGCGCTTTCGGTTTTGTCGGGCAATATGACCTATGGTGGTCTGGCGGCGTGCACGCTTTTGACCGGTCGTTCGATCGAGCCGCTTAAAACCTGCTATCAGTTCCTGATGCAGTTCCAGCTGCACCGTCTGAACAAACAGCGTGAAATCCTTAAACTGAAGCTGGGCCGTGCGACCGATGCGGCACCGTCAGCGGTCAAGCTGCCGCGTTGGAGTGCCGCGCCGAAACTTTCGCTTTATCAGGTCAGCGTCTGCCGGGTTGGTGAAGATCAGGCCTGCCTTGAAGACATTACGGTTGATATCGAACCGGGCACGATTGTCAGCATCGAAGGCGGCCGCGGTGATGGCAAAACCACATTTTCGCGGGCACTTCTGGGGCTGTGCCCGATCGTGGGCAATATCACCATCAATGGTATCCGCCTTGAAGGCAGTTCGGCCGAACTCATTCGCAGCAACACAACCTATATCGGGACATCGCCCCAGTTGCCGGAAGGAACGGTGATTGATGCGCTGACCATGGGCAACCAGGATAACTATGCCGATGTGCGCTATCTGAGCCATCTGATCGGACTTGATCAGGCGGTCAAGCGCCTGCCCAAGGGATATGCAACCGAAATCGGTTCAACCAATACCGCACTGCCGACCGGATTCCTGCAAAAGATCGCAATCGTGCGGGCCCTGGCGGTGAAGAAGAAATTCATCATTCTTGATGATGCAACATTCGGTCTTGATGCCAACACCGAAATCCGTCTGTCGCGGTTGATCAAGGCCCTGTCGGGCAAGGCAACTGTCCTGATTTTCAGCGACCGCGAAACCCTTAAGGCTGTCTCGTCGCGGCGCTTCAAGCTGTCCGAAGGCCACTTACAAGAAATCAGAACCGTGGAGGCGAGAGCAAAATGACGCTTACTCCAGTTACCACAGCAGGCCGCACGACAACCGAGAATGCCAAGGATCCGTTCGAGGGACTTCGCTTCGAAGGGCTGCACAGGCTTTTCGTCAAGGCGGGTTTGGCTGTTACGACAGCAGACCTTGCAACCATCACGCAGAATTATGAGCGTTTGCAGCTTGAAGATATTGCAAAATTCTCGCTAAGCCTTGGCGCATCCCCGGAACTGGTGAACGGATCGTTGCGCGATACGCTGTTCTTCGGGTTGCTGTGTGTTTTCGAAACCAGCGAAGGCAATCTGATTGCCATTGCCCCGAACGGGGATGGCCCGCCCATCTGTTTGCGGATCGATAATGGTCTGGAAACAGAAATGCCGGCGCTTGATTCGATCGGGCGCGCATTGGTGTTTTCGGTTGCCGAAAACAATCGCAGCAATGCCGGTTCAATTCGGGCCACCATTTTTGAACAGATTTCGCAATATCTTGACGGGCACGGGCCGCTGATTGCCTTTTTGACGCTGGTATCAAGTACCCTTGGTCTGGCATTGCCGCTATTCACACTTGCCATTTATGACCAGGTTCTTGCGGCCGAAAATACAACAATCCTTGCCTATGTGATTGTCGGTTTCATGCTTGCCGTGGTTGGTGAGTTTTGCGCACGGATGATCCGTGCCTGGATATTAGCCAAGGTTTCCGCCAATACCGAATTCCGGGGCAATACCCGGATTTTCAGCCGTTTGCTCAAAATCTCGCACACCGAATCCCGGATGTTTGACAGCCGCCTTGGCCTGACCAGGATGCGTGATGTTGAAACCGTGCGTAACTTCATTACCGGTCCGGTCGGCATGGCGCTGATCGAAGGTCCGGTCAGCATCATCTATTTCATTGCACTTGCGGTGTTGGGTGGGTGGCTTGCGGCGGTGCCGGCACTTGTGGTTGGTGGTGGCGTGATGCTTATTCTGGTGCTGCTGGCGCCGCCGTCATCGCGCAACATGCTGACGATCCAGAAGGCCGATGATTTCAATCTTGTCTGTCATGAAATTGCCCGTCGTCTTTTGACCATCAAACTGGCGGCACGTACGCAGAACTGGCTCAACAGGTTCCGTGATGCATCAGCCCGCCTGTCAGAAGCAGACCGTCTGCGTCAAAGCAAATTGCATCTTGCGCGCATCATTTCGTCGGGTCTTGGTTCGCTTGCTGTCACAGCAACGCTTGGATTTGGCACAATTGCCGTTCTGGACCAGAATTTGACAGTCGGTGCGCTGATTGCCTCGGTTGCGCTGGTCTGGCGGATCATGTCCCCGGTGCCATCAATGCTTGAAGCCAAGCTGCGCTGGAACGACACCAAAAATTCGATGGATGTCTCGCAGGCCAATGCCGACATGATGTTTGACAATTCGGCGGCCGACGGCACGGGCAACCAGATCAAGGGCATCAATGGCAACATTTCGCTCAGCGGTGTGACCATTACCTTCCAGCGCGGTATTTCCCCGGCACTTCGCAATGTGTCACTTGAAATCACCGCGGGCGAAACCATCGCCATTACCGGCCATAGCGGTTCGGGCAAGTCGGTTCTGCTTGATGTGATTGCAGGGACAACCGCCCCGCAGATCGGCACAATCACGATTGATGGCGTATCGCCAAGCCATGTGCCGCCGAACGTTTTGCGTCAATCGATGTCCTATATGTCACGCGATACGATTCATCTGCCCCTGACCATTCGTGAATATCTCGAACATGCCGATCCGTTCGACAAGACGATCTCGGCAGAACTGATCTGCAAGCAGATGGGCCTTGAATTCGAAGTTCAGCGGTTGCCAAGCCGCTACAACACGTCGCTTTGCGATCTGGACCCACGAAGCAGCCTGGGTCGCATTCTTTCGATGGCGCGTGCGTTCTATTGTCGTCGCGGGTTGCTTCTTCTTGATGAACCCGATGCCGCCAGCATTCAGTCGCGTCATCTTTTCATGTCGGAAATCGAAGAAAGACGCGGCAAATCGACAACCATTTTCACCACGCACGAGCCGGAATATCTTCGTGTTGCCGACCGCGTGCTGGTTCTTAATCAGGGAATGCTGGTGCGCAACTGTGCGCCAAGCGAACTGTCCCAGAAGCGGGGAGCTTGATCATGAGCAAGAACAAGTACGCCATCCCACAGGGCGATACCGGGAAACCAAACAACAGCAAGTTTGCAGTCGACGCCCCTGTGACAGCGATCCAGTTGTTTGACAAAAAATCCACCCACCGGCCGGCCATGTTTACGGTGGTCTTCATGCTGGTCTTCTTCCTTGGTGCAACTGTCTGGTCAACCCAGACACCGATGGCCGAGATTTCGGTCAGTTCCGGTGAAATTGTGCCGGTTGGCGCTATCCAGCGTATTCAGCATCTCGAAGGCGGAATTTTGTCTCATCTTGCGGTCAAGGATGGTCAGCACGTTACCGAGGGACAGTTGCTTGTCAGCCTGGCCCCCGATATCGCGCAGTCCGAACTTGAACAGCTTGAAACCCGTTTGATGGCCGTCACCATGAAATACGGGTTGCTGAAATCCGCCGCCGAGGGAACGACACCCGCCGAACTGATGCAGACCGGTGTCTATTCCGAAATTGCGGAAACGGCATTGAAAGCGTTGAACAGTCGTAAACAGCGTCTGGTAAGCCAGCTTGATGTTCTTCGTCAGCAGGAACGCGAACGCAAGGCTGAACTGACAACGATAACCCACCAGTCCAATGCGCTGGGCGAACAAATCGATCTGATGCAGAATCAGGTCGACGGGCGTCAGATTCTGGTCGACAAGGGACTGTTCCCGCGTCTGGACTTCATTCAGGATCAGCGTGAACTTGCCCGTCTTCAAAGCGAACGCATGGCATTGATCCTGGATGCGGACCGTATCAATGAACGTGTTGTCGAAGCACGCCAGCGTATGATCGAAATGGAAATGACGTTCCATGCCGAACTGACAGCCGAACTCAGTGCGCTTGCTACCGAGGCCGCTGAACTTCGTCTGGCAATCAAACGTGCGGTTGATCGTGTCAAACGTCTGGATATCACGTCCCCGGTGTCGGGATACGTCAAAGGGATCGATATTGAAACGATCGGCGGGGTGATTACGCCGGGTGCGCAGATCATGGAAATTGTGCCCGATGACAGCGAACTGATCGTTGAAGCCCGTCTGTCGACAAATGATGTCGGACATGTGACCGTCGGTCAAAGTGCCAAGATCAAAGTTCTGACATATGACTATACCCGCTATGGAACAATCGAGGGCACGGTACAGCGTGTTTCGCCATCGACATTCTTTGACGAAGACGGAACCCCGTTCTTCAAGGCGGACATCGCCATGAACAGCTATATCGTAGGTGAAGAGGACAAATTCCTGGTCAGTCCGGGCATGACGGTTCTGGTCGATATCATCACCGGCGAGAAAACCCTGTTCAAATATCTTGCATCCCCGATCATCAAAAGTTTCGATGGCGCATTGCACGAAAGATAAAAGGTTACATTGAAATGATGGCAACCAATGGTTTAACATCATAAAATAGTTAAACCATTGGCGGCGAATGAGTGACTTATATGTTCAGTGTCAATCCGTTAAGGCATGTGTGGGTCGTTGATGATGACCCGTTGATGCATGAGGTTTGGTTTGCTGCAATTGGAGAAGATCAGGAATTCGAGTTGAAGCTCTTTCATTCCGGCGCAGAAGTGATCAATGCGCTTGAAGAAACATCCGGTCCCCAATTGCTGGTGATTGACATGAATTTGTCAGATACAAGCGGCGATCAGCTGTTGCAGGAATTGCGCAACTTGCCAAACTTTCACCGAACGGCGGTCATTATATGTTCTGCCAACCTGTCATCTTATAACGATGCCGTTGGCACGACATTGCCGCCGATTGGCTGGATGAAAAAGCCCCTTAATATTATTGAGATCAAAAACCAGATCCGTACGTTTTGGCGTGAGATCGGGTAATCAATCACAAATCAATCAAAACAGGCTTTGAAGAAGAACAATCAATGCCGATGATTTGCATCAGGCGATGATGCAAAGCCTTTTCTGGCAGGGGGGACGGATTGCATAAGGGCCTATTGGCCTTTGGCAAGCTGCTTCTGGACCCAGTGCATGACCTTGTTCACCAGCCGGTCGGGTTCGATCGGCTTGGTGATATAGTCATTCATTCCGGCATCCAGGCATTTTTCCTTTTCACCCGACATTGCATTGGCGGTCATGGCGATGATCGGAATGTTTGACATGACAGGGCCAAGAATGCCGCTTCTGATCTGTTTGGTGGCTTCGAACCCGTCCATGCCCGGCATCTGACAATCCATCAAGACCGCGTGAATCGGCTCGGAAGCATGACGCATGGTTTCGAGTGCCTCGGCACCGTTGGTTGCGGTCAGCAGGGTGAAATCCATTCCCGACAGCAATCCCTTGGCGACTTCGATATTGATGGCATTGTCATCGACAATAAGAATGGTCGCCAGTTTGTCAGATGCCGCATTGGCATCCGCGGTGCTGGTTTGGGGGGCGTCGTCAGTGATCGCTTGCGGGGCCTTTGTCGCGGACGGCGTATGCGGCGCGGGTTGCTGGCGATGATCCGGATCCAGATTGGCAACCAGTTCGGAATAGCTGACCGGTTCGGACAACCAGTTTGTCTTACCCGAATATTTTAACGGATTGCGCCGGAAGTTCTGCACGATCAGCAAGTGCGGTGGTGTATCGCCATCGGTTGTCAGGGTGCTTAGAAACGCACAGAATTTTTCAAGTTCGCGATCGGTGTGATCGGTAATTGCAACATCGGGCAGCGGCCGTATTTTGTCTGATACTGCGTCTGTCTTCATGTTGATGACATCACCGCCAAGTCGTTTGATCAGGCGCGATACCGCAATGACAGCTTGTTCATGCGCAAGATCAAGCAAGACATACTTGTCTTTCAGAAGTGCCGGAACGGAACGTTTTTTGGCGGTTTTGGCATCGAAATACACATGGAAGAAAAAGCGGCTTCCGGTTCCTTTGGTGGAATCAAAATTGATGTCGCCATGCATCAGCCCGCAAAGCTGCCGACAGATCGACAATCCAAGGCCGGTGCCACCGAATTCGGATGAAATCGATGTGTCTTCCTGGGTGAACGCGGTGAAAAGCTTGTGTTTGTTTTCTTCTGAAATGCCAATACCGCTATCTTCGACGGAAACATCAAGGCGAATGCGTTCGCCTTCAACTTTGCTGGCGACAAAAATACCGACATATCCCTCGTCGGTGAATTTTATGGCGTTGCTCAGAAGATTATTGAGCACCTGTTTCAAGCGTGTGGCATCGCCATACAGTTCAATATGATCAAGATCGACCGTATCAAGGATCAGATCCAGACCCTTTTCACGTGATCGAATGACCGATGAACTTGCAATGGCTTCAAACAGTTGCAGGGGATTAAACGGCTTGCTTTCAAATTCCAGTTTCCCGGCTTCGATCTTTGACAGATCAAGGATGTCGTTGATCAATGTCATCAGGGTCGAACAGCTGGTTTCGGCCATCAGCAGGTATTTGCGCTGATTTTCGGTCAGTGGATCGCGTTCGATCAGTTTATGGGCACCGACCATGCCGTTTAACGGGGTGCGCATTTCGTGACTGACATTCGAGATAAAGGCACTTTTCATGTCGCTTGCCTGCAACGCCTTTTTGTGGGCTTCGGCAAGTTCGGCTGTACGTTTGGCAACTTTTTCCTCAAGCTCGGCATTGGCGCGGCGGATCTGGCGTTCGGCGATCCTTTCCTGGGTCACATCACGGGCAATTACCGCCGCCCCGGTGATCCCGCGCCCGTCGCTAATGATCGGGGAACAGGTCAAAAGAAGTTCTTTTTTGTCGGTGCTGGCCGAAACAAACGTAGCGTCAAAGGACACAGGTGTTTTTGACGTTGTGACCTGTTTGATCTTTTCGGCAAAATCGACATCCGGCAGGATGTTGAGATCGGCAATATTGCGCCCGATCGCCGTGCCGCGTTTGATTTCAAAAAGCTTTTCGGCGGTTTCATTGACGCTGGAAACCGTTCCGGATCGCTTGAGCCCGATCACCCCGTCAGAAGAACTGCGGATGATTGCTTCGTGTTCTGCGCGGGCATCGGCAAGATGAATGCTGTTTCTGTATCCACGCAGCAAAAGCAAAAGGGTGATGGTCATGATGATAATGGAAACCGCCGCAAACCCGTAAGTCGACAGGCGCCTTTTCCAGATCACGTCGGCGACCCGTTGCGATGCAATTGCGGCATACAGATGCAATACGGATGCCGGGTTTGACGCAAACTGAATGGTGGATGCCTGAATATAAAATCGGCGGTTCGAACTGAGTTCAGTCGCGGTAATCAGGCCGGTTTGTTCGTTTTCGCGGGTGTCGTAATCTTTGTCCCAGCGATGTTCCGGCAGCAAATCCCGGCTGAACCGGTATTCTTCAAGCGGATGGGCAATATAAAATCCGTCATCATCGGTCAGGATGATTTCGAAATCGCCGGTGACTTCTTTTTGCAGACGCGTCAGAAGGTTCTGCGCGTTGATATTCATGATCAGAAAGCCAAATCGCGTGCCGTCTTCGTTAAAGATCGGCAGCGACAACCGCAAGGTTGGCCGGATCGGATATTCAATCTGTCCGAATTCCTGGTTCAAATTGATGCGTGAAACAAACAGCTCATCTGGTTTGAGGGCGGCGGAGTGGGCGAAATAGTCGGTTGTGCCCTTGTCCTGAAGCATTTGGTTAGGCACGGCATAAATATTGCCGCCCCTGCGGTTCACCCGGACAAGTTCGGATCCGGCATCATTGGTCCGGATGATCCGCAATTGATCGATCGATGCATTGTTGTGAAGCATCGCGATGAAAATCGTCTCAAGACGAAGCTTCCACTGGTCAAAACTGGTGCCATCAAACGGGTCAATGCCGCCATTGCTTTCCGCCCGCGTCAGCCCCGAAATTGGCGGGGTCGCGTGCAGGAAGCTCAGATTGTCGCGAAACCTGTAAAGATCGTTGAGCAGAACCGAACGTCCCTGCGCAAGAAGCTGCTGCAGGTCCTGATTGGTGTCGCTGAAGACTTCCTGTTCAACCGACTTTTCGTAAAAGAAAATGAAGCCCGAAGCAGCGCTCAGCAAACACAAAATGCATATCGGCAAAAGCCACCGAGATGTATCCTTCACATTCCCTGTCACGAAGCTGCGCATGCATTGGTTCCTCAAGTCACCTTATCTGGGCGACTTTGTTTGGGTGGCTTCGCCTATAGATTGTGTTTGTTGAGAAGGATTTAAACATCACAACCGAAATTAGCCCGATTGTTTCAACTGCGCGCCACAATGCAATCATAGCGTGTAATGAATTTCGGTCAATTGCGCGGGTAAACAAACGCTATTTTCCTGCTGAAACCGGGCAGAAGTCGTTTCAACAAACTGCCATTTCCGGTATGCTCACAACGTCAGAAAAAGGACCGGTCTGCTTGGCAGCAGGTGTATTTAACCTTTGCAAATCCACAGGAATTTTGACGGTTGCAAGAACCCCATTTTGATCTGAACTGGGATGACTTAAAGCATCTTCTGGTATTGTCACGCGAAGGCACCCTGTCCGCAGCAGCAAGGGTTCTTGATACGTCGCGCGTAACGGTCAAGGCGCGGATATCCAACCTTGAAAACAGTATGGGTGTCCGTCTGTTTTCACAGGACAAGACCGGCTATAAACTGACCCGCGACGGGCGCGATCTGGCCAGCTATGCGCTTGAATGTGAACGTCAATTACGGCTTGCTTTTGCGCAGCAGAACAGTCCCGCAGCCCCGCGCCTGAAAATCCGCGTCGGTGTTGTAGAAGGCATCGGGAACGGGTATCTCGGTGAAAAGATTTCCTGGTGGCTTCGTGGACAGAATATTGATTTTGAACTGGTTTCACTGCCCAAGCAGGCCCGGATCACGAACAGAGAAGCAGATATCTGTGTAACCTTGGAAGAACCCGAAGGTGAAAACATCATCAAAAAGGTTCTCACACCCTACACATTGGGCATCTATGCCAGCGAAGGCTATATTGCCGAACACGGCCCGCTTAAGGGATCGCAGGATGTTCTTGACCATATGTGGGTCGGATATGTCCGGGATCATATTTTCTCCCAGACCCTGAATTATCACGAAGAACTTTCACCAAATCTGAAATATGCGTTCCGCGGAACCAGCATGGTGTCGCAATTATTTGCCACGGCTGCCGGGCTGGGACTGGGGATTTTCCCGATCTATCTGATTTCGGAATTTGATCTGGTGCGGGTCTGTCCGGAAATTGCATTCGAGCGCAAATACTGGATTTCCTCGTCGAGCGACCTGCATCGGTTTCCCGGTTTGATGTCCGTTTGGAAATTTCTGCTCGAAACCTGTCAAAAAGACCGGCGACTGTTCTTTGAAGGAAATTAGCGGGACCGGATTTCTCCGGCCCCGCCAACTGTTCGGATCGTTTTACCTTATTGCGCGTAGATCAGGTCAGGAAGCCACAAGGTAATCCATGGCACATAGGTGATCAGGATCAGGGCAACAATCATGATCGCGATAAACGGCAGACAGCCGCGCAAGACATCGCGCAGCGACATCTTTGATACCCCCATCGCGACAAACAGGTTCAGGCCGACCGGCGGTGTCAGCATGCCGACCGAGAAGTTCACAACCGTGATCAGGCCAAAATGCACCGGATCAATACCGACCTGGGCGGCAATCGGTTGAAGCAACGGGGCAAGAACGATGATGGCCGATGCACTATCAAGGAAAAAGCCGGTCACCAGCATGACAACATTGAACAGGGCCGCGATGGTGAAGGGATCGCTTGTGTTGCTCAAAACCTGTGATGACAGGTTCCCCGGCGCCCCGGTGATCGTCAGAAGCCACGAAAAGGCCGATGCCCCGGCTGTGATCAAAAGCAATGTCGCGGCAATGGCGCCCGACGATTTCAAGATGCTTTTAAGCTCGTCAACGCCAATCTGCTTATAGATGACGGCCCCGACAAACCAGCCATACATGCAGGCAACTGCCGCGGATTCCGTGGGGGTAAAGATACCGGAATAAATGCCGCCCAAAAGCAGGAAGGGCAGACCAAGACCCCATGCCGAGCGACGAATGGCCAGAAGGAAGGCCGCGCGTGTCGGGAAATCTTGGCGCGGATAGCCGCGACGGATGGCAAAAATCACACAGGCTGCAATCAGAAGCGCCCCAATCAGAAGGGCCGGACCAACACCGCCGGCAAACAGTTTGCCGACCGATGCCCCGGTCACAGAGCCATAAATGATCAAGCCGATACTTGGCGGAACAATCGGGCCAAGCGTTCCGGCCACCGTGATCAGGCCGATAGCAAAGAAGCGGTCATAGCCCGCGGCCACCAGTGCCGGGAACATGATGCTGCCAATGGCAATGACCGTTGCCGGACTTGATCCCGAAATCGCCCCGAAAAACAGGCAGGACAGAACGGTTGCCGCAGCAATACCGCCCGGGATCCAGCCAACCAGAACGGTGGCAAGATCGACCAGTCGTTGCGACAGGCCGCCAATGCGCATCAGTTCGGATGCAAGAATGAAGAACGGAATGGCCATCAACGAGAAATTGTTCATGCCTGCGAACATGCGCATCGGAACAATTACCGGATCAAATGGTCCCCAGAAACCGACGGCAACAACAACGGCAAAGGCCAGTGCCGCAAAGATTGGCAACCCAAATAGCAAAAGGCCGCCGAATGAAAGCAATAGTCCTGATAACATTATTCTTTTGCCCTGTTAAAAACCGGGAATCAGCTTCGCGAAAAGCAGCTTACATGGCGCGAAGGTTTTCTTCTGATGCTGCGATCTGCTTGCCCTGTCGCAACTGCACGAACGCATAGCCATAGCGAAACAGCGACAGAAGCCCGGAAACGGGAATGATTGCGTAGATTGCTGCGACCGGGATGCGCAAGGCAGGCGACAGCTGGCCACGATCAAGCGTATTGAGGAAAAGTTTCCCGCCGAAATAGACCAGTGCACCGGCAAAAAGTATTCCGAGAACAATGGCAATCATTCGAAGAACGGGGATGTGTTTTTCCGGAACAAGCGCATCAAGAAGGTCGACCGAGATGTGGCTGCCAAGCCGGATGCCGATACTGATGCCGACAAAGCTCATTACGATGATCGAATAGAGTACAACTTCTTCGGCCCAGTAAAGCGGCGCGCTGAAGACATAGCGCATGACCACCTGAAGAAATGTCAGGCAAATTGCGACGGCCATCAGAAAGATCATGGATCCGTCTTCGAGCCGGGCAAGAGCCTTGTCAAATTTTTCGAACATGTTGCCGTCCCATTGTCAAAAAACCGACTTGCAAGAATGCGTTCCTGCAAGTCGGTCCATCATTTCGAAATGTGCAGATTACTTGGGGCCTGCGCCGGTAACTGCATAAATGGAATTGATCAGTTCCGGTGTAACTACATCGGCGAAGGCTTCATGGACAGCGAAACTGCCTTTGATGAAGGCTTCTTTTTCAGCATCGGTCAGGCGATGGACGGCAATGTCCGAGCTGATTTTTGCCAGTTCTTCTGCCTCATACTCATTGGTGAGTTCGCGGGCCAGATCACGGGCATTGTCGAATGCGGTAACAACAATGGCGCGCAGATCATCCGGAAGCGAGTTCCATGCATTTTCGCTCATGACTGCGGCATAGCCGTGATAGGCATGTGACGACAGGGTCATGTATTTCTGAACTTCATAGAACTTCATCGCAACGATGTTGGCGATCGGGTTTTCCTGCCCGTCAACGACACCGGCCTGCAGGCCGCCATAAACTTCGGCAAAGGCCATCGCGGTCGGATTTGCACCCCATTCATTGTACTGGGTCAGGATGACCGGTGCCTGCATGGTGCGCATTTTGATGCCGGCAAGGTCTTCTACCGAGGTGATTTCACGCACATTGTTGGTGATGTTACGGAAACCGGCACCCCAGAAGTTGACGCCATGCATGCCGTGCTGATCAAGGGTATCAAGGATCGAACGACCGACTTCGCCGTCAAGAACCTTGACCATCATTTCTTCGCTCGGAAGGATGAAAGGAAGATCAAGAACCTGAAGCTTCGGCTCGAAGTTGCCCAGGGTCGCGGTCGGCGGAATTGCAATCTGTACCAGATCGTTTTGCAGCTGCTCGATAATGTCGACATCACCACCAAGGCCACCAGCCGGGATCACATTGATCTCGATGCGGCCATTGGATTTTTCTTCGACTTCTTTTTCGAATGCGCGTGCTGCCTTGCCATTGGGCGTGTCTTCCATAAGAACATGCCCGAAGGTAAAGGTGAATTCCTGTGCCAGGGCAGGTCCGTTGAAACCGGCCAAAGCGATTGCAGTTAATGCCGCAAATTTGAACTTGCTGTTCATTGATGCCTCCGTACTGATAGTAATTATCTGATTGTTGCTGGTTGTTCGACCAGTTTTCGACCCCGAAGACGATCTGCCATCAGGGGGTAGTTGGTGCGGGCTTCGATGAGATCATCGACATTCAGTTCGGCCCGAATGGTTTCAGCTGCGAACTGTCCGGCTTGGGCAAGAATGCCGCTGTTTGGGGAAACAATCTGGCTCAGGCCAAGGCGTTCCCAGGTCCCGACTTTTTTGCCAAGGTCAAGGAAGCCGCAAGCGTTGCATGACACGACAAACGCCTGGTTTTGAATTGCGGTAACGGTCGGGACAGTTTCCCAGAATTTCTTTTTGGTTACCGGGTCACCTGCGCCGCCTTTGATGCCGCCAGACCAGAATGAAGAGGTGACTGCAAGAATTTCTACACCCTGTCTGAAATGCTCAAGTGCAATTTCAGGGAACAGGGTCTCATAGCAGATCACAATGCCGATTTTGCCCAGTGCGCAGTCAAAGGTCGTGCGATTGTAGTCCGGCGTGTAATACAGCTTTTCAATGCCCGGGAAGAAGCATTTGCGGGTGACACCAACGATGCCTTCCGGACCGATCAGGGCCGCGCTGTTATAGATGGTGCCAACCATCGACGAACGTTCGTTGAAACCGACGACGGTATAGATGCCAAGGGTTTTTGCCGCTTCGACAATCGCGTTGAGTTCCGGGCCGTCAACATCAACCGATCCCTCATTCCAAAGCCGTTTCAAGCCGCCTTCTTCATGTTTGAAAAAGCTGGTCAGATTGGCTTCTGGAAAGACGACAAGATCGCTACCGTTTGATGCTTCGAGCTGCATCTGATTAAGGATGAAAGCAAGATTTTCATCAATACCACCCAACTCTACGGGTTGGTGTTGGACCGCACTTGCTACGACCTTGCTTTGCATGGAGTTACTACCCTTCGCCTGTCAAATTGTTATCCAAAGAGCTTGGTGCCCTTGTTTGTTGGATAAACATTATCGAGGCCCGATCCGGGCGAACAGGTAGTCACTGCTTGCGCTATGTGTAAGAAAACTTACACCACGCGTGTTTATGGTAATTGTTTCAGTGGATTATTTGATGTGCGGCCTTAGCATCGCATCGCTCGCGGGTCGCACATCACGGCATCTTATCGGTTCAGATCGACCAGATGCGTTGGGCGTTGCGGTGGGTCAGGGATGCGTGTTCGGTTTCTGAGGCACCGGCGATCAGGGCCTGCGTTACCGCCATCCATTGGTCCAGTGATGAGTTCAGGGTGCAAACCGGGCTGTCTGATCCCCACACCACGCGATCCCAGCCAAAGCATTCAATGATATGTTCGACATAGGGACGCAGCGTTTCGAGTGTCCAGTCGGGTTTGGCATAGGCCGTGATGCCGGAAATCTTTGCATTCACATGCGGGCGTTTTGCAAGTGCTGAAATGGATTGTGCCCAATCGGCAAAGCCATCCCCGGCAATATCGGGAACACCACAATGATCAAGAACAAACACCGTATCAGGGCAGGCATCGACAAGATCGCGGGCCAAAGGCAACTGACGTTGCAGAACACATATATCAAAAGGAAGCCCCTTTTTGCCGATCCGTCGGACATTCTCGCGGAACAGGGATCCTTGTGACAGGTCGTCGGGCACGACATGCAGCACCCGGCGAATGCCCTTGACGATATCAAGATCAAGCGTATCGAGGAATGCTTCACAATCCCCGGATTCCGGTCGTGCGGATGAAATTGCGCCGCGCATGAGGCTGCCGGGCTGTGCCATTAATTCCCCGACAAAGGTGTTTTCGGCGGAGATATCGGTTGGCGCGCAATCGACTTCCATGTGCAAAACGCCCTTGATCCCGATCCGGCGTGCAGTGGTTTCATAATCCTGAAACGTCCAGTCACGATCCAAAGCAGCGACATCCTTAAGCCAGGGATAGGTGATCCGGTCGCGTGCAACGAGGTGAAGATGCGTGTCGATGAACATGGCGTTTCCTCTTTGGTTCGGCGTTTCCCGGTTGTCACGCAACAGGTGGTGCTACCTTGCGTCCCGGCGATCTTATGTTTTTTCAGCTGTAAGGTGATTTCTTGTGGAGTTCAACTTGACTCACCGATCAAGTCAAGTTTAAATATAAAAGATGCTTCCGAATATGAAAGTCACAGCAAGAATGACCTCGGAAGTGATAGTCGGTCGGGAAAGACCGTTCCTTCAGGGAGGATAGAATGAAAACGTTATTGAGCGGTGCGTCCCGTGCCGTGCTTGCGACTGCATCTTTGACGGCAGCAATTTCTGCATTCGGCACCGCGCAGGCGGGTGAATTTGACGGTGTAACCATCGAGGCAAAGCTTATCGGTGGTCAGCAATATGAAGCGCTTTATGCCCGCATTCCCGAATGGGAAGCCGCCACTGGTGCCAAGGTAAATATCATCTCGAAAAAGAACCATTTCGAGCTGGACAAGGAATTCAAATCCGACATCGCAGCCGGAACCACCGACTGGTGCGTCGGATCGAACCATTCGTCTTTCGCATCCCAGTACCCGACCCTTTATACCGACCTGACCGGTCTGGTGGACAAGGGTGTGGTGGCCGAGTTCGTGCAGGCCAATATCAAGGCCGCGACCTTTGACGGCAAACTTGTGATGTTGCCGCGTGCACAGTTCGATGTGTCGGCACTTTATTATCAAAAAGACCTGTATGACGATGCCGAAAAGGCCAAGGCATTCGAAGCCAAGTTCGGCTATCCGCTTGCCGTGCCGGAAACCTGGGAACAGGTAAAGGATCAGGCGACCTTCTTTGCCGATCCGCCGAACTTCTATGGCACCCAGTATGCGGGCAAGGATGAGGCAATTGTCGGTCGTTACTATGAAATGGTCGTTGCCGAAGGCGGCAAACTGTTTAATGACGATTTCTCGCCGGCTTTTGATTCCGAAGAAGGCAAGCGCGCCCTTCAGTGGTTTGTCGATCTTTATAATGCCAAAGCCGTTCCGGCCGGCACGACCAACTATCTCTGGGATGACCTGGGCAACGGCTTTGCGTCGGGCACCATTGCGCTGAACCTGGATTGGCCGGGCTGGGCCGGTTTCTTTAATGATCCGTCATCTTCGAAAGTGGCTGGCAATGTCGGTGTCGCACCGGCCCCCAAAGGGTCGGCAGGTGTGCGTACCGGTTGGTCGGGCTTCCACGGTTTTTCCGTGACCGAAGATTGCGCGAACAAGGAAGCCGCGGCGTCGCTGGTCGAATTCCTGACCAACGAAGACAGCCAGAAACTTGAAAGTGCGGCCGGACCGCTTCCGACCCGCACCGCAGTTTGGGATTACATTTCCGAACAGGCCAAAGACGATCCGTATCGTCGTGAAGTGCTGGCGGCATTCAAGGAAACTGCGGCAACTGCATTTGCCGTCCCGCCGACCCCGCTTTGGATCGAGGCAACCAACCTGATCTATCCTGAACTTCAGGCCGCCATTCTTGGTGATAAGTCGGTTGATGATGCGCTTGCGGATGCGTCCGAAGCCGTTGACGATCTGATGCAGGAAGAAGGCGTCTACTAAGCCAGACTTGTGGCGGCGCAATTCGCAATTTCGGGTGTTGCGCCGCCTGACCATCCTCTGACCCAAATGCGCGGGCACAGGTCCGTGCCGATCAATGGGACATCCCGATGAATCGCTTGAAGCTTCCACCGTGGTTGGTTCTTTTGTTGCCAGCCATCATTATTCTATCGGCCGTCGTGCTGATTCCGCTCGTCCTGTCATTATATTCGAGTTTCACCTCGTATCGGCTGACCCGGCCTGACAGCATTTTCAACTGGGTGGGCTTTTTCAACTATGAAAAGGCCCTGACGGATGTGAAGTTCTGGGCGGCTTTCGGGCGAACAGTTCTGTTGCTGACCGTGGCACTCAATCTTGAGATGCTGTTTGGTCTGGGGCTGGCTTTGATGGTGTCCAAGGTGACGCAGGGACAACGTCTTTTGCGCACCATGATGATGTTCCCGATGATGTTTTCGCCGATCCTGGTCGGCTTTCAGTTCAAATTCATCTTCAATGACAATGTCGGTCTGGTGAATAACGCGCTTCAGTCGCTTGGCATCACCGATCAGGCGATCCCGTGGCTGGTTGACGGGCAATTGGCGATGTTTTCAATCATCTTTGCCGAGATCTGGACTGCAACCTCGGTCTTTGGAATTCTTATTCTTGCCGGTCTGTATGCGATCCCGCGTGATCCGCTGGAAGCCGCAAAGGTCGATGGATGCACCGCATGGCAGTCGTTCCGTTATGTGACCCTGCCGTTCCTGATGCCCTTTATCTATATCGCGATGGCGATCCGGTCCCTTGATGTCGCACGTGCCTATGACATCGTGCAGATCATGACCAATGGTGGCCCGGCACGTCGTACCGAACTGCTTTGGACCCTGATCGGGCGGACCGGCTATGTCGATGCCCGCATGGGGTATGCCAATGCCATGGGCTATATTTCGATCTTTCTGGCGATTTTCTTCACCATCTATTTCTTCAAGAAACTGACGCAGTCGCGCAAAGAACTCGGGATGGGGGCGTAAATCATGCCAAGTAACCTTAATCATCGCATGCGTCGCTATACCCTTAAGGGCCTGCATTTCTTTGGTCTTTTCAGTGCCATGATGGTGCTGTGCGTGCCGGGCCTGTGGATTGTTCTGAATTCTTTCCGCCCGACGGTCGAAATCATGGCCAAACCACCGGTCTGGATCCCCAACGAGCTTAACCTTGATCATTACCGCGCCATGTTCAGTGGTATCGGCGAGGGCGGGGTGCCGGTTCTGACCTATTTTGCCAACTCGCTGGTTATTTCGGTTACCTCAACCGTGATTGCCATTCTGATCGGGATGGCAGGCGGCTATGCCTTTGCGCGCTACAAGTTCAATTTCAAGGGCGGCATGTTTGTCGGTCTGATGGTAACGCGGGCTGTTCCCGGTGTGGCGCTTTCGCTGCCGTTATTCATCCTGTTTGCGCGGATCGGGATCATCGATACCCATTTTGGTCTGATCCTGGCCTATGTCGCATTGAACATTCCGTTCACGATCTGGCTGATTGACGGGTTCTTCCGTCAGGTGCCGCCGGAACTTGCCGAGGCCGCCGAGATCGATGGCTGCACCCGTTGGCAGGCATTCTGGCGTGTCGAATTCCCGGTCGCACGTGCCGGTATTGCGTCGGCGGGTATCTTTGCCTTCCTGACATCGTGGAACGAATATGCGCTGGCATCCCAGCTGACCCGTTCGACCACGTCAAAGACCATGCCAGTCGGGCTTCTCGATTTTACGTCTGAATTTACCCTGAATTGGGGCGGGATGTGTGCGCTTGCGGTGTTGATGATTATCCCCGCGCTGATCCTGACATTCCTCGTGCAGAAACATCTCATTGCCGGCCTTACTTTTGGCGGTGTGAAAGGATAATAAAATGGCTCAGGTCCACCTTCGCGATGTCGTCAAAAAATACGGCCCGCTTGAAGTTGTTCATTCCATCAATCTTGATATCGCGGATGGCGAATTTGTCGTGCTGGTCGGTCCGTCGGGCTGTGGCAAATCGACGACACTGCGCATGGTTGCCGGTCTTGAAGGCATTTCCGGCGGTGAAGTGCAAATTGGCGGACGTGTTGTAAACGATCTGCCACCACGTGAACGCAACATCTCGATGGTGTTTCAGAACTACGCGCTTTATCCGCATATGACGGTGCGTGAAAATCTTGGTTTCTCGCTCAAGATTGCCAAACAGTCACAGGCCGAAATCGACAAGGCCGTTGACGAAGCCGCCGAAATCCTGTCCCTGACGCCGTTGCTTGATCGCAAACCGGGCGCCTTGTCCGGTGGTCAGCGCCAGCGTGTGGCGATGGGGCGTGCAATTGTCCGTCACCCGGAAGTCTTCCTGTTTGATGAACCGCTTTCAAACCTTGATGCCAAGCTGCGTACCCAGATGCGGGTCGAGATCAAAAAGCTTCATCAGAAACTGAAATCCACCATCATCTATGTCACCCACGATCAGGTCGAAGCCATGACGCTGGCCGACCGGATTGTGATCATGCGCGATGGCCATATCGAACAGGTCGGGACCCCACTGGATGTGTTTGAAAACCCGGTAAACACCTTTGTCGGGACTTTTATTGGTTCCCCGCCGATGAACCTTCTCGATGGTGTGGTGAAAGGCAATGAGCTTGAATTTGCCGACGGCACCCGCCTGCCGGTTCCACCCGGCTATGCAATACAGGACGGTCAGGCTGTGACCTTTGGCGTGCGGGCCGACAATATCATGCCGGTTGGTCATGCCCTGCCACGTGGTGAACATATGGCCGAGGTCGAAATGGCAGTTGATCTGACAGAGCCGCTTGGTACCGAGACCCTTCTGTTTGCGACGCTTGCCGGAACCGAAGTCCAGGCCAAGATGCTAAATCCCCGTCCGGTCCAAAGTGGCGAGCGCATGACTTTCCAGATCATGCTCGACAAATGTCATCTGTTTGATGCCGAAACCGGCGCAACCCTTCGCAAGTGAGGTTGATCAATGGCGCGCATTACATCTGCAAATGCCTTTATGGTCGATCTTGAACCCAAGGTCGTGCGCACGGATGCGATTCAGTCATTCAATTCACAGGAAACGATCTTTGTTGTTTTGCGTGATGCGGATGGTGTCAAGGGCATGGGATACAGCTACACCATCGGTGATGGCGGACCCGCGATCCTGTCGCTGTTGAAAGAAACGCTGTTGCCGCGCCTGATGGGGCAGGATGCTGACCGGATCGAAGCCATCTGGCGGGATCTGTTATTCTGTTCGCATGCCACGGCGGTCGGACCGATCATGTCGCTTGCCCTTGCGGCAATTGACACGGCCCTTTGGGACATGCGCGGGGTTAAAACCGGCTTGCCGCTTCATATTCTGGCGGGCGGGGCGAAATCGTCGGTGCCGATGTACACGACCGAAGGCGGGTGGCTTCATCTGTCACCCGATGCACTTGTCGAAGATGCCATTGCCTCAGAAGAAGCCGGTTTTCTTGGCTCCAAGGTAAAGATCGGCAAACCGACTGTGGCACAGGATTGCGAACGTCTGGAAGCGGTCCGCAATGCACTTGGTGATGATTATGAAATCATGACCGATGCCAATCAGTCGATGACATCGGGGGAGGCCAAGCGTCGCTTGCCGATGCTTGAGCGCCTGAATATCGCATGGTTTGAAGAACCGCTTCCGGCTGATGATATTGCGGGCCATGCCCGGTTGCAGTCCCAGTCACGCGTGCCGATTGCTGTGGGTGAAAGCATGTATAGCCCCGGTCAGTTTGCCGATTATATCGCACAGGCTGCCTGTGAGATTGTGCAGGCCGATGTGGCCCGGATTGGCGGGATTACGCCATGGCTCAAGGTCGCGCATCTGGCCGAAGCCCATAACATCGCGATCTGCCCGCATTTCCTTATGGAACTGCATGTAAGCCTTGTTTGCGCGGTGCCCAATGCGCCCTGGCTTGAATACATCCCCCAGCTTGAAGACATCGCAGCCCCGATGGCACGCGAAGGCGGTAATGCGCTTGCGCCGATGACGCCGGGCCTCGGGATCGAATGGGATCACGACAAACTTGCCGTATTAACGGTCGCAGGAAGCGCATTCGAAATTACGGAGGCACATCAATGACCCGTCATGGACAATTGATCGGGATCGGCGCGGACGCCATTGCCGAATATAAAAGGCTGCATGCCGATGTATGGCCCGGCGTGCTTGCCAAGATAACTGATTGCAATATCCGCAATTATTCGATTTTCCTCAAAGAACCGGAAAACCTGCTGTTTGCCTATTTCGAATATGTAGGCACCGATTTCGAAGCTGACATGGCAAAAATGGCCGCCGACCCGGAAACCCAGCGGTGGTGGTCTCATTGCATGCCGCTTCAGCGTCCGCTGGACAGTCGGGCCGATGGCGAATGGTGGGCCGAAATGCCGGAGGTCTTCCACCATGACTGATCTGCGCCAAACCGTCGAAATGCCTGAAAAAGTCACACCGGTTGTGATTTTTGGATCGGGGTCCATCGTGACCGATGCCCATCTTCCGGCCTATCGCGATCTGAAGGTGCCGGTGGCCGGGATTTATGATCCCGATCTGGCCAAGGCACAGAAAGTTGCAGGTGCGTGGGGCACAATTGCCTTTGAAACGCTTGAACAGGCCGCAAGTCAGGCTGGTGTTGTCTTTGATCTTGCCGTGCCGCCCGCAGCCATTCCGGAATTGCTCGAAGCATTGCCCGATGGTGCGATTGCCGTAATCCAGAAGCCGCTTGGTTCCGATCTGGGGGAAGCGGATCGGATCATCTCGGTCCTGCGTCGCAAAAACATCAAGGCCGCGGTCAATTTCCAGCTTCGTTTTGCGCCGAATTCACTGGCGATCAAGGATGCCATCGCCAAGGGGCTGCTTGGCGATATCGTTGATTTCGACGCCTGGCTGGCGCTTGATACGCCGTGGCATCTTTGGGCGTTTCTTGCCGATTTGCCACGGGTCGAGATCCTGTTGCATTCGATCCATTATCTGGATTTCGTCCGCGACTTGCTGGGCAATCCTGCGGGCGTTCATGCGCGCACAATTGGCCATCCGTCATCAACGGTTTCCAATACCCGAAGCGCGATCATGCTTGATTACGGTCATGACGTTCGCTGCAACCTGTCGATCAATCACAATCATGCCTTTGGGCGCAAATTCCAGGCCTGCGAATTCCGGATCTGCGGCACCAAGGGGGCGGCCTATATGAAAATGGGCGTCAACCTTGATTACCCGAAAGGCGAGCCCGACGAGCTGTGGCTGAACACCGATGGTGAATGGCGCCAGATTGATCTGGTCGGCAACTGGTTCATCGAAGCCTTCCACGGGCGCTTTGCCCAGGTACAGCGTTTTGCGGCCGGGATGGATGATGCGCTTGAAGGTTCGGCCGAGGACGCATGGCATACCATGGCACTGGTCGAGGCCGCTTATGAAAGTTCGGCCCTTCCGATGCATCCGATCAAGGAGGCACCCGATGCTTGAGCAAACCAAATATTACGAAGATTACGAAATCGGCGAAGGGCGCGACACGGTTGGCCGTACGATCACGGAAACGGACTTTGTGGTTCATGCCGGTCATTCCGGGGATTTTTTTCCGCATCATCTTGATGAGGAATTCTGCAAAACCTTGCCGTTCGGACAACGGATCGCCCATGGCACGATGGTCTTTACCATCGGGGTCGGTTTGACCGCGACGATTATCAATCCTGTGGCATTTTCATATGGTTATGATCGTATGCGGTTCGTCAAACCGGTCTTTATCGGTGATACGATCAAATCGCGGGTCGAAATCATCGCCAAGGAAGTGATGGAAAAACGCCCGGGTTACGGACGGGTGACCGAACGTTTGACCGTCACCAAGCAGAATGGCGAAACAGCCCTTGTGGCCGATCACATCTATATGGTGGAGATGAAGCCATGACCGCACCGTTCCTGCATCTTCATCCCGATGACAATGTGCTGGTGGCCCGGGCATCTGCCCCGGCCGGGACGGAAGTCAAGCTGGCTGACAGCACGGTTACGCTTGCCCATGCCATCCCGCTTGCCCACAAGATTGCCTTTCGCGATATCGCGGCGGGTGAACGCATCCTGAAATACGGGATGCCGATCGGTATTGCGACGGCTGATATCGCCGCAGGCACACATGTTCACATCCACAATATCCGTTCTGCCTATACCCCGACCCATGCGCTTCAGGATGCGGATGGGCAGAGCCCGGAGACGCCCAAATGACAGAAAAATTCCAAGGCTATTTGCGTTCTGACGGGCGCAAAGGGATCCGCAATACAGTCGTTGTTGCCTATCTGGTTGAATGTGCGCATTTCGTCGCATCGAAAATCGTTGCCGGTTTTGATGATGAAGACGTGCAATTGATCGGGTTTCCGGGATGTTTCCCCAATGAATATGCTGCCCGTGTGATGGGGCAGCTTTGCACCCATCCCAATGTCGGTGCGGTTCTGTTCGTGTCGCTTGGCTGCGAAAGCTTTGACAAGGTGCGCGCAAAGGGAACCGTTGCAAGCACCGGGCGCCCGGTTGAAACCCTTGTCATCCAGCGATCCGGCGGTACGGCAAAAACGGTTGAAACCGGGCGCGCTTGGGTGCGTGCCGCACTTGATGAAGTCGCCACGGTCGAACGTGCCCCGATGGGGGTCAATGAATTGATCATTGGCACGATTTGCGGCGGGTCTGACGGGACGTCTGGCATTTCCGGCAACCCGGCGGCGGGGAAGGCATTTGACCTTCTGATCGCCGAGGGGGCTGCTTGTATCTTTGAAGAAACCGGCGAACTGATCAGTTGCGAAGACATCATGGCCGAACGTGCCAAAACCCCGGAACTGGGCGAAGAACTTCGCGCGGCGGTGCAAAAGGCCGAACGGTATTACGCAACGCTTGGCTATGGCTCGTTCGCGGCCGGCAATGCCGCAGGCGGTCTTTCCACGATCGAGGAAAAAAGTCTGGGTGCCTATGTCAAATCCGGGGATAGCCAGATTTCCGGTCTGATCAAACCCGGTGACGTGCCGCCACGCGGCGGGCTTTATCTGATGGATGTGGTGCCCGATGGCGAAGTCCGGTTTGGCTTCCCCAATATTTCGGACAATGCCGAAATCGTCGAGATGATCGCAAGTGGCGCACATATGACCCTGTTTGTCACCGGGCGTGGATCGGTTGTCGGATCGGCCATATCCCCGGTCATCAAGATCTGTGCAAACCCCGATACCTATCGCGCCCTTGAAGGCGACATGGATGTCAATGCCGGTGACATCATCGAAGGCAAACGATCCATCGCCGAGGTCGGACAGGAAATCCGCAATCTGGTCGTCAATGTCGCCAAGGGTGCGCAAACCAAATCCGAGGCCCTTGGTCATCGGGAATTCATTCTGACTTACAAATCATTTGATCCGATCGGGCCGTCGTGCCTGCCAGCGGTCTGAGGAGGAATTATGAAAAGACTAGAAGGAAAACTGTGTTTGGTCACCGCTGCCGGTCAGGGCATTGGCCGGGCATCGGCCGAACGGCTTGCGGCCGAAGGCGGTCGTGTGATTGCAACAGACGTCAATGACGCTGCCCTTGCCGAACTTGGTGCCATTGACGGCATCGAGGCCCGCAAACTTGATGTCACCGACAAGGATGCGATCACGGCATTGATCAATGACATTGGTCCGGTTGATGTTCTGTTTAACTGTGCCGGGATCGTTCACAACGGCACCATTCTTGAAGCAACCGAAGAAGAATGGGACTTTGCGTTTGAATTGAATGTCAAATCCCAGTTCCGCATGATCCGTGCGGTCCTGCCCGGTATGCTTGAAAAAGGCAAAGGTTCGATTATCAATATGGCCTCGGTTGCGGGGCCGGTAACAGGGCCGGTCAACCGTCTGATCTATTCGGCGTCAAAGGCGGCAGTGGCCGGCATGACCAAGGCAATTGCCAATGATCACGTTACCCAGGGCATTCGGTGCAACGCGATTGCACCGGGAACCGTGGACAGCCCCAGTCTGCATGAACGTCTGCGGGCGACGGGGGATTACGAAGGCGCGCTTAAGGCATTTATCGCGCGCCAGCCGATGGGCCGTATCGGCAAGCCGGACGAAATTGCAGCACTGGTTGCGTATCTCGCATCAGATGAAAGCGGCTTTACCACCGGTGCTGTGCATGTTGTTGATGGTGGCTGGACCGCCTGATCGGAATTTGAACAAAGGATTGGACGTAATATGAAGTTCGCACGTTACGGAGAACGCGGTGCAGAAAAGCCCGCACTGGTCGATGCCAATGGCAATCTGCGCGACCTTTCGGCCCATGTTGATGATATCGCGGGTGACATTCTGACCCGCCTTGATTATCTGAAATCAATCGATCCGGAAAGCCTGCCGATTGTCGAAGGCAATCCGCGTCTTGGTGCCTGTGTCGGTCAGACCGGCAAATTCATCTGCATCGGTTTGAACTATGCCGATCACGCCGCAGAATCCGGTATGGAAGTCCCGCCGGAGCCGGTGATTTTTGCCAAATATACCTCGGCAATTTGCGGTCCGAATGATCCGATCATTATTCCGCGCGGCTCGGAAAAGACCGACTGGGAAGTCGAACTTGGCTTTGTCATTGGCAAGAAAGCCAAATACGTCTCCGAAGCCGATGCACTTGATCATGTTGCCGGTTTCTGTCTGATCAATGACGTTTCCGAACGTGCCTATCAGATCGAACGTGCCGGTCAGTGGTCCAAAGGCAAATCATCAGACAATTTCGGTCCGACCGGTCCGTGGCTTGTGACCCCTGACGAGGTGGGCGATTTTGACAATCTTGGCATGTGGCTTGATGTGAATGGCGAACGGGTTCAGGACGGATCGACCGCGACCATGGTTTATCGTGTGCCGCACCTGATTTCCTATTTGTCTCAGTTCTTTACCCTGCATCCGGGTGACATCATTTCGACGGGTACGCCCCCGGGTGTCGGTCTTGGTTTCAACCCGCCGCGTTACCTTAAGGCCGGTGATGTGGTCGAACTGGGCATTGATCGTCTGGGTACCCAGCGTCAGGTCTGCGTGAATGACGACTGATCCAATTGTATGACAAATAAAAAGCGCGGCATTGTGATGATGCCGCGCTTTTTTTGTTTCGTGGGTTTTGGCTTACCAGCCGGTTTCAAGCAACCCGTTCGCATCACCAAGTTCCGGTGCGGCACGGGAAGATGACGGGCGCACACCGTCAATGCGCAGCGGCAATTTGGTGGTTTTCATTGCAACATCACCGCGTTCGATATTCTGAACCATATCAAGTGTCTGCAAGACACCGCTTGCAACCACGCCGTCCCAATCCATCACCGGGGCCGC
Organism: Thalassospira sp. MIT121401; assembly: GCF_047125595.1. Classification (NCBI taxonomy): domain Bacteria; kingdom Pseudomonadati; phylum Pseudomonadota; class Alphaproteobacteria; order Rhodospirillales; family Thalassospiraceae; genus Thalassospira; species Thalassospira sp. MIT121401. The sequence continues at coordinate 1,403,615 of NZ_CP138926.1, forward strand.
CCAGATATCATTGGCAACGAAGTCATCCATCCAGCTTGCGCTGGTTCTGGTTTTAAGCTGTGCGGCAAGACCGGCCTTGATTTCATCACGCTGTTTGAAGGCATCCAGTCCGGCGATTTCAGGTGCAAGGCCGGTGATCGTTGCCAGAAGGTCAAGCTTGCCCATCGCAATGGCGATATGCCCGTCAGCAGTTTCATAAACCCCGTACGGTGCTGCCAGATAGGCATGGGCCGGATTGTTTTTTGACCGTTCCGGGGTGCGGTTGCCGTCGTTAAACCAGGTGGTCAGCAATTCAAATTGCAGATCGGCCAGAACTTCGATCAGGGATGTCTCGACATAGCCGCCGATATTTTGCGTCGCCTTGCGATACAAAAGGGCCAGAATCCCGTGCGCCAGGGCCGATCCGGCCAGCACATCGGCAATCGGAAGGCCCATGGCAACCGGTCCATGGTCACGTCCACCGGACAACCACATGACCCCTGATCGTGCCTGTGCCAGCAAATCCTGCCCCGGAAGGTCCACCCACGGCCCATCCGATCCATAACCGGTTACGGTGCCATATACGACAGTGGGATTGATTTTTTTGACGGCTTCATAGCCAAAGCCAAGGCGTTCCATCACGCCGGGACGGAAGTTCTGCAAGATGACGTCGGCATCACGGACCAGTTGGGTCAGGCGGGCCTTGTCATCATCGGATTTAAGGTCCACCGCAACCGAACGTTTGTTGCGGTTGATCGCGTGAAAGATCGTGCTTTCACCGGCAATCCTGGTGTCGGTCAGATACAGATAACGTGACAGATCGCCAAGGCCGGATCGTTCGACCTTGACCACATCCGCGCCAAGGTCCGCCAGTTTCAGAGCGCAATAGGGGCCGGCAAGAAACTGCGAGAAATCAAGAACCTTAAGTCCCTTAAGCGGCAGCATGTCATTCATGGTCAAAGCTTTCGTCAAAACGTGTCTCAAGGGCCAAAAGGGCCGATTTAGGATCGGTTTTTCCGGTCAGCGCATCGAGAAGGATGTGCGATGCGTCTTCCTGAAACGCCATATAGCCGTCATGGCGCGGACGCAGCCACGCGGCTTCGTGGGTCATGCGGGTATTGCTGTAACAGGACCCGACCGGCGCATTGACCGTCGCATCCCCCCAGGCAACCGCATTGCCCGGTTGACCGTTATGGGTGGCATAAAGGCCGCGCTGGATATCGGCCGACGCAACCCAAAGGGCGAATTCAACGCAAAGATCGGGATGTTTGGTTTGTGATGACACCGCAATCCCGGTGCCACCAAGGGCGGAGCCAAGCGGGCCGGACGCGCCAAGCGACGGCATATTGTGGAAGGCAATGCGATTGGCCCGGTAATTGGCCCGCGCGTAGGGCGCGTACAAATAGACATACGGGCACAGGGCAAATGTATTGTCCTCACACAGGGCATCAAGTGCTGCAATCGGATCCATTGTCAGGCAGGAAGGATCGACAAGATCAGCAAGCGTTGCCATCGCCCCGATCACATCAAGGGCGGCGGTGTGATTGATTGCCGTGCCACGGGTAACCGGAAAAGGGGCGCCGGAATTTGCCAGCAAGCTGAAGAATGACATCAGAACATGGGGGGCCAGAAGCGGCCATACGACCCGGCCGTCTTTGGCCAGCGCAATCACATCGGAAAATGTTTTGACGGGCGCAGAAACAAGGTCCGGGCGGATGGCCTGCACCTGGCAGGCGGCATCAACCGGCAAGGCCCATTGATGACCGTCATAGGCATAGCTTTGATAGCTTTTGCCCACGGTTTCGGCAAACAGACGTTCAAGCGCAGTTTTTTCGGCAAACCTGTCGATCGGCAACAGGCAGTTTTTTTCAACAACAGCCCCGACATGGGGATGGTCGATGATGATCAGGTCATAGGTTTCTGCCAGTTCTTCGACCGGGGTGCTTTCAAACCCCTGAAGCGATCGTTTGTCCCAGACAATATCCGCATCGGGATGCCGGTCGCGGAATGTTTGGCTGGCCGCGACAAGCGGGTCATATCCCCGCGGATCAGACCAGGTCATGCCCCTGATTTTCTTGTGTTCAGTCATTCTTGCGTTTCCTCCTTGCCGCAGTTTAATGCTGAACATTTATAAATGAAAGAATGTTTTATATTTGATATTATGATTTGCGCATCACGGGGTCAGTTGCCACAATGAGGCTGGCCCGCATATACTCCGCCGACCGAAATCAACCGGTTTTTATCCGCCTGCGAGGACATATGAACGGCAAGACCGACGACCAGATTGATCAGGAAAAATACCGTGCCCCGGCATTGTCAAAGGGGCTCGATATCCTTGAACTGCTTGCCTCTGAAGTGGACGGATTGTCGCAAATCGCCATTGCCAAGCAGCTGAACCGCAACACATCGGAAATCTTCCGGATGCTGATGGTGTTGTGTCAGCGCGGCTATATCGAACAGCGCGAAGAAGACGACCGTTATCAACTGACGACCAAGATGTTTGAAGTTGCACACCGCCATCCGCCGATCCGTCGTCTGACTTCGATCGCGGGCGATGCGATGCAACGTCTTGCAAATGAAGTTAACCAGTCGATGCATCTGGCGATCATTCATTCGGGCAAGGTGCTTGTGATTGCGCAGGTCGATTGTCAGGACAACAACATCACCGCTGTTCGCCTGGGCGCGCAGATCAATATTTTTGACACGGCATCGGGTCGGGTGCTGGCGGCGTGGATGGATCAGGATGGGCTTGATAATCTGATGAAGGATGTCGGGACCGAACCGGCAGACAAGTATCAGGCATTTCTTGATGACCTGCCCAAGGTCAAGGAAGCGGGATATTGTGAATCACAGTCGCTGACCATTGCGGGGGTCTTGAACCTTTCGGCGCCGATCTTTGATTTTTCGGGCAAGGTCGTGGCGGCACTGACCGTACCGTTTATCCAGCGCCTGTCGGGAACGTCGGTGGCATCGGTCGAAGAATGCCGTGAACGTCTGATCGCAGTGACAAAGGATATTTCCCGCCGTCTTGGTGCCGGCGCACATAGCTGATTGCGGCAAACGTCAACAGGCACCCGAGAACATCGCTGTGGTGCCTGCTCCTATTCCTATTCCTAGGTGTTGTCGCTGGTGTGCTTGCGCAATTTGCGATGCAGGAAATCGATAAAAATGCGCACCTTGGCCGACAGGTTGTGACGTTCCGGATACACGGCATAAATATCGGCATCGACATGGGCATATTGCGGCAGCACGAGTTGCAGGCGGCCTGCCTTGACGTGGCGGGCAATATCCCATTCGGACCGCAACATGATGCCAAGCCCGTCCATCACCCAGCCCAGTGCAATTTCACCATCATTGCTGCTGAGTGTGCCATGCACCTTGACCGTTTCGGAATGCTGACCACGCTGTAATTTCCAGACATCATAAACATCATTGTCCTGACGCAGGATGATGCAATTGTGGTTGATCAGGTCCGAAAGACTGCGCGGCATGCCGTGCTTTTCGATATAGGACGGGGCCGCACATAAAAACCGCCTGTTGGCGAGCAGCTTGCGCGCAGTGATACGCGAATTGGGCAATCCCCCGAACCGGATGCCAAGATCAATGCCTTCTTCAACCATGTTCATCGGTGCATCGGTCAAAAGAAGCTGGACCTCGACCTCGGGATAAAGGTGGGAGAATTCTGAAATCACCGGGGCCACATATTCGCGCCCGAACCCGAAAGTTGCATTGATGCGCAAAAGCCCGCTCGGGGTTTCGCTGGCATGGGAAACCCGTTCTTCGAGTTCTTCGATTTCGCGCATGATCTGGATCGCGCTTTGGTAATAGGCCTCGCCCTCGCTGGTCATGCTGATCCGGCGGGTGGTCCGGTTCAATAAACGCACCCCAAGTCGATCTTCAAGTTTGGCCAGCCGTTTGCTGACCGCAGGCGGTGACAGGTTCAGCTCCTGGGCGGCTGCACTCAGGCTGCCCTTGCGGACGAGAAGAACGAAAAAGCCGAGATCACTGTCTGATGACATTCTTAACCTGTGCGACACAATGAAATGAATAATCAGAAATTATAATGAATAACTAAAAAATCTACACTGCAAGAGTCATTCGGGCAAATGATTCAAGCCAAATACGCGTGTCCTACTGCGCCACAAAAGCCCGCAATGACATCAGGGAAACAGCTGGTGACGGGGCCGGGTGTGCTTTGCCGTCCCTTCGTGACCAGCCGGTGCCAACAAAGTTGGTGCTGTTCATTCTACGGGAGGAATACCAATGCGTAAGCTCGCAATCGCGGCAGCCATGGCTGCAACCCTGGTTTCAACACAGGCATTTGCCGAATATCCGGAAAAGACGATCAACTACATCATTCCGTTCAACGCGGGTGGCGAGTCTGATGTTTCCGCACGTTTCCAGCAGCCCTATCTGGAAGAACTGGCTGGCCAGTCCTTTGTGATCCAGTACATGGCGGGTGCCGGCGGTGCACAGGCCTGGTCACAGCTTAACGGCATGGAAGGTGACGGCTATACGATCATGGGCATCAACCTGCCCCATACGATCCTTCAGCCGATGGAAAAGGACGTTGGGTACGAAACCAAGGACCTTACCTATATCAACTTCTTCCATTACACCCCGAACGCCCTGTTCGTTCCAAAAGACAGTGAATTCCAGTCGCTTGGCGAACTTGTGGAATATGCAAAAGCCAATCCGGGTCTTGTCACGCTGAGCGGTTCGGGATCGAATTCGGCCAACCATCTGGGTCAGGTTCAGTTCGATGAACTGGCCGGTATCACGACCACCTATGTCCCGTTCAGCGGCACCGGTCCGGCCGTTACCGCGATCCTTGGCAGCCAGACCACCGGTGGTTTCAACTATGTCACGTCCGGTGTGAATAACGGTGATGGCATGCGTATGCTTGCTGTTGCGTCCGAACAGCGCGTCAAGGCATTCCCGGATGTTCCGACCTTCAAGGAACTGGGTTACAACATTGTCGGTGGTGCATTCCGTGGTGTTGCCGTTCCAAGTTCAACCCCGGAACCGATCCGCGAAAAGATTTCGCAGCTGATCACCGATGTGAACAACAACCCGGAATTCCAGAAAAAGATGGAAGATGCGGGCTTTGTTCTGACCGACATTTCCTATGACTTCATCAATGACTTTGTCGCGGCCAAATCCGAAGAATACCGCGAAATCGCAGAAAAACTGGGCATTGCCAACCGGTAAGTGCCCGGTCTGAAACATTTGAAACTGCGACAATAAAAAGATTGGGATTGGAAAGGTCCATCGTCATGGAGCTCTTGGGTTATCTTGTTAATGCCTTGACGCCACTAAACATTCTTATGGCACTTGGTGGCGTCATTCTGGGCACTGTAATCGGTGCTTTGCCGGGACTCTCGGCAACCATGGCGGTGGCCGTTCTGGTCCCGTTTACCTTTACCATGGATCCGGCGACCGGTTTGATTGCACTGGGTGCGATCTATACCGGCGCCATTTATGGCGGTGCCTTTGCCGCCATTCTGGTCAACACACCGGGAACCCCGTCGGCGATCGCCACGACCTTTGACGGTTTCCCGATGGCCAAACGTGGTGATGGCAGTCTTGCAGTAACACTGGCGACGCTTGCTTCTGTTGTAGGCGGGCTCGTCGGGGGTGTGTTCCTGTTGCTGCTGTCACCACCGCTGGCCAAGGTGGCACTTGCCTTTGGCCCGCCGGAATATTTCTGGTTGGCGATTTTCGGACTGACTTTGATTTCGGCCCTGTCGGTTGGCAACACCATCAAGGGATTGCTGGGCGGCTGTATTGGTCTGATGCTGGCGATGGTGGGCGTTGCTGTGGTGGGCGGTGATATCCGCTTTACGATGGGCACCCATATGTTGCTGGGCGGGTTTGATATCGTATCGGCACTGATCGGACTTTATTGCATCCCGGTTCTGATTGATCTGGTTGCAACGCCGGACCCGCATTTGAAGGTAGAGCAGGGCAACCGTGGCATTCGCCTGCGCGAAGCATTCGGCATCGCCTGGGAAAGCAAATTCAACGTTCTGCGCAGCTCGATCATCGGGACTGTGATCGGGGTTTTGCCTGGTGCGGGTGGATCGATTGCCGGACTGGTTTCCTATTCCGAAGCACGGCGGTCATCGAAAAAGCCCGAAACATTCGGCAATGGCGCACCCGATGGCATTATCGCAACGGAATCTGCCAATAACGCAACAGTTGGTGGCGGTTTCATCCCGACCCTGGTTCTGGGTATTCCCGGTACGCCGCCCGATGCGGTCATTCTTGGCGCGTTGCTGGTACAGGGGATCAAGATTGGTCCGACGCTGTTTTCCCAGCAGGGCGATATCGTTTACACCTTTATCTTTGGTCTTTTGATTGCAACGGCCCTGATGTTGCCGGCCGGTTTGCTGATCGGGCGCTATGCCTATAAGTCGATTGCATCAATCCCCAAGACCCTTCTGGTTCCGACCATTGCCTTTTTGACCGTTGTCGGCAGCTTTGCCATCCACAGCAACCTGCATGATGTGCAGATGATGCTGGCGCTTGGTGTGATTGGCTGGCTTTTGAACCGGTGCGGTTTTGCGCCGTCGCCGATTGTGCTTGGTCTGGTGCTCGGTCAGATCGCCGAACAGGGATTTGTGCAGTCCTATCTGATCGGCAACGCGACCCATAATCTTGTCGGTATGTTCTTTGGGCGTCCGATCAGTCTGGCGATTGTCGCCCTTGCCGCTTTTACCCTGCTTTATCCGCTTGTCTTTTCCAAGCGCAAGGAAAACGCCAAGAAGCGCGCGCTTGATGCGGCGCGCAGCTATGCCGACAGTCAGGGATCAACCACCGTGGGTGACGTCGAACCGGTTGCGAAAAGCGGTTTTGCACCCCTGGCAGGATTGAAAAAACAGCTGGCAAAACCACGTGATCATGCGGGTATGTTCCTGTCTGTATTGCTGATTGGTGTGGCTGTCTGGGCATTTGCGGAAACATCTGCCATGACCCCGATGGGGTCGGTTTTCCCCAGCACGATTTCGGTGGCGATCATTGTCATGTCACTGATGCTTCTGGGGCTCAATATATTGCGTAAACCGGCAGGTCCGGAGCAAGGGGGCGTTGCTGACAATAGTTCAAACGCACGCCGGGTTGCTTTGGTCATTGCCATGATTGTCTGGGTGGCGGTGATCCCGATGGTCGGCTTTGGCATTGCTGCCATTCTGGCCTTCCTGATTTTGGGACGCGTTGCCTGTTACGAGCATATGTCGGCCAAGCGCATCCTTGGCGAAGCGGTCGGCGGGCTTGTGATTGTCGGGGGGCTTTATCTTCTGATGGCCGAAGTGCTGCTGATCAGAATGCCAACCGGCGCGCTTTTCTAGGACACGCGTCAAACCCGTATAAAATTAATCTGCAAACTGAAGAGACTTGTGATGAAGAACTATCGTATTGCTGCCATTCCGGGTGACGGAATTGGTAAAGAGGTTGTTGCGGCCGGTGTAGAAGTACTTGATGTCCTGGCAAAGCGGGATGGTGGCTTCACCATGAGCTTCGACAGCTTTGACTGGGGATCGGATTACTACAAAAAACACGGCATCATGATGCCAGCCGATGGTCGCGATCAGATCAAGGATCATGATGCGATCTATTTCGGTGCCGTGGGTGCGCCCGATGTTCCAGATCATGTGACTCTTTGGGGCTTGCGTCTTGCGATCTGTCAGCCGTTTGATCAATACGCCAATGTGCGCCCGACCCGTATTTTGCCGGGTATTGAAAGCCCGCTTCGCAATGTCAAACAGGGCGAACTTGACTGGGTGATCGTGCGCGAAAACTCCGAAGGCGAATATGCCGGGCAGGGCGGTCGATCGCATGTCGGTCTTCCCGAAGAGGTCGCAACCGAAGTTTCGATTTTCACCCGTGCCGGTGTCACGCGCATCATGCGGTTTGCCTTTGACCTTGCCCGGTCACGCCCGCGCAAGAAACTGACCGTGGTCACCAAAAGCAACGCCCAGCGCAACGGCATGGTGATGTGGGATGAAATCGCCAAGGAAGTGGCGGCCGAATATCCGGATGTCGAATGGGACAAAATGCTGGTTGATGCAATGACCATGCGCATGACCCTGCGCCCGGAAACCATTGATACCATCGTTGCTACCAACCTGCATGCCGACATTTTGTCTGATCTTGCCGCTGCCCTTGCCGGATCGCTTGGCATTGCACCGACGGCAAACCTTAATCCCGAACGCAATTTCCCGTCGATGTTCGAACCGATCCATGGGTCGGCTTTTGATATTACGGGCAAAGGCATCGCCAACCCGGTCGCTACATTCTGGAGTGCGGTGATGATGCTCGATCATCTGGGGGAAAAGGCGGCATCGGATCGTTTGATGCGTGCGGTGGAACGCGTTACCGCTGATCCGTCCCTGCATACGCCCGATCTGGGTGGTAAAGCCACCACCCGTCAGGTGACCGATGCCGTGATTGCGGCAATCCACGGCGATAACGTTTGATCGTGGGCAGGCAGATGACAGGGGATGACATGATGTCTGGCATTGGCGATAGCACGGCGATCAAAAGGTTCCTGACGGAACTTTTTGAAACGGCTGTGCGTGCTGCTGATCCCGATATCTGTGTGCCGGCGCATCTGCCTGCGCCGCCAGACGGACGCACGATTGTGATCGGTGCGGGCAAGGCATCGGCAAAGATGGCGCGCGCACTCGAACAGAACTGGTCAGGGCCATTGTCGGGATGTGTGGTCACGCGATACGGACATGCGGTACCGACCGACCATATTGAAATCATCGAAGCATCCCACCCGGTCCCCGATGCTGCGGGACTGGCGGCAATACGGAAGATCACAGAACTTGTGCGCGATCTGCGTGAGGATGATCTGGTCATTTGTCTGATATCGGGCGGAGGATCGGCGTTACTGGTTGATCCGGTTGCGCCGCTGGATCTTGCCGGGTTGCGCGACATCAACCGTGCCCTGTTGAAATCCGGTGCGGCAATTGACGAGATGAATTGTGTTCGCAGGCATATTTCAAACGTCAAAGGCGGTCGTCTGGCCGCGATGTGCCATCCGGCACGCGTTGTGACCCTGGCGATTTCCGATGTGCCGGGGGACAGTCTTCTGGATGTGGCATCCGGGCCGACCGTTGCTGATCCGACAAGCTGTGCGGACGCGCTGGCAATTATTGACCGCTATGACATCGCACTTCCCGATGCTGTGCGGGGCATGCTTGAAAATGGCGAAACCGAAAGCATCAAACATGACGATCCGCGCATTGCAAAATGTGAGGCCGTTCTGATTGCAACACCGCAAATGGCGCTGGAAGCTGCCGCGCGAAAGGCGCGTGATATGGGAATTACCGCCCATATCCTTGGCGATGCGATCGAAGGTGAAGCATCTGACGTCGGAACGGTCATGGCGGGTATCGCACGTCAGATCGTGCTGCGCGGGCAGCCGTTTGCGCGCCCTTGTCTGTTATTGTCCGGGGGCGAAACAACCGTCACCGTAAAGGGCAACGGGCGCGGCGGGCGCAATGTGGAATTCCTGCTGGGGTTGGCGGTTGCGCTTAATGGTTTGTCCGGGGTCTATGCGATTGCCGGGGATACCGATGGTGTTGACGGGCTCGAAGAAATTGCCGGTGGCCTGATCACACCCGATACCCTTGATCGCGCAATTGGTGCCGGGGTCAAGGCGCAAGAATATCTTGCAAACAATGACGGTCACAGTTTTTTTGAGCGGCTTGGCGATGCGGTGATTACCGGGCCGACTTTGACGAATGTGAATGATTTTCGTGCAATATTGATTAATTGATATCTGAATTAGTCCCACAAGGAGGAAATGGCTGAAATGGCTGGTAAACAACATAAGATCGCGGTGATCGCCGGGGACGGCATTGGCACAGAAGTCATGCCCGAAGGTGTTCGCGTCCTTGAAACAGCCGCCGAGGTCTATGGGATCGATCTTGCGTTTGATACGTTCGAATTCGGGTCCTGCGACTATTATCTCAAACATGGCCAGATGATGCCCGATGACTGGAAGGCACAGATCGGTAATCACGATGCCATTTTCTTTGGTGCGGTTGGTTGGCCCGATACGGTGCCCGATCATATTTCGCTGTGGGGATCGCTGATCCAGTTCCGGCGCGATTTTGACCAGTATGTCAGCCTGCGCCCGGCAAAGCTGATGCCCGGTGTGCCATCACCCCTTGCCGGTCGCAAGCCGGGCGACATTGATTTCTATGTGGTTCGTGAAAATACCGAAGGTGAATATTCGTCGGTTGGCGGGAAAATGTATCCCGGCACGGATCGCGAGATCGTTATTCAGGAAACGGTCATGTCGCGGGTCGGTGTTGACCGTATCCTGAAATATGCGTTCGAGCTGGCCCAAAAACGCCCGCGCAAACATCTGACATCGGCGACCAAATCCAACGGCATTTCGATCACCATGCCCTATTGGGATGAACGTGTTCTCGAAATGGCAAAGTCCTATCCGGATGTGACCTGGGACAAATATCACATCGATATTCTGACCGCGCAGTTCGTCATGAACCCGGATCGCTTTGACGTCGTGGTCGCATCGAACCTGTTTGGCGATATCCTGTCCGATCTTGGTCCGGCCTGCACCGGAACCATCGGTATTGCGCCGTCGGGCAACATCAACCCGGAACGCAAATTCCCGTCGCTGTTCGAACCGGTGCATGGTTCGGCCCCGGATATCGCCGGCAAGGGCATTGCCAACCCGATCGGCCAGATCTGGTCAGGTGCGATGATGCTTGATCATTTGGGCCATACCGATGCCCATGACGGCATCATGCGCGCGATTGAAAAGGTCCTGTTGTCGACCGAATTGCGGACGGCCGATCTTGGCGGTACGGCAAATACGGTCACCTGTGGCAAGGCAATTGCCGATGCGGTTCGCGAACAAGGCTAACCTCCCCAAGAAACGATAAGAACAGTTTCCCTTATATCCTGACCCGATCACGGCTTATTGCGGTGATCGGGTTTCTTTCTGGCCGGTGACATGGGCCCACAACCGTTCGGCAAGCGCACTTCGGCGATGGCGCGGGCGGGTAATGCGGATTTCAAGCGGGATGGACGGGGTCGGGTTTGTGCCCGTGTTCGTGCCCGCGACAAAGGGCTCAAATGACTCGAATATCTCGAAGGGTTCTAGCTGTCCTGTTTCAAGATCACGTGCGATCAGGCTTTCCGGAAGCCATGCGAAACCGGCACCATTTCTGACCATCGAATGCAATGTCGCCGCCAGATGGGATGTGAAATTGGCGGTGCCTTGCGGTGCGATTTCGCCGTTTTGATCGCTGGCGGCAATGATCCGGCCAAGCCCGGATTCCATGCTATAGGCCAGATAGGGCACGGGCGTCCTTGTTGCGTGCGCGCTTGCGGCAAGTGATGGGCTGATCACGGCCATCAGTCTGTCATGCCCGATCACACAGCTTTGAAACAGGGATGGCTGCAAACCATCGGGCGTATTGGAGGCATCGGGGCCATCCGGCCGGGCATGGGCAATCAGAAAATCTGTCTCACCTTTGAGCATGCGGCTTTCACAGGCCTGCATGCTGTCCGACACCAGATTAAGCGGGCCCAGTGCGATGTCTTCATTCTGGCGGCGTAGCCATTCCGGGATGAAGGTAAAGGACAGTGCATGGGTCGCTGCGATATTCAGCGACGTACAGGCTGTTTTCGCAAGTTCGGCGGCCTCGCGCTTGGCCTGTGTCAGCGAAAAGCAGATTGCCCGTGCATGGGACAGGAAATGTTCCCCGGACGGGGTCAGGGAAACAGAATGCGTGGTGCGTTCAACCAGGGGCGCCCCGACCCAGGTTTCAAGTGCCCGGATACGTCGGCTGAATGCCGGTTGGGTAATGTTTCTGATTTCGGCCGCACGTGAAAAATTAAGCGTCTCACACAATGCGATGAAATCTTCAAGCCAGCGCAATTCCATTCTGGTTATGCCAAATCTGTATAAACATAGACCCAGTTCACATTGGATGAATGGGCTTTGCAAGCCTTAATGTGTAGTCATTCATCACATTTACCGACGCCCATTACAGAGAGCTGGTCATGCAAATCGTCGATATCGTCGAAGTTACAAAAACCATCGCATCCCCGATCCGCAATGCCTATATCGATTTTTCGAAAATGACGGCCAGCTTGGTGGCGGTTGTCACCGATCAGGTGCGGGATGGCCGCCGGGTGGTCGGATATGGTTTTAATTCCAACGGACGTTACGGGCAGGGCGGCCTGATCCGGGAACGGTTCCGGGATCGCGTATTGTCGGCCGATCCGAAAAGCCTGATCAATGATGCGGGCGATAACCTTGATCCGCATCGCATCTGGGCGGCGATGATGCAAAATGAAAAGCCCGGCGGGCATGGCGAACGATCGGTTGCGGTCGGGACCATGGATATGGCGGTCTGGGATGCCGTGGCGAAAATCGCGGGAAAACCGCTTTTCCGTCTGCTTGCCGAAACATACGGGGGCGACGCCGATCCCAGGGTCTTTGTTTATGCCGCGGGCGGTTATTACTATCCGGGCAAGGATCTTTCGGCATTGCGTGCGGAAATGCGCGGATACCTAAATCGCGGCTATACGGTTGTTAAAATGAAGATCGGTGGGGCATCGATTGACGAAGACCGCCGCCGGATCGAAGCTGTTCTGGAAGAAATCGGTAACGAGGCCCAGCTTGCGGTCGATGCCAATGGTCGCTTTGATCTGGAAACCGCAATTGCCTATGCCAAGATGCTGCGCGAATTTCCGCTGTTCTGGTACGAAGAAGCCGGCGATCCGCTCGATTATCAGCTTCAGGCCGCCCTTGCCGATTTTTATCCGGGCCCGATGGCAACAGGGGAAAACCTGTTTTCCCATCAGGATGCCAGAAACCTGTTGCGTCATGGCGGCATGCGCCCGGATCGGGACTGGTTACAGTTTGACTGCGCGCTTTCATACGGGCTTGTTGAATATCTGCGCACGCTTGATGTTCTCAAGGTTCACGGCTGGTCGCCGAAACGCTGCATTCCGCATGGAGGGCATCAGATGTCGCTTAATATCGCAGCCGGTCTGGGGCTTGGTGGCAATGAAAGCTATCCCGATCTGTTCCAGCCCTATGGCGGTTTCCCTGATAGCGTAAAGGTCGAACAGGGCTATATCACCATGCCTGAACTGCCCGGCATCGGGTTTGAAGGCAAATCCGATCTGATTTCGGTGATGCGCGAACTGGCCGAATAACGCGCCGCACAAACAAACACCCGACAATCGCGCACATGGTGTTGCGGTTGTCGGGTGTTCTCGTTTGATCCGGGTCGACCGGGTTATTTCGGATCGTAAAGACGGGTCGGATTGTCGATCAAAAGGGCGCGTTGCTGTTCGGGTTTGGGGGCAACGCGTGCAATATGGTCAACCAGTTTGCCATCGTCTGGCACATGGCTTTTCATGTTGGGATGTGGCCAGTCCGTGCCCCAGATCACGCGATCGGGAATGTCTTCGACGATCGCCTTGCCAAAGGCCACAACATCGTCATAGGGCGGGCCAGCAACTGTCAGGCGTTCCGGGCAGGTGACCTTGACCCAGATATGGTCATTTTCGCGCACCAGTTTGCGGAAACGCTCAAAGTCCGGGTGATCAACGCCCTTGGTGACATCGGGGCGGCCCAGATGATCAATCACCACCGTTACCGGCATATCGATCAGGAACTGCTCAAGCCCCGGCAGGTCGGCGGCTTCGAAATAAACAACTATGTGCCAGCCATACGGTTTGATCTTTTCAACGATCTTGAGGAAATGGTCGCGCGGCGTATCATCAACCAGTCGTTTGACGAAATTGAACCGCACACCCCGCACGCCAGCCGCATCAAGTTCATCAAGATGTTCCTTGCTGACATCCGGGCGGACGGTGGCAATGCCGCGATAGCGGCCATTTGATGCCAGAAGTGCATCGACAAGCGCGCGGTTATCCGCACCATGACAGGTCGCCTGAACGATGACGGATCGATCAACGCCCAGATATTTGTGCAACTCAAACAGTTTGTCCTTGCCGGCATCGACCGGGGTGTATTTCCGTTCCGGTGCAAACGAAAAATCTGCCTCTGGCCCGAAGACATGGCAATGGGCATCCCAGGTTCCTTCGGGCAGGGTGAATTTCGGTTTGGACGGGTTGGGATGGAAGGGAAGATAATCTGGCGATGGGGGCATGGGTATCCTCGTAAATACCGTCAGGCGCCCGGCAGGCAGCGCCACATTTGGCGGCCGTGCTAGGACGCAGGATCAAGGCAAGTGGTGGTAAAGCCAAAACTTGGTCGGGCCGGATTACCCGACATGTTTTGCAAGGAATTCGGCCGTGCGGGCATGTGCCACATCGGCTGCATCCGCGACATAGGACGGGCGCGCATCATTGGCAAAGGCATGACCGGCGTCATACATGTGAATTTCCATATCCGGCAAATAAGCCTTGGCCTGATCAAGCATTTCGGCGGGAACATGGTCATCCTTGCTGCCGAAATGGCCAAGGAATGCAGCCTTGAGCGGGCGGTCAAGATATTGCGGCAAACGCGTGCCGTAAAACGCAACACCTGCCGCAATATCAAGATCCTGTGCCGCGCGCAGGGCCAGTCCGCCACCCCAGCAAAAACCGATCACACCGACTTTGCCCCCATTGGCAGCAAGTGCTTTGACCGTGGCATCGATATCGGCAACGGTTTTCTCAAGATCCGATGCCAGCATCATGTCGCGGCCACGCGGGGCCTGATCAAACGGAATTACCGCATCGCGTTCCTGACGGTCAAACAGGGCCGGGATCGCAACTTCATAGCCAAGGGCTGCATATTTGGCCGCAACTCCTTTGAGCTGGTCGGTCACGCCGAAGATTTCCTGAAGGATAACAATCCCGCCGCGACGTTCGCCGACAGCCGGCTCAAACCAGCAATTCAGCGAATGGCCATCCGATGCGGTAATGGTCTTCATCATGTCATGTGTTCCTGTTGTCTTGTGCCTGTGATGGTCAATGCGTTACCGGCAAATCGGACCGGTAACGCATGATAGATCGCGGTTATTTGCCGACCGGAATGCCGGCTTCTTCATAATATTTGATCGCGCCCGGGTGATAGGGCATCAGGTTTTTCGGGGCCATCTTTTCAGGTTGGGCACGGGCAAAGGCGCCAAAGGTTGCCTTAAGCGCATCGCGTCCTTCGGCGATTGCCTTGGTCAATTTGTAAACCAGATCGTCGCTGACATCTGCATTGGTCATCAGAACCCAGGGGATCTGCATCAGGTTGACGTCATAGTTCTGAAGGCCATTGATCTTTTCGTTCTGTTTCATCGAAACGATATCGCCGGCGGGCAAAAAGCCCTTGAACAGTGACGTGCCGATCACGGAATTATCCAGCGAGATATAGCAAAGACCGCCACGGTCCTGAAGTTTCACGCTGGCCTGCTGACCGGCACCGGCATTCAGACTGACAAGTGCGATATCCACCAGACCGTCACCAAGGGCGTTGATCCCGGCAACAAAATTGGCAACCGGAACCATCTGGAAATCTTCGTATTTCAGGCCGGCATTGGCAAGACCACCCATGATGTAATAGGGGATGATGGTCGATGACGTATATTCCGAGGCAATGCGAAGCTCGGATGCCCGCTCCTTAAGGTCATCAACCGATTTAAGGTTGAGATCACAAGGCGCCATCAGGCCGGTGGTCAGCGGGAACATCGTTCCGACCAGACGCATATTGCCATTGGCGCGGTCATAGTTGCCGGTCCCGGAATAGGCATATTCCGCTTCGACGCCGTTGGAGAAACCGAAATCAACCTCGCCCGAATTGATCAGCGGCAAATACCCGACCAGCGGCTGGGTCCGCGCGATGATGCCCGCATCATTGGCGACTTTCGCAACGGCCTGACCGGAATTATAGGCAAGTGAGCCTTGTGCGCCGGTGGCGACGGTGACGACCTGGGCGGATGCGGCACTTGCACTGATTGCAAGGCCCATCAGCCCGGCAGACAATGCCTTGGTAAGTTTGTTCATTTTCAGTTTCCTCCTGATTTCACTTCGTTCTTTTGGTGTGTTCCCTGAAACCGCAGGCCGACAGCCAGCAAAATGGCTGCGATTGCGGCGATGATGTGAAGTTGATTGCTGAATGCGGCGGGCAGGAAGCCCAGCGGCAAGGCGGCAAAGCCAAGAATGGTAAAGGCGATGCGCAACATCGGCCCAAGACCACGCGACCAATACCCTACAATCCCGGCGGTTACGGCAATCACCCCGATGATCGCAAGACCAAGGTTAAGGGCAATATCGATCCAGCTTCCCTGCATCAGAATTGCCGGGGTTTCGACAAAGATGAAGGGCAGGATAAAGGCCGCCCAGCCAATGCGCATGGACGCAATCCCGGTGGCAAGCGGATCATCCTCGGTGATTGTTGCCGCGGCAAAGGCGGCAAGGGCAACCGGCGGGGTAATCATCGACATCATCCCGAAATACAGGATGAACAGATGTGCCGCGATCGGATCAATTCCGGCTTCGACCAGGGATGGTGCAACCAGTGCGGCCAGCAGGACGTAAACGCCCGATGTCGGCATGCCCATGCCAAGGATCACACAAATCACTGCCGATACGGCAAGCAGCAAGAAGGCGTTTGATCCAACCGCATCAACCAGAACCAGTGTCAGGGCAAAGCCAAGCCCGGTAATGTTGAGAATACCGATCACGAACCCGGCCGCCGCCACCACAAGGATCAGGTCAACCATCCCGGTTCCGGTTTCAACAAAGGTCCGGCCCAGCATTCGGGGTGTCAGTCGATATCCACGATACCCGCGCACGAAACCGACAATGACAATCGCAACCGCCGCCAGAAGGGCGGAATCCTCGGGATCCATTCGCCACCAGAACAGGGCAGCCAGAAGGACAGCAAACGGGATGATAAAGTGCCAGCCTTCTTTCAGAACCTCGCGAACCGTCATGGTGTCCGTATCGGCAGGCTGAATGTTATCGCGTCCGGCAATCAGGTCGACTTGGGTGAAGACGCTCAGATAATAAAGGATGGCTGGGATAAGTGCGGCGCCGGCGACCGTGAAATAGGAAATATCAAGGAACTCGGCCATCAAAAAGGCCGCCGCCCCCATGATTGGCGGGGTAAGCTGCCCGCCGGTTGACGCCACGGCTTCAATCGCACCGGCATCGCGTTTGGTATAGCCGCCGCGCTGCATCAGCGGGATGGTCACCACCCCGGTGGTGACGACGTTCGATACCGCACTGCCCGAAATCGATCCGAACAATGCCGATCCAACAACCGAGATTTTGGCACTGCCACCCCGTGATCGACCGGTGGCCGCCATGGCAAGATCGGTAAAGAAGTTCCCGCCACCCGCAGCAAACAGCAATTTGCCAAAAAAGACGAACAGCATGACGATGATCGTGCCGACCGCAAGCGGGGTGGAAAACACCGCATTCGGGTCAAAGCCGATATACTGGACCATCCGTTCAATGGTCAGTGCCTTGCCGATCAACTGACCGGGCACCTTGTCGGCGAACAATGAATAGACCATGAAAACAAGGACGATGGCAAAAAGCATCCAGCCGGTCCGCCGACGGATCCCTTCGACCACGCCAAGCGTTACCACAGCACCAATCAGGGTAATCTGCCAGGGACGATAAGCCTGTTCTTGCAGCAGCCAGACAAAATCAAGTGCTGCATACATCAGAACTGCAAATATGATCGCCGCAACCGTGCCGTGGAACCAGCCGATGGTTTGCTTTTCCTCGCCGCGGAAATTGAACTTCAGATAGGCGATGGTCAAAGCCATGCCGAGCTGGAAGGCCATATATTGTTGTGGCAAGACAGCAAAGCCCAAGCGGATCGGTGCTTCAAGATTCCAAAGAATACAGGCAACCACCATGCTTGATGCCAGCACGGTAATCAGATGATTGCGCAGGGATGCCGAATTGATCATGGCCGTGCCCCCGTTTTTGCGCATATCGGCACGACCCCGGCGTGATGCGGGATCAAAAGGCAATGGATCGTCGCCAGACGCGCATCGGAAAACAATGCGCTGGTGTGTTTTGCCACACGCGGGTTCCGCGTCATGGGCTTCCTCCTACTTCCTTGTTTATTCTTGTTATTATTGTTTTTTGCTTTTGGCGGGGCATCGTCATCAATCGATGAAAACGGTCCCGTCAAACAGTTTGCGTGCCGTACGCAGCAGGCCGGCCTTTTCGACCGTACCGTCTTTGGTCTTTTCGATGATCACGCTCATTTCGCCGGACGGGTGTTCGACCGAAATGGTGCTGAGATCGGCGATATTGCCAACAGCAATGCTTGCGGCCGGTGATCCCGGCAGCAGACAGGCCGTTGCCACACTGACCGCGCCCAATACCCCGATCGAGGCATGGCAACGATGCGGGATGAAGGTCCGTGTGGAAATGGCACCGCCATTTCGGGCGGGCGAAACCATGGTCATTTTGGGAACGGATGCGTCGCTGACATCGCCAAGATTCATCAACGGTCCGCATTTCAGGCGGATGCTTTCAAGCTTGGTGCGAAGGGCAGAATTGCCTTCCAGGTCTTCCCGGTTTTCTTGCCCGGTAATTCCCATGTCGGACGCACGCAGGACAACAACCGGCATGCCGTTATCGATCATGGTGACGGGAACGCCGTCGATCACATCAACTTCGTTTCCGGTCGGAAGCAATGCCCCACAGGTCGTTCCGGCAGTGTCACTGAACAAAAGCGGGATCGGAGCAGATGTGCCGGGAACGCCGTCAATGCGGGCATCCCCGCCATAAACCGGTTTGCCATTTGGCGTTTCGATGGTTGCGGTTGCCGTCTGTCCGGTGTTCTCCATGAAGATGGAAACTTTGGTTTGCCCGGATGTGGCCGCAACCAGTCCCCGTTCAATGGCAAACGGGCCAACCCCGGCAAGGATATTGCCGCAATTCTGTTGATCGGTCACAACGGCGCGATCAACAAAAACCTGCAAGAACAGATAATCGACATCAATGCCCGGGCGGTCGGATTTTTTGACAATGGCAACTTTCGAGGTCAGGGGGTCTGCACCCCCCATCCCGTCGATTTGTTTGGCATCGGGCGATCCCATGACACGCAGCAAAACCGCGTCGCGTTCTGCAATGTCATTTGGCAAATCTTCTGCCAGGAAATAGCCGCCCTTTGACGTGCCGCCACGCATCCACATGCAGCGGATGCCGCCGGTTTGCGTGATCCCCCTAGACATATTTCAGGCCTTTTTCAGCCAGGCGCGGGCGCATGTCATAAATATCCAGACCCAATTCCCCGGCCATCAGGCGGGCACGTGTCTTGGCTTCTTTTTCTTCGCGTGCGATCGACTGTTTCAGGACATTTTCGGCATTGGCATTGGGGACGACGCAAACACCGTCATCATCGGCGACAATGACATCGCCGGGATTTACCTGGGCACCTGCAATCGTCACCGGGACATTGACCGAACCAACCGTTTCCTTGACCGTGCCCTGTGCCGAAACAGCCTTGGACCAGACCGGGAATTTGATTTCGGTAAGATCAAGCACATCACGTACACCGGCCTCGATGATCAGGCCGCGGACCTTGCGATGCATCAGCGACCGGGCAAGAAGTTCACCAAAATACCCCGCATCACAGGGCGAGGTCGGCGATACGACCAGAATGTCGCCTTCCTGACACTGTTCAACCGCAACATGGATCATCCAGTTATCGGCCGGTGCGATGGAAACCGTTACTGCATTTCCGGCAATGCGTGCGCCCGGATAGATCGGGCGCATATGCGACTGCAAAAGCCCGGTACGGCCCTGTGCTTCGTGGACGGTGGCAACACCACATTTACCCAGACCGTCCACAATCGAAAGATCGGTACGGGTAATATTCTGCACAACGACGCCACCCATTACAGTTCATCCACGGTGCGCGGATAGACCGACTGGAAACCTTCGGCATATCTGGCGTTACGACCACCGGCCTGACCGCCCGAATTGCGGCGGAAATGGTTGCCGCGGTTTTCAGCAACATTTTCATAATAGTGCCAAAGATGTTCCTGGCCTTCCATGCACTGGATCGCCGCCCATTTCTGATCCCAGACATCGGTGATATCGAGGAAATGGTCAGGCTTCCATTCCATCTGTTCGGTCTGGTGGGGTTCAAACAGATAAAGCTGCGGCGCACCCAGAACCTTTTCACCCGGGTTGTGGCCCCAGGCCTGCGCGATCATGCGGCATTCAATCGCCACACGCGTCGCATAGGAATGGTCGGTATTGTAATTGTCGACAAAGCTGTGACTCAGCATGAATTTCGGCTGAACAGCACGAATGGTGTCGACCAGTTCGAATTTCTGATCACGGGAAAGTTCAAGCGGGTAATCACCGACATCCATGAACTTGATGTCATGAACGTTAAGCGCCTTGGCAGCGTTTTCTGCTTCCTTGCGACGTTCGGTTTTGACCCGCTCCATCGTGCAGCCTTCCTGCTTCCACAGCTTGGCGGATTCACCGCGTTCGCCATAAGAAAGGCAAACGACCGTGACGTCGTAACCCTTCTTGGCATGCAGCGCGATCGCGCCGCCGCAGCGCCAGACAAAATCCGCAGAATGCGCACTGATGACCAGTGCGGTCGGTTTGGTGGTGGTCACGTTTCTGACTCCCTAGCTTGGTTTGGTTTTGTGAAATCATGCTAGGTGCCAAGCCGCGTCAGGTGAAATAGAACCAATGGTATTTGCTATAAGTTCTTTCTATAATGTGTGCGCGATCACAGGGAGAACGTCCTTAATGAGCCTGCAAAATCCGAACCTTAAACATCTGCGTGCCTGTCTTGCGGTGGCCCGCCGCCAAAGCATCAGTGCCGCTGCCGAAGACGTTTACATGTCCCAGCCCGCCGTGACGCAGGCGGTGGCAAAAGTCGAACGTCTTCTGGGGGTGGAACTGTTTGATCGCAGGCCCGAAGGCGTGTTTGTGACCGAACCGGGAAAGATATTTGTTCGCCGTGTTGAACGTTTGCAGGATTACCTTGTTCAGGCGACCGCCGAGATCATGCGCATCGGGCGGCGCAATCGCGGTCATCAGGTCAAATTGCATCAACTGGTCACCGGCGTGCAATTGCGCGCATTGATCGCCATTTCCGAGGCGGGCAGTTTCAGTCTGGCGGCACGCAATGTCGGTGTGTCGCAGCCATCCTTGCACCGGGCTGCGCGCGAACTTGAACAGCTTTGTGCCGTGCCGCTGTTTGAAAAGGCCAGTACCGGCATCCTTTTGACCAAACAGGCCGAAACATTCGTGATGTTTGCCAAACTGGCACTGGTAGAACTGGGGCAGGCCGAAGACGAAATTGCATCCTGGAAGGGCGGGCGTGGTGGCCGCATCGTGATTGGCAGCATGCCGCTTGCGCGTAGTGCCATTCTGCCCAATGCGATCAATGCCATCATGGAAGAATTTCCCGATACCCGATTGCGGGTGGTCGACGGACCTTATCAGGATTTGTTATTCGGGTTGCGGCACGGTGACATTGATCTTCTGATTGGTGCCCTGCGCGATCCGGTGCCGGTCGATGATGTGGTTCAGCACAAATTGTTTGATGATCCATTGGCAATTGTCGGGCGAGTTCATCATCCGTTGCTTAGCCAGAAAAAGCTGACACCTGCCGATCTTGCGGCGTATGGCTGGGCGGTGCCGTTACGGGGGGCTCCGACCCGGGATTATTTCGAAACCATGTTCCCGGTTGATTGTGGTCTGCGCCCGCAAAGCATCGTTGAAACCGGGTCATTGATCCTGATCCGGCGGATGCTGTCGACCAGTGACAAGCTGACCATCATTTCGCGCCATCAGATCATGCAGGAAGAAAAATACGGCGAACTGACCATGTTGCCGATTGATCTTCCCGATACCGAACGGCCAATCGGGCTTACGGTGCGCAAAGGCTGGTCGCCAACATCGATACAGCAAAACCTGATAGAGCGACTGGAAGCGATCAGCAAAAACATTGCTACTTTGTGGTAGGCACGCCCGGCCCGGAAAACGGACCTATTTGCATTTTGAATGCCGATTTCGGGCAATCAATTTTCCCTGACAGCCACGAAATGATAGCAGTGAGGCAATGACTTCACATCTGCTGCCTTATGGCGGCCCATCACAACAAAAAATCAGATCGGGAACTTCAAGAACATGACAGTCACCATCAATACCATCGCCTTTCTGGGGTTCGGCGAAGCTGCGCAGGCCTTTGTAAAAGGTTGGGGCCATGACATCGTGCCGGTCACGCGGGCTTTTGACATCAAGACAACAAGTGCCGATACCGCCATCCGCGAAGCCAAGAATGCCGATTATGTCGCTGCCGGTGTCACCGGTGCAGTCAGTGGCCAGGTTGCCCTTTCGGGCGCGGAACTTGTTTTCTCGCTGGTGACGGCTGATCAGGCAGCAACGGTTGCCCGTGACGCCGCGGCATCGATTGAACCGGGTGCGTTTTTCTTTGACTGCAATTCATGTGCGCCGGGCACCAAACGCCGCAATGCCGAACTGATCGAAGCAGCAGGCGCGAAATATGTTGATATGGCGGTGATGGCGCCGGTTTATCCGAAATTGCACAAAACCCCGATCCTGCTAAGCGGTCCGCATGCCGAGGCTGCAAAACCGGTTCTGGAATCTCTTGGCATGGAGCCCGGTATTGCCGGTGACACCGTCGGTGCCGGATCGGCGATCAAGATGGTGCGATCCGTGATGATGAAAGGACTCGAAGCACTGTTCGCCGAATGTGTGTTGGCCGGGCGTCGTGCCGGTGTTGATGAAACCGTGCTGGCATCGCTTGATAAAACCTATCCGGGTTTCGACTTCATGGAAAAGGCCGCCTATATGCTTGAACGGTCCATGACGCATGGCATTCGTCGTGCAGCCGAAATGGAAGAAGTCGCACTGACGGTCGAGGAACTTGGCCTTAATAACGGTATGGCCAAGGCCACTGTCGATTGGCAGCGAACCATTGGTGAATTGAAGCTTGATGCCGGGGATCTTGGTTATCGCGAACGGGCCGATATGATCCTTGAGGCGATGGCAAAGAAGTAAATCCGTTCTGAGTTTGACCGGAAATGTAAAAGGCAGGGTTAACACCCTGCCTTTGCCGTATCTGGATGAAGCTTGCAGATCACAGATGATTACTCTGCGGTGTCCGGCACCGGCGGGGTGCCATGGGTATGGAAGGACGGAATGGTTTTCAGTCCCCATGCCTGCCCCTTTTTGCGGTCGCTTTCGGTCCAGGTGACGGTTTCCCAATCGGGTTGCAGGATCAAACGTGCCCCGGCGTTGCAAACCTCGACCCGGTTGCCGGCCGGTTCATAGACATACAGGAAGAACGTGCCCTGAACGGCGTGCTTGTGTGGGCCGGTCTCGATGAAAACATTGTTTTCAAGGAAGATGTCGGCTGCACGCAGCACGTCCTCGCGCTGATCAAGCGCATAGGTCACATGGTGGAAACGGCCCGGCGTGCCGGTCGCATCCTTGGTATAGGCAATGTCGTATGTCTTGTTATTGACCGTAAACCAGCACCCGGCAAGCACGCCGCTATCAAGCATGATCTGTTCGGTCACGCGTGATCCCAGTGCCTTTTGCATGAAGTCACGAATGGCTTCGACATTGGTGGCCAGAAGGTTCAGGTGGTCAATACGGCGCACGGCAACACCACGGCCGTGATAACGCTGTGCAATGTTTTTAAGTGCCGGCTTTTCTGATTTCGGGGCCTGGTATTTGACCGTGTCGTAATAAAGTTCAAACACATGGCCGTCCGGATCGGTAAAGCGATACGCCCGTCCATGGCCCATATCGCCATCGACCCAGCCAATACCGCACCCCATTTCCTCGATCGCTTTGACGCGGCGTATCAGGGCGGCTTCGGAACTTGCGCGATAGCCGATATGGCCGACGCCGGTGGTGTCGGATTTGGTCAGTTTCAGGCTGTGGAACTCGTAATCGTCCCAGGCGCGCAGATAGACAGAATTTTCATCACGACCGCTTTCGGTCAGACCATAAACATTGACGAAGAAATCCAGGCTTTCTTCGAATTTGTTGGTCAGCAACTCGACATGACCGAGATGGGCAACATCAAAACAGGGTTCAGACATGTCCGTTTCCTTTCAGTATGGGCGTTATCGGATCGCGGCGTTACAGAAGTGCATAAACCAGCGACGGGAAAGCAATCAGCACGGCAAGACGCACGATGTCTGAAATGACAAACGGCATCACACCACGGAAAATCTGACCAATCGGGATGTCGGGCGCGACCGACTTGATGACAAAGGCATTCATGCCCACAGGCGGTGTGATCAGGCCAAGTTCGACCGTAATCACGGTCAGAATGCCAAACCAGACCGGATCAAACCCGGCAGCAATGACAATCGGGTAAACCACCGGCACGGTCAAAAGCAGCATGGCAATACTGTCCATGACACAGCCCAGCACGACATAAAGGGCCAGCACACAGAACAGAACCGCATAAGGCGGCATGTCAAGCTGTGCCACCAGTTCGACCAGCGAATGGGAAATGCGCGACACCGACAGGAAATAGCCAAATATTTCCGCCCCGACCAGCATGAAGAAAATCATGATCGACAATGTCAGGGTTTCGCCAATCGCCTCGATAAACTGGGTACCGGTCATGCCGCGGACAAAGGCAAGGATCATGGTAAAGAACGCCCCAACAGCCGCCGCTTCGGTCGGGGTAAAGAACCCGCCATAAATCCCGCCAATGATAAAGGCAAAGATCACCGCAAACGGCAAAAGCCCCTTAAGGCCGATAATCTTTTCCATGATTGTTGTCGGCTGGCCGGGTTTGGCAACGTCGGGTTTGAAAAACACGATGGCAGCAATGGTTGCGCAATAAAGCACAAGACCCAGCAAGCCCGGAATGATCCCGGCCATGAACATCTGGCCAACCGAATGCTCGGTAATCAGCGCATATAGCAAAAGCGCAATTGATGGCGGGATCATGATGCCAAGGGTGCCGCCTGCAGCAAGCGTCCCGGCGGCAAAGGATGGCACATACCCGTTCTTTTTCATTTCGGGCAGGGCGACGCGTGCCATGCTGGCCGCGGTGGCCAGTGAAGACCCGGAAATGGCGGAAAATACGCCACATGACGTGACAGCAGCCAGTCCCATGCCGCCACGCCAGCCGCCAAAGAATGTCTTCGCACCGTTAAACAGTTCGGCCGACATGCGGGCTTTGGAGGCAAAAACACCCAGAAGAATGAACATCGGGACCGGGCTGAAACCATAAGCGGTCAGGGTTTCAAACGGTCCCTTTTCAAGCAGGGCAAAGGCCGGTTTGAATGCGACAATAAAGCCAAAGCCGACAAAGCCGACCGCCGACATCGCCAAGGAAATCGGGCAGCGAAACGCAATCAGCAACAGCATGACCGCAACGCAGATAAGACCAATCAGGGGCGCGCTCATGGTCGTTTAGCTCCTGAAACAAGATAGTCAATTGCAAGCAGGGTGCAGCGCAGGGCAAGGAACGCCAGCGCGCAGGATGCAAGGCTGTAGACAATGTGAAGGGGGATCAGAAGATCCTGACTGGATTCACCGGACCGTCGCATGCGACCGGCAACTTCGAAAAACCGAACCGTCATGCCAGATGACAGGGCGGCAAAGCCGAACATGTAAACGGCTTCAAGGATCATTTTGGTGCGGCGGCGCAGATTGTCGGTAAACAGATCGACAATCACCTGTCCCTTGTCGACGCCATAGGGAAAGGCCAGAAGAACCATCGCCATCATGCCATAGCTGACCAGTTCGACCGCCCCGGTAAAGGTGACATCAATGCCGCCATTCGTCGCGGCAAAGATCGTGCGTGCGATGACATCGACAAGCGTGACTGTCATGATAAAGACCAGAAGAACCCCGCTACCGATCCGCATCGCCTTGGCGATGCGGTCGGTCAGGTCAAGAAGGAAGAAAGCCTTGCGGGCAGGCTCTGTGGTCGAGCTTACTTGCATGTCGTGGCAAGTTCCTTGGCGCGGGCATAGACTTTGCGGGCCGGAAGACCGCGGCTTTCAAGATCGGCCAGATAGGTTTCCGTTGCTTTGTCCAGAACCGGCTTCCAGGCCGGGTTGTCGACGCCGCCTTCAACCGTCAGGAAGGTGTGACCGGCATCCTGTGCCTGTTTCAGGCCCTTGGCATCAAGGGCGTCGAACAGGTTCCCGGCCTTTTCCGACCATGCCATGCCCGAATTTTTCGTAATCACGTTCTGAAGATCTTCGGGAAGGTCTTCAAAGCTGTCTTCGTTCATGGTGACAAGGAAGGACAGGGTGTAAAGGTCCCCGACGCTGGTATGGGCCTTGGCCAGTTCATTAAGACGGAATGCCAATGCGCCTTCCCATGGAAGGGCAACACCGTCAATCACTTCAAGCTGCATGGCCTGATAGGATTCCGGGGCCGGCATGCCAAGCGGTTGCGCGCCTGCTGCTTCAAGGATATTGGCAACCACAGATGTCGGACGGCGAATACGAAGCCCGGCCAGATCATCCGGGGTGGCAATCAGCTTGTCCCCGGTATGCAAAAGACCCTGACCGTGGGTGAACAGGAACAGGGGCCGGGTGCCCTTGTATTCATCGGAAATCAGGCCTTCGTCATACAGGCTCTGGATGATGCAGGAACCATGGGCGGCATTCTTGATCAGGCCCGGAAGTTCCACCACCTGGGTCAACGGAAAACGGTTTGCGGTATAGCCCTGAATGGCGGCGGCGACATCGGCAATGCCGTCTTCGACCGCTTCATATTGTGCGGGTGGTGCGGCAAGGGTCGCGGACGGATACATTTCAACTTCGATCCGGCCATCGGATTCCTTGGCGATGGTGTCGGCCCAGACCTGGAACAGGTCTTTTTGCATGCCTGCAACCGGCGGCCATTGATGCGAAAAGCGCAGGGTATAGTCGGCGGCCTGTGCCTGATTGAACGAGACAGCAAGTGCCGATGTCATGACACCGGCAATCAGTAATTTGCGAAACATCATTTTCCTCCCGAGTGTTACGCAACGATTGGGGGCTTTGCATGCCGGGTCCGATGACGGCCCGTGCCACGAAAGCCAATTTGTTTTGTCTAATTGCGTTTGGCGACGTCTTGATCGCCGCAACCATGTTCGTGCTGCTCTGTCCAATGATGTTCAGGGCAGAGGCATAATTTTGGGTACCATTCGGGAGGTGCGCGGGGAAATTGAATGACCGGCAGGTCTATTCAAAATTGTTAATGGGTTTCTCGGTGCTGATGAAGTTATCGGCAGTCGGACGCCAAGCTATCAAGGGTAGTTGGTCCGAATTCTGCTTGTTCAGGGAGCGTAGCTTGGGTTGGAACAGCTTCACCTTTTGTGGGCTTCCTTTGTTGAAAGTTGCGATGATAACGGTTGGCCTAGCTTTGCACTGGCGTTGGGCAAAATCGGCAATTGTTATTTATCTTATCAACTTGTTTTACAAGTTGGCATTGGGTAGTTTTGGTCTTTGTTTGCCCCAATGAAAGTCTGATCATGACCCGGTCTGTTCTTGCGATTACGGATATTCGTCCTGCCTATACCGCGCAGCTTGCCCAGCGATATGACCTTCATCGTTTTGATCAGATCGATGACAAGGCGGCGTTTCTTGATCGCATGGGGGATAAGATAACTGCTGTTGTGACTTCGGCCAGGTTTGGACTGTCTGTCGATCTGATGGACCGGTTGCCAAATCTTGAAGTGATTACAAGTTTCGGGGTCGGTTATGACCAGATTGATCTCGATGCGTGCCGGGCGCGCGGCATCCGGGTTTCAATTACCCCCGATATTCTGACAGATGATGTTGCAGATACCGCGATCATGTTGATGCATGCGACCTTGCGCAAGCTGGTTGCCGGTGATGACTGGGCGCGCAGTGGCAAATGGGCATCGGTCGGGCCGATGGCATTAACCCGGTCGGTACGGGGCAAGAAACTTGGCATTGTCGGCTTGGGCCGGATCGGTCAGGCGATTGCATCGCGTGCCGCGCCAAGCGGGCTTGAAATCGGTTATTTCGGACGCAATCCAAAGCCGGTCGATTACCGGTTTTTTGATCGTTTGACCGATCTGGCAACATGGGCCGATATCCTGATGCTGTCCTGTCCGGGCGGGCCCGCAACAGAGGGGATCATCAATGCCGATGTGCTGGCGGCATTGGGGGAAAACGGTTTTGTTATCAATGTGGCGCGCGGTTCTGTCATTGACGAGCCTGCCCTGATCAAGGCCCTTGAAACCGGGCGGATTGCCGGTGCCGGGCTTGATGTTTTTTACAACGAACCAAACATGGACCGGGCTTTTGCCGCGTTCGAAAACGTGGTTTTGTATCCGCATCATGCCAGCGGTACTGTTGAAACCCGCGATGCCATGGCGCAGCTTGTTGTTGATAATCTTGATGCCTGGGATACGCGCGGGGAACTGATCACGCCGGTCGCTTGACCGCGAATGTGACCCGTTGCCAGGCCCCTGATCTTTGATCTTGGCGGGCAATTGCCGGTCGGGATAATGTAGCGCCATGACAGGCGAAAAACTTACGGTCCGACTGAAAATTGAACTGCCCGACGGTGTTCGGCTTGGCTATGGCAAGGTCGATCTGTTGCGGGCGGTGGATGCGCATCACTCGATTTCGGCAGCGGCGCGGTCGATGGGGATGTCCTATCGCCGGGCGTGGTTGCTGATTGACGAGCTTAATCGCAGCTTTGCCGATCCGGTGATTGAAACAAGCATCGGCGGGCGCGGCCATGGCGGGGCAACTTTGACCGCCACGGGGATGCGGGTAATCGAACTTTACGAAGCGGCCTGCACAAAGGCCCGTACCGCCCTTGATGACGAGCTTTGCGAACTTGCGGGCCTGCTTGGCCCGGATATGCCAAATAATTGAATTTCAATATTTGTTAGCGCTAACATCATCAGATCGCGTGGTCGGCAACCTGACCGTCGACCGTGACGGATTTGATCACGGCGAAGACTTTCTGACCAAGACCGAGTTTCAGGCGGTGTGCCGACCATCGGGTGATGCGGGCATGCAGGACCGGTTGAGCATTTGCTGTGTCGTGAGGGCGTGAAACTGCATCATGGCCAAGGCACAGGCTGATATCGACGGTATCGCGGTTTTCCTGGCTGATCTTGGTGATGGTGACCGGAATGACGTTATTGGCACTGATGCCGGTCGGTGCGGCTTTCGCGATCATGACATCGCGCGCACGGATATGCAGCCTGACATTCGGATTGGTCGGACGGCCGAGATAGGGCACAACAAGCCGTTGTCCGGCGCAATCAAGAAAACTGACTTCGGCCCTGGGATCGCGACTGACAATACGGGCCGAAAGAACGGTACCGGCATCAAACCGGCCGGCAAGGGGGGGCAAGTCGGTGCGGCCCAGCATTTCAAATACCGATCCGCTGGCCAGTGTTTTGCCCTGATCAATCACCACCATATGGTCGGCAAGCCGCGCAACTTCGTCAATCGCATGGGTGACATAAAGCATCGGTATTTTGCGATGATCACGAAGCCATTCGAAATAGGGCAGGATTTCCTGTTTGCGGGCATGATCAAGTGCCGATAGCGGTTCATCAAGCAGCAGGATATCGGGGTTGGATAACAGCGCACGGCCAAGGGAGACGCGCTGTTTTTCCCCGCCGGAAAGTGCGGCAGGACGGCGTCCCATCAGCGGCAGAATGCCCAGCATTTCAAGGATGGCGCTTTGTTCTTCGCGCGGCAGTTTCTGTGCATTGCGGCGCGCCCCGAAATACAGATTTTCACTGACAGTTTTATGGGGAAACAGGCGAGCATCCTGAAACACATAGCCGACCCGCCGTTTCCGTGCGGGCAAATTGATCCGTTGGCGATGGTCAAAGACGACCCGCTCACTGATTTCGATATGGCCCTGACGGGGAGTTTCCAACCCGGCGATAATATTGATCAGACTGGTCTTGCCACTGCCCGATGGCCCGAACAGGGCGGTGATGCCGGTATCAGGAATGTGGAAGTCCGCATCCAGATCAAATTTGCCAAGCTTGTGGCTGATCGAAACAGTGATGCTCATGCCAGTGCCCTTTTGCGGATGTGGCGCATGGCAATTTCAGACAGTAACAATCCGGCAAAAGCCAAGCCGATCGACAGGGCAGCCAGCCGTGCCGCGGCAAGTTCGCCGCCCGGTGTCTGAATGGCGGTATAGATCGCAAGCGGCAATGTGCGTGTTTCGCCGGGAATATTGGAAACAAAGGTAATGATCGCGCCAAATTCGCCCAAACTGGCAGCAAAGGCCGTAATCGCACCGGCAATGATCCCCGGAAGGGCAAGTGGCAATGTCAGCGAGAAAAAGCGATCAATCGGCCCGGCGCCAAGTGTTTCAGCAGCCTGATAAAGGCCGTGATTGACGTTTTCAAGGCTGAGCCGGATGGCCCGGACCTGAAACGGGAAACTGACAATGGCCGATGCCAATGCCGCCCCGGTCCAGCTAAAGACAAAGCGGATATCAAAGGTTTCATAAAGCCACGCGCCAAGCGGGGCGCGGGTGCCAAACCCGATCAAAAGCAAATAGCCCATCACCACCGGCGGCAGGATCAGGGGCAAATGCACAATGGCATCAAGGATGAAACGCCCCGGAAACCGGCCCAGTGCAAGTGCTGTGGCGACAAGAATGGCAAAGGGCAGGGCGCATAAAACAGCAACGCCCGAAATCCGCAAGCTCAGTAAAAGGGCCTCGATTTCGGCGGGCGTTAAACTGATCATTGCGGGGTCGTACCTGTTTTGAGTGTCTCAACCGGATCAAAGCCATAATCGGCAAAAATTCGACCCGCGTCATCCCCCAAAAGCCAGGCAAGGAATTTTGTGTTGCGATTGGTGTGTGCATCCCTGGTCAGGGCGACCGGATATGTGATGGGGGGATGGCTGTCTTTGGGGAAGGTGGCGACAATTTTGACATCCTGTGCAATTGCCGCGTCGGTGCCATACACAATCCCGAATGGCGCCTCGCCGCGTTCCACCAGGGCAAGGGCCGCACGCACATTATCAGCGCGCGCAAGTCGGGGTGACAGTTCATCCCACTGCCCCAGTTTGGAAAGCGCCTGTTTGGCATAGATGCCGGCAGGAACATGGTCCGGATCGCCAACCGCAATTCGGTCATCTGTTCCCAGCAGTTCCACAAGTCCAGGGTCCCCGGTCAGTGAAACCGTTTCAACCGGACTGTCGGTTGGCGCAATCACCACCAGCGAATTGGCAACAACATCGTGGCGCGTGCCCGGCGCGATCATGTCCTGATCAGACAGCCAGTCCATCCATTTCTGATTGGCCGAAATGAAGATATCGGCCGGTGCCCCTGCCGCGATTTGCCGGGCGAGTGTCGATGAACTGGCAAATGACATCTGAATATGATCGCCGGTTTGGTCTTCATAAGACCGGGCTGCTGCGGTCATTGCATTGGTCAGGCTGGCCGCAGCAAAAACCGTAATGGTGTCCGCGCGAACGGAAAGTGACGCGAAAAGAATCACCGGAAGAACAAGAAAAGGGGCGAGATAGCGCATGGGGCAGGGATCCGGACCGATTATGATACATCGTTATATTTCATTGGATATAGCGATGCGTCAAGCAATTGATGCGATGGCCATTATGCGCATCGGGTGCCTGATGGCGGGTTCGTGTCCGCAAAAACAAACAGCCCGCAAAAAGCGGGCTGTCGGGATCGGGTGATGAAGAATTCGGCGGTGGTTACCGGCAGACTGCCGCGCGCAGCGGATCGTCAGCATCCATGTCAAACCATTCTGTCATGTCGGTCGGAAAGCCGTTTTCATCAAGATTGTTATCGGCAGTGATATAGCCGCGCTTGCCCGATGCACAGTCCACAAGATGGGTCAGCGCCAGTGTTTCGGCACCTTTTTTCAGCAGCAATGTGGTGACCCGTTTCTGATCAGGATTGCCGGGATTGGTGACAAGCTTGTCACGGTCAATGGCGGTAAAGCGATTGATCGGCGCAGAAATCAGGGTCCAGGGGGCGAACGGGTTTTCGTCGGTGAAGGTCTGAATAACGGTGATGGTATCGGGAAGGCGGGCGTCATAGCGTTCAAACCAGCTATATTCATCCCAGATCATATAGCAGAACATCGCAACAGCCGCGACGAAGGGGATGACATATTTCGGTGCCTTGCGCCCCCACAGGCGAAAAAGCAACATGACCACCCCGGCCGCAGCAAACCCAACGACAACCGTCGTGAAAATAAAGACATACATGCGTGCGGCTCCCAGTTCCCTGTTATATTTGTTCGGGCCTTTTTTAATGCCCTATCATCGGATTAGCGCAGTATCCGGTTGAGCTCAAGTTCGCCTTTTGGATCACGTTTGGCAATCTGTGCCAGAAACAGCCCCGAGGCGGCAATTGCATCGGACAATGCGTTGTGGGCGCGAAATGGTGGCAGGTTATGACTGCGTCGCAAATTATCAAGTTTCAGCGCCCCTGATTTCATCGGTTGTCCGCTGCGATGCAGGTCGCGCAATGCCAGAACCAGGGTATCAACCGTTGGAATTTGCAGTGGCGCACCAAAACATCGTTTGCAGGCCTGACCCAAAAAGCCGAGCTCGATCGGGGCGTGATGCGATATCAGAACCCGGCCAGCCATTTGGGGCAGCAAATGTTCCAGTGCGGTGGCAATGTCGGGGGCATCGGCCACGTCGCTGTCAAAGATGCGGTGAACAACAACCGAACTTTCGCGAAGTTCTCCGCGCGGGCGGACCAGAATATGTTCGCAGCTGGCAAAATCGACACCAAGCTGGCGGATAATGACCCAGCCCAGACTGACAATCTCGTCGCGTTTGGGATCAAGGCCCGTGGTTTCGAGATCAAGGGCGATAAATTCGGTTTCCATCACGGACCGGGCTGGATCGGCAGGCGGGATATCATAATAGCGGCGCAACGGGCCGGTAGCCTTGCGCTGAATGAAATCGCGATAGAGCTGACTGTCGAAGATTTTCTGGCGCAACCCCATACCGATCAGGTCCCGCTTTTGCCAAAGGCGTGTTCAAGCGCACCCTGAAGGTTCTTGATCACCGAAAAGGCATCCTTAAGGTGGCTGCGCTCAAACGCAGACAGGCTTTCAGGATGAAGGAAGTTGTCCGGGGCATCCCCGCGCCGGATTTGTCGTACCTGATGTTTCAGGCGCGTGATGCTGATGAATTCGAACGCATCAAGCAGATCGGATGCCCCCTGTGTGCTGATGGATGGCAATGGTTTGATGGCATGAAGACGTTCGAAGGTATTGACTGCTTCGACCCCATTTGCCAGCGCGTGGATACGCGCAATATCAACAATCGGGACCACGCCATTATGTTTCAGATCAAGGGTCCGGTCATGTTCCCCGCCGCGGATCATCACAAAGTTTTTAAAGAAGCCCAGCGGCACGTGATGGGTCAGGGCATTGCCAACCATATAGGCCTGGAAAATACGATTGTCCCGGGCCTTTGACACAATCAGGCGGTGCAGATTGTCAAACAGGCTTTTGGTGCCATGGATCGGGCGCAAGTCAAACCAGACCGAACACAACATCAGGGCCTTTGGTTCGGGTTGTTCGATCCATTTGTTGAAATATTGCTGCCAGACCCGTACGGGCTGACGCCACTGGTCGGTTTTTGCCATCATCTCGCCCGGGCAAAAGACATAGCCAACCGTATTCAGCCCGTCACAGACAAAATCAGCCAGCGCCTTGAACCAGGCCCCGTGCTGTTCGGGATCATAGGTGTCATCAATGATCAGGCAGTTGTCCTGATCGGAAAGGGCGGTTTGTTCCTGTCGGCCCTGGGATCCGCCAGCCATCCAGACATAGGGAACGGGCGGCGGGCCAAGCCTTTCTTCGGCCAGTTGCAAAAGCCGCACGGTTGCCGCATCCGACAGGGTGGTGACGATATGCCCGGCATTTTGCGATGTCGCGCCTGCTTCGATCAGGTGGCTGAGAAGTTCGGGAACCTGTTCGATCACCTTTGCCATGTCTGCCGGATTGGTCAGTTTGCCGATCCGTCCGGCCATGTAAACGGCGGACAGGGATTGACGCGCCAGCAGGTTGTTGGTGGTGATCATGCCGACCGCCTTGCCGTCTTTCATGACCGGAAGGTGACGGACATTGTGTCGCGTCATGGTCAGAAGCGCGTCAAAGGCATAATCATCGGGATGAACCGAGATCGGGTTGGCAGTCATGATTTCGGTTACCGGTTCATCATAACTGCGTCCCTGGGCAACAACGCGATTGCGAAGGTCGCGGTCGGTCATGATGCCTGCAATCTCGTCGGCACCCTCGGTGATCAGCAGGCAGGAAACCCGTTCCTTGCTCATCAGTTTTCCGGCTTCAAGGATGGTGGCCGATTTGTCGATACTGACAAGATCGCGGGCAATCAGGTCGGCGACCTTGATGCTCATGAGTTTGAGCTGATCGTCATCGCGGCTTTCAATCAGTTGCATGCCGCTGCGCAGCCGGTCGCCCCCCATCTGGGCAAAGAAATATTTGAATTGCGGGTATTTCCCGGCCAGTTCGTGAAAGTCCTTTTCCGGCAACAGGTAACACAGGCTGTCTTCAAGGGTGGTGATGTTATTGGCAGCCTTGCCATTGCGGAACATTGCGCGCACACCGAAACATTCCCCTTCGGACAGGCGGGCAAGAAGCTGGCCGTCCGGATCGCGGGTTTCGGTGCCGCCAGTCCGGATGATGTAAAGATGAAGGCATTGTTCTTCGGGGGACAGGACCTTGGTGCCGGCGCGGAAATACCGGGCCGTCAACCGTTTGGGCAGGGCATTGATTTCTTCGTCAGGCAACAGCGCAAACGGGTGATGCTGTTTGAGAAATTCCGCGATTTCTTCGAGTTCGATGCTCATGCCTTTTGTCCTCCGTCAGAGGCTGTTTGATTTAATTTGCACAGCGCAGCCGGTTGGTGGGCCAACATAAATCAATGCAAACCAAATAAAACAGACCCGCCTTCATTGTTGCCTGATAGCAACCGAAAAGAAAAGCCCCCGGACCAGTGATCCGGGGGCCTGCAACAGATTTGGCAAACCGGTTGACCGATTAATGGTCAACCGCGCCACCGGCTCCTTTCGGAACGCGGATGTCTTCAACCATGTGCTGGATATGTGCCGGCGGTTCAGCGGTGACTTTCGACACAGCGAAAGCAACGATGAAGTTCAGAACCATACCCACGGTACCAATGCCTTCCGGCGAGATACCGAACAGCCAGTTGTCCGGCGTGTTGGCAATGATCGGATCGAAGAACACACCTTTATAGGCAAGGATATAGCCCATGGTGAAGATCAGACCCGTCAACATGCCGGCAATCGCGCCTTCGCGGTTAACCTTCTTGGAGAAGATCCCCATGATGATAACCGGGAACAGCGAGGATGCCGCAAGACCGAAGGCAAACGCGACCACCTGTGCCACGAAGCCCGGCGGGTTGTACCCGAGATAACCGGCAATCAGGATCGCAACAGCTGCTGCGATACGTCCTGCCATCAGTTCTTGGCCTTCTGTCATGTCCGGTGTGAAGGTACCTTTCAGAAGGTCATGCGACACGCCAGAGGAAATCACAAGAAGCAGGCCGGCAGCAGTCGACAGCGCAGCGGCAATACCGCCCGCAGCAACCAGTGCAATGACCCAGTTCGGAAGCTGTGCGATTTCCGGGTTGGCCAGAACCATGATGTCACGGTCCACGCTCAGTTCGTTGCCAGCCCAGCCATATTCGGCAGCCTTGGCAGCGAATTCTGCGTTCGCATCGTTGTAATACTGGATGCGACCGTCACCGTTCTTGTCCTCGAAGCTCAGAAGGCCGGTTGCTTCCCAGCGCTTCATCCAGTCCGGACGTTCTTCATAGGACAGGTTGCC
Source organism: Thalassospira sp. MIT121401 (assembly GCF_047125595.1). NCBI lineage: Bacteria > Pseudomonadati > Pseudomonadota > Alphaproteobacteria > Rhodospirillales > Thalassospiraceae > Thalassospira > Thalassospira sp. MIT121401. The sequence goes on from NZ_CP138926.1 coordinate 1,439,421, forward strand.
GTCTTCGGCACCAACTTCACCGGTCTGGATGGTTTCGGTCAGGTTCAGACGAGCCATTGCACCAACTGCCGGGGCAGTGGTGTAAAGCAGCGCGATGAAGACCAACGCCCAACCAGCCGACGAACGTGCGTCACGTACTTTCGGCACGGTGAAGAAGCGAACGATAACGTGCGGAAGACCGGCAGTACCAACCATCAGGGCGGCGGTGATGGCAAAGACATCAATCGTCGATTTGTTGGTGGTCGTGTATTCAAGGAAGCCGAGTTCCGTCACGACATTGTTGAGGCGTTCAAGCATATATTCGCCGGTACCATTGACGGTCGAGCCGAATGCCAGCTGCGGCAGCGGATTGCCGGTCAGCTGGAAGGCAATGAAGATCGCCGGAATGGTGTAGGCAACAATCAGAACGCAATATTGTGCAACCTGGGTATAGGTAATGCCCTTCATGCCGCCAAGAACGGCATAGATGAAGACGATGCCCATACCGACGATCAGACCGGTAAGAATTTCGACTTCAAGGAAGCGCGAGAACACGATACCGACGCCGCGCATCTGGCCTGCCACATAAGTGAACGAAATAAAGATCAGGCAGATAACAGCAACGATACGGGCCGCTTTGGAGTAATAGCGATCGCCGATGAATTCCGGCACGGTGAACTTGCCGTATTTACGCAAGTAAGGTGCCAGAAGCATGGCCAGCAGGCAGTAGCCGCCGGTCCAGCCCATCAGGTAAACCGAGCCGCCATAGCCAAGGAAGGCAATGAGGCCAGCCATAGAAATGAAGGAAGCAGCCGACATCCAGTCTGCTGCGGTCGCCATGCCGTTGACGACCGGGTTAACACCTTTGCCAGCGACATAGAATTCGCCGGTGGTGCTCGCCTTGGCCCAGATCGCGATGCCGATATACAGCGCGAAGCTCAAGCCTACGACGATATATGTAAGGGTAGTAAGATCCATTTTGTCTGTCTCCCCAGATCCAGCGTCAATCGTCGTCTTCGTGAACGTCGAACTCGCGGTCCAGTTTGTTCATCTTCGACACATAAACGAAAATCAGTGCGACAAAGACATAGATGGACCCCTGTTGAGCAAACCAGAAACCAAGCTGGAAGCCCGCTATTTCGATACTGTTAAGGGCATCGACAAACAGAATGCCGAAACCGTAGGAAACGATGAACCAGATCACAGTCAGAGTTGCGACCAGCTTCACGTTTCTCTTCCAGTAGGCTGCGCTTTGTTCATCCATCGCGCGTCTCCTTCCTAGAATTGATAACTTCCCCTGCCGACCGTTTGTTGTGTTTTTGTCAGTCGGCCGCATGTACTAAGCGGCAATGAAACTGTAACGACACACTCATTGCCTTCTAAGCTCGATACCAGTTTTCGGGATTCCCCAGAAGCTAATCATTAGTCGTATAGAACAGTGCGTTAGCGATGGTCTGGTTGAATGAACCGGCCAAAATCACAAAGATTTCCGCCAGTTTTTTCATTGTGCAATGCGGCATTTTTGGTTGAGTTTTCGGGGTGAATAAAACACTCATAGATTGCCGTTTGGCAGTGTTCCGGATGCTTTTGGTCTGTTTGGGGGCGATTGCCTGTGATGGTTTGCACATCGGTTGCGGATCAAATTTGCGCGTCGCTTGCACAAAAAATTGCCCGGCGCGGTTGCCCGATCACCAATTTCGACAAAGTTAGAGGGTGTCCTGCCCCCGCGTGCGGCTTGCATGCGGGCATGTGCGGTTTGAAGTTGTTAAGCGCAAGCACGTCGGTTACAAACGGGCACAGCTTTTCAGGCATGAATATGTGCATGCCGTCGTGATCCGGTCCCGATGGGGACGGACCCAATGACATTTGGATGGGGAATTTAATGGCATCCTACCAGTATATTTACGTCATGAAGGACCTGACCAAGATCCTTCCGGGCGGTCGTGAACTTTTCAAGGGCATTACGCTGTCGTTCCTGCCGGGCGTAAAGATCGGTGTTCTGGGGAACAACGGTGCGGGTAAGTCGACCCTGCTCAAGATCATGGCAGGCATCGAAAAGGATTTTGCCGGTGAAGCATGGCCGGCAGAAGGTGTTCGCGTTGGTTACCTTGAACAGGAACCGCAGCTGAACCCGGCCAAGGATGTTCTTGGCAACGTCATGGAAGGCTGCGGCCAGGTTGTTGACGATCTTGCGCGCTTTAACGAAATCAGCGCCAAATTCGCCGAGCCGATGACCGATGACGAGATGAATGATCTCCTTGCCGAGCAGGGTGAACTTCAGGAACGCATCGATGCGGCCAATGGCTGGGATCTTGAGCGTACGCTTGAAATCGCCATGGACGCGCTGCGCTGCCCGCCCAAAGATGCCGATGTGTCCAAGCTTTCCGGTGGTGAGCGCCGCCGCGTTGCGCTTTGCCGTCTGCTGCTTGCCAAGCCGGACATTCTGCTGCTCGACGAACCGACCAACCACCTTGATGCGGAATCGGTTGCGTGGCTTGAACGTCACCTGGAAGACTATCAGGGCACCGTCATTCTGGTTACCCACGATCGTTACTTCCTTGATAACGTTACCGGCTGGATCCTTGAACTCGACCGTGGTCAGGGCATCCCGTATGAAGGCAACTATTCATCCTGGCTGGAACAGAAGCAGAAGCGTCTGGAACAGGAAGCCCGTCAGGAAGGCAGTCGCCAGAAACAGCTGGCAACCGAGCTGGAATGGATTCGCCAGAACCCGAAAGGCCGTCAGGCAAAATCCAAGGCCCGTGTCCGTGCCTATGATGATCTTGTCGCCGAAGCCGCCAAGGCGGTACCGGATTCGACCAAGATCGTTATTCCGATTGCCGAGCGCCTTGGTAACGAGGTTATCACTGCCGAAGGTCTGACCAAGGCATTTGATGACAAGCTTCTGTTTGATGATCTTCATTTCCGTCTGCCGCCGGGCGGTATCGTTGGTGTGATCGGCCCGAACGGTGCAGGTAAAACCACGCTGTTCAAAATGCTGACCGGAACCGAAACCCCGGATTCCGGAACGCTGAAGATCGGTGAAACCGTCAAGCTTGGCTATGTCGATCAGTCGCGTGACTCGCTTGATCCGAACAAGACCGTCTGGCAGGAAGTTTCCGACGGCCTGGACGAGATCCTTCTGGGTAAACGTCCGATGTCATCGCGCGCCTATGTTTCGCAGTTTGCATTCAAAGGTGCGGACCAGCAGAAAAAAGTCGGTCAGCTTTCCGGTGGTGAACGTAACCGCGTTCACCTTGCCAAGATGTTGAAATCGGGCGCAAACGTGCTGCTGCTTGACGAACCGACCAACGATCTTGACGTTGATACGCTGCGTGCGCTTGAAGAAGGTCTTCTGGAATTTGCCGGTTGTGCTGTGGTTATCTCGCACGATCGCTTCTTCCTTGACCGTATTGCGACTCACATCCTGGCTTACGAAGGCAATTCGCATGTCGAATGGTTCGAAGGCAACTATCAGGAATACGAGGCGGATTACAAACGCCGCTATGGTGAAGAGGCAAGCCGCCCGCACCGCATCAAATACAAGCCGCTTACCCGTTAATTCGGGCAAGGGCATTGTGAATTGCGAAAGGCCACCTTCGGGTGGCCTTTTGTTTTTGGCGCGCAATGGGCTTATTTTCGGACAAAGAAAAAGCCACCATCTGGAAATGGTGGCTTTGATCTTTTGATGGTGTGGTCTGTGACCTAAAGGCCGGTTTTTGCCTTAAGCGCGCTAGTCAGGGCGCTGACATCATCGTTATTTTGCTGGATCACCGAGGTGAATTCGTCACGCTGGGTGATGCCCATGCTCAGACCTTCGATCGAAACATCAATGATCTTGTAATGGTTATCAAACAGACGCATACGCCAAACGATATTGACCGGCGGGCCATCGGGGCGGACGAACTGTGAATTGACGAAGGTGTCCTTGTTCTTTTCGGTCTCGCTGCCGACAACGAACTGTTCGCCGTTAAAGGCTTTGAACTGGTTGGCATAATTCAGCGCGAGATAGTTCTGAAGAAGCTTGGAAAACTCGTCGATTTCTTCCTTGGAGATGGAACGCCAATAGCGGCCGAGCACAAAGCGCGACACAACTTCCATTTCGAAGTAGCGATCCATCAGGGCAACGAATTTCTGGCGGCGGACATCATCGCCAAGCGTCTGGTCGGTCAGTTCGGCCATTGCCTGATCGGCAAGGGACTGAATGACATTGGCCGCACTTTGGTCAACGGCGACCTCTGCGATCACCGGGGATGCGGTGGTCGCGGCCATAACCGGGCCAGACCAGACCGCAGCAACACCAAAAAGTGCGGCTGCTGCGGGGATGATGATCTTGGTCTTGGTCATGGCTTGCTCTTACTGGCTTGCGGCTTCGACGGCGTCGTCAAAGCTGAATTCAGCACTTTCATCCTCGACCGCAGAAGCCGGTGCAGGTGCGCCGTTGCGAATCAGGGTGTTGCGCTGCTGACGATACAGGCTGCGCAGGGCTGCATAATAGTCGATTGACGATTTCTGCAACTCGTTAAGCTGATTGACGGTCGCATAGCGATAATGCAATGCGCTCACACCGATCGAGCCAAGATAAAGTGCTTCGGCGGTGTCGCTGTTCCGTGCGCCCCAGGTCAGCGGGTTGGCAACATAGTCAACACCAAGGCCAACACTGTCACGCAAGTTGGACGGACCAATCAGCGGCAGAACAATATAAGGACCGGCGCCGACGCCATAATGCGCCAGGGTCTGACCGAAATCTTCACGACGGTACGGAATGCCGAAATCGGCAGCGACGTCGTTGAAACCAAGGAAGCCCAGCGTCGAGTTCATGATGAAACGCTGGAACGAGGCCGCGGCCTGATCCGGATCACCCTGAAGCAATGCGTTGAGTGAGTTCAGCGGTTCGTTCAGGTTGCGCACAAAGCTTGCAACCGACGTCTTGACGGGTTCCGGCGCAATATCGCGGTACCACATCGCAGCGGGGTACAGAACCATGAAATCGACTGCGCCGTTTACACCGTGCACAACACGGTTTACCGGTTCAATTGGGTCGAAATCGCTCATATCCTGTGCGGGCTCTGTTGATGCACAAGCCGTCAGCAAGGACAGCGAACCAGCAGCACAGAGTGAAAGTAGAGCTCGAAACTTCATTATTTTCAGCCAACCGATTTTCGATACATAGACTTCCTTGACCCAAGACGTTTTTCGCGCGGGAACACCAAAAAACGTTACCGATCAACTTCCTGCTCTCGAAGTCGGATCATGTATCGCGTACGCCTCGAATATTTATGTGGTTAGCATAGGGCGAAATTAAACGCCAGCATACAAAAAGTTGAAAGGGTTCAAGCCGTTTTACCGTGTGACCTTTTTGCCATACCTCGTTTGGGTGGGAAAATAGTCATTGATTAAATATAAACATATCTTTATATCTGTTTTTTGTGAATGGGAGAAACGGTTATGGAACAGGTTTTGGCAAGATTGCGCGCGGCCGCCGAAGCGACACGGCTTCGGTTATTGGCGATTTGCGCGGAATGCGAACTGACGGTCAGCGAGATCACGCAGATCATCGGCCAAAGCCAGCCACGTGTTTCCCGTCATCTGAAATTGCTGTGCGAAGCCGGGCTGCTTGTGCGGTTCCGTGAAGGGACCTGGGTGTTCTATCGCACGCCGCATTCCGGCCCGGGGGCCGATCTGGTGCAGCCGGTTCTGGCGTTGTTGCCGGCCGATGATGAAATTTTGTCCCTTGATCGGGCCCGCCTTGATCAGGTCAAAGCACAGCGTGAAAAAATCGCCACCGAATATTTCCGCGCCAATGCCGAAGACTGGGACCAGATCAGATCCCTTCATATTGACGAGGCTGTTGTTGAACAGGCCCTGCTTGATGCGGTCGGGGATCTGAGCGGCGGGCGTATTCTTGATATCGGTACGGGAACGGGCCGGATACTGGAACTGCTGGGTCGAAACGCCGAAGAAGGTGTCGGTGTGGACATGTCGCGCGAAATGCTTGCCGTGGCGCGTGCACGCCTGCAACGTGCCGATCTTTCCAATTGTCTGGTGCGTCAGGCCGATATGTATCAGCTGCCGTATCCGGGGGGCATGTTTGATGTCGTGACCCTGCATCAGGTTCTTCACTTTGCCGAAAAGCCCGATGCGGCAATTGCCGAAGCCGCCCGCGTTCTGGCGCCGGGGGGCAGGCTGGTGGTTGTCGATTTTGCCCCGCATGATCGCGAAGAATTGCGTGAAGAGCACGCGCACCGGCGCCTTGGCTTTGAAGATTCGTCGATCAGTACGTGGTTTCGCGCATGTGAACTTGTATTCGACAATGTCATAAACCTGCCCGGCAAGCCGCTGACCGTCCGGATCTGGACAGCGCATGCTGCAACCCAGGCCGCCACACAGACACCAGATAAAAACACCGACAGGGCTGCGGAATAATCCGTATCACCCGAGACCAAAAATAAAGCCCGATCCAAGGGAAAGCGAAGACAGGATTGAAATGATGACGGTTCAAGAAAAACAGGCAGCACGCAACGATCTGCGGGTTTCATTCGAATTCTTTCCGCCCAAAACGGAAAAGATGGAAGAAACCATGTGGCGATCGATCCATCGTCTTGCGCCGCTGAACCCGTCCTTTGTTTCGGTGACCTATGGCGCGGGCGGTACTACGCGTGATCGCACACATGGCAGTGTCACCCGCATTCAGGGCGAAACCGGCATTCCCGCGGCGGCACACCTGACCTGTGTTGGTCATACCAAGGACGAAATCGAACAGATCGCCCGTAAATACTGGGACGAAGGCATTCGTTCGATCGTGGCCCTGCGCGGTGATCTGCCTGATGCCGGTGATACCTATGAACCGACCCCGGGCGGTTATCCCTATGCGGTTGATCTGGTTGCCGGGCTTAAGGAAATTGCCGATTTTGATATTTCGGTGTCGGCCTATCCGGAAATGCATCCCGATGCACCAAGTGCCGATTTCGAGATCGATTATCTGAAACGCAAGATCGATGCCGGGGCCAACCGTGCGATCACGCAGTTCTTCTTTGATAACGAGACCTATCTGCGGTTCCGTGACAAATGTGATGCTGCTGGCATCACGGCCCCGATTGTTCCGGGTATCCTGCCGGTGACCAATTTTGCATCGCTTTTGAAATTTGCCGATATGTGTGGGGCCTCTGTGCCGGAACGCTTGCACTGGCGTTTTGACGGTCTGGACGAAGATCCGGAAACGCGCCGCATGGTTGCATTCCACGAAGCCATTTCACAGGTTGAAGGGTTGATGAAGGAAGGGGTCAGCGACTTCCACTTCTATACCCTGAACCGTGCCGAACTGACCTATGCCATCTGTCATGCGCTGGGTATTCGCGGAACGGACAAGGCTGCGGCCTGAGTTCCGATTACCGATAACAGCAAAGCCTGACTGAAAGACTGGATGAAAAAGATGAATGATCGCAAGGAACGCATCGCCCTGCTGCGCAAACGGGCCGAACAAAAGATACTGATCCTTGATGGCGCCATGGGCACCATGATCCAGAAACACAAACTGACCGAGGAAGATTATCGCGGTGAACGGTTTGCCGACTGGAAACAGGATGTCAAAGGCAATAACGATCTTCTGTCTCTGACCCAGCCAGACATCATCAAGGACATCCATCTGCAATATATTGCGGCAGGTGCTGACCTTCAGGGGACCAATACCTTCAGTGCGACGACCATCGCGCAGGCCGATTACGGCATGGAAGACCTGGCCTACGAGATCAATTTCGAAAGTGCCAAGATCGCGCGTCAGGCGTGCGACGAATGGGAAGCCGCCCATCCCGGCGATGTGCGTTTTGTGAACGGTGCCATTGGTCCGACCAACCGCACGGCCTCAATCTCGCCGGATGTGAACAATCCAGGCTATCGCGCGATCACCTTTGATCAGCTTAAAGACGCCTACAAGGAAGCGGCCAAGGGCCTGCTTGACGGTGGTGCGGATACGCTTCTGGTCGAAACCATTTTCGATACGCTCAATGCCAAGGCCGCATTGTTTGCCATCGACGAAGTTCTTGAAGAACGCGGTGAAGATGTTCCGGTCCTTATTTCGGGCACCATCACCGATGCATCGGGCCGTACCCTTTCAGGGCAGACCACCGAAGCATTTTATAATTCGGTCCGCCATGCCAAGCCGTTTTCGATCGGTTTGAACTGCGCACTTGGTGCTGCACAGCTGCGCCCCTATGTGCAGGAACTGTCGCGCATTGCCGAATGCCGCGTTTCGGTTTATCCCAATGCCGGCCTGCCGAACGAATTTGGTGAATATGATCAAAGCGATGCGGAAATGGCCGCACTGGTCAAGGAATGGGCTGAAACCGGCATGGTCAATTTGCTGGGCGGATGCTGTGGCACAACACCGCCACACATCAAGGCGATTGCCGATGCCGTGGCCAATGCCAAGCCGCGGGCGCTTCCGAAAATTGAACCCAGAATGCGTTTGTCCGGCCTTGAGCCGTTTGACGCTGCGTAAACCCGATATTGATTGCTGAAAAGAGATCGAACAGACCCATGACCGACATTTCCAGATTTATCAATATTGGTGAACGTACCAACGTTGCCGGATCGCTTAAATTCAAAAAGCTGATCGTTGACGAAGATTACGATGCGGCCCTTGAGATTGCCCGCCAGCAGGTCGAAAACGGCGCACAGATCATCGACATCAACATGGATGATGCGATGCTTGACGCCGAAACGGCGATGGTCAAGTTCATCAACCTGATTGCGGCCGAGCCCGACATTGCGCGCGTGCCGATCATGGTCGACAGTTCCAAATGGAATGTCATCGAGGCCGGTCTTAAATGTCTTCAGGGCAAGGGGATCGTCAACTCGATCAGTCTGAAAGAAGGCGAAGAACCCTTTATCGCCCAGGCCAAACAGTTGCGCCGTTACGGTGCGGCTGTGGTTGTCATGGCCTTTGATGAAAAAGGCCAGGCTGATACGGTCGATCGCAAATTTGAAATTTGCAAACGCAGCTATGACGTTCTGGTCGAAAAAGTCGGCTTCCCGCCCGAAGATATCATTTTCGATCCGAACATCTTTGCGGTCGCAACCGGGATCGAAGAACACGACAATTATGCCGTTGATTTTATCGAAGCCTGCAAGCTGATCAAAAAACACCTCCCTTATGCCAAGATTTCCGGCGGTGTTTCGAACGTCTCCTTCTCGTTCCGGGGCAATAACCCGGTCCGCGAAGCCATGCATTCGGTCTTCCTGTATCACGCCATCCAGGCCGGTCTTGATATGGGGATCGTCAATGCCGGGCAGCTGGTCGTGTATGAAGAAATTCCGGCAGAACTGCGCGAACGCGTTGAAGACGTCATTTTGAACCGTCGTTCGGATGCGACTGACCGTCTGCTTGAGGTTGCCGAAAAATACAAGGGCACGGGCGGCCCGGAAAAGAAGGCCGATCTGGAATGGCGCAAAAAGCCGGTCAATGAACGTCTGGCCCATGCGCTGGTCAACGGCATTGCCGAATTCGTCGAGGAAGACACCGAAGAAGCCCGCCAGCAGGCCGACAAGCCGCTTCATGTCATCGAAGGGCCGCTGATGGATGGGATGAACATCGTCGGTGACCTGTTTGGTGCCGGCAAGATGTTCTTGCCCCAAGTGGTGAAATCCGCCCGTGTGATGAAAAAGGCCGTCGCCTATCTGATCCCGTTCATCGAAGAAGAAAAAGACGGTGTGCGCGAAAGCAACGGCAAGATCCTTCTGGCGACGGTAAAGGGTGATGTCCATGACATCGGCAAGAACATCGTTGGTGTGGTTCTGCAATGTAACAATTTCGAGGTCCTCGACCTTGGTGTGATGGTTCCGACCCAGAAGATCATTGAAACTGCCAAGGCCGAAAAGGTCGACATGATCGGTCTTTCGGGCCTGATTACGCCGTCGCTGGAAGAAATGACCTATGTTGCTGCCGAAATGGAACGCGAAGGACTGGATATCCCGCTTCTGATTGGCGGGGCGACCACGTCAAAGGTACATACCGCGGTCAAGATCGCACCGAACTATAACAAGTCGGTCGTTTACGTGATTGATGCATCGCGTGCGGTGGGCGTTGCAAGCCAGCTGGTTTCGGAAACCCATCGCGAACGATTTGCTGCTGAAATCCGCAATGAATATTTGGCGATGGCGGAAAAACACGCCGCCCAGCAATTGCAGAAAAAACGCTTCGCCCTTGCTGATGCACGCGCCAACAAGGTGCAGCTTGACTGGGATGCCTACGACGTTCCGGTTCCGGCAAAGCCGGGGATCACCGTCTTTGATGACTTTGATCTTGAAGATCTGGTCGCGCGTTTTGACTGGAAGCCGTTCTTTGAAACCTGGGAACTGCATGGTCGTTTCCCCGATATCCTCAAGGATGAAAAAGTCGGCGAAACTGCGCGCGGTCTTTTTGACGATGCGCAGGAAATGTTGAAACGCATTGTTGCGGAAAAATGGTTCAAGCCGCGGGCGGTTGTTGGCATCTGGCCGGCAAACTCGATCGGCGATGATATCGAAGTCACCCCGGCCCCGGATCAGAATGAACCGGTCATGCTTCATACCCTGCGTCAGCAGATGTTCCGCGAAAACAACAAACGCCCGAACCGGGCTTTGGCCGATTACATCGCGCCGAAGGAAAGCGGCAAGACCGATTATATCGGTGCCTTTGTTGTGACGGCGGGACCGGAAGTCGAACAGATTGCCTCAAAGCTTGAAGCCGAGCATGACGATTACAACGCCATTCTGGTCAAGGCGCTTGGTGATCGCTTTGCCGAAGCCTTTGCCGAGCGTATGCACGAAAAGGTCCGCAAGGAGCTTTGGGCCTATGCCGCAGACGAGAATCTCGGCAATGATGATCTGATTGCGGAAAATTATCGCGGTATCCGTCCGGCACCTGGTTATCCTGCGTGCCCGGAACATACCGAAAAACGCACCCTTTGGTCGCTTTTGAATGCCGAGGAAAATGTCGGCGTTTCCCTGACCGAAAGCTGTGCGATGACCCCGGCATCGTCTGTCAGCGGTTTCTATTTCGCCCACCCCGAAGCCAAATATTTCGGCCTTGGCAAGATCGAACGCGATCAGGTCGAAAGTTATGCCGAACGCAAAGGCATGACCATGGCCGAGGCAGAACGCTGGTTGGCACCAAACCTGAATTACGATCCACGTCAGTCATAATGATCTGAAGTCATGATGATCTGACTGGTCGCAATGAAAAGCCCCGCAGACTGCACTCTGCGGGGCTTTTTCGTTTAGGGGCTGTCGGGGAAAGGCCGTGTCAGTTTCAGAGCCCGTGTCAGTGTGTCGCCTGACAGAACTTTCCGCGTTCGGTAATGCCGACAATGACAATGGCAATCACACCAAGACAGAAATATCCACCCAGAAGCGGGATGACCGTGCCGTCAAACTGCTGGCCGATAATGCCCCCGGCAATCACGCCGATCAGGGTGCTATAGACGCCGATCATTGAAGACGCAGTTCCGGCGATGGCGCCAACCGGTTCCATGGCCAGCGAATTGAAATTCGGCATGGTCAGTGAAAAGCAGAACAGCGTCATGGTAAGGCCGATACCAAACAGCCAAAGCGGCGGCTTGCCGTCAAAACCGATTGCGATCAGAACGTTGACCAGACTGCTTGCCGTCATGAAGAACAGGGCGACATGGGAAATCTTGTGCATGCCAAGTTTCCGCACCAGACGGGCATTGACGAAGGATGAGAAACTCATACAGGCCGCAATCATGCCAAAGGCAAGCGGGAACCAGACACCCAGTCCATAGACCTCTGTCTCGAAGATTTGCTGTGCCGAACCGATATAGGCCATTAGACAGGCAAACATCATGCCCATGACGGTGGCATAACCGAATGTCTGGCGGTTGGTCACGGTGGTTCTGATGTCACGGGCAATCCGGCGAACCGAGAGTTTGTGACGATATTCAGGATGCAGTGTTTCGGGCATCCGAAGCAGGTACCAGCACACAATCGCAATCGCGAGGACAAGCGTACTGACAAAAATCATGTGCCAGTTTGCCAGTGCCAGAATCAAACTGCCCGATGCCGGGGCAAACACCGGAAGAATGATGAACACCATCATGACAAAGGACATGACGCGCGCCATTTCGCGACCTTCAAAACAGTCGCGCGTGATCGCCATGGTCAGAACGCGCGGGGCCGCAGCACCAAGTCCCTGGACGAAACGGGCAATAAGCAAATGATCATAGCTGTCGGCAAAGATCGCCATGACCGTACCGACGGCATAGATGCCAAGTCCGGCGATCAGGGTCGGGCGGCGGCCGAAACTGTCGGCAAGCGGGCCATAGACGATCTGCATCAGGCCAAAGGCAATCATGAAGACATAAATCAGCATCTGCATGCGGTTGCCGTCTTCGATGCCGAAATCGGCAGCAATCGGGCCAAAGGCCGGTAACAGGTTGTCAATCGACAGGGCGACAAGCCCGATGGTGATGGCCATCAGACAGACAAATTCAGCAAAGCCGGGTAGCGGTCGTACCGCAGTGCTACCCGTGGGTCGGGGATCATTCATTTTCGGATTCCGTATCAACACGGTTTGGGTGGCGTCAGAAATTCTGAACAGACGGCGAAGAATGCTGCATTTCCCCCGTCGATGGCAATGATCGTTTTTTGAAAGCTGTTTGGTTGTGGACACCGGCTGACGGGGGAGGGCGCGGCCAGAGATCGGAAAATATCCTTGATGTTTCGGGTGTTTACCCTTTATTCGCAGCAATCGCTGATCCTATGATCAACCCCATCGGAACAGGACCCCTTCGTATGTTTGCTCTGCGGTGTTGCGGCAATGGCTGAAAAACTGATCAAATCCAATCTGGTACTAAGCCGTCTGCGCCGTCTGGTGAAAAGCGAGCAACTGGTCCTGTCGCTTCTGGCGCTGGTGGTTGGTGCGATGGCCGGGGGCGGAACGATCCTGTTTCGGGACGGTATTTTGCTGGTGCAGGCGCTGGTTTATGGGTGGGGCGAAGAATCCCTTCATCAACATCTGATGGGATTGTCGAACTGGCATCTGGTTCTTGGCCCGACCGCAGGCGGGCTGGTCGTCGGTGTTTTCATCTACAAGTTTTTACCCGGTCAACGCCCGCACGGGGTTGCGGATGTTATTGACTCTGCTTCGTTCAATGATGCGCGCATGTCGACCCGGTGCGGCATCAAAAGTGCGATTGCCAGCGCGGTGTCACTGGGAAGTGGCGCGTCACTTGGCCGCGAGGGGCCGGTTGTCCATATGGGGGCGTCCTTTGGGGCTTGGCTTGCACGCGTGTTGCATTTGCGCCGCGGGGCGGCGCGCACCTTGTTGGGATGCGGGGTGGCATCGGCCGTTGCCGCATCCTTCAATGCGCCGCTGGCCGGGATGTTTTTTGCCCATGAAGTGGTTCTTGGCCATTATGCCAGGACCGCTTTTGCACCGATTGTGATGTCGTCGGTGATGGGGACTGTGATTACCCGTCTTTATTACGGATCGGAAGTGGCGTTTTTGATCCCGCTCCATAACATTCAGTCGTTCTGGGAATTTCCCGCATTTGCACTTTTGGGGTTGCTGGCCGGGATCACCGCAATGCTGACGGTGCGTGCCATTCCCATCGTTCAAAAGGTTGCCGATACCACGCGTGCGCCGCTTTGGTGTCGGCCGGCGATTGCCGGTCTGGTGGTTGGAATTGTTGGCCTTGGCTTTCCGCAGATCATCGGTGTCGGTTATGGCGCGATGAATGATGCGCTTTACGAAACATACAGCCTGACATTTCTGATCGGTCTGCTGTTTGCCAAGGCGTTTGTCGTGGCGATCTGCATGGGGCTTGGATTTGCAGGCGGGATGTTCAGCCCCAGCCTGTTTCTTGGTGCGATGCTGGGCGGTGCGTTCGGGATCGTTGCCACCCACGCCTTGCCGGATTTCTCGTCCGGGCACGGGGCATATACCCTGGTCGGGATGGGGGCGGTGGCGGCTGCTGTTCTGGGGGCACCGATTTCCACAACCCTGATCGTGTTTGAGCTTACCGGCGACTATCAACTGACCATTGCGGTGATGCTGGCGTCGGTTCTGGCATCGGTAATCATGGATCAGGCCAATGGCGGATCATTCTTCCACTGGCAGCTTAAAATGCGCGGGCTGTCGACCAATTGGGGGCGGGAAGTCAATCTTCTGCGCATGATCAAGGTCGCCGACATCATGAAGCGCGAATATGTCACCGTGCCTTTATCCCATGATTTGCCAAGTGTCCGATCAGCCCTTTTCAATGCACCCTATGCGGAGCTTTTTGTCGTCGATGACAAAGGCAAACTGCATGGAACCATCACATTGACCGATTTGCGCAATGCAGCGTTTGATACGGATGCCGCCCAGAATATGACGGCTGGCGAAGTGGCGCGGTCAAAGCCGCCGGTTCTGTTCCGTACTGACAGCATCGAAAAAGCCATCCGCCTGATGGAGCAAACCGGCGAGGAACATTTGCCGGTGCTCAATAACGGTGAAGATCGCGAGATGATCGGCTTTGTGCACGAAAAGGATGCGATGATGGCCTACAACAACGCGCTTCTTGAACTGCAAAGCGAAGAACGCGGCGACGCCCCGCCAAAGCTGTTCTGACGTTATCAAAGTCCCCGCATAAAAAGAGCAGCACCGAAAGATGCTGCTCTTTTGCGTGGTCGGATCACAGACTGGTCTTTATGCGGCCAGTGCCGTGTCACCGGCTGATTTCCGGGTTTGCTGTCCACTTAGAAGCTGGGCTGTAAGGCGACTGTCCAGACCGGCAACATCTTCGGGAAGATTTGTTGCGGATTGTTCTATCTGATCAAGTTCCTGACGTGCCTGGCGTCGTTCGAGTTCAGTCTTTTCTGCCTTTTCATCATCCTTTATCGGAATTGAATTGGCATCACGCAGTGCGGTTCTGAATTCTTCTTCGGCGTCTTTCTTGGCATTCAAGATGTCAGCTTCGGTAGAGTCAGATTGTGAGGATGACGAAAACACATCGCCCGCCGCATTGCTGTTCGGGTCATTGTCATTGTCATTGCCTTGAACGTCAGCCATGGCAGACGCAAAGCTTGATGATCCCGAACCGATATTCTGAAATTCAAGCATGACGGACTGCATCGCATCGGAAAGCTGGCTTTTGGACGTGCCGGTTTCCGAATTGGTGTCGCCCGTTGTCAGTACAGGTACTGCGCTACCTGCGCTAAAACCTTCGATACCTTCGTGTGCACCTGACCGCTCCGAAGAGCCGGCCCGGGAAGACATTGGCAACCCGTTGCCCAATCCAAAAATAGTACTCATGCCGAGATACCCTTCTTGTGGGATGCACAAAGCATCCCTGACAGCGGCAAATTTGCACAAACCGCCGTCAGAGGATGCTAACCACCGGGAAACAAGCAATTCCCGGACCACATGAAGCAGGGCAATCTTCTTGAGCGGACAGTAATTTAGGTGAATTGAATTTTGCGTGCGCGGCGGCCCCCGAAAGATGTGCAGCAGGCAAAATATACCGATACCAAAGAGGGTTATGAGCACCCCGCCTTATCCATTAGGCTGTTTGGCCTTGAAAACATGTCTGGCGGCAATGACGGGACGGGGATGAAGCTTCATCTGATTGCAGGGGCACGGCCGAATTTCATGAAGATCGCCCCGTTATGGCAGGGCTTGCGTACCCATGGGGATATCAAGGCGGCTTTCATTCATATGGCGCAGCATCGCGATGCGGAGATGACGTCAACGATCTGGCGTGATCTGGGAATGGCGGATCCTGACCATATTGTGCAATGGCAATGCAGTACCAGTCAGGACCGGATTGCGCCGATGATGGCCGGTTATGAAAAGCTTTGTCTCCAAAATCGCCCGGACGCGGTTCTGGTGGTCGGGGATGTCAGTGCGTCACTTGCCGCGGCGATGACGGCCTCGAAGCTGCAAATGCCGCTTATCCATCTTGAGGCTGGATTGCGGTGCTTTGATTTGTCTGTTCCCGAAGAACGCAATCGTATGACCATTGACCGGTTGGCGGACCTGCATCTGACCCCGTCCGCCGATGCGGACGAAAACCTTCTGGCCGAGGGGATCACACCAGACCGCATCAGGCGTGTCGGCAATATCATGATCGATACCTGTGTCATGATGAATGATGCGATATGCAATGATGTGATAACAGAAACGCTGGGGCTTGCCCGGGGTGAATACGTGCTCGTAACGCTTCATCGTCCGGGCAATGTTGATGATCGTGCAAAGCTGCGCCGGATCTGTCATGCAATTGGTGATGTTGCCGGCCATGTTCCGGTGTGCTGGCCATTGCATCCCAGAACCCGCCACCAACTTGAACAGATTGACGGCATTGCCATGCTTGAACAAAGCGGGGTGAAGGTCTTGGCGCCGCTTGGATATGTATCCTTTGGGGCTGTGATGGCAAATGCCGGACTGGTGGTAACCGATTCCGGTGGTGTGCAGGAAGAAACCAGTTGGCGTGCGATCCCCTGTCTGACCTTGCGCCCGTCAACCGAACGACCGGTTACGATTGACTTGGGGACAAACCGTCTTGTCAGCATTGAAGGTCTGTCCGCCACGGCAATCGATGCCATGACCGGGCAGTTATTCGCGGAACGGCGGGATTGTGAAATCCCGCTTTGGGATGGTCAGACGACCGGGCGTGTCATTGCGGAACTTGACCGGTTCCGCAGAAATGGTGGCATCAGGAAATAATCTGCGCCATTACCTTGTTGCCCAGGGCTTCGTTGCGCATGTCAAAGCCGCCAGTCGACAGGGTGCTGTCATCATTATTTTCAGCCATATTTCGCGCAACGGTTTCAGGCATCGTGCCGTTATCGGTGGCCGTATCCATTCCCGCATTAACGTCAGTATCAGAGTCAGAGTCCGAGCTGTTGTCAGGAAGGCTGCTTTGTGACGGGGTTGCATCTTGCGGGGCGGCAGCCATGATTTCCGACAGGCTGACCACACCGTCTTCGTTGGTATCAAGCGGGTCATAGGTGCCCTCGGACCCCATCGAAGCCAGCATGCTGTTCATGACGGTATCTTCGCTGCTGCTGTCATCGCTTGAAAGCACGGCCCCGCTTGGCGGTGTCATGGATGCCAGATAGTCATCTTCGGATATGCTTTGGGCATCGGACCCGGCCATGACATTCCAGAGATTTTCAGACATTTCATCGCTGACCCCATCGGGGGCCGATGCCATGAATTCATCCTTGGTCAGCGTTCCGTCGCCGTCGGTATCCATGTCAGAGAACAGGCGCTGGGCATCAAAGCTGCTGTTGCCGTCGGTGGTGGTGCTGGTTTCCTGCAACTCAATAAGCATCGACATGATGGAGTCTGAAAGCTGACCGGTGATGGCTTCGCTTTGCGATGTCATTTCCGACATGCTGTCGGTGCCGGTCGATCCGCTGCCCTGCAAGGCATAAAGCGAAAATCCGCCAAATGCTTCAATGCCCGAAGAACCGTCGCTACCTGTTGATGAATTGGCAGACTGGCTGTTCTGGCTAAGTATTTGCGCGATGCTGCCGCTCATGCTGCTGATGCCGCTCATATTTCTACCTTCATTCAGAATTGCGTTGTTATCTGAACTCACGCGAAAGACCGGAAAAACTGGCGCAAAAAGTTTTTGAAGATCGGGAAAGGGGTGGTTGATGTTCCTGTTTCGTTGCAGAATGGAAAAAATACCCGGCCGCATCCGATGCAAGGCTGGTCCTTGGAACACAGCGTGATATATATGCCGCCATGATGGATGATCCCTTCGAAATTGATGAATTCGCCGCCAGCCCGGAAATGCGTCTTGGTGATGCACCGGCCCCGGCATATCTCGATAATCTGAATGCCGAGCAGCGCGATGCTGTGGAAACGCTTGACGGGCCGTTGCTGGTTCTTGCAGGGGCGGGCACGGGTAAAACCCGGGTCTTGACCACGCGGCTGGCGCATTTGCTTGAAACCAAGGCCCAGACCGAACGTCTGCATCCGCAGCAAATCCTTGCCGTGACCTTTACCAACCGTGCGGCAAAGGAAATGCAGGAACGCGTGGCACAGGCATTGGGCCGTCCGGTCGAAGGTTGGTGGCTGGGAACCTTCCACTCGCTCTCGGCTCGTTTGTTGCGCCGTCATGCCGAACTGATCGGGCTGCAATCAAACTTCACGATCCTTGATAGCGACGATCAGGTCCGTCTGCTCAAGCAGATCATGGATGCCGAACAGATCGACCCGAAAAAATGGCCGGCCAAGCAGCTGATGGGCATCATTCAGCGCTGGAAGGACAAGGGCCTGACGCCCGAACGGGTCAATGAAAGTGTCGAATTCGCCAATGGCGGGGCCAAACATCTTTACAAGATTTATCAGGAACGGCTGAAAGTTCTGAATGCGTGCGATTTCGGTGATTTGTTGCTGCATTGCCTGACGCTTTTCCAGCAGCATCCGGAAGTTCTGAAACAGTATCAGAACACCTTCCGCTATATTCTGGTTGATGAATATCAGGATACCAACGTTGCGCAGTATTTGTGGCTGCGCGCTATGGCGATGGTTCATCGCAATATTTGCTGTGTCGGCGATGATGATCAGGCGATCTATAGCTGGCGCGGGGCCGAGGTCGGCAACATCCTGCGTTTTGAGTCCGACTTCCCCGGTGCCAAGGTTGTGCGCCTTGAACAGAATTATCGGTCCACCCCGCATATTCTGGCCGCCGCATCGAAACTGATCACCTTTAACGATGGACGTTTGGGCAAGCAGCTTTGGACGGAAATCGACACCGGCGAAAAGGTCTTTGTCAAAGGTGTCTGGGATGGCGAGGCAGAGGCGCGTCTGGTTGGCGAAGACATCGAAGCCCTGCAATCAAAGGGCATTGGTGCATCCCAGATGGCCATTCTGGTCCGTGCCGGTTTCCAGACCCGTGAATTTGAAGAACGTCTGATCACGCTGGGCATCCCGTACCGGGTTGTCGGCGGTCCACGTTTTTATGAACGTCAGGAAATCCGTGATGCGCTGGCCTATATCCGACTGGTTGCGCAGCCTGATGACAGTCTTGCGTTCGAACGTATTGTCAATGTGCCCAAGCGCGGGGTTGGCAAGGCCACGCTTCAGACCCTGCATCAATATTCCCGTGATCAGGCGATTTCATTGCCTGCGGCGGCGCGTGATCTGATCGATACCGAAGAACTCAAACCCAAGATGCGTCAAAGCATTGGCGGGCTTTTGGGGGATTTCAAACGCTGGCGCGAAATGCTGGCAGGCAGTTCCCATGTCGAGGTGATCGAAACCGTCCTTGATGAAAGCGGCTATACCGATATGTGGCGGTCCTCCAAGGAAATCGATGCGCCGGGACGGTTGGAAAACCTCAAAGAACTTGTTTCCGCAATTGGCGAGTTCGAAAATCTGACCAGCTTCCTTGAACATGTTTCGCTGGTGATGGAAAACGAACAGAATGACGCGCAGGAAAAGGTCACCATCATGACCCTGCATGCGGCCAAGGGGCTGGAATTCGATTATGTCTTCCTGCCCGGTTGGGAAGAGGGCGTCTTCCCCCATCAGCGCGCCATGGATGAAAGCGGCGTCAAGGGGCTTGAGGAAGAACGTCGTCTTGCCTATGTCGGGATCACGCGCGCCCGCAAACGTGCAACCATTTTATATGCCGCGAACCGCCGCATCTATAATCAGTGGCAATCGGCGCTGCCGTCGCGCTTTGTCGACGAACTGCCAGATGAGCATATTGAACGGATCAGTGATACCGGTCTTGGCGGGCATGGGGGGAATCATTCACCCGGTGCCTGGGGGGCTGATGACTGGATGAAAATGCCAAGCTGGGCCAACGAGGGTTCAAGCAACCGCAATCCGGTTTCCGGCGCATCCGAGCGCAAATTTGCATCCAGCGGCTGGCAGGATCGCGTGCGTAAAAACGTGATTGATGTAAAGCCGGACGGCGAAACCAGCTATGCGACCAGCTCGAAATCATCGAAATACAAGGTTGGCGATACAGTGCGACACCGAAAGTTCGGACCGGGAACGGTGCGTGCGGTGGATGGCAACAAACTTGAAATCCATTTCGAGGGTGTCGGCACAAAGAAAGTGGTCGACAGCTTTATTCTGCCGGGGTAAGCCCCGGTTCAAATATTCACGGAATACCGAACTAACCGGGCGGCGATCGCAAGCGGCCCTGACAAGCGAGAAGCGATATGACCCAACCCGTTCTTTGCTATAACTTCCAGTTCGAAGTTGATGGCGCCTATGCCGAGGCCTTTGCCGAAGGGCTATACGAATATTGTGATGCATTGTCGCATTTCGAACGTCCCGGTGATCCGAGCGCGCCTTGGAGAATCGAAGGTTTCTCGGGCGAGATGTTTGACAAGCCGGCAATTGAAACGGCAGTGTCGATCATGGCATCGGCGGTCGGGGTCGATGCGCCGGTTGTGACATTTGGTACATATGAGCCCAAAGACTGGGTCAGTGAAAACCTGCGCAGCTTCAAGCCGATTTCGGTCGGGCGTTTCTTTGTCCATGGTTCGCATTGGGACGAAGACCTGCCGGTGGCAAAAATCGGACTTCAGGTGGATGCCGGTCTGGCATTCGGTTCCGGTGAACATCAAACCACCAAGGGATGCCTTGCGGCAATCGACTGGGTGGCAAAACGCGGTCCGCGCCATAATGCCCTTGATATGGGCTGCGGGTCGGGCATCCTTGGCATGGCATGCGCCAAAACCTGGCGCAGCACAGTGATGATGGCCGATATTGATGCCGCATCGGTGCGCGTTGCACAGGAAAATGCGCGGGTTAACAAGATCGCCGATCTTGTCACCGCCATCCATTCAAACGGTTTCCAGGATACCCGTATCCGTGACGGCGGGTATTACGACATTGTTTGTGCCAATATTCTGGCCCGTCCGTTGCGTGCCATGGCCCATGATCTGGTCGGGACATTGTCACAGGACGGCGTTGTGATCCTTTCGGGGCTGCTGTCCGAGCAGGAACAGTTTGTTCTTTCAGCCTATCGCGAAGTCGGCCTGTCGCTGATCAAACGGTTCAAGGTTGAAAACTGGACCACGCTTCTGGTCGGCTAAGCCATCAGGCTTCCGGCAAATCGATACAGCCCCAGAATGCCCAATGTGACGATCAGCACACCTACGGCGATCATCAAGGGTTTTCTGGGGATGATTTTGACCAGTACAGCCGCCAATGGTGCGGCCGGGACCCCGCCCAGAACAAGAGCCAATGCCGCCATCCCGAAGCTTTCAAGCCCGAACGATCCGGCAAAGGTCACTGTAATCGCCACAGTAACGAAAAACTCCGCAGCCGCAGATGTACCAAGCATGCGGTGGGGTTCGCTGCCGCGATAAACCAGGGTGCTGGAAACAATCGGTCCCCAACCACCACCCCCGACAGCATCCAGAAATCCGCCAATCAGGCCAAGCGGCGTCAGACCGCGCATTGCCGCAGGTGGCTGAACCTTGCGGATGGCTTTGGCAATTACCAGCACACCCAATGCCGACAGATAAAGTGCAACCGCCGGGGCAAGGTATTTGCCAATCCCCGAGGACAGCAAGGCCGCCCCGACGCAACCGCCGACCGCACCGGCAATGGCCAGAACCCGGACCATCCGCCAGTCCACATTTCGGGCAAAATGATGCGCGGTCCCTGAAACAGCGGTGGTTGCGATTTCAGCAGCATGCACAGTTGCACTGGCATGGGCCGGCGGCAATCCGATTGTAATCAGCAACGATGTCGATGTAAGGCCATAGGCCATGCCAAGTGCGCCATCAATCAGCTGGGCGACAAAGCCGATCAGAACGATCCACCAGAAATAGTCATCCATAGGACCACAGGCTCCTGCTGCGGGGATACTTTCCGGAAGTGTAGCAACTTGCCCGAAGCGCGATATGGCATTTTAGTTTCGGCCCGGCATTCCCGGTATGCATTAATGCCACGCGACATTTTTATGAATTTGGCGATGTGCCGGGATCGACCACCTCATATTCCTACATTCGAATAACTATATATAAGTGGTAATCAGTTTACTACTTATGTATAGTCCACATCGCGCGTGACAGCGATGATATATTAAATCAGTAAGGGAGATGTCCTTGGCTGAATTTGAACATCGAATACTTGTGGTTGATGATGAACCGGTAATCCGCAAATTGCTGACCCGCGTTCTGGAGCGAGCCAACTTTGAGGTTGTGCAAGCCGTTGATGGTCTTGACGGGATCGAGCATCTGCAAAAGGACGCTGGTTTACGGCTGGTCATTTCCGATTTGCGCATGCCCAACTGTGGCGGCCTTGATTTTGTGCGTCGCGCCATTGGCGAATTTCGCCGTGATTTTGAATTCATCCTCCTGACCGGGGATGGTGACAAGTCAGACGCGATCGATGCATTGCGTCTTGGCGTGCGTGAATTCCTTGATAAACCGGTGGATCGTGCGGACCTTGAAGCCGCCGTTCAGAAGGCGCAGGAACGTTTGCTTGAACGGGATCGCGAACATGAACGCGTCCGGAAACTTGAACTTGAAAATGTCAGCAAGGCCAAGACGCTTGATGACATCACGCGCAAGCTGGGCGGTGCCGAACAGGAAATGATCGACCGGCTCAGCCTGATTTCCCAATACAGGGATATTGAAACCGCCGAACATTGCGTGCGGGTCGGGCTTTATTCCCAGTTGCTTGCCGATATGGCCGGGCTTGATACCCAAACCCAGCGCTCCATTCGTTTGGCGGGTATTCTTCATGATATCGGCAAGGTCGGTGTGCCCGATAGTGTCCTTCTGAAAGAGGGGCCGCTGACGGATGCCGAATTCGAAGTCATGCAGCGCCATACCGAAATCGGTTTTTCGATGCTGAATGCGTCGGACAATCCGGTGCTTGATCAGGCGGCACAGATTGCGCGTTACCACCATGAAAAGTGGGAAGGCACGGGATATTGCAACGGGCTTTCAGGCGCAGACATTCCGATGGTTGCGCGTATCGTTTCCATTGCCGATGTCTATGATGCCCTGCGCAGTTCACGGCGGTACAAGCCACCATTCAGCCACAGGGAAGCCGTCGACATCATCACCAAGGGCGACGGACGCACGACGCCAGACATGTTTGACCCGAAACTGATGTCGCTGTTTCTTGAACATAATCAGCGCTTTGAGTCCATATTTGACAGCATGCCAGACCAGATGGTGTAAAGCCGGAGACGTTTAGACGATGAGCCAGAACGTAGACGTGATTTTGCACCGTACGCGAAATCGTATTGCCGATTTCATGTTGCTGGTCATGGTGATTGGCGGATTTCCGGCGCTGATTGCGTCGTTGCTGCGTGAAACAAAACAGCCATTCTGGGTGATCGAAAGCATCCAGCTTTTGGTGTTTGTTGCCGTGGTCGCAAGCCTCGTGCTGCGTCGTCGGCTTGAAACACGGACGAAATCGCATGTGATTGTCGGCGCAATGACAGTGTTGTCGTTGCTTTATATCATCATGTTTTCGCCAGCCAGTGGCATGGCGCTGATGATCGTATCAACAGTGACGGTGGCCATATTCCATCCACTGGTTACGACATTCCGGTATGCGCTTTTCTGTTTTCTGACCATAACGGGCATCGGCATCATCCGTGTTTATGATCTTGACGGATTTCTGATTGATGATGCGGGCATGGTCGCACACACGTTGCCGGTGTGGATTGCGACATTGTTTGGCTATGCTTGGATGAGTTCGGCCGTGGTTGTCGGGGTCATCTGGATGCGCCAGGCGCTGTTGCAGATGAGTGTTGATCAGCTGTTGTCCAAACGGGAACTGGTTTCCGGCAAGAAGTTTCTGGAAGAAATCCGTGTCAGCGCGGGGGAAGTTGCCAACTACTTTTCGTCGCTGGAACGTGTTGAAGACGTATCATTTCGCCCATCCTTGCAGCGGTTTGCCGAATTGCTCAATTGCGAACGGGCCAGCTTGTGGTTGCAGAATGACGATGGTGATGTGGCATGCTTTGGCCTTTACGATGCCAATAACCCTGATGCATCGCATGAAGGACTGGTTCTGCGCCGCAAGGATCTGCCACGGTATTTTGCCGCCCTTGAAACCGGGCAGGCGATTGATGCCGAAAATGCCAAAGAAGACCCGCGGACATCGGAATTTACCGAAAACTACCTGATTCCTTTGAATATCGGGGCGATGCTGGATGTGTCGCTGATGTCGGTTGCCGGGCGCATGGGCGTTGTCTGTTTCGAGACCGTCGGAAGGACCCGCGTCTGGCGATCAGACGAGGTTGTCTTTGCCCATATGGCAGGCGGACTTCTTGCCGCGGCGGCCGGGATCAAGTCGATCATGGAAGCCGACGAGGCACTTAATTTCTCGCGCAGGCGGTTCGAGGCGGTTGCCAATTACACCTATGACTGGGAAAGCTGGGTGTCGTCAGACGGGCGTCTGGTGTGGGTCAACCCGGCTGTGGAACGTATTCTGGGCTATTCGGTCTCGGAATGCATGACACTTGAAAACTATCCGTTGCCGTTTGTCGCACCCGAAGATCAGGCGCGTGTACGCCATTATCTGGATGAAGGCCTGTCCGGGCTTTCGGGCAGTGATCGGGAATTCACCGCCATTCATAAAAATGGCAACCGGGTCAGTATCGGAATGTCCTGGCAACAGATTGCCGATAGTGACGGAACCAATCTGGGGGTTCGCATTTCATGTCGGGATGTCACCGAACGGGTGCGGTATCGCCGTGATCTTGAATATGCCAAAACCGATCTTGAAGCCAACCAGCGCCGTTTGCGTGCGCACTTCAATAACGCGAAGATCGGCGTGTTTTACTGGACCCCGGATCGTACGATCATTGAAGTCAACGACACCGCCTGTCAGTTGTTCGGGTTCAGCGCCGAGGAGTTTGTTGGCAAAAAGCTTGAACTGATTGTGCCGCCATCGGAACGCGCCCGGTTGGGAACGCTGATCAATGAAATCATGGAAACCCGGACCAGTGTGAATAACCGGTTCGAAAATGTGACGCGCAGCGGCAAGCGTCTGGTGTGTGAATGGTATGAAAGCCCGATCTTTGACACCAACGGGCAACTTGATTGTATTGCAAGCTTTGCGCTCGATGTGACAGACCGGCAGCGCTATCAGGAAACGCTTGAATCCATTTATCGCGGTGTACGCTATCAGGTCGGTGAAGACTTTTTTGACAACCTGACCAAGGTGATGTGCGAAGCATTGGGCATGCATTATTGCCATGTCGGGTCGATCGAAAATGGTCGCGTAAAGCCGGTTGCCCATTACAGCCATGACAAATCGCGCGGCGGGCTTGATTTCGAAGTCAAGGGATCGGCCGCCGAAAGGGTTATTGATAACGGCATCTTTGTCTGCCCGGACAATTTCAAGGAAGTGACAAGCGGCGTGCGCCGGGTGACCGACCTTAATATCCGCGGATATGTCGGGGCGGCACTGAAGGACAGCGAAGGCAACCCGATCGGGATATTGGCAACGGTTTCAGAACAGCCGATTGCCGATCCGGAACTGGCGCGGTCGATTGTTGAAGTGTTCGCTGCGCGTGCGTCAGCAGAATTGCAGCGCCTTCAGGCCGAACGCAAACGTGAAAAACTTGAACAGCAATTGCGTCATTCGCAGCGCATGGAAACGATTGGTGTTCTCGCAGGCGGGATTGCGCATGACTTCAACAATATTCTGCAACCGATCAGCGGTTATGCCGAACTGCTATATACGGATTTGCCCGAAGATTCGCCGCTGCGCGAAGATGTCATGGAAATTCGTCAGGGGGCAGATCGGGCGCGCGATCTTGTCAAACAAATCCTGTCATTTTCGCGCAATTCCGAAACCGAACGGTCGCCGATTGATGTCGCATCCATGATCAAGGGAACGGTCAGGTTCGCGCGCGGATCCATTCCATCTACCGTATCGCTGGTCAGTAACCTGGCACCCGACACCATGTCGATCCTTGGCAATGCCACGCAGCTTGACCAGTGTCTGATGAACCTGATCACCAATGCCTATCACGCGGTTGGTGAAGAGGGCGAAATAAAGATCGAAGCCGCACCGTTTGAGCTGACCGACGACAGTGCCGAAATGCATCCGCTTTTGACACCGGGGCCCTATATCCGCATTTCGGTGATTGATAACGGCACGGGCATGGATGCCGATACCGCCAAGAAAATCTTTGATCCGTTCTTTACGACCAAGGAACCGGGCAAGGGCACGGGGCTTGGCCTGTCGACGGTGCATGGCATCATTGCCGGTCACAAGGGCGAAATCACGGTCTATAGCCGATTGGGGCAGGGGACGCGTTTTTCGATCCTGCTGCCGGAATATGACCGCGAGGAAGAAGGCGAGGAGCGTATTTCGCGTGGTCTTGTTTCAAATGCCAGTGGTCATCTGGCGGTTGTCGATGACGAGGAAAAGAACCTCAAGCTTTGTTCGCGGATGCTTGAACGCATTGGTTATACCGTTGAAACCTTTACTAATGGTGCCGATGCGATTGAAGCGATCAAAGCCCCGGGTGCAAAGTTTGACGGTCTTTTGACCGATCAGACCATGCCAAACATGACCGGGGTGAAGCTGGTGGAATTGCTCCGTCAGTCCGGACATGACATTCCGGTTGTCGTCATGACGGGATATGCCGCCGATGATATCGTGGCGGCCTATAAGGATCTTGGGGTTGAGACCATTCTGGCAAAGCCGGTTGATGTGGTTGAACTGCACGATGCACTGGCCACTGCCTGCAAGGGCGCGACAGAACATGCACCGTCATCCGAGAAACCCACACCCGATGCGTTGTCAACCGATGCGGTCGCACATGAAACAGCCTTGCCGGGGGAACCGCTGCCATGACGGGGGATATGCGATAAGGCGGGGCTGCGGGCGGCGGCGGGGCCTTGATAAGGGTTATCGCCCGCCGGAAACATCAAGGATCGCCCCGGTAACATAGGACGCGTCATCTGAAATCAGCCAATAGATACTTTGTGCGACTTCATCGGCATTCCCCGTACGGCCAAGCGGGCAGCCCGGCCCCAGTTCGGAAACCCGTTCCGGGCGTCCTGCGCTGGCATGGATGTCGGTATTGATAATCCCGGGTCGCACCGCATTGACGCGAATGCCTTTGGGGCCGAGTTCCTTGGAAAGTCCGATGGTCAGCGTATCGATCGCGCCCTTTGATCCGGCGTAATCGACATATTCGCCAGGTGATCCAAGCTTGGCTGCCATGGACGAAACATTGACGATCGATCCACCGTTCGTAAGCATCCGCGCCGCTTCACGGGCAACCAGATACGCACCAAGCACATTGGTATCGAACACATTTTTCATGCGGTCGACATCCATATCGGCAAGGGTGCTTTTGGGGGCGACAATGCCGGCATTATTGACGACACCATCGATTGCGCCAAAACGTTCATAGGCGGTCCGGAAGAAATCGATGACGCTGTCTTCGTCGCGTACATCGCATTTGCGGGCAAATGCATTGCCGGTAACGCCCGCACGTTCGCACAAGGCACAGGTTTCGTCAGCACTTTGCTGATTTCCGACAAAACTGAAAGCGACATTCCAGCCGCGACTTGCAAACAGCACTGCTGCCGCCCGACCGATCCCGCGCGAACCGCCGGTAATCAGAACCGTTTTTGCCATAACCACCCCGAAACAGTTTTGTTGTTTTGGCTACTATGGCGCGGATGGTGCGTGATGGTCAAAAAGAAACGGCCCTGCTGTGGAGAAGCAGGGCCGTCTCAGAGGGAAAAGACAAAACTGACCGCAAGGATCATGAACCGTGATCCTGCGCTTCGCCATTAGGCATCCGACCATTCCGGGCGGGACTGATCCTTCAATCCTTGCCTTTGGTGTCTGCCGATCCGGTTGGGGACCGGTCTGCTTCATCGTCTGCCAGATGGGCAGGGCCAATATCAAGACCGAGCGCGGCTTTGCGACCAATGGTCAGGCGCTCAAGGCCATCATAGGCCGTCTGACGTCGACGCGATTGTACGACACTTAGGGCAGTAATAGGAAAACGGATCACCGTTCATGGTCTCCTGCAAATTGACGTCCCGACGGGCCATCTTTTTGTCACGGAGATGTAATAAGTTAATCTTTGACTAATGTGCATTGCGAAGCTTGCAACGCATTCATTCCTGTGACGCATGTTACGGCTGTTGGGGGCCGAATTATGGGGTGATTATTTTATAAAATATGCACAAATATCATTGTGGCTTGCGCCGGATCGGCAGTAACCCTTACATAGATTAACTGCCCCACATATCAAAACGAGGACGTCTATGACCATTTCCGGCGATGCCCAACTCGCGACCCTTCTGGAACGCGACAATGTCAACAAGGATGTTAGCGCTGTCATCGCCCTGATTGATGGCGTGCTTGCGGCCGCCGACGGACATAGCCGGACCGACTGGATTGATCTTGTATGTGCCGATCCCAGCGAAGAACTGGTGCACGTTCTGTTGGCGCTGCGCGACGAACGCAAAGGTCTGTTCAAAATGGCAAAGGATGATTTCAATCCGGCCGAACGGATCGCAGCTCTTCGGAAATATCTTGCGGCAAAGGGTGTGGACGGCTTTATCGTTCCGCGTGCCGACGAACATCAGGGCGAAAATGTCCCGGCCCGGGCCGAACGTCTGGCCTGGTTGACCGGTTTT
Source organism: Thalassospira sp. MIT121401 (assembly GCF_047125595.1). Classification (NCBI taxonomy): domain Bacteria; kingdom Pseudomonadati; phylum Pseudomonadota; class Alphaproteobacteria; order Rhodospirillales; family Thalassospiraceae; genus Thalassospira; species Thalassospira sp. MIT121401. Next base: position 1,468,005 of record NZ_CP138926.1, read on the forward strand.
ACCGGGTCGGCCGGGGCTGCTGTGGTTCTGGCGAACAAGGCAGCGGTGTTTGTTGATGGCCGTTACACCATTCAGGTGCGCCAGCAGGTCAATCGCGACCTGTTTGAATATCGTCATCTGGTTGACGAACCGGTGGTCGGCTGGCTGCATGACAATCTGAAATCCGGACAGAAACTGGCGTATGATCCGTGGCTTCATACCGTGCAGCAGGCAAATCATTTGCGCACAGCATGCGAAGGTGTCGGGGCGGAACTGGTTGCGATTGATACCAATCCGATTGATGCGCTTTGGCGTGACCAGCCGGCCATGCCGCTTGGCCCGGTGCGTCCGCATCCGTTGGAATATGCCGGAAAATCAAGTGCCGAAAAACGTCAGATGATTGCCGGGCAGCTGTCGCGCTTGTCATGTGACAGTGCCATTTTGTCCGCACCTGACAGCATTGCGTGGCTTTTGAATATTCGCGGGGCCGATGTGCCGCAAACGCCGCTTGCGCTTGGTTATGCGATTATCAACGGTGATGCATCGGTTGAATTGTTCATGGATGAACGCAAGCTGGCCGGTGAAACTGTCGCCTGGCTGCGTGATGAGGCAAGCCTGCGCGCGCCCGGTGAACTTGGCGATGCGTTGAAGGCCATGGGCAATCAGTCCGTCCGCCTTGACGAGGCAACAGCGGGTGACTGGTTGCGGATGCAATTGGCCGAGGCCGGGGCAACCGTCCGTGTCGGACGTGATCCGGTGGCGTTGCCCAAGGCCTGCAAAAATGACGTCGAACTCGAAGGATCGCGCAAGGCCCACAAGCGCGACGGCGAAAAGATCATTCGCTATTTCAAATGGCTTGATGAAACGGCAATCGATGGCGGGATTGATGAACGTACGGCAGCCGACAAATTACTGTCGCTGCGTAAGGAAGATCCGCTGTTTCGGGATTCAAGCTTTGAAACCATCCCGGGCAGTGGTCCGAACGGGGCGCTTTGCCATTATCGCAACACCCCCGAAAGCAACCGCAACCTGACCCCGGGCGAGATCTTTTTGATTGATTCGGGCGGTCAGTATCTGGACGGCACGACCGACATCACCCGGACCACGATTGTTGGTGAACCGACACAGGAACACCGTGACCGGTTTACCCGCGTGCTCAAGGGGCATATTGCGCTGGCGCGGGCGATTTTCCCGGTCGGAACAACCGGTCAGCAGCTTGATACGCTGGCGCGCATGCCCCTTTGGGAAGCCGGTCTTGATTTTGATCATGGCACCGGGCACGGGGTTGGAAGTTACCTTGGCGTTCATGAAGGACCGCAACGGATTTCAAAGGCCCCGAACAGCATCGCACTCAAACCGGGTATGGTTCTGTCAAACGAGCCGGGCTTTTACAAGGAAGGCGAATACGGCATCCGGATTGAAAACCTGATTGCGGTTTGCGAGATTGATGCACCGATCGGGGCGGACCGTCAGATGCTCGGTTTCGAGACCCTGACATTCTCGCCGATTGAACGCAAATTGATCGATCCGGAATTGATGACTGCTGACGAGTTGCAGTGGCTTAATGATTACCATGCCCAGGTCTATGCCATGTATGCCGATGAACTGGACGAAGATCATCGGGAATGGCTGCAAAGGGCAACGGCACCGATCAAGAAGAAAGTCATCTGATCTGGCCATCGGATGCCATGATGTGAAAAAGTTGAGCCGTCCCGTCCCGCGGGGCGGCTTTTTGTTGTTTCGGGCACTGACAAGCGCGCGGGAATGGCTTAAAGAGTATCTATTGGATCGATTCAATAGAAGGCGGAAAACCGCTTCTGATAATTGGAGGAAGACATGGCTGAAGTCGAAACACAGTGGATGGCAAACCCCAACCGCTATGACGACGAAACCTGGAACCGCTGTGGCAATAGTGGCCTTATGCTGCCGAAAATCACGCTTGGGCTTTGGCAGAATTTCGGCGGCGTGGATGTCTATGAGACCCAGCGTGCAATGATCCGCCGCGCCTTTGACCGCGGTGTGTTCCATTTTGATCTGGCCAACAACTATGGCCCGCCCCCGGGGTCTGCCGAAGAAAACTTTGGCAAGGTATTGAGCCAGGATCTTGGCAAACATCGCGACGAACTGATCATTTCGACCAAGGCGGGCTATCGCATGTGGCCGGGGCCGTTTGGTGAATGGGGATCACGCAAATATCTGATTTCCAGTCTGGATCAGAGCCTCAAGCGGATGGGCCTTGATTACGTCGATATTTTCTATTCCCATCGTGTTGACCCCAACACGCCGCTTGCCGAAACCATGGGTGCACTTGATCAGATCGTCCGGTCGGGCAAGGCGCTTTATGTCGGGATTTCTTCCTATTCCCCGGAAATGACCCGTCAGGCGCACGCGATCCTTAAGGATCTTGGTACGCCCTGCGTCATTCATCAGCCGTCCTATTCGATGATGAACCGCTGGGTCGAGAATGGCTTGCTTGATACGCTGTCCGAACTTGGCATGGGATGCATTGCCTTTTCGGCGCTGGCACAGGGGCTTTTGACCAACAAATACCTTAACGGTGTGCCCGAAGAATCGCGCGCCGCCCTGGAAGGTTCCTTCCAGAAAGGCATGTTGTCGGAAGAAAATCTTGATCGTGTCCGTGCACTTAATGAAATCGCCAAACGCCGCGGGCAGAGCCTTGCACAGATGGCGATTGCGTGGGTATTGCGGCGTCCGGAAATCACATCGGCCCTGATTGGTGCCCGTCATGTGCAGCAGCTAGATAACAGCCTTGATGCGCTGAACAATCTTGAATTCAGCGCAGAAGAGCTGGCTGAAATCGACAAATATGCAGCCGATGGCGGCCTGAACCTTTGGCAGAAGTCATCGGACAGCAAGGCACCTGTCTGATCCGGTTTTCAGATAAGCTTATGAACAAGGCCCCGACCGTTATTGCGTTCGGGGCCTTGTTGCATCCAAGGTCATTTTTCAGCCATTGGCATGGTTCCGGCCAGATCACGCAATGTATCGACCACGGCCTTGGCCCCGGCACTGAGCGGGCGATCATGAAGCCAGGACAGCATCACCTTGCGCGACAGTTCCGGGCTGACGATCCGGCGGGCCTTGAGCCGCCCGGTTGACAGTTCCATCACAAGCGAACTGCGCGGCAAAACCGTATGCCCGACATTGCGATGAACCAGATCGACCAGCACACGCAATGCGTCGGCTTCGACCACCGGGGTCAGGGGACGGCCGGCCCGAAAGGCAGCTTCCTGCATTTTGGCCCGCAAACCGTGTTTGTTGGTCGGCATGATCAACGGCAGCGACAGGACATCTTCATAGGCGATTTCGGTTTCCTGTTCGCCAACCTGTGACGGGTGGGAAATCAGAAACAGGTCTTCGCGCCAAAGCGGTTCGGCATGCAAACTGCGCGAAATCATGCCGTCATGTAAAATTCCGATATCAAGACGACCTGACAGCAAGCCTTCCTGAACATCACCGGTCAGGTCTTCGGCAACCGAAATATTCAGATCGGGATAATGGGCGCGAAGGCGTTCAATCAGTGCCCCGGTAATGACAATCCCGGCACTTGGCGGGACGCCGACATGGACATGCCCGGTGACCTGGCTGCTGCGTGCTGTCAGGTCCGCTTCAAGGCGGGCCAGATCGGCCAGAATGACGCGTGCACGTTCGGCAAGCATTTGCCCCGCTTCGGTCAGCTTTACACCGCGGCCGGTTCGTTCAAGCAGTTTGGTTTCAAGCGTTTCTTCAAGCAGGTTAAGCTGGCGGCTTAACGCCGGTTGGGAAAGGTTCAACCGTTCGGCTGCGCGTGACAGGCTTCCCAATTCGGCAATATGCACGAAACTTCGCAGCTGTTTGATATCCATGGATGACGGTTCCAAGCCGGATTTGTGGATGCGTTCCCCTAAGATATAGCCAAAGCTGATATCTGATAGCAATTAATTCGAATTGAATAATGGCACCTTGCGGGTAACACTGAGCCCGAGAGAGGATCGGAGACCACCATGACATCACAGCCCCACGCGGATGCAGATGCCCCGACGGCATCTGCGCAGTCATCACCTGTCAGCACACAGAAAAGCGCAAATGCGGAAAAGCCGGTAGGCTCCGCCCTGACGATTGTGTTGCTGGCGACCGTCGCGCTTGCGATGAAGGGGCTGCTTGCCAAATTTGTGTATGCCACCGGCATGACTGTTGATGGCTTGTTGCTGTTGCGGTTTCTGATTGCGATGCCGTTCTTTTGGCTTGGCGTTATGCTGTTTGGCAAACAGCGCCCCGGCGATCGCAAGATGCAACCGGTCGATCTGGCATGGGGGGCGCTGTATGGCGGATTGTTCTTTTTGGCATCGCTGTTTGATTTTACCGCCGTATCCCTGATCGATGTGACCGTCTCGCGGATCGTGCTGTTTACCTTTCCTGCGGTGGTGATGATCCTGGAAGCTTTGCACAAACGGCGTTTCCCGCCATTCCGTCAGGTGGTATGTTTTGTTGTGACCTATATCGGTCTGATGCTGGTATTGGCACCGGGCGGTTTTGACATGGTGTCAGGCGGTTTGTGGTATGGCGCGGCCTGGGCGTTCGGATCAGCATTGACCTATGCCTGTTATCTGTATTTCGGGCAGCGCATGATCAAAACCATCGGGTCGATGCATTTCGCGGCCCTGATCAACACAATGGCGGGGCTGTCGATGGTTCTTTACGAACTGGTGGTCCAGAAGCCTTTGAACCTTAATCCGGCTGGAATTGCATGGACGGCGGGCATTTCGATCTTTTGCACCGTGATCCCGTTTTTCCTTTTGTATGAGGGGATCCGGCGAATTGGTGCGACCCAGGCATCCCTGATTTCCCTGTCGGGGCCGGCAATGACATTTTTTGCTGCCTGGCTGTTCCTGGGCGAAATTCTTACGGTTCCGCAAATGATCGGTTTTGCGGTTGTGACCTTGGGGGTGGCATCGTTGAAAAACAGCTTCAGCCTTGCGGGGCTGGGGCGGTTACTGGCACGGCCGTTTGCGCCCAATATAAAACCGTAACCAGCCGGTGATCTTGCAGGTTTGCGGCCTTACCAGCGGCGGACTTCGATTTCATGTTCAGGAAGGCGTTCACCGCGTCGCCATTTCAACGGATCAATGAATTGCCCGGCCCATATGCCGGTTCTGCTTTGTCTAGCGCGGGCTTCGATCGCCCCATATTCGGGCATCTGATCGGGGCGCGCGACCGCCATGCCCCGGGCAATCAGACTTTGTCCGATATCCATGCCATTGGCATTGCGACAAATGGCCAGATTGCGGTGATAGCGGTTCTTGCCCTGAACCCGGCAGGTGATCGGGGTGGCCACCAGAAGATTGGTGGTGACTTGCCATGCCTCTGCACCGCAGGCCGTGCTTTGACCGTTCACCAGGCATTTCTGGAACCGGTTCATGGCATCCGCGCCCCACAGGTCCACACGCCGAAATCCGAATTCCAATGTGTCGGCATCAATGGCCCGCGCCGTTCCCGACAATGTTTCAAAATCAGGGTCGGCTTTGGCCATGGGCGGTGCGCCTGCAAGCAGCAGCACAGTACATAAAATCAGAAACCGGCGGGGATCAGGAACGGCCATCAAGGGACCTCAATACAGGTCGCTGTAACGGATTTCATCAAGCTGGGCGAAAACGACCTTCCATTTTTCGTCCTGTTTCAGCAGGGCAAAGGCATAATCACAGTCAAAGATCAGGTTGTTTTCCGAATTGCCAAACCGGAAGGACACGATTGCACGTGCCCCGCCGGGAAGTGCGGAATGCTGTTCGACCACCATCGATTTGGCCATGGCCAGATCCGCATTTTTCAACTCGTCAAAGAATGACTGATGATATTTGTGCAGATCCTCGGCCTTGGAAATCGCATGAACACCGGACAGGTCATTGATCAGACAGGGAAAGTGATAAAATTCGTCAAGCGCGCCTTCATCGAGCTTAAGATGTGCATCTACGTAGCGGCGAAAAAAACTTCCGAGATCTTCCATCTGCACCCATTCCTTCGGTCATGGACCGCCATTATTGCGTGGCAATCAGATCAAGCCATCCTTGCTCATCAAGAACAGTCACACCCAATTCTTCTGCTTTCTTTAATTTGGAACCTGCACCGGGTCCTGCAACAAGATAATCTGTTTTTGCCGAAACCGAACCCGCTACTTTAGCACCAAGACTTTCGGCTTTGACCTTTGCCTCGTTGCGCGAAAACAGTTCAAGTTTACCGGTAAACACAACGGTCTTGCCGCTAACGGGGCTGTCGGAAACGGTGGGCGCTTCGACATCGGTGATGGTCAGCAACAATTGCAGGTCATCGAGCACCGCCAGATTGTGTTCTTCGGCCATGAACTCGATCAGGTCCTTGGCAACGCCGGGGCCAATCTGATCGATATTGATCAGTTCGCGCAATGCGTCACTATCGGCCTGATTGGCGGCAATCATGGCGTTGCGCCATTCGCCCAGTGACCCGTAGTGTCGGGCAAGCAGTTTGGCGGTTGCCTGACCGATCTGACGAATGCCAAGCGCATAGATGAACCGGTCAAGCCCGATGGTCCTGCGTTCATTGATCCCGTCAAACAGTTTGGTTGCGGATTTATCACCCCAGCCTTCAAGCTTTCTGATCGCATCGCCATGGTCCGTTTCAAGCCGGAAAATATCGCCCGGTGATTTGACCCAGCCCAGTTCAAAGAATGTCTCGATATTTTTGGCCCCCATGCCGTCGATATCAAAGGCATTGCGCGATACGAAATGTTTAAGCCGTTCAACCGCCTGTGCGGGGCAAATCAGACCACCGGTGCAGCGGGTGACAGCTTCGCCTTCTTCGCGCATGGCATGGCTGTGACATTTCGGGCATTCATCGGGGAACTGATATTCCTCGGTTCCCTCGGGGCGTTCATCAAGGATGACTTCAACTACCTGCGGGATCACGTCACCGGCACGCTGAATGACCACCATGTCACCGACCCGCACACCCAGACGTTCGATCTCGTCACGGTTATGCAGAGTGGCGTTTGACACAACAACACCGCCGACCGTGACCGGTTCAAGACGGGCAACCGGGGTAAGCGCGCCGGTGCGGCCAACCTGGATATCGATGGCATTAAGGCGGGTGCGGGCTTGCTCGGCCGGGAATTTATGGGCAATGGCCCAGCGCGGCGAACGGCTGACAAAGCCAAGCCGCAGCTGAAGTTCAAAATCATTGACCTTATAGACGATGCCATCAATGTCGTAATCAAGGTCCGGACGCTGTTTTGCCAGCTCGTCGTAAAACGCCATGATATCATCGGCATCGTTCAGTCGGCGTGTCAGCGGGTTGATGACAAAGCCCCAGCCTGCGACCTTTTGCAAAAAGTCCCACTGTGTCTGTGCCAGACTTTCGGACAGTTCGCCAAAGCTGTATGCAAAGAAACGAAGCGGGCGTTTCGCACTGATGGAAGGATCAAGCTGGCGCAAGGAACCCGCAGCAGCGTTGCGCGGGTTGGCAAATGTTTTGCCGCCGGTTTCTGCCTGTGTCTCGTTCAGCTTTTGAAAGGCGGATCGCGCCATATAGACCTCGCCGCGGATTTCGACCACATCGGGCGCATCATCGGGCAGGGTTTTGGGGATGTCGTCAATATGGGCGACATTGGCGGTGACATCTTCGCCTTCGGCCCCGTCGCCGCGGGTTGCCGCTGTAACAAGCGTCCGGCCTTCATAGCGCAGCGAAAGCGAAAGCCCGTCAATCTTGGGTTCGCCCACGACTTCGACCGGACTGTGCGCCGTCAGGTTCAGGAAACGGCGGATACGGGCAAGAAAATCGACAATGTCATCGCGTGAAAACGCATTGCCAAGCGACAGCATCGGACGGGCGTGCTTGACCTTGGCAAAGCCTTCGGCCGGGGCCGCACCGACTTCCTGCGTCGGGCTGTTTTTCTTAAGCGTCGGATAATGGGATTCCAGTTCGATCAGGCGATTGAACAATGCGTCATATTCGGCATCGGGAACAAGCGGTTCGTCATTGACGTAATAGGCTTCGTTATAGGACCGAATGCGATCGGAAATTTCCGCATGCTGTTTGCGTGCCTCGGTGCTGGTGGCGGGCATTTCCGGAAGGCTTGTGTTGTTTGACGCATGTTCGGCGTTCATATTCTTTTTGTTCCGTATTCGAAGTGGGTTCGGCGTGAATTGCCGGATCTTAATTGGGTTGTTCAAGCAGGCTGTCAGCCGCTGCACGGGCCTCGGCGGTGACGGAATGCCCGGCCAGCATGCGGGCAATTTCTTCGCGGCGCGCACCATCAACCAGGGCGTCGACACGGGTCACCATGGTGCCGTCTGTTTCGCGCTTGGCAATATAGAAATGGGTGCGTCCGCGTGCGGCGACCTGCGGGCTGTGGGTAATCACCAGGATCTGGCGTTCCTTTGCCAACAGATGCAAACGCTGTCCGATGGCAGCAGCAGTAGCACCGCCAACACCGCTGTCAACTTCGTCAAAGACAAGGCTGGGGACGGCTGATACACGTGCCAGAACGACCTTGAGCGCAAGCAGGAACCGCGACAACTCGCCGCCTGAGGCGATCTTGTTCAGCGCGCCCGGCGGGCTTCCCGGGTTGGTGGCAACGGTGAATTGCACCCGGTCGATGCCATCAATGCCCCATTCATTTTCATCAACCAGTTCGATATCGGTAACGAAGCGGGCCTTTTCCATGCGAAGTGGCGGCAATTCGGCATTGATCGCGCCGTCAAGCTTTGCAGCCGCTTCCTTGCGTGCGGCATGCAGCTTTTGTCCGGCTTCGATATAGGCATTGCGATGTTCGCCAACCGCAGCAGTCAGACGCGACAGTTCCTTTTCCCCGAATTCAAGCTGATCAATCTGGGACCGGAAATCCTTCATCAGGGCATTCAGGCCATCGACGGGCACGTTGTATTTGCGCGCCGCAGCCCGAAGGGCAAAAAGCCGTTCCTCGACATTTTCCTGATGGCCGGTATCAACATTCAGATCGGCAAGGGTGGCAGAAATGGCGCGATTGGCTTCTTCAAGTTCGATGGCTGCACGGTCCAGCGCCTCGATGATCGGTTCAAACCGGCCATCGGCCTTTTCAAGTTCACGTTCAAGGCAACGCTGGGCGCTGCGTAGCGCGCTTTCGGCACCCTTGCCGCGCGAAAGCTCGGTGCCGGCATCATTGAGGGCGGCAACCAGCTTTTCACCATGCATCAGGAACTGGCGTTCCTCGGCAAGGCGTTCTTCTTCGCCTTCTTCGGGGCCCAGTTTTTCAAGTTCGTCGACCGCGTGGCGAAGCCATTCTTCTTCTTCGCGCGCCTTGTCGATGCGTGCGCGTGCAGCGTTGAGTTCTTTTTGCGTTTCCCGCCAGGCCCGCCAGTGGTCGCGCACCGTCATGGCAAGCGCCCCAAGATTGCCATGGGCATCAAGGGTGGCGCGGTGGGTTGTCGGGTCAAGCAGGCCGTGCTGATCAAATTGCCCCTGAATTTCGACGCAATAATTGCCAACATCGCGCAAAAGCCCGACCGAGACCGACTGGTCATTGACATAGGCTCGCGACCGTCCGTCCGCGGTTACCACGCGGCGTACCACCAGTTCTTCGCTTTCAAGATCGATATCCTGATCGGCAAGCAGCCGGAAAACCGGGTGTCCTTGTGGCAGGGTGAAGGTGGCGGTGACACTGCATTTGTCGCAGCCATGACGGACAAGTCCGCTATCGGCGCGTGCGCCCAAAGCAAGCCCCAGAGAATCCAGCAAGATGGATTTACCGGCCCCGGTTTCACCTGTCAGGACGCTAAGTCCGTCATGGAAATCCAGATCCAGCTTGTCGATAAGGACTACGTTCCGAATGCTGAGGCGTCGAAGCATTTCTGGGTACTGATGTTGTTAACGGGGCAGCAGACAGTTTGGTCAAACAGCTTTGCGACTTGCAGAGTGCCCAATACCGACCCGGCTTGCAAGTATTGCAACACCCGGCACGTGATCAAAAACCGGGATCTTGTGCGGTCGGAGCAGAAGCGATTTGCAACAGGACCTTATTATTATTTGTTCCTGTTGTGTTCTATGGTTGTTTTGCCCCGGATGTCAAGAAGACCTGATGGTGATCAGGTCTTTTGCACAAGTGGCCTAGAAAAGGTCGGTGATCGACTTGGTTGCGGAATCCCACCAGCTTTCTTCGGTGCGTTCGGCACCGGCATCCCCGACCAGAAGGCTGTAGGATTCGCTGTAATATTCGCTGCCCGGGAAGTTGTGGCCAAGGACGGCTGCGGTGCGCTTTGCCTCACCCTCAAGACCCAGTGCCAAATAGCATTCGGTCAGGCGTGCAAGTGCTTCGGGAACGTGGGTTGTGGTCTGATATTTGTCGATAACCGACTTGAACCGGTTGATCGCAGCCAGATATTCCTGACGGTCCTGATAATAGCGCCCGACGCTCATTTCCTTGCCGGCAAGGTGATCGACCGTAAGGTCCTTTTTCAGCTTGGCGTCGCGGGAATATTTGCTGTCGGGGAAACGGCGGATAACGTCATCAAGCGCCTCCATGGCGTGCTGGGTCATCTGCTGATCACGGCCGACATCGGAAATCTGTTCATAGTAGGACAATGCCTTGAGGTAATAGGCATATGGCACATCCGGGTTGGCCGGATGAAGCGAGATGAAGCGATCAAGTGCGTTGATGGCATCATCATATTTGTTGTCCTGATAGTAGGAATAGGCCGACATCAGGGTCGCCTTGGTCGCCCAGACCGAATAGGGGTGCTGGCGTTCGACTTCGTCAAATGCCTGGGCAGCCTTTTGATATTCCTTGGCGTCCAGAAGATCCTGTGCACCGTTATACAGTTCGGATACCGGACGTTCGACATATTCCGGTGCCTCATTGCTTGAGCAGGCAGCAAGCAGAATGGCCATGCCACATGTTGCAATGATGTGTTTGGCGCGAACGGTACTAAGCACTGTGACCTATCCTTGAATTTTGTGACGCACTCACGGGAAAATCCGCCGGACTATATCATGTGAAGGGCGTGGTTGGGCAAGTAGTTGTGTCGCCAATCGGTGACTTTTATGCCCGATCTTGACCCTGTGCTTTGATCTGTGTGGGAAAAACGCGGTCAGACAACAAAAAAGGCGACCCGACGGGCCGCCAATTTTGAATGTTTTGTGCCGGATTCCAAATCCCGTTATCGAGTTACGCAGTCGCCAGAACCGGTGCAGATGCACCATGCAGTGCTGATTTCGGCATCGGGACAACCTGATAGGCGCTTTCATCGGCCAGCAATGCCTGAAGCAGCAGGTTATTGACGTGGTGACCCGATTTATAGGCGGTTACCTTGCCCTGAAGCTGCAAGCCGGCCGTATAAAGATCGCCCAGCGCATCAAGGATCTTGTGGCGAACGAATTCGTCTTCGTAGCGCAGGCCTTCTTCATTCATGACTTCATCGCCCGACAGCACAACCGCATTGTCAAGCGAACCGCCACGGGCCAGACCGGCCGAACGCATGGCTTCGACTTCGTGAAGGAAGCCGAACGTGCGGGCACGTGCGATGTCGGCCACAAAAACACCGTCATCGAATTTGACATTCATGCGCTGGTTGGCAATGGCCTTGCTGGCGAAATCAATTTCGAAATCGATTTCAAAGCCGTGGGCCGGCTCAACACGTGCTGTGCAGCCGTTATATTCGACTTCAACTGCCTTGAGCACTTCGATGACCTGACGCGGGGCATTTTGTTCTTCGATGCCGACACAATCGATCAGGAAGTTGAACGGCGCCGAACTGCCATCCATAACCGGAACTTCGTCGGCATCGATATCGATCAGAACGTTATCAATGCGCGATCCGGCCAGAGCAGCCATCAGATGTTCGATGGTGCCGATCTTGATACCACGGGAAGCGTCGCCCAGGCAGGTGCACAGGCGGGTGTCGATCACGCCATCGTAACGTGCCGGGAACAACGGCTGGTCGTCCAGATCCGTGCGGCGAAATACGATGCCATGGTTAACCGGGGCAGGGTGCAGTGTGATGCGGATCTTGTGACCGGAATGCAGACCGACGCCCGCACAGCCGATGGACGCTTTAAGCGTGCGTTGACGCACGTAATCGTCACCAGAGACGCCTGTCTGCGCGATGGCAGCACTAAGGTCGGCGATGTTGTTCACAGGAACCCCCAAATCAGGTCAGTCAGGTTGCAATCAATCTTGGTCGAAGTCATTGGCAGGGCTGTAACCCTTACTTCGTTAGCTTCAGACACTACAGAGGTTGTGAAAATCACTCAAATCACTCTTTGTTACGCTTTGTAAATCATCGAAAATGGTAAAAATTACAAATAAAACAATGGCTTGAGTTTGTGTTTCTCTGTTCTGAAACAACGATGTGAAACATTTCATTTCACAGTTGCCGGTCTCGGGCGTCAGATAAAATGGTCTGCCTATAAAAAAAGGGAAGGCCGAAGCCTTCCCTTTCATCGCGCGGAGTTTTGCCGTCAGTTCGCCTGACGACGAAGGAAGGCCGGAATTTCAAGAAGGTCATCAGACGCGCCTTGCGCCTTGCCCCGGGAAGCGGGCTCCTTCTTCATGACAGAAGCACTGTCTTCGCCAAGAGACATTTCAGTCTGACGCGGTGCCGGTGCCTGCGGTTGCGAGACTTTCGGCTCTGCGTGCTGATGCGGTTCCTTGACGGTTTTGTTCTTGCCAAACAGGCTGCTCAGAACCGAACGCGGAGAGGTTGCGTTCTGCGCATCGGCAGCTTCGAAGACGTCCGGGCTGTGGTTGACCTGATCGGCTTCGCTTGGCGAAACGGCGCGCGGCGGGATAAAGGCCATGTCGCCGTTACTGTTGGTTTTTTCCATCGGCTTGTTGGCGCGCAGAACCGGTTTCGGTTTCAGAACCGTCTGGCCCATTTCAATGGAACCGGTTTCCTGTGCTTCGGCCTGATGGCTCAGTTCCGGCTGCTGTGCGCTGCCGGTCGCGGCAAAGCGTTCGGCCGGAATGTGATCGATGGATGCGCCACCGGCATAATCGCCACCGCCCGACTGGGTGGTTTCAGCAACGCTGGCTGCTGCGTTGGCAGCGCCATGCTGACCAAATGACGGCATGGACGGCTTTTCAGCCGGCTGTGCTGCTTTGGGCTGTGCAACGGAAACGGTGGTCGGCTGCGGACGGCGTACTTCTTCGGCGTCGATGCCCGTGGCAACAACAGAAACACGCAGTGCACCTTCGATGGTCGGATCAAAGGTCGAACCAAAGATGATGTTGGCTTCGGAAGCAACTTCTTCGCGAATGCGGTTTGCAGCTTCGTCAACTTCATACAGGGCCATATCCATGCCGCCGGTGATGTTGATCAGGACCGCACGTGCGCCCTTCATCGATGCATCTTCCAGAAGCGGGTTGGCAATGGCGGCTTCGGCTGCTTCAAGCGCACGTTTTTCGCCGGATGCTTCGCCGGTGCCCATCATCGCCTTGCCCATTTCGCTCATCACGGTGCGAATGTCGGCAAAGTCAAGGTTCACAAGACCCGGAACCATCATAAGGTCGGTAATCGAACGGACACCGTTGCGCAGAACATCGTCAGCCATCTGGAAGGCATCTGCGAAAGTGGTTTTTTCGTTCGCAACCCGGAACAGGTTCTGGTTCGGGATGATGATCAGGGTGTCGACATATTGCTGAAGCTGTTCGATGCCCTGTTCGGCAGTACGCATACGGCGCGTACCTTCGAAATGGAACGGTTTGGTAACGACACCAACGGTCAGAATGCCGGCTTCCTTGGCGGCACGTGCAATGACCGGGGCTGCACCGGTACCCGTACCACCGCCCATACCGGCGGTGATGAATACCATGTGGCTGCCTTCAAGCTGGGCCTGAATGTCTTCGATGGATTCTTCGGCGGCGGCACTACCGGCATCCGGTCGTGCGCCTGCACCAAGACCCTGGGTAATCTTGCGGCCAAGCTGCATCTTGCGCGTGGCTTTGCTTTGGGTCAGGGCCTGTGAGTCTGTGTTGGCAACGACAAAATCGCATCCTTCGAGTTCGGACGCGATCATGTTGTTAACGGCGTTGCCGCCCGCACCGCCGACACCGATAACGGTGATCTTCGGCTTTAGATTTTCTTCCGTTTCAGGGACGGAAAAATTGATTGTACTCATTGTTTGCTCTTCCTCTCCGCGCTTTAGAGCTGAGGGTCAGGACCTATTAATTTGGTTCGAATGGTCATTCGGATTAATGCGGATACGCGGATCAAAACCGAAGGAAGATGAATATCTTTCAAGGTTTTGAGACAAAGTAGCCCGCGAAAATCCGATTGACCCGAAGGGCAGTGTTTATATTTACGAACTCCGGCGTCAAATCCCTTGCCCGGGGTGCCAACCCGCTCTGCGGGCTTTTCCTTGGAGTTCGCAAATATAAACACTGCCATTCCAATCAAATTAATAGGTCCTGACCCTTAAGATCACACAAGCCTTCCCTTTGCCTGTGCGTACCCGAAATGCATCGGGCACAAAGACCTCCGAGTCCGTTTTAGCGGGCAAAGAGTTATTGGCTTGTTAATGCGCGCGAAAGTTTTCGAAAAAATGCAGAAAAAAATGCACTTGTTTTTCGATTGCGCAGATTTCTGCGCCAGTCAGGGGAAAGGGGCAGAGGAAACTAGAAGTTTTCCTTGAACCAGGCCCCGAGACGGCCCCAGCGACCGCCCGATTGATGGATCGATGCCATTGCTTCGCTAAGGGGATCATTGCCTTGTTCAACCGCCCGCAGCAACAAGCCTGCGCAGGCCGAAAATGCCGGGCCGGCGGTTGCTTCTGCAAGGCCGGTCACCCCGTGCGGATGGGCAACGGATGCCGGACGTTCAAACATCTGGTTGGCGAGATCGGCAATGGCATTCAGCTGACTTGCACCGCCGGTCAGGACAATGCTGCGTCCGCCGATTTGGGTCAGGCCGTGTTCTTCAAGCTGATCACGGATCAGTTCAAAGGTTTCTTCAAGGCGCGGCTTGATGATGTTGATCAGCATCGAGCGCGGCACATGGTTGAAGTTGTTTTCGTCTTCGTCACCAATGATCGGGACCGCAAGGATTTCCTGATCATCCGAAGGTGATGTCAGGGCACTGCCATGCAGGGTCTTCATCCGTTCCGCGTGATTAAGCGACGTATTAAGGCCATAGGCAATATCGCGGGTAACATGCGCGCCACCAACCGGGATCGAGGCGGTATAGATCACCTGGCCGCCATTGAACACGGCAACGCTTGTTGTGCCGGCACCCATGTCGATCACGGTTGCGCCAAGGTCACGCTGATCAGGGGTCAGTGCCGAAAGACCGGACGCCAGCGGCGTGACCACGGTTTCCTCGATCGCCAGATGACATCGTCCCAGAAGCGTATCAAGGTTGCGCAATGGCGCGGTCTGGGTGCGCACGAAATGCAGATCAAGACCAAGGGTCGATCCATACATGCCGCGCGGATCGTTCATCGTACTGGCCCCGTCAAGCCGGAAGCCGAGCGGAACGGTGTGGATCAGTTCGTCACCGGCCTGACGCAGAAGGGCTTCTTTCTGGTCATTCAGTTTGCGGATCTCGAGATTGCCGATCGGTCGCGACCCTAATGGCAGTTCAACCGTGTGGGTTTCTGATTCCGGGCGACCACCCGACAGGTTCACAATGACCGATTCAATGGTCTGACCCGCCATTTTTTCAGCCGCATTGACCGCGGCCAGAACGACTTCCTGTGCAGCATCAAGATTGGCGATCGAACCGCTTTGAAGGCCCTTGGACATGTTGTGTCCGATACCGATGATTTTCGGCGGATGGTCCTTTTCGCGTCGCGCAATGAAACAGCAGACCTTGGACGTTCCAATGTCCAAGGCCGCAATCAATCCTGATCTTGTCTTGCTGCGTGCCAATTTAATGCTCTGAATTATTCTAAAGTTATTGGAGGGAGGCGAACCTGCCCCAGGGTCATGACCCAAGTTATTAAGCCCGTTTTCCATCAAAAGCGGTTGCAATTTGGTTAAGGCAGCACCGAGTCTTCTGCATGTCACCGTGCTTTTCACGGAAATGTCCGATTTTGCGATGCGATAGTGCCCATATCTCAATCAAGGGTTTCTCGGGCGGTTGATATCATGCTGTACTGCAACGTTACAGGTGTAGCTTGACACTCAACTGTAACGTTGCAGTAATCAAGCGCCGAAACAATAACCGTACAGGGAGGAAGCAAAATGTTTCTTGGCAAGATGACGCGTGCCGGGCTTGGCATGATTGCGGCACTGGGTCTTTCCACCAGCATCGCATCCGCACAGGAAAGCGTGGAGGTTCTGCACTGGTGGACCGCCGGTGGCGAGGCAAAGGCGCTTCAGGTTCTGAAAAAGGATCTCGAAGGTCAGGGTGTTTCATGGAATGACATGCCGGTTGCAGGCGGTGGCGGGGAACAGGCAATGACTGTTTTGCGCGCGCGCGTGACATCGGGCAATGCACCGACAGCCGTTCAGATGCTGGGCTTTGATATCAAGGACTGGGCGGGCGAGGGTGTTCTGGCCAATCTTGATGAGCTTGCCAGCAAGGAAGGCTGGGATGCGGTTGTTCCCGATGCGCTTAAGGGCTTTTCAAAATATGATGGCCACTGGATTGCAGCCCCGGTCAACGTGCATTCGACCAACTGGGTCTGGGCCAACAAGGCGATCTTTGACGAGCTTGGCCTGAAACAGCCGGGCAACTGGGATGAGCTGATTGCGGCCCTCGACAAGATCAAGGCTGCTGGCTACACCGCCGTTGCCCATGGTGGTCAGGCCTGGCAGGACGCGACCATCTTTGATGCGGTCGTAATGGCAACGGGCGGGCCTGATTTCTATCAGGCATCGATGATCGATACCGATCCCGACGCACTTGGTTCCGACACCATGAAAACCGTGTTTGAACGCATGGCGAAGCTGCGCAGCTATGTGGATGACAATTTCTCGGGCCGTGACTGGAACCTTGCAACCGCGATGGTGATCAACAAGGAAGCTGGTGTTCAGTTCATGGGCGACTGGGCCAAGGGTGAATTCCTGAATGCGGGCAAGGTGCCCGATCAGGACTTTATGTGCTTCCGCTTCCCGGGAACGCAGGATGCCGTGACCTTCAACTCTGACCAGTTCGTCATGTTCAAGGTCGGTGAAGACCGTCAGGACGCCCAGATGAAACTGGCATCAGCAGTGATGTCGCCAACCTTCCAGTCGGCGTTCAACGTAGTCAAGGGATCGGTTCCGGCCCGTACCGACGTTCCCAATGATGCCTTTGATGCCTGTGGCAAAAAAGGCATGGCAGAACTGGCAGCAGCCAACAAAAAAGGCACGCTGTTCGGGTCCATGGCCCATGGTCACTCGGTCCCGGCCGGTGTCAAAAACGCCATGTATGACGTGATCACAGCCCACTTCAATGGCGAATACGACGCCGAGACCGCGGTCGAGGAACTCGTCAACGCCGTTGAGTCTGCACAGTAAGAATAAAAATGATCCTCGGCGGTCGGGTTTCCGACCGCCGAACCGAATTGCGGAAGTGCGGAGCATCATCAATGCAATACTCACTGCCCGGCAAGGCAGAAGCCACCCTGCGGGAAATCCTTCCGCGGCTGGTGCTGAGCCCCAGTCTGTTTTTAATCCTGTTATTTGTTTACGGTTTCATCCTTTATACCGGCTATCTGTCGCTGACCGACAGCCGGATGTTGCCATCCTATGATCTGCAAGGGCTTGATAACTACGCCCGCTTGTGGGGGCAGCGTAACTGGATCACGGCCCTTCAGAACCTTGCGATTTTTGGCATTCTTTACATTCTGATTTGCTCTTTGCTGGGGCTTGTTCTTGCCATCTTTCTGGATCAGAAAATCCGGGGCGAGGGCATTTTGCGCCCGATCTATCTCTATCCGATGGCGCTGTCCTTTATTGTGACCGGGACAGCATGGAAATGGTTTCTTGATCCGGGACTTGGTCTTGAAAACACCATGCATCTTTGGGGGTGGGAAAGCTTCACCTTTGACTGGATCAAGGATCGCAATATGGCGATCTATACCGTGGTGATTGCCGCGGTCTGGCAGTCATCGGGCTTTGTCATGGCGATGTTTCTTGCCGGATTGCGCGGGATTGACAGCGAAATCCTCAAGGCCGCGCAAATGGACGGTGCCGGTCGCTGGAGCCTGTATACCAGGATCATGATCCCGCAATTGCGCCCGGTCTTTTTGTCGGCTTTCGTGGTGTTGGCCCATCTGGCGATCAAGGCCTATGACCTTGTCATCGCGCTGACCAATGGCGGGCCGGGACGGGCGACCGAACTTCCGGCAACCTTTATGTATTCCTATACCTTTACCCGCAACCAGATGGGGGTTGGTGCATCATCGGCGGTCATCATGCTGGCGATGATTGCATCCATTATTGTGCCCTATCTGTATGCAGAACTCAGGGAGCGTCGGTAATGGCACATTCTTCGCAACCTGCATTTTCATCGGCCCGTTTGCTGCGCGCATGTCTTTATGCGGTCCTGATCCTGTTTGCGGTTTATTATCTTTTGCCGCTGTTTGTGATGCTGGTGAATTCCGTCAAGACGCTTGATGAAATTCGCGGCGGCAACATGATGGCATTCCCGGAGAACTTCACGTTCGAACCGTGGCTGACAGCCTGGTCCAGTGCACAGATCGGGGTCGAGCCAACCGGGCTTAGCCCATATTTCATCAACAGCATTTTGATGGTCGTGCCGGCGGTAACGATTTCGACCTTCCTTGGGGCGTTGAACGGGTATGTCCTGACCAAATGGCGGTTTTCCGGTGACAAGATTGTTTTCGGGCTGATGCTGTTTGCCTGCTTTATTCCGTTCCAGATCGTTCTGATCCCGATGGCGCGTGTGTTGGGCACCATCGGACTGGCCGGGACAACAAGTGGTTTGGTTCTGGTGCATGTGGTTTACGGGCTTGGATTTACCACGCTGTTTTTCCGCAACTATTACGCGGCTTTCCCGGACGAACTGATCAAGGCCGCCAAAATGGATGGTGCCGGGTTCTGGCGGACCTTTACCCGCATCCTTCTGCCAAGTTCGGGACCGATCATTGTGGTTACCGTGATCTGGCAGTTCACCAATATCTGGAATGACTTCCTGTTCGGGGCATCCTTTGCCGACTTTGATTCGATGCCGATGACGGTTGCGCTGAACAACCTTGTGTCATCCTCGACCGGGGTCAAGGAATACAACGTTCACTTTGCCGGTGCGGTGCTTGCCGCCTTGCCGACCCTGATCGTCTATGTCGTATCGGGCCGCTATTTCGTACGCGGGCTGATGGCAGGCGCGGTCAAGGGTTAGGCCAAAAACAGAAAATTCAGGGGAAGAACCATGTCATTTCTTCAGATCGACAAGGTATGCAAAAGTTTCGGACCGATAAATGTCCTGCGCGATATTTCATTGGATGTCGAAGAAGGCGGATTTCTGGTGCTGGTCGGGCCGTCGGGCTGTGGCAAGTCGACCTTGCTCAATACCATCGCCGGGTTGGAAAAACTGACCACCGGGGAAATCCGGATCGAAGGTAACGTGATTGACGATCTGGCACCGGCAGATCGCAATATTGCGATGGTGTTTCAAAGCTATGCGCTTTATCCGAATATGAATGTCGGGCAAAACATCGCCTTTGGCCTTGAAATGCGCGGCATGCCCAAGGATGAACGCGACGCCAAGGTCGCCGAAGTCGCCAAAACGCTTCAGATCGAACATCTTCTGGATCGCAAACCCGGTCAGCTTTCCGGTGGTCAGCGACAGCGCGTAGCCATGGGGCGGGCCCTTGTGCGAAATCCGAAACTGTTCCTGTTTGATGAACCGCTTTCAAACCTTGATGCCAAGCTGCGTGTGGATATGCGTACCGAGATTAAACGGATGCATCAGACATTTGGCAGCACGATTGTCTATGTCACCCACGATCAGATCGAAGCCATGACCCTGGGCACGCGCATTGCGGTCCTCAAAGACGGGATTGTCCAGCAATATGGCACACCGGCCGAAATCTATAACGATCCCAGCAACATGTTTGTTGCCGACTTCATGGGCAGCCCGGCCATGAACCTGATCCCGGCGACTGTGCGGGGCCATGCAATCGAAATGAGCCGTGCGGGGGATGATCCGCTTGTTCTGTCCTTTGACGCCCTGCCGGTTACGGTCAGTGCGCGCAACGGGCAGGATGTGATTGTCGGCATCCGGCCCGAAGCCATAACCGATGCGGCCGGGCGCGGTGGCGAAAAATCCATTCAGGCAACCTGTCGTATCGACGTTGTCGAACCTGCGGGTGCGGATATCTATGCCATCACGACACTGGGCGGCAAAGAAGTCGTTACCCGCCTGCATCAGGACTGGTCAGGATCGGCCAATCAAGTAGCCGATTTGCTTTTCAATCTTGAAAAGATTGTGTTTTTTGATCCACAAAGCGGTGAACGGTTGCGTTAATTACGCGTTCAGCCCGGAGGTTGGGAAAACTGTCTGATCCATATCTGACCGGAAAGGGGATAACATCCCCCCGGTCACGCCCCACACTTAAAACCATTGCCGAGATGACCGGGCTTGGGGTCACGACGGTATCGCGTGCGTTAAAGGATGCGCCCGATATCGGCGCAAAAACCAAGGAACGTGTCCGCAAGGTCGCGGATGCGGTCGGCTATCACCCTGATCGCGCCGGTGTAAGGCTGCGCACCGGCAAGACAAATGTCATCAGCCTGATCCTCGATCAGACCGACAAGGTACCTGAATTCGCCCGGCGCATGATTGTCGGCATTTCAGAAGCCATTCGCGGCACGCCATACCATCTGGTGGTGACGCCGCAATCGCGCCTGGATGATCCGATGGACCCGGTGCGCTATATCCTTGAAACCCGGGCCGCCGATGGGGTGATCCTGACCCATATCCGGCCTGATGACGAGCGGGTTCATGCCCTTAGACAAAGTGGGTTGCCATTTGTCACCCATGGGCGATGCCAGACGATACAGGATCATGCCTATCACGATTTTGATAACCGCGCCTTTTGCCGGATGGCGGCAGAACGCATGATCAAACGCGGGCGCAGCCGTCTGGCGCTTTTGGCACCGCCGTCGGAATTTTCCTATTATCAGGAAACATTGGCAGGCCTTGCGGAAATCGCCGAACCGGCCAACATCCCGTTCAGGGTCCTGCCCGGTGTCGATCTTGACAGCAGCATCGAAGTCCTACGCCAGGCGGGCATGGCGCTTCGTCATCAGGAATATGTCCCGGACGGGATCATTTGCGGCAGTGAATTATGTGCCATGGCACTGATTGACGGCATGACGCAGTCCGGGCTTGAGGTTGGCAAGCATGCCGATGTCATCGCCAAGGAAACGTCGGATTTGCTTGATCTGACACGCCCGCGGATCGACAGTTTGCGCGAAGACCTGATTGTTGCCGGTCAGCAACTGGCTTCGCATCTTCTTGATGTGATCAAAGGGGCGGAACCCGATACGCTGCAAACGCTTAGCGAACCGAAACCGGTTTGGCGCGTCAATCAGTCCTGATTGGTGATTTCAGGCGGCCGTTCTAGACCGCTCCCTCCTTCTTTGGGGGATTACGGCGCTTTTCCGCCGCCCCCGGTGTCAGACGTACAAAGGTACGATCAGGCAAACGCAAATCGACAATCAGGATGTCGCGTTCAAGAAGGTCATGTTCGCGGTCAAGCATCTCAAGCCGTTGCCAGGCCTTGTCCATGTCGTGTTCGGGCAAACGGATGAACATGCCGTTCGACAGCTGAATATTCCAGCGACGATGACCGATACGCTGTGCGCCGGTGACCTTGGCATAAAGATCCGGGATGCTTTGAATGGTTTGAAGCATTTCGGCGGCATGTTGCGGGGCATCGTCCCCGACCAGAACCGGCAGATCAAGATAATCACCAAGTTCATAGTTCTGAAGCTGTTCACCGTCCCCATCAATCAGGACGTGACCGCGATCTTCGGTTTGCCACAGTGCAAGCGGCTTACGTTCAACAATCGACACGATCAGGGTATCGGGCAACTGGCGTTCAACCGTTGCGGTGCGCACCCATGAAAGCTGCTCGATCCGTTCGCGCGCGGCATCAACGTCAAAGGTAATGATCGGTGTGCCAGGCTTTTGACCGATTGCTGCCAGAAGGGCGTTGGTATCGGTTTTTTCCCGGCCCGAAACTTCGATATTCTTGACCGTCATGCCCAGTTCAGCAGACAGGCGGACACTTTCCTCTTCGGCAATGGCAATCCATTTGTCTGCCTTGCCGCTATACCAAAGGGCTGCGGGAATGATTGTAATGACCCCGACAAAGCCCGCCCACCACATGACACGCGCCACCTTTTTCAGGTTGGAGGCGATGCCATGCTTTTTATCAAGCTTTTCGCGACGTTCGCGTGCCTGTTCTTCAAGCGTACCAACGGGGCCTAGCGTTCGCATGAAGCATCCTCCACCATCCATGCGACGATATCGGCAAAGCTCATGCCGTCATGGCGGGCCGCATCGGGAACAAGTGATGTCGGTGTCATGCCGGGCTGGGTATTGATTTCGAGGATGGCCAGCCGGTCCTGTTCCGGATCATAGCGGAAATCTGCGCGCGCCACACCACGACAGCCCAGCGCACGGTAAGCCTGCTCGGCATGGCGTTGCAGACGGTCGCGCAGATTGCCGTGAATGTCGGCGGGAATGATGTGTTCGGACCCGCCCTGGACGTATTTGGATTCAAAGTCATAAAAGGCATGGTTGCCGGTCAGGATTTCGATGACTTCCATCGCCTTGCCATCCTTTACCGCAACCGTCATTTCGCGCCCGGCAATGAATTCTTCCTGCATGACGCCATCGCCATGAACCCAATCGCGCGCCAGCATGTTCTGTTCTTCTTCGGGGGTCAGAATGATTTCGACACCGACAGAAGACCCTTCGTTATTGGGTTTAAGAACATAGGGCGGTGGCAGTGCCTTGCCATTGGCGATATCGCCCCGGCTTACCCAGACATGGCGCGCACAGGGGATTTCATATTCGGCAAACATCGCCTTGGCCGACATTTTGTCCATGGCAATGGCCGATGCCCGGACACCGGAATGGGTATAGGGGATGTTCAGAATTTCAAGCAAACCCTGAACCGCGCCATCTTCGCCCCAGCGGCCATGCAGGGCGTTGAAAATAACGTCGGGTTTGGGATCGATTGCGGCGATCTGGTTGGCAAGGTCACGGGTCGCATCGATTTCGGTGACCTGATATCCCTTTTCACGCAGGGCCTTGGCGCATTCGCGCCCGGATGACAGGGATACTTCGCGTTCTGCTGACCAACCGCCCAGAATGACAGCGACATGTTTGCTCATGCGTCTTTTCCTATGATCGAGTGGCCAAGGCGTTCGCCAATGCGCCGGATTTCCCAGCGCAGCTCAACGCCGCTATGTTCCTTAACCCGTTTGCGGACTTCATCGCCCAACTGTTCAAGATCAAGGGCGGTGGCATTGCCCGTATTGATCATGAAATTGCAATGTTGCTCGGACATTTGCGCCCCGCCGATGGTCAGTCCGCGACATCCCGCCGCATCAATGACTTCCCATGCGCGGTCGGGCACCGGATTGGCAAAGGTCGATCCGCCCGTTCGTGACTTGATCGGCTGGGACCCGGCGCGGGCCTGCTGGATTTCGTCCATACGTTTGGCAATTTCATCGGGATCGCCCGCTGTGCCGCGCAGGATGGCGGATGTGAAAATCCAGTCTTCGGGCAAATCGCAGTGGCGGTATGACATCCCCATTTCATCGGGCGTCACCGTGTGTTTGATGCCCTTGCCGTCGATGGCGGTGGCGGAAATCAGAACATCCTTGATCTCGCTGCCATAGGCCCCGGCATTCATCCGAAGTGCCCCGCCGATGGTTCCCGGAATACCCGACAGGAATTCAAGTCCGGCGATCCCGGCCTGCTGTGCGACTTGCGCGACATTCAGATCAAGTGCGCCGGCACCGACATGCAGATCGCCATCCTTGATCACGGCATCGGTAAACGGACGGCCCAGGCGAATCACAACACCGCGAATACCGCCATCGCGCACCAGAAGGTTCGATCCCACCCCGATCACAGTGACCGGCATGTCATCGGGTTTGCCTTTCAGGAAATCTGCAAGATCGGCTTCATCGGCCGGGCGGAACATCACATCGGCCGGGCCGCCGACCTGAAACCAGGTGACTTTTGCCAGTTGCGCGCCTTCACGCAGCTTGCCGCGAACTTTGGGCAGGCGATCGATCAGCGGTGTGTGGTGTCCCGGCGTGCTCATGGATGTCTCAGTTCTTCAGGGCTTCGAGTTGTGCGGGCAGGGCATTGGCCCATGCGCTGATGGAACCGGCACCAAGACAGACGACAAGATCGCCCGGCTTGGCTTCGTTCCTGATGACTTCGGCGAGTTTGTCCGGGCCTTCAAGGGCACTGACATGGCGATGACCACGGTTGCGCAACCCTTCGACAAGGGCGTCACGTGATGCGCCTTCGATCGGGCTTTCGCCGGCTTCGTAAACATCGGCGACAATCACGCTGTCGGCATCGTTAAAGCAGGTGCAGAAATCTTCAAACAGGTCATGCAGGCGCGAATAGCGATGCGGTTGCACTACGGCAATGACATTGTTCTGCGTCGCTTGGCGGGCGGCCTTAAGGACCGCTTTGATTTCGACCGGGTGGTGGCCGTAATCGTCAATGATGGTGACGCCATCGACTTCACCGGTTTTGGTAAAGCGGCGCTTGACCCCGGTAAAGCCGTCAAAGGCGGAAACGATTTTGTCGTCCGGAATGCCAAGTTCAAGCGCAACCGTGATCGCCGCGAGCGAGTTCGATACGTTGTGATCGCCAACCATCGGCAGACGGACATCCTTGATCACGCGTTCTTCGCTATCGACACGTTCGCGGATAACGACGTCAAAGATGCTTTCGCCGATATTGGTGCGCACATTGACCGCGCGCACATCAGCCTGTGGCGAGAAGCCGAAGGTAAAGATACGGCGATCCGTGACCTTGCCAATCAGGGCCTGAACTTCGGGGTGGTCGATGCACAGAACGGCAAATCCATAGAACGGAATGTTCTGAACGAAGTTTTTGAAGGCTTCGCGCAGCTGATCGAAATCTTTCCAGTGATCGAGATGTTCCGGATCGATATTGGTCACAACCGAAATGGTGGACGGTACTTTGACAAAGGTACCATCAGACTCATCGGCCTCAACCACCATCCAGTCGCCTTCGCCAAGGCGGGCATTGGTGCCATATGAATTGATGATCCCGCCATTGATCACGGTCGGATCAAGCCCGGCAGCATCAAGCATGGTTGCCACCAGCGAAGTGGTGGTGGTTTTGCCATGCGTGCCGCCAATCGCGATTGCTGCCTTAAGGCGCATCAGTTCGGCCAGCATTTCCGAACGGCGGACAACCGGGATCATTTCTGCGCGCGCGGCGACGACTTCAGGGTTGTTCGGTTTGACGGCGGTGGAAATCACAACCACCTTGGCATCTTCGACGTTGGACGCCTGATGACCGACAAAAACCGTGATGCCCAGATCGCGCAGGCGCTGCACATTGGCATTGTCCGAAATATCCGATCCCTGAACCGAATAGCCCAGGTTATGGAGAATTTCGGCAATGCCGGACATGCCGATGCCACCAATACCGACAAAGTGGATGGTGCCGATGTTGAGCGGCAGGGTATTCATTGCATGTCTCCTCATACCTTCTGGGGGTCTTTATTCATATTGTCGTTATTCGGGCTTCCGGCCGGGTTCAGCCCCAGCATATGAAGCACCATATCGGCCAGCCGTTCGGCGGCATTGGCGCGACCGCTGCTTTTGGCGGCCTTTGCTGCGCGCGTCAAGGCCGCCGGATTGGTTAAAAGTTTCGCCAGCCGTTCGGATACCAGTTCGCTGGTAAAGCGATCCTGGGGCAGCAACCATGCGCCACCGGCATCCTCAACCTGCTGGGCATTAAAACGTTGATGATCATCAATGGCATGGGGCAGGGGAACCAGAAAACCCGGACGTCCTGCCGCGGTCAGTTCGGCCACTGTTGATGCCCCGGATCGCGCGATCACCAAATGGCAGTCCCGCAATTTTTCGGGAATATCATTGATGAAAGACGCAAGGGTCACATCAATCAATGATCCCTCATAGGTCGCGCGGACAGCATCGATATCTTCTTCGCGGGCCTGCTGGGTGACGTGAAGACGTTTGCGAATATCTTCTGGCAGGCTGACCAACGCATTTGGCAGCACCTCGGACAGAATGCGTGCTCCTTGCGAACCGCCAGTGATCAAAAGGCGGATCGGGCCATCGGCCATAGGCGCCTCATACTCACTCGCGGCAAGGGCTGCGACTTCGGCGCGCACCGGGTTGCCGGTCCAGATGACCTTGCCTTCATCGCCCGGCGCAATCATCGTGACTTTGGCAAATGATGTGGCAATGCTTTCTGCATGGCTGGCAACCAGTCGGTTTGCCCGGCCCAGAACCGCATTCTGTTCATGAATGGCATAGGGGATGCCAAGCCATTTTGCCGACATGGTGGCCGGGATCGATGCATATCCGCCAAAGCCGATCACGGCGGCCGGTTTTGCCTTTTTGATCAGGGATCGCGCCTTTAACGTGCCAAGGCCAAGGCGAAATGCGCCGGTCAGACGACCCTTGATGCCTTTGCCGGCAATGCCACCGGCTGGCAGGATGACGGTTTCGACACCTTCAACACCCTCGGTATAGCGGGCCGCACGGGCATCTGTGAAAAACAGAACCTTGGCACCGCGTCGAACCAGTGATCTGGACAAGGCAACAGCAGGGAACATATGTCCGCCGGTTCCGCCAGACGTGACGGCAATCACCTGACCCGCAAGCGGTGTGTCAGTGGCCGAAATATCAAGTTTGGTGAAGTCAGTCATCTTGTCCACATGTGAAACGACGTCGCATCGGGATGATCCCGCACAGTTACCCCATCAGAACCCGACAAAGGTTAATATCCCTTCAAACCGGGTACGGAATAAGGTCGGATTTTGTCGTTTTGATGCAGAAAATTCAGGTCAGGCAAAACATCCCGAAAACAGGTGTTATTCACCCGGACGTTTACGCGTAAGCGCAAGAACAAATCCCATGCCGATCGCAATGCCGATGGTGGCCGACCCGCCATAGGAAACGAACGGCAGGGTCATGCCCTTTGGCGGGACCAGTTGCAGGGTGGAGGCCATGTTAATGACGGCCTGCAAGCCGAACTGAACCAGAATGCCGGTCACAGCCAGAACCACAAACAGGTTGCGTTCCCCCATCAAGCGCGAAAGCCCGCGCATGATGATAAAGGTAAAGACACCGACCACCAGCACACAGAACAGCAATCCGAATTCTTCACCGGCCACGGCAAAGATAAAGTCGGAATGCGCATCAGGGATGGAGTTCTTGACCCAGCCTTCGCCGGGACCGCGGCCCATGATGCCGCCACTCATGAAGGCTTCCATCGATCGTTCGATCTGATAGTTGTCACCAGATGCCGGATCAAGGAAGCGGTCCACGCGGGACTGAACGTGGGGCAGGATCAAATAGGCACTGACCGCAAGGCCAACCGCACCCAATCCAAGACAGAACACCAGAATGATCGGAAGTCCGGCCAGGAAGATCTGTACCGACCAGATGGACGTGACAACGACGGTCTGGCCAAAGTCCGGCTGGATCATCAATAGAAAGATGCAAACCGCCAGCATCAGACAACTGACGATATAACCCGGGAAGTTCGGGTTCAGCCGACCTTCGGCAAACATCCATGCAACAACCACTGCAAAGGCCGGTTTCAGGAATTCCGATGGTTGCAGGTTGATGCCCGCAACGTTGATCCAGCGTACCGCACCCTTGATGTCCGATCCGATGAAGGGGGTAATGATCAAAAGGAAAATCACGCCCAAAAACATGATCGATGCCAGGCGCCGCACCCATTTTACAGGCAAAAGCGATATGCCGAACATGCATCCGGCCGCCATGCCCAGAAATACGAACTGACGGGTGACAAAGTGGAAACTGTCAACATTGATGCGATCGGCCACCGGCGGACTTGCCGACATGACCAGAAGCGCACCGATGCCCATCAGAAGAATGATTGCCGCCAGTAGCCAGCGATCAATCGTCCACCACCAGATGCCCAGAACAGACGTATCGGCACGCGAAAAGGCGATATTGGTGTTATTGCCAAACAACGATTTCATGCGCGTGCCTTCCCGGTTGTGCCGGCATTTGCCAGGCGGGAATACAAATCGCGGAACGCATCGCCGCGTGCCTCAAAACTTTTGAACTGATCAAACGATGCACAGGCCGGGGTCAACATGACAACCGGTGCATCCTCGCCGTCCGATCTGGCATCTGCAAAGGCGGCTTTGGTCGCGACATCAAGAGTTTTGCATTTCTCCCATGGCAGATCGTCACCAAGGGTCCGGGCAAAGGCATCTTCGGCCTCGCCGATCAGATAGGCCTTCTTGATGTGGGGATAGAATTCCTCAAGCCCGGCGATACCGCCTTCCTTGGGTTTGCCGCCAACAATCCAGTAGATGTTCTGATAGGCCGAAAGCGCCTTTGCCGATGCCTCGGCATTGGTGGCCTTGCTGTCGTTGACGAAAATGACATTATCAATCGTACCCAGACGTTCCTGCCGGTGGGCAAGGCCCGGAAATGTCATGATCCCGTCAATGATACGGGTGGCATCAACACCGCGCGCCCGACACAGGCCATAGGCAAAGGCGATGTTTTGCCAGTTATGTTTGCCCGGCATGTGGGTTACGGTCGCAAGATCAAGGATCGGCGTTTTGGCACCCGTAAGGTCATCAATCAGCCAACCCTTTTCATCGACATAAATGCCGTGATCGACCGGGGATTTGACCGATACTTCGATAATGTGACGTCCGCCTTCGCGGGCCAGTTCAACCGCCATCTTGGCACAAGGTTCATCATCAACCGAAATGATCGCCCATTTCGGACCCTTGTTACGCGCAAAGATCTGGCGTTTGGCCCCGATATAGCCATCCATTCCGCCATGACGGTCAAGATGATCCGGGGTGATGTTCAACAGCGCACAGGCATCAAAGGCCGCATGTTCAAGAAGATCAAGCTGATAGGATGACAGTTCAAGAACAAGGCAATCATCGGCTGTTGACGGTTCAAGGCCAAGGGCCGCATTGCCAAGATTGCCGCCCGCCTGGGTTTTGATCCCGGCCTGCGAAATGATATGGGCGGTCAGGGCGGTCGTCGTTGACTTGCCATTGGTGCCGGTGATTGCCAGTGTCGGAACGTCTGGCTGTGCGGTGCACAGAAGTTCGACATCGCAAATGATCGGCTTGCCCGCCCGACGTGCCTTTTCCGCGGCCGGATGCGGGGTCGGGAAGGTGGATGGGATGCCCGGGCTGATCACCAGCATATCGGGTTCGGTCCAGTCACATTCCGCCAGATTGATCGGGGCAAGGCCCAGTGGTTCGATCTGTTCGCGGCCTGCGGGATTGTCATCCCACGCCCAGACGACGGCACCGGAATTGATCAATGCCTTTACGCTGGCAAGGCCGGATTTCCCGAGCCCCAGGACCGCAATGGTTTTGCCGCGCAGATGCGAAAGATCAATCACGATAGGACGTCCTTACCGGAGTTTCAAAGTAGCAAGACCAACCAGCGCCAGAATGACCGCGATGATCCAGAACCGGATCACGATGGTCGGTTCCTGCCAGCCTTTTTTCTCGAAATGGTGATGAAGCGGAGCCATGCGGAAAACGCGCTTCCCGGTCAGTTTGAACGATCCCACCTGAATGATCACAGACAGGGTCTCAAGAACAAACAGGCCACCAATAATTGCCAGAACAAGTTCATGTTTGGTCACAACCGAAACAGCACCCAGGGCACCGCCAAGAGCAAGCGATCCGGTATCCCCCATAAACACCATCGCCGGCGGGGCGTTGTACCAAAGGAACCCAAGACCGGCCCCAACCAGGGCGCCAAGGAAGATGGTAAGCTCGCCCGATCCGGCGACATAGTGAACCTGAAGATATTCGGCAAACTGTACGTTACCGATCAGATAGGTGATCAGCGCAAAACTGGCAGCGGCAATCATCACCGGAACGATGGCAAGACCGTCAAGACCGTCCGTCAGGTTGACCGAGTTCGACGCACCGACCATGACAAACATGGCAAACGGAATAAAGAACCAGCCAAGATCAAGCAGGAAGTTCTTGAAGAACGGGAAGGCAAGGGCGGTCGAAAGCGGATCAGCGGTATTGTAGGAAATCCACCAGGCAGCAAGGGCTGCGATCGAAAACTGCCCCAGCAGTTTGAGCTTGCCCGGCAGGCCTTTGGTGTTTTTCTTGGAAACTTTAAGATAGTCATCAAGGAAACCAAGGAAACCGTATCCGATGGTGACAAGAAGAACCGCCCAGACATAGGGGTTTTTCAAATCCGCCCACAGCAGGGTCGCAATCGATGTCGACAGCAACAGCAAAAGCCCGCCCATGGTCGGCGTGCCCTTTTTGGTCAGAAGATGGCTTTCAGGGCCGTCTTCACGGATCGGCTGGCCTTCGCTTTGTTTGGAACGCAACCAGTTGATCAGATGGGGGCCAATTACAAAGGCAAGGATAAGCGACGTAATGATCGCACCGCCCGTCCGGAAGGTAATGTACCGAAACAGGTTCAATACCGGCATCTGATCAGACAGTTGATAAAGCAGATTATAGAGCATTGCTCTTGTCGTTCCTTCTGCGACTTAATTCTGTGTTTCTGCGGGGCTATCCACCACGCCACAGGATTTTAGGGCCGATACAATTTTCGAAACGTAAATGCCAAGCGATCCTTTGACCAAAACCACGTCTCCGGACCGCAAATCGGCCTTTATCGGTTCAATCGCGTCTTCGGCGGTGTCAAAGTGACCGGCATTTTTGTCTTCAGGCAGGGTCTTGTCGAGTTCAGCCATCAGCGGACCGACGCAATAAACCCGATCAATTTCAAGTGCGGTTAGCGGCTGGTGCAAATCGGCATGCAGGCGAACAGCATCGTCGCCGAGTTCGCGCATATCGCCTAGAATGGCAATCTTGCGACCACCATCGCCCGGTTTGGTTTGCGACAGAACCTTGATCCCGGCCATCATTGATGTCGGATTGGCATTGTATGCATCATCAATCAGGGTAAAGGTACCTTCGCCTGACGGGACCTTGACGGTCGAGATTTCACCGCGACCAGCCGGCGGGGTCACATCGGCCAGATCCTGTGCAGCACGCAGCGGATCGGCCCCGATTGCATCAACACATCCAAGAACCGCCAGCGAATTCAAAACCCAGTGTTCGCCGGGGCATCCGATGAAATATTCAAGATCCCGGCCACCGATACGGGCGCGTACAGCACTGCCATCGGTGACAATGTTGGCTTCAAACAGGCGGTAATTGGCCATCGCATCGGTGCCAAAGCACTTGATATTGCCAAGTCCCAGTTCCTTGGCGCGCCGTGCCAGGGCAAAGTAATGCATGTTGTCACGGTTCAGAATAACCGCGCCATCCGATTCAAGACCGTCGAAAATCTCGGCCTTGGCCATGGCGATTTCGGCTTCGTCCTTGAAGAATTCGGTATGCGCGCCAACCACGGTGGTAATCAGGGCGACCGATGGTTTGACCATCTTGACCAGCGGGCTGATTTCACCCGGATGGTTCATGCCGATTTCAAAAACACCATATTGCGCATCGACCGGAAGGGTCGCCAGACTGATCGGCACACCCCAGTGGTTGTTGAAACTTGCCGGGCTGGCGTGGGTTTTACCCTGCTGGGACAAAACATATTTAAGGGCTTCCTTGGTGCCGGTCTTGCCGACACTGCCGGTAATCGCAACGATTTTTGCCGAACTGCGCGCACGACCGGCAAGGCCAAGACGCACAAGCGCATCCATCGTGTCATCAACCAGAAGAACCTTGTCGGTATCGGTGATGCCGTTGGTATCAGAAACCATCACGGCACTAGCGCCGGCATCAAGGGCGGCCTGTGCAAATTTGTGCCCGTCGAAATTCGGGCCTTTAAGTGCGATGAAAAGATCGCCTTTACTGACTTTTCGGCTGTCTATCGAGATCCCGGTAACTGACCAGTTCCCGGTCGTTTTGCCACCGGTTGCGGTTTCGGCATCCTTTGCCGTCCATAAAACAGCCTTGGTCATAACGTCACTTTCATTTCACTCAGGCCGTTACGGCCTGGGCGCCGTAACGGGAATTCAGGTCAATTGCCGCCTGCAAGGATGCTGCGGGCAACAGATGCATCGTCAAACGGAAGAACCGTATCACCGACAATTTGGCCTCTTTCATGGCCTTTTCCGGCGATGATAAGGACATCGTTGCGTTGCAGGATGCCAATGCCGCGTTTGATGGCCTCTGCCCGGTCGGCAATTTCCACCGCACCTTCGCATTTGGCCTTGATCGCCGCACGGATCAGGGCTGGATCTTCGCTGCGCGGGTTGTCATCGGTGATGATGGCGATATCGGCAAAGTCATGGGCAACGGCACCCATCAACGGACGTTTGCCGGTGTCGCGGTCTCCGCCGGCACCAAATACACAAACGATGCGGCCTTTGCAATGCGGGCGCACAGCCTTGATCACGGTTTCAAGCGCATCAGGCGTATGGGCGTAATCGACAAATACCGGTGCGCCAAAACTTGTCTTGCCCACCAGTTCCAGACGACCACGGACACCTTCAAGTTTTTCAAGCGCCAACACGGCCTGATCAAGATCGGCACCCGATGCCACAACAATCGAAAGGGCCGCAAGGGCGTTCATCACCTGGAAGCTGCCCATCAGGGGAAGATGAATGCTGTATTCACCCTTGTTGGCCAGAAGCGTGATTTTGGTGCCGGTGCTGTCCGGGGTTGCCTTGACCAGTTTGATGTCATCGGCATTCTGCCCGTAAGACAGAATATTCACGCCGCGCTTTTCACACATCTTTTTCAACAGCGCGAACTGTTCGACATCGGCATTCAGAACAGCAGTGCCGTCCGCCACCAGAAGGTCGGAAAACAGGCGTGCCTTGGCGGCAAAGTATTTTTCGAACGTGCCGTGATAATCAAGATGATCGCGCGAAAGGTTGGTAAAGGCCGCCACCGTGACCTTGACCCCGTCAAGACGATACTGGTCAAGCCCGTGCGAACTTGCTTCCATTGCGACATGGGTGACGCCGATACCACACATTTCATCAAGACTTTGGTGCAGGGCAACCGGGTCGGGGGTGGTCAGTGATCCGGGGATCTTGGCGCCGGCGGCACGAATGCCAAGGGTACCGATCGATCCCGACATATTACCAAGGATCGTCCACAGCTGTTCGGTAAAGATCGCCGTGGATGTTTTGCCATTGGTTCCGGTGATCGCCGCAATATTTGCCGGCTGCTTGCCATAAAAGCGCGCGGCAAGCTGGGCATAGCGTTTGCGCGGATTTTCAACCGGGATAAGGGGAACTGTCGCGGCCGTCGGTCTTGGCGTGCCGTCCTTTGCCAGGATAGCGGCAGCCCCAAGTTTGATCGCATCAGCAATATATTTGGAACCGTCGTCGCGGGCACCGGACAGGGCGGCAAACATATAGCCATCCTTCACGGTGCGTGAGTCTGCTGTCAGGCCCGTGATATTCGGGTCCTGTCCTTGGGCATGTTTCAATGCCGCCTGATCACCTGCCATGAGCTCAGAAAGACGCAAGTTTGCGTTCCCCCTTGCGAAGTTCGATCTGCAGCGCTTGCTCGATCTCCGGCGCCTTCGCATTCGCCGGTTCAATGCCCAAAAGGGGAGCAATACGTGTCACAACCTTGCCAACTGCAGGGGCGGACACCCAACCTGCTGTGGCAAATCCATAAGTTTCTTTGGTGCCTTTGGGCTCGTCCAGCGTCACCAGAACCACATATTTCGGGTCCTGCATCGGGAAGGCGGCGACAAAGGTCGACATGCGGGCGTTCTTGACATAGCGCCCGTTCACTAGTTTTTCCGAGGTGCCGGTCTTCCCGCCAAGGAAGTAGCCGGCAACTTCGGCCTTTTTGCCCGAACCTTCGGTGACAACCAGTCGCATCAGACGACGCAGCTGTTCCGAAGTTTTCTGGGAAAACACACGTTCACCGGCCGGTGCACCATCCTGTTTGAGGATCGTGGACGGGCGGCGGATACCACCATTGACGATGGTTGAAATGCCATTGACGACCTGAAGCGGGGTGACAGCCAGACCATGACCGAACGAAATCGTCATGGTGTTCACTTCGCGCCACGGATTGGGCACAAGCGGCCCGCCAACTTCCGGAAGCTCGATTTCCGGTTTGTCGAGCATGCCAAGCTTTTTCAGATATTTTTTCTGGTTCTCACCGCCGAAGGCCATCGCCATGCGCGCCGATCCGATGTTGGAACTGTGGACCAGAATTTCCGGTACCGTCAGCCAGCGGTTTTCAGCGTGGTAATCGCGGATCGAGAAACGCGCAATCCGCAGCGGTTCGGTCGCATCGTAAACCGAATTGAGTGTCGATGTGCCGGTTTCAAGGGCGATGGCGGTGTTAAACAGTTTGAACACCGACCCCATTTCATAAACGCCAAGGGTCGACCGGTTGAACCGCGCATCTGCCGGGGCCTGACCCGGGCGATGGGGATCAAAATTCGGAAGCGACGTCATCGCAATGACTTCACCGGTATAGACATCCATGACAAGACCCGCAGCGCCCACCGCGCTATAGGTCTCCATCGCGTTTTCGACTTCTTCTTCGAGTGCGAATTGCACACGGGTATCAAGCGACAGCTGAAGCGGGCCGTTATTGATGCGCAACTCGTTATCGAATTCGCGTTCGGCGCCAGCAATGCCGTTATTGTCGATGTCGGTAAAGCCAAGCACGTGCGAGAACAGCCGCCCATGCGGATACACCCGGCGTTCCTCGCGCTGGAAATTCAGGCCGGGAATGCCAAGCGAGTTGACTTCATATTGCTGTTCAGGCGTCAGGTTGCGGCGCAGCCAGACGAATGCCTTGCGCGAGCTCAGATGCCGGATCAGAGTATCACGATCAAGATCGGGCAAAACTGTCAGCAAAAGATCGGCAGACTCAACCGGGTCCTTGACCACGCGGGCATCGGCATAAAGCGAGTTGGTCGGAAGATCGGTGGCAAGCAACAGGCCGTTGCGATCAATGATGTCGGCGCGTTCGGTTTTAAGTTCGCGCGCATCGGTACCCGATGCCACAGCCGGTTCGTTGCCCTGGCGCAAGACCGATGCGTCTACCAGGCCATAGGTGATCCAGCAAAAACCGATGATGAACATCGCGCCGGTGATGAAAATACGGTTGCGGGCCGTTTCAAGTGCAAGACGTTCACGCTGATCGGGCCCCAGTTCCGGACGGTCACCACGCAGCCAGTATGAGAAACGGGTAAAGCTCATTGCGCACCCCCGGTCTCGGCGACTGATGGTGCGTCCACAATCATGGTTTCGGCGGCCTCGGCATAGGCGCGATCGCCCGGACGCGGACGGGGTACAGGCATGAAGGCAACCGCTTCGCCAAACTTGTCGATGCGGTATTGATGCATGTCGGAATCTTCTGGCAGATCATCTATGCTGGCCATTTGCAGCACTTCGATCTGGGCCAGGCTAAGATATTCGCGCGAAAGCTTTTCGATCCGTTCCGGATTGTTCAGGTAGCTCCATTCCGCTTCAAGCACGTGGATGCTTTCCTGTTCGGCCAGAATGTCGGACTGGATTTCCGCATAATGCTTTTCAAGGCGTTCGACTTCGTGGCTGACCCAATAGGTGCCAGCGCCAATCAAAATGGTCAGGAACAGGCCGATAATCGTCACCGCACGGGTCATTTCGGACCTCCGTGCTTGTTGGCTGGCTGATCATTGCGGGCAACAGCACGCAGCTTTGCCGACCGGGCGCGCGGGTTGGCACGAATTTCGTCTTTCTGGCCGGTCACTGCCTTGCGTGTGATGGTCGTAAAGGTCGGTGTGGCGACTTCCGGCTCACCGGGCAGGCGGCGCGACATTTTCTTGGGATCGCCCGAACGCGCCTTCATGAATGTTTTGACCAGGCGGTCTTCGAGCGAATGGAACGTCACAACCACCAAACGTCCGCCCGGCTTTAACAGTGTTTCGGCCGCATCCATCGCACGTTCAAGTTCGCCAAGCTCGTCATTCACATAGATGCGCAATGCCTGGAACGTGCGGGTGGCGGGGTCAATGCCGTCCTTGGATTTGCGCACGACCGAGCGCACAGCACGGGCAAGCTGTGATGTGGTTGTAAACGGCTCATCTGCGCGCATCTCAATGATCTTGCGGGCAACCTTGCGCGATGCCCGTTCCTCGCCATAACGATAGATGACATTGGCAATGTCTTCTTCTTCGGCGGTATTGACGAAATCGGCCGCAGTGGGGCCAGACATCGACATGCGCATATCAAGCGGACCGTCTTCGCGGAATGAAAAGCCGCGAGCAGCCTGATCAAGCTGCATTGACGACACGCCGATATCGAGAACGATACCATCGACCTGTTCGGGGCCAGCAGTCGGGATCAGGCGACCCATATCGCCAAAGCATCCTTCGACCATGTGGAAACGGCCGTCATATTCGGCTTCAAGTTTCCGGCCGGTTGCAACCGCACTCGGATCGCGATCAATGCCATAAAGCTCGCATTTCGCGGAATCAAGAATGGCGCGGGAGTAACCGCCTGCGCCAAAGGTGCCATCGACCATGATTTCGCCGTCACACGGTGCAAGAGCATCAAGCACCTCGCGAAGCAGGACCGGCTTGTGCGGGCGATCTTCGGTGGCGAAACGGATGTCCTTGTCGCTCATGATGCGTCCTCCTCGTTCGGGGTGCCGGGACGTGCACCTTTGGGGAGTTCGTTCATCGGTTTGAGCTTGAGCGTCGCACCACGATTAAGCGTGCGGGTCCGGCTGGCTTCTTGCAGGGGCTTGAAGATGTCCGGGTTCCACAGGCGGAAGGTGCGACCACGGCCGACAAAGGCGACCTGATCTTCGATACGGGCAAATTCGATCAATTCAGCGGGCAGAATGATACGACCTTCGCCGTCATAAGGAAGCATATGCGAGGAGCCAAGGATGGTGTCGGCCAGATCGTCGGCTTCGTCAGAGAACATATCAAGTTCATCAAGCGACGCGGCGATGCGTTCCATGTGGCTGTGGCTGCAGCCTTCGAGCGCGCATTCCTTGTGGGATTGATACAGGTAGATACCGGCGAATTCTTCCATCTCAAGGGCCGCACGGAACCGTTTGGGGACGGATACGCGTCCCTTCCGGTCCAGCTTGTGAATGTGCGTCCCTGTGAACAGCACTTCGCCATTCCCCTGATCAAAAGTCCGATTTCAAAGTTCGACGTGAACAGGTCCGCCTCAACGGCCGGTCGATGTTTGAAATGGATATGCCCCGCATGGCACAGAATTTGTGCCTGCTTATGGGGTATCATGGGAAATGATGGGGGTCAATGGGATTTGATGGGGTCAAATGTGACGATTTGGTGTGTTTCTGCGGATTCTGCGGTACATGCGAAAAGCCTGAATTCCCTCAAAAACACATTGAATCACGGTCTTATCCATCTTCTGCCCATAAAATCCCAATTCGGTTCCATGGGAACCCATGGGGCGACCATAAAAAGACCCGATCCATGGGTTTTGATGGTCAGATCGAAAATTGGAATATGATGGGCCGTTCGAAGACAATTTGCGATTTGGCTCCCAATCGGGTTTGATGCGCGGGCGAACTCCTGCAAAATGTCGGGACGATATTTCCGGAAACCCGGGGCGTTTTACGTCTTGTGATGCCCGGATGATTTCCGGATATGCAGTAGCAAGACCGATCAGATATTTGGTCAAATACTGGCGCGGGGCTGCGTCAGCGAAATGAAGGATGCGATTGTTGCGGATAAAAGCTGCCATTGTGTTAATGGGTTGCATGGTTTGTGCCGGAATATCAGGGACCTTTTTCGAATGGCCCGGTGTTGTCGGGGATGCCCGTGCGCAAGGATTGACCATGGACAAGGCCGGCGGCAGCAGTTCCTCGCCCGAGGTGACGTCACCGCAGATGCGCGAACTTTTGCCGCTGATCATGAAGCAGCTTCAAAACAATCCGGAACTGATGTCGCAATTTGGACTGGGCGGGCTTTCGGGGCTGGGGGCGCTTGATGGTGCTGCGGGTTTGTCGGGCGATGCTGGAACCGGGACTGCCAATATCCCGGGGCTCAATGACGCAATTGCCAAGGCCCTTGCCCAGAAAAATGGTGCGACGGGTGGCGTACCGGCAGGCATTCCCGAACAGGTAAAGCTTTACCGCGAACAATATCATCCGGTCGATATTGATCAGGATGGCCGTATCAGTGCTGACGAAGCCGCATCCTATTCAAGCTGGATGTTCAGGCGGCGTGACATCAATGGCGACAGTGTTCTGGTGGCACGCGAATTTGCCGCAGTTGAACAATTGCCCGGAACGGCCGATGCCAATCGCCAGCGGCTGCGCACCGAAAGCCGGCGTCTGGAATTGTTGTTTCCGACATATGATGCAAACAACGACCAGATGATCAGCAAGGATGAGTTCCTTGATCAGGTGCGTGTTGCCTATGACGAAAAACGCGGAACCAATCCCGATATTGATCCGTTTTCATTCCAGACGGCTCTGCCATTCTGACTGGTGACAGAATTGCAATGGAAACACCATATGACAGCAAAGCAATAATCTGGCATCCGTATCACGCGGCAAGCCGGTCAGGATGGAGAAGCTAATGGATACCAACGAATTTTTCGCCCCTCTCCGGGCAACGGCGGATGACGGCAACAGCGCGGATGCCGCAGTTGCTGACAATGTTGGTGTCGAAAATGGTGAACCGGCGGCAACCACCGCGCAAGCACCAGCAAAAATCACGGCCAATGCGCTGGGCAAGGCAACATCGACCGCGACCGCGACCAAACAGGATGGTGGCAAGGCTGATCGGACGCCTGTCTGGATTGACCTGTTGTCACCGACGCCTGACGAAATCCACGATATCGAGGAACGCTTCGGGATCGAGGTGCCGACCCGCGAAGAAATGCAGGAGATCGAGCTGTCATCGCGTCTGTATGACGAAGAGGGCGC
Organism: Thalassospira sp. MIT121401; assembly: GCF_047125595.1. NCBI lineage: Bacteria > Pseudomonadati > Pseudomonadota > Alphaproteobacteria > Rhodospirillales > Thalassospiraceae > Thalassospira > Thalassospira sp. MIT121401. The sequence continues at coordinate 1,507,029 of NZ_CP138926.1, forward strand.
ACTTTTCATGACGGTTTCGGTTCTGACCCGTGCGACCACAGATGCGCCGCAAACAACGGCCGTGACCTTTATCCTGGTCAAGAAAACGCTGATTACCCTGCGCTATGCCGATCCGGTTCCCTTCAAGACATTTATCCGTCGGGTCAAACGCAGCCCGTCACTTGCCAACAGTGCCGAGGCGGTGCTGTTTGGTTTGCTTGAACAGATTGTCGACCGTCTGGCCGATTTGATGGAACAGACAGCAACCGATCTTGAAAACCTGTCCAATCAGGTGTTTGCAAGCCCCGAAGACATTGCCTCGGATCAGGATCATCGTGAAACCCTTCGTCAGATCGGGCGTACCGGCAACCTTTCTGGCAAGGCCAAGGACAGCTTGCTGAACCTGCATCGTCTTGGCTTGTTCCTGTCGACTCAGACGCGCCTGAAAAAGGATGCGAAGGCACGGCTCAAGGTGATTTCGCGCGATATCGTGTCGATCACCGAACACGCAAACTTCATCGCCAACAAGGTCACCTTCCTGCTGGATGCGACCCTTGGCATGATCAGTCTTGAACAAAACAACATCATCAAGATTTTCTCGGTCGCAGCCGCGGCCTTTCTGCCGCCAACCCTGATCGCCAGCATTTATGGCATGAACTTCGAATTCATGCCGGAACTGGGATGGGAATTCGGCTATCCGGTCGCCATCGGCTTGATGATTCTGTCCGCGGTTTTGCCGCTTTGGTATTTCAAGCGCAAAGGCTGGCTCTGATCATTTGGCAATATTGGTGGGGTGTTTGTCATTTGCGCCAGACAAATTGCTGCTAAAGTCTGCGCCATGATCTTCCCGTATTGTTATCGGAGCCCCACCCATGACCCGAACCGCCCTGATCCTGATTGATTGGCAGCAAGGATTTGATGATCTTTTCTATTGGGGGAAACGCAACAACCCCGATGCCGAAACCAATGCCGTGCGGTTATTGACCCATTGGCGCGCAAACGCTTGGCCGGTTATTCACGTCAAGCACAACTCGACCGAGCCGCAATCGCGGTTGCATCCTGATCATCGCGGAAATGCCTTCAAGGCGGTACTCGCACCGATGGAGGGCGAGGCGGTCTATGGCAAAAACGTCAATTCGGCCTTTATCGGAACAAGTCTTGAGGCGGACCTGCGCGCACAGGGGATTTCAAAACTGGTGCTATGCGGGATCACAACTGACCATTGTGTGAATACCAGTACACGGATGGCCGGGAATCTTGGCTTTGATGTTGTCATTGCCGCGGATGCCTGTGCGACCTTTGATCGAAGCCTGCCTGACGGGCGGGAATTTCCGGCGGAACTGGTGCATGATGTGGCACTGGCAAGCCTGAATGGCGAGTTCGCAGCCGTCAAAAATGTCGAGCAGATCATAGCTTCGTGACCGGGGTGCTGATCGGTAATTGACTTGCGTTCGCAAGTAACGCACCTTCGGCCCCTGATTCCCGCATAAGGTGCCTTTTGATGACGTCTGCAGAAACCAAAATCGATACGCATGACAAGCTTCGTGCGATTTACGGTGAACCCATGGGGCTTGCCGTTGACAAATGCCTGTCGCGGCTTGATCCGCATTGCAAGCATTTCATTGCACTAGCACCCTTTGCGGTCATTTCTTCTGCTGATGCCAATGGCGACGCCGATGTCAGCCCGCGTGGCGACGGCCCGGGTTTCATCAAGGTTGTCGATGACAACACCATCGTCATGCCGGACCGTCCGGGCAACAATCGTATCGATACATTGGCCAATATCGTCGACAATCCTAAAGTCGGGATGCTGTTTTTTGTGCCGGGCGTGAATGAAACGCTGCGTGTGAATGGCAGTGCTGAAATCAGCACCGACCCGGCGTTGCTTGATCTGTTTGCCGATACGCCCAAACCGCCGATCACCGCGATCAAAATCACGGTCGAGGAAGCCTTCCTGCATTGTGCAAAATCGCTGATGCGCTCCAGGCTTTGGGACGCCGGTACACAGATTGATCGCAAGACGCTTCCGACATTGGGCAAAATGATCAAGGATCAGACTGCGGCCGATTTCCCGGTCGGTACCCAGGAAGAGGCAGATCAGCATTTCGCGCAATCCATTGCGGAGCGCGGCTGAAACCCGGCATGTTCGGAAGATGCATCTGATCGCACAAGGCGGTGACAAATCCAGTCATCGCCTTTTATTTTGGGAAATAATACCAGATGGCCTGTAAGCCGGGTTCTGTCCATGCGGCGAACCGCACTGGATGGCTATTCATCTGGGACGTCCGTCGCCGAACGCCTCCTGCAACCAACCCGAATGGTGGTGCGAAAACCCACCTGCCGACAATGCCGAAGCACCCGGCCGACCATTCCTATTAGGTTTTGCTCCCGGTGGGGTTTACCATGCGTCCCGCATTGCTGAAGGACCGGTGCGCTCTTACCGCACCCTTTCACCCTTTCCGACAGGCTTGCGCTGTGTCGGTGGTTTGCTTTCTGTGGCACTTTCCCTAGGGTCGCCCCCGCCAGACGTTATCTGGCACCGTGTCTCCGTGGAGCCCGGACTTTCCTCCCCCGTTGTAAACAACAAGGGCAGCCATCCGGCCATCTGGTGGTGCGGATGTAGGTCACATCGATCTGAACGTCAAGCAAAAGCGATGGGGTGGGGAACGTACAAAGCAGCCTATTTGCCAATCATATTGGCAAGGGCAGTGGCAATTGACATGCATTGCCCGTCAAGCACACCCGAAATGTTTTCCGGACGCCAGCGGCGCTGAAATGCGATGGTGCGTTTGATGCGATCATCGTTCTTTTTCGTCTGGTCCTGACCGCTTGCGGGCCAGCCATAACCGATCCGGTCAAGAAGCTTGTCAAAAGCTTCCTGATCAACCGGATGTGCCGTTCCGTGGTCTGGTTCGGGCCACATGCCGATGCCGTTTTCGGCAAGCAGTTTCCAAGGAAACAGTTCGCCCGGATCTTCCTTGCGATCCGGGGCCATGTCGGAATGGGCTATGACGCGATCAGCGGGGATATTGTGGCGTGCCAGAATTTCCTGACACAGACTGATCACCGATGCGATCTGGATGCCGGGAAAAGGGCGATAGCCAAATTCATGCCCCGGATTGACGATTTCGATGCCAATCGAATGGGAATTCACATCGTCGCATTCCTGCCAGCATCCGCGCCCGGCGTGCCAGGCGCGTTTGTCCTCGTCAACAAGGGCGAAGATGCGTCCGTCTTCCTCGATCAGGTAATGACTGGAAACCGAACTTTGCGGATCACACAGGCGTTCAAGCGCATCTTTGCCGGTCTGCATCCCGGTATAGTGCAGAACCAGTATGTTGACCGGGCAGCCTTCCGGTCGCGGTCCGAAATTGGGCGACGGACGGGATATGATTTCCCCCGTTTTGTGATCTCGTGATTGCCCGGATGCCATCTGGATCAATCCATGCCCTGTGTTTTGCGCTGAACGGGTTTACGCAGCATGATGACGGTCACCCCGCACAGCACGACAATCCCGCCAATGATCTTAAGCATTGAAAAGGCTTCGTCAAATACGACAAACGATCCCAGAACGCTGATCACCGGGGCAAGCAGCGACCATGGCACAACCGCATTCACATCCTGTGTTTTAAGCAAATGATACCAGAAGCCATATGCAACGATCGATGACATCACAACCGTGAAGCTCAGATTGGCCCAGGCCACCCAACTGGCGTCAAAGACCGCCTGCACCGATCCCGGTTCGAACGCCAGGGACAGGATCAGCAATTGCGGGGTGGCAAACAGCGCCATCCAGCCATTGAGCTGGAAGGTATCAATATCGCCAAGTTTCTTGATCATGACATTGGCAACCGCCCACATGAAGGCAGCAAACACTACAAGCAGCAGCGGAAGCTGAAGATCGGTCATGGTCGGATCCCAGAACATGATCGTCACGCCAACAAAGGCCAATGACATGCCCGAAAGCCTTTTCCAGCCAAGCCGGTCATTAAAGAAATAGGTGGCAAGCATCGATGAAAACGGCACGCCAAGCAGGACAATAATCGCCACCGGTCCGGCATCAATCATCGACAGTGCAAAGAACAGCACCCCGAAATGAAGACTGCCGAATGTAACGGAAATGATTGCCAGACGGCCCATGCGCCCGCGTGGCACCCGGGTAAACGGGATCAGCAGGATCGCGACCGCGGCAAAGCGTATGGCCGTAAGCATAAAGGGCGGAATTTCCGCAACGGCACCTTTGACGGTCAGCATGTTGATGCCCCAGATGACGGCAACGGACAGGGCCATAAGCATTGCTTTAAGCGGCATGGAGCAGGCTTTCAATAAGGGGCGGCACGCGCATGTGCCCAATAACGATACATTCCTTTGTCATCTGTTTGCAGCCAAACGACAAATGAGTTCTTTTCAATCGAGAATATCTGACCGTGTCAGAAATACGCGCAGGACAAGTGTGACCCGGTCTTTACATCACGTAAAGCAGCAGGGCGCAAAAGATGCCAGATGGAATTTTCGGGGGCCGGTTGGGCGCTTATCCCAGACCGAGTTCCTCGCGCAGCATTTCAAGTTCCAGCCAGCGTTCTTCGGATGCTTCAAGTTCGCTTCTTGCGGCATCAAGGCGGTCGACCTTTTTCTGAAATCCGGTCGGGTCCTTGGTGAACAGGGCGCTGTCCGAAAGCGCGTCCTCAAGCGTTTTGATTTCCGCTTCCAGCTTTGCCATCGCCCCGGGCAGGTTGTCATATTCGCGCTGATCCTTGTAGCTCAGCTTCGAAGACGATTTCGGTTTTGCCGGTGTTGATGATGTGCCTGTTGATTTCTTGGTCTGCTTGGCGGCGGATTTGTCTTCTTTGACCGGTTCAGCGCGCGAAAGTTTGCGCTGGGTGATGTAATCGGAATAGCCGCCTGCATATTCAACAGCCGTACCGTCGCCTTCCATAACGATGGAAGACGTCACAACACGGTCAAGGAAGTCACGATCGTGGCTGACCAGAAGAAGCGTGCCTTCATAGTCATCCAGCATTTCCTGAAGCAGATCGAGCGTATCCATATCCAGATCGTTGGTCGGCTCGTCCATGATCAGAAGGTTGGTCGGCTTTGCCAGCAATTTCGCCAAAAGCAGACGGTTGCGTTCTCCACCTGAAAGGGCGCCAACGGGGCTTCTGGCCTGTTTTTCATCAAACAGGAAATCGCGCAGATAGCTGACCACATGGCGCGGATTTCCGCGCACCATCACCTGGTCGCCGCCAACATCACACAGCGTATCCCAAAGTGTTTTGTCATCATCAAGCGCGATACGCTTCTGATCGAAATAGCTGGGATTAAGGTTGGTGCCGATCTTGATCGTGCCACTGTCAGGTTCAAGCTGCCCGGTCAGCATTTTAAGCAGGGTGGTTTTACCTGCCCCGTTCGGGCCGATGATGCCAACCTTGTCGCCGCGCAGGATACGGGTCGAGAAATCGGCAATGATCTGGCGGTCGCCAAATGACTTGGCGATGTCGGTGGCTTCGATCACGACCTTGCCCGATGTTTCGCCGGCCTCGGCGGCAAGCGATACATTGCCGATGCGGTCAACCTGTTTGGAACGCTGTTCGCGCATGTCGTAAAGACGGCGCAGACGGCCCTGGTTGCGTTTGCGGCGGGCCGAAATGCCCTGCACGGACCAAACGGTTTCCTGTGCGATCAGCTTATCAAGCTTTGCGCGTTCTTCGGCTTCCTTGCGATAGATTTCCTCGGACCATTCTTCGAACTTGGCAAAGTTGATCGCCCCCTGATGCATGACACCGCGATCAAGCCAAAGGACACCGTTCGACACTGCATTCAGGAATGCACGGTCATGCGAAATCACCACGACGGCGCCACGGAAATTCTTGATCTCGCCTTCAAGCCATTCAATGGTCGGAAGATCAAGATGGTTGGTCGGCTCATCAAGCAACAGAACCTGCGGGTCGGCAATCAGGGCGCGCGCAATTGCCGCACGGCGGCCTTCGCCACCCGACAGGCTTTTGGGATCGGCCTTGGGATCAATATCAACCGACGCCAGCAACATGTCGGAACGATAGGCATATTCCTGTTCATGTTCGTCCAGTGCCGAAAGAACGAAATCTTCGACCGTGTCATAGCCGTCAAATTTCGGTTCCTGATTAAGATAGGCAACCTTGCAGCCCGGCTGGACAAAACGTTCGCCGCCATCGGCTTCGATTTCGCCGGCGATGATTTTCAGAAGGGTGGATTTCCCGCCGCCGTTACGTCCGACCAGACATAGCCGGTCACGTTCGCCAATGGCAAATGACACATCGGAAAACAGATCATTGCCGCCAAAGGTCAGGCGAATGTCATTAATATTGATCAGCGGTGGCGCCATGGGAAAACCGATAAGCTTGAGTTCAGAAAACAGGTCACTGTGACAGGTCCCCTGCAAACAGCAATTTGGGTGCCGTTGCAAGGGAAATCATCTGTCAGCCGTTACGTTCCGCTGTTTTGCAATTAGCGGATGCCGCGTTCCTTGCGGATTTGATCCCACGCGGCATTGATGCGGGCCATTTTGTCATTCGCCTGTTCGATAAATTCAGGCGGCATGCCCTTGGCCATCAGGGTGTCGGGATGGTTTTCGCGCGACAATTTGCGATGTGCTGCTTTCAGTTCATCGTCACTGGCATCGCGGGTCACGCCAAGCTGTTCATAAGGATCGGCACCGTTCGATGCGGTATAGGCGTGATGGACGCGGTCAAAGTCGACATCGGCAAACCCGAAGATATGGGCGACTTTTTTCAAATATGCCTGTTCTGCCGGATGCAATTCGCCATCGGCCATCGCGATCTGGTAAAGCGCTTCCAGAATGCCTTCCAGAAGGGCGTGTTCGCCGCGGAACATGGTGGCGATTTGCCGCGCATAGATTTCAAACCCGTCCGAGGATGCGCGCGCCATATCAAAGATACGCCCGACATTCTTTTCCTCGCCCGGCGGGATATGAAAGACGCGCTTGAATGCGTTGATTTCATCACGGCTGACATGGCCGTCAACCTTGGCCATCTTGGCGGCCAGCACGATTACACCCGTGGCAAAGGCAACCTGTCTCGGGTCATGCCCGCCAAGCTGCGGTCCGCCATTTGCCGCACTTTTGATCTTGTCAACGACATGGCCGGCTGTTGCGCCAAGAATTGCGCCAAGTGGTCCGCCCAAGGCAAAACCTGCGGCTCCGCCAATAATTTTGCCCCAGATACTCATGCTGTACTCATGCTTTGCTCATGGGTGAATTGCGTCCTGATTTCTGTGTCGAATGCGGCACGGTGGTATTCGTCCGGCAAGATTACCATCTTTCCAGAACAACCAACATAGTTCGCAGAGCGCGGAAATAAATGGCGAATTGGCTTTATTTCCGACTGAGCACACCCGGTTTCACCCGTCGGTCTATACTTAAGTGTTTATTGATCTACTTTGGGTGGGGTGTTTCTATGACAGCCGTGTAACAAGAACAATAACGCACATGGACTGGATTTTAGGGGGTGAAACATGTCTTTCTTGTCGCGTATGAAGCTTGTCTATCAGATTTCACTGATAAGTATTGTCGCACTGGTCATTTTTGCTGTTGTCGGAACGACCCAGTTTGTCGCAGATCAGCAACGGCAGTCCGCACAGGAAATTGCCAAGGCCGCGACCGCCGATCAGCTTGTGGTGGACGGAATTTCGCGGGAATTCCTTAATGCCCGACGCCATGAAAAGGATTTTGTTCTTCGTAAAAGCGAAGAATATATTACCTCTCATAGCGAGGCGGCGGCTTCGGTGCGTAGCGGGCTTGAAGAACTTGCCGGGCGCAAGGAAATCGGTGAACTGATCGGACAGGTGGATCAGGCAAGAGCCGCCTTTGAAGACTATGTCAGCGAATTTGCCAATGTGGTCGAACTGCAACGCAAGGTCGGGCTTGATGCCAGTTCGGGCCTGCTTGGTGAAATGCGCGAAGCTGCCTCCGAAGTGGAAACCGCGCTTGGCAAGATTGCCCAGCTTGAAGCAATGCTGGGACTTTCCAACACCAAGGATATTTCAATTGCGGTTCTTAAGATGCGTCGCGATGAAAAGGATTTCCTGGCCACCCTTGATCCTGTCTATGTCAGCAATGTGGATGCCACAGCCAAGGAATTTGACGCGGCCCTGCAAAAGGCAGGTAGCATTCAGGACGAAAAAAAGGCCGAACTGGCCAAGCTGATGACATCCTATATCGCGGACTTCAAGGCGCTGGCAGATGCCGTTCTTGCCCGCGAGGAATCGCTTGCGCAACTTAGTGTCTATTACAGTGCGGTCGAGCCGGTTCTGGTGGAACTCAGCAATTCCATCGGCGAGGTCGCCGAGCGAATGCAGATGCAGGCCGAAGAAATCGCCCATACCGGCGTTCAGGTTACCTTTGCAATCTTTATCGCCGGTGCGCTGGTGCTGATTTTGTTATCGATCATTCTGGCGCGTGCGATCGTGCGCGCGATTACCGGTCTGACAGGCAAAATGGCCCGTTTGGCCAGGAATGACTTTGACGTCAAACTTGAAGAAGCAGATCGCAAAGACGAGATCGGCGAAATGGGACGGTCGGTTGTGGTGTTTCGTGAAAACGGACTGGAACGCCAGAAACTCGAAGCCCAGCAGCGCGAACTGGATGAAAAGCAGCGCAAACGCATCGAAAGCCAGGAAAAGCACATTCGCGAATTTGACAATGATGTTGTCGCCATGATGAGCGAGGTGGGAACCGCCGTGCAGCAGCTCCATGCGGTATCGGAAACCCTGCGCAGCAGTGCGGCCACGGCCAATGAGCAATCAACAACCGTTTCGGCCGGAACCGAAGAAGCATCGTCAAATGTCCAGCTGGTTGCGACCGCGGCAACCGAACTTTCGGCATCGATACATGAAATTGCCGGGCAGGTCAGTGATACATCGCAAATGGCAATATCGGCCAGCCAGCGCGCGCAGACAACCAACGAGGATATCCAAGGACTTAATGCCGCCGCCGTACGCATTGGCGAGGTGATCGGTCTGATCAACGATATTGCGGGACAGACCAATTTGCTTGCGCTGAACGCAACGATTGAAGCCGCCCGGGCGGGCGAAGCGGGCAAGGGATTTGCCGTGGTCGCAAGCGAGGTCAAAAACCTTGCCAATCAGACGGCAAAGGCCACCGAAGACATCACATTGCAGATCAATGAAATCCAGCAGGCAACGCTTTCGGCCGTTGAGGCAATTGACGAAATCGTGCGCATGATCACCGATATCAGCGAACGTGCATCAGCTGTTGCTGCTGCTGTTGAACAGCAAACCGTTGCCACCAGCGAGATTTCGCAGAATGTCGAACAGGCCGCTTCGGCGACCAGTGAAATTTCATCGGCAATGCAAGGCGTGTCATCGGCGGTTGCCGGCACCACAGAGGCCGCAAGTGACGTGCGCGGTTCGGCCGACAACCTTGGTCGTCAAAGTGACAGTTTGAGTGAACGGATTGATCAGTTTCTTGCGCGGATGCGGGCTGTCAGTTGATCGGTCATCAGGATACCTGAATTCACAATTCTATCCGAAAGGAGGGGGAAGATTCGTCTTCCCCCTTGTTTTGTTTGTGGGCGGTGCAAATGTATTTCGGTATCGCGCATGCGAGCACGGATGCGAATTTCGTTTCGCGTCAACGCGCTGACATCGGTGTCGAAAACGGGTACTTGTCACAAAACTGTAACAATTCCCTTCTGATAAACCAGCCACCGCATCCCAACCTAAAAGGTTTGGGGCGACCGGATGTTCGTGCAGTGCCGTTGTAGGTTGGCTTGTGCCTGTCATGTCGCGTCTCACACTTTTGGACAGGTCCGGTAAGGCTTGGGGGTTTAGATGAATTTCCTTTCACGCATGAAGCTTCTTTATCAGATTTCGCTGATCGGGGCGGTGGCGCTTGTGATCTTTGTGGTTGTTGCAGCGGTACAGTTCGTTGCCGACCAACAGCGCCAGTCAGCGCAAATGGCAGCGCAGGAAGCATTTGATGATCGGTTGATTGCCGATGAAATATCGCGCGATTTCTTGCATGCCCGTCGGCGTGAAAAGGACTTTCTTCTAAGGCTCGATGAAAAATACGTCACCCAGCATGCCGAAGTCGTCGAACGTGTAAGTTCGGGGCTGGCAACGCTTGAAGCTGACCCGGAACTGGCGGAATCTGCTGCTGAAATCGCGCAGATCAAGGAAGCCTTTGCAAACTATGCTGCGGAATTCAAAACCATCGTTGCCCTGCAACGTGAAATCGGTCTGGACGAAGAAGGCGGCCTTTTGGGCCGTTTGCGTGGTTCGGTCCACAATGTCGAAGAAGCGCTTGCGAAATACAAGGCAGACAATCTGACCGTCATCATGTTGATGATGCGTCGCCATGAAAAAGACTTCCTGGCCCGTATCGATGAAAAATATGTCGATCGTATTGATCAGCGTTTGGCCGAATTCGGACCGGCACTGGCGGCATCCGACATTCCGGCTGCGGAAAAGGCCAATATCACAAAGTTGATGAATTCCTATGTTGCGGACTTCAAGGCGCTGGCAGGAAAGATCCTGCAACGAAATGCCGAACTGGGATTGTTGTCGGATTATTACGCACAGGCCGAACCGGTGCTTGAAGCGCTTAGCGCATCCATTGCCGAAACCGCCGCACTGGAAAAACAAAAAGCTGAACAGATCGCCAAAACCAGCCTGACCATCACGGTTGCGATGTATGTGATCGGGGTGATTGCGCTTCTGGGGCTTTCTGTTCTGTTGTCGCGCGCGATTGTCCGTGCGATCGGCGGATTGACCAACAAGATGACCCGTCTGGCTGAAAACGACTTTGACGTTGATATCAACGAGGTCAATCGTGCCGATGAAATTGGTGAAATGGGCCGTGCGGTTCTGATTTTTCGTGAAAACGGGATCGAGCGTGTCAAACTTGAAGCGGCCCAAAAAGCCGATGACGAGCGCCGCCGCAAACGCATGGAAACCCAGGAACAGTATATTCAGGAATTCGATCAGGCAGTTGTCGCCGTGATGGCCGACGTTGCTGTTGCTGTCAAACAGCTTCATCAGGTGTCAAACGTTCTGCGCAGCAGTGCAGACACAGCCGCCGACCAGTCGATGGCCGTTTCATCCGGCGCAGAAGAGGCGTCATCAAATGTGCAGCTGGTGGCAACGGCTGCGACCGAACTTGCCGCATCCATTAACGAGATTTCCGGTCAGGTGACCGAAACATCGTCCATGGCCCAATCGGCGACCGAACGGGCTCGGTCAACCAATGACAATATTCAGGGGCTGAATGATTCCGCGATCAAGATTGGCGAAGTCATCGGGTTGATCAGTGATATTGCCGGTCAGACCAATCTGTTGGCCCTTAACGCCACGATCGAGGCTGCTCGTGCCGGTGACGCCGGCAAAGGCTTTGCCGTGGTCGCAAGCGAGGTCAAAAACCTCGCCAACCAGACCGCCAAGGCGACCGAGGATATCACCATCCAGATCAATGATATCCAGCAGGCGACCGGCATTGCTGTCAGTGCGATTGATGAAATCGTGACCATGATTGCCGAAATCAGTGAACGGGCTGCCGCCGTCGCCGCTGCGGTGGAACAGCAAACCGTCGCCACCAGCGAGATTTCGCAAAATGTCGAACAGGCAGCCGCTGGGACCGAGGAAATTTCATCGGCGATGCAAGGTGTGTCTGCTGCTGTTGGTGAAACCAACAGTGCCGCAACCGAAGTCCATCATTCAGCGGACAATCTTGGCCGTCAAAGCGGGGACCTTCGGGCCCAGATTGACGGTTTCCTGGAACGGATGCGCTCACTTTAATGACGAAATGTCGATAACAAACAGTAGCCGGGTCTTTACCCGGCTGCTTTTATTGCGATAAAATCCCGACAAACTTGTGGCATTTTACAGAAATAGACCGCAATAACAGTATAGGTACGAAAGCAGGAAATGTCGGATGGCTGATAAACCACGTATTGTTTCATCGTCGCATCTTGTATCGGAACGCGCCGCAGAACTCTCGGAGCTTGAATTCGCGCTGATCCTTTCAGGCAACGCATTCAACCGCTGGATGGTTCGATGCATGCGCGCGGCCGGGATGCCGGATGTATCGGTTCTCGACATTCTTGTTCTGCACAATGTCAATTCGCGCGAACGCGAAAAAAGCCTTTCGGAAGTGTGCTTTGTGCTCAATGTCGAAGACAGCCATCTTGTGAATTACTCGCTTAAAAAGCTTCGCAAGCTTGGCCTTGTCGAAGGTGTGAAGCGCGGCAAGGAAGTCCATTACGGTACGACCGCCGACGGGCGCGCCATGTGTGAAAAATACCGCGAAGTCCGCGAAGCCTGTCTTGTCGAAACGTTCCAGCGCCTTGGTGTGAATAGCCAGGAAGTCGGCGATGTTGCCAAGACGCTCCGCGCCATTTCCGGTGTCTATGATCAGGCATCGCGCGCAGCAAGTGCGATGTAATCCCGAACTGCACATCGGGGCATGCATGCGCGAATGCATGTTGTTCCAGTGCTTCCGGCCAATGTGTTTCTGACTAATGTGTTTCTGATCAACATGCTTTTGATCAATGGAATCCAGCAGGCGGTGGTCCCCACGGGGACGCCGCCTGTCTTTGTTTGATCCGTCCGGATCCGTTTTTCGCGCGGCCGAAGATGTGATGTTGTTCGGCGCAATCATACGTTTCCCAACGGTTTGACCACCGATGTGGGGTCGGGCAAAGGCCGGGCGTTGCAGATTTTGCATGGTAGTTATGAAATTACATTGACAATTTGTCAGTAAAATGTGATCAAGATGTCGGGTGATTAATTTGGAGTCTCTGTTATCCTGACTCCACGCCTCAACACACAGGGAGACTTATCAATGCTGAAAAAAGCACTTTCGACGGTTGCTGTTGCTGCCATCACCATGTCGGCCGGTTTGGCGGCTGCGGCAGAAAAATGGGATATGGCAACGCCGTACCCGGATGCGACCTTCCACACCCAGAATATTATCGAATTTGCCAAGGACGTGAATGACGCGTCGGGTGGTGAACTGACCATCACCGTTCATTCCGGTGGTTCGCTTTTCAAACATGCAGACATCAAGCGTTCGGTTCAGCGCGGTCTGGTTCCGATCGGCGAAACCCTGATTTCGCTGCTGGCCAACGAAAACCCGATCTACACCGTTGATGCGATCCCGTTCCTTGCAACGTCCTATGACGATGCGAAAAAGCTTTGGGAAGTCTCGCGTGCCGGTATCGAAGCGGCACTGGAAAAAGACGGCCTTAAAGTTCTCTATGCGGTTCCGTGGCCGGCACAGGGTCTTTATACCGCAAACCCGGTGAACAAGGTCGAAGACCTCGAAGGTGTTAAATTCCGCGCTTACAACTCGACCACTTCGCAGCTTGCCGATCTGACCGGCATGGTTGCCACCCAGGTTGAAGTTCCGGAAATCCCGACTGCATTTGCAACCGGCATTGTTGAAGCAATGATCACCTCGCCGTCGACCGGTGCCAACTCCAAGGCATGGGACTTCGTTTCGAACTTCTATGACGTTCAGGCATGGCTTCCGAAAAACATGGTCGTCGTGAATGCAAAGTCGTTCGACCGTCTGCCGGCTGAAACCCAGAAAGCCGTTCTTGACGCTGCTGCCAAAGCCGAGACCCGCGGTTGGGAAATGAGCATGGCCGAAGCTGACGAGAAGAAAAAAGTTCTGGCTGACAACGGCATGAACGTTGCTGCGCCGAGCGATGAACTGAAGGCCGGTCTGGCCAAAGCCGGTGAAACCATGGTTTCCGAGTGGCTTGAAAAAACCGGCGATGAAGGTGCTGCCATCATCGACGCCTTCAAGAACTAAGGTTCTTTCGTCTTTCGGGATCGGGCAGACGTCGTCCTCTGTCCGGTCCCGGACAAACCCCACAATTTGATGTTACTGTTCTTAGGGAACAATCAATCAGCATCGCGACATCGCGGGCGGAAAGGGGACTGCTGTGCGCAGATCACTAAATTACTTATTCAAGTTCAGTGCCGGGCTGGCCGCAGTTTTTATGGTCGCGATCGCACTTCTTATTCTGGCGCAATCGCTTGGCCGTCTGGTTGGAATTGCGGTGCATGACGCCAACGAGCTGGCCGGTTTCTGTTTGGCGGCGGGAACGTTCCTGGCACTTGGTCCGGCATTGCGCGCCGGGACCCATATCCGGGTCATGATCATATTGTCCCATCTTCAGGGCGGGCTGCGCCGCGTGATCGAAAGCATCACGCTTCTGGCGGCAACTTTCCTTGGCGGATATTTCGCCTGGTGGATGGCGGTTCTTGCCGAAGAAAGCTTTTCCTATGGCGATACGTCGCCCGGTGTTCTTGCCTTTCCGCTTTGGATCCCACAGGCCGCAATGGCCTTTGGCCTGATCGTCTTTACCATCGGCATGATCGAAGCACTGGTTGATACCGTTGCCGGTCGTCAGGCTGCCTTCGCTGCTGGCGAAGCAAACGAATTGAACGAATAGGGGACGGTCGTGGAAGTACTTGAAATTGGCCTGATCCTGATGGGGTTGTTGTTCCTGTTCCTTGGGGCAGGATTGTGGGTTGCCCTGTCACTGTTTGCCATCGGCGTTTTCGCACTTGATTTCTTTACCAGTGCCCAGACCGGCCCGATCATCGCAACGACTGCTTGGTCAAGCCTGGCGACATGGTCGCTGGCCCCGCTGCCGCTGTTTATCTGGATGGGGGAAATCCTGTTCCGGTCGCGCTTGTCAGAAGACATGTTTACCGGTCTTGCCCCCTGGCTCAATAAACTCCCGGGGCGTCTGTTGCATGTGAATGTTCTGGGCTGTGGCATCTTTGCTGCGGTGTCGGGATCGTCTGCGGCGACCGCTGCGACCATCGGGCGCATGTCGATCCCCGAATTGCGCAAGCAGGGCTATGCCGACAAGCTGATCCTTGGCACGCTGGCCGGGTCGGGGACGCTGGGGCTTTTGATCCCGCCATCGATCATTCTGATTGTCTATGGCGTGTCTGCCGAACTGTCGATTGCGCGTCTGTTCATTGCCGGTGTTTTGCCTGGTGTCATGCTGATCATTTTGTTCATGAGCTTCGTTGGCATCTGGGCCACGGTGAACAAGGACAAAATGCCCCCGGCAGAACCAAGCATTCCGTTTGGCGAAAAAGTCCGCGCTTCAGGTCGCCTGATCCCGGTGATTGCCCTGATCTCGGCTGTAATCGGATCAATCTATGGCGGTGTTGCCACCCCGACCGAAGCCGCGGCATTCGGAGTTGTCGGTGCGCTGATCCTGTCGCGACTAAGCGGTTCCTTGACCAAGGAAAGCCTGATTGACGGGATCATGGGGGCGACCCGCACATCCTGCATGATCTGCTTTATCCTGGCAGGGGCGGCTGTTCTGACCGTGGCCATGGGCTTTACCGGGATCCCGCGTGAACTTGCGGCCTGGATTGCGCAGATGGATCTGTCGCCCTATGCGCTTTTGGCGGCACTCACCGTGTTCTTCATTGTTCTTGGTTGCTTCCTTGACGGGATTTCGGTGGTGGTTCTGACCACCTCGGTCATCCTGCCGATGGTTCAGGCCGCCGGGATCGATTTGTTGTGGTTTGGTATCTATGTGGTGCTGGTGGTCGAAATGTCGCAGATCACCCCGCCCGTGGGTTTCAACTTGTTCGTTTTGCAAGGCCTGACAGGCAAGAACCTGTTTGCCATTGCGCTGGCTGCTTTGCCGTTCTTCTTCCTGCTGTTGCTTGCTGTTTTGCTGATTACCGTATTCCCGGAAATCGCAACATGGCTGCCCCAGCAAATGAACGGCTGACCGGCCTTTTGAATATCTGATCGTTCGCACAGAATTTTATGACTACAGATGCCCAAGGAGTAAGCATCATGGCTTCTCACGACCAAAATTCCCCCGCTTCGCAGACATCGGGACAGCCGAAATGGCAGTTCTGGATCGATCGCGGCGGTACCTTTACCGACATCGTGGCGCGTAAGCCGGACGGATCGCTTGTTACCCACAAGCTGCTTTCGGAAAACCCGGAACGTTATCGCGATGCCGCCATTCAGGGCATTCGTGAACTGCTTGAAGTCCCCGCTGGCGAGAAAATCCCGGCCGAGAAAATCGAAGCCGTCAAGATGGGCACCACGGTTGCGACCAACGCCCTTCTTGAACGTAAAGGCGACCGCACGGTTCTGGTCACCACCAAGGGCTTCCGCGATGCGCTGCGCCTTGCCTATCAGAACCGCCCGCGTCTGTTTGATCGCAATATCAAACTGCCCGAAACCCTTTATGAAAGTGTGATCGAGGCCGATGGTCGTTTCGACGCCCAGGGGACGGAACTGACCCCGCTTGATCGCGACAATCTGCGCAAGGACCTTCAGGCAGCATTTGATTCCGGCATTCGTGCCTGTGCCATCGTCTTCATGCATGGGTATCGTTACACCGCCCATGAAAATGCGGCGGCCGAAATCGCCCGTGAAGTCGGCTTTACCCAGGTTTCGGTCAGTCACGAAGTCAGCCCGCTGATGAAGCTGGTATCGCGTGGTGACACCACGGTTGTTGATGCCTATCTGTCGCCGATCCTGCGTCGTTATGTCGATCAGGTGGCATCCGAACTGGGCGGCGTGAAACTGATGTTCATGCAGTCCAACGGTGGCCTGACCGATGCCGCCAAGTTCCAGGGCAAGGACGCAATCCTGTCCGGTCCGGCGGGCGGTGTTGTCGGCATGGTTCGTACGGCTGAAATGGATGGCTTCAAACAGGTCATCGGTTTCGATATGGGCGGCACGTCGACCGACGTTTCGCATTATGACGGCGAATATGAACGCGATTTCGAAACCCAGGTTGCCGGTGTGCGCATGCGTGCGCCGATGATGAAAATCCACACGGTTGCGGCCGGTGGCGGTTCGATCCTGCATTTCGATGGCGCACGTTTCCGTGTTGGCCCCGACAGTGCCGGTGCAAACCCGGGCCCGGCGGCCTATCGCCGTGGCGGTCCGCTTGCGGTGACCGATATCAACGTCATGTTGGGCAAGGTTCAGCCGGACTTCTTCCCCAATGTCTTTGGCCCCGAAGGCAACGAGCCGCTTGATGCCGATGCGGTACGCAGCGGTTTCGAAGCCATGGCTGCCAAGATCAAGGAAAGCACCGGTCAGGTCAGAACGCCCGAAGAAGTCGCCGAAGGCTTCCTGCGTATTGCCGTTGAAAACATGGCAAACGCGATCAAACAGATTTCGGTGCAGCGCGGCTATGACGTAACTGATTATATCCTGCAATGCTTTGGCGGTGCCGGTGGGCAGCATGCTTGCCAGGTGGCCGATACCCTTGGCATGATCAAGGTCTTTGTTCATCCGTTCGCCGGTGTTCTGTCGGCTTATGGTATGGGTCTTGCCGATATTCGTGCGATGCGCGAACAGGCGGTCGAGGCGAAGCTTGCCTCTGATGCGCTTTCCGGTCTGGATGAACAGCTTGATGCCTTGGCCGTTGATGCCCGTGCGGAACTGCATGAACAGGGTATTGGCGATGCCAAGATCACGATGCTGAAAAAGCTGCATCTGCGCTATGACGGCACCGACACCCCGCTGATCGTTGATTTCGGTGATGTCGATAGCATCAAGGCCCAGTTCGAAGAACAGCACAAACAGCGCTATGGCTTTGTCATGGACGAGAAACCGCTGGTCGTCGAAGCTGTCGCGGTTGAGGCCATCGGTGAAACCCAAAGCCTTCCGGATGCCGAAGCCGAAGCAACCAACGACAATGTCGCGATCACAGCCCTTGCGACCCGTCCGGTGGTATTTGATGGTAAAACCGAAGATACCCCGTTCTACAAACGTGAAGACCTCAAACCGGGGGCGACCGTGCGCGGTCCGGCCGTGATTGTGGAGCCGGTTGGCACCACCGTGATTGATCCGGGCTGGGAAGCCAAGGTCAATGGCCGTGACCATCTGGTTCTGACCCGTGTGGTTGCCATGAAGCGGTCTGAAGCCATTGGCACCCAGGCCGATCCGGTGATGCTCGAAGTCTTCAACAACCTGTTCATGAATATTGCCGAACAGATGGGTGTTACCCTTGCCAACACCTCGTACTCGGTGAATATCAAGGAACGTCTGGACTTCTCATGCGCCCTGTTTGATCAGGAAGGCCAACTGATCGCCAACGCACCGCATATGCCGGTCCATCTTGGATCGATGGGTGAGTCGGTTCAGGCTGTTATGCGTAACAATGTCGGCACCATGAAGCCGGGCGATGTCTATATGCTGAACGACCCGTATAACGGCGGGACGCATTTGCCGGACATCACCCTGATCACGCCGGTCTTTAGCGATGATGGCAAGGACATCCTGTTCTATGTCGCATCGCGTGGTCACCATGCCGATGTTGGTGGCATTACCCCGGGGTCGATGGCGCCGAATTCACGCATTCTCGAAGAAGAAGGCGTTCTGATCGACAACTTCAAACTGGTTGATCAGGGCAAATTTGACGAAGCCGGCCTGACCGCACTTCTCGAAGGGGCAAAATACCCGGCCCGTAACCCGTATCAGAACATCGCCGATCTGCGCGCACAGATCGCCGCCAACGAAAAAGGCGTGCAGGAACTGCGCAAGATGGTCGATCACTTTGGCCTTGATGTTGTTCATGCCTATATGGGCCATGTTCAGGACAATGCCGAAGAAAGCGTTCGTCGCGTGATTGATGTTCTCAAGGATGGCGAGTTTTCCTATGAAATGGACAATGGTGCGGTCGTTAAGGCCAAGGTCACCATCCATAAGGAAACCCGTTCGGCGACGGTCGATTTCACCGGCACGTCCGATCAGCTTGATAACAACTTCAACGCCCCGTCGGCTGTGACCCGTGCAGCGGTTCTTTATGTCTTCAGAACGCTTGTTGATGATGACATTCCGCTCAATGCCGGGTGCCTGAAGCCGGTCAATCTGATCGTGCCCGAAGGATCGATGCTCAATCCGCGTTATCCGGCCGCCGTTGTTGCCGGTAACGTTGAAACGTCCCAGCATGTCACCGATACCCTTTATGCCGCCCTTGGTGTCATGTCGGGTGCACAGGGGACCATGAACAACTTCACCTGGGGCAATGATACGCATCAGTATTATGAAACCATCTGTGGCGGTTCGGGTGCCGGTCCTGATTTTGACGGCACCAGCGGTGTTCATACCCATATGACCAACTCGCGCCTGACCGATCCGGAAGTTCTTGAATGGCGCTTCCCGGTCATGCTCGAAAGCTTTGAAATCCGCAAAGGGTCGGGCGGTAACGGTAAGTTCAAGGGCGGCGATGGCACGACCCGTCGTGTCCGCTTCCTCGAAGACATGACCGCATCGATCCTGTCCAACCACCGTCGCGTGCCCAACCAGGCCGTTGCCGGTGGCGAACCGGGCAAACTTGGTCGCAACGCCATCGAACGTGTCGACGGTACCGTGATCGAGCTGAAAGGCACCGACGGGGCAGAAATGCATCCGGGTGATGTTTTCATCATCGAAACCCCGGGCGGTGGTGGTTACGGCAAGGCCTAAGGGTTCTTGCCAACCCCATCTTCCGGTTTGACCAGAAACACCGGTTTTCCCCCAAACCTTCGGTGTTTCTGGTCCGGGGTTTTAACCCCGGCCTCCCTGTTGAACTTCCTGCCGCCCCTGAGTTTCCTCACGGGCGGCTTTTTCTTGATGTTGGCAATATCGTCCCTACATGCATGAGGGGACACTTCATTAAAAATCAACGACATTGCCATAGGCTTCACTCAAGGATCGGGTTGCCAAAGCTTGCCCGCACAGGCTGCAATCGCGATCCATCAGGTCGACCTGAACAGACAGGATGAGAGCACCGTGAAATTCTTTATTTTGAACCAGCGCTATTTCGTCATTACAAGCGTTGCGCTTCTGACCGTCATTTCCGTGATTTGTGCCGGCGTGATCGATAGCTGGTTCTGGGTGCCGGCGGTGGTGTTCGGTCTGTTGCTTCTGGTCGGCATTCATGATCTTCATCAGACCAAGCATTCCATCCTGCGCAACTATCCGATCAGTGCGCATATCCGCTTCATCCTTGAAAGCTTCCGCCCTGAAATCCGCCAGTATCTTCTGGAAAGCGATCAGGACGAAATCCCGTTCAGCCGTCAGGCCCGCGGCCTTGTCTATCAGCGCGCCAAGGGTGTCGAAGACAAACGCCCGTTTGGTACGATCGAGGATGTCTATAAATCGGGTTATTCCTGGATCACGCATTCGGTGGCGCCAAAACACATCACCGATACCAATTTCCGGGTTCGGGTTGGCGGGCCACATTGCAAGCAACCCTATGATTGCAGCTTGTATAATATCTCGGCCATGAGCTTTGGCGCGCTTTCGGGCAATGCGATCCTGGCGCTGAACAAGGGGGCGAAAAAGGGCGGCTTTGCCCATGATACCGGCGAAGGCAGCATTTCGCGCTATCACCGCGAAGGCGGTGGTGATCTGATTTATCAGGTGGCGTCGGGCTATTTCGGGGCACGCAATGAAGACGGCACATTTTCCGAGGAAAAATTCGCCGAAACCGCCGCCGACCCGCAAGTCAAAATGATCGAGTTGAAACTCAGCCAAGGCGCAAAACCCGGTCATGGCGGCATGTTGCCCGCCGCCAAAATCACCAAGGAAATTGCCGATGCCCGTGGCATTCCGATGGGACAGGATTGTGTATCTCCCTCGGCCCACAGTGCCTTTTCAACGCCGATCGGCCTGATGGAATTCATTGGTCGCTTGCGTGATCTTTCCGGCGGCAAGCCGGTCGGGTTCAAGTTGTGTATCGGCCATCGTCGCGAATTCATGTCGATCATCAAGGCAATGCTTGAAACCGGCATCACGCCCGACTTCATCGTGGTCGATGGCAAGGAAGGTGGCACCGGTGCCGCCCCGGTCGAATTTGCCAACCGTGTCGGCATGCCGATGCAGGAAGGGCTTACGTTCGTTCACAATGCGCTGCGCGGGGCGGGGCTGCGTGATCAGATCAAGATCGGGGCCGCGGGCAAAATCATCTCGGCCTTTGATATTGCGCGAACCCTGGCACTTGGGGCGGACTGGTGCAATGCCGCACGCGGTTTCATGTTTGCGCTTGGCTGTATTCAGGCGCAAAGCTGTCACACCAACTGCTGCCCGGTCGGCATCGCGACACAGGATAAAATCCGTCAACGCGCTTTGGAACCGGGTGATAAAAGTGAACGCGTCGCACGGTTCCACAAAAATACCATGCATGCGCTGGCTGAAATCACCGGTGCAGCTGGCCTGACCGATCCGCGCAATTTCATGCCCTATCACTTCATGGTCCGCCAGAAGGACAACGAATTCATCGATGGCAACGAAGCCTATCCTTACCTGCCCGAAGGTTTCCTTCTGGCAGATAAAGAGATCGAGGAGCTTCATGAATGGCATTCGCGCTGGGGTCGCGCATCGGCCGATACCTTCGCGCCCAAGGAAATCCCGTTTGGTCCCTATAAGCGCGCCAAGGCAATTGCCGGCGAAAAGGCCGCGCAATAGACGATATCAGGAGCCGCTAGCACCATGGCTGTTAAACGTATCGTTGCAAATTTTGCGGTGGATGACATCGCCAAGGCTGTCGCGTTTTATGAAGATATCCTTGGCCTTGATACCGTGATGGATCATGGCTGGATCAGAACCTTTGCCGTGGCGGGGCAAACCATGACAACCCAGGTAAATTTCGCCACCGAAGGCGGATCGGGAACCCCGGTGCCCGACATGTCGATCGAGGTCGATAACCTCGACGAAATCCTTGGCAAAATGACCGATGCCGGGATTACCATCGAATATGGCCCGACGGATGAGCCATGGGGTGTCAGGCGGTTTTATGTCCGCGACCCGTTTGGCAAACTGATCAATATCTTACAGCACAAACAATAAAAACACTCATGATAGCTGCGCTGGGCAGGTGTCTGGAAGAAACAGAGCTGCTTAATTGTTCTGGAGGAAGTACGTGAAGATCGGCAAGAAGGTTCCGCAAATTATCTTTAGCCGCTCTGGGGATAGATTTCCGAAGCCGCCATGTATGTTTTGATTTAACTCGAAAATTGTGCCGTCGTTATTAGCGTTTTCAAGTGAGCGTATAAGTTGTCTCGGCATTGTTATTCCAGAGCGTTTGTTTTGAATGCAGAACTTAATTAGCTCGTCGAGAGAAGGCTTATCAGAATGCCTCTGCTGCAACTGATCTTTTAATCCTGACTTCTTTACTTCTAGCAGAAGACCTTGCTCAAGGATCGCCCGAATCAAGAAGGAAATTGAAATGACCTGCGGGGGCTTCAGTTGGCTAATTCGTCTCGCTTCTGAGGCTAGTTGCTTCAAACGAGCGTCAGAAGTTGATGAGTATACCAACGTATTCAATAGTTGAGGGCGATCGTAGCGTGAACCATCGCCAGTCTCTTTTTCTTGCGGCGTGTTGTCTTGCTGAGAATCGGTGTTCGGATTTTCTGTTTCTTCGCCCACAGGTTCGATGTGCGAGCCTCCAGTGGAGATTACATTTTCTGCGCCATCAGCAGGCCTTAAGTTGAAGGAGAGGTTTGAGTTAACTGCAGGAGCTCTCCGAGGGAACCGCTCATTAAGGTAATCTCGTACCGCTGTGTTTCGCGTATACTTGTAATCTATGTTTAAGCGTTGCGAGATCAGTGTGTGTTGGACAATTCTTTTACAAACCTCGTCTTTGTCCGGAAAATCGTGGTTTATCTCACCCGCATCACTAAAAAGCACATGCCCAAAGTGTGAGTAAATTACATTGTTCGTTAGCACATAGAACATGATATCCAAGTCAACTGCGTCATCCCAAATTACGCTTCGCTCTTTGGTTGACCAAGTTAATGAGGATACGTAGGTGAAAACTCGACCAAAAGATTTCAGCTTGTAGAGGTTTCTAGTGCTAATCCCAAGATTGGATGCGAGAGCCTCGACATCATTTCCGAACCTCAACCTACTTTCTACATATCGGATTTTTTTTCGCGTATTCCATGAGAGCTTTCCGAATTCGTCAATATGAAGCTTAGCAATGATCTCGTCTGCAGTTTGTCGCGTGTCTGCGATACAGGCCTGCAGTTGTGAGATTGAAGAGCGCGTTTGGTCATCAATTTTCGGTATTTCGCTCTCATCGCCAGCCGCACCAATAAGATAAGGCTTACTAAGCAATTTGCAGGCGGCAACTCTTCTATTCCCTTCAACGACAATGTAATTGCCATCCTCAATTGGTATGCAGATTATACTCTCGTGAGGGTATAGGTTCTTATATTCGGCAATGTTGCGAGCTAGGCCTAATACATTTTCGTGTTCAACCAAGTAAGCTAGTGCTGCGACATCAGAGCTTTGGTTATATGGACCTAGCCTTGGGTTGTCAGAATCAAGGATAATGTTGTTCAGTGGAATTGATTTCGTTTCCCACTGCATATCAGAAAATGCCAACTGTCCCTCACCACCTGAAATAGTTAACCCAATCATTACATTCACTAAAAGCGATTGATGTCAACTATAGGTGGAGTGAGGCCCGGCCAAATCGGCCGGGCTTTGTTGTTAGCGTTGAAACAGTTCGGCGCGGACCGCGACCAATCCTTCACGGGTGATGCGATAAGGCGCACCGGCGCGAGACCGGATAAGGCGGCGTTTGCGCAGTTTCTTGAACACCTCGATCGTGCAGGCGGTCAGAAACCAGCCGTCACGGGTAATGCAGTCTGCTTCGAGGATGCGATTGTGGTCGTCTTTGATCACCTTGATCAGGCCGCCTTGCGCAAGTGCATGCAGCACGCGCTGTTCATTCTTTGAAATATTCACTGTCAGAGTCCGAAAACCAGTTGGGAAAACGGTTTCCGATCGGGGCGGGCACAACAATACCGGCCACGCGCACCCGTTTCATTGGCGGGCAGGCGATCCGATCTGCTGATCAGCGGTCTGGAAAGGTCAGGCTGTCAAACCGCGATCAGCGGCTGTGCCGGGACTCTGACATAAAAGCTCCGAATAAGGTTCGCCGCCAAATTGCCAATCTGGCGGCGTTTCGTCAAGCGGCGCGCTGCATTTCCACGGTCGGGACTTCGCGGTCCGGCACCGGGCCGGTCACGAGGAAGCCGAACTTGCGGTAAAACGCCTTGGCGCGTTCATTATGGGCTACGACCTTGAGGCGGACATTGCTGCGTGCACCTTTTTCCGACAGGGCGTCAAGGGCCGCCATCATCAATGCCTTGCCCGCACCGCTGCCATGTGATGCCGGATCAACCATGATCCAGTCGATTTCCGGGCTGTTGTGGATGGCGATGACATAGCCCAGAAGAATG
Source organism: Thalassospira sp. MIT121401 (assembly GCF_047125595.1). NCBI lineage: Bacteria > Pseudomonadati > Pseudomonadota > Alphaproteobacteria > Rhodospirillales > Thalassospiraceae > Thalassospira > Thalassospira sp. MIT121401. The sequence goes on from NZ_CP138926.1 coordinate 1,531,269, forward strand.
TCGTCTTTGGTCGCGACATAGACAGTGTGGTTATCACTGCCAAGGGCATTTTCAAAAACACTGGTCGACTGTTCGACATAGCGGGCAACCAGATTGGTTGCGGCATCGCCCATGCCTTCGATGAAATAGGTTGAGTCCGTCGCGCGCTTGGTCAGGTCGCGAATGAAAGGAAGATCGTCGGCAGTGCCTTTGCGGATCTGCATTTTGTAAGCTCGTGTGCGTTATTCTATTTTTCGGGTTTGCAACCCGTCACGCAGTCTGAGCCAAAATCCATACCATGTGGTTAATGGATCACGTTTGTTGCAATGATTTTTTAACCGACCTGAAACCGGTCAAAACGCCAAAGTCCCTATTTCTGGCGGTTTTTCTTGTCGCGATACATTTCAAGATCGGCAACCGCCATCATTTCTTCGAAATTTTGGTTAATTGGTTCAAAGAAAACAGATGCCCCCGAACTGATTTCGGGTGTCTCGCGGATCGGTGCTTTGGCGTTGGGGATGCTGAGTTTGATATTCGCAAGCGCGTTGCGCACACGGGTGATGATGGTCGTAAGATCCCCCCGGTTCCGGACATAGCCAAGCACGGCAAATTCGTCACCGCCGACGCGACCGCAAATATCAACCTCGCGGATGCTGTCGGTGATGGCCTTGCCAACCGCACGAAGGGCGGCATCCCCGGCGGCATGGCCATAATCGTCGTTCCAGTGCTTCATATTGTCGAGATCAAAGAAAATGACCCCGATATGATGGTGATAGCGTTTGGCGATGCGGATTTTCTGATGGGCAAGCATTTCAAATCCGGCGCGGTTATTCAGCCCGGTCAGCGGATCTGTCATCGACATTTCGCGCATGACTTCGAACTGTTCATACAGGCGCAAGTCGGCCTCGATCAGATCGCGGAAAACATCAAGCAGTGTTTGAAGGGGCTCCTCATAGCTGGTTGGTTGGCGATCAAACACGCACAGGGTGCCAAAAACCTCACCATTCGGCCACAGAAGTGGTGTACCGAAATAGGAGACATAACCGTCATCAGTCAGTTCGGGATTGTCGGCCCATTCTGATTTTCCGCGGGCGTCGGGTTCATAAAAGGGCGTTTTTTCCTGAATGACGCGTCGGCAGTAAATGTTGGAATCAAGTGGTTCCGCCTTGCCGGAAATGTCGCGATGCGGATTTTCCGCATTCTGGCTGGTTACAGCCGCCCGGTATCCTTGGTCCTTGTTATATTCGACAACATAACCGGATGTCGCACCAAGAAGCCGTGTCATCACATCGACAACGCGTTGCCATTTCGCAAGCGAGGCCTGTATGGCCTCATCCTGTGAGATCCATTCAAGTTTATGGTGGGTCGCCATTCTAACCGCCTTCGTGTCTTTCTGCCTGACCATTGAAACCGATAAGCGGTTCTGTCCCGGGCCTTTGATTTTTATATTTGTCCCGCGCGCGGCGAGCACAAGCTGTCTTTTCCATCATTTACGCCCAAAAGCCCGCCGGGCCGCAGGACCAGAATGGCGGCAAGCAACCCGAATACCGCGACATCGCGATAGGCGCCGCCGAAATATCCGGACCAGTATGCCTCTGTCAGGCCGATGACAAATCCGCCCAACCAGGCCCCGCGCATCTGCCCGATGCCACCAAGAATGGCCGCGACCAGTGCCTTGAACCCGAAAAGTGTACCGGAATGAAAGTTAATCACGCCATAACGCAACGCCATTACAGCGCCGGTAATGCCGCATAAAAATCCAGCCAGAACAAATGATTGCTGTTCGATGCGTTGCAACGATATGCCGCACAGACCCGCAGCAATGCGATCCTGGCTGATTGCGCGCCATTGGCGCCCGAACCGGGTATTTGCCATCATCCAGATCAGGACGCCACCAACCGCAACTGCCATGCCGATCGACAGAACGTCAAATCCAAGCATGCGCACAACGAACTGATCGCTGCGCAGGACCGGAAACGAATATTGCCACAGCGGCGGCAGATTGAAATTGCGGGCCGATATGACAAGCCGGACAAACTCCTGAATGAACAGGACACATCCAAGCGATGCCACGATCACGGCCCGGCCACCCGCGGCCTTGCGTCCGAGCGGCCCGAATACATTGCGCCAAGTCAGATGGCTAAGTCCGGAACCGACAAAGACCGCCATCGCGGTTGCCCCGATCACGATCAGAAAAAGGTTCCAGCCGGCAAGCGATGATAACAGCAAACCGCCAATCACCGTTGACAGGGCCGCCGTCATGACGATTTCGCCAAAGGCCAGATTGATCCGTCCGATCAACCCATAAATCAGCGTGAAAGACAGCGCGAGCAATCCGTAAATCGCCCCGCGCGACAGGCCATTGATACCAAGTTGAAGCCCATAGGCCAGATCGCGGGAAACTTCGGGGACATCGGGCGTCAGGCCGTGCTGATCAGGGTTTTCATACCGATCAAGCGCCTGCCTGCCGACACGATCAAGCCAGAACCGGTTCAGGATCGAAAGATGGGTCGGGGAAACCGGTCCGAACCGGCTGGTTTCGATCCCGATCAGGGTGGCGGGACTGTTGGGTTTGTCCGCATGTGAAAACAGACAGCTCATCTGATGGACCGGCAGGGACGATATTGCCGATGGTGACGGGCCTTTGTCGGGAACCGTACGGGCATTGTCCGGTATGATCTGATAGTGCAGGGTGATGCGCTTCTGATCGGTGATTTCGTCAAATCGGGTCAGAAGCCGGATTTTGGGTGCTTCGTCTTCAATACCGGGAAGGGCAATGCGGCAGATGTTGAATTGCCAGGGATCATCGGGCTGACAAGCGCCAAGGCCGATCGCCAGAAATGGCATCAGCAGCATGAAACGCCAGCATCTGAAAGCCCGGAACCGATGATACACGCAATTCCCCGGCAGAGTTCGTGATGACATATCCTGCTTGATTTTCAGGTTTTTACAAGAAAACGATGCCATCTCTTGCCGGATTGTTGCCCCTTTTTCTTGCGATCAGGATCAACAGGTTCCAGACTTGCGCCAAACAGATTGATGATTTGATAAAAGGAGACGCCCGCATGGCAGACGTGATCGACTATACGATCCATGGCGAAGAAATGCAGTTGGTCGAAATCGAACTCGATCCGGGCGAGGGTGTCCGGGCCGAAGCCGGTGCCATGATGTATATGGGCGATGGCATTGCCATGCAGACCGGGACGGGCGGGGGCCTGTTTTCAGGGTTCAAGCGCATGCTGACCGGCGAAGGATTCTTTATCACAAGCTTTGTCCATGAAGGATCGGGCAAGGGGCATGTTGCCTTTGCCGCCCCCTATCCGGGTAAGGTGGTGGCACTTGATCTGGCGGAACTTGGTGGTGAAATCATCTGTCAGAAGGATGCGTTCCTGTGTGCTGCGGCCGGGATCGATATTGATATCGCCTTTTCCAAAAAGATCGGTGCGGGCCTGTTTGGCGGTGAAGGTTTCATCCTTCAGCGCCTCAGCGGTGATGGCATGGCCTTCATGCATGCCGGGGGCACGATCATCCGCAAGGATTTGCAAGCAGGCCAGACCTTGCGCGTGGATACCGGGGCGCTGGTCGCAATGACGCCATCCATTGATTATTCGATCAAATTTGTTGGCGGTTTTACCAATGCACTGTTTGGCGGCGAGGGGCTGTTTGTCACGACCCTTGAAGGTCCTGGTACGGTCTGGCTGCAAAGTTTGCCATTCTCGCGGCTGGCAGACCGCATTGCCGCGGCCCTGCCGCAGGATCGCAACAAGGGCTAAGACGGGCTTGCCGGCATCAAGATGGATCTGTCGTGCCCGCATGTTTTGACGGGCGCGACAGATTTATCGGGTTTGAATTTTTGCCAAACCGGTCAAAAGGTATTACCAATTTCGATCATCTCGGCGTAAGGTGTCAGCCCTTATCGCGTAATCCGGATCAGACCCCACATCATTCTGGTTCGGGTTGCGACCGCCACCCGGATTGAAAAGACCAAAGAGCAAAATCATGTCAGATCGCCAATACGAACGCATCGAAACCCCGGAAAGCCTGATCAGCGCCCTGCGCGAGATGCTGGGCGATCGGCTGTCAACTGCGCAGGCTGTGCTTGAACAGCATGGCAAGGATGAAAGCTGGCACGAGGCATCGCCACCCGATGCGGTGGTTTTTGCAACCTCGACCGAAGAAGTCGCTGAAGTCGTCAAGCTGTGTGTTGCCCACAATGTCCCGATTGTTCCGTTTGGTACGGGTTCATCGCTTGAAGGGCATGTTGCGGCATTGCGTGGCGGGATTTGCATTGATGTATCGCGGATGGACGCGATCCTTGAGGTCAATAACGAGGATCTTGATTGCCGTGTTCAGGCCGGTGTAACGCGCGAACAGCTTAATGATCATCTGCGCGATACCGGTCTGTTTTTCCCGATTGATCCGGGTGCGAATGCATCGATCGGCGGCATGACTGCAACCCGCGCATCGGGTACCAATGCGGTACGGTATGGCACCATGCGCGACAATGTGCTGAGCCTGACTGTGGTGACCCCGGAAGGCAAGATCATCAAAACCGCCAATCGTGCCCGCAAATCATCGGCCGGTTATGACCTGACCCGTCTGTTTGTCGGGTCCGAGGGCACGCTTGGTGTGATCACGGAAATCGGATTGAAGCTTTATGGCATCCCGGAAGCCATGTCGGCTGCTGTCTGTGCCTTCCCGACGGTCGAGGCCGCAGTTGATACCGTGATCCTGACCATCCAGGCCGGTATTCCGGTTGCCCGGATCGAATTCCTTGATGAATTGCAGGTCCGCGCGGTCAACAACTATTCCAAGCTGGACCACAAAGAAGCCCCGACCCTGTTCTTTGAATTCCATGGCACCGAAGCCGGTGTGAAGGAACAGGCCGAGTTTGTTCAGTCCGTGGCCGAAGAATACGGTGCCGAGGAATTCCAGTGGGCAACCCGCCAGGAAGATCGCAACAAGCTGTGGGCCGCACGCCACAAGGCCTATTACGCGTCGCTTCAGCTTGAACCGGGCAAGGCCGGCATGCCGACCGATGTGTGTGTGCCGATTTCAAAACTGGCCGAAGCCATCACCGAAACCCGTGCCGATTGCGATGCCAGCCCGCTGACCTGCACCATCATCGGTCATGTCGGCGATGGCAACTTCCACACACTGATCCTGCTCGATCCCGAAGATCCGGCACAGATGGAAGAAGCCAACCGCCTGCACAAACGCATGGTGGAACGTGCCCTGAAGCTTGGCGGTACCTGTACGGGTGAACATGGCATCGGTTATGGCAAGCTCGACTTCATGGTTGCCGAACATGGCGAAGATACGATCGCCATGATGCGCGCCATCAAAGCGGCCATTGATCCCAAAGGTCTGATGAATCCGGGCAAGCTGATCCCCGGGCTTTGATATCATCATACAATTTGGAAATTTGATGCAAAACGGGGCCCTTGGGCCCCGTTTTTCGTCAGAAGCGGAATGACAGTGAAATCGATCCAAACTGATCGGCACCGCTTTGGGCGGTGAATTCCGGGGTGCGATAGACATGTGTGTAGGTCAGGCGCGCCTGGCCGATGATCATCGCAAAACCGATCTGAAGGTCCCCGACCAGCGGTTCCTTGTCGACCGACGCACTGTCGGCAAAGGTATTGCCATCAAGGGTGATGTCGCGCACCACATAGCGGCCGGCAAAGCCCGCGAAAAGATATCCGCTGACCGGGAAGCCTTCTGTATCCGGGACAAAGAAGTCCGAACCGGGCAGGCTTGGGCGAATGCGGGGCGGGCCGTAATCGGCAGGCAGGTCAAAGCCCATGCGGAACATAGTCCCGATTTCGGCATTGGTGAACGCATTGCCAAGGGTCACCGCCCCGTGCGGTGTGGCATCAAACTCGATGCCTGAAACATCGGCTTCAAACCAGCTGCGATATTTCCGTTCATAGGTCAGGCCAATGATCGGTTCATTCTTGATCTGGTTGTCCCAGCCTTCCGGGCGTGGGCTGTCGATCAGTTTATGCACGAAATCCTGCGTTTTGTCGGCAAGGGATGCCGGGCCCACAACGCCAAGTGTCAGTTCAAGCGTATCGATGCGCGAATAGTTGCTTTCGCCATCATCGGATTTCAGTCCGGTATCAGACAGAAGCCCCGCCGTCCCGTACAGCATCCCGGCCCAGGGGCGATCATCGGGCTGGTGTTCGGCGATGGTTATGTCGTCGGGGGTATACATGGTCTGGCCCAGCGAATAGCTGGTGCGAATGCGGCCTTCGGATGCGAAAAACGGGACCTGTTTGGCAACGTTCAAAAAGGCCGCGGGCGCACTGTCTTCCGGGGAGACAAAGGCCAGTCGCACACCGTTGGTGTAATGCTGATCACTGTTGGTCGGTGTGAAAAGGTCGTTTTCAACCGAAAGCGACACACCCCATTTTTCATCCGGCGTACGCGTTGATTGCGGCCCGTCTGCCGTATTGGTCTGGGCATGCAGGGTTCCCATCCCGGCGACTAAGGCAATCAGTGACGCTGAAAGTACGACAAGATGACGAACTGCCGGGGCCTGATACATAATGAATTATCTCATGAACGCAGATGGTTGCAGGGAAACATGTGAAGTTCGGATATTAATTGGTCCTGACCCTATGACCACAGAATTTGGACAATTTGTGGCGGGTTTGTAAGTGCTGTCTGGATGCGGGGCCCGATTACAGAAAACCGGGCAATCTATTGTAACCGTGAAACAATACGATGCCATGATTGTTCCCGCAATGATGTGATCTGTTTATCACAATTTCGGCTTTGGGCACAAAAACGCCGCCAGTGCGGCGGCGTTTGGAGGATGGTCTGGTTTGTTGAGCTGGTTACGGCACCTGTCGACGCAGACGTGCGACATCGGCGTGACTGGCGTCAATGATCCCGCGATAGGCGTGCCAGCTTGAATAGCCAAGCAACGGCATCATGATCGCCAGTCCGAACATGAAGACAACCATGCCACAGGCGGCAAGAATGGCAATCACCGCAGCCCAGCCGATCAGAACTTTCCAGTTTTTGCGAAACGCATTCACACTGATGATGACAGCGGTAATCACATCAACATCGCGATCAACCAGAAGCGGGATCGAGACCACCGAAATGGCAAAAACAATGATCGCCAGCGCACCGCCAAGGATGGAGCCGGTAATCAGGAATGTAATCGCATCGCGCGAAAAGAATGTTTCCCAAATCAGGGCATCAAGTGACGGCATGGTTCCGTTGTAAAACAGCGCGAACAGCAACATCGCAATCCGCGTCCATGCCAGGAAGAACAGCATCAGCACAACACCGATCGCCCCGATCTGGCCGGGGTTGCGGCGAAAACCGTTCAGGCTGTGCCAGATGGTGACATTTTCGCCCATCTCAAGGCGGCGGCTGGTTTCGTAAAGGCCCACGGCGACAAGCGGTGCCAAAAGCATGAAGCCCGCAGCCAGCGGCAAGGTCAGATAAGGCTGTCCGGTTCGAAAGATGCTCAGGATCACGAGCCACCCAGCCAGGACGCAAAGCGCACCATAGGTCAGGCCAATCGCCGGTGTCTGTTTGAAGTCCCGCCAGCCGGCCTGAAGCCATTTGCCGGACTGGTCGGTTGTGATGGTCCGGATCGTAATACCGTGCAGTCCGTTGTCGACCGTGTTTTCTGGCGTTTGAATTGTTGTATCGGTCATTTTCATCCTCCCTGTCGCGGAAAAGCGCGATGATCTTTCGATTTGAATGAAAGTCAGGATTGAATTTATTGTTTTCTAAAATGTATCATTTTAATCGACGATTTCCAGTATCCAGTTGATTTTAAACTATGTATTTGGCTCGAAAGGTGTGTCAAAACTGGAATTTATGGTTTGGTTACGGTCTGTTCGATGCTTGTTTTTATTTGTTAAAAATTTTGCGATTTCTGCGCGATGCTTGACCCGTGTCCGGGGGCTGCTCACATGTTATGGGCCGGGGCGATAAGGCGGTGGAAAAATGCTTCCCGCAAGATCGCACACCATGTCGTGTAATGAATACAACATTCTCTCGCCATTTTCTGTTGCGACAGATGTCACGAGCCCTATGATTTTGGACTGAAAATCAAACCATTGAGGGTCACGGCCAAACGGCAGTGTGACCTTGCGAGCGAGCGGAGCCTGACTGTTGAAAAAGATCCTTGCCGTAATCGGTGCGTTAGTAGTGGTGCTTGTAGCCGCATTGCTGATCATTCCGTCCCTGATTGACTGGAATGGCTACAAGGCACAGATCACCCAGGCCGTCCGGGATGCGACGGGCAGGGAGCTTGTTCTGACGGGCGACCTGTCGATGTCGCTGATCCCTTCGCCGTCGCTTTCGGCAAGTCAGGTGACCTTGGGCAATTTGCCCGGCGCACAGGATGCCGACATGGTTTCGATTGAAGAGGCGCGGGTTTCGGTTGCCCTGATGCCGCTGCTTACCGGCAATATCCAGGTTACTGAAGTCAGCCTGATTGATCCGGTCATCGCAATCGAAACATTTGATAACGGTACGAACAATCTGGTCTTTGATCCGGCAGCCGCGCCGCGTTCCGGACCGGATGCAGGCACGATAACAGTTCCGCAAACTGAACCCCAGACCCCGGCAGCCAACGAGGAAAATAGCGGCAGTGCCACAACCGGGACTGACGAAACCGCATCCGGCAGTGATTTCGCAAGCACGATCAAGATCGATCGTCTTGAAATCGAAAATGCCACCATCATTTACCGCACCCCGGGTTCGGTCGAACGTATCGAGGGTCTGACGGTTGGTGTGTCGGCCGACAGTCTGAATGGTCCGCTCGAAGGGGAAGGGTACGTTTTCTATCGCGGTATCCCGCTGACATTTGGCTTTAATGTCGGTCAGATCAGTCAGGTTGCGCCGTTCCCGATCAGCCTGAAAGTCGGCATCGACAAGGTTGACGGTGGTGTCACCGTTGCCGGGCGCGTCGATCTTTCAACCGACAGTCCCGGCTTTGATGGTCAGATTGACGGTGATTTCAAGGACCTTCGCGAGGCGGCCCTGCGTATTGCCGGTGATGGTGCGGAAATCCCCGATATTGCGGCAAAGCCGCTTGATCTTGGTGGTCACATCACCGCGAATGCAAAGTCGGTCACGTTAAATGATCTGTCGATCCGCTTTGGCGAGACCCGTGGTTCGGGCGCCATTGCCATTGATCAGGAACCCAGCATGCGTGCCGATGTCGCATTGCGGTTCAACCAGCTTGACCTTGATAGCATTCTGGTTCTTGCCGATATGGGTGACGGGGCCGGGGCAGCTTCGGGTTCGTCACCGACAGATACCGCAACTTCGGGCAATGACGGTGCAACCGATGGCGGCGCGCAATCCATCCCGTCGCAAAGTTCGGTTAAAAAGGGCGACAGTGCAAATGCACCGATTATTCCGGCTGATCTGACAGCCGCGATCGATTTTGAAGTCGAGACCCTTATTTACAATCAGACCCCGGTTCACAATGCGCGGGTCAATGCCGCGATTGCCAACAGCAAGGTCACCCTGAACGAGGTTTCAGCGGGCCTTCCGGGCGGGACCGACTTTGCCGTATTCGGCAGCATTTCCGGCGAAAAGCCCAAACTGTCTGCGGCGCTGAGCTATGAAATGGCATCGGAAAATATCCGGGCGGTGATCCGTTGGCTGGGTGTTGATGTTGACGGTGTTCGTGCAGACAGGCTGCGCCGGTTTTCGCTGACTGGCGGGATCAAGGGAACGCCCGATCAGTTGAACATTTCCGATCTTGATCTTCGGATTGATGATACCGCCATTCGTGGTGCGGTTGTTGCCAATCTTGGCGGGTCGGGGCTGCCGGCACTTGGTATCGGCTTGAAGCTCGACCGGATCAATCTTGATCAGTATGTCGCAACCGCCCAGACCGGTGGCGATGCATCCGCAACGACGTCGGGCAGCGCGGGCAATGGCACCGCAACCGGGACGTCCGCCGCCGGCGGGACTGCGAACGGTGCTTCAAACGCGACCGCGGCCAAGGAAGACATGGTCAAGGTCATCAAGGACGCATTGGCGCCGCTTGATGGGCTGGCGGCAAATTACCGGCTGGCTGCCGATGAAATCATTTCGTCGGGTGTTGCGGTGCGCGGCATCATGATTGATGGCAGCATCAAGGGGCGCGATATCACCCTTGGCAATTTTGCCGTTTCAGATGCCGCAGGGCTGAGTGCATCGGCAAAGGGTACCTTTAATGGCAGTGCCGACATCCCGGCTTTTGAAAATCTGTCTGTCCGGGTAACCGCAAAGACACTGGAACCGCTTGTCAAGCTTACGGGCATTACGCTTCCGGCACCGGCAAGCAGCTATAAAAGCATTCAGGCAAATCTTGGCCTGAATGGTCCGATTACCGGTCCGACCCTTAAGCTTGATGTGTCCAACCCGCTTATGCAGGTGGCGCTTGATGGTGTGGTGTCGCAGATGCTGGGTGCCAATCCGGGACTGGATGGCAAACTGGCGGTGCAGGCATCCAGTCTGAACCGCGCGCTTGATCTTGTTGCGCCCGCCTATACGCCATCAGGCAATCTTGGCCGACTGGCCGTTTCCAGCACGGTCAAGGGCAATGCGCAAAATGTTACGCTTGATGATCTGAAGCTTGTGCTTGGTGCGTTCGAAACCGCGGGTAAGGTGACCTTTGATGGCAGCCAGGCACAGCCGAAACTGACTGTCGCACTTTCTGGTGGCAAACTGGTCGTCGATCCGTTCGTGCCAGCCCAGAAGCGCGCGGGTCTTATGCCCGGTATTGGCAGTGGTCCGCGCAAGGCCGCGTTCAATCTGCCGGCAAGCATGACCGCAACAAGGGTTGATGCGCGTGATGGTACGCCGTGGGATGATACCGTCATTGACGTATCGGCATTGCGATCGATTGATGCCAATATCGCCATTGCGCTTGATCAGCTTGATTTCGATACCTACAGCCTTGTGAACCCGGATCTGAAGGCAACCCTGGTTCAGGGACTTCTGACGATCTCGAACTTCAAGGGACTGTTGGGGGATGGTGATCTTGGCATCAACGGGACGTTTGATGCACGCAACACGGATGTGCCGCAACTTGCCCTGAAGGGGGATCTTGATGGTGCGCGGATCGAAAGGCTGACGCCGATCAAGGTTGCCAATGATACGATTATTGGCGGTGCGAACCTTAAATTCGATGTTACGGCATCGGGCAATACGTCACGCCGTCTGGTTTCGGCCCTGAACGGCACGGCCAATCTGGTTTTGACCGAAGTCCGGTTCAGCAATGCGTCAAAACGGTCGAGTGATCCGAAGCTCAATATCGAAGCCCTGTTGCGTCAGGGGCCGCAGGCAATGGTCGTCGAAGGGGTTGGCAACAACGATCTGCTGCAATCGCTTGAAGGTGACATCACCATCACCAAGGGCATTGCCAAGACCACCCGTGTCGAAGCGCTTTCGCGTGTCGGGACGGCGGATGCCGATGCGACGCTTGATCTTCCGAAATGGGTGATGGATACGACCGCAGATTTCGATTTTTCCAAGAAGATCGAAGAACTGCCGCCGTTTAGCGTTTATGCCAAAGGCAAGATCGATGATCCGGTCATTACCGGACGCATGGACAAGGTTGCGGTCAAGGTTCTGGATAACATCCTTGATAAGGCACTTGGCGGAAGCAGCTCTGGTAACAGTGATACCGGATCAGGTGGCAATTCGCCCGAAGATGCGGCAAAGGGCCTTTTGAAAGGGCTTTTGAATCAGTTTGGTCGCTAGGCGTCCGGCATCGTGATGACACAGAAAACGGCCCTGTATTGCGGGGCCGTTTTTCGTTTGTCCTCAGACGGTTGTTCGTATGTTGTAATATAACGGCAAAAAAACCTTAACAAACGGGCTCGGCTTCGACATGATCCGCGCGTCGATTCCCTTTTGTGGTAACGGTTGATTATGTCGGTTAAAAAAACTGCTCTGGATAAGGACCTCAAGTGGCAAAAGCGCATGGATGCCGGGATGGGCGCAACTGCGTCGATCAGTGCAAAACTTGGTCTTGCCATTGTTTTCCTGCTTGCCTGTAGTGCGTTTGTCGCCTTTCACATGGGCGGACTGCCGCAAAGTGGCTTCCTGATCGCCGCTGCTGTGATCGGCGGTTACATGGCGCTCAATATCGGTGCCAATGATGTTGCCAACAATGTCGGTCCTGCAGTCGGCTCGAAAGCACTGACCATGGTTGGCGCGCTGTTGATTGCCGCCGTGTTCGAAGCCGCAGGTGCGATCATTGCCGGTGGCGACGTTGTCGGGACCATCAAGAACGGCATTATCGATCCAAACCAGATGCCTGATGCACAGACCTTTGTCTGGGCGATGATGGCGGCGCTTTTGGCTGCTGCCCTTTGGCTGAACCTGGCGACCTGGCTCGGGGCGCCGGTATCAACCACGCATTCGATCGTTGGCGGTGTGATGGGTGCCGGCATGGCTGCCGTCGGGCTTGGTGCTGTCAACTGGCCGACCATGGGCACCATTGCTGCCAGCTGGGTGATTTCCCCGGTTTTGGGTGGTCTGATTGCCGCGGGCTTCTTGGCCTTTATCAAATTCCGCATCATCTATACCGAAGACCGCGTTGCGGCCGCACGCAAATGGGTTCCGATCCTCGTGGGCGTGATGGTTTCGGCATTCTCGATGTATCTGATGATGAAGGGTGTGAAGAAAATCTGGAAGGCCGATACCCCGGTTGTGATTGCCATTGGTATCGCCGCATTCTTCATTACTGTCATTCCGGTTCGCAAGGCCGTGATTCGTGCATCGGCATCGATGACCGGACGGCGCAAGGAAATTGCATCGCTGTTCCGTATTCCGCTTGTTGTGTCGGCAGCTCTTTTGTCCTTTGCCCACGGTTCTAACGACGTTGCCAACGCGATTGGCCCGCTTGCAGCCATCGTATCGGGTGTGGATAGCGGTGAAATCGTGACCAAGGCCCCGATCCCGATCTGGGTTATGGTGATTGGTGCGCTTGGTATTTCGGCTGGTCTGATCCTGTTTGGTCCGAAACTGATCAAAACCGTTGGCTCCAAAATCACCAAACTTGATCCGATCCGTGCCTATACGGTTGCGCTTTCGGCGGCATTGACCGTGATTGTGGCCTCGGCACTCGGTCTTCCTGTCAGCTCGACCCACATTGCGGTCGGCGCGGTGTTTGGTGTCGGTTTCCTGCGTGAAAGCCTGTCGCATCGTCGTCGTCAGGTAGCACCGCCGATGCTGGTAGACGCGCCGGAAGGCGAACAGTCCGACGAACATCTCGAAGCATTGCGTCAGATTGATCCGAACGAAGCAGAACGGGCCGAGAAGAAACTGCGCAAGCGTCTTCTGGTGCGCCGTCGCTATGCGGTGACGATTGCAACGGCCTGGGTGGTGACGGTTCCGGCCGGTGCCTTCCTTGGGGCGCTGCTGTTCTTCACCATTCGCGGTATCATGCTGTAATTGCAATAAAAATAAAGTTTCGCGGCACGGCGTCCCACTTTCCCCGGGGCGACTTGCAGCGATCTGCAGCGGCGGTCAGGGTAACCTGGCCGCCGTTTTTCCTTGACCATACGGGGGGCTGGGCGTAAACAGCGCCCCAACCAAAGTTATCCGAACCCGGTCTTGATCGTCGCCCAGTAAGGTGGGCCGCGAGATTTGCTATGCGTGGGTTCACCTTTTTGAAGGACGAAAAGATGAAAGCGATCATTTTCGGCATTCTGGCAATGGCGGCGACTGTTGTTGCGTCGAACATTCTGGTCGAATACCCGCTTCCGGGCGTGTTGGCGGATTGGCTGACCTATGGCGCCTTTACCTATCCGGTAGCGTTTCTGGTAACCGATCTGACCAACCGTGCACGCGGTGCAGGGGCCGCACGTATTGTTGTGCTGGCGGGCTTTGCCCTGGCTGTTGTGTTGTCGCTGATCCTTGCTGACACGCGGATCGCCATCGCGTCCGGTACTGCTTTCCTGATTGCCCAGATGCTTGATGTCACCATCTTTGACAAACTGCGTCAGGCAACCTGGTGGAAAGCACCGCTCGTTTCATCTGGCATCGGTTCGGCTGTTGATACGGCATTGTTCTTTTCGATCGCCTTTGCCGGGACCGGTCTTCCGTGGGATACCTGGGCACTGGGTGATTTCACTGCCAAGGTGATCATGGCGCTGACTTGTCTTGCGCCGTTCCGTCTGTTGATGGCGGTGGTAACGCCGCGCCTGAATGCGGAACCGGCACAGGGCTGATATGACGCGCCAAGCCTTGTGGTTTTGAACGAAGGGGCGCATAAAACGCCCCTTCAATTGTTTGTCCAATCAACCGGAATAATCCCGATCCATGAAAGTCGATCTGTTCGATTTCGAATTGCCGCGCGAACGCATTGCCGAACATCCGGCAAATCCGCGTGATGCTGCACGCATGCTTGATCTGTCTGCTGGCGGAATGACCGACCGTATCGTGCGCGAACTGCCCGATATTTTGCGCCCGGGTGATTTGCTTATTTCCAATGATACCCGCGTGATCCCGGCGCGCCTGTTTGGCAAGCGCGGAGACGCCAAGGTCGAAGTGACCCTGCACAAGCAGGAAGGACTGGCCGAATGGGTGGCGTTTGCAAAGCCGGCCAAAAAGCTTCGGATCGGGGAAACCTTCAAGGTCAATGACGAATTCGAAGCCGAAGTGCTTGATAAGAAGGATGGCGGCGAGGTTACGCTGAAATTCAACCGTTCGGGTGCTGATCTGATTGCGGCACTTGAAAAATACGGTGTCATGCCGCTGCCGCCCTATATCCGTCGCGAAGCCGGCGGCAACGATCAGGACAAATCCGATTATCAGACGATCTTTGCCCAGAAAGACGGCGCGGTGGCAGCCCCGACAGCAGGGCTGCATTTTACCCCGGAACTTTTGGCCAATCTGGATGCGCGCGGGATCAATCGCCGCACCATAACCCTGCATGTCGGGGCGGGCACGTTCCTTCCGGTCAAGGTTGATGATACCGATGACCATAAAATGCATGCGGAATGGGGATCGATCAGCAAGGAAATCGCTGATCTGATCAACGAAACGCGCGCCAAAGGCGGGCGGGTTGTTGCGGTGGGTACGACGTCGCTGCGGCTGCTTGAAAGTGCGGCGCGCGAAGATGGTGTGGTTGAACCGTTCGAAGCGGAAACCGACATCTTTATCACGCCTGGTTACAAGTTCCGCGCGGTCGACATGCTTTTGACCAACTTCCATCTGCCGCGTTCGACCCTGTTCATGCTGGTTTCGGCCTTTGCCGGGTTTGAACGCATGAAGGCCGCCTATAATCACGCGATCGAAAACGAGTACCGTTTTTATTCTTATGGCGATTGCAGTCTGCTTGAATGCGCCAGTAAAATTGATGCACGGACATAAATTGTCATGACCGAATTTCGCTATGAATTGCTTGCCCAGGATGGCAAGGCCCGTTTGGGGCGCATCCACACCGCGCACGGCGTTATTGATACGCCGACTTTCATGCCGGTGGGGACTGCCGCCACGGTTAAGGGCATGTTGCCGGAAAACGTCGCGGATACAGGGGCGCAAATCCTTTTGGGTAATACGTACCATTTGATGTTGCGTCCTGGTGCGGAACGCATTGCGCGTCTTGGTGGTTTGCACAAATTTATGAACTGGGACAAACCGATCCTGACTGACAGTGGCGGGTATCAGGTCATGTCGCTGGCAAAATTGCGCAAGATCACTGAAGAAGGTGTCACCTTTAAAAGCCACATTGACGGGCGCAAGTTTAACCTGACGCCGGAACGTTCGATGGAAATCCAGCATTTGCTGGGCTCGACCATCACCATGGCCTTTGACGAATGCACGCCGTTCCCAGCAACCGAGCAGCAGGCCCGCGAAAGCATGCAGATGTCGATGCGTTGGGCCAAGCGTTCCAAGGATGCCTTTGTCGAACGCGAAGGCTATGCGCTTTATGGCATTCAGCAGGGCAGCGTTTTTGAAAACCTGCGTCGTGAAAGTTCAGAAAAGCTGGCCGAGCTTGATCTTCCGGGCCATTCGGTTGGTGGTCTTGCGGTTGGCGAAGGCCAGAAGATCATGTTCGATACGCTTGATTTCTGCGTCGATATGTTGCCAGCCAACAAGCCGCGCTACCTGATGGGGGTCGGCAAGCCGTCTGACCTTGTTGGTGCGGTGATGCGCGGGATTGATCAGTTTGATTGTGTTCTTCCGACCCGTTCGGGCCGCAATGCGCAGGCCTTTACTCATCGCGGGACCTTGAACCTTAAGAATGGCCGTCATCGCGATGATGATCGTCCGCTTGATGATCAGTGCAATTGTCCGGCTTGTACAAAATATTCGCGGGCCTATCTGCATCATCTGATCAAGGCGGGTGAAATTCTGGGTGCGGTTCTGCTGACCTGGCATAACCTTGCCTATTATCAGGATTTGATGCGCGGCATGCGCGAAGCCATTGCCGAAGGCCGGATGGAGGCATTTGCGCGCGATTTCCATGCCGGACAGGAAGGCGGGGATATCGATCCCGTGCCGATCATCGAAGATTAAGGAGGCTGTCATGGCCGATCAGACCATTTACGACAATCTGACCATGCTGGGCGGTGACACGGTACAACCGGCATCCCCAGACGAAGCCGTTCTTGAACGTGTTCAGAACCCGCAGGCCGGAACCGATTACTGTGTGCGCTTTGTCGCACCGGAATTCACATCCCTTTGCCCGATCACCGGGCAGCCCGATTTTGCCCATTTGGTAATCGACTATGTGCCGGGTGACTGGTTGGTCGAAAGCAAGTCACTGAAGCTGTTTCTGACGTCGTTCCGTAATCATGGTTCATTCCATGAAGATTGCACGATCAAGGTTGGCAAACGCATTGTTGAAACGCTTGATCCGAAATGGCTGCGTATCGGAGGATACTGGTATCCGCGCGGTGGTATTCCGATTGATGTGTTTTATCAAACCGGTGCCGCACCCGAAGGTGTGTGGATCCCGGAGCAGGGCGTTGCCCCGTATCGCGGGCGCGGATAGTCTGGCGCATCGGTCTGAATTGGCAGGCTGATGATAAAGAATTCAAAGGGCTGCCTTGTTTCGCAAGGCGGCCTTTTTCGTGCGATTTTGGAGGGGGCATGATTAGTTGTTGATAATTATTCGCATTGTCATTTTCAATTGATCCTGCTAAGTCAGAAGCCGGGCAGGGGAACCTGCCGGGTTTGTGTTACTGGCTTGGTTGGAAAACGGCGATGGCGCGCCAAAGCGCATCAGTCCTTATTGCGAGTTTTCAGGAAAACTATGAACAGCTTTTGCGGTTTCTGACCCGAAAGCTGAATGGTGATTCCGAACGTGCCGCCGATGTTGCCCAGGACACCTTTGTTCGCCTTGCCAGAACGCCAGATACTGACGACGAAATCGACAATCCCCGGGCCTATATCTATCGCGTGGCCGGGAACCTTGCGATTGATCAGATCAGAAGTGACCGCCGCCAATCCGCCCATCATGACGGCGCAGATGGTGCGTCGGAGATCAGTGATCCCGAACCCGGCCCGGAAAGAATTTATCTGTCACGTGAACAGGTCAAACTGCTTGATCAGGCATTGAAACAGTTGCCGGAAAATGCCCGTGCAGCATTGCTGATGTTCCGGGTAGAAGGATTGTCCCATACCGAGATTGCCGAGAAACTTGGTGTTTCCAACAGCATGGTCGCGAAATATATTGGTCGCGCCTTAAAGCATTGCCGTGATGCGCTTTTGGCAGGGGGCGAAAAATAATGTCAAAAAAAATGGCATCATTTGTTCTGCTCACTCGTCTTAATAACAGGAACAGCCGTTTATCAAAGGCGGCACAGGATCGGGGACGGTTACTTTGAATTCGGGTGCATCCGCACATCAGCAGCCAGCTCTGCAAGGCTATGACAATGACATGGTCGCATTAAGCGATCAGGCCATTGACTGGCTTGTGCGTCTGCAATCCGATGATGCGACGGATCATGATCGTCAGGCATTTGCCAAATGGTCCGCCCAAAGTGATGCGCATATGCGCGCAGTCCGTGATGCAGAGGCGCTGTTTGGGGCGGTGGATCAAACGCAAACCGCGCAGGACTGGACGGGGCACGTCGCGCCATTGTCACCAAATGCAGCAAAGCCAAATAGCCCAGCACGAACAAAACAGCGTCCGGCAGCCCGTTCGGTTGCAAGGTTTGGCACACGGCGGTTTGCCCTGACGGCTGCATCGCTTTGTGCGTTTGTTTTGATGATTGTGACCGGGGCTGGCATGCAAAGCGATATCTGGGCACGCTGGAATGCACAATACAGCACTGATATCGGGGGGGCCAAAACCGTCAATCTGCCGGACGGTACGGTGGCCCACATGAATACGGCGTCGGCCTTTTCCATTGATTTCTCTGACGGGGTGCGACGGGTTGATCTGGCCGCGGGCGAGGTGATCTTTGATGTGGCCAAGGATGCGCAACATCCCTTTATCGTTTCCGCCCAGGGGGGCGAAGCCATGGCCGTTGGTACCGTCTATGGCGTTCGCATCAAAGATGATCATGTGAATGTAACGGTGCGCGAAGGTATCGTTGAAGTCAGTACCGGTGTCGGAAGCAGCATACGCCTTTTGGCCGGGGATCGCGCCGTTTATCAGAATGGTCGCGGCCCGCAGGCAGATGGAACCGTTGACCTGGCAGCGTATGGAAGCTGGCAACGCGGCAAGCTGATCTTTAACAACCGTCCCTTGGGCGATGTGATTGATGAAGTTCAGCGCTATAAGGCCGAACGCATCGTCATTGCCCGTGATGCGGTCCATAACTTGAAAGTTACCGGTGTATTTGACATTGCCGATCTTGATGCATTGCTTGATACGCTGGAACAGGCAATGAATGCCCGGGTTGTCAGGTTGCCGCTTTTGACGGTGATCTACTAAATCCTGTTCCCGGCTGGCCGATTTTCGGGCCTTTTCCAATAAAATCGAAAAAAATTGAAAAATCCGGTGCAAATCGCGTTGGGTCAGATCGTCTTAAGGTCAAAAGCGAATGATTTCGGTTCTTATAATCATTCGCAAACAGGGGAATGACCGGAAGACTTATGATGAATTCAACAAATATGATGGCGCAGGCCGCAGTCAGTCAAAAAGCTGCGCAGCGGAGTGGGACTTTACGTAATGGATGGATGCGCCGTCTGGCTGCAACCACGGTGATCTCGGGGATCACGGCAACGTGCCCGATCGTCGCACACGCAACCGAACAGCAAACACCGGTATCGATTGATGCTGAAGTCGCGCAGTCGACTGTCGTACGCCTTGATATCCCGGCACAGGAACTTGACCGTGCGCTGACCAGTTTTGCCGATCAGGCCAACCTGAAGCTGCTTTTCCCGTCCCAGGGACTGAACGGGCTGCAAGCCCCGGAACTTAAGGGTGAGATGACTGTTGATGCGGCTCTTGATCGTCTTCTGAGCGGAACGGGTCATTTTTGGCGCTACACCGATGGTGGCACGATTACAATTGAGCCGCTTTCCGAAACTGGCGAAAACGTCACCGACGCCATCCGGATTGAGGCAAACAGTGTCGGCGAAAAGGCGGATGGCCCTGTTGACGGATATATCGCCACCCAATCACTGGCCGCGACCAAGATCGGGACACCGATCCTTGAAACATCACAAAGCATCACGGTTGTGACGCAGGATCAGATGGAAGATCAGGGTTCGCAAACCATCATGCAGGCCATGCGCTATACCCCCGGTGCCTTTACCGGACAGGTCGGGGCGTCAAACCGCTATGATTATGTGATCCTGCGCGGGCTGGTCGACCGGTCGATTGATAATATTTATCTTGATGGCCTGAAAACCATGGGCGATGACTCGACTTATAGCTCGATGCAGATCGACCCGTATTTTGTTGAACGCGCAGACGTTGTCAGAGGCCCGGCTTCTGTCCTGTACGGACGCAGTTCACCGGGGGGGATCGTCGCGCTTTCAAGCAAAAAACCGCAGTTCGAGCAGCAGGGCGAGATTGAGGTTTCCTATGGCAACCGCAATCAACGCGGTATCGGTTTTGATCTTACCGGTCCGCTTGATGACGCCGGAAAGCTTGCCTTTCGCGTGACGGGCAAGGCGGACGCGGCCGACACCCAATATACCGGTACCGAAGAAGAACGTTACGCGATTGCACCTTCGCTGACGGCGAACTTCACGGATGATACCCGTGTTACCCTGATGGCATATCTGCAAAAGGATCCCGAAGGCGGAACCCATAACGGTCTGCCCTCAGAGGGCACCTTGTTCCCGCGCAATGGCAAATACATCTCGACCGGATTTTTTGATGGTGACCCGTCGCTCGAAGCGTTCGAAAGAACCCAGAACATGGTCGGATATCAGTTCGAACATGATTTTGATGACAATCTGACGGCGCGCCAGAACTTCCGTTTTCTTGATGCATCGGTCCATATCGATCAGATCTATCAGACCGGTTGGGATGGATCGTCTGATAACCTGAACCGGCGCTATGGCGGTGGTGACGAAGACATGCGCGCCTATGCCGTCGACAACCAGCTTCAGGCCGAATTTGCGACAGCGGATATCGACCATACCGTTCTGGGGGGATTTGATTATCAGCATCGCCGCGTTGAAAATGCCTGGCAGTTCCCAAGTGCATCCAGCATCAATGCCTTTAACCCGGTATATGGAAACACGGGTGTGACCATTGGCGCGCCAACAAACAGTAAAGTGCAGACGCTTGAACAAGCCGGTCTTTATATTGAAGACCAGTTGGAATACGAAAAATGGCGCTTTTCCCTTGGTTTGCGCCAGGATTGGGTCGAGACCACCAAGCATGACCGTCTGACACAGAAAAACACCAGCGAAGACCGTCAGAAGCTCACCAAGCGGGCAGGGGTGCTTTATCTGTTTGATAATGGTGTCGCGCCGTATGTCAGCTATTCCGAATCTTTTAATCCAAGCCTTTATTCCGATGTCGCGGGCAATCCGATCGAACCGTCAGAAGGCACGCAGTATGAGGCGGGTGTGAAATACCAGCCCGAGAACGGCAACCTTCTTTTGAGTGCGGCGGCCTTCTATCTCGAACAGGATAATGTCGCGATTTACGACTCATCGACCTATGCCTATGATCCGGTCGGCAAGATCGTCAGTCAGGGGCTTGAGCTTGAAGCACGTGCGAACCTGAACGAAAACCTGAGTGTGATGGCGTCTTATACCTATACCGACGCGGCCTATGACGCGCCGGGCGATACCAAGGACGGCAAACAGCCGATGCAGGTGCCTGAACATATGGCATCACTTTGGGGCAACTATTCGTTCTATTCCGGGGCGTTGAATGGCCTTTCCATTGGTGCCGGTGCACGGTTTGTCGGTGAAATGGCAGCCAATGAAACCAACACCATAACGGTTCCGGATTACACGATCTTTGACCTGTCGCTGAACTATGACATGGCCAATGTCGGTCTTGAAAACACCGATCTTCGGGTGAATGTGAACAACCTGCTTGACGAAGAATATGTCGCGTCATGTTTGATCACGTCGTCATCGGACAACTGTTACTATGGCGAGGAACGCTCGATCCTTGCAACCGTGCGATATCGGTTCTGATCAGCACTACTTTCCAATCAAGGGCCGCAGCATCGTGCTGCGGCCTTTTGCGTTTCAGGCAGATGATTATATAAGGCAGCAGAGAGAGGCCCAAACAAGACAAGCCCGACTGATGCCATGACCACCAAGACGCGCAAGAACATCACCTTTGACATGCTTGAGGTCAAAGCCCGTGAAATCGGCTTTGATGTCTGTGGGGTGGCGCGTCCGGAAATTGACCCGCGCAATCAGCAGCGTCTGGATGAATTTGTTGCCGCGGGTGAATACGGGTCGATGGCCTGGATGAATGATCCCGAACGTCTGCCGCGCCGGCGCGACCCGGAAATGCTGTGGCCGGATGTCAAATCGGTGATTGTTCTGGGCAGCAATTATGGCCCGGCCGAAAATCCGATGGCGCTGCTTGATCACCCGGACCGGGCGATGATTTCAGTTTATGCCCGCAACAAGGATTACCACGACCTGATCAAGAAACGCCTGAAACAGTTGGCCCGCTGGCTGGTTGAACAATCCGGTGGAACAGAACAGGTCAAAGTGTTTGTTGATACCGCCCCTGTCCTTGAAAAGCCGCTCGGCCAGTCATCAGGGATTGGCTGGCAGGGCAAGCATACCAATCTGGTATCGCGGGAATTTGGCAGCTGGCTGTTTCTGGGCGAGGTCTTTACCACCATCGAATTTGCACAGGCAGAACCGGAAATCGATCATTGCGGGTCATGTTCGAAATGTCTTTCGGCCTGTCCGACCAATGCCTTTCCGGCGCCTTACAAGCTTGATGCGCGCAAATGCATTTCCTATTTGACGATCGAACATGACGGGCCGATCCCGGGTGAATTCCGAACGGCAATGGGCAATCGTATCTATGGCTGTGATGATTGTCTGGCGGCCTGTCCCTGGAACAAGTTTGCCAGCCGTACCGAAGAACTTGCCTTTATCCCGCGTGCCGAACTGACCGCACCGCGACTGGCGGATTTTCTTGATCTTGATGATGCGTCATTTCGGGCATTCTTTACCGGGTCACCGATCAAGCGCATCGGACGGGCAAAGTTTTTGCGCAACGTTCTGATTGCCGCAGGCAACAGCTGCTCAGAACGGCTGATCCCGAAAATTACAGCCTTGCTTGCCGATGAAAGTGCGCTGATCCGTGCCAGTGCCGTTTGGGCGCTTTCGCGTTTGATGAGCAAAGCGGCATTTGATGCCCTGAAGGCTGAACATTATGACACTGAACAAAGCCCGATTGTGCGCGACGAATGGGATTTGGTGCCGGTCGCGGCCTGATTACAAATCCATATCGAATTTCACAAAATCAAAGTGATAGCGAAGTCCGCCCTTGGGATCGGTAAAGCCGATGCCATAGCCCGGGCCAAGCGGGTTGCGATCTTCGAGCTCTTCTTCCTTTTCATGGCGGAAATCAAGAGGCTCCCCGCATTGGGTGCTGTTGGCCAGAACAAATGGCACACCAAGCCAGGTTCCGGTTGCCGGCCGGTGAAGATGGCCAAAGAACAGATGTTTGATCTGTCGGTTTGCCTGAACGATTTCGCCAAGTTCATGTTCAGCATCAAGCCGGATGGTATCCATGAAAGGCAGACCCATTTCAAAGGGCGGATGATGCATGAACAGGAAAGTCGGTGTATCGCGATGGGCGGCAAGTTCGTCACGCAACCATGCAAGACGACGATCACATAACGTGCCGTGATGATGATCGGGAACGATGCTGTCCATCATCACAAAGCGAACCCCGCCAATTGTTTGACCGAAATTGACAAAGCCGTTGGCATCAATCTCGGTGGTCGGGAACGCATCGCGGAATGCTTCGCGGATATCATGATTACCCGGAATGACCAGATAGGGAATGGCAAGTTCGGACAGGATATCAACAGCATGTTCATACTGTTCGGGTGTACCGCGATGGGTGATATCCCCGGTAATTACACAAATTTCCGCATCACGGTGCAGTGCATTGACTTCGCCAATAACCTTGCGCAGCGTTGCCGCAGCATCGGGCTTACGCGACATGTCATTGCGCGACAGAATATGAAGATCGGAAAGATGTATGAATTTCATGACGATGCCCTATCATGATCAAAAGCATTTGAAATCATGTTCGTTTTTCCCAGACATGAAAAGATATAAACGCCGATGGATGACAGCGTTCGTAAAAGATCAGTGACAATTGCCGGGCACAGAACCAGCTTTTCGCTTGAAGATGCGTTCTGGCAGGAACTGGTCGGTATTGCCGAACGCCGCAACGTGACCCTGGCGGAGCTTGTTGTCGAAATTGATTCCGATCGCGACGGTAATCTTTCAAGTGCGCTTCGCCTTTATGTGTTGCGTGACCTTCAAAACCGCCTTGCCAGCCAAACGTCAAATCAGACGACTGGCCAAACGCAAACTGGCCCCGGTGCAGCAGGCGCACCCGACGATGCGCCCGGTCCGGACAAACAGGCATAAGGTCGATGTGTGGTATTGCCGGGCTAACAGCACCAACTGATCAGCCGGCAATGGCGCGCATGTTGCAAAAACTGTCCCATCGTGGTCCTGACCATCAAGCAATATGGACAGAGCCCGATGGTGCCATGAGTGGAACGGTTGCACTTGGCTGTGCGCGGCTCATGACCACGGATCCCGATCCATCTGCGGATCAGCCATTGGTGACATCAGACGGGAAATTCGTTCTGGTATTTAATGGCTATATTGCCGCTCACCGGCGCAAGATTGCCCACCTGAACAATGATGGTGCTTTGCCACGCAGTTCCAGTGACGCCGAACTTGTCTTGCAAGTGCTGGCGCGCGCCGTCGCGAATGACTGCGATGTTGCCGATATTCTGGCCGGTCTTTCCGGGCAGTTCGCGCTGGCACTTTGGGACCGGACGCAAAGGCGGCTTTGGCTGGCCTGCGATCCGTTGGGGATCAAGTCGCTTTATGTTGCGCATCGCACCAATGGTGACATTGCCTTTGCGTCGGAACTGGCGGCACTTGATGAAATACGGGCAGGCCAATTCGATGACAGCATTGCATCAGATTATTTTGCCCATCTGTTCGTGCCAGGCCCGGCAAGCGGTATTCGCCAGACAGAACGTCTGAAGCCGGGAACGGTCCTATGTTGGCAGGATGGCAAAATATCGCGCAGCATCATCGCTCATCCGGCGACAGCCGAGCGCGCGGGGCAGGCAATACCCGATGTAATCGCGGATTTGCGCCAACATGTTCGTCAATCGGTTGCCGATGCGATGGATGTTGATTGCACCCTTGGTTGTCTGGTTTCAGGCGGGCTTGATAGTGCCGGTGTAGCGGCAATCGCATGCGACATTGCACGCGGGCATGATCGTGATCCGCCACCTGCATTCACGATGGGGTTTGATGACCCGGCACGTGATGAAACCGATGCGGCACGTAAACTGTGTGCGCATCTCGGACTTGAATTAAGCATTGTGTCGGCCCCGCAAAAGGCGGACGAGATTTTTGATATTCTGACAGCGGTACTCAGAGCCGTCGGCGTACCCTTTGCCAATCCAGCGATCGTTTTGAACTGGAAGCTGTCAGAAAGGGTGGCGCGGGATGTGCGGGTTTGTCTAAGTGGCGATGGCGGTGATGAGCTGTTTGGTGGTTACCCGCGATATCGCGCCGCACGGTTATTTGACAGTGCCTGGCACTATCTGCCAGCGAGCCTGCGGCGATTATCGGCACAGGCCGGACAGGGGATTGGCAATCGCGCATTGTCGCGGTTCCTGACTGGCGGCCAAGGGGACGCAAAGACAGCATTCACGGTTTGGAATAACCGTTGTGCGATTGGGGAACTGACAGCGGCGTGGCATCCCGATGATGGCGGTTTTGACGCCAAAATGCCGCTGACCGATCAGATGATGACGTTTGATCGTGATGTGACCTTACCCGGTAATCAGCTTGTCATGGCTGATATTTGCGGGATGGCGTTCGGACTTGAATATCGGCCACCATTGTTGGGCCATGATATCGTACGCAAAGCATCCCAGGTGCCGGCGATATCCCATCTCCGCGGGGGCGGCAAGGCGGTCTGGCGTGAAGTCGTTGCGCCACTTCTTCCGGGCTGGCATCTGCGCAATCGCAAGATCGGCTTCAATCCGCCTGTTGCAAATTGGCTGGCGATGCTGGGGCCATATATCTGGGGGGACGAGACCCGGATTTTGAAAAACCTGTTTGCGCATGCGGGGGTGACATCAACCGAACAACGCAAATGCTGGAAGCGTGCCATATCGGGACGGGATATGGACATGTCGCTTAGTGTTTGGGCGCTTCTGGTTTGGGCGATCTGGCCAATGATTCGCAACGGGAAATAGCCAATGGCAGGAACAGCGTGGTTTTGCCCTATGCCGTGCTGTCACCGGCAATATTGCGCGACCGGCGATAAAGATTAAGGGCGGTCAGCGCGGTTGGCGCCAGCTGAACAACTTGGCGCGACAATGAAAGCACGCGTTCTTCGTCAAGGTTGCTGTCTTCAAACACCGACTGGGTCGTTTCGCATAATTCCGACAACTGACGTAATCCAAAGGTCCCCGACGTGCTTTTAAGGGCATGGACTTCGTTGCGCACGGTTTTCAGGTCATCTTCTGACAGGGCCTTGTCGATTTTGACCAGACGTGATTCCGTTTCATTGATGAATATGTCGATGCCGCATTTTGCGCCTTCATCCCCGGCATCATTGTAAAGCTGTTCAAGAACACGAATATCAAGTACCGGACTTGTCGGGGATTCCGGACGTGGCGGGCGACCAATGCGTGCGCTTTTACTGCGCAGATGCGGCGGGGGAGAGTTTTTGGACTGGGCGTTGCTGACCGTTCCCGGTGCACGCGAAATCAGGTCATGCATGGTTTCGATCAGCTTTTCGCGCTGGATCGGTTTGTTGATAAATTCATCGACCCCGGATTGGCGGGCAATGACATTCCAGTCACGCGACTGATGTGCCGACAGCGCAATGATCGGGGTCTGTGAAACCGGTCCTGCCATGTGGCGGATACGGCGGGTGGTATGCAAGCCGTCCATATCGGGCATTTCAACATCCATCAGGATCAGGTCGGCATTGACCCCGCGGCGCAGCATGTTCAGAACCGTTTGTCCGTTGCTTGCTTCAACGATGCTGTATCCTTCGGCCTGAAGGATACGACGGGCGACCATGCGGTTGCTTTCGCTGTCATCGGCGATGATGACGGTCCCGATTTTGGAATCATTGGCCGAATTTTCGAGATTGATTTTATCAAGCGGCAGAAGCTGTGGCTTGACGAAGCAAACGGAAATCATGCCGCCATCGGCAAGTTCGGTTTCGTTGAAAATCAGATCTTCTTCGGCAACACCGGTGATCAATTGCTCCCACGCCGGATTGGCATAGACAATCCGTTCGTCCGCGTCAAAAAGAGCAATGCCTGCTTGCGTCTGCGCAAGTGCATCAATGATCCGATGTTCCATTGGCCACCTACCGATTCGGTGCCCAGTCCCTTACCAAAAGGCACAAAGATTCTTTTTGGGTGAAACGTTCACGTTTCTTGTATGACTCTTAATATTGTTACAGTTTTTTCTAATAAGTCCATGATTTTTAACAGTCACGGATCTAAGTCACTCAAAACGCGTGAAACACTTGTGTGAAACATGTGTTTCAATGATTGCGGAAAGTGAAACATATGTTGCGAAGTGCGAAGCCATGTGGCGTAATTTCAGGTGTCCTGTTGCACAAAGGTGCCTGATAGATGGGTTTGTATTCCGATCTGCGCGAAAAACTGATTTCCGACTATGGCAAGCTAAGTCCGCAGATGCAGAAAGCGGCGCGCTATATTCTGGATCATCCCAACGAGGTCGCCTTGCGGTCGATGCGCGCACTTGCCGCGGCTGCCGATGTTCCGCCCAGCACGATCACCCGTCTGATGGGGGCGATCGGGGTTGGTACATGGCAGGAATTTCGCGACCACTATCAGAACCGGTTGCTTGATCAGCCCGCAAGCTATGCCCAGCGGGCCCGTGAAACGCAAAGTACCGAACATGATGCCAATCGTGACGAACATTTGCTTGAAAGCATCGCGCGTACCGAAATCGACAATATCGGCGCTGCGTTCAATCCCGATCTGATGGCCGGAATGATCAGGGCATGTGCCGCAATCGAGAATGCGCGCCATGTCTATATTGTCGGGCGCGGGGCTGCGTATCCGGCGGCATATCAGTTTGCCTATGCCTATCGGCTGTTTCGCGATAACGGGGTGCTGGTTGATGGTCATGCCGGCGCATTCGGGGATGAATTGCGCGGTATCGGGCGTCGCGATCTGATGATTGCAGTGGCGGCCAAGCCCTATATTCGCGATACGGTCCGCGCCGTTGATTTCGCGCGCAGCCAGCATTGCCCGGTAATCGCAATCAGCGATTCAGATGTTTCCCCGATTGCACTTGATGCCATGACCAAACTGGTTGTGCGCGATACGTCGCAATCATTTTTCCAAAGTTTTACCGCTGCGTTGTCGGTCATGCAGGCGCTTGTTGCGCTGCTTGTCGCGCGTGGTGGTCAAAAGGCCCTGCAGCGGATTTCCGCAGCAGAAGAACAACTTGCTGCTTTCGATACCTATTTTGAAGACTAGGGCAAAACTGCAGCCCCATACGGATTTCCGAACATGACGACTGTGTCAAATACCAATCCCGTTCCCAATGCCACCACCCATGTCCTGCATCGTTCCAGTACGACGATACCGCCGCGTGCTGTTCGCGGTGAAGGCATTTATATCTTTGATCAGAATGGCAAAAGCTATCTTGACGCCTGTGGCGGTGCGGCCGTGTCATGCCTTGGTCATTCCGACCCGGATGTTCGTGCGGCAATGCATGCCCAGATCGATCAGATTGCCTATGCGCATTCCGGGTTCTTTTCATCGGATGCGATGGAAGAACTGGCTGATGAACTGGTGGCCAATGCACCGGCCGGTATGGACAAGGTCTACTTTGTGTCTGGCGGGTCGGAGGCAACCGAAGCCGCCCTTAAGATGGCGCGTCAGTATTTCCTGGAAATCGGGCAGCCTGACCGCAAATACGTGATTGCACGTCGCCAGTCCTATCATGGCAATACGCTTGGTGCCTTGTCGGTGGGCGGCAATATGTGGCGGCGCAAACAGTTCGAGCCACTTTTGATCACCGCAAGCCACATTGCACCAGTGTATCAATATCGGGACCAGCGCCCGGATGAAAGGCCGGAGGCCTATGGTCTTCGTGTGGCCAATGAACTTGAAACCGCAATCCTTGAACTTGGCGCCGATAGCGTTGCGGCCTTTGTGGCTGAGCCGGTTGTCGGTGCGACGGCTGGTGCCCTGGCGCCGGTGCCGGGCTATTTCAAACGCATTCGCGAGATTTGCGATCAGTACGGTGTGCTGCTGATCCTTGATGAAGTGATGTGCGGCATGGGGCGTACCGGAACCCTTCATGCGATCGAACAGGAAGGGATTTCTGGCGATCTTCAAACAATTGCCAAGGGACTTGGCGCCGGATATCAGCCGATTGGTGCGGTTCTGGTTTCCAAAAAGATCAATGACGCCATTGCAACCGGTTCGGGCTTTTTCCAGCACGGCCATACCTATCAGGGGCATGCCACGGCCTGTGCGGCGGCATTGGCAACCCAGCGGGCAATCCGCGATCGTGATTTGCTCGGCAATGTGGTCAAACAGGGGGAAAACCTTGTGAACGGGCTTCAGGCAAAGCTTGGGCAGCACCCGTTTGTTGGCGATATTCGCGGGCGCGGACTTTTCCGCGGGGTCGAACTGGTCGCAAACCGTGAAACCAAGGACCCGTTTGACCCGGCGTTCAAGATCAATGCGAAAATCAAAAAGGCGGCGTTCGCGCGTGGTCTTATGGCCTATCCGATGGGGGGCACAATTGATGGCGTGCGCGGGGATCATGTGCTGTTTGCGCCCCCGTTCATCGTCACCGAAGACGATGTTGCAAAGATTGTTGATCTGTTTGCAACTGCACTGGATGACGTCTTTGCCGCCGAGGGGCTGGCATGATGGCATATGGTGAAACCCCGTTTCTGATTGCCGCGGCCCCCAATGGCGCGCGCAAGACCAAAACCGATCTTCCCAACATTCCGATTACACCGGCCGAGGTCGCCCGCGAGGCGGTTGCCTGCCAGAAGGCCGGGGCGGCAATGATGCATCTGCATGTGCGTGATGATGATCAGAAACACAGTCTGGATGTCGGGCGCTATCGCGAGATGCTGACCGAAGTGCGCAATGCCGTCGGCCCGGACATGCTGTTGCAGGTCACGACCGAGGCGGTTGGCATCTATGATGCCGATGCGCAGATGGCCATGGTGCGTGCGCTTGTGCCTGATGCGGTATCGATCGCCATTCGCGAAATCGCCCCGCCAAATGCCGACCTTGATCAGGTCCGGGCATTTTGCGAATTCATGCGTGAAGCGGGTATTTTGCCGCAATTCATCCTTTATGCCCCCGAAGATGTCGCGCGTTTCAACCAGCTGGTCGAAGCGGGAATTCTGCCCGGCGAAAAGTTCCCGGTTCTTTTCGTGCTGGGGCGCTACACGGTTGGTCAGATGTCCAATCCTGTCGAGTTGCTGCCATTCATCGGGTCCAGCCCGTATGTGTCGGAATGGATGCTGTGTGCGTTTGGTGCGTTTGAAAATGCATGCATCCTGACCGGGGCCGGACTGGGTGGTCACGGGCGTATCGGATTTGAGAATAATCATCTTAAGGTTGACGGATCATTGGCGCAGGGTAATGCTGACCTTATCGCGCAGGCACGAGATGGTGCGCGTTTGATGGGCCGCAAGATCGCGACAGGCGAACAAGCAAATCAGATCATGCAACCATTATGGTAGGAGGCCTCATCGCAAGCACTTGAAATGCTGAAAGTTTGAATTTTATCAGGAGGTTTTGGGGTTATGGGCTTTAAATTCAAAGCGCCCAACCCTATAATCTGGAAGTCGAAACACCTGATTTAACTGGTGTTTCCCTATAATTCGACTGTTCCGTCCAGAATGGTTGGATGCCTTATAACAGGGTGTACAAGGGAGCTAATCCTAATGAAAAAACTAATTGCAGTAGCGACTGCCGTGGCAGCGATTGCTGGCGCATCGCTTTTTGCTGGTCAGGCATCAGCACAGGAAAACCGTTTCATCACCATCGGTACCGGTGGCGTAACCGGCGTTTACTACCCGACCGGTGGCGCGATCTGCCGTCTGGTGAACAAGGATCGTAAAGAGCACGGCATTCGTTGCTCGGTCGAATCCACCGGTGGTTCGTCCTACAACATCAACACCATCCGTTCGGGCGAACTGGACCTTGGTGTTGCCCAGTCCGACATTCAGTACTATGCCCTGCATGGTGAGAAAGCATTCTCCGAAGTCGGTCCGTTCGAAGATCTTCGTGCTGTCTTCTCCGTCCATCCGGAGCCGTTCACCGTTGTTGCCCGTGCAGATGCCGGCATCAAAACCTTTGACGACCTCAAAGGCAAGCGCGTGAACATCGGTAACCCGGGTTCGGGTCAGCGCGACACCATGGACATCGTTATGGCAGCCAAAGGCTGGACCCTTGACGATTTCGCACTGGCATCCGAGCTGAAGCCGGCTGAACAGTCCCAGGCGCTTTGCGACAACAAGATCGACGCGATGATCTACACCGTTGGTCACCCGTCCGGTTCGATCCAGGAAGCAACCACTGCCTGTGATTCGGTTCTGGTTGAAGTTGCTGGCGATGCCATCGACAAACTGGTTGCCGAAAACCCGTATTACCGTGTTGCCACCATCCCGGGCGGCATGTATCGCGGTAACCCGGATGACGTCAAAACCTTTGGTGTTGGCGCAACCTTCGTATCCTCGACCGCAACCGATGCGGACGTTGTTTACCACGTTGTTAAAGCAGTCTTTGACAACTTCGACGATTTCAAAAAGCTGCATCCGGCTTTTGCGAACCTCGTCAAAGAAGAAATGGTCAAAGACGGCCTGTCGGCACCGCTGCATGACGGCGCTGTCAAATACTACAAAGAAGCAGGCCTGATGTAATTCAGGCAGGAACGGAGGGCAGGTTTCTGCCCTCCGTTTTTCTTTCTTTCGCCCGCTGGGTACGACCAAAAAATTGAATTAAACGGTATCGTTGATCGATACCAGGGTACTCCGTGGGCGACCGGGTGTGTGTCGACGGAGATTTTTTGATTCTGGAGACCAGAACAAAAATCTTTGTTCAGACCGGGAGTTTGTAATGACCGACGTGAAAAACGCGAACCAGGGTGCGTCTGATCAGGACCTGCAGGATCTTATTGCAGAAAATGATACAGGTGCGCGCCAGCCGAGCGGCATGACAGCAAAGGTCTTGCTGTATGTTGCCGTGGCGTGGTCGTTGTTCCAGCTGTGGCTGGCATCACCATTGCCTTATCTTGTCAGCTTTGGCGTGTTCAATTCGACCGAGGCACGGTCGATCCATTTGGCTTTTGCCGTCTTTCTTGCATTTCTGGCCTATCCGGCCTTCAAGACATCGCCGCGCAGCTATATTCCGATCCTTGACTGGATTCTGGCGGCGGCTGCGGCGTTTTGTGCTGCCTATATTTACATCTTTTACCGCGACCTTGCCGGGCGTCCGGGACTTCCGATTACCCAGGACCTGGTTGTGGCCGGTGCCGGTCTGGTGCTGTTGCTTGAAGCAACCCGCCGTGCACTTGGCCCGCCCTTGATGTGTGTTGCGGTCCTGTTCCTGGTGTATGTCTTCTTCGGGAATGCAGCCTGGGTACCGGAAGTTCTGCAATGGGCAGGGGCCAGCTTCTCCAAGGCGATGTCGCACCAGTGGATCACGACCGAAGGCGTATTCGGGATCGCGCTTGGCGTTTCGACAAGCTTCGTCTTCCTGTTCGTGCTGTTTGGATCGCTTCTCGATAAAGCCGGTGCAGGCAACTATTTCATCAAGGTGGCGTTTGCGGCCCTTGGTCACATGCGCGGTGGTCCTGCAAAGGCCGCTGTTCTGTCATCGGCAATGACCGGTCTTATTTCCGGGTCGTCGATTGCAAACGTTGTGACCACCGGGACATTCACCATTCCGTTGATGAAACGTGTCGGTTTCTCGGGCGAGAAGGCCGGTGCGGTCGAAGTTGCATCCTCGGTCAATGGTCAGATCATGCCGCCGGTCATGGGGGCTGCTGCCTTCCTGATGGTCGAATATGTCGGCATTCCGTACCCGGAAGTGATCAAGCATGCCTTCCTGCCGGCAACGATTTCCTATATCGCGCTGATCTATATCGTTCACCTTGAAGCGCTCAAGGCGAACATGAAGGGCCTGCCGAAACGGGTAACCTCGACGCTGTCGCAGACCCTGATCCGGTCGCTGATGTTTGTGCTGTCGCTGATTGTTCTGGCGGGGCTGGTTTATTATGCCATCGTCTTCCAGAAACAGTTGTTTGGGGCCGCGGTTGGCTGGGTCGTCGCCATTGAATGTGCGGTGATCTATCTGGCCGGTCTGTATTACGCGGCGAAATATCCCGATTTGGAAATGGATGATCCGAACCAGCCGGTTGTCGAATTGCCGCAACTTGGCGAAACGGCAAAGGCCGGTTTGCATTATCTGCTGCCGGTGGTTGTTCTGGTCTGGTTCCTGATGATCGAGCTGAAATCACCGGGACTTTCGGCCTTCTGGGCGACGGTTCTGATGATCTTCATCATGCTGACCCAGCATGCGGCCAAGGCATATTTCCGCAAAACCGCGGATTATGCAGCCGAGTTCAAACAGGGCTTTGCCGATGTCATTGACGGTTTTGCAACCGGTGCCCGTAACATGATCGGCATCGGTGTCGCGACGGCGGCGGCCGGTATCATCGTCGGTACCGTATCGCTGACCGGTATCGGACAGGTGATGGTTGAATTCGTCGAACTGATTTCGGGCGGCAATCTGATGCTGATCCTGATCTTTACGGCGGTGATCAGCCTGATCCTGGGCATGGGGCTTCCGACCACGGCAAACTATATCGTGGTTTCCAGCCTGATGGCACCGGTGATTGTCGAACTTGGCGCGGAAAACGGCCTGATTGTGCCGTTGATCGCGGTACACCTGTTTGTGTTCTATTTCGGGATCATGGCCGATGTGACCCCGCCGGTTGGTCTGGCATCCTTTGCCGCGGCTGCGGTATCGGGGTCTGATCCGATGAAAACAGGTGTGGTGGCATTCTTCTATTCGATGCGTACCGCGGTTCTGCCGTTCCTGTTCCTGTTCAACACCCAGCTTCTGATGATCGGTCTGGATCATCCGGTGGATGTGGTGATGGTGATCATTGTTTCGACAATAGCCATGCTGGTCTTTGCCGCAGCAACGCAGGGCTACTTCTTTGCCCGGTCCAAGCTGTGGGAAAGTGCGGCATTGCTGCTGATTGCCTTTACCCTGTTCCGTCCGGGTTTCTGGCTTGATCTGATCGAGCCGCCCTATGACAACCTTCCGGCAGCATCGATCATCGAAGATGCCGAAGGCATGCCGGAAAATTCCAGCATTCTTCTGGATGTTGAAGGCATCAATATCGAAGGCGAAGAAGTTTCCAAATCCGTGATGCTGCCGCTTGGTCCGGCAGGTTCGGGTGAGGACCGCCTTTACAATGCGGGTATTGCCGTTCGCAACGAAGATGGTCGCATCTTCATTGACGATCTGGTCTTTGCCGGACCGGCCGAAAAAGCAGGCCTGGATTTCGATTTCGAAATCACCGCAGTAAAGGTCGAAGCTGATCGCATGCCCAAGGAAGTGTTCTTTATCCCGGCATTCTTGTTGCTGGGAGGGATCATTGTTCTGCAACGCCGTCGCAAGCGCAGTGAAGAAGCGCTTGGCACCGCCTGACAGGGAGAATGAACATGTATAAGGATATTCTGGTTACAGTAGACCTTGATCATGAGTCTTCCTGGAAGAAGGCCGTGCCGGTCGCGATCAAGCAGGCGCAAAGCTTTGGCGCGCGTTTGCATGTTCTGACCGTGGTGCCGTCTGTGGGCATGTCCATGGTCGGGCAGTTCTTCCCCAAGGGATATGAAGGCAAGGTTCTTGAAGCCTATAACCAGCGGCTGCATGAATTTGTGTCCGAACATATCCCCTCCGATATCAAGGTTCAGCATATCGTGGGGCAGGGCACCGTTTACGAGGTGATCCTGAAGATGGCCAAGAAAACCAATTGCGATCTGATCGTGATCGGTGCCCATCGTCCGGAACTGAAAGATTATCTGCTTGGGCCGAACGCGGCCCGCGTTGTCCGCCATGCCGATTGTTCGGTGATGGTGGTACGCGACTGATTTCGGCTTTTCCGATCAAAAGCCGGTATGAGCAAAGGGGCGATGCATTGCATCGCCCCTTTGTCTTTGGAAGATCGCCGGGACGCGAAAGGTCTTATTTGGCCGCACACGGGTTGGCGGCACAGGGATTAGCCGCGCACGGATTTTTCGCAGCGCACGGATTTGCTGCACAGGGATTGGCTGCGCACGGGCTGCAGGGATTGACGATTTTTTTCGCAGCACAGGGATTGGCCGCACACGGATTTGCTGCGCACGGGTTCGCCGCACAGGGATTGGCCGTGCAACTTGCCACTTCGGCGGTCGGCGACGGAAGCGGCGCTGCCATTGCCATCGGGGTTGCCATTGCAATGCCGGTGCCCATGGCCAGTGCCGGAAGCAATGCTTTTTTGGCGAAGCTCTGTGATTTCTTGGTCATTATTGCCTCTCTGAAAGGTCCTGTTCGATCAAAGCCCGACGGCGATGCTGCCGATCGGTGCAGGCACTATGGGCCAAAATGGCAGGCGGGCGGCGTCACATGGTTTCACTGTTGTGTGAGAGCTTTGTGTATGGTCAGCGCCCGGCAATTGCCCCGGTTATCGCGATTTCACAATGATTTGGTCGGATAAAACCGGATTTAAATCCTCAAACTGATTGAAAGAACGGTCACTTTTACTCATCTTGATGATAATAAAGACGACAGATCAAAGTCGTCGGGCGGGCTAAAGAAACCGTGAGAACCAAGTTCGATCAGGACGGAATTCGCATATGAGAGTTGGGGACAGTATCGCATCTATTCATAAAATGTGCGCAGCGGCATTTCTGTTGGGGATGATTGCCGCCACACCGGCACAGGCAGATGACGGTGATATACCGTCTGTTGTCGAAATCCCGTCAGGCTGGTTCTGGCAAGGATCGGATTCGGTTGAACGCCAGTATGCCTATCAGATTGACGAGCAGGTCTATGGTCATGATCTGAGCCGGCGCAATCGCTGGTACGATATCGAAGGTGACAAATGGCATGTGCATCTTCTGAGTTATCATATTGCCAAAACGCCGGTGACAAACGATCAGTACGCGGCTTTCATCGAGGATACCGGGCACCCGGCACCGGAAATGACGCGCGACGAATGGAACCGGCAGGGGCTGATCTATAATTTTGACACCATACAGCCATTCCTGTGGTCAAAGGGCAAACCACCCAGAGGGCGCGGCAACCATCCGGTCGTTCTTGTATCCTGGCAGGATGCAGAAGCCTATGTGCAGTGGCTTGGCGAAAAGACCGGCAAAAAGTGGGCCTTGCCCAGTGAGCTTCATTGGGAAAAGGCGGTGCGGGGACCGGAAGGCGCATTTTATCCGTGGGGTAATATTTTTGATCCCGATCGGCTCAATAGCGGTGATCGCGGACCGTTCGATACAATGCCGGTCGGACAGTTCGAACCCGGTCCGTACGGGCTGTATGACGGTGCCGGTCAGGTGTTTGAATGGACATCAACATCGGCCCAGGCTGGCTATCGGCTGGTCAAGGGCGGGTCATGGGATGACCGGGGATGCGGTGTCTGTCGACCGGCGGCGCGGCATGGGCGTCCGGAACATCTCAAACATATCCTGATCGGGTTCCGGGTGATGTATCTGGACTGACAGACTGTCCGGTCCGTATCCCGTGTGCGATGTTTCCATTGTTAAATCAGGCCGTTTTGATGGAACATTGTTGCAAACCAGCATGAAATCACTAACTCTTGATCGGTGTTCATTCGCCCGCGGGCATGAATGCCGATAATTCTGCCTTTGCGGAAATTCTGAGCGGATCGCAAAGATGCTGGTGTTTGTATGACCGATATTGAAATTGACTGGACTTCACTGCCGACGGGCCAACTGGAACGTATGTTGGCTGCCGGTCGCGATGTTATGGAATGCCATCGTGTCTTGACGGCAACCGGCGACAACATTGTTGGTGAACTGATCAAAGGGGCAGGGGCCTTTTATGAATGGTCCCATTACCCCGAAGGCGATGTCTATGATCGCCAGTCACATGCGCAATTCTATTATCATGCCCATCCCAAGGAAGAACGTCGTGAATGGGATGAACATGGTCATTTCCATACATTCATGCGTCCGCGCGGCATGCCCGACCATTGCAAGCCAAAACAGATTGACGGGTTTGAATATCCCGAAGGCCCGAATGACGCATTGTCTCATCTGATCGCTTTTTCGATGGATGAATTCGGTTTTTGTCAGCGGCTGTTTACCACCAATCGCTGGGTAACCGGTGAAGTCTGGTATGATGCAGATGACGTGATCAATATGCTCGACGGGTTTCTGATCGATCATGCCCAGCCGTCCTGGCCGGTGAACCGGTGGGTATCGGGGATGATGGTGCTGTTCCGCCCGCAAATCGAAGAATTGATCCGCAAACGCGACATTGCAGTTGCCAGCTGGCAGGAAGCCCACCCTGATCGCGATGTTTACGAAGACCGCGAACTTGAAGTCACATCGACGGAAAATGTCACCGTTGTTGATCAGATCCGCGCGATCGGTGATGAGTTGGGAAGACGGCGCAAGGCGGCATAATTGCGGCGTTCCAATTTCTGATCGAGAAAACAAAATGGCCGGCTGCATGTATTTGCGCCGGCCATGTTCATATGAAGTCGCGGGATGGTCCTGAACCGGAATTACTTGGTTTTCAGGAATTCGATGATATCGGCAACGTCTTCATCTTTTTTGAGTTTGAACGCCATTTTCGAACGTTCCTTGGAACCGGCAATCTCGCTGAGTTTCGCAGACGGGTCTTTGAGGTAGTCGGTCAGGAATGCTTCGTCGGCAACAAAGCCCTTCTCGCAGGCGGCCAGATAACCGCGCCCGTATTTGTAGCCCTCAACAGTGCCGCATTCGCGTCCGACTGCCCCGGCAAGACTTGGCCCAACCTTGTTCACGCCGGCTTCAATGCTGTGGCAGGCAGCGCAGCGTTTGAACAGTTTCTCGCCATTTGCGGCATCCCCGGCCATTGCTGGCGCGGTTGCGAGGATGACCAGAGAACTGGCGACAAAAGACAGTTTGCGCAAATAGGTCATTGTGGATCTCTCTCTTGGTTCTTTTGACGATCGGTACAATCTGTTTTCGGACTACCATTTCGCAGGGAAAACGCAAGGTCAACACGGCAGAACGTCACTGGAAAAAATTGCCATGTCATCCGGTATTGGAAAATCTCACTGAGACTTACCATATCTGATAAGTCAGGGATTTGAGTTTCATCAATTAATCAGGATGAATTTACGGTATTTCCTGATACGTCGGGTTGGCGCATATGGTTTGTTTTTCACAGGCCAAATTGTACGGCAGAACGCGGTTGTGAAGGTTTCAGTTGAACAATGAAAACTGCAGGATGTTTGAAAATCAGCAACTTGTCGTCCGCACGGGGAAAATATGTTTGTCGATTTAGTGCCAAAAGTATAATCTGCTTGTGTGAATTGGCAGCCAGTTGAGAAGCGTGCCAGGAGATATCTATTGCCACGTATCACAAAAGACGATCTGAACAAGCTGGTTCAGGACCCTTCGGGGGATAACCGCGCTGAGACAGCCGATAAGATTAGCCGTGAATTTTCCACGGATACACTCTCGGAGAGTGAACGTGTTCTGGCTGAAGATATCTTTCGACTGATGATCCGCGATGCCGAGATCCGCGTGCGCAAGGCGCTTGCGAAGAACTTGGCCCAGACCCCGCTTGTTCCCCATGATGTGGCCGCAACGCTTGCCCGTGATGTGGATGAGGTTGCGCTTCCGGTTCTTGAGTTTTCCGAAGTTCTGAACGACGAAGACCTGGTCGATATCATTGGTGACAATGCCGACAGTGTCGAAAAGCAGCGCGCCATTGCATCGCGTGCCTATGTTTCGGAAATTGTATCTGCGACCCTTGTCGATATCGGTCATGAAGACGTGATGGTCGATCTGATGTCAAACCAGGGTGCAGAAATCAGCGAAGTTTCCCTGCAAAAAGTCGTCAATGATTTTGGCGACAATGAACGCATCCAGAAACCGATGATCGAACGCAATCACTTGCCCATTACCATTGCCGAACGGCTGGTGACGCTGGTGTCCGAACGGATGCGTTCGCAACTGATTTCGCGCGGGCATATCCCCGAAGGGATCGTTAACGCGGTCATGACCCAGTCACAGGAAAGCGCGACAATCGGGCTTCTGGGCGATGGTGTCGAAGATCGCGACGTCGAATTGCTTGTCGAACATCTTTATACCAACAATCGTTTGACCAGCGGATTGATCCTGCGCGCTCTTTGCATGGGTGATGTGTCCTTCTTCGAAGCGGCGCTGGCCAAGCGCGCCGGGGTGTCGCTGATCAATACGCGCATTCTTATTCATGATAGCGGGCCGTTTGGTCTTGAGGCGATCTATAACAAGGCCAAGCTGCCTGAACATTTCTTCCCGGGTGTCCGGGCCGCGATTGAAGTCGCGCGCGAAACCACCTTTGATGGCGGAGAACAGGACAAGGAACGCTATTCGCGCCGGATGATCGAACGGGTTCTGACCCAGTATGGCGATCTTGGTGTCGAATTCGATTCAGATGACGTCGATTATCTGATGGGCCGGATGTTGCAATTGCCAAGTGAACGGGCAATGCATACCTGATTGTTTTGCTGCTGAATTGCCGGAAATTTGACAAAACCGCCCGATCCATGATCCGGGCGGTTTTGTTTTGTGCGATCCCGGTCGGGGGGCAGGCAGCAAAAAAGGCGCTGTGTGATGCACAGCGCCTTTTTGATGTGATCGGATGTTAGTGGTTATTCAAGGAACGTGTTTGGCATCCACAATGCCAGTTCCGGGAAATACATAACCAGAAGCAATCCAAGAACCTGAAGCAGAACAAAGGGAATGATGCCTTTGTAGATCTGCTGGATCGAGATTGATTTCGGCGCCACACCTTTAAGATAGAACAGGGCAAACCCGAAGGGTGGCGTCAGGAAGCTTGTTTGCAGGTTGACGGCGACCAGAACTGCGAACCATGTCAGCACCTGTGCATGGGTGGCATCAACACCACCGATATCAAGATGATGACCGAAATCAAGCTGGGCAATAACCGGGGCAAAGATCGGCAGAACGATCAGGGTGATTTCGACCCAGTCAAAGAAGAAGCCAAGAATGAAGACAATCAGCATCAGCAAAAGCAGAATGCCCCACGGTCCAAGTCCCGCACCTTCGACAAGGTCAATCACCAGATCATCCCCGCCAAGCGAGCGGAAGACATAGGAAAAGACCGTTGCACCGGCAAACAGGAAGAACAGCATCGCACCGGTCAGGGCAGAGCGTTCGCAGACATCCTTAAGGACCGGCCATTTCAGACGCCCCTTGACCAGGGCCAGGAAGGTTGCACCAACGGCGCCGACACCGGCCGCCTCGGTCGGGGTGGCAAACCCGGCAAAGATCGATCCCAGAACCAGAACAATCAGGAAGACTGGCGGCAGGAAGCTGCGCAGCATCATCTTGACCAGATCCATGCCGTGAACCGCTTCGCCTTCGGGCAGGGGCGGCGCAAGGGACGGATTGATCTGGCAGCGAACAAAGATATACAGCGTATAAAGACTTGCCAGAAGCAGGCCCGGGATGATCGCGGCCAGGAACAGGTTGCCGACCGAAACCGACAACAGATCGGACATCAGAACCAGCATGATCGATGGCGGGATCAGAATGCCCAGTGTGCCGGATGCGGCAATCGTACCGGTGGCCAGCGACGGGTCATAATTGCGTCGCATCATGACCGGCAGGGCCAGAAGCGTCATCATGACAACCGATGCGCCGATAATGCCGGTGGTGGCAGCCATGATGGTGCCCATCAGGGTGACAGACAATGCAAGACCGCCCGGAACTTTCCGCAGCAGCATGTTGAGGCATTCCAGAAGGTCTTCTGCAACGCCACTTTTTTCCAGCATCGTGCCCATATAGATGAACATCGGCACCGCAACCATCACCATGTTTTCGGAGATGCCGCCCCAGATGCGTGAAACGATATTGAAAAATTCAATAAACGAGAAAATGTCATAGGCCATGCCAAGGAAGCCAAAGGCAATCCCGATGCCCGAAATGACAAATGCGACCGGAAGTCCCGTGAAAACAAGAATGCCCAACGAGGCAAACATGAACAGCGGAAACCAGTCTTCGATATAGAAGTTACCCATTTTGGATGTATCCCTGTTCCGCTTAGTCTTCGACTTTGGCGATATCGCCAAGGTCTGCGTGATGAGTACCGACATAATAGCCGGCACGCTTGTGCAGGTCGGTCGGACCAAAGACAAAAACGAAGCATTTCAGGAAGATGGAAATGCCCGCCATGGCAAGAAGGCCAAAGCCGATCGGAATGGTGGACTTGATAATCCAGCGATGGGTCAATCCGGTCGCAGCGGCCGAAACCTCGTGGCTGTCATAGGACCGGGCAACAAAATCAAAACCGAAATAGATAACCAGTGCACAAAACGGCAAGACACACAAAATGCCGCCGATCATTTCAATGATGGCGCGCGTGCGCGGGCGCAGATTGTCACGAATAAGTTCGATGCGAACGTGGGAATCACGAACATAACCATATCCAAAGCACAGCATGAACAGGCCGGTATGCAGGTGCCATTCAAGTTCTTGCAGCTTGATGGAGCCCTGACCGCCGAACTTGCGCTGGATC
Organism: Thalassospira sp. MIT121401; assembly: GCF_047125595.1. Taxonomy (NCBI): domain Bacteria; kingdom Pseudomonadati; phylum Pseudomonadota; class Alphaproteobacteria; order Rhodospirillales; family Thalassospiraceae; genus Thalassospira; species Thalassospira sp. MIT121401. Next base: position 1,572,710 of record NZ_CP138926.1, read on the forward strand.
ACGTCATAGATGATGACGAACATCAGTGGAATGGCAAGCAGGGAAGCGAGCTTTCCCGCGCGGGTAACAACATTGTCCATGCTGTCACTGATTTTTAGTAGCGCTTCCATAGAAGTCTCCCGGGTCTTTTTTTCGCGGTCAAGGCCGGGGGCACCTGGCACCCGGCCTTGCCGAGACTTGTTCTTATTGACTGCATTAGCAGTCAGTCAGACCTGTCGGATTAGTCGAGATAACCGATGTCTTTCCAGATTTTGTAGTTCGCACGGAACTCCTGGAGGCTCTCATAGGCCATTTTGAAGTCAGCATCATCAGCCGAAAGTTCGGCCGCAACTTCTTCCCATGCTCCGCGCATCGCGCCCAGCATTTCAGGGGACCATTTCTTGATGTTGACGCCTTTTTCCTGCAGCTCTTTCAGAGCCGCGAACTGAATGGCTTCACCTTCGGCAAAACCGTAAGCCAAGTTGTCGTTACAAACGGCTTCGATCTGTGCCTGCTGGGTTTTGTCCAGTGCGTCCCACTTTTCCTTGTTCATCATCAGATCAAAGAAGGTCGACTGCTGATGCCAGCCCGGGAAGTAGTAATATTTCGCGACCTGGTGGAAGCCGAGCTTAAGGTCAATTGCCGGCATCGAGAATTCGGTGGCATCAATGGTGCCAAGTTCAAGGGCCGGGTAAATGTCACCTGCTGACAAAAGCTGGGTGGAAACGCCAAGCTTTTCCATGACCTTTGCGCCAAGGCCGAAGAAGCGCATTTTCAGACCTTTAAGGTCTTCAACCGTGTTGATTTCCTTGGAGAACCAACCGGATGCTTCCGGTGCGATCAGGCCGCAGAACAGCGACTTGATGCCATGTTCGGCATACAGCTTGTCAAAGATTTCCTGACCGCCGCCAAACTTGACCCAGGCCAGGTATTCACCAGCCTGCGGACCGAACGGAACCGAGCCAAACAGCTGCAGTGCCGGAACTTTACCTGCCCAGTAGCCCGGTGTGGAGAATGCGGCATCAATCGAGCCGGTCGAAACGGCGTCGAAAACTTCAAGTGCCGGCACAAGTGCGCCCGGCTCATAGAATTTGATTTTGATGTTGCCACCGGAAACTTCGTCGATCTTGTCGTCGACGCGCTTACCGAGCGTACCAAGCTGGGTCAGGCTGCCCGGATAGGTCGAGCCCATTTTCCAGCGAACACGCTCCTGAGCATTTGCATCAGACGGCGCCACAGAAAATGCAGCTGCAGCAAGAACAGCGGCACAGGTTGCCGACTTGAGCAATTTAGAAAAAGTCATTCGTCTTCCTCCCTAAGAAGTCCGAAATTGGTAATACCACGTGAGGTCGACTACCGCCTTTTGCTTTTATTATTGGGCGGTTTTCTCCCCGATCTTTATGTTGCAGGGCGAAGCATAAGCGTATTTCGCAAGTATGGGCAAGTTTGTTTAGCCCGTTGCGCAAGAAAATATCTTTCCGTTCGGGCAAAAAAGAACTTGCATTACTATTCAAAAGTAGGAATTGCGCACTGAAATGCCGATTTCATCCGGCTTTTGGGGGTGGTGTGGTTAGAATCCTTATAAACTACATAGTTTTTGCCATTCCGCCGAATTTAATAGGGCGGAGTCGGCTTTTTGCCAGATGGAATCGGGGATGCCGATTTTGGCCGGGCAGGGAATAACTTGTTGCGGGGTGGGCACAGCTACCGGAATGGATAGTGGTTTGGGGGGGGGCTGCATCATGAAACCGCTTGGGCCATTGCATCTGCAACACCGTCAAAGGGGGATGGCACACATCATCGACCAGCCGGATGGGAAGGGACCGATCATCATGAAGTTTCAGGGATGAAAACACCGGAAATAAAAACGGGCGATCTTTCAATGAAAGACCGCCCGACTGATGGTCGGAGCGAGAGGATTCGAACCTCCGACCCCTGCCTCCCGAAGACAGTGCTCTACCAGGCTGAGCTACGCTCCGTCAGTGGGCGGAGGTTTAGCCCGTCTTTCGGCGCGGATCAAGCATAATCCGGCTGTTTCGGGTGAAAAAATTCGTCGAAATCTGATGTTTCAGCACCCGGTTGCCCGAAAGCGATAAAGATCACCTCTGGGCTGGGGCGAACCGGGGTGAAAGCTGCCGATCGCGGCGGGTAAAACGCAAAAGGCCCCGAAACGCCAAAACGTTTCGGGGCCTTTGAATGATGGTCGGAGCGAGAGGATTCGAACCTCCGACCCCTGCCTCCCGAAGACAGTGCTCTACCAGGCTGAGCTACGCTCCGTCATTCTGCGAAGCCGGGTGATACTGGTTTATGAAGCATGACGCAAGATATTTTTACGACAAACTTCAACGACCCCGGCATGCGTTTGGGGTATGGCCGTTAATAAGGGCGGGAAATACAGAACTCTACCGCTTCGATCATTGCATCCTTGATCGCGCCATCTTCAAAACGGGCAAGTGTATCAATCGCCATCTGGCCGTATTCGCGGGCCCGGTCCATGGACGCATCAAGGGCATCATGTTTGCGAATAAGGGTCTGCGCCCGGTCAAGGTCGCCGTCTTTGAAATCCTGATCTTCCATGCAGCGGCGCCAGAATGCTTTTTCTTCATCATCGCCCTTTGCATAGGAAATAATGACCGGCAGCGTCACCTTGCCATCGCGGAAATCATCGCCGACGGTTTTGCCAAGGGTTGCCTGATGGGCCGAATAATCCAGAACATCGTCAATCAGCTGGAATGCCGTGCCAAGATAAATGCCATAAAGGCGCAGGGCTTCTTCGTCTTCGGCGGACCGGTTGGCAATCACCGCGCCAATTTGTGACGCCGCGCCAAACAGGGCCGCGGTTTTGGCCGTGATGACTTCAAGATAGGCTTCTTCGGTCGTGCCCATGTCGTTTGCCGTCGACAGCTGAAGCACTTCGCCCTCGGCAATGACAGCCGATGCCTGTGCCAGAATATCAAGAACGCGCAGCGATCCGGTTTTGACCATGACCACAAAGGCGCGCGCAAACAGGAAATCCCCGACCAGAACGCTTGCTTCGTTGCCAAACAGGGCATTTGCCGATGCCTGACCCCGGCGCAGCTGGCTTTCATCGACCACATCATCATGCAAAAGCGTTGCGGTATGGATGAATTCGACACATGCGGCAAGATCAACCGCATGCGGGCCGTCGCCATATCCGCACAACCGGGCTGCGGCCAGTGTCAGCATCGGACGCATACGCTTGCCGCCGGCTGCAACCAGATGGGTTGCCAATTGCGGAATCAGGGCGACTTCGCTGTGCATGTTGTCGATGATCACCTGATTGACACGCTTCATATCGGCGTCGACAAGGTTGATCAGTGAATCAAGGCTCGGCTGAGTCTTAGGCTGCGGTGCGGTATTGGTCACGCTGTATTCCGACTATCTCAATGGCATCTTCGCTGCCTGCTTTGGGCGAAGATCGCAAATAACACCAGGCGGCCTCAACATAGATAGGCCAAGGCACCATGGTCAAGTGGACAAATCGTATCGGGTGATCTGGATTTCTCCCGATAAATTGCGGTTTTGCCGACAGAATTTTGAAATCTCTGTCTGCAAGCCCCTACATTATATTACATATAGTCTGTTCTTGTCGTTCCGATCCAAAGGTGCAGGAGGCAGGCAACATCAAAGTTTCAGGGGAAATGCCAGATGATTGAACTCTTTCGCAGCAATGATCCGATCGAACTGAGCTGGGCGCAATCGGTCTTGGCGGACGAAGGAATCACAAGCCATATCTTTGACTATCATGCCAGCATCATCGAAGGATCGATTGGTGCACTTCCCCGCCGGTTGATGGTGGATGGCGAAGCCGAAAGCCGGGCGAAATACATTCTCGATATTGCCAGACGCGATCTGGATGCGCATAACGCTGCGACCAATTCATCCTCCGACGCCCTGGCATCGGAATAACACAGCAGGCAGGACCTTGATCCGATGGCAAGCGCAGTGGCAGCAATAGACGTCCCTGATTTTCCGGAAGCACGCATCAGTCATGATTATCTGCTGGGTGGGGCGGTGACGTTGAAACAGCCGGTTGACGGCTATCGCGCGGCAGTCGATGCGGTGTTGCTGGCGGCTTCTGTTTCGATCAATTCCAGGCGGGATGAAAAAATTCTGGATGTCGGGGCGGCAGTGGGGTCCGCCGGGCTTTGTGTTGCCAAGCGGCTTGAGGATGCAAAGGTTACCGGGGTCGAACTTCAGGATGACCTTTACGCCCTGTTTTGCCGCAACGTCGTGGAAAATGAACTGGCGGGCCGGGTCAACCCGGTTCACGGTGATATCAATGATGCCAGCTTGCCGCTTGTCGCGGAAAGCTTCGATCAGGTGATTTCAAATCCGCCCTATTATGCCGGGGGCACGCGACCTGCCAATGAAAGCCGCGCGACCGCCCATCAGGAAGGCAGTGCCGATCTGAAAGACTGGATCGGCTTTTGCCTTAAGATGGTTCGGCAAAAGGGCCGCATCACCCTTGTGCATCGTGCGGATCATCTGGACCGTATCATCGGGCTTTTGCATGGTCGGGCCGGTGACATGACAGTTTACCCGATCTGGTCCAAGGCCGATTCAGATGCACCTTTGCGTGTGATTGTATCGGCCAGAAAGGGAGTGGCATCCCCGCTTTGCATGCGGCGCGGGATTGTTCTGCATGATGCCGCGGGGGCATATTTGCCCGAAACCGATATACTTTTGCGCAATCCGTTGCCATTGCCCGGTTTCTAAATCGCGCAGAGTTCCCTATAAGTGCGACATGGCTGTGGCCTGTGTCACGGAAATTTGGGTGCTTTGGGACCGGATATGCTGAGCTTTTCGAAAATAATCTTCACTGCCTTGGTCATTGTTGTCGTCTGGCAAGGTTTCAAGCTGCTTAACCGTGCCAAGCAGGTCCCGACCAAGGATCAGCCCAAGCAAACCCGCGCTCAGAAAAACCAACAGTCCGCGCCCGCCGCGCAGGAAATGGAAAAATGCCCTGATTGTGGTGTTTACCATGCCGAGGGTTCAGCCCATCGCTGCGATGCCTGAGTCTGATATTCTTGCCCGTAAATAAAAGCGTTCCGGGCTACGACTTCGGGTGAAATTGCGCGAATTTTGCTTGGAAATCCGGATCGGATCGTTGATCTATGTTGCTGCGATGCGGCATAAGAAGGCCGGTCCGGATGCAAGGGTTGCAAATTCAGCGTGTCTCAGGGCTTTTGCGTTCTTGACCGCGAGGGGGCAGGGCGGTAGCTTGCCGCTCTAATTTATAGGCAACAGTAATAGAGAGTTCGCGCCATGGCGCTCGACGGGTCGCAACGTCCCCCTTCATTCCAGGAAATCATTCTTCGACTGCAAAGCTATTGGGCTGATCAGGGATGTGTCATCCTTCAGCCATATGACTTGGAAGTCGGTGCCGGTACCTTCCATACCGCGACAACCCTGCGCGCGCTTGGTCCGGAAAGCTGGAATGTGGCTTATGTGCAGCCATGTCGTCGCCCGACCGATGGTCGTTATGGCGAGAACCCCAACCGTTTGCAGCATTACTACCAGTTCCAGGTTCTGCTGAAACCGTCGCCCAGCAATTCGCAGGATCTGTATCTCGGATCGCTGAAACATCTGGGCATTGATCCGATGGCCCATGATATCCGTTTTGTCGAGGATGACTGGGAAAGCCCGACCCTTGGGGCATGGGGTCTTGGCTGGGAAGTCTGGCTTGACGGTATGGAAGTCACCCAGTTCACCTATTTCCAGCAGGTTGGCGGTTTTGAATGTAATCCGGTTCCGGTCGAGCTGACCTATGGACTGGAACGTCTGGCGATGTATATCCAGGGCGTCGAAAACGTTTATGACCTTGATTATAACGGTCAGGGCGTGACCTATGGCGAAGTGTTCCTTCAGAACGAAGTTGAACAATCGACCTATAACTTTGAAGTTGCGAACACCGATATGTTGTTCCAGCACTTCAAGGATGCGCAGGCCGAGTGTGCGGTGAATATCGAACGCGGTCTGGCGCTTCCGGCCTATGAACAGGCCATGAAAGCAAGCCATCTCTTTAACCTTCTTGATGCGCGCGGCGTGATTTCGGTTACCGAACGTGCGGCCTATATCGGTCGTGTTCGTGACATGTCGAAATCCTGTTGCGAGGCGTGGCTGCGGTCGCGCGGCCATCTGAAAGAGGAGGCATAAGTTATGGCCGAGTTGCTGCTTGAACTGTTTTCCGAAGAAATCCCGGCCCGTATGCAGGCCCGTGCAAGCGAAGACCTGTCGAAACTGGTGACGGATGGTCTGAAGGCCGCCGACCTTGCATTCGATAATGTCGAGGCACTTGTGACCCCGCGTCGTCTGGCGCTGATCATTGACGGTTTGCCGGAAAAGCAGCCTGACCTGCGCGAAGAACGCCGCGGTCCGCGTGCCGATGCCCCGGAAAAGGCCATCAGCGGGTTCCTTGCCGGCAACGGCGTGACCCTTGAACAGTGCGAAAAGCGCGAAACGCCCAAGGGTGTCTTCCTGTTTGCAATTGTCGAGCAGAAAGGCCGCCCGGCATCCGAGGTGATCAAGGACATCATCGAAGATGCGATGAACAAACTGCCATGGCCGAAATCCATGCGCTGGGCTGATCAGAAAGTCCGCTGGGTTCGTCAGCTTGACCGTATCCTGTGCCTGTTTGACGGCAAGGTGATCCCGGTAACCTATGGTCCGGTAACCGCTGGTGACAGCACACGTGGTCATCGCTTCCTGGCGCCGGCGGAATTCAGCGTTGCCAATGCTGCGGAATATAAGGAAAAACTGCGCGCGGCCAAGGTCATGATTGACCGCGAAGAGCGCAAGCAGGTTATCCTTGAAGGTGCCAAAAAACTGGCCGCTGCCGAAGGATATGAGCTTCTTGAAGATAATGGTCTTCTTGAAGAGGTTTGTGGTCTGGTTGAATGGCCGGTTCCGGTCATGGGCAAGGTTGACGACCAGTTCATGGACATCCCGCGCGAGGTTCTGGAAACGTCGATGCGTGAACATCAGAAATATTTCGTTGTTGAAGACAAGGACGGCAAACTTGCCGCGCGCTTCATCACGATTTCCAACATGGTGACTGCCGACAACAACGCCAAAATCATCGCCGGTAACGAGCGTGTTCTGCGTGCGCGTCTGCATGATGCCAAATTCTTCTGGGATCAGGATCGGAAGGTGACGCTGCAATCGCGTCTGCCGAAACTTGATAACATCGTCTTCCACGCCAAGCTTGGTTCACTTGCCGAACGCGTATTGCGTTTGCGGGGCCTTGCGCGTGAACTGTCTGCCGACATTCCGAATTGCGATGTCAAACTGGCAGACCGTGCGGCAGAAATCGGCAAGGCCGATCTGGTGTCGCAGATGGTGTTCGAATTCACCGAACTTCAGGGACTGATGGGTAAATACTACGCCGAAAATGACGGCGAAGCCCCGGAAGTCGCCAATGCCATTGCAGAACATTATGCACCTGCCGGCCCGTCGGATAGCTGTCCGACCGCCCCGGTTTCGGTCGCGGTGGCACTGGCAGAGAAGCTCGATACCCTTGCCGGGTTCTTTACCATCGATGAAAAGCCGACCGGTTCAAAAGACCCGTTTGCGCTTCGTCGTGCGGCACTGGGTGTCATCCGTCTGGTTCTGGAAAACGGTTTGCGTTTGCCGCTGCGTCGCGCATTTGCATTTGCCGTCTCCCAGTATCCGGCAGCCATTCGTCGTGACGAGGCGGTCGAAGACCTTCTGGCCTTCTTTGCAGACCGCCTGAAAGTCCATCTGCGTGAACAGGGTGTGCGCCATGATCTGGTCTCAGCCGTGTTTGCACTGGATGGCGAGGACGATCTTGTCCGCCTGCTGGCCCGTGTTGAAGCGCTTTCCGATTTTGTCTCTGGTGAAAGCGGCGTCAACCTTATGGCCGGCTACAAGCGCGCGTCCAACATCCTGCGCATCGAAGAGAAAAAGGACAATACGTCCTATGATGCGGACGTTTCCGCATCTCTTCTGCGCGAGGAAGAAGAACGCAAGCTGTATGAGGCGCTCATTGATGTCCGGCATAAGGCCCTGCCACTTCTGCGTGACGAGGATTATGCCGCGGCTATGGCCGAATTTGCGCGGTTGCGTGAACCGGTCGATGCATTCTTCGAAAAGGTCACGGTAAATAGTGACAATGCAGACGAGCGCGCCAACCGGCTTAAGCTGTTGGCGCAAATTCGCACTGCGTTGCATGACATTGCCGACTTCTCGAAGATCGAATCGTAAATAGGTCAAGGTTGCGGGGCTTTCCCCATCCGGGGAGGCCCAAAAGGGGCCTTGACCAGATGAGGAAAAGGCAAGATGACCAAATGGGTGTACGGTTTCGGTGGCGGTAGCGCCGAAGGCCGTTCGGATATGCGTGAACTTCTGGGCGGCAAGGGCGCGAACCTTGCCGAGATGAGCAATCTCGGACTTCCTGTTCCGCCCGGCTTTACCATTACAACCGAAGTTTGCACGGCGTTTTATGACAATGACCGTGCCTACCCGGATGGTCTTGATGCCGAAGTGGAAAATGCGCTGGCCGCTGTTGAAAAGCTGGTCGGGCGCAAATTTGGCGATGCCAAGGACCCGCTTCTTGTTTCCGTGCGTTCCGGTGCCCGTGCTTCGATGCCGGGCATGATGGACACGGTTCTTAACCTTGGTCTGAATGACGAAACCGTTGAAGGCCTTGCGACCGTTTCCGGCGACCGTCGCTTTGCCTATGACAGCTACCGCCGTTTCATTCAGATGTATGGTGACGTCGTTCTGGGCGTCGACCATTACCATTTCGAAGAAATCCTTGAAATTCACAAGGAAGACAAGGGCTATTCCCTTGATACCGAAATGGGTGCCGATGACTGGGCCGAAGTCGTTGGACAATTCAAAAAGAAAGTCCAAAGCGAACTCGACGCCCCATTCCCGCAGGACCCGCGCGAACAGCTTTGGGGCGCAATCGGCGCCGTATTTGGCAGCTGGATGAATGCACGCGCCAACACCTATCGCCGTTTGCACAACATCCCGGCAAGCTGGGGGACCGCTGTCAACGTTCAGGCCATGGTCTTTGGCAATATGGGCGATGATTGCGCGACCGGTGTTTGCTTCTCGCGCAACCCATCGACCGGCGAAAACCGGTTCTATGGTGAATATCTGATCAATGCGCAGGGCGAAGATGTGGTTGCGGGTATCCGTACCCCCGCACCGCTGACCAAGATTGAACGCGAAGAATCCGGTTCTGATCTGACATCGATGGAAGAAGCCCTGCCGGGTGTGTTCGCCGAACTTTGCGATATCCGTGACAAGCTTGAATCCCATTACCGCGACATGCAGGACATGGAATTCACTGTTGAATCGGGCAAGCTTTACATGCTTCAGACCCGTGCGGGTAAGCGCACCGCCAAGGCTGCCCTTCGTATCGCGGTTGAGATGTGCCGCGATGGCGTGATTTCCCAGGAAGACGCATTGCGCCGTGTCGATCCGGCACAGCTTGATCAGTTGCTGCATCCGACCCTTGATCCGGATGCGGAACGCAAGGTTGTCGGCATGGGCCTTCCGGCATCGCCGGGGGCCGCATCCGGTCAGATCGTGTTTTCTGCCGAGGCAGCCGAAGAATGGGTTTCGAACAAAGGCCGCAAGGTTATTCTGGTGCGTATTGAAACCAGCCCCGAAGATATCGCGGGCATGCATGCAGCCGAAGGCATCCTGACATCGCGCGGTGGCATGACCAGTCACGCCGCCGTTGTGGCACGCGGGATGGGAACGCCGTGCGTTTGTGGTGCTGGCGCGATCAAGATTGATTATGCCAACAAAACCATGATTTCCGGTGGTGTGACTCTTAAGGAAGGGGACGTCATTACCCTTGATGGCAGCACCGGCGAAGTCATGCTGGGCGAGGTCGCAACTCTGAAACCCGACCTTTCGGGCGATTTTTCCCAGTTGATGGAATGGGCAGACGCCGTGCGCCGCCTGAAAGTCCGTACCAATGCCGAAACCCCCGATGACGCGGAAACCGCACGCGGGTTCGGGGCTGAGGGCATTGGTCTTTGCCGTACCGAACATATGTTCTTTGACCCGGCCCGTATCATTTCAATGCGTGAGATGATCCTGGCGGAGACAGAACAGGGTCGTCGTACCGCACTTGATAAACTTCTGCCTTACCAGCGGCAGGACTTCATTGATCTGTTCCGGATCATGAAGGGGCTTCCGGTGACGATCCGTCTGCTCGATCCGCCGCTTCATGAATTCTTGCCTCATGGCGATGCCGAAATCGCCGAGGTGGCAAATGCCGCCGGTGTCTCTGAGGCCATCGTTAAGCGTCGCTTGCTTGATCTTGCCGAAGCCAACCCGATGCTGGGGCATCGTGGTTGCCGTCTTGGCATCAGTTATCCGGAAATCTATGAGATGCAGGCGCGCGCGATCTTTGAAGCCGCGATCGAAGTTTCCAAGGATGGCGGTGATCCGGTGATCCCGGAAATCATGATCCCGCTGATTGTCGGCAAAAAGGAACTCGAAATCCTCAAAGCTGCCATCATCAGGGTTGCGGCCGATGTCGAAACCGAAAAGTCGGCAAAGCTGAACTTCCTTGTGGGCACCATGATTGAACTGCCGCGCGCAGCCCTGCGTGCCGGTGAAATCGCCGAAGAAGCCGAATTCTTCAGCTTTGGCACCAACGATTTGACCCAGACGACCTTTGGTCTGTCACGTGATGATGCATCGCGTTTCCTTGATACCTATATCGCCAAGGATATCTTTGCAGGTGACCCGTTCGTATCCCTTGATCAGGAAGGCGTTGGCGAACTGGTCGGGCTTGCAGCAGAACGTGGTCGTGCGACCCGGGGTGACATCAAGCTTGGCATCTGCGGGGAGCATGGTGGTGATCCGTCATCCATCGCGTTCTGCGAGGCACAGGGGCTTGATTACGTATCCTGTTCGCCATACCGCGTGCCGATTGCACGCCTGGCAGCAGCACAGGCGGCCCTTGGTCGCAAATAGGCGCGATCGGGACTGACTTCACACGGCGGCAGGGAAACTTGCCGCCGTTATTTATGACCGGTTTCTGAATCCGGGTCGTTGCGGTGGGCGATGTGTTTCATGATCAGCATCCCGCCAACCGACAGCCCGAGAAGCAGCAGCACAATACCGCCGATCTTGAACATTTTTTCGTACAGGGCCGCGCGGTGGAATTCTTCTTCCTGCAAATAGGTCATGCGTTCGATGACCTCGTTCATATGCGCGCGGTACCGGGTTTCGGGTTTAAGCGTGCTTTCATAGCGCACGGCACGCAGCAACATGTTCAGGCGCTCAACCGCATCGAAATAGTTTTCCTCTGTCATCCGCGCCTGTGCCAGGGTTGGCTTCAGTGGTGGCTGTTCATGCGGGCCAAGAAAGTGACCGGGATAATTTTTCAGATCCGGCCATTCATGATCAATGCAGTCGCGAACCGTGGTCACGATTGCACCACACGGCACGATCTTTTGCGGATAGAATCGCAACAGAACGCCTTGGGCCATCTGTTTGATCTCATTGCCCTTACGGTTATAGATCTGTGTGATGGTGGCAAGTTCGGCGGTGGTTTCGTCGATTGACATATCCGGAACCGGCTTGTCGCTGATGCCCGGCGGCATTTGCTGTTCCAATGCAATGCTTGGCGATGTCGCCATGACGCAAAGCGCAGAAAACAATGCGATCAAAAGCGGGGCTGCGTGACGCAGTTTCATTCCGGTTACCTGTTTTGTTCCGGCCTTAACATAGGGGTTATTACCCCTTTCGAACAGGTTTGAAAACAAAACGGGCCCCGAATTCGGGGCCCGGTTGCAAAATTTTGCGATCACGTGATGGGTGGATTATGCCACGGTTTCGGGCAGTTTGACCCAGCCCGGAACATGAACCGTGATTTTTGCATCGCCGGCAACAAGGTCGGCATCATCGCTAACCCGTTCCAGACGGATCAGGGCAAGACCGCCATTTCCGTGCACAGACCGAATGGTTCCAGCTTCCTTGTCACCGTTCATGATGATGGTTCCGGCTTCCGGTGCCGGGCCCTCAACCGAGATCGGCAGCAGGCGCTTGCGCACAAGGCCGCGATATTTGGTGCGCGCTGTCAGTTCCTGGCCCATATAGCAGCCTTTTTTGAAATCAACCCCGCCCAGCTCCTCAAAGCCGTTTTCAAGCAGGATGGATTTTTCGATCTCAAGTTCTTCGCTGCCATTGGGCAGGCCAAGAGACACGCGAAGCTGATGATAGGATTCTTCATCGCTTTCCGATGCGCCGATTGCTGCCATTTCAGCCAGCTCATTCTTGGGCAGCAAGATGCGGGCCCCCATTGCGCTCAGGCGCGGGTCAACAACCTTGATGCCATTGGCAATGCGTCCGGTCGTACCCGGTGTCGTGTCGGTAAACAGGTTCGCAAGGGCATCTTTGCCGAAAACGGCGATAACGTCGTAACTGTCGGTGACATCGGTCAGTTCGACCTTTGCACGCAGTTTGTACGTGCGCAGTTTCTTGAACAGTTCGGCGGCGCGTTCGCCATTTTGACCGCGTTCGCATTCCAGAAGAAGGCTTTCCTCATCCTGTTGATAGACAAAGAAATCAAACAGGAATTTCCCCTGCGGTGTCAGCAGCGCGCCATATCCCGATTTGGTGGCAGAAACGGTTTCGACATTGTTTGACACCAGCCCTTGCAGAAAGCTGACGCGGTCCGGTCCGCTCACGCGGATGACGGCGCGATCACTCAGAACGGCGTAAAAAGACTCACTCATAATCGTATTGGCTCCGATCTGTCGGATTTGTTTGGGCGAAATGTGGGGCAATCAGCTAAATTTCGCAAGGGTAGACTGCGGGGATAAAGCCCGCACGATCTGCAAGAAAACCCTTCATAAAACGCCTGTGAGCAGATAGAACCAAACTTATGAAAATCTTGATGCTTGATCATTCAATCGGCTTTGATCCCAAGGATCGCGAAGCCCGCCCGCTGGGAACCTGCCAACGTGCTTTCATTGCGCTGGCCGAGGCCCTTGTTGCCCGTGGTCACAAGGTCGAAGCGCGCCGCAATGGCGGCATCGACAAGGATGCAAGCGGTGTAGCATGGCGACAACTTGATGCCGAATTGCCGCCCTTTGGTGGCGATGCGGCCAATACTGTTATTGTCTGGCGCGATCCTGCTTTGCTCAGCCATCCTTCGGTACCGGCAAATGCCACGGTTGTTCTGTGGTTTGACTGTGATCCGGCGCGACTGAATGCGGATGAAGTGCGATTGGTGCTTCAGGAAAAGAAAGTACAGGTCATCTTTACCGATGATGCCCAGGCCAAATCATTTGATGCGGACCTTGCCAAAAAGCCGATCGTGGTGAAACCGGGCGCAACAGCTGCTTTCACCATGGCGTCGAACATGCATTGGGCTTTTGAATCGCGCGATGAACTGGCGGTGACGGTTGCCAATACCAAAACCGGTATTGCCCAGATCATTCGTATCTGGGATGCCTATGTCGCGCCCAAGGCACCGAATGCGATCCTTGAAGTGTATGCCTATGACCTGTTTACGGCGATGGCAGGCGAGAATGATGATGTTTCCGATGACATCCTTGATCTGGTCCGCGGTGCCATTGACAAGGGTGTGCGGGTTTATCATCCCAAGCCCGAAGCCGACATGGCCGAAACGGTTGCGAATGCGCGTGCGTTCCTCCATCACGGCAAATACGGCACCGACAATGTCGGACAATGGATCGTTGACGCGCTTGGCGCGGCAACGCCGGTTGTTTCCTATGGCGGGATTGCCCGAAACCGGATCGAGGACGGCAAGACCGGCTATATCGTTCCGGACGAAGCCGCATACGGAAATATAACAGCCCAGCTTCTGACCGACCGCGCATTCTTTGCCAACCAGTCCGAAGCTGCGCGCAATGATCGCCGCGAATGGATCCATGTTGCAGGCGAGCTGGAGAAACTTTAAGCCGTGCGTCTTCTGTTTATCACGTCCAACCGTCTTGGTGACGCGGTGCTGTCGACTTCTGTCCTGCGCCATTATGTCGAAACCTTTCCCGGTATTCGCGTAACGGTCGCGTGTGGCCCGGTCGCCGCTCCCATCTTCAAGGCCGTTCCGAACCTTGAGCGCATCATCGAAATGCCCAAGCAAAAACGCGGCGGGCACTGGTGGAAGCTCTGGAAATCGGTTGTTCTGAACTGGTGGGATGTGATTGTCGATTTGCGCGGCAGTGCCACGGCCTATGTGTTGCCAGGGTGGAAGCGGGTGGTGCAAAAAGGCAATGATGACAATTTGCATCGGCTTGAGCAACTTGGTGCGCTGATTGATGTCACTCCGCCGCCTTTGCCAAAAATCTGGATCGATCAGGAAAGCCGGGACCGTGCCGACGCGTTGCTTGGCAATATCAAAGGTTCGCTCTTGATTGTCGGGCCGACCTCGAACTGGGTTGGCAAGACCTGGCACAAGGAACGTTTCATCGAAACGGTTGCGACCCTGACCGGGAAGGGGGCTGTACTTGAAGACGCCCATGTTATGGTGGTTGGTGCACCCAATGAACGCGAAATGGCAGAGGAAGTCATCAGTTCCATTCCAGATGGACGGTGTTCGGAAATTTTTGGAACGGAAAGCCTGTTGACCGTCATGGCCTGTCTGGAGCGTGCCGATCTGTATCTCGGGAATGATTCGGGCCTTATGCATATGGCTGCGGCGTCCGGATGTCCGACACTGGGATTGTTTGGTCCATCGCGTGATGAACATTATCGTCCATTCGCCGAATGGGGCCGCGCTGTTCGGACAGACTGGTCGTACGACAAGATTATCGAGAACCGCACCAGCCGGTTTTCCCAAGAAAACCTGATGGAAACATTGCCGGTCGAAAAGGTTGTCAAAGCCGCAACCCAACTGGTTACCGAACATCGTCTTGCAGGAAAAACCAATGACTGATGCAGCACCGCGTATTTCAGTTGTTCTGTGCGCCCATAACGAGGAAAAGCGTCTTGCAGCCTGTCTGGAAAAGGTCAGCTTTGCCGACGAAATTGTTGTGGTCTGCGACAAATGTACTGACCGAACCGAGGAAATTGCCAAGGAGTTTGGTGCCAAAACTGTTGTTGGCAGTTGGGATATCGAAGGGCATCGTCGTAACAGGGCAATCGAAGAAGCAAGCGGCGACTGGATTTTCGAGCTGGATGCGGACGAACATGTCAACGAGGAGCTGGCCATCGCAATCCGCAAGGCGGTCAATAGCGGCGCTTATGACCGTTATCTGATCCCGGTCGACAACTATGTTGGCAAACGGTTGGTGCGATATGGTTGGGGGGCGTCATTTGGGACGTCTGCGGTGTGGCGACTGTTTCGCAAGGGTCACAAGGTTTGGGGTGATCAGCGAGTGCATCCGGCCATTGATATGACCGGGCGGCAGGGGCCGAAACTGAACGGGGCCTTGGTGCATTTTGTGGATCGCAATATCTCGGACATGATCCGTCGGCTTGATAGCTACACCAATGCACGTGCCGCAGATTTGCGGGCAAGCGGGAATATCGGAACATTCCGTCATAATTTCCGGCGGATTTTTTCGCGCTTCTGGCGCTGTTTCGTATCGCGCAAAGGATACAAGGAAGGCGGGATGGGCTTTTTAATCGCGCTTCTGGCGGCCCTGTTCCCGATGATTTCCTATCTCAAAGCCCGCTATGACGATGAATAACCGAACTCAGATGGGAATTGGTGCATGACAATGCTGCTGCAAACCATGGCTGGAAGTCCGTTTGGCGGGGCCGAGGAGTTTTTTGTGCGCCTTGCCTGCGGTTTTCAGCGTGCCGGTATTGATCAGCATTGCGTTGTCCGCCCGAACGAAGGACGTAATCCGGTTCTCGCGGCCAATGGTGTATCCTTTGATGAATTGCCGTTTGGCGGGCGTCTTGATTTGAGAACCCCTTGGGGATTGCGCCAGCAAATCAAAAAACACAAACCCCGTATTGTCCTTACTTGGATGAACCGGGCCAGCCGGATGACACCATCGGGTGAGTTCACCAAGGTCGCCCGGCTTGGTGGCTATTACAAGCTCAAGAATTTTCGTGATTGCGATCATCTGATCGGAAATACCAAGGATATTTGCGACTATCTTGTGCGCGAAGGGTGGCCGGTTGAGCGCACCCATTACCTGCCAAACTTTGTGGATGCGGTCCCGGGCACGGCGATTGATCGAGCCGAATTCAACACGCCGTCCGATGCGCCGCTTATTCTAGGGCTGGGACGACTGCATGAAAACAAGGGGTTCGATACCCTGATCCGTGCCTTGGTGGATGTGCCGGGGGCCTATTTGTGGATCGCGGGCGCTGGTGATTTGAAAGACGACTTGCTGAAACTATCCGGGGAATGCGGTGTTGCTGATCGCGTACGTTTGCTGGGTTGGCGGCGTGACGTTGCCGACCTGTTTGCGACCTGTGATGTCTTTTGCGCGTCGTCGCGTCATGAGCCGCTTGGCAATATGGTGATCGAGGCATGGGCGCATGGCAAGCCGGTTGTCGCCCAGGCAAGTCAGGGACCGGTCCAGTTGATCACCCAAGGTGAAAGCGGATTGCTGTCCCCGCTCGAAGATGCAACCGCATTGGCAAATGATCTTCGCACGGTCCTTGACGACAAGAGCTTGTCCGAGACATTGTCAGCAAACGGTCGTGCGGCATTTGAAGCCGAATTCACCGAAGACGTAGTGGTTGCCAGATACAAGGCTTTCTTTGACGAGGTTGCGCGTTAATGTGCGGAATTGCCGGTTATATCGCCAAGGATAAGCAAACCCTTGATCCCGAAATTCTTGATCGCCTATGCACGGCGTTGGGGCATCGCGGGCCCGATGGCGAGGGGCGATATGTAAAGGGGCCCGTCGGGTTTATTCAGACGCGTCTTGCGATTATTGATCTCGATACCGGTGATCAGCCGATTTATCATGAAAATGGCAGTGCCTTGGTCGCCAATGGCGAGATCTATAACTATGTCGAGCTGCGCAAAAGCCTGTGTGAAGCCAGTTTCAAGACGCGTTCAGACAGTGAAACAGCACTTCGGGTCTATGCCCGTGACAATATTGACGGCTTTGATGCCCTGCGCGGTATGTATGCCTTTGCCATTCATGATGCTGTTGAAAACCAGGTTGTTCTGTGCCGCGATCCGTTTGGCATCAAACAGCTTTACTATGTCGAAACGCCGGAATATTTCGCCTTTGCATCCGAAGCACAGGCATTGATCGCGGCTGGTCTGGTTGGTCGGGATGTGCGTGCAGATGCCCGTTCCGAATTATTGCAGGTTCAATTCACAACCGGCAGCGATATGATTTTTGACGGGATCAAGCGGCTTCTGCCGGGCGAGACCATTGTGCTGAGCAATGGTCGGATCATTGATCGTCGCCGTCGTCAGGTTCTTGGAGACAGTGCATCGGTCGGCACACATCTTGAAGCAGCGTTGACCGACTGGGACCGTGTGTTCGAAGAATCCGTCAGGGTGCATCAACGATCAGACGTTGATTACGCCATGTTCCTTTCAGGCGGGGTAGATAGTGCATCCTTGCTTGGCATGATGCACCGGCTGAATGAGCGTCCGGTAACGGCCTATACAGCAGCGTTTGAAGCATCAAGCGTGCATGATGAACGAGAAATTGCGCGCGATGTTGCCAAGGCTTGCAACGCCAATCATATCGAGGTCATGTTCTCGGAACGTGATTTCTGGACGCTTCTGCCGGAAGTCGCTGCGCGGATGGATGATCCTGTTGCAGATTATGCAATTCTTCCAACCTACAAACTGGCCAGCGAAGCCGCACGCGATTTCAAGGTCGTGCTGTGCGGCGAAGGCGGGGATGAGCTGTTTGGCGGGTATGGGCGGTATCGTTCCGTGATGCGGCCACTTCTTCTGGGCGGGCGCGTAATGCGGTCCAAGGGGACGTTTGACAAGATTGATGTATTGCGTCCCGATGTGCTTGAAGGATGGCGCGACGGGATTGCTGCGTCTGAAAGTCGGGAAAACCGCGGAAAGCGTTCGAGACTTGCGGTGGCGCAGGCTGTTGATTGTTCCGACTGGTTGCCAAATGACTTGCTGATCAAGCTTGATCGCATGCTGATGGCACACGGGCTTGAAGGGCGAACACCATTCCTTGATCCGATGGTTGCCGAATTTGCCTATCAGTTGCCGGATCGTCTTAAAGTTCGCAAGGGAGTTGGCAAGTTCCTGCTGCGCAGCTGGCTGGAACGCTGCTTGCCGATGGCCCATCCATTTGCGAAAAAACGTGGCTTTACTGTGCCGGTTGCAGAATGGATTTCAGGACAGGGTAAGCGTCTGGGACCTTTGGTTGCCAATCAGGCGGGCATACTTGAAATCGCCGACCCGTCAAAGGTTGAAAAACTGTTCAATACACCGGGAAAACGCGAAGGTGCGGCTTGCTGGCATCTTCTTTTCTTTGCGCTGTGGCATCAGGCCAATGTTTTGGGTCATGCTCCGGAAAAAGATGTGTTTGAAACACTGGCACCCTAAAGACTGCACCCAACCCTGATTTAGGACAGGAGGCGGCTATGCCCAAGATCAGATCTTCAGTCTGGATGATTGTCCCAAATCTTTTGCGGACCCTTTTTCGGGGGAATGTCAGCTGGAAGTCGAAAGCTTTGCTGCTTGGCGGACTGGTCTATTTGATCAGTCCAGTCGATCTTTTGCCTGATATTCTTGTTGGTATTGGCTGGCTTGATGATCTTGTCATTGTGCCGTTGCTAGGCTGGTTGTCCTATCGAAGTTTGCCACCAGAGATCCAGGACGATGTTGGTTCTTTTGATCAGCGTGCTGCGAAATCGACGCGCCGGGTCTGGCTTTACCTTTTGCTTATTGTCGTCGCGATAGTTGTCATTGCCATTTGGGGGGGTGCTCAATACCCGGTCTCGCCAACCCAGCCGGGGTTGGCCGAGTGACACTGTCGTCTGACACAATTGTCATGATCCGGACAGCAGGTTTGACGGGGTAGGGATCGAAGACTAACCTTTGGTCATAAAAACCGTCAGACAGGGAAGAAAGTCATGAGTGATACATTCCGTGCATTGGTTCTTGATCAGCAGGACAAGTCCGTTTCGGCCAGTTTCAAAAATCTGACGACCGAAGATTTGCCAGAAGGTGATGTTCTGGTTCGGGTGAAATGGTCGACCCTTAATTACAAGGATGGCATGATCCTGAACGGATTGGGGCGCCTCGTTCGATCCTATCCGCATGTGCCTGGCGTCGATTTTTCCGGTGAGGTCGTTTCATCAACGGACCGGCGATATAAACCCGGTGATGAGGTCATCCTGACCGGCTGGCGCGTGGGCGAGGCCCACTGGGGTGGTTATGCGCAATATGCCCGTGTCAAGGCGGATTGGCTGGTTCCGCTGCCAAACGGGCTGGGGGCAGATCAGGCCATGGCCATCGGCACGGCGGGCTTCACTTCCATGCTGGCGGTTATGGCCCTTGAGGAGCAGGGTGTTTCACCTGATCAGGATGGTGAGGTTCTTGTAACCGGTGCTGCCGGGGGTGTCGGGTCAGTTGCGGTATCGATATTGGCGGCGCTGGGATACCGGGTTGCCGCATCGACCGGGCGTGCCGAAACACATCAGTATCTTCGTGACCTGGGTGCGACGACAATCGTTGATCGCAACGAATTGACCGATACCAGCAAGCCGCTTCTAAGCGAGAAATGGGTTGGTGCGATTGACAGTGTCGGCAGCAGCACACTTGCGAATGTATTGTCAGAAATGAAGTATCACGGTGTGGTGGCTGCATGCGGTCTTGCCGGTGGTCCGGATCTTCCGGCTACGGTCATACCGTTCCTGCTGCGCGGGGTTCGGCTGATCGGAATTGATTCGGTGATGTGTCCCTATGACTATCGTGTGAAGGCTTGGGAACGCCTTGCCAGACAATTGCCGAGCGATCATTTGTCTGCAGCGACGACCAAGGTTGCCTTGTCCGAAATTCTGCCTTGGGGGGAGAAAATCCTGAAAGGTCAGGTCAAAGGTCGAGTTCTGATTGACGTGCAGGATTGCTAGTAAGGTCAAAACCATGCAGAATCAGCAGGTTCCCGATCGGTACTTCCGGTAAACGGGGCCCGTCAATTTGTTAGCTGGAAGTCAATCTGATGCTTGAACAACGGTTTCGCATTCTTCTTGTGGAAGATAACCCCGGTGATGCGTTTCTTGTCCGCACACTCCTTGAGGAGACCGGCGAGCCGTTTGATATTGAACATCGCAGCGATCTGACTTCCGCGATGGCCGTGCTGAACGGAGAGGGTCCTGATGCGGTTTTTGATGTTGTTTTGCTGGATCTGACATTACCGGATTCTTCGGGCGTGACGACCATCAGCCGTATCAGGGACTGTGCCAACACAGCACCGGTTGTTGTGTTGACCGGACACAAGGATGAAGAACTGGCTTTCGAGGCGCTTCAGCATGGTGCCGAAGATTATCTGACCAAGGAATTCCCGGACGGTCGCACCATTCGACGGTCCATCCGCTACGCGATTGAGCGATCACGCGCCGAGCGTGCTCTTAAGGAAAGTGAAGAACGTTATCGCAAACTGGTTGAACTTGCCCCCGAATTGATTTCCATCCTGAGCGGGGAAGAAATCGCCTATATCAACCAGCAGGGGCTTTCGATCCTTGGTGCAGACGACAGTGCAGCCCTTATCGGTCGGTCCTTTATGGAAATGGTTCATCCGGCAAGCAAGGAAACGCTGGGCGAGTATATTGCCCGTTACAGGGATGGATACACCGGGCGTGCAGATTTCACCATCATGTGTCAGCGCCCGGCTGGGGACAATGTGGAACTCGAAGTTTCCGCCATTGCGTTTACCCATGAAGGGGCGCCGGCGATGCTGATGCTGGCCGAAGACGTTACCGAGAAGCGCAAAATCGAACGCCAACTGGTCCAGACGTCCAAGCTTGCGACCCTTGGTGAAATGGCGGCTTCTGTTGCCCATGAAATGAACCAGCCGCTGAATGTTATTCGCATGGCGGCCGATACCTGTGCGCTTCAATATGATCTTGATGCGGTCAAGCCAGTCTTTCAGCATGAAAGACTGGCGCTGATCAGCAGCCAGACCGAACGCATGTCGGAAATCATCAAGCATCTGCAGATTTACAGCCGGCCTGATGATGATGACTTCGTGCCGTTTGATCCGATGCGTGCTGTGGCAAGTTCGGTGGACATGATTGAACATGATTGTCGGCTTTCGGGCATTGAAATCGAAGTGGTGCCACCTGCCCAGGCCTGTCTGGTCAATGGTCGCCAGGTTCAGCTTGAACAGGTTCTTGTCAATATGCTGACCAATGCCCGCGACGCGATTAACGAAAATGGCGATGATGGAAATATCGGCGGTCTTATCCGGGTCAGCGCCATGGTCGACAAGACCAATCAGGTGCTTAAGCTGGCGGTGAATGACAATGGCGGTGGCGTTCCCGAAGCCGCCATTGATTTGTTGTTCCATCCGTTCTTTACAACAAAGGATGTTGGAAAGGGCACGGGCCTTGGGCTGTCGGTCAGTTTCGGCATTGTGGAAGCAATGGGTGGCAAGATTGATGTCAGGAACGAAGGTGATGGTGCCTGTTTTGAAGTGACCCTTCCCATCGTCAGCTTTGACGCAAGCGATGCAGATCAGACGGAATATGAGCCGGAAGGGCACCCGGGAGGGGACGCGGGATTGAATGCAGAAACGCGTCAGAACATCAGAATTCTGGTGGTGGATGACGAAGTTGACGCCATGGAAATCATATCGGGATATCTCGAAGCACAGGGCTATAACGTTTCTGCGGCCAGTGATGGTGAAGATGCGTTGGCACTTGCAGCGGTGGTGCAGCCCAATATTCTGATTACAGACATCAGGATGCCGCAAATGGACGGCAATGCCCTGGTCAAGGAACTGCGCAGCCGCGACCCGGCATTGCCGGTTATCGTGATGACCGGGCATCCCGGCGATGCAGAGCGCCCGGTCGACGATGACGGTGCCGATGCCCCGGTGATGGTGATGTCCAAGCCACTCAACCTCAAGGAACTTCTGGGTATTCTGGATGAATTGTCGGAAGTCTGTATTCAATGATGCCAGAGTAGATGCCGGAGCAGTACAGGATCCGGTCAAAGAAAAAGCCCGGTCGTAGCCGGGCTTTTTTGTCTTTTATATCGGGCAGAAGGCTGGTTGCCTTTAGGCTTCCCAACCAAGCTGCATGGCAATTTTGACAGCCTGTGTACGGTTGGCAGCGCCAAGCTTCTTGAAAATGCCGGTCAGATGGACTTTGACCGTGATTTCACGAACCGTAAGCTGCTTGGCGATTTCCTTGTTGGAAAGCCCTTTGGTCAACAGGCCAAGAACTTCACGTTCACGATTGGTCAGCTGACGCAGGGGGTTGTCGGGTGCCAGGCCTTCAAGGTCAATTTCGCCAGGACGGATTTGCGAGCCGTCATCTTCAAGCAATGCAGAAGGAATATATTTCTCCCCTGACAGAATCAGGCGCAAGGCATTGATCAGCGATTTGCCTGACAATGTTTTGGGGAGATACCCTGATGCACCATGCTCAAGAGCATTCAGAACGTCGCTGCGCTTTACCGAGCCTGACAAGATCACGACAGGAATCTCCGGATGCTTCTGGCGCATGACCGTCAACCCCGACAAACCGTTCATGCCCGGCATGTTGAGATCAAGGATTGTCAGCTCAACGTCTGTTTCCCCGTCAACGACGGCAAGTGCTTCTGCGAAATCCTTCGCCTGCGCGACTTCAACTTCCGGCGCTGCGATTTTAAGGAAGGAAGTAATCCCGTCTCTGACGAGATCGTGGTCGTCTGCTAGCAGGATGTTCATTTTTATGCAGTACCCGTTCTTGTCCGAAGCTCTGACATCTGATGATTGGCCCCGGAAACGCTCCCCGTACTGACGACACGGTTACGCGCAATAGTTAGATTATAATTCAAGCGTCCCCCCCGGACGCGTGCGCAGCATTCAACAAAACCGGGGTCGTGTCAAACGGCAGGATAGTTTCTGAAAGCCTCAACTATTCGATCAGATAGGTCGGCTTGTGCGGGAGTCAATGTTTTATCCCATATTGCATAGTATGCGGGAGGCGCAAGGCCATTTCCGGAGGTTGGAAATCAGACGGAAATCGAAAGACTTGGCTGGTCGCTGCTATCGGCGCGTGCATTTTTTGTCGCGGATTCTTCCGCTGAGAATACAGGGCTGTCGTCGTTGCTGGTGGCCCGCTGCAGACTGGCCTGTCGGAAGGCCGCCATGTCAGCACTAGAAGGCGCATTCGGCGCAAGGGCGGCGTTCTGCAATGTCGCCAGTGCGCGATCACGGTCGGCCTTGCTGCCCGACATCGAAACGCTGACATCGACATGCCCCCCGATAGCATAGGCATTGCCATCCGGGCCTATCTGATAGGTATATTGCGGGGCCGATCCATATGGGCCTGCTGCGGCCGCATGGGCTTCTTCTTCCTGACGCACGGCAGAATCCCGGGCCTGCAATTGTGACACAACGGCTTTTTCTGCGGGATCAAGATCTGTGCTGTTTGAAGTTGCAGAAGAAGTGTCACCATTTTCTTCATTGGTTTTGACAGCGTCGCGATACTCGGCCCGGCTTACGCCACCGGCGACGGCCTGTGCTTCGGTCAATGTTCTTGGATCAACGATGCGCGTCCGCAGGCTGTTATTATCTTCTCCCCCGATGGAATAGGGGGAGGCAGCAGTTCCTGATCGGGAATTTTTTTGGACTTCGACTGCTTCATATTCGGCCAGAACGCGCCCGTCAGACGTTTGCGCGATTTCCCGAACATTCAGGATCACGCCCATTCCGCCGCTATTCGGATTTGCTATGGTTTGGCCCGCTGCAATCATTGATGTCGAAGTGGTTTCCAAGTTTGAACGCAAAAGACTATACATCGCAGGTTATCAGAAAATGCGCACGGAGTCTTGCACCGGATTCCAATGCCGGTGTGGGGGCGCTCATGTCTTGCGCAGCGTGTGGCTTGCTGATATCAGGAAAGCCAAATTTCGGCGGTACGGTAATCGTCGCTGCAATCAATTCAATCAGGAATTCATACGCATATGTCCGACTTTGTTATACCCGCCAACGAAAAAGTACTCGTTACGGGCGCAGCAGGTTTTATTGGTTCTCACCTTTGCCTGAAATTGCTGGAGCAGGGATCAACCGTCGTCGGACTGGATAACGTCAATGACTATTATGACGTTAACCTGAAAGAAGCACGACTTGCCCGTCTGGAAGGCAAGCCCGGTTTCAAATTTGTGCGCATGGACCTTGAAAACCGCGAGGGTATCGCGGATCTGTTTGCAACGGAAAAACCGACATATGTTGTGAACCTGGCTGCACAGGCCGGGGTGCGGTATTCAATCGAAAATCCGCATGCCTATATCGATGCGAACCTTGTCGGTTTCACCAATATTCTTGAAGGGTGTCGCCACAATAATGTGAAGCATCTGGTCTATGCTTCAAGCAGCTCGGTATATGGCATGAACACGGAAATGCCTTTCTCCGTGCATCACAATGTCGATCACCCGATAAGCCTTTACGCAGCATCCAAAAAGGCAAACGAGCTGATGGCGCATACCTATAGCCATCTCTATCGCTTGCCGACGACGGGTCTTCGTTTCTTCACGGTGTATGGTCCGTGGGGACGTCCGGATATGGCCCTGTTCCTGTTTACCAAGGCGATTCTTGAAGGGCGTCCGATCAACGTCTTTAACGAAGGCAAAATGCGGCGTGATTTCACCTACATCGATGACATTGTCGAAGGTGTTTACCGTTGTATTTCCACGGTTGCTCAACCAAATCCGAACTGGAATTCGGCCAAACCCGATCCGGCGACCAGTTCCGCGCCGTATCGCGTGTTCAATATCGGCAATAACAGCCCGGTCGAACTGATGTATATGATCG
Source organism: Thalassospira sp. MIT121401 (assembly GCF_047125595.1). Lineage (NCBI taxonomy): Bacteria > Pseudomonadati > Pseudomonadota > Alphaproteobacteria > Rhodospirillales > Thalassospiraceae > Thalassospira > Thalassospira sp. MIT121401. Next base: position 1,597,594 of record NZ_CP138926.1, read on the forward strand.
AGACCATCGAAAAGGCATTGGGCGTTAAGGCCGAAAAGAATATGCTGCCGATGCAGGATGGCGATGTGCCGGCGACTTATGCCGATGTCGAAGCACTGACCGATGCCGTCGGCTTCAAACCGGCAACATCGATTGAAACCGGGATCGGCAACTTTGTTGAATGGTACCGGTCTTTTTACGGGTAAGATAACTTGAAATTTGCCGCGATCTTCGTGCTGTTCGCCAATGCGTTTTCGGCGGGCATGATGTTTCTGGCCAGCGTGTTTATCTCGCGCTATGGCGGCAAGGATCTTTTCGGCTTCTTCTCGGTCATACTTGGGTTGATTATCTCGGCTGCTCCTGTCGTAACGTTCGGCATGGATACCGCGATTGTCCGGTTCTTGCCCAAATATCGCGAAGAAGGAAAACGGCAGCTTGTCAGTGGCATGCAGCGCTTTGTTCTGGCGTTCGCAGCACTGTTGTCGATCCTTGGCGGTGTTGTCCTAGCGACCATTCTGGTCCATTTCAGAAACTATAGTCTTGAGATCGGGTTTGCGGCTGGCGTGTGCTTGCCGTTGGCTGTCATTCTTTCGGTACTGCAGGGGGCAATTCGTGCTGATGCCAATGTTTCACGCGCGGTAGTGGGAGAAGCCGTCGTAAGGCCCCTGATCTTTGCCGTTTGTCTTCTTTCGCTCTATTTTTGGCTGCATGGGGAGCTGACCCTTCTGACAGTCGTCAGTTCTTATGCCATTGCACTAAGTGTTGCGATGGTATCGGCGCTTTGCCTTGTAATCAGGGGCGGACACATCAAATGGCGCAGCACCTTTCATCCAAGGATGGCAGACATCCGACTTTGGCTTCAGCTTGGTCTGAATGTTCTGTTTTCCCAACTTTCCATCGCACTGTTGAACCAGTCGCCTGTCGTGCTGGCAGGTGTCCTATTATCCGCATTTGATGCCGGCGAAATTGGCGCGGTCATTCGTTTGGCGATGCTTGTTGCCTTTGCCTTGACGGCCGTGAATTCGGTCGTGGCACCGTTTCTTTCAAGGGCCATGGCCAAAGATGATACTTGGGAATTGCAGTCCCTGGTTTCGCGCGCGACGGGCTTTTCCTTGCTGGTGGCAGTACCTGTTTGCGGTGCTTTCTTTATCTTCGCGCCGGAATTGCTGTCGCTGTTTGGTAACGATTATACAGGTGCTGTCCCTTACTTGCGGATGATGCTGATTGCTTATGCGGTTCAGGCCGCGTGCGGACCAAGTGTTGCGCTGCTCAATATGACGGGCATCCACAGGGCAATGACAAAAATTGTTTCTGTATGGGCAGGATTGACCGTAATTGGTTTGGCTGTCGCCATGATCCAGGTTGGCATGTTGGGCGGCGTTGTCATCGCCGCCGTGTCTGTTGCCGGTTACCCACTAATCCTTGCAATCCTGTGCCGCAAGACGCTTGGGGTGGATCCGACGGTACTGTCATTGCGCTATTTGGTCGCCAGGTAGCCTGCCAGCACGCTCTCGCCATAGTGCAAAGTCTGCTGGCGTTGTCGAACGCCCAAGAAGGGATGATGCGATTTCTGCAAAATGCAGCGCATCAGGCATTTGCCATCATTGGCGATCTATTTTGGGGAAATGGTGCTGCTGGGGAGATTTGAACTCCCGGCCTCTCCCTTACCAAGGGAGTGCTCTACCCCTGAGCTACAGCAGCCCGATATCATCAGGCAATCCGGTGGGGGATGGTGCTGCTGGGGAGATTTGAACTCCCGGCCTCTCCCTTACCAAGGGAGTGCTCTACCCCTGAGCTACAGCAGCGTATGCCCCATGCGGTGCGGGCGGGTTATAGGCCACGGATCAGCAATTGGTCAAGCCCGAAATATGCGAAGTTTTCCGAATGATTGTCCAAGGCTGCTTTTCGCCCTGTTTTCGTCAAGATCGGCTGTAATTTTTCGCCTGCTGTTTTATAACAGGTCCAAGGATTGAACCCTTACGCACACCGGAACCCAAATCGAACCATGACTGCAAAGAAATCCGATATCCGCCCGGCGGTGAATGAAGAACGCCTGAAGCGTGAGGCCGAAGCTCTTCGTGCCAATCTGGCCAAGCGCAAACAACAGCAGCGATCGCGCAAGGATAGCGCTGGCGACTCTGATACCAAAGGCAGTTCGAACGAGTAGCACGGTAACTAGGTTGCGAAGCTGCCACCCGTTGTCGCCGGCCTCAAAGCGGTGCGATCGCACTAGGCAGTCATAAAGCGCTTAACGGCGTATCGTTTGGTTGATCTTGAAGGTCAGGCACGGGTAAAACCGAAGGTGCAGAAAAGCACAGGGACTGTTTCGCAACAAAGGGGTGGCACTATGTCGGTAAGACCGGATCACTGGATACGCCAGATGGCGCAGGAAAAAGGCATGATCGAGCCGTTCGTTGACGGCTTCAAGCGCGATGGCGTGATCTCCTATGGTGTTAGTTCTTACGGCTATGACGCCCGTGTTGCCGACGAGTTCAAGATTTTCACCAATGTCGACTCGGCCATTGTCGATCCCAAGGAATTTTCCGATGACGGGTTCGTCAATCGCCAGACCGATGTCTGCGTGATCCCGCCCAACAGTTTCGCACTGGCGCGCACCGTGGAATATTTCCGCATCCCGCGCGACACACTTGTGATCTGTCTTGGCAAATCGACCTATGCCCGTTGCGGCATCATCGTCAATGTCACTCCGCTTGAACCCGAATGGGAAGGCCATGTGACGCTGGAATTTTCAAACACGACACCACTTCCGGCACGTATTTACGCCAATGAAGGTGCCTGTCAGTTCATTTTCCTGAAAGCCGAAAGCGAATGCGATACCTCCTATGCGGATCGCGCAGGGAAATATATGGGCCAAAAAGGTGTCACTTTGCCGCGTCTGTGATAAAGGCATGGCAACCAATCTGGCATCAAGATGCCAAGACGCGCGTTCGCTGCGCGAGCAAGCGCAGCACAAAGAGGATTGAATGGACAAGATCAAGATTTCCGGTGGTCGCCGGTTGCAGGGCAAAATTGCAATTGGCGGCGCCAAAAATGCGGCACTTCCCCTGATGGCAGCCGCCCTGCTGACAGATGAAACGCTGACCCTTTCCAACCTGCCGCATCTGGCGGACATCACCTCGATGGCGAATCTTCTCGCCCAGCATGGTGTTGCGTTGCATCTGAACGGGCATGCGCCCAATGGCGGGCACACTGGCCGCGTTCTGGAAATGACCGCCAAGGAAATCACCTCGACCACGGCACCTTATGATCTGGTCCGTAAAATGCGGGCATCGGTTCTGGTATTGGGGCCGATCGTTGCACGTTGCGGGATTGCCCGTGTGTCGCTGCCGGGCGGCTGTGCGATCGGGAACCGTCCGGTTGACCTGCATCTCAAGGCACTCGAAGCCATGGGGGCTGAAATCCACCTTACAGAGGGCTATATCGAAGCCCGCGCGCCCGAAGGCCTGAAAGGCGGACATGTCCTGTTCCCGCAGGTTTCCGTCGGGGCGACTGAAAATGCGCTGATGGCGGCATCGCTTGCCGATGGAGTTGTCACGATTGCCAATGCTGCCCGCGAACCCGAGGTCGCGGATCTTGCCCATTGCCTTGTTGCAATGGGGGCGGAGATTGAGGGTATCGGCACTGACACCCTGAAAGTTACCGGCAAACCGCGCCTGCATGGTGCGGAATATTCTGTTGTACCGGACCGTATTGAAACCGGGACCTATGCGATTGCAGCGGCCATCACCGGCGGTGAGATCGAGTTGACCGGAACCCGTATGGATCTGATCGAAAGCCTGGTTGATGCGATGCGCAAGGCCGGCGTCGAAATCGAAGAAACTGCTGACGGCATGAAAGTACGGGGTAACCGTGCGACCCTTCGCGGTGTTGATGTCATGACCGAACCCTATCCGGGGTTCCCGACCGATATGCAGGCCCAGTTCATGGCGCTGATGTCGGTTGCCAATGGCGCTTCGATGATTACCGAGACCATTTTTGAAAACCGCTTCATGCATGTGCCTGAACTGGGACGCATGGGGGCGGATGTGAATGTGCATGGCCGATCCGCAATCGTACGCGGCAGTGCAAAGCTTTCAGGTGCCGAAGTGATGGCAACCGATCTGCGTGCATCGGTATCCATGGTGCTTGCGGGCTTGGCAGCCGAGGGCGAGACGGTTATTAACCGTGTCTATCATCTTGATCGCGGCTATGAGCGGCTTGAAGAAAAACTTGCGGCCTGTGGGGCGCAAATCGAACGTGTCCGCGTTCCGGCCTGATTTGCCGGTGGTGATCGCACAGCGATCGGGACAACAGACAAACGCGTAAGGCGACTGATTTATGAGTGACGAAAAGTTGGTGCTTGCCCTGCCAAAGGGGCGCATTCTTGACGAGGTGATGCCACTGGTCCGATCCGCCGGGATCGAACCGGAAGCGGCATTTGATGATCCGAAATCCCGGGCACTTCGGTTTGCCACCAATCATCCGCATATCGATATCATTCGTGTTCGCAGCTTTGATGTTGCAACCTTTGTTGCGTTTGGTGCCGCCCATATCGGTGTATGCGGCAATGATGTCCTGATGGAATTCGACTATCCCGATATTTATGCGCCGCTGGATCTGAATATCGGGCATTGCCGCCTGGCTGTTGCCGAACCCGAAGACATGATTGATGGCGATGATCCGTCACGCTGGTCGCATGTTCGTGTTGCCACCAAATATCCGCACGTAACCCGAACCCATTTTGCAGCCCGCGGTGTGCAGGCCGAATGCATCAAGCTTAATGGTGCGATGGAACTGGCACCGACGCTTGGTTTGTGTCGTCGTATTGTTGATCTTGTTTCGACCGGCAACACGCTTAAGGCCAATGGTCTGCGCGAGATTGAACATATCGCCGATGTGACATCGCGTCTGATTGTGAACCGGGCTGCTCTTAAGACACGCCCGACTGATATTCAGCCCTGGATCGACCGTTTCTCCGAGGTAGTCAATGCCGCTTAAGCTTTCCATTACGGACGCCAATTTCGAAGAAGACTTTGTCAAGCTTCTGGGCATGAAGCGCGAATCGGATGCCGATGTTGATGCCGCTGTTGCCAATATCATCGCCGACGTGCGTGCACGTGGTGACGAAGCCGTTTGTGAATATACCAATCGCTTTGACCGTCTGAATATCGATGCCAAGGGCATGGTGGTCAGTGCCGCCGAAGTTGATGCTGCAATTGCCGATATTGATGCGGACTTGCTTAAATCGCTGGAACTGGCCGCCGAACGCATTGGAGCCTATCATGCCAAGCAAATGCCGACGGATGAACGTTACACCGACGAAGCCGGGGTTGAGCTTGGCTGGCGCTGGCGCGCTGTTTCGGCAGCCGGTCTTTATGTGCCTGGCGGTTTGGCGTCCTATCCGTCATCTGTTCTGATGAATGCGATCCCGGCCAAGGTGGCCGGTGTTGAACGCCTTGTCATGGTTGTGCCGACCCCGGATAACAAAATGAACCCGCTGGTTCTGGCCGCGGCCCGTATTGCCGGTGTCGACGAAATTTACCGTATCGGCGGCGCACAGGCGGTCGCAGCCCTTGCCTATGGCACTGAAACCATCAAGCCGGTCGACAAGATCGTTGGTCCGGGTAATGCCTTTGTTGCCGCGGCCAAGCGTCGCGTTTTCGGTCAGGTCGGCATTGATATGATTGCCGGTCCGTCGGAAATCCTTGTGGTTGCGGATGGCAGCAACGATCCAAGCTGGGTCGCAGCCGATCTGTTGTCGCAGGCCGAACATGATCCGGTTGCGCAGTCGATTCTGATTACCGATGACGCCGGGTTTGCCGATCGCGTGCAACAAGCCATTGATGCGCATCTTGAAACCTTGCCACGTGCAGAAATCGCGGGCGCAAGCTGGCGCGACTTTGGTGCAATTGTCTTGGTCGAAAATCTGTCGCAGGCTCCGGCCCTTGTGGATCGGATCGCACCGGAACATCTTGAACTGGCGGTCGATGACCCGGACGCCCTGGCAGAAGACATTCATCATGCCGGCGCGATTTTCCTGGGTCGTTACACGCCGGAAGCCATTGGTGACTATGTCGCCGGGCCGAACCACGTTCTGCCAACCGCCCGTTCGGCACGGTTTTCTTCCGGTCTTGGGGTTCTGGACTTCATCAAGCGTTCTTCGCTGATCAAGTGCACACCCGAAAGCCTTGCCAAAATCGGGCCGGCCGCAATTGCACTGGCAGAAAGTGAAGGTTTGCAGGCACACGGACTTTCAGTAGCGATCCGGTCAAACCAGATGTAAGCTGTTGCAGTGCAGCGCGTAAGGGGACCGCAGGGAGAAAGCCATGGCTTCAAATCAGTGTATCGCCGGTATTTATCTTGATGAAAAATACAAGGTGCGTCGCCGTCCCGAGGTCGAGCACGAGCAGGCTGTGGCAATTTACGACCTGCTGGAAGAAAATCACTTCGAGCCTGCTGGCGGGTTCGAAGGTCCGTATTCGGTTCATATGCGCATCGAAGACAATCGCATCTATATGGATGTGCGCGGCGATGATGATAGTGAAAACCTGACCACCATTCCCGTGCCCTTGTCGCCGTTCCGCCGGATCGTCAAAGATTACTTCATGATTTGCGAAAGCTATTATGACGCAATCAAAAAGGCCAGTGCAGCCCAGATCGAGACGATCGATATGGCGCGGCGCGGCCTGCATAACGAAGGGTCGGAGCAATTGCGCGAGCTTCTGACCGACAAGGTGACGATTGATGAAAATACGGCCCGTCGCCTGTTTACGCTGATTTGTGTTCTTCACATCCGGGGTTAAGGCGACGTGGCAGAAGAACTTCCCGGCTCGGTTCTTTTTGCCTGCAGTTACAATGCCGTTCGTTCCGTGATGGCGGCCGCATTGTTGCGTCATTATCACGGAACACGCGTTTATGTTGAAAGTTGCGGCGTACGTGCAGGCGATGTTGACGGTTTTGCCATCGCCGTGATGGATGAAATCGGGCTCGATATTTCATCCTATAAATCCAAGACATTCGATCAGCTCGAAGACGGGTTCTTTGACCTGATTATCACCATGTCGCCCGAGGCCCAGCACCGTGCGGTGGAGATGACCCGCACGATGGCCTGTGATGTCGAATTCTGGAATACCTTTGACGCCACCATGATCGAAGGATCGCGCGAAACCAGACTTGATGCCTATCGTCAGGTCCGCGATCAGATCAAAAAGCGCATCCTTGATCGTTTCCCGGTCGGCCCGGCACCGAAAATCTAGCAAGATCAGCTGGCCTCTGTTGCCAGATGGTCGAATGCCGGTCCATCAAGAACGAAAATCCGTTCATCAGTTGCGTGACGCATCCCAAGCTTTTCGTAAAATCGTTGGCCCACCATATTTTCGGCATCAACTGACAGCCGGATATAACTTTTGCCGGATGCACGTGCTCGGCGGGCAACATTTGCAACAAGATGCCGGGCGAAACCGCCCCCGCGATGAGACGGCGCGACATAAAGGTCCTGGATATAAAGCCCGGCTTTGCCGCGAAATGTTGAATAGCTGGGAAAAAACACACAAACCGCGACCGGCGTCTGGTGATCGGTTGCGATCAATGCCTCGAATGCCGGGCTGTCGCCAAAGCCGTCACGGACCAAATCATCGGGCGTACTTCTGAATTTGTCCTCACAGCCGGTAGTTTTGGCGATTTCAAGCAGCATGGCATGGATGGCGGGGACGTCGGGCTTTTGGGCCAAACGAATTTCCGGGTGGCGGGGCATCCGTATTTTCCTTTGAAACGGGGCGATTGATTGTTGGAACAATACGCGGGCACAAGGCCGGGGCAAAGGATCAATCATCATTTATGTGGGCTTGTTGGCAATCCGGATAAGGGGCGCAACCCCGCACCGGTCAGATCAAATATCGCTGCCATGCCAAAGATGCAGTGCTGAGACGCCCGCCATGACATGCGAAAGAACTTGACCTTTTGCCCGGTTCAGAGCAGTTTGCGCCCCACCGGTATTTTGATATTGCAATACGAAAGCTAGGAGTCACATGGCTAAAGAAGACGTTATCGAGTTTCAGGGCACCGTCGTTGAACTTCTGCCCAATGCGATGTTTCGCGTGAAGCTGGACAATGACCACGAAATCCTTGCCCACACCTCGGGTAAAATGCGCAAGAACCGTATTCGTGTTCTCGCAGGGGACCGTGTCAGCGTCGAAATGACCCCTTATGACCTGACCAAAGGTCGTATCACCTTCCGTTTCAAGTAATCTGGAACCAGTTCCAGCGCAAATTGACCTTGTCTGGCGCGCAGTTTACCCTTTGCGCCCAGGGCAACTTGTTGCTGTTTACGGGGATGTGCATCTTTGAGCACGTCAATCCCACGGTTTAAGATCCGATATCCGGGAGCCACGTCTTGTCGAAACTGATACTGGCATCTGCATCGCCGCGCCGTCTTGAGCTGCTTGCGCAGATCGGAATTGTGCCAGATCAGGTGGTCCCGGCAGATATCGACGAAACACCCACGGCCGATGAAAGTCCGCGCCGGCTGGCGCTCCGCCTTGCCGAGGAAAAAGCCCGTGCTGTTGCAAAAGGCAATGGCGGGGCTTTTGTACTTGCGGCGGACACGGTGGTCGCATGCGGCAACCGGGCCTTGGGTAAGGCCGAGGATCAGGCCGAAGCCCGCAAGTTCCTGACACTGCTTTCGGGGCGTCGTCATCGTGTTTATGGTGGCATGTGCCTGATTGCACCGGATGGCACGGAACGGTCGCGTGTGATCGAAACGCAAGTCAAATTCAGAAATCTCGGGCACGAAGATCTGGATCGTTATTTGTCGCATGATGAATGGAAAGGCAAGGCAGGCGCCTATGCCATCCAGGGACATGCGGCAACCTTTGTAAAGGCGATTTCCGGGTCCTATTCGAATGTGGTCGGACTGTCACTGTGCGAGGTGGATGGTCTGCTGCGCGGCCTTGGCTATCAAACAAAAGAGGTCTGATCATGTCGGCTGGCGGACATAACCGGGACCGCCTGCTGATTGATGCGATTGCGCTTGAACGCAGGGTCGCGCTGATCAGGAATGACCGCATTTGCCGTCTGTGGATTGATCGCGGCGGCCCGGCACGGTTTGATATCCATCTTGGACGTGTTTCCAAAATTCTTCCTGAAATGGCGGCCGCAATGGTTGCGCTTGATGGTTTGGAAGACGGCTTGTTGCCGTTTGACCGCCATGACGGGTCGTTGCACGAAGGCCAATGGGTTGTGGTTCAGATCGCCCGCCTTGGTTTTGAAGACAAGGGCGTGAAGCTGACCGGACGCATCGCGATCGAAGGTGTCGGGATGATCTTGCGTCCCGGTGGTCAACTGATTGAGTTGCCCAGAAAACTCAAAGATGCGCAACAGCGCGCCAACCTGCTTGCGATCCTGAAAAACATCCAGTCACACGACGATGGCATCATGTTGCGTTCCGGGGCCACAGATTGGGACGAAGACGCGATTGCCGGTGAATACCAGCTGCTAAGCGCCCAGTGGCAAAAGGCCGAGGCCGCACTGGCAAACCCGCGTAAACCGTTGCTGGTTTGCAAGGCGCAGTCGGAACTTGATCAGATGATCGAACGCCATCTGATGGCGGGGCAGGAATGCCTGGTCGACGGGGTCGATGAATTTGTTCGATTGCGCGGCATATTAAAGGCACGCGGCAAGGCCGAAGATCATCTGTTGCGCCATGGCGGGTCACGTTTGCTGTTTGATGATCAGGACATCGAGGCCGATATTGCCAATGCCCTGAATTCAAAAGTCGACCTTGCCGGGGGCGGGTGGATCGCAATTGATCAGGCAACAGCGTTATGTGCGATTGATGTCAATGGGGCAGGCGCAGATAGCGGACGTGATCCGGAATCCCGTGCAATAGACATCAATCTGCGGGCCGCGGACGAAATTTTCCACCAGATCAGGCTGCGCAATATTGGCGGTCTTGTCGTGATTGATCCGTTGCGGATGAAAAGCCGTGCCGGGCGTGACAAATTTGATGCCGCGATCAAGGCCGCATTTGGGCCGGAACTTGATGGTGCCGTGCAAATTGGCGGATTTACCCGGCTGGGTCTTTATGAATTCAGCCGTCAGCGCGCCGGCGAATCGCTGGCAGCACGGATTCTGGTCAAACAGGATCAGGCACGGCTTAATGCTGTTTCGGCATTGAACAATGTCTTGCGAAATGTGGTCGGGGAAAGTCGCGCGGGACTGGCGGGAACGGTGCGTTTGTATGTTGCCAGTGACATTGCGCAAAGACTTGCTGAAAGTGATGATGCGCGCCAGATACTGATCAGGGCGTTTGGAACGGTCCCGCAAATCCTGGCCGATCCGGCCCTTGAAAACGATAGTTACCGGTTGGAAAAGAATTAGGATGACCCAAGAAAATACAACGAAAACAGTCAGCTCCGAGTGCGTGGTTTGCGGCAAGCCGGCAGACGACAAATACAAGCCGTTCTGTTCCAGACGCTGTGCGGATCGCGACCTTGGGAAGTGGTTGAATGAAAGCTATGCAATTCCCGCGACCGAGCCGCCGGAGTATCTGGAAGACCTTGAAGATGAAGAAGAATTTTAATCGCAAAAAAAATGCGATTTGAGGCTAGACAAGCCCCAAAGGAGTTTGTATAACCCCGCTCGTTCCGCAGGGAACACTCCGGAGACGGAGACGAAAGTCGGATTTGCCCAGGTAGCTCAGTTGGTAGAGCAGTGGACTGAAAATCCGCGTGTCGGTGGTTCGAGTCCGCCCCTGGGCACCACTTTCGGTAGCCAAAAAAACCCGGCCTTGTGGCCGGGTTTTTTGTTTCTCCATCCTGTCAGCTGTCGGTATTCGGAAGCCACAAGGTAAAAGCAACGGCTTTGTCGTCCTGATCCGTTCCTTCGCCCGTCAGGTTGCGCTTGCGATCCAGAGTGAAGGTGCCCGACGCAAAATCGCCCCTGTCGCAATTGGTAAACCAGCTGCCTTCGGCCGGGCTGTCATATTTGCTGACACTCAGCTGCATTTTGCAGTTGGCGCTGTTGCGGCCGACAAATTCCATTGATCCGCCATAGTCCTTGAGGCTGATCTGGGTATCAAGATAACCGTCGGAAAAGCCATCGCCCCAGGTCATCGCGAAAGTGCGTTTGTAATCGCCTTTTTTCACGGTCGCCCAGTTGCTGTCTTCAAAGGATGAGGATTGCGATGCGGCTGATTTGCGGGCAGGGCATTGCTGTTTCGGAAGTGCGGCAACCTGCGCGCCATAGGCGTCGCGATCCTTGACCAGGCTGATGCCCTGAATAAGCTTGGTCATGTTCAGATCGGGCTGGCCGCAATAATAGACGCTGACCACGGCATCGATCCCGCCATGATCATTGTCATAGATCTTCTGCCCGCGGGTCGCGCGAAAGCCGAATTTGGCAACCTTGCACTCGGAAATGTTGCCGATATTGGCATCCGCGTAATAGCCGACGGCACGACCGTTATCGTTTGACGTAACCGGATAGGTTTTCAGGATCTCGATATTGTTCTTGGCAAATTCGGCCCGAAATTCTTCTTCGTCTTTGAGTTTCTGTTCGGTTTGCTGGGTAAACCAGACATCAAACGTATAAGAGCTGGTCACAATCCCGTTGCCACAGCCCAGTTCCCACTTTTCGTTCTGGACCTGACCGTTGTTGCGGTCGTTCTGTTCAAGCTTTGTGACAGGGATGTTTGAAATGGTCGGAACGTTGAACCGCGATTTGCCGATCGGCTGTTCCTGCCATTCCGAAAAAGAGTAATTCCGGGTGGTCTGGCACCCCGCCAACAACAGGGTGGTGCCAATAACGGCAAAGCCGATAAGTTTTTTGGTCTGCATTTTTGCCCTCAATTTTTAATGTCCCGCAAACAGCATAGGGATGTTTGATATCGCTGGGACCTGATCAAAGGGGTGGGGATGCGATTTTAGTCCTGTACTTTCAGATGGTTGCTGGTTTTCGCATGCTTGCGAATGCGCAAAAATGCCGGATGTCGGGAATCGGGCCGGTGTGACAGCAAATTTTTTGGGGAACGTCGCATGGTCCTTGATGCAAACCAGCAAAGAAGGGGGACAAAACTGCTCAAATGAACAGAATCCCCAAGTCTGGATTTCAAATGAAAAGCCGAAACTGTGCGAGCCGCCAGATCTGCGTTTAGTGCTTGATTAAGAACGGCTTTACGCCTTTTGTTGCGGAAATTTTACATTCCGGTACGCTTTGAAATCAGACGGCAGCAAAATGTTATCGGAGTTCGCTTAACGAACCGGTGGCTCCCGCGTCACCGAAAACTGGATGCCCAGGGGACAAACATGACTGAGAAGCAGATCGAGATCGAACTGAAACTTCGGATCGATCCGAAACACGTTGCGCGCCTTAAGAACGCGCCGGTCCTGCGCGAGGTCAAGGAAGGTCGGCGTCTGATGACGACGCATCTTGTCTCTATTTACCATGACACGCCCAAGCTTGCCCTTGCCAACAAGGGGCTTGCGATCCGCGTGCGCAAAAAAGGCACCAAAGGCTGGGAGCAAACAGTCAAGACATCCAACGGCCTGCGTGAAGCACTGCCATCGCGTCATGAATGGACGGTGGAACTCGAAGACGGTGTGCTTGATCTTGATCTGTTTACCGATAAGGACGTCAAAAAGCTTCTGAACAAGTTTGCCCGAAAAAAGAAGATCGACCGTATCTTCGAAAGCGACCTGAAACGAAGTGCCGTTGATTTGACCTATCGCGATGCTGTCATGGAACTGGCGATCGATCAGGGTGTGGTGCGATCAGGTGAAAAGGAAGTTCCGATTTCCGAGGTCGAGTTTGAGCTTAAAAAAGGCCATCCGGCGGCACTTTTTGATCTCGCACTTGAACTGCAGCGCACGGTGCCTTTGTTGTTAAGCATGCGCTCCAAGGCATCACGCGGGCGTGACCTTTATCTTGATCGGGCCCCCGGCGCGTACCGCGCAGCCCCGGTTGAACTGACCGATGACATGTCGGCTGAAACGGCATTTCGCACCATGCTGGGGCAGGGGCTTCGGATGATTCTCAGCAACGAGGTCTGTGTTCGTCAGGATCTTGATGTTGAAGGCTGCCATCAGATGCGCATCGGGATGCGTCGATTGCGGGTCGCGCTGAACCTTTTTAAAAGAAACCTTCCGGCTGGCGAGGCCGTCTTGCTGCGCCGTTTGCTTAAATCATGCAGCAAGGGGTTGGATGGTTTGCGCGATTGGGATGTTTTCCTGGGCGAGACCCTGCCCCTGATCGAAGAACGTTTTCCCGATCACCAAGGCGTTGCCGAATTGCGCATCGCAGCCCAAAAACAGCGTGCCAAGGCATTGGACGCGGCCCGGGTGATGCTGGATGCGCCGGAATATGGTCAGCTTCTTTTGATCCTGGGGGCCTGGGCAAGTTATTCGCGCTGGGCATCAGGGGCCAGTGCCGAACAGATGAAGGCAATGGCATCCCCGGTCACTGATCTGGCAACACCGCTTCTTGATCGGGCCTATAAGCGGGTCACCAAGCGGGGCGAAAATGTCGCCGAACTCACTACGCCGCAACTTCATGCCTTGCGCCTTGATGTCAAACAGATGCGCTATGGGACCGAGTTTTTCGGGTCGGTCTATCCGGCCAAAAAGGTCAAAAAGTTCCGATCCAGACTGACATCGATGCAGCAAATTCTGGGACAGCTTCAGGACGCCGCCGTTGCCGAGGCAAGGCTTTCGGCCCTGACGCCCGAACTGTCAGCTGACGGGCATGTTGCGGTCGGACTGGTGTCGGGCTGGTTTGGCGCACGCGTCGAACATGAACTTCCTGGCCTTGAAGAAGCCTGCAAGAACTTCACAGAACAAAAGCTGTTCTGGAAGTAGGTAACCCGGTTGCTGCGGGGCGGGTGAAGCCGGGTGCCTAAGATGCCGCCTGTTTCATGTCCTGATAGGCGCTAAGGGCGCGTTCACGGCCTTCTTTGACGCCGATAACCGGTTCGGGGTAGTCGGTGCCCAAACGGACGCCAGCGGCCTTGAGGATCAAGGGCGATGCTTCCCACGGTTTGTGGATATATTGTTCGGGCATGTCACGCAGTTCTGGCACCCACTGACGGACATAGTCACCGGCCGGATCAAACTTTTCACCCTGAAGTACCGGGTTGAAAATGCGGAAATACGGGGCCGCATCCGCCCCGCATCCACCAATCCATTGCCAGGAAAAGGCATTATTGGCCGGGCAGGCATCAACAAGCGTATCGTCAAACCATGCCAGCCCCGCGCGCCAATGAATCAGCAGATGCTTGACCAAAACCGAACCGACAATCATCCGGACCCGGTTATGCATATAGCCGGTGTGCCAAAGTTCGCGCATGCCGGCATCGACAATGGGAAAACCGGTCTGGCCTTTTTGCCAGCGTGCAAGGGCGTCCTGATCTTCTGACCATGGAAAATGCGCAAACTGCCCCTGCAATGGTACCGATCGCAGGTCTTTGGCATGAAACAGAATGTGATGGGCAAATTCGCGCCATCCCAGTTCGGACATGAATTTTGACGCGGTTTTCCCCTGTCCCTGATGGGCATCGGCATAATGGCTTGCACTATGCCACACCTGATAGGGGCTGATTTCGCCAAAACGCAAATGCGGGGAAAGCTCGGACGTTACCCGGCGGTCTGGCCGGTCGCGCAGATCGGCGTAATCAACCAGACGATCATCGATAAAATCAAACAGCTGGTCTTTTGCCCCTTGTTCACCCGGGGTGAACCGTTCGGCAAGGCCACCGGCCCAGTCAAACGGTTTGGGGCCAAGATCAAGGGCCGAAAGGCTTACTTCGTCACCAAGTTCAGCATCGCACAGTGCAATCGTGTCCGGGGCGGCAATTGGCGTACGGGGTGGTGGAAATTTCTGGCAGGCCCGCCAGAACGGGCTATAGACCTTGAAATCCGTGCCGTTACCGGTTTTGACTTCCCACGGTTCGAACAGAAGATTGGCCTTGAAGCTTTCACATGTCAGGCCGCGATCAGACAATGCGGATTTGATGTCGGTGTCGCGTTCTGTTGATGGTTTGTCATACAGGCGGTTCCAAAACACCGCCTTGACGTCACAAGACCCGATGATGGTTTCAAGAACCCCATGCGCGTCACCGTGAAACAGGCGCAAGGATGGAATTTGGGCCGATGACTTTGCGGCCAGGCCATCAATGCCTTGCGCTAGGGCAGACAGACTTTTTTCAAGCCACCAGCGCGTTGCCCCGCCAAGCTGACCGTCAATGACCGGATCAAGAATAAAGACCGGCAGCACCACACCATTATGCTCGGACGCCCACTTTACAGCCGCACGCAAGGCAGGATTATCCGCCAGACGCAGATCGTTTCGAAACCACATGATGGCGATCGGGCGTTGGGTCATTGGTAATCCTGAAGTTTCTTGTCCTGCGGGGATTTCAAAGCCGGAGGGGAGAGAGTGTCGTGACTGTGACAGCGTATTGAGGGGATGTCACGCCACTCTCTCTGGCTCGGGGTACATCAAGCATTACGTTTCAGAATTTCGATCAGTTCACCGAAGCTGTCAGAAAGTTGGTTTTTGTCCCAGCCGGCAAATCCAAGAACCAGCCCCTTGGGCAAGGTTTCTGCATTTTCGGGTGATTTGTCATGGTAATAGGATGAAAGAGCCCGGCAATCCAAACCGGCCTCGACCATTTTTTCCTGAATGAATATATCGTCATGGCCGCCTGTCAGTCGGGCGCACAGATGCAATCCGCCATCCGATGGCATTGCCGCAAGCAATCCTGACGCGCCGTTTGCAATCAGATCCTTGAGATGGGCGCGTCTTTCCCCGTATCGCATCCGCATTTTGCGGACATGACTGCCAAAATGCCCTTCGGCAAAGAATGTACCAAGGGCCGCCTGTGCCGTTGGTGCCGGAACACCGTCGGCAAAACCGCGCATGCCACGAAAAGCCGGGATCAATGCCGGTGGCAGAACAAGATAGCCAAGCCGAATACCCGGAAACAGGACCCGTGAAAACGTCCCGACATAAATTACCCGATGATCGGTATCGAGCCCCTGAAGCGATGAAAGTGGCGGCCCGTCATAGCGGTAATCGCTGTCGTAATCGTCTTCAACAATCCAGGCGTCATGGGCCTGTGCCCATTGCAAAAGTGCCAGTCGCCGCGACAGGGACAATGTGGTGCCCAGCGGATAATTGCGCGACGGGGTGGTCACAATCACCCTGGATGGGGACGGTGTTTGGGATAACCGTGCAACACATAATCCTTCATCGTCGACCGCCACCGGATGCACAATGGCGCCACTTGATGCCAGTACCCCGCGAATGCCCTCGTAACCGGGGTCCTCGGTTGCGATGATATCGCCCGGATCAACAAGGGCACGGGCAATCAGATCAAGTGCCTGCTGGGCACCGGAAACCACCATGACCTGATCGGCGTGGCAATTGACCCCACGCGACTGGCGCAGCCATTTGGCAATTTCCGCCCGCAATTGCGGCAATCCCATCGGATCATCGGGAATGGTCAGGTCGATATTTGGCGCGCGCCAGGCGCGGCGCAAAAGGCGCGCCCACATATCAAACGGGAAACCGTCCAGATCCGGCGTTGCCGGGTTGAACGGGCGGGCAACGCGAAAACGCGGAAACCGTCGCTGATATGCCAGCATCCGTGACGCGCTTTGACTAAGATGCAATGGGCGCGCGTCCGATCCCCGCGACGGGGGCGTTCCGGTTTGTGACACGGTCTGCATGTCACGATCAGGGAGTGAGCGGGCAACAAAGCTTCCAGCGCCAATGCGGGTTTCAAGATATCCTTCGGATGTCAGCAAATCGAAACTGGTCACCACCGTATTGCGCGATATCCCCAGTGACTTTGCCAGATCACGACTTGCCGGAAGCCGTTCCCCCGGATGCAGGCGCCCGTCCAGAATGGCGGACCGGATGCCGTGATAAAGTCTGCGATAGGCCGTGGTTGCGCCGGGCTCGTTGTCCCCGTCGATCTGGCTTGGGTAAATCCAGCTGTAATCACTGCGTGGCATCGGCGGTCCTGCGGGTTAAATTGGATCTATCATTTTTACTATAATGGACCTTTTTAAAAGTCCAATTCTAACGATGATGGCGCCATTGATTGCCACCCGAATAAAAGAACGAGACCGCCATGGCTGATATGACCTTGCCCGAACAATATGAAGTCCATCCCCACACCAAAGTTGTCCGCGGACCCAAACGCGCGTCTTATGACCGTGAACTTGTGCACGGCATTATTGATGATGCGCTGATTTGTCATGTCGGCACGGTGGTCAATGGTCGTCCGGCCATGATCCCGACCGCGCACTGGCGTGTGGGTGAACGGATTTACATCCATGGTGCGTCAAAAAACCGCATTCTGGCGGCGATTGCCGATGGCGCAGAAGCCTGCCTGTGCATCACCCATCTTGATGGTCTGGTGATGGCGCGTTCTGCCTTTCATCATTCCGCCAATTACCGGTCGGTCATCATTTATGGCAAGGGCGCGGTTGTAACCGATGACGCCGACAAGATGGAACATTCGCGCCTGTTTGTCGAAAAGCTTGAACCGGGGCGCTGGGATAAAATCCGCCAGCCAAACAAACAGGAACTCAAAGCCACGATGTTCCTTGGATTTGATCTTGAACAGGTTTCTGCAAAGGTGCGCGCCGGCGATCCGGTCGATGATGACGAAGATTATGACTGGCCGGTATGGGCTGGTATACTGCCCAGTACGACCCACTGGGGCACTCCGATTGACGATACCCGCATCAAACCCGGGTTCGAGGGGCAGGGATATCTTCGGACATCTTCGTGATTAAATGAAAAAGGGCTGGCAATCATTTGCCAGCCCTTCGTCTGTTCGGATAGCGATCTGTTTGATCAGCCTGCCATGGCAACCGCGATCTTTGCGCCCAGGCGCGCATTGTTGCGCACAAGGGCAATGTTGGCTTCAAGGCTTTTGCCTTCGGTCAGTTGCGTGACACGTGCCAACAGGAACGGGGTGACATCACGTCCGTGAATGCCTTTTTTCTGGGCTTCGGCCAGTGCATCATCAATCGCGCCTTCGATGGCTTCGCGTGCCAATGCCTTGTCGGCTTCTGGCGGATTGCCAATCACAGCACCGCCTTCAAGACCGAATTCCCATTTCGATTTCAGGAATGCCGCCAAATCTTCCGGGCTATCAAGGCGAAGCGGCGCCTTGTGGCCGCTTTCGACCGAATAGAATGCCGGGAATTCATCGGTCCCATAGGCAATAACCGGAACGCCAAGCGTTTCAAGATGCTCAAGCGTCTTGGGGATATCAAGGATCGCCTTGGCTCCAGCACAGACAACCGCAACACTGGTTTTGCCAAGTTCGGTCAGATCGGCCGATACATCGAAATTGCCAGCCAGATCACGATGAACACCACCGATGCCGCCAGTCGCAAAGACACGAATACCGGCCTTTTCTGCCAGGATCATGGTTGCTGAAACCGTGGTCGCACCATCGCGTTTCTTGGCAATGCAATATGGAATATCGCGACGCGACAGCTTCAGAATATCGGAGCCCTTGGCAAAATATTCGAGTTCTTCGGGCGACAGGCCGATCTTGCAGCGACCGCCAATCACGGCGATGGTGGCAGGGATCGCACCGTTATCACGCACATCCTGTTCCACAGCCTGTGCTGTTTCAAGGTTCTGCGGATAAGGCATCCCGTGCGAGATAATGGTGGATTCAAGGGCCACAACCGGCTTGCCGCTTGCCAGGGCTTCTGCGACTTCGGGGGCGATATCGATATAGTCAGACATTCAATCTGCTCGTCTTGAAGTTAAAGTTTTAAAGGCCAGAATTAAACAGGTGGGCCTGATAAATCCAGCCCAAACCACGTCATCTGATCATGCATTGGGAATGGCTGCCTTGCGCGGGCAGGTATATCGTTGCCCCTGTTGCAACGGACTTGTGCCAGCGATCCGATTGTAAGCAACTGATTTGATGGATATCCTGAAACAATACCACGTTTTGAAAGCCCATCTGAAATGCATGCCAAGCCCACCCTGACGCGCGGACTTCTGACCTTTATGGCAGTCGGAAGTGGCCTGTCTGTCGCCAGCCTTTATTACGTGCAGCCGCTTCTTGAATTGCTGGCCCGCGAATACGGGTTAAGTGAAACCAGCGCCGGACTTCTGGTGACGGTTGCGCAGCTTGGCTATCTGACCGGCTTGATTGCGGTTGTCCCGCTGGGTGATCATCACGAACGGCGTAAACTTTTGACGGTGACGTCGGCTCTTACGGCACTCGGATTGCTCGCCATGGGGTTGGCGCCATCGTTTCTGATGCTGGTGGCATTCAGCATTTCGGTCGGCATTACCTGTGTGACGGCACAAATTCTGGTGCCGCTTGCCGCCCACCTTGCGGCCGATGACAAGCGTGGATCGGCGGTGGGTGCGGTGATGAGTGGCCTGTTGCTGGGGATCTTGCTGGCGCGCACTTTTTCCGGCGTGATGGCCGAGCTCGCCGGATGGCGATCGGTCTTTATTGTCGCGTCTGTCCTGATGGCGTTCTATGCAGTTGCGTGCTATCGCATCATTCCCAATATCCCGCCAACCTCGCATACCAGCTATCGCGCACTTTATCTGTCGATCCTGCATCTGTTCAGGGATGAGCCGGTTCTGCGGCGGCGCAGCCTGATTGGCGGGTTGCAATATGCGGTCTTCGCGATTTTCTGGACATCAATGGCCTTCATGCTGGTGCGCCAGTATGACATGTCCGAAGCCGTCATCGGGCTTTATGGCCTGATCGGGGCGATCGGTATTCTGGCTGCGCGCATTGCTGGTCGTCTGGCTGACATGGGTTGGGCACGGCTTAGCACCGGCGGGTTCCTTTTGACCACCATATCAAGCTGGGTGTTGCTCTATTGGGGGCAATGGTCGCTGGTGGCCTTTGCCATCGGGGTGGTGTTGCTCGATCTTGGTATTCAGGGCACGCATATCTCGAACCAGAGCGAGGTTTATCGTCTGAGTGCCGAAGCCCGCAGCCGCCTGACGACAGGCTATATGGCCAGCTACTTCTTTGGCGGTGCCTGTGGTTCGGCAAGCTCGGCTGTTGCTTATGGCATGGGGGGATGGCCCGCTGTGGTGGCCCTTGGATCAGCTGTCTCGATCCTGTGTGCGGTGATCTGGGCTGTGACCGAATTGCGCCTTCCGTTGCGACAGATGAAACACGGTGCCTGAACCCGGACAGGGCCTTGACAGGAAACGGCACGGCACACAAAGCAAAACGGCCGCCCCATCGGGACGGCCGTTCGCGCGAGAACGAACTGAGCGATGCTTAGTTCTTTTCTTTGTCGACGAGCTGGTTTGCAGCAATCCACGGCATCATCGCGCGCAGTTTGGTACCAACTTCTTCGATTTCATGTTCGGCGTTCAGACGGCGGGTTGCCTTGAACATCGGCTGGCCGCAATGCATTTCCTGAACGAAGTCACGAACGAATTTGCCTTCCTGAATGTCAGCAAGAACTTCTTTCATGCGTTCTTTGACCGATGCGTCGATCACGCGCGGGCCGGTGACATAGTCGCCGTATTCTGCGGTGTTCGAGATCGAGTAACGCATGTTGGCCATGCCGCCTTCATACATCAGGTCAACGATCAGCTTAACTTCGTGCAGGCACTCGAAATATGCCATTTCCGGTGCATAACCTGCTTCGGTCAGGGTCTCGAAGCCGTATTTGATCAGCTGGGTCAGGCCGCCACACAGAACTGCCTGCTCGCCGAACAGGTCGGTTTCGCATTCTTCACGGAAGGTGGTTTCGATAACGCCGGAACGACCGCCACCGATTGCCGATGCATAGGACAGTGCAACTTCAAGCGCGTTGCCCGAAGCGTTCTGTTCGATCGCAACCAGGCACGGAACACCGCCGCCACGCTTGTATTCGGAACGAACGGTGTGACCCGGACCTTTCGGCGCGATCATCATGACGTCAAGGTCAGCGCGCGGCTCGATCAGGCCGAAGTGAACGTTCAGACCGTGTGCGAACAGAAGTGCGGCACCCTGTTTCAGGTTGTCACGCAGTTCGTTTGCATAGATCGCTGCCTGGTGTTCGTCCGGGGTCAGGATCATGACGACGTCTGCCCATGCGGCTGCTTCGGCCGGGGTCATGGTTTTCAGACCGGCAGCTTCGGCTTTCTTGCGCGAGCTCGAGCCTTCACGAAGGCCAACAACAACTTCTTTAACGCCGGAGTCATGCAGGTTCAGTGCATGGGCATGGCCCTGCGAACCGTAACCGATGATGGCAACTTTTTTGGTCTTGATCAGATTAACATCTGCATCGCGGTCGTAATAAACACGCATCTTTCGATACCTCTGGACGTTGGACCACGCTTATGTCTGTGCGTGGTGGATGGTAATAATGATTTCGGGAACATATCCCGATGCCTTGCCCGATGCGGATCACCAGGCAGGGCAAACTCACATCGTTAGTGTGCCGCGCGAAATCGCAGCCACACCGGTACGCGAAATTTCCGAAAGCCCCAGTGGCGCCATCAATTTGATGAAGGCATCAATCTTTTCGGGGCTGCCGATGATTTCATAAACGAAGGAATTATTGGTCGCATCGACTGCGCGGGCCTTGAAGATGTCGGCAATACGCAGGGATTCAACACGCTGTTCACCCGTGGCGATCACTTTGACCAGTGCCAGTTCACGTTCGACACTCGGCCCGGCAAGAGTCAGGTCACTGACCTTGTGAACCGGGACAAGACGCGAAAGCTGTGCCTTGATCTGTTCGATTACCATGGGCGTGCCCGAGGTAACCACAGTGATGCGCGACTGGTGGGCATCGGCGTCGACTTCGGCAACGGTCAGGCTTTCAATGTTATAGCCACGACCGGAAAACAGGCCGATCACACGGGCCAGAACGCCAGATTCGTTGTCCACCAGAACGGATATGGTGTGTTTCGAGATTTCGGTTTCTTTCACGGTTTCGCTCCGTAGGTACTCGGCCAGGAGGCACATTGAGGCATCTTTGTGCCGCCCGCGCCGGCCTTTTAATTATGGTTTGATGAGTTCGTCTCGCACATTGGTTGGTGCGGATCAGACCAGAACCATCCCTTCGTCGGAATCAATGGCTTCGTTGCCGTCGGTTTCCTGCCCAAGCAGCATTTCATTATGCGGCTTGCCCGATGGAATCATCGGATAGCAGTTTTCCTTGTCATCCACGGCAACATCCAGAATCACCGGACCATCAATCTCGAGCATCTTCTTGATGGCGTCATCAAGATCAGCCGGATTGTTACAGGTCAAACCGGTAAAGCCGAATGCCTCGGACAGTTTGACGAAGTCAGGCAGGGTCTCGCTATAGCTTTCGGAATAGCGCGAACCGTGCAGAAGCTGCTGCCACTGACGAACCATGCCCATGTAACGGTTATTCAGGATCACGGTTTTGATCGGCAGACGATACTGCGTCATCGTCGCGCATTCCTGAATGTTCATCATGATGGACGCGTCACCGGTAAAGCACACGACCGTCGCATCGGGATGGGCAACCTGAACGCCAAGGGCGGCCGGCATGCCATAGCCCATGGTACCAAGACCACCGGACGTCATCCATTCATAGGGATGTTCGAACCCGAAATGCTGGGCTGCCCACATCTGGTGCTGGCCAACATCGGTGGTGATATAGGTCTTGCGATCACGGGTAAGCGCATGAACACGACGGATAACGTGCTGCGGCTTGATAACGTCTTTGGGCTGCTTATAGGACAGGCAGTGTTTGCCACGCCATCCTTCGATTTCATCCCACCAGCTATCAAGTGCGGTCGCATCGATCTTGTACTGTTTGGCTTTCCAGATCTTGATCATGTCTTCAAGAACATGACCGACATCACCAACAATCCCGATATCGACCGGAACGTTTTTGTTGATCGAGCTCTGATCAATATCGATCTGGATTTTCTGCGAATTCGGGGCAAAGAAATCAAGGTTGCCGGTCACGCGGTCATCGAAACGCGCGCCAATCGCGACCATAACGTCGCAATCATGCATCGACATGTTCGATTCATAGGTGCCGTGCATCCCGACCATGCCAAGATACTGCTTGTCCGATGCCGGATAGGCGCCAAGCCCCATCAGGGTCAGCGTGATCGGCGCACCGGTCATGCGGGTGAATTCGGTCAGAAGCTTGCAAGCCTGGGTGCCGGAATTGATCACACCGCCGCCGCAATACAGGATCGGCTTTTTCGCCGATGCCAGCATCTCAAGCGCTTCTTCGATCTGGCTGCGTTCGCCTTTGACGACCGGGTTATAGGTGCGATGCTGAACCTGGGCCGGCTCCATATAGGGGGCCTTGCCAACAAGGATGTCCTTGGGAAGGTCGATCACAACCGGACCCGGGCGGCCGCTGGAAGCAACGTGGAAGGCTTCGTGCATGGTGCGCGCCAGACGATCCGGATTTTTCACCAGATAGTTATGCTTGGTGCACGGGCGGGTAATGCCGGTGGTGTCGGCTTCCTGGAAGGCATCATTCCCGATCAGATGGGTCGGGACCTGGCCGGTCAGGCAGACAACTGGAATAGAATCCATCAACGCGTCGGTAAGGCCCGTAACAGCATTTGTCGCACCCGGTCCCGAGGTCACCAGCACAACGCCGACCTTGCCGGTCGAACGGGCGTAACCCTCAGCAGCGTGGACAGCAGCCTGTTCATGGCGCACTAGAACGTGACGAATCCGGTTTTGTTTAAATATCTCGTCATATAGCGGTAGGACAGCGCCGCCAGGATAGCCGAACACGACTTCCACACCCTGATCAGCAAGGGCCTGCAACACTACTTCCGAACCGCTTAAAATACGTTCTGCCATGATTTTCGAGCCTCTTTACTTAACGACAACAACGTGTCGCGTGATAACCGCGTGATTGAAACATGATCCAATTATCCTCAAATTGGAGTTGAAAAATCCGCCGAAACGGCGGTTTTCCGCCATTTCGGCGGGGGAAGCGCCAACCTATCGCCTCACTTTGGCGTGGTCAACAGAAATTGGTTAATATCATGACGCATTTTTGCTGCCAAACTTTCCGAATATTGCGCGTCGATGATTTCCTTGTCGCTCATCTGGTGGCGAAACCACGTCAATTGGCGCTTTGCGTAACGCCGGGTTTCGCGTTGTGATTTTTCCCGGGCGGTGGGCAAATCGATCTCGCCGGCAAGGTATGCGCCAAGCTCGCGCACGCCCACGGCCTTCATGACCGGCGCCGTGTCAGGAAGCCCAAGCGCAATCAAATCGCGGACTTCATCGATTGCGCCCTGTTCAAGCATAAGGTCAAAACGGCGATTGCAGCGGTCATAAAGAATATCGCGCGGCGGCATGTAACAAAGTTTTTTGAACTTCATATTGGCGGGCGGGGGAACCATTGGTTCCTTGTGCCAGGAAGCCAACCCGCGGCCGGTATGGGCAAAAACTTCGGCAGCGCGAATCATCCGTTGCGTATTGGTGCCATCGAGTGTTGCCGCGGTCTCCGGATCGTTCTTTTTAAGCTTTTCAAAGAAGGCGGCATGGCCAATATCCTCGAGTTCGGCGGTGACTCTGTTGCGAATCCGGCTCGGAACATCGGGAATGGGGGCGATTCCTTCGGTCAGGGCATTCAGATACATGCCTGTTCCGCCCGTTATGATCGGCAATTTTCCCTGCGCGTGGCAGTCATTGATTTCGGCCATCGCCATGTCGCGCCACTTGCCGGCCGAACAGGCTTCGCGTCCCGACAGCACACCATAAAGCCGGTGTGGCGCACGCGACGTTTCACTTTCATCGGGGCGGGCACTCAGGACACGAAGCTCGGAATAGACCTGCATGCTGTCGGCATTGATCACCACCCCGTCAAACGCTTCGGCCATATCAAGCGCAAGTGCGGATTTGCCGCTGGCAGTCGGGCCTGCGACAATTAGGACCGCCAGATCGTTCATTTAACCTGCTTTCGTTACGGTTACTAAGTAAGCATCAGTTGCGACTTCTTTTAAAAGTATTAGTCGTTTACTTGCCAAGATTACATTTTTGAAGTGCGTAGTTAGGTATTTTGTATCAAACTAGGAATTCGGCACTTAAAGGTTGTGTTGACAAAATAAGGCAAACTGATTGGGGAGGGAGCGTATGGCCGGTCTGCGAGTGTTTGTATCATCGACTTGTTATGATTTAACCGCAATTAGGTCACAGTTGCGAATGTTTATTCAGGGGTTGGGGCATGAGCCACTCATGAGTGATTATAGTGACATATTGTACGATCCAAGGGTGCATACACACACAAGCTGCGTCGATGAAGTGGCAAATGCTGACGTTGTAGTGCTGATAGTTGGATCTAGGTATGGGGGCAAGAGTGTTCCGGAGGCACTTACGCGACTTGATTTTGACTTGATATCGAAAGAAAGCAAAAGCAAAGAATACTTGGATAAGCGTGAAAATCTATCTGTCACTCAATTGGAAATTTTGAAGGCAGTTGAGGTTGGTGTTCCTGTATTTACTTTCGTTGATAATTCTGTTTGGCACGACCACGCTCTTTACGAGAAAAACAAAGAAAAAAGTATAATTGGTGAAATATCCTTCCCGTCTATAGAAAAACCAGAAACAGCACCCTTTATATTCGAGTTTATAAATTTTCTTCGACATCGGGTTCGAGGAAATAGTGTATTTAATTTTTCGAAAATACAAGACATAGAGGATGCATTGCGTAGACAGTGGTCTTCTCTGTTCCAGAAGCTGGTTCAGGAGCAAAGAGGTAGGCATCAAGAAGTTAAAAGGCTAGATGATTTAACGGAGCAGTTTGAAAACTTAAAAACAGCAATATTAACTTCAATTGGAACGACGAACGAGCGCGAAGTAGCTAGGGGAGTGGTTCGTTTTCGTCGACTTATGGATTTTGTTATTGCTCTTAGACTTAAAGATTCAAGGTTCTTATTGCAAGAAAAGCACTCATGGGAAGAGCTGCTCGACGCGGCAGAGATAGTTAAAGTACTTGATGCAACTGAAGTGGCACCAAGCTCCGCCTTCATAAGACGCGGTATTGGGCCAAAGCCGAGATTGTTTCTCTTAAAATCAGACGAAACATTTTTTGAATTTCGAGGGTCGACTGAATTTTACCACAACCTGGCCTTGGAATGGGATGCATTCATGGAACTACCTGCCGACACTCGTGAAATTATCGTCGATGCGTTGAGTGATATGAGACCCACTATGGGGCCTATTCGCTATGTTAGAGAGCCCTTCCGCTATTTTATGGATCGTTGGTATAGTGAAGAACACTCCATTCGTAGTGAGCCCGACGATTTGAATAGTGATTCAGACGATCAGTAGCTCTGAACAAACTTATTACAATTGACAATGACTGGCTAATTCTAATAGCCAAACCTCAACTTGAGCACATGCTCTAACGACTATAGCCAGTTCCTTCTTGTCATTCAGGTCAGCAATTCGGATAAAGGCGACAAATCTGTTTTATGCCTTTTCCGCCAAGGAGCCCGCAGACCATGAAATTGGTACTGACCCTGATTGCCGCCCCCAATTCAAATGCGCTGACCAAAAACGTGATTGATCAGGCCGCAATCGCCTTGACCGGTGCCGGTGCGCTGGTCGGGGATGTTACCTGGCTGGCGGATGGCGAGGCATGCGATCTGATTTTTGATGGCATTCCCCTTGATGTGGCCGATACGAGCCTTGCGGAGGCGGAGCTTGGCGTGGACGCCGTCACCCAGAAAATCGCCACCCGGCGCAAGAAGCTGCTGATTGCCGATATGGACAGCACCATGGTCACCGGGGAAACCCTTGACGAACTGGCCGAGTTTGCCGGTGTAAAGGAACGTGTTGCCGCGATCACTGCGCGCGCGATGAACGGGGAACTTGATTTCGAAGCCGCCCTTGATGAACGTGTCGGCCTGCTTGAAGGCATGTCGACAGACATGCTGCAAGAAGCATGGAAAACCGTGGAATATACCGGTGGGGCCAAGACCCTTGTTGCAACCATGAAGGCCAACGGGGCGTTTGCGGCACTGGTATCGGGCGGATTTGACTTCTTTACCGGTGCGGTTCGGGCCGAACTTGGTTTTGACTATGATCAGGCCAATGTCCTGATCGAAAGTGATGGCAAACTGACCGGCAAGGTTCAAAAACCGGTTCTGGACCGTCAGGCCAAGGTCGATGCCCTTGAAACTCTTTCAGCCCAGCAGGGCATTACGGTTGATGATGCAATCGCGGTTGGCGATGGCGCCAATGATCTTCAGATGATCTCGCTTGCCGGGACCGGTGTTGCCTTCCACGCCAAACCGTCGGTGCAGGAACAGGCCCGTATTTGCATCAATCATGGTGATCTGACGGCGTTGCTTTATCTGCAAGGTTACAGCAAGGCCGATTTCGTTTCCTGATATCGGACACAATATCGTACACACCCCAAAGAAAAAGGGCGGCCTGCCAAGCAGGTCGCCCTTTTTTCGTATCATCGTGTTCGGGATGCTTATTCAGCAACCGAAAGTGTGAGGCCGAAGTAACGCGGGCCAGCCGATGTTTCGATCAACATCAGGATGGTGCGTTTGTCATCATCGACCGCGGCTTTGACGGCCTTGGTGACGTCTTCGACAGTTGTGACCGAGCTGTGCGATGCCTCGATGATGATATCACCGGGACGAACGCCTTTTTCGGCGGCATAGCTGTCACCCGAAACATCGGTGACAATCACGCCTTCTGTACCTTCGGCAAGGTTGTAACGCTGACGAAGTGCGTCATCGACATTGGCAACCTTGATACCCAGTTCGGCAATGCTGGCTTCGGCGATTGCCGGGGCTTCATCGCCTTCGGACGGGCTTGCGCTTGCGGCAATCACTTCTTCTTCAAGTTCGCCAAGCTCGACCTGGACGGTCTGTTTCTTGCCATCGCGCCAGATCACGACATCGACATCCTTGCCGATTTTGGTTTCGGCAACGATACGCGGCAGGCGACGCATGGACTCGACATCCTTGCCATCAAATTTCAGGATGACGTCACCCTGTTTGATGCCGGCTTTCTTGGCCGGGCTGTCGTCAGAAACGCCGGCAACCATTGCGCCGGTCGCGCTATCAAGGCCAACCGAGTCTGCGATATCATCGGTCACGGTCTGGATGTGAACACCAAGCCAGCCACGACGGGTGCGGCCATATTCCTTAAGCTGATCAACAACACCCTGTGCAATGGCCGACGGAATGGCAAAGCCGATGCCAACCGAACCACCGGACGGGGAATAGATTGCGCTGTTAATACCGATCACGTCACCATCAAGGTTGAACAACGGCCCGCCAGAGTTCCCGCGGTTGATCGATGCATCGGTCTGGATGAAGTCATCATACGGACCCTGGTTGATGTCGCGGTTGCGGGCGGAAATGATGCCGGCCGTTACCGTACCGCCAAGACCGAACGGGTTCCCGATCGCCATTGCCCAGTCACCGATACGCGACGCGTCCGAGTCCCCCCATTTTACAAATGGCAGGTCATCCTTCGGTTCGACTTTCAAAAGGGCGACGTCGGTTTTCGGATCGCGACCGATCAGTTCGGCATCAAGGGTTTCGCCATCATGAAGACGGACGCTGATTTCATCGGCACCATCAATAACGTGATTGTTGGTCACAATGTAACCGTCAGCCGAGATGATAAAGCCCGAACCAAGTGCCGTTGCACGGCGCTTTTGCGGGGCCTGACCACCTTGGCCGCCCTGGCCATTGCGATCCATGAAGTCACGGAAAAGGTCTTCGAACGGCGAACCCGGAGGGAACTGGAAATCCGGTCCCTGGCGTTCAGCGACCATCTGGCTGGTAGATATATTCACGACACTCGGCAGAAGCTTTTCGGCCAAGTCTGCGAAACTCTCAGGAGCGGGGCGGGCATTCGCGATATGCGAAACACTGGTCACGCCAAGGAGAACAATCACCAGTGCAGCGCTAACCTTCGACCGCACCGGGTTGTAAAATGCTTTTAGCATGTGTCTGATCCTGTTCGTTGCCGCGTTCACGGTATTTGTAATTCTGTTTTGCAGCGCGCGATGGGGCGTTTATTTTACCCGTCGCTTAAGTAACCAAATTAACCCCGACTTTGGCAGAATTTGGGCGGCTCTTGGAAAAATCAAGGAATTCTCGGCACAAAGTCGTGACGTTCCTATCATATCTGGCGGTTTTCGGGGCCTAGAGCCAAACACGTACCGCCCAGATTGCGCCAATGGCAACGACCGCTGCAATCAGTCCACCGATGCGCAATTGTGACTCAGGGATTTCCTGAACCAGTTCCAGCACCCTTTTCGCGCCGCCGGGAAACAGCGAATAAAACATGCCCTCCAGCGCGATGGCCAGAAGTATGGCAGTAGCAAGTTCCTTCATGGGCGTGGACGTTCCGGCGGTTTTTAAAGCCTGCCTTACGCAATGCGCCAGCAGGACTTGATTATGAAAACAAAAAGGGCGACCTGATGCCAGTATCAGGTCGCCCTGTTGTTTTGTCTAGCGGCTTGTGCTTGGAGCCGACTGATTAAAGTATTGGAAAAACTCGCTGTCTGGTGAAAGCACCATGGTCGAGCCATTCGAAAGCGCCGTTTTGTAGGCTTCCAGCGAACGGTAGAATTCGAAGAATTTCGCATCCTGACCGTAAGCTTTACCCAAAATAACGTTCCGCTGTGCATCACCTTCACCCCGCAGGACTTCTGCCTGGCGGTTGGCTTCGGCGATGATGCCAATACGTTCACGATCGGCTTCTGCCTGGATTTTCGCCTTGAGCTCTTCACCCTCTGCGCGAAGCTGTGCGGCTTCGGCGATACGCGAAGAACGCATACGGTTATATACCGCCTGCGACGTTTCCTGCGGAAGGTCGGTACGACCGATACGAACATCAATCAGTTCGACACCGAATTCCTTGGCCGGATCAACCAGGGTCGCCTGGATCTTTTCCATGATCTGTGCACGGTTGTCCGACAGCATTGCAACAAGCGGGGCCTGCGCAAGTTCACCACGGATGACCGAGTTCAGACGCTGACCAAACAGCTGCACAAAGTTGGCAGAGTTGGTGGCACGCTGACGGAAGGTCAGGGGATCGATAATTCTCCAGCGGGCAAAGCTGTCAACATTGACACGCTTCTGGTCCGACAGAAGAACCTGCTGTACCGGCGGATCGAGTTCAAGAATACGACGCTCGTAATATTCGACGTTCTGGATCGGCAGTTTGAAATGCAGACCCGGTTCGGAAACCGCATGAACCGGATTACCGAACTGAAGAACAAGTGCCTGCTGGTCCTGACGAACCGTAAAGACACACATCGAACCAACCACAGCGGCAATTACAAGGACGACGCCAGCGGCAATAAGTTTAGGACTTGCCATTAGTTGTTGCCTCCTGCATTCGCACGTTTCTGAACTTCCGGCAGCGGCAGATACGGGACAACGCCGTTTCCATCGCCTTTCTGATCAAGAATGATCTTTTCGGATTTGTTCAGGATGTCCTGCATGGTTTCAAGATACAGGCGACGTGTGGTCACGTCCTGCGCGGTCAGATAGGAATTATAGACCGAGGTAAAGCGTTCCGCTTCACCTTCTGCTTCCTTGGTCACGCGGTCCTTATAGGCGCGCGCCTGAAGAACCTGACGTTCAGCTTCACCCTTTGCACGCGGGATGATGTCGTTGCGATAGGCCAGTGCCTCGTTCTGGGAACGGTCACGGTCCTGACGGGCACGCTGCACGTCGTTGAACGCATCGATAACATCACGCGGCGGATCCACTTTCTGCATCTTCACTTCTGCAATGAAGATACCGGAATCATACCCGTCCATGATTTTCTGAAGCAGTGTACGGGTTTGTTCTTCAACCCGGACACGGCCAACCGTCAGGGCCTCTTCCAGATTGGTTTTCCCGATCACTTCACGCATCGCACTTTCGGATGCCAGCTTGATGGTGTTTTCCGGATCGCGAACATTGAACAGATATGCGCCCGCGTCGCTGATGCGCCACTGAACAACATAATCAATGTCGATGATGTTCTGATCACCGGTCAGCATCAGGCTTTCTTCCGGAACGTCACGCGAACCGTTCGACGCCACCGTGCCTGCACCGCGATAGCCAACCTCGATCTGGTTGGTGCGTTCGACATTCGGCTTGATGACTTCGCCGATCGGGGCGGGCAGGAAGTAGTTCAGACCAGGGCCCGTGGTGCCGACCCATTTGCCAAACAGAAGTGTCACACCCTGTTCGCCCGGCTGCACACGATAGAAGCCGGTCAAAAGCCACAACCCGATGACTGCGATACCGATCAGGACAAAGCCCTTGTAACCGCCACCACCGGGGAACAGCCGTTTCAGGCGTTCCTGGCCTTTACGAATCATTTCATCAAAATCAGGGGGCGTATTTCCGCCGCCGCCACCACCCTGGGGACGCTGTCCCCACGGATTCTGGCCGCCGCCGTTATTGCCGCCGCCACCCCAGGGGCCGCCGCCCCCTTGTGAATTCCAAGGCATCGAGTGTTTTCCTCTTCTTGCCGTTCGGTGTTTATCTTTGTTTACCGAGCTTGGGGACGTTACCCCCAACGCATGCTCCGTCCAACAAGATCCAGTGTGCCATTCTGGCGTGGATCCAGACCACGTGACAGCCGTGATTTGGCCCGATTGACATTTCGCACGATCAAGGCCGGTAAAACCGGGCAAAGTTCGGGCGATCAGTCCGTTACCACCAGTCCGGCAACATGTTGATCATATGCCATTTGGTGGTGCAACCGATTGCAGACCATAGCAAACTCACGAAATCTTGTTGGACGGAGCATGCCCTTAGGCCTTATATGACAGCTTGCCTTGCAAAACAATGTTACGCGCCTGCAAGTTCTGTGTGATCACGGACTTAAGCCAAAATTTGGAGACCGCAATATGACTTCGCTCAACCGTGAACAGATTGTCGCCGCACTCGACAGCGTCATCGACCCGGTCGACGGCAAATCAATCACAGCCAAGGATATGGTGCAAGGTATTGATATCAATAATGAAGTCGTCAATGTAATGATCGCGGTCGATCCAAAGCGCGGCCCGGCACTCGAAGATTTGCGTCAGGCCGCCGAAAAGGCCGTGGCTGCTGTGAACGGGGTCACAACTGCCCGTGTCGCCCTGACGGCAGAACGACCGGCGGCTGCAAGTCAGTCCGCGCCACAACAACCAGCGGCTGCGCGCCCGGCCCAACCCGGACAGCGCCCGCAAGGGGCCGGTCAGAAGCCGCTTGAACTGCCAACCGTGCGCAGCATCGTCACCGTCGCATCGGGCAAGGGCGGGGTTGGCAAATCGACTACTTCGGTCAATCTGGCGCTGTCGCTGGTGGCCAAGGGGCTCAAGGTCGGACTGCTTGATGCCGATATTTATGGACCCAGCCTGCCGCGCATGATGGGGCTTCGCGCTGCCAAGCCGACCCCGTCATCCGAACATCAGGGCAAAATGATCCCGCCATCGGCCTTTGGCATCCGGATCATGTCGATCGGATTCATGGTTGATGAAGAACAGCCGGTAATCTGGCGCGGACCGATGGCAATGGGGGCGCTTGAACAGCTTCTGCGCGATACCGACTGGGGCGATATTGATGTGCTGGTGGTCGACATGCCCCCGGGTACGGGCGACATTCAGCTTTCCATGGCACAGCGTGTTCCGGTGACCGGTGCTGTCATCGTTTCAACCCCGCAGGACATTGCCCTTCTGGACGCCAAAAAGGGCCTGAACATGTTTCGCAAGGTCAATGTGCCGGTCTTCGGCCTGATCGAAAACATGTCCTATTACAAATGCCCGGAATGCGGCCATGTCGATCACGTCTTTGATCACGGCGGCGCACGCAAGGCTGCCGATGAACTGGGTGTGCCGTTCCTGGGTGAAATCCCGCTGGATCTTAAAATCCGTCTGGGGGCCGACGAAGGCAAACCGATTGTCCAGACCGAGGCTGACGGCGAACATGCCAAGGCCTATGGCGCAATCGCCCAAAAGATTGCAACCGCGATCGAAGAACGCGTCGGCCCCGCTGAAGCGCCGAAGAGAAAGGGCCTGTTCCCCAAGATCAGCTTCAAGTAACCAGCTGTTTGAACGCCTGAAATCACAAAACCCCGCCAGATTGCTCTGACGGGGTTTTGTTTTGAAATCGGGTTTGCTTACTGAACGGCTTCTGCCATGAAGGACGGCATCCAGCCTTCGTTCAGTTCGCGCAGTTCGGCCAGCGTTACTTTGTCGCCACCATCGATGGTGACAGAATCGCCGCCTGCCTGACCAATGATCACTGCTGCAACGTTCGAGCTGCTTGCCGCATTCAGGACTTTGTCCGGGTCGCGGGTTGCGATCACGTAACGGCCCTGGTCTTCACCAAACAGCCACGCGATTTCGCTGCCAACTTCCGGAAGGTGCAGTTCAGCACCGATATTGCCCGCAAGGCACATCTCGGCAACCGTGACCAACAGGCCGCCATCGGCGATATCGTGGCAGGTTCGCACCAGACCAAGTTCGATCAGTTCGCGGACCAGCGTACCGGCACGCTTTTCAGCATTCAGATCAACCGGCGGCGGTGCACCTTCTTCGCGACCTTCGATGGTTTTGAGATACAGCGACTGGCCAAGTTCACCGGTTGCAGCACCGATCATGATCAATGCGCTGTCATCGCGTTTGATGCCAATCGTTGCATGGTGACCAAGATCGGAAATCACCCCAACGCCACCAATTGCCGGGGTCGGCATGATGCCAACGCCGTTGGTTTCGTTGTAAAGCGACACGTTGCCTGAAACGACCGGGAATTCCAGCGCGATGCAGGCTTCGCCAATACCCTGGCATGCGCCAACGAACTGACCCATGATGCGCGGGCGTTCCGGGTTGCCGAAATTCATATTGTCCGTGATGGCAAGCGGCTTGGCACCGGTTGCAACCAGGTTGCGATATGCTTCGGCAACGGCCTGTTTGCCGCCTTCGACCGGATCGGCCATGACATAGCGCGGGGTGCAGTCGGTGGTGGCTGCAATGCCCTTGTTGGTGCCGTCAACACGCACCACACCGGCATCGCCACCCGGGCGAACAATGGTGTTGCCCATGACCAGATGGTCATACTGTTCCCAGATCCAGCGACGCGATGCCAGATCGGGCGATGCGATCAGGGTCTTGAGCGCTTCGATATGGCTGACTTTTGCGGAAATGCTGTCGGGGTCAATGCGATCCTGTTTCGGGGTCGGTTCCCACGGACGATCATATTCCGGCGATGCTTCGGCCAGCGGATCAATCGGAAGATCACCGGCAACGTCACCATGCCATTTCAGAACCATGCGTTTGGTATCGGTCAGAACACCGATGACGGCAAAGTCGAGTTCCCATTTGTCAAAGATTGCCTTGGCGGCTTCTTCGCAACCGGGTTTGAGAACCATCAACATGCGTTCCTGCGACTCTGACAGCATCAGCTCATAGGGCGTCATGCCTTCTTCGCGCATCGGAACCTTATCAAGCCACAGTTCGACACCAACGCCACCCTTGGACGCCATTTCGAACGAGGACGAGGTCAGACCGGCCGCACCCATATCCTGAATGGCGACGATCATGTCGGTTGCCATCAGTTCAAGGCAGGCTTCAAGCAGAAGCTTCTCGGTGAACGGATCGCCGACCTGAACGGTAGGACGCTTTTCTTCGCTGTCATCATCGAACTCGGCCGATGCCATGGTTGCGCCATGGATGCCGTCACGACCGGTTTTCGAGCCGACATAGACAACCGGGTTGCCGATACCGGCCGCCGCCGAATAGAAAATATTGTCCGCATCGGCCAGACCCACGGTCATCGCATTGACCAGGATGTTGCCATTGTATGATGCGTGGAAGTTGGTTTCGCCACCAATGGTCGGAACGCCCATGCAGTTGCCATACCCGCCGATACCTTCGACAACGCCGCTCAGAAGATGGCGGGTTTTGGGATGGTCGGCCTCGCCGAAGCGAAGGGCATTAAGGTTTGCAATCGGACGTGCGCCCATGGTGAACACGTCACGCATGATGCCGCCAACGCCGGTTGCAGCACCCTGATAGGGTTCGATAAAGGACGGGTGGTTGTGGCTTTCCATCTTGAAGACAGCTGCCTGACCATCACCGATGTCAATCACACCGGCGTTTTCACCCGGACCCTGAATGACCCAGTCAGCCTTGGTCGGAAGGGTTTTAAGCCATTTTTTCGACGACTTGTAGGAGCAATGCTCCGACCACATGACCGAGAAAATGCCAAGTTCGTTGATGTTGGGTTCGCGACCCATGATTTCGAGAACGAGTTTGTATTCTTCCTCGTTCAGGCCGTGTTCCTTGACCAGTTCCGGCGTGATCGGGGTGTTGAAATCAAGTGCACTCACGATGCTGCCTCCACCAAGCTTTTGAACAGATTGCGGCCATCAGTGCCACCATGGAGCGGATCAATCGCATTTTCCGGATGCGGCATCATGCCAAGAACGTTGCCGGCCTCGTTAATGATACCGGCAATGTTGCGCTGGGACCCATTAAGGTTGGTTTTGGGATCGACAACACCATCCGCATCGCAATAGCGCAGGATCACGCGACCTTCGCCTTCAAGGCGGTCAAGCGTTTCGCTATCGGCAAAGAAATTGCCGTCATGATGGGCAACCGGATAGTCGACAACCTCGCCAGCCTTGTACTGGTTGGTAAAGCGGGTGTCAGCGTTTTCGATTTTCAGATGCGTGTTCTTGCAGATGAATTTCAGGCTGGCATTGCGCATCAGCGCACCGGGCAGCAGGCCTGCTTCTGTCAGGATCTGGAAACCGTTACAAACACCAAGAATGGTCACACCGGCTTTGGCGCGATCAGCAACAGCGCGCATGATCGGGGATTTGGCAGCCATGGCGCCGCAACGCAGATAGTCGCCATAGGAAAAACCACCCGGAACCATGATGATGTCGGTCTTTGGCAGTTCGGTTTCGCCATGCCAGACTACGATCGGTTTGGTGCCGGTGGCCTGCTCAAGTGCTGCAATGGCGTCATTCTCCCGGTTGATACCGGGGAAGAGGATGACAGCGGATTTCATGAAATACCGTCTCTCGATTAATGTCCGTTACGTGATCGCGAAAGACAAAGGCCCCGCATCGGCAAAGCCCCGTCCAGGCGGTTAGGCCAGCTCGATGCTGTAGTCTTCGATCACGGTATTGGCGAGAAGCTTCTCGCACATTTCCTTGACCTCGGCTTCGGCCTTGGCGGCATCGGTGCCATCCAGTTCGAGTTCGATGAATTTGCCCTGGCGGACGTCATTGACGCCATCAAAACCCAGACCCTGAAGGGCGTGGTGAACGGCTTTGCCCTGCGGGTCAAGAACACCGTTCTTCAGGGTGACATGAACACGTGCTTTCACGAGAAGCTCCTTTAAGTTCGCAGGCGCGGGGCTCGCGCGACTTTGTTTGCAAACAGAACGCTGTCCGGCATTCGCCGCCGGTCAGCCATAAGAAAAGGCCGCGCGAGCGCGGCCTTGGGGTGTTATTTGGTCGCGTCTTTGTTCAGCGACTCTATTTCGGCGGACTCAGGGAGCACACCAAGACGGCGCGCGACTTCCTGATAGGCCTCTTCGACGCCGCCGAGATCGCGACGGAAGCGGTCCTTGTCCATCTTTTCGTTGGTGATGGCGTCCCACAGGCGGCAGTTGTCGGGGCTGAATTCATCAGCCAGCACCAGCTGCGCAAAATCGCCTTCCCAAACAC
Source organism: Thalassospira sp. MIT121401 (assembly GCF_047125595.1). NCBI lineage: Bacteria > Pseudomonadati > Pseudomonadota > Alphaproteobacteria > Rhodospirillales > Thalassospiraceae > Thalassospira > Thalassospira sp. MIT121401. The sequence continues at coordinate 1,634,237 of NZ_CP138926.1, forward strand.
GACCGAATTCAAGTTTGAAATCGACCAGTTTCAGACCGATGCCGCGCATCAAGCCACAAAGGTAATCATTCACACGCAGGGTCATGCCAACGATTTCCTCAAGCTCTTCGGGGCTTGCCCAGCCCAGAGCAAGGATATGCTCGTCAGAAACCAGCGGATCACCAAGCGCGTCGTCCTTGTAATAGAACTCGACGATCGGGCGGGGCAGACGTTCGCCTTCTTCAAGGCCAAGACGCTTTGCCATGGAACCGGCAACGATGTTGCGGACCACCACTTCGATCGGAACAATTTCGCATTTCTTGCAAAGCTGTTCGCGCATGTTCAGACGGCGAATGAAATGGGTCGGAATGCCGATTTCCGCCAGACGGGTCATGACGAATTCGGTGATCATGTTGTTCAGGACGCCCTTGCCGGCAATCGTGCCGCGCTTCTGAGCGTTAAACGCAGTGGCGTCATCCTTGAAATACTGAATGATCGTACCGGGCTCAGTACCTTCGTAAAGAACCTTGGCTTTACCCTCGTAGATGGGCTGCTTTCTGGACATTGGCGGGATCTTTCACATCTAGGCCCGCACGGCAACTGCGCAGGCACCCTGAAATTCGCGCCCCCCGTATAGCAGTGCTGGGCGAGAAACTCAATTGTCGCTTAAGCTCTATTTACGCAAACTTGATAATCAAAATTTGCAACCGTCCGGGCATCCATCCCGGGACGGTCTGTTTTGCACTGCAAACATCTGGCAAAGTTGCGTTTTATGCCTGATCGGGGCCTAAAGGTTTACCGGATGGAACGGTGTGGTGTCAGGCTGACCGTCGGCAAATAACCAGACAGGACGACGTGGTAGCTCGTGTTCGCTTGTGGGAATCGCCGGCAAACCGATCAGGGACGAACAAACTGTTTCAAATCCCATATTGCTGCGCACCAGCATGGCATCGGACCGGATATCATGGTGATCGGGATCGGGGGCCTCGATGCCGGTATCGGCCAGCAAGGCCTGCCAGGCAAACCAGTCATCTGCTTCCGGGTTCGGTGCCGGGGCGGCACGAAACCGTGGCAGATTGCGGCGTGTACGCGCACTGTTTGCGGTATCGTTCAGATCATGGGCCGTCAAAATAGACAATCCTTCGGGGATGTCGGTAATCTCGATTTTTCCTGTCCCGCGATTGGCCAGCCAATAGGCATCCCGGTTATCGGCAATAACCATGTTGAACGGGCGATAGGCATCGCCATCAAGGGCCGCCAGCGCCTGTGCCGCATCAATGGCATCGGCATGATCAAGGGCCTCAAGCGGCAATTCCCCGCGGGATCGTTTGTCCTCGGCCGGGCCAAGGGTGCCAAACCGGTTCAGAACGGCCGCGACAACGCCATCTTCGTTGACACCAAGCCAGGTGCCTCCGGCCGTTTCATCCAGCCCGGCCACAACATCGGGACGATCATCCCAGTGACGTGCCGGGGATTTCCACGGGCGATTGTTCATTTCGTCGCGATTGGCGCCGATGATCACCGGCCAGTCATGGTCGGGGCGGCGTAAAATAATGACTGTGCACATGAGCCAGATCAAAGCGCGATGAAAGATGATTTGTCAAATTCAAAAGTGTCGAACAAAGGGGTGAAAAATACCCCGCTTATTCTCAAATATTAATTCAGAGGACGGGCGCAACACACCCAGTGTGAAAGCCGGTGCAACATCCAAGGAGGGCTCGATATGAACAGCTTTAATGATCGTGAACGTGGTTTCGAAGCAAAGTACAGTTTTGATCTGGAACAGGATTTTCGTGTCGAGACACATCTTTATAAAATGCTGATCGCCTGGGCTGGCGAACAGATGGGCATGTCCGCCCAGGAAAGTCAGGATTATGCCGTCAAGGTCGTGGGCGAAGTGGTTGCCAACCCGCGTGACAATGGCGTTGTTGCAATGCTTCTGGCGGACTTCGGGCGCAAAAACGTCGATATCACGGCCTCTGAACTCAATGCCAAACTCGAAGAACTACGTCCGGTTGCGCGCGCAGAAGTCCTGACCTGACGGTCAGGATGCAGGCCTTTGCCAAAAACTTCTAGTTTGCAAACCACTAGGCGGTCTCGTATCCTGCGTCTTGTAATAAAAGACGAGTGGGTGCAACCTTTTGGTGTGATATTATGCACCAGGGGCGTAAGGGTGCTAATCAGGTAGAAGAAGGGCAAAGGCTTTGCGTATCCTTTTGGCGGACGATCACGATCTGGTTCGTGAGGCGATATCACTTCTGTTTCAGCAGTATTTCGACGATTGCGAAGTCGCTGAGGCCGGTGCATTGGAACCGGCGCTGGATTTGATTGACGAAAACAATTCATTCGATCTTGTGTTGCTTGACCTGCGCATGCCCGGCATGAACGGTCTGGAAGGGTTGAAACGTGCACTTGAAAAAGTCGCGCCATCAACCTTTGTGGTTCTGCTGTCGGGTGCCTATCGCAGTGAAGATGTGCGCAACGCCATCGAGGCTGGGGCACATGGTTTCATTCCCAAAACCCTGCGCGGGCAGGCCTTGGCAAATGCCGTTCAGCTTGTTCTGGCCGGGGAAAAATACCTGCCATCGTCGATTCTGAATGATCTGAGCGACGGTACGATCGGTGGTGGCGACGGTGATGGTCGTCTGGCCGGCGGTTTCGGAAGTGATGGCGACTTCGGCCGTTTGACACCGCGCGAACGCGAAGTCCTGGCACTGCTGTCCGAAGGGCGCCCGAACAAGGATATCGCCCGTCATCTCGACCTGCGCGAGATCACGGTTAAATACCATCTCAAAAACATCTATCGCAAACTCAATGTGTCCAACCGGGCACAGGCGGTGAAAATGGCGCTCGAAGATATGGCGCGCACCGGAAGTTTGTAGTATCTTCGTCAAAGGCAGCTCAGTTTGTGGCGCAAATCCCGGCTCGTGATTTCACGGGCCGTTTTTTGTTGCGAAAACCGGTTTGCGTTCCCTCGTAATGTCACCTGAAACGAGGAAAAATTCATGACTGTCAAAATTGCATTGATCGGCGATTTCAATCCCGATGTCACTGCCCATCAGGCGATCCCGAAGGCGCTTGAGATCGCGGGCAATCGCGCGGGCATATCGGTTCACCATGACTGGATTGCGACCGCATCGATTGATCCGGAAAATATCGCATCACAGCTTGGCCGTTATCAGGGCATCTGGTGTGTGCCTGCAAGCCCGTATCAAAGCTTTGACGGTGCCCTTGCCGCCATCGGGTATGCCCGCCGGAACAAGGTGCCGTTTCTTGGCACATGTGGTGGTTATCAACATGCGGTTCTTGAATATGTTCGTAATGTGCTTGGGTTTGGGAATGCCGCAAATGCCGAAATCGATCCCGACGCCGAACTTCCGATTATTGCCCCGCTGGTCTGTGCATTGATTGATCAGGACGGCGGAATTGATCTGGTCAAAAACAGCCTGATCCAGTCCCGTTATGGCCAGGGCCGGATCACGGAAACCTATCGTTGCAGTTATGGTTTTAACCGTGACTATGTCGGGTTGCTTGAAGGCCGTTCAATGCGCGTTTCGGCCTGGGATCAGGATGGGGACCCGCGTGCTGTCGAAATCGTTGATCATCCATTCTTTATCGGAACAGCGTTCCAGCCCGAACGATCCGGATTGCGCGGCGAGTCCCATCCGCTGATTTCAGCCTTTGTCGATGCGGCAATGATGCTTGCGGCATAGCTGTTTTCTGCCCAGTTTCATGGGCAGCCATCACATGGTTGCAAAAAAAAAGCGCCCCCGGGGACACGGGGGCGCAGTTTCTGAGAACAGGGAGCTCTCAGGCTGGTTCGGGCCGGTTGTGGGCCCGGACATCTGGTGATGGGGATATCGCAGGGGTGGTGGACGCGATGGGGGCGGGCGTTCTGCCCGATTGCATGATGATGACCCCGACCAGAATTACCGAAGTGGCAACCAGATCGGTCGCGGTAACCGTTTCACCAAGGATCAGGGTCCCGGTCGCAAGACCGATGACAGGCGGGATATAGGTCGAGCTGGCTGCTTTGATCGCGCCGAGTTTTTCGACAACATAGTAATAGCACATATAGGCAATGCCGGTGCCAAACAGGCCAAGCCCGATAAACAGCCCGGCCGTTGCCAGCGGACTGACAAAGATCGCATCAATCCCGTCAAGATCACCCACTACAAGCAGGGTGGCCGACGACAGGCCAAGCTGATAGGTGCAAAGCGCAATCGGGGAAATGCAAAGCGGGCTTATGAATTTGCGCGCATAAACAAAGGACAGCCCGACACAGGCAGACCCGAATGCGATATAGCCGACCCCGGCCGGATCAATTGCCCCGGCACTGCCTTCCCACGGGGGGGCAATGGCGGCAATCCCTGCAAAGCCAAGCAACAATCCCCCGACAGAACGCAGATTGATCGGCTCTCCTTTCAGGAACAGCAGGGCGGCGATAAAGGTGAAGAACGGAATGGCACCTGCCAGGATCCCGGCGATGCTTGATGGCAGGATCGCGATGCCCTTGGCAAAGGCGTAATAATAAACCGACGCTGCCAGAAGCGACATCACAACGAAATGATGGGTATGTCGCAGGTGCCGCCAGGCAAGTTTTCGGCGCAACAACGCAATCAGGAATAACGGCACAAAGCCCATGGTCACCCGAACCATCACAATATGCATCGGGCTGACATAGTGGCTGGCGGTTTTGTTAAACAGATAGGTCAGCCCCCAGACAAGGGCGAGAAATCCGAAAACGATATAGGCATTCTTCTTCATGTCGGAAAACTCGAATTGCGAAGTTTCCACGACATTTACTTATTTACCGTGTATCTTACAAATCATGCTATCTGGATCATAATATAGAAAAACTGCATTATGTCGACATATCCGCCCCTGAAAACGCTTCCGGCTTTCGAGGCTGCATTACGTCTGCAAAGCTTTTCACTGGCTGCGGATGAACTTAATGTCACGCCCGGTGCGGTCGGACAGCAGATCCGCAAACTCGAAGAATGGCTTGGCGTTGAACTGTTCACCCGCTCGGTGCGACAGGTCTACCCGACCGCAGACGGGCTGGCCTATGCCGCCCGTATCGGTCCGGCCTTGCAGCAGATTTCCGACGCCAGTGCGCAATTGCGCCGACGGCAGGATCATTCCGTTCATTTCGCCATGCCGCCAAGCTTTGCCGCCAAGTGGTTTTCATCGCGAATGGCCCGGTTTCTGATCATGTATCCGACCACGGCCCTTCATGTCGGATCGACCGAAGAAAAGCCGAACTTCGATCAGGATGGTCTTGATATTGCGGTTCGCTACTTTGATGGCAATGACGACAGTCTTGAGGCAGTGTTGCTGTATCGCGGGCAGGCTGCTGTTTATTGCGCGCCATCATATCGTGATGAACTCGGCCTTGAAACGCCGGGGGATCTTGTGCGCGCGACCCTGATCAATGATACCAAACATCACTGGTGGGCAGACTGGCTTGCGACCTTTGCCGGAATTGATCCCGACCAGACTCGGGCACTGAAGCATATCGATATTGATCAGACCGCCATGGTAATTGAGGCCGCCATTCATAATCAGGGGGTGGTGATCAGCAACCCGCTTCTGGCCGAAGAAGACGTCAGCGAAGGCAAGCTTGTTCACCTTTTTCCCGAACATGTTCTGACCGTGCCGTTGGGCTATTATCTGGTGCATCCCAAAAAGCGGGAATTGCGCAGTCAGGTCAGGCTGTTTCGCGACTGGCTGCTTGAAGAAGCCCGCGACCTTGTCTCAAGCCAGCGGTTCTAACGAAAAAAGCCCCGGCCAGTGACCGGGGCTTTGATATCTGAACCGGGTTGCCGTTAGTCGGCAAACACGCGGGCAAAGATCGTGTCGACATGCTTGGTGTGGTAACCAAGGTCAAACAGCGCTTCGAGCTTGTCCATCGGAATACGTGCGGTGACGTCTTCGTCGGTTTTTAGAAGCGACAGAAGATCGCCTTCGCGGTTCCAGACCTTCATCGCGTTGCGCTGAACAATGCGGTAAGAATCTTCACGCGAAACACCATACTGGGTCAGGGTCAGCAGCACGCGCTGCGAGAAGACCAGACCACCCATCTGATTAAGGATCTCGTCCATGCGTTCCGGATAGATCACCAGATTTTCAACAACGTTGGTCAAACGCATCAGTGCGAAATCAAGCGTTACGGTCGCATCCGGGCCGATGTTACGTTCGACCGAGCTGTGCGAAATATCGCGCTCGTGCCACAGGGCAACGTTTTCCATCGCCGGGATTGCCATCGAACGGACCAGACGGGCAAGGCCGGTCAGGTTTTCAGTCAGAACCGGGTTACGCTTGTGCGGCATCGCCGAGGAGCCTTTCTGCCCCTTGGAGAAGAATTCTTCGGCTTCGCGTACTTCGGTGCGCTGAAGATGGCGAATTTCGGTTGCCAGATGTTCGATCGAGGATGCGATGACACCAAGGGCTGCGAAATAGGCGGCATGACGGTCACGCGGGATCACCTGGGTCGAAACCGGTTCCGGTTTCAGGCCAAGCTTGGCTGCGACATGTTCTTCGACGCTCGGATCGATATTGGCAAATGTGCCAACCGCGCCGGAAATTGCACAGGTGGCAATTTCGTCACGTGCCGCGACCAGACGATCACGGTTACGTTTGAATTCCGCATAGAAAGTCGCAAGCTTAAGACCAAAGGTCACCGGCTCTGCGTGGATGCCGTGCGAACGGCCCATGCAGGGGACATCCTTGGTTTCATAGGCGCGCTTTTTAAGGGCGGCCAGAAGCTTGTCCATATCTTCAAGAAGAATGTCGGTTGCCTGGGCAAGCTGCACGTTAAAGCAGGTATCCAGAACGTCCGAGCTGGTCATGCCCTGATGGACAAAACGGGCTTCTTCACCGACCTGTTCGGCCAGTTCGGTCAGGAACGCGATCACGTCATGTTTGACTTCGGCTTCGACGGTATCGATGCGATCAATGCGGTCCTGGGTATAGGGCTTGTCGCCTTTTTCCCAGACAAGCTTGGCGGATTCAGCCGGGATAACACCCAGTTCAGCCAGTTTGTCAGCAGCGTGAGCTTCGATTTCGAACCAGATACGGAATTTGTTCGCCGGTTCCCAGATGGCTGTCATCTGCGGACGGGAATAACGGGGGATCATGCGGTCGCCTCCGGGCATAATGGTTGGGCGCCGGGGCATGATGTGAATGATCGGAATGCGTGATCAGTTGCACGATCATAAGGCCGGCACGCTTTCACCGGGTCGGATAGTCCATTCCGGGGCAATTGGCAACCCTGCAGACGGTATGGCAGGGATGTGAACGCATTTTTACCGCCCAAAAACTTGTCTTCTGTTAGAAATATAGCAACTTAGATAATATATGCAGTGTTGATCGAAACGCTGTCAGTGCATTCAGCCTGACAATCCGATTGTTGAGTAGGCGGGAAATTAATGGCGCGTGAAGCCGACGGGGCCAAGAGTCACCAGAAAGAACCGACCGGCAGCCAGATGACCGACGAGAACCATCTTGCCAGGCTCGTGGATCTGGGGATCGCACTTTCCGCCGAACAGGGGCGCGAAGAGCTTAATCAGAAAATTCTGATGGCGGCGCGCGAATTTACCAATGCCGATGGCGGATCGCTGTATCTTGTAAACCGCGAAGAAAGCGAACTGCATTTCCGCATTCTGGTCAATGACACGCTCGATACCTTTTTCGTCAGCGGCCGCGAGGCTGAAAAACCGTTCCCTCCATTGCCGCTTTATGATGACGAAGGTCGCCCGAATTACCGCAATATCGCAACCTATGTCGCGCTAAGCGGCAAGGCGATCAATATCGAAGATGCCTATTGCGCCAAGGGTTTCGATTTTTCGGGAACGCGTGCCTTTGATGCCAAAACCGGTTATCGGTCAAAATCCTTTCTGACGGTGCCGTTGAAAAACACACGTGGCACGGTCATTGGCGTTTTGCAGCTGATCAATGCGCGCGATGATAAGGGCAATGTCATTGCCTTCGATCCGGCGATCGAACCGATCATCAACGCTCTTGCCAGTCAGGCGGCGGTGGCCATTGAAAACAGCCGTCTTCTGGTTGCCCAGCGTGACCTGATGGAAAGCTTTGTCCATGTGCTGGGCCATGCCATCGATGCCAAATCCCCGCACACGGCCGATCATTGTTCGCGCGTGCCGGTGATTGCACGCATGCTGGCACAGGCCGCTGTTGATGACAAACGCGGGCCGTTCTCCAATTTCTATCTGACCGATATGGAATGGTATGAGCTTGATCTTGCCGCCTGGCTTCATGATTGCGGCAAGATCGTTACGCCCGATCACGTGATTGAAAAGGCCACCAAGCTTGAAACCATCCATAACCGCATTCATGAAATCCGCACCCGGTTCGAAGTCCTTAGACGTGATGCCGAAATCGACATGCTCAAACGCCAGCTTGCCGGTGAGGATGCCGGTGTGTGCGAAGCCGATTTCAAAGCACGGGTCAGCGAACTGGAAGCACAGTTTGCGCTGGTGGCCGATGCCAATATCGGTGATGCGGAAATCGACACGGATGCCATCTATGCCTTGCATGACATTGCGGAACAAAAATGGACCCGCCATTTCGACCGGACATTGGGGCTGTCATGGGCGGAAAATGAACGGCTAAGCGATACCGAACTTGCAACCTTGCGCGAACCAGGCCCGGAAAATCTTTTGATGGATCGCGAAGATCACATCTATCAGGGCTTCAACCGCGGGGAGCTTTACAATCTTTCGGTCCCGCACGGGACGCTGACATCAGAAGAACGCCAGGTGATCAATGATCATGTGGTGATCACGCAGGATATGCTTGCCCAGTTGCCCTATCCGCGTGAATTGCAACGCATTCCGGCGATTGCGGGCAACCATCACGAAAAAATGGACGGCTCGGGATATCCGCGCGGCCTTACCGGCGATGATATGGGGATCCTCGAAAAAGTGATGGTGATCGCCGATATCTTCGAGGCACTGACCGCGGTCGACCGTCCCTATAAACGGCCCAAACTTCTGTCTGAATGTATCGCAATCCTTGCCGATATGCGTGACAAGGGTCAGATCGACAACGACCTGTTTGAACTGTTTCTGGTCAGCGGGACATATCTGGATTACGGCCGTAAATATCTGCGGTCCGAGCAGTGCGACGAAGTCGATATCGAACAATTCATCCTTTCCAAATAGCAACCCGTCCTTGCACCGAAAAAAAACGGACCGCGACAGGGACGGTCCGGCAAGTTCAGGGTGCAATTATTGGGGGCTTCTTATGAGATGCTGTCATGGAAATGACAGGCAACTTCCTGGGTTTCGGAAACCCGGTCAAGTGTTGGTGATGCGGTTGCGCATTTGTCCTGTGCAAACGGGCACCGGGTTCTGAAAACACAGCCCGATGGCGGTGACAGCGGACTTGGCAGATCACCGGTCAGAACGATGCGTTCCTTGTTGCGTTCAATCTCCGGATCGGGGATCGGCACGGCTGAAATCAGCGCCTTGGTATAGGGGTGTCTTGGTGCGGCATAGATGCTGTCACGATCTGCCAGTTCCATGACATTGCCCAGATACAGCACCATGATGCGGTGGCAGATATGGCGCACGATCGACAGGTCATGGCTGATGAAAATCAGCGACAGATCAAACTCACGCTGCAATTCCTGCAACAGATTGACGATCTGGGCCTGAATGGACACATCCAGTGCCGAAACCGGTTCATCACAAACAATCAGTTTCGGTTCAAGGATCATCGCACGCGCAATCCCGATACGCTGGCACTGACCACCCGAAAATTCATGCGGATAACGGTTGATCATCTGCGGGAGCAATCCCACACGCGCCATCATGCGTTTGACCCGGGCCTTGATTTCATCCTTGCCCAGTTCGGGTTTGTGGGTCACCAGCGGCTCGGCAATGATTTCGCCAATCGTCATGCGGGGATTAAGGCTGGCCAGCGGATCCTGGAAAATGATCTGAAGATCACGGCGCAGCGGCTGCATTTCACGGTGCGGGGCGCCGACAATATCTTTGCCAAGCCAGGCGACCTGTCCGCTTGATGGCGGGATCAGTTGCAGGATCGCCCGGCCAAGGGTCGATTTGCCACAGCCGGACTCCCCGACCACGCCAAGTGTCTCGCCGGGATAAAGGTCGAAATTCACCCCGTCCACGGCGCGAAGCTTGCGGTCAGGGGCAAAAAGTCCCTTGCCCGGTACGGAAAAATGCACCTTGAGATCGCGAACGGACAAGATCGGACTGGTTGCTTTTTTCGGTTTGTGCTCGGTGATTGCGGTCATTGTCCATCCTCCCGGAAGCAGGCGCTGGCACGGCCCTGATCAAACACCTTAAGAACCGGGCGTTCGGCACAACACCGATCCATGACATAGCCACAGCGTTCCTGATAGGCGCACCCTGTCGGCAGGTTTTGCAGGTTGGGCGGCTGACCAGGAATGGCAAACAGGCTTTCCTCATTGGCGTGATCGATGCGCGGCATCGATTTCAGAAGCCCCTCGGTATAGGGATGATGACTGTCGTAATAAATGTCGCGGACAGATCCGGTTTCGACCACGCGCCCGCCATACATCACCATCACCCGGTCACACAGCCCGGCCACCACGCCAAGATCATGGGTGATCATGACCGTGGCCGTGTTGAAGTCCTTTTGCAGGTCGCGCAACAGATCCAGAATCTGTGCCTGTACCGTCACATCAAGGGCGGTGGTCGGTTCATCGGCAATCAGAACTTCCGGATCGCACAAAAGCGCCATGGCAATCATCACGCGCTGGCGCATGCCGCCGGAAAATTCATGCGGATACATATGAACACGCTGGGCCGCACCCGGGATGCCAACACGATCAAGCATCGCGATTGCACGTTTAAGGGCCTCGGCCTCGGACATGCCGCGATGTTCGACCAGCACTTCGGTCATCTGCTTGGAGATTTTCAGATACGGGTTCAGCGACGTCATCGGATCCTGAAAGATCATCGACATCGAAACACCGCGGATCTTGTTAAGTTCGCGCGCAGGCAGGTTCAGGATTTCACTGTCCTTATAGCGAACCGACCCGCTCGATGTGCCATTCTTGGCCAAAAGCCCCATGATCGACATGAAAATCTGGGTTTTTCCCGAACCGGATTCCCCCACCACGCCAAGTGTTTCGCCCGGATCAAGATGGAAGTTGACGTTATTGACGGCTGCAACTTCCCCGTCCGGGGTCTGGAAACGGGCGGTCAGGTTTTCGACTGTCAGAATATGATTTGTTGTCATGATATGTGTCCTTGCCGTCCCTTATCTGTCTTTCGGATCAAGCGCATCGCGCAGACCGTCACCGATGAAGTTGAAACAGAAAAGGGTGAGTGCCAGGAACAGAGCCGGATAGATCAGCATCCAGGTCGATGCTTCAATCACTTTGGCCCCTTCGGAAATCAGTACCCCCCAGCTGGTCAGCGGTTCCTGCACGCCCAGTCCAAGGAAGGACAGGAAGCTTTCTGTCAGGATGACCTGCGGGATGGTCAGGGTCATATAGACAATCACCGGCCCCAGAACGTTGGGGATGATGTGCCGGAAAATGATCTTGAAGTTCGAAACACCCGTGGCGTGGGCGGCCTCGATAAATTCGCGACGGCGCAGGGATAAGGTCTGACCGCGGACAATACGCGCCATGGTCAGCCATTCAACCGCACCAAGGGCGACAAAGATCAGGAAAATGTTTCGGCCAAACACCACCATCAACATGATGACAAAGAACATGAAGGGCAGGGAATAAAGCACATCGACAAAGCGCATCATGATGTTGTCGACCTTGCCGCCGAAATACCCGGCAACCGCGCCATAGGTCACCCCGATCGCCAGCGACACCGATGTCGCAAGCAGGCCGACCGCCAGTGAAACCCGCGCACCATACAGAACACGGATAAACAGATCGCGCCCGTTGCCGTCGGTGCCAAATATATGGCCGTTTTCCCAGTTCGGGCCTTCCTGGATATAGCCCCAGTCGATCTGGTCATAGGCATAGGGACTAAGAAGGGGGGCAAAAATCGCCAGCAGGGTAATGATCCCCAGAATGATCATCGACCCCACAGCCGCCTTGTTGCGAAACAGGCGGATACGCGCATCCCGCCACAGGCTGCGGCCTTCGATTTCTGCGGGCGCGCCTGCTGCTTCAAGAATTGCTGTCTTTTCAGATTTATTCATCATCAGCGTGACTTCAATTTTGGATCAAGAAGGCCGTAAACCATATCGACCAGGAAATTCAGCATGATGATCATCACCGCATAGACAATGACCACACCCATCACCAGCGGGTAGTCACGATTGAGTGCCGCCTTGATGAAATAGGTGCCGATACCGGGCACGCCAAAGATGCTTTCGATCACCACCGATCCGGTCATCACAGCCGCGGTTGCCGGCCCCAGATAGGACACAACAGGCAAAAGTGCGCCTTTGATCGCATGACGATTGACGACAAGGGTTTCACGCAAACCCTTGGCGCGCGCGGTGCGGATATAGTTGGAATGAAGAACCTCGACCATGGAACCGCGGGTCAGGCGCGCAATATAGGCAATCTGGGGCAGGGCAAGGGCAATGATCGGCAAAATCTTGTACTGGATTTCACCATCGCCCCATCCCGCCGTCGGCAGGATCGAAAGATACAGCCCGAACACCAGTGACAAAAGCGGTGCCATGACAAAGTTCGGAATGGCAATGCCGATCATGGCAACACCCATCACCGCAAAATCAACTGCACTGTTTTGCCGAAGGGCGGCATAGGTGCCAAAAACGACCCCGAAGACAAGGGCGATGGCAATTGCACTCAGTCCAAGCTGCATGGAGGCCGGCGCACCGGCCATGATCAGTTCGGCAACGCTGAAGTCGCGGATTTTGATCGATGGGCCAAAGTCGCCCTGAAACAGTTTTCCGATATAGATCGCGTATTGTTCGATCAGCGGCTTATCAAGATCATAGGCCGCCTTGATGTTCTTTTCGATTTCGGGTGGCAATGCGCGTTCCTGATCGAACGGGCCGCCCGGTGCAATACGCATCATGAAAAAGGCCACCGTGATCACGATGAACAATGTCGGGATCGCGATCAACAGGCGCCGAATGGCGTAAGATAACATAATTCTCTCTCATCCCCGTCGGGGTGGCCACAGGCTGCGGGCGGGAGGAACACCACGCAGCCTGCGACACGAAGTCAGGATTTACTCGGCAATGTCGAGCCAGCGGGTCAGGTGGCGATCCGGGGCGTTATCGATCCAGCCCTTGATCTTTGGCGAGACAAGCTGTTTCGAGACATAGTAGTAAATGGGGATGTAAGGCTGTGCTTCCATCATGATGGCTTCGGCCTGATGCATCAGATCGGAACGCTTTTTAAGGTCGCCTTCCTTTTCGGCAGCCAGCATCAATTCGTTGTAACGCGGGTTGTCGAATGCGGAATAGTTCAGCGGCCCGGTGCGTTCTTCTGCCAGGAACAGGAAGTTCTGTGCATCGTTGTAATCAGCAATCCAGCCAGCGCGGGCGACTTCAAAGTCACCAACCTTCAAATCGGCATAATGGATTTTGCCTTCGGAATTGAACAGTTCGGCTTCGACACCGATCTGTTTCCACATGTTCTGTGCGGCAATCGCGATACGCTTGTGGTTTTCCGATGTGTTGTAACGCAGGGTGAATTTAAGCGGGTTTTCCGGACCGTAACCGGCCTCTGCCATCAGCTTTTTGGCTTCGGCAAGTTTTTCGGCATAGGGCAGGTCTTTCCACGAAACATAGGCCGGTTCCGTGTAGTTGCCGGTTCCCGGCGGAACAAAGGAATAGGCCGGCAATTCACCGGTCTTCAGGACTGCATCGGTAATGGCTTCGCGGTTGATCGCCAGTGAAAGCGCCTTGCGCACGCGGACATCCTTGAATTTGTCCTTATCAGTGCTGATCGCATAATAATAGATACCGGCATAAGGCGCGATGCGCAGGCTGTCTGCCAGATTGTCACGCAGCCACGAAATCTGTTCGGATGCGATGTCGCGCGCAACGTCAAGTTCATCGGCGCGGAAACGGTTCTGCATCGCGGTGCGATCTTCATAGGTGTAATAGATCACCTCGTCGATCGGAACATTGGCGGCATCATAGAATTCTTCGTTCTTGACCAGTTTGGTGTGAACGTTCGGAAGCCACTCGACCAGTTTATACGGGCCATTGACCACGATATGTTCGGGCTTCACCCAGTCTTTGCCGTATTTTTCAACGACATGACGCGGAATGGCAAATGCGGTCTGGTGGGTAAGCTGTGCCAGGAAATAGGGGGCAGGTGCCGTCAGTTTGACTTCAAGGGTGTGATCGTCAATCGCATTTACGCCAAGTTTGGCACCCTCTTTGCCGGTATTGACCGCCTCGGCACCTTCGATGATGTAAAGAAGGGATGCGTATTCCGCACCCAGTTCCGGATCAAGAAGGCGTTCCCAGCCGGCAATGAAATCCTGTGCGGTGACTGGTGTTCCATCCGACCAGTTATGGTCGCGGATTTTGAACGTATAGGTCATGCCGTCTTCTGAAACCGTCCAGCTTTCTGCTGCACCGGCGACCGGCTGTCCATCCGGGCCATAGGTCAGAAGGCCAAGCGACATATCATCGGAGATACGGCTGGTCTGAACGGTGGAAATGAAATGCGGATCCATCGACTGGGGTTCGCCATCATTGCCGATGCGCAGGATTTTTTCAGCCTGGGCATGGGTACTCGACAGCAAGGTCATGGAGCCCGCAATCAAGGCTGTCCCAAGGACAAAGGCACGTGAGGATTTCAGCAATCCGTTCACGAGACCTTTTGCAGTCTTCGTGTTTTCTGACATGTGTGATGTCTCCCTCAACAATTATGATTTGTTGCGTACGTACTCCCTGAAAGTACGTACGCAAAAATACTGAGGCTGCCATGCGTCAACTGCAAGTCAGATTTCACTTTATTGACGCAATTGGTCGAAGTTTGCGCATTTTTACGGAAATGCAGGTGATTTTTTGCGTGATGAGCAAATTATGCCCAATTTTGTGCGGTCCAATTTCCAGATTGGTTCGATTGGCCGGAAACCTGTTTATTGGTGTGTTTCCGGCTGGTTTTTGTGCCCAGGGTTGTGGATTGTGGTGTGAAATACTTCACATTCAAGGGCTTGGGCATGATCGGGAATGGTCGAATCGGCTCTTTGGCGGGATGATTCGTGTCATTGCGTGATGCAGTAATCTCGCATTTGTTATTAATAACTATTTGCAATTGGGCGCGATTGGTGTATTTGCTGGCTACTCGCCCATGCAGCCCTCCCAGTCATTGCTTATTCATGCTTTCACCCACAGGTTTCCGAAACAGTCTGCTTGCTGATTTTGAACAGGAGCGCGAAAGCCTGTTGCGTCTTGCTGCCCGTAAAATCGGGGATGTCGAGGAAGCGCACGACATCGTTCAGGATGCCTTTGTTCGCGTGGCTGGCGCATCGGTGCAATCGGTTGAAGACGGACCGGCATATTTGCGCACCATCGTGATCAATCTGGTGCGTGACCGGATGCGCCGGCGCAAGGTGGCGGGGCATGTTATGGACAGCCAGCAAGAAACCAATCCGATCGAATGGGCGGCGTCAGACACACCATCGCCAGAACAGATCATCTACCATCGTCAACGTCTTGGTGCCTTTGAACAGGCGCTAAAAAGTCTGAGTCCGCGATCACGTGAAGTCTTCATCTTGCGGAAGTTGCATGGTAAGAGCCATGATGAAATCGCATCGGTGACAGGCTTGTCACAATCCGCGATCGAAAAGCACCTTTACCGGGCTTTGACCGCGTGCCGCGATATCCTGAAAAACTTCGACTAGGCGATGATTGTGAACGATAAACCACAATTTCAGGATCAGGACACCAGTATCGGTGATCAGCCGGACCGTGACCAGATCACGGCGGTACAGCCATCTGATGAACTGATCGATCAGGCCATCGCCTGGCACGCCAAGGCCGGCATTGATGATCGGGCGTCGCCTGTATGTGCGGCCTATCAGGACTGGTGCGCCCAAAGCCCGGCGCATCAGAAGGCCGCAGACAAAGTCAGCGCCTTTATGGCCGATGACGGCTTCAATGATGTCTTGTCGCGGATGGAGGCGGAACTCGCCTCCTCAACAGCGGGGGGGGCAGATCAGTCCGGTTCGATCTCTGCCCCGAATGGTGACAGGTCGGCGGATGCTTCCGGCCCGCATCGGGGCTTGCGCCATCCGTATCGCAAATCACGCCCACTGTCACAAACCTCTGCGCGCCCGTTGGGGCGCCGTCGCGCCGGCGGGTTGATCGGTATGCTTGCCGCTGCGTGTTGCGTGGTTGTGCTGGCTGTGGTCGGGGTGGAAGTTTTTGCGCCCGCGCCAAACGGTCAGCAATTGGTGGCGACCCGTAACATTGTCGATGAAACCCTGCCCGATGGCAGCCAACTTACCCTCGCACCGGGCACGGCTTTGACCTGGTCACTGACCAATTCCGAAAGACGGATTGATCTCGAAGAAGGGGCCGTGACCATCAAGGCCGCACATGACACGGCGCGCCCCTTGGTCGTTCATACCGGCATCAGCGATGTGACGGTTGTCGGAACCCGTTTCATCGTCATCAGCGATCAGGACAGCAATGAAGTCGGCGTTGCAGAAGGCATCGTCAGAGTCCGCGAACGTCAAACCGGCCAGCATAGCGAAGTGACCCTTGCAGCCGGGCAGGGGCTTGTCGTTGATCCATCGGGTAAATTTGTGCGCCGTGATGTGACCGAAGCACAAATTGACAATGTCGCAAAAGGCTGGCGGGTCTTTTCACCCAAATCGCTGGGCGATGTTGCTGCGGCCATTCGGCGTCAAAGCGGGGTCAATTTGCTGATTGATCCGTCGATTGCCGGTCTTGATGTCCGTGGCCGGTTTAATCTTGTGGATGGTGAACAGTCCATCGGGCTTTTGGTGCAGTCGCTCGGACTGAAACGCTATGATTTGCCATTCGGGTATGTCCTACTGACCAGCCGGGGGTGATCCCCGGTTTGGTGCATTTGCGCCCTGTTTAGACACCCGTCTGTTTTTCCGACTTTAAAATGAAATAAATTCTGTCCGGTTTGTCATTTGGCCTGCGTCCATATTTGCGAGTGATACGCAATAACGTTTTTGGATGCCGTCAGATGATCATGAAGAACGGACTTTTAACCCCGGCAACAATTTGCTTCGGGGCAGGGCACAACACCGCCCGAAGTCTGAAATTACGCTTGGCATATGCAACACTTCTGGTCAGTTGTTTTGGCATTCCGGCCCATGCACAAACCGGCCCGACACCGCAAACAGATCAGGCAGCCCCGGTCGCCCAACAGGATCAACCCGCCCCGATATTCCAGTTTGATATTCCGTCACTTCCGTTGATGCAGGCCCTTGAACGGGTATCCGAACTGACAGGTACGGCCTATTCCGCGGTTGCCGATGTCAATCTGGCACAGGATGGCAATGCCATTTCCGGGCGCTTTGATCTGCAATCAGCCCTTCAGACATTGTTTGACGGAACCGATCTGACCTTTTCGCTGACGGATGGGCAGATCGTGATCCTCAAACGCGTTGACGCGCAGTCGACAGGCGGCACGACAACTGCCCCGATCGTTGTCCAAGGCAGTCAATCACCCGGTATCGCACTTGGCAGCGGAGCAGACAGCGGATCAACCGTTTACGGCGAACAGCTGATCAAGGGATTTGTTCAGGGCAATAACGATCCGAACATGGTGTTTCGTGCCAATCCGAATGTTCAATATGTCGTTCAGGGGCAGCGCGACGAAGACGGTGCCAGCGCAACCGCCGAACAGGACCTTCGTCCGCAGACATTAAGCATATCGGGCGGGGCAATTGATCAGAACAATATCCGGCTTGACGGTGTTGGCATCAATTCGCTGGGCGGTACGGATACAAGCTATAATGGCGAAAGCAACCTGCCTGATGATGATAAAAACTCGATCAATGCCGATGACCTGTACGGGTTGCATCCGCAAAGCGTTTATGTCGATGCCTCCATCCTCAAACAGGCAGAAATTATCGACAGCAACGTGTCGGCAAAATATGGCGGGTTTCAGGGCGGCGTAATTAATTACGAAGTCATGGATCCAAGCGACAGGCCGACATTTTCCGCCAATATCAGCCGTACGGGTTCAAACTGGACCGAATACCACCTGAAATCAGACGAAACGCCTGATGCGACTGCACGCGAACCCCGTTTCACCAAACTTATGTACGGGACGTCGGCCAGCGGCCCGGTTGCCGATCAGTGGGGTGTTGTGGTGTCGGCCGGACGCAAAACCGCAGAAGCCACAAAATATGCTGGCGATGATTATTATGGTCGGGAAGTCTCGACCGAAAGTACCGCTGACAATGTGCTGGGCAAGCTACAGTTCAAAGGCAATGAC
This sequence comes from Thalassospira sp. MIT121401, assembly GCF_047125595.1. Taxonomy (NCBI): domain Bacteria; kingdom Pseudomonadati; phylum Pseudomonadota; class Alphaproteobacteria; order Rhodospirillales; family Thalassospiraceae; genus Thalassospira; species Thalassospira sp. MIT121401. The sequence goes on from NZ_CP138926.1 coordinate 1,652,622, forward strand.
GGCATCAAGCTGACAACCCAGCTTGTCTATGCCCCCTATAGTCAGGAATGGGAAGCGGCTGAAAACTATAACAGCAAGATGGACATTACCGGCGACGGGCTTAGCACCTATGTCGGGTTGGAAATGCCGATTGAATATGATGGCTATGGCCTGTCCAATCTGAAACTCGATACCCGTCTGTCGTTCAATACATCGGAAAATGCCCGGGAATCCGAAAGCAATGTGCGTCGGCAAATCCGGTCCGGTGTTGCCGGATCGGCCTATGAAAACCTGTGTGATGCCACGAACTGTTATGACGGTTGGTATGGCGATCTGACCCAGACGGAACAGGATCTTGGCTATACGGCAGATCTTACCGGCAATCTTGGAAATGGTGACATTCTGGTGGGGGCGGATCTTCATTCGATCCGCGCTAACCGTCGTCGTCCCGAAGATGTCTATTATTATTATTCGACCTCGGTAAATTCCGCGATTGTCTGTGCTGATGCCGATGATCCCGCCTGTGATGACGGTGATCAGGTATCGAGACGACGCGTTCATTATGATGCCTTTTCCGGAACGGCAAGTTTTTCCACGGCGGCCCTTTATGCCGAATATGGCATGAATTTTGACAATGTTCCGTTCGGTGAAGTCGAAGTTCGTCCGGGCTTGCGGCTGGAACGTGAGACGTTTCTGGGCAATACCAATCTGGCACCGCGTTTCAACGCCACGTATTACACCGACTGGGACGTCAGTTTCACAGCGGGCTGGAACCGGTATTACGCGGCGAACATGCTAAGCTACGCATTGCGGGACGCCACACCAAGCACAACAGTGGAAAACCGTACCGGAACGACCAGCGGCGCAGATATCATCTATTCCGACGACTGGTCGTATCTGTCATCGGGCAACAAATACAACTTCAAGGGATCTGACCTTAAAACCCCGTTTACGGACGAACGCATGGCGGCGGTAACGTTCCCTTTGCCGTTCCTGGGCGGAAACACCCGCCTGAAATGGGTCGAACGCAAAGGACGTGAACAGTTTTCGCGCGATTCCGCAGACAGCAGTCTTTCGACCTATACCCTGTCGAACGAAGGATCGAGTTCCTATTCTTCCTACTCGGTGGAATGGAGCAAAAAAATCGGAACCGACCCGTGGGGTGGTCAGCACGCCTTTAGCATCAATGGCCAGTATTCCGAACGCCAGACATCCAACAATACCTACTACGCCACCAGCGACGAGACCGAGGGTGCCTATTACAATGGCAACGTGATTCCGACCATGGACCTCGGTGTTCTGACGGGCAATCTCGATGAGCCGATCTTCGTTAATGTCAGCCTGTATTCCAGCTATCTCGACGATACCCTGCGCACCGGACTGGTTGGCCGTTACACCACGGGATATGACACCATCACCGATAGCGGGTCCGACATCACCATCAATGGCGAGACTTATGACATTTATGAAGACGGCTATAACAAGGCCCGTTTCGATCTTGATATGTCGCTCGATTATGACGTCATCCGCGAAGACAACCGTGTCCTGACGCTAAATGCCTCAATTGACAATGTGCTCAATCGTGGTGGTGGTCACACGCTTTCTGCATCAACCCCCTATCGCAAGGGCCGGGCTTTCTGGCTTGGTCTGACTTACACCTATTGAATTTTCCACAATCGGCGCGCCGGCAATTTGCTGGCGTGCCTTTCTTTGTTTCAAGGGAAAACCCGCAATGAGAGTTTCGATATCCCGTCTGATCGCCATTGGTATGGTGTCAGGTTTGTTGGCGCTGCCAGGAATTGGTGTGCCCTCAGTATCCTTTGCCGCGACCGGCGACCTTGCCCTTTCCGATATCTATAAGGGCATAACGATGGGGGTTGTTCGCATCAATGTCGTCAAGAAAAGCTATAATGAAATCGTCGCCGAAGAACGCGAGAAAAAGGAAAATGGCGAAGATTTCTGGCTGCCGCCCGATGAACGTCGCAAGGACGATCATGACGACGAAGAAAAGGAAGACCCGAACGAACCCGAACATGACTGGGAAAAGAAACGCCGCAACAAGGCAACCGGGACCGGCTTCTTCATTTCCCACGACGGCCTGATTGTCACCAACGAACATGTCGTGCGCGACGGGGTGCGGTTCATCGTGATCCTGACTGACGACCGCCGTCTTCCGGCAAAGTTGGTTGGTAAGGACTTCCTGACCGATCTCGCCGTTCTCAGGGTTGATATGCCCGATGATATAGAGCCGTTGAAATGGGGAAGTTCCCACGCCGCTGCCGTCGGGGACCCGGTCTTTGCGGTCGGATATCCGTACGGGTTTGATCAAAGCCTGACCACCGGGGTGATTTCGGGCAAGCAGCGCGAACTCAGCAAGGGGCAATATAACCCCTATATCCAGACCGATACCGCCGTGAACAAGGGCAATTCAGGCGGACCTCTTTTGTCGATGGATGGCAAGGTGATCGGCGTCAATTCCGCGCTTTATACCCGGTCCGGTGGCAATGAGGGGCTGGCATTTTCAATTCAGTCCGAACATGCGCAGGGTATTATCAGCTTGCTGGTGGCAGATGGTGAAATCAAACGCAGCTGGTTTGGTATCGCCTATAGCGAAGTCAAAAAAGGCATGGGAAAACTGCTTGGAATGGAACGGGACGAAGGCATGCTGGTATCACGGGCACCTGACGATGAACCTGCCTATAAGGCCGGTATTCGTGCCGGTGACGTGATCGTCGCGGTCAATGGTGAAACCGTTCAATCGCGCATGAATTTCCGTATGCAGGCCGCAATGGTCAAGGGCGAAGCCACGGTCACTGTCTGGCGCAATGACGGTTATCGCAGCTTTACCCTGATCCCCGATGACATGGACGAAGCCAAATCCCGCCGCCGGGCCCAGGAACGCGAAAAAATGGGGCTTGGCAGCAAGGACAAGGATGACGGGCGCAAGGAAGTTATGGGCATGGACCTTGTTCCGGCCAATGAAAAAGCCTGGAAAAAACTTGAACTGCCGGTGGGAACGACGGGGCTTGTCGTAGACCGCATGGAAACCATGAGCCAGGCCTCGCGTGCAGGCTTTTCCAAGGGGGACTTCATTACACAGGTCAATGACGTTGCAATGAAAACCCCCGAAGATTTCGAAGCCATCATGCAACGCGCCCTTGACGAAGATCAGCAATATGTTCTGGTCCACTATCTGCGCAAGGGCGAGGATCGCGTGCGTATGATGGACGTGCTTGAGATGGTCGATCTCGAAGCATACTGACAAAGCCGCCTTATCACAGCGGGACAGCAGAAATGCTGTCCCGTTTTTTGTGCCGTAACACTCGGACCGATCCATTCCCGATATCCCGGGCGGGGGGCGTAATCGCCAATCATCCGCCAATCCGGTCTTCAAGAAAAAGACCGGCGGAACGCCAGGTGCCTGTTGCGGCAAAACGCCATGTGATCAGGTGTTTGGGGTGTATGAATGCACATTCGTACCTCTGATGGATGGTTTGTACGTACAAGGCTATAAAACCGGACGCCGTGCTTTTCGCATTCGGGCAAAGTCGCGACATCAACCACACAAGGGGATGTTTAGACATATGGTCTCGTATTTTTGGACGCGGCGATTGGGATGCATGATGGTGCTGGGCGGTCTTGCGATCTCCACAACTGCAATCATCATGGCCCTGAGCAGCGATGCCTACGCCCAATCGGCAACGCCGGGGCAAAAGGAAATTATCCGCGAACAGGTAAATCCCCAGACCGAAGATGCTCTGAAACCATGGCTGGGCGGCGACTGGCAGATCGGCGTGCTTGGCCGGGGCAGTTCCAATCCCTATCGCGGTGCAGACAACACGGATCTGACCGGATTGCCCATGCTGGCCTATGATGCCGAACGCCTGCATGTCGGCATTGATGGAATCAATGCAAAGGTTTGGGAAAACAAATTTGGCAGCGTGTCTTTGCTCGGCAATCTGCGGATGGAGCCGTTCGATCCCGATGATTCCCCGTATCTCAAGGGGCTTGAAGACCGTGACATGGCATTCGAAGCCGGACTTGGCGGATCATTGCGTCTGTGGCGGGGCGAAGTGAAGGCAAGCTATCTGACCGATCTGAATGATGCGTATGGCGGACATGAAATTGATGTCGGCTATTACATCCCGACCAATTGGGACAAGTTCAATTTCAATATCGGCGGTGGTGTCACCTGGCAAAGCGAAGAACTGGTTGATTACAATGTTGGCGTAAAACGCAGTGAAGCGCGCAGTGACCGGGGCTTCTATGCGCCGGATGCGGCCTTTGTCCCCCATCTTGATTTCAGCGTGATCTATCCGGTGACAGAAAGCTTTGCCGTGATCGGGACAAGTGATGTGCGCTTCCTGCCCGATGAATATACCGACAGCTCAATCATCGAAGATGACTATGTCATCAGTGCCGGACTGGTGCTGGTTTATACCTTCTAGGGTCGGCAATTCGAAATGATCTGATCCATCTTTACCCCAAAACTTTCCGGTGCCAGTGATGGTGATCGGGGTGGGCCGGTTTCCCCGCTGTTTTTGACCGGCCCACAATTTTTTGACTATTGCAAAGCCAGCTCAAGCAAATCCCATTTGTTGCCATACAGATCCTCAAACACCGCGACTGTGCCATATGGCTCGTGTCGCGGGGCTTCAAGAAACCGCACACCGGCCTTTGTCATGCGTGCGTGGTCGCGCGCAAAATCATCGGTATTGAGGAAAAATCCCACCCGGCCGCCTGTCTGGTTGCCAATCGCATTTTCCTGATCCGCACCGGATGCCCGGGCCAGCAATATGCGGGTTTCCGTCGCACCCTTCGGGGCAACGATGACCCAGCGTTTCCCGTCCCCCATATCCGTATCTTCAATCAGATCAAACCCGACCTTGTCGGTATAAAAGGCAATGGCGTCGTCATAGTCGCGCACAATAAGCGCGCACAAACCGATATTGGGCATGATGAATTCTCGTTATGCGATGGGCGATCAGATGCGGTCTATATCAGGCCAAGCGTCTTGAAGGAATTATATCCGGCATGACTGATGATGATATGGTCATGCACGATGATGTCCATCGCCTTGGCGGCATCAATGATCTTGCGGGTCATGTCGATATCCCCCTTTGACGGGGTGGCATCACCGCTTGGGTGGTTATGGACCAGAATGATCGCCGATGCATGCAGTTCAAGTGCGCGTTTTATCACCTCGCGCGGATAGACCGGGGTGTGATCGACCGTGCCGCGCTGATGACATTCATCGGCAATCAGGCGGTTCTTGCGATCAAGAAACAGCAAATGCAGTTCTTCGGTCTTGAGGTGCCCGATCCGGACCCGGCAATATTCGATCAGCTGTTCCCAGCTCGCAATCACCGGCAATTCCATGGCGCGTTCACGCGAAAGATGCCGTGCGCCGGCTTCGGCAATTTTGATGGCCGCGATCCCGGCATCGCCCAGTCCCTTGGCGGTTTGCAAATCTTCGGGGCGGGCGGCAAGCACATTGGCAAAGCTTCCGAATTGCGCAATCAGTGCCTTGGCCAATGGTTTGACGTCCCCGCGCGGCATCGCCATGCACAGCATCAATTCCAGAAGCTCGTAATCGGCCAATGCATCGGCGCCCCCCTTGATAAAACGTTCACGCAGGCGTTGGCGGTGCCCGTGATAATGGGGTTTTGTCGGCTTGGCCGATTTTGATGCTTTGTCATCTGCTTTGGATGCGATGTCTGCATCAACCGGGGGGGCGCTACGCGATGCCAGATGATCGCGGGTCTGATCAAAAAAGACCCGCGTGCCGTCATCAATTTCAGATGGGGTGGGGATATTCGGGGCAGAAGCAGGTTTGCGATCTTCGGTTTCGCTCAATTCTGCTTCCCCCGTTTTGGCCCTTGTTTATTCTGCCGCAGCGGGCAGGTCATAGGGCGGCTTGTCCAGACCGGCCGGGGATCGGGTAAAGATTTCAAACCCGTCATCCGTCACGCCGAGCGAATGTTCAAACTGTGCCGACAGTTTGCGGTCTCGCGTTACGGCTGTCCAGCCATCTGGTAAAATTTTGCACGCATAGGTTCCCTGGTTGATCATCGGCTCAATCGTAAAGATCATGCCCGGTTCCAGAACCAGACCTTCGCCCGGCTTGCCGTAATGCAGGACATTGGGCGCATCATGGAACACCTGGCCAAGGCCATGCCCGCAGAAATCACGCACGACCGAAAAACGCTCGCTTTCGGCATAGGACTGGATCGCATGACCAATATCGCCAAGGGTCGCGCCCGGTTTTACCGCATTGATGCCACGCCAAAGCGCTTCATAGGTCACATCAACAAGACGCTGCGCCATGACTTTGGGTGTGCCTGCGATATACATGCGCGATGTATCGCCGTACCAGCCATCAAGGATAACCGTGACATCGATATTCATGATGTCGCCATTTGCCAGTTTCTTGTCACCGGGAATACCGTGGCAGACCACATGGTTGATCGATGTGCAGATCGATTTCGGAAAACCGCGATAGCCAAGGCAGGCCGAAATCGCGTTATGGTCGCGGATATATTCGTCGCACAGGCGGTCAAGTTCACCGGTGGTTACACCGGGCACCACATGCGGGGTAATCATATCAAGCACTTCCGCTGCCAGCTTACCTGCGGCGCGCATGCCTTCAAATGCTTCGGGTCCGTGAAGTTTGACTGTTCCGTTCGCCACCCGAAATCTCCTTACGTTCGGCTAAGTATATCTGTGTTTTATAGTCCAATGACATAAAGCCAGACGCCGAAATTGGCAAGGATTGGCTGATATGCAGGGATTTGGGATCGGTGCTTACAGGCCGACAATCGGTAACGCCGACCGCACGGTCACGGCATCCGTATCTATCGAACAGTCATAGGCAATCGCCTCGACCCCGTTGCTGCGCGCGGCCTTGAACCGTTCGCCGTAATGGGGATCAATATCGGTCGACAGGGTAAAGCGATCACAATCGGTACGCTGGATCAGGTAAAACATCACCGCCCGATGGCCTTCGGCAACCATGTCGGCCATTTCATCAAGATGCTTGGCCCCGCGTGCGGTGACGGCATCGGGGAATTCGGCAAGACCGGGCACATCTTCATCGCGTTTCAGATGCACATTCTTGACTTCGACATAGCAAAGCCCGCGATCGGGGTCCGACAGCAGGATATCAATCCGCGAGTTTTTGCCGTATTTGACTTCACGTTTCAGGGTTTCATAGCCCGCCAGTTCCGGGACCTTGCCCGACAGGATCGCTTCTTCGACGATGGCATTGGGATGGGCGGTATTGATCCCGATCCAGGCATCACCGATCTGGCACAGCTCCCAGCTATATTTCAGTTTGCGTTTCGGATTGTCCGATTTTGACAGCCAGACATCAATGCCCGGCTCCTTAAGCCCGATCATCCCGCCCGGATTGGCGCAATGGGCCGTAATCATCTCGCCATTATTCAGTTCGATATCGGCAAGGAAACGTTTGTAACGCTTGATCAGTTTGCCATGAATCAGGGGCTGGGGAAGCTGCATGAAAAACCTTTCGGGAAATCTGTCCTGACAGAAACTGTCAGTTTGGGGCCGCGATCAGGAGGCCAATTTTGCGGCAAATCGGTCATACATCAACCCCTTGCAAATACCAGCCCGTATCGGAACCATCATGCGTCAAAGCCTGCGCGCCAAAATCATTGCCGTTTGTGATCACAAAATTGCGCAAAAGGGACCGGATGTTGGCGTGTCATTCTATGCGTTCTTTGCCAATCGCAATGATGATCCGGCTCTTTTGATGGAGGCCGCAACCTGGTGGATCGCAACCCACCAGCTTGATCATTTTGAAAAGGCCACGAAAATCCGTGAGATGGTGCTGGCGGGAAAATAGCCCGCCAAACAGGGATTATTGTTTCTTGGCATCATCGCCGAGGAAATCAACCAGGCTGACCTGACCCGATCCACGGCGCAGCGGCTTGGGTTGGCTTTCATCAGGTGCCCAGGCCGTCAGATAGATCACCTGAAACTTCGCATGAATGCGGCCATCTTCGCGCGCATGGCGTTCGTGATAGATCGCGGCCGCACGGGCAAGGGTGCTGCGTTTGGTGAATTTCTTGGACCGTTTGGCGATCAGGTTGCTTTCACCCATCCCGGATAAATCACGCATCAGTTTAAGCGCATCGGGATAATCAATGGTGATGTCATCGGCATCAACCACCGGCAGGGCAAAGCCACTGCGCTGAAGCAACGCACCGGCATCCTTCACATCGACGAACGGTGATACGCGCGGGGATACGCCACCTTCTTCCTCGGCCTCGGCAGCCATCAGGGCTTCGCGCAAATCACGCAATGTGTCGCCGCCCAGCATACAGGCCAGAAGCAACCCGTCGGGTTTCAGCGCCCGGCGAGCTTGCAGCAACATGCCCGGAAGGTCATTGACCCAGTGCAGCGACAGGTTGGACAGGATCAGGTCAAGCGATCCTTCGGCGAATGGCAGGAATTCCTCGTCCGCGACAAGGGTCGGTTTGCCATTGTTGGCCTGCGCATTGCGGGCATAGCCGGTTGAAATATCGGATTGATAGAGTGTTTCAATACCGCCGCGCGTGCCAATGATCTGGCCCAATTCGCCGCTGTGGCAGCCAAGATCAACCGCCATGGGGAATGTGCGTGTGGTATCATCAAGCCGGTCGGCAAGCCGTTCGGCGGTTTCGGCAAACAGGAAATTGTAATCCTGTGCCCTGATTGCCGCACGGTCGCGGCGCAGTTTCAAGATGTCTCGATCAAAGACAGTGATCGGATCGGCCATGAGGCGGGATGCTCCGGCAAAAGTCGTTAAAAATGTTACGACCTAGATAGAGCGTCTTGGTCCGCCGCGCAATCAACCATCAAACCATTCAGCCATTCGCACCAGTCATGCGCAGCGGAAATGCGCCGGGACGATGGATCCATTGGCTTGGTCGAAATGCGACTAGGCGTTCCGCCCCGTCATAATTTGCCAGCATGGCACCGCCCATGATGATTTCGGCATTGCCGGTAATCTGCAACATGTCGCCATTGGTAAAATCAACAAATACCAGTCCGGCCCGCGGATTGATCAAAAGATTGCCGAGCGTGTTAAAAAAACGGTTTCCGGCATAATCGGGAATGATCAGGGTTCCGTCATCCTCGATATGGACAAAGCCCGGATTGCCGCCGCGATGCGATACATCGACATCCCGCCTTTGATCATTATGATCGATATAGGACGCGATGAAAAATGTGTCGCTGCGCGCAATCAATGCACGGGCATCGTTTGAAAGGTCATGCTCGCCACGGGTAATTGTGGCGCCTGCGGGGGCAGAATGACGGGAAATGTCGAGATCGCGCGGGGTGATATATTTCGGGCAATTGCCAAAACTGTGCCCGACCGTGATGTCAAACGATGTTTCATTTGTGCGACTGATTGTCCCATTCAGACGATTGCGACGACGGGTATGAAGCTCGATCCCAAGCAATCCGATGGCATCACCGTCTTCCATCCCGGCATCAGCCGGGTCATTCCCGTCGCGCGGCAGCGTGACGGCAAGGTGATAGATATCGGTCGCAAACAAAAAGCCCGGCTTGTTGGCGCGAAGGGTGGCCCACGGTCTGCCATCGGGATCGACACTGCCCAACACGACGAATGGCAGTTGCGGGTAAAACAGGCGGTGCTGTTCGATCAAATGATCGCGGAGCACCTTGCGCCCGACTTCCTCCATGCGCGCATCGACACCCAAAATTTGCTGAAGACGGATTTCTCCAGCATGCCAGGGGGTGGGGGCACCATCTGACACAGGCGGTCGGGGGGAGTGCGGGTTTTGGGTGTCGATGCGATCAGACATGGGTGCGTCCTTCAAACAAGGGGGCAGCAGGCAACAGGCAGGTGGCAGCCGGCATGGGGTCAGGACCGGGCGTTCAGGAAGACGCCAGCATCTCGGCCGGGGCATGCATGAAGGGCACAAAACCCGGCAATTCTTCGATCCGCGACAGCCAGTCGCGAACCTTGCCATAGCTTTCAAGGTCAACATTGCCTTCGGGCGCGCGGGCAACATAGCTGTATAGCGCGACATCGGCGATGGTCGGATGATCGGCTGCCAGCCAGTTCTGGGTGTTCAGATGGGCTTCCATTAAACCAAGGATGGCATGGGCGCGCGCAATCACTTCATCGGGGTCAAAAGGTGCGCCAAACAGGGTCACAAGACGGGCGGCACCGGGGCCAAAGGCGATCTGCCCTGCCGCAACCGACAGCCATCGCTGTATGCTGGCGGCACCTTTTGGGTCTTCGGGCAGCCAGTTGGTCGCCCCCTGCTTCTTGGCAAGATAGACCAGAATGGCATTTGAGTCAGAAATCACCGTCTCGCCATCCTGCAGGACCGGAACCTGCCCAAATGGATTAAGGGCGAGAAAGTCGGGCTTCTTGTGCGCACCGCTGGCAAGATCGACTTCGATCAGTTCATGATCAATCCCCAAAAGGCCAAGCATCAAGACCGCACGATGGGCATGCCCGGAAATCGGATGGTAATAGAGTTTCATGGCAGGTTTCCCTGTGATTGCGCTGTAAATGTCGTGCTATGATGTCTGTTTCGGAAAATTTATAGAATTCGCATCTTATGCAATTTATTATTCCGATAAATGAAATAATAGTCGTTGCGAAGGAGGCTGTACTTGGATCGCTTCAACGCCATGAAGGTCTATGTGCGTGTGGCCGAGGAACAAGGCTTTGCCGCTGCGGCCCGCGCCCTGAATATGAGCCCGGCCGCCGTCACCCGGACCATTGCCCAGCTTGAAGATATCATCGGCGCGCGCCTTCTGATCCGCACGACACGCACAGTCACAATGACCGAGGCCGGGACACGGTATCTGGCTGATTGCAAACGGTTGCTGGCGGATTTGCACGAAGTCGAAGCCGCGGCTGGCGGGGCATATGCCCGCCCAAGCGGGATGTTGTCGATTACCGCACCTGTGCAGTTCGGACAGATGCATGTTGCCCCGATTGTCGGGCGCTATCTTGATCAATATCCTGACATGCGTGCACGCCTGATGCTGTTTGACCGCATCGTCAATATCGTCGAAGAAGGCATCGACCTTGCGGTGCGGATCGGTCATCTTGCCGATTCATCGCTTTCTGCCATCCGCATCGGGCAGGTGCGCCAGGTGGTTTGTGGCGCGCCGGCCTATTTTGACCGTGTCGGGGTGCCTGAAATTCCTGCGGATCTGGCCGGGCACCGGATCATTGCCACCACCGGTTCATCGGCAAGGCTTGATTGGCAATTCAACACATTGTCGGGGGCCGGGCGCAAAATACAGGTTTCCCCGGATGCCAGATGGCAGACCAATTCGATCGAAGCGGCGCGAAAAGCCGTAATTGACGGGTGGGGGATCATGCGCATGTTGTCCTATCAGGCCGCACCCTTCATTTCCAATGGCAGCCTGCAAACCGTGCTTGATGATCATGCCCCCGACCCGGTGCCGGTTCATCTGGTCCATCCCGAAGGCCGCCACGCCCCGGCAAAGGTCCGAAGTTTTATTGATCTCGCTGTCGAAACCTTGCGATCAAACCCGGTTCTGAATTCCGGTTAGCCATGCCGGCCTGACCGAGGAACCTGGGTCTATTTGCCTTGTGGATCTGCCGTTTGATCGGTCAGTTCCCAGCGTGCATCGATTTCCTGAAGCATATCCTCGGTCGATAGCTGCTGACCCATGCGCCCGCGTTTGACAAAGCGATGATCAAAGGAAACAGCACCATTTGTCCGGACAAGATCACGAAACTCGTCAATGAAGCTTTGTTCAAATTTGCTGTTAAAGGTGTTGAACAAAACCACCCGTTTGCCATCAAAACGATGATGGCGGGCAAATTCCCAGATCGGCGGTGCAGGGCTGTAAAGCCAGATCGGTGATCCGAGATAGATCGTGTCATAGGGGCTAAGGTCAATCTCGGCGGGTGTCACAGCCGCCTGATGGTTGCGGGCATCGATTAAAGCCCTGATCCAGCCGATAATGCCAAGTTTGTAATCGGGGGCCTCAATCCGGAAAATGCGCGCGCCAAGCTGATCTGCGACATGATGGGATGCAAGGGCTGTGTTCCCGGATCTGGAAAAGAAAACGACCGCGGTGGTGCTTTCAGACACAGCTTCACGCTGTTGCGCACTCAGGAACTTTTCGGCCTGACGTGCCTGACTGTTTTCTGTTTGTGTGACAAAAAGCGTAACGGAAAGTGCGCCAATTAACGCGATGGCGACAATACCGATCACAATCCAATGCCATAACACCATGATGTTTTCTTATTCCTGTTGCAGGTTCAAAGGAGACAGGATTTCGATCGGATGGCCTATATTGCGCAGTTCAAAGGTGCCGTGGGAATGCCAATTGCCGGGGCGGATGGCTGCAAAGGCATCTGACACCAGAACGGTTTGCGACAGTTCCTTGCACTTTGCTTCGATCCGGGCGGCTTCGTTGGCAGCACTGCCGATAACGGTGAATTCAATCCGTTCCTTGGTTCCGATATTGCCATACATCACCTTGCCGGTATGAAGCCCGATCCCGAATTCAAGGGCCGGTTCCCCGCGTGCCTTTCGGTCCTCATTGATTGTTTGGGCACGCTTCATCGCGTCATGGGCAACGGCCAGCGCCGCATCACAGGCATCAATGTCGCGCTCATAACGCTCAAACGGAAAAATCGCCAGTGACGCATCACCGATATAGCGCAAGACCTCGCCGCCACCGGCAATTACGGCACCTGCGGTAATGTCGTAATAGTCATTCAGAACTTCCAGAAATCCCTGAAATCCATATCGCTCGGCCAATTTGGAGGACTGTCGAAGATCGCAGAACAGGATGACGGCTTCGATCAGGTCGCCGTCACCGCGCTGGATTTGTCCGGACAGAACACGGTCGGTGGAATAATTGCCAAGATAGGCCCGAAGGATGTCTCCAACCAGACGGCGTTGCGACAATCCTTTGATTTCAGCGCTAAGCGGAAGTCGCAGACGTTGCAAAAGTGCGACGGCCTTTTCGTCAAATCCGCCGGGCGCTTTTGTTGTCCAGCTAAATATCGTGCCTTCCTGACCAATGAGGTTGGTTTTGCGGTCGTCAAAACCGGTCAGTTGAATGATGTAGTCGGTAGCACCTTCGGCGGCGAAGCGACTGAAAATCTCGAAGCGGTCGCGGTCCCTGCCATTGATCTGATATCGGGCTTCTTCCTTGCCGTTCAGGAATGTCTCGCGGACGGGGCTTTTTAGCCATGCGTCGCTTTTTTCAAGTCCGCGGTCATAGGTTTCGGCAACAATGCCTTTGCCGCGTGACCAGGAATAGCTGCCCGCGACAAAAAGCGGATGAAGCATTGGCATCCCGATATGCACACGGATCAGATCAAGGCCGGCTTCGTTCAGCTTTTCCACCAGTTCGGTCAGAAGCGTTTCGACATCCCATCCCTGAATGGAGCGCCGGTGCAACCAGTTGCTCAGTTCATCGTAAAGGCTGTCGCTTGTCATCGAATTCATGAAGTCCCCGTGATTGCTACCGGATGCGTTAACTTATCTGGGAATTGACGGACGGTATCGCACGGCATCAAGGAAAAGTTTGAAAGCTGGCGAATGGTGACGACGGCTCGGATAATACAGATGATACCCCGGAAGCGGCGGCACAGCATCATCAAGTACCTTGATCAATTTGCCTGAACTTAATGCATTGGTCACCTGATCTTCAGGAAGATAGCCAAGACCAACACCGTCAAGTGTCGCATCAAGAATCAGATCGATGGTGTTAAAGACGAGCGGCCCGTCCACCCTGACCCGGATTTCTTCGCCATCCTGCATCAAGCGCCATGCATTGAGGGTTTCCGAACTCGGAAGACGCAGATTAATGCCGCGATGTCTGGCGAGGTCCCGCGGGCTTTTAGGGGCAGGGTGGCTTTCGAAATATTCTGGCGACCCGACGATGCACATCGGGATATCTGCGCTGATCCGCATGGCAATCATATCGCGCGCCACATGTTCGCCCAGACGGACGCCTGCATCAAAACGGTCGCTGACTACATCGGCCAATCCGTAATCCACCGTGATCTCGACCGTAATATCGGGATTGGATTTCAAAAGGGCGGACATTGCCGGATTAAGCACCGTCTTGGCAGCATGTTCGACAGAGGTGATCCGGATCGTTCCGGCGGGCTTGTCACGAAATTCGCTTAGATCAGCGATGCTTTGATCAAGTTCATGAAGCATCGGCGCAAGTTGATCGACCAGTCGCTGGCCAGCTTCGGTTGGCGCAACACTTCGCGTTGTGCGCGCCAGTAACCGAACCCCCAGCCGTTCTTCAAGGCGACGGACAATCTGGCTAAGTGCTGATTGCGACAGGCCAAGTTTCCCGGCGGCTCGGGTAAAGCTGCGTACTTCGGCAACGACGACAAAGGCTGTGAGATCGGCCATTTCATCCCGGCGCATTTATCACCTGATTTATAAGTTCATGCACAATTCAGTATCTAATCACTTTCTTGGTGATGCGCTACCTTTTGTTTGTCGCTGATTGATCGACGGTTTCGGACTGTCCTCTGTTCCCGGACCCGACATATGTGACGCAGAGTTTCTGAAATGTCCGCAGGACGGACAGAGTTGCAATGATAGGAGAGTTAAGATGTCTCGCATGTCGAAGGAGCGTATGGAAGCAGCATTCAAACAGCTCGAAACCATTTCGCCGGAAGACTACGCAAAGGTCCAGGGACTTGCGGAGATTGTGCGACCGTTGCGCAGCGTGATCCACAAGACCCCGGATGATTACGGTATGACCGGCTGGTATGATCTGGTGATCCCGTCAGATGATGGCGTGCCGCTGGAAGCCTGGTACATCCCGGCAAAGGGCGGTGAAAGCAACAAGCTTGTGATTTTCAACCACGCACTTCCGATGTGTCGTGCCGGCTTCCCCGGGCATCTTGGCGCACCATGGAGTGCCTATGACGCGGTCGAAATCGACTTTGTCATTCAATACAAACATCTTACCGATGCGGGCTATAACGTCCTGACATACGACATCCGCAATCATGGCAACAGCGGGGCTGCCAATGGCGGGCTAAGCGGGATTGGACAATGGGAATGGCGCGACTGCGTCGGTGTAAAGAAGTTCGTCGATAACCACCCCCGTCTGTCGAAGATGAAGGTGGCACTGTATAGTCAGTGCATGGGTGGAAACTCGCAATATCACGCCATTCACCGCCATCCGGAGCTTTTTGAAAATGTCAGCTGCATGGTCAGCCCGATGGTTGTTTCAATGTCGGCAATCTATGACGCTTTCTCGGAGCTTCAGGGCGTTTCGCAATATCAGGAACTGATCGATCTTGAATTGCTGAAAATGGGTGGTTTTGTTGCAGCCGAAATGACCCCGCATCTTTGGGCGCCAAGTGTCACGATGCCGGTTCTGATGGTGCAGGTTCTCGAAGATGCATGGACCCGCAACCCGGTTGACGGGCAGACAACCTTTGATCTTCTGGGCAGCAAGGAAAAGGAACTGTTTTGGATCGAAGATACGCCCCATCGGTTCAAGGATGGCTATAACCATTTCGGTCGCCATCCGGAAAACGTCCTGTCGTTCCTTGCAAAGCATATGGGCTGATACTGTACTGATATCCAAAAAGCGCGAATGCCTTAAATGCGGCATTCGCGTTTTGCGTGTGATATCGTGGGTCGGTTGGTGATGCTGATGTGACTGGGGATCACGGGAATGGTAATGGCGTTGTTGCGCACGGTTGGCCGGATCGGGATTGATGCCATCCTGCCGCCGCGCTGTGGCGGGTGTGGCGCGATTACCGAAACCACCCATGCGGTCTGTGCCGATTGCTGGGCGGGACTGCGGTTCATATCGGCCCCGCAATGTGCCTGTTGCGGCTATCCGTTTGAACTTGATGATAGCGCTAACATCCCCGGAAATGAGCAGCCTGACGGGCAGGTGCTGTGTGGAAACTGTCTGCAAAAGAAACCGGCTTTTGATCTGGCGCGGGCTGCACTTGTTTATGATGATCACAGCCGCGATTATCTGCTTCGGTTCAAACATGCCGATCGCACCGATCTGACCCCGCTTCTGGCACGCTGGCTTTATCAGTGTGGCAAGGGGATATGGGATCAAGCGGATTTGATTGTGCCGGTTCCGCTGCATCGGCGGCGGTTATTGCATCGTCGCTATAACCAGTCGGGATTGCTGGCCGCCAGATTATCAAAAATGACCGGCATTCCCTGCGATGGATTGGTGCTGGGGCGCAAGCGAAACACGCGCAGTCTTGGCGGGCTTGGTCCGTCATCGCGCAAACGTGAAGTCGGCGGTGCTTTTGCCATTGATGACACGCGGGCGCAGCTTTGCGGGCTTGATGGCGGGCGGGTTGTTTTGATTGATGATGTGCTGACAACCGGGGCAACCGCCAATGCCTGTGCCCGGGCGTTGAAGCAGTCGGGCGTCATGCACGTATCTGTGATCACGGTTGCACGCGTCGTACGATGACGCGTTGCAAAAAATCTGTTATACAGCCGTCATCAGAACAGTTTTCCGCGCCGTATCAAATGTTCAAAGCCCGGTTTACGGGGCTTTTGGCATGATCGGCTGCTTGAAAAAGGATGAATGCCCAATGGCAAAAGTTGAAGTGTATGCCACCGAATGGTGCCCCTATTGCAAACGTGCCCGCAAGCTTCTTGAAGAAAAAGGCGCGAAATATCAGCTGATCGACGTGATGATGGAGCCGAAGCGCAAAAAGGAAATGATGGACCGTGCCAATGGCCGTCATACCGTGCCGCAGATCTTCATCAATGACGAACATATCGGCGGTTGCGACGAGCTGATGGCGCTTGAAGCTGCTGACAAGCTTGACGCAAAACTGTCGGCATAAATCAGGTCATCCTGACCCGCACATGTTAAAAACCCCGGCCTTTTTGTGGCCGGGGTTTTTTGCTGGTGGCACGGGGGACGGGGCGAGACTGATTTGCGAAAATCAGGAAAAGACCTTTTCCATTTCCTTGCGGAATGCGATTGCCGGGTCCGTGGCGTCAAATTCGACATCATCCCAGGTCAGGGTCTGGTCCATCCCGACCGGGCGTTTGATTTTAAGATGGTGGGCAAGGCCGATCGGCAGTGCATTGCGTGCACGCGATGCGCTGGCCGGGGCGAGTTTGCCATACACCGTATAGCCCCCTTCACCATCCAGCATCTCGCCGGGTTTAAGATCACGCTTGGCGGTGGCGACTGCATCGCCCGACCAGGCGCGTGATGTGCCGGTTGCCTCACCGCGCAAGGCCGCCGATGCCACCGAAATGCCCAGTTCCAGCCCGATCAGGTGATAGGGTTTATACATGGTGGAATATTGCCCGCTTGGATCGGTCAGAAGGCCATATTCGTTAAAGCATCTGGCGACATAGTCACTGGGGGCTTCAAATGTCACATAGACGCCCCAGCGCAGATCGCGAAAGACCGGGCGGGTGTCACGTTCAAGACTTGAAACAACTTCGACCGTACCTTTGCGATCAAGGATGCCGCCACTTTCACGCGGACAAAGCAATCGGGGAAGGTCATCAACCCCGCAGGCCGGGAATTGCAATCCGCAATCCTGGGGCACCAGATCACAGGCATTGGAAACAGCGGCCATTTCAATGGCGGATTTGGTGCCATCAAGGAAGCTGTTGAAAATTTGCGGGTTCATGCCGCCGGCCTGTGCCTGCTCCGGTGTCAGACCATAGTGATGCCAGACATCATCAGGGGTTACATGGTGATAGATCGGAAGATATTTGGTGCCCTTGCCTGCGCAGGTTACCGGCAGGCCAATGGCGCGCGCCCAATCAACCATTTCCGAAATCAGAGCCGGCTGATCGCCATAGGCCATGGAATAGACAAGACCGGCGGCCTCGGCCCGCTTGGCAAGAAGGGGGCCTGCAAGCACATCGGCCTCGACATTTACCATGACGATATGGCGACCATATTCGATGGCCTTTAGCGCAAAGCGAATACCGGCTGACGGGCTTCCGGTTGCATCAATGATGACTTCAAGCCCGTCAGCGGCGATCAGGGCGTCGGCATCATCGGTGATCCAGGTCGTTCCGTTTTTATACGCACTTGCCGGGTCGGTTGCGGAAAACCGGTCATCGGACCAGCCAACGCGGCGCAATGCCGCCTTGGCCCGGTCGATGCCAAGATCTGCGATGCCCAGCACATGGTAGCCCGGATGATGTCCGGCCTGACTTAAAAACATCGATCCGAATTTACCGGCACCGATAATGCCAACCCGGACCGGATTGCCTTCATCGGCACGCTTGCGCAGTTTTGCATCGAGATTCATTTATCTTCACTTCTCCGGCAGGTGTTATGCGGCGGTGCGCTTGGCGACCAGTTCTTCAAGGCAGTTATCCGCAAGCGGTTCGATCGGCGTGAAATCGCGGTGCGCAATCCACGGTTTGCGATTGAATGCCCGAATATGGTTCGAAACCGCACACAGGCTGAGATACACAATCGTGCGGTCAAACGGGCTGATATTGGGCGGGCTGGCATGGACCAGATTGCCGTGGAACATCACAACCGAGCCGGCCGGACCGATCGGGGCTTCGCAGCCGCCGTCATCGGCAAGTTTGGTCACGGTTTCACGATCAAGCGTCCAAAGCGGATAGGACGTGGTTTCAAGATCATGACCGGCCTGAAGCACGCCTGCCTTGTGGCTTTTGGGAATGAAAAGAAGCGGGCCGTTGGCCGGGGTCACGTCTTCGAGGAACAGGGCAATGTTGAACGCGCGCGGTTCGGGCATTTCATCATCGCGTTGCCATGTGCCGTAATCCTGATGCCACTGCCAGACAGCGCCATCAAAGGCGGCCTTGGCGTTGATCTTGTACTGATGCATGTAGACCTGTTCTTCAAGATACTGAACAACCGGTTCGATCAGGCGAGGATGGGCGCCTAGACGGCGGTGGGCTTCGTTATAGGTATGTGCGGCAAAGGCGGTTCGGGCGACGCCGGATTTCTCGCGCCAGACCTCTTCGCGGTCGGATGCGTAAATCTGTTTGGCTTCGGATAACAGCAGGGCGGCTTCTTCGCGTGAAAAAAGTTCAGGCAAAAAAACAAAGCCATCTTCGCGAAATTTCGCGAGTTCGGTCTCACTGAGTTTCATGACGTTTCCTCCGCGCCGCACATTCTTGTTTATTGTGTTGCGGCTGATGCCCGCTTCGGGCGGTTAATTGGTGTGGTGATCGGTATCCTTCATATTCGAGATCAGGCGATGCTTGGCATTGTGGGTATGTTCAATGGCCAGCATTTGGGCACGGTCGCCATCGCCGGCACAGATCGCGTCGGCGATGGCTTCATGTTCCGTCCAGATCGGATCGCGGGACGATCCGGTCTGCAGGTCTGCATGCATCACACGCCGAATTTGCAACCAGACGGCCGCTGATGCTTCGGGCAAAAGGGGGTTGCCCGACAGACGATAGATCGTTTGATGAAATGCGACGTCGGCTGCAACAAGTTCTGCGGTGTCGCCGCTGCCCAGGGCGTGGTTTCCCTGTGTGATGGCAGCCCGCAAAGCCGATTCCCGGTCCGGGGCGTTGGATTGGGCGGCAAGACGGGCGGCGAGCCCGTCAAACGCTTCTCGCAGGTCATAAACGTGACGGACCAGATCGGCATCAACAGGTGCCACGCGATAGCCGCGCCGCCCCATCGGTTCGACCAGTCCGTCACGACGCAGCAGCCCCAGAGCTTGCAACACGGGTTGCCGCGAGACATTGAGTTCCTCAGCCAGCGCTTCCTGACGCAAAGGTGTCCCGGGAGGGAGAGCACCGGAACACAAGGCATCAACCAGGCGGTCATGCACTTCGTCAGTCAGACTTTTTCGACCGGAAAGAGGTTCCATCTTCGATCCTTCTTAGGTGTACGGAATACTGTATACAGTAATTTCGACCAAGGAAAGGTGTAAGTTGCAATCAGGACTGTTTTGGGGGCATACGGCTGATCACGCGCCTGCGCGGACGTGACGTTTTGTCATTGCGTACGGGTGCTGGGCATCATGACCGAAAGGCGGTGCGATGGTCATAAGGTGCGAAGTTCGCACTGATCGAATTGCGTATTGTCGCGCGTGACCGACAGGGTCATCATGGCAGGGATAATGATAAAAAGGAGAATGCATCATGACCCGTTTCATTGCTGCCTGTGTCCAGGTCAATTCCCGTGACGTCATGTCCGACAACCTTGCGCGTGCGGCGACCTATGCGCGCGATGCCCATGCGGCAGGGGCCCGGTTGATCGCATTTCCTGAAAACGTATCCATGATGTCCTTTGGCGGGGAAAATGTCCGCGCCGCAGCCTTTCCCCAGGAAGAACATCCCGGCCTTGGCTTCTTTGCCGATCTGGCCCGGGAACTTCAATCAACCCTGATTGTCGGATCGCTCCATGTAAAGGTCGCGGGCGAAGACCGGGTGGCAAACCGCTGCTTTGTTATTGGGCCCGATGGCAATGTCATCACGTCCTATGACAAGATCCATATGTTTGATGTCGATCTTGCCAATGGGGAAAGTTACCGCGAAAGCAAAACATTCCGTCCCGGCGACACCGCCAAACTTGCGGAGACCGAGTTTGGCAAGATCGGTGTGTCGGTTTGCTATGACGTGCGGTTCCCGCATCTGTTTCGCGATTACGCCAAGGCCGGTGCCAAGATCCTGAGCATCCCGGCGGCCTTTACCCGAACCACCGGACAGGCGCACTGGCATACGCTTTTGAAGGCGCGGGCGATTGAAAATGGCTGCTTTGTCATTGCCGCTGCCCAATGTGGCGATCATCCGGGTGGGCGCCAGACATTCGGCCATTCCCTGATCATTGATCCGTGGGGCGAAGTTCTGGCCGATGGCGGGACCGATCCCGGCTTTGTCACAGCCGAGATCGATCTGTCGCGCGTTGATGAAATCCGGCGCATGGTGCCGTCCCTGCAAAATGGTCAGACCTATAAGCCGTGCTGACCATGTGCCGGTAAGGCTTGAGGTTCGAGGTTCGCGGTCTAAGCTCCGATGTCGAAGTGGTCAGGAATAACTGACCACTTCGAACTCGATATTGTCGGCATCGCGGAAATAGAACCGCCGTCCCGGTTCGTAATCGGCGTGATTATGGGTCGTGAAACCCGATGCCTTGATCTTTTCTTCGGTCGCATCAAGGTCATTGACCACCACGGCAATATGGTTCAGGCCACCGCGCGTCTGATAGGTATTGTCGCGTGCATCACGGGCGCCGTTTGAACTGTCGGCTTTGCCGGGGGCATAAAGTGCGACGTAACTTGAACTGTTGCCGACGTGATAGGTTTCACCGTCATGGATTGACGGGCCTTTCCAGCGGACGTTCCATCCGAACCAGTCATGCAGAAGACTTGCCGTTCGGGCGGGGTCGGAAACGGTAAAATTCACGTGTTCCAGAAATGCTTCACTCATGGCGTTTCCCTTTCAATGTAAAGGAGAAGGGTGGGTTTGTTCCTTGGTGGTAATTCCTGAAGTAAGGTTGAGGTCAATAGCCAAATTGCATTGAATTTGCAATTTTATCTGATCGGGATGACAGATTGCTCACAGGGCCTCACGAAACAGTGTCGCAACGTCATTTCGATTTTCAGGCTGTGCGGGGCACTCTTGGTCATCACGGAAACCCAAGCGGAGAGACAGCACCAATGTTGAAGAAAACACTGACCGGGGCGATTGTCCTTTTTGCCATGTCGGGCGCAGCCCTGGCGGGTGAGCAATATGTCGACGAAACCGGCTTTGCGATCAGCGGCTATGACGCGGTGGCCTATTTCAATCTGGCGCAAAAAGACGATGGCATGATGCAGCCCCATGCCGTGCCGGGCCGCGCAGACATTACCGCCGATTATAATGGGGCGACCTGGGCCTTTGCGACGGCTGAAAACCGCGACATGTTCCTGGCCGATCCGGCAAAATATGCCCCGAAATATGACGGGCATTGTGCATATGGTGTTGCCAAGGGGGCAAAGGTTCCTGCCAACCCGAACCTGTGGCGGATCGTTGATGGCAGCTTGTATCTTAACATCACCCCGGAAGTCGCCGAAACCTGGAACAGCGATATCGCCGATTACATTATGGATGCCAATGATGAATGGTCCGATCTTGAACCGAAATCGGCGTCTGATGACAGCTGGATGGACATGAGCGACAATGACGGCACCTATGACATGGCAGCACCGATCAAATAAGCGTTAAGCCCCATACCACCCATAGCGCCCCATACTGCCCCGCCATATTGCCCCCCATGACAAAACACCCCGGCCAGAATGGTCTGCCGGGGTGTTTTTTAGATCGGTTACGGATCAGATCAGGTCAGGAACCGCGCAATGCGCTGACCACCGGGCGGCGATACAGCAAAAAGGCGGGCAGGGTTGCCAGGATCAATCCGATAATGACAAAGCCACCCGCCAGCATCAGTTCTGATGATCCGAGCGATGCCTGCATCGCCATTCCGGTTTCGGCGGTAAAGATCCGCGATACAGATTGCGCCACCATCCAGCCAAGCCCAAGACCGCAAATCGCGCCGGTAACCACCAGCAGGGAGACATAACTCCAGATCGCGGAAAAGACATAACTGCGCGGCGCACCAAGGGCCCGCAGAACGGCAAACTGTTTGCGATAAAGCTGCATCAGCGCAAGGATCGCAGCCAGAATTGCCGCAACCACAAGCGCTTGTGACCCCAGCGCCATGGCCCGCATCACCGATCCGGCATTGCCAAGCAGACGATACATCTCGACCAGGACTTCGGCCGGGAAAAAGGCGGTGGAATGGTCGGTGCGATAATCGGACCGGATGGTATAGGCCGCGGCAACGCTTTTGGGTCTGACGACAATGGCAGGGACACCGGGCAATTCATCAAGATCAAAGGGCGGGCCGATGCGGGTTACGTGATGATGGTCATCATGTTCGTGTGCGTGATCATGGGCGTCTTCGTCGTGATCTGCTGCATGGTCATGATCGTGGTCATGGTCGCCATCATCATGGGCATTGGCTTCTTCATGTTCATGATCTTCGTGATCCTGATGATCATGTTCATCAAGGGCAAGTTCATGATGCCCGGTCGGTAGGGCATGAAGATCCCAGACCTGTTCGACCGCCACAATAATGGCGCTATCCCATGGGGTGCCGGTCGGCTGCATTTTGCCAACTACATGCAGTTCCGCGCCGTGATGATGATCAAGGACTTCTTCGGGGCCATGGCCGTGGCTGGGTTCAAATTCATCACCAATGGCAAGCGGCACGGCAGCACCGACCACGGCCTGTTCGATGGTTTCAAACACATGCCCGCTGGCAAGCCCGCCAGACAGATAGGTCACGAATTGCGGCGTTGATCCGACAATCGAATGCCCCTTCCAGCTGTCGCCAAAGGCAAGCGGGGCAGCAATTTCAACCCGCGGATCATCAAACAGCTTGCCCCAATAAGGACCATCAAGAAGATTGATGGCGCTATGTTGCAGGAAGATCGAATTCATGACGATTTCGGTCTGGCTTCCCGGGGCTGCGATCAGGATATCAAACTTGTCGGCCGCCTGTGCACTGCCCTGACGGAGCGCACGTTCCTGTGCCGTCAGGCCAACACCGATGGCAACCGCAACCGCGATCAGAAGAACAAACAGAATGTTCATGATCCAGTGCCGTTTCAGGCTGGCCATCACGATGGGAAACGGGTTCATGCAAGCTCAGCCTTTTCCTTGATGTTAGCGCTATCATCAATCAGGGCGCCCTTGTCAAAACGCAGAACGCGGTCGCAGCGATCAATCACATCCTGATCATGACTGACGGTGATGATGGTGCGGTTCGACCTGGCCAGCGAAAACAGGGTGTCTGTTGCGGTTTTTGATGCGGCGTCATCAAGGCTTGCGGTTGGTTCGTCGGCCAGAATGACGGGTGGATCAAACAGCAGGGCACGGGCAATGGCGACACGTTGTTGTTCACCGCGTGACAAATCAGATGTGCTTTTGCGCGCCAGCGGTACGCCCACCTGATCAAGAAGTTCGTGGGCGCGTTTACGGGTGGCATCATCAATGCGCCAACCGATAAAACTTGCCGGGATCAGAACGTTGTCAAGCGGGCTGACTTCATCAATCAGGTGGAAATCCTGAAAAACGAAACCGATGGATTTGCGCCGCCAACGATCTGTTTCACCTTCGCCCAGGGTGGTGATATCCGTGCCGTTCCAGATGATCTTGCCGAGGCTTGGCTTCAAAAGGCCGCTGATCAGATACAGCAGGCTTGATTTGCCTGATCCGGACGGGCCGGAAATGCCGACGGTTTGCCCGCGATCAATCGCAAGATTTCCGATTTGCAACACAGGGGGCTGGTTTTTCCCGTAATGCAGGCTGAGTTCTTCGATGCACAAAAGCACGTCAGAGACGGGCTCAGATAAGTTCGAACTGGGCATCGACAAGTCGGACAAGGCTGACAAAACCGGTTTCCTCATCTTTGGCTTCACCGAGTTCAAGAATACCGGTGGTAATGATCGGGCGATTGAATGCCACCGCATCAACCGTATCGCGGGTGCGGACAAAAACGATGTCACTTGGCCAGTCTGCCGATGTTTCACAGAACGGGCAGACCGCCATCGGGCGCTGGGTCAGGACAAAAAAGGATGCATCTGCCTTAAGCGGCGGGGCCATGAAACCCGGAACCGTGATGATTTCGCGCGATGCGGCAAAGGCTTTTGCCTCGGCGGAAAATTCGGCCTGTGTTTTGTAAAGGTCGCGAATTTTGATGCGGCTTTGCGCGAATGCCGGACGGGTCAGGGCAAGACCGATTGAGGCAGAGGCACCGGCAATGAATGTGCGGCGTCCGATGGGCATGGGAAGTCTCCGTCAAACAGAAGCACCGGTCGCAGCGAACTGCGACCGGCAAAGATGGTGGTCAGCGGATGGCTTATTTCGAAGCCATGCTTTCCTGGATTTTCGAGGCATGCGCCATGACGTGGTAGATGAAGTTCTGTTCAACCACACCCTTGAACAGGTGCGACCACGGACCGGCTGCAAAGATTGCAACATCGTCGCCCGCGTGGGTTTCGCTGCTCATCGGGACCAGTGCCTGCTGAAGGTAGTCAATGTCGGTGGTGTCAACATTGGTCAGATCAGCGCGAAGGTTGTCTTTCAGAGCACCCGGGCCGTTCATGTAGCCAAGGGTGGTGTAAGGCTTGCCATCATCGCCTTTTTCTTCGGACAGGCCGAGGATCGGGTTGCCGCGGCTTGCATAACCGGAAATGGTCATGGTGTGCGCGTGGTCGGCGGTGACAATGATCAGGGTGTCATTCAGGTTGACCTTGCCCATGGCGGCCTTGACGGCATCGTTCAGCGCGACGGTGTCTTCAAGGGCGCGTGCGGCATTGCCGGCATGGTGGGCGTGGTCAATACGACCTGCTTCGACCATCAGGAAGAAGCCCTTGTCATTTTTTGCGAGAATATCAATCGCCTTGCCGGTCATTTCAGCAAGCGACGGTTCGCCAGCCGCATCTTTTGCACGGTCGGCTTCATATTCCATGTGCGAACGGTCAAACAGGCCCAGGACCTTTTGGGTTTTGGCCGGGTCGAGTTTGTTGAACTGTTCCTGGTTCCAGATGTATTGCGCACCGGCACCGTTGGCTTCTACCCATTCTTTCGGAAGATCGCGACCATCGGAACGCTGGCCCATTTTGCCGGCATCTTCCGGGTCTTCCATGGTTTTGTCCATGAACATGCGACGACCGCCACCCATGGCAACCTCAAAGCCGTCACCGCCTTCTTTCCATTCGATCATCTGAAGAGCGATGTCCTTGCAGCCGCCTGCCTTTGCTTCTTCGGTCAGGTCGCTGTCGCTTTCCCAGTTACGGTCAGCGGTGTGAACATAGTTCGCAGCCGGGGTCGCGTGGGTCAGGCGGGCGGTGGAAATCCAGCCGGTCGACATGCCTTTTTCTTCGGCCTGTGCGGCGATGCTGGTCAGCGGATGTTCTTTCTGTGCTTCGCAATCACGACGGGCGACTTCCTTGGAAACGCCGATGGTGCCGTTATTGAGCTTAACACCGGTCACCATTGCCGATGCGGTCGGTGCCGAGTCAGCGATCTGGGCGTCATGGGTATAGGTTTTCGACAGTGCGACGTTCGGGAACTGACCGAAAATCAGGCTGTTGCTTTCGCCGTCAACGCCGCGCTTCTGGCCTTCAAAGATACGGGCCGCGGTAACGGTCGGAATGCTCATGCCATCCCCGACGAACAGGATGATGTTTTTGGCACGGTTGGTGTTGTCCTGTTCCATCAGCTTCTGCTGAAGGGTCTGCTGTGCAGCAAGGAAATAGGAATCGTTTGCCTGCGGAAGCTGATCAGCCGCATAGGCAACGTTTGCGCACATGGCACCAGCCAGCGCGGAAGCCACAAGAAGGCGTTTCATTTCGATAGTCTCCCTTATCGAATAATATGCTCGCTGCTATCTGCCCAACAGCGAATGCGGCGGGAGTCTAGTGTCTGTGAAAGGCGCTTTCGTGAAGCAAATATGATTGATCTGTTACAATGTTCGGATGAACCGGAATTCGCCAATTCCCGCGATTTCAAAAGTCTGACGATATGTTTTTACCGGTGTGGTGTGGTCGTGTGGTCGACATCATAAGATGCTGTTATTTATCGATAATTTCGACAAAACAGTAATCTTGGCGTATCCACGAATACGTGACTTGTTGGTATGATGTTTCGAAAGAGCCGATTGTTCATTTGAATGCCGATTTTGCCAGGCCGAACCTTGCGACCGTGACCGGTCCTTCGGGCCCGATCATTCGTTTTCAGGTGGAGCCGGCTTTTGCGCAACGATCGCCTGTTTGACAGAAACCGGTAATCCGGTATCGCTGTCGCGGACGGGGCCTTGTTGGGCGGTGATGATATTCCAGTCGGCAAAGGTTTCGTTCAATTCATCCGGGCGCAGCAGAAATTCCGGTGACCGTGGCCGGCCAAAACGTTCATTGCCGACCATGAATGTTTCATAGATCAGGATGCCGCCCGGGCTTGTTGCCGCGCGCAGATGATCAAACAGCGGGCGATGCAGGTAATTGACGACGACAATCAGATCAAACTGACGGTTTTCAAGGGGCCAGTTCCCGGTTTCAAGATCGGCCTCGATCCAGTTGATCGCCCGGTTGCTGGGCTGTTCGATACGCGAAAGATCGCGATCAATTGCCGTGACATCCCATCCCTGATTGGCCAGCCAGAAACTGTGCCGTCCGGCGCCGCAGGCAAGGTCGAGTGCGCGGTTATGTCCCGGCGTTGCCACGGGGCAATGTTGTGTGATCCAGTCCGATGGCAATTGGGATGACATTTTTGTAAATCTTGTTTATTGAAGGTTTCGCATGTGACTGGCGGAATGCGCCCGGTCAGGCCATATTACAGATACCTTAATTCTGCGACATATCGGTTTCCACAAGTACCATCATGATTCTTTTTCAGCTTAAATGCGAACATGATCACGAATTTGAAGGCTGGTTCAAGGACGGCGCGACCTATGACACGCAGGCCGCAAGCGGCGATTTGTCCTGTCCGGTTTGTGGCACGTCCAATGTGGGCAAGGCCCTGATGGCACCGCGATTGCGCACATCGCGGCAAAAGGAACTGGCAGCGGAAAAACAGCAGCAAAAAGCCGTGGCCGAAGCAACCAAGGCCGCGATTGCCGAAATCCGCAAACAGGTCGAAACCAATTGCGAACATGTCGGTGACAAATTTGCCGAGGAAGCCCGCAAAATCCATTACGGCGAAGCTGAAAAACGCGGCATCTATGGTGAGGCATCGCTGAAGGAAACGGTCGAACTCGTCGAAGAAGGCATCGACGTTCACGCCTTGCCCTGGGGCGATGACACCAAGAAAAAGAACTGACAGCACAGCAGGCGGACGGGTGTCTTGATATGCAAATTGCAATCATCGAAAGTTGCCTGCAATTGCATTGAAAGATTTCTGTTCCTCCCCATTTGAATGGCTGGAGCTATTCGGAGGGAGAGGTTCGGGGAAGCGAAAACATCGCGATTTCGGTATTCCCGGCATTGGCTTGAAAACCAGAATGGCCTGAAGGCCATCACAGAAATCGTTATCTGATCAGACGGCTCTCCCACGCGCGGACCATAAACCGTGTCCGGTTCAACCGACCGAAGAAGAGTGTGGGGAGATGAAGATTGATTTTAACGAACTGAATCTGAAGACCCTTCTTGATAATTCCATCGTCGGCGTGGTGATCCATGACTGGGATACATCGATCGTCTATGCGAACCCGCGGGCGATGGATTTGCTGGAAATGAGCTACGATCATCTGATCGGAAAAACATCATACGATCCGCAATGGCACTTTGTTGACGAACAGCACAGGCGGTTGATGGTTTACGAATACCCGGTCAACAGGGTGCGTAAAACCAACACCACGATGGTCAACGAAGTCTTTGGCAAGGTGAATGAGGAAACCGGTGACGTCAGATGGTTTCTGGTAAATGCCTATGTCGAACGCCAACCCAATCTGCCCGATGGCAAAGGCTTCATTGTTGTTTCCTTCAATGACATTACCGACCGGCAGAACCTGTTTTCCTATGAACATATTCTGGAACATGCCGGGGATGTGGTCATCGTTACCGAAGCCGATCCGATAGAGGCACCGTTTGGCCCGAAAATCGTCTATGTGAACAAGGCGTTCGAAAAGCTGACAGGATATTCGCGCGACGAAGTCATCGGTGAAACACCGCGCATATTGCAAGGTCAATTGACCGATATCGAAGCCTGTCGACGCATTTCCAGGGCCCTGCACGAAAAAACCAATATCCGCGAGACATTGCTGAACTATTCCAAAACCGGAAAGCCATATTGGCTTGATATGAGCATCATGCCGCTTTTGGGGCGAAATGGTCAGGTTACCCATTTTGCGGCGATTGAACATGATGTGACGGAATCAGTATTTAACGCGCAGCAACTTGAACGACGCAATGCGGAGCTCAGGCAAATCAAGGACTCGCTTAACAAGCTTGTTCAGGAAAAGACCCGTCAGCTTCGCGAAGCCAATATGAAGCTTGAGCAGCTTGCCTATTATGATGCGTTGACCGGCGTTCCCAACAGGCGCAGCTTCACCGACCAGTTGCAAAAAATGTTCGGGTTTTGTGTGCGCAACAGTTACCCGTTGCTGGTCGGCATTTTTGATATTGATGACTTCAAATATGTCAATGATACGCACGGTCACGGCGTAGGGGACGAGGTGCTGGTGCAATTGGCGCGTGCGGTTGACGATCAGTTCCGCATCGAAGATGTGTTTGGCAGGATCGGCGGCGAAGAATTTGCCTTTGCCTCAATCGTCAAAGAGCGCAAAGCAGCGGACATCCTGTGTGCCAGGGTGCTGTCAAATGCACGGTCATGCCAGGTTGAGCTTGCCGACGGTCAGCATGTGTCGATCACTGTCAGCCTTGGCGCATGTTTCGTGGTTCCGAGCAACGGCATCGATACGGACAAGGTCTTGCAGGTCGCCGACCGGGATCTGTACGAAGCCAAAAGGTCGGGCAAGAACCGGTTTGTGATTTCGCAGTGTTAGGGGCCGTTTCGCGGCCCCGGGTTCAGGCAGTCCCGGATTCAGGCAGCTTCGGGCTTGCGGGCGATGACCATGTAATTGACGTCAAGATCGCGCGGGGCGGGATACCAGGTATCCTTGATCGGGTTATAGGCAACACCGGTGATATCGGTCAGTTCCAGACCGGCACCACGCAGATAGCCCGACATTTCCGACGGTTTGACGAATTTGCGCCAGTCATGAGTGCCAGCCGGCAGCCAGCGCAGAACATATTCAGCGCCGATCTTGGCCAGTGCCAGTGACTTGATGGTGCGGTTAAGGGTCGCAACAAACATCAGTCCGCCCGGTTTGAGAACCGATGCACAGGCCTGCATGAAGAATTGCGGATCATCGACATGTTCGATGACTTCCATATTGAGCACGATATCAAACTGTTTGCCTTCATCGGCCAGCATTTCCGGCGTGCAGCAACGATAGTCGATTTCAAGTCCGGACTGTGCTGCATGAACCTTGGCGACTTCGATGTTGTTTTCCGCAGCATCGATCGAGGTCATTTTGGCCCCCATCCGTGCCAGCGGCTCTGACAACAGGCCCGCACCACAGCCGATATCGATGATTTCGATATCTTGAAGAGGTTCGATCTGTGCGGGGTCACGCCCGACATGGGCACAGATATTGTCCCGCAAAAGCTGCAAACGCACCGGGTTGAAGCGGTGCAGCGGTTTCATCACGCCATTCGGATCCCACCATTTTTCTGCCATCGCGGAAAAACGCGCGATTTCCTCGGCATTGGCGGTGCGGCTGGTTTTGGCGGATGCGTCCGACATGGCGTGGCTCCAAAGGCGTGACATCAGTATGTGTGTTCTGTGCCCTGTTTACGCGGGCCTGATCGGCAAGGCAATACTCAGCTGACAAATGCGCGCGCCCATTGTCGCCGATCGGGCATCAAAACCATGTCTGAGGTGATCTGCATTGCCGGTATGGATCGTCAGGGTTTTTGGGTAAATTTCGCACGATATTTCACTGAATTTGCATGTGCGGAGCCATTCGGGACATATTTGGCTTATAAAAATTGCTCCGACGCAATTTATCGGCTGCGTTGATGCTTGTTTCGCGATGATTATGGAAGTATTGATAACGCCGCCCGAAACAGGGGACGCGCCGACACGATGGCATTGCATCCCTGCCAGGGAACCGGATCACATACCGTCTCGTTCGGATCGCCGATGGACGGAGAGCATAGCGGGGATACTTCATGGCCCGTATTGTCATGAAATTTGGCGGCACTTCGGTCGCTGATGTTGATAAAATCAAAAACGTAGCACGTCGGGTCAAGGCCGAGGTGGACGCTGGCAATCAGGTTGCTGTGGTCGTCTCTGCCATGTCTGGCAAGACCAATGAACTGGTCGGTTGGGCGCAGGAAGTCTCGCCGATGTATGATGCACGCGAATATGACGTCATCGTATCGTCGGGTGAGCAGGTTACCGTCGGGCTTCTGGCCATGGCGCTGCAAAGCATGGATGTGCCTGCGCGTTCCTGGCTTGGATGGCAAATTCCGATCAAGACCGATGGCGCACATGCCAAGGCCCGCATCAAGGAAATCGATACCACCGAACTCGACAAGCGCATGAATGGCGGCGAAGTCGTTTGTGTGGCCGGGTTCCAGGGGATCGCACCGGACAACCGGATCACCACGCTCGGACGTGGCGGGTCGGATACGTCTGCTGTGGCGCTTGCGGCGGCACTGAATGCGGATCGTTGCGACATCTATACCGATGTCGAAGGGGTTTACACCACCGATCCGCGCATCGTGCCCAAGGCCAAGAAGATCGAAAAGATTACCTACGAAGAAATGCTGGAACTGGCTTCGCTGGGTGCGAAGGTCCTGCAAACCCGTTCTGTCGAGATGGCCATGAACCATCGCGTCCGGGTACAGGTCCGCTCGACCTTTAGCGAAGCAGAAGGAACACTTGTTGTAGACGAGGACGAAATCGTGGAACAGGAAGTCGTCAGCGGAATTGCCTATAGCCGTGACGAAGCCAAGATCACCTTGGTTAAAGTCGCTGATAAGCCGGGTATTGCCGCTTCTATTTTCAGCCCGCTGGCTGATGCGAATATCAATGTCGATATGATCGTGCAGAACGTCTCTGAAGACGGCAAAAGCACGGACATGACCTTTACCGTTCCGCGGGGTGAATTCCAGCGTGCGCTTCAGGTCATCGAAAAAAACAAGGACAAGATCGCCTATCAGGAACTTCTGAGCACTTCGGATGTTACCAAGGTATCGATCATTGGTGTCGGCATGCGTTCGCATGTCGGTGTCGCGCGCAAAATGTTTGAAACCCTTGCTGAAAAGGGCATCAACATTCAGGTCATCTCCACCTCGGAAATCAAGGTCAGTGTTCTGATCGCCGAGGAATATACCGAACTTGCAGTTCGTGCCCTGCACACTGCTTATGGTCTTGATGACGAATAATTTCGACAGTCCGATCGCTTTTGCGCGATTAAGCCACTGTTAAATTACGTGTAATACTACATACTGGTCGCAACGATGTGTTTCGGCCATTTGTGATGAAATGGCAGGGGATCAATCGGTCTCCTGCATTTCTGCTTTGGGGTACAGAAAATATGAGTGATCCGAAATTCGACGCAGCACACGCGCGCCTTGAAAAACTGTGGGCAGCGGGCAAGGAATTCCTTGGAACCGATTATGCCATCATGGCTGGCGCAATGTCGTGGGTGTCTGAACGTCATCTGGTTTCGGCGGTCTCAAATGCGGGCGGTTTTGGTGTAATTGCCTGTGGCTCCATGACCCCGGATTTGCTGTCGGCCGAAATTGCCGCGACCAAGGAAATGACCAAAAAGCCGTTCGGCGTCAATCTGATCACCATGCATCCGCAGCTTGATGATCTGATCGAAGTTTGCCGTGAACATAATGTCGGTCATGTGGTTCTGGCTGGCGGTTTGCCGTCGTCAAACTCGATCAAGCAGGCCAAGGAATTCGCCAAGGTTGTCTGTTTTGCCCCGGCACTGGTTCTGGCCAAGAAGCTGATCCGTTCGGGTGCCGATGCGCTGGTGATCGAAGGCAGTGAAGCCGGTGGCCATATCGGCCCGGTATCGCTGACCGTTCTGGTTCAGGAAATTCTGCCAAACATTTCGGACATTCCGGTTTTCTGTGCGGGTGGTATCGGACGCGGCGAAGCAATTACCGGTCTGCTTGAACAGGGTGCGGCGGGTGTGCAAATCGGGACTCGTCTGGTGTGTGCCGAAGAATGCATTGCCCATCCCGATTTCAAGAAGGCCTTCATTCGCGCAAGCGCGCGTGATGCTGTCACCACCGTGCAGCTTGATGACCGTTTCCCGGTTATTCCGGTCCGTGCCCTTGCCAACAAGGGAACCGAGGAATTCCGCGAAACCCAGCGCAAAGTCATTGAAAAATTCCGTTCAGGCGAACTTGATCAGGGTGCCGCCCAGCTTGAGATCGAACATTTCTGGGCCGGGGCATTGCGCCGCGCCGTGATCGATGGTGACGTCGAAAGTGGATCGGTTATGGCAGGGCAGTCGGTTGGTATGGTAAAGAAAGAACAACCGGTTACAGAAATTCTGCAAGAGTTGGTCGAACAGGCCGTTCATTCCCTGATTAAGAGAGACGACTAAGCCAAATGAGCATTCCCTCCGCCGCAGTCTCTGGTCCGCGACGCCTTTTAAAGCGCGTCCGTGACGTTATGGCTGGGCCGGGGACTGCGGAAGAGCGTCTGGGACAGATCGTAACCATCATTGCTGCTGATATGGTGGCAGAGGTGTGCTCGGTCTATGTCATGCGCGCGGGCGAAGTGCTTGAACTGTTCGCGACATGTGGTCTGTCCAAAGAGGCGGTCCACATGACCCGCCTGCGCGTTGGCGAGGGCATTGTCGGCTTTGTTGCCGCCCATGCCCGTCCGCTTAATCTCAAGGATGCGCAAAAGCACCCGAACTTTGCCTATCGCCCGGAAACCGGCGAGGAAATCTATCATTCCATGATCGGTGTGCCGATTTTGCGCGGTGGTCGCATTATCGGGGTTCTGGCCGTTCAGAACCGCACCGAACGCCTTTATTCCGAAGACGAACAGGAAGCGCTTGAAAACGTTGCCATGGTGCTGGCCGAAATGGTCGCCGGTGGTGAACTGGTCAGCCGTGAAGAACTGCTTCCGGCTGATGGGATTGCATTGTTGCCGCTGCGTCTGGGCGGGGCGCGTCTGGCACCCGGGATCGGCAAGGGGCTTGCCGTTCTTCATGAACCGCGCATCGTCATTGATCGCATGGTGTCCGAAGACCCGGAAGAAGAACTGACGCGTCTGCGCGAAGCCATGCACGGGCTTCAGAACCATCTCGACAAAATGCTCGAAGCGGTATCGGGTATTGATGGCCTGAACGAGGCCGACGATCCGGGCGATATTCTTGAAGCCTACCGGATGATTGCCCAGGATACCGGATGGCTTAACCGCATCACAGAGGCGGTCCATACCGGCCTTACCGCAGAAGCCGCGGTGCAAAAGGTCCATGACGATACGCGTGCGCGCATGGCGCAGGTCTCCGATCCGTATTTGCGCGAACGTCTTCATGATCTCGAAGATCTGGCCAACCGGTTGTTGCAGCATCTTTCCGGGCAATATCAGTCCCCGGCATTTGGCGATCTGCCTGATGACATCATTCTGGTTGCGCGCAATATCGGTCCGGCCGAACTTCTTGATTATGATCATACCCGGTTGCGCGGTCTGGCGCTTGAAGAAGGGTCGCATACCTCGCACGTGGCGATCGTTGCCCGTGCGCTTGATATTCCGGTTCTGGGCGGGGTCAAAGGGGTTCTCGACAAGGTCGAAGCCGGTGATCCGCTGATTGTTGATGCCGACAATACCCAGCTGTTTGTCCGCCCGACCGAAGATGTGCGCGCGGTAATTGACGGCGCCCTTAAGGCCCGGGCCGAACGCAAGGCGCTTTATGCCCAGATGCGCGACATGCCCGCACGCACCACCGATGGTGCGGATATTTCACTTAATGTGAATGCCGGTCTTTTGATCGATGTCCCCCATGTGGTGGAAAGCGGTGCGGATGGTATTGGCCTGTACCGGACGGAAATTCCGTTCATGGTGCGATCGGCCATGCCCGATATCACCGACCAGACGCGTCTTTACGACCGCATTTTCGAACAGGCGGACGGACGTCCTGTTGTGTTTCGGACCCTTGATGTCGGGGGTGACAAGTTGTTACCCTATTGGGAGGACATGACAGAAGAAAACCCGGCAATGGGGTGGCGGTCGATCCGCATCACCCTGGATCGCCCGGCAGTGCTTGTGCATCAGTTGCGCGCCCTGATCCGGGCCGGTCATGACCGGGATTTGTATGTCATGTTCCCGATGATCGCAGAAGTGGCCGAGTTTGATCAGGCCAAGCAGCTTCTGGATCAGCAGCTTAAACGTGAAGCCGAACGCGGATTTGTGCCGCGCAAGGTCGAAGTTGGCGCAATGCTCGAAGTGCCCGCCCTGATCTGGCAGGCCCCGACATTGCTTGACCGGGTGGATTTCCTGTCGGTTGGGACCAACGATCTTTTGCAGTTCATGTTTGCTGCCGATCGCGGTAACCCGCGGATCGAAGGACGGTATGATACCCTGTCACCGAGTGTATTTGCATTTATGCGGCAATTGGTGACATTGTGTGACCAGCGGAATGTCCGCCTGACCATTTGTGGTGAAATGGCGGGGCGGCCGCTCGAAGCGATGGCTCTCATCGGTTTGGGAATCAAACGATTGTCAATGGCGCCTGCATCTGTCGGTCCTGTGAAGGAAATGGTCAGAAGCATGTGCAAGGCTGAAGTTGAAAGATATGTCCTGACGATAATGGACAGTTCCACCAGATCTCTGCGTTCGCGTCTTAAGGCTTTCGCAATAGATCATGGTGTAAAACTTTAAAAAACATCGCTTTTGGTGGGGGTATCTGCTATTTTTATTGCTAGATCGTAACGTGGGGGTGCGGAGTTGGCGATCAAAAAGCGAAAGGAAGATCATTTGGGTGATGAGTCCCGTGAACGCCTGCGTTTCAGGCCTTTATCCGGGGACCAGCCATCGAATGATGTTGTGATGGACGCAGAGAATAATCAGTTCGGCGGTGGAAGTGCCGATGTCGGAAGCCTGCTTAAGGCGACCCGTACCGGATTGGGGCAATCAGTCGAAGACGTTTGCCGTATGCTCCGTATTCGCAAAATCTATATCGAAGCCATTGAAAACAGCGACTATTCGATCTTGCCGAATGGTCCCTATGGTCTTGGCTTTGTAAAGGCATATGCCGAACATCTTGGATTGGACGGGGCAGAAATGACCCGTCGTTTCCGCGAGGAAAGCAACGCGCCTGCGGTTCGCAGCGAATTGTCATTCCCGAAACCGGTTCAGGAAAGCCGTGTGCCCGGTGGGGCGGTGCTGCTGATTGCCGTGATGCTGGGTCTTGGTGCTTATGGCGGATGGTACTATCTGTCGAGCCAGGGCAAAACCATTGCTGATCTGGTTGATCCGTTGCCCGAACGCCTGGCAAGCTATTCGGCAAAGCCGGTCGAGCCGGCTGAACCGCGTAATCTTGAAAACGCAGCCGAGGCACAAGCCGCCGAGGCCGATGTTACTGCAACAGCACCGGTAACCCCGGAAACGGCGGCGAATGACGCATCTGATGCGCCAGTCACCCCGGTCGTGCCGTCACAGGAAACTGCAACCGCGACAGAAGAACCGGTCGCGGAACCGCAATCGGCACCGGCCGCCGAAGTTGCAGAAGCAACCGAGGCAACGGGCGCATCTGATGCACCGGCACCGGTTGTGACCGAAGAACCCGCAGCCACGCCTGAAACGGCACCTGCGGCAGTGGCAACGCCTGCGCCGGCTGAGCAGCAACCTGCTGCTTCGGCATCGGCACCGGCACCGGCGGCACCCGCAGCGGAAGTTGCGTCGGTTCCTGCGGCACCGGAAGTCGAAGAAGCGGGCGGTGCCCGTGTGTTCGGGGCGGTCAATGTTGACAGCCGTGTCACGATTTCGGCGGTTGAGACCAGCTGGGTCCGCATCCGCGAGTCAGATGGCAATGTGCTTCTGACCCGTATGCTGACGGCAGGCGATACCTATAAGGTGCCGAATCGTGATGGCCTTAAACTTGAAGTCGGCAATGCCGGTGCGCTGACCTATAGCATCGACGGTGCGGACGCCAAGCCGGTCGGCGATTACGGTGCGGTGATTTCGGACTTTTCGCTTGATGTCGATGATCTGACACAGGCTGATCAGCCGACTGCACAGTAACTTTTCTGCCATCGAACTGGCACGGAACTGTGATCTGATGACGAAGGCGACCCAATGGGTCGCCTTTTTCGTGTCAGATATGCAAAATCTGGCTGAAAATCTGTCAGGCAACGGTTTCTAATCTGTGCCTGATAAGCTATATACACCCCCAAGACATCTTGAACATTTTGGAACACGAAATGAGCGTCCGCCCATATCGCGATATTGAACGCCGCCAAAGCCGCAAAATCCGTGTTGGTAATGTGGAAGTTGGTGGAGATGCGCCGATCTCGGTGCAGTCGATGACCAATACCCTGACCACGGATGTGAACGCGACAGTTGCGCAGATCCATCGTCTGGAAGAAGCGGGTGCGGATATTGTGCGTGTTTCCTGCCCCGATCAGGAATCAACCGCAGCCCTGAAAGACATCATCAAACAGGTGCATGTCCCGATCGTTGCCGACATTCATTTCCATTACAAACGCGCGATCGAGGCCGCCGAAGCCGGTGCTGCGTGTCTGCGCATCAATCCGGGTAATATCGGATCGACCGACCGCGTGCGCGAAGTCGTCAAGGCAGCCAAGGATCATGGTTGTTCGATGCGCATTGGCGTGAATGCCGGGTCGCTCGAAAAGGAGCTCCTGGAACGGTACGGCGAACCTTGCCCGGAGGCGATGGTCGAAAGTGCGCTTAACCACGCCAAGATCCTTGAAGATCAGGATTTCCGCGAATTCAAGATTTCGGTAAAGGCATCGGACGTGTTCCTTGCTGTTGCCGCCTATTACGGTTTGGCCGAAGCATGCGACTATCCGCTGCATCTTGGCATTACCGAGGCCGGTGGTCTGCGCGGTGGTACGGTAAAATCGTCGATCGGTATGGGCAACCTTCTGTGGGCCGGTATTGGTGATACGCTTCGTGTGTCGCTGTCGGCTGACCCGGTCGAGGAAATCCATGTCGGGTTTGATATTCTGAAATCGCTTGGCCTTCGGACCCGTGGTGTTCAGATCATTTCCTGTCCGTCCTGTGCGCGTCAGGGCTTTAACGTGGTTGAAACCGTGGCAGAACTTGAAAAGCGTCTCGCCCATATCTCGACCCCGATTTCCCTGTCGATTATCGGCTGTATCGTCAATGGCCCGGGCGAAGCCCGCGAAACCGATATCGGTCTGACCGGGGGTGGTGGCGGAAATCACAAGATGTATATTTCCGGCCGTCCCGATCATAATATCAGCACCGAAAAGATGGTCGACCATATCGTCGAACTGGTCGAAGAACGGGCTGCCAAGATCGAAGCCGAAGAAGCAGCAAAACAAACCGCAGCGGAATAGCAACGCTGTATTGATCAATTTTGGCTTTCCGCCACACCGGCGGAAAGCTATTTTCATTTTCGCATGAATTTGCGCAACGCGGATTTTCGCGCAAATATCTGGAATTCAAGTTAGATCGGAGACCCAAAGTGGCATCGCTTCAACCCGTCCGTGGCACGCACGACCTTCTGCCGGAACAGAACCGTCTGCAGGATTATATCGCGAATACTGCACGCGAAATCGGCGAGTTGTATGGCTACCACCGGATGACCACGCCGATCTTCGAATTTACCGAAGTCTTTGCCAGAACCCTTGGCGATACATCCGATGTCGTGACCAAGGAAATGTATACGTTCGAAGATCGCGGCGGCGAACAGATCACGCTGCGCCCCGAAGGAACGGCGGGTATTGCGCGTGCCTATATTTCCAATGGCATGCAGCAGATGTCCCCGGTCAAGGTCAGCTATTATGGCCCGATGTTCCGGTATGAACGTCCGCAAAAAGGCCGCCAGCGCCAGTTCCACCAGATCGGTGCCGAACTTCTTGGCGTCGAACAGGTCGCAGGCGACATCGAAATGATCGGGTATGGTGCACATATCCTTAAACGCCTTGGCCTTTGGGACGATATCACGCTGGAACTCAATACCCTTGGCGATCCGGAAAGCCGTGCGGCTTATCGCGATGTGCTGGTCGATTACTTCAAGGGCCATTTTGACAAGCTGTCAGAAGACAGCCGCGCGCGTCTGGAAAAGAACCCGCTGCGTATTCTTGATTCCAAGGATGAAGGTGACCGCGAACTGGTGGCCAATGCGCCGCTGTTTTCGGAATATCTGAATGACCACAGCAAGGAATTCTTCAAGGGCCTGACCGAAGGTCTGGGGGATATCGGCATCAGCTATGAGCTGAACCCGCGTCTGGTGCGTGGTCTGGATTACTATTGCCATACCTGTTTCGAGTTCACCACCAACACTCTTGGCGCGCAGGGCACCGTGATGGCCGGTGGCCGTTATGATGGCCTGATTTCGACCATGGGTGGTCCGCAGACTGCCGGTGTTGGCTGGGCGGCCGGTGTGGAACGTCTTGCCCTTATGGTGGGCGAAGCCCCGGCCGGTGCGCGCCCGGTGGCCCTGATCCCGATGGGGGATGCGGCCGAGGCCAAATGCAGAAGTCTGGCCCAGACTTTGCGCGAAGCCGGTGTGGCTGTCGAGCTTGGTTATTCAGGCAATATGAAAAAACGACTGAAGCGCGCGGACAAGGCAAATGCCAGCCGGGCCGTGATCCTTGGTGATGACGAACTGGCCAAAGGTGTCGCCCAGTTGCGCGATCTCGATAGTGGCGAGCAACGGGAAGTCGCACTTGATCAGCTTGCTGATGTGATCGGCAAAAAGTGAGAACAGCGTGACAGACGGACCAACGCATGAGGATGCCGGAGACTGGCCGCTTGATCGCCTGATGGTGATCGGCACCAATCATCGGCGCTCAAGCGAGGATACCCGCGACCGTCTGTTCATCGAAGAAGCCCGCCTGCCACAGTTTCTGGCCGCGATCGAACAGGCCCGTCTGGGGCAGGCCGTGGTGGTTTCGACCTGTAACCGCACCGAAATCCATTTGCTGGCGTCTGAGGCCGAGCGCGGTCGTG
Organism: Thalassospira sp. MIT121401; assembly: GCF_047125595.1. Taxonomy (NCBI): domain Bacteria; kingdom Pseudomonadati; phylum Pseudomonadota; class Alphaproteobacteria; order Rhodospirillales; family Thalassospiraceae; genus Thalassospira; species Thalassospira sp. MIT121401. The sequence goes on from NZ_CP138926.1 coordinate 1,692,332, forward strand.
AACGTCTGATCGATCTGATGTCGCTTTGGGCTGATATTGATCGCGATCAGCTGGCAACCGAACTTTATATCCGCGCGGGCCGGGATGCGCTTCGCCACATGTTTGCGGTGGCCGCATCGCTTGACAGTCTGGTGATTGGCGAACCCGAAGTCTTTGGTCAGGTCAAGGATGCGCATCGCATCGCGCGCAAGCATGATCTGGTCGGGCGCGAACTGGAACAGGTTTATCAGACCGCCTATGCGATCGCCAAAAAGGTCCGAAGCCAGACCGGTATCGGACAGGGCGCAGTTTCGATTGCCGCAGCGGCCCAGTCGGTTGCCCGTGACCTGCATGGTGATCTTAAGGATTGTACCTTGCTTGTTGCCGGGGCCGGGGATATGGGCGAACTGATCGCCGCATCGCTTGCCGAACGGGGCATCGGACGCATTCTGGTGACCGATCGCCTGACGGCCCGGGCGCGGCTGGTGGCCAGACGGCTTGATTGCCACTGGTCGGAAATGGACGATCTGGACCGGCTTCTGGCAGAGGCGGATCTGGTTCTGACCGCCGGGGGTTCACGGCGATACATGATTGACAAGGACCGCGCGCTTGCCGCGGTCAAACGCCGCCGGTTCCGACCGGTTCTGATGATTGATACCGCCGTTCCGGGCGATATCGATCCGCAGGTCGATGAAATTGACGAAGTGTTCTTTTACCGGATCGAGGATCTGGAAAAGATCGCTGCCGAAGGACGCGGCGGGCGCGAGGAAAAGGCAGACGAAGCCTGGGCGTTGATTGAAACCGAGCTTGACGGTTTTGTCCGGGATCGTGCGCAACGGGCGGCTGTTCCGGCCATTGCCGATTTGCGCAAACGGTTCGAGGCCGTCCGCGAAGATGCGCTGCGTGAAAGCCACGGGGATGCGGAAAAGGCAACCAGACTTCTGGTCAATCGTCTTTTGCATGCACCGACCCAGGCCCTGAAAGATTTGGCGACGACAACAGACGGTGTTGGCACCGTGGAATGGGTCAAGGCCCAGAAATTGTTGGCGCGCCTGTTTGAACTTGAAGACAAACCGGTCAACACGGCAAAAAGCCCGACCGATCCGAAGCAGGAGAATGAAGAGTGAGTCTCGACCTTGGTAAACTTGATGGTGTTGTGCGCCGGTTTGACGAACTCAACGCGCTTCTTTCAAGCGGCGAGCTTGATGGTGAAGGCTTCGCCAAAATGTCGCGCGAACATGCCGAACTGGCCCCGGTGGTCGAGGCGATCGAGGCCTATAAACGCCTTTTGAGCGACCTTGAAGAAGCCGAAGAAATCCTGGCTGACCCGTCCGGTGATCGCGACATGCGTGAAATGGCAGAAACCGAGAAATACGAAATTCTTGAAAAACTGCCCGAAGCCGAACGCCAGATGAAGCTGATGCTGATCCCCAAGGACAGCGCAGATACCAAAAACGCCATTCTTGAAATCCGTGCCGGCACCGGCGGCGAGGAAGCCGCCCTGTTTGCCGCCGATCTGTATCGCATGTATCAGCGTTACGCCGAAGGCCGCGGCTGGAAGTTCGAACAGATGGATGCCAGCGAAAACGATCTTGGCGGTTACAAGGAAGTCATCGTCAACGTGTCGGGGACGGACGTGTTTGCGCGTCTGAAATTTGAAAGTGGCGTGCACCGTGTGCAGCGTGTCCCGGTGACAGAAGGCGGCGGTCGCATTCATACGTCTGCAGCAACCGTTGCTGTGCTGCCCGAGGCCGAAGAAGTCGATATCCGCATTGATCCCAAGGATCTGCGTATTGATACCTATCGTTCGCAAGGGGCCGGTGGTCAGCACGTCAACACGACGGATAGTGCGGTGCGCATCACCCATATCCCGACCGGCGTGGTTGCCGCCAGCCAGGAAGCAAAGTCCCAGCACAAGAACAAGGAAAAGGCGATGAAGATGCTGCTTTCGCGCCTGTATGACCAGGAACGTGAAAGCAAGGACAGCGCACGCGCGGCGGATCGCAAGTCACAGGTTGGATCGGGGGATCGTTCCGAGCGTATCCGCACCTATAACTTCCCGCAGGGGCGTGTATCGGATCACCGCATCAACCTGACCCTGTATCGTCTGGATGATTTCATTGCCGGTGGTCCGGCCGTCGATGAAATGATCGATGCCCTGATTGCCGAGGAACAGGCACAGAAACTGGCCGAGATCGAAGGGTGAGCATGTCCGCAACACTCGGCACATTGATGGCAGAAGGGGTCGCAGCCCTGAATGAAGCGGGCATTGAAAATGCCCGGATGGATGTGCGTATCTTGCTTGCACGTGCGGCCGGTGTTGATGGCGGGCGGATATCGGCATGGCCCGAAGAAGAAGTCGCGGCTGACAAGGAAGCACTTTTTCGTGACATGATCGCGCGGCGCAGCGGCCATGAACCGGTCGGACGGATTTTGGGGGAACGCGATTTCTGGCGTCATACTTTCAAGCTGGCGCCTGAAACGCTTGAACCGCGCCCCGATAGCGAAACCCTTGTTGAATGGGCGATTGATTTCCTTGAAGACAATGATGCGCCGCGCATTGTCGATTTTGGCACCGGCACCGGGTGTTTGTTGCTTTCGACCATTGGTGATCTGCCCGGATCAAGCGGTATCGGTCTTGATATCAGCGAAGGTGCGGTTGCCTGTGCGCGGGAAAATGCCCGCGCCCTTGATCTGGACGGGCAGGTGGAATTCCGGGTCTCGGATTGGGATAGCGCCCTTGATGATCGCGAACGTGCGGACGGGTTTGATCTTGTGATGTCCAACCCGCCCTATATCACCCGGGACGAGATGGAAACGCTGTCACCGGAAGTTCAGAAATTTGATCCGCGCATTGCCCTGACCGATGAAGGGGACGGACTGGCGGCCTATCGGGTGCTGTCACAGGTTGCCTTTGGTCTGGCAAAGCCGGGTGGTTTCGTGATTTTCGAGATCGGCCGCGGTCAGGAAAAAGACGTTGGCCAGTTGCTGGTCGAAGCCGGTTTTGTCGGGGTGGAATATCGCGAGGACCTTGGCGGTATTGTGCGCTGTGTCGCGGCAAAGAAAACGCGCTGTTCTGTTGGTCGTTGCGTAATCTGAGTTTTGCGTCCCTGTGATGTAAAAAAAGCGATTGGCAGTGAAAAAAACAGTTGGAATAACAGATCAAGCCATATAGGTTGGTTTTAACGGGCCGGGTGCCCGACGCGCTTATGAGAGCGCCGTGTTCCCCAGTAAACAGTTAACAATCTCCGTTCCATTGATGGATCCCGGCAGGTTTGTGTAGGTGCCGTTTTGACCGGTGCTGTTTAGCGGGAAATATGTTTTTCAGACGGAGTGGTTCCGGGGCCTTTGATGCCACCGGATTGTTCTTCAACACCAAAGTCATGTTGATATGAGAAATAACAATAAACGTCCGCGCGGACGGCAACAGTCTAACAAACGTCCAGTAAATCCAAAATTCCAGAATTTTGACAGCAATGGGCCGGACGGCCGTGTTCGCGGCAACGCCCAGCAGGTCTACGAAAAATACGTTTCGCTTGCCAAGGATTGCACCGACGATCCGGTTCTTGCGGAAAACTTCTATCAGCACGCTGAACACTACCACCGCATTCTTCAGGCGGCACAGGAGTGGGAAAACCAGCGTCGCGAAGAACGTGGCGAAAACAATCGTCAGCGCAACAACCGTGGCAACCGTGACGACCGCAACGACGCCCAGTCAAATCAGGGCGACGACCAGCAGGGCGACAACACCGAAAACGCGGAAAACGCGTCCAACGACAGTGTTGCAACCCCGGCGGATGCAGACGGTTCGGCTGGTGAAAACACCGAAACTGCCGCAAGCGACGATGGTGACGACAAGCCGAAACGCGCAACCCGCACCCGTCGGACCGATGGTCGTGCAACCGGTCGCGGTCGCCCGCGCAAAACCGACGATGCCGATGCGTCCGACAAGCCCGCAGCAACAGATGCCGCAAGCGACGACACCCCGGCTGATGCCGAAACGGCAGAGCAGGGTGACGAAACCGAAAAGAAACCGCGCCGTGCCGCAAGTGGCACCGCCCGCACCCGTGGCCGCCATCCGACAGCACGTCGCGGGCGCAGCCGTGCGGCAGGCCGTGATGACGAAGAAGCCGTTTCTTCTGACGAAGGTACGGAACCGGTTTCGGCCTGATCTGACGGTCACATCATCTCAACATGACAAACACCCCTGTAAGTCAATGACTTGCAGGGGTGTTGTCGTTTCCGGGGGAATTCACGGTCCCGGGTGCCTGTTTAACGCGGTGTAACTGTAAAACAATATATCGGAATATATCGTGCAACCTGAGATTATTGTTGGTATCAATTTATAAAAATCACAAATAATTCCGTAAGGTTACTGCCGGTCAAAGAACACAGGTGGTGACCACCGAAAGGCGCGCATAGTCGGGGAGTGGTTGATGGGAACAGGTCTGTTTCGGGTCATCATGGTGCTGTTATGGGCACTTGGCGGGATGGTCATCGCCCTTGGTTTGTTTAATGGTGACTATGAACTGGCCCTGCTTGGCGGGGTATGTTTCATCATCCCGATGTTCCTGCCGCTGATTGTGATTGCCATTAACCGGTCGCGACCGGCTTCTTCGAAGTCCAAGAAAACCCTGTCACCGGCCCAGCAGGCCAAAATCAAGGCCGAAGGACAATGGGCCAAGCGCGAAGACCTGACGGCACGCAAGCTTCTTGAAAACAATCCGCCACTTGTACTGGGGCGCTGGGGGGATGAAAAGCGCCTGGTCGGGGCGTCAGGTTTGAAACGTGTCATCACCTTTGCCACGTCACCTGACGAATATTACCGGTCCTCAGCCGAACCCAATGCGCTGCTTCATACCGGCAATCTGTTTGTCTATGAACGGGTCGGCAGCATCTATCGCGCGGTTCATGATCGCCGTGCAAAAATGGGCCAGAAGCTGATCGTGCTGGATCCGCACGGACAAAGCGGGGCTGAAACCCATCAATTCAATCCGTTTGATTTTATCCGTCAGCAGGGCGAAGGGCTGATTACCGATACCGGGCTGATCGCCGATACCCTGTTAGCGCCGATGTTTGTCCAGGAACTTGACGAACAGGAAGTGCGAACTGCGCGCACCCTGTTGCAGGGCTTCATCGTTCATACCATTCAGAAAAACCTTAAGGAAAACAGGAATTTGGGCGAAGTCCGCCGCAACCTGATCATGCCTTCTCACCGGTTCTACAAGATCCTTGAAGAATTGATGGGGATTGAATCCGCCGATGGGCGGATTTCCGAGGTCGCCCTGAATATCCTTGATATGACCGAAGATCAGCGCATGAAGATCATCGAGGCCTGCCGCAATGCGACGGCGGAATTCGATCATCCGCAAATCTCGCGCCTGGTCAGCAGCAGCAGCTTCACCATCGATGATATCGTATCGGGCGGCGTTTCGATTTTTGTCATCGGGCAACTGGCCGGGGAAACCCCGGATGTTCAGCCATCCTTCAGCCGCGTGATGTTGGCCGGGATGATGAACCTGATCAATCAGCGCGGCTGGAAATCGGGGGACCCGGAATTCCTGATTCTGCTGGACGGGGTGGAACGGGTCGGGCGCATGCCGCTGTTTGAACGGCTTCTTGGTGGCGGATATGGTGATGGCATGGTGGTCTGGCCCGGATTTAGCGGTGTCAGCGGCCTGATGGATGTGTGCCTGAACTGGGAAAACGTTGTCGGCCGGGTTGATGCCATTTCGGTGCTTAGCCAGGAAGGGGCGTTCAACCTTGACTGGGTGTCGGGGCTGACGGCGATGTCACGCTTTGACGACACCGGTGGCGGGGCTGATACCACACGCCCGGTGCATTTGCGCCCGCAGGACAATCAGCCGATCCTCAGATCAGCCGAAGTCGCAAGGTTCCCGAAGGAAGAACAAATCCTGTTTCGCAAGGGATGCCCGCCGATCCGGGCCTGGCGACTTGACTGGCATCATGATGAAATGTTTGCCGGCATGGCTGTTCACGCCCCGACATTCAATCCGGAAAACTAGAAACGATATTCGGGGGCCGGGGTCATCAATGGACGACATCCTGCCGGTATTTGATGAACCACCGGCAGGATGGAAATTTCGGGAATATTCGGGTCAGTCGATCGTGATCGCATCACCCGGGGTGATGGTCACATCGTCAAGGGCCTCGACATAGACACCCATATAAAGATGGTTCACACCCTTGCGCAGCATCAGGGGCACATTGATGTCGGAAACGGCGGTGTCGGGATTGACACTTGTTGCCTTGCACCGGGTGATCGGGTGAATGACCCGGAATGATCCGCCATTGATCTTGATGATCTGGCCTTCTTCCCATTCCAGTTCTTTCCACGGATCAAGTCCGTCAATCAGCAAATTGCCACGGAACCGCATCGGGTCGACTTCGCCCTGGACGATGCGGGTGGCGAAATCGCGGATGGATGCCAGATTGAGAACCGAAATATAGGGTTCGCGCATGTCGCCAAACTGGGTTTCAGGTGCGGAATAGATCTTCGGCGTGCCAGCGACGTCGTTTTTCAGAAACGCCTTGAGGAAATCCTCGATCACGGTGCGGCCCATGGCATCGTCAAGCTTGCCCTTGCAGATTGCCCGGCCATTTCGCAAAACCGTCAATGTCGCGGTGTCCTGATCATATTCGGTGCCAAGTTCGGCCAGTTTGGGGGTGTTGACCAGTTGCAGGAAGTTGCTTTTGCGCGCCCATTCCCGCACACCGTCTTGTCCCAGCGATGACTGGGTGGCGACGACAAACCGGCGGTCATCGGCAAGCATTTTATGCGCCGTGATTTTGGCGTCTGGCATATCGATGCCGCGCATTCCCTTGACCGGGTATCGTTTGATGGCTTTGAGCTCGACCGTCATGGTGTGTCTTCCTGTATGGCAGCTTGGGCATGGTATCGGTTCGGGGCGGAATACATGCCGTAAACGGTGACGTTAATTCGTTGTTTTGCCAAGAGCAACCCCAACATTCATACATGTTTCAGGGCAGTCCGGGCGTCTCTGGAATAATGACAGAATTCCGTGTTGCGGCGCACAAATAATTCTTGCAACTTTTGTAGGGGTATATGGTTGCAAACAGGCTAGACTGAGACATATCAATGTTGTCGCTGTTGAAATAATCTATAATTTTAGAATTCGGCAATGACGCCAAGGCCGTGGATGCTTCAAAGAAGGTCCACATCGTATGGATACTGTTGACTCAAGGAGTGGCAGGAATGGAATTCGAAAAGTTTACGGACCGGTCCAAAGGATTTCTGCAGTCTGCGCAATCGCTTGCGCTGCGTGAAAACCATCAGCAATTTGTACCGATCCATCTTCTGAAAGTGCTGCTGGATGACGAAGAAGGTCTGGCAGCCAATCTGATCAAGGCAGCAGGCGGCAAGCCCAAGCTTGCCCAGGAACGCTGTGCGCAGGAACTGGCAAAATTGCCAAAGGTTTCCGGCGGCAATGGTCAGATTTACCTTTCGTCGGAATTTGCCCGTCTGATTGATCAGGCACAGGAAGTCGCCAAAAAGGCCGGTGACAGCTATGTCACGGCTGAACGGCTGTTGCTGACCATCGCACTTGATCCGAAATCGACTGCGGGCAAGGTTCTGGCGGATGCCGGTGTAACCGCACAGGGCCTTAATGGGGCGATCAATGACATCCGCAAGGGCCGCACCGCAGACAGTGCGGGCGCGGAAAATCAGTATGACGCCCTTAAAAAATATGCCCGTGACCTGACCGAGGCAGCGCGCGAAGGCAAACTTGATCCGGTCATTGGCCGTGACGAGGAAATCCGTCGTGCCGTTCAGGTCCTGTCGCGCCGGACCAAAAACAACCCGGTAATGATCGGTGAACCCGGTGTCGGTAAAACCGCGATTGCCGAAGGTCTGGCATTGCGCATCGTCAAGGGTGACGTGCCCGAAACGCTTAAGGACAAGAAACTTCTGTCGCTTGATCTCGGGGCATTGATTGCCGGTGCCAAGTTCCGCGGCGAGTTCGAGGAACGCCTCAAAGCGGTCTTGAGCGAAATTGAATCAGAAGCCGGTCAGGTCATTCTGTTCATTGACGAGCTGCACACCCTTGTCGGGGCTGGCAAGGCAGAAGGTTCGATGGATGCATCCAACCTTCTGAAGCCGGCACTGGCGCGCGGTGAGCTGCACTGCGTTGGTGCGACCACGTTGGACGAATATCGTCAGCATATCGAAAAGGATGCGGCACTGGCCCGACGTTTCCAGCCGGTCTTTGTATCCGAACCATCGGTTGCCGACACGGTATCGATCCTGCGCGGGATCAAGGACAAATACGAACTCCATCACGGGGTCCGGATTGCCGATACCGCACTGGTGGCCGCCGCAACGCTTTCGAACCGCTATATCACGGATCGTTTCCTGCCCGACAAGGCGATCGATCTGATGGATGAGGCATCATCACGTCTTCGGATGGAACTTGATTCCAAGCCCGAGGAAATCGACGAGCTTGATCGCCGTATCATTCAGCTCAAGATCGAACGCGAAGCCCTGAAAAAAGAACAGGACAGCGCGTCACAGGATCGTCTTGGCCGTCTGGAAAAGGAACTGGCCGAGCTTGAAGGCAAGTCGGCCGAACTGACCGCGAAATGGGAAGCCCAGAAAAAAGAACTGGCGGCATCAACCCATATCAAGGAACAGCTTGACCAGGCGCGCGGTGAACTTGAACGCGCCATGCGTGATGGCAAACTCGACCGTGCCGGACAGCTTCAATACGAAGAAATCCCGGCCCTGATGGCATTGCTTGAAAAGGCCGAAAACGATCCGTCGCGCGGCATCAAGGAAGAAGCGGTAACCGAAAAGCATATCGCATCGGTGGTATCGCGCTGGACCGGTATTCCGGTGGACAAGATGCTTGAAGGTGAACGTGAAAAACTTCTGGAAATGGAAGACACGTTGCGCAAGCGGGTTGTTGGTCAGGATGACGCCGTGCGGTCGATTTCGAACGCGGTACGCCGTGCCCGTGCCGGGCTTCAGGATCCAAACCGACCGATTGGTTCGTTCCTGTTCCTTGGCCCCACCGGGGTTGGTAAAACCGAACTGACCAAGGCGCTGGCACAGTTCCTGTTTGATGATGAACAGGCCATGGTGCGGATTGATATGTCCGAATTCATGGAAAAACATGCCGTCGCGCGTCTGATCGGTGCGCCCCCGGGCTATGTCGGCTACGAAGAAGGCGGTTCCCTGACCGAAGCGGTACGGCGGCGTCCGTATCAGGTTGTGCTGTTTGACGAAGTCGAAAAGGCACATCCCGATGTGTTCAACGTCCTGCTTCAGGTTCTTGACGAAGGTCGTCTGACCGACGGGCAGGGCCGGGTTGTCGATTTCCGCAATACGCTGATCATTCTGACCTCGAACCTGGGCGGTGAAATTCTTGCCAACCAGCAACCGGGTCATGACAGCGGCGAAGTCCGCAATCAGGTCATGGAAATTGTCCGGGCATCGTTCCGTCCGGAATTCCTGAACCGTCTGGATGAAACCATCCTGTTCCATCGTCTGGCCCGCGAACAGATGGGCAAGATCGTCGAAATCCAGCTTGGCCGTCTTGAGAAGCTGCTGTTTGATCGCAAGATCGATCTCAAGCTTGATGATGCTGCCAAGGACTGGCTGGCAGAAAAAGGGTATGACCCGATTTACGGTGCCCGCCCGCTTAAACGCGTCATTCAGCGTTATCTGCAAAACCCGCTGGCGATGCAGATCCTTGAAGGCGCGATCAAGGATGGTGATACCGTGCCGGTCTCGACCGAAGGAAGCGATCTTTTGCTGAATGGCAAAAAGGTCGAGGTGGTTGAATAAGCCCGCCTGACATTACAAATGCAAAACCCCGGCATATGTCCGGGGTTTTGTCTTTTTCGGGTCATGATTACCCGGCACTATCGGTTTGCGATAAGATAGACAGATCAGACAATTTACAACCACGTAAACGACCGGGACATCACATGCAGTCAAAACCGTTTTCATCCATGCAGCGCCTTGGCGTGATCGCACTTGGTGCGCTTGTTCTTTCAACCGGGATGTCCCAGCCGTCTGTGGCGCAATCCTTTTTTGACAAGGCCAAGCAAACGCTTGGCGATGCGTTGAATTCATCGGGATCAGGCAGTTCGTCAGATGCCACGAGTGCTGCGGTTTCGGCCCTGTCATCGGATACGGTGGAGCAGGGCCTTAAACAGGCGCTTGATATGGGGGTTGACCTTGTTACCAGTCAGCTTGGCGCGACCGATGGCTTCAACGCCGACCCGGTGGCCCATATCCCGCTTCCCGAAAGTGTCAAATCTGCCCAGAAACTTTTGAGTGCCGCCGGGCTTGGCAGTTATGCCGACGAGATCGAGCTGCGCATGAACCGGGCGGCCGAACAAACCATGAGCGATGCGGGGGATATCCTGGTCAATGCGGTCAAACAGATGACTGTTGCCGATGCCAAGGGCATCCTTGAAGGACCTGATGACGCTGCAACCAGTTATCTGCGTCGTGTTGCCGGTTCGGACATCGAAGGGCGCTTGCGCCCGGTTATCACCGATGCGCTGGCCGATACCGGTGCCCTGTCGCTTTATGATCAGATGGTCGGGCAATATGACACATTGCCGTTCGTCCCCGATCTCAAGGCGTCACTGACCGATCATGCGACGGAAAAGGCAATGGACGGACTGTTCCATTACATCGCGCTTCAGGAAGCAGATATTCGTTCCGATCCGACCCGCTGGACGACAGATATCCTCAAAAAGGTATTCTCGGCCGCGCAATAGGGGCATTGAAACCGGGGACAGCAGATGCGAAACAACCGGCTTTGATCAGCGGTATTGTTCGGGAAGGTCTTCCCATCGATCACGCATGTCGGCAAGGGTTTCGTCGGGAACCTGATGGATGCTACCGAATTTGCCGTGGCATTCGACGATCAGAAGTTTGATATCAAGCTGTTCGGCCATGTCGATATAGGCCTTCATTTCCCAGAACCGGGTAAAGGTATTGGAGACGATGACATTCCTGCCGTCTGTCAGGGCCTCGCGACATTTGGCTTCGCATTTGGCGTGGGTGTGCCGAAGCCGGCGGATGTCAAATTCATAGAAGCCCTGACGGTCGACCATGAACATGTCGGCTTCCAGATGGAGCGCGCCGGTTGCCGATGCCAGATGCACGGCCAATGTTGATTTCCCTGATCCGGGAAGACCCCGGATCAGGGTTAGTGTTTGAAGCTTTCCGTCTTTGACGCCAGGCATTTCGACAGTTACTGGCCTTTGCGCTTGCGCTGATAAAGGCCATCAAGCTGTTTGCCATAGGCTTCGCGGATTTTATGGCGACGGATTTTCATCGACGGCGTCAGCATTTCGTTATCGATGCTGAACGGAGCTTCGGCGAACATGAAGCTGCGGACCTTTTCAATCGTCGACAGGCGTTTGTTGACGCGATCAATGGCGTCACGGATGGCTTTGCGGAAATCTTCGTTCTTCGCCAGCACATCGATATTGTTTTCAATCGAATTGTCGCGGGCGAATTCGCGCATGAAGTCTTCTTCCGGCCAGACAACCGCCACCAGATAGGGCAGCGCATCGCCATAGACCATGGCCTGCGAGATTTCGGTCTCAAGCGTCATCAGACCTTCGATCCGCTGGGGCGAAATATTGTCCCCGCCGGAATTGACGATGATGTCCTTCTTGCGATCGGTGATGATCAGGCTGCCTTCCTCGTCAAACATGCCGATATCGCCGGTATGAAGCCAGCCATCAACAATGGTTGCTGCCGTCACATCGGGCAGGTTCCAGTAGCCTTTCATCATGCTTTCGCCGCGCAGAAGGATTTCGCCATCCGGGGCAATCTGTACCTCTGCGCCGACCATGGGCGGACCAACGGTGCGCAGTTTGTTGTTTTCGGCACGGTTACACGAAACAACCGGGGCGAATTCGGTCTGGCCATATCCCTGCAAAATGCGGATACCGCACGATACAAACAGGACACCCAGTTCATAGTTCAGCGGCCCGCCGCCCGATACCATGGCCTTGATGCGGCCACCGAAACGTTGGCGCAACTTGCGCCGCAACAGCAATTCGCATGCGAGGTTCTGAAGCTTTTCCACAAATGTCAGGCGCTGCTTTTCGTAATTCTTGCGCCCAAGACGGAGTGTCAGTTCAAACAGCTTCTGTTTGATGCCGCCTTCTTTTTCGACCATGCGGCTCATGCGCTGATAAAGCATCTCATAAAGACGCGGCACCGCGGTCATGATGGTCGGGCGGACTTCGGCAAGATTGGCCGCAAGCTTATCAAGGCTTTCGGCGTAATAGATCTGCGCGCCGATACTCATCGGGAAATAAAGCCCGGCTGTATGTTCGTAGGAATGCGACAGCGGCAGGAATGACAGGAAGATTTCATCTTCGATGCCAAGGGTATCAATGATGTCGAACGCCCCCATGCAGTTCGACAGGATCGCCCCGTGGGCAAGCATCACACCCTTGGGCGAACCGCCGGTACCCGACGTATAGATCAGGCAGGCCAGATCATCGCGCTTGATCCCGTTGACCCAGCTGTCAATATCATGCGCAAGACCGCGCCCCTTGGCAATCAGGTCATCCCACCGTGAAATGGTGATATCGCCAACAAAGCTCTGTCCCCATTCTTCCATCATGATGGCATGACGGCAGCGCCCGCTATCAAGGGCGGCATGCAGGAAGGGCTGGGCGAGTTTCTTGGTCGATATGATGGCAATGGCCGCACCACTGTCTTCGATCGCGTGCAAATGATCGCGTTCGGTATTGGTGGTATAGGCCGGGACAGTCATTGCGCCCACGCACATGATGGCAAGATCGGCAATCCCCCATTCCGTGCGGTTTTCCGACACCAGCAAAACCCGGTCCCCGGGACGCACGCCGATATCATAAAGCGCACGGGCAAGGGCGCGGACCTGATCGGCCGCCTCAAGCCAGGTGGTGGGGACAAATTCATTGGTTTCGCTGTTTTTGGTCCAAAGAAACGGTGCGTCACCATATTTCTTGGCCTGTGCGAAAAACATCGAGGGCAAGTTTTGCCAGTCGGCATAATCCTGCAAGCTCGTCATGACATTTCCTTGCCTTGTTATCTTTTCCCGTGGTCGGCAATCTTCGGGTTGCCCTGTACTGGTTGTTCTCTTCAAATCGTTCAGATCGCGCAAGATGCAAGCTGGACCAATTTAAATGAACGTTCCAAGACAATTTTGTTATCAGGGATTGCATCGTTTGGCAGCCTGAAAATGACGAAATTTGCGTCTGCCGGAATGCTTTTCACAAAGAACATTGAATTTTCGGGAAATTTTTCACGCAATCGTGCCGGCGATGACGTGATCTGAACACATTGTCGGGCCATCTTCATGACGGTTTGCTGTTGTTCGGATCGACGGTAACGATATGATCGGTTGGATCGCCCGGAAATCGATCCGCATTCAGGGCTGGTGATATGGCATCAAGCAGCTATATATCGGTATCGGGATGTGACTGCGCGGCATGCGGATCATGACGGCGCAGAACGGGGCGAAAGCAAGAGATTAGTCTGGAGGACAAATGAACGCGATCAACAAGAATTTGCCGACCTGGGATCTGACGGATCTCTATAACGATCCAAAAGACCCCGCTATCCGGCGCGATCTTGATGATGCAAAAAATCGCAGTCAGGCGTTCCAAAAAAGCTATCAGGGCAAATTGAACGATCTGTCGGGCGACGAACTGGCAGGCGCGATTGCCGAATATGAAGCCATCAGCGAGATTTGCGGTAAAATCGGCTCCTTTGCACAGCTGCTTTATGCCGGTGACAGTGCCGATCCCGCAATTGGTCAGTTCTATCAGTCCGTTCAGGAAGAAATGACGGCGATTTCAAGCCTGTCACTGTTCTTCGGGCTTGAGCTGAACCGCATCGAAGATGACGCGCTTGATGCGAAATATGCCGAAAGTGCCGATCTGCGCCGGTATCGCCCGTGGCTGAATGAAAACCGGGCCTTCCGCCCGCACCAACTGTCTGACGAAGTCGAACAGGTTCTTCATGAACGCCGTGTCGTCGGATCAAGCGCCTGGGTGCGCCTGTTTGATCAGACCATGGCTGATCTGCGCTTCCCGATTGATGGCAATGAGCTGACCATGTCGGACGCATCAAACATGCTTTCCTCGACCAAGGTGGAAGATCGCAAAAAGGCCGCCAAAGCAATTGGCGATGTTCTGGGCAAGAATATCAAGCTTCTGGCGCATATCACCAACACCCTTGCCAAGGACAAGGAGATTGATGATCGCCTGCGCAAATTTGCCACCCCGGTATCGTCACGCAACCTGTCCAACCAGGTCGAAGACGAAGTGGTTGATGCGCTTAACACCGCCGTTAAAAACAGCCATGCCGATCTGTCGCACCGTTATTATCGCCTGAAGGCAAAATGGTTCGGTGTCGATCAGCTTGATTACTGGGACCGTAACGCGCCGCTTCCTGATGACGATGATCGTCAGATCGATTGGGAAACCGCACGGTCGACCGTGCTTAAGGCTTATGGTGAATTTTCACCGGAACTGGCCACGGTTGGGCAGAAATTCTTTGACAATCCATGGATCGATGTGCCGCCGCGTGCCGGTAAATCATCGGGCGCCTTTGCCCATCCGACCGTACCGTCAGCCCATCCCTATTTGCTGCTGAACTATCACGGCAAAACCCGTGATGTGATGACCCTTGCCCATGAACTGGGCCATGGTGTGCATCAGGTCCTGGCCGGTGAACATGGCTATTTCCTGTCTGATACGCCGCTGACCCTTGCGGAAACCGCATCGGTATTTGGCGAAATGCTGACTTTCCAGTCGATGCTGCGCTCGGAAACCGATCCGAAGATGAAACGCATCATGCTGGCCGGCAAGGTTGAGGATATGCTCAACACCGTCGTGCGTCAGATCGCGTTCTTCGAGTTCGAAAAACGCGTCCATGACAAGCGCCGCGAAGGTGAATTGACCGTTGATGAGATCTGCGAGATCTGGCTTGCCGTACAACATGAAAGTCTGGGCGATGCCATCCGGTATGAGGACGAGTACAAATATTACTGGTCTTACATTCCGCATTTCATCCATTCGCCGTTCTATGTGTATGCCTATGCCTTTGGTGATTGCCTTGTGAACTCGCTTTATGATGTTTACGAACACGCCGAAGACGGCTTCCAGCAGAAATATCTTGATATGCTGAAAGCTGGGGGCACCAAACATCACAAGGAACTTCTGGCACCGTTCGGTCTTGATGCATCCGACCCGGCCTTCTGGCAACGGGGTCTGAACATGATCAAACGCATGATCGACGAGCTGGAGGAGCTTTCCTGACATGAATGCAGACGACGATGATTTTACCCCACCTTCCGAAGAAAACAGGTTTGGCGGGCGGGTTCGTCGTTATGCAAGGGTGGGGGCGTCGGCCGGGAAACTGGCCGCACGCCTTGCCACCGGAAAGGTGTTCGGTGGCGAAATTGATCATGCCAAATATGCTGCCGAACTGACCTCGGCTCTGGGCGGGTTGAAAGGCCCGCTTATGAAAGTGGCCCAGATCCTTTCAACCATCCCCGATGCCCTGCCCAAGGAATATACCCAGGCCCTGGCACAGCTTCAGGCTGATGCGCCCAGCATGGGCTGGCTGTTTGTCAAACGCCGGATGCGCAGTGAACTGGGGGCGGGATGGCAATCAAATTTCACCGAATTCAGCCACGATGCGGTGGCTGCTGCATCGCTTGGACAGGTGCATAAGGCAACCCTGCCCGACGGACGCGAAGTGGCCTGCAAGCTGCAATATCCCGATATGTCGGCAACGGTTGAGGCCGACCTTAAGCAGCTTCGCGCCGCCTTTGCGATCTATAAGCGCTATGACAGTGCGATCGATGCCGAAAATATCCAGAACGAACTGACGGCACGCCTGCGCGAAGAGCTTGATTACGGCCGCGAAGCCAAACATATGCGCCTTTATGGCCACATGCTGGCCGGTGAAAATACCGTGCATGTTCCCGAACCGGTGGACGGGCTGACTACCGGGCGGCTTTTGACCATGACCTGGCAAAACGGGCAGAAGTTCCAGAAATTCCTTGATAGCAATCCCGATCAGGATGCGCGCAATCAGGTGGCGCTTAACATGTTTCGGGCCTGGTATGTGCCATTTTACCGTTATGGCGTCATTCATGGTGACCCGCATCTGGGCAATTACACATTGCGCGATGACCTGTCGGTCAATCTTCTGGATTTCGGCTGTATCCGTATCTTCAAACCCGATTTCGTCAAGGCGGTGATCACGCTTTATGAAGCCCTTCGTGACGAGGACGAGGAAAAGGCCGTTTCCGCCTATGAAAGCTGGGGCTTTGAGGCGCCGTCACGCGAACTGATTGATGTGCTTAACATCTGGGCCAGCTTTGTTTATGGCCCGATCCTTGATGACCGCGAACGCAAAATGGGCGAAACCAATTCGGTTGCCTATGGCGCGGAAGTCGCCTCCAAGGTCCATCAGGAACTGCGCCGTGTCGGCGGGGTCAAGCCGCCACGCGAGTTTGTTCTGGTTGACCGTGTAGCGGTCGGGCTGGGGGCTGTGTTCCTGCGCCTTGATGCGCATGTGAACTGGTATCGCCTGTTCCATGATCTGGTCGGCGATTTTGATGTCTCTGAACTCGAATCCCGTCAGAAAAAAGCCCTTGATCTGATCGGGCTGGAACGCCCGGAAGATTAAAGAAATGAATGCACGGCCCCGAAAATGGACGTTCTCGGGGCCGTAGCATTTAGGCTCGAATTACTTGTCAGGCGCCTTGGGCAGGTCAGGGCTGATGTCGCTGAAAATATGGCTGATGTCCAAGCCGTTGGACGAGCCAAAGGTATTGTGACAACCAAAGCAGCTGGTTTGCTGTTCGAATGTTTCCATGGTGGTGTTGGCAAGGATCATCGAGCCGGTATTTTCGGGATAATGTTCCTTGGTCGGGATGCTGCCATCACTTGTCCAAAGCGCGCCACTCAGGAAATAGTATTGGCGCGGGTCGCCGGAATTGTTGGCCTTGATCAGGTTTCTGACGTCATTATTCAGTGAAATGATCTGAGTGTTCTGTGAAATGACATCCGAATTTGAGCTGGTCTGAACATTGCCCCACGGGTGTAGACGCGTGACGTTCGATGGCTGAATCGGAACTTCAAGCGGTGTGGTATTCGGGACATCAATAGCTGCGACAATGTCGCTTTTCTCAACACAGCCTTTCGGCATCTTGTCGCTATCACAGCTCACGGCGAATTCCGCTACTTCGTCGACGACTGTACCATCCGAGAACGTCCAGGAGCTCCCTGTCTGAGGGCCGGAAACCTCGGTCACTTTGCCATTTGAATTCATGTAGTAATATGTGGAATTGGGAGCGTTGTCTTCATGCTCGATGGTTGCCCAGATCATTTCCGGGTGCCCTTCGACAGAACCGACAACATGCATGCCGACCATCGCAAGTTCGCGTGTTTCAGAACCAGTCACAAACCAGCGGTCGGGATTGGATTTGTCATAGACCGGAATTTCCAGATTTTGCCGGACATACTTGTGAAGCTTGTTGGCCGGAAGGGTGGATGCATCAACCCATGATGTCTTGAGTTCAACCGCCAATGACAGGAAATCAACAGCCGGTTCGATTTCAGGGATGGTCGGAATGGTCGTGGGTGTCTTGCCCGGTGCTGGCCAGAAATACGGGCACAATAGATGCTCAATCAGATCAGGCCAGTCGCCATGTTCAACAAAGCCCTTTTCCTTGGCGTAGAAAATGGTTGCGCATGCCTCGGCCGAAGTGGTCGGAAAACGGGAAAGCTTGGGATCAATTTTGACGGGATCAATCTTGATATCCTGGTTGATGTCGATGACCCGTGAAATGACCTTGTCATACAGGTTCAGGAAATACCCATAGAGACGGTTAACATGAACACCGTAATAGGTCAGGGACGGCGAACTCCCCTGTGTCAGCAAGACGCCATTTCCGCCAGCCTGCCCGATGCTTTCATCTTCGTCGGATTTGGCGTGGCGCAGACTGATCTGCATGTTCGGTGCGTCTGCGCCCGATCCCTGCGCCAGCAGGTTCTTGTGATCCGAAGACAGTCGATAGAAAAACTCGCTGTTGAAAACATACGGTAATTTTGACGAGAAGGTCGGATTTGTGGTCTGGCTGCCGGTATCATCAATGGTCGAGGTCAGCCACAGAAACATCTGTGCGCCCCATTTATAGAAGTCGCAATGATCGGGTTTGGTGCTTTCAAAACTGGGGCCATTAGCCGGGAAAACGTAAACCATGCCACTGGTGGCATCGTAAACCGGTCCGAACGGGGCACCCGGCGAGAAAACCGAAAGCCGGGTCCAGTCATTGTTGAAGTCATCCTGGGATAAGGCACATCCTGATTTGTCGACATCGGGTGGAAAATACGTTTGGGCCTTTGCAGAAAAGGCCATAGTCCCGGCCGAAAGGCTCATAACGGCCCCAAAGACCAGCAGTCCAAATTTGGTACGCATTGGTTTGTCCCCATCAACCTACATTTGAAGAAGCACTTTTGGTGATCGTAAAGTCGGGAAAGGCAGTCCTGAAAATACCATGGGTGGTATATTAGGTAACCTGTAACTGAGTATAGGCTTGGCCTTTTTCGCCTATAAGTTGGTGTAGGGAGGGGTGGGTTTTTGACCGGGAAGTGCCGCTTGTTAGAATTAATCTAAGAAAGCGCGGTTTGTATCGGTGCGCTGATAGATCGATTCCATGGCAAATTTCCGATTTTCACCTGTCTGGTATCTTCTGTTTCAGAAAAAAAACTTGCACAAATTCACGAACATTTTTTCGGACGGGGCGTTCGATATGCGACGGGAATAAATCAATTTATGCAGACTTTCGCGTTTGTTTGTAAGATAATGTTCACTTTATGCGTGGGGTGAAAATAGGGGAAACTGCTGTAAATCAACGGTCTATTGTGTGATGGTGCGGATCAAGACCTGTTCCGTTACGGAAATAAAATGTGCGAAAATCCGCACATAATGGAATTTCACCGTTATTAATCGAAATTCAGTTAAACTGATTTTTTATAGGTTTTTGATATTGTGGTTGTTGGTGGGAAATCGCATCTTGCTTTCAACGCAGACATGGCGGGGCGTCATTGATTGTTTGTCCTGAGCACCAATGGCGGGTGGGACCTGACATGTCACCAAGGCTTTATGCCTCGGAATGCGTGGTGGGAAAGTGGGCGGTTTCTTCTGCGTTAGCTGGAAGAACCGCCTTTTTTCTTTCCGGGCAAGGGTGCCGGTAGCCGGATCAAAACAGAATGCGTGATGACATTCTGAAACCGGTTACTTCGCAATAACAACAAGAATTACCGTGCTTACCATTACATTAGGGAAGGAGGTCTAACGCGATGAAACTGGCCGTTCCAAAGGAAATATGGCCCGGAGAGAAGCGCGTTGCCGTCACACCAGAGACCGTCAAGAAGCTGAAGGCTCTGGGGTTCGACGTCGCAATTGAGGCTGGTGCCGGAATTGACGCCGCCATACCGGATGATCGCTTTGTCGATGCCGGTGCAACCATTGCCAAGACAATGAAAACGACCGTGAAGGATGCCGATGTCATCTTCAAGGTTCGCCCACCTGTCATTGATGGCAAAACCAACGAATTGACGGCTTATAAAAAGGGTGCTGCTGTTGTTGCCCTGCTTGAGCCCTATGACCGCAAAGACCTGATCGATGCGATGGCCAAGGCCGGGGTTGATGGCTATTCCATGGAACTGATGCCGCGTATTTCGCGTGCCCAGTCGATGGACGTTCTGTCGTCGCAATCCAACCTTGCCGGATATCGCGCGGTTCTTGATGCCGCCCATGAGTTCGGCCGGATCTATCCGATGATGATGACGGCTGCCGGCACCTTGCCGCCCGCCCGTGTTGTTGTGGTCGGGGCCGGTGTTGCCGGCCTTCAGGCCATTGCAACGGCCAAGCGCCTTGGTGCCGTTGTGTCGGCATTTGACGTGCGCCCGGCGGTCAAGGAGCAGGTCCAGTCGCTTGGCGGTACCTTTATCGAAGTCGAAGACGACAATGCATCGGATGCAGAAACCTCTGGCGGCTATGCCAAGGAAATGTCGGACGACTACAAGAAAAAGCAGGCCGAGAAGCTCAAGGAAGTTCTGGCCAAGACCGATATCGTCATTACGACCGCGCTTATTCCCGGCCGTCCGGCCCCGGAAATTGTCACAGCCGACATGGTTGCCGGCATGAAACCGGGTTCGGTGATCATTGATCTGGCTGCTGAACGCGGTGGCAACGTTGCCGGTGTGAAGCTTGGCGAAACGGTTCTGACCGACAATGGCGTCAAGCTGATCGGTCCGGCAAATATCACAAGCTCGGTCGCGACCGATGCAACCGCGATGTATGCCAAGAACCTTTTGAACTTCATTACCCTTTCTGTCGACAAGGACAAGGGCGCACTGGTGTTTGACGGCGAAGACCAGATCATCGCCGAAACCAGGCTCACCCACGACGGAAAGGTCGTCCATCCGAAATTCGGCGGGGAGGAGGTCGCAAATGGCTGATCAATCCGTAGCCCAGAATGCAAATGAACTGCGTGATGCCGCCCTTGGTCTGGCAGAAAAGGCCGCAAAGCTTGCCGACAGTCTGGCAAGTGGCGCAACCGACGCAGCAAACACCGCCACGGTCGCAGTCCAGGGAACGGGTGTCAGCCCGACGGTTCTTGGTCTGACCGTGTTCGTACTGGCCTGTTTTGTCGGCTATTACGTGGTGTGGAAAGTCACCCCGGCCCTTCATTCACCCCTGATGGCGGTTACCAACGCCATTTCGTCGGTGATTATTGTCGGTGCACTTCTTGCAGCAGGCCCGGTGGAGATGAACTTCTCCAAGATGATGGGCTTCATCGCGGTGGTGTTGGCATCGGTCAACATCTTTGGCGGCTTTATCGTCGCCCAGCGCATGCTGCATATGTTCAAGAAAAAGAAGTAGGGGGAACACACAATGTCGGAAAACCTTTCGGCTTTCCTGTATCTGGTGGCCTCGGTCTGCTTCATCCTGTCGTTGCGCGGACTTTCGTCACCTGAATCGGCCCGGACCGGGAACATCCTTGGCATGGTGGGTATGGCAATTGCCATCTTTACCACGCTGGCTTCCCCGGAAGTGCTGTCTTACACCACCATCATTGTCGGGATTCTGATCGGCGGGGCCATCGGTACGGTGATCGCCCTTAAAATTCAGATGACCGCCTTGCCACAGCTTGTCGCCGCCTTCCATTCGCTAGTCGGTCTGGCGGCGGTATTCGTTGCCGGGGCGGCCCTTTATTCGCCCGGTGCCTATGGCATTGGTACGGCGGGCAATATCGGTGCGGCCAGCCTGATCGAAATGGGGCTTGGGGTGGCGATTGGTGCGATCACCTTTACCGGGTCGCTCGTTGCCTTTGGCAAACTTCAGGGCATCGTTTCAGGCACGCCTGTGCGCTTTGCCGGTCAGCATATGCTTAATCTTGGCATTGGCATTGCCATTGTCGTGTTTGGCATCATTCTGGTCACCACCGAAAGCCACACCGCATTCTGGATTTTGGTCGCCTTGGCACTGGTGCTGGGCGTGACCCTGATCATCCCGATTGGCGGCGCGGATATGCCGGTTGTTGTCTCGATGCTGAACTCCTATTCCGGGTGGGCGGCATGTGGCATCGGCTTTACCCTGCAAAACAATGCCCTGATCATTACCGGCGCGCTGGTTGGCGCATCTGGGGCGATCCTGTCCTATATCATGTGCAAGGGCATGAACCGATCGATCTTCAATGTGATCTTTGGCGGCTTTGGCGCCGAAGGCGAAGCTGCTGCTGCTGGCGGTGGCGATGGTGATCGGGCGGTCAAATCGGGTTCGGCTGATGATGCGGCTTTCATCATGAAAAACGCATCAAGCGTGATCATCGTGCCGGGTTACGGCATGGCAGTCGCACAGGCACAGCACGCATTGCGTGAAATGGCCGATATCCTCAAGGCCGAGGGTGTCAATGTCCGCTACGCCATCCATCCGGTGGCCGGTCGTATGCCCGGTCACATGAACGTGCTTCTGGCCGAGGCCAGCGTTCCCTATGACGAAGTGATGGAAATGGAAGAAATCAACCGTGATTTCGGATCCGCTGACGTTGCCTTTGTCATTGGGGCCAACGACATCACCAACCCGGCCGCCAAAACCGATCCGGCCAGCCCGATCTTTGGCATGCCGATCCTTGAAGTCGAAAAGGCCAAAACGGTCCTGTTCGTCAAACGCGGCATGTCATCTGGCTATGCCGGGATTCAGAACGAACTGTTCTTCAAGGACAACACCATGATGCTGTTTGGGGATGCCAAAAAGATGTGCGAAGAAATCGTCATGCATCTTGATACCTGATCAACCAGATTGGTTTGCAATGAAGAAGGCGGCCCAAGTGGGCCGCCTTCTGTCTTTTATGATGCCGAACGTTGGGTGGTGCCATTTTCCTCTAGGTTTTCGACGGATATTTCACTCTTCCTTTTTGCTCCTGAAAAAACACGGTTTGGGCAGGGATCGCGCTTGCTTCTGCGTTGCAATTTGGGGTGGTATTGGGTTTAATGTCTCGACCTATCGTCTTTAATTGAAAGATATTACTGATGAAATTCACACCCAAAATAGCAGAAGAAAAACCAACGCCCTCAAAGTATAAGTCAGAAGAGGAAAAGTCTCTGAAAGGTGTGTTGGAGGAGTTGCGTACAGCAGTGGATGAATATGATCTTAGTCAAAATATTATAAACCTTATTGTTCCAAATAGTATTCCATATGATTTTGAAACACAACTATGGGACTATAAGTCAGAAATTCCTCAGTTTTATAATGGTGATAGCGATGATCAGCGGAAGTTGTTTAGGTACAGGCAGGCATCAATAATTAAAGACATAGTTGCATTTCATAATTCATATGGTGGGTATATATTATTTGGTGTCCATGATAAGGGGAGTAATAGAGTAAAAGGGGTGTCTGGAGAATTTGATTGTGGAGAAGTTAATAAGAAAATTCAATCATATACTGATAGAAGTATAGAGTGTTTATATCGCTCATTTGAATTGGCGGAAGGTGTCAAGGTCGGGTTGCTCTTGATACCTCGTAGAAAAACCAATGATACACCGGTCTGTTTCCGGAAAGACGGTCCCTCGAAGGGGGGGGACAGAGCTTTCAGAAAAGAAACATACGTTCGAATTCGGGACGAGTGCAGGCCAGCCGCTTCAACGAGTGAGGATTGGAAGTTTCTGCACTCCGACCGAAATCCGCCGGAAAGAAAGTCCTCGATGCCTCTCCGAAGAGTGGAAGCGTTCCTTCCGCCACGTGATCCAGAGTTGATTAAGTTCGTTGGTCGTGATGATCAGCTGGCGGAACTTAGGAGTTGGCTGAGCGATGTTAGAAATCCTGTCAAATT
Source organism: Thalassospira sp. MIT121401 (assembly GCF_047125595.1). Classification (NCBI taxonomy): domain Bacteria; kingdom Pseudomonadati; phylum Pseudomonadota; class Alphaproteobacteria; order Rhodospirillales; family Thalassospiraceae; genus Thalassospira; species Thalassospira sp. MIT121401. Next base: position 1,715,737 of record NZ_CP138926.1, read on the forward strand.
AATTACAGGCATCGGTGGCTTAGGGAAAACGACTTTAGCTCTTCAGTTTGCCGAAGAGGTCATTTCTAATAATGCTGGTGACATTGAGAAAGTAATTTGGCTGACGGCAAAGCAGCAAACGTATTCGGCGTTGCGTGGGAAAATGGTCCCCACTGGGCGAGTAGACTTTCAAGACTTAAGTGACCTTCTGAAAAAAACACTTGAAGTGCTATCTTATGATGTAGCTCTTGATGATGAAGAGGTTACTATAGATGATCTAATAGATCATGTTATAGAGGCAATATCTATATATACATGTTTGATAATAGTTGATGATTTGGATAGTCTTACACCTGATCTTCAAAAAGAATTTGTTTCTGCTTTAAATGGTGTTGCTCTTAGGACTGTTGGAAGGGAGATACCTCCAACAAGAATATTAATGACGTCTCGAATTGATCAGGGACTTCCTCCTACGTCAGTATTGAAGATATCTGGGCTGGAACGTCCATCATTTAATGATTATGTAAATAATCTCACCGATACCTTTAAAATTAAAAGAGTGTCAGGAAAGGTTCTAGATGATCTTTTCATTTCAACATCTGGATCTCCGTTGTTTACCACCTCAATCATAAGGCTTGTTAAACTTGGTGAGAACCTATCTGACGCAACGAGCACTTGGAAAGGGCAGGATGGTGAAGAAGTTAGGCGTTTTGCTTTCGAGAGAGAGATTGATCAACTAGATGATGCGCAAGGAAAATTGCTCTATGCTGTGCTGCTTTTACGTGAAACGAGCATTAACGACTTAACAAATGTTTTGGAAAGCACATCAAAAATTATTCGCGACCGCATTTCTGAACTGCAGGCGTATCACCTAATAGCAACAAATACCTCATCCACAGGAGACACAGTAATTGTTGCTCCATCAGACCTTGTGGCTATTACGGAGATTATAAAAAGGAAACTTGGTGCGAATGCGTCACTAGTTGAGAGCTCTTGTGCTAGAGCCCAGCAGAAAAGCAATACTGATGTAAAAGAAGTAGGCTTAGGGATTCGACGAGTATTGCATTGCTGGGATGAGCAGAAATTTGATCAGGGGGTCATTATAGCGAAACAGCTTTGTGACAAGTTTTCGAAAAGTGGGGATGCGGCTAGTATACTTGGAGCTGCTCTGCTTAAGCTTTCACCGCCAGATATCCGAGAAGCTAACAAGGCTTTAAGTAAGGCGCATACGCTAGGTTGCAGGCGTCGTGAGTTTATTCGAAACTTCATTCAAGTCAAAAAAATCTCGGACGATTGGCAGGGGCTTCACAACTTCACCTTAAGTCTGTCCTTTAAGGATACAACAAGCGATGCCGCACTTGATGCGTTTGTGCTTTCTTCCAAGGAACTTATTAAAATTGCAGAGCAGAGGAACGATCTTCCCCGAGTGGAGGAATTGTCTCTGGTAGCCGTAGAAAAAATCGCTACAAAACTTACTCGCTTTATAGTGGATCAATCGTATTTTGAGACCCTAGTTAAGGAGCGAAATTACTTTTCGAGGAAATACGTATATACGCTTGATAAGTTGAATCCGCGTAAAGGGGACAAGCTTTCCGTTTTCGAAGGAGTCTTTAGGTTAGCAAATAGCGACGTTATTCTGCTCGATCTCGTGCGGCACGGCATCCTTGCACTCAATACTTGGTGGGATGATGTAGAGTCCCGTCCTTACACCGATACCAAGGCAAGCAACTTGCTAGCACAACAATTAAGGCGCCTAGGAAGGATTCAAAAGCAGTTTGAGGGGTACTCTTCCACGAATGCTCAAAACTCACAGGAAATAACTTACGGCATACGAGACCTTTCTCATCGAGGCGCTTCCTATGAACGACGGCTTTCGTGATTAGCGGAACTGCTTGAATTGAAGGTGGTTTTTAGTCTTCTAGGCTTCGTTCTGATGGCTTGGGTTGGAAAGTGGCATGTTTCGGGTGATACGGGTTTCGCTGTTTCTGGTGGTCGTGTTGTCGATTGCGCTGGTGGCCTCGATGGGGCTGACGGTGTTGACCTATGTGCGCCTGAGCGATGAAAAGCCGATAGCAGCCCTGTATTTCGAAGCGGTCGGACCCGATGTGTTTACCGCCCATCTGGCGTCCGATGATCCCGGTGTCAGTGGCAGCTACGAGATTTTCGGGGATCAGTGGCGGATAGATGCCGAGTTCATCAAGCTTAAGCCATGGGCCAATGTCATGGGCATGGATGCGCGCTATCAGCTGGTGCGCTTTGAAGGGCGCTATCGCGATGTGCAAAAGCAAAATACCGCCCCTTATCGCGCCTATGAGCTGGGCGTGGGCGATGCGCTTGATCTGGTCAATTATCTGGCGGAATGGAATTTTCTGGTTGATACCGACTTTGGCAGTTCGGCCTTTACCGATATTGCCGAACGCACGGTCTATACGGTCTATCGCGGCCAGTCGGGCATTTTGATCCGATCAGAACCGATGCCCGGCCCAATTGGGGCAACGTCATCATGGCTTGATGATCTGGCTCGGCTGATAAGCGCGGACTAGGCGTGTATTTGCCGTGTTTTGGGATTGCCTGTCGGTCGTACCGCAAATGGGGTGGGGCGGCAGGAAAGGCAGGGTCCAGATAAACCAAACCCGCCCGGATTTCTCCGAGGCGGGCTTGGCGCACGGGTCCGAACTTGGCAAGCCAAATTCGATCGTACAGTCACGTTCGAGATACCCCGAAAGTGAAAAAGACTAGAAGCCTTCGCGCTCGATGCGCTTACGCTCCAGCTTGCGGGCACGACGGATTGCTTCCGCCCCTTCGCGAGCTTTCTTCTCCGACGGCTTTTCAAAGTGGCGACGGAGTTTCATCTCACGGAAAATGCCCTCGCGCTGCATCTTTTTCTTAAGCGCTTTCAGAGCCTGATCGACATTGTTGTCGCGAACGATTACCTGCACGGAAACCACGCTCCTTTCAAAAAAACAAAAACACCCGGAGTGCGGAATGCTCCCCGGTTGGATTTACGGTCAAGCTGACCGTGGCCTGTATATAGTGCAAACCGGCCAAAAAGAAAAGAGGGAAGGGGATATTCGCCTTTGACGTTTATACATGCCTGCACCGCAAAACGCCAAGGCATGGGAGGTGAAATTCCGATGTCGGTTTTGTTATAGGATGCTTTGGGTGAATTATATAGTAAAAATAAAATCAAAAGTTGCTATAATGCGTTGACAAAATTCAATATATCGCGGGCCACCAAGGGTGATCAGCCCCGGATATCAAAACGCACAAGACAAGGTTGGTTCAAAAACGGGTAGGGTCCACAGATGGAAAACAGTCTGCGCGAAGCGGCAATTGCCCATGCGCCGTTCTTTGTTACAGCGCCGGGCGATACCGATGCCCTGTTTGTCGGTGTTGTCTGGTTTGTGATTCTGGCGGTGTTTTTGATCGGGGCGTTTTATCTGAATATCCATGCCTTGCCCGAACGGTTGGCCCATCATGCCAATCACACCCAAATTCAGCTGATCGGTGTTTTGACGCTTCTGGCGTTATTTACCCATAACAACGTGTTCTGGGTGGCGGCACTGGTTCTGGCGGTGATCAGGTTCCCCGATTTCATTTCCCCGATTCAGGCGATTGCCAATGCGCTTATGGCGATGGCGCAGGCCAAGGGGGCGACCATAAGCCCCGGTGGTGCAGCCCAAAACCCGTCGTCAAGCCCGTCGGGAACCCCGGCGCCAAACCCGTCACCAGCAACGGCACATGGGACAACCGATGTGAAACCGGCGGACGGGGCAGGCAGCCCTGATCCGTCATCCGAGGGCGCGCGTCAGGAGAATCCGAAAGATGTTTGAGCTTCTTCTGTGTTCGATGTTCACCATCCTGCCCGATTTTCTGGTGCGCCGGTATGTCCAGGGCAAACGGATCGGCAAGGAATTAACCCTGTTTTCCGTCTGGTACGAGCTTCGCTATGGCATTACGGCCTGTGCGATCCTGACACTTAGTCTGGTGACCTTGATTTTCTATTTCCATCCGTCGACAACCAATGTGTCGTCCTTTTTCCGGACCATCACCATTCTGCCGGAAAAGGGCGGGCGCGTGGTCGAGGTTTATGTCGATAATGATGACGATGTGGATGCCGGAGACCCGTTATTCCGCCTTGATAACCGGGTCGAACGCGAAGCCGTTGCCATGGCCGAACAGCGTATTGCCGAAATCCGTGCCCAGATGGATGTGGCGCGTGCCGATATTGCCGTGGCCGAAGGCAATGTCGAACAGGCGCGCGGGGCCTATAATCAGGTGCGCGACGAATTGAAGGTCAAATCGGACCTGCTGTCGCGCGGCACCAATGCGGTTTCAAGGCGCGAAGTCGAACGGCTGGAAGTATCATTGACCACGCGTCAGGGCGGACTTAATGCCGCCGAGGCCAGCCTGAATGTGATCAAGACCAAACTTGACAGTCTTCTGCCCGCCCAGCTTGCCAATGCGCAGGCAGCCTTGCGATCGGCCGAGGCTGATCTGTCCAAAACCGTGGTCCGCGCCGGGGTAAAGGGCAATATCCAGCAATTCGCCCTTCAGGTCGGGGATTTTGTCAGTCCGATCTTGCGTCCGGCCGGTATCCTGATCCCGGAACGGGACGGGGAAACCATATTCCTTGCCGGCTTTAACCAGATATCGACACAGGTGGTCAAAACCGGTGTGATTACCGAAGTCACCTGTGCGTCCCTGCCATTTGAAATCATTCCGATGGTGGTGATTGATGTGCAGCCGGTGATCGCCGCCGGTCAGTTCCGGCCAAGCGACCAGTTGCTTGATATCACCGAACGGGCCAAGCCCGGTACGTTCCTGGTCAAGATGGTGCCGCTTTATCCGGAATCGATTGCCGATGTGCCGCTTGGCAGCAAATGTGCCGGCAATGCCTATACCAACACCCATGATCAGCTTGAAAATCCCGATATCGGAACGGGCGAATGGCTGTTCCTGCATATGGTGCAAACCGTCGGTGTGGTTCACGCCCTGTTGTTGCGGGTTCAGGCCCTGCTATTGCCGATCCAGACGCTGGTTCTGACCGGGCACTAGGAATGGGGCATCCCCGGGATGCGCCGGGGGGATTGCAAGGATGATTGTCGCTGGCATCGCAGGTGTTGCTTGCAAGGGCCGGTATCGTCGGGATGTTTTGCACGCCGGGGCTTTACAGCCGGGCGGTTTTGGATGGATATAGTGCTATGTCGATCCTGAAAATTGCCCGGATGGGCCACCCGGTTCTGCGCAAGGTCGCCGACCGGGTCGAAGACCCGCTTGATCCCGAAATTCAGCGCCTGATTGCTGATATGAAGGACACCATGAAGGATGCCGGTGGCGTTGGCCTTGCGGCACCACAGGTGTTTCAGTCAAAGGCGATTATGGTCTATTACGTGCCCGCCATGCGCCAAAGCGACGATCCCGACGATGCGGCCATTCCGCTTTCGGTTCTGATCAACCCGGAAATCGAACCGGTTGGCGATGAAATCGTTGATGGCTGGGAAGGGTGCCTGTCGATCCCGGGGCTTCAGGGGGTGGTACCGCGCTGGAACAAAATCCGCTATCGCGGGTTAAATGAACAGGGCGAAGAAATCGAACGCATTGCCGGTGGGTTCCATGCCCGGGTCGTTCAGCATGAATATGATCATTTGATCGGAGTCATGTATCCCGAACGTATGGAAGACATGACGCTTCTTGGGTTTAACGAAGAATTGCGCGAATACCCGCCCGAGACTACATTCAGGCAGGCTTGTGCATCGCGAAGTGATGACGATGCGCAAGACGCCGGATCACCTGACGAGGAGGCATAAATGACCGTGTCCGAAAGCATGAGCCGCCTGCAAGCCCAGCGCGAAGCACTGGTCGAGGCCGCCCTTGAACATATCCCCTTTGACGGCTGGACCAGACAGGCGCTGCTGGCCGGGGCAGAGGATCTTGATCTTGCGCCGGGTGAAGTGGACCGGTTGCTGCCAAATGGTATCCGTCAGGCCATTGTGACCTATGTCGAAATGACCGACTGCAAAATGATCGCCGCCCTTGATGAGAAGGGGCTGGAAAACATGAAAATCCGCGACCGGATTGCCACGGCGGTCAAAACCCGGCTTGATCTGGTGGAAAATCAGAAAGACGCCGTGCGCGGTGCGCTGGCCTTCATGACCCTTCCGCAAAATGCCGCCCTTGGGCTTAAACTGACCCATGGCACGGTTGATGCCATGTGGGTGGCCGCCGGTGATACATCGACCGATCATAACTGGTACACCAAGCGCATGTTGCTGGCCGGGGTGTATGGATCGACGCTGGCTTACTGGCTGGATGATACATCCGATGATCATGCCGACAGCTGGGCGTTCCTTGACCGCCGGATCGGCAATGTTCTGCAAATCCCGAAAATCACCGCCAAGCTGGGCAAGGTCGGCAAGTTTGCCACAGCCCCGTTCAAGCTTGGTGCAAAGGTCGCCAATTGCATGCCGACCCCGGGGCGGCTGCGCCGTCAGTTCGGGGGCTGAGCCGCCCGACTGCCAAGCATAAAGACAAAATCAGAAACGCCACCGGCAGCAATGCGGTGGCGTTTTGTTTTGGGGCGGGAACTCTTTGGGGCGATGGTCCGGAAGGCGGACCTAAAAGGTGTTTTCAAGAAAACTCAGAAGCGTTCTGTCCGGGGCGTTTGCGCGTTTCATGTCCTCGGCCAGGTCGACGGTGAAGGCTGATCCGAAAAGATGGCGCGGGCTGTCGCCATTGGCTTTGCGCTTTGCCTTGTCATCGGCGGACTGGATTTCTTCAAGGGTCGGTTTGGCTGCCAGCGCAACCAGTTCGGACGGCGGCGTTCCCATCCAGATGCCTTTGCGGTTTTCCTTGGCAAATTCCTGATCGCGCAAATAGGTCGCACAGCTCGGATGGCTGTCGCAGCTGACCATATCGACCATTGCCCACCCGGCACGCAGGATCAGCCGGTTCAGGTCATTACGCCCGATGGTGCATTCGGTCAGCATCGGGAACAGCTGCACATCCGATACTTGCTGACATTTGATGGCATAGTTGTCGATGATGCGATCAAGTGCCTGGGATGCGGCGGCACCGCACTGGAATTCAACCGATCCCGCACGGCAAATCATGCCCGGTTTCGGGGCGCGAATGCCAAACAGTTCAACAATCAGATTGCCAAAACGAAGCTTGTCGCCTTCGACAACTTCGGGAAATCCAGCCGCACCCGGTGCGGCATGTACGCCATTCAGGCGGGTTTCAATGGCGCCAAGCCCGGCAAGCATTGCAACAATGATCAGAAGTTTCTTCATCACGTTCAGTCCGTAAAGAGTTTCCTGTCTGATCAACAGCAAACCCGATGCCAATCTGCTGGGCATAAAATGCCAGCCGGTGATATTGATGCGATATTGATGCGTAACGTAATGAAATACATAACAAAAAGCCCCGGATGCATAGGCTGTCCGGGGCTTTGAATATTGTGTGACCTTACGGTCGGGGCACTTTATTTGGGAAGAACCCAGGTCACGTGACCCATTTTGCGTCCCGGCTTTGCTTCGGCCTTGCCATAGAGATGCAGTTTTGCATTCGGCTCGGTCAAAATTGCCTGCCAGTCATTGATGTCATCACCCAGAAGGTTCTTCATGCGGGCCTTGGAATGGTGGGCCGGATCGCCCAGCGGCAGGCCGCAAACAGCACGGATGAACTGTTCGAACTGGCTGGTGATGCAGGCATCAATGGTCCAGTGACCGGAATTGTGCGGGCGTGGGGCCACTTCATTGACCAGAATGTCGCCATCGGTAGTGACAAACATTTCAACCGCCAGAAGGCCGACGAATTCCATCGCACTGACCAGCTTGATTGCGATGTCTTCGGCCTTTTTTGACAGGCTGTCGGCAATTTCAGCCGGGGCGACGGTCACATCAAGAATGTGGTTGGTATGCACGTTTTCGACCGGGCAGAAGCAGGCGGTATCACCCTGAACGCCGCGTGCGACAATGACCGAGATTTCGCGTTCAAAGGAAATGAAGCCTTCAAGGATGGCCTCGGCCCCCTTCATCTCGTCCCAGGCTTCGGCCAGATCGGTATCGGCGTTGATTTTGACCTGTCCCTTGCCGTCATAGCCAAGTTCGGTGGTCTTGAGAACCGACGGGCGGCCAAGTTTGGCGACCGCTACTTCAAGATCGGCAAGCGAACGGACGGCTTCGAACGGGGCGGTGCCGATACCGTGTTCGTTGCAGAAGGTCTTTTCACGCAGGCGGTTTTGCGAAATATGCAGGCATTTCCAGCCCGGGCGTACCGGCACCAGGTCAGAAAGCAGCTTTACGCTGTCATGCGGGACGTTTTCAAATTCAAACGTGACGACATCGACATCCTCGGCAAAGGCGCGCAGTGCATCCAGATCGGTGTAATCGGCAACGGTTGCCTTGGCGCAAACCTGTTCGGTCGGGCTGTCGGCCCCGGGGCCAAACACATGGACCTTATAGCCCAGTTCAGCCGCACAGAAGGCGGCCATACGACCAAGCTGCCCGTTGCCCATGATGCCAATCGTGCTTCCCGGTGCGATGATGCGCGTGTCGAAATCCTGCGTCATTTAATCCTCGATCAAAAATCTTCCCGGTGGGAAAACATTGCCTGTCGTCAGGCCAATTTCAAATCTGTGACGGGCAAAACAAAAACGCGCCCGTTTGGGCGCGCCTGTCTTGGGTCATGGTGCCGGATCAACCGGTTCGTCGGCGACCGATGCGGTCTGGGCTGCGCGCCAGTCATCAAGGCGTGCGGCAAGTCCGTCATCCATCAGCGCCATGATTTCGGCGGCCATCAAACCGGCATTCTTTGCACCCGCCGATCCGATGGCAAGGGTACCAACCGGAACGCCGCCCGGCATCTGCACGATGGAAAGCAGGCTATCAAGGCCCTTAAGCGTGCGGCTTTGAACCGGCACACCCAGCACCGGAAGCGGCGTCATGGCCGCTGCCATGCCCGGAAGATGGGCCGCCCCGCCAGCACCGGCGATAATGACCTTAAGGCCGCGTGACTTTGCCGTTTTGGCATAGTCATACAGGCGATCAGGGGTGCGATGGGCCGAAACGATTTTCTTTTCGTAAGGGACGTTCAGCGCATCGAGGACATCTGCTGCGTTTTTCATGGTTTCCCAGTCGGACTGGCTTCCCATGATAATGCCGATGACCGGTGTTTGATCGCTCATGTTGGCGGCTCCGTATTCGGGCGGTTTCGTGAAGGGCCGCATTATATGCAGCACGGGCCATCATGCAAGCCTGCTTGCAACATGCCAGACCCGCAGAATCCTTTATATTTTCCTGTCCGATCTTCAATTATTCCGCGCTACCCGGAAGGGTAGCGATACTATTCTTACTGTCGATTGAAAATTAATGTGAAATGATTGTACTTTTGATTTATTATTTACCAATCACTCATATAACTGTGCAGGTAGCACGGGAAGGTCAGACATGAAAGTCACAAGGCCCGGTTCGTTGACACCCTCCATGGGGGGCGGGGATGGCAGATACCCATCCAATCCGTATGGTGTACTTGCCTATGGCAGGGATGCCGGAAGTCGACGTGCGCCCAGCCGCGAACATCAGGTTGATATCGATACGGAAACGCATCCCGACACGGTGGATGACGTTCCCTTTCACACGCCTGATATGGCCAATGTCCTTGGCATTCCCGACAGTCAGGTAACCCCGGCGGTTGAACAGGCCATCGGCCGGTTGATGGTGCGCATCAACAGTCTGACGGAAAATGTCAATGAACTGAAAAAGCGGCAGGCACGTCTGGCCCGCACCGAAGGCCGTGATCCGTTTACCGGGGCGCTCAGCTATCCGACCTTTATGCAGATCCTTGAAAACGAAGTTTCCCTGATCGGAACGGACCGCACCAACAGGACGGTTCTGATCTGCGAGCTGTTTAACATTGACGATATTCTTCAGCGCTATGGACAGGGCTGCAAACACGGCCTGTTCAACTATGTCCGCAGAATCATGGCCGATTTCGTGATGGCGCCGCATCATCTGGGCTATCTGGGATGCAATGACTTTGTCGCCTTGATGTATAATGTCGATCGCGACGATGTGTTGCAGCGTGCCGATGCGATAACGCGCTGGCTTGAACAGAACCCCTATTCGCATAATGACAAATTCATCTATGTCGTGCCGGTCTTTGGCCTGTATCAGGCGACCAATGGCGATACGGCCCAGTCGGTTCTGAATTCTGCGGATGCCGCCTTGCGCGCGCAAAAGGAAATGCGCCTCGCCCAGCTTGACCGTATCCCTTACGGCATCTGATCGCTTCCCATATGCATTGAATGCCCGATGCAAGGCTTGGCCTTGCATGTTTTTTTGTGTGGTCTTCAAAAACACAAACCCCGCATCGTCAATCGACGGTCGGGGTGCGGTTCGGATCAAATTTTTAAAGGGTGTCGGGGCGCTTTTGTGAACGGGCAAAATCGGCGCCCCACGCGGGCGCAATTGCCGGCCCGGTCAGGCAATAATATCGGGCACGAGTTGCGACTCGACATAGCGAATTTCATCTTTTAACGCGAGTTTGCGCTTTTTCATGCGGCCCAGACGCAATTGGTCATGGTGCGGGGCCTGAACCATCTGTTCGATGGCGATATCAAGATCGCGGTGTTCCTCGCGCAATGAAAGAAGTTTCTTTTCAATCTCGATCTGATTGATTTCGTCCATTTTTGATCCAGCTTAATAATCAACGCGAAGGGATTCTGATAATACCAGAATTGAGGTGGGCAACCCATATGATTTGTATCACCCTTTGCGGGCGGGACCCTGAAATCAGCGCCCGGACCTTAAAATAATGATGGCGACCTTGGGAAGGAAACACATGCGGATCGGGATTTTGACCAGTGGTGGCGATTGCGCCGGACTGAATGCTGTTATTCTGGCGGTCGTGCGCCGTGCGGTTCTTGGTTATGGCTGGGATGTTGTCGGTATCCGTCAGGGTACACACGGCCTGATGCAGGACCCGCCCCAGGCGATTGATCTTAATGATCAGGTCAATAATGACGGCATGTTGCGTCTTGGCGGGACCATTCTTGGCACGATCAACAAAGGCGATCCATTTCATTATCCGATGCCCGATGGCAGTTTTGCCGACCGCTCGCAGGAAGTGATTGATGGCTATCACAAGCTTGGACTGGATGCGCTGATCGGGGTTGGCGGGGATGGCAGCATGGCGATCCTGCATCGGCTGGCCCAGATGGGGGGCATCAATCTGGTCGGTATTCCCAAAACCATCGATAACGATTTGGCCCAGACCGAATATTCGGTCGGCTTTACCACCGCGGTCAATGTCGCGGTCGAGGCACTGGACCGCCTGCAACCGACCGCCGCATCACACGATCGCATCATGATCCTTGAAGTCATGGGGCGCGATGCCGGGCATATTGCGTTGTTTGCCGGGGTTGCGGGTGGGGCGGATGCCATTCTGATCCCGGAAATGGATTACGATCTTGATGCGTTGACCGAACATTGTCTCAATATCCGCAAACGCGGGCGCAACCATGCGCTGGTGATTGTCGCCGAGGCCGTCAAACGCGATGACGGGGCGGCCGTGACCCAGGGCGATGACGGCCAAAAGGTCCGCTATGGCGGGATCGGGCACTGGCTGGCCGATGAACTTGGTGCGCGCACGGGTTGGGATACGCGGGTTACTGTTCTGGGGCATGTTCAGCGCGGCGGAACGCCATCGCCGCGTGACCGGGTGATTGCATCGGCCTTTGGGGTTCATGCGGTCGATCTGATTGCCGAACAGAAGTTTGACCGGGTTGTCGCCTGGTCAAAGCGCAAGGTTGTCGATGTGGCGATGGCCGATGTTATTGTCGGTCCGCGTCTGGTTGACACGGCGGGTACGATGGTCTCGACGGCAAAGGGGCTTGGTGCTTATCTCGGGCATCCGCCAAAGGTCGCGCGCACGGCAAAAACCGTGTGACGATCAGACAAAACAAAAAACGATACGAGCAGGTAACAATGGATCAGGATGAAGTCTGGACCTTTACGGTCGGGATGTATGGTCGCGACGGTGTGGCAAAGCTGTGTCTGGAATTGCAGGAACGCTGTGGTCTGGATGTGAACATGCTGCTGTTCATGTTCTTTCTTGGCCAGAAAGGATTGGCACCGCACAGCGTCAGCGCCCTGGAAGAAGCCGTGCGGGACTGGCGCGACAACGTGATCGTTCCGTTGCGCCAAACCAGACGCTTTTTGCGTGATGACCCGCGCGCAACCGCCCAGGAACTGCGCCAAAAGGTCAAATCAGACGAATTGCAGGCAGAACGGATTGAACAGCATATCCTGTGTGACGCGGTAACGCCGATCCCGTCGGATGACCCGTTTGCCGGGGCACGGGCATATCTGTCGCCCACCCGGTTCGATCTGGAACAGGGCGAATGTGATCAGGCGCTAAATCGCCTGATCTCGCTGATGGGGTTGGTCGCAGCCTGAGGCAACGATGAACGTTCAGGTCCGGTTTTTCGGCTTGCCGGTGACCGGGATGTGATTGGCGGCATCCTCATCGCCCCAGCGTGCGGTGTCGGGTAAATCGATATCAAACAGATCAAGTACCCGCCCGCAACTTTGCGTGACCATTTCATCAAGCGATTGCGGCCGGGCATAAAAGGCCGGAACCGGCGGGGCAATGATCGCACCGTTTTCAGTGGCCTGCGCCATGTTGCGGATGTGACCGGCATGCAGCGGGGTTTCGCGCACCATCAGCACCAGACGGCGGCGTTCCTTGAGCATCACGTCAGCTGCACGCGCGATCAGATTATCGGCGACTCCGCTTGCGACCTCGGCCAGGGACTTCATCGAGCAGGGGGCAACCACCATCCCGCGTGCCCGGAACGATCCCGACGCAATGGATGCACCAATGTCGGCATTGTCATGGATGACGTTTGCCATCTCCTTGATTTCGCGGATTTTAAAATCGGTCTCATAGGCGATGGTGCGTTCGGCTGCCTTCGAAAGAACCAGATGAGTCTCGATTGGTGTGTTTTTGAGCAATTCTAAAAAACGTATGCCGTAAATCACACCCGATGCGCCGGTTATGCCGATGATAAGTCGATCTTTTTGCGTCATGCCGATCCTTGCTGGACTGTGTTCTGGTTCACGATTGTGATTGAAACACTGGAAATCATGTTACGAAATTAATACCATCTTCTTGTGGGCAATGTCAGATATAAGGAGTAGGCGAATGAGCGTTCAAAGCCATATCGAAGCTCTTACTGCCAAACATGCTGCACTTGAGCAGGAACTCCACCTCGAGACGCGCCGACCGGCGCCCGATGATTCCCTTGTCGCAGACATTAAACGTCGCAAGCTTGAAATCAAGGACGAGATAAACCGAATAAACCATTAGCCGTTTGAGCATGGCCAAACGCGTGATGAAAAACATGCGATCAACCATGCAGACGGTTTGACGACCTCACAGATTTCCTAACTCTTGCTTTTGCCGCCTCCGATTGTCGCCCACGCGTGAGGCGGCAACTTTATGTCTGCGCTTTAAAGCGCCTGGCGACATTCCCGCATCACTGATGACACCTGATCCGATACGCGCGTGCGGCCCAAGCCGATCACGGCGCAATGGATTTTAGTGATTTTAATCCGCAAAAAATGGCGGAATACCGACGCTCTACCAATGTCTAAGGGGTAAGTGCGCATTAAATAGGTATTATGATGCCGATTTAATCGCTCGCCACAAAAACGCGGTCCGTATGGGCACAAGATCCATCATCGCGGGAGGAATTTTCGCCAATGACTGGTCGTTATCAGGAAACCTATGATCGCTCCCTTGCTGACAAGGAAGGTTTCTGGGCAGAAGCTGCCGAAAACATCACATGGTACCGCAAATGGGACCGCGTTCTTGATGACAGCAATGTGCCGTTTTACCGATGGTTCACGGGTGGCGAGGTCAATACCTGCTATAACGCGCTTGACCGGCATATCGAAAACGGGCGCGGGGACCAAACGGCCCTGATCTATGACAGCCCGGTCACCAACACGGTCGAAAAAATCACCTATCGCCATCTGCGCGACGATGTGGCCCGCCTTGCCGGGGCCCTGCATGCACGCGGTGTGACCAAGGGCGACCGGGTAATCATCTACATGCCGATGATCCCGCAGGCCGCGATGGCAATGTTGGCGTGCGCGCGCATCGGGGCTGTGCATTCGGTGGTGTTTGGCGGGTTTGCCTCAAACGAACTTGCCACGCGCATCAATGATGCCAAACCGAAACTGATCCTGACGGCGAGTTGCGGCATCGAAGGATCGCGCATCATTGAATACAAACCGCTTCTTGATCGTGCGATCGAACTTGCCGACCATAAACCGTCATCGGTCATTCTGTACCAGCGCCCGCAATGTGACGCCTTGCTGATCCCCGGGCGGGATTTTGACTGGACCGTGGAATGTGCCAAGGCCGCGCCATCGGATTGTGTGCCGGTGGCGGCGACCGATCCGCTTTATATTCTTTATACGTCCGGGACAACCGGTCAGCCCAAGGGCGTTGTCCGCGACAATGGCGGCCATATGGTTGCCCTGCACTGGTCGATGAAAAACATCTATGACGTCGAAGCCGGTGATGTTTACTGGGCGGCGTCCGATGTCGGCTGGGTGGTCGGGCATTCCTATATTGTCTATGCGCCGCTTTTGGCGGGCTGCACGACGGTGATGTATGAAGGAAAGCCGGTCGGCACCCCCGATGCCGGTGCCTTCTGGCGGGTGATTTCCCAACACAGGGTCAAGGTCCTGTTCACCGCGCCAACCGCATTTCGTGCGATCAAACGTGACGACCCCAAAGCCGCCCATATGGCGAATTACGATCTTGGCTGTCTAAAGGCGCTGTATCTGGCCGGTGAACGGTCCGATCCCGATACCTTGCAATGGGCGGAAAAAAGCCTTGGCGTGCCGGTGATTGACCATTGGTGGCAAACCGAAACCGGCTGGTCGATCTGTGCCAATCCGCGCGGCATTGAATTGTTGCCGATCAAGTACGGATCGCCGACGGTTGCAGCCTGTGGCTGGGATGTTCAGGTTCTTGACGAGGCGGGCAAACCGCTTGAACGCGGACAGATCGGCGCATTGGCCGCCAAGCTGCCATTGCCGCCCGGCACCTTGCCGACGCTTTGGCAAAATGACGACCGGTTCAAGTCATCCTATCTCGAAGAATTCCCGGGCTATTACGCCACCGGTGATGCCGGTTTCATTGATGAAGACGGCTATATCTATGTCATGTCGCGCACCGATGACATCATCAATGTCGCCGGGCACCGCTTGTCGACCGGGGCAATGGAAGAAGTTCTTTCCGGTCATCCCGACGTTGCCGAATGTGCGGTCATTGGGGTGCATGACGATCTTAAGGGGCAATTGCCGCTTGGTTTCATCGTCCTGAAATCCGGTGTCACGCGGCCCCATGATGCCATTCTGGCCGAAGTGGTCGCCATGGTCCGCGATCAGATCGGACCGGTTGCCGCGTTCAAGCAGGCAACCGTGGTTGACCGGCTTCCGAAAACACGGTCTGGCAAAATCCTGCGCAAGACCATGCGATCGATTGCCGACGGGGAAACCTATAACACGCCGGCCACCATTGATGATCCGGCGATCCTTCCGGAAATTGCCGAGGCACTCAAGGAAATCGGATACGCGAAATAACACCAACCAAAGATCCCGTAAGCACGGATACTCCCGGCTCTTTCATCACAGAGCACACCTTGCGCCTGCCATCTCCGATTGGCAGGCGTTTTTTCTTGGACGTTGTCGGGATGGCGGAGGTGTTGGCTCTGTCCGGTCCGGCTCAGTTCGGTTCAGCTCAGCTCAGCTCGGTGCGGGGTTGCCGGACTTGGTGAAAGGGCCGGCTGTCAGGATTGTTCTGCCATCGGGATGTGCGTGTGACCGGGGGGGAGCATCCGGTACAGGACGATTGCACTGATGAACCCGATCAGAAGCAACCCGGCTGATGCCCAGATCGCAGATTGCGGTCCGAAACGGGCAATCAGCTGATCATAAAGGCTGGGCGCGATGGCGGATAAAAAGAAGCCCGGGATCAGCAACCTGCCAACCTGTTGTCCATATCCGCGCCGCCCGAAAATCATCAAGGGCAATGTCCCGCGCGTGATGGTCAGAACGCCGTTGGCAGCACCATATAAAAACGTGAATGCCATCGCCGCCATCACATGGGGATCCCCGATCAGAACCAGCAAAAAGGAGACCGGCAGGATCGCGGTCGCCAGCACCGTCAGCCTGGTTGGCGCAAGCCGTTTGCCAAACAGCACTTCGGCCGCCCGTGCGATCGATTGACCAATTCCGCGCAGGCTTGCTGTTTCAATGGCAATCACGGTGCCCAGACCAAGCCCGATCAGAACCGCGATCATATGGGCTGACATCGCGGCATTGACGACATTCAGAACCGTTACAATCACCGCATACAGAATCCCGCACAGCTGCTTGTTTACCGGTGTTCCTTCGCGGGCTGGCACTTTTGGATTTGCCGCGATATCACCAGACGGGGCATGGGCCGTTGGTGACGATGAGGCGGCGGTGTTGGTTTCATAATCACTGTTGGGCGAAGCCGGCGGCAGCATCAAATGCAGCGGAACCGTCAAAATGGCAAATCCGGCATAGCTTGCAAGGGCGGTGGTGATGCCAAACTGGCTTTCGATCAGATGACCGACCGGCCAGAACACGGTGGATGCAAGTCCGCCAAACAGGGTGATCTGCCCCATGGCCCGACCGGCGTTCGGACCACCGATGCGCGCCAGTGTGGCAAAGGCCGCATCATAAAGCGTCGCGCGCATGGCAATGCCCAGAATGACCCAGCCAACGAAATGCCAGATGATCTGATCGGCAAAGGCCAGCGTCAAACAACCAAGCGCGTTAAGCACCGACCCCGCCAACATCACCGGCCGTCCGCCCCTTTGATCAATCAGCCGCCCGCATGTCGATGAACAAATCCCCATGACCAGCAGTGCCGATGAAAACCCGGCATAGACAATTGCACTGTCCCAGCCATGTCGTGCGGCAATGATCGCACCGAAATTCCCGATCAGGTAATAGGCCGTCCCCCAACTGATCAATTGGGCAAGGCCAAGGGCAATAACAGTGCGGGGCCGGATCATTTGTCGAGCGGACCGGGAAGAACCGGCTTGTCATCGCCAAGGGGGCGTTGCATCAGGATGGAATCAAGCCAGCGCCCAAACTTGAAGCCGACATTATGGAAAACGCCGGTTTGCTCAAACCCGAATTTTCGATGAAGGGCAATCGATGCGTGATTGGCGCTGTCGCCGATCGCTGCGACCATCTGACGCCAGGGACCGTTTTCGCAACGCTCGATCAGATGACCCATCAAAAGACTGCCGACACCCTGACCGGCGCAATCCGGGGCCACATAGATCGAATTTTCCACCGTATGGCGATAGGCCGTGCGCGGACGATAGGAACTGGCATAGCAATATCCGACGATGCTTTGGTCGCGGATCGCCACCAGATAGGGCATTCCCTTGTCACGGATTGCATGAAACCGGCTGGTGATTTCATCCTGTGATGGCGGAATTTCTTCGAACGATGCCGTCCCGGTCAGCACATGGTGGCGATAAATCGCGGTGATGTGCGCCATATCTGCATCGCATGCATCGCGCACGGTTATGCGGGTAACTGGGATCGGGTCGCTGGTTGTCAGGCACATTTTATTGTCCGGTGTTGATTTGTTTGACCAGACAGTACGGCGAATTCTATCATAACGTAAGTTTTGAAATCTTATGCATGTCATAAGGAAAAGTTTGATATGCGCGCCCTTAATCTTGATCAGCTTCATGCCTTTGCCGATGTGGTCGCACTTGGCAGTTTTTCGGCAGCCGCCGCCAAACTTAATCTGAGCCAGCCCGCGATCAGCCAGCAGGTGCGCCAGCTTGAAGAACGGCTTGGCGTCAAGCTGATTGAACGGGTGGGCAAGCGGGCCGAACCAACCGCTGCCGGGCAGGCATTACTGGCCCATATTGGCGGGATTGATGCATCGATCCGTTCCGCACTGGATGCGGTTTCAAGCTTTGCCGATGGCCCCGCCGGTCAGGTGCGGATCGGCACCGGGGCAACGGCCTGTATCTATTTTCTGCCAGCCGTTCTGGAAAAACTGCAACGGGCCTATCCGAAGCTCGAAATCATGGTGCGGACCGGCAATACCAGCGACATTGTCCGCGCAATCGAAGACAACCAGCTTGATATCGGGCTGGTAACCATGCCGTGCAGCGGCAGAAGCCTGTCGATCATGCCGGTCATGACCGATCCGTTCGTGGCAATCTTTGCCGGGGACGCGGATGTGCCCGATATTATTCACCCCCGGGATCTCGAAACCCAGCCGCTGGTGCTTTATGAACGCGGTGGTTTGACCAGAACCCTTGTAGATGACTGGCTGCGTGATGCCGGGGTTGCCGGACATTCGATCATGGAACTTGGCAGTGTCGAAGCCATCAAGGAACTGGTCGGGGCGGGGATCGGGGCGACAATTTTGCCGGAAATGGGCGCACGCCCGGGCCGCACCCAGTTTCCGGTCACGACCCGGCCGCTTAATCCGCCATTATCGCGTGAACTGGCCATCGTCATGCGCCGGGATAAAACACTGACCCCGGCATTGCGCGAAGTCCGCAACAGCCTGATGGCAGCAGCGCAAACCCGCAAGTCGTCCTGACAAATGCGGGGGTGCGTGCGATGTGGCCTAGTCTTCTTCGGGCACGTAAAAGGTCGGAAATTCCGCGTTGGGTTCGGGCATGTGCATGGTAACGCCCGCACGGTTGATCATCGCCATGATGTGATCAGGGGGCAGGCAGTCGGTAAAGAATGCACTGACATCGGTGATCGAACCACCCCGCACCACAGCGTTCCGGCCGAATTTGGTATGATCGGCAACAAGGTATGATTTGCGCGCATTCTTGAGGATTGCCGAACGGGCGCGGACTTCCTGTTCATCGAAATCCAGAAGACTGCCATCGGGATCAATACCACCGACGCCGAAAATCCCGTAATCGACCTTGTAGCTGTTAAAGAATGCCTCGACCTCGGGGCCAAGAACATCGCGGTCACGGTTACGCAACCGGCCACCAATCAGGGTGACGTCAAAGCTGTCATTGGTTGCCGCAACATAGGCCACATTCAGATTGTTGGTGAAAATCCGCAGGTCGCGATGCTGAAGTAACGCGCTTGCCACCAGTTCCGGTGTGGTGCCGATCGAAAAGAACAGCGACGCCCCGTTGGGGATTTCACGCGCGACAAGGGCGGCAATCTTGCGCTTTTCATTGACGTTCAGAACCTTGCGCGCCCGATAGGCGATATTTTCATGTTCAAGTGCCGGTTCGACGCCGCCGTGGCGACGGCGCAGCAATCCTTCGTCACACAGCGCATTCACATCACGGCGGATGGTCTGCGGGGTGACGTCAAAGCGTTCAGCAAGCTGATCAATGGTGCGAAAACCATCGGCGCGGACAAGTTCAACAATGCCAGCCTGGCGTTCAGTTGGACGTTTTTGCATGGAAACGTTTCTTCGGTGTTGTTCGTTCGAAAGCAGGCGAATGGTATGTCGCGCATATGTCGGTTGCGTTACGGTTTAGCGGCAATCGTGTGAAACAAACTTTATGCAATAAGTGCCGGGCAACCCAAAGAAAAAAGGCCGCCCCGTGGGCGACCTTTTGAAACGTATCAGGACCGGAAAAGGTTTTCTGCCGCTTCCATGTAATCGGAAGTTTTCGGCTCTTCTTTTTTCTCTTCGGTCTTTTTGCCCGGATAATCCGGTTCCGGATTGATCTGCAATTCTTCGGGCAGCGGATCGGGCTCGACATCGCGGGCGATTTTTTCCGGGTTCTTCGAACGTGCGATCACGACCTGTTTTTCAAGATCAAGTTCGGTGCAAAGGCCCATGGTCACCGGGTTGCGCGGCGTCAGATTGGCGGAATTCCAATGCGTACGGTCGCGGATTTTACCGATGGTGTCCTTGGTAGTGCCGATCAGTTTGCAAACCTGTGCATCCGACAGTTCCGGGTGATGCTTAAGCAACCAGGCAATCGCATTCGGGCGATCCTGACGTTTGGAAACCGGGGTGTAACGGGCACCTTTGGACTGCGCGCGCGGACGCGGCAAATCGGTTTTCGCCATCTTAAGGAATTCGCGCGGGTCTTTTTCGCAGCGCGCGATTTCTTCCTTGGTCAGCTGCCCGTTGGCAACCGGGTCAAGACCGACGATGCCCTGGCCAACGTCACCATCAGCAATTGCCTGGATTTCAAGCTCGTGAAGCTCGGTAAAGGCGGCAATCTGCCGGAACGACAAGCCGGTATTGTCGATAAGCCATACAGCGGTTGCTTTGGGCATGAGGGGCTGTGCCATAATTCCTCCTGTTTCCTTCTTTCTCTCTGGAGACCGGCAATGGGTATGAGCCCAAAAAGCGCGGGAATCTATGCCCCAGAATATAATCTCTTTTGGTGGTCCGGCAATGCTGCAAAGGCAACCAAGGGGTGAACCAAGGGTTGCTGCGCATCGTCGGACCCGCCATTGCGTTCTTTTCGATCAATGTGCGGGTAAATGCAACAATCTGTTGCGGACTTGCGAAAAGAATATTTCTTTTCGATCTGCAAACATCGTCATGTTGCGATGGAAAGGTCCGGTAAACGGTTCGGACCGATATCCAAAAACGATCAACTGACTTCCAGTATCACTTTTCCGATGTGTGCGCCACCCTTCAATATGCCATGGCCTTCCTCTGCCTTGGCTAGTGGAAGGGTTTTGTGGATGACTGGTGCAATCTGCCCGTTTGCAATCATCGGCCAGACCTGTTCACGCAGTGACTGTGCAATTGCGCCCTTATTCGCCACCGGCTGGGCACGCAGTGTGGAGCCCATCAAGGTCAGGCGCTTAAGCAACAGTGGCGTGAAATTGGTTTCGGCCTTCGGGCCGCGCAAAAAGGCAATGATCAGAATGCGGGCGTCAAAGGCCGCGGCCTTGAAATTGCGGCTGATATAGTCACCGGCAACCATATCAAGGATGACGTCGGCACCCTTGCCATCGGTTGCGGATTTCACATCTTCGACGAAATCGCGCGTTTTGTAATTGATTGCAACATCGGCGCCAAGATCGCGGCAGGCCTGACATTTTTCATCGCTGCCTGCGGTTGCGATCACTTTGGCCCCGAATGCCTTGGCCAACTGGATCGCTGTTGTGCCGATCCCCGACGTGCCGCCATGCACCAGGAATGTTTCACCGGATGTCAGCTTGGCCTTGTCAAAAACATTGTGCCAGACCGTAAAGAAGGTCTCAGGCAGGCCCGCGGCCTGAACCATCGTAAGGTTCTCGGGAACAGGAAGGCATTGCGCCGCCGGTACAGCAGCATATTGCGCATACCCGCCACCGGTCACCAGCGCACAGACTTTGTCCCCGACTTTCCAGTCGCCTACTTTTTGGCCGGTTGCAACGATCTCGCCCGCAAGTTCAAGGCCCGGGATTTCGGATGCGCCCGGCGGTGGCGGATACATGCCGGCAACCTGCATCAGATCGGGGCGGTTGATCCCGGCGGCCCGAACCCGGACCAGAACATCATCATCGCCGATTTCGGGAATATCGGCTTCGGCCAGTGCCAGATAGGGGGCATCGGCGTCCTTGCGAATTTCGACAGCCTGCATTTTCGTTGGCAATTGGGCGTGCGACATTGCGACCTCCGTGGCGAATTGTGGATTTAGTACCTATCTAGGGTCAGGACCTGTTAATTTTGTTGAAATGGTCAACCGGTCATTGGCGCAAGTTAGCCGCCAAAATGCCCGGACACCAGTGCGATAAATCTAACAGGTCACAAGCCAAACCGACATCCCGTTACCCGAACGGGGCAGGGGTGTTGGAAAAAAGCGACTGCAGGAAATGGAGGATGAGTGTGGAAGAAGAAGATCTTGGCATTGTCAGCAAGCGTGAATTTGGCCTGCCGCGCAGCCTCGAAGGCATTTCGGTTGAAAGCCTGAAAGAATACCGGACCGCACTGGAACAGGAAATCAAACGGGTCGATGCGGCACTTGAACATCGCAAAGGTGCCCATGCCGGGGCCGAAGCATTGTTCAAAAGTTAAGTCCGAAACAGTTTCGGGTGGTGCAACAAGGATTGATGGCCTTTCCAAATACTAGACGTGAGGATAATTTTTTTAAACCTGGGGTTAATTGAAATTTAAACTTCCCGTCTTATATGTGGAATAGAGGGTCATCTGTTGACCCCCTTGTCGAACGTGATGTTTCGATGCCTCCCTGTTAAACTGAGCCGCCCTTTTAGGGCGGTTCTTTTTCTTTATCTTGTATATTCAATTACTTGTATTGCTTGTAGTTCTGCGTGCCATGGCAGTGCGCATCTGTAAAATGTGCAAAAGGGTACGGGTTAATACGTATTGTCACATTTGTGCCATGAATAGCCTTGACCGCTTATGAACCGCTGGCTAAAGTTCGCTCACCAAGAAAAATAAAACTAAAAAGTCCGGCAAGTTTAGCAGGTTGAGGTGAGGCCGCCCCGCAAGTGGGCGGTCTTTCTATTTGGCCGAACCGTGCCTTGAAGCAGTTCGGCACCTTTCCAATATAAACAGGATGACACACGAGCATCCACCGGCGTCCAAAAAGGCGTCATATCAAAGCAATTTTGCGGTTGTTCATTTCTCGCGGACATATGACGAAGCCTTTACCCTGCTTGTCGAGGCCCGTAACTATCTCGCCGCTCACAGAAGTCAGCATCGTAAAAAGAACAACAGCGGCGAAGCCATGGTCCGCTGTCTGGAAGAAATGCGCATGACCACGCGCCTGATACGGGCAATGGCATGGCTTCTTGCGGTACGTGCTGTCGAAGAAGGCGAAATCGGCTGGGAAGAAGCAATCGATACCGATGACCTGATGGTGGATCTGCGCATTTGTCTCGAAGAACGCAGTGACGCGTGTCAGTTCCTGTCGCCGGGATTGCTGGATCTGATGGACAGGGCACAGGCACTTTATATGCGTACTGCGCGCATGGAGCTACAGGTCGCCGCACGCTGTGCAAACTGACTGCTCGTTTTAATCCCTGACATCAACGGATCACTTGACGGCCGGGCGTGGCTTCGACGCGCTGGCGCAATCTCGCATGTAAGTAGATGTGTGGGGGAGAGGCCGAAGCGCGGGCAACAAGTTTTCCCGCACAGGACCCGGTGCAGTAAAATACGGATCAGGTACGCGATTGAACCTGAAAGACCTCAACCGGTTCGGCAAAGCCTTTCATCTGGCGGGTGCCCATCGAAACAAACTTCGCACGGCTGCCGCTATAGGTGTTTTTGACATTGCCTGACACCAACGTTTCATCCCCGCCAGCCTGGGCGCAAACGCGCGCGGCAAGCTGAACAACGCTGCCAAACAGGTCGTTTTCTTCGGCAATGGCTTCGCCGGCATTGATCCCGATGCGGATCTGGAATTTCAGGTCCTGGGTGGCGTTGTGATTGGCCATATTCTTCTGGATTTCGATGGCAGCCTCGACCGAGCTGGCAGAAGACGGGAAGACGGCCATGATGCCATCACCCATATGTTTGACTTCCTTGCCGTAATTATTGATCAGTGCAGTGCGCACAATCTGGTTGTGGATATGAACCATCTGCTGTGCACCATGATCACCCAGTTCCTGGGTTTTGGCCGTCGAATTGACAATGTCGGTAAACATCAGCGCGTGCAGCTTTTTGCCTGCGCCACCTTGCGGATTGGCGGCGGGCTTTTCGCTCCAGTTTGCTATCGCACGCGATACCGATGACATGATGCTTTTCTCATCCTTCAGATAGGCATCCATCGATTCGCGGCCCGCGCCGTACATATCCTTGTATTTCGGCTCAAGAATATAGTCATCGACATTCTTGCAGAACGTATCGGCCATATTCTTGTTTGCGCCCAGCGCCGAAATGCAGTCGCGCAAAACGGCTCGGCCGTCTCTTTGTTCGAGTGCATTCTTCTCGCTACACGCATCGCACGCGCCCGCGACATAAAGATTGACGCCAAATTTGTGATAGGCATCGAGAACCGGCACCGTGCGTTTGATCGCCTGCATTGATCCGGAAATGAAGTTCTTCATCTGCTCGCGGGTTGCACGCATTTCACGCGTTTCGACCAGTGGCCGGTCGGGCGTATCATCAATCGGGGCGTCCGGGGTTTGATCCTGAACGGAGTCCGCGGTGTCATCATCTGTATCGGATGCCATCCCGTCGCGTTCAAGTTCAGCCGCCATTTCGGCGGCGGACATTCGCGATCCGGATGCTGCCGTGCTGTTTGATGCTCCACGGGCGCGGCTTCGCTGTGCCGGGCTGGTTCGTGCGGGTTTTGGCGATCGGCCAGATGATGGCTTGCTGCGCGCGCGTCCCTTGAACTTCTTGGTCAATGCCATCAGCATCGGCACGACACTGGCAAGGAAACCGACCGTAAAGGACATGAAATTGGCTTTGTCGTAAAAGCCCTGGCTGATCTGCATGCCCATATTGGGCAGATATTCCAATCCCTTGGCCGCAACCAGCATGGTCGCCAGACCAATGGCGATGGCCACGCAAAACGCGATCATCATCTTAAGGGCCAAACCAAGAATGCTTTGGCTTTCTGCCGCGGATGTGCGCTTGGGGCTTGCGGGTTTCGGGGCCTTGGCCTCATCGCTGCTGCTGGCGTCCGCGCTATTGCTTTCGGTTTGCCTTGTCGGCTCGGGTGTCGGGGCGGTCGGCTTCTGGGCCGCTGCGGGACGGTTGGCTTTGGGGCGGCTTTGGGCATTGCTGTTTTCAAGGTTGCCCTGACCACGGGTCTCATAGACCACATACTCGTCCGAGCTGTTGGTCGCGTGGTTATAGACTTCGCGAATCACCTTGACGCCCGAAACATGTTTCGCGCGTTCGATCTGCTTTGCCTCTTCTTCGGCCTGCTTTTTTTGCGCACCGGTAAAGTGGCCGTGGATCTGCCAACGGCCTGAACGGTCTTTGATATAGACCTCATAACTTACCTGGTTACGCGCCGCCACCTGGTTCATCTATAACCCTGGTCGATTTGACAAGCCAAAGAGGGCGGCACGTCAGGTGCCACCCTATCCAAACGAAATAGAATTATGGCAAAAAAATGCCCGGAGAACCACCAGATATGCTGCATGGCAGATCATCCTTATGGTCATTCCAGGTTTCTTAGTGCCGGCAAGGCCGCAATCAATGGTTCTGCCAAAGAAAAACGCCCGCAGCATCAACAAGATGCGACGGGCGCTGATCCCACAGAACACATGAATGTGTTCTTTGCTTAGTTGCCGATATTGAAACCAGCGAAGCGCTTTTTGAATTTCGCAAGCTGCCCGCCGCTGTCCAGAAGACGGTGAACACCAGTCCAAGCCGGATGGCTTTTCGGATCGATGTCGAGCTTCATCACGTCACCAGGGTTGCCCCAGGTCGACTGCGTGGTGAAGGTGCTGCCGTCAGTCATCTGAACGGTGATCTCATGGTAATCGGGATGGATATCTTTTTTCATCGCCTAATCACTCCGGAATTTGAAGCGCGGTGTATAGTGTAAAAAATCGGCTCGCGCAACCCCTGTAACCGGGAATTATCCGATTAACGCCAAATGAGGGGAGTGCAGTAGCGATCTCGCGGTCATGTAGCAGCCACGCGCGTACGTTTCAAGCTTTTCTCGCAAGCGGTATCTTATGCATACTTGCACAGCACACTTTATATAGTATGGTGCGCCGACAATTGATTATCGCCTTGCCGGGGCAGATGCGCTTCCGGCGACAGACGGAGAACAAGACTGTGGCCCTTGAGGAAACCCGCTTCCATCAGATTGCAGATGAAACCATCGAGACCCTTTCCGATGTCATCGATGACGCGCTGGGCGATGACCTTGAAGTCGATTTGCAATCCGGAATCCTGACAATCGAACTCGATTCGGGCGAACAATTCATTATCAACAAGCATGGCCCGAACCGTCAGGTCTGGTTGTCCTCACCGGTCAGTGGTGCAAGTCACTATGACTTTGATGAAGACAATGAAACCTGGACCTCGACCCGCGGTTCGACCACGCTCCATGATCAGCTTTCTGCCGATCTGGCGGTGAAAACCGGAAACAAGCTTGATCTTGGCTGATCGGCTATATCGTTCCCTATGCATGCGGGATAAAGGGCCTTGGCGCGTACACCTACTGCTTCTGCAAGACTGATTGACCGGGAAACCAGTCGGAACCTGTCCTCGTTGCGGGCCATTGTTCCGTTTGTTCTGAAATATCGATTACAGCTGATCGGTGCGCTGATTGCGCTGGTGACCGCATCGGGAACCGTGCTGGCGCTGGGCAACGGTCTGCGCATGCTGGTCGATGAAGGCTTTGCCGACGGTGATGGCGGGTTGCTTGATCGCGCGCTTTTTGTGCTGTTTGCGGTGACCCTGCTTTTGGCTGGCGCCAGCTATATGCGCTTTTTCCTGGTGTCCTGGATTGGTGAACGGGTGGTCGCAGATATCCGTTCTGCGGTTTATCGTCACATCGTCCGGCTGGATTCGGAATTCTTTGAAGTCACCCGTACCGGTGAAGTTCTGTCGCGGCTGACGACCGACACCACGCTTTTGCAATCGGTCATCGGATCAAGTGTTTCGATCGCGCTGCGCAATGCGCTGATGTTTGTCGGCGGTTTGACTATGCTGGCAATCACCAGCCCCAAGCTGACAGCACTGGTCCTGCTGGTGGTGCCGCTGGTGGTGGTGCCGATTGTTGGTTATGGCCGTCGGGTGCGTCGCCTGTCACGCGAATCCCAGGACCGTATTGCCGATGTCAGTGCCTTTTCCGAAGAAACCCTCAATGCATTGCGCACGGTTCAGGCCTATACCCACGAAGATATCGAAAGCAAACGCTTCAACGATCATGTCGAAGGCGCGTTCAGAACGGCTGTCGCACGTATTTCGGCCCGGGCACTTTTGACCGCCATTGTCATTGTCATGGTGTTTGGTGCGGTTGGCACCATCCTGTGGATCGGCGGGCATGATGTTCTTGACGGGGTCATCTCGGCCGGGGAACTTTCTGCCTTTGTCTTCTATGCCGTGGTGGTGGCCGGCTCTGTCGGTGCGATCAGCGAAGTGATCGGTGATCTGCAACGCGCTGCCGGGGCGGCAGAACGCCTTGTTGCGCTGCTTGAAACCGAACCGCGGATTGCCGCCCCCGAAACGCCACAGCCGATGCCTGTCCCCCATCAGGGGCATGTCAGCTTCGAAGATGTCACCTTCCATTATCCGGCCCGTCCGGATCGTTCTGCCCTCGAAGGATTGACGCTTTCGGTCAAACCCGGCGAAACAGTTGCCCTGGTTGGGCCGTCCGGGGCTGGGAAGACAACCGTGTTCCAGTTGCTGTTGCGCTTCTACGATCCGGCAAAGGGCACCATTCGTGTTGATGGTGTCGATATTCGCATGGCCGACCCGGTTGCGGTACGTGCACGTTTCGGCCTTGTCGCCCAGGATCCGGTGATTTTTGCTGCCAATGCCTGGGACAATATCCGCTATGGCCGACCCGATGCCAGTGATGCGGACGTTCGTGCTGCGGCCGATGCTGCTCATGCCAGCGAATTCCTTGATCGCCTGCCGGATGGTTTTGATACCTATCTCGGGGAAAAAGGGGTCCGGCTTTCCGGTGGTCAGCGTCAGCGTATCGCGATCGCCCGTGCCATCCTGCGCAATCCGTCGATCCTGTTGCTTGATGAAGCGACCAGTGCCCTTGACGCCGAAAGCGAACAAGTGGTCCAGCAGGCCCTTGAAACCATTATGAAGGACCGCACCACCCTTGTCATCGCCCACCGTCTGGCAACGGTGCTGCATGCTGATCGCATTGCGGTGATTGATGATGGCAAGCTGGTCGCGATTGGCACCCATCAGGAACTGCTCGAAGCATCACCGCTTTATGGCCGCCTTGCCAAACTGCAATTCGACCGCGACGCAGCCTGATCCGGTCTCGACGTTTCCGGACTGACCCGGCCCGAAAGTCCGCGCTGCTATCTATCAGGCGGAGGTCGCTGCCCTTACCCTTATATCGGGCAGGGCGGTCTGATCAGACCGCCAGCATTCCCGTGGCGCGTTGGCACTTGTACGGGCCCGCTGACGTATCCCGTTCCTGTACCCTGTATCCCGAACATCAAAAAAGCCTGCTCCGATAAAACGGGCAGGCTTTTTGCGATGCGATTGTGCGATGATGCTTACTGGGCGCTGGCGATCTTGCGGTTATCAAGCGACAGCTCTGCATATTGCTTGCGCAGGATGTCGGCATCGGCCAGGAAGGTTTTTAGCTCATCACCCTTAAGCTTTTTGCCGCTGGGCATCTTGACGCGGATCGGGTTGACCTGGGCGTTGTTTTTCAGGATCTCGTAATGCAGATGCGGACCGGTCGAAGCGCCGGTGGTCCCGACATAGCCGATCACATCGCCCTGCTTGACGCGCGATCCCTGTTTCAGCCCCTTGGCAAAGCCCTTCATGTGGGCATAGGCGGTTTCATAGGAATCATTGTGGCGGATGCGGATGTAATTGCCATAACCGCCATTGCGGCCGATTTTGGCAATCGTTCCATTACCGGCGGCAAAGATCGGCGTTCCGCGCGGTGCGGCAAAATCGATACCTTTATGCATTTTGGTATAGCCAAGGATCGGATGCTTGCGCTTGCCAAAACCGGAAGACAGACGCGCGCCATTGATCGGCGTACGCATCAGGGCACGGCGATAGGATTCCCCCTTCTGATTATAGAAGTCGGTTTCGCCATTGCTGTCGGTATAGGAATAAAGACGCACTTCATGGCCGCTCAGCGTCATGCTCGCATAAAGCAGATCGCCATAGCGCACGCGCTCGCCCTTGTCGTTTTCAAGTTCCTGATACATCACTTCAAAGCTGTCACCCGGCTGGATGTCACGCTGGAAGTCGACTTCATAGGAATAAAGCTCGATCAGGCTCATCAGCACCGGGATCGGTACGCCAGTGCGTTCGGCGGCCAGAAACAGGCTCTGCTCGATGGTGCCCGATGCGACATTCTTTTTGGTGGTCAATTCGATCTTGTCAGACGATGCTTCAAAACCGCTATCGGTCCGTGACACGGAAACAATGGTCTCGGGATCAGGCTGGAAGCTCAGTTCGTCAAGAAGCTCGATGCTGTCTTCCATCGGCGCGGAATAGACAAGATCAAACTCCTGACCGGCCCGCAATTTGCGCGGATTGTAAACATCGCGCAGCGCCTCGATGGCGTTATAGGCCACGGTCCGCTCAAGCCCGGTTGCGGTAAGGGTCGCCAT
>NZ_CP138926.1:1752500-2417500 GCF_047125595.1 Thalassospira sp. MIT121401
TCCCCCACCCTTCAAAAACAGCTTACTGCGGCAGAACTTTGCGAATTGGTTGGTCCTGAGCCTTCTGGCACGGCAATCCAGTCGGTTGTGTCTGCTGTCAGGTGGATACTCACCAACCAGGTTAAGCTCAGACCTGCGGTTTGGCGTGTGGCACTTGACAAACACGGCTGGGCTGCAATGGCGGCTGTTGTTGTCGCTGTCGATAGACAAGGCGTGCGCGATCCCGCGGCCTATCTCTATTCGATGCTTAAAGCAGCTCGTTTGCGTGAGACTGTGCGCCATAGCCTACGTGCCCTTGAAGGTCAGGAGGCAGGCTATGCTTGAACTGGTTTCACCTGACAAAGGCCTTCCCCAAACGCTCGACGAGCGTATCTCGATGTTTCAGGCAAAAGCCCGCGCCCTTTCGCGGCTTCGCCGCTGGAACGGAGCAAGTGACGTAACGGTTGCTCAACATCTGGTCGATGCTTGTGATCACGCTTCGCCGGAAGTGAAGTGCTACATCCTTCTCCATGACATCGAGGAAGACCAAACCGGCGATCTGATTACCCCAATCAAAGACCGTATGCGTGATCTTGGTATCTGGGACGCTTTTGAGCATCACATCGTCAGTCCGATCCGTCAGCGATACACCGAGGCCGCTGGCCTGATCTGGCCCTGGCCTGTTCATGTCCTTTATGAAATCACGCGGATTGATCAGCGCCTTAAAGCCACGGAATACAGGGATACCGTAGATCATTCTATTGTCGCAAACCCGGCTTTGCCGCCATTCATTACCCCGTATCCGGAATATATGCTGCCCTGGAGCCCGCAGAAGGCTGAAATCCAATTCATGGATCGGGCGATACGCTTTCTCCCCGCGCTGGGAGGTGGCAATGGGTAACATTCATCCGGTCAGTTCGATCCCGACGCCGACAGTCGAAGCCTATGCAGAGCTTCAGACGGCTTTTGATCATTTCAATATCAGGATCTTTGAAGGCAAGCTTCCGGCTTGTCTGATCACTCTTCAGCGGCACAAACGGACCTATGGTTATTACTCCCACGACCGGTTTGTTTGTGGGGAGACAGGAGAGCTTACGGCCGAGATTGCCATGAACCCGAGTTACTTCGTTGCCAGGACGATCCGTGAAACGCTTTCCACACTCGTTCATGAAATGGCGCATCAGTGGCAATACCATTACGGCAAGCCGGGCCGTCGAGGGTACCATAACCACCAATGGGCCGACTTCATGGAGCGGATCGGCTTGATGCCCAGCAACACCGGGGAACCGGGCGGTCGCAGGGTTGGCGAACAAATGACGCATTACATCATTGATGGTGGTCCTTTTGACCGTGCGTGCGCGGATCTTTTGACGACAGAATATACCTTGTCCTGGTTCGACCGTTTTCCGCCGGTAGATCCGGTTCCCGTCGAGAGAGGTGGCTGTGCTAGTTCTGGTGCTCTTGCCGCTGTGGCGCCTGCCATCAAAGAAAACGGCTCTAATCGCGTCAAATATCGCTGCCCGTCCTGTTCATCCCAAGTCTGGGGCAAACCGGAACTTAAGCTTGTTTGTGGTGAAGAGACGTGTCGTGGGGCGCACTATGCCCCCGTGGGCAAAGAGGACACGACATGAGTAAAACAGGAATGGCATTAAGGATAACCGGCAAAATTTTGCCGGTTTTTACCAGCGCGAGGGAACGTGTGTTTCCTTTAAATCATCCAAAGTGTGGAGCGGATATCAGAACAAATGAATACCGAATTGCAACTAAAATAGTATCGAAAAAGTACCTATTCGGTCTTTTTCTGGTTTCGGTTTGTGGTAGCGTCCGCGCCGATGCCAGCGATTTCAATTGCTATCAATGGCCGCTGCGCGAAAGCAAAGGCAGCCTCGCCTATGATGGTGATACGATCTTCATCCAAATGCCAGGCTTACCAGATCCGATATCAAGAATGTCTGTCCGGGTAGCTGGCCTTGATGCTCCGGAGATCCGGGGCGCATGTGATGCGGAGAAATCGGCAGCAGCAGCTGCGCGTGATCGGGTTCGGGCTTTACTGGATCAAGCTGTCCAGACAAATACCCCGGTTCAATTCTGCAACCCTGAATGGGGTCGTTATGGTGGCCGTGTAGTCGCTTGGGTCGCTGTTGGCAATATCTGGCTTCATGAGCTCCTTATCCGGGAAGGGCATGCACGTCCCTATGATGGCGGTGAGTGCGGAGGATGGTGCAGTTCGCTTGAATGAACGGCACTATATTTCATTGTCGAAACTATCAAAAAAAACACTTATTTAGTATTGAATTAGTTCTTGCATTGATCTGATAATTCAGTATATTAATGGTACTGAATAAATACTATTTAAATAATTAAGTGATACCATATAAATGTTGGTTTAATGCTGTCTCAATGCGGGTTCGAATGGAGGTCAAAGTGACCAAGCACAAGAAATCCCAGGGTTCAATCTGGTCTGCTGATCGAAAGATCATTGCGAGGGCTTTTGAGCTAAGGGCCGCACAAGAGCTGCAATCCTTGTTGCGCGAGGAGATTGCAATTCTGCCAGCAAATCTATCAGACCAGATCAAGCCGTTTCAGCTTGGTGTGCGCGCTATCCTTGGCGATCTGATGAAAGCAGGAACGACACCTGATGAGCTGAAACATGCTCTGCAGAGATATACCGGCGCGACTGGATACCAGATGGCTTTGGGGCTTGATGACAGTCATCGATATCGACTGGACGGATCTGTCGATGATCCCGTGTCGGAAAATAATCGTGAGCACGCCCGGAAGATCGCGTTGGGTCGCTTCAAAAAGATGCGGCGCAAGAATGCAAATCCTCAGCTAGATGGCCGATTAAGTTCGCCAGTATCAAAACCAGAACCAGTCAAACCGGCTCGCACAGTTCTCACCATCAATCGTCGATCCGGTACCTAAAAAACACATATACAATACTGATTATGTATTGATTTAATGCGGGAGTAATGCTGTGATTGTCTTGTTTGGAAGCCGCAAGGGCGGATGTGGAAAATCGACGACAGCGGTAAATGTTTGTGCCGCGCTCGCAAAGCAGGGAAATGATGTTGTGTTGGTTGACGCCGACCCACTAAGCACTGCTGCAAAATGGGTGATGGACCGGGACGAAAATCCCGATCTTCCCAAAGTCCACTGCGTTCAGAAATACGACAATATCCGCGATACTCTGATCGATCTGAACAATCGATACGAGTATGTGATTGTTGACGCCCCTGGCAAAGACAGTCGAGAGCTTCGCACGGGTATGACAGCAGCTCATAAGCTGATCGTGCCTTTCAAGCCCTCGAATGCGGACCTGGATACGTTGGGTGAGCTGCAGAAAATCATTGTCGAGGCGCGTGATTTCAATCCGGGGCTTGAGGTCCATGGTCTTATGACGATGGTGCCGACCAATCCAGCCATTCGCGAGCGCGAAGAGGCTCGCGAATATCTGGCAGACTTTCCCGAAATCGAGTTGCTTGCCGAGGTCATCTGTGAGCGCAAGGTTTATCGGGATGCCCTTCCGGAGGGGCGTAGTGTCGTCGAGATGGACAATCCCAAAGCGGCTTCCGAGATCAATGCTCTGATACAAAGGATATTTTGATGGTCAAACGTCGCGAGCCGAAAAACGCTGAAATTCCAAATGTCGATCCCGCGAAGATTGAAGACTTTGCAAGCCGGGTGGATGAAGTTGCCAAGCCCGGCCGCATGGGGCGGCCGCCAAAGGCGCCGGGCAAAAAACGGGATTACAAGGCGATCAGCCTTCCATTCAATCAGGCTGAATGGGAAGTCCTTGAAAGGGCAGCTGAAAAATCAGGTCGATCCAAGAACAACTTTATTCGTTGGGCGATCATCAAAGCGGCGGAAGACCTCTAGTTCAAGCGACATCAAGAATAGAATATATTCAGTGCTACACATGTATTTATTTAGTGCTGAATATATACTGCCTATTCAAGGCCAACCTTCAATTTCCATCAACACAAAGGATCGAAATGAAATCCCTCTTTGCACCACTTGCCTTTGCCTTTGCCTTTGCCTTTGCGCTTAGCGGCACGGCACAAGCAGCTGACGTCGTAAAACCAACCAGTGCCTGCCATACCAAAATCAGTTCCACTTTTCGCATGATTGAGCTGTACGTAAAAACTGATCAGGTTAATGAATTTACCCTTGATCAGATCGATATCACACGCCGCCAGTGCGAAGATGCTACGGACCCAAAGTTCAAAAGCTGCCACGATGGTTTTGAAAAAGTGGCTGAATTGGCACACGCAGGGCAGGGGCTAGAAGCCTATATGGCCATGGGGAAAACCGCCTCGCCTGAGTGTGCCGACTATTTTGCTTTGCATTGGACCAAATAAATGAAAACCACCCTCACAGTATCGGCTTTCGTCCCGGCACTGATGGCCGGAGGGTCGGCTATTGCTGGCGAACCCATTTTGCAAACAGAAAATCTGTTTGCAGTTGTAACCGACGTGCACGACGAACAAGTGGCCGTTATGCTTGTTCATTCCGCTATAAGCCGCGAAGGAGCAACCATTCTGCCGGTGCGGTCCGTCTTTTATGGTGAAAAGTCCAAGGTGGTGGGGGCTCGGGTGTCGGTGTGTTTTACTGATCTGAAGGTTAACGGCTCACAACCGCTTGAGCTTTCTTATGTGGGCCCGGCTTTTCCTCATGAGGGATGTATAGGTCAAATTCAGGATTATTTCGGCGCGGCTGGCGTGGAAGAAACGCACCTACGTCCGGGCGAGGCGGTGCGCGTTTACCTGAATGGCGACCTGTACAACGCCAAAGCTGCGCAGGACGGGAAGGAGCAATAAGAAATGTTGGATTTCGTAAAGATTACGTCCAAAGCAGAATATCATATCGCCAGCCTTGCCGAGCAGGCTTATGAAGACCCTGCGCAATTGGATCTATACCGCGCACGGGCCGATGAGGTTGTGGCCTTCTGGATCGGGCTAACGATGGACTTAGACAAAGGTTCAGATATCAATAGCGATATTGCCACTGCGAACATATCCACGACCTTTGACACCGTGCTGGAACAACGGAAACAGGAAGAATAGCATCGCTTCATCAGGAACATATCTTCTTGACAATTTATGTGACTAACCAGCCATATTCATAATTGGAGTTGAGCTCGAATATGCTTGTAGTAATCTCCGTAAAGTGATCTATCCATTACAGTGTTATACGTCTCTCAAGTCTTGCTTCGGAACCGTCAGCAGTTACAGGTTCGGTCTGATCTAGGCCAATGAAAAAAGCGTCAATTCACGCACGGATCTACCGAGTGGATTGATGTTCCGGTGCTTGGTGCCCTAGTAGATCCGGATCCCGTCGCTTCACCCTCCCCCTGCCTCGCACATGTTTATTTGATTGCAACACATGATTCTATGTGGGAAGGTACATAAAATTATGTGTTCAGGGCTTTGATGTAATGGTTTATGAAAGGTTTCTCCACGATCTCGCGCGAGCAGGCCTAAGCGTCAGGGCGTTTGCCGAATTAATTGGAATGAACCCTAATTCTGTTTCAAATTACGCCCGTTCAGGTGTGGTTCCTGACCATTTGGCGATCATTGCAGCACTCGTGGCTGAGATGGGCGTTAAAGGGCTCGATTTCCAAGGGGTGTTGGCGAAGGTGGAACTAACCGCTAAAAAGCCTCGCGGCCGAGCAAAGTCCGGCCAGTTCGGGGGCGACCGACAGGTGCCACTGGATCTTGACGAATGATAACGTTCTATTCTCTCTTGCAATATCGAGCTAACCATTTGGGCTGGCTACTCTGGTTCGAGGCAGAACTATGATCGGTATGATCAATATCCTTGATGATCTAGGCGCTGATCGCGACGGCATTCGTCTATTCCACAATCCGGCGCCAGAGTTGCTTGCCTATTCGACAATTCTCATGGCTCGCGAGAGTGACGACGATTTACGCCTGGTTGAAGGTGTTTATGAGTGGCAAGGGTGCCCGTTAGTTTTCCTTGTAGATGGCGACCGGTTAAACGGAGACCTTGAGCAGCTTAAGCGAATTCGACGGATTCTCGCCATGCGAGGTGATGCGCCATACCTCGGAGTGGTTTTCCCAGGAAGGTTGGATGTATATCGGATCGCACTAGATCGCCATGCTCTTTCTAAGGTGCGCGTTGATGCCGGCGTCTCCGATGATGAAACTTGGCTTACCTTGCCGCGCTTGGCGAACCTGCGCCCGGCTGCTGAAGTCAATGATAGGACGTGGATCACCGGCGTCATTCTGAAATTACTTGATCAAGCTATATCGTCTCTCAAAGCCGATGCCGACCTTTCGGGTGAGGACGCGATATCATTGGTCGGACGGGCGCTCTTCATGCGTTTTCTTGCTGATCGCGGTTTACTGCCTTCAGCTAAGGATATTACGGGGAGATATGCGTCGGTCAACGAAGCTAGCCCTGAAGAACATGAGCTGTTCGATCAACCAGATTTAGTGCGCCTCTCTTGTTTGTGGCTAGATAAGACCTTCAACGGTGAGTTACTCCCGTTGTCAAATGCAGTGTTTCCGAAACTTACCTTGGAAGCATGTCATGTGCTTGGTAATATTCTGCGGCGCGCTGAGGGAGGCCAACTGTCACTGGGATGGAGAGAACAGTGGGATAATCTGGATTTCTCACACATTCCGGTCGGTGTGCTGAGCCAAGCTTATGAATATTATCTGCGAAAGCATGCCCCAAAGAAGCAACAGCAGGAGGGAGGCTTTTATACTCCTCATCCGATTGCCAATTTGATGGTTTCGGCTGCGTTTCGTGGATTGGATAGTCAGGGCATTTCTGCCGCTGCGCGGATATTGGACCCCGCAGCTGGCGCAGGCGTTTTTCTGCTTGCGGCGTTTCGTGAGTTAGTTGCTGCGCGTTGGAGATCCGACGGCCAAAGACCTGGCACGACGGCGCTCCGCGAAATCCTTTATAGTCAAGTCCGAGGGTTTGACATCAACGAAGAAGCGTTGCGTTTTTGCGCTCTCGGTCTCTACTTGCTTTCAATTGAACTCGACCCCAATCCTCGACCGGTGGACAAGCTACACTTCGACGATTTGCGCGGGGTCGTTTTGCATCGTCCAATCGACACCACTGATATTGATCGCCCCGAAGCAAAGCAACTGGGTAGCCTCGGCCCACTAATTAGTAAGGAGCATGATGGTCAGTACGACCTAGTGATTGGGAACCCACCGTGGGCTAGTGCGACCGGACTGGAAGACTGGAGGCTCCTCCTTGCGGAAGTTCACGATATCGCTCGAAGCAGAGGCCGAGCCGATATCGCTCCTCCTTCTTTGCCCAATGCCGTTCTTGATTTA
Source organism: Thalassospira sp. MIT121401 (assembly GCF_047125595.1). Taxonomy (NCBI): domain Bacteria; kingdom Pseudomonadati; phylum Pseudomonadota; class Alphaproteobacteria; order Rhodospirillales; family Thalassospiraceae; genus Thalassospira; species Thalassospira sp. MIT121401. Next base: position 1,759,799 of record NZ_CP138926.1, read on the forward strand.
CCGTTTGTCTGGCGAGCAATGCGTTGGGCAAAGCCTGATGCTCAAATCATATTTGCACTACATGCGCGCTTCCTCTTCCAGCAAGGGGATGGTATGCCGCTCGCCAGACAGAGCCTCTTGGAAGCGTTGGATGTGACATCGATCATCAACGGCTCTGAGCTACGCCGGACCAAGGTCTGGCCGAGCATTTCGGCTCCGTTTTGCCTCCTCTTTGCCGTTAACCGACCTTCGCATACCGCGTCCGGATTTCGGATGCTTACCCCTCGCTATGAAAAGAGCTTCAATAGCGCCGGAGTAATGCGGATCGACGCGGCTAACGCATATGTTGTGCGTCCACAAGATCTGCGGGAGCGTCCGGAAACACTGAAGATCCTATTTCGCGGTAGTGAGGCTGATCTATCGCTAATTGATAGGGTGAGGCGAGGCAGTTTCACGACGCTAAGCCGCTATTGGCAGGAGTTATGTGACGGGGAGCTTGCCAGTGGAAACGGCTACCAAAAAATTCGGGATAGTAGCAAGAGGCAGGATGATGGAAATATCGGTGAGGACGCTGCTCCATTGCACGGGCTTCCTCATCTTGATGACGTGTCATCAGCGACCTTAGTTATTGACCCCTCACGGCTTCCGGCTTTTGGTGTGAAGCGCCTTCATCGTGCGCGAAATAGAGCGATCTATAACGGACCGATCTTGCTCGTTCGCAAATCTCCGCCAGCCAAGCTACAGAGGATACAGGTGTCAGTCTGCGATCAAGACATTGTATTCAATGAGAGCTGGTATGGGTTTAGTGCCAAGGGAGCTGATAAAGCTTCTTTGTTGACTCGCTATCTTGCACTTGTGCTTGGTAGTCGCGTCGTGCTTTGGATATCTCTGATTACCAGTGGCGAATTCGGCTTTGAACGTGAGGTTGTTGAGAAATCCATCCTTGAGGAGGTCATGATTCCTCCGTTTGAAACACTTTCGCAGGATAAGGTGCGGGAGGTGCGCGACCTTTTTGCTCGGTTGGAAGAAGAGGGCGGTGATGTTTGGGCAGACGTCGATGTTTGGGTCGCAAAACTGTATGGGTTGGGCGAACGGGACTTGACCATTATCGAAGATACGTTGCGGTTCAATCTCCCTTATGCCTCAAATCGGGAGTTGGCACAGAGCGCACCTTCAATCGACCAGATCGAAAACTATTGTCGAACGCTGGAAGCCGAACTCGCCAGATTTGCACAACGCTTCGAATGTACTATTCGTGTAGACTATGCTCCTGCTCGACAATCGTCCCCTTGGCACATGCTTAACATTTCTACGTCCCGCGACACTGAAACTGAAAACCAGATGGTGAGTTCACTTGCCGAGATTCGTGCTCTTGCCGCAGTTGCTGATCGCACCAGTGCGACTGAAATAATCATGGACAACGGTAAGCATCGCTTAGCTATTTTGATCCTTGCTCAATCCCGATACTGGAGCGAAACACAAGCACGCCTTGCTGCCCAGCGTATAATCTGGTCAAGACCGGAGTTGTTTACGGAGCTTCCTGCGGTATGAGCAGAACGCCCTCGATATTGCAAGATCATTTGTCAGAATTGATCCGCGGGCAAGAGTTGCCGCTGCCGGCACTTGATCACTCGCATGTTGAAGTCATCCTAGAACTATTGCAGAACGCCTATACTGGAATCAAAGCGGACTATCATGAGGCAGTCTCCAGTGGCGAAGAGAAACATCTAAACAGTTTAATGGTTGATCGCTTGAACCATCTGGTAGGCGAGAACTCTTTGGCCAGTCTGTTGGTTAGGTCGGTTTCTCGTGGTACGGAAACGAAGAATTACGACGCAACCCGTTTTGAGATGCGGCCTGATATCCAGATTTCCTTGACGAGCCGGCAGCACTTGTTTCCGTTGATTGTTGAATGCAAGCTCATCCATATAACGAAGGGAAAGACAGTTGACCTCTATTGCCGGGATGGTTTGGCTCGGTTTACAACTGGCGACTACGCTTGGACTAATCAGGAGGCCCTGATGCTAGCCTACGTCAGGGACGGGGCTTCTACCACCTGCCACCTAAGTCCATTTCTCGAGGCGGCAACGCGACGTTCACCACCTGAGTATGCAGTGGTGTCACTACCACAAAAATGCGCGGTCTCATTGCCTGATGCTGCCCGATCCGAGCATGGGCGCTACTTCAAATATGTGCATGGTGGCCACGGCGGCAAATTACCAGGGGATATTGCTGTGTGGCACTTATGGGTTAGCTAAAAAAAGCAGGTAGAAACGGCGTTATAAGGCTAACGGGTGTCAAACGGATTACAGGAATGTCACGCCATTTCGTCGTATAGCATGGGGATCGATTGGTCGATGCCATGAACCAGTCTGGGCCGTTTGACCTGGACATTCTGCCAACCGTCACAGCTTCCTTCCCAAATCTCCCTTCAAGCTGATCAATTGCTTTCATAAGCGGGTTGTCCAGTTGGCAGTGTCCTGTAAAAAGATCTCTGGGCGCATCTTCCGGCCGACACAAATCCAGCATCAATATGCCGGCTTTTTTCACTGCAAGATCGTTGCGCCAAATCCGATTGATGTTCTGGCCAACGAGGTTACTTACGATCCTTGTGTCATTCGTTGCCGGCGTCATTGTCAGCTCGCAACCGCGCGAGAACTGCGGTCGATCTTTCTTGAATCTGTTGCTCAAAATAAAGAGCTGACACCGACACGCGACAAGACTCAGCCGGCGCAACTTTGAACATGCCCGGCCCGCGAACGTAATCAGCGCCTCTTTTAACATTTCCCTGTCGTTAATCTCTTTTCCGAAGGATCTCGACACGCACACGGTTTCACGTTGTGGTGGGCTGTCATCGAGATCGATGCAACGAATGCCGCGTAGTTCACGCACGGTTTTCAGGCCGCCGACCGTCATCATTTTCCGGGCGGTTGTATCGGGCATATCGCGAAGTTGACGGGCCGTTGTAACGCCAATGGTGGCAAGCTTGAGGGCGAACTTTCGCCCAACGCCCCAAACGTCGCCTGCCTCAGTTCGCTCCAGGGCGACGTCGATCCATTTCTGATCATCGAGGACAACCACGCCTTTTGCTTTGGGGGATTTCTTTGCCAGACGGTTCGCGAGCTTCGCAAGTGTTTTTGTGGTCGAGATGCCAATCCCGACAGGTATCCCGGTTTCGCGCAAGATCTTCGCCTTCAGATCCCGTGCCCATCGATCATGATCGATGGGCATATTGTCCAGATCGATAAAAATTTCGTCTATTGAATAGATTGAGCTGTCCGGTACTTCGTTTGCTATGAGCGTCATCACCCGTCGGCTGATATCGCCATAGAGTGCATAATTGCTGGATTTGACGATCACGCCATGCCGACCGATCAGATCGCGGATCTGGAACAAAGGTTGTCCCATCTTTATCCCCAATGCCTTTGCTTCAGGGCTTCGAGCAATCGTGCATCCGTCATTATTTATATTACATTTAATATAGTTCGTTATTATTCAGAGCTCTGATTTAAAAGAGTAAATACAAGTATATTATTATTTTTGTTCATACAAAAACTGTTCAGTCAAATTGTATAGGCGGTTAGAAGATAAATGCATCAACACTGACTCGATGAAAATAGATTGGCCAATTGATGATGATCGCATGTATGTAACCCTACAATGTAAATATACAGGATTGCATCTATCGGTGCGTAAACTCGAAATTATCAAGGTGAAAATAGATTTCTGGCTACCAAGTGTAAAAAGCCGACAGATGAATTTTGGGAACGGATCAGAAGAGATTTAAAGTTCTGAGTGCTGGCTGGTATGTCATTTAAAATGGGCGAGGGGTGAACTGTCTTGTATTAAAGTCAGCCTTGTCTGGTTCACCCCTCGCCCAATCAGTCAATATTGGGATGCTAGTAACTTGCTCGACGTAACCTCAGTGCATTCGCAATGACTGATACCGAGGATAAGCTCATGGCTGCAGCTGCAAACATTGGTGAGATGAGAATGCCAAAGAACGGATAGAGCAGACCCGCAGCAACAGGCACACCGGCTGCGTTATAGACCATCGCAAAGAAGAGGTTTTGCCGGATATTGCGCATCGTTGCTTCCGAGAGTTCTCGGGCTCTAACAATCCCGCTCAAGTCACCTTTGACGAGGGTGAAACCAGCACTTTCAATTGCAACATCAGCGCCCGTACCCATCGCAATTCCGACATCAGCCTGAGCAAGAGCAGGGGCGTCGTTGACGCCATCACCTGCCATGGCTACCTGATGGCCTTCAGCCTTGAGTTCCATAATTAAATTGGCTTTGTCTTCTGGGGAGACATCGGCCCGAATCTCGTCAATGGAAAGTTTATTGCCAACGGATTTTGCTGTTCGTTGGTTGTCACCGGTTGCCATGACGATTCTGAAGCCTTGCTTCTTGAGCGCCTTTAAAGCCTCCAACGTCGTGTCCTTGATCGGATCGGCTACGGAAATGAGCCCGGCAATTCTTCCATCAATAACGACATGCATTACCGTCTCCCCCATATCTCGCCGATCATTTGCTGTTTTATCAACAGCAGAATGATCGATATTGAGAGTCTGAAGGAGTTTGCTATTACCTAGGGCAACCGACTTGCCACCCACCTTTCCGGTGACGCCCTGACCGGTTACAGCTTCAAATTCCTCTGCCTTATCAAGGGACAATCCGCGCTCCTGAGCAGCACTGACAATGGCGTCAGCCAATGGATGTTCGGATCCCTTTTCCAGCGCCGCAGCGACAGAAAGAACTTCCTCCTCCTGAAAATCCGGTTGGGCGATTACACCTGCAAGTTTTGGTTTACCCTCTGTCAAAGTCCCGGTTTTATCGACAATGAGCACATCGATCTTCGCAAATCGCTCCAAGGCCTCTGCATTTTTAATGAGCACACCAATTTGTGCACCACGGCCGGTCGCTGTCATGATTGACATCGGCGTTGCCAAACCAAGGGCGCAGGGACACGCAATGATCAGAACAGCAACCGCTGCGACAAGCCCGTATGACAATGACGGATCGGGCCCCCAGATGGCCCAAGCGACGAAGGCGATCAAAGCAACCAGGATAACAGCAGGCACAAACTTGCCTGCAACCGTGTCTGCAACCTTTTGGATTGGCGCTTTGCTTCGCTGAGCATGGGAGACCATATCAACGATTTGGCTCAAGACAGTATCTTTGCCAACCCGTTTGGCCAGGATGATCAGGCTGCCATTTCCGTTGATTGTTGCTCCGGTGACATCGTCATCTGGATTTTTTTCAATTGGAACGGGTTCACCCGAAATCATGGATTCATCAACTGACGACCGTCCTTCAACGACAACGCCATCGACAGGTATCTTGTCACCTGGGCGAACCCTCAAACGCATTCCGACGGTTACATCCTCAAGAGGAACTTCTCGTTCAGAACCATCATCTTCAATAATGCGGGCTGTTTTCGCAGCAAGACCCAATAACGCTTTGATTGCCGAGCCGGTTCGTTCCCGAGCCCCCAATTCCATTAGTTGGCCAAGAAGCACAAGGACAACGATGACAGCTGCAGCTTCGAAATACACACCGACATGTCCCTGTGCGTCTCTGAAGCCATCAGGAAAAATACCCGGAGAAATCACTGCGACGACGCTAAATATATAAGCTGCGCTAACGCCCATCCCGATCAAGGTGAACATGTTGAGAGAACGGTTCACCACAGAATGCCATCCACGAACCATGAATGGGAAGCCGGACCACAGGACAACAGGCGTTCCGAGAACCAACTCCACCCAAAGAGTAACGCGTTCTCCAATCATTTCCCGGATGAAACCCAAACCAACAAACGGCCCCATCGTTAGGACAATAAGCGGCACCGTAAGAGCTGCGCCTAACCAGAATCTCTTTTTGAAATCCCGAATCTCGGGGTTTGGTGCGTCATTTTCTGTTGGCATATCCATCGGTTCCAGTGCCATTCCGCAGATCGGACAGGAACCAGGTTCGGATCGTATGATCTCTGGATGCATCGGGCAGGTGTAGCGACCCGAAGTCGATGACGAAGCGCTGTTTGCAGCAGATGTCTCTTCCTCTGAGGACAATACGCTCTCAGGAGAGCTATCGAACTTGCCCTTACATTTCTGCGAACAGAAATAATATGTCTCACTGCCGTACCGAGAGCGTGGTGTATCGGCATCCACCGTGACCGACATACCGCAAACAGGATCCGTCGACTGTCCTGATTGATCAGACATTTTGTGATTATCCTGGTGCTTCTTATGATGATGATCAGACATGGTCTGCTTCCTGCTGTTATGCTGCAATGTCACTGCGGATAATCAATGTTCTGAGTGATCGTGACTGTGCGCCTTGGCCGATTGGTTTATCCAGTTTGACAGGAACCAACGTTCAAAAATGAACACAGCAACGATCATCAAAGTTGCAATGAGAACAATGGATGGGTCGCTTTGCAATTTCATGCCGGCGAAAACGAGCAGCACGATGATGTCAAAGACAATTGCTGTAATCATTACAAAGCCGCGTGCTCCTATTTCTTGTCGTAGGTACTTAAAGCATCCCCAGTGGATGAGCACATCCATGACCAGATAGAAAAACACGCCAAGTGAAGCGATCCGGCTTAAATCAAAAAAGATTGTCAACAGCGCTGCCACGACAACCGTGTAAACAAGTGTGTGGTCTTTGATTGAACCCGACATTCCAAAATGACTATGCGGGATCATCTCCATATCGGTCAGCATCGCGAGCATTCTTGACACCGCAAACACGCTTGCTAGCAAACCGGACGCCGTCGCAACGACTGCGAGCAGCACAGTCAGATAAAATCCGATGGGCCCCAATGCTGGCTGTGCAGCTTGGGCGAGGGCATAGTCTTTGGCTTTTATCAGTTCGTCCAAGTCAAGGCTTGAACCAACAGCAAGCGCCACGAGAATATATACGACAACGCAAATCAGGATTGAGAACGTAATCGCACGACCCACATTCTTATGAGGGCTCACGATTTCAGCACCACTGTTTGTGATCGTTGTGAACCCTTTGAAGGCCAGAATTGAAAGAGCAATTGATGCGACAAAACCGGCCAATGGAAAGCTCGCGCCGTCGGGTGATGACGGCTCGAACGAGTATCCACCAGCCCACAGCGCTGCAATTGCAAACAATGCAATGCCGCCGATCTTCAACGCGGCCATGACCATTGAAAACAGGCCAACCGATTTGTTGCCAGCTCTGTTAACAGCATATGCAAAAATTATCAGGCAAACACCCAATACCGGTATAAGAACTTCAAGCTCTGTCAGGTCAAACGCCCGCAAAACATAGGTTCCAAATGTTCTTGCGACCAAACTCTCGTTGATGACCATCGAAAAGGCCATCAGCAATGCTGCGCCGCCTGCTATGGCTCCCGGCCCGTATGCTTTTTGGAGGATCATTCCGATCCCGCCTGCAGACGGGAAAGCATTGGACATCTTGATGTAGGTATAAGCACTAAAAGCAGTGACAAGTGCGCCAAACAGGAACGACAACGGGAACCACTTTCCTGCAAGTTCGGCAATTTGTCCGGTCAAAGCAAAAATTCCTGCTCCGATCATAACACCGGTGCCCATGGATATGGCGCCAAGGAGCGAGATACTGTTTTTCTTGTATTCTGCCTGATGATCCATTCCTGCCTCACATTTGGTGTTTTTGGTACGCGATGCCGTTTGCTTCTTGCAGCTCGCGTATATAACGAATGATCCGTGCTACCTGTTCCGAACTGACCTGAGGCTGGGCTGGCATATCGCCAAAGGGCCAGTGATGTTGTTTTGCCCCGTTTTGAACAGCTAGATAGAATGCGCGATCTGAATGATGTCCCGGATTGTAGATTCTGTGCATCAGCGGCGGGCCTTGCTCTGTGCCTGTTGCATTGCCTCCGTGACAAGCAACACAGTTCATATCGAAAAGCTGGTTTCCTACCATGGCTTCCTTGCTGAAACTGGGGAGCGCAATTCCGCTATCGGTCAGTTCAAGATCTTTGATGTCATCTTTCCCGGGCAGAAACGAATTCAGGGTCATGGCGATGATCCCTACTGCGAAAAAACCGATAACCAAATACTTTGGCCAATTGATTTGTTTTTTCATTTTCTTCGGGCCTTTGTTTTATGCGTATGTATCAAATATTCGAAGACACGTGAGACCAAGGGAACTAGTCAACCCTGGTCCTGTTGCTGCCGCCTATTGATTTCGCTGAACTAGCTTGGCGATACGTGAGTTTGTCGGCTAATTGCGCTGCCATCGACATAGGTATCTGGCGACACTTCAAATTTCGAACGACAGGTGTCTGAACAGAAGTAGAATACTTCACCGCCATAAATGGCTGTTTTGGCGATGCGCGGATCGACAGTTTTATGACAAACCGGGTCAACGGCGGACTGAGGGTGCTCCCATCGGATTGCCTCAGCCTGACCGTCCGCTTGTTTCTTATTGTGGGTGTGCTTTTTGTGCCCAAACATGTGAGCACCGCAACCAAAGCGCATCATCAATATGATGAAGGCTCCCCAAAGCAACCAACTGAGAATATTTTCCATTTCTCTTCGCCATCCCATAAATACCTTTAGGTATGACTGTTCCGTCTGAAAGCAGCATGGTGCAGAACACCAAGGCTCGATCTGTACGCATGCCATCGGCAGGTGCAGAACCCAGAACAGTTATTCGCTATTTGTTCGGGAGGATCAGGATATGGGAGGCTGGAAAATCCATGACCGAGATACCGGCTGAAGGGACACTTCTTCTATCCCGTTCTGTACATGGGAAAACTCGGAAACCGGTAGGATAATCTCGGTAAGGACCGCTGATGTGGAGTGACAAGAAACCTGAGGGCAGCACGAAGCCAGGTCATGCTGGTGTTCAACGTCAAAACCATTGAGTTCTGCAGAATGCGCAGGAAAAGATCCAGTCGACGCGACTGCAATATGGGGAGCAAGCATTATAGCGCTAATCCCGACGAGCAGGATCAGTACGGCGCGTATTAGTGCTTGCTGTGCATTCATTGATCAAACTTCCTTTGGGCAGTAACGTAACACTTATGCCCTTAAATATCGAGTTACGTTGACCTACCTCAATTAAGGGGACGTTTTTTTTAACCGACTTCAGACAGAACCGTTACATCTGCAAGCCGGTTGTCCGTACTGTTGATTTCCTTTGAGATGTAAGGTTTGATTTCGGAGTATCTGACGTGAGCATCGGCTTGCGCCTGATAGTAGCGAAAGAGCTCTTTTAGCGGAGCGCCCATGTCTTTGTATGCAGTTAATACTGCGATTAGAGCCCCGAGCGTGAGATCGCCTTTTATCACCAGATACCCTCCAATTGTGTAAAAGAAGAAGGGCGTCATCTGTGATATGAAATTGTTTAAAGACTTCATGGCGAACTTGTTCTTGTGGATAGAGAGACGAAGGTCGTGAAGTCGCTTGTATGACCCGTAAATATCCCGGGCACCTGGCTGGTTATCGTTTGAGATGTTCCCTATCTTCTCGCCGAGAACTCTGACTTCCTTCAGCCGCGTTCGAGACAAAGCATTAATTTTCTTCTGGAATCTGGGGATGACAAAAATCTGAAGCGGCAACAGTGCGGTTGCGGCGATGCCCAAAACCAAATCTTGCACGAGCATGAAAGTCAGAATCGTCAGGAATGTACCGCCTTGTAACAAAGGCAGCACAATCGACTCTGCAGCATATCCAGCTACGGGCTCTACCTCCTGCACAATAACCGGAATCAATTCCCCTCCTTTGGGGGATGGCTTTCGAAAGCTGAATTTTGAAATATCAAGCCGTAGGCGGCGTGACATGTGTTCAGCCAGCGCACCGGATTGCAAATTAACCTGATATTTCAGCCAGCCATGCACGCCAATCGCCAATAAAAAAAGCAGACAGAGAGCAAGTAAAGCCATCGTTTGAGAGAACTCCATTCCTAAATAGGTAGCTGGAAAATGTCCTGACTCAATGGCGTTGTTGATGATCAACTTCGGAAGCTCGAGGCTCATGTAAAGAGCCGGCAAAGAGGCCGTCGCCAGTAGGCCCAGTTTTAGCTGCCGCTTCCATGAAGCGTTGAATATGTACTGCAGGAGCGCTGTTCCGCTCTTTGCCGAGGGCTTTTGAGCCTGTTGCGCAAGAACATATCTGCGGCGTCTTAAAACCCTGTATCCCGTCGCGCTGAGAATAATGATCAGCGCAACCGGCACCCCAAACACCACCAAATGGAATACAAGATGAACCCACCAGTGTGCATCGCTTGATATGTAGTGCGTCAAGCGATGCCCCATATCGTGGACGATTTCCATCATTGCAGTTAGGTTCCTGTAGAAGGTTCGGCAAAACAGACAGGGAGGAAAGTCCTCCCTGTCGTGTGATGCTTAGAAAAGAAGGCGGAGACCGGTTACGAGGTAAGTTGCCTCATAATCTTCGCCGTCATCTTTTGCAAAGTCTGCGGTTTTTCCGAGTTTCCGCTCATAGGCAACCCCGATATAAGGTGCAACGGCACGGTCGATCAGGTCATAGCTAAGCCGCAGCCCGATTTCTGCGCGTGAAAATCCGCGTCCGACCTCAATCTCACGATCGTCAGAGAACGCAGCATTCAGCTCCAGCGAAGGTGTGAGGATTAAACGATTGGTCAGCAAGCCCTCATACTCAACATCAAGCCGTGCACTGCCGTCTCCGGTCTCGCTGACAAACAGATCAGCGTCGACTTCAAACCATTGAGGAGCAAGCCCCATGATTCCAACGGTTCCATACCAACGATCTGTTGTGCTGGGCGTATCCAGACGAATACCGGCCTTGGCATCGAAAAAGTCGCTGATTGGTGTTTGCAGGACCAGTCTGTTCTCGAAGTTTTCGTAGAGATCATTCTTTAGATCACGCTCGCCTTCGCCTTGCCAACGTAACTTCAGTTCATCGGTTCCAACAAATGCATCACCATCCCAAACGAAAAGATTTTCCCCTTCGTCACCAGAGCGGTATTCAAACTGCTCCATTTGAATGCCATAGAAGATGTGATTGTCTGCTTTTGCAGTAAACGAGAAGGACAGGATCGTGGAAAGAACACCACCACCAATCGCGGCCAAAGTTAGTGTTTTCATTGTTATTGAACTCCATTCTCAAGTGCCGCGACGGCTGGACCGCCCTCTACAACCACTTTTCGGAACATGCCAGAAGCCATGTGATAGCTAAGGTGACAGTGGAAAGCCCATTCCCCAGGTTCATCAACCTCGGTTTCCGAATAAACAGTCATGCCTGGATTGATATTGATGGTGTGTTTAACCGGATCCCATTTACCGTTGCCGGTATCGAGGATTGACCACATCCCGTGCAAATGCATCGGGTGTGACATCATGGTCTCATTGACGAACTTGAAGCGCACCCGTTCGCCATATTTCAAGCGGATAGGTTCTGCATCTTCATATTTGACGCCATTGATAGACCACGTATAGCGTTCCATGTTGCCGGTAAGGCGCAGTTCAATTTCACGCGTTGCAGGCCGTTCAGGGTACAAAGGCTTCTGTGCCTTCAGGTCGGCATAGGAGAGGAACTTTCCGCCATTGGCTGCTTTTGGTGTCAAACCACTGCCAGCGGCATAGAAGGGGTCATCTTTCGACATTCCCATCTGAGAATGATCCATTCCGGCCATATTCGAATGGTCCATTCCAGCCATACCGTTTTCGTTACCGCTGCTCATCGAAGAATGATCCATTCCGGCCATGCTACCGTGATCCATTCCCATGTCCGCCATTGTCAGCAACGGAGCGTCCATGCGTCTGGCTGGCATTTCAGCTTTCAACCCTTCTTGCGGCGACAACGATCCGAATGCATAACCCGAGCGTCCCATTGATTCGGCCATGATTGCATACGGCTTTTCAGCGGTCGGCTGAACAATCACGTCGTATGTTTCTGCAACCGAAATGCGGAATTCATCAACCTTGACCGGTTGAACATTGTTGCCGTCGGCCTGGACAACAGTCATTTCAAGTCCAGGAATGCGGACGTCGAAGTAAGTCATGGCCGATGCATTGATGAAGCGCAGGCGCACACGTTCGTTTGGCTCAAACAGTCCGGTCCAGTTTTGTTCCGGTGATTTACCATTGATGAGGCCGACGAAGCCCTGAACGTCTTCAATATCTGTTGGCATCATGCGCATGCTGCCCCAGTCTCCACGTTCAGAGAGAGTCTCTCCCAATCCGTTTTCCGAAACGTCGGAGATGAAGTCTCCGAGCGTGCGTTGGTTACGGTTGTAGTAGTCCGGCATCATCTTTAGGTTGCGCAGAATACGCGCACCGGAATGAGGATGCTTGTCTTTCAGAACAACGACATATTCACGGTCGAACTTGAATGGCTCGCGTTTTTCGGGTTCGATAACAATTGAGCCGTAAGCGCCATCTGGTTCCTGGAAGCCAGAGTGGCTGTGAAACCAATAGGTCCCGCTCTGTTTGACAGGAAAGCGATAGGTAAAAGTCTCGCCCGGTTCGATCCCGGTGAAGCTGATGCCCGGCACACCGTCCATCTGGTAGGGAAGGATCAACCCATGCCAATGGATAGATGTAGTCTCGTCCAGGTTGTTCGTCACGTTGATGACGGCATCTTCGCCTTCTTTGAGGCGTAAGGTCGGGCCAGGTGATGAACCATTATAGCCAATTGCTTTGGTTTTCGTACTTCCAGTGTCAATTGTTACATAATCGACAGAAAGATTATAAGTTCCTGCATGCGCCGCTGTTGACACAGCAATAGCGCTTAGTGCCCCGAACAGGGCACGACCAACAAGTTTTCTCATTCTCATGATCTCCGATGGTTGAGGTGCGCCAGAGGCAACAGGGAGGGATTCCCTCTGGCGCGAGACCCTGCGCAGTGGTTACTGCAGGCGAACTTTACCGACCATGCCACTCTCGTAGTGGCCTGGTACATTACACGCAAATTCAAGTTCTGCGTCTTTCGGGAAGGTCCAGATCACCTCGGCAGAATCACCCGGCTCCAGAAGCACGCTATTCGGATCGTTGTGCTTCATGGTTTCGCCGTTCCCCATGTCCATTTCCATCATGTCCATGTTGATTTTATCTACTTCAAGGGCCCCGTGTTCCATCATCATCATCATTTCTTTTTGATGATCCGCGTGCATTGCTGCCGTGCCGATGTTGAATTCGTGAACGAACTCACCCTTATTTTCGATCAGGAAGCGAACGGTTTCGCCGCCACGAACAACGATCTTTTCCTTGTCATAGAAGTTGTCTTCCATCGTGATCCGAATGGTCCGGCGGACATCAGAGATATCGCCAGGCGCACCGATTTCGACGCCATCATTATCACCGCCACTATGACCTGCACCAGCAAATGCAGAAGTCTGGATACCGGCAAGGCTACCCATAGCAAGGGCGGAAGCAACAGCAAGGCGAAGGACAGAAGTAGTGTATTTGGGCATGAAAATGCTCCCGAGATAATTCAGTATAAAGGATCTCGTTACGCAAACCTTACACAGAGTCAGTGATCGGACTCATAGCGACAGATTACGTCACGAATGCAGTTTAGATAAGGAACTGAATATCTTAGGTGCGGGGAGGTTTGACGCTAACATCAAGCTCTGCAGGCGAGAGCGTTCTGTCTTTTGCCCAGTACTTTACAGACAACAAAACAGGTGCAGCGTTCCAGTTACCAGACATTTGCTGCACATAGGGACCACAAACAGCCATGCCACAAACATCGTTGTGCGATGGATCCTGTGTGTGAGAACTACTGTCAGCCATGACGGAGACAACACTGTGATGGCCACTGTTAATATCAGCGGCTTTGGCATGCACGGCCTCAGCGCCAGACAGCATTACTGTCAACGCGATGATAACCGAAAGTATGCACGAGATGATCCGCAAAAGGAGAATCCTATCACAATGTTGCAGCGCAATGGTTATCTTGATGTATCAATGCGGTCAAGTGGCAATATTGTGGCAAACTTGTCGGAACTTTGATGCTTAAGCAGTTGTGAGCATTTCTCTCGATTTAAACTAGGCGCTGTTTTGCTCTTGTGTGCCAGAGATGTTGGCTAGTTAATTCCAAGGAACAATAGATCGATAATTCAAGGGAATACAACTCAGTTTTGGCTTTGATGAATAGTGATAAGAGCGTCGAAATCAAAATCGGCAAAGCAGGCTCGTTGAACGGGAACCTCATGCCTCGACTGGAACGTTTTTAGGATAATCCGATTAATAGTTTGCCTTAGGGGGCCGACTGCTTTTGGATCTCGTGACCAGTTCAATAGGCATGAAATCAACTTTTGGTGTCTCTGGATAATACCGGCGAGTTTGCGTGGTAGGGCGCTGTCTGAAAGCTCACGTTTATGAGTTGCGATATCAAGTTTCGTACGTTGTATCTGTTCTGCTTTATCGTCAAAAAACGCGCGTATTTCAGCTGAACGTGCGTCCGGGCCCAAGGCATCAATAACCTTGCTGATGCTGGCGCGAAGATCTTCGAGATGCTGAGACAGGCGTTCAATCTCGCGTGCGTGATGAGCGCGAACTTGTTGGATTTCATCGCTCTTGAAATGCTCAATGATCTTTGCCTCGTCGAGTTCAGCGACGGCATCCAATACTAGCTTGATGATCTCGTCATAGTGAAGGTTCCTGTTCGCGCAGCCTTTAACAGGGCAAGAATAATGCTTTGCATAGGTTGCTGTGATTTTCTCATTGTGCTCCCCGCAATAGAGTTTGCCGCCAAACAGAGCATTGGCACGCTTCTTCGTTACAGCCTGTTTGCGACGCCATTCCTTCGAGCGGCGAATGGATGTCTCGCGTTTCTCCTCTTCTGTCATCACAGTGGGTATCATTTTGCGCTGAAGGTGTTTGCTGGATCGTTCATCAAGAGCCTTCTGGACCTTTGCGAAAGTCTCATCGTCAATGATGGTCAATTCGGGGATTGGGACTGTGATCCATTCCTTTTCCGGACGCATGATTGATAGGCGTTTGCCGTTCTCCGGATGCTTGCGGTACTGCATTTTGTTGAAGGTGACGACGCCGTTATAGAGCGTCTGACGAAGCATTCCGGTTTGTCGGACAAACGAGCCTACAAGGCTCGAAGGTGCCCATTTACCACCCTTGGGGGAATCAATGCCGCGCCGGTTCAAATCGTCGCAGATATGTTTCAGCTTTCTGCCCTCGGCGTAATATTCAAATATCTCTCGAATGATTGCAGCTTGCTCGTCGTTGATCTTACGCTTGCCTCGGATGGGTTCGCCAAATTCATCAAGGGCATGCACAAGGTCGTAGCCGTAGAGTTGACCTCCCGGCACACCACCACGCAGAACAGCTGCGATCACGCCACGATGGGTCTTGTCAGACAGATCCTTGAGATAGAGCGCATTCATGGTGCTTTTCAGACCAATATGCAGCTCGTTGATTACTCCATCTGTGACGGTCTCAACAGGAAGGCCCAAGAACATCATCTTTTTGAAGAAATTGGCAGTGTCGGCCTGATCTCGACTGATGCGACTCAGGTCCTCCGCAACGACACCCTCAAACCGTCCGTTTAGTGCTGCGACCAGAAGGGAACCTATGCCAGGGCGGTTGGCAATGTGAGAACCTGAAATGCCCTCATCAAAAAACACGTCGGCAACCTGATAGCCTTTGACGCTGCAATATTCTCGGCAGCGGCGGATCTGATCCTGAGTACTGGTTTCCTGTTTGTCCGTTGAGTGGCGGGCGTAGATTGCTACATGCACTGATTGTATCCTCGAAGGTTGGATCAGATTGATTACCTTTCGGGATTGCTGATGCGCAAGGGTAAAACAGCGATTTCTCTTAAGGATAGGTACTTAAGAAAATGCTGTAAATACAATGCACTGCATGTGATTGCATGAGAGTGCATAAGATTGCACGAAAATGCAAAAGATTGCATGATAGTACACGAGATGGCACAACTTTCACCTGTCGTGACGGGGGCAGGATAGGTTTGGTGGGCCCACCAAACAGCCCAAACGGCTTCCTGCTTATTCACATGGCGCTGCCATGCTCAACGAGCCTTAATTAAATTCTCTTTGATGTATTGAAACCGTTGGGCTGTGGATGTGGGTTTGGAATGCACCTATGAAGATAAGCGGGTGAAATACAACGTCGTTACCGATTACGCTAAGCTGATGGATATTGTGGGTGTAGCAGCCCAATGAACATTGGAGAAGCAAGCTTCTTTGGAAGCTTTTCACCCGGTTATCTGAAGAGGGATTTAGGAGAATTATGTCTTCGCTCTGACGCCCAACGTCCTAAGGGAATGAACTTTTGGGTATACGGATTAAATGGTTGATCTTACCTTTGCATGAGAGTGAGGCAAACCGACATCTCATCGGATTATCTGGTTGGTACTCCAACCTACTGCTGATGCATGCTTCCCTCGCTAATTCCAGCAAGAACCCCACACGCCTTAACTTCCCGGTCATCGTTGCAACGCGCTCTTAGTGAAACGAGTTGTTTCTCAAGCGCCTGTAGAGCGGTTATCTGCGAGCGCACATGAGAGATGTGATCATCGAGCAAAGCATTGACGGCGGTACAGGACTGATGAGGGTCGTCCTGATAGCGCTGTAGTTCGTGAATTTCTGCCAGTGACAGATCCAGGATGCGGCAGCGACGAATAAAGGCCAGCCGCTCAACGTGTTTCTCGGTATAGACACGGTAACCGTTCTCCTGCCGATCAGGCGGCGGCAACAAGCCCTGCCGTTCGTAGAAGCGGATCGTCTGTGTATCTACCCCTACTGACTGTGCCAACTGACCAATACGCATCGGGTTCCTCCGCAACGGATTCTCTACGCTATTGACCTTATAGCTACTATATAGTTTTAAATGAAAGCCCGATCACATTCAAGTGGAGTCATATCATGAGTAAAAACTGCGGAGGCCCCTGTGGCGACGATGCAAGGCCTGCGGCGGATACCGATATGCAGGCCTCCTCCGATGCGTCGGGGGAATGGGTCAGTGTTTATGCCGTGCCGAAGATGGACTGTCCATCAGAAGAGCGCATGATTCGCCTGGCCCTGAACGGCGTTGAGGGGATTCGGGCACTGTCCTTCGACTTGTCGAACCGCCGGGTGAAGGTCGTGCATGACGGTGAGGTCGAGCCCGTCACCTCGAAACTGAAGACCTTGGAGCTAGGCGCCTCGCTTCAGGAAAGCGTCGCTGCCGATCCGGAGACCATCAAGGCGGCCGAGTTCTCGGCAGCCTCTGCCACGCAAGAATCCGGGACTCTGCGCTGGTTGCTCGGCATCAATGCACTCCTTTTCGTAGTGGAAATGACAGCCGGCCTGATCGCCCAGTCCACCGGCCTGATTGGAGAGTCTCTGGACAATTTCGCCGATGCGGCCGTGTACGGGCTCGCCCTTTATGCGGTTGGACATAGCGTGAGAATGCAGTTACGTGCCGCGCATGTTGCTGGTGTACTGCAACTGATCTTGGCTGTGGGCGTACTCATAGAGGTGGTGAGACGCTTTGTATTCGGTAGTGAGCCTGAATCGCTGGTGATGATGGCTATCGCATTCGTCGCATTGATTGCCAATACCAGTTGTCTGCTGCTCATATCCAAACATCGGGAGGGCGGAGCGCACATGAAGGCAAGCTGGATATTCTCGGCCAACGACGTGGTGATCAACCTGGGGGTCATCACCGCCGGCGCCCTGGTCGCGTGGACCGGTTCCAATTATCCGGATCTAATTATCGGCACCATCGCGGGGCTCGTCGTGCTTAACGGTGCCAGGCGCATTCTGGCGCTCAAGGGTTAAATAATGCTCATTATTGGCAAAAAGCTCTCGCCGTACGCCCTGTTGTCCATATCGGGCCTGCTGGCAACGTCTGATCAGGCTGTAAAGTGGCTGGTGCAGCAATCAATGGCCTATGGCGAGTCTGTTTCGGTGACCCCGTTCTTTAACTGGGTGCACCTATGGAACACCGGTGCCGCATTCAGTCTTTTTGCGAATGGTGGAGGCTGGCAGCGCTACTTTTTTATCGGGATCGCGGTGGCGGTCTCGATTTTTCTGATCAAGCTGATCCTTGAAAATCGTCATAAAGGAGAAGCCATCGCTTACAGTCTTATCCTCGGTGGCGCCATGGGCAACCTGATTGACCGGGTCTTTCGTGGCTATGTTGTGGATTCCTTTGATTTCTATTGGCGAGACTGGCATTGGCCGGCCTTCAACCTGGCTGATATTGCAATTGTCCTCGGTGCCTTACTTTTCGTTTCCGGCAGCTTTTTGGGTAAAAAAACAAACACCAATGCCGAGTCGGATGGATCTGACTGACACCTTCGCCTATACAACACCATGACCGAACTTCCCGACAACATTCTTCACCTGCCGCAATACCAAGTACTGGGCTGCAAATCAACCGACGACGAAATGCACTTCCAGGTGGACGCGCCCGATCCCGTCGCTTGCGAGGAATGCGGCGTGCAGGGTGAGTTCGTGCGGTTCGGCAAGCGTGATGTTCCCTATCGTGATCTGCCCATCCACGGCAAGCGGGTCACCCTCTGGGTGGTCCGCCGCCGGTACACCTGCCGGGCCTGCAAGACAACCTTCAGGCCCCAGCTACCGGAGATGGTGGACGGCTTCCGTATGACGCTGCGGCTGCATGAATACGTGGAGAAGGAATCCTTCAACCACGCCTACACCTTCGTGGCGGCACAGACAGGTCTGGACGAGAAGACGGTACGCGACATCTTCAACGCCCGCGCCGAGTTCTTGGGGCGCTGGCACCGCTTCGAGACGCCCCGCATTTTGGGCATCGACGAGCTGTACCTGAACAAGTGCTACCGCTGCATCCTGACCAACATCGAGGAGCGAACCCTGCTCGACCTGCTGGCTACCCGCCGTCAGGACGTGGTGACCAACTACCTGATGAAGCTGAAAGACCGCCAGAAGGTCGAGATCGTCAGCATGGACATGTGGAACCCTTACCGGGCAGCGGTCAAGGCCGTGCTGCCACAGGCCCGCATCGTGGTCGATAAGTTCCATGTGGTACGCATGGCCAACGATGCCCTGGAGAAGGTGCGCAAGGGCCTCAGAAAGGAGCTGAAACCCTCCCAGAGCCGAACCCTCAAGGGCGACCGGAAGATCCTGCTGAAATGCGCTCACGAAGTTTCAGATCGGGAACGGCTGATCATGGAGACCTGGACAGGCGCATTCCCGCAACTGCTGGCCGCCTACGAGCACAAGGAACGCTTCTACGGCATCTGGGACGCCACCACACGGCCCCAGTCAGAAGCCGCCCTGGACGAGTGGATAGCCACCATTCCGAAAGGCCAGAAGGAAGTCTGGAGCGATCTGGTCAGGGCTGTGGGCAACTGGCGCGAAGAGATCATGACCTACTTCGAGACGGACATGCCCGTCACCAACGCTTACACGGAGTCGATCAACCGACTGGCCAAAGACAAGAACCGTGAAGGGCGTGGTTACTCCTTCGAGGTGATGCGGGCACGAATGCTCTACACCACGAAGCACAAAAAGAAGGCACCCACTGCGAAGGTCTCTCCGTTCTACAAGAAAACCATCGGTTACGGACTACCGGACTTCGCAGAGGAGCTCAACTACGGGGTCGATCTATCAACCATCTGAGGGTGGTACCGAGTAGGTGGGGCAAGAGCACCCCATCAACCATTTAATCCGTATACCCGAACTTTTTAAAGTGAGGATACAGGGAACAGTTTGCGAGCCAATTGGGAGCAGTAAACAGTGGCTTTTGAAAGGTGACTAAGATAGGATTCGTACAACGCTTATCAGCGCCTATTGGCGTCTTGATCGCAGAGTATTATAGCGAAGATGAATTGAAAGAGGGAGGCGGGCATGTCTACCAAGCAAATTCTCGCACTCCTGAACTCGCATATCGACGGAGATGAAGAGCAACTGCTGTCGATTGCCTTGCAGATCGCTGCACAGGAAGCTCGCCTTGGCCGATCCGATGATGCGGAGAAACTCAAGCGGGTTGTTCAGAAGGCGCGGGACCAACGTCGCGTAGGAAAGCCAGCCGGTGAACAATCGCCGATCCCATTGGCTCGGCCAAGAGGCGAACTACAGGGGCTTGTCGAGAGCGCTTATCCCAAAGTCACGTTATCGAGCATGGTGCTATCTGAAGATATCGCTACGCGGCTTCAACGGATTGTTCGCCAGCAGCAGGAAAGAGCAATGCTGCGTGAACACGGCCAGACTCCGGCAACTCATATGTTGCTCGTGGGACCGCCAGGCACTGGCAAGACGATGACGGCTTCGGCTCTCGCTGGTGAGTTACGCTTACCACTCTTCACGGTACGCCTCGAATCCCTGTTCAGTCGCTTCTTCGGTGAGACGGCTGGGAAAATGCGGCTTCTATTCGACCAGATCGCCCAGACGCGAGGGGTTTATTTGCTTGACGAGTTCGATGCAATCGGTGCGCGCCGAGGTGATCCTAACGATGTAGGCGAAATTCGTCGTGTGCTGAATTCGGTCCTAGCCTTTATGGAAGAGCCGAATTCAACCGACAGCCTAGTTCTGGCGGCAACAAATCATGTGGAGATTTTGGACGAAGCGCTGGCGCGTCGTTTCGATGAGGTGATCGAATACACACTACCAGATGTTGTCTCCGCAAGAGCTATCGTAGAGCGCAGGCTCGGTAAGTTCAAGGTTGCTGGGAAAGCATGGCCCACGCTTGCTTCAGCACTCGATGGTTTGAGCCAGGGCGAATTGGTTCGAGCAGCGGATGCGGTCGTCAAGGATGCAATTTTGGAGGGGGCGTCTAAGGTTTCGCCCGAGGCACTCAAGGGCGCGTTGGATAATCGGCAGACATTAAGAGGTAAGTTTCGTCGTCAATCCGGTCGCTAATCAGGCTCCGCCAAAAGATAGGTTGGAACACGAACTGAATAAGTAGGAACTTATGGCGGAGCCAGAAAATTTCGATGCGAGAGACCGTCCGCACATATCTATCGACGCTTTCCGTGAAACCGCAGCTTACACATTCCCATCTCGTAATCAGGAACGCAAACCGCTTCGCGGAGACTATGCCGCGCATGCTGCAGGTCTTCTCGATCAACTCGCCGTTGCTCTCGGGAATGTACCGCTACCCGTTGATGATCCTCGACTTATCGTTGAGGGGTTGAAGCGGGGCACTATCGTTGAGATCGCGACATTACCACCAGCCGAAGGTGCTCGCACCAAGGCGGTCAAAGTCCCGGCTACCTTGGAGTTTCCTACGCAAGATGTGGTGGTGCTTCGTTCTGAACGGAATGAGGACCGCACAGAAAGTGCGTTGCTTTTCGTGCCAGATGACGCACGTACCTTTTTACAAGGTCGAATTACTGACTATGGTCTTGATCCGGGTAATCGCAGGCGGCCCGATGTTGAGCGTTTCGAGGTCTTGGAAAACGTCCGTGCTATCGATTCTGTATCAATTTTTACCGGCAACGTGGATTTGGCTGCACCAGATGTCATTTGGTGGGAGTTATGGGTTCGCCAACCAATTGCCTTGGCTGATCGGTTGGCGACTGCCGCGCGGAATACAAATATTGATGTTCATGAAGATAGGCTGATTTTCCCCGATACAACAGTTCTGTATATTCATGGTGCGGCCGCCACAGTTGCTAATTTCGCGATGCGAGTACCGGGTGCAATTTCTGAAATACGCCGTGCAACGGGGACTATCGAATCTTTTCTAAATCACGGAGACTTACGATTAGGGCAGCATGATTGGGTTGAAGAACTGGCCCAACGAGTTGTTGCTCCCGAGGAAGATGCTCCTGTCGTTTGCACACTCGACACGGGTGTTGCTGCAGGCCACCCACTGATCGGACCCGGTCTACGCGGTGCGTGGGCATACGACAATGATTGGGGTAGCGATGACCATGGAGCCGATGGTGGCCACGGTACACCATTAGCTGGCCTCGTCCTCTACGGTGATCTCGAATTGGTGATGAATAATATCGGTCCTGTTATGTTAACGCATGGCACGGAATCAATGAAGTTATTGCCACCTCAAGGCTTTCCAGCGACCAAACCACCTAGCTATGGTGTCGTCACCCAAGGTGCGATCAGCAAGGTTGAGATTGAGCGACCTGACGCACTTCGTAGCTATTGCATAGCAACCTCCACACCAGAGTTTCCGGCAAGTCGTCCGTCAACTTGGAGTGGAGCACTTGATCAAATCGCCGCCGGGGCCATGCCCGGTGAAGATGATGAAAAAGTTCTAGCTTTTGAGCGGACTAAGCGGCTTATGGTTGTTGCCACCGGCAACGTATCTGGAGGAATGGCTGTCGACGTCTTACCCTCTCAGCCATTGGAGGACCCGTCACAAAGTTGGAATGCCTTGACTATCGGTGGTTTTACCAGAAAGGAAGAGCCGCCAGCGCCGCCGCCAACATTCTACCCCGCAGTACCAGCGAACCATCGCAGCCCGTTCAGCCGTGGTTCACAACAGCTTCCTGATGACTTAACGCCAATTAAGCCGGAGGTACTGTTCGAAGCAGGAAACATGATGTCAGATGAAACAGGATTTTGCGGTTGGAGCCCATCGGTGTCACTTCTGTCGACGGGATCTGACGTAGTAGCTGACCCCTTGGTTCCGTTTTGGGCGACTAGTGCAGCAGTAGGTATGGCCGGTCATTTCGTTGGGCAACTGCAGGCCGCGTTACCCGATCTTTGGCCAGAGACACATCGTGCACTTACCGTTGATTCTGCTCATTGGCCTGAACCAATCCGTAAAAAATTCATTGGCCGAGGGGCCCATTGGAAAACCGGCTCGAAGGCCGAAAAGCAGCAATACCTCCGCGAATTCGGGTATGGCGTGCCAAATATCGAGCGTGCGATCCTATCGGCACGCAATGACGCTACACTTGTGGCTCAGGCCGAAATTCAACCTTTTACTTACGGGGCTGATGGGCGAACTGGCGTCTTTAACGAGGTGCATTTTTACAATTTGCCTTGGCCTAAAACAGCTCTTGAGCAGCTCGAAA
Source organism: Thalassospira sp. MIT121401 (assembly GCF_047125595.1). Taxonomy (NCBI): domain Bacteria; kingdom Pseudomonadati; phylum Pseudomonadota; class Alphaproteobacteria; order Rhodospirillales; family Thalassospiraceae; genus Thalassospira; species Thalassospira sp. MIT121401. Next base: position 1,782,715 of record NZ_CP138926.1, read on the forward strand.
ATGAAGTCGTCACCATGAAAGTTACGCTCTCATATTTCATTGAGCCAAACCTGACGGGCAAGGCTGCGACCAGACCGGACACCTATCGTTCCTTTGGTCTTCGTTTCGACATGAAGAAGCGTACTGAAACCAATGCTCGGTTTCGCAGTCGAATTTCCGCTAGCCAAGCAAAAGACGGTACAGAGACTGATGGAGAGACGAGCCGTTGGCTGCTAGGATCAAAGGCGATTCAAGCTGGTTCTCTGCATTGTGATCTCTGGCGAGGCAGAGCGATTGAACTGGCTGGCCATGACGCTATCGCTATTTACCCGGTTGGTGGTTGGTGGAAATCGCATGCAGGTCAGAAGCGTGTTAGCGACAAAGCACGCTATGCACTTGTTATTTCAATTTCGGCGCCAGGTCAAAGTGCGGATCTCTATTCCGAGATCACAACGCTGGTGGATGCCAAACAAATTGAGGTGCAGGTGGGTTGATTGAGTTTGTCTAACCCATTTCAGGCACCTGTTAGGTGCAATATTAGATTGGAAGTCTATCGTTTGATCGTTTCACTTGTCATTGAAGCTAGAGTGCTAGGATTTGGAGGTTTTTTGCCACTTTCAGGCTAGAGAATGAAAGTCATTTTACGTTGAGTTCTGCCGTTTGCGATACCTCCCATCGTGATCTCATTTGGAGCTAGAGTTCCGCATGTTGATACTTTAGGCCTGAATACATGCAAATGGAGAGTATGGATGTTTGAGACCAATAGGTGTGTGTGCTTTACGACGGCCTTTCCATTTTAGGACGGCGATTTTTCTTCAGGGATGTGCGCGGGCTCAAGAGACTAAGCATCTCCCGATGCGCCATGATTAACACCATCGCCAGCGGATCCTGATGGGCTTCCATGAGCAAAAACATCTTCCAGTTTCGCAAGGCATTTGCCGCTAGGCTGGGCTGCCGGGGCATGACTTTCCGGGTGCTGAGATAACGGCGCCAGAGGGCAGGGGTGTTGCGATGTCGAACGAGGGGGCGAGGCTTGTAGCGACGTTTCGACTTGCCCTGCGTTTTTGCTCGTCGTGCCTCAAACACCCCGAACCGTTCCTCAAGGCTTTTTTTGCTGCATGATCGATCCAACTGGCTGGCCTTCATCGCCTGCTCGTCAGGGCTCATCAAAACCATGCCATTGCCGCGCAGTTTGATGGATATGTCGTACTCGGCCAGAATCTTATGCGCTTCTCGCCAGTTCTTGGCCTTCCCCAAGCCTTCCAGTATCTCATCACGATGTTTCAACACATGCCGCTGGAATGATTCCTGCCAGGTATGTGCCTCGTAGTTCCGTGCTGCAGGTGACAGCTTGTTTGGATTGCGCTCCTTTCCATCGGTCATGCCGGGATCAATGGCGAGGTCGTATTTCTTCTCCATCTCGCGCGAGACCTTGGCGAGGATCTTAAAGTCCCGGTGCGGTGTGATCACATTGAGCGTTTCCGGATGCACCTTGTTAAAGGCAATATGCATGTGGAAATTATCGGTGTTGATATGCGTTCCCGCCACACGCTGATGATCGCCGTAGCCAAGTGCCTTGGCATATTCCGCCTCGATGGCCATCAGATCTTCTTTGGTCAGTTTGTCCTGCTCGCCAGAGCGGAAAGAAACGACAAGGTGATATGTTTTGTCGGCAATATCGGGCTTTTGTCGCCGAACTGCTTCGATCTCCAGAAGGGCCAGATCGAGATCCTCGATATTTGTGCCGGCATCGCAATTTCGGATCCAGAACTGATGCAGTTTTTCGCCTTTTTCCTCGGCTGCGGCGATGTATTGGCCAAGACGGGTGTAGTTGTCTGGCACACCAGATTTCTTGCCGATCCGGGTTGCAATCATGATTTTCCCTGCGGGTTCTTGCCGGGCTGAAGCTGCATCCGGATATCGCCAATGGCGGCTTTGAGCTCGGTCTGTGTCGCCTCGATATCGCGGTTCAGGCTGTCGAACTTCTTGAGCAGATCTGCCGAAAGCGGCTCATCAAGCGCGAGCTTGAACAGATTGCCCAGGCGGGCCTGATCGGCATTGACCTTGAGCAGATCCCGAATGCCCTGCCATGCAGCAAAGTCGCTGGCACTGGGCAGTTTGGTATTCATCAGCAAGCGTTTGAGCAGTTCCGAGCGTGACAGCCGCAGCTGGTGGGCAAGCTGATCAATGCGCGCTTTCTCTTCGTCGTTGAGATAGGTTTTGATGACGTGACGTTCGGTGGCCATTTCTTGTTCCGCTATTGCCCGGAAGATCCTGTGGGAGAACCGCCAGGCATCATTTCGGCTCGGATACTCTCGGGAAGGGTGGCATCAAACCCGCCAACCAGATTGACGAGACTGCGTGTAAAATCGGCACCGAACTTGCGATCATAGACCTCTTTGGCCTTTGCGATGAGATGCGGCTCCCGCTTGTCGGGATTGCTGTAATTGATCAGGTTTGCAAAATACCTTGGATCAAACGTTATGGTTTTGGCGAAGACCACGTTGCGATCCCCATCGCAGACTTCAAACTCGACCATCTCGATCAGGCTGTCGTCTTCGGTCTTGCGACGGTAATCGACAAAGCACCAGGTCACTTCATAAAACTGATCGCCTTTTGTAATACGACCATTTTCATCAAAACGGGCATGGGGAATGCCTTCGATGATCGCCTGACGCAGTTCGTCCTGTCCCTTGCTGATCTTTTGCCCGAAGATCGAGAGCCCCTTGGAGCGATAGGCAAACATCCAGGGGATGTTGCGCAGTGTTGCATCATGGAAGCGGTAGCCTTCAGCTTCGATCCAGTTTTCCAGCATGGCGAGTGCAATTTGGGGCGAGATCCAGATGCCGGTCTCTTTGCGGATGATGTAGATCACCCGGTCAAACTGGGTCAGAACGATGCCAAGGATCTTGAGAGAAATGCCTTCCATGCCGCGCTTGCGACTGCTGCCTTTGCTCTGGTTCTTGCGCACATAGGGACACCATTCAAAATTATCGGCATTGAAATAATCAAATCCGGTGACCGGTTTGCCTGTGTGGCGACCATAGGGGCGGTCGGTATGAGGAAGCTCCTCATAGAGCCCTACCAGGCGGATCGGATTGTCACACGCGGGGCACACGGCATATTCGCGCTGTTTGTCGTCGGTGACCTGGTACCAGGGCTCAAGTTTTCTGGTGTCGCGTTCAAAGGCAGTGCGCTCGATCTCTTTCTCGTCGACTGTCTGCGCCTGCAATTTATAGACGTGCATTATCGGATCTCCCGGCGACGGTCTCACGGAGGGAAGAACCGATATTATAATGGTTTATAACACTGTTCCACCACGCGGCACCCAGCTTGGGAACAGATGCCTTCTGCTCGGCAAGGTGGAGGCATTGCAGGAGGGTGGGGAGATCAAGCGAGAAGGTATTTTCGCCTGCCTGCAGGGCGAAGACCAATGCCGGGCCGCACATGTTGCAATCAAGATCCTGAGCCCCTTCAAGATTGGCGCGCTTTTCAAAAATGTCTGTCGCATCTTGTTCGGTCATGAGGCGTTCTCCTGGTAAAAGGCAAAGAGGAAAGAGGAAAAAGGTGCCGGTGGCGTACATAGCGCCACCGGCATTCGGGGATCAGACCGCCAAGCTGGCAGTCTGCTGCTCGCGTCCCTGTGTTCTGGATTTGGCTTTCGGTTTGGTCAGGCCGAGCTGTTCGGTGACAAGGCGTTTCAACGCCTCAAGACCACGTTCCCGATGGATGTCGTTAAAATCGGTCAGGCCCTTAGCCTTTTCTTCGTCACTCAGATCCGGACGCAGGATCTTCGCACCGGTCAGTGCAGATGCCCGTTCGGCTCCCTTGATCCCGGCATTGATCTGATTGGCATGATCATCATCGGCCGCAATCACCAGGGACCGGTCCGGGTGCCTTTTGTGAAGGGCTTCGGCCACAGGTGCGAGATTGCCGGAATCAAGCGCAACCACGACGGTCAGCCCACTGGCCATATGCAGACTTTGGCCGGTGGAGTAACCTTCGGTGACGATCATCGGGCCTTTGGGATCGCCCTCGATCATATGCATCAGGCCGCGTTTTTTGCCGTCCTTGAGATACATCTTGGTGCCATCGGGATGGATGGTCTGGATGTTCTCGATAAAGCCTTTCTCATTGGCCATCGGCATCAGAAGATTGCCCGATTGATCAATGCGCAGGTCTCCTGCAGGCACCTGTTTGTTTTGCAGGTAAGCATGATTGGCCGGAGCCGGTTCGGCGTTCTGGAAAATCCCGTAAGCGCGTTTGGCCACGGCGCGATATTGCACGCGGAGTTCCTGTTCCTGGGCTGCCTTGCGGGCTGCAGCTTCGGCTCTGGACTGTTCCAATTCTTTGGGATCGATCTTGGTTCCGGTCGCCACCCACTTGACCGGATCCTGCCCGGATTTGTAATTGGTGATGTTGCCTGCCGGAAGCCCTTCGAGGAACCCGCGATAGGAGCCACTTTTCTGGCCTTTGCGATCTCCTTCGACCGCTACCCGGTGCCATTTACCGTCCATGGTCGGTGGCCCATCGAGGATCAAGCCGTTTTCCTTCAGCGCCTCCGCAAATTCCTGCTCCGGACTGATCCTAGGCTCAGGGGTTTGGGCTTTGGTTTTCTGCCAGCGTTTGAAGGGCGCAAGCTCCATATTATCTCGTGCATACCAAGCCTTGGCCCGGCGATCCCATTTTGCGCCCAGCGCCTTGGCTTCATCCTTCTCACTAAACGGCACATTGAGATAGATGCGTTTGCGCTCGATGTTGGTGTCCTGGTTGGGAGCCTGTGACATCTCATCACTCATGGCATTTTCCTTCTGTTGTTCAACAGCCGGGTTTTGGGCGATGGTTTTGGCTTGTTCTTTGGCTTTCTCCGGGATCAAGCTTTGGCGCAGATCCGGCTCCATGATCCAGGTGCGGATGTTTTCTGCATCGCGCGCCGCAGTGAACAGCGCATTGCGGTCTTCCTTGATGGCTTTCATCCATGAACCGACATAGGCGGCGTGGCGTTCCGGATAGTGGCCAAGGCCAAGCTCGGTGGTCAGCATGTAGCTTGCGATCTCGGCCCGCAGTTCTTCCTTGGCGTAAACTTCCGAGCCAAACGGCCCGAACGCGCGGGCCATGCGTGATTGATGGCCGGTGGCATGGCCAAGTTCATGTAGGGCGGTGGCGTAATATTCGTATTGGCCTTTGAAGGCGGCCTGATGAGGCATGTGGATCTGATCTGTTGATGACCGATAAAACGCCCGGTCATTCTGATCATGGAAGATCGGCACATTGCCTTGCTTGAGGATCTGCTCGGCCCGTTCAACCGGGCTGAAGGTCGGCTCTGGTGCGATATAGGGTGCAAGGCCATCGATCTGTTCGGCATTAAAGACCACAGCATGAAACACCCGTGGCCGGTCCAACCGCACATCGCGGGTTTTCGCAACACCCTTTTCGTCAAGAACCGGTTTGCCAGTGTCATCGAGCACCTTCTCGCGCTCGGACCATTTCCAATATTCGATCATGGTGCCTTTTTCGCCCTTACGGACTTGCGCGTCCTGAGCTGTTGCTTGGCGGTAGGTCATCCAGCGCGGATCGGAGCGCCCGCGCATTTCAAGCCAAAGGGCATTGATGCCGCGATAGTCTTTGCCGGAAACCGGATTGAACGGGGCCATGCGGACTTTCCCCGGTTCCCATGGCTTTTGCCAGGGCGCGGTGCCTGCTTCGATATGGCCAAGCAGTTCTTCGACCACCTGATCACGATAGCTTTTCTTATCAGCCATGGTTCGAACCCTCCGCATCAGAAGTCGGGTCGATACCGTCAAAATGACTGTCGAACGCGTCATCGGCAGACAGGGCGTCTTCGGAGAATGCGCCCATGGCTTCGGCAATGTCCGGATCGACCGGCACAGGGCCAACCTGGCTTTCACTGTTGATCATCGAGGAGGCCAAGGTGAGATAGTCCTGGTCATCAAGACCGGCAGAAGTGGGGGTGTTAGTGTTGTTAGATGTGTTGGGTGACTTCATGATTTGGTTCCTTTGTGAGATGCAGAGGGCGTGGAAGAGAACGCCATTTGGGGTGGCGTCATTTTCGAACGACGAGACAGTTCGCGATCCAGGAAATAGAGCTTTTGACGGCCAAGGATGGGCGGCAGACCGGCGACAAAGATCAGCGCATCGCCGGGGACTGGTTTGCGGCCCTCGGTATCAATGATCTGCAGGCGCATGCATTCATCAGGGGTGAGAAGCGGGCGGGAGGTTTCGGCCAGATTGTCCGAGACAGACCCGAGGTCGCCCATTCGTCCAGAGCGTGACCTGCGTTTCTGAACGATGGTTGCCTTACCGGTCATGTCCGAGAGCAGCTTGGCGGTTTCGAGTTTGTTTGGCGTGAAGGCGACCCGGATCTTGCAGTTGGCCATGATCGATTCATCACGACCGTAATGCTTGAAGAGCTGTTCGGTGTTCTGGACGATGATCATCGCCTTGAGGCCATAGCCTGCCATGAAGGCGAGCGATTCCTCGAAGATCTCCAGCTTGCCGATGGAGGTGAACTCATCGAGCATCAAAAGCAGACGGTGCTTGTATCCGGCGAGCGTCTGGCCAGCCCCAAACGCCATGCGTTCCGTCAGACGACGCATAAAGAGATTGAGGATGATGCGCAGCAGGGGCCGCAAGCGATCCTTGTCTGCAGGTGAAACGACAAGGAACAATGCCATTGGCGCATCGCCATTCATCAGATCATGCAGGCGGAAGTCACTGGTCGCGGTATTGCGTGCGATGATCGGATCGGCAAAGACGGTCAGCTGCGTTTTGGCGGTTGAATGCACGCCAGAGCGTTCCTGCGGGGCCTTGATCATCATACTGTTGGCCCCGCGCCGAACTTCCTTGTTCACATGGGATTTGCCATGATCAAAGGACGCCATTTCGGCAAGAATATGCTCGAAATTATCGTCGCTTTCTTCCGCGTCGCCGTCGCCGGTAATGCCCGAGAGAAAGGTATTCACATCATCAAAACAGGCCGTACGGTGTTCATCACGCCGCACCCGATAGATGACATGAAGCAACACGACCGAAAGCCAGCCATAACCTTCCTGTCGCCAGTAATCCTTCATGCCCTGGCCATCGGGATCGATGATCATGGCTGCGATGTTCTGGCAGTCGGCGATGTCCTGTTCGGTATCAATGCGCACTTCGGCCAGCGGGTTGAAGCGGGCCGAGCCAGTGCTGGCGGAGGGCTCAAAGCGCAAGACCTTGTGCCCGATGCTGGCAAGCCAGCCGCCGGTCTTGGCAAAGTTCTCGCCCTTGATATCAAGACAAAGAATGCTTTCGCGCCAACTGAGCAGGGTGGGCAGGATCAGGCTCACGCCTTTGCCCGTGCGGGTTGGTGCCCAGACCAGAACATGCTCCGGCCCGTCATGGCGCAATTCGCGGATCCGGCCAAACCATGATGGCCAACCGCCAACAACCACGCCGTCTTTGCGAAACAGTCGTGCTTTCTTGAGGTCCTTGAGCTTTGCCCAGCGGGCGGAACCATGCAGTTCATCGCCCTTGCGGTTGCCTTTAAGCGTGCTGTTATTGGCCCGTGTGGCAAGTGCCAGAACACCAAACATGGAAAGCAATCCGGTGATGCCAATCCAAAGGGCCGGATACAGCATTTCATCGGGAAGGCCCGCCGAATGGGTGGCGGCCTCAAGCGACCATTGCCACCAGCGCAGATCAAGCGCGTCAAACCCGACGGCGAGTTGCCATTGCCAGAGAATGGCGGCGATCATTGCAATCAGGATGACCGGAAGTGTCAGACGGTAAAAAGCTGTCATGACAACACCTCCTTGCCGTCTTGAAGGACGTAACGATCATTTCTCGGTTCCCAGATCTCGGTGATGCGTCGCCAGCCATCGGTATTGCGTTTGATCTGAACGACGACATCGACCAGCTCGGCCAGAAACTCCGGCACACGCGGCATGGTTTCACCGGCCCAGGCGATGTTTTGATCAAACTTGCGGTGAATGGCCTGCCAGGGGCTTTCGGCATGGATGGTGCACATAAAGCCTGTGACCCCGGAATTGAGCGCAGCCAGTGCAGCAAAGGCGTTCTGGGTGCTGATCTCACCAAACAGGATATGGTCAGGCGTGATCCGCATCAGATGATCATAGATCTCGCGCCAGCCAACCATGCCGCTGCCCGTTCCAGCCTCACGCGCCGCAATCAGGCCATTGCCATCCCAGAACTGCTCGATATGAAGTTCCGGGGTGTCCTCGATGGCCAGCACGCGCCGCGCAGGATCAATGGTGGCGAGCAACATATTGAGCAAGGTGGTTTTGCCGGTGTTGGTTGCGCCACTGATAATCATGTTGGCATCACCGGCAACCTTCTCGATCAGGTAATCGCGGATGGCCGGTGTTACTCCGGCCTGTTCCCAGGACGGGGTGAAGGGATGCTTGCAGCGGATCGCGAGGCTCAGATGTGATCGGACCGATGCACCAACAAGGATCTCGCAGCGATGATTGCCCGGCAGGATGCAGGAGAGCTTTGGATTGTCATCGGGATTGAACTTCAGGCCTCGCTGGTTGGCGAGACTGATGGCAATTCGCTCGATGGCGGCCAGTGTAAGGGCAGGATCCTCGATCTCGCGCTTGCCTTCCCCGCGTCGTTCAGTCACGACGCGGTGGGGGCGGTTCATACGGATTTCGACGGTTGAGAGATCGCTGTAATAGCTGGCCAGAGGACCGAGGATCTTCTCAAACAAAGGATTGGGGGAAAGGGCGTTCATTACCACCACCCCCAGCTGCCCATGCAGCTGCTTTTCACTGCATCGGTGTGTGTCGGTGATCCGCCGGAATTGCCACGGTAATTGATCCAGTACTGGTTGCCCGAGCGCTTCTGCTCATAGGCTCCATATGCGGAAGATGTCGTACAGGTTTTGTCTATGGCATCGCCAATGATCTCACCGTCTTCGCGCTTGATGATCTTTGTGCCGACGCTAGATGTGTAGTTGCAATGATTTGACAGTGAGACGGTATTGTTCACCCACGAATAACCATCGCCGCCGCCCTGGTTTACATATCCGCCTGCGGTGTAACTGCTATTGCCACACGGACCACCACTATGGTTTTGCGGAGCGGTCCAACTCGAATAGGTAGGGGCGGCCCAGCTAACAACGGCACTGCAGACATTCCCCAGATTTGCCGGTGTTGCTTCATCGACTTTCAAGCCATAAGTCGTGCCATCCGGGCGCTTATAGGTATTTACAAGATCGCGCCCTTCAAAACGGGTGCAGTCCTCATACCAGATATCGCCATTGGCTTTCGGTCCCTGACCATCATAGACATAGGCGGTCTGTGGTTCACCCGGCAGAACTTCACTGGTCTTGATGTTGTAACGACCTTTTGGCGTGCCTTCGATATAGACCGTGGTCAGGCGATAGGAGAACAACTGGTCATCATGGTTTTGCCAGCCGGTGGTCTCGACATGATGCGGATAGGCAACCTCGCTATCTTGGCATTCGGTGACATATTGCGGGACGCCATCGAGCAGATAGTAAAACCGCTCGCGACCATAACTTGTGCCAGCCGCCAGATCGTGGTTCCAGAGTGAAGGATTGTCACAGCCATCAATAGTTGACTGGATGGCAATATTGGCGCTGTCGGGTTTGCATTCAGTGATGAATTGCTCAACCCCGTTGACCACAATCTGTTTGCGGCTTTGGCGGGTGACGGTGCCAGCCGCCTGATTAATGATCGGTGCGCAAACTTCCTGACCTGCGGCACTTTTATAAACGGTTTCGTGGGGGTATTCGGTGCCATTGTCCGAGCAGGCATCGGCCTGCCAGGTGGTGCCGTTCAGCTCATAGATATGGCGTCCGGTTTGATAAGAGCGACTAGCGGCAAAATCATGCCGGATTGAGCAGCCATCGGTTACCGAGACGAGGGGAACAGACGCCAGCTCCTCTGATGGTTCGCAACTTCTGACCTGGACTTCATTGTTGCTCGCATTGACATAGACAAGGGATGCCTGCGGGACGGCCATCATCTCGTTATAGTCAAGATAGACCGAGCAGGCTGAGGTCTTCTCGGTGATGTCAAAGACCTTGTCTTCATCCTTCAGGCAGTCAGTAACTTCCTGACGGTTGCCACCACCATCGGTGTAATACAGCAGATACTGTGCAGTTGCCTGGCGCGTCTCCATATCGATGGTATCGCCACAAACTGAATAACTGCGATCCAGTGGATAGCGATCTGCGCCATCCTCACAGGTTCCCGCGCTTACATTGCCGTCTTCGGTGGTTTCAACCCGGCTTTGCTGGACAGCAACAAGCTGTGCCAGATCCACCCGGATGTTGCAGCCTTCGGTCGTGACACGCACCGTCGGTGTGCTGGTATCTTCCTCAACATCAAGAGCTGATGGTGTCGAATAGCCCGCCGCATCGGCATTCTTTGATGCATTCGATCCGACAGTGTTTGAGGCACCGGTATCAGCTTCAGCGCTTTCGGTTTCCTTTTCTTCCTTGTCGTCCTCTTCTTCGACATTATTCAAGCGCTGCAGAGCCGCAAGCAGCGTTTCCTGATTGCCCTCGATGGTGACGGGTGACGCCGGATCGAGCTCGGGGCTCTCCATATTGAACTGGGCGACAAAATCATTGGAATCGAGTGGTTCGGATTTGCCATCTTTTTCAACGCCGGTCAGCACCAATTGGGCGATCAAATTGTCCTCAAAGGTGACATAGCGGGCATACGCCTTGGCGGTGACACCTTCGGTCAGTTTGGCAGGCGCACCGGGCACATCGACCAAGCCAAGATCAATGGCCATTGGTTCGTTTTCCGAGACGGCGGTGCGGGTTTTTGCGCGGGTGACGATATTCACCTTGCGCACCATTTCCTCGATGCCGGGTACAGCCTGTGAGGATGTTGTGCCAGTTGTTCCTTGTATTTGAGCCAGTGCTGGAGAGACCAGGCAGGATGACAGGAGCAAACACCAAAGGGTTCGTTTGTTCATGCTTTTACTCCACATTTGCGATGTGCCAGTCCGTTGCCGGACGGATCTGAAGGCGGGTGCCTTGGGGGATGGTGATGATGGGTTGCAGCGAGAGCGTCTCTTCAAGGACGCTGGCGCTGATCTCGCCAAAGCGGGTCGAGAGTTCTTCGGCGGCTTTCTCAGCAGCCGCAGTTGCGACTTCGCCGTCGCTTTCTTCTGATTTTGTGGTGGCAGCGGCATAGCGGACAGCCGTCGAAATCCCGGTCAGCATGAAGGCGGTGCCATAGCGTTCCCAGAAACGGCGATCCACTTCGCCAGCAGCGCCTTGGCGACCCTGAATGTCACTGATCGGAGAGGCGAGCTGGCGGATCTCGGCACGGTGTCCGGCAATCAGGATCCGTTCGCAGGCAATTGACAGGCGCGAGCTGCCCATGTCCTTGGGCGGATCATAATTGCAGATCAGACGAGACCCTTTGGGGATCAGGACATTGCGCCCGTGATAGCCATAGACATCACGGGCTGATTGGACGATGACGGTGCCTGTCGCATTACCGCCAACCTGACTGTTGATCCCGGTTTCAAGGATCACGGTGATATAGCGGTCCGCCGTAATGATCCGGCTGTTATCGACCGGAAGCGTGGATGTCCGGCGCGGGCCTTCATAATCGGCTTTCTCATCATCACTGACCGGCAGATCGAGTGGATCAAGTGAGGAAGGCGTTGCCATGCCAGGCAGGACAGCATGGTCCGAACCACTAGTCATCTCAGAAGATTGCCATGCTGGTGTGCCCCAGTCTGACGACAAGGAAACGCGATGTTGCCAGGCGGCCTCCAAGGCCATGCGATAGGGATCCGGCGCGGGCGGTTCAGGAACAGGTTCAGGTTGCGGCACAGGCTCGGGCGCCGGAGCAGGTTCTGGTTCCGGTTTGGCTTCCTTGATGATGATCGGTGGCATCGTTGGAGTTGGGACCACCGGCGCAGGCGGCGGGGCCGGAAGGGCCCAGACCGATGGATCATCAGCAGGCAAGGTTGGCGGTTCATTCACAACCGGTTCGGCACATACACCCCCAAAGGTCAGGCCAAGTACCAGTGCAACGTCACAAAATGCACTCATGCGCCTTCCCCGGTATATTCAACACAGAGGAAGCTCTTACCGCTTTTGAGCGTGATTAGCGGACGGGTGCTTTCAATGATATAGGTCTCACCCTGGACACGGGTATTGACCAACTCATCTATGCCATCAACCACCACATAGGCAGTCGGCAGTTCGATATCCTTCCAGCGCTTGCCAAAGCGGATATAGGTGAAGTGGTCATCTCGAAAGACTGTTTCTGGACGTAGCGTTTCATCGCCCCAGAGATCATATTCACCCCAACCATGCAGGGCGTTCGGGTCAAACGGGGATTGCGCCACAAAGTCACCGTCTGGCGTGCCCGGATTGGTGTCACTCAGTCCGGAAATCGCACTGTCGATAGCTGCAGGCTTGTTGCCAAGCCCTAGAACAGACATGGCCGGAAGGCTGGCTTTACCTATGTCGTCAAAGCCAGCAACCGCTGGGTCGCTTTCGATCTGAACGGATCCTTCAATCCGCACAATCAGATCGGGCACATTGACCGAGTTGAAGCTCTCGGCCCTCAAATAGAACGGATAAACAGCACCTGACTTGCCATAAACAACTAGTGAGGTGTCATAACCGTATCCACTGGGGCGCACAGCCAAACGACGTTCACCGCGTGGTTTGACAGAAAACCCGCCATCATCACCAAGATCGACCGCTTCAATCTTTTCACCGCGTGGCAGTTCAACAACCGTGACCATGAACTCGCGGGTACGGATCTTGTAAGTACAATCATCACAAAGATCTGTCGCATAAACCGCATCGCTCGAATCTGCATCATCCCACACATCCTGAACCTGGCCGCTGGTGCGCGGACGGCTCATTGCGGTGAAATAGCCCTCATTCTGATCGCGGGCCTGATCGACCACGCTCTCGGGCACCGGCATGGCCGGTGCGGATTGTTGCGGGGTGATTTGCGTACCAGAAAACGGTTGCTGCGATTGTCCAGGCATTGGCGGACGTGCAGCGGTCTGCGCATTCGCCTGCTTATAGCCAAGAAGGAGGATGGCCAGTATCAGGCTGCCAAAAACGATATGGAAAACAAGATTGATCAGGCGTTTCATGACGCGCCTCTTTCTCTAAGCACCATGTCGAGCACGGTGACGCCAAAAGGGTTGGTGTATTTGTCGGCTTCGGAGACGTTCTGCGGGCGGGTGGCCAGCGTCAGGTAAGCGCGCAAGTTTTTGCGCGAGATCTCTTTGCCGCGACGATGGTCGATCTGGATGAAATCGACCGCGTATTTATGGTCTGAGGACAAGGTGGCGATGGGATCGATGGAGACGATCCGCACTTCGCGCTCGATGCCTTTTTCAAGGGCCTCGGTGATTAGGCCGCTATCGATCCGCTCGCGTTTGAAGCGTTCCCAGAAGCTGGCATCAGACAGTCTGGATGCTTCGCGCTGGCGTTCTTGCTGCGTGACCGGATCGATCTCGTTGGTGATCAGGACAAAACGTTTTGCCTGGGCTTCAAGGAAGACTTCAAAACCTTCGACCTTCTTGCTAACCGGTTCGACAACATAAGTGCGGTCATCCGGGCCATAGGTCCGGACCAGAGCAATCTCGGTTTCCTTGAGAGGCACGAGATGCGCAACCGTTTGCACCAGAACGACCACTCCAGCGCCAAGCACAATGTTGGTTCCGGCAGACAGGCGCAGCATCCAGGCGAGCCTGCGATGGCTGGCCTGAAAGCTGAACGGATCTGCAGCAACGGTGGCTTTATGCGTCGGGGTGGTTTTGACCATCGACTTGCGCCCGTTATCGCGTTTGCCGATGCGTCCTAGCCAAGCCATGAGAAACCCTCGCCATTGAACTCAACCGGATCGCAGACACAGGGGCTGAGTTTCATTTCATCGGTTCCGGTTCCGTCTTTGGGGATCTCGCGGTCTTTTGAAACGGAGACACAGCCGGACAGGAAAACGGTAAGGCAAAGAATGGGGGCGAAATGTTTGGGGATCAGGCGCATGGCTGCGATCCTTTCTGATTGGTGGCGGTCGGGGAGGATGACGCGCCTAAACCAAGAACAAGCTTGGCAAGGGCAAGGATGATGGAAAGCGCGATCCAGATATGAACGGCACTGCGCGTCAGACCGGCCAACTGGTCTGCATCAACTTCGCGAAGGGCCATGACAAAGACGATCAGGCTTTCTGGCGAAAACATGCCGGTCAGAACCAGCAGCCAGAGCGCAACGAGAGGAAAAACGGCGATGATCAAAAAGACATCACGCAGGAATTTCTTGAGACGCTTCATGGCTTGCCTCCCCGATCAAAGGTCGGTGTCTTGAGGCGCTCCATGACGGCATTCTTGGCCGCAACGAGACTGTCTTTGGCAGCTCCTGCCGCTCCAACCGGATTGCGGGCGGCTCCCGCACCCAAGAGAACAGCATCAAGGGCGGCAGAAGCACCGCCCGGTGCGTATTTCTTGGCGGCATTGACGAGGGACAGACCGGTTGCGGTCATGCCAGCGGTAATGACGGCGGCGGCCTGATTGGTCAGCTGGGATCCGGCAATCGAGTTGGCCATGCCGGTGGCCTCGGCCATAAAGGCTGTACCCATCCAGCCAAGAACGATGGCAACCCAAAGGCCGGGATTGTCGATTGATGTGATCTCGCGAACGTTTTCGGTGTTCTGGATATCAAGGGAGGCTGCGCCATAGAGACACAGAGCAAGTGCCAGAGTTGATCCAAACAGCACCATGAAGGCGGCAAAGACGGTTCGAACTCCCGTGATCGCCATGCCGCGTCCCCAACCAAAGCCGACGGCAAGCATCAGGATCGGAGAGAGGGCTGAGAACATCATCACGCGGAAGATGCTGACAACAACCTGGCTGAAATAAACAATGATCAGGATGATGTAGGGCAGGGCGAGCAGCACGCCGTAGACCCCAGCCATCAGATTGCCGAGCGAGATGGACGACCAGATTTCAAAGGCGATGCGCAAGACAACGAGTAAGCCACGCTCGGCGACGTAAACGAGTTGTGCCATGCCGCCCAGTGAGGAGGCTTCACTCGGGATCGTGGCGGCTGTAATGCCACCTTCCATACCGGCAGACAGAACAACGCCAGCAGCACTACCCATCGTTGATAAAGCCATCTGATAGATGGAATTTACGAGAGTGGGCCCTTGCCCGCCGAGCAGCAGACCAGCTATAATGATGAATGCGAATTCATGAGCGAATCCAATTAGATCGCCCTTTCCCATGATCATCTTGCCGCCATGAATGACGATCCATAGACCAACGACGGAGAGATAGATGAACCACATTGGGTCGAGCAGCACAGTGCTCAGATTCTGGGTGAAACTGTTTGCCAGATCGACATACTCCGTCACCACGTCGCATGTCAGGCACATCAGATCATTCGTCACTGTTTCATCCATGACGTTTTTCCTTTTGATTGGCGCAGCGCAGGCGAGTTCTCTCGGTGTGGCGCTGAACAAAGGGGACTATTTGGATTGGGAATATGCTGTGTCGCTTTGGGCTAAGTTTGATCGCCCAGCTGCGCTTGAAGAGTGGGATCTGGTGATGCCGGTCTATGAAGCAAATAAAGACCTGATCGCAGGTGCTCGCGATGAGGTTTTGCAGAAGCTTGCCAATCACCCGCAGGGTGACTTGATCCAACGCGGTCATGACCTGCGTCTGGTTTACGACGTTTGGAAAGATGCCTACCGTTCGATCCTGCCACCAGGTGCGAAGGCGCAGCCATGGAACCAGCTTACTGGCTGGAACTGCACCTATGTTAAGAGGCGCAACATCTTCACCGGTGGCTGCAATGACATGCCTGACTGGCGTACCGAAGCTGATATCAAGAACCACAATGCGTTCATCACCAGAGGCGGAAACTAAGCCGATCATTCTGCAGCCTCCGCATCTTCGCGCTGCTGGGGCGGCAGGTATTGCAGCAACATGGTCGACTGGATCTTGACCAGCTGCGCCATGAGTTGCTGTTGTTGAACCTGCTGGCGGTTTGACATCGCCATCCATTTGGCAATTGCCATCAGAAGGCGCTTCATATCCGCCGCACCGTTGGTGCCAGCTTCGAGCTCTTCGATTGCCTGCTGAATTTCTTCTGCGCTTTGAACGGTCAGATCGCTCTGAGCCAAGCCTGTTGTAACTGCGTCTTTGGCCAGTTCTTCACGTCTGGCTTCGACCATGGCACGGGCTTGTTGTTGTGCCTGCCATTTGGCTTTGTTGACCGGGTGATCCGGATTGGACCAGACACCGCTGCCGGAACCGGAGCCATTGTTGCTGCCAGCAAACTCGCTGCCTTCCGGGAAGGTCCAGGTCGAAGGATCGTTCGGATCAAACCAAAGCGACTTGCGATAGATGCTGCGACCCTCGCAGATGCTAAAGAAGTCGAGATCATCGAGATTCATGCCTGGCATCAGACCAGACAGATCTGGCGTCAGACATTGAATGTCGCGCATGATCCGGTTGGTGAGCTTCTGCATGTTCAGCACGGGCAGGGTGATCTGTCCCATGGCCCCGATAGCATCAATCGTGCCCTGGGCTTGAGCGCTCAGTTTGGTCAGCCATTCAGTATGCTGTTTGAGCTGATCAATCTGCTTTTGCATCTTGCTGAGCTGTTCACCCAACTTCGCAATGGCAGACACATCGATCACCGGATAGGTCGCATAGGCAATGGCCGGGGTTGCTAGAACAATCCCGAAGGCCAGAGCAACTGAACGAAGACGCCTGTTCATGATCGACCTCCTGCGAGAAGAAGGAATAGCAAGACGATCAAGACGACACTGGTAGCGAGCGGCCAATGCATCATCGCAATCAGGCCGACAGCGCCAACGAGGCTGGTTACAGCCATCATTAAAAGGGATTGTTTGATCATGTTCGGGTGATCGCAGTTGCTTACAGATGGCTTGGCCATGCGTCCCCCCATTTGCGTTGAATGGTGGCCAGATCGTTATTGGCATCCGGCCCGGAACGGTAAAACCGTGCAGCATCGCCAAGCGGTGTCAGATCGACATCCAGAATGGCGCTTTCCTCAAAGCCGCTGGCCTCGTCGCGCTTGATGATCAGAACCCGCCGATCATTCTTCTTGCGTGATCGCGTGCGGCCCTGGACAAACAGCTTTTGCTCTTCATTGAGATTGAACGGTTTGAGGCTTTCTTCCGTGACCTTGGAGTTCGGGAAGAAGATCATGGTGGCGGTGTTCTCGATGATCGCTTCAGCGGCCCCGGTTTTGCCCAGACCTGCCGGATCCTGAAACGCCATGCCAACCGCACCGCCAAGCTTGCGGTATTCGCGATACATCTCGGCACCAAGATCGCGGAAGCCGGGGTTGGACAGCAGCTTGGCCGCTTCATCAATGAAGATGACAAAGCCACCATTACGTCCGGCAACCGATTTACTGATCGCCTCAGAAATATGACCAACCACCGGCCCGCCGAGAGCCGGATCGGCCAGTGCCTCGTTCATGTTGATGCCAACCATGTGCGACTGGTTCAGAAGGCCGCCGAGGCTGTCATGCGGGGCGTTGAAAATGTGGCTACGAAGACCTGTATTGCCCTTGTCGTCCGTCACCCATTGCGCGAAGGCGCGACGAAGGGCAGAGCGACGAGCAAAGGCAAAGGGATAGATGGCATTCAATGTGCGGTGTGGTGGTTCAATCTGGAACGCCAGATCGACGGCATGATTGAGCGCATCGATGTCACCGTCTTCGAGATCTATTCCGGCAAGTGACTTGAGGATCGCGTAGACACGTTCACGGTTCTTTGGGCTATCGTCCCCAACATCCAACGGATTGAGCGATAGTCCATCATAGGCTTGATAAAGACCGCCCATGGCTTCGACCATGAAGCGTGTGCCTTCCTTGGAATCAAAGATGTAGGACCGCACATTCTCAAATTTCGCAAGGCCACCCATCAGATGCATGATCAGGGTTGATTTACCGACCCCGGAGGGCGCAAAGACCAGAAAGTTGCCGAGCGAGAAAGGTTTGTTGACCACCTGAAACTGGAACGCATAGGACTGCCCGGTTGGTGTTTTAAACCAGCGCACCGGTGCTGGGCCGAACTGGCTGGCCAACATGCCGGTTGCAGAATGCGGCAAAGCCCAAAGGGCGGCGATGTTCTGATCACGCAGATCCAGCGGGGCCATAAACTGACTGCCTGGCAGTCTGATCTTGCGTTTGGAAACGACAGGCAAGCGGTTAAACCAGCAGACAGGTGCCCCCTTGGTTTGCACGGCATACCCGATCCGTTTATTGCCAAGGATCTCTGTGATCTCGCGGATAAGGCTGTTGAGTTTTTCCTCGGTTTCGGCACGGGGAATGATCTGAAACTGGGTGGCGAAAAGGGCCGTTTTCCCTTCGGCTAAAAGGTCGAGCAGGGTTGAGACTTCCGCCGCTGCTGCTGGATTGCCAAACCATGAGTTTGATTCACCTGCCATGCGGCGTTTGTTGACCAGCACCGCTTGGTCGCTGCCCCAAGGATCGCAGATTTGGCAGATCTCGATATCACCCTGCAGGGCGAGGATCTCGCCGATCAGGTGGCCGGAGACTGTTTCCGGCCAGAGTGTGACGGTAATGACCTTTTGGAATTGTCGGGCCGGAACATGTGTGGTGATGTTGCCGGTCACCTTGTCGCAATGAAGGTCAGATGCGGGAAGGTTTGCAGACAAGTTGTGACTGGTTGCCGGAAGGTCACGGCGATAATCGCCGCTGACCAATCCGTTGAGAAACCCGGTCAGCAGACAGGGTTGATCGTCGTTAGAACGGGCAAGCAACTCCGGGCGGTATTCCGACAGAATGGCCGGGATTTTCTCTTCGGCATCCAGCAGGGGCTGCATGGTCTGAGCCGTTGCCATCAGATACCAGTCGATGAAGTAGCTTGATTTATATTGTCTTGCTTCTGCGGTGCCGATCTCATCAAGCACGCTATTGGGCCACTTTGCATGAGCGGCAATCTCGCGCTGGCGTTTGACTGAGAACAACCGAACAGTGACGGACCGTTTGCCAAGCTCTTGCAAAAGAGATTGGCGACCAAGCAACAAGGTTTGTTGCTCGCTCTCGATACGGGCGTCATAGCTGGTCCCTTGCAGGTGCCAGATACGCGACAGCGACCCGTCTTTGCCACGCACGGTGACACCATCGACCGGATCAATCCCGTCGAGTTCCAACTCGTCCTGCAGCCAGTCTTGCTCAATATCCCCAAGCAAAAGGCGACGACCCGCCGGAACGACCAGGCCGCCCGCCATACCGGTCACAAGACCAGTGGTGATTACATCGGCCCAAATCATTTGCGACCTCCCGTGGTCAGGAGGCGCTCACCCTTACGGCTGCCCCAAAACATTGGGGTCACCAGCAGATCGCGGTCATAGTTCGGATTGATCCGCTGATGTTTGACGAGATAGATCCATGCGCCGACAAAGCCCACGATCCCGCCTGGAATAACCAGGGCAGGAAAATCGAACACGACGGGCAGGACAAAACCCAGAACGCCAACGAGACCGGCAACAAGCAAAAGCGAGATCGGTAGACCGATCAGCGTCATCTGGCGCTGGACCTGAATGAGAACAGCACTGGCGGCTTTCATTTGAGAACCCCCAGAAGACCCGAAGCAATGGCCGGTCCTGCAGTGACCAGGATGCCACCAATCACCATCATGATGCCGCGTTGTGGATCGAGCCTGCCTGTGAAGGCTCCCCAACCACCATAGACGACCAAACCAAGACCAAGCGCGATGGCGAAGATCTTGCCAAAGCCTTCGGCCAGAAGTTCGAGGAAGGAGACAACCGGATCCCACCAGTTGCCACCTGTAGTGTCTTGCGCAAAAGCGGGTTCGGTCATGGCCAATGTGGCAAGGCCAGCGATGACAGCGATTTTGAGAAGGTTGCGTTTATCCATGTTCTGTTTTCCTTGTCGTCAAATCGTCAAAACGGTGAGGACGCCCAGCGTGAAGACGACGGCGACCAGATTGAGAGCGGTGAGGATGGAGATCAGCTTGACCATCTTGCGAAAGCGGTCCTGCGCCATATCAGCAAGGCGGGCGGCTTCCTGCATGGCAGACAGACGTTCCCGCACGGCATCAGTCAGGGCTTCATTCTTGAAGTCCTCGATGGCGGCAGTGACTTCGTTGGTGAAGGTTTCTGCCTGTGCCTGGATGATCCCGGACAGGGTGCGGTTATGCTGATCGATCAGGCGGCGATGCTCGTCGAGCACGACCTTGTGGATGGTGTAGATCATGAGCACCGGGTCACCGTCCTCGACGGTGACCTGATGAACTTTCCACAAATGGGTGCGCAGCTCTTCGATGCTGTCCATGGTCAGGGGCGGCGGAGGAGCCTCATCAAGAACGCTGGCCATTACAGCACCGCCTGTTCCATGGAGGCCCCAATGCTACGCCAGGTCATCATCAGGCGCTGGCGCGACATCAAGGGGAAGTCTGCGTGGCTGCCTGCTTCATCGAAGGTCAGGCGGGCACGCATCATCTGTTCAATGTCATGGCCAAAGGTTTCTTTGCGAACCTCGGGTAAACGGACCAGCGCGTGAATGCGGTTCTTGTTTTTCTTGTAAAGTCCGGAATGCTCGAAGCTCTCGACTTCGCCAGATGCGTTCTTGCGTTCGATCCGCCCGAAATATTCATTGAGCCAGACGACGACCGGAATATCGGGAACGCTCTGCAAGACCTGATGCAGCCCTTGCATGGTATCATTAAGCGCCTGGCCACCTGTCAGGATCGTATGAAGCCGGACTTCATGACCGGCATCGGCCAGCATTTGCAGGGCCTGTGCTTCAACCATATAGCCAAGCAGCGGCAGGAAGGTGCTGGCCCCGTTATCGATCACCACAACCCCGTCTTCCGGGCCGATCATGATCTGTTCGATCAGGGCATCGAAATAGCGCGGGTTGATCTCGTCAGGACGTTCGCCCAGGCGAATGGTTTCGACGGGGAATGCCTTGTATCCGGCAAAGGTCTGGTTGACCGGATCGGTATCATAGCAATGAAGCGGGGTGTCGCGTTTGAGGTAATGCTGCGCGAGAAGGCTTGCGACAAACGACTTGCCGACCCCGCCCTTGCCCTGAAGGGTAAGATTAATCAACGCCATCGGCGATAACTCCATCTGAAATAATAATTTTGATGCCCAGCACAGTGGCGAGGCGGAACATGTGGGCTGCTGACAGATCCGTCCTGCCAGCCTCAAAGTCTCGATAGGTGCGTTCGCACACGCCGATACATTCACCTGCACCAGCTTGGGTGAGGTGTTTGCTCTCGCGGGCTTGCCGCAGGCGGGTGTGAAGAGTGAGGTAATCTGATTTCCAGGAGTTCACGGAGTTTCCTCCGTGTTGTCCGAGGACCCTTCCCACAAGCGATCAAGCTCTTCTTGCTCTTCGGCCTTGAGGCTTGGGAGCAAATTGCTTGTGGCTGGCTTCGACTTCTCAGTGAGGTAGTTCTGGATTGGTTTGCTGGTGCGCCCAGTGGATTGCGCAGAGGTATTGCGTGTGGACTTCGAGGCTTCAGTACGCAGTCGTTTAACGCGGTCATAGAATGACCTGCGAGACATTGTGATACGTCCCGATGCGCTCAGTTCTTCGTAGATTGTTCTGACCAGAATGCCTTGCTCAAGCTTGCCGAGAATTTCATCTCGCAAAGCAAGGATTTCGATCTTCGCCTGACCCCATTCGGCTGGCATTGTAGGACCCCCATCATGCCGTTAACGACTTGACAAGGATCGGAAATGTATGGTCTCAATTCTCTACCGAGTGCACCAAAATCTGATGTTTCTCGGGGAAAAGAATTGGGCAAACAGGTATGCCCCCGCAACCAAAACAACAAACCCCGCCATCGGCGGGGTTTTGTCGTTTTAGTCTTGGGTCAGAATTAGAACCTTCGATCTTCCTGCGTTACGAGCCTGTGCTCATAACTTGAAGGCTGAAGACGTCAAGAAAACGTGCCAGTGGCACGTTTTTAGTCTGAAGGTTGAGCACGACCGACAGGTCGCGCGCAGACTGCGCTATCGCCCCTTCCTCAAATCTATCCGATACCTGTTTGCAGGTTCTTTGCGAAGGCAAGAGACAAGAGCAGTCAGAACCAAATCCCGTTGCCGTCGCCGCAATCCCTACTTGTCAGAGCGCGTCAAATACATCGGCCCGCCCTTATGTCTCGGGAAGCCATAGCCATTGACCATCACAACGTCGATGGCATCCGGGCTGTTGGCGATGCCTTCGCTCAGGATCTTGTCGCCTTCATTGCGCATGGCCGCGAGGATGGTGTCGATGATTTCATCATGGGAAAAGTCGCGGCGTGTGAT
Organism: Thalassospira sp. MIT121401; assembly: GCF_047125595.1. Taxonomy (NCBI): domain Bacteria; kingdom Pseudomonadati; phylum Pseudomonadota; class Alphaproteobacteria; order Rhodospirillales; family Thalassospiraceae; genus Thalassospira; species Thalassospira sp. MIT121401. The sequence continues at coordinate 1,805,020 of NZ_CP138926.1, forward strand.
GCCCTTCTTTTCTGACTCGGCAATGACCAGCGCATCGACTTCCGGGTCCGGCTGGGCTTTGCCGTTTTCGTCATAGCGATACCATCCAAGGCCGTTCTTTTTGCCAAAACGCCCCATTTCGCACAGGTAATCACCCAGTGCGACATAGCGTTCTGCCGGATCACGGAAGGGGGCAAGGCGTTTGCGCGTGGCCCAGGAAATTTCGAGACCGGCCATATCCTGCATGGCAAAAAGGCCCATCGGGAAGCCGAATTCGACCATGGCAGCATCGATCTGGTGGGGAAGAGCACCGTCTTCGAGCATATATTCGCAATGCTTGCGATAGGCCGACATGATGCGATTGCCAATAAAGCCGTCACAGACGCTGCATGGAACAGCAATTTTGCCAAGAGAACGGCCAAAGGCAAAGGCGGTCGCAAGGCTTTTCGCGTCGGCCTGCTTGGTTCGGACGATTTCCAGTAGCTTCATGATATGGGCAGGCGAGAAGAAATGAAGCCCGATCACGCGCCCCGGATTAACGCATTTTGCCGCGATCTCGTTGATGTCAAGATAGGACGTGTTGGATGCCAAAACCGCATCGGGTTTGCAATGAAGGGACAGTTTGCCAAACACATCATGCTTAACGCCCATATCTTCAAAGACGGCCTCAACCACCAGATCGGCCGAAGCCAGGGCGGCATAGTCCGTACTGGTTGAAAGGGCTGCCATCAACTGATCAAAGCGATCCTGGGTGATCAATCCGCGCTTGAGGCTTCCTGAAAGATGCTTTTCGACCGTGTTGCGGCCATTCGCACAGGCATCTTCATTGCGTTCAATGATCGTGACCTTAAAGCCCGCAAGCAAGGATGCGGTTGCAATGCCCGCCCCCATGATGCCGCCGCCAATCACGCCGACATCGGTAATGGGTGCGGGATCGACACCGGAAAGCTCGGGCAATTTGCCAACCGAACGTTCGGCAAAGAAGATGTGACGAAGCGCCTTTGACTGATCGCTGTCGCGCAGTTCGACAAAAGTTTGACGTTCATAGGCAAGACCGTCTTTGGCGCCCTTTTCAAGGCCGGTACGCAGGACGTCAATGGCCGCAAGCGGTGCAATCTGGCCGCGGGCTTTTTTGCGGGCGGATGCGATGATGTCGTCCCATGCAGCACTGTCGGGCACATCGACCGGTGCACGATCAACAAGGGCGACCGGCATATCGTGATCAAGGATCGTCTGGGCAAAGTCCTTGGCGGCATCAAGCAGCGCGCCGTGGCAAATCGCATCGATCAGACCAATTTCGTTGGCCTTGGTGCTTGAAACAGGTTTGCCGGACGTGATGATGTTGATGGCCTCAGTCACAGGGACCTGACGGGGCAGACGAACCGTCCCGCCCGCACCGGGGATCAGGCCAAGATTGACTTCCGGAAGGCCAAGCTTGGCTGATTTATCTGCAATCCGGTAATGACATCCCAGCGCGACTTCAAGCCCGCCGCCAAGGGCATGACCGTGAATGGCGGCAATAACCGGTTTGGTTGCTTCTTCGAGCCGTTTGATCACATCGGGAAGGATCGGGTCTTTGGGCGGTTGACCAAATTCCGTCACATCGGCCCCGGCGATAAAGGTTTTGCCGCCACAGATCAGGATCGCGATCCGGATGGCCGGATCATGATCGATTTGATCAAGGGCATCAACGATGCCGACCCGCACCGGATGGCTGGTGGCGTTGATCGGCGGATTGTTGATTGTGATGATGCCGATATGGTCTTCACGGGTCAGGGTGACGGTGGTCATATCAGTCATCCTCCCCGCTGATCGGTGTCAAAAGGCAGGCCGTCAGATCAGATTCGGGATCGGCAAGATCGGCAATGACATCGAAATGATGCTTGTCCGGGGCATGGACCGAACGGGTCGATGCGCCAAGCCCGGTCCAGATATTGGCAAGCAAATCATTCTGGCGGACAAATTCCGGACGTTCATCGGCACCAACCCAGCAGGTGATCGAGCAGGGCAGGGCTGGTTTGAGAAGGGCTGCACTTTCGGTTGCCGCTTCTTCTTCATCAAGGCCCAGGACATCATTCATTGACGTGTTCATAAGCGGTCGCAAATCATGCAGGCCGGAAATTGACACCGTGTTTTCAATCCGTGCCAGAACACCGGGGGCCAAGGGCGAGGTGTTTGAAACCATCCGGCTGACAAGATGGCCGCCCGCCGAATGCCCGGTCAGGTGAATGGGACCGGATATGCGGCCCGCAACATGATTGATTGCCGCGGCAACCTGTCGGGTGATCTGGGACAGGCGGGCATCTGGTGCGAGCGTATAGCTTGGCAGGCAAACAGCCCAACCCCTGGCGACCGCGCCATTGGCAAGATGCGACCAGCTTGATTTGTCAAAGGCCTTCCAATAGCCGCCATGAACGAAAACGACCAGGCCCTTTGGTGCGCCGACAGGCAGGAACAGATCGTATTTTTCGCGATCAGCAGAACCATAGGGAACATCAAGTTCGGCCCGGCCACCGGCAATCAGGGCATCGCGGAACCGGGAGGATTGTTCAGCCCACATGCCCGGAAAGGATCCGGCATCGGCAATATGGTCGCCATTGGCATAAGCATCATCCCAGTCGGTAATCATGTGACTTCTTCCCTGATATTCGATGTGGTGGCGGTTCGGTCCCGCGGTCAAAGGCGGGCTTGCGCATTCTGTTTATAGGACAAATTCTAGGCAACTTCACAGATATTTCAAACTTAAAATATTTGTGCTTGAAATAAAACAGAACGAGGCGTACCGTTTTATCAGTTTCCCGAAACAACCAAACAAATCAGGAAGGGAAAAGCTGGTGAGAGTAGCTTGTCTGGGTGGCGGTCCTGCGGGACTTTATTTTGCAATCTCGATGAAATTGCGCGATCCCGCCAATGAGGTGGTGGTGATTGAACGCAACAAGCCCGATGACACATTCGGCTGGGGCGTGGTGCTGTCTGACGAGACGCTGGATAACTTGGCTGAAAATGATGCCAAAAGTGCCGAGGCCATTCGTGCCAACTTTTCCTATTGGGATGATGTTGCGGTTCAGTATCGCGGCGAGAAAACCGTGTCGACCGGTCATGGTTTCTGCGGTATTGGCCGCAAAAAGCTTCTGATCCTGCTTCAGCAACGTGCGCGTGAGCTTGGTGTTGAATTGCGGTTCGAGACCGAGGCCGAAAGTGCGGCAAGCTATGCCAAAGAATTTGATCTTGTGGTTGCCAGCGACGGGTTGAATTCGAAAACCCGCAGCGAGTTTGCCGATCAGTTCCAGCCCGATATTGATACCCGCAAATGCAAATTTGTCTGGCTGGGTACGCATCAGAAGTTCGACGATGCCTTTACCTTCATCTTCGAACAAACCGACAAGGGCTGGGTCTGGGCGCACGCCTATCAGTTCGATGATGAAACCGCGACCTTCATTGTCGAATGCTCGCAGGAAACCTGGGACGCATACGGCTTTGGCGAGATGTCCAAGGAAGAGTCGATTGCGACCTGCGAGGCGATTTTCAAGGATCATCTTGGTGGTCATGCCCTGATCAGCAATGCCCATCATATTCGTGGTTCGGCCTGGCTGAGTTTCCCGCGCGTTCTGTGCAAAAGCTGGTCGCATGAAAATATTGTCCTGATGGGCGATGCCGCGGCGACCGCGCATTTTTCGATTGGATCGGGAACCAAGCTTGCGCTTGAAAGTGCGATTGCGCTGGCCAATTACCTGCATTCCGAGCCTGATCTGAAATCGGCCTTTGGCAAGTATGAGGACGAACGTCGTCTTGAGGTGCTGCGTTTGCAGTCAGCTGCGCGCAACTCGATGGAATGGTTCGAAGAGATCGAACGTTACTTTGATTTCGATCCGGTCCAGTTCACCTATTCTCTTTTGACCAGATCACAACGTATCAGCCACGAAAACCTGCGCATGCGCGATGCCAAATGGCTGGAAAGTGCTGAAAGCTGGTTCCAGCGCAAGGCAGGATTACCGGCATCCGAACCGGTCCGTCATCCCATGTTTGTGCCGTTCAAACTGCGCGATATGGAACTGAAAAACCGGATCGTTGTTTCCCCGATGGCGCAATACAAGGCCGTTGATGGTTGCCCGACCGACTGGCATCTGATCCATTATGCCGAACGTGCCAAGGGCGGTGCGGGGCTGGTTTATACCGAAATGACCTGTGTCTCGGCCGATGGCCGGATCACGCCGGGCTGCCCGGGTGTCTATGATGATGCCCATGAAGCGGCCTGGAAACGGATCACCGATTTCGTGCATGGCGAAACAGATGCGAAAATCTGCATGCAGATCGGTCATTCGGGACGCAAGGGATCAACCCAGCTGGGTTGGGAAGAAATGGATGCGCCGTTAAAAGACGGCAACTGGCCGCTTTTGTCGGCATCCGCCATTGCCTGGTCTGATCGCAATGCGGTTCCCAAGGCCATGACGCGCGAAGATATGGATATGGTCCGTGACCAGTTCGTCGCCGGAGCCGAAATGGCCGACCGCGCCGGATTTGACATGATCGAAGTCCATGCCGCGCACGGGTATCTTCTGTCATCCTTCATCAGCCCGGTCAGCAATACGCGCGATGATGAATATGGCGGATCGCTTGAAAACCGGATGCGTTACCCGCTTGAAGTCATCAATGCCGTGCGTGCAGCCTGGCCTGCCAACAAGCCGATGTCGGTCCGTATTTCGGCCAATGACTGGGTCGGGGATGCCGGGGTAACACCCGAAGAAGCGGTTGAGATTGCCCGCATTCTCCGGGCCAACGATGTTGATATCTGTGACGTTTCTGCCGGTCAGACGACAAAGGATGCGCGCCCGGTTTATGGCCGCATGTTCCAAACACCGTTTTCTGATCGTATCCGCAACGAAGCCAAAATGGCGACCATGGCGGTTGGCAATATTTACGAACCCGATCACGTCAATTCGATCCTGATGGCGGGGCGTGCGGATCTTGTCTGTCTGGCCCGTCCGCATCTGGCCGATCCGTACTGGACGCTGCATCAGGCAGCCCAGCTTGGCAACCGCACCGAAAACTGGCCGGCCCCCTATTATGCCGGGCGTGATCAGATGTGGCGTCTTTCTGAGCGGGCCGATGTCATGACCGGAAAGGTGTAATTCGTGATGGGTGATCTTGCCATTCAGCGTGCATTGATAACCGGGGGCGGTTCAGGTGTCGGGGCGGTTATGGCCCGGATGCTGGCCGATGCCGGGGTCAAGGTTGCCGTTTCAGGTCGCCGGACCGATGTTCTGGCCGAGGTCGCCCAGCATGACAACATCATGGCGATCGCAGCAGACGTTACCGATGAAACATCTGTGCGTGACATGTTCACCACCATGGTCGAAACCATGGGGGCGCCCGATCTAGTGATTGCCAATGCCGGCATGGCCGAAAGTGCCCCGGTCGGCAAAATGTCGGTCGATCTTTGGAAGCGCACCATTGATGTCAATCTGACCGGAACGTTTCTGACCTTCCGCGAAGGGCTTGCCGTGATGGACAAGGCCAAGCCGGGGCGACTGATTTCGATTGCCTCGACCGCGGGGCTAAAAGGTTATGCCTATGTCACGGCCTATTGTGCGGCAAAGCATGGCGTTGTCGGCCTGATCAAGGGGATGGCCGTTGAACTTGCCAGCAGCCCGATCACCGTCAATGCGGTTTGCCCGGGCTTTATGGAAACACCGATGCTTGAAAAGTCGGTGGCAAACATCGTTGCGAAAACCGGCATGACCCGTGATCAGGCCCGCGCAAGCCTTGCCAAAATCAATCCGCAGAACCGGTTCATTCAACCAGACGAGGTTGCTGAAACCGTGATGTGGCTGTGCAGCCCGAATGCGGGGTCGATCACCGGCCAGACCATTTCCGTGTCGGGAGGAGAAGCATGAATATGAACAAATCCGAAAATGCCACCGGACCGGGCGGAAACGAAACGTCTGATATCTCCAAGGCGCGCCTGCGGGCCTGGCTGCAAATCCTGAAAGTGTCGCGCAAGATCGAAGGCGAACTGCGCGAAAAAATGCGGGTCGAGTTCGGATCGACCTTGCCGCGGTTTGATGTGCTGGCCGCCCTTTATCGCGAACGCGATGGCATGCGCATGAGCGAACTTTCAAAATCGCTGATGGTTTCGAACGGCAATGTCACCGGCATCGTGGACCGGCTTGTGGCAGAGGGACTGGTGGTCCGCCTGCCGGTCGAAAATGACCGCCGCGCATCCATCGTGCGTCTGACCGAGGCAGGCGAAAAGGATTTCGCCGAACGCGCACTGGTTCATGAAAGCTGGGTTTCCGATCTGTTTTCCGATCTGTCGTCATCGGATGCCGATGCCCTTATTCGTATTCTTCGCACCATCTCCCACCATAACGAGGCGCCCCACCATGACTAGGATGGCCAACATCACACCGACCCATTTCAATTGGCGTATGGAAGGCGACGTTGCCGTCATTTCACTGGATCGGCCGGATCGTAAAAACCCGCTGACCTTTGAAAGCTATGCCGAGCTTCGCGATACGTTCCGCGATCTGGTCTATGCCGATGACGTCAAGGCCGTGGTGTTCGGATCAAACGGTGGTAATTTCTGCTCTGGCGGGGATGTGCATGACATTATCGGTCCGCTGATCAAAAAGGACATGAAGGGCCTTCTGGAATTCACCCGCATGACCGGTGATCTGGTCAAGGCGATCATTGGCTGTGGCAAGCCGGTGATTGCGGCTGTGGATGGCGTTTGTGTGGGTGCGGGGGCAATCATTGCCATGGCATCCGACCTGCGTCTGGCAACGGCCGCCTCCAAAACGGCCTTCCTGTTTACCCGGGTCGGTCTTGCCGGATGCGATATGGGCGCATGTGCGATCCTGCCACGCATCATCGGCCAGGGCCGTGCCGCCGAACTTCTTTATACCGGTCGTTCCATGTCGGCCGAAGAAGGCGAACGGTGGGGGTTCTATAACCGTCTGGTCGAGGCCGATGTTCTCGAAGCAGAAGCCATCGCCCTTGCCACCCGTATTTCCCAGGGCCCGAATTTCGGTCACATGATGACCAAAACCATGCTGGCCCAGGAATGGAACATGTCGATTGAACAGGCCATCGAGGCCGAAGCACAGGCGCAAGCGATCTGCATGCAGACCGAAGATTTCAACCGCGCCTACAAGGCCTTTGTCGCCAAGGAAAAACCGGTGTTTGAGGGCAATTGATGGCTGATACATCCTACCTTGACTGGCCGTTTTTCGAAGATCGCCACCGTGAACTGGCGACGCGTCTTGACGCATGGGCATCGGCCAACCTTGATGGCATTGATCATGGTGATGTCGATGCCGCGTGTCGGGATCTTGTGGGGCGTCTTGCCGGGGGCGAATGGCTTCGCCATACCGCGATTGATGACACTGATCCCAATTCAAAGCTTGATGTCAGATCGCTGTGCCTGATCCGCGAGACACTGGCACGCTATGACGGTCTGGCCGATTTCGCATTTGCAATGCAGGGCTTGGGGAGTGGCGCGATCTCCTTGTTTGGAACGGAAGCCCATCAGAGGGAGTGGCTTCCAAAAGTACGTTCCGGCAAGGGGATCGCTGCCTTTGCCCTGACAGAACCAAAGTCGGGATCAGACGTTGCCAATATCGCCCTGGATGCCCGGCGCGATGGCGATGACTTTGTTCTGAATGGCGAGAAAACCTGGATTTCCAATGGGGGCATTGCCGATTTCTACTGCGTCTTTGCGCGCACCGGCGAAGCACCCGGGGCAAAGGGGCTTTCGGCCTTTGTGATCCCGGCCGGTATTCCCGGGTTTGAAATTGCCGAACGTCTGCACACCATTGCCCCGCATCCGCTTGCGCGCCTGAAATTCACCGATTGCCGTATTCCGGCATCAAGCCTGATCGGCAAGGGCGGGGATGGTTTCAAGATCGCCATGTCGGTGCTTGATGTTTTCCGTTCGACCGTGGCGGCGGCGGCGCTTGGCTTTGCGCGCCGTGCCCTTGATGAAACCATCACGCGGGTTCAGGAACGCGAACTGTTTGGCGCACCGTTATTTGATCTTCAGATGGTGCAGGGACATGTCGCGGACATGGCGCTTGATATCGATGCGTCGGCACTTCTGGTTTACCGGGCCGCGTGGCTGAAAGACAGCGGTGCCGCCCGGGTCAGCCGCGAAGCGGCGATGGCCAAACTTTATTCCACCGATCATGCACAAACCGTCATAGACAAGGCGGTGCAAATTCATGGCGGTGATGGTGTGCGCAGTGGCCACATCGTTGAATCGCTTTACCGGGAAATTCGCGCCCTTCGCATTTATGAAGGCGCATCCGACGTCCAGAAAATAATCATCGCACGGCAAACGCTGGCGCAATAATGGCTGTATCAGGGACTTCACAATGCTCGGACCAACCGCACATACCGATAGCTTCACCCGGGACAAGCTCCCGCCGCTCAATGAATGGCCGGAAATCAATCTGGATGGGTTCGACTATCCCGAATATCTGAATGCCGGTGTTGAGCTGACCGATAAAATGGTCGAACAGGGTTTTGGGGATAACACCGCCCTGATCGGCAATGGTCGCCAGCGTACCTATAAGGAACTGGCAGACTGGACCAACCGCATTGCCCATGCGCTGGTCGAAGATTACGGCGTCAAGCCCGGCAACCGCATTCTGATCCGTTCGGCCAACAACCCGGCGATGGTGGCGTGCTGGCTGGCGGCGACCAAGGCCGGCGCGGTTGTGGTCAATACAATGCCGATGCTGCGTGCCGGCGAATTGGGCCAGATTGTCGATAAGGCCGAAATTGAATTTGCGCTTTGTGATACGCGTCTGATGGATGAACTGGTGGCCTGTGCCAAGGACAGCAAGTTCCTTAAAAAGGTCATCGGGTTTGATGGTACGGCCAATCATGATGCCGAACTGGATCGCATTGCCCTGACCAAATCGGTCAAGTTCGAGGCGGTTAAAACCGGGCGTGACGATGTGGCATTGCTTGGCTTTACGTCGGGCACCACCGGCAGCCCCAAGGCCACCATGCATTTCCACCGTGATCTTCTGATCATTGCGGATGGCTATGCCAAGGAAGTGCTCAATGTGACGCCCGATGATGTGTTTGTCGGATCGCCGCCGCTTGCCTTTACCTTTGGTCTGGGCGGACTTGCGATCTTCCCGCTGCGTTTCGGTGCAACGGCGACACTGCTTGAAAAGGCATCCCCGCCCAACATGATCGAAATCATCGAAACCTATAAGGCGACGGTTTGCTTTACCGCCCCGACTGCCTATCGGGTGATGCTTTCGGCGATGGATGACGGGGCGGATCTTTCATCCTTGCGTGCGGCTGTTTCGGCTGGTGAAACGCTTCCGGCCCCGGTCTATGAGGCATGGATGGCCAAAACGGGTAAACCGATGCTTGATGGCATTGGTGCGACCGAGATGCTCCATATCTTTATTTCCAACCGTTTTGGCGACAGCCACCCGGCCTGCACCGGGCGTCCGGTTTCCGGGTATGAGGCCAAGATCGTCGATCATGACATGAACGAAGTGCCGGTCGGCACGGTCGGGCGTCTTGCCGTGCGTGGTCCGACGGGCTGTCGTTATCTGGATGATGTTCGTCAGGCCGTCTATGTCCGCGATGGCTGGAACCTGACCGGGGATGCGTTCTTTGTCGATGAAAAGGGCTATTACCATTTCGCGGCGCGCAATGACGATATGATCGTTTCATCGGGCTATAACATTGCCGGTCCCGAAGTCGAAGCGGCGCTTCTGTCCCACGCGGCCGTGGCAGAATGTGCCGTGATCGGTGCCCCCGATGAAGAACGCGGCACCATCGTTCAGGCCCATATCGTTCTGGCGGACGGTTTCCACCCGACACCCGAGATGGCCAAACTGCTTCAGGATCATGTAAAAGCGACGATCGCGCCGTTCAAATATCCGCGCTCCGTCGTCTTTATCGAGACACTGCCAAAAACCGCGACTGGAAAAATCCAGCGCTTCAGACTGAAACAGGAAATGTCTGCATGACCGACTTTGCCGCCACCAAATCCCTGTTCCATATCCCCGAAGGTGTGATTTACCTTGACGGGAATTCGCTTGGCGTGCTGCCGAAAACGGCTGCAAACCGCGCCAAAGCGATGATCGAGGATGAATGGGGGGAAATGCTTATCCGTGGCTGGAACGAAGCCAAATGGATGGAGCAACCCGAACGTGTCGGCAATCTTGTCGCACGTTTGATCGGGGCGGCACCCGGTACGGTCGTGATGGGCGATACCCTGTCGATCAAGGTCTATCAGGCCTTGGCAAGTGCGCTTGAAATGCGCGCGGATCGCAAGGTTGTTGTTTCAGATAACGGCAACTTCCCGACCGATCTTTATATGGCTGATGGCCTGATCAAAAGTCTGGATAAGGGGCATGTTCTTAAAACCCCAAATCCCGAAGATGTCGAAAGCCTGATCAACGAAGATCTGGCTGTGCTGATGCTGACCCAGGTGGATTATCGCACGGGCCGCATGCATGACATGAAACGCATCACCGAACTGGCGCATGCCGCGGGTGCCCTGGTGATCTGGGACCTTGCCCATTCGGCTGGTGCGGTGCCGGTGGATCTGACCGGGTGCAATGCCGATTTCGCAGTGGGATGTACCTATAAATATCTCAATGGTGGTCCCGGTGCGCCGGCCTTTATCTATGTCCGTCCCGATCATGCCAAGGTTGCCCGCCCGGCACTGTCGGGCTGGCTTGGTCATGCGGCCCCCTTTGCCTTTGACCCGGATTACACCCCGGCACCCGATGTGTCGCGCATGCGGGTTGGCACCCCGCCGGTGATCCAGATGACGGTTCTGGAAGAAGCAATGAAGGCATGGGACGGCGTTGAAATGGCCGATATCCGTGCACGCAGCATCGAACTTTGTGAACAATTCATCGCGGGGGTCGAGGCAAGCTGCCCGATGCTGGAACTTGCAAGTCCGCGTGATGCCGCAAACCGTGGATCACAGGTCTCGTTCAGGTTTGATCAGGGCTATGCGGTGATGCAGGCATTGATCGCACGCGGGGTGATTGGTGATTTCCGTGCCCCTGATGTGATCCGTTTTGGCTTTACCCCGCTTTATATCGACAATGCCGATGTTGATGGTGCGGTCAAAATCCTTGCTGAAATCATGGAAACCAGGGCTTGGGACAAGCCGGAGTTTCACAAACGCAATGCGGTGACCTGATCATGGCAAAACCGACCACCCCCTATGATCCCGGCACCGAAGGTGCCCGTACGGATTTCTCCGATCAGATGTCCTATGGGGATTATCTGTCTCTTGATGCGATCCTGACCGCCCAGCACCCGCAATCGGATGCCCATGACGAATTGCTGTTCATCATTCAGCACCAGACATCCGAACTTTGGATGAAACTTGCGATCCGTGAAATTGCGGCTGCGCGCAAGGCCATTCGGGGTGGCGATTTGCGCCCGGCCTTTAAAATGCTGGCCCGTGTGTCGCGGATTTTCGAACAGCTCAATAACGCATGGGACGTTTTGCGCACCATGACGCCAAGTGACTATACGACATTCCGTGATGCGCTTGGCCCGTCATCTGGGTTCCAGTCCTATCAGTATCGTCAGATCGAATTCATGCTGGGCAATCGCAATCACGCGATGTTGCGCCCCCATGCACATCGCGAAGACATCATGGAAATGCTCAAGGCCGAACTGGCAACGCCAAGCCTGTATGACGAGGCGCTTAATCTTGTCGCGGGCGAGGGGATTGATATTCCCGATCATATTCTGAACCGCGATGTTTCGGCCCCCTACACGCCAGATGATGCGGTGATTGCCGCCTGGCACAAGGTTTACAGCGACCCGGCAAAGCACTGGTCGCTTTATGAACTGGCTGAAAAGCTGGTCGATTTCGAAGATTACTTCCGTCGCTGGCGCTTTAACCATGTGACCACGGTCGAACGCGTTATTGGTTTCAAACGCGGGACCGGCGGAACCGGTGGTGTCAGTTATCTTAAGAAAATGCTGGAAGTAGAACTGTTTCCGGAACTCTGGCGGGTGCGAACCACGCTTTGAGGATGGACGGACCCGATGCAAATACTGCAAGATCAGGGGCAGGCATCAGGTTCACGAAAACCACGACGCAAAAAGACATAAATGTCGTGGGATCAACGTGTTGCTAAATGAAAAATCGTATTAACACGGAGGCTTTAATGAAGGGTATCAAGACAACCATCGCAGCAGTTGCTGCTTTGCTTGCAGCCGGGGCGGCGCACGCTGATCCGGTCAAGGTCGGCATGATCACGACGCTTTCGGGTGGCGGTGCCGGTCTGGGGATCGATGCACGTGACGGCTTTATGCTGGCTGTCAAACAGGCAAACAATCCGGACCTGCAGGTCGTGATCGAAGACGATCAGCGCAAACCGGACGTTGCAGTTCAGCTGGCTGACAAAATGATCCAGCAGGAAAAGGTTGATGTTCTGACTGGTATCATCTGGTCGAACCTGGCCATGGCGGTTGTACCGTCCGCAGTTGCACAGGACAAAATCTATCTGTCGGTCAACGCTGCCCCGTCGCAGCTTGCCGGCAAAGGCTGCAACAAAAACTATTTCAGCGTTTCCTATCAGAACGACAACCTGCATGAAGCAGCCGGTGGCTATGCATCAAGTGCCGGTTATCAGAAGGCCTTTATTCTTGCGCCGAACTATCCGGCCGGTAAGGACTCCCTGGCTGGTTTCAAACGCTTCTTCATGGGTGATATCGCCGAAGAAGTTTACACCAAGCTTGGCCAGACCGACTATGCCGCCGAAATCGCACAGATCCGTGCATCGGGTGCAGACAGCGTCTTCTTCTTCCTTCCGGGCGGCATGGGCATCGCGTTCATGAAACAGTACGCCCAGTCCGGTGTTGATATTCCGCTGATCGGCCCGGCATTCTCGATGGATCAGGGCATTCTCGGCGCTGTTGGTGACGCAGCACTTGGTGTGAAAAACACCTCGAACTGGTCGAAAGACATCGACAACCCGACGAATGCGGCATTCGTTGAAACCTTCCAGGCCGAATATGGTCGTCTGCCGTCGCTTTATGCATCCTATGGCTTTGACACGGCAAACCTGCTGCTCTCAGCAATGGGCAAGGCAAGCATTTCCGATAAGGAAGCGTTCCGTGATGCCCTGCGTTCTGCCGATTTCAATTCGGTGCGTGGCAACTTCATCTTTGGCCCGAACCAGCACCCGATTCAGGACATCTATGTTCGTGAAGTCGTGAAGGAAGGTGACGTTCTGACCAACAAGATCGTTGGTGTCGCCCTTAAAGACCACTCTGACGCCTATGCGTCGGAATGCTCGATGTAATGACGAGCTGACAAGACGGTGGGGGCCGGTCACGGTCAATGACCGGTCCCCGACCACCTTGTGACGGAGTTTCCAATAATGTTCTCTCTTTTTCTGGAGCAGCTGTTAAACAGCCTTCAGTCCGGTCTGATGCTGTTTTTGATGGCATCGGGGCTGACGCTGGTTTTCGGTGTAATGGGGCTGATTAACCTTGCCCACGGCTCGCTCTATATGGTTGGTGCGTTTGCCTGTGCTGCTGTTGCGGCCTGGACCGGCTCATTCTGGCTTGGTCTTGTTGCAAGTCTGATGGCCGCTGCACTTGCCGGTGTTCTGGTTGAAATATTGATTATTCGCCGCTTGTATAACCGTGATCATCTTGATCAGGTGTTGGCGACTTTTGCCCTTATTTTGGTTTTTTCCGAAGGGACCCGCTGGCTTTTCGGTTCCTTCCCGCTTTTCCTCAGCGTCCCCGATATCCTGACCGGTACGGTCGTTCTGCCCGGCGCGCTTGAATATCCGATTTTCCGTCTGGCGATCATTATTGCCGGGCTTCTGGTTGCGGTCGGCCTGTTCCTTTTGATTGGCAAGACCCGTCTTGGGGTGCGCATCCGCGCGGGTGAGGCCGATCGTGGCATGATCGCCGCACTCGGGGTCAATATCGACCGTCTTTATACGGTTGTCTTTGCGCTTGGCGCGGCGTTGGCCGGGCTTGCCGGTGCCTTTGTCGGCACGACCCAGTCGGTTCAGGTCGGCATGGGTGAACCCGTGCTTATTCTGGCCTTTGTCGTCATTGTTATTGGCGGTATCGGTTCGATCAAAGGCGCGCTGGTCGGATCGCTTCTGGTCGGGTTTACCGACACGATGGGGCGTTTCCTGTTGCCGCATGCCTTTGCCACCTTCCTTGATCCGTCAAGTGCGACGGCAATCGGGTCGGCACTTGCATCCATGTTGATTTATATCGTGATGGCGCTGGTTCTGTTCCTGCGTCCAAGCGGTTTGTTCGGGACGGAAGCCTGATATGACCATGAACCGCGAAACACTTATCAATTCCATTCTGGCCATTGCACTTGTGGCTGTGCCGCTGATTGCGATGGGGATGGATGAACCCTTTATCATTACCCTTGCGACCAAGGTGGCGATCTTTGCCATGGCCGGGGTCGGGCTTAACCTTGTTCTTGGTTTTGGCGGCCTTGTGTCATTCGGTCATGCGGCGTTCTTTGGCATCGGCGGCTATGCCGCGGGCATTCTTGCCAGCCATGCGCTCAATTATGAACCGATCATGGAAAGCCCGTTCCTGATCGAAGGCACCACCCAGATGATTGTGATCTGGATCGTGGCCCTTGTGGTATCGGCCCTTGTTGCGCTGGCGATCGGGGCGATCACGCTTCGGACCAGTGGCGTCTATTTCATCATGATCACCCTGGCCTTTGCCCAGATGATCTATTACTTCGCCATTTCCTGGCCGGCTTATGGCGGCGAAGACGGATTGTCGATCTATGTGCGCAATGGTTTCCCGGGGCTCAATACCCTGGATCCGATCAGCTTCTTTGCCCTTTGCGCGGTGATGCTGGGGATTGTCATGCTGTTTTCAGCTGTCCTGATCCGGTCACGCTTTGGTCTTGCCCTTCAGGGCGCGCGCCAGAATGCGCAACGCATGACGGCGGTGGGCATTGCGCCGTTCCGTATCCGACTGGTTGCCTTTGTGATTTCGGCAATGATTACCGCCCTTGCCGGGGCGCTATATGCCGATCTTAACCGCTTTGTCAGTCCGACCATGCTGTCCTGGCACATGTCGGGCGAAATCATGATCTTTGTCATTCTGGGCGGGGTTGGACGTTTGTTCGGTCCGCTGGCCGGTGCGGCACTTTATATCATTCTCGAACATCTGCTTGGCGGTGTGTGGGAATTCTGGCAATTGCCGCTTGGTGTGTTGTTGCTGATTGTGGTGCTGTTTGCCCGCGGTGGTTTGGTCGGTGTTCTGGCCGGGGAGCGTAAACATGCCTGATGCCATTCTTTCGCTTTCAAACATCACCAAACAGTTCGGATCGTTACTTGCCAGTGATGATGTGACCCTTGATCTGCGTCCCGGTGAAATTCATGCCCTGATCGGTCCGAACGGGGCGGGTAAATCGACCCTGATCAAACAGATCGCGGGCGAAATCCAATCTGACAGCGGTAACATTCATTTCGATGGTCAGCTGATCAACGAATTTGATGCAGTTGCCCGCTCGCGCATGGGTCTTGCCCGAACGTTTCAGGTGTCCTCCCTGATGCCGGAATTCTCGGTTCTGCAAAATGTGATGCTGGCGCGCCAGTCGGTCAGTGGAAAGGTATTTCGCTTTTTCCGCCCGGTTCTTGGTGACAAATCGCTGGTCGAACCGGCCATGGCACAGCTTGAACGGGTCGGCTTGGCCGATCGTGCACAGATGCGTGCGGCCGATATTTCGCATGGCGAACGCCGTCAGCTTGAAATGGCTGTGGCCCTTGCCCTTGAACCCAAGGCGTTCCTTCTTGATGAACCGATGGCCGGTATGGGGCCGGAAGGTTCCAAACGTCTGACCGGGTTCCTTGATGGTTTGCGTGCGCAGGCCCCGATCCTTCTGGTCGAACATGACATGGATGCGGTCTTTGCGCTCGCCGACCGGATTTCGGTTTTGGTCTATGGCCGGATTATCGCGACCGGCACGGTCGATGAAATCCGCGGCAACGAAGATGTCAAACGTGCCTATCTCGGGGAGGAAGCCTGATATGACTGCACTTCTCGAACTTAGTGGCGTGACCGCCTTTTACGGCGCATCGCAGGCGCTTTTTGGTATTGATTTGACGCTTAATGAGGGCGAGGCCGTTGCCCTTATGGGCCGTAACGGCATGGGCAAGACCACCACGATCAAAACCATCTGTCGCATGATGGAACATCGTGATGGTTCGATCCGTTTTGCCGGTCATGATCTTGCGAAAATGCCATCGCACAAGGCGGCCCGTCTGGGCCTTGGTCTGGTGCCCGAAGGACGCCGGTGCTTTGCTCGCCTCAGCGTGACTGAAAACCTGATTGCCGCTGCCCGTTCCGGGGAATGGGATTTTGACAAGGTCGCCGAACTGTTCCCGCGCCTTGCCGAACGGCGCGATCAAAAGGCCATGACCCTTTCGGGTGGTGAACAGCAGATGCTGGCCATCGGGCGCGCATTGATGACCAATCCGCGCTTGCTGATCCTGGATGAAGCAACCGAGGGGCTGGCCCCCGTGGTGCGTCAGGAAATCTGGGCGGCGATCAATCAGCTCAAACAATCGGGTCTGACCATCCTTGTGGTCGATAAGTCGCTTAAGGAACTTTCAGGGGTGGCTGATCGCTATGTCGTCGTTGAGAAGGGCGTTACCGCCTGGACCGGTGCGGTGAACGAACTGACCGACGATCTGGCCGATCGGTATCTGGGGGTCTGACATGGCTGTTTTCACCTATCGGCAGAAAGTCCTGTTTCAACATTGCGATCCGGCGGGGATTGTCTTTTATCCGCGCTATTTCGAAATGGTGAACGCGACGGTCGAAGAATGGTTTGACGCGGTCATCGGATGCGGGTTTCCGACCATGCATGGCCCGATGCAGGCCGCCGTTCCGACGGCGGGGCTGACCATCGCCTTTACCGCGCCAAGCATGTTGGGTGATCAGCTGGAATTTCGTCTGGAACCGATCCGGATCGGACGATCAAGTCTTGAGCTGGAAATCGCAGCTTTCGCAGGTGACGAGCAACGCCTGAAAACAACGGTAACACTGGTCTTTACCAAAAAAGGGGCCGGAAAGTCAGTGGCATGGCCAGATGATTTGCGTGCCAAAATCGAAAAAGAAATCAATCAAGTGGTAGAAAACAATGCATAAAATCGTTCAGCCAGACGGATGGAAAGAGCCCAAGGGATATGCAAACGGTGTCCTTGCACAAGGTGCCACCCTGTATATCGGCGGACAAATTGGCTGGAACGAAGATCAGGTCTTCGTTGCCAAGGACTTTGTCGGACAGATGGAACAGGCGCTTAAAAACATTGCCGCTGTTCTTGATGCGGCGGGTGGCAAGCCCGAACATCTGACCCGCCTGACCTGGTATGTCACCGACAAACAGGAATATCTCGCCAAGCAGCGCGAAGTTGGTCGTGCGTATCGCGATGTTCTTGGCAAGAACTTCCCGGCCATGACCATGGTCGTGGTCAGTGCCCTTGTCGAAGACGAAGCCCTGCTTGAAATCGAAGCCACGGCGGTTATTCCGAACTAGTTAGCCCGGGTAATTCAACCAGGTAGTGATGCAAAAGGCGGCTTCAAGGCCGCCTTTTGTGATTTCTGGAAACATTTGCAAATATCGCAAAGCCTTGCGAACCGGCGGGGTTCGGGGGCAGGGGGCGACGTTTTGCATTTCATGTATAGCTGCACTAAGCTTTTGCGAACTGTACTCGACTGAGTAAGACCTATAATAAAAACAATAATAAGTTTCTGCGGAGGACGTCATGAGATCGACCGTTATGGGCGCATCGGACGGGACGGCGCCAACTGTTGGCAATGACACGGCTTTTAACGCGCCGGGACCGGAATTCGGTCCGTGGCTTGAAAAGGCATCAATTCTGATCGTCGATGACGAACCGGGCATGCGCAACTTTCTGGTCCGCACATTGGGCCCGCGCGCCAAACGGGTCGAAGAAGCCGCCGATTGCGAACAGGCAACCGCCTTGCTGGATCAGCACCATTTTGATGTCGTGATCCTTGATAACATCATGCCGGGCAAAAGCGGTGTCGAATGGCTGACCGAACAACGCGAAATCGGCTTCTTTTCCGACGCCATCCTGATGACGGCCTATGCCGATCTTGATACAGCGATCAAGGCCCTGCGTGCCGGGGCGGTTGATTTTGTTCTCAAACCTTTCCGGTCCAACCAGATTTTGAACGCGGTCGCCCGCTGTCTGGACCGGATGCGCTTGCGGCGTGAAAACCATGTGTTGCGCCATGAATTGCGCGCAACATCCGATCACGTGCTGCTGCGTGACAAACTGATCGGCTATTCCCCGCAAATTCAGGAAATCCGCGAAACCATCGCGCGTGTGGCACCGCTTCCGACATCGATCCTGATTTCGGGACAAAGCGGAACGGGCAAGGAAGTCACCGCCCGTTCGCTGCATGCCCTGTCGGACCGCGCGCAAAAGCCGTTTGTGCCGATCAACTGTGCCGCCATTCCGTCCGAAATGATCGAGGCGGAGCTGTTTGGTCATGTCAAAGGTGCCTTTACCGGTGCACAGACCGCACGCGACGGTCTTTTCATGCATGCCCAGGGCGGTACCCTGTTTCTTGATGAAGTCGGCGAATTGTCACTGGCCACCCAAAGCAAGCTTTTGCGTGCAATCGAAAGTCGCCGTATCCGTCCGGTCGGATCCGAACGCGAAGCGCCGGTCGATCTGCGCTTTATCTTTGCGACCAATGCCGATCTTGAGGCAGAAGTCGAAGCCGGGCGTTTCCGTGCCGATCTGTTTTACCGCATCAATGTCATGCATATCGAAATGCCGCCCTTGCGCGAACGCGGGGATGACGTGCTTGAACTGGCTGAATTGTTCATGGCCAAATTGTCCAAACAGCTTGGCGTGCGCCAGGTCGCGATGGACAGTGCCGTGCGTGCCGGACTGACGCGCTATGACTGGCCGGGCAATGTACGTGAATTGCGTAACCTGATTGAACGGACATTGATCCTTGGGCGGTTCCCCAACGAATTCCGCGACGAAACCGCCGATCACGGGGACCATGGCGATCAGGATGCTGCGGTCGAAAGCGACGAAACCCTTGATGAAATGGAACGCCGTCACATTGTGGCGATGTTGCACAAAACCGGTGGCAACCGGAATGAAGCGGCCCGGCGGCTTGGCGTTTCGCGCAAGACGATCGACCGCAAATGCGCCAGCTGGGAACAGGAATGATACTGTTTTCCGGATCATCTGTTGATCGGCCAAAACGCACACGCTCTGTGCGCTTCAAGCTTTTGGCGATTGCGCTTTTGCCAACGCTTGTCATTTTGCCATTGTTGCTTGGCGTGATGATGGTGCGCTGGAACTCCAAGTTTGATGCGCTGCTGACATCGAAAGTCAGTGGCGATTTGACGATTGCCCATCAATATTTCACCCACATTCTTGATAATACCGGCGAACAGATCGCTGCCCTTGGACAATCTGTCGCCTTTCGCAATGTCCTGACTGCGGATGATCCCGATGCGCTGGCATCGCTTCTGTCGCAACGCAAACAGGCGCTTGGTCTTGATTTTCTTTATCTTGCTGATGGCGGAACATCGGGACAAACGACCGGTGACTGGCCGGTCATTGCCAGCGCCTTTGCCGGGCGGTCATCAACCAGCATCGATATTTTCAGCAATACCGACCTGATGGGGTTTTCACCCGACCTTGCGGCACGGGCGCGTGTTGACCTGATTGATACGCCCAACGCGGTTCCGACCACGCGCAATGCCGAAACCCGCGGCATGGTGGTCCATTCGGCAAGTCCGGTTGAATTGCCATCGGGCAAACGGGCGGCCCTGGTCGGCGGGATATTGCTGAACCAGAATTTGGGCTTCATCGATACGATCAATGATCTTGTCTATCGTCAAAGCAGCCTGCCCGAAGGCAGTCAGGGGACCGCAACCCTGTTTCTTGATGATGTGCGCATCAGCACCAATGTTCGGCTGTTTGCCGACCGTCGTGCTTTGGGCACCCGTGTTTCAAGTGTCGTGCGCAAAACTGTTCTTGAAGACGGCCGGGTCTGGCTTGATCGCGCCTTTGTGGTCAATGACTGGTATATTTCGGCCTATGAACCGATCAAGGACAGTTTCGGCAAACGGGTCGGGATGCTGTATGTCGGTTTCCTTGAGGCCCCGTTTGCCCAGACCAAATATGAAAGCCTTTTGATCCTGATCGGGGCATTTTTGTTTGTGGCGGCAATGTCGGTGCCGATCTTCCTGCGCTGGGCGCGCGGCATCTTCAAACCGCTTGAACGCATGGCCAACACCATTGGCCGGGTTGAAAGCGGTGATCTGTCGGCGCGAACCAACCTTGATCAGGTCCAGGACGAAATCACGCTGGTTGCCGATCATCTTGATGATCTGCTTGATCAGGTTCAGGAACGCGACAAACGTCTTCGCGCCTGGAATGATCAGCTCAATGCCCGTGTAGATGCGCGCACCCGCGAATTGCGCGATGCCAATCGGGCGCTTGAAACCACGACCAAGCAGCTGATCATGTCCGAAAAACTGGCCGCGATCGGCGAAATTACCGCCGGTGTGGCCCATGAAATCAACAATCCGGTCGCTGTTCTTCAGGGCAATCTGGATGTTGTGCGTGATCTGCTTGGCGATCATGCAAAGATCGCCAATACGGAATTCCGCCTGATTGATGAACAGGTCAACCGGATCAATCTGATCGTGACCAAGCTTCTGCAATTTGCCAAACCCGAAGAATATGCAGGCTTTGTCGAACGCCACAGTGTCGCACAGGTGATTGATGACTGCATGCCGCTGGTTGCCCATTTGCTCAGCCGTGCCGATATCGAGGTCGTGCGCGAACATCAGTCAACCCGACTGGTTCTGATGAACCGCACCGAATTGCAACAGGTGCTGGTCAATCTGATGGTCAATGCCCTGCACGCAATGCCGGACCGCGGCACATTGACCCTGATTGACGAAGACGCCGATCACGATGGCCGTCCGGGGATACGCATCACCGTGCGCGATACCGGCATTGGCATGAGCGAAGATGTCCTGAACCGGATTTTCGATCCGTTCTATACAACCAAGCGGCAGCAGGGAACGGGTCTTGGTCTGTCGATCACCAAGACCCTGATTGATCGCCAGGGCGGCCGACTTGATGTTCAAAGCACATCGCAAAAGGGCACAACCTTTACCATCTGGCTGCCCGAAGCAGGCTAGGGCACAGACCCGGCCACCGGTTTGCGGGCGTAACAGATGCCCTCAAACACCAAAATGGACATGTCCGTTGGCACCAATGGTCCAGGCCGGGTTCCATGCGATTTCCCATGCATGTCCGTCCGGGTCGGCAACATAGCCCCGCAATCCACCATAGGGTGGTGCATCGGCCGGGCGCAACATTTTGCCACCCGCCGCGATCAGCCGGTCCATCAGTTCACCGACCTGATGGCCATCTGCGACATTATGGGCAAGTGAAAAGGCCGATGGACCATCGCCTTCGGGGCGTTGCATATCATCAAGCAACGCGTCCTTTAACCATGTTCCCAGAACGAACCCGTTCATCTGGTAAAAACTGATATCGGCATTTTCAAACACCGGGACCCAGCCAAAGCCGCGCTGATAAAAGCGCCGCGACCGGTCAAGATCGTTAATTCCAAGCGTAATGACAGAGATTTGCTGTTGCATGGCCATTCCTTTCTGTTGGCGTGCGCACATTGCACACATCCTGAAAGTCATGGGCCGTTACAGTGCAACGGAAGGACCCGCATCTGCGGGGGCCGGGCCAACCGCACCGACCTAACCTGTTTTTGACCCTTTATGGCTACCAGATCGGCATGAAAAAGCAAGGTCCGTATCGCCGAAATGCCTGCTGCCCGGGCAGAGATACGCTGTGAAATGTTGCATTTGCGAGTGGACATTTTGTCTTGATACCACCTTGGCGGGTGGAAAAAGTTGGACATTTTGTCCATGCGCGTGCGGTGCAATATGGGGCAATTTAAGGGCGAAGTGGCGGAAATCATGGCATTTTTTCGGATGGCACAGCGATTGCGATAAAGAGGGTTCGGGGTTCTACCGTGGTTGCCCTGCACAATGCCTTCAACCGGGGGTGGGCAAGGCAAGAAGATCAAAATGCCGGGAGGTAACAACGACATGTTTGATAAGCTTAAAAAAGAACATATCGTCGCCAGCGACGATTTTAACCGCTGGAAGGTGCCGCCAGCGTCTATTGCAATTCATCTATGTATTGGCTCTGTGTATGCATGGAGCATTTTTAACCCGCCACTGATCAAGGAATTCGGCGTGGTTGCAGCAAGTTCCGGTGACTGGGGCCTGCAATCCGTTGTCTGGATTTTCTCTGTTGCGATCGTAAGCCTGGGTCTTGCTGCTGCATTTGGCGGCAAGTGGCTTGAAGAAGTCGGCCCGCGTATGGTCGGCGTTGTCGCAGCTTTCTGCTGGGGCGGTGGTTTCATTATTGGCGGTCTTGGTATTGCCAGCCATCAATTGTGGCTTGTCTATCTTGGCTATGGCGTGATTGGCGGGGCCGGGCTTGGCCTTGGCTATGTGTCGCCGGTCTCGACCCTGATCCGCTGGTTCCCGGACCGTCGCGGGATGGCAACGGGTATGGCCATCATGGGCTTTGGCGGTGGTGCGATGATCGCAACCCCGATCAAGGAAGGCCTGCTTTCGGCTTTCTACAAGGTTCCTGAATATCTTGGCCCGGAAAGTGCGGTTAACCTTGTTACCGAAGGTGGCAAGCGTATGGCCGAAGTCGGTGGCCAGATGGTCGAAGTCGTTGTGGCAGGTGCCGCACAGGTTGCTGCCGCACCGGTTCCGATCGAAGAAGGCGTTTATGTTGCCGGCACGGGTAATACCGGTGCTGCCAGCACCTTCTTCACGCTCGGGATTGCGTATTTCATCGTCATGATCATCGCATCCTTCTCGTATCGTGTGCCGCGTGAAGGCTGGCTGCCCAAAGGCTGGACCCCGCCGACCGCAGACACCGCATCCAAGCGCATGATCACGCAGAAAAACGTCCATATCGATCAGGCACTGAAAACCCCGCAATTCTATCTGCTGTGGATTGTTCTGTGCTTCAACGTTACGGCGGGCATCGGGGTGATTGGCGTTGCCAAAACCATGATGTCGGAAATCTTCGGCACGACCTTGCCGCTGGTGGTCAACTCGGCCTTTGCGGCGACCTATGTGTTTATGATTTCGGTCTTTAACATGTGTGGCCGCTTCTTCTGGGCGTCCATGTCGGACTATATCGGTCGCAAGAACACCTATTACTGCTTCTTCATTCTGGGTATCGCACTTTATCTGTCGATCCCGTTTGCCGCAGAACAGGTCAGCATCAACCCGGCTGTCACCTGGCTTGTGATGTTCTATGCCGCAACCATGATCATCTTCACGATGTATGGCGGTGGTTTTGCAACCATTCCGGCCTATCTGGCGGACGTGTTCGGCACCAAATATGTCGGCGGTATCCATGGTCGTCTTCTGACCGCATGGAGCACGGCTGGCGTTCTTGGCCCGCTGGCAATCACCCAGCTGCGTCAGACCTCGGTCACCAATTCGATCAAGGACCTGGCAAGCAAGGTCGACCCGGCGGCATTCCAGGCCAAATTCGGTGCCGGTATCGAACAGCTTGATCAGCTGGTTGCGGCCAAAACCGTAACCATCGGTCGTCTGATGGAAATCGCACCGGCCGGTACGGTTGATCCGACGTCGAGCCTCTATAACACCACCATGTATGCGATGGCGGCACTTCTGGCGATTGCGCTTGTTGCCAACAAGCTGGTCCGCCCGATTGACGACAAGCACTACATGGAAACGCAGGACGGTGGTGCAACCACCGGACAGGAAGCAACTTCCAAAGCGTAACGACCTTGGGCGTCGATTGCCGCACCCTGTGATCGACGCCCGTTTGACTGACGCACCAACTTGTCAGTCATTTTTGGGGGCATGATTGGCACAGTCATGTCTTGGGTCCGGGTTCCGTTCATCCAGCCCGGACCTGCGTTCTGTTGCAGGAATAACCTTTTTGCCCGTCGGGGTAATCGGTTATCCTGCAACCAGAACACACAAGCGTCACAACGCATGTTTTCCAATCTCGCTTCGGCCCGACAATTGGCCGACTTCAACGCCCGATAAAAGCATGCCGCGAAACCGGTTGCCGGAAGTGATATGATCGACAAACTCGAAATGTTTATGGTGCTCGCCCGTGAGCAGCATTTTGGACATGCCGCCGAAGAATGCGGCGTGACCCAGCCGACTTTGTCCAGCGCACTCCGTCAGCTTGAAGACCATCTTGGTGTGGTCCTGGTCAAACGCGGGTCACGCTATCAGGGCCTGACACCCGAAGGCGAACGTGTTCTGGAATGGGCGCGCCATATTGTTGGCAGTACCCGATCCATGCGTGATGAAATGCGCGCCATGCGGTCCGGTCTGACCGGGCAGGTGCAAAT
This sequence comes from Thalassospira sp. MIT121401, assembly GCF_047125595.1. Lineage (NCBI taxonomy): Bacteria > Pseudomonadati > Pseudomonadota > Alphaproteobacteria > Rhodospirillales > Thalassospiraceae > Thalassospira > Thalassospira sp. MIT121401. The sequence continues at coordinate 1,829,473 of NZ_CP138926.1, forward strand.
TGCCGTGATCCCGACGGCACTTGCCATGGTTCATGAACTGACCACGCCATTTCGCGAAAAACATCCCGATGTCAGTTTCGCCATCCTGTCGCGCACCTCGACCGAAATTCAGGCCCTGCTTGACAATCTTCAGATCGATGCGGGCATTACCTATCTTGATAACGAACCGCTTGGTCGTGTGACGTCGATCCCGCTTTATCGCGAACGCTATCAACTGGTGACATCAAATCTTGATGATCTCGGGGATCGCAAAAACATCACCTGGCACGAAGCAGCCCAGTTGCCCCTGTGTCTGCTGACGCCTGACATGCAGAACCGCCGGATCATCGATCAGCACCTTAATGCCGCCGGGGCCAAGGTCAGTGCGACACTGGAAAGTGATTCCATGATCGCATTGTTTACCCATGTTCAGACCGGCAACTGGGCCAGCATCATGCCCGAAAAAATGGTCGACAGTTTCGGGATGCGCGATCGCGTCAAATCCATCCCGATCATCGATCCCGACGCCAGCCATACCGTCGGACTGATTACCGCAAAACGCGAACCGGCAACACCGGTGGTCTCTGCCCTGCTAAAAGAGGCAAAGCTGATTTCGGAACTCGAAACCGCCTGATTGCGCCTTGATAGGTTTTCGCTATCGCGTAACGGGATGGCTTTATTGAACGGGCACCACAGATGCCCGACACTATTAAAAACAATAAATATAACTGTAACATGCTTGAGAGAGAGGCTTGCATGTCGGAAACGACCGAGGACCAGAATGTCCGCGTCGAGGCCATTTGTGATCAGATGATCACGATGGAAGGCCCGCTCCTTCCCATTTTGCACGAAGTGCAGGAAGAGTTTGGCCATATCCCCGAAGGCGCACTTCAAACAATCGCCAAGAAACTGAACCTCAGCCGGGCCGAAGTCCACGGGGTTGCAAGTTTCTATCACGACTTCCGCGAAGAAAAGGCAGGCAAACATATCATCAAGATTTGCCGTGCCGAGGCCTGCCAGGCAATGGGGGCCGATGCGCTCGCCGATCAGGTGCGCCGTCATCTTCGCGTGGATTGGTCGCAAACCACAGCGGATCGCAAGATCACGCTGGAACCTGTTTTCTGTCTTGGCCTGTGTGCCTGTGCACCCGCAGCCATGGTCGATGGCAAGGTGGTCGGACGCGTGACCAGTGATCGTATGAACCGCATTCTTGATGAGGTGGGCGCATGACGATCAAGGTTTATGTCCCGCTTGATTCCGGTGCGGTGGCCCTTGGGGCCGATGATGTCGCAACCGCGATTGCCACCAAGGCCGCAAAGTCCGGAGCCGATATCAAAATCGTGCGCAACGGATCGTTTGGCATGTATTGGCTTGAACCGATGGTCGAGGTGGAAACACCGCGCGGTCGCGTTGCCTATGGCCCGGTCAGCACCGATGACATCGATACCCTGTTTGATGCAGATTTTCTGACCGGCGGCGATCACAAGCTTTATCTCGGCCGGACCAGCGATATTCCGTTCCTGAAAAGCCAGTCGCGTCTGACTTTCCAGCGTTGCGGTATCATTGATCCGCTGTCCCTCGATGATTACCGCGCCCATGACGGTCTGTCCGGTCTTGAGAACGCGTTGAAAATGTCGGCAGCCGACATCGTCAAGGCCGTGACTGACAGCGGCCTTCGCGGACGCGGCGGGGCCGGTTTCCCGACCGGGATCAAATGGAACACGGTGCGCGAAGCCGACGGCGATCAGAAATACATCGTCTGTAACGCCGACGAAGGCGACAGCGGCACCTTTGCCGATCGCATGATCATGGAAGGCGAACCCTTTGTCCTGATCGAAGGCATGATCATTGCCGGTCTCGCGACCGGGGCGACCAAGGGATATGTCTATACCCGTTCGGAATATCCCGATGCCATCCGCATCATGACCGAGGCGATAAAAGTTGCCCGTTCTGCCGGGGTGTTGGGCACCAATATCCTCGCATCGGGCAAGACCTTTGATATGGAAGTCCGTATGGGGGCAGGGGCCTATGTCTGTGGCGAGGAAACCTCGCTTCTTAACAGCATGGAAGGCAAGCGTGGCGTTGTCCGCGCCAAACCGCCGCTTCCCGCCCTGAAAGGTTTCCTTGGCCGTCCGACGGTTGTCAATAACGTGATTTCGCTGTGCTCGGTGCCGGTCATTCTTGAAAAGGGGCCGGAATATTACCGTGATTTCGGCATGGGCCGGTCACGCGGCACCATCCCGATCCAGATTGCCGGCAATGTCAAACATGGCGGGCTTTATGAAATCGGCTTTGGCATGACGCTGGGGGAAATCGTCGAACAGATCGGCGGTGGCACCGCATCGGGGCGCCCGGTCAAGGCGGTTCAGGTTGGCGGTCCTTTGGGGGCCTATTTCCCCCGCGAACTGTTTGACACACCCTTTGATTACGAAGAATTCGCCAAGCGTGATGGCCTGATCGGTCATGCCGGTGTGGTCGTTTTTGACGACACGGTCGACATGATGAAACAGGCGCGTTTCGCCATGGAATTCTGTGCCATTGAATCGTGCGGTAAATGCACACCGTGCCGGATAGGATCGATCCGTGGCACCGAAGTGGTCGACAAACTTGAACGTGGTGAAGATCCGGAATTGCAGATCGATCTTCTGCGCGATCTTTGTGAAACCATGAAGTTCGGATCGTTGTGCGCGCTCGGTGGATTTACGCCCTATCCGGTGATGAGCGCGATTACCCATTTCCCTGATGATTTCAAGCCGCGTGTGCTTGATATAGCTGCGGAGTAATACGATGTCCTTGATCAAAGAAGTCGACTACGGAACTCCTGCCGCCAAATCCGAAAAAACCGTCACGCTGACCATCGATGGCAAGAACGTGACCGTGCCCGAAGGCACATCGGTTATGCGGGCCTCGATGGAAGCAGGCATTCAGGTGCCCAAACTCTGTGCGACCGACATGGTCGATGCATTCGGTTCCTGCCGTTTGTGTCTGGTCGAAGTCGAAGGCCGCAACGGAACCCCGGCATCCTGCACCACACCGGCGGCAGACGGCATGGTGGTCCACACCCAGACCGAGCGGCTTAAAAAAATCCGCAAAGGGGTGATGGAACTTTATATCTCCGATCATCCGCTTGATTGCCTGACCTGTGCGGCCAATGGTGATTGCGAACTTCAGGACATGGCAGGGGCGGTTGGCCTGCGCGATGTGCGCTATGGCTATGACGGCGGCAACCATGTCGAGGTCCGCCAGAATGGTGAAGAAAATCCGCGCTATATGGCAAAGGATGAAACCAACCCGTATTTCACCTATGACCCGTCGAAATGCATTGTCTGTTCGCGCTGCGTGCGGGCCTGCGAAGAAGTGCAGGGCACCTTTGCCCTGACCATCGAAGGTCGCGGTTTTGAATCCCGTGTGTCACCGGGCATGCACGAAGATTTCCTTGATTCCGAATGCGTATCCTGTGGTGCTTGTGTTCAGGCCTGCCCGACCGCAACGCTTCAGGAAAAATCGGTCATTGAAATCGGTCAGCCCGAACATTCGGTCGTTACCACTTGTGCCTATTGCGGGGTTGGCTGTTCGTTCAAGGCCGAAATGCGCGGCGAGGAACTGGTGCGCATGGTCCCCTATAAGGATGGCCGGGCCAACCGCGGGCATTCCTGTGTGAAGGGGCGCTTTGCCTATGGCTATGCCAATCACAAGGACCGCATCCTCAATCCGATGATCCGCGAAAATGTCAATGACCCCTGGCAGGAAGTCAGTTGGGAAGAAGCCCTTCGCTTTACCGCTGACAAGTTCAAGGGCATCCAGGCCAAATACGGCAAGGGTGCGCTGGGCGGGATCACGTCATCGCGGTGCACGAACGAGGAAACCTTCCTGGTTCAGAAACTGATCCGTGCCGGGTTCGGCAATAACAATGTCGATACCTGTGCGCGTGTCTGTCATTCGCCAACCGGGTATGGCCTGAAAACCACGTTTGGGACATCGGCCGGGACGCAGGATTTTGATTCTGTCGAACATACCGATGTGGTCATCCTGATCGGGGCCAATCCGACTGACGGGCATCCTGTTTTTGCCTCGCGTTTGAAAAAGCGCCTGCGTCAGGGTGCTAAACTGATCGTGATTGATCCGCGCCGGATTGATCTGGTCCGGTCCCCGCATATCGAAGCTGTCGCGCATCTGGCGCTGCGTCCGGGCACCAATGTCGCGGTTCTGACGTCACTTGCCCATGTGATTGTGACCGAAGGCCTGTTTGACGAAACGTTTGTCCGTGAACGCTGTGACTGGGATGAATTCCAGGATTGGGCAACATTTGTTTCCGATCCGCGCCACAGCCCCGAAGCCATTGCGGGTGTCACAGGTGTTGATGCCCAGACCATGCGCGAAGCCGCACGGGCCTTTGCCACGGGTGGCAATGGTGCGATCTATTACGGGCTTGGCGTGACCGAACACAGTCAGGGGTCAACCACCGTAATGGCAATTGCCAACCTTGCCATGGCGACCGGCAATATCGGCCGCCCGGGCGTTGGCGTGAACCCGCTGCGTGGTCAGAACAACGTGCAGGGTTCCTGTGACATGGGATCGTTCCCGCACGAATTGCCGGGCTATCGCCATATTCAGGACAGTGCCACCCGCGATATCTTTGAAGATATCTGGGGGGTTAAACTTGATGACGAACCGGGGCTTCGGATCCCCAACATGCTTGATGCCGCTGTCGAAGGCACGTTCAAGGGCATCTATATTCAGGGCGAGGATATCCTGCAATCCGATCCCGATACCAAACATGTGGCAGCCGGTCTTGCGGCGATGGAATGTGTTGTCGTCCACGACCTGTTCCTGAACGAAACCGCGAACTATGCCCATGTGTTCCTGCCCGGTTCGACCTTCCTTGAAAAGGATGGCACTTTTACCAACGCCGAACGCCGCATCAACCGCGTGCGCAAGGTGATGACGCCAAAGAACGGCTTTGCCGATTGGGAAGTGACCCAGAACCTTGCCCGTGCGATGGGCCAGAACTGGAATTACACCCATCCGTCACAGGTCATGGCCGAAATTGCGGCAACCACGCCAAGCTTTGCCAATGTGACCTATGACCTTCTGGAACGCGAAGGTTCGGTGCAATGGCCATGTAATGACAAGGCCCCGCTGGGGACACCGGTCATGCATATGGATGGTTTCGTCCGCGGCAAGGGCAAGTTTGTGGTGACCGAATATGTCGCTACTGATGAACGCACCGGGCCGCGCTTCCCGCTGCTTCTGACGACCGGCCGTATCCTGAGCCAGTACAATGTGGGCGCACAGACCCGGCGTACCGAAAATACCGCCTGGCACAAGGAAGACCTTCTGGAAATCCATCCCCATGATGCCGAACAGCGCGGCATTCGCGAAGGCGACTGGATCCGCCTTGCATCGCGATCGGGCGAAACATCCCTTCGCGCCACCATTACCGATCGTGTGGCACCGGGCGTGGTTTACACCACATTCCACCATCCGGGGACACAGGCCAACGTGATCACCACCGACTTTACCGACTGGGCCACCAACTGTCCGGAATACAAAGTCACCGCCGTTCAGGTTTCCGCATCAAACGGACCATCCGAATGGCAGGTGGAATATGATCGTCAGGCCGAACAGGCGCGCCGGATCAAACCGCGTGTCGATGCCGCCGAATAGGATGCCCTGCCAGATATTGTGCTATACTCCCTTGCGCACAGTATCTGGCAAATCCTGTATCCGTTAAAAAGACCATAGCCAAAGAGTAATGAACAATGGCACCTGACAAGCTTGTCTATATGGCCAATCAGATCGCGACATTTTTCAAATCCAAACCCCACGAAGAAGGGGTGGCCGGTGTTGCCGGTCATATCAGCGATTTCTGGGAACCGCGCATGCGCAAACAATTGTTTGCCCTGATTGCCGACGGGTATGACGGGATTGACCCGCTTGTGCTTGAAGCTGCCCCGATGATCCGCAAGGTCAAGGAACCTGCATGACACCCAAGCCTTCCGAGAACCGCATCCTTGACGGGCGCGATGTTGATCTTGCCCGTGCCATTTCGCGTGATGATGCCAATGACGATGCCCCGATGATGTTGCAGCCGGAAGTTCCGGCTGCATTGACTTTCAATGGCAAGTCCCATGCGGTGATGATGGTATCGCCCCATGATCTCGAAGATTTCATGATCGGCTTTGCTCTGTCCGAAGGCATCGTTGATGACATTTCCCAGATCACACTGCGCGAAGTGCGCAAAACCCTTCAGGGCTATGTGATCGAAGCCGACCTGCATGAAGATGTGTTTGACCGTCTTGATGAACGTCAACGCACCCTTGAAGGCCGGTCGGGATGTGGTCTGTGCGGGGTGCAATCACTTGAAGCCGTCGCGATGGACAAGATCGGCAAGGTCACGCCGGGCAATATGGCTCAGGATGTCGTGTTGCAGGCCATCGACGCCTTACCCGATCATCAGACCCGCAACCGCGAAGGCGGCGGGCTTTTGCATGCCAGCGCCTTTGTCGATGTTAGCGGTAACATCAAGCTGGTCCGCGAAGATATCGGACGTCATAACGCCCTTGATAAGGTGCTCGGTGCGGTTGCCCGTCAGGGCATTGATACTGCGGGTGGCTTTGTGCTGATGACCAGTCGCTGTTCCTATGAAATCGTCACCAAAACCGTGCAATGCGGGGTGGGCGGGCTTGTGACCCTGTCGGGGCCGACCCTGACGGCCGTGAACCTTGCACGGCAGGCGGGGCTTACCCTGATTTGTCGTGAACGGCGCGGACTGTTTCGCCGGTTTGCCTGATCCGCGCACTTGCCTGATCTGGTCGCGATCAGATTGCGATCAGGTTGATGCGCGTTCGATGATTTCAAATCCGACATCAATTGATTTGGTCGGCAGCGGTTCGTTTTCGATCCGTGCCACCAGCGCCTCGGCGGCGCGTCGGCCAAGATTGGCGCGATTGACTTCGACCGTGGTCAGGGCCGGCAGGGTAAAGGGCGAAAAGTCCTGATTGCCAAAACCGAGAACCGCCATGTCTTGTGGTACGCGCAGGCCGCGTGCCTGCGCCTCGATCAGGATGCCATGGGCCAAAAGATCCGAACTGCACATGATGATGCCGTTGCGAAAACCTTTTTCCAGACCGGTGCTCAGGCCATTGCGACCGCGTTCGATGGTCGCACCTGCTTCATAAAGCACTTCAATCGGCGCGTTGCCGGTCATTTGTTTGAACTGACTGGCAAAGGAATCCTTGCGGCGCAGGGCGCGTTCATCACCGGCGGATACGATCAATGCCTGCTGATAACCTTTGCCCGCCGCATAGCGCGCCATTTCTTCGCCGGCCTTGATGTGTGAAAAGCCGATACAGACATCAAGCGGGTTTTCCGTCGTATCCCACACTTCGATCACCGGAATACCAGCCCCCAGCAACATGCGTTTGCAGCCGGCCGAATGGTGGATGCCGGTCAACAGGATGCCGTCGGGGCGACGGCTGAGCATCGTGGAGACAACCGCCTGTTCCTCGTCCTGGGAAAAGCCGGTTTCGGCCATCAGAACGTGATAGCCCGATCCGCGAATGACATTGATGAAATTCTGCATCAGATCGGCATAGATGACGTTGGTGATCGATGGCACAAGGGCCGCAATCAGTTTGCTGCGCCGTGATGCCAGCGCACCGGCGACCATATTGGGCACATATCCGGTCAGCTCGATCGCATCCTGGATGCGTTGCAGTGTCTTGGCGGAAACCTTTTTCGGGTCATTAAGTGCGCGCGATACCGTGACCTGCGAAACACCTGCTATCCGTCCGACGGTTTCCATCGTGACGGTGCCGCTTTTGATTTCGGCCATGGTGGTCTGGTCAGTATTTTTCGGCGCGAGTGACAAAGGGTTACGGTCTCTTGATCTGATGCCCGAACCGGGAATGGTCGGGCTTTGGTTTTGGTCCGACGTCAGCCAATCTGTTCTGCTTCGGACATTACATCAGCACAAAAAGGTGGGCAAGAAGCGCGGTCTGGCTGAGAACCACTTTACAGCACAGGGAGGGAGCTGTTGCTTCTTGCCCGATGGTGTCGTTGGGCGGCCGGGCTGCCGTGACAGCGGCTGCGGGCACGTATTCTGGTTTAGTCGGTCATGCGCTTTTTCTTGCGGGCGACAGAAATCGAAAACGCAATCGACAGGGCAATCAGGATCCACAGCAACACCGCGATCCAGCTTTTGGTAAAGAAGATCGAAAATGTGCCAAAGGATTCCAGACTTTTGACGAAATAGATTTCCGCCGACGGTCCCAGAATAAACCCGATGATAAAGGGCGCAATTTCAAGCCGGATCTTGTGTGCGAGATAGCCAAACAGGCCAAAGATCAAAAGCGTCCAGACATCAAACATCACCCCGTAATTGATGGTATAGGCGCCGACCACACACATCATCAGAATGATCGGGAACAGGATGTTTTTCGGAACTGTCACAACCTTGGCCAGATGGCGAATGGCAAAGACCATCACCAGGAACATGATGATATTGGCAGCCAGCATGGCAATGATCATCGCATCCCACGTCACCGGATTGTTGCCGATAAACAGCGGGCCGACCTGAATGCCCTGAAGGGTAAAGGCACCGATCAGAATGGCGGTGGTGGAATCCCCGGGAATGCCAAGCGAAAGCAACGGCACCAGTGCGCCGCCCGTCAAACCGTTATTGGCACTTTCCGATGCAATCACCCCGGCAGGTGCACCTTTACCGAATTTTTCCGGTGTCTTGGAAAAGTTCTTTTCCTGGCTATAGGCAAGAATGGATGCCGCACTGCCGCCAACGCCGGGCAGAATGCCGACAAAGGTCCCGATCGATGACGACCGGATCAGGTTGACGATCTGGCCTTTGAAGACGGAAATCTTGAACGGCTTGCCGCCGATCTTTACCCCCGAAAGACCTTTTCCTTCTTTCATGCCTTCTTCGGCTTCGATCAGGATGGTGGCAAGGCCGAACAAGCCGATCAGAACCGGCAAAAGCGAAAAGCCGCTTTCAAGGTAATATTCAAGGAATTCCGGCACCAGACGCAATTCACCATTGCCGCCGCGCGAAATGTCATAAGCCCCGATCAGGCTGATGAAAATGCCCAGAAATCCACTGAAAATGCCGACCAGCAAGCTGTTGGAAAGGGCGGCCATCACGGTCAGTGCAAAGAAGATGATCAGGAATTTCTCGATATAGGAAAACTTGATCGCAAAATCGGCCAGTGCCGGGGCAAACAGATAAAGCGCGGCAAGACTGATCAGACCGCCAACCAGTGACGATGTGATCCCGATCTTGAGTGCGCGTTCGCCTTCGCCATTCTGGGTCATCGGGTACCCGTCAAGGGTGGTGGTGATCGATGACGGCGTTCCCGGGATGTTCAGAAGAATGGCCGGGACCAGACCGCCGGAAATACCCCCGACATAAAGACCCAGCAAAAGTGCCAGACCGTTTTCAAGACCCAGCGAATAGGTCAGTGGCAAACAGACAGCAACCGCCATGGTCGCTGTCATGCCGGGAATTGCACCGAAGATGATGCCGATCACGGTGCCTGCGGCAACCAGCGCAAAGAACATCGGTGTCAGAATGGATAGGAGTTCCATGGTAAATCTCTTGGATCATACCGCGCCAAACAGGGACCAGAACCGGGTTCCGGTTGCCTTATGGCAGCGAAATATTGAAAAGTTCGGACAGGATGTACCAGACCAGGCTTGGCGCAATCAGCGCATTGGCGCCTGCGATCATCAATGTTCGACGGCTGCGCTCGTGAAGGTAAAGCGTGCTAAGCGCGAACAGATACGGGATCGAGCAAAGGTAAAATCCAAGTCCGGTATTGGGGAAAATGTCCCCGACTGCCGGCATGGCCATGAAATAGATCACGGTCAGGGCAATCGTACCAAAGAAGCGCTTGTGGTCGATGCCGGCAGGCCACCAGTTGCCATTGCTAACCGTGGCAAGAATGGTGCTGCCGCGTGTGATCAGAATTGAAACGAAAAGAATTCCCAGGATCACGGCGATAATCGTCGGGAAAATCATATGCGACGTGTTGAAATCAATCGTCACATGAAAGGGGGAGTCAAACGACATGGGACGCCTCCGGATGTGCCTGTTTTTCCCCATGGTACTGATTTCCAACCAGAATGGAAATCATGTCGGGGTGTTATGGCGGAACGTGCGGGTGGAAGAATATCCATCCACCTGATCAGGCAAAAGTGGCCCGGCATTGATATGCCGGGCCAACCGGGAAGTTAGTTGGTTGCAATCGCGTCGATGACCTGGCGGTACTGGTCGCGTTTCGCCTTAAGGTAAGCTGCGGCTTCTGCCTGCGGCTTGTAGTTCGGAATGAAGAAGGATGCCTTCTGCGTTTTCTGGATCTCGCCTTCGGCATAGATTTCCTTCAGCGCATTGTCGATCGTGGCAATCTGTTCTGCATCCATGTCCTTGTTGAACAGGAAGAAGAATTCCTTGTCGAAGGTAAAGTCTTTCGACCCGTCAAACGTAACGCTGACATTCGGAGTGGTGAATGCCAGAAGTTCGTCACGGGTGGTGTCGCCCATGCCTTCCGGATTTGCCTGTTCAATGGTTTCTTCACGTGCGGTCAGCCAGATAAAGCGCATGGCTTTCTGGTCGTCATTGGCAAGCTGGGTGAACTGTTCGTTGGCCTGAACCGATCCGTTGATCACATCTGCCTGACCATCAAACATCAGCTGGTTTTTATCTGCCTGCGAACCGGTATTGACCGGAACGATGTTTGCTTCCGATCCCGGATGCATGACCTTGGCCGCATTTTTCATTGCCGAGAAACCGATCTCGGAAACGCCACCGGCCTGAATGGCAACGCGAACGCGCTGACCGGCAGCGGCTGCTGCAAACACGTCTTCCATCGACTGCATCGGCGAATTCTTGGCAACCAGATACGCATTGCCTGGATTGATCGCGACCGTCGGTCCGACAACATAGTTTTCAAAGATATCGTCATAACCGCGAACGCCATACAGGTTCGCAAGATAGGACTGATCATGGAAAATCATGATCGTGGTGCCACGCGAATCGCGCTGCAATGCCTTGAATGCCTCGCCCGCGCCAACTGCATCAACCTTCACATTGATGTCGAGTTTCTTGGCAAGCGCTTCTGCAACAATGGCACTGTTCTGATAGGTGTCACCACCGGTCGATTTCGACCCGATGACAAGGCGAACGTTGCTTGGCAGGTCAGCAGCAGACGCCAGAACAGGCGTTGCAACCATGGCGGCAAAGCCGGCAGCGGCGGCGATGGATTTAAAAAGTCCGGTCATAAGATTCCTCCCGAATGACGCATTCCTGAATGGTGGGGATGTCCCCGTGATGCCTTCTGGTGTGGTTCCCATAAGGCGTTGGTGTTGCTTGTTCTTGTTGTTAGTCAGCTTGTAAACTTTCAAGCTTTATGTATGCGCATACATATTTTGATACATCTTGTTGCAAAGCCTGTCAATTGCTGAATCTCTCGGCGGTTTTGCGTAGGATAAATCTACCTTTTTGACATGTAAGTTTGCTTGACATCTTGTTAGTGTATGCGCATACATAAAGCATCAATCAAAAGTGCAGGTCGTCCTGGTCAAGCCGCTGGCGTTAAGATCAGGGATGATCGCGAGACGGGAGGAACGCCATGTCCGACAAAATCAAAAAATCCGCAGAAGATCTTAGAAGTGCGCGCTGGTTTGCGCCCGATGATCTTCGTTCGTTCGGGCATCGCTCACGCCTGATGCAGATGGGGCTTGATCCCGAAGACTGGACCGGTCGCCCGGTGATCGGCATCCTCAATACCTGGTCTGAAATCAACCCGTGCCATCTGCATTTCCGTGAACGTGCCGCCGACGTCAAAAAGGGCGTTCATCAGGCCGGTGGTTTCCCGGTTGAACTGCCGACCATTTCGGTCGACGAATCCTTTACCAAGCCAACCTCGATGCTCTATCGCAACCTGCTTGCGATGGAGACCGAGGAAATGATTCGCTCCCACCCGCTTGATGGCGTGGTGCTGATGGGCGGCTGCGACAAAACCACGCCGGGTCTGGTGATGGGCGCGCTTTCGGCCGGTGTTCCGATGATCTATCTTCCGGCCGGTCCGATGTTGCGTGGCAACTATGCCGGTAAAATTCTGGGGTCGGGCTCTGATGCCTGGAAATACTGGGATGAACGCCGTGCCGGTAACATCAGCGACGAAGAATGGGTTGGTGTCGAAGGCGGGATTGCCCGTTCCTATGGTCACTGCATGACCATGGGCACGGCATCGACCATGACCGCAATTGCCGAGGCCATGGGCCTTTGCCTTCCGGGGGCATCGTCGATCCCCGCACCGGATGCCGGTCATATCCGTATGTCGACCCAGTGTGGCCGTCGCATCGTTGATATGGTGTGGGAAGATCTGACCCCGAACAAGGTCGTCACCCCGGCATCTGTGCGCAACTCGGCCGTCGTTGCGATGGCAACCGGCTGTTCGACCAATGCTGTTGTGCATTTGCTGGCCATGGCGCGTCGCGCCGGAATTAAAATCACCCTTGATGATCTTGATGAACTTGGTCGAACCACGCCGCTGATCGCCAATATCCGCCCGTCGGGCAAGGGCGACTACCTGATGGAAGATTTCTTCTATGCCGGTGGTCTGCGCGCCCTGATGGCGCAGCTTGGTGACAAGCTCGATACATCGGTCACCACGGTCACGGGCAAAACCCTTGCCCAGACCCTCGAAGGTGCAACGGTTTATAATGATGATGTCATCCGCCCGCTTTCAAATCCGGTCTATCATGAAGGATCGCTTGCGGTTCTGCGCGGCAATCTCTGCCCGGACGGTGCGGTGATCAAACCGGCAGCCTGTGATGAACGGTTCCGCAATCATCAGGGCCCGGCACTTGTCTTTGACAGCTATCCGGAAATGAAAAAGGCGGTGGATGACGAAAATCTCGATATCACGCCCGATCATGTGATGGTGCTGCGCAATGCCGGTCCGCTCGGTGGTCCGGGCTTCCCGGAATGGGGCATGCTTCCGATCCCCAAAGCCCTGATCAAACAGGGGCACCGTGACATGTTGCGTATTTCGGATGCCCGTATGTCGGGAACCTCGTATGGCGCTTGTGTGCTTCATGTCGCACCGGAATCCTATATCGGTGGTCCGCTTGCCCTTCTGAAAACCGGCGATATCGTCAAGCTTGATCTTGATAACCGTCGCCTCGACATGCTGGTCGACGAGGAAGAGCTTGAACGTCGCCGTGCAGCTTGGCAGACGCCCGAGCCGCGCTATCAGCGTGGATATGGCTGGATGTTTGGCAAACATGTCACCCAGGCCAACGAAGGGTGCGACTTTGACTTCCTGTCGCCGGAATTTGGCGAAACAGCGGGCGAGCCGGATATTTTCTAGGCTTGCCGCAAACCATCATCAGAAACAGCAACGGGGCGTGATTTGCGCCCCGTCGCAATGACACGAACCAAATCAATCAGGGATATTGACCCATGGCACTTTCCAAAGCCGATCTGCGTGGCGTGCTGTCAGGTATTTCCGGCATTCTTGTCACCCCTTATGACGAGAATGGCGACATTGCACCGGCCAAGCTGAAACCGATTATCGACCGTGCGCTTGCGGCGGGTGTTCATTTTCCGGTGGTGAATGGCAATACCGGCGAATTTTACGCGCTGACCACGGCTGAGGCCATCACCATGGCCAAATCGGTCGCCGAAATGCTTGACGGTCGTGCGCCGATGCTGGCCGGTATCGGTCGTGGCGTACAGGATGCCTGCGCACTTGCCAAGGCATCTGCCGAAGCCGGGGCCGAAGCATTGATGATCCATCAGCCGCCAGATCCCTTTGTCGCCCCGCGTGGCGTTGTTGAATATATCAAACGCATTGCCGATGCATCGGGCGGACTTCCGATGATGCTGTATCTGCGCAATGATGCGATTGGCACCAAGGCGATTGCCGATCTTTGTGCCATCGAAGGTGTGGCTGGTGTAAAATGGGCAACCCCGAACCCGATGAAATTGTCCGAGGCGATCAATGCCTGTGACCCTGATATTGTCTGGGTCGGTGGTCTGGCTGAAACCTGGGCGCCGGCATTCTATGCGGTTGGCGCGCGTGGTTTTACATCGGGGCTGATCAATGTCTGGCCGGAACGGTCCATGGCAATCCATGCCGCCCTTGAGGCCGGTGACTATGCCAAGGCCCGTGATCTGATCCGCGATATGAGCGCCTTTGAAGAAGTCCGCGCCGAAGAAATGAACGGTACGAACGTGACCGGTGTCAAAGCGGCCCTTAAGCTTCTTGGCGATGATTGCGGTGCGACCCGCCCGCCGTCGGCCTGGCCGTTGACTGATAAGCAGCATGACAAGCTGGTTGGCTTCATGCGTCAAAACAATCTTGTGAAATAAGCGGCTCCGCCGCACAGAGGAGACATCCATGTCCTATACCCTGACAGGAAAACATCTGATCGCGGGCGACTGGGTCGCCGGAGCCGCAACCTTCCAGTCCGAACCGGCCCACGGCCCGGCCAATACCTTCCCGGTCGGCACCCCCGATCTGGTTGATCAGGCTGCCAAGGCCGCCGAAGAAGCCTTCTGGACTTTCGGGTATTCCACCCGCGAAGACCGCGCCAAGTTCCTCAATACCATTGCCGATGAAATCGATGCGCGTGGTGATGAAATCACCGAAATCGGTACCCAGGAAACCGGCCTGCCCGAAGCCCGTCTTCAGGGCGAACGCGGCCGTACGGTTGGTCAGCTTCGCCTGTTTGCCAGCCACATTCTTGATGGTGCCTATCTGGATCGTCGCTATGACGAAGCATTGCCTGATCGTGCACCGCTGCCGCGTCCCGACCTGCGTTTGATGCAACGTCCGATTGGTCCGGTTGCCGTGTTTGGCGCATCGAATTTCCCGCTGGCATTTTCGGTTGCCGGTGGTGATACCGCATCGGCACTGGCTGCTGGTTGCCCGGTCGTGGTCAAGGGCCATTCCGCCCATCCGGGTACCGGTGAAATCGTTGCCCAGGCCATTGATGCCGCGATCAAGAAATGCGGTGTCCATCCGGGCGTCTTCAGCCTGATCCAGGGTGGCAAACGTGATGTCGGTCAGTCGCTGGTTCAGCATCCGCTGATCAAGGCGGTCGGCTTTACCGGATCGCTTGGCGGTGGTCGTGCGCTGTTTGATCTGTGCGCATCGCGCCCGGAACCGATCCCGTTCTTTGGCGAACTGGGTTCGGTCAACCCGATGTTCCTGCTGCCCAAGGCTGTTGCCGCACGTGGCGCAGAGCTCGGCAAAGGCTGGGCAGGGTCGCTGACCATGGGGGCGGGGCAGTTCTGCACCAATCCGGGGATCGCGGTTGTAATTGATGGTCCGGAAGCCGATGCCTTTGTGAACGCTGCCAAGGAAGCCCTTTCGGGTGTGGCGGCCCAGACCATGCTGACCGATGGCATGGCGGAAACCTATCGCGCCGGGGCAAAGCGCGTTGCCGCAACTGCGGGTGTGAAAGAAGTTCTGACCACGTCATGCGATCTGCGCAATGCGACGCCGTATCTGTTTGAAACCACCGGTGAAAACTGGCTTTCGAACCATGAACTGGGCGAAGAAGTCTTTGGTCCGCTTGGTCTGGTCGTGCGGGTCAAGGATGTTGCGGAAATGCGCACCATCGCCAAGGCGCTTGAAGGCCAGCTGACCTGCACGCTGCATCTTGATGCGGGCGATGCTGCCGATGCGCGCTCGCTTCTGCCGATCCTTGAACACAAGGCGGGCCGTGTTCTTGCCAACGGGTTCCCGACCGGTGTCGAAGTATCCGATACCATGGTTCATGGCGGACCATATCCGGCATCGACCAACTTTGGCGCGACTTCGGTCGGGACCATGGCGATCCGCCGCTTCCTGCGCCCGGTTTGCTATCAGAACATCCCGACCGACGTGCTGCCGGCTGATATCGCGTAACCAACTGCTTTTTCCAAGATACGGCCCGGCGCAAAGCCGCCGGGCAAACCCACGGAGACAAATAATGAGTGACTATGTCCTGAGCAGTGCGACACGCGACAAGCTCAAGAAAATCAGCACCGCTTCGCTGTGCACGGCACTTTTCAAACGCAACCTGCGCAACCAGTTCATCCAGAATGTTCATCAGGTTGCCCCCAAGGACGAAAACATGGTCGGGCAGGCCTATACGCTGCGCTATATCCCGGCCCGCGAAGATCGCAACCCGATCGAAGTATTCCGTGATCCCAAACATCCGCAGCGCGTGGCTGTCGAAGAATGCCCGCCCGGTCATGTTCTGGTGATGGATAGCCGCAAGGATGCCCGTGCGGCTTCTGCCGGCTCGATCCTTGTGACCCGCCTGATGAAGCGCGGTGTCGAAGGCATCGTAACCGATGGCGGTTTCCGTGATGCCGAAGGCATTGGCAAGCTTTCCATTCATTCCTATCACTCGCGCCCGTCCGCGCCGACCAACCTGACCCTGCACGAGGCCTATGACCTTAATGTGCCGATCGGATGTGGTGATGCGCCGGTCTTCCCGGGGGATGTTCTGGTCGGGGACAAGGATGGCGTTGTTGTCATTCCGGCCCATCTGGCAGATGAACTGGCCGAAGAATGCGCAGGCATGGAAAGCTTCGAGGATTTCGTTCTTGAAGAAGTCCTTTCGGGCAAGCCGATCATTGGTCTTTATCCGGCAACCAAGGATGAAACCAAGGCCAATTACGAAGAATGGCGCAAGAAGAACGGGCGTTGATTCCTACCCGTTGCGTCACAGACAATGTGTTGCAAACGACAAAAGCCGCTCCAATGGGGCGGCTTTTTCATTGGTGGCCGGTTTTGCCAGCGGGTGCTGCTAGCTGGCGGTGGTTGCCTGAAACATGTTTTCATCATGACGCAACAGGCTTTGGCCAATCGCCCCCTGAAGGGCAAGGTCCTTGTCCCAGGCCAGATGGGTGATTTCGGGGCCGCGGCGTAGTTCCGGAACCTGTGCCTGTTCAAGGCCGCGCATCAATTCCGGTTCCATCATGTCATAGGCGCGTGCGCCCGATCCGGTGATGAAAATCTGTTTGGGACCCAAAAGCGCGATCAGATTGGCAATGCCATATCCCAAAACCTTGCCCGCATGGCGGAACAGATCAGCCAGGTCCTGATCCCCGGCACGGGCGCGCGCCACCAGATCCATCATCTGTTCTTCGCTTGGATGCAGGCTGTTGGTATCGGGCAGGTCAATCAGGCCACGGGCATCGCGCAATATGGCGTAATCCCCGATATAGGCTTCAAGACAGCCGCGTCTGCCACAGTTGCAAAGCGGCCCGTCGGGTTGATATTTGGTGTGGCCGAACTCGGCTGCTGTACCGAAATCACCATTGTAGACCGACCCGTTCAGAACCAGCCCCATGCCGATGCCATAGCCCAGCATGATCACGGCAAAATCGCCGCCGCGATGCAGATTGGTGTTTTGGGAAATGGCGGTGGCAATGCAGTTGGCATCGTTTGACATCTGCACAATCCCGCCAAACCGTTCGCCCAATGCCTTGGCAAGTGCGATGTTGCGATGGCGCAGGGCCGGGGACCAGATGATTTCGCCGCTATTGCTGTCGCACACCCCCTGAACTGCAAGGCTGATGCCAACCGGTGGCCGGGCTGAAAAATCCTTATGCCGGGTGATGAATTCCTCGATCAGCCCGATCAGGGTCGTGACCAGACCATTTTCATCGAGATCGCGGGTATTGATGCTGTGTTCCGAACTGCGTTCAATTTCACCCTTGAAGTTGCCCAAGGCAATTTCGATCAGATTGATGGTGATCTTGACGCCAATCACACAGGCCGCATTGGGCACAAGATCAAGCAGCACCTTGGGGCGGCCGCGTGTCGATCCGCCATTTCCGCCGCCATTGCCGGTCGCGTTTCCGTTTGCCGTTCCCTGACTTTCCTGCACCAGCCCCTGTGCCATCAAATCGGCGGTAAGGGATGTTACCGTTGCCGGGCTTAACCCGGTTGCGGTGCCGATATCAATGCGCGCAGCAGGGCCGTGAATGCGCAAATAGCGCAGAATGGCAATCTGTGACGGCTGGCGTGGGGTTTCGGCTTCTTTACGGCGGCTCATGAAGCGGATCTGCATCCTTTGAATTGGCGGGGCGGGCTTGGTGCGCGCCGCAGGATCGGGACGGATCGATGCCGCGTGGCATCGATCCGTCCTGATCCTTGATATGGGCATTTTTTATCCCGGTTTGGCAAGGGGATAGAACGCCCGGGCGTCTGTTTGTTACAGAAGTCCGCGGGCGGCAAGGTTGGTCATCAGGGCGGTAATGCCAAATTGCCACGGATTGATGGCATCGGACCGGTCAACCTGATTGATCAGTTTGCCAAGGCTTGGCGTCGAGATGGTCACAAGATCCCCCATCTCGTGGGTGAAGCCCTTGCCAGCACCGCCGCGATCATCGGTGGGGGCAAACATGGTGCCCAAAAACAGCATGAAGCCATCCGGGTACTGGTGATGTTTGCCAATCGCCTGACCGACAAGGCTTTCGGGTGTGCGGCTGATCTGGCTCATCGAACTGACCGCATCAAGGTGATAGCCATCCGTGCCATCAACCGCCATGGCAAGATCGGCATCCTTTACGGTTTCAAGGGTAAAGTGGTCATCAAACAGGCGGATGAACGGCCCGATGGCGCAGGACCCGTTATTGTCCTTTGCCTTGCCCAGAAGCAACGCGGACCGACCTTCGACATCGCGCAGATTGACGTCATTGCCAAGTGTCGCGCCGACGATCCTGCCCTTGGAGGTCACGGTCAGGACCACTTCGGGTTCCGGGTTGTTCCAGTTTGAAATCGGATGCAGGCCAACATGGGCCCCATGGCCCACAGCCGACATCACCGGGGATTTGGTAAAGATTTCCGCATCCGGGCCGATCCCGACTTCAAGATATTGCGACCAGGCACCTTTCTCGATCAGGACCCGCTTTATCTCGGCGGCCTTGTCTGATCCCGGTTCGATCTGTGACAGGTCATCACCGATAATGCCGGTGATTTCGGTGCGGATCTGATCGGCCTTGCTGGCGTCCCCGCGTGCCTGTTCCTCGATCACCCGTTCAAGCAGGCTGGCAACAAAGGTCACGCCGCTTGCCTTGATCGCCTGAAGATCATTGGGGCTCAGAAGGTGGGCGGTTTTGCCATCGGCACCCGGCTTTGACTGTTCGATGATGTCGCCAAGCGATGCGGCGGTCGGGAAACTTGCCGGGTTCGACAGCCGTGCTAGAACATCATCGCGTTCAAGCAGCTGGCTGATGGTCGGCGCAAGGCTGCTGATATCACGCAGATTTTCACCATCGACCAGAACCGGGGTCGGGCCGGAAACCCGCGGGTCCCAGATGCGGCCGATCAGAATGGCACGATTGGCGTCATCGGGCAGGATATCGGTTTGGTTTGCCGGAAAACCTTGGGTCATCGGGGCGTCTCGCTTGTTTCGTTCGGGGTCAAAGGGGCGGGGTGTGGTTGTTCGGTGCCAGTTTTATCCGGTGTTGTGATGTCCGATGCTTTGGTTGCGGCCGGACGGTTGGTTGCACCCGGACCAGCCAGATGCAAAAGATGTTCGGGCATCTTGCCCAGAATGATCATGCCAAGAACATCATCATGTGTGACATCCTTGGTCCTGACGCTGCCGACCAGCTTGCCGTTTTTCATCACATGCAGTCGGTCGGAAAGATCAAACACATCATGAAGATCGTGACTGATCAACAATATACCGAGCCCGTCACGTTTCAACTGATCAATCAGTTCGCCGACCATTTTGGTTTCATGCACGCCAAGGGCGGCGCATGGTTCATCCATGATAAGCACGCGGGCTTCGAACAAAAGCGCACGCGCAATCGCAACCGATTGCCGCTGCCCGCCCGACAGGGCCGAAACGGGTGATGTGAATTTCTTGAAATTCGGGTTGAGGCGATGAAGGACCTCGCGCGCCTTGTGTTCCATCGCCGCATCATCAAGAAAACCAAGCTTGTCGATGATTTCGCGCCCCAAAAACAGGTTCTGGGCGGCATCAAGGTTATCGGCAAGGGCAAGGTTCTGATAGATCGTCTCGATATTGTTATCGCGCGCATCCCGCGCATTTTCGATTTTGGCTTCCTTGCCATCGACAATGATCTGGCCGCTATCGGCTTGATAGGCACCCGAAAGGATCTTGATCAGGGTCGATTTGCCAGCGCCATTGTGGCCCAGAACCCCGACCACTTCGCCGGGATAAAGATCAATCGAAACCCCGTCGACGGCCTTGACCCCGCCAAAGCTGATATGAATGTCGCGCATTTCGACAAGCGGATCGGTATTTGTGGTCATGTCGGTCATATCCGGTCTCCTTACGCGGTCGGGTCGCTGTAACGACGGTGGAAATACTTGTCGCTAAAGACAGCCAGAACAAGAACCAGCCCGATGACAATGCTTTGAAGCGATGTATCGACCCCCAAAAGCGCCATGCCGCTTTGAAGGCTTTGCATCACAAGCGCACCGATCAGCGCGCCATAGATCGTGCCAACCCCGCCCGCAAGCGACGTTCCGCCAATCACCACCGCGGCAATGACGCGCAATTCATCAAGGGTGCCAAGATCATTGCCCGCCGATTGCAGGCGTGCTGATGAAATCGCCGCACTGATCGCGCACAAGACCCCCATCAGGGCAAAGACCGCAACCGTCATGCGTTTGACATTGATGCCTGCAAGCTCGGCGGCCTGCGGATTGCCACCAATCGCAAAGACATAGCGCCCGAACCGGGTCCGCTTGACCACAATGGTCAGGATGATCGCCACAAGGGCGACAATCAGAAGCGGGATCGGAATACCGTGCGAGATTTCAAGATTTTCCGGGGTGACCGGAATGCCCTTGTTCTCAAGCAGACGTTCGGCGGCGCGCGTCGGCAGGTGATAGGCATTCAGGGTCGCAATCGCGGCCAGAACCAGCCCGCCCTTGATGATGGTATTGGTGTATTCCGCCCAGACCGGCTTGACCGGGAATTCGAATGAAAGACGACGGCGGCGTTCCATGATCGCGGCATAGATGATCGCAAGAATGGCGATCAGGGCGACGATCCAGCTCCATGTCGCGCCAATCGTGCCTTCGATCCCGCCGCCCAGCAAAATGAAATTGTGATCAAGGGGGGCAACCGTGCGGCCCTGTGTCACCCACCAGGCCGAACCGCGCCACACCAGAAGACCGCCAAGGGTCACGATAAAGGCCGGAACACCGAGATACCCGACGGCAAGCCCCTGAAGCCCGCCAATAGCCGCGCCAAGGACAATGCCGACCAGAAGGGTCAGGATCCAGGTCAGCGGATGATTGTAATCAAGAAACTGTGGCAGGACATCGGTCTGAACCACCCCCATGATCATGGCCAGAACGCCCAGTATGGCGCCGACCGAAAGATCGATATGACGGGTAACGATAATAAGAACCATGCCGCAGGCCATCACGGCAACCGATGCGGTCTGGACCGACAGGTTAAAGATATTGCGCGGGGTGATAAATCGCCCGCCCGATGCGATATCAAAGCCGACCCAGATGATCAGCAAAACAACGGCAAGGCCAACCAACCGGCGGTCGACTTCCATTTTCGTAAGCAGTCGTGACATGAAAACGCTCGTAAGGCAGCGGGGCCGGCATGCTGTGTTCTGCGCACGCGAACAGCAGCCGACCCCGGGTTAAGCAAGGCAGGAGGAAATAAAGACTGCCCTAGTTACAGGCAGATACCTTGCCGCTCGGAACGCCTTTGCATACGACGTCTTTGGAAACCCAACCGGCATCAATCACCAGATCAAGCTTGTTCTGGGTGATGGCAACCGGATCAAGGAAGAAGGATTTCATGGTCACGCCATTCGGGCTTTGCCAGTCTTCGGTGCCCGAAACGTCGGCAAGCTTGGTGCCCTTGGCCAGATCGACCGCGATTTCAGCCGCCCGTTTGCCAAGAAGACGCGCATCTTTCCAGACCGAAACCGTCTGGGTGCCAAGTGCAACACGGTTCAGGGCCGCATGATCGCCATCCTGACCTGAAACCGGGATACCCTGCATGCCCTGTGCGGAAAGGGCGGCAACCACACCGCCAGCCGTACCGTCGTTGGAGGCAACAACAGCATCAACCTTGTTATCCGCAGCCGTCAGGAACTGCTCCATATTGCGCTGGGCGATCGCCGGCTGCCA
The DNA here is from genome assembly GCF_047125595.1 of Thalassospira sp. MIT121401. Lineage (NCBI taxonomy): Bacteria > Pseudomonadati > Pseudomonadota > Alphaproteobacteria > Rhodospirillales > Thalassospiraceae > Thalassospira > Thalassospira sp. MIT121401. Next base: position 1,851,612 of record NZ_CP138926.1, read on the forward strand.
GCTGTCGGTATAGGCTTCGCCGACAACCTTGATGTCACCGGAATCGATGGCGGCCTGAAGAATTTCAAGCTGGCCTTCATGCAGGATATTGGCATTCGGATCGGTCGGAGCGCCCTTGATAAAGACGTAATTGCCTTTGGGCTGGGCACCAAACACGGCCTCGGCCTGAAGGCGGCCGACTTCCTTGTTGTTGAATGTAATGTAATAGGCGTTCGGATCTTCGATCAGGCGGTCATAGCCGACCACCGGGATGCCTTCATTGGTTGCCATTTCCACCGCCGGACCGATCGAGGCGGAGTCTTGTGCCAGAACGATCAGCGCATCCGCGCCGCGCGCAATCAGGCTTTCAATATCGGAAAGCTGCTTGGACGGATTGCTTTGGGCGTCTGCACTGATGTATTCCGCGCCGGCTGCTTCAAGGGCGGCCTTGATCGCGGCTTCATCGGTTTTCCAGCGTTCTTCCTGGAAATTCGACCAGCTGACGCCAACCGTAAGGTCGGCCGCAAAGGCATTGGCAGACAGCAATACGCTACCGGCCAGCATGGCCGTGGAGAGGAGTTTTTTCATTGGTTTCTTCCCTGAATGAATGTGTCTTGTTGCGACATTTATTTTTGTTGTCGAAAAAATGTTGACGTGAAGAAGCCGTCCTGTCAAATTTTTTTTAGTGATTAAATTAAAAACAGCTCTTTAGGCGATCAATTCGTCCCGTAAATCCGCATTTTTGGTTGATTCATGGGGTGATTTTCAATGATGCACTGCATCATTTAATTCGGTTGTCTAAAATAAAACAAAGATATGACAGGGAACGTTATGACAGCGAGTTATCACGACATTGACGGGAAATCCGTGCTTGTGACCGGCGGTGCGTCGGGGATCGGGGCATCAATTGTGCGTGCCTTCTGTGCCCAGGGGGCGCATGTCGGTTTCTTTGATATTGATGATGGTGCCGCACAAAAGCTGATTGACGAGATCCGCGATGAAACCGGTCGGGCACCGGTCTACAAATCCTTTGATCTTCGCCAGCAATCGCTGATTGCCGGTGCGGTGCGCGAAATGTCGGCGGCAATCGGGCCGATGGATGTTCTGGTCAATAATGCCGCCCGTGATGACCGGCATCGCCCCGAAGAAATCGGACCGGAACAATGGCGCGATGGTCTGGATGTAAACCTTGCGCATCATTTCTTTTGCGCCCAGGCCGTGGCCCCGGACATGAAGAAAAAAGGTGCTGGCAGCATCATTAATTTCAGTTCCGTAAGTTATATGATGGGGCTTCCCGATCTGGTGGCTTATGAAACGGCCAAGGCCGGGGTGATTGGCCTGACGCGTGCGCTGGCGCGTGACTGGGGGGCCGATGGCATTCGCGTGAATGCGTTAACGCCGGGCTGCATCATGACCCAGCGACAGCTTGATCTGTGGATTTCCCCCGCTGACGAGGAACGCATTCAGCAACAGCAATGCGTCAAACGCCGGCTGGTCGGTGATGATGTCGCGCAGATGGTGCTGTTTCTGGCATCCGATGTGTCTTCGGCCTGCTCGTCACAGAACTTCATTGTTGATGGCGGCATCGTCTGATCCGTCGCATACCGGCCTAAATTCGATCATCGGGTTTGCCGGTTCGTAAATGCCTTGTCCCGCAGTCGCCCCAATCGAGAACACACATCATGTCGCCCACCAATCTTCCCGCATCCCCGATCATCATTGATGAAAAAGCAAACCCGTACCGCGATTGCATTCAGGGGCTGGCCAATCAGCCGATCACGGTCGTCAAACTGTTACGCGACGCGGTGAATGAAAACCCGGTCGTCGCCCGGGATCGTGATTTCAGTGTCCCGGAAATCAGGGATGTGGTCGGGCGTCTGGTCGAAAACCGGCCACGCATTGCGATCATTGGCGGCGCGCCCGATCATCCGGCCCATCTGCTTGATCGGCCACAGGCCCTGATGGCGGCAATCCGCATCTGGGAAATGGGCGGGGTGCCGTTCCTGTTTCATGTGCCCGTAATCTGTGATGGCACCGCGCAAAACAATATCGGGCAAAGCTATTCCCTGGCGTCGCGCAATCATACGGCTGCTGCGGTCAATATCACGTTCGAAGGGCACAGCTATCACGCGGCCTATGTCATTGCCGGCTGTGACAAATCACCGGCTGCCGTGGTTGCCGGTCTGGCGGCTGCCGATCATGCCCGTGCCTATCGCGGCGATCAGGCCCCGGTATGGGCGGTTTTTGCCCCGTCCCATGTTCTCAAGGGCGGTGAAATCCCCGAAGGCACGCGGCGCTTGCTTGAGCAGATTGCACTGGATGCCGATCGTGCGGGCCATGATGATCTGGGATCGGATATTCGTGAAAACATGCGCTATATCCTGCAATGCACCTCGGACGAGGCCTTTGCCGGGTTGCTGGAACGTGCCCGGTTGCTGGGCCTGATTGATGGCGCACTTGAACGCCGCGTGCTTGATCAGCTCGCCACTGCGACCTGTGATTCAAAGGGTGGCATCTGTGCCTTTAACGGCACGGGAAATTCATCGCGCACCATGTTGGCGGCCTTTGGCCTGACACCGCCGGAACTGGAACTTCTGACCGATGTTCCGCCTTTTAGTGCGGTGGCGGCCGGGGTGGATGCATTGTTTGATGTTTTCAACAAACCGCAATATGCGATCGGCAATCTGCTAAAAGCCAATTTCGCCAATTTCGTGCGCATTCATAATGCGACCGGATCAAGCAGCAACATGCTTTTGCATCTGCCTTTCATGATGCGCTATGCCGGGTTTGATGTGTCGATTGATGATTATCAGGATGTGCGCACCAAAACCCCGGTGCCTGAAATCTTTGCCCACAGCCTGACCGAAAATCGCGATACCTTTGTGCTGGCCCAACAAATGGCCGAAGGCAAAAATCGCGGCATGGAAAGCATTTATCGCATTCTGGCCGATCTTGGGGTGGCGATGGATCTTGATGCGCCGACGGTCCTTGGCAAAACCTGGGCCGAACGTATTGCCGGTCTTGAAAATCCGGTTGATCTGTCGCTTGGTGATGCATCGGTCATTCGCGCCACTCCGGTGCGCAAACGATCGGGTGTCGATGTTCTTACCGGCAGTTTTTTTGAAAATTGCGCGGTCAAAACATCGGGTATGAGCGACCATTTGCTGTCGCATTTTGACGATCATGTTTTCATCGTTCGCTATTACGAAAACGAACATGTCTGTAACGGGGATTTCGCATCCCCCGATCTGGTGACGCGCCTGATTGAAACCGATGGCGTGGACGAAGAACTGATTGCCGCAGTGGTTCGGCGCAATGGCGTGAACAGTGTTGATATGAACGCGCCCAAGGACATGCTGGCACAGGGGCATTTGTCCTTTGCCTTTGTCATTGGCGGGCAGGGGCCCGAAGCCTATGGCATGCCGGAAATGTTTTCACCGTCCCAGAACCTGCGTCATCACCGCATTCTTGAAGCATCCTCGATGCTGATTACCGACGGGCGCTATTCGGGGGTGACAAAGGGCGCGTGCATTGGTCACATGGTGCCCGAAGCATTCACGGGCGGCGGGATCGGTTATCTGCGTGACGGGGATGTGCTGCGTCTGAACCTGACGACGCTGAAACTTGACTGGCTTGATCCGGTGGCGTTTCTGGACGGGGTGGAATTACCCGCCGATCCACGGGGGATCAAAGAACGGGTCGAACTCTTCGAAGGGCGGCTTGGGCGGATGGAAGCCCGGCAATGTGATATCGCTGCGAGCAATGTCCTCGATGCGATTGGAAATGCGGCGTGCGGCATCGTCCCACGGGCAGTTGACCGCCGTGCAATCAAGTCCTGGCGATAGGCGTTGCGCGCTGTCGCGTTCAAATATGATTTCACCGCGCGTCACGCTGTTGGATTCCCGAACCGTCAAAACAAGTGCCGCAAAGCACAGCCCGCCACCGACAAGCATCATAAGCCGTCCAAGCATTGGTGCTTTTTCACGATGAAATCGGGGCATGTCCTGACCTTTCAAATATTGCCAATATCCGCGCGCACTGTGATCAGGTCGGGCTGACCTGATCGGTTGCCGCATCGGACTGCGATGCGTCTGGTGTCGCATCCCCGCCCAGCGCCTGATAAAGCGTGATCAGGTTGGTGATGCGATCAAGCTGGTTTTCAAGGACGGTTTCCTCGGTGGTGCGCCGGTCTTCCTGCGCATCAAGCCAATCCTGCATCGCGACCGCACCCGACCGGAACCGGGTTTCATAGATCGCCTCTGCGTTAAGTGACGCCGCAAGTGCTGCTTCAAGTCTTTCAGCCCGGCGATCATAATTGGTTCGCGCAGACAGGGCATTTTCGACATCCGCCATTGCTTGGTACGTGGTCTGGCGGAACTCGGCGATGGCCTGTTCATATTCGGCTTCGGATACCTTGATATTCAACTGCCCTTCATTCCAGTTCAGGAATGGTAACGCCAGGCTGGCGCCAAGTGTTCCAACCGGATTGGACAAAAGATTGCGCAACTGATCACTGCTTGATCCAAGCGTCCCGGTCAGGCTGATGGTTGGCAGCAGACTGGTCTTTACGGAATTGAGTTCCTCGACACTTTCGCGCAGGCGCAATTCGGCGGCCCGGACATCGGGGCGTCGTTCCAGAAGACCCGATGGCAACCCTTCGGGAATGGCGGGCAACATACCGGCGGGCAGTGTCTTGCGCGTGATTTCAATATCTGATGGCGGCTGGTTGAACAGAATGGACAACGCATTCTTGGTTTCGGTCAGGCTCTGCTCAATCTGGGTATAGGCCGCGCGCTGGTTTTCAAGGTTGCTGCGGGCTTCATTGACTTCCAGCGATGATGTCGAACCCGATGCATATTGCACATCCACCAGATCAAGGGTTTGCTGTGCGTAATCAATGCTGGCCTGCGCGATATCAAGACGCTGCTGATAGTAGACTGCCTGCCAGTAAAGGGTCGCCGTCGTCCCGATCAGCGAAAGCGCAGTGCTTTCGCGATCTTCAAGGGTGGCAAGGGCTTCCCACTTGGCGGCATCGTAATCGTGGCCAAGCTTCCCCCACAGATCAAGTTCGTAACTGATCCCGGCATCAACACCATAGCTGCGCGTAATGTCGCCATTGCTGCGACCATCTTCGCTGTCAAACTGGCGCGATGTCGAAATATCGCTGCCCGCAGAAAGATCGGGATAAAGCGCATCTTCGGCAAGTCCCGCAGTCAGCTGTGCCTGGCGGACCTTGATGGTGGCTGCGGCCAGATCGTTGTTGGTTTCAAGCGCGCGCGCAATCAACCGGTTAAGCTGCGGGTCGTCAAAATTCTTCCACCATCCGGTCTGTGCAAAAATTTCTGCCCGGGTTGCGATGTCATCCGTGCCGGTGTTGTTTCCGGTGTCGTTTCTGGTGGCGGCAACGGTTGATTGGCCCCACGATGCCGGCATGGTCATGTCGGGTCGGTCATAGCTGACTTCCGACAGGCTCGAACATCCGGCAAGCATCAGCATCGACAGGATCGTTCCGGTTTTCAGAATGTTTTTCATGATCTTTTTCTTTCCTAGTCGCGTGACAGGGCATCGACCGGATCCAGTCGTGCCGCATTGCGGGCGGGTAAAAAGCCGAACGTGATGCCGATCATGGTCGCGCAGGCAAAGGCACCGATGATTGATGTCGGTGAATAGACCATCGAAAAACTGCTGCCGATCAGATCAAACAGCTCGCCGATGGCAAGGGCGCCAAGAACGCCAAGTCCCCCGCCCAGAATGCACACCAGAACCGCTTCGATCAGGAACTGGCGCAAAATGTCGCTTTGACGGGCGCCAACGGCCATGCGGACCCCGATTTCACCGGTGCGTTCGGTGACCGAAACCAGCATGATATTCATCACCCCGATCCCGCCGACGACCAACGAAATCACCGCTATCGACGAAATCAGAAGCGTCATGGTGCTGGTGGTTTTCTCGACCGTCTGGCGGATGCTGTCACTATTGACGGTAAAGAAATCCTTGGTGCCATGGCGCTGGGTCAAAAGATCGGTAATCTGGCTTTCGGCAAGGGCGGGGGCGACATTGTCGGCCACCCGTACCGTGATGCTGCTCAGATAGGTCTGACCAAGAATACGGGTCAAAGCCGTGCTGTGCGGCACCCAGATATTCAGGCTGTCCTGATTGCCAAACGTGCTGGTTTTCGGCGCAGTTACCCCGATGATCTGTACCGGCACCGATCCAAGAAGGATCACTTCGCCAACCGCACGTTCCCCGTCCGGGAAAAGTTTCTGCACGGTATTGTCATCAATGATGGCAACCTGGGCACGTTTCCCGATTGCCGCCTGGTCAAACCAGATGCCGTCGGCAATTTCATAGCCGCGGACACGGTAATAATCGGTGCCAACACCGGTGACATTGGCATTGACCTCGATATTGCGATATCGCAGTGCGACGGTGCTTGAAACCCGGGGCGTGACGCTGTCGACATAATACTGGCTGGCCAGAACGTCGGCATCACCGGCGGTCAATGTGCGGATCTGATCGGCATCCCGGTCTCCGAAATCCTTGCCGCGATTGATGTCGATCGTGCTGGTGCCGATGCTGCTGATATCGGAAAGGATGCGTTCCTGTGACCCGGTGCCAAGGGCCACGACCGAAACCACCGACGCAATGCCGATAATGATGCCCAGCATGGTCAGGAAAGTGCGCAGGCGATGCGCATTCATCGCAATCAGCGCCATTTTGAACGCTTCGCCAAACCGGCCAAGTTGCGACAGATAACTGCTTTGACCGCTGCTGATGGTGTTGATCGCAACGGTCGATGCGTCGTCATCGGATTTTGGCGTGATGCGTTCATCGCGGATGATTTCGCCGTCGCGGATTTCGATGATGCGTTCGGCATGGGCCGCCACATCATGGTCATGGGTCACCAGAATGACGGTATGTCCGTCCCGATGCAGATCGCGCAACAGATCAAGCGTCTGCTTGCCGCTTTGCGTATCAAGTGCGCCGGTCGGCTCATCGGCCAGAATGACATCCCCGCCATTCATAAGTGCACGGGCAATACTGACACGTTGCTGCTGTCCGCCCGAAAGCTGGCTGGGTCTGTGATGGATGCGGTCACCCAATCCGACACGGGTCAGGATTTCGGTTGCACGTCTGGCCCGTTCGCTGGCATCGGTTCCGGCATAGATCGCCGGAACTTCAACATTGCCAAGCGCACTAAGATCCGACAACAGGTGATATCGCTGAAAGATGAACCCGAAATATTCGCGGCGCAGGGCGGCAAGTTCATCAGGTTCAAGATCGCCGGTCAGGCGACCATTGACGCGATATTCCCCCTCGGTCGGGCGATCCAGACAGCCAAGGATATTCATCAATGTCGATTTGCCCGATCCCGACGCCCCGATGATGGCGACCATTTCGCCACGCTCGATCGTCAGTTCAACGCCCTTAAGCACGGCGATCTGTTCTTCGCCGGCCGGGTAATGACGCCACAGATTGCGAATTTCGATCAGTGGGGCGGTAGTGCTGTTTGACATGGTTTCATCGCGCATGATCAAAACATCCCGCCCGGAGGACCCCGGCGTCCCGATTGTGTGCTTGTCGGCAATTCGGCCCCGCTGGCCATGCCAATGACGATCTCGTCATCCGCACTCAGGCCGCTGGTGATTTCGGCATTGATATTGGTATTCAGTCCGACGGTGACGGCACGCGGTTCCGGGTGGCCATCGTCGGTCATGACATCAAGAAAATAACCGCCATCTTCGGTCGGGCCTTTCAGGGCCGAGGATGGAACAATCAGGGCATTTTCCGACTGATCAAGAATGATGGTGACTTCGGCTGTCATCCACAGACGCAACAGGTGATCGGGATTTTCAACATCAAACAGCGCGTTGTAATAGACCGCTTCGTCATCGGTGTTTTCATCATCGTCCTCGATCCCGGTCGGGGCCGGTTCAATGGCGCGAAGGGTGCTTTTGTAAACGGTGCTGGAATCCCCCAGAACCGTGAATTTCACGGGCAGGCCTTCCTTGATACGGATGATGTCGGCTTCGGAGACCTCGGCCTTGACGGTTACGGTATCAAGTTTGGCCAGCTTGATGATGGTCGGGGTGGATTGTGATGCGTTGACGGTCTGGCCTTCCTTGACCGGAAGGGCGACGACCGTGCCATCCATCGGCGCTGTGATCTTGGTATAGCCAAGATCGATCCGCGCGGTATCCACCGCGATTTCGGCCTGGGTGATCTGGGCATTCAATGCATCGACATCGGCCTTGGCAATCGCAAGGTTGGCTTCGGCCGCGTCATAGTCTTCCTGCGGGGATGCATCAAGTGCGCGCATCTTCTTCTGGCGGGCAAAATCAAGTTCCGCCTGTTTGAGTGTCGCCTTCTGGGCAGCAAGCTGGGCCTTGATATTGGCAAGGGATGCCTCGGCCTCCTGCAGATCGTTTTCCTGGGTTGACGGATCGATCTCGGCAATCAGGTCGCCTTCGCGGATCCGGTCGCCAAGTTCCACATGCAGGGCCATGATCTGACCGGAAACCTGCGCGCCGACACTGACCAGCTTCGAAGCACTGACCGCCCCGGTGGCAAGCACGGTATCTTCGATTGTGCCCATGCGCGGCTTGGCCGTGATAAAGGCGGTATCGGCACTGCTGGGGAACAGATAGGCCTGCAACCCCCACGCAGCCCCGGCCAGGGCGACAATCAAAATGACGGCGTTGCGGACACGTTTTCCGGATCTACTCATCGGGCATTCATTCCTGACATTGCTCAGTGGCGCGACATGCGCATTCCTGATGAGCAACAGATAACAAGCCAGCCCGGGCTTGAGGGTGAGGGGGGCGAAAATGATCTGTAAGGAATGTGTAAAGATGGCCTTCGGGCTCTTTTAACGGGCGCAACGATGGGTAGAATGGCATCATCCAGACCGCAAAAACAAACCGGCCCGTTATACCGTGCCGACGCCAAGGAAAGACGCAAACAATTGACCGGCATATTGCTTGTAGATGACGACGCCGAACTGGGGGCGATGCTTGCCGAATATCTTGATGGCGAGGGCTTTGACGTTTCCCAGGCCTATAACGGCAAGGAAGGGCTGGCGCGCGCGCTTCAGGGGGAATATGCCGTCATCCTGCTTGATATCATGATGCCCGGCATGGGCGGCATTGACGTTCTGCGCGAATTGCGAGTCAAAAGCCGCGTACCCGTCATCATGCTGACCGCCAAGGGTGATGACGTTGATCGGGTCATCGGGCTTGAACTGGGGGCAGATGATTATATACCCAAACCTTATTATCCGCGGGAACTGGTGGCCCGTATCCGGGCGGTCTTGCGCCGGGCCGAACCGGTGGTCCCCAGTGATCCTGACGGGGCGGGGGATAATCCGTCCGATGAACTTGTTCACGGCAAGCTCAAACTCAAACCGGCCAGCCGCGTGGCAAGTTTTGATGGTGTGGCGTTTGATTTGACCGTGTCGGAATTCAATCTGCTCGAAGTGCTGATGCGTGCGGGCGAACGTGCCCTTTCCAAGGACGAATTGTCGCGCAAGGTGCTGGGTCGCCCGCGCGAGGTTTATGACCGTTCGATTGATGTGCATATGAGCAACCTGCGCCAGAAACTGCAAACCATCAGCGGCGATGCCGGCATGATCGAAACCGTGCGCGGCTTTGGCTATCGTTTAAGGCAGGACACATGAAAAGACGTCTGTTCTGGAAAATCCTGATCGGGTTTATCATAACCTTTACCGGTATCTCGGTCGGGGTGTGGTCGCTGCTGATGTTATATGGCGGGCCGCCCGAACCGTTCCATATCGGCTATCTCAAGCGCACCGCTCCGGGATATCTGCAAACCGCGGCCGAAGTCGCCCGCCATGGCGGTGTTGACGAACTCGAAGCCACCATTGCCCATTGGCCAAAATCCGAACGCAGCCGCCTGATCATTGATCTGGGTACCCCCGGTTCGGGCGGCACTGTCGATGGCGCCAATAGCGCCAATAGCGCCAATAATGCCAGCGCTGCCAATAGTACCGATATGGTTGCGCGCGTCCTGCCGGATAATGGTTCCCCCGAATGGCTGGATGCGCTCAAAGACTACCCCGCCTTTGAACAGGTCGTGACCGGACCTGGCGGTGAAAAGATCCGCCTGATCTATGATGTCAGCGATGTGATTGCCGAAATCCCGCAACGGTCACGCTGGAAAGTCCCCAATCCCCTGATCATTCTCGGATCGATTGGCGGCCTTGTCTTTAGTGGTGTTCTTGCCTGGTATCTGACGCGCCCGATCCTGAAAATCAGTGACGGGTTCGACGAATTGTCGCGCGGCAATCTGGATTATCGTCTGGGCAAAACCATCGGGCGGCGGCGTGATGAAATTGCCGATCTGGCCCGTGATTTCGATGTCATGGCTGATCGGTTGCAACGGCTTGTCGCGGCGCGTGACCGGTTGCTCAATGACGTCTCGCACGAATTGCGCTCCCCGCTTGCCCGGATGCAGCTTGCCGTCGGGCTGGCGCGCCAGTCACCGGACAAAAGTGCCATTTCGCTTGATCGCATCGAAAAGGAAGCCGTCCGGCTTGATGAGCTGGTGGGGGAACTTCTGACCCTGTCGCGGGCTGAAAGCGGTGCGGCACGCCATCAATCATGGATCGATCTTGATCATCTGCTGGGCCGTGTGGTCAGCGACGCCCGGTTCGAAGCCGATGCCACCGGTGTGATTGTCGATGCCGATTTCGGGGCGCGACCGTCCGGTGATCACAATGTACCCGTATTGATGGGCAGTCCCGAACTGTTGCGCCGGGCTTTTGAAAATGTCGTGCGCAACGCCCTGCGCCATTCGGGCGAAGGCCAGATCGTCAAAATCACAGCCACGGATGATGCCGATCACCAGCAGTTCCGCATCGACATCAGTGATGAAGGTCCGGGCATTGATGGCGACAAACTCGATGATCTGTTTGAACCCTTTGTGCGCGGGCAATCAAATGCCTGGGGCGGTGGGTTCGGCCTTGGCCTGTCGATTGCCCAGCGCGCCATTCGCGCCCATGGCGGGGATATCAAAATCCGCAACCGCGATCAGGGCGGGCTTCTCGTCACAATCCTTCTGCCCTATGAATTGCGTCAGGCCGAAGTCTGATCATCGGGACGGGCAAGAAAGACACCCATAAAAACAAACGCCCCGGCCTGTGCAAAGCCGGGGCGTTTCGGTTTTCGGACCGGGATGCTTATCCCATGCGTTCGGACGCATAGCTTCCCGGGCTTGGCGGGAAGACAATGGTACGATTGCCGTTGATAAAGGACCGGTGGTGAATGTGGGCGTGAACGGCACGCGCCAGTACCTGGCTTTCGACATCGCGCCCGATCGATACATAATCGGCCGAGTTCTGGGCATGGGTGATGCGTGCGATATCCTGTTCAATGATCGGGCCTTCATCAAGATCGGCGGTCACATAATGGGCCGTCGCCCCGATCAGCTTGACGCCGCGTTCATAGGCCTGCCGATACGGGTTGGCACCCTTAAAACTTGGCAGGAATGAATGGTGGATATTGATGATCTTGCCGCTCATTTTCTTGCACAGGCTGTCAGACAGAACCTGCATATAGCGCGCCAGAACAATGAGTTCGACCTCGCTGCTGGCAACGATATCAAGAAGCTTTTTCTCGGCTTCGGGCTTGTTGTCCTTGGTCACCGGGATGTGGTGGAACGGGATATCGTGATTGACCACGACTTTCTGATAGTCGAAATGGTTTGAAACCACACCGACGATATCAATCGGCAAGGCCCCGATTTTCCAGCGATACAAAAGATCGTTCAAACAATGGCCAAACCGCGACACCATCAGAAGAACCTTCATCTTTTCCGCGCTGTCATGGAACTGATAGGTCATGCCAAATTGCGTTGCCGGACCGTCAAAGCCACGCGACAGGGTTTCCTGATCGACACCTTCTTCGCTGACAAAGGCCACCCGCATAAAGAACAGGCCGGTTTCCATGTCATCAAACTGGGAACTGTCGGTAATGTTGCAACCATGTTCGGCCAGATAGGCTGAAATGGCGGCAACAACCCCGCGCTGGGAGTCACAGGTGACTGTCAAAACGTAGCTTTTCATCTCGTCTGGCTTTCAAAATAACAGTGAATGAAAATGACCCGGCCCCGTCCATCGGGGAATGTTTTGGGGCCGGGCAGAAGCATCAGATATCAAGCGTGTTTTCGCGTTCCCAGCTTGAGAAATGCGAAACATATGAATTCCATTCTTTTTGCTTGAGCTTGAGGAACGCCTTGGAAAACGCCATGCCAAGTTCGGCCTGAAGCGCCTCGTTGCGGCCCAGTTCGCGTAATGCATCAAGAAGGTTCAGCGGCAGGCGCGGCGCATCCTTGACCAGATGGCCTTCTTCATACATGTCGATGTCATAATGCGGGCCCGGATCGGCGGCATTTGCCATGCCGTCAAGTCCGGCCGCAATGATCACCGCCTGAAGCAGATAGGGGTTGGTCGCCCCGTCGGGCAGGCGCAATTCAAACCGGCCCGGTCCGGGAACACGCACCATGTGGGTGCGGTTATTGCCAGTCCAGGTCACCGAATTGGGGGCCCAGGTCGCGCCCGATGTGGTGCGCGGCGCATTGATGCGTTTATATGAATTGACCGTCGGGTTGGTGATCGCGGCCATGGCCGATGCATGGTTCATGATCCCGCCCAGGAAATGCTTGCCCTTTGATGACAGGCCAAACGGGGCCGCGTCATCGGCAAAGGCATTCTGGCCGGCTTCATTCCACACCGATACATGGCAATGGCATCCGTTGCCCGTCAGGCCGGCAAACGGTTTGGGCATGAATGTCGCGCGAAGGCCGTGTTTCTCGGCAATCGATTTGACCATGAATTTGAAAAAGGAATGCTTGTCTGCGGTTTTAAGCGCATCATCAAATTCCCAGTTCATTTCAAACTGGCCATTGGCGTCTTCATGATCGTTCTGATAGGCACCCCAGCCGAGTTCCAGCATGTAATCGCAAATCTCCGCAATCACGTCATAGCGGCGCATGACTGCCTGCTGGTCGTAACACGGCTTTTCGGCGGTATCGGCGGCATCCGAGATTGCCGTACCATCCTCGGTGATCAGGAAAAACTCCGCCTCGACCCCGGTTTTGACATTCAGGCCAAGCTTGGCTGCCTTGGCGATCTGGGCCTTAAGGACATTGCGCGGGGCCTGTTCGACCGGCTGGTCTTCCATGATGCAATCGGCCGCGACCCAGGCAACATCGGGTTTCCACGGCAACTGGATCACAGAATCCGGATCAGGAACCGCAAACATGTCGGGATGGGCGGGGCTCAGATCAAGCCAGGTCGCAAACCCGGCAAATCCCGCACCTTCTTCCTGCATGTCAGCAATCGCCTGGGTGGGAACAAGTTTGGCGCGCTGTCCGCCAAACAGGTCGGTAAAGCTGATCATGAAATACTTTATGCCGCGTTCCCGGGCAAAGGCTGATAGATCCTTGGTCATTGAAGTCCCCTGACGAATTTTATGCAGTGCCAACGGTTATCCCGGCGTGCCAAAAGGCACACCGGTTCCGGTGGTGCGTTAATGTTCTAGAATCCTCCCTGACCGGGAATCCAACTGGTCCCGGCAAGCGGTACACCGGCCATGGCCGCCGCTTCGATATTCAGTGCGCACAGATCCTCGGGTTCGAGGTTGTGCACATGATTTTTGCCGCAGGCGCGCGCAATTGTTTGCGCTTCAAGTGTCATGACCTTCAGGTAGTTGGCCAGACGCCGGCCAGCGGCAATCGGGTCAACCCGTTTCATCAGGTCGGCATCCTGGGTCGTGATGCCTGCGGGATCACGGCCTTCATGCCAATCGTCATACGCCCCGGCCGTCGTGCCAAGCGCGTTATAGTCCTCTTCCCATTTGGGATCGTTATCACCAATGGCGACCAGGGCAGCCGTACCGATGGAAACCGCGTCCGCGCCAAGGGCCAATGCCTTTGCCACGTCCGCGCCATTGCGAATGCCGCCAGATACGATCAATTGTACTTTGCGATGCATTCCCATGTCTTGCAACGCTTTTACCGCCGGGCGGATACAGGCAAGCGTCGGCTGGCCGACATGTTCAATGAACACTTCCTGGGTTGCCGCCGTACCGCCCTGCATGCCGTCAAGCACGATGACATCGGCACCGGCCTTGACCGCAAGGGCCACGTCGTAATAGGGGCGGGCACCGCCAACCTTGATAAAGATCGGCTTTTCCCAGTCGGTGATTTCGCGCAATTCCTGAATTTTGATCTCAAGATCATCCGGGCCGGTCCAGTCCGGGTGACGACATGCGGAACGCTGATCAATCCCCTTGGGCAGATTGCGCATATGCGCCACACGGTCCGAAATTTTCTGACCCAGCAACATGCCGCCGCCGCCCGGCTTCGCACCCTGACCAATAACGATTTCAATCGCATCGGCGCGCTTCAGATCGCGCGGGTTCATGCCGTACCGTGACGGAAGATATTGATACACAAGAGTTTCGGAATGGCCGCGTTCTTCCTCTGTCATGCCGCCATCGCCGGTGGTGGTCGATGTGCCCGCAAGGGTCGCCCCACGGCCAAGCGCCTCTTTGGCCGGACCGGAAAGGGATCCGAAACTCATGCCCGCGATGGTGATCGGGATTTTAAGTTCAATCGGCTTTTTGGCAAAACGGGTGCCCAGCGTGACCGCGGTTTCGCATTTCTCGCGATACCCCTCAAGCGGGTAACGTGACATGGATGCGCCAAGGAACAGCAAATCATCAAAATGCGGGACCTTGCGTTTGGCGCCACTGCCGCGAATGTCATAGATGCCGGTGGCCGCTGCACGGCGGATTTCTGATAAGGTATAATCATCAAAGGTTGCCGATTTGCGCGGCGTGGTAACGGGATGTTTGTGGCTCATGGTCTGATCCTGTTTCTGGGCTGAAAACGTGGTTTCAGCGCTGCGCGTCAATAAGCGTCGGCATTGTCGATGTTGAAATTGTAAAGCTGGCGGGCTGAGCCATATCGCGTGAATTCTTCGGGCTTCACATCCGTGATCCCCGCATCCGACAGAAGCTTGGCCAGGATTTCGATATGTTCGGGGCGCATGTCCTTTTTGATGCAATCCGCACCAAGCGATTTGACCGTGCCGCGTACAAACAGACGTGCCTCATACAGGGAATCACCAAGCGCATCCCCGGCATCACCCAGAACAACAAGATTGCCCGATTGCGCCATAAAGGCCGACATATGGCCGATGTTGCCTTTGACGACGATGTCGATGCCCTTCATCGAAATGCCGCACCGTGACGATGCATTGCCTTCGATCACCAGCAATCCGCCATGGGCGGTGGCCCCGGCATACTGGCTGGCATCGCCCTTGATCACGACCTTGCCCGACATCATGTTTTCGGCCACACCCGGACCGGCATTGCCATGCACCGTGATGTTGGCGGTTTCATTCATACCGGCACAGTAATAGCCGACACTGCCCTTGATCTGGACATTGACCGGGGCATCAATCCCGACGGCAACCGCATGGGCACCGCGCGGATTGGTGACTTCGAATTCCTCGTTCCCACCGTCTTTATCAAGTGCATGAAGCGACGCATTCAGATCGCGCAGTTCGGTGGTTGCAAGATCAAACACTGGCATATGTGTTCCTTCCTTATATGGCCGCCTGTGTGAAACGGCCGGGTCGGGGCGCGATATCGCTGCACCCGACAGGGTTCTTGAAAATCAGTGTTCCCAGAAATAAACCGTGGCCGGTTCCGGTTCCCAAACCCGCGCATCTTCAATGCCCGGCAGGTTCACAAGCGCGCGATATTCCGACCCGAATGCGACATAGGCATCGGTTTCGGCCATGACGGCGGGTTTGCAGGCAATCGGATCGCGTACCACGCCAAAGCCCGACTTGGTGCCAACGACGAATGTGAAAAACCCGTCAAGGTCATCAAGCGCGCTGGTCAATGCCTCGCCAAGGTTCTTGCCCTTGGCCATTTCCCCGGTCAGATAGGCGGCGGCGACTTCGGAATCGTTTTCGGTTTCCATGCGAATGCCCTGATGGGACAGTTCGCGGCGCAGATTGTTGTGATTGGAAAGTGACCCGTTATGGACAAGGCACTGGTCCGATCCGGTCGAAAACGGATGGGCACCAAGGGTCGTGACCGCACTTTCGGTCGCCATGCGCGTATGGCCAATGCCGTGTGTGCCCGACATGTCGGTAATCTTGAACCGTTCGACCACATCCTTGGGCAGGCCGACTTCCTTATAGATTTCCATGACATTGCCCGTGCCCATCACCCGGATATTGGGTCGAAGTTCGGCAAGGGCGGCACGGGTGGCATCAATCTGATCGGCGCCAACCGTGATCACGGCATGTGTGCTTTTGGGCAGGATCGATGCATTGGCAATGCCCGCAGCACGCAATTCATCGGTCAGGCCGGCAAAATCGGTTTCCGGTTCCGGGGACTGAATGGTGAGTTTGGCCAGATTGTTCTGATCTGCGCCATAAATGGCGATCCCCGCACTATCAGGGCCGCGATCGGTCATGGTCACCAGCATTTCCGACAGCAAAGCGCCGAGCTGCGGTTCCAGACTTTTATCTTTAAGGAATAAACCAACGATGCCGCACATGGCAGGACAGTCTCCATTCTGTTGCTTGAATGGAGACTAACTGTTCGCGATTGCGGAATCAACTCATAAGAATAAAAATTTCATCAGGGTGAATTATATTCTCCACCGTGAAGAAAGTTTACGAGCGTGCCGGATAGCAGATGATCGACAGATAACGGATTGGAAATGAAAGAAGTTCTTCCGGTCCGTGCCGGGCATCGGCATCAAAAAACAGGCTGTCACCGGCCTGCATGTAATAAAGCTGATCACCGTGGCGATAGCGTACTTCACCCTCAAGCATATAGATGAATTCCATGCCTTCATGCTGGAAGGCGGGGAAACTGCTCGACTCCTCGGTCAGCGTCAGCAAATAGGGCTCGACCACCACACCGCTGGTATTGTTATCAATATGCCCAAGCAGGTTATATTCGTGACCTGCGCGCGTGCCGCGCCGTTCAATGGCAATGCCTTCGCCCGATTTGACAAACACCGCATTGCGCGGTTCTTCATAACGGCGGAAAAAGTCGGTCAGCGGCACGCCAAGTGCGCTTGCCAATGCCTGAAGCGATGTCAGGGACGGTGATGTCACACCATTTTCAATCTTGGACAACATCCCCATCGAAATGCCGGTTGCCGATGCCAGATCGGCAATGGTGATGCCAAGTTTCTTGCGCAGGGCGCGGACTTCATGTCCGATCGCGATTTCCAGATTGTTTTCCTTCGGCTCGCGAAGGGCGTGCGGGTCCTGGTTCAGGGCGGCCGGTTTGTTCATGGAGTCCATGGGTATTCCTTGCTCGCTGTTGGCGTTGGTTTTGGTTGGTTTCTGCGATTTGTTATCTGCCATTGTGGCGGCTTCCTTCGCCACCGTGCCCGTAATCGGCGTGCGGTGCGTTTCCTGATCGTTTCCTGGGTCATGCGCGGACCGCTTTGCTTTGGCGGCCGTCTTTTGTTTTGTGCCGGTCTGCCCGTTGATCGTTACGATCCGTGGTGCAGTGCGGCCTTGTGTTTCATTTAAACTGTCAGGAAAGATTTATCAACTGAAGGGAAAATCATTTTGTGGGACAGGCGGGCGGTGGTGGCGCAATCAAATTGTTGCAATGCCGCAGAAAATAGCACTTGAGGAATAATTATTGAATTAAATGAAAAATAATTATTGCGTTCGCGAACAAGTTGCCGCCAGAATGGAGAACATAAAAAGCCAATAATTGCGCGCTGATTGCGCGACAAGGCTGCCAAATTAGGGCGACCAAATCAGGAGGCCATCACAATGACTGCAAGCTGGAGATTCTCCGCCCTTGCCGACCGTCACCGCGCGCTTGGTTCCAATCTTGAAGACTGGAGCGGGATGGGCACGGCATGGACCTATGACAAGGATTGGGACGAAGAATATATCGCCATCCGCACCAAGGCCGGGATCATGGATGTATCGGGCCTGAAAAAGGTCCACATCACCGGCCCCCATGCTTCGCACGTCATTGATTATGCCACCACGCGCAATGTCGAAAAAATCTATCCCGGTAAATCGGTTTATGCCTGCATGCTTAATGATCAGGGCAAATTTACCGACGATTGCGTGATCTATCGCATGGGGCCGAATTCATGGATGGTGGTTCACGGATCGGGCACCGGGCACGAAGAATTGACCCGTGCGGCCATGGGGCGCGATGTATCGGTTCGTTTTGATGACAATCTTCATGACCTGTCGCTTCAGGGGCCGTTGGCTGTCGATTATCTGGCGGAATATGTGCCCGGCATTCGCGATCTTCCCTATTTCCATCACATGCAGACCCAGTTGTTTGGCGCACCGGTGATGATTTCGCGGACCGGTTATACCGGTGAACGCGGTTACGAGATTTTCTGTCGCGGGCAGGATGCCGGGATGATCTGGGACCGGATCGTTGCCGAAGGGGCCGATATGGGCATCATTCCGACCCGCTTTACCACGCTTGATATGTTGCGGGTCGAAAGTTACCTGCTGTTTTATCCCTATGATAACTCGCAGATGTACCCGTTCGAAAACGAA
Organism: Thalassospira sp. MIT121401; assembly: GCF_047125595.1. Classification (NCBI taxonomy): domain Bacteria; kingdom Pseudomonadati; phylum Pseudomonadota; class Alphaproteobacteria; order Rhodospirillales; family Thalassospiraceae; genus Thalassospira; species Thalassospira sp. MIT121401. The sequence goes on from NZ_CP138926.1 coordinate 1,870,192, forward strand.
GGACCGGGCGATACCCTGTGGGAGCTTGGCCTTGATTTCACGGTCAGTCCCGGCAAAACCGGCTTCCGCGGCGCCGAGGAACATTACCGTCTCAAGGGCAAGGAACGCTTCAAGATTTTCGGTATCCTGTTTGACGGCAAGGAAGTCCCGGCCGAAGGGGCGGCTGTGTTCAAGGACGGGGCAAAGGTTGGCGTTGTGACCTGCGCGATGTATAGCCCGCTCAAAGACCAGACCATGGCGATTGCCCGTCTGGCGGTTGAGTGCGCCGAGCAGGGGGTACGTCTTGAAATTGCCGGGGCGAACGGCATGCTGGGCGGTATGGCCCACACCATGCCCTTTGATGATCCGAGCAAATCCAAAAGAACTGCCAAGGGCTAGGACATATCCCCGGGGATCGGCTGGTTGGGCTGGATCGACCGGATCGGTCGGACCGGTTCCCCGGGGCTGTCATTTGATCCGTTGGTTTCTGACAGAATGGGATCCCGCGACCATGTCTGAGAGTTTGATAGAAGAAAGCATCCTTTCCCGCCCCAAATACGGGCAGTTGGCGATTGCCCCGGGGCTTGCGCATTATTTCGTTGCCGATGCATCGGGCGCGGAATGCGTCATCCGCGTGGTCCAGACCGCCCCGAAAGGCTTCATGGAAAAGGTCCATATCCTTTATGTGCCGACACCGGGTGAAAACGCCCTGATCACTGCCCTTTATGCCTTGGGTGCGAAACGGTTCGAACATGTCCCGACCATTGATGCGGCGATTGCCAAGCTGGGCGACTGGCTTTCGGAGTCCAAAATGGGAAGCCAGCTTTACCTTGCCGGGACCGAGGGCCTGATTGGCCGGGCTGTCGCCAAGGGCGAGGAATGCGGGCTCGATCACACGGCTGTTCAGTGTGAACATCGCGGCAGTCTGGCGCGTCGGGTTCAATGCGTTCACTGCAAAACCATGATCGAAAAGGTCACGACACAGCCGGTCAAATGCCCGTCCTGTGATTTGCTGCTTTTGGTGCGCGATCATTATTCCCGGCGACTGGCCGCCTTTCAGGGGGTGTGCATCAATGCCGAAGACCCGACCGAGGAAGTCGAAATCAGGGAGATCTTCAAATGAGCGCGTCCGATCATCTGATCCCGGTGGTGGTTTCCCGAGTTGTCGAAGTCAATTCGATCATCAAGCGTTTTGAATTCAAGCATATCCACGGCAATGAACTTCCGGCCTTTTCCGGCGGGGCGCATATCGTGGTGGAAATGCTTGATGGTCCGACCAAACGCAAGAATGCCTATTCCCTGATGAGTTCACCCTTTGATCGCGACCAATATGCCATTTCGGTGCGGCGCGATGATAACGGGCGCGGTGGATCGAAATTCATGCATGAAAAGGTCGAACCGGGCATGAGAATGAATATCTCGGCCCCGGTGAACCTGTTTGCGCTTGATCTGCGCGCCAGAAAACATCTGATGATTGCGGGCGGCATCGGCATCACGCCGTTCGTCGCCCAGATGACCCAGGCATCATCACTTGGCGTGCCGTTCGAACTTCATTACGCCGCGCGCAGCGCCTCGCAGGCGGCCTATATGGACAGCCTGCAAGACCGGTTTGGCGACCATGTCAGGTGCTATTGCGATGATGCGGGCGGTGGTCCTGATCTGACCGCACTTTTATCGGATCAGCCGCTTGGCACCCATGTTTATGTCTGCGGGCCCAAGGGCATGATCGAGGCCGTCGTTCAAACCGCAACCGATCTTGGCTGGCCTGCGGCCCACATCCATTTCGAACATTTCCTGTCCCCGCCGGTGGGCAAGGCATTTTCGGTCCATCTGGCAAAGGCCGGGATTGATATCGCGGTCGGGCCGGAACAAAGCCTGCTTGAAGCGATCGAGGCATCGGGAACCCCGGTCAAATGCCTGTGTCGTGGCGGGGCCTGTGGGCAATGTGAAACAAAGGTCGTTACCTGTGATGGTGACATTGCCCATAACGATCACTGGCTTGATGACGATCAGCGTGCATCGAAACAGTTCATCATGCCCTGCGTGTCGCGGTTCAGCGGCAAGCGTCTTGAACTTGATCTGTAAGCAAGGGGGATCTGCGATATGACCATTCACTTCAGAAACGAGACATTCCGCAACGATTTCACCTATGCCAACAGTCCGGGCAACATTCCGCGCTTTCCGTTCCCGTTTCCCGAAGACGAATATATGTATTCGACCAATGTGGAGCCGCATCACGCCACACGGGCCGGAAGCCCGTTTGAACATGCCTTTGATGTCGACGAACATTATGTCTCGGAAATGAAGGACCGCGCCCTTGTCCTGGCCGACGACCCCGGGCGTTGTCAGGCCCTGCCGCATATGGAAACGGCGGCGTGGGATTTTGTCGAACTGGTGATGGTTTCCAAGGCACGCGACTATCCCGATCTGTTTGAACTGACCATTGATGGGGATCGCTGGCACTGGATCAACAAGCCGCTTCAGATCGATGACACCTTTGTCTTTGGCGACAGTTCGACACTGCCATGTCATCCGATGGAATATATCGGCCGTCAGGTGCAGGGCGATCATGCGATCCTTGATCAACGCGATGGCAATCTTTGGATGGATGCCGGGATCATTACCGCACAGGCTGACTGGTCGCTTGATTTCGACATGGGCATGAACTTCTTTGAATGGCATGCGCCCGTGCCGCTGGCCCATGAGCTCGGCGTGTTTCAGCGCGCGTTGAAATTCCTGCTGTCCCTGCCGCAAGGCCAGCCGTCCCGGCGTCTGAACTGGACGCTGACGGTTAATCCAAGGCTTGATACCAGCCCGGAAAATTATCCCAAATGGGGCCCGGACAAGCTGACGGTGAATCCCGGCAATATCGGGGAAAAGGTCCATCTTCGGGTCGAACTTCAGACCTTCTGGCGTCTGCCGCGGTCGAACGCGATCCTGTTTCCGATCCGCACCTATCTGATGGCGATGAACGAAGTTGTGACCCAGCCGAAATGGGGCCGTCGCCTGCATCGGGTGATGCGCGATCTGCGCCCGGAACTGGTCGAATATAAGGGGCTGTCCCGCTACCACCCGATGCTGGTGGACTGGCTTGCACAGTTTGACGACGGTGCGCCGACGTCACCGGGGATTTTCCCCGACTAACCAAAACCGGCATCAAAAAACAAGCCGGACGGAGGAAATAACCAGCCATCTATTGGGGATCTAAGGCAATGACACTTCGCGTGGCGATTATTGGCGCCGGCCCGTCGGGCATGGCGCAGATGCGTGCATTTCAGTCAGCAGCAGCCAAAGGGGCCGAAATCCCCAAAGTGGTATGTTTCGAACGTCAGGAAGACTGGGGCGGTTTGTGGAACTATACCTGGCGCACCGGGCTTGATGAATATGGCGAACCGATCCACGGGTCGATGTATCGCTATCTGTGGTCAAACGGACCCAAGGAATGCCTTGAATTCGCCGACTACACATTCGAGGAACATTTCGGCAAACCGATCGCATCCTATCCGCCGCGCGCGGTGATCTGGGACTATATCAAGGGCCGGGTCGAAAAGGCCAATGTGCGCCCGTGGGTGCGGTTCAGAACCCCGGTGCGCCGGGTCGAATTTGATGATGGATCACAGACCTTTACGGTCACCTCGCATGATCTCAAAAACGATGTCATCGCATCCGAGGAATTTGATTATGTGGTGGTCGCCAATGGTCATTTCTCGACGCCGAATGTCCCGGAATTCCCGGGTTTCGAAACCTTTGGCGGGCGTGTTTTGCATGCCCATGATTTCCGTGATGCCCTTGAATTCAAGGACAAGGATATCCTGATCATCGGCACCTCCTATTCGGCCGAGGATATCGGATCGCAATGCTATAAATATGGCTGCAAATCCGTCACCGTCAGTCACCGCACCAATCCGATCGGCTTTGACTGGCCCGATAACTGGGCCGAAGTGCCGCTTTTGACCAGGGTTGAGGGCAATACAGCTTATTTCAAGGATGGATCATCGCGTGATGTCGATGCGGTCATTCTGTGTACCGGCTATCAGCATCACTTCCCGTTCCTGACCGATGATTTGCGTTTGAAAACCGCTAACCGATTGTGGCCATTGGGTCTTTATAACGGGGTGGTGTGGGAAGAAAACCCAAGACTGATGTATCTGGGCATGCAGGACCAGTTCTATACCTTCAACATGTTTGATGCCCAGGCATGGTATGCCCGTGATGTCATCATGGGCCGCATTCCTTTGCCGTCAAAAGAGGCGATGAAGGCCGATAGCCAGGCCTGGCGCGACCGGGAAGAAAGCCTGAAAGACGATCATGACATGATCTGGTTCCAGGGCGATTACACAGCCCATCTTATTGAAATGACAGACTATCCGATGTTTGACATCGAAGGGGTCAACAAGACCTTCGAGGAATGGGAACATGACAAGGCCCATGACATCATGGGCTATCGCAACAAATCATATCGATCGCTCATGACCGGCAATATGTCGCCTGCCCATCATACGCCGTGGCTCGATGAACTTGATGACAGTCTGGAAGCCTATTTGCAGACCGGATTAAAAAGCAGCGCTGCAGAATAAGCCGCATTATTAAAAAGAAACTAATAATCGCACTGACCTTCCCTTAGCAGAGCAAACTCGCAGTCACCCCCGCGCCCGTCGCGGGGTTCTTTTTGTGTGAGGATTGAATTTTGCGGCGGCCATGATGCCCGGGGCATCCCGGTGTTGACGCTATGCGGAGGCGTGAAACGGGTAGGGCACGATTGGCGTAGGTAGCGTGAAAAGGCCAGGGCAAGATTGGCGTAGGTAGCGGGATGGAGCCAGAACGGCGGCGCCGCAGGACGGGGCTCAAGGCAGCACCAGCGCAGGCCGTGGTCCTGATGGAGCAAGGGATAGCGAGGGCAATGGGGCGCGGGTCGGCTCTGGGCTGGTGCGGGTCGGCTCTGGGCTGGGGCAGGGCGGCTCAGAGGTGGGATAGGCCGGCTCAAGGTTGGGGCAGGGCGGCTCAGAGGTGGGGCAGGCAGGCTCAAGGTTAGGGCGGGTCAGCTCAGGGCTGGGGCAGGGCGGCTCAGAGGTGGGGTAGGCCAGCTCAGGGCTGGTGCGGGCCGGCTCAGGGTTGGGGTAGGCCAGATCAGGTTGGGTGGGGCGGTGAAAGGTCTGGGAAAGCGGGGCGAGGTTGGGCGCGGGTTATGACGCCCGAGGCATCCCGACTTGGGGATCAATTGGTCGGGGGTAGGAGAGGCACGCCGGACCGGGAATTCGGGCGTGCCTTGGGGGGGATGTGGGAATGTGAGGATTCCTCGTGTTACGATCTTGGTTTGGTTTTTTCCGGGTCGTAATGCGGGAAGGCGGTGATTTTGGCGGGCAGGCGCATCATGTGTCCGTCAAGTTTGCCGATCTCGACCTCGGTGCCAAGATCGGCATGGGCGATGTCGATGCGGGCAAGGGCGATGTTTTTGCCCAGAATGGGGGATCGCATCGCGCTGGTGATCACCCCGATCTGGGCGCGGCCGATATGGACGCAATCGCCGTGGCTGGCGGCGACATTGCCATCAATCTCGATCCCGACCAGTTTGTGGGATGGATGGTCCTTGCGCCGGATCAGGGCATCGCGGCCGATAAAGTCGTCTTCCTTGGATTTCAGCGGCACGGTAAAGCCGATCCCGGCTTCGAACGGGTCGGTCTGATCGGAAAATTCGTAATCGGCAAAAATCAGCCCGGCTTCGATGCGCACCATATCAAGGGCGGCAAGCCCCATCGGAGTCAGACCATGGGGTTCACCGGCCTCCCAGATGGCATCAAAAACGGTCAGCGCATCCTTGGGATGGCACCAGATTTCATAGCCGAGTTCCCCGGTATAGCCGGTGCGCGAAACAACAACCGGTGCGCCCTTGGCATCGCCGATGCGGCCAATGGTGAATTTGAACCAGCCGACTTCATCAAGCTTGGGCTGATGGGGGGGTGTCCAGATGATATCGCGCAGGATATCGCGGCTTTTGGGGCCCTGAACGGCGATATTGTGCATCTGATCGGTCGAGGATCGGATCAGAACATGCAGGCCAAGCTTGGCGGCCTGTTCGCGCAGCCAGACGCCGCTGTAATCATCGCCGCAAATCCAGCGGAAATTGTCCTGCCCAAGACGCAGCAGGGTGCCGTCATCAATCATCCCGCCATGGGGATAGCACATGGCGGAATAGACGACCTGACCAATGCCGAGCTTTTTGACATTGCGGGTCAGGCAATGCTGCATCAGGGTTTCACTGTCGGGGCCGGTAATTTCGAATTTGCGCAGGGCCGAAAGGTCGATCACGACCGCCTTTTCGCGGCAGGCATAATATTCTTCGATCATGCCAAAGCCGGTATATTCATGCGCCAGCCAGAAGCCCTTGTAATCGACAAAGTTGCGGGTCAATTCGCCAAAACGCGGGTGAAAGGCGGTTTGTTTGGTCATTTTTGCTTCGGCCTCTGCTGTCGGGCGCCAGGCAACGGCATGGGTGAATTTCTCGGTGCTGTCATAGGCACGGATATGAATGTCGGTGGGTTTCCAGCCATTGGCCGCCGTGGTGTCATCCGGGCAGGCCGACGAAACACAGACCAGATCGGTCATGGCCCGCAAAAGCACATAATCGCCCGGACGCGACCATGGCTGATCGGCATACATCACGCCGTGATCATCAATGCCGGTATTGAAAAAGAAATTGATCGCCATCCAGCCGGGGCGCGGATCAACCCCGTGTGCGGCAAGAGCCCCGTTGAAATTATCGGTGCAGTTCACATGCCCCGGATAGCCGATATCGTCGTAATATTTCGCCGCACAAGCCATGGCAAAGGCATCATGACGCCCGCAGGTATCCTGAATAACCTCGACCAGCGGGTCCATGTCCTGATCATAGTATTTGCCATGCAGGCCGGGCATCGGATAGGCGTGACCCATCAGGGTGCGCGTGGTGGTGACATCGAGCGGGTTCTGAAGACCGCGATCAAGTTTGCGCGCATCAAAGCACTGAAAATCGGTGCATTGCCGCCCGTCAACATCAAGGATCTGGATATAGTCACCGGCCCTGATTTCATAGGCGCGCGCGGTGGCCGCATGAATGCGCAGATCAAGCGTCGGATCGGCCAGCGGATCGGGCAGGGCAAAGCTGTATGTATCGTGATGATGGGCACGGTCAATGGTCACAATCACCGGGCTTGCAGTGTTGTGGGCATCGATCTGCATGATCGGGGCCGGGGTGGCGACAATGACAAAGCCGTCAAACTGGGCGCACAGCACCACCGTATCACCGGCCGGACTGGCATTGCCAAACATCCGCAAGGCCAGGCATTCATCAAGATTGACGTCGCGCCGTTTAAGGGTGCGGGCAAAGCGCGCCAGACTGTCATCAAAGGGATTGCTTAAAAGGTCAATCAGACCGCGCGGTTTGCCGTGCGGCAGATATTCAAAAATCGATGGCAGCGACTTTCCCGACGGATCAAGGCCGATCAGTTCGACCGTCTGCATGCCTTCGCTGTTGGTCAGCGACAGCTGATCGCCTTCGCGCACCGCAATCAGTGCGGCACCGCGTCCGGGAACCTCGTAACGTTCAATATTGCGCGCCATTGCGGTGCGTCCGGCATTAAGAATGCGGCTGGGACGTCCGGCGCGCACGGCATGCGCAGATGACTGGGGATGTGAAAGCGCGATCATTGTGGCCTCTGCGGTGAATGATCTGTGCAGATGCAAGGCAGCGATAACATGGGTGACTTGCGCGGGACCGGATGGCAGGCACATGTGCCAGTCGGGTCGGTTGGCATTTATCGTCCGGCAGATGCCGGGGCAGCATTCAGGTCAGGATCGAAGGCCAGAACCAAGGGCAAGGCCAGAGCAAAGGCCGGGGTGACGGTCGCCACAGGAACCGGGATCAGAACCAGAACCAGAACCGGGACCTGAACCGGGGCCAGAGCCGGAGCCGGAGCCGAAGCCGGAGCCGGAGCTGCAACCAGAACCCTTGAAAGGCCAGTTTTGAGGCTGGCCTTTCAGAGTGGTCATGATGGGATGCATCACCGGGTGCAGTTGGGTTCAGGGCAGGCTGGTGATGCACCCCGTCAATGTCAAAGATTACATGTCTTTGTAAGCTTTGTTCTCGTGGCTGGCCATCGAGGCGATGGTCCAGATGCACACGCCAATACCGACCAGCGTGAACAGAACGAGAAGGGCCGGTTTGTCGGCAAAGGTGAAATAGGCCTCTGCGCCTTCCCAGCTGGTAATCGGAGCTGTGTTCATTTTACAGTTTCCTTATCTGGATTGATCAGAAACGAACTTACTCGGCCGGGGTCGGCGAGGTCGGGTCGTTGGTGAATGCCGCCGGAACAGAGCTTTCCGGATAGGCGCTGACCGGAACTTCGGCCTTGTCGAGACCGGCAAGTTCAGCCTTGTCGGTAACGCGCAGCAGGCCAACCATCTTCAGAACGAAGGACAGGGCATAGCCCGGTACGAAACCAAGGATCATGAAGACAACGGCACTGGACAGCTGACCAACGAACGAGATTTCCGGACCGGCAACGTTCGGGTAACCCGACGCAAAGATGCCAGCCATAACAAGACCCCAGACACCACCAAAGCCGTGAACGGCGACCGCGCCAACCGCGTCGTCGATCTTGAACTTGCCAACGAGGATGTCGTTGAGTTTCGGCATGATGCAACCGCCGCCGAAGCTGACAAGGAAAGCGAGCCCCGGATAGTAGAGATCAAGTGCCGGTGCAGACGAGATCACACCGATCAGCGCACCCGACATCATCCAGAACGGATCGCGGGTCACGAGATACGCACCGATCATGCCGCCAGCAACGCCCATCAGGGTGTTGAATGCGAATGCCGACAGGGTTGCCGGGGTGTTGTAGATGGTCATCCAAGTGTCGCCGGTATAGATGATGCAACCGCCGAGGAAGCCGAAGAAGCCCATGACGATCAGCATCAGACCGATCAGCGACATCGGCATGTTGTGGCCGTCAATATTGTTGACCGAGCCATCCGCATTGAAGCGGCCGATACGCGGACCAAGATTGATCAGCACACCCAGGGTGAAGAAGCCGGCAATGGTGTGAACGGCACCCGCCGCACCAACGTCATGCAGGCCCCATTCGGTGGTCAGCCAACCGTCCGGATGCCAGCCCCAGGAAGCGCCGAAGACCCAGACAACCGCGCCCAGGAACAGGGCAAGAATGGTAAAGCCGGAAATACGGATACGTTCAATGACGGAACCCGACATGATCGAGGCGGTGGTCGCCGCGAACAGGGTGAAGGCCGCATAGAAGATGCCTGACGCGTTATCGGTCAGGTTCGGACCCATATTTGCACTCCAGGGCAGGCCGGCTTCGGAGCCGTCAGCGATGCTGAAGCCTGTCGGAAATGCCAGATAGATCCACCAGCCGACATAATAGAATGCCGGAATAAGGAAAGCGAACGCGATCAGGTTTTTCATACCCGATGCCAGCGCGTTCTTTGCGCGCGATGCACCCATTTCATAGGCAAGGAAGCCTGCGTGGATGGCAAGCATCAGTGCTGTACACCACCAATAGAAAACTTCGGAATTGATGGTCGTTGCCATGCTGAGCGATGACTCAAGGCTATCGAGCCTCGCCATCAACTCCGGTACGGATTGTTCCATTTTAGTCTCTCCATCACATAATGCCCCCCGATGGACATTCCTTTTATTAAAAATCAATTCCCTATAGTGAACAAGTTCAAATGTGTTTTTTATTGTGCGTTGCAAAAAATATAATAAAAACAATTAGATAATAAAAATACGATATCCGTCGCAGGATAAATGTTTAAAAAATAGTCGTTGAAAAATGATGCATATCAAATATGCAGACTCGTGGAATCGTGCCGATTCTATCGAAGTCGCGTGCAGGGGAATGCACCCCTCGGTTGGATAGGGGGCCTTGCCGAACGGGGGATGGGGCGGAATGGTCAGTCGCCACGTGCCATGCTGGGCGTGACACCATAGGTTGCCTTGTAGCTGCGCGAGAAATGGCTGCTATTGGAAAAACCGGTGGCAAAGGCGATTTCGGAAATGGTCAGCGCACTTTGGGTCAGAAGCCGGTTGGCATGGTCCAGACGCACCTGGCGATAGGTTTCAAGAAACGATTTTCCGAGATGCTGATCAAACAGGCGGTCAAGCTGACGGGTCGACAGGCGGGCGAAACGCGCCATTTCTTCGCGGGATTTGGGGTCTTCGATGGTGGTTTCCATCTTTTCGAGAACCCGCAACAGTCCCGGATGATGCACGTTATAGCGTTCGGCAAGCGATGCGCGTTGTGACCCGGTTGATGTGCCGACCTGGGTATGGAGAAACCAGTCCGACACCCGGGTTGCGAAATCCGACCCCAGATGTTGCGCGATCATGGCATGCATCATATCAAGCGGTGCGACCCCGCCGCCGCATGTGATGCGATCACCATCAATGACAAAGCGGGCGCGTTTTGGTTCCAGATCGGGAAAGGCTTCGATCAAAGCCGGGGCATGTTCCCAGTGGATGGTGAATTGCCGTTGTCCCAGAAGCCCGGCAGCGGCCAGAACATAGGCCCCGCTTGAAATGCCGCCCATCCGCACCCCCCAGCGTGCGAGTTTGCGAAGACCGGGCAACATGCCCGGTGCCTGCCATTGTGAGGGGTGGCCGCCGGCACAGACAAACAGGCTGTGCAGGCTGGTCGGGGCCTGGGCCAGCGGCGTGGTCGGCACCATGGTCCCGGTCGATGACAGCACATTGCCGCCGGTCGCCGAATAATTGAGGATCTTATAGACCGGACGCCCGGCCAGAAGATTGGCCGCACGTAGCGGTTCAATCGCCGAGGCATAGGACATCAGCGCAAAATCCGGCAGCAGAAAAAAGCCGATATGTTGCGGGGCCGGGAATGCAGTCGGACCGGCAGGGGCGTTGGAATGGGCATCAGACCTGGATGAGGATGGTTTGGCAGACTGGCCGGAATTGGCTGACAGGTAGGCAGTCCGGGTGAGCGGGGAGGCCGGGTTGGGATTGGCGCCGGTTTGCGTTTGCGTGTCCTCGTCCCTGTCTCTGTCCCTGTCCCTGTCTCTGTCTCTGTGCGTATCCCTGAGCTTTTCCCTGTCCGTGCCTGATGTCATCGCATGCCCCTGATCGTGCATTTGGCGGCATCGGATGTGATGTCCCAAATATGTTATTAGATGTCCTTTTTAGACAAGCTGGAAATTGTGGCTCTGTCAAGATCGGCTGGTACCCGTTGCGGGCAACAGCGAAAGATCAAAGATGCGTTATTCAGCCCTGTCACTGCTTGGCAATGCTTTTTCCAAGAACAAGAACTGGAAACCGGCCTGGCGCAATCCGGACCCGAAACCCCGTTATGATGTGATCATCATTGGTGGTGGCGGACATGGATTGGCGACGGCCTATTACCTGTCCAAGGTGTTTGGTGTCCGCAATGTTGCGGTTCTTGAAAAGGGCTATCTGGGATCAGGGAATATCGGGCGTAACACGACGATCATCCGGTCGAATTACCTGCTGGAAGGCAATAACCCGTTCTATGAATTCTCGATGAAGCTGTGGGAAGGGCTGGAACAGGATTTCAATTTCAACGCCATGGTGTCCCAGCGCGGGGTGATCAATCTGTATCATTCCGATGCCCAGCGCGATGCCTATACCCGGCGTGGCAATGCCATGCGCTTGCATGGGGTTGATGCAGACCTTCTTGATCGTGATCAGGTGCGTGAAAAGCTGCCATTTCTGGATTACGACAATGCGCGTTTCCCGATCATGGGCGGTTTGATGCAGGCGCGTGGTGGCACGGTGCGTCATGATGCGGTGGCCTGGGGCTTTGCCCGTGGTGCCGATCAGAACGGTGTCGATATCATCCAGAATTGCGAGGTCACGGGGATTGACCGCGATGGTGATCAGATCACGGGCGTTCAAACCACACGCGGGGCGATCAAGTGCGGCAAGCTTGCGATGGCGGTGGCGGGCAGTTCAAGCCATGTCGCAAGGATGGTCGATATGCGTCTTCCGATTGAAAGCCACGCGCTTCAGGCGTTTGTGTCCGAGGGGTTGAAGCCGTTTATCGATACGGTCGTCACATTCGGGGCCGGGCATTTTTATGTGTCGCAATCCGATAAGGGCGGGCTTGTGTTTGGCGGGGATATCGAAGGGTATAATTCCTATGCCCAGCGCGGCAACCTTGCCTGTGTCGAACATGTGGCCGAGGCCGGAATGGCGATGATCCCGGCATTGTCGCGGGTGCGTATTCTGCGCAGTTGGGGCGGGATCATGGATATGAGCATGGATGGATCGCCGATCATGGATCGGACCCATCTTTCCAACCTCTATTTCAATGGTGGCTGGTGTTATGGCGGGTTCAAGGCGACCCCGGCATCGGGATATTGCTTTGCCCATTTGCTGGCAACCGATACCCCGCATGAAACCGCGACCGCATTTCGCATGGACCGGTTTGCACGCGGTTATCTGCTTGATGAAAAGGGCGTTGGTGCCCAGGCCAACCTGCACTAAGCCGCAAAGGAATTTGGAAATGAGCAGTCTTGTCAAATGTCCCCATTGCGGTCTTCGCCCCCGTGAGGAATTTACCATCCGTGGCGAAGTGCCAACCCCGCGCCCAGCCGCCGGTGCCAATGAAAGCGTGTGGTTTGATCATGTCTATCTGCGCGACAACCCGCGCGGGCAGCATCGGGAATATTGGCACCATTCGGGCGGGTGCCGTCGCTGGCTGGTGCTTGATCGCAACACGGTGACCCATGAAACCGGTGATGTGGTCGAAGCCAGTACCCTGAAATCGGAGGGCCGGGCATGACCAGTTTCCGGATTGATGGCGGTACGCTGATTGACCGTGATGATGTGCGTGAATTCACCTTTAACGGTGAGAAACTTCGCGGTTTTGGCGGGGATACGGTTGCATCGGCCCTGCTTGCCAATGGCAAACAACTGGTCGGGCGCAGTTTCAAATATCACCGCCCGCGCGGCATCCTGACTGCCGGGGCGGCAGAACCCAATGCACTTTTGACCATCGGGCGCGATGGGCGGCGTGATCCCAACACGCGGGCGACCATGGCGGAACTGTTTGACGGGCTGGAAGCGCGATCACAGAATTGCTGGCCGAATGTGGATTTTGATATCGGGGCGATGAATGGTCTTTTGGGGCCGTTGCTGGGTGCCGGGTTCTATTACAAGACATTCATGTGGCCCGCGGCATTCTGGGAAAAGGTTTATGAACCGCTGATCCGCAAGGCGGCCGGTCTTGGCCGGGCAAGCTATGATCCCGATCCGGGGTCTTATGAAAAATGCTGGGCGCATTGTGATGTTCTGGTGATCGGGGCCGGTCCGGCCGGACTTGCCGCGGCACTGACCGCCGGACGAGCAGGGGCACGGGTGATCATTGCCGATGAAGGCGCGCAGCTTGGCGGCGGGATGCTGGCCGAAGGCGGGATGATCGGCAACAAACCCGCCGATGCGGTTCTGGCCGATATGGTGGGGGAATTGCATGCCCTGCCCAATGTCGAGGTGAAAAAACGCACCACTGTTTTCGGGGCCTATGACGATCAGGTCTTTGCCGCGGTTGAACGGGTGCAAAAGCATCTGTCTGACGCGGCGATCAATCCCGACCGGGCGATGGAACGGCTTTGGCGGATTGTTGCCAAGCAGGTCATTCTGGCCACCGGGGCCGAGGAACGCCCGATTGTGTTTGGCGGCAATGACCGGCCCGGCGTGATGACGGCGGGGGCGATGCGCACCTACCTGAATGCGTTTGGTGTCGCACCGGGCAAGCGGGTTGCGCTTTTTGCCAATAACAATCAGGCCTATCAGACGGCGATGGACCTTGAGGCAAGGGGGATCGAGGTTGCGGCGATCATTGATCCGCGCAAATGCCCCGATATTGATTATGACGGCAAGGCACGGTTGATTGCAGGGGCCATGGTCCGTGATACGGCGGGGCGCAAGGCGATCAAATCAATTGCCGTGCGTCATGATGATGGCCGCGATGAAGTGATTGCGGTTGATGCGCTGGCGGTTTCGGGCGGTTATAGCCCGATTGTGCATCTGGCCTGTCATCGCGGGGCAAGGCCGGTCTGGTCGGATGAGCATGTCGGTTTCATGCCGCCCGAAAATTGCGATGGTATGGTGCCCGCCGGGGCGGTTGCCGGAAAGGCCGGGATCGCATCGTGCTTTGTCGCCGGGGCGACGGCCGCGGTTTCGGTGTTGAATGCGCTTGGATTAAATGCCGCGCCAGCAGGTTTGCCCGATACAGAAAAAGCCGATGATATCGCGCAGGGTACGGTTGCGATCTGGTCGGTGCCACCCAGCAAGGGCAAGGCATTTGTTGATTATCAGAACGATGTGACGGCGGGTGATATCAATCTTGCGATGCGCGAAGGATATGATCACGTCGAACTTGCCAAGCGCTATACCACCAACGGCATGGCGACCGATCAGGGCAAGACATCGAATGTCAATGCGATTGGCATTCTTGCCCAAAACAAGGGGGTATCGCCCGGTGCGATCGGCACCACGACATTCCGCCCGTTTTATACGCCGGTGTCGTTTGGCGCCCTTGTCGGGGCATCAAAGGGGTTTGAATTCCAGCCGGTGCGCAAATCGCCGCTGCATGGCTGGGCCGAACGCAACGGGGCGAAATTTGTTGAAACCGGGCTTTGGTACAGATCAAGCTGGTTCCCGAAAGACGGCGAGACATTCTGGCGCGACAGTGTCGATCGCGAAGTCATGAATGTGCGCGAAAATGTCGGGATTTGCGATGTTTCGACCCTTGGCAAGATCGAGATTTTTGGTGCGGATGCGGCAGAATTCCTGAACCGGGTTTATTGCAATGCGTTCCTGAAATTGCCGGTGGGCAAGGCGCGCTATGGCATCATGCTGCGCGAGGATGGCTTTGTGTATGATGACGGCACGACCAGTTGTTTGGCCGAAAATCATTACTTCATGACCACCACAACCGCCCTTGCCGCGGGGGTTTTGACCCATCTTGAGTTTTGTGCGCAGGTTTTGTGGCCCGATCTTGATGTGCGTCTGGCATCGGCGACCGATCAATGGGCGCAGATGGCCATTGCCGGGCCAAGGGCGCGTGATGTTCTGGCCAAAATCATTGATGACGATATTTCAAATGATGCCTTCCCGTTCCTGGCAGCCCGTGACGTTTCGATGTTTGGCGGGCGGTTGACCGGGCGGTTGTTCCGAATATCGTTTTCGGGCGAGCTTGCCTATGAAATTGCGGTTCCGGCCGGATATGGCGAAAGCGTTGCCGATGCCATCATGGTGGCGGGCAAGGAATTTGGTATTGCGCCCTATGGCACCGAGGCGCTTGGCGTCATGCGGATTGAAAAGGGCCATGTCACCCATGCCGAGATCAATGGCACTGTGACGCCGGCCGATCTTGGCATGGGGCGGATGGTGTCAGTCAAAAAGGATGATTTCATTGGTCGGGTGATGAATATGCGCGAAGGGCTCAAGGACCCGATGCGCCCGGCACTTGTCGGGATCAAGCCGAAATCACCGGCGGATAAATTCGCCACCGGGTCGCATATCCTGAAAATCGGGGATGCGGTCAGCCTTGCCAATGATCAGGGCTATGTGACGTCGATGTGTTATTCGCCAAACCTTGGTCATGCGATTGGCCTGGCGCTGGTGAAAGGCGGGCCGGAACGGTATGGCGAAGAAGTCGTCATCTGGAACGGTCTGGCCGGGACCAGCATTACCGGCATCCTGTGCAATCCGGCCTTTGTCGATCCAGAGAATGAGAAGCTCCATGCGTGATTTTCCGTTAAATAACGTATCGCCCTTTGCCACCATGCCGGACGGGCAGGCGCATGGCGCCATCCATATTGCGCCGGTCAGGACGGGCTTTGTCTTTCATGTTCTGGGGCAGGCGACAGGAACAATCGATCAACCCCGTCAGCAGCAGCTTCAAAAGGTGCTGGATGCGATTGCGCCGGATCTGGGCGGGGAGCTTCGGGTATTATCGCCCGGTCAGTGGTTCTGGGTCGGGGAAAATGATGTGTCGCAAGGCCGGTTTGGCGAAATCGCCGGGCAGCTTCCGGGCGAATTTGCCCTTTCGGATCAGACCCATGGCCGGGTGCGGTTGCGCGTTACGGGGGCGCGGGTATGTGATGTTCTGGCCAAGGGGGTGATGATTGACCTTGATGAAGGTATCTTTGGCATCGGGCAATCGGCGATGACCCAGATCGGGCATATCGGGGCGATGGTCACGCGCCTTGATCGCGACAGTTTTGAAATCACGGTCCTGCGCAGCTTTGCCGACAGCCTGTGGCACGAGCTTCATCACATGGCAGCCGAATTCAACGGGCCGCATTCCTGAAACGCGGTGGTGTATACATCGATGAAGCCGGTTTTTTGATCCTGTGACCTTGTGATGTCACAATCAGGGCATAACTGATTGGGCACAAAGATCAAAACAAGGAGGTTGATTGCGATGACAAAGCTTGCTGTGAGCACCCCGGACGGGAATTTCGAGGCCTATGTGGCGATGCCGGCGAAACTTCCGGCACCGGTTGTTGTGGTGATCCAGGAAATTTTTGGCGTCAATGCGGTGATGCGCGGCATTGCCGATGATTATGCCAAGCAGGGCTATATCGCGGTATGTCCGGACCTGTTCTGGCGGATCGAGCCGGGGATTGATATCACCGATCAGACCGAAGAAGAATGGAAGCAGGCATTCGGCTATTATCAGGCATTTGACGTCGACAAGGGCGTTGAAGACATTGCCGCGACCATGAAGGCCGCGCGCGGTATCGATGGGGCCAATGGCAAGGTCGGGGTTGTTGGTTTCTGCCTTGGCGGATTGCTGACCTTCCTGTCGGCCACGCGGACCGATGGCGATGCCTTTGCCGCCTATTATGGCGGTGGCATGAATAATTACATGAACGAGGCCGATAACATCAAAAAGCCGCTGATCGTGCATCTGGCGGGCAATGATGAATATATCCCGGCCGAGGCCCAGGACGTGATCAAGGAAGCACTTGGCGATCATCCGCTGACCGAGCTTCATATCTATCCGGGGCGCGATCACGCCTTTGCGCGCAAGGGCGGGGCCCATTATGACGAAGCCGATGCCAATACGGCAAATGCGCGCACTGCGGAATTCTTTGAAGCCAATCTGGTTTGATTCAGCAATAATGTGCCAAACGACAAAGGGCTGCGAATTTCGCAGCCCTTTTTGTATTTGTGCGGTGATCTGTATATTGGCGGTGACTGGGCCGGTTACTTGACCAGAACGGCCAGCAATTTATCGAGAAACACTTCGCAGCGGCCCAACTGATCAAGTTCGATGAACTCGTCTGGTTTGTGGGCCTGTTCGATATTGCCCGGGCCGCAGACCACGGTCGGAATATCACCCATGGCGGAAAAGACGCCGGCTTCTGTGCCGAAGCTGACCTTGCCCGTCGTGTTGGCACCGGTCAGCGCCATGACCAGTTTGGTAACTTCCTCGTCATCGCCGGTGGCAAGACCGGGCATGTCGGAAATGACTTCGATCTCGACCCCGACATCGTCATAGGTTTCACGCATTTCCGGGATCAGGACTGTATCGAGATAATCGAAAATCCTGGCCTTGAGCGCGTCGCGATCATCATTGGGCAGATTGCGGAATTCAAAATCGACAAAGCAGTTTTGCGGAATGATGTTCAGCTGGGTGCCGCCCTTGATCACGCCGGTATGGAAGGTGGTGTGATTGGGGGTGAATTCATCGTCATGCGGGCCTTCATCGCGGCATTGACGGCCGAGCTTGCGCAGGAAGACCACAAATTCCGAGGCGAACTCAACAGCGTTAACACCTTCGCCCGGAAGCGACGAATGCCCCGACCGGCCGGTGAAATGGGCACGGGCGGAATATTTGCCTTTGTGCTGGGTGATGACCTTCATCTCGGTCGGTTCACCAACGATGCACATGGCGGGTTTGTGGGGCAGGTTGTTGATCGCCTCGACCAGGCTTGGCACGCCAAGGCATCCGACTTCCTCGTCATAGGTGAAGGCCAGATGGATCGGCACGCGCAGATCGGCGTTTTTGAAAGTTTCGGCCTTGGCCAGCAAGCAGGCGAGGAACCCCTTCATATCGCATGATCCGCGGCCATAAAGTTTGCCGTCGCGGATATCGATGTCATAGGGATCGGATGCCCAGTTCTGGCCTTCGGTCGGGACCACGTCACTGTGACCTGACAGAATGACGCCGCCATTCACGGCCGGACCGATGGTGGCATACAGATTGGCCTTGGTGTTGCTGTCATCGCGAACAACAAGGGTTTCATAGCCCAGCCCGTCGAGGAAGGCTTTGACTTCTTCGATCAGGGCCATGTTCGGGGTCATGCTGACCGACGGGTGGGCAATCAGTTTGCGGCACCAGTCGATGGTGTCTTGTGACGGTGCAAGTGCGGCGGTGGTCATTCGACGAATTGTTCCTTAAGGATACGCTCTTCGAGGTTATGTTCGGGATCAAACAGCAATTTGATCTTCATGTTGCGATCTTCGCGGATCTTCACATGGGACACATCGCGGACCTCGGTATAGTCGGCCACGGCAGAAACCGGGCGTTTTTCCGGGTTTTCGATGGTAAAGACAACTTCGGCCCCGTGCGGCAGCAACGCCCCGCGCCAGCGACGCGGGCGAAACGGGCTTATGGGTGTCAGGGCCAGCAAACCACTGCCCATCGGCAGGATCGGACCATGGGCCGAGAGGTTATAGGCCGTGCTGCCCGCAGGGGTGCAGACAAGTGCGCCATCACAAACCAGTTCGGCCAGACGTTCAACCCCGTCGACCTTGATGCGCAATTTGGCGGCCTGACGGGTTTCACGCAAAAGGGAAACTTCGTTGATCGCAAGCGCGCACATGCTTTCGCCGGAAACCGTGTGGGCTTCCATCTGAAGGGGGTGAAGTTCGACGGTCTGGGCTTCGGTGATGCGGTCAATCAGATCCATCTCGCGGAATTCATTCATCAGAAAACCGACCGTGCCGCGGTTCATGCCATAGATCGGAACTTTCCGGCCCATATAGCGGTGCAGGGTTTCAAGCATGAAGCCGTCCCCGCCAAGGGCGACAATCACATCGGCCTTGTCGGGCGCAATGTGGCCATAACGATGTTTCAGCCGATACATCGCATCCTGTGCGATTTTGGTCTCGGCCGCGACAAAGGCGATGGAATCAAGCTGCATCTGCATGTCCGACGGGTAATTGGGGCGCGCCCATAAACGAGCATTTCCAACAATAGAGTATGCTTTGCATTGAATTGCAAGGGGCTGCGTCATCGATCATGTCACACAGTGCACGCAATATACAGGTAGTCAGGTTGACCAGTGCGCGAAAAGAGAGGAACCTGAAACTTATCAATAATTTCGTTTCAGCAGTCATTTTCAGATTGGCGCAATGACCAAAGAACCATTCAGCATCACAGCGGCACTTTCGCGGATCACCCGTGCGGATGATCAATATGATGACGGGACGCTTGAGGTGGATGAAAGCATGGAGGTCGACGCGCTGTCAGAAGGCGCACTTGTGCCCAAGCGGGTGCGCGATCCCGATCTGACCCGTCAGAAACTTCTTGATGCGGCGTTTGGCGAAATCCGCCGGGCCGGTTTTGGCGGGGCATCGATTGCCAATATCCTGGATGTCAGCGGCTGTACCAAAGGGGCGCTGTATCATCATTTTTCCGGCAAGGCCAAACTGGTCAATGCGGTGATCGAGGAATGCCTGCCGGGCTATGTCGATCAGGTATGGCTTGCCGAACTTGAAGATGTGGATGATATCCTGCCGGTCATGATGGGGCAGGTCGACCGTCTTGGCCGTCATGATGCGCCCGAACTGCTTGAAGGCGGCTGCCCGCTGGCACGGTTGGCATCGGGGGCAGGCGAACTTGACGAAGGATTGCGCAAACGGATTGACGGTGTTTACCGCTATTGGCGACGTGGCCTGGCATCGCAGATCGGCAAGGCGCAATTCAACAAAACCGTGCGGACCGATATCGAACCATCGGCGGTGGCGGAATTTGTCATCGCGTCCCTGCACGGGTTTTTGACCCGTCCGCCAGCCTTGCGCACCCGGGAAACCCAGGATGCCTTTGCCCGCGAGTTTGCCCGTTATCTGAATAACCTGCGCCCGGTAGCCTAGAACAATCTGTTTGGAATATCCCGGCCCCGCACGGTTCGGTTTGGCGATGTTTTACGGCGCTCTATCGCTTGAACGGTGCCCCGCATCACCCTTGCGCGCGGTGGCTTGCCAAACAATGCACCAAACACGACCAAAACGATCCAATCCAAATTGAAACTGTAGTGGGGAAACCTTGCGCGGTTCCCGTCAATTTATCGGCCTGATGATTTTGAACAAAAAAATAGTGTATTAATTGAAATATTGACATTTTTCTGTGGGTGATTACATCTCTTTCACAGTTTCATGAATTTTTCGACATATGGAGACAGGCCCCATGCGCTCTCTCATTCTTTCTGCTGTTGCAGTGGTGGCATTTGCCTTTGCTGGAAATGCTGCCCAGGCCGAGCGCCTGACGGAAAAGCCGCTGGTTGATGCCAACTGGGTTGAAGCAAACCTCGATAATCCGTCGCTGGTGGTTGTTGATATCCGTTCGATGACCAAGGAAGGCAGCCCCTATGACGCCGGTCACATTCCGGGGTCGGTTTATGCGCCTTATGGCAAGTTCGGCTGGCGTGCCAAGGTCAATGATGTTGTCGGCATGTTGCCGCCTTTGGATGTGATTTCAAAGCGTATCGGATCGCTTGGCATCGACAATGACAAACAGGTCGTGGTTGTCCCGGCCGGTCAGAACAGCTCGGACTTCGGGGCTGCAACCCGTGTTTATTGGACCTTCAAGGTTCTGGGCCATGATGCGGTAACCATTCTTGATGGTGGCCAGCGCGCATGGCTTGCCGCAGGCAAGGCGGTTTCGACCGATGCGGTCGCACCTGATGCGGTTGCGTTCAATGTCAATTTCCGCCCGGAACTTCTTGCCACGGCAGAAGACGTTGCCAAGGCACGTGAAAACGGTGTTGCGCTGATTGATGCCCGTCCGGAATCACAGTTCAAGGGCGAAACCAAAAGCGGCGTTGTTGCCCGTGCCGGTGCGGTTCCGGGTGCAAAGAACATTTCGCAGTCGGAATTCTATAGCGATCAGGACGGTGCATTTGTTGCATCGGACGTCATTGAATCGCTGGTTTCGGATGCCGGTGTCGATAAGGATGCCAAGGAAATCACCTATTGCAATACCGGTCACTGGGCGTCGGTCGCATGGTTCGGTCTGTCCGAAGTAATGGGCAACAAGAACACCGCGATGTATGATGGTTCCATGACCGAATGGGCTGCTGATCCGAACCGTGAAATGGTTGTTTCGGAATAATTCCGGAATTCATATCAGCCCTGATGGCACAGACATTTTGGACGGAATCGGGTTTGCCCCGGTTCCGTTCGTGTTCGTGGGCTTTGACCCGACAGATTTCCTTTAACGTTACTGAGCGTCACCATGTCAGAAACGACACTTAAGGCCCGCCCGGACGTCCCGGGCTTTGACTTTGACAAGGGATCGGCGGCGATTACCGCGGTTCTGTTTGTTGTGGTCGGCATTGCCATTGCCCAGGCGGTGGATCTGCATCAGGCCGTGCTTTACGGTCTTGGCGGATTGCTGGGCATTTCACTTTATCATGCATCATTCGGTTTTACCGGCGGCTGGCGGCGTTTTTCGGTCGAGAAACGCGGACGGGCGATGCGCGCCCAGCTTTTGATGATCGGGGTTGCGGCCGCGGCCTTTATTCCGATGCTGGCGCTGGGAAGCCCGCTTGGCAATCCGATTGTCGGGGCGGTCGCACCGGTCGGGACATCGGTCCTGGTCGGGGCCTTCATGTTTGGTCTTGGCATGCAGCTTGGCGGCGGATGCGGTTCGGGCACCCTGTTTACGGTTGGTGGTGGCAGTGCGCGCATGTTGCTGACGCTGGCCTTCTTTATCATCGGGGCGGTGATCGGAACGGCGCATTTGCCGATGTGGCTTGAACTGCCATCCTTGCCGCCGATGAGTGTCGGTCGTGAATTCGGTGTTGCGGGCGGTCTTGCCGTGACCTTTGGCGGTCTGGCGCTTGTCGCACTGATAACGGTGATTGTCGAAAAACGTGCCCATGGTTCGCTTGAAGCAACGCCGAAGGCGCCGCGTGCCGGTCTGGCGCGGCTGTTCCATGGCCCCTGGCCGCTGGTCTGGACCGGGTTGCTGTTGGCGGGGCTTAATGTCGCGACCCTTCTGATTGCCGGTCACCCATGGTCGATTACGTTCGGCTTTGGTCTTTGGGGGGCAAAGATCGCCCAGGGCATCGGTATTCCGGTTGAAACCTGGGAATTCTGGAACTGGGCGGGGCCTGCCAAGGCGCTTGGCAATTCGGTTCTCGAAGATAATACCTCGGTGATGAATTTCGGCATCGTGATCGGTGCGGCCTTTGCCGCGGCCCTTGCCGGAAAATTCGCGCCCAAGGTATCGGTGCCGATGGCGTCACTTCTGGCGGCGGCAATTGGCGGACTTTTGATGGGCTATGGCGCGCGTCTGGCATTTGGTTGCAATATCGGTGCGTTCTTTAGCGGGATCGCATCGGGCAGCGTGCATGGCTGGTTGTGGTTTGTTCTGGCCTTTGCGGGCAGTTGGGTCGGTATTGCGCTGCGTCCGGCATTTGGATTGGATGGGTTCCGGAAATGAGCGAGAAAAACACACTTCTTTTCGGTGCGGTCTTTTTGGCGGCGACCGGTGCGGTTGCCCTTGATCATTACACCCATACGGCCAATGTCCCGGCAATCGCCAATCCGGCCCCGGCCAAGCGCCCGGCCGCCGGGGCAAACCCGTGCGCGGGAAATCCGTGTGCCGCCAATCCGTGTGGCGCGAATCCCTGTGGTGCCAATCCGTGTGGGGCGGGCTACAACCCCTGTGCAGCGAATCCGTGCGGGGCAGGGTACAATCCGTGTGCAGCCAATCCATGTGCCGCAAGCCCGTGTGGTGCCAATCCCTGTGGGGCGGGCTATAACCCGTGCGCAGCAGTACCCTGTTCGGCAAATCCGTGCGCGGCCTATAATCCCTGCGGGGCGGCAACCCCCTGTGCGGCAAGCCCGTGCAGTCCATGTGCCGCCAACCCGTGTGCGGCCTATAACCCATGTGCAGCCGCGCCGTGTGCGCCGGCCAGCAATCCCTGTGCTGCGGCCAATCCTTGTGCCGCATACAATCCGTGCGGTGCTGCGAACCCGTGTTCGGCCTATTGATATTTTCTGTTTTCTAACCCTCTGGGAAGATCTATCGTTTCCAGAGGGTTAGGAGAAATACTGTTGGCGAATAAAAAGTGGACCGATGAAGAGCGATACGCTGCTTTAAAGCTGTATTTTGAGCTCGACTTTGGTCAATTCCACGCGCGAAACAAGAATGTGATTGAGTTGGCGCAGGTTTTAGACCGCACGCCAGGTTCAATCGCCATGAAGCTTGGCAATTTTGCAAGCTTGGACCCGACACTTGATCGTGGTGGGTTAAAGAATGTGAGCGCTGCTGACAGAGCGTTGATGGCGCGCTTTCACAATCAGCCTGCGCGAGTCATTGATGATATTGAACGGGCGGTCGATAGAATTGAATATCGGTCTCTTTCCCTGCCTTCTGCAAATCCAGAAGATAATGTTCAAGACGGGATGCAAGATCAGCAAATCGGATTCGACATATCGGGGCGTCCTACAAGCGTTATGCGGGTTCGGGAAGAGCGGCTCAATCAAGGATTCTTTAGGCGAGCGGTTTTATCGGGCTATCATTTTCAATGCTGTGTATGCGGCTTGAAGTTCGTGCGGTTGTTAGAGGCGGCGCATATTAAGCCGCATCACCAAGACGAAACTTTCAGACTAAGGCCCGACAACGGACTGTCTTTGTGCCGCAATCATCATAAGGCGTTTGATGAGGGGTATTGGACGCTTGGCGGTGACTTCGAGATCGAGCTTGATCCACGATTGCGCAAATTGGCCCGACATGATGAAGCGATCAGTGATTTATTGATTGCGCATGAGGGCAAACAGATTCGCCAACCATTTCGCTATCTCCCTTTGAAGGAAGCAATTGATTGGCATAGGGAAAATACGTTTGCAAAGAATGAGCCTGTGCTGGGGAAGGGCTAATCAGAAAGAGTGGCAAGTTTGTCCCTACGTCACGGGGGAGTTTCGACGGTCTGGCGCGCAATTCTGCCGGGCCTGTTTGCGTAAAACGCGGGGCT
Source organism: Thalassospira sp. MIT121401 (assembly GCF_047125595.1). Taxonomy (NCBI): domain Bacteria; kingdom Pseudomonadati; phylum Pseudomonadota; class Alphaproteobacteria; order Rhodospirillales; family Thalassospiraceae; genus Thalassospira; species Thalassospira sp. MIT121401. The sequence goes on from NZ_CP138926.1 coordinate 1,894,423, forward strand.
GTCACAAATATGGCGTTTGACAAGCCGGGCAAACTCTGCGCATGGTGTCGCAGAAATTTGATCGCTCCAGAAGCGTAGAGGGGACTGAAATCCCCCACTGTTGAGTGGTTGACCTAAGAACGCATTGAAGTGTCCAGCTACGCGGGTACTTCCTGAACTGCAAGGCGCAGACCTGATTACTACATTTCACCGGGCGTTGTCCCAGCTGTCTGCAGCCTCTAATTTACGAGTTACCCTTATTTGACCCAGTTTTCCGAACTCGGCCTGGCCGAGCCGGTCCTTCGCGCATTGGCGCAAGAAGGCTATGACGCGCCGACACCCATTCAGGCGCAGTCCATCCCGTCCCTGCTTGAAGGTAAGGACCTGCTTGGTATCGCCCAGACCGGTACCGGCAAGACGGCAGCATTCGCGTTGCCGATTCTTGATCGACTTTCCAAAACCGAAGGCCGTACACCCAAAGGTGCCTGCCGTGTGCTGGTGCTTGCGCCGACGCGCGAGCTTGCCGCACAGATCGGTGACAGTTTCCGTGCCTATGGCCGTTTCCTGAATGTCCGTGTGGCTGTGGTTGTGGGCGGTGTTGCCCATGGTCCGCAGATCAAGGCGATTACGCCGGGCATCGAAGTTCTGGTGGCGACACCGGGCCGTCTTCTTGACCATGTTGATAGTGGCAAGCTGACGCTTAAACATGTTGATGTGGTTGTGCTGGATGAAGCCGATCATATGCTTGATCTTGGCTTCTTGCCGCCGATCAAGCGCATCATCAAGATGTTGCCGCGTGACCGTCAGAACCTGTTCTTCTCGGCGACCATGCCGACCCAGATCGGTCAGCTGGCCGGTGATATGCTTTCCGATCCGGTCAAGGTTTCCGTGACCCCGGTTGCAACCACCCAGGAACGTGTTGATCAGTCGGTTTACCTGATCGAGCGCACCCGCAAGCGTCAGCTTCTGGCAGAGCTTCTTGATAATCCGGTCTTCAAGCGGACCCTGGTTTTCACGCGCACCAAGCGCGGTGCAGACCGTGTGGCCCGTCATCTTGAAGCCAATAAAATCAGTGCAGCCGCCATTCATGGCAATAAAAGCCAGAACCAGCGCGAGCGCGCCCTGAACGCATTCAAGGATGGCCAGATCGGTGTGCTTGTCGCAACCGATATCGCCGCACGCGGTATTGACGTTGATGGCGTGACCCATGTCGTGAATTTCGAGCTTCCCAATGTGCCGGAAAGCTATGTGCACCGTATTGGCCGTACGGCCCGTGGCGGTGCCAGCGGTACGGCAATTGCGTTCTGTGATGAAGAAGAGCGCGGTCTTTTGCGCGATATCGAAAAAACCACCCGCCAGTCGATCCCGGTGATTGATCGCCGCGATGCCGAAGCTGCTGCCGAACAGGAAGCGCAATCGGCAGAAGCGCGTGAAGCCAACCGTGGCCGCCGTGCAAATGGTGGTGGTCAGGGGCGTTCTCAGGGCCGGGGACAGGGGCGCGGACCGAATGGTCAGGCCCGTGGCAATGGTCGTGGCAATGGCAACGGTAATGCCGGTCGTGGTCAGGGTGGCAATGGCCGCCGTGATGGCGAAGCAAACCGTGCAGCCGCCGGCAACCGTCCGGAGCGTTCCAATGATCGCCCGGCGCGCCAGTCGTTGCAACGTCGTGACGGGGAAGGCAATGCCAATGCCGCACAGGCAGAGGTGAGCCCGGCACTCGAAAAATCCAGAAGCCGTTACAAGGGCGGGATCAAATCCGGCCCGGCCAACGGTCGCGGGAACGGCCCGGCAGGCAATGCCGGTTCGTCCGATGGGCGCAAGCGCCCGGTCAAGCGCGTTGATTCCGATGGGAACCGCCGCGACCGTGCGCAGGGCGACAATTCAATTTCTTCCGGTCTTTCCTTTATGGGCAGTACCGAGGAACGCCGCGCGAAAGGCAACGGGGGCAATGGTGCCCGCAATGCCAAACCGCAAGGCAAGCGCGGCGGTGCGAACCGCAATCGCAATCCACGTGGCCCACAATCTGGCGGGCAGCCAGGGGGTGGTGGCCGCAACACATCTTCGAACAATCAGAGAAGACGCGACCGCGCCTGATCTGATTGTCGATCCAAAATAGGCGCGCCCAGTCGGGGCGTGTCGTAACGCCACTCAATACTCGATAGGAGATCTAAAGATGGCAACTGGTACCGTTAAATGGTTCAACGCAACTAAAGGTTTTGGTTTCATTCAGCCGGACGAAGGCGGAAATGACGTATTCCTGCACATCAGCGCTGTTGAGCGCGCTGGCATGGGCCACCCGCAGGAAGGCGACAAAATCAACTACGAACTGCGCACCGATTCCCGTTCGGGTCGCGTTTCGGCTGACGACCTGTCGGCTGCCTAATTCGGTTTGTCCTTCCTTGTGAAGGGCACCGCGTTAATGAAACCCCCATCTGCGCAAGCAGGTGGGGGTTTTGTTTTGCCCGGAATTCGGATCAGGGACGCAAAAAGGCGATCTTGGCCCGGGTCGCGGCGCTGAGTACATGGAAATGCATGGCGTCGCGGGCGCCGGACGGGTTGTGTTCGCGGACATAGCGCAAAACCTGTTCATGTTCGGCCAGCGGGGCGGCAATCGCCTTGGCGTTGGCAAAGGGCAGCATCTGGTTTTCATGGATGGTTTGGGCCGCAGGGTGCATGGCCTTGGCAAACATCGGGTTGCCCGATGCCAGAAGCAATATTTCATGAAAGTCCGTATCGGCCATGGCCGCGGCAATCAGGTCGTCCTGTTCAAGGGCGGTGCGCATGTCGGTGATGCTGGTTTCAAGGGCATCAAGATGGTCCTTGCTGCGCATTTGTGCCGCCAGACCCGCCACATAGGGTTCGATCGCCAGTCGGAACTGATAGACCTGACCTGCCTGGCGGTTGCGGTCCTGATCAAGGGGTGTCTGATGGTGGCGATCGGCAATGTATACACCCTTGCCGGCATGAATATGAACCATTCCCAAAGCTTCGAGGGTGGCCAGGGCTTCGCGCAGGCTGGTGCGGCTGATGCCCAGTTCGGTTGCCAGAACACGTTGGGCTGGTAACGAGTCACCTGCTTTCAGATCATTGTTTTTAATCAGATTTCGTATGTCCCGCGCGGCGCGTTCCGGGGCGGTTTCGCTGCGTGCCATCTGTTGTTCCTGTTGCTGGTCAGACCAGTTTAATAGTTTTTGATATTCGAAAGTGGCTGGTTTTTCGGGGTTTAGGATTGATCTGATATTGAATTTACGCTGAAGAAAAAATTATTCATAGACAAAAGATCAAAAAATGTGCAGCGTCAGTATCAGGTTAAAAATAGTGCATAAACAAATCCAGAAAATCACAGACAGACGGGTAGAGGCTTATGAAACAGTTTTTCAAAACCGCGATTGCGGCCGTTGCGATCCTGACCGCGCCGCTTGGTGCGGCGTCAGCAGGCGCGCTTGACAGCATTGCCGAGGCCGGGGTTCTCAAGGTTGCGGTCCCACAGGATTTCCCGCCATTCGGATCGGTTGGTACTGACATGCAGCCCAAGGGCTATGACATTGATATGGCGGCCCTGATCGCCGAAGATCTTGGTGTGAAGCTTGAACTGGTGCCGGTGACGTCGGCCAACCGCATTCCGTATCTGACCACCGGCAAGGTCGATCTGGTGATTTCAAGCCTTGGCAAAAACCCGGACCGTGAAAAGGTGATCGATTTCAGCGCACCTTATGCCCCGTTCTATAACGGCGTTTTCGGGCCTGCTGATTTCTCGGTCGAGAAGGCCGATGATCTTTCGGGCATGTCGGTCGGTGTGACCCGCGGGGCGATCGAGGATCTTGAACTGACCAAGATTGCGCCGGCTGATGTCGATATCAAACGCTATGAGGACAATAACGGCACGATTTCGGCATTCCTGTCGGGTCAGGTTGATCTGATTGCAACCGGCAACGTTACCGCCGCTGCGATCATTGAACGCAACCCGCCGCGCAAGCCGGAACCGAAATTCCTGATCAAAAACTCGCCCTGCTATGTCGGTCTGAACAAGGACGAGCCGGAATTCATGGCCAAGGTCAACGAGATCATTGCCGCATCCATGGCCGATGGCCGTTTGAATGCGATTGCTGAAAAGTGGCTTGGCATTCCGCTTCCGGAAAAGCTCTGAGCAATTTCAAGCCACACCTGACGGGATCGTTGCAGATCAATGGCATATAAATTCGACTTTGGCGCGATCGTGCCGCATTGGGAACTTCTGGTCGACGGGATGATCCTGACGACAGAATTGACAGTGATCGGTGCTGTTGTCGGCGTCGGATTGGGGATCATGGGGGCGTGGGCGCGGGCGTCGCGCGCCCCGGTGATCAGCCAGATTGTCGGTGTCTATGGCGAACTGATCCGCAATACCCCGTTTCTGGTGCAGCTGTTTTTCATCTTTTTCGGGCTTCCGGCCCTTGGCGTGAAGCTTTCCGAATTTCAGGCCGCACTTTTGGCGATGATCGTCAATCTTGGGGCCTATTCCACCGAAATCATCCGGGCGGGTATCCTTGCCATTCCGCAAGGTCAGATCGAGGCAGCCCAAAGCCTTGCCATGAACCAGGTGCAGATTTTTCGTTATGTGGTTTTGCTTCCGGCCCTCAAGAAAATCTGGCCGGCTCTTTCAAGCCAGATCGTGATTGTGATGCTGGGATCGTCGGTCTGTTCGCAAATCGCAGCCGAGGAGCTGACATTCGGGGCGAACTATATTCAGGCGATCAATTTCCGCGCCTTTGAAGTCTATTTCGTGGTGACGGGTCTTTATCTGGCGATGTCGATCCTGCTTCGGATGGGGTTGAAAGTTTTGGGCAATTTCCTGTTTGAACGGCGGCGTCATGTCTGAATTTTCCCTGTGGGATATTGTTTATAACCTGCTGCTTGCGGCGCGCTGGACGGTGTTGCTTTCGCTGACCGCGTTTGTTCTTGGCGGGATTGTCGGGCTGTTGCTTTTGATGGTGCGCACGGCGGGCAACCCGTGGGTTGTGCGGTTTGTGCGTGGCTATGTCGAACTGTTTCAGGGCACCCCGCTTTTGATGCAGCTTTTCATCGTGTTCTTTGGCTTGCCGCTGATCGGGCTTGATGTATCGCCCTGGGTGGCCGCGACATTCGGGTTAACACTGTTTACCAGTGCATTCCTGACCGAGATCTGGCGCGGGTGCGTTGAATCGGTGGGCAAGGGCCAGTGGGAAGCATCGGCCAGCCTTGGCATGAATTTCACCCAGCAGATGCGCTATATCGTCTTGCCCCAAGCACTTCGCATTGCCATTCCGCCGACGGTCGGTTTTTCGGTCCAGGTCGTCAAGGGAACGGCCGTGGCATCGATTATCGGTTTTGTCGAACTGACCAAGGCCGGCACCATGATCACCAACGCGACCTATGCGCCGTTCACGGTCTATGGCTGTGTCGCGGTGATGTATTTCCTGATTTGTTATCCGCTGTCGCTGTTTGCCCGTCATCTGGAAGGAAAGTTCCGCAATGTCGCTCGTTGAATTGCATGCCATTCATAAAAGCTTTGGCGCGCTGGAAGTCCTTAAGGGCATTGATCTTTCGATTGACGAGGGGCAGGTGATTGCCCTGATCGGCAAAAGCGGGTCGGGCAAAAGCACGCTTTTGCGCACGATCAACGGGCTTGAGGCGATTGATGACGGCGTCATCATGGTGGGGGGCAAGAAAATCAGCGAACGCGATACGGATTTGCTGGCCCTTCGGCTTCAGGTCGGCATGGTGTTTCAGCAGTTCAATCTGTTTCCGCATTACACCGCGCTTGAAAATGTGATGCTGTCCCCGCAGGTCGTCAAAAAGCAATCCAAGGCCGAGGCGCGCGAAATTGCCGAGGAAATGCTGGCCAAGGTCGGTCTTGCCGACAAGATGATGCATTACCCCGATCAGCTTTCAGGCGGGCAGCAACAGCGCGTGGCGATTGCGCGCGCCCTTGCCATGAAGCCCAAAGTTCTTTTGTGTGACGAGGTGACATCAGCACTTGATCCGGAACTGGTCAACGAGGTGCTGGCGGTTGTCCGCCAACTGGCCGAAGAAGGCATGACCCTTGTCATGGTGACCCATGAAATGCGCTTTGCGCGCGAGGTGTGCGACAAGCTTGTTTTCATGCATCAGGGCCGCATTCACGAAACCGGCGACCCAGAAGAGGTTTTCGCCAATCCGAAAACGCCCGAGCTTTCAAGTTTTGTCGGGGGGCTGGCATAGGGATTTGGCGGACCGTCCCGTGATGGTTTTATGACATCTTGCTGCCAAGTCCCGGAAGTCCTTCGCGATTTTTGGTCCGGCGCGCTAGAACGAAACCCGATGCCATGGGCGAACAGGGGTGTTTTATGCGCGAGGACGGGCATTCCGAGAACGGAGTGACAAGTACAGCAGCCCGAACAGGGGTGGTGATCGGGGTTCTGGAGCGTTTCCCGGCACTGGTGTTGGGATTGCTTCTGGTCGGGGCGTTTTGCGCGTCCAGTGCCGCACCGCTTGCCGGGCTTTATGTTGTTGAGGGCCTTGGTCAGCCGCCCTGGAAAATCAGCATGGTGGCGGTTGTTCAGGTCTGTGTGACGCTTTTGGTCAATCGCGGGTTCGGGCGGGCCATTGATCGCGGATTTCCGGTCAAAATCCTTTTGATCACCAGCATTCTTTGCTTTGCGCTTGGCATGTTCATTCTGGGCGCGATCCGCAATTACTGGGTTTATCTGTGTCTTGTGTCGATCCTGCTTGGGATCGGGGCCGGGGCGCTTTCGGTGATGTATTCATTTGGCCGTCTGTTTGCCGAGCAGACCGGGCGCGATGTTGTCAAATTCAACGGATTTTTACGCATTCAGACATCGCTTGGCTGGATGGTCGGGCCAGCAGCATCGCTGTCGCTTTACGGGGCGTTCGGGTTTGCTGCGACCTATTTTACGATTTCGGGGCTGGCGGCGGTATGGTTTGTGGTTTGTTTGCTGATTGTGCCATCGGCGTTCAAAACCCATCACCCGAACAGCCTTCAACCCGGTGCGAAAGTCCCGTTCAATTTCGGCCTTTTGCAGGCCTGCGTGCCGGTATTTTTCATTGCGGCGGCCAATGTGGTGTTTGTATCGGCGATGCCGCTTTATTTTTCGACCGAGCTTGGGTTGGTGGCGTCATCGGCGGGGTTTGCGCTAAGTGTGAAATGCCTTGTCGAAGTGGTGGTGATTTATTTCTGTGCGAAGCTGATCCGAAAGGTTGGCGAGCGCAAGGGAATGCTGATCTCGGCCGTGCTGGGCGCGATATTCTTTGGCTTGATCCATGAAGCCGGAACGCTTGTGGATGTGCTGGTGCTGGCGGTGCTTGACGGGGCCTATTACGGGATATTTGCGGGGATCAGCATGACTTTCGTGCAAAACTTCGCCAAGGACCAGCCCGGCATCGCCACCGGATATTATGTCAGTACGCTTTTTGTCGGTGGCTTGTTGGGGAACCTTTTGACCGGTGTTGTCGCCAGCGCATATGATTTTCGAACCACGGTTCTGATGGCGTGCCTGTTTGCCGCGATCGGGGCGGTCATTTTGCTGATCAGCCGCGATGTCGACCCGGATGCCAAAACAGCGGCGTCATCAAGATGACTTGACTTTGTCGGGCGTGCGGCGATGATCGCGCCATGTCTGAACAAACCCAAAATACACGCCCGCGTTTGTTTGTGGATGCCGATGCCTGTCCGGTGAAGGCGGAATGTGAACGTGTGGCTGAACGGCACCGGATCGAGATGATCCTGGTGTCCAATGGCGGTATTCGTCCGTCGCGTAATCCGTTGATCAAAATCGTGATCGTGCCGCCCGAACCCGATGCCGCCGATGACTGGATTGCCGAGAATGCCCGGGCGCGCGATGTGATTGTCACCAATGACATTCCGTTGGCGTCACGCGGGCTTGAGATCGGGGCAAGGGTGCTTAAAGCCAATGGCCAGGAATTTACCGAGGCCAATATCGGCAACGCCTTGGCCGGGCGCGAGATCGCGGCCCATATGCGCGAAGTCACCGGCGAGCAGGGGCGTAATGCGGCCTTTACCCAGAAGGACCGGTCGAAATTTTCAAGCGCGCTTGAGGTGCTGGTGCAGGCGGTTCTGCGCGCCTGATCAGACTGAGAGACAAAGACAAATGCAAAGGAGGCCGTCCTGTTTAAGGGCGGCCTCCTTTTTTTCAGGTCAGGATGCTGATGGTGATTTTGGCACCGCCTTAAAGGCTGGGTTCCTGACGTTCAGGTTGCGGATTTGATGCGGTGGCAAGGGCCGGGGTGCTGCCGGGCGTGAATGTTTCGCCACGGCCAAGGGCGTTCATCCCCTTGATGACGCGGATCAGGGTCCAGACGAACCAGTAAATGCCCAGCGCCAGCGGCACGATATACAGAATTGCACCGATGCCAAGCGTCATGAAACTCAATGCGCCAATCAGCATGTAAAGCACGATATTGATGACCATGATGATCACGCCGCGCCAGAAAATGGCAATCTGGTGTTCGAAATGATTGGCGGCAACCGCGTCGCTTGTCGTGCGGTTCATATAGGCCATGACGACCCCGGCCAACGCCGTCAGACCGGTCACAAAGCCGACCAGATAAAGAATGTAAACAATGTTTGCCAGATTGCGGCCTTCGCCGCTTGGCGCTTGCGGGGCGGAATTGGTGGTTGCTTCCATTATGTCCTCAAAATCTAATATGAAGAGAAAATAAACAAGTCGATACCACTTTAAAGAGAGTTTCAGGTGAAGGCGAGGAAATAGTGATTGAAATCAATCGGCTGTAAAACAAAACAGGCCGCCGGACATAAAGTCCGACGGCCTGCACACAGGTCCTGACTTGCAAGGGAACTCAGTGCAAGTCAGGCTTCCCCCCTGCGTTAGCTGATTGAACGGGAGAGCCGGACAGAAGTTCCATCCGGTTTCTGTTCCGGTTCCAGTTCCAGTTCCGGTTGGCTTAGAACGGGTAGTGGCGTTTGCCGCTTTGGATGGTGATCCAGCGCATTTCGGTGAATTCGTCGATCGATGCCTGGGAGCCAAACCGGCCATAACCGGACGATTTTACACCGCCAAACGGCATCTGTGCTTCGTCCTGAACAGTCGGGCTATTGATGTGGCAGATGCCGCTTTCGATGCGTTTGGCAACGTCCATGGCACGCGGAATGTTGGTCGAGAAGACCGCAGAAGACAGGCCATATTCGCTGTCATTGGCGATGCGAACGGCTTCGTCTTCGTTGCCGGCACGAATGACGACACAGATCGGACCAAAGCTTTCCTCGGAATAGATTTTCATTGCCGGGGTGACATGATCCAGAAGGGTCGCGTCCATCAGAACGCCATCCTTGGCCTTACCCGAACCGGCCACGAGTTTGGCACCCTTGGAAACCGCGTCTTCGACCAGTTCTTCGATGCGATTGACAGCTTCGACATTGACCACACCGCCAAGGATGTGTTCGGCCTTGGCCGGATCACCGGCGGTAAGGGTTTTTGCCTTGGCAGCCAGTTTGGCAACGAATTCGTCGGCTACCGCATTGTCAACGATCAGACGTTCGGTCGACATGCAAATCTGGCCCTGGTTCATATAGGCGCCGAATGCCGCACCATTGACGGCTTCGTCAAGGTCGGCATCGTCCAGAACGAGGAACGGTGCCTTGCCGCCCAGTTCAAGCAGAACCGGTTTGAGATGTTCGGCACCCAGCTTGGCGATGATGCGGCCAACACGGGTCGAGCCGGTAAAGTTGATGCGACGTACCGCCGGATGGGCAATCAGGGTTTCGACGATTTCCGGGGCATCTTCCGGGGCGTTGGTAACAACGTTAACGACACCTTCGGGTGCACCGGCTTCGACCAGGCATTCACCGATCAGGCGATGCAGGGCCGGGCAAAGTTCGGACGCCTTGAGCACCACGGTGTTACCGCAGGCAAGCGGCATGGCAATGGCCCGCGTGCCCAGAATGACCGGTGCGTTCCACGGTGCAATGCCCAGAACAACACCGACCGGCTGACGCACGCCCATGGCCATCAGGCCCGGATGATCGGACGGAATGATATCGCCGGTGATCTGAGTGGTCATCGCACCGGCTTCGCGGAGCATGTTGGCAGCAAGATGGGCGTTAAAGCCGCCCCACATGCGGGTACTTCCGGTTTCATCAAGGACAAGCTGACCGAACTGGTCGCCCTTGGATTCCATGATGTCGGCGGCCTTAAGCAGGATCTTGCGACGGGCGCCCGGGCCCATTTTCGACCATTCCGGGAAGGCCGCGGCCGCGGCATCGGCGGCCTTGCGGGCATCGGCGGCGTTGGCAGCAGCCGCAACCGTTGCGGTTTCGCCGGTGACCGGGTTTTTGCGTTCAAACGTGCGGTTGTTTGACGCATTCACATCCTGGTTGCCGATCAACAATTTTACATCATTCATGACGTTTCTCCTGACTTTTCAATTACTGCTGCGAGGTGGCGAAAGGCGGCATCATGCCGCCCCAAGGCCAAGGAAGGCCTTTTGCACAGCAGGGTCGGATTGCAGGGCCCGGGCGCTGTCTTGTCCGGTGATGGCCCCGTTTTCAATCAGATATCCCCGATCTGATATGGCAAGGGACTGGTGCGCGTTCTGTTCAACCAGAAGAACACCAACCCCGGTTGTACGAATGGCGGCAAGCGCCTTGAACAGATCCCCGGTCATGATGGGTGACAGACCAAGGGAGGGTTCATCAAGCAGCAAGATATCGGGATTTGACATCAGCGCACGACCAATGGCGACCATTTGCTGTTCGCCGCCGCTCATGGTGCGGGCGGCCTGGTTCAAACGTTCGGCCAGTTTAGGAAACAGACCGATCACCCGATCAAGGTTTTGTTTTTCCGATGCGCGTGCCCGTTTGGCAAAGGCCCCGAGTTCAAGATTTTCACGCACTGTCAGTTCGCCGAAAATGCCGCGGCCTTCGGGCACAAGCGCCAGACCGGCTTCGACAATTTTGTGGGCGGAAAGATCGGTAAGCTCCGCCCCGGAAAGATTGATGCGCGTCCCATCCTGTGCGGTAACAAGGCCGGCACAGGCTTTGAGCAGGCTGCTTTTGCCCGCACCATTGGCGCCAAGCATCACAACGATTTCACCGCGATCCACGGTCAGTGATACATCGCGCAGGGCTGCGTGTTTGCCATAGGATACAGACAGGTTTTTGATATCAAGCATGGCTGTCTCCCAGATAGGCGCGGACAACTTCGGGATCGGAAAGGACTTCGTCAGGCGTGCCATCGGCGATCTTGGCCCCGGCATTCATGACAACGCAACGATCGCACAGGCTTCTGATCGCATCCATCACATGTTCAACCATGATGATGGTCAGGCCTTCTTCCTTGAGCTGACGGACCAGGGCAATGCCGTCCTGAAGTTCGGACGGGTTCAGACCGGCCAGCCATTCATCAAGCAAAAGAAGCCTGGGCTGAAGGGCAAGGGCGCGGCCCAGTTCAAGGCGTTTCTGATCGATATAGGTCAGATCACCGGCAGGCGTGTGGGCCTGTTTGGCAAGTCCGATGCGGTCAAGCAGTTCAAGGGCAGCCGAATGGGCGGCATCCCCCCATAGCGGATTGGTGCGATAGGCAAGACCGGCTTCGATATTTTCCACGCAATCAAGATCAGGCAGAACGCGGACAAGCTGGAACGTACGCGCAATGCCGGAATGGCTGATTTTATGAGCCGGAAGGTTTGTGATGTCCTTGCCGCTGATGACGACCTTTCCTTCGTTGGCCTGAAGGGCACCGGAAATCAGGTTCATCACCGTGGTTTTGCCCGACCCGTTCGGACCCAGCAGGCCGACAATTTCACCAGCATGGACATCAAACTGCATCTGATTGACCGCAATCAGACCGCCAAATGCCTTATGCAGGCCCGAGATCGAGAGAAGAATTTCGGTATTCATGCTGTTTTCTCCCCTGATTTGCGGGTGGTTTCGGTGTCGGCTGAAGGCGTGCGCTTTTTCGGTGCACGGTATTTTTCATACAGACCCACCACACCACCGGGCAGAAGGTAGACAATCACCATGAACACACAGCCAAGCAGGATGCTGAAATGGTTCGGGAAGCTTGCGGTCAGAACTTCAAACAGAAGGGTCAGCGGAATGACCCCCAGAAGCGGACCCAGCAAGCGGCGCGGTCCCCCCAGAAGTGCCATGATGACAACCTGGAATGACAGCATCGGGTTAAAGGCAATCACCGGATCGATATAGGTCCAGCGCGGTGCGATGATGGCGCCGGTCAGTGTCATGAATAGGGCAGACAGAACAAACAGCGCGACTTTGACGCGTGTAACATCAATACCGCAATGCTTGGCGACGGTTTCGTCTTCGCCAATGATGCGAAGCGCAAAGCCAAGGCGCGAACGCCCAAGGACAAACCCGGTCAGAAGCAGAACTGCAAACAGCGCCAGTAACTGCCAGTAAATGTCATTCTGGGTGATATCAAGGAAGACATAGCGGCCCATTTCACGGGTGACATTGACTTCGTACCAACTGACAACCTGACGGACAAGTTCGGTCAGGCCGAAGGTGAAAATCACGAAATAAACACCCGCCAGTCGCAGGGTCGAAAAACCGACCAGAAGGGCAACAACCGTTCCGGCAAGACCCGCACATAGAAGAACAAGCGGGAAGGCCATGACTTCACCGAGGACTGCCACCGTATAGGCGCCAATGCCAAAGAACACGACAGTCGCAAGCGAGATATAGCGCGTCGGGCCGGAAAACATCGACCAGGCTGTGGCAAGCACGGCGAAGCTGACGACACTGATGGCAAGCGACATATAGTAGCTGTCAACAAGCGATGGCAGGAAGGCAAGGGCGGCAAAGATTGCGGCACCGATGGCAACCGGCTTGATGAAATCGGGTTTCAGGATGCTCATGATGCTGCCCTCCCGAACAGGCCGGATGGTTTGATCAGCAAGACCAGAAGGAAGATCACATAGGTGACAGCAATGGTCAGGCCCGGATCGATATAGGTCGCCACCAGACTTTCGGCGATGCCAAGGATCAGACCGGCAATCAGCGCACCGAGAAGGTTACCCACCCCGCCCATGATCACAACGATCAGGGCCTTCATGGTAAAGACAACACCCATCGAGGTCGAAAAGGTCAGGAACATGCTGACCAGAACGCCGCCGACAGCTGCGACCGCACCGCCAAGCGCAAAGGCAAAGCAGGCTGCGAAATTGACATCAATGGCAACAAGGCGGGCCGAGGTCGGATCAACCGCAACCGCACGAAGGGCGGTGCCAATACGGGTACGCGTCAGGATCAGATAAAAACCAAGACCAATGACAACGGCAAAGCCAAGGGCAACCAGACGGTTGGCCGCGATGGCCGCGCCAAACACGTCAACCGCGTCATTAAGGAAATCATAGCTGTAATAATTGCCGCCAAACCAGACCAGCAGCACACCCTGAACGATGAACAGCAGGCCGAAGGTGGCCAGAATGCTGTCAACTTCAAGCATGCCACGGTTTTTGGCGCGCGCGACCAACGGGGTCAGCAAAAAGCGATAAATGCCCCAGTTCAGCGCGAAGCTGAGCGGAATGATGATCAAAAGACCAAGGATCGGGTTGATCCCGAGTGCGGTCATGAAAACAAAGGCAATAAAGGACGCGACGATCATCAGTTCGCCATAGGCGAGATTCATGATGCGCGAAACACCGTATTGCAGGGTCAGACCCATGGCGACAAGGGCATACATGCCGCCAAGCGTAATCCCCGATAATAATGCGTAGCTTAACATTCACTTCTTCCCAAAGGGGGTATCGGGTCCCGGACGGGGAGGTATCGGGGTTCCCGTGCGGTTGTGCACACACGGAAACCCCGACAATCCTTAAAGGCTGCGATCAGTTCGCGCCTTTCCAGGCCGGTTTCGGGAAGACAAGTTCATGGGCGCCTTCCATGCTGGTCGGGGCAACGCCGACAAATTTGCCGTCCTGCCACTGACCGACCTGCCAGAAGGTCTGGTCGCCCGGCTTGTAGGTGCCAAGGATGGTGTCAAAGCCGCCTTTGGCCAGTTCGGCATTCACAGCTTCGCGGTCGGTGGAACCGGCACGTTCGATTGCCTGTTGCAGGGACTGAAGCGATGCCCAGTTGACGATCGATGCCCAGCGATCCGGTTCGCGACCGGCAAAGGCGATGTGACGTTTAATATAGTCGGCGATCTTCGGGTCGTTTTCGCTGGCACCGCCAAGGCTTACGACGCCTTCGGCATCTGCGCCAAAGCGGTCCTTATATAGCGGGAAGGCCGTGCCGACACCGGCATAGAAGACTTTGGGGTTGAAGCCCAGAACGCGGGACTGTTCGGTCAGGCCAAGGGTACCCGGCGGATAGGAGAAGGCAACAAAGGTGTCTGCACCAAGCGATTTGATGTCATTGACGATGGTTGCAAGATCCTGGGAGCCCAGCGGATAGGTTTTGTCATAGACCAGATCAAAGTCGCGATCTTCAAGGGCGGCACGACCGGCCTTGGACAGTTCGATGCCAAATCCGTCGGCAACAGCGATCATGGCGACCTTGTCATTGATCTTGCCGGCGTCTTTCAGACCTTTGAGGAATTCGGCCATTTCGACGGCATATTGTTCACCGGTACCCAGCAGCCAATAGGAGTTTTTCCAGCGCTGAGCCAGTTGCGGTGCCTTGTCGGTCACAGCCGTACCAGCCAGATGGGCATAGCCCGCGCGATCAAGGATCGGCGCAACGGCAAGGTTCATGCCCGTACCCCAGGGCGACAGGATGAAATCGACCTTGTCCTGGTTGATCAGGCGTTCAACCGCACGTACGGCTTCTTCGGAGCTCGATCGGTCATCATATTCGACGACTTCGATCGGGATCTGTTTGTCGCCGACCTTAAGGCCGCCGGCATCGTTGATTTCCTTGACCCACATTTCATAGTTGGGCGTGGTGCTGGTCGCAGCCCCCGGCGCGCCCGGCCCGGTTTTCGAAATGGCATAACCAATGCGATAGGTTTCCTGGGCATTGGCACCAAACAGCGTCGCGGTGCTCATCAATGCGGTGGTCGCCGCAGCAATGGTCGCGATGCGCAGTTTTGCTGAAATTTGCATGCTTTTCCTCCTGATCTCTTTGCAGAGACGGTTTTCCCGTTTGCGCGTTATTTCAGGAGTTTAGGCAAAGAGATTCTGTTATTTACTTTGGGATTCAAAGTAAATCTCCGGCGTATCCTCCCGCCCATTAGTTCGCAGATGCAAAATAATGGGAACGCATTTTTAATATGTATTGTTGTTTTTGCGGTTCCTTTGACCGTCACTCTAGTAAGCGATGGAACCGTTCCAATGTAAAGATAGCGAAATTGACATTTTAAGACGAAAAATTGTACTTTTATACGTATAACCATTTGGAATGGATGGGCGATAAAAAGGCATGTGTGCGCAGTCATCCCGCGATATCCCGGTATCCAGCCCGGCACGTCTGGCGGAAAATCCGTTTGAAGATCTGTTACCGGTCACGGCACAGGCAATGATGGACCGGTTTGATCATCCGTTATCCCCGCAAAGCTGGGTGATGAATGATCCGGGGCGGCGCGACCGGTGTTATGCGGTGTTGTTATTGTCCGGGCGGGCCCAGATTGCCCTGCGCCAGGGGGTGATTGATTGCAGGGCCCCGGCACTTGTGTGGTTGCCGCTTGGCGAGACGCAACGGTTTACGGTAACGGCGGGCAGCGAGGGTTATTTGCTGTCGGTGGCCGATGATCTTGTCGCACGTCATTGCGGGGATGGGGCGGGTGTTGCCGGGGGTGGTCTGACTGGCGGGGGGCTTCCGCTTCGGCTTGCGGCCGATACGGTGCATAATGTGACCCCGGCGGAAAACGGGGAAAACATTGCGCATTTGCGCCGCAGTTTCGAGGCAATCCGGGCCGAGCTGATGCAAAATGCGCTGGGGGCCAGTCTTGTGGTCGGGGCGCATTTGCAGATCATTCTGACCATGGTGTTGCGTCTGGCCGAAAATGTAATGGAACAGCGCGACAAGCATCGACCGGGTTCGATTACCTTTCAGCGGTTCTTGCAGGTGCTTGAGCTTCATTTCCGTGAACACTGGAATGTGGCCGATTATGCCACCGCCCTTGGCGTCAGTGAAAGGCGGTTGGGATCGGCTGTTTTGCGCGCGACCGGCAAGCCACCGCTTACGGTTATTCATGACCGCGTGTTGCGCGAAGCCTGCATGCGGCTGGAACAAAGTCCGCTGGGTGTGGCACAGATTGCCTATGGGCTTGGTTTTCGCGACCCGGCCTATTTCAGCCGGTTTTTCAAACGCTATATGGGCGAGGCGCCCGGCGCATACCGGCGTATGCGGCGTGCGGCAGAACGGGTGCGCGATGATACCTTTGCCGCCTGGCCATAGGATTTTGGCCGGGTAACCGGTTGGTAAATGTCGCGAAAATGTATCAATGGCTCACGGCTTGTTGAATGCCGATCAAAGTTGCGTTGCCTTTTTTTGATCTTACTTCTTCGCTTTGATCGTAATGTTATTGCAACGCGAAATCAGATTGGATGAAAAACCTTGGGTAAAGGCAAAACACTTCTTCTTGGGCTTGTCGCGGTTCTGGTCCTGCCATTCGGGATCAGTCTTGCCGAAGATCCGCCCGGTCAGGACAAGAAAGAAAGCTATACCTGGCGCAATGCGCCGCGCCATTCATCGGGGGTTGCGCCCAGTGCGCAGGATCATGCCAATCAGGCCATTGTCATGGTGATGGCAGCCGATACATTTGGCTGGCGCGGATATTTTGCGGTTCATCCATGGATCATTTTCAAGCGTGCCGGTGAAACCAGCTATACCCGTTATGACGTGGTTGGCTGGGGTGGCGGCAATGTGGTGCGCAAGAATTACGCGATCCCCGATGGCCTGTGGTTTGGTGCCAAGCCGAAAGTTCTGGCCGATCATCGCGGCGAGGCGGCAGAAGCCCTGATTGACGAGATCGAGGCCGCGGTGGCGAGCTATCCGTTCCCCAATGAATATCGCAGCTATCCGGGGCCGAACAGCAACACCTTTATCGCCCATATCGGGCGCGAGGTTCCCGACCTTGATCTTGATATGCCGGCCAATGCGATTGGCAAGGATTACCGCCCGATCACCAATCCGGTGGGCATGTCATCAAGCGGGCAGGGCGTTCAGGCCAATCTGCTTGGCGTTCTTGGATTGTCGGTAGGGCTTGAAGAAGGCATCGAGTTCAATGTGCTGGGCCTGAATTTCGGGATCGATTTCAATCGCCCGGCCTTGCGGTTGCCGTCGGTCGGACGGCTTGGCATGGATAATGTCGCATCCGAGGATAATGACGGCGATGTCGCGACAAGCGAAGAAGCGCAGCATCGCAACGAACAGGCAGAAGTTCTTGCCGGACCAAGCAGCTAGTCCCGGGGTTCGATCCACAATCCTGCCCTCAATACCAATCGCTGATCCCGTTGGGCGGTGTTTGGTTTAAATGCTTGCCATTTCGATGAAATGCGGCGAAGTCTTGGGTTCATAAGAATCATTCGCAAGGCTTGGCCGTGTTTTCCCAAATCAGTCTGCTGGCCCGTCCGGGCCAAATCCCCGCGACCGTCTGGATCCTTGGGTTTGTCAGTCTTCTGATGGATGTGTCCTCGGAGATGGTGCAAACCCTGTTGCCGCTTTATATGGTTTCGGGGCTTGGATTGTCGGCGGTGACCATCGGACTGATCGAGGCAATCGCCATCGCAACCGCAACCGCGACCAAATTATGCGCCGGTGTTTTTTCCGATCTGATCGGATCGCGCAAATGGCTTGTTGTGGTCGGCTACGGGTTTGGCGCGCTGGCCAAGCCGTTCTTTCCCCTGGCCGAAGGCTTGGGCGCGATTGTTGCCGGACGGTTTGTTGACCGGGTTGGCAAGGGCATTCGCAGCGCGCCGCGTGATGCGCTGATTGCCGATGCGGCCCCGGCCGATAAACGCGGTGCCTGTTTCGGGGTGCGCAAATCCCTTGATACGGTCGGCGGCTTTGTCGGGCCATTGATTGCCGTTCTGGTCATGATGGCGTCGGGCGGGGATTTCAGGCTGGTATTCTGGCTTGCGGTTATTCCGGCTGTGCTGGCGGTGGCGATGCTGGTGGCAGGCATCCGCGAACCCGAAACCGCACGGGGCCGCGACGGGCGTCAGACCATAATCGATCTTTTGAAACGTTCGGGCGATCTGGGGCGCGGTTTCTGGCTTGTCATGGCGGCAGCGGCAATTTTGATGCTGGCCCGGTTTAGCGAGGCATTTTTACTGCTGCAAGCAGGCACGGTCGGGATTGCGGCAAGTTATGTGCCGCTGGTTCTGGTGTTGATGCATCTGGTTTACGGGCTGTGTGCCTATCCGGTCGGGGTGATGTCGGACCGGATCGGGCGGCGCGGGCTTCTGGTGGGCAGCATTGCGGTGCTTGCACTGGCCGATCTGGTTATTGCCTTTGCGCCGGGGATTGCCGGCTATGTGATTGGCATCGGGCTTTGGGGGCTGCATATGGGCATGTCGCAGGGGCTGATTGCGACGCTGGTTGCCGATCACAGTCAGGAACGTCTGCGCGGCACGGCCTTCGGGGTGTTTAACCTGGTCTGCGGCGTTGCGCTGATGCTGGGCAATGTGATGGCCGGGCTGATCTGGGAACAGTTTGGCACCTATATGACCTTTGTTGCCGGCGCCGTGGCCTGTGTGATGGCCCTGATCCTGTTCGGGGTGGTGGTTATGCGGGGGCGTGCGCCGGGCGCGAGTTAGGCGAGATCGCAAAACAGGCCGTGAAATCGGTCCTGACCCTAGCCGTTAAGATGCCAGATCGCCCCGTTCAGCAGGGTGGCAAACCCGACCCACAGCACATAGGGGATCAGAAGGATGCCCGCCAGTCGGTCGATTTTAAGAAACATCGCGCAATTGACGATGATCAGGGCAAGCAGGATCACAATATCGACCAGCCCCCAAAAAGGTGACCGGGCGCCAAAGAACAAAAATGACCATGCCAGATTAAGCGTCAGCTGAAGCCCGTAAACAATAAGCGGGCCCTTGGCATTGGCGATGCCGGCTTTGAGCCAGACCCGCCAGCCGCTAAAGGCGATCAGGAAATAAATGATGGTCCACATCGGACCAAACAGCCAGTTTGGCGGATTGAAGGCCGGTTTTTGCAAGCCTGCGTACCAGTCATTGACACTGGTTGCGGTTACGGCACCGCCTGCGGCCGATATGATCAGGCACAATACCATAAAGGCAATCAGCGCAAAGACCCTGGTGCGGTGATTGGGGGTGCGGGTTTCGGCATGTGGGTCACGCATTTCCGTTCCGATCATTTGGGGCAGCCATGTGGTGATAGTCGCATGTTTCGGACATCATAACCACATGGCATGCGTTTCGAAATCGGCTTGGCTGGTGCCCGGTTTATGCAGCCCTTTTGCCCCAGCGCGGAAACGGATCAGGCAGACTGGCATAACGGGCCGGATCAAAGGATGTGGCCAGAATATCGTCAGCCTCATCGACAAGGCAGTCCGAAAGACGTTGGCGCAGGGCGGCTTCGTTCATGTTCTGACCGATAAAGACGATTTCCTGACGTCGATCGGCAAAGACCGGATCCCATTTTGAAAAGACCATATCGCGCCATGCCGGATTGTCAGGCCATTGATCGCGCGGAACCGCACACCACCATGTGCCAAGGGCCTCTGTCTTGACAGCAGCGCCGGCCTGACTGATTTCACCAACCCAGTCCGGGCGGGTCGCCAGCCAGAAATGCCCCTTTGCACGCAGCACACCTGGCCATTCGCTATTGATGAAGGCGTGAAACCGTTGCGGGTGAAAGGGCAGGGATGTGCGAAAGGTAAAGCTTTTGATCCCGTATTCTTCGGTCTCGGGCACGTGATCGGCAAAGCCATAGAGTTCCTTGGCCCACAGCGGATGATTTTGTGCCCGTTCAAAATCAAACCGCCCGGTATTGAGGATGCGTTGCGGGTCAACGATGCTGTTGGTGGTTTCGATGATTTCGGCATCGGCATTCAGGGCCCTTAGAATGGCCAGTACCGATTGGCGTTGTTCGGTATCGACAAGATCAAGCTTGTTAACAACGATCACATCGGCGAATTCGATCTGATCAACCAGAAGATCGACAATCGATCTGTCATCCCCGTCGCCCAGGCTTTCGCCGCGGTCGGACAGAAAGTCGGTGGAACTGTAATCGGCAATCATGCGCGCGGCATCGACAACCGTCACCATGGTATCAAGACGGGCAATATCACCAAGCGACTGGCCGTTTTCATCGCGAAAATCAAAGGTGGCCGCGACCGGTAACGGTTCGGAAATGCCCGTTGATTCAATCAGCAGATAGTCAAAGCGTTCCTGTTCGGCGAGACGGCGGACCTCGGCCAGAAGATCATCGCGCAAGGTGCAGCAAATGCAGCCATTGGTCATTTCGACCAGCTTTTCATCGGTCAGGGAAAGCTCAGAGCCGCCATTGCGGACAAGGTCGGCATCAATATTGACCTCGGACATGTCATTGACAATCACCGCAACCCGCAAGCCACGGCGGTTGTTGAGAACATGATTGAGAAGAGTGGTTTTGCCCGCACCAAGAAAGCCGGACAGAACAGTAACGGGAAGGCGTTTCATCAGATCGACCATAAATGTTATGTTATAACGTAACATTTATGGGGAAGGGAGCCGTAATGCAATCAAAAAAGTAAGAGGCCCGAAAGGCTTGCCCAAAAGGCCTGGCAAAAGGCTTGGAAAAATGGGCGGGTAAAGGGGGAAGGTAATAGGTGGGGGCACAAGCTGCCGGTACAGACGATCCGGTCAAAAAAAAAAGACCCGGCAGGGACCGCCGGGTCTGTTTCGGTATCAGGCCGGTTTGGATGTCTGTCCAAACAGGATTTTCTTGCCTTCTTCCGTCACAGCAGGCTGTGCGGTGAATGGTTCGGCGGCCTTGTAGGCGGCAATGGTGGCCGGGCGCGCCTTGATGGTTTCAAACCAGCGTTTCAGGTTCGGGAAGTCATTGAGATCCTGTTGCTGTTTTTCATGGCTGACGATCCACGGATAGGATGCCATGTCAGCAATGGTATATGCATCACCGGCAATGAAGTCGCGGCCTTCGAGACGCTTGTTCAGCACACCGTAAAGACGGTTGGTCTCGTTGACGTAACGCGTGATGGCATAGGGGATTTTATCAGGGGCATAGGTGCCGAAATGATGGTTCTGCCCGGCCATCGGACCGAGTCCGCCCATCTGCCAGAACAGCCATTCCATTACCGTTTTGCGGCCGCGTATATCAGTCGGCAGGAACTTGCCGGTCTTTTCGGCGAGATATTGCAAGATCGCCCCGGATTCAAACACCGTTATGGCATCGCCGCCATCCGCGGGATCATGGTCGATGATGGCCGGCATGCGATTGTTTGGCGAAAAGGCCAGGAATTCCGGCTTGAACTGGTCACCGGCACTGATATTGACCGGGAAAATCTTGTAATCCAGCCCGGCTTCTTCAAGGAACAGCGTGATCTTGTGGCCGTTCGGGGTGGGCCAGTAATAAAGGTCAATCATGGGCTTGGGGCTCCTGTGATGATTTTTGAGTGGCAGGGTCAATAAAGGAACCTTGCCAACTGAGACATTATCGGTCAATTTAAAACGAACGTTCCAAAATGCAATACCGGGTCACAGCTTTGTGTTATCAGGCGGGCCCGCAAGGAGACCATTGATGATCCGCTTCTATTTTCATCCGACCCCGAACCCGCAGAAAATCTCGATGATGCTTGAGGCATCCGGCCTTGAATATGAAGTCCTGCCGGTCGATACCCGCAAGGGTCAGCAACATGACCCGGCCTTTCGCGCGGTCAATCCCAATGGCAAGGTGCCAGCCATTGTCGATACCGACGGGGCCGGTGGCAAGGAAGTCCGGGTGTTTGATTCCAATGCCATCCTGATGTATCTGGCCGAAAAGTCCGGCAAGTTTCTGGGCAAGCCGGAAGATCGTGGCGAGCTTCTTTCATGGTTGATGTTCATTGCCACCGGTCTTGGTCCGTTTTCCGGTCAGGCGGTGCATTTCCAGTATGTCGCCCCGGAAGGCAGCGATTATGGTGTGAACCGTTACCGCAATGAAATCGCCCGGCATTATCAGGTTCTTGAAGATCATATGAAGGGCCGTGAATTTATTGTCGGCGATGAAATGACCATCGTTGATATTTCGGCCTGGGGCTGGATCGACAAGGCGCCCTATGTCCACAAGAACCCGGATGTGATGGATAACTACCCCAACCTGAAACGCTGGTTCGCGGCAATGAACAGTCACCCGGCGGCAATTGCCGCACGCGATGTCGGCAAAGGTCACAGCTTCAAGACCGAAATGGACGAAGACGCCAAACGCGCGATGTTCCCGTCAAACTACGTTTGATTGGGCATTCCTTTGTGAGGGCGACCACGTCGGGAAGTTTGGTCTTGCAATGAATGCATCTTTAAAGTGCAATAGTTGTTTGATTGTGCAATCAAAAGGCCATGCCCAAACTTTTCGAAAGAGGTTGCTTGCATGCAGGAACTCGAACTTACAGACGGGCGAATTGTGCGCGTATGGTGGCTGTTGACTTGGCGATCGTTTGCGGGGGCGTTTGTCGGCGGCTTTGTGATCAGTTTCGTTATCCATTTTGGTATCGGCTTCTTTAACAAGGTATCTGGCGCAACGCTTGACGGCGGATTTATCGTTTGGCTTTTCAATGCTCTATGGATGTTTTTCTGGCAGTTCATCGTTGTACGGATGATGCTCCGAAAACATTACAAAGGTTTTCGTCTGGCGATTGTCGCCGATGACGTGCCTGAAGCGGCAGAAGCCAGTCACACCGTGACCTCCGCATGAAAATCGCGCTGTCGGCTCACGCGCTTCAGGTCGCCAGATGTAAAAACACCCCGGTTTTGGCCGGGGTGTTTTTCGTTAATCGATCAAACAGGATCATGGTTGGTGATCAGGACTGCGCCGCCTTGCGATCGGCGATCATTCTGATGGACAGGCTGATGATGCCAGCCAGGATACCGACCGCCATCACCGACAGATAACCGCCGCTGGCAAATAGCTGGGTGCCAAGAACCGATCCGGATGCCATGCCGACAAACATCACGGTAAAGAAGACCGAGTTCAGTCTGCTGCGGGCTTCGGGGGCGATTTGATAGACAATGGTCTGGTGCGAAACCAGAGACGCCTGAACCCCCAGATCAAAGCCGATGGTGCCAATGGCAAGGATGGCAAGCTGTGCACTGACCGATGAGAGAGCGGGCACCATGCACATAATGGCAAAGGACAGGATCAGGATGACGGAGCCCAGTTTGGTAACCCGTGCCGGGCCATGGCGATCGGCAAGGCTTCCGGCATAGCGTGCCATCAGGGCCCCGACAGCACCGAGCAAGCCAAAGGCACCGGCAACGTCACTGCCAAGCTGATAGCGTTGATGGAGGATCAGCGAAAGCGACGACCAGAAAGCGCTGAAGGCAACCGCAAGGAATGCCTGTGCAATGGCCGCATGGCGCAGCGATGGATGTTCTGTCCAAAGATGCGCAAGGGATTGCAGGAGTTTGGGATAGCTCATCGTTGCGTGGGTTTGGAACGGCGGCAGGATTTTCCAAAGCGCAAAGCCGATGATCAGGATTTGAACCGCAGCGAGTTGCAGCACAATCCGCCATCCGAAATATTCGGCGATCACGCCACTGACCGTGCGTGACAGCAGGATCCCGATCAAGAGACCGGTCATGACGGTGCCAATGGTTTTGCCATGCAGATGTTTGGGCGACAGGATGGCGGCGGCCGGGACAATGTCCTGGGCCATGGTTGCGGTGATGCCGATCAGAAGACTTGTAAACAGGATGGTGTTCAGGCCCGGTGAAATGCTGCCGGTCAGAAGCATGGCCGCAAGCAGGACACTTTTAAGAACGATCAGGGTCCTTCGATCATAACGGTCGCCAAGCGGCAACAGGAACAGAATGCCCAAAGCATATCCGACCTGGGTCACGGTCGGGATCAGTCCGGTTGTCCCGACACCAAGCCCAAGTTCGGTCCCGATCATGTTGAGAACCGGCTGGGTATAATAGATCGAGGCCACGGCCGATCCCGCACCAAGGGCAAGCGCAAAGATGATGTTGCGCGACGGGGCCGTCGTGATCTGCTGCGGATCAGCAGTTGTTTGCGCGGTGGTCATTGAAAGCTCCGTAAAGCGGAATTGATTTTGGCCCAGAATATGGATGACGCGCTGGTTTGGTAGAGGGTTGTGCGGTAAGATGGTTATACGTAGAGCGTATGATAGGTGATGAATGTCTTCCGTTGATCGTATGGAGTTGATGCAAACATTTGTGCGTATCGTGGATGGCGGAAGTCTGTCGGCGGCGGCGGGATTGCTTGGCACGACCCAGCCGACCATCAGTCGCCGGTTGCGGACGCTTGAGGATATGCTTGGTGTCGAGCTGATCCTGCGCAATACGCATGCGATCAAGCTGACCGATGACGGGGAACGGTGTTATGCCCATGCCCGCACCCTGATCGAGGGGTGGGACGCCCTGACCGAAGAACTTTCGGGTACGGATGGCGAACCGGTCGGGCGGCTTGCGGTCAAGGTGCCCCATGCCTTTGGTCAGGATCAGTTGCTTCAGCCGCTGATAAAATTCCTGAAACGCTATGACCAGGTCAGTGTCGACTGGGTCCTGAGCGACCGGCCGCCGGACTTTATTTCCGAACGGATCGATTGCGCCATTCATGTTGGCGCGGTGTCCGATCCGTCACATGTTGCCGTGCTGCTTGCGGAAATCCCGCGTATTGTTGTCGCCTCACCCGACATTCTGAAAAACAGACCCGTTTGTGATGTCGGGATGCTGGCGGATCTGCCATGGGTGTCGCTCAAGACATTTTACGGGTCGGAGATTTCGCTGCAAAATATCGGCAGCCGGGAACTGATCCGGTTTCCGATCAAGCCGCGTCTGAGTACAGACAGTCTGTTTGCAACCCGTCAGGCGGTGCTTGGCGGGCTGGGGGCGGGGATTGTGTCGCGCTGGATCGTGACCGATGACCTGCGAACCGGAAAGCTGATGCATTTATGCCCGGACTGGCAAGCGTCATCCTTGCCGGTTTATCTGGTTTATCCCTATGCCAGCTATTATCCGGCACGCATGCGGAAGTTTTTTGAAATCCTGCGCGATTTCATGCCGGGCCTGGCCGAAGTCGAAGCCCCGGCGCATAGCCGATAAAGCCACATATGAAAACACCCCGGTTTTGACCGGGGTGTTTGTGGTTGGATTGGATACGGGATCCGGTGATCAATCGGTATTTTTGGATCCGAAATGTTTGTTGAAGTGCAATACCAGCAGGGTGACGATTGCCCCTGAAAGCAGGTAGGCACCAACACCGGGCAGGCCGAACTTGTCACACAGATACA
Organism: Thalassospira sp. MIT121401; assembly: GCF_047125595.1. Classification (NCBI taxonomy): domain Bacteria; kingdom Pseudomonadati; phylum Pseudomonadota; class Alphaproteobacteria; order Rhodospirillales; family Thalassospiraceae; genus Thalassospira; species Thalassospira sp. MIT121401. The sequence goes on from NZ_CP138926.1 coordinate 1,919,772, forward strand.
ATGCGATCAGCGGGGCAAAACCGGCACCGAGCAGCCAGGCCAGATCGGATGTCAGGGCAGACCCGGTATAGCGGTATTCGCGTTTGAAGTTTGAGGCCAGCGTCCCGGCCGCCTGACCAAAGCACAGGCCAAGCACGGCAAACCCGCCCAGAACGATCATGCCTTCATTGATGATGTTGAAGGAATAAAGCAGCGGGGTCAGAACAGCACCCAGGAAGATGATCCCGGCACTGTATCCCAGCAGGCGACGACGACCGAGCTGATCGGCGATGAAGCCCGATGCGACAATGCCAAAGGCGCAAAGTACGGCACCGACACCCTGGGTCAGAAGGAACTGCCCCGGATTGCCGTTGGCATAAAGATAGACCCAGCTGAGCGCAAAGACCGTGACCAGATGGAACAGCGCGTAGCTGACCATCGGGACCAGTGCCCCGAGCACAACGGTACGACCGTTATGTTTGAGTGTGTCCATCACGCGGGCGGCTTCGAGTTCGTTCTTTTCAAGAAGATGGCCGAATTCCGAGGTGGCAACCAGACGCAGGCGGGCAAACAATGCGACCACGTTGATGGCAAAGGCCACGAAGAACGCATAGCGCCAGCCAAAGGCCAGGAAGTCATCGGGATGCAGGGTCAGAAGCAGATAGGCAAACAGTGAAGATGCCAGCATGAAGCCAAGCGGTGCGCCCAATTGCGGGATCATCGCATACCAGCCCTTGCGGTTGTCCGGCGCATTGAGTGCCAGAAGCGATGCAAGACCATCCCAGGCACCACCCCATGCAAGACCTTGCAGGAAGCGGAAGCTGCACAGCAGATAAATCGCAAGAACACCGGCAGAGGCGTAGCTTGGCAGGAAGGCCATCGCCGCGGTCGAACCGCCGAGCATGAACATGGCAATCGTCAGTTTGACGCCACGGCCATAATGCCGGTCAACCGTCATGAAGACCAGCGAGCCCACCGGGCGGGCGATAAAGGCCAGAGAGAAGATGGCAAAGGAATACATGGTGCCGACCAATGCCGTTTCGCCGGGAAACAGCAATTGCGGGAACACAAGTACCGATGCGATGCAGTAAACGAAAAAGTCGAAAAATTCCGAAGTCCGGCCGATGATCACGCCAAGCGCGATCTGACCGGGATCGTTGGTTGCGTCGGCATTAAGATGCCGTGCGTCGCGTTCCAAACCTGACGAGGTGGCGGTCGCGTAGTTTTCGGTTGTTTGGTTCACGCCGTTCTCCCTATTCACTGGTCGGGCCTTTGGGGCCCTAACTGCTTTTGATTGGATCACAAATTCGGATCAAAGGACGATACGACTTTGGATCGAGTCTAAGTATAGACATGTGAATTGCAAACGTCAGTGTCAATTATTGTTCTGCAACGCACAACGCACGGTTTACATTGGGATGATAATTGTCATTAAGACCCTGCTATGCATGGCGCGTACCTTGACATTGCTGCGATGCAGCTATAGCAATTGCCGCGACTTTCCACCTTGGCAGGTTTTTGAAAAAAATTTGCTGTTTTTGTGCCCTTTTCGTGGATGTTTAGGATGACACTTCCTATATGCCGTTGCGGTAGGGTACGACGTGTGGCGATCTTCGATGGGTCGTTGTGCGGCTTGCAGGTATATGGTTACCTGTGAGAACATCTTCCAGAAACTGACAAAGTATGAAGCGCATGCTTTCAAAACTTGTACGCGGCGTCACTGTAACCTCGATGTTTTCGCTTCTGGCCGGTTGCAACCTGGTTGTGATCGACCCGTCGGGTGATATTGCGTCCCAGCAGTCCGATCTTATTATCGTGTCCACGATCCTGATGCTGTTGATCATCGTTCCGGTGATGGCATTGACGGTTTTCTTTGCCTGGAAATACCGTCAGGGCAACAAGGACGCGGAATACGATCCTGAATGGCACCATTCCACGAAGCTGGAAGTTGTCATCTGGTCGGCCCCGCTGGTGATCATTATCGCCCTTGGTGCAATTACCTGGGTTACGACGCATACGCTTGACCCGTATCGTCCGCTGGACCGTATTGATGCCGAACGGCCGCTTGCCAAAGACCACAAACCAATGGTGGTTGAAGTTGTTTCCCTTGATTGGAAATGGCTGTTCTTCTATCCGGAACAGGGCATTGCGACCATTAACGAGCTCGCGGCGCCAATCGACACACCGATCCAGTTCAAGATTACCTCTTCGGGGATCATGAACTCCTTCTTCATTCCTGCACTCGCAGGTCAGATTTATTCGATGGCCGGCATGGAAACCAAACTTCATGCCGTGATCAACGAAGAAGGCGTTTATGACGGCTTCTCTGGGAATTACAGCGGTGAGGGTTTCTCCCACATGCGCTTTAAATTCCACGGTCTGAGCGAAGAAGGGTTTGAAGATTGGGTTTCGAAAGTGAAATCCGACGAGAACTTCCTTGGTCGTTCCGAGTATCTTGAGCTTGAAAAGCCGAGTATCGATGAGCCGATCCACTATTTCAGTTCGGTTGATCCGGAACTTTATGGTGCGATCCTCAACATGTGCGTCGATCAGTCGAAAATGTGCATGAACGAGATGATGGCCATTGACGAGAACGGTGGTGGTGGTCTGGCCGGTATTTATAACGTCATGTCCTTGACCTATGACGTGCCGCGCATGCGCGGAAGCCAGCCATTGCCCGAGAGCAAATCCTATGTGGCGACCTTGTGCACGACCCCGGAAGGCGGTTTTGCCGGTGATTTGAATGCTTTGCCGCTGTTTGATCGCGTGCAGGCATCTGATCGTGCCATGAGCTTTGCGCCGTCAGGCGTTTCGACAGGGTTCTGAAGCAGTGCCGGTTGGGGGATCCCAACCGGCCCTTCGCGGTTTTAGCACCGGACAGCCGGTGTATTGCTGCATTTGAAAGAAGAGTAATTCGATGTTCTCCAATCCGGACCTTTTGCATTTTATATTTGGCCGGCTGTCGCTTGATTCACTCCCGTTCCATGAACCGATCCTTGTGGTGACGTTCGCGGCCGTGGTTCTGGGTGGTATCGCCGTTCTGGGCGGTATTACTTATTTCCGCCTCTGGGGATATCTCTGGAACGAGTGGATCACGTCGATTGACCATAAAAAAATCGGCATTATGTACATCATATTGGCGCTTGTCATGCTTTTGCGTGGTTTCTCCGATGCGCTTATGATGCGTGCCCAGCAAGCGATGGCTTTTGGCGGCTCGGAAGGTTTCCTTCCCCCTGATCATTACGATCAGATATTCACCGCCCACGGCGTAATCATGATCTTCTTCGTGGCCATGCCGCTGGTGACGGGGCTTATGAACTTTGTCGTGCCGCTACAAATCGGCGCGCGTGACGTTGCGTTCCCGTTCCTGAATAATTTCAGCTTCTGGATGACCACCAGCGGTGCCGTGCTGATCATGGTGTCGCTGTTTGTCGGTGAGTTCGCGAAAACCGGCTGGCTGGCATATCCGCCGCTGTCTGACATTGTTTACAGTCCGGGGGTCGGGGTCGATTATTACATCTGGGCCCTTCAGATTGCCGGTGTCGGGACGTTGCTTTCGGGGGTCAATCTGGTTGTGACCATCGTCAAAATGCGCGCACCGGGCATGTCCATGATGAAAATGCCGGTCTTTACCTGGACGGCACTTTGCACCAACGTTCTGATCGTGGCTGCGTTCCCGGTTCTGACCGCCGTTCTGGTCCTGCTGGGGCTTGACCGGTACGCCGATACCAACTTCTTCACCAACGATCTTGGCGGTAACGCCATGATGTATATCAACCTGATCTGGATCTGGGGTCACCCGGAAGTTTACATCCTGATCCTGCCGGCGTTTGGTGTGTTTTCCGAAGTTGTGTCGACATTCTCGCGCAAGCGTCTGTTTGGGTATAGCTCGATGGTGTATGCCACCGTGGTTATCACCATCCTGTCCTATATCGTCTGGTTGCATCACTTCTTCACCATGGGCTCGGGTGCCAGCGTGAACGCCTTCTTTGGTATCGCGACCATGATCATCTCGATCCCGACCGGTGCGAAGATCTTCAACTGGATGTTCACGATGTATAAGGGCCGCATCAGTTTTGATGTTCCGATGCTGTGGACCATCGGTTTCATGCTGACCTTTGTGATCGGGGGCATGACGGGTGTTATGCTTGCGGTTCCGCCGGCTGACTTTGTGTTGCATAACAGCCTGTTCCTGATTGCGCACTTCCATAACGTGATTATCGGTGGTGTGGTGTTCGGGATGTTTGCCGGTATCGTTTACTGGTTCCCCAAGGCATTTGGCTTCAAGCTTGATCCGTTCTGGGGCAAAATGTCCTTCTGGCTCTGGCTTGTCGGGTTCTATTTCGCCTTCATGCCGCTTTATGTTCTTGGTCTGATGGGGATTACCCGCCGCATGAGCCAATTTGACGATCCGTCGCTTCAGATCTGGTTCGTGATTGCCGCCTTTGGTGCGCTTCTGATTGCCGGGGGGATCGGTTCGTTCATTCTGTCGATCGTTGTTGCGGTGATCAAACGTGACAAGCTTCGTGATGAAACCGGTGACCCATGGGGGGATGGTCGTACGCTGGAATGGTCGACTTCGTCGCCGCCCCCAGCCTACAACTTTGCCTTTACCCCGGTTGTCCATGATCTTGATGCATGGGCCGACATGAAGAAACGTGGTTATGTCCGTCCGACGGAAGGCTTCCTGGATATCCATATGCCGAAAAATACCGGCGCTGGCTTTATCCTTGCCGCTCTGTCGCTTGTTCTTGGTTTCGCGCTGGTCTGGCATATCTGGTGGCTGGTGATTGCAAGCTTCATTGCCCTGGTTGTCGGTGCAATTGCCCACACCTTCAACTATGACCGCGATTATCACATCCCGGCATCTGAAGTCGTGGAAACCGAAGACGAACGTACTGCCCTTCTGGCAAAACAGCAGGCGTAAGGGAATGACAATGGCGAATAACACTGCCGCACAGACCGAAATGCCGGTCTTCTATCTGAAGGAAGAGCATCACCCGGAAACCGGGACGATGCTTGGCTTCTGGATCTATCTGATGAGCGATAGCCTCATCTTTGGGATTCTGTTTGCAACCTATGCCGTTATTGGCCAGAATTATGCCGCAGGTCCGGCACCGACTGATTTGTTCGATCTGGAATTGGTGGCGATCAATACATCGATGCTGCTGTTTTCGTCGATTACCTATGGCTTCGCCATGCTGCAAATGGAAAAAGGCAGTATTGCGGGCACACAGCTTTGGCTGGCGATTACCGGTTTGTTCGGTGCCGCGTTTGTCGGGCTGGAGCTATATGAGTTCCATGAACTTTGGAGCCTTGGTGCGACGCCGATGCGAAGCGGGTTCCTGTCGGCATTCTATACGCTGGTTGCGACCCACGGTCTTCACGTGACGTTCGGGATCATCTGGCTGGTGACCCTGATGATTCAGGTAGCCAAACATGGTCTGATCCCGGCCAATAAACGTCGTCTGATGTGCCTGTCGATGTTCTGGCACTTCCTTGACGTCATCTGGATCGGTGTTTTCTCCGTTGTTTATCTGCTGGGAGTTCTGGGATGAGTGCACATTCACACGCACATGATGACCATCACGGCGATGGCGGTGCCGGCCACGGTACCTTCAACAGCTATATGATCGGGTTTATCCTGTCGGTTATTCTGACGGCCATTCCGTTCTGGCTGGTGATGGATGGTGTTCTTGACAGCAAGATCGCAACCGCACTTTGGATCATGGGTCTTGGTGTGGTTCAGATCATTGTTCACATGGTCTATTTCCTGCACATGAACACCAAATCCGAAGGTGGCTGGAACATGTTGGCGCTGATCTTTACCCTTGTGATCGTTGCGATTGCCATCGCCGGTTCCATGTGGGTGATGTATCACCTTAACACCAACATGATGCCGCAGATGGATCATGACATGATCAAAAGCTTCGGCTAGGCCAATGCTTGATATCTAAAGGGGGCGCGATACTTTACCGGTATCGCGCCCTTTTTCGTTCGCAGACACAGATGCCCTTGGAAAGAAAGCGAGATGACGGACAACCGCATTTCCCAAACCGCCAAAACGACCACAGCAACGCAACCATCGCGGCGCGGACCATCCATGACCACCCGGATTGTGGTTCTGGCACTGGCGGCCATTCTGTTTTCCGGGTTTTGCGCCCTTGGATACTGGCAGATCGAACGCCGGGCCTGGAAACTTGATCTGATTGCGCGGGTTGATGCACGCGTGCATGGCGAAGCCCAACCGGCCCCACGCCGCGATGACTGGGCCAATGTCAGTCGCGAACGCGATGAATACTGCAAGGTGACGGTTACCGGCACCTATCGCAATGACCTGGAAAGCCATGTCTATGCCGCGACCGATTACGGGGCGGGCTATTGGGTGATGACGCCGCTTGAACGCGACGATGGCACGATTGTCATGGTCAATCGCGGCTTTGTCCCGACCGACCGCCGCAACCCCGCCACCCGCAGCGATGGCATGGTGGACGGGGAGGTCACGGTGACGGGGCTTCTGCGTCTTGACGAACCGGTCGGGACATTCATGCGTGACAATGTGCCCGGGGATGATCGCTGGTATTCGCGCGATGTGCGCGCCATGGCCGAAAAGCGCGGGCTTGATGCCAATGATGTTGCCCCGTATTTCATTGATGGCGACGGGGCGGAAAACCCGGCAAAGCTTCCGGTCGGCGGACTGACCCGGATCAGTTTCCCCAACAATCATATGTCCTATGCGCTGACCTGGTTTGGCATGGCGGCATTGACGATTGTTGCAGCCTGGATCGTGTTGCGCCCGCGCCGGCGCCGCGAAGAGGGCGACGACCCGGACGAGGGTTGACCCTTCGGCGATCTGATACCGAAGAGCAAAAAAGCCCGGCATTTCAGTTGCCGGGCTTTGTTTTGCAGATTACGTCGCGACAGGTTGGGGAAGGGACCTGTTCGCATGTTGGGCAGGATCACGGATTGGTGTGATCAATCACTTCGCCGCGTGCCGGGTAGCCCTTGGCAATCACGAAATCAAGCGCGCCAAGGATCTGGTCAAAGGCCGGGCGGGCAAACGGCATGGTCTGGACCGTGCCGAAATAAAGGGTGCCGTCCGGGCGGACCAGAAACAGACCGGGTTCGGAAAAGATCGCCGGTTCTTCATAGCCGCTTGAGGTCACGCCGTTCGAGGTCGAGATATAAAGACCCCATTCGCGGGCCTTATCAAGATCAAGCCCATAGCCGAGATCAAGGTTTTCAAGGCCCCATTTTGCCTTGGCCTCGGTCGCACGGTCTTCGCCGTCCGAGGACAGGACGACAACATTCACACCGCGTTTGGCAAAATCGGCGAGCTTGTTATCAAGGTCTTTGAGATATTTGCCGCAGATCGGGCAATGCAGGCCGCGATAAAACACGACCATGGTGAAGTTTTCCGGTTTCTGATCGGCCAGCGACCAGGTGCCGCCCCCGACCAGCGGGACGCTGAGAGACGGGACAGGCTGACGGGGCAGAAGCGGGGTAATTGCAGACATTTCGTTCCTCAAGACTTGGTGTATGTGCTGTTTGATCTTATTATGGAACGATCATTCTATAATGCAACATGTTTCGAGACCGATCACTGAACCGTGATCGGAAACAGCGTTTTGCGGGGTTCACAAACCGGTCAGTTCAGGGCTTCGAGAATGGTGTTGGTGTAATCTTCAAGCGTTTCACGATCCGCACCGCGGCGCGACATCAACTGAACGCCCTGGATCGACCCGGCAAGAAAGCGCGCCAGTGCGCGGATGTTCTTGTCCTTTGAAATCGTGCCATGTTTGATGCCACGGCTAAGCGCGGCGGCGAACATGTCTTCGACCCGGCGAAAGGCCTGATGGGCGATGGCAGCGGTTTCGGGATCATGCGGGGCCAGTTCCATCCCCGAATTCACAATCAGACAGCCCTTATGTTTGCCTTCTGCGCAGCCGGTTTTGGCAGTGTCGCGGAAAGTCTTTTCAATTGCTTCGCGGCCGTCTTCGATTTCGCGAAGATTGGCAAAACGCTCGGAACTGATTTTCTGGCTGTAATGGTCAAGCACGCGCAGGAAAAGAGCCTTTTTGTCGCCAAAGCTTGCATACATGCTTGCCCGGTTCAGGCCGGTTTCTTCCACCAGATCCTGAACAGAGGTCGATTCAAAGCCTTTGCTCCAGAAGATGTTCATTGCGTTATCAAGAACGCTTTCTTCATCAAATCCGCGGGGGCGCGCCATGACATTTCCTTGGGTAGTGACGAGAACACTGGAACGAGTGTTCTATAACTGTTTTAAAGATGGATCGGCTGGCCTGGAAAATCAACCGCTGTGGCATCACGGCAGGGTGCAGCCACACGCATATCGCGCCTATATCCGATCAAGGGTCACGAAACTGTAGTCCGGACCATCGGGATTGTCGATCCTTTGACGGGCGGTTTCGCGCCATTCATCTTCTGCCAGCGGATCAAGGAATGTGTCGCCGTCGATCTTTGCGTGAACTTCGGTCAACTCAAAGCGCGTCGTAAAAGGCAGGGCGAGGTGATAAATCTGGGCGCCACCGGCAATGATGACTTCATTGATCCCGTCGCGCAGCGCAATTTCGTCGGCAAGCCTGATGGCCGTTTCGATGTCATGACAGACGCGGACATTTTCATGATCAAATGACCAGTCCTTATCGCGGGTAACGACGATATTGGTCCGTTTGGGCAACGGGCGCCCAATGGCTTCAAACGTGACGCGGCCCAAGATCATCGGTTTGCCAAGGGTCAGGGCCTTGAAGCGTTTAAGGTCTTCGGGCAGTTCCCACGGCATCCAGCCATCCTTGCCGATGGCGCCATTTTCGGCCGCAGCAACAACCGCAACCCGTTCAATCCGTTCATTGTTGTTTGCCGGCATCAGACAGCAACCTTGCCGGCAATATGCGGGTGCGGGTCATAACCGACCAGTTCGAAATCCTCGAACTTGAAATCAAAGATCGATTTGACATCGGGATTGATTTTCATGGTCGGCAGCGGGCGGGGATCGCGCGACAACTGCAATTCAACCTGTTCAAGGTGGTTGGTATAAAGATGCGCATCGCCAAGGGTATGGACAAAATCGCCAACGCCAAGATCACAAACCTGGGCAATCATCATGGTCAAAAGCGCATAGGATGCGATGTTGAACGGCACGCCAAGGAAGATATCGGCACTGCGCTGATACAGCTGACAGGAAAGCTTGCCATCCGCGACATAGAACTGGAACAGGCAATGGCAGGGCGGCAGCGCCATGTTGGGCACGTCGGCCACGTTCCAGGCCGAAACAATCAGGCGGCGTGAATCGGGATTGTTTTTGATCTGATCGATCAGGCCGGTGATCTGGTCAATGGTTTCCCCATTGGCCCCGCGCCATGACCGCCACTGGCCGCCATAGACCGGGCCAAGATCGCCGTTTTCATCGGCCCATTCGTTCCAGATGCGCACACCGTTGTCTTGCAAATATTTGACGTTGGTGTCGCCATCAAGGAACCACAGCAATTCATGAATGATTGATTTCAGATGCAGTTTCTTGGTGGTGACCAGCGGGAAACCTTCGGACAGATCGAACCGCATCTGATGGCCGAAAATCGATACGGTGCCTGTACCCGTGCGGTCTTCCTTGCGCGTGCCGGTGTCGCGCACCAGACGCATCAGATCAAGATATTGCTGCATGCTCAGTCCTGCGTTTTTCGGAATCGTCTTTGGGGCAGCATAGTCAGGTCGGCGGTCATCGGCAAGCAACGCAGTGTCCCCTTTGATATCGCGTTTTAAACACGCCCCTGCTGACGGTTCCTGTCAGGAGAGATCGCGCAAATTCACCCCGTGTGGCTATACTTGATCGCATGAAATTTTGGCGCGTTTAACGCAGGGAGTGTCGGTCATATGCGAACGGAAGTTCAGTGGGTTGATTGGGACGGAAAGGGGCTTGAACATTGTGTCTGCCAAACCGACGCCGACGGGATCAAGCTTGAGGGTGTGGTGATTGGGACGCGTGAAGGCCAGTATGGCGGATCGTACCTTGTTGTGACCGACGCGTCATATGCAACGCGCGAAGTCCGGGTAAGCTATGTCGGCGGGGCGCATATGCATGTCACATCTGACGGCAAGGGAAACTGGTTTGACTGTCTGGCTGATCGGGATTTGCCGGCTCTGACGGGCTGTTTTGATGTGGATATCGGCATCACGCCAGCAACAAACATGCTTCCGATCCGGCGATTGCAACTGCCTGCGGGGGAGGCGTGCGATATTTCGGCAGCCTATGTGCCGCTTCCAAGTCAGATCGAGGGTGATTTTCTTCCGTCGCGTGCAGCGCAACGTTACAGCTGTCTGATTCCGGGGCGTCGTTATCGCTATGAAGGGCTGTTTCGCAATTTCTCGGCAGAGCTTGAAATCGATGAGGCCGGGCTGGTGATCGATTATCCCGATACGTTCCGCCGTGTTTGATGGTGGGCAAAATCGGCAATCCGGCATTGCCCGGATATCGGAATGTTCCGTTCGAATGAAAAAAAAGATTTCCCAAATCCCCTTGTGAAAAGGACCCGGTTTGACCTATATAGGGGCTGTCGGGGCAACCCGACTACGGCGCTAAACTGCGTGACAGAATAGGCTTTACGGACCCGGGGGCGGTACCCGGCGGCTCCACCAAATTTATCGGTTGTCCGACTCAGACAATCTTCGTGGGGCCGAAATAGGATCGACGTGAGCAGTAAAAGTCAATGTGGGCGCTCGGCATGGTACCACCGCATCGGGCCAATGTTTGTAAATGCAAACGACAACAATGCTCCGGTTGCTGTTGCCGCCTAAGCGGTACTAGCACCAAAGCGAAATTCCGGTTGCCGGGAGCGGTAATCTGGTGGGGGACGGGGCACCTAGCAACAGAACGCCCCACTCTTGTATTTATTCCCCGCTTCGTTATGAATAGAGTCAGTATAAGGCACTCCAAGATGCAATTGGCGTGCAGAGATGCTATATGACAATGACGGGATTTGCCGGAAAGCACCGGTATCCCGCCAGATACAGGATTACTGATGCAGAAACCGGAAGAATTCCGTTACGATCTTATGGTCGACCAGGCGCTGCGCGGCGTGGTGAAAGATATTCTTGCGCGCGTGGCTGAAGAAGGCCTTTTCGGCGAGCATCACTACTATATCACTTTCCAGACCAACCATCCCGGTGTTGCACTGCCTGAAAGTCAGCGCAAAGCGCATCCCGACAACATCACGGTGGTGTTGCAGCACCGGTTCTGGGATCTGAAGTCCGAAGATGACCATTTCTCGGTTGGAATGAGCTTCGATGGCATGCCGACCACTGTGGTCGTGCCTTTTGATGCGATGCTGGCCTTTGTCGATCCGTCTGCCAACTTCATGCTGACCTTCAGCGTCGAAGAAGAAATGGATGACGATGATTTCGACTTTGAAGAAGATGATGATCTGGATGCCGATCTGATGGATGACGAAGAAGCGGCACCGACGCTGGTGGCTGAACCGTCAAAATCATCGCGCAAAAAATCCAAACCCGATGCGGGCGAAACCGGTGAGGTCATCGCACTGGACGCGTTCCGCAAGAAATAAAACCAGCCCGCCTTTGGGCGCATGGCCGGAACATTGATCACGGGTCTGACACCAATGTGTCGGACCCGTTTTCAATTGCGGTCAGGCAATCGCCAAATAGGCCGAAAGAGTGCCAACCGACAGGATGGTGGTGATCAGGATCATGCGCCCGGTCAGAACACTTTCGCGGTTATAAAATTCGGCCAGCATGAAGGGCCCGGTCCCGGTCGGAAGGGCTGCAAGCAGGACCGCAAGATGGGCCATGTGGCCCGGCAGGCCAAGAACCGGCACTGCCATCACCCAGGTCAGGGCCGGTTGGACAACCAGTTTGAGGATCACGAAAATCCCCGTGGTGCTCCATTTTTCGTGCTTCTGATTGGCGGTGCGATCAGCCAGAAACAGTCCAAGTGCAATCAGTGCGCACGGGGCGGCCGCCCCGCCAACAAGTTCCAGATAAACATCGACCGGGCCGGGAATTTCCCAAGGGGAAAGCATCACCACTGTGCCAAGGGTCGGCGCAATCAGAAGCGGGTTTTTGACCAGTGCCTTGAGGGTCTTGAGAATGATGTCAAAACGGCTGGTTTCCTGTTGCAGGCCAAATTCGATCAGGATGATGGCAATGGCAAACAGCACACAGGCGGTCAGGATGGTGGCAATCAGGGTTGCGGCCAGACCGCTTTCACCAATCAGGGCCAGAACAAGCGGGAAGCCAAGGAAACCGGCATTGGCGTAACTGGTGCTAAGGCCGTCAATCACCGCATCGACCAGATGATGGCCGCTGGCAATCCGCATGATGATGGTCAGTATGAAAACCACGCCACAGCCGAAACCAAAAGCCAGAATGAAGTCAGGTTGCCAGATTTCATGGGGTTCGGCCTTTGCCATGATGTCAAACAACAGGGCGGGCAGGGCAAAATAGACCACAAGCCGGTTGATTTCGCGCGTGGCGGTCGGACCAAGGGCACCGCCTTTGCGCGCGATCCATCCTGTCAGGATCAGTGCAAAAATCGGCAGGATAATCAAAATCTGGGAAAGCATGGGCAAACCTGAAACAAAAAACGCACCCGATTGTGGGTGCGCAACCTTGATGCACTTTTAGAACGGGTAATGTATAGGGCAGGATCAATCAGCGCGCTATCAGAATGATCGTTTACAGGCAATAGACGCCCAATAACAGGCTTTGCTTATCCGCAGAACTGCGTATTTGCGGGCAAAAAACGCATATAAGGGCAAAGAACGTGGAAATTTCTTTGTCGAGGCGCTATGTTCCGCGTCAATTATCGAAAAAAACAATCCCACCTTGTTTTGAGAGAGACGAGAGCCTTCCATGAGTGATTTTGTCTATAAACCCATGTTCGATCAGGGGAAGGACACGACCCCGTACCGCAAGATCGGCGATGAGGGTGTTTCCACCGTTGACGTCAATGGCGAGACCTATTTGAAGGTTGAACCCGAAGCGATTGAAAAACTGACCCTTCAGGCGTTTTTCGATTGTTCGCACCTTTTGCGTCCGGGCCATCTTGAACAGCTTCGCAAAATCCTTGATGACGAAGAAGCCACCCCGAACGACAAGTTCGTTGCGATGGATCTTCTGAAAAACGCATCCATTGCCTCGGGCGGTGTGTTGCCGATGTGTCAGGATACCGGAACGGCAATCGTCATGGGCAAACGGGGTGGCAAGGTCATCACCGATGGTTCGGATGAAGAAGCACTGTCCAAGGGTATCTGGCAGGCCTATCAGAAACATAACCTGCGCTTTTCACAGGTTTCCCCGATCAACATGTTCGAAGAAAAGAACACCGGGTCGAACCTTCCGGCACAGATCGATCTTTATGCGACCAAGGGCGATGAATATAAATTCATGTTCATGGCAAAGGGCGGCGGGTCTGCCAACAAGACCTTCCTGTTCCAGCAGACCAAGGCGCTTCTGAACCCGGAAAGCCTGCGCAAATTCCTTGACGAGAAAATCCGTACCCTTGGGACGTCTGCTTGCCCGCCTTATCACCTTGCCATCGTTATTGGCGGTACGTCGGCGGAAGCCTGCCTTAAGACCGTGAAAATGGCGTCAGCGCGCTATTACGACAACCTTCCGACCGAAGGTGGCGAGCATGGTCAGGCCTATCGTGACCTTGAATGGGAACAGAAGGTTCTTGAGATGACCCGCGAAATGGGCATCGGCGCACAGTTTGGCGGCAAGTATTTCTGCCACGATGTGCGTGTGATCCGTCTGCCGCGCCACGGGGCAAGCTGCCCGGTTGGTCTGGGTGTTTCGTGCTCTGCCGACCGTCAGATTCTCGGCAAGATCACCAAGGACGGTATCTTTATCGAGGATCTCGAACATGATCCGGCGAAATACCTTCCGCAGGTCACGGACGAGCATCTTGATGACGAAGTGGTCAAGGTTGACCTGAACCGTCCGATGGATGAAATCCGCAAGCAACTTTCGCAATATTCGGTCAAAACGCGCCTGTCGCTGACCGGGACCGTGATTGTGGCCCGTGACATCGCGCACGCCAAAATCAAGGAACGCCTTGATGCCGGTGAAGAGATGCCCGAATACCTCAAAAACCATCCGGTTTATTATGCCGGTCCGGCAAAAACCCCGGAAGGCATGCCTTCGGGTTCGTTCGGCCCGACCACGGCCGGTCGTATGGATGCCTATGTCGAGCAGTTCCAGGCCGCTGGCGGTTCGTTCGTGATGCTGGCAAAGGGCAACCGTTCGAAGGCCGTCAAGGACGCCTGTGCGAAATATGGCGGTTTCTATCTTGGTTCGATCGGTGGTCCGGCTGCGCGTCTGGCACAGGATTGCATCAAGAAGGTCGAAGTTCACGAATATCCGGAACTTGGCATGGAAGCCGTCTGGAAGATCGAAGTCGAAGACTTCCCGGCCTTCATCGTTATTGATGACAAGGGCAATGATTTCTTTGCCGAATTCGGCATCTGATTTCGATCCGGCCATCGGGAAAATCAAAAACGGCGCAGGGGCAACCTTGCGCCGTTTTTTCATGGATTTTGCCGCGCATAGCTGACCTCCGGTCAAAGGGGTTGCCGTATTGGGCGCGGCATGGTCTGATTCGGGCAAAATCAACCCTTTATCGGATAACCTGTTATGTCTGAAACTTCCGCGCTTCGTGCCACCAGTGCGACGGAAAGCCGACTTGTCGGTGTGACATCTGCCTTGGCGACGGTTTGTATCTGGGCCGGTTGGCTTATTGCGACCCGTTATGCCATGACATCAAGCTTTACAGCTGTGGATATTGGTCTTTTGCGCTTTGTGGTGCCGTTCGTTCTGCTTGCCCCGATCTGGCTGAAAAAAGGCATCTGGCCCAAGGGGCTTTCGATTGCCAACGGTCTTTTGATGCTGGTCGGGTCGGGGGCGTTTTACACGCTGATGGTTGCCAGTGCGCTGCAATTCGTTCCGGCAAGCCATGTGGGCATTTTGTTGCCCGGTGTGATGGCGGTCTGGGCGGTTCTGATTGCTGTTGTGATGTTTGGCGAACGTCCGGGCAAGCTACGTTTGACCGGGTATGGTGCGGTGATTGTCGGGGTCTTGTCGCTTGTGGCGCTTAAACCGGCCGGTGAGGTCAGCAGTGACATGTTGCTGGGCTATGGCCTTGTTTCTGCCGGGGCGTTCATGTGGGCGTGCTACACCCATGCCATGCGCCAAAGTGGTCTTGGCGCGCTTGAAGCCGCGGCCTTTGTCGGTTTCTGGTCCTTTGTGATCATGGCCATCATTGCGGTCTTTACCGGCACCACGCTTGCCGATGCACCGGTTGGCGATGTCATGATGCTGTTGACCGCACAGGGGCTTTTGGCCGGTTGCGTTGCGGTGATTACCTATGGCCTTGCCGTGCGTCATATCGGATCGACCGGTGCGTCGGCATTCGGGGCGATGACGCCGGCTCTGACAGCACTTGGCGGTGTGATCCTGCTGGGTGAGCAGGGCAACCTTGCGCTGGCACTTGCCGTGGTGCTGGTGATCCTTGGTGTGATGATCGCATCGGGTGTCTTTCGCAAGGTCAGGGTTTAGGTCCGCCAAGCCCTGATCGGTTGTTTCATACACCAGATGGCGTGGCAAAGCACCTTTCGTCCGGCCTAAATGATTGATTGTATTGCACGCGCGAAATGTTCTTTTCGCGTGTGCAATAGTACGCTAATATTCCCTTGTGACCGGGCAATGGCGCCCGGACATTTCGATGATTGGCAGGCAACGAGGCTTGCATGACCTGTTTGGTTTCCGTTCGGGGACCGAACTGTTTCAGCCTCGGAGTTTCAAGATGCTTGCCGGTTTCATCCGTTCTGTTTCCCCCGAAAACGATCCGCAATTCCGTCGCGCGCCTGATGGTTCTGCACTGGTTGATATTTTGCGTTTGCTGCGTAAGGTCAGCACGGTCGCAGACGAGGCCAGCGCACGCAATGAGGCGATTGGCGATATCCTGACCGCAGTTTGTGACTATTGTGCATGGCCGATCGGGCATGCCTATTTGCGATCGGGTGATGAATTGTCATCAGCGGGCATCTGGTCAATCAGTTCATCAATTTCCGGCGCAAAGATTGCCGATTTCCGGGCCCAGTCCGAACAGACTGTTTTTGCCCTGGGGCAGGGATTGATCGGCAGTGTCGCGGCCAATGGCACGGCGGTTTGCATTGCGGATGTCACGCAAAAGGATGGTTTCCTGCGTGCGCCGTCTGCGGCGCGAAACGGGCTTCGGGGATGCTTTGCCCTGCCGGTCAAGCTGGCAGGTCGCACAGAAGGCGTGATCGAATTTTTCAGCCCCGACATTGCCCGGCTTGATGATGAATTGCTGGAACTTCTGGGATTTGTCGGCGGGCAGGTTGCCCGCATTCTGGAACGTGAACAAGTTTTGAAATCGCGCGAACAGCTGGCATCGGATTTTGAAAATCAGGTTCAGGGCACGGTCGGGATGCTTGGCGCTGCGGTCAGTCAGGTGCGCAGCGCGCTTGACGTTCTGGGCGACAGCCATGATCAGACGCGCAACTGCAATCAGGGGATCGCGCAGGCGGCACAAAGTGCGCTTCAGCGGATTGAAAATGTTGCCCAGCAGATGGAAACTTTGAAAAGCCAACTGGTACATGTTGGCGGCGAGGCGGCCGAAACCGTGCGCACCACCCACGAAATCGGGTGTCAGGCCCGTGACATGCGCGAAACATTTGCCACCCTTCAGGCCCGCGCCGCCGATGCGGAAAAGGTGCTGTCATCGATTTCGGCGATTGCCGCACAGACCAAGATGCTGGGTCTTAATGCATCGATCGAAGCTGCGCGCGTCGGTGAGGCCGGCAAGGGGTTTGCGATTGTCGCCAAGGAGGTCAAGGCCCTTGCCGGGCAATCTGCCAGTGCAACAGACGAGATTTCGCGCTGGATGGAGCTGATGCTTGAAACCATTGCCAAGGCCGGCAATGACATCGATCAGATTGCCCTGGCGATGGATACCTTGCAGGCGCGATCCGAAACCACCGCCGCACAAACAGAAGAACAGGCCGAAATCTGTATTTCCGTCGCATCGGGGGCAACCAGTGCCGTTTCCGAAGCACGGTCGGTCGGGGACAGTGTCGAAGAAATCACCAATGCCATCGCCCATG
Organism: Thalassospira sp. MIT121401; assembly: GCF_047125595.1. Lineage (NCBI taxonomy): Bacteria > Pseudomonadati > Pseudomonadota > Alphaproteobacteria > Rhodospirillales > Thalassospiraceae > Thalassospira > Thalassospira sp. MIT121401. The sequence goes on from NZ_CP138926.1 coordinate 1,936,910, forward strand.
CCGATGCGGTTGCCGGTGAACTCAGCGATGCGGCTGCAAATCTTGAAACCCAGGGAAGTGAACTTCGCACCCGGGTCGAAGGCTTTATCGGCAAGATCCTTACGATGTGACCTGATATCTGCCTGCGCAGATGTGATCCATCAGGCCTTTTCGTTTTCGGGTCCGGTCAGATGGGCGGTGCGCCGTGCAACCAGCCGGGCAAGCGGCGCACCAAAGGCAAGGACCATGAAAAACCGCGTGGCCTGCAACACCAGTATGAATGACAGATCGACATTGGTGCTGGCAGCAATGATGGCGACCGAGTCAAGTCCGCCCGGGCTTGTCGCCAGATAGGCGGTCAGCGGATCAACATCCATGAAGATCACCAAAAGACCGGAAATCCCCGCACAAAAGCCGATCAGCATGATGATCGACAACAAGACCTTGGGAAAGGCATGGGCGGCGTGACGCAAGACCGGCGGGGTGAATTTAAGCCCGATCACCCAGCCGATCATCGCATAGGTCAGGCCCAGAAACCATTCGGGCAACACGACATCGATATAGCCGCTGACATGCAGGATCATGGTGACAATGATCGGTATCAGAAGCGTGCCCGACGGCAGGCGCGATTTTTCCCCGACAAGGCAACTGATAGCTGCCAGCCCAAGCGTGATCGCAAAGCCCGGTACATCAAGCGGCGGGAACCATTGATGCGCCAGTGCCGCGGCGGCGGCGACTTCGGGATCAACCCAGAAATTGGCAACACTGGATGCCACGGCAACCACGATCACCACCCGGACATATTGCATGAAGGCAACAAGACGGGCATCCGCGCCAAAGGCCTCTGCCATGATGACCATCGCCGATGCTGCCCCGGGGGATGAGCCCCAGATGCCCGCCGTTCCCGGCAGAACCTGTTTGACGCACAGGATCCAGCCCAGAAAGCTGCTGGCCAGAAGCGTTATGGTTGTGACCCCGATGATCAGCGGCCAGTCCTGGACAAAGGATGTCAGGATGCCGATGGTCATTGATCCGCCAATCATCACGCCGAGCACGGATTGCGCCCCGAGATAAAGGGATTTCGGCGGTGTGATGGTGGCACCATTGGTTCCCATGACAATACCGATAATCATCGGCCCGACCAAAAGCGCGGCAGGCACATGCCAGCGATGAAGCAGCACCGAAAACACCAGCGATACCGAAACCATCACCATCCACTGGACCGGCTTGGGCAATCGGCCAAGGCGTTCTTTTGATGGTATTTCGGGTGTTTGTTGCGGTTCTGATGACACGATGATTGCCTTTGCAAACAAAAGGATCGGCATATCGCGGGTGGCGCGATCTGACAGATATCGGCACAAGGGGCTTGCCGACCGGGTGGGGCGGGCAATTATAACCTTATAATCATTCAGGAATCGAGCTTTTGCAAAAGAGGTAATCTCTGCAACTGTAATTAGCTGCACGTAGCGTTACACATCGCAGCCGTGTGGTTCTGTGATCTGGTCTGCAATGACTGTCTGGAGATTGTCTGATGACGACGTATGAAATCCCGTTTCTGTTTGACGGGGATGAGAAGGCCGGTTTGACCATCGCGCTTGCACATGGTGCCGGGGCGCCGATGGACAGTCCGTTCATGAATGAAATGGCGGGGGCAATGGCTGCTGGTGGTTTGCGGGTGGCACGGTTCGAGTTTCCCTATATGGCCAAACGCCGGGTGGATGGCAAAAAGCGCGGGCCCGATCGCGCCGAAGTTCTTTTGCCGTTTTTAGGCGAGGTTGTTCGCCAGCTTGGCGGGCCGGAAAACCTGATACTTGGCGGCAAATCAATGGGCGGTCGCATGGCCAGCATGGTGGCAGATGATCTTGGCGTGGCGGGGCTTGTATGCCTTGGATATCCGTTCCATCCGCCGGGTAAACCCGAAAACCTTCGCACCGAGCATTTGGCCAGCCTTGTAACGCCTGCATTGATTTGTCACGGAACGCGCGATCCGTTTGGCAAACCCGACGAGATCGCCGGATATGATTTATCAAAGGCGATCGGGCTGCATTGGGTTGAGGACGGCGAACACGATTTCAAGCCGCGCAAAAGTTCCGGACGGACGCAAAGCCAGAACATTTTAGAGGCGGCCGGTGCGATATCGGATTTTGCCCGAAAACTGACCTGATGATACCGGCCCGCCATTGATCGGCGGGCCGGTTTGGTTTGCGTTGATCTGATTTGGGGCGTTCAAGTCGTACGGTTTGGCGCAAGGGGGATCAGGCCAGAATGGCCTGGGCATCATCAAGGAAGTGATGGGCATATTCCGATGCGATTTGCCCGGTCTGGCTTGCAATATCAAGGCGTACGCCATTGGGATCAAGCAAGGCAAAATGGCGTTGCCCCCACGGTTCGTCACGGACATCCATGGCGAATTCGAAACCGGCATCGCGCAGTTCGCTGGCGGCAGTTCCCGCATCTTCGACTTCAAGACATATCACACTGCCTTCGCCAAGTGTGGCGGCATGGAATATGGCCGGCTGGGTTTCGTGGCCCGGTTTCATCAGGCCAAGCTGAACGGACGGAAAATCCGACCAGACAAGCTGGCAATACCAGTCGCCATCAAACACCGGGGTAAAGCCAAGCTTTTTGTAAAAGGCACGGCTTTGGGTGAATTTGTCGGTGATGATGATGGGGTATGAGTTGGTAACTTTCATTGTCATGCTCCTGACATTGGCGTTTGATCCTGTCCCGATTTCTCAATGGTTGCACATCCCTCCTGACAGGAGCCTGTCAGGAGCGGTATGATAATTTTCAGGGCAGGATGACGAAGGAGCGATCATGAGAAGGGCCGACCGATTATTTCGCCTTGTTCAAATCTTGCGCCGCCGGAAATTGTGCCGGGCATGTGATTTGGCTGAGGAACTCGAAGTTTCCGAACGTACGATTTACCGCGATATTCGCGATCTTGCCGCGTCCGGTGTCCCGGTCGAAGGCGAGGCCGGTGTCGGCTATATCCTGCGTGACGGGTATGATTTGCCACCCTTGATGTTTGATGCCGACGAGATCGAGGCCCTGGTGGTGGCAGCCCGCATGGTGCAAAGCTGGACCGATCCGCAGATGGCCCGCGCGGCGGGGGATGCCCTGACCAAGATCGAAGCTGTCCTGCCGGAAAAAATGCGCGGTCTGATTGGCGGGGTGCCGATTGCCGTTGCCGAAATTGCACAGGAACCGATTTCGATTTCGATGCCTGATCTGAGGCGGGCCATTCGGGAACGCAATCTGATTGATATTGATTATACCGATGCCAAGGGCGACGAGACCAAACGTCGTGTCTGGCCGTTGGGGATGCTGTTTTTTGGCAGTACCTGGCTGTTAGCGTGCTGGTGCGAATTGCGCGAAGCATTCCGGGTGTTTCGGGCCGACCGTATCAGGGGGATGGAAATTTCAACCGCCAAATACCGCCCGGTTCCGGGGCGTTCTTTGCGCGATTACCTGATTTCCGAAGGTGTTGAAGGCGAAATCCTTAATGGCATCGGTCGATAACGAATTTGTTCTGACATTTGCAGAGATCCTTGCGCCTTTGGGCGCGATCCGGATCAAACGGATGTTTGGCGGGTTTGGGCTTTATTGCGACGGGGTGTTTTTTGCCATCGTTGCCGATGATGTTGCCTATCTCAAGGGGGATGAACAAACCCGCAAGGCATATGATGACATGGGCATGGCGCCGTTCGTTGTGCCATCAGGACGCGCGCAGACACTGTCCTATTTCGAAGTGCCCGGTGAATGGATCGAGGATGGCGATCAACTGATGGCGTTTGCCCATATGGCACTTGGCGCGGCCCATCGTGCCCGGGCGATCAAGGATGCCAGGGACAAAAGACCGCCCAAGACTGCAAAGAGCAATCCGTCAAACAAGTCAACCGTCAAACCGGCCGGAAAGGGCGGCTAACGGGCCCGTCGGTGCGCAGTTTGTGTGGTACAGCCAAAACTGCTTAAAGTGGTGACTTGAGGAATAAATACGCGCTTTTGGCGAGTTTGGCGATCAAGGTGTGTTATCTAATATAAATTCTGTGTAGTATTTTGCTACGACAATGAAAGTATTAGGTTCCTGATCCGTGGCAGTCGGCGAGTTTGGGCAACGTGTTGCCGATATCTTCAGAATACATACAGAGAAACCGGAACTGATCCGTGCACAGGTAAGGGCCCTGTCGCGGCAGATACCGGTGCTTTACATGTTGCTGCTGGCCAATGCGGTTGCGCTGGCCTACACCCATTACGGGGTCGCGCCCGACTGGTTGACCATTTACGCCATCGGCATTCTTGCGGTGGTGTGCATTATGCGCGCCATTTCATGGAGCCGGGCGGGGCTTGATGTCAGTGACATTGCGGTCTGTATCGGGCATCTGCGCAAAATACGGGTTCTGGCGGCAGCGATCGCCGTGCTTTTCACGGCATGGGCGATCACGATGTTTGGCTATGGCGACCCGTATCAGAAGGGGCATGTTGCCTATTTCATTTCGATCACCGTTGTTGGCTGCATCTTTTGTCTGGTCAATTTCCCGCCCGCCGCAATGCTGGTGGTGGTGATCGTTCTTGGCACCTTTGTCATGTTTTTCGGGCTGAGCGGCAATGAAGTCTATGTCGCGATTGCGGTGAATATGGCGCTGGTGTCGGTGATGATCATTCAGATCATCCGAAGTTTTTATTCCAACTTTGCCGGTTTGATCGATACCCAGCTTGATCTTGAAGATCAGCACCAGACAACGATCGAGCTGTCGCGCCAGAATGAGGCGCTTGCGCTGATTGACGCATTGACCGGGCTGTCCAATCGCCGGGCCTTCTTTGCCATGCTCGAACAAACGGTCGCGCAGGCCGGTCCCAATGACCAGTTCGCCGTTGCGATGATTGATCTGGACGGTTTCAAGCCGGTCAATGACGTGCATGGTCATCCGATCGGTGATGAGTTGCTTATTCAGGCCGGGATGCGGTTGCGCCGTATTCTTGGGGATGAAACATTGCTGGCACGCCTTGGCGGTGATGAATTTGGCGTCATTCTGACCAAAGGCCGCGATGCCATCGAACTGATCGAACTAGGTTGCGAGCTGTGCAAGGCGCTGAACCGTCCATTTGTTCTAAGCAACATCACGGTTCAGGTATCCGCATCCCTTGGTTTTGCGACATATCCAAGTGTGGCGCGCAATTCGAACGGATTGTTCGAACGTGCGGATTTCGCGCTTTATCACGCCAAGAAAAATTGCCCGGGCGAACCGGTGCTGTTTGCAGCCCATCATGAAACATTGATCCGTCATGATTCCCAGATCGAGCAGGCCCTGCGCAAGGCTGATCTTTCGCGGGAATTGTCGCTTCATTATCAGCCGGTCTTCAACATCAAGACCGGCCGGGTCAATTCGATCGAGGCCCTGGCACGCTGGGACAGCGAAACAATGGGCCGGGTTTCGCCCGCAACGTTTTTCCCGGTCGCCGAAAAGACCGGCCAGGTCAGTTTCCTGACCCGTGTGTTGTTTGAAAAGCTGCTTGAAGATATGGCGGGTTGGTCGGGGAATGTGCAGGTATCGTTCAATCTGTCAGCCCGCGATATTGTTTTGTCCGATACGGTTGAATGGCTGATCGAACAGATCACGCACAAGAATATTGATCCCGCACGGTTGACATTCGAGGTTACCGAAACCGCATTCCTGCGCGATTTCGCTGCGGCACGCACCAGCATCCGTTATTTGCGCCAGCATGGGGCACGTGTCGCCCTGGATGATTTCGGTATCGGCTATTCCAGTTTGCGCTATGTGCATGAACTGGAATTTGATGCGTTGAAGGTCGATCGCAGCTTCATCACGCCGCTTGCCAATAACGAACGCAGCCGCCGTATTGTTAAAACCGTTGTCGATATGTGTGCCAATCTTGATATCGATTGCGTGCTTGAAGGTATTGAAACCGAAAGTCAGCGCGATGCGGTCATGGCGCTTGGCGGGCGGTTGATGCAGGGCTATTTCTTTGCCCGCCCGGACCGGGAACCACGGTTGGTCGCACTTTCGGATGCGCTTCGGGCGTGAATATCCTGCCTGTGTCAGAAAAAACATCAAACGATGCAATCGGTGCGACTCGGTTAATCTTCCCGCAACCAGATGACGTTAATCTGTTCTGAACGGGATCATTGCCATTAGACCAAAATGACGATGGTTCCCGGTTTTTGGCGAGAACGGGGCATCTGGCAATGTCGTCTCAGACACAGATTTCGCAGACATCTGACATCGCAATCGCGGGGGAGATTGACCTTGCCCCGGAGATCCGCACGCGTCTGCGTCAACTGATTGACAGTCTGCCAAGCCAACCGGCGCGGCTGCGCGTTTTGGGGCATGTTCTGCTTGATCTTGGTTTGGGTGATCTTGCGCTGAATGCGTTCGGGCGGGCGTTGCTGATTGATGATCTTGATGCCGCGACCCATCTGGGACTGACCCGGGTTTATATCCAGACCGGCCGTCGTGAGATCGGGCTTGAACATCTGGAAATCGCCATCAGTTTGCGTCCCGATGCCCGTGAATTGCGGGTATTGGCCGCCGATCTTCTGGGATGCCGGGACAAAATGCGGGCCTTGGATCAGTTGGGTAATGTTCTTGCGGCTGAGCCCGATCATGCCGGGGCGCGCAAGGGGCTTGCCAATCTGGTGCGCACGGTTATTGCCGGACGCATCGAAGCCAAAAAACGCGATATCGTCATGCGTGACCGGGCCGAACCGATGGTCGATCACAGCCAGTTTGTCTGGAATGACGCCGAACCGTTTGGTGATCTGGTCCATTCATCGCTTGGACGGGCGCGTTACCATTCCTGATGCCCGAATGTCCCTTGCATCAAATGGCGCAGGGGATTGGCGTTGATTGCAACGAAACGATGGTAAAGTCATCGGCAAGCTGGGCCGGGGCGCGGTCCATGAACTGATCGGCAATCTGGGCGGCCAGATCGATTTCCGACTTACTTTCAATGATGGTTTCACGCAGCATCGACAGCAGCTTTTCCTCGCTCAGGAACTGGCCGTCATCAAGTGTGGTTTCAATCAGCGCATCACTGTAAAGCAGCAGGAAATTGGCACCGGTAAACGGCACCTCGCGGGTTTCGTAACGTGCATTGCGCACCACGCCAAGCGGGACACCCGATCCGTCTAGATACCGTGCCTGTCCGGTCAGGCTGTTGCCCAGAACCGGGGATGTGCAGGCCGCACTGGCATAGGTGAACTTGCTTTCGACCCGGTCGATGATCCCATAGAGCATGGTGGCATATTGCCCGATCGGCAAAAGCCCCTTGAGATGGCGGTTCAGGTTTTCAAGATATTCACCCGGCTCCCGATCATGGAGCTGATCAGACCAGATCAGGGAATGCAGCCGGAATGTGTTCAATGCGGCACCAAGACCATGTCCGGCAAAATCGACGATATAGACACCAAGCCGGTGTTCGTCGATCGGCATCAATCCCCACATATCGCCGCCAAGTTCCGATGACATCTGGAAAGTCGCACTGATCCGAAGCCCGTAATCAATACCGGTGCCGCGGTAGTTTTCCGGGGTGGGGTTGAGGTTTTCCTGCATGTCGCGCGCCATGGTCAGTTCAGAACGCGTGCGTTCCTGATAGGCTTGCAACTGTTTGACCAGAAGCCGGTTTTCAAGATGAATGCGTGTGCGCGCGATCAGTTCCGCCTTGTTAAGCGGCTTAAGGATAAGGTCGGTCGCGCCATCATCGAATATCCTTGTCCGGCCTTCGTTTTCTTCAAGAGCGGTCTGGGCGATGATCGGGGTTTCGGCGTAATCCGGATTGGCGCGGATGGCCTTGCACACCCCGTAACCATCAAGTTTCGGCATGATGATATCAAGGATGATCAGGTCGGGATTATGAATTTTGACCTGATCAAGCGCATCTTCGCCGTCCTTGGCAAAGACCAGATTGGTAAACCCGTCAGATCGCAGATAGGACGCGATGATTTCGCGCGACAACATCGTGTCATCGGCAATCAGAATGGTTGCATTTTGCGGGTTGCGGATATCGGTATCGGGGGCCTGGTCTTTATTACCGTCCAGTTCGGATACAAAGATATCCGATGTCGTCAGAAGGTCGGCCTTGTCCTGATCAAATTGCAGCTCGATGCTGCGCCCGCTGCGCGAAAAGCTGACGGAATGGCACAGGCTTTTGATCAGCGGCAATCCGCGGCCAAATGTTGTTTTGCGCCCGGCCACCGCGGTTGAGCAGGAATCGGATGGCGGGGTAAAGCCATTGCCCTGATCATTGACGGTAATCACGATATGGCCGTTCTTTTTGCGGCGTGCGGTCAACAGAATGACGCGTGCGCCATGCTTGCTTGACGCCAGCCGGCGTTTGGTTTCTTCGCCCAGTTCGGTGAAGCTGTCCATCGACAGGTGGCCACTGGTATCGAGTTCGAGATTGCCGTGAATAAGCGAATTGGCAAAGGCTTCCTGAACCGCCATTTCGACGGTTGCCGCGATTTTTTCAGCGATCAGGCCACGATGGCGCAGGGCGGTCACGAATTTGCGTGCGACAGGAAGGTGATAGGCACTGCGCGTTGACATACAGACCGAAAGCGCATGGCTGCGCCCGCCATTTGTCGGGATCAGCGGTGCCAGATCGGCGAAATCGATTTCAGATGAACATTCAACAAACGTGTCGCAGTCCAGACGGGTCAGGCCGCCAAGCCATTCCCGTCCGACACCGGATGGCAGGAAGCATACCGAAAACCGCCTGTTGTGCGAAAAGTCTTCGGGTGTTTGCCCCGTAACGCTTTTGACTGAAACACGATCCGGAGCATCCCAGAGAGCACTGCTGGCAAGGAGGGCATCAATGTCGCTTTGGGCAAGCGACTGCGCAATGGCGACCGAATGGGCGGTGCGGCTTTCTTTGCCAGCAGTCATATCTTAGTCTTCCAATTTGAACAAAGTATCGAAGCGGGCGACTTCAAGCATGCGCTTGACCTGTCCCTGTGCGCCGCGAATGACCACGGATGTGTTGGTCTTTTCGCCTTCGTCACGGGCAAGCAGCAGCATGCCAAGGCCTGCGGAATCGATGAATTCCACACCGGCAACGTCGAGGACATAGGTGTCCGAGCCGTGCGGGCGGATCTCTTCGATCAGTTTGCGAAAACTGGAATGGTCACCAAATGTAAAACGACCACTAAGTTCAACTTTTGTGGTCCCGTTAGCGGTTTCTGTCTTGTAGTTCAAAACTGGTACTCCTGGTGGCAGGTAACGGCGTAAAAACTATGCCTTTTTTAACCTTAGTCTGATTGTGTATGCTTTAGGAAGCCACTGCAAGAATGTTAGCAGTTGTGACGAACACAGCTCTATCGGTATGTTGGGCCATAGTGGCTATATCGGGACATGAACACGAAAATGCCAGATCAGGCACGCATTGTAATTGTGGAAGATACATTGTCGCTTGCGCGTGTGTATCAAGACTACCTGCGTGCGGATGGTCATCTGGTTGATCATGTGGTCAATGGCACGGATGCGATTGAACGATTGCGTCAAAACCCGCCCGATGTTCTGGTTCTTGATCTTGTTCTGCCTGACATGGACGGGCGTGACGTGCTGCGCAGTGCTGCCCAGATTTGCCCGGATTGCAAAATAGTCGTCATCACCGCGCACGGATCGGTCAATGTTGCGGTCGAAGCCATGCGCGAAGGGGCATGGGACTTTTTGTTAAAGCCGTTTACTGCCGACAAATTGCGTGAAACCGTGACCAAGGCGCTGGCCGGTGCGCCGTCCATTCCAGATGGGCCTGATGTGGACCTTGCCGGGGCGGACACCGACGAGATGTATTTTGACATCATCGGCGGGTCGGACAATATGCGCGACATTTATCGCATCATTGAAAATGCCGCACCAAGCCGCGCGACCGTGTTCATCACCGGTGAATCGGGTACGGGCAAGGAACTTGCCGCCGAAGCCATTCACAGGCGATCAGAACGTTCCAAGGAACCGTTCATACCGCTGAACTGTGGTGCCATTCCCAAGGACCTGATGGAAAGCGAGATTTTCGGCCACGTCAAAGGGGCCTTTACCGGTGCGGTTTCCGACCGCGAAGGTGCGGCACACCGGGCCGAAGGCGGCACACTGTTTCTGGATGAAATCTGCGAGATGGATCTGGATCTTCAGACCAAGCTTCTGCGTTTCATCCAGACCGGCACATTCCAGAAAGTCGGTGGCAGTTCGATTGAAACGGTCGATGTGCGGTTTGTTTGTGCGACCAACCGTGATCCGCTTGAAGAAGTGCGTGCCGGGCGGTTCCGTGAAGATCTTTATTACCGTCTTCATGTCATTCCGTTGCACATGCCGCCATTGCGTGATCGTGACAATGACATATTGCAGATCGCCAATTTCTATCTTCAACGCTACACCCGCGAAGAAGGCCGTGACTTCGAACAGTTCAGTCCGGAAGTATCCGCCCTGTTTGCGCGCTATACCTGGCCGGGAAACATCCGGCAGCTGCAAAACATCATCCGAAATATCGTTGTTTTGAATAACGGCACCGAAGTCACCCTTGCCATGGTGCCGCGTCCGGTCAATAGCGGGACCGAGGATGACCGTTTCGGGTCTGCGACAATCGAAGCCCCGCCGCCCCATCCGGTGGTCTCGCGTGATTCCGGGGGAAGTGGTCGGCTGTGGGAAGGCGATCCCGAGGCGCTGGCCTTTCTGGCCGGGGCGCGCCAGATGCGCAAGGTTGTTGAAAACCACCAGTCAGACAAAAGCAGCCAGCTTGTCGGCACCAACGGTGCATCGAATGACCGCATGAGCATGCCGTCGCAAGGTCTCGGCGCGCCGGGACTGGGGTTTGGTGAAATCCGGCCACTTTGGCAGGTGGAAAAACAGGCGATTGAAGAAGCCATCGAACGTTGTGGCGGGTCCATTCCGCGCGCCGCCGATGCGCTTGGCGTCAGCCCATCAACGATTTACCGTAAAAAACAGTCCTGGGAAGAAAACGGTCTGTAAGACATTTGCGATCCCGACAGGTCAGAAGCGGCACAAAGCTTTGCCGTTATGGACGATCCTGCCAGTCGTCAAGTGCGCTGATCAGGCGTTGCCAGTCATCTGACGTACCGGGAAAGCCAAACCGGATCTTGGCGCGGTCGTGATCAAACAGTCGGACCAGAATGGCGCGCCGCGCCAGATGATCCGCCAGTTCGGCACAATTGCCGCCATCATAATAGCGAAACAGATCGGTCGCCCCGCAAAGGGCAAGCGACGTCTTGGTCGTAACTTCCCGATCCAGTCGCAGACCATCGGCATGCAGGCGTTGTCTGGTTCCTTGGTGCCAGTCTGTATCGGCAAATGCGCGGGTGGCGATTGTCATTGTCGGGCCGGGAATGGCCCATGGACCAATGCGTTCGCTTAGCGAAGTGACCAGATCGGGGGCCATGACAACACACCCCAACCGGATACCGGCCAGTCCGAAAAACTTGCCAAAGGAACGCAGCACCAATGTATGGGGCAAATCAGCGGTCATCGGGCAGACCGACTGATCGGGCTGACAATCCATAAAGGCTTCATCAATGATCAGCCAGCTATCGGCCAGCCGGGCAAGCCGGGATAGTTCGCAAATGTCCTTAACCGGGATAAGGCCGCCATCGGGATTGTTCGGATTGACAATGATGATGACGGTGCCCGGACCTGCCGATGCAAGCAGCCGTTTTGCATGATCAAGACGCGCATCGGCCGCGGTTTCATGGATGTGGCAGATGTGACCGGCCAGGTCCCAGCAACGCGCATGTTCGCCATAGGTCGGCCCCATGATATGCACGCCAGACACTTCGACATGATCCCTGATCCAGAACGGGATTGTCTGGATCAGCGCCTGGGTTCCCGGTGCGCAGGCAAGATAGGCCGGATCTGGGATGCCGTAATATGCACAGGCAACATCACCAAGGGCGGCCAGTTCGGATGCCAGTGGCAGGCGTTGCCACTGAATGGCGGGGATGTCATCAACCTGATAGGGGCATGGATTGATCCCGGTGGACAGATCAAGCCATTCTTCGGCCGGAATGCCGTATTTGCGTGCAGCAGCATCAATGGCGCCACCATGATTGATGGGCGCGGGCGTCAGGGATGATGTCATGTTGGGTGCCATTGAAAGAGCCAAACTCGTTTTTGAACGGGCAAACCAGTGCCACGGACCGTTTTGCCATGGCCGAAGGGGACTTGCCAATAGGGCGGGTGCTGCGTATCGTCCGGCCACCTTCAATACCGGACATTTGTCGATGATCACACCGAAAAACGCCATGCTGCCCGAACAGTGGCAAAAGCTTAATCCGAAATTGTCGATTTCTGATGGCGCACCAATCGGTCACGCGATCGAGGAAATCGGAGCGCGTGATGGCGGGTTTGATGGTGGTGTGCTTTCAGACCGTTTCTGGGACGAGGGATATTTCCTGATCGAGGATGTTCTGCCGGTTGCCGAACTTGCCAAATTGCGTGACGGGATCGAAACCCTTGTTGCCAACAGCATGTCGCCCGCGCTGATCTATCTGTATGACGAGGCATGGCAGGTGTTTTTGCGCCTGCGCCCGTTGCTTAGTCATTTTCTGGGCGACCGGATTGCGTTGTTGCCGCATTTCTGGGCCTGGCATGTTGATCCGGGCGAAGGCGGGCGCGGCTGGCCGCCCCATCGCGATTATCAGGGCGAAAGCGTCATTGGCGATGACATGCTGATCAGTCTTTCACTGTGGGTGCCACTGAGCAAGGCAAGCCCGGAAAACGGCTGTATGTACGTATTGCCGCGTTGTTTCGAAAGGTGTTATGGTGCGCCGGTAATGAAACCGCAAGACGTTTTGTTGCAGGATGTCAGGGCGTTACCGGCCGAACCCGGAACGGTGATGGGATGGCGGCAGGATTTGTATCATTGGGGTGGCCGGGCCAGCAAACATGCCACCGAACCACGGATCAGTCTTTCGCTGGAATTCCAGAATGCGGCCTTTGACCCGCTTGCCGAGGAGCTTCTTAGTCTTGAAAGTCCGCCGGCCTTTGACAAACGGCTTGTGCTGATTGCAAGCCAGTTCGAAAAATACCGGCATATGCAGGCCATAGACGACGCCACGGTAAACTGGGCGAAAGCGGTGCTGGAACATGCATCATGATGCCGCGGGGATGCGGTATTGATGTGGGGCGGTGATCCGGTTCATGGTCGGATGCAGTATCAATAATGTAGCATCCCGTATATCGGGGATGTGTACGGTCTGAAACCACGACTTGTGACGAAAGATACATGAATGGATCTGATCGATAAAAGCCGGTTCGCAGAAGTCAGTTCAGCATTGGGCAAAGAACATTTTGGGATGCTGGTCGGGTTGCTGAGCTCATCCTATCAGGAAGAACGCGCGCGACTGGTGAGTGCGGCAAGCAATCATGACAGCAAAGCCCTGCACGAAGCGGCCCACACCATCAAGGGGATGGCGGCAAATATGGCGGCAGCCAAACTTGCCGACGAAGCCCGCCGCCTTGAAGGATATGATGGCGCCTTTGGCGACGAGATCAATGCAAGGATTGCCGAACTCGACAAGACGGCCGATGACACGGTCGCAGCCATGAAGGCCGAACTTGGCCTGATCTAGGTCTGATCTCAGCCTGATAAAGATGGCGCGGGGGCGCCAATGTTTGATCGGTGTCAGATCGATATCAGAACGGCATAGCGACTGGACTGAAAATGCAAGGGGCAACCCGACACAGGTTGCCCTTTGTTTACATGATCAGCGCGTGATCAGATCAAGGCCATGGCGCGATACGCTGTCATTGCCGGTTTCGGTGACAATGACCGAATGGCCCGGACACATGGCAATCCCGCTTTCGCTGTCCATCAGGATCATGTGCAGGAAGAATACCATGCCCGGTTCGGCAATCACCGGGTTGCCATGATAGAACATCGGCCAGTCCATCCAGTTCGGGGCAAAGGTCGTGCCCATTGAATAGCCACAGGCATTGAGCCGGTGGGCGCGCATTCCGGCCTGATCACAGACCTTGGCATAGGCATCAAACACCTTGCCGATTGGCTCGCCGGGGCGAAGCGCCTCGCGGCAGGCAACCAGCGCATCGGTTGCGACCTTGTGCATTTCAATATGCCGGGGCAGGGCCTTGCCAACCGGGATGGTGCGCATCATCGCTGCATGATAGTGCCGATAGGCACCCGCCCATTCCAAAGTGATCTGGTCGGTCTGGGCGATGTGTTTGCGCCCGGTGAAATACCGGCACAACAAGGCATCGCGTCCGGCTCCGATAATGAATTCATTGCCCGGATAATCCCCGCCGCCTGCAAAGATGGCACCTTGCATCGCCGCCAGAATATCGCCTTCGAATGCGCCGGGATGAACCGTGTCAAGCGCAGCATCCCATGCGTCATCAGCCAGTTCGGCAGCCTTGCGGATATAAGCCAATTCGGCCGGGCTTTTGACGACGCGCAATTCGGAAACCAGTCCCGATGCATCTTTAAGCGTACAAAAGCCGTCCAGCGCGGTTTCAAGCTTTTTGCCATTGGCTGCGGTCAGGCCATAGGCCTCATACTCGACACCAAGGGTTTTGCCGCCACAGCCGAATTCAGCCAGCATGTCGCGCAACTGGAAGGCCGGATTGACGTCAGGGCCATCGACCCAGATGCGGATATCGTTGATATCGGATGTATGTTGCGCCTGTCGCAGATCAGGTGCCCGCGTAATCAGTGCAACCCGGCCATCAACACCAAGATACAGGCACTGGAAAAACACATAGCCGAATGTGTCATACCCGGTCAGGTAAAACATGCTTTCCTGACGGAACATCAACAGCCCGTCGAGACCGGCCTTTTCGAGCTTTTCAATTGTTCGTGCGCGGCGGTTTGCCAGTTCCTGGCGTTCAAAATGCAATGCCATATGACACATCCCTGATCAGTGTTTTGTTCGATGCTATCAGAGATTTCAGGGCCCCCCAACAGAAATGACATTTCAACAGCAAAGTGACGACAAATTGTGATTGTGGAGATGTTCCAGATACTTATTTTTCGTTCCAGATCAGGGGTATGCCGCACATTTCCGGGAAAAACCGGGGAGGGGGAATAGAAATTCTTCCAAACTCTCCTACATGAATTGTTACGGCACTTTTACAGTTTCGGGGGGAAAGCACTGTGCCGAGATCGCTTGGACCGTCCCATAAAGGAGGCAAGAGTGGCGAGCTTTAACAGACTCTCGAAGTCAGAACGGGAAACATCCACGTTTCGTCCCTATAGAAAGCCGGACTTCAACAAATGGCGCCGGGATGATCTTTATCATCTTGCTCAGCAGCAAGGGATCGAAGATCGCGCCAACATGTCCAACGAGGAACTTGCCCGTGCACTTAGCCGTGCACAATCGGGTTCCCCGTAAGAGTCCCGCCCTTTAACGTCAAAATCGCGTACTGTCGGGCTGTTTCAGCCTGTTTCGTGCGGTGGACAAGATGATTATTCATCTATCCGCCGACAGTACCGTTTTGACGGTTTGTCATGTGCAAACAACAACTTGGATGGACTGCCAGATCAGGAAGATGTGGCAGTCATCATAATATTATAGGTATTCTAAATTAAATTCGCGCAGATCATTTGACCTTTGAAGCGAAATTCACTATCCGATCGTATGGATTGCTGAAATACGGTTTTGGCTGTGGCAGCGTTTCTTCGGGGAATGAGAAGTGCATAGGTTGTTTTGGGCTCTGCTTGGGGTCGGTTTATTGTGTGTTGTGGCAGCGCCATTAAAAACAAACGCACAACAAAATGGGGATCAGTCCGACCACATTCGTGTGGCCTTTATCAATCCGGGCTATGGTGATCGCGGGTTCTGGAAAGATGTTCGCGACACCATGCAGGCCGCAGCCGATCAGTTCGGCTATGAGCTGACGGTTTTTGACAGTGATCGAGACTGGAAAATGATGGTCGAAAGTGCCGAGCAGGCCTTTGCCATGCAACCACCACCCGATTACATCATCGCGGTCAATGAACATCAGCAAGGAACGCGCATCGTGCTCGAAGCCGAAAAGCGCGGCATTCCGGTGATCATGCTGCTGAATGATCTTACCCAGGAACAGAAATACACCTATGGCACCCCGCGCAAGGATATCAAAAACTGGATCCTGACGCTGACCCCCGATAATGAACGCGCGGGCTATGATATTGCCCAGTCGCTGATTGATGGCGCGCGCCTGGCACAAGGGGACGCGATGCCCCAGACACTGTGTCTGTTGTCAATTGCCGGAGACCGCAACACCCCGGCATCCTTGCAACGCCTTAAGGGGCTTGATCACGCACTTAGCCGCTATCCGGTGTTGCGCGAACAGCGCCGTATCGTTGCGAACTGGTCATATGACGAAGCATTCCGCCAGACCGAGGCGTGGATAAAGCGCGGTGGCTGCATTGATGCGGTATGGGCGGCAAACGATAATATCGCCCTTGGCGCGATCGCCGCATTGAAAGAAGCTGGGCGGGTTCCGGGCAAGGATGTTTTTGTTGGTGGCCTTAACTGGTCAACAGAGGGCCTTGATGCCGTAACCGATGGCGAGATGACGCTGACCCATGGCGGGCATTTTTTTGCCGGTGCCTGGGTGATGGTTTTGTTGCATGATTACGTTAATGGCGTTGAATTTCTGAAAGACCATCCCGAAATAACGTTTAGAATGGAAGCTGTTACGCGCGAAAATATGGCTGACTTTAATGACATATTGTTCACGCGGGACTGGGATAAAGTTGATTTTTCCCGGTTTAGTCTTGTCAACGCGCCCGTGGGGGCAGAATATCGGTTTGGGCTTTTGTCGCACGACAAAGAACATAATTAACTGAAAGCCCAAAAATCAGGACCACTTAAAAGTGAGGGAATGCAGGCTTGGCTAGGCAATCGGACGAAGATGATAACGATGCGCTGGCCAGCCTGAAACTGGGAAGTACAATTGCCGCCCGGCAATTGAAATATTCCCTGTTGCTTGCTGTTGGTCTTGGTTTGCTGATCGTTGCATTTCGCGGATATCAGGATTATCGCTGGCTTGCCGAGATCTATCAGCAGGGCAATCAGCGCGTGACCGCATCCAACGTGCCGGTCGCTGTGCAGGCACTTCAGAAACGTGACCTTGACCTTGCCGATGTGATGGTTGGCGGCATGATGAGCCAGCGGTCCATTCAGCGCGTCACACTGATGACATCCGACGGTGATGTTTTTTATGAAAGACGCCGCGCGGCGGGGGAAATTCCGAGCAGTCATTGGGCCGAAGAACTGTTTGGCGGTTTGCAAACCATCAGCGTGCCTGTGCGTGACCCTGATGTCGAACCCGCCACCGTCATGGGCGAAATGATCATTGAATTCAGCCCGCAGGTTTTTGTCACCGCCCTGTTTTCGCGTCTGTCTTGGTCATTCCTTGCGACCATGATACTGGCAGTATTGATGGCCATCGTCTTTGCGGGCATGAGCTATTATATCTTTTCGCGGCCTCTGGTGCGTCTTGGCAATTATCTGGTCAAATCCGACCCGACCGATGAGTCCAAGCCGATGGAGATGCCGCCATATCACCGGCATGATGATGAAATCCAGTTGCTGGGGTCTGTCACGGTCGGTCTGTTTGGCATGATCCGCGGTCAACTGGGGCAACTGCGCAAGGCACGCGACGAACTGCTTGATGCCAATGTCAATCTTGAGGCCCGCGTCGCTGCGCGAACCGAAGAATTGAATGCGGCAATGAAAAAGCTCGAAGTGCTGGCCTCGACCGATCCGCTGACCGGTTTGCCAAACCGTCGGTCCTATCTGGCGCGGTTTGAAGAAGCGATTTCTGTCTGGCGTCGCCGCGACACGCCGGTTTCGATCATTCTGCTCGATATTGACCGCTTCAAGGCCTTTAACGACACACACGGGCATCAGGCCGGTGATGCGGTTCTGGTCGAACTGGCCAAAGTGATGCAGTCAAACCTGCGCGACATTGATCTGCCGGCCCGAATGGGCGGTGAAGAATTCGCTGTTCTATTACCCGGTGAAGAAATCGAAGGAGCGATGAAGCTGGCAGAACGTCTGCGCGGGGCCTTTGAAAAGGCTGTTGTTGCCTTTGGCGGCCATGATCTGCACTTCACGGCAAGTTTCGGGATTGCGGGGCTTCCGTCATCTGCCGGCATGGCCAACCTTGATCACGAAACAACTATGCATATCGACGGGCTTAAAAGCTGGGACAGCGGCGATATATCGGCTGTGATGTACTCGCTGGCGGATAGCGCGCTGTATGATGCCAAGGAAAATGGCCGAAATCGTTGTGAACCCTGCGATTTCAAACAGATCCCCGAACATTCAAACCTGTCGGTTTCCGAAACCTGATCGCAGAATGTCGATGGAGTTGACGGGCGGCCTAGTTCCGGCCGTCGTCATTCCCCTGACGGGATATGCGAATGTCGCGGTGGATTGAAACACTCATCAACAGTCCGAAACTGACCAGAATGGTCATCATCACGGTGCCACCATACGACACCAGTGGCAATGGCACGCCGACCACCGGGATCAGCCCCATCACCATCGCGATATTGATGAAGACATACAGGAAGAAGGTCGATGTCACCCCGATGGCAACCAGACGCCCGAACTGGTTGCGACAACGCAGCGCAATCACATAGCCATAGGTAATGACCAGCGCATAAAGAGCCAGCAGCGCCAGACCACCGACAAGACCGAACTCCTCACCCAGCATGGTAAAGATAAAGTCGGTCTGCTTTTCCGGCAGGAAGTTCAGGTGGCTTTGCGAGCCCAGCATGAAGCCTTTGCCAAACAGGCCGCCGGACCCCAGTGCAATCTTTGACTGGGTAATGTGATAGCCCGCACCCAGCGGATCATTTTCCGGATTAAGAAACGTCAGAACGCGGTTCTTCTGATAATCGCGCAGGAACTGCCAGCCAATCGGGATCGCGGCAAGCGCACTGCCAAGAATAAGGGCAAATTTCCACATCCGGACACCGGCCAGCCAGAAAATCACACCACCCCCGGCAATCAGCAAAAGTGCCGTTCCAAGGTCAGGCTGGCGCAACACCAGTGCCGCCGGGGCCAGCACCATCAAAAGTGGCGGGATCAAAAGGGTAATCCGGCCGGAATCTTCGACCGTCAGACCGTGGAAATACCGGGCCAAAGCCAGCACCAGCGAGATCTTCATCAATTCTGATGGTTGCAACTGGAAGAAACCAAGATTGATCCAGCGTTGCGCGCCCATGCCGATATCACCCTTGATTTCGACGCCAACCAGCAAAACCAGCGCAACGAAATAGGAAAAATAGGCCAGTTTCAGCCAGACACGGATATCGGTTACCGCAATCACGATCATCAGGGCCGACCCGACCGCAAAACGCATCATCTGGCGTTCGGCCCATGGCTGGAACGATCCATTGGCCGCGGAATAAAGCATGGCAAAGCCGATCCCCGACAATGCCGCGATCAACAGAACCAGTGTCCAGTTCAACAGCAACAGTCGCCGTCCGATCGGCACATAGTCCGGATCTTCACCAATGCGATATTTGCTCATGGCCATGGATCAGCCCTCATTGCGGTTGTTCTGGGCTGGTCTTGGGCGCAGCTGGGCGCTGTTGGGCAAGTTGGCAGCCGATATTCCCTGACGGGCGGATTGCAGTTCCTGTGCCTTCAAAAGAAGATCGCGGACAATCGGACCGGCGACACTGGATCCGCCACCGCCATGTTCAACCACCACCGTGCAGGCATAGCGCGGATTGTCGACCGGGGCAAAGGCCACAAACAATGCGTGGTCGCGATATTTCCATGGCAATTCGTCATTGCCCAGAACGCCTGTGGTCTGGC
Source organism: Thalassospira sp. MIT121401 (assembly GCF_047125595.1). Lineage (NCBI taxonomy): Bacteria > Pseudomonadati > Pseudomonadota > Alphaproteobacteria > Rhodospirillales > Thalassospiraceae > Thalassospira > Thalassospira sp. MIT121401. The sequence goes on from NZ_CP138926.1 coordinate 1,956,693, forward strand.
GTTCGCGCATGGTGATACGGCGTACCTGGCTGGTGCCACTTTTGCCGGCCATTTCCATGCCCTTGATCTTGATCCGGGCGCCATGGCCGGTGCCGCGTAATTCGTTGGTAACACCGTTCATGCCGTCGCGAATACGCGCCAGATTGACACGGCTGACCTGAAGGTCGGGGAATTCTTCTGCTTCGCGGCTGGTGACACCTTCGGGTGTTACATGATCGCGTGTCAGGTGCGGTCGCACGGCCTTGCCCGATGCCAGACGTGCAGTCATGGTGCAAAGCTGAAGCGGGGTGGCCAAAACATATCCCTGACCGATCGAGGCAATCAGGGTTTCGCCCCCCTGCCAGCGTTTGCCAAGCTGGATTTCCTTCCAGTCCTTGGTCGGGATCAGGCCGCTGCGTTCATTGGGAAGATCAATACCGGTTTCTTCACCCAGGCCAAGCTTGTGAGCCATGGCGGCGATCCGGTCGATGCCGATCTTTTGCGAGATTTCATAATAATAGACGTCGCAGGAATGCTTGAGCGAGTCATGCATGTTCATCCAGCCATGACCACCACGTTTCCAGCAATGGAACCGGGCATTGCCAAGATCAAGATGGCCGCTGCAGAAGAATTTCTGATTGGGCGTGATGATCCCGGCCTCAAGCCCGGCAAGGGCGACGCACATCTTGAAGGTCGACCCGGGCGCATAGGTCCCGTTCACTGCCTTGTTCGACAGCGGCGCATAGGTATTGTTGACCAGACTGTTCCATAGCTTGTGGGAAATGCCGTTGGTAAAGGCATTCGGATCGTAGCTTGGATGTGATGCCAGGGCCAGGACTTCGCCATTATGGATGTCCATGACAACGGCCGATGCGCTTTCCTGATCCGAAAGGCGCTGATTGGCATAGCGCTGCAATTCAAGATCAAGCGTCATGACAACCGTATTGCCGCTTTCGCCTTCTTCGCGTTCAAGTTCGCGGATCACACGGCCAAGGGCGTTGACTTCGACCTGACTGGTGCCCGCCGTACCGCGCAGGGCAAGGTCATAGACCTTTTCAACGCCGCTTTTGCCAATGGTAAAGCCCGGCAGTTCAAGCAGCGGATCGCCGGTAAGTTCCTTTTCCGAAACCGCAGCAACATAGCCCAGCGTGTGGGCCAGATGCGGGCCTTCGGGATAGTCGCGTGACCGCCCGGCATCAATGATCAGTCCGGGAAGATCGGGTGCATTGACGCCGACACGGGCAACTTCATCCCAAGTCAGATTGTCGCGCACAGTCACCGGCACAAAGGACCGGCGGCGCGAAACATCACGTTCGACCCGTTCGATGGTATCGGGGCCAAGTTCAATAATCTGATCAAGGATTTCAAGCGTGCGGCGCACATCAGGCGTCTGTTCGCGGACGATCATGATGTGATAGTTCTGCCGGTTCACGGCAAGCGGTGCGCCGAACCGGTCGGTCACAAGCCCGCGTGGTGGCGGCAACAGCCGGTGGGAAATGCGGTTTTCATCAGCCAATGTCCGGTAGCGGTCGCTTTCAAGGACCTGAAGATAGTACATCCTCGCGGCCAGCCCCGTCAGCAAAACACCCTTGCCAGCACCCAGCATAAGGGCACGTCGGGTGAACATTCTGAACCTGTCTGAATCGCGATGCCACATGGGCGAAGAATACCTGTCTTTTCTAGGCGAACCGTTGCAGTGCGAAACTGCTGATTTTTGCCCGTTTTATCCCGGTTGGAAGGGCTTGGAAACCATCTTGTTCAAGCATATCCGATAGCCGTTGCCAAAACATCAATTTTGCACGGAATTTCGAAGGACACCCGATGCCCTAAACATAGCGCAGCAGGCTGTTTTGCGCGCGCGCCAGAACCCAGGCAACAATCGGAAACAGCACAGCAGTCAGTACATAGCTGATCATGGTTGCCTTGATCGGCAACAATGCGCCAATCAGGGCGGAACTCAGCAACCACTGGATCAGCAGGGCCGGGATCGCCACCAGGGCAAAGCCCCACCACATGACGCTGAAGGGTTTGTTATGGAAAAAGCGTCCCTGACTTGCCGAGCCGGTCTGTACCAGAAGCAAAACCAGCGGGCTTACGCCAAGCGGCAACCCCATCAGAAGATCCTGAAGCAGGCCCAGCAGGAAGGCGGCCACCGCTGTCAAAAGATCGGGCCGGTTCACCGACCAGTAAAACACCGCCATAAGGGCAAGCGCCGGTGATGCCGTGGACAGCAACGGTACACTGATTGGCAAAAGATTGATCAGCAGAAGGACGAAAACGCTGAATGCCGGAAAAAGACCACGTGCGATGACGTCCAGTCGTTGCCAGACGCCGGGCTTCACGGAAGTTCCCCTGCCGGCGGTTTCTGTGCGGACGGGGCGGGTTCAGCCGGCGCTGCGGGAACCACGCCAACCCCGGCCGGAATTTCGGGCGACAGTTGGGTGGCATTGGTATTTACCGGTGCCTGGCTGTCGCGGATGCGCTTTTCGCTCAGGATACCTTGCAGGCCGTAATCGGCAACACGCAGATATTCAAGCTGATGGCGACGGAACAGCGGGGCGACACGAACGGCATTTTCCGATACCGATGACACGACACCGATCGGAATGCCCGGCGGGAATGCGCCGCCATGGCCCGACGTCAGAATGCGATCACCCGGTGCAACGGCCGCATCGGCGGTCAGGAATGTCAGAAGCGGACGGTTGGTGTTGTCACCAGACAGGAACGCGCGGTCACGGGAATTTTCGACAATGACCGGCACGCGCGAATTGATGTCGGTGATCAGAAGAACACGCGATGCCTGATATCCGGCTTCTGCGACGCGTCCAACCAGACCTTCGTCGGAAATAACGGCCTGTCCCTTGGCGACACCGTCACGCGAACCGGCCGAAATCATCACACTATGGGCATAGGCCCCACCCATGTCGGCGATGACACGCGCTGTCACAAGATGCAGGGCAGGCGGATTGGTGTAATGTGCAAGTTCACGCAGGCGCACATTTTCATGCGAAAGATTACGGGCGGCTTGCTGCCAGGCCAGCAATTGCTGGTTTTCACGGCGCAGGCGTTCGTTTTCTTCGTAAAGATGGGCCAGGTTGTAAATCTTGTCGGTCAGCTCGTTGATGCTGGCCGCCGGGCGGGAAACAACATTCATGACCGGGGATACGAGATCGGCAGATGCCGCACGGATACGTTCAATCAGAACCGTATCGGCCTTCCCCAGAAGCATCAGCCCGAAAGCTGTGAATATCAGCAATATGAAAGCGAAGCGGTGAAGCGCCGTGCGTAACGGCGAAAAGATTCGCTGCTGCGGACCGCCATGCTGTGCCAATGTATTCCCCGCGATTTCCCAAAAGTTCGTCTTGTATCCCCAACGGGATATTCAACCATAACGAAATCACCGAGTCGCGTCCAGTACGGATACGACCCGGTGATGATATTTCAGGCCAAAATTTTAGTATGCTGTGTGCAGAACGTTGCGCAGCATCTTTTTCTCTTCAAGTGCGCGACCGGTACCCAGTGCAACACAGGAAAGAGGATCGTCCGCGATCGAAACCGGAAGGCCGGTTGCATGACGCAGGACATAATCAAGATTGCCAAGCATCGCGCCACCGCCGGTCAGGACGATGCCCTTGTCGACGATATCTGCTGCCAGTTCCGGCGGGGTCTGTTCAAGTGCGACCTTCACAGCCTCGATAATGGCCGAAACCGGTTCTGCAAGGCTTTCTGCAATCTGGCGTTCGGAAATCAGAAGTTCTTTCGGAACACCGTTCATCAGGTCGCGGCCACGGATTTCAACCGTTGCGCCATCACCATCATCGGGTGCACAGGCCGAACCGATTTCCTTCTTGATGCGCTCAGCAGTGCTTTCGCCAACCAGAAGGTTATGGGTGCGACGGATGTAAGCAATGATTGCTTCGTCCATCTTGTCGCCACCGACGCGTACCGAACGTGCATAGACGATACCGCCCAGCGACAGAACGGCAACCTCGGTGGTGCCACCGCCGATATCAACAACCATCGAGCCGGTCGGCTCGGTCACCGGAAGACCGGCACCGATTGCAGCGGCCATCGGTTCGTCAATCAGCCAGACCTTGCGTGCGCCGGCACTTTCAGCACTTTCCTGAATGGCGCGGCGTTCAACTGCGGTCGACCCGGACGGTACGCAAATGATGACTTCCGGGCTGGCAAAGTTGCGACGGTTGTGAACCTTGCGGATGAAGTGCTTGATCATTTCTTCGGCGATATGGAATTCCGCAATAACGCCGTCACGCAGCGGGCGGATCGCCTGAATGTACCCCGGGGTACGACCGAGCATCTGTTTGGCTTCTTCACCAACCGCAAGGACCTGTTTCTTGCCTTTTTCGTCGGTAATGGCCACCACGGACGGTTCGTTGAGGACGATGCCACGCCCCTTAACGTAAACCAGTGTGTTCGCGGTGCCCAAATCCACCGCCATGTCGGAGGATAAAACCCCAAGAAGCTTGGAAAACATTCCTGCCCTATGCCCCGGTTAATAGTAAAATCTTGAATGCGAATGTACCGGCTTTGATAGCGCAAGGAACAAGCCGATGCACGAATAATCTGCGCAGGGGATTGAGGAATAATTAAGGCGCGTAAATTTCCTGAAATAAGGGTGGAAAAACATGATCAGGAATATGGTCTTGGCGGATAAATTCAATTTTCTCTGTTTTTGGTGATTACCCCGGATTGGGACAGGAATTCTGTCACAATACTGACAACCTCCGGGCTTTTTTCTGGTGCGACCACTTTACGAGTCGCTTGTTTTTCAACTGTTTCACCATTTCCGATCAGCTCGAAACGGACCAATGCACGCGCAGGTGTCAGGTCGCGATCCATCCGCCATTGGCACCAGGCAGGCGGGTTGAACGGATCACCGCGCAGTGCGATCAGAAGACTTGGCGCAAAATTGTTCATTTCCGACATGCATTGCGGGCGCAAGCCGATCAGGGCGCGAAACCGTGCGGCAAAATGTTTGGCATGACCATCACGATAAATCGCCAGTTGGGCCGCACCGCCACCATAGCCATACCCGAAAATGGCAATCCGATCCGGGTCGATGTCAGGCTGCTTTGCAAGATAATCAAGCGCGCTTAGTCCATCAAACGCCCAATAGGTCAGACCGTGTTTGGGATTTCCAAGCGACCCTTCGCTGCAATAGACCTGCGATGGATGGGCGCGGTTTGGAGATATCACCAGAACACCGATGCCAAGATCGCGCAGGATATTGATCCAGTCTTCCGGAAAGTGATCATCGCAATCAGGAAGGGCTACGATTGCAGGATGGCGGTTTGCGTCGGGAATGTCCGTGCCGATCTGACGCGGGGGATAATAGAGGCCCGGAATATCGGCCTGCAGGCTGTTATCAATGGCGGGAAGTGTTTTCCCGGCATCGGATAACCGTTTGCGCAGCCCGCTTTGCGGATAGGGCAGGGCGGGAACCAAAACGGTGTGTGGCTGATGGTTTGTTGTGTCACTTGAAGCCTGGCTGACGGTGGTGACGCAGATCGACATGGTCGCCATCACAGCAGCGATCCGTAACAGGATGTTCCCGTATCGTTTGAATGTGCCCGACATGCCATCACCTGATCCGGCTTTCTGGTCAGGACCAAGGATACCACATGGCGGCAGCGGGCAAAACAGCTGGCAAAACAGCTGGCCGCAGCAATGCCGGTCCAACGGATCAGGATGCAATGTCGCAAGACACATCGAACCGCGATGAACCGCAACAACCCGGCGTCCGTGACCAGCAAAGAAAAGGGGGCGGCGAAAACGCCACCCCCAATGTCTTGTCAGGCAATAAAGCCGATCAGGATGCCATGGCGTCCGGGGCGGTCTTCTTGCTTTTCTCGATCAGTTTGTTCACGGCAGTTACATAGGCCATGCAGGAAGCAACAACCGTATCGGTGTCCGATGCATTGCCGACAACCGTGCGGTCTTCGCCATCAAGTTTAACCGTCACGGTGCCCTGGGCGTCGGTGCCTTCGGTCACGGCGTGAACCTGATAGAGTTTCAGGCGCCAGTCATGCGGATAGATTTCCTTGATCGCGTTGAAGGTCGCGTCAATCGGGCCGTCACCGGTGGTTTTGGCCGTGCGGATTTCACCATCGACATTCAGTTCCAGTTCCGCAGTCTGCGGACCTTTGGAGCCACAGGTCACGGTCAGGCCAACGAATTTGATATGTTCGTTGTCGCGCATGCCGTCATCGACCAGTGCGACGATGTCATCGTCATAGACTTCTTTTTTCTTGTCAGCCAGATCCTTGAAGCGGGCAAAGGCATCTTCGATGGCATTGTCGCCCAAATCGGCAAAGCCCAGCTCCTTGAGCTTTTCACGGAAGGCATGGCGACCGGAATGCTTGCCCATGACCAGGCTTGATTTGTTCAGGCCGATCGATTCCGGCTTCATGATTTCATAGGTTTCGGAATTCTTCAGGAAGCCGTCCTGATGGATGCCGCTTTCATGGGCGAAGGCGTTGGCACCAACGATCGCCTTGTTCGGTTGAACCACGAAACCGGAAACCGCTGATACCAGACGCGATGCATTCATGATCTTGGTGCTGTCGATCCCGGTGGTGAAGGGGAAGGCGTCGTTACGGGTATTGATCGCCATAACGATTTCTTCGAGTGCGGCGTTACCCGCGCGTTCACCCAGGCCGTTGATCGTGCATTCGATCTGACGGGCCCCGGCATTGACCGCCGAGATCGAGTTGGCAACCGCCATACCCAGATCGTTATGGCAGTGAACCGACAGGATCGCCTTGTCGATGTTCGGAACCCGGTTAAACAGCATGGTCATCAGATCGGCATATTCGGTCGGGGTGGTGTAACCGACCGTGTCCGGGATGTTGATGGTGGTTGCACCGGCATTGATCGCAGCTTCGACGCAGCGGCACAGGAAGTCATGCTCGGTACGCGAACCGTCTTCTGCCGACCATTCGACGTCATCGGTGAATTTGCGCGCCAGCGTGACGCTTTCGATGACCTTTTCCAGAACGCGTTCCGGTTCCATCTGCAATTTGTATTTCATATGCAGCGGACTGGTGGAAATGAACGTGTGGATACGTTTGTTTTCTGCGGGTTCCAGCGCCTCGGCAGCGCGTTCGATGTCGCCCTTGGCCGCGCGGGCCAGCGAACAGATGGTCGGGCCTTTGACCTGTTTGGCGATCTCGTTGACGGACTGGAAGTCACCATTCGATGCGATGGCAAATCCGGCCTCGATCACATCGACCTTCAACTCAGCCAAGGCATTCGCCACGCGCAGCTTTTCATCAAGCGTCATCGACGCACCCGGGGACTGTTCACCGTCACGCAGGGTGGTGTCGAAAATGATGACGCGATTGTCGTTTGCACTAGCCATTATATTGTTTCCTGATCAAGCGGGCCTTGCCCGGTATGTAAATTCTGTCTGGAAGGAGTGCGGGCCGTCTGGCGCGACTTTATTCCCCTGAGCTGCGGCAAATGGATCGACAATGTGTCCTGTGATCCGGGCCGTCATATTACGCTCAGGGGCGCGTAAGTCGTAGCGAGCCTAGGGCTGCAAGACCAATAAGACCGAGTAGAAGGTTTAGGGCAGACAGCACAAAGGCGCCCGAAGCATCGGCTTCGGCGCGATCGGCATATGCATCAATGTTGCAAATGTCTGCGGTCATCGGTCTTCATCAATTGGCTTGGGTGCCAGTCTTGGCTGGCGATGTCCCCAATTTCGTCGGACGACCCGCCGGGGTCAAGTAATTTTTGTACCTTTTGGCTTCTTTTTGGGGTGGAATTTAGCGGGGTGGCAAAAAGCAGGGGGCAAAAGCAGGCTGTATTTTCCCGGTTCCAAAGGCTTTCCGGCACAGATTTCAGAGAAGCTGATTGCGGTTTGTGACGGGAATGAAGCCATGCCAAAAAGACGCTGGTCGGAAATCGCCTTATCGGGTAGTGGTTTTGTCTGATCCTGCCATGCCCCAAAAATGGCGATCAGAAATGCGCACCACACCAAGCCACAGGAACCTTTGATGGTCAGTCTCTCCTTGATCGGGGCCTTTATCCCGACGGCCTTTTTTGTGTCGATTACGCCGGGCATGTGCATGACCCTTGCCCTGACGCTTGGCATGACCATCGGTCTGCGCCGTACCCTTTGGATGATGGCGGGCGAACTTGTTGGCGTCGGGATTGTGGTGGTGGCATCCGCGCTCGGTGTTGCAACCGTGATGTTACAGTACCCGGCCGTCTTTGCGGTTTTCAAATATGTCGGCGGTGCGTATCTGGCCTGGCTGGGCATTCAGATGTGGCGTTCACGCGGGCGTATGGCGCTATCGGCCGAGGTCGACGGGGTCAAGACAGCAAAGGCAACCGCCCTTATGGCGCAGGGCTTTGTGACGGCCATTGCCAATCCCAAAGGCTGGGCCTTCATGATTTCATTGCTGCCGCCATTTATCAGTCTTGAACATGCCATCGCTCCGCAACTTTCGGTTCTGGTGGCGATCATTCTGGTGACCGAACTGATTTGCATGACGCTGTATGCGACCGGTGGCCGGTCCTTGCGCCGGTTCCTTGAAAAAAGCGGTAATGTACGGGTACTGAACCGGGTGGCCGGAACCCTGATGATCGGTGTCGGCATCTGGCTTGCCAGCAGCTAAGCCGGATTTCGATCACGGGCGGGCCAAATGCGGGTGTCCCTGTGCGTGACGCAGCATCGTATCTGTTAATGTTTGTTTTGTGGTTCTGCAGTAACCATATGTAATCAAACAACTGTTACAGGATGTGCGGCATGCGCGAGATACGCTGTATCGTTTTTGAAGATGGCGAACTGATCAAGGCGCTGGTGGCGCATGGTCGGCGCACGGGAAAGTCGCTGCCGCCGGGCCAGATCAGCAGTTTTGAAATCGAACGATCAAAAGAAGTCGTCGCCCGCATGACCATTACCTCGGACGAGGGGCAGAAAACCGTCATCCCGACATCCGGTGCCCAGCTTGCCGCGGCGATGATTGCCTATTGCATTGATCGCAAGGTGCCGGTACCCGCACATGCGGCCAAATCGATTACCGTAATTGATGATCACGTTGCCCTTAAAATCACCATGGCAGGGGACTGACCGTTTCGCCAAAGGTCGGGCTGCACCGGGCTGCATCTGGCCGCATTGGGCAGCAGTCAGGAAAAAAGGCGCGAATTTGATTTCGCGCCTTTTGTGTATCCGAACCGATGGGGTGGGTTACCACTGCATCATCTTGCCCTTGAGCGCGCCCATGCGTTCATCTTCGTTCTTGAAGCTGTGCTGTTCGGCCACGCCATCCTGCACCTTGGTCATCAGAAGCCATTCCTTGACCTTCATGAAGCGCGGGGCAAGGAACTGATAGGTTTCCTTGACAAGCCTTACAGCCGCCGGACCACGTTCAAGCTGAAGGTCTTCCCACAGCTCGATCAGGGGTTGCCAGGCGCGCAGGCGTTTGTGCAAGTCATCACGTTTGCTGCGGATATATTGGCGCTGGGATGTGAAGTTGCGCAGCACCGACATGATTTCCCCGGTATTGGCATCAAGTTCGTCAAATGTCGTTTCGAACTTTTTCTTGGCATCATCAAGCAGGCGGATGGCCTGGGTGACGGTTTCAAGAACGCCTTTTTCATGGGCATAGATACGGCGCAGTTCCTGCAACTTGCGATCAACCATCAGGATCTTGCGGTATTTCACGCGCAGCGTTTCGATATAGGACAGCTCGTCTGCGACCTGATGGACCAGATTGACGACTTCCTCGCGGTTATCCTTGCCAAGGCCAAGCTTTTCGGCAACTTCGTCAAAGGCCTGGTTGATCTTTTTCTTGGTGTTGGGGTCCTCGGCGATCTGCATCAATTCGTCCGGGTCGGTAATGAGTTCCTCACTGCCGGACATCCAGGTGACCAACTGCATGGTAATACGGTTATAGGCAATCGCCTGATGTTCTTCGTCGACTTCCCAGGATGCTTCGCCGGTCAGAACCTCAAGCGGCAAATTGTCGCCGGGGCACAGCACGTTGATAAAATTCAGGGCCTTGTCGATCAGGCTGATCAGATCGCCATCTTTGGATTCCGGATCGATATCGAATTCACGGCAGATGGCCTTAAGCGGCAATGACACAACAGATCCTTCTGCCATTTTAAGGACAAAAAGAGCTTCGTCTGAAATATCAGACTTCTGAAAGTGGCATTCTTCGAACGTTTTGAAAATCTTGTGTTCAAGTTCGATCTTACGTTCGGTCTTTGGTGTCTTCATATGGTTGCTCCGCCCCGCAAAGCCTTTGCACATGTATGTTGTGCATAACAGGGACGATTATAAGGGCTCGAACCTGCTGATTTTGGCCTGTCAGGACACGTGTGTTGGCTCGGTGTCTTTACCTGTTGATTATGTGCCCCGGTTTTCTCTTGTGTCAGAGATTTAATGACCCGGAACGTTTGTTTAGTGCCTGTTTATGCGTATGACCTACTGCAGGACACAGGTGTTTCTACCATCCTGTTTTGCGAGATAAAGAGCCTTGTCCGCGCGATCAACAAACTCAAGTATATTCTCCCCTAGTTGGTAGGACGTCAAGCCAATAGAAACGGTTAACTTACCGAAATCTTTGCCTGTTTTTTTATTTATAATCCGCTGGTTTGACACGTTTTCACGCAGCTTGTTTGCCAGTTTTTCAGCGTTTTCACGTGTTGTATCGGGCAAGATGACCGCGAATTCTTCGCCGCCATATCGCGCGACCGTATCTGCGCCTTTGGTCGAACGTACCAGTACCCGCGACACCGCTTTGAGAACCCCGTCACCGGCCCGGTGCCCGAAATTGTCGTTGAATTCCTTGAAATGGTCGATATCGATCATCAGCAAGGTCAAGGGCGCACCGGTTTCCATGGTTGAGGTCACGGCTTCGCGAAGCGAGCTGTCAAAATTCTTGCGGTTGGCAATGCCGGTCAGCGTATCGGTCAGGGCGTCACGGCGCACCAGTTCCAGTTCGGTTCTGACCCGGCGGACTTCCTTGTGATATTCTTCAAGGCTGCCATTGAAGGTGCCGTAACAGTCGCGGGCCTTGTTCGATGTGCCCGACAACTGGCGGCTGACGGAACGGGCATCTTCAAGGGTGATGTCATCGGCCAGAAGCCGTTGGGATGCGGTATCGAATTCGCCACAGAACTGTTCGGTGTCGCGCATGACCGAATGCACGGCTTCCTCGACGCGTTCGACCGCTGCCTGAAGGCCTTCGACCCCCTGGTTGATATGCTGTTCGACCGCGTGGGTGCCCAGATATTTGTGGTAAATCCGGTAAACGGTTTCTTCGTCCAGTTCCTGCGTGTTGCGGATCAGGACCTTTACCAATTGGCTGAGTTCGGGAATCTCGTCTGACAAATAGCTGTAAAAAACGTGATAAACCTGAGGTGTCGGCTGCAGGTTAAGCTCGTTTATCAGCGCCATGGCGTTTTGCGCGATGTCACGCGGGTTTGCGATCTTGGTTGTCGCTGTCACTTACTGTATTCCGATCCGAAAGTCGTTCCCATTCAAGTATTTTCGGTGTCCCGGTCGCGTTTGCTGCATCTTATGGTCTGATGCATTGATCTTGTGAATTCGCATCCATTTGATGCGTTTTGGATTCATTGTTCCATAATCAAACCAATTCAGGGGCAATGTCACGTGAAACCGTCCCCGAAAAAATGACAAAATCAGACATTTCTTTTCATCTGGTCCATAAGTTACTGCGACATAACAGCTTATTTCATTGCGTCCGGATAACCGCCATTTGGCGCAACAGGATGTGCCGATCTGAAATTTGAATTCACGCGGGTTCCGAGGCGGATCGGCAATCGGTACGCAGGGAAAAGTCACAAGGATCAGTCGCCTATCTGATTTGCCTGTATTGAATATGCGGTTCGATGAAAAAAATATCCTCATGATATAATTGCATTCTTGCATCTGGAACCGTTGCGAGAATTCGCCGTGAAGATTGTTTTATCTAGGGGTGATGTGTCCTTGCGGGATTTTCAACCGCACGAAATCATGCATTTTACCGATGACATCAGACGGCGAAAAAAGAACTTCATACATGAATCCATTGCACTAAGCCCAAATTTCGCGTAATTGTTGAAACGATGCAGTGCATCTTTCATGCGCGTGGTTGCTTCCTGGTTGATGGTGATCATGCTCTTAATGGGTGTGTTGCAGGGACTGTTTTCTTGCATCGCCTTACTTCGGGGATGCGCCTACTAAACTAAGGACGACTACGGATATGGCTACCGGAACGGTTAAGTGGTTCAATGCGACCAAGGGTTATGGCTTCATCACCCCTGACGAAGGCGGAAAAGATGCATTCGTGCACATCACCGCAGTTCAGCGTGCTGGTCTGCAGGGACTTGATGAAGGGCAGAAAATTCAGTTTGAGCTGATTGAAGGTCGCAATGGCCGCATGTCGGCAGAAGAACTCGCCATTCTCTAAATTTCTATCTGGCTTGCAGCTTTTTTGCTGACAACCGTTAACGCGCCGGGTTCCCGGCGCGTTATGCGTTTATGGGGTTTTGCTGTAGGCTTGTGACTTCTGTCCATCTGCACATCCTATCCGCTATCCCATTCGCAAACTGTGATCGCGCCCATGAGTCTGAATTTGCCAACCCCGCCACAATCGGACGATGAACAAAGCCAGTCTGAATGGCGGCAAACCGTTCGGCGTATCCTGTTGGGCTGGCGATCGGAACTGGACAGTGTAACCCATAAAAATCTGTCCGATCAGATCCGCGCGCATTTTGACAGTTTCCTGTCGGCGCGGCGTGGTGCGACGGTGGGGTTTTACTGGCCAATCCAGAATGAAGTCGATCTGCGCCCGGTGATAACTGACCATATTTCCGAAGGCGGTCGCGCCGCCCTTCCTGTTGTTCCGGGCCGGGATATGCCGATGGTCTTTCACGACTGGACGCCTGATACCGTAATGACCCCGGGCTTTGCCCGCATACCCGAACCGCAAGATACCCCCGAAATTCCGGTGCATGTGTTGCTTGCCCCGCTGGTCGGGTTTGATCGGGCAGGGTACAGGCTGGGCTATGGGGGTGGTTTTTTTGACCGCACACTGGCGGCAATGACGCGCAAGCCACTGGTGGTCGGGATCGGGTTTGAAGCAACCCGACTTGAGGACATCAAACCCCACCAATATGACGTGCCCGTCGATGTTTTGATTACCGATGCCGGAACAAGTGTTTTGTCCGATGCGGGCGAGGCGGCCGAAAATAAACCTGATCAGTCATCGCCCCCCTGTCATTTGTGTTCCTGACGATCTGCATGATGATCTGTTTGGTGTCGGTCAGGCAGTATCAATCTTCGTTGCGATCGGTTTCCGGGCGATCTTTTTCATAAGAATGACGAAGCGCAAAATCCGGTAGCCAGCTTTCGCGCCGGATCGTCCAAAGCTCGTAACTCGGGGTGAATTGATCCGGGGCATCGAGAATGCCGAGATTGACTTCGATTTCGTCATCGGTGTGGCCATAAACCGATGATCCGCAGGTCGGACAAAAATGCCGTCCATTGAATGATGTGGTTTCACCGGTAATGGTCACGGCCTTTTCGGGAAAGATCGCGGATGCATGAAACAGCGCGCCATGATGCTTCCGGCAATCCAGGCAATGGCACAAACCGACCCGGTACGGCGCACCGGTTGCCGTGATCGTGACCTTGCCGCAAAGGCAGCCGCCCGTGACCTGATCCATCGCCTGTCTCCTGAAAACGTGATCGAGATTACAGATGTATATCAAAGCTGCCATCACGCGCAATTTGCGTGCGCGCAGGATTGATGATTGATCGACGCCGATCAGAACAGCAAAGAACAAAGGTCGAAATCGGGAAGGTCGGGCAAAGTGGCTGGGGAACCTGGATTCGAACCAGGACTGACGGAGTCAGAGTCCGTAGGTCTACCGTTAACCTATTCCCCAGCAGTACTTTGGTGTGCGTTATTTATACCCCGGACCGCATGTTTTGCGCAATGTTGGGCCATTGCAACGTCCGGCAAAGTTGGCTGGGGAACCTGGATTCGAACCAGGACTGACGGAGTCAGAGTCCGTAGGTCTACCGTTAACCTATTCCCCAACAAAACTTGGTCCGCCGCGACACGCGATGCATCGTGGCGTGGGCCGCTATGTATAAAACCCGCCCGGGTTTGGCAACCCCTTTTTTGTTTCGATTTATTCAACCATGCGATTACTGCATACGGGATTTGCCTTGTCGGGGATTGTCGTTACACTCATATAGCTGATTCGCGGGATCGTCATATAAATGTCTTGATGATCCGCGATACAGACAGTGCGATTAACAGAAAGCAGGTTTTCGAAAGGTGAAGCAGGTCAATCCCCATAGCAACTCGCACCGGGCAGAAAGCCCCGCAGGCGGCGCTGCAATGGGCGACCATGCGGTGCTTGAGGTGCCTGACAAACCGGCAATGCCGCAGCCGGGGCAGGCTGTGCATGTGCCCGGTGACCGTGAAAAACCTGCGCGCATGGTCGATTGCATTACCGTGCCGCTTTATGCCGCGATTGACCTTGGCAGTTCGAACTGCCGGCTTCTGGTGGCGCGCCCATGTAATGACGGGTTCAAGGTTATTGATGCCTTTTCGCGCGTCGTGCGCTTGGGCGAAGGTGTCCGCGAAAAGGGATATCTGTGCGAAGCGGCAATGGAACGCGCGATTGATGCCCTTCGTGTCTGTGCCAAAAAATTGCGCCGCCATCCCGGTGCACGTTTGCGCGCCGTTGCGACCGAAGCCTGCCGGACGGCCAATAACCGCGAAGAATTCGTGCGCCGTGTTTTTGATGAAACCGGCATCACCCTTGATATCATCAATCCAGACGAGGAAAGCCGCCTTGCGCTTCAGGCCTGCTCGGCGCTGCTGGATGAACGCCCCTATGCGGTGGTGTTTGATATTGGCGGTGGCAGCACGGAAATCTGCTGGATCAAGGTCGACAAAACCGGCAAAACCCAGTGCATTGAAACACTTTCGATGCCATGCGGGGTTTTGTGCCTGACCGAACGCTATGCCTCGGTCGAGGAACGGCGCGAACGGTTCGAAGCTATGCGGACCGAAATCCGTGAACGTCTTGAAGAATTCGCCAAACGCAATTGCTGTACTGACATGCTGGATGATGACAAGGTTCAGATGGTCGGCACATCCGGTACGGTGACGACTTTCTGTGGCATCGCGCTTGGTCTTGAACGCTATGAACGTCATAAGGTTGACGGATCGGATCTGCGTTTTGACGATGCCGAACGGGTGACCGAATTGCTGTTGCGCATGGAATCAGACAAGCGCAAGGGGCATCCCTGTATCGGGAATCAGCGGGCCGAACTGATGGATGCGGGGGCGGCAATTTTCGCAGCGATTCGTGATATCTGGCCTTTGGCGACGCTCAAGGTCGCCGATCGGGGCCTGCGCGAAGGTATTTTGGTCGATTTGATGCGTGCGGACGGTCATGCTATTGACCCGTGCGACGCGCGCCGTCATACAGTGTCGCATATTCCGGCTTCATCCTGATCGGTAGACGCATCGTCCCGACGGGCCATTGGCCAAAACAGAATTCAGTTCAGGAAAGATCATGAGCGAAAATCGCAGCGGAAAAGGCGGGCAGCGCCGCCGCAAGGGTTCAGCCATTGCAGCCATTGATACCGGCGCACGCCGTGGCCTGCGCACGCGTGTCAAAAGTGCAAAGGGGCGCAAACTGTCTTCGACGCGTTGGCTCGACCGTCAGCTCAATGATCCCTATGTGCAGGAAGCAAAGCGTCTGGGCTACCGGTCGCGTGCGGCCTTCAAGCTGATTGAAATCAACAACCAGTTTGATCTGCTGCGCCCGGGTATGCGCATTGTTGACCTTGGTGCTGCACCGGGGGGCTGGACGCAGGTCGCGATTGATATGGTCGGCTCCAAACATGGCAAGGGCCAGGTCGTCGGTCTCGATATTCTGGAATGGGAAGGTCTGTCTGGCGCAACTTGTTTGCAGGCCGACTTCCTTGATCCCAAGGCACCCGACATGATCAAGCAGGCCCTTGATGGCCCGGTTGATGCGGTGATTTCCGACATGTCGCCTGAAACCACCGGGCATCGTCAAACCGACCATATCCGCATTATTGACCTGGTCGAACATGCCTTGCTGTTTGCCGAGGAAGTTCTGGCACCGGGTGGTATTTTCATTGCCAAGGTGTTCAAGGGGGGTACCGAAAACGATTTGCTTGACCGGGTTAAGAAGAATTTCCGTGTAACCAAACACGCCAAGCCGCCGGCATCGCGCCCCGAAAGCCCGGAAGCCTATCTGATTGCCACCGGGTTCCGCGGTCAGAACAATGCCGAAGACGACATCAAAAACGCCGAACTGCGTGAAGATGACGGCTGGTCGCCGGTTGAATAATGATCGGGCCGGTCGTGGCAAAGGTTACGGCCGGCACTGCCAAATAATCGTCTTTTCCCTTGCGCTACATCAAACCCCGTAATTGGCATTGCGGGATATAGTTACCCTTCAATCTGCGACGAAATGTTTGTGCGCAGATGGACCGATTGGGGTGGGTCCTTTGTTGTGGGGTGTAACTGATGAAGCAGGACAATCTGTTCTTGACCGGCGTCGAACGCTATTTCGACGAACACGAAATTATCGTTTCAAAGACCGACCTTAAAGGTCGGATCACATATGCAAATGATGTGTTCCTTCGGGTGGCCGGATACCGTGAACGCGACATCCTTGGCCAGCCTCACAGCATCATTCGTCATCCCGGCATGCCAAGATGTGTATTTTCCCTGTTATGGCAAACCATCGAAGCCGGTCGCGAAATTTTCGCCTATGTCATCAATCGTTGCTCGAACGGTGACCATTACTGGGTTCTGGCCAATGTAACGCCGACTTTCGGCCCCGATGGCAAGATCATCGGATATCATTCAAATCGTCGCGTACCGCGTCGTGATGCCATTGAAAAAGTCATTCCGCTTTATGCCGCCCTTTGCGAAGAAGAAGCCAAAGAACGCAATCGCAAAGAAGGCATGGCACGCGGAACGGCAATGGTCACGAAGCTTCTGGGGGATGCGGGCGTCGATTATGATCAATTTGTTTTCACTCTCTAACCTGCGTCTGGTACTGGCCGGGGGCTGGTGTCTGGGCCTGTTGGCTGTTGTTGCGGGATTTGTCTGGTCATCGCATATGGGCCTTGTTGTTGTGGGCCTTGCCGGGGTGCTCAGCGTTTGTTGTGCTGCCGGGCTTCTGACCATCTATCGGCAGCAGCGATATCTTGATGAGCTGTGCGACATTGTTCGTGCGGCGGCCAATGGCAATATGGATGCGCGCGTGTCCAACCGGTTGCACCGGGGCAAGCTTGCCAATATGCAAAATGCCGTCAATCAGTTGCTTGACCTGACAGAAGCCTTCACCAAAGAAGCCGCTGCTGCGATGAATTGTGCATCGCGCGGGGATTATTTCCGCAAGATCATTCCACGCGGGCTGCGCGGTGATCTGGTCGGATATGCCCAGAAGGTCAATCAGGCACTTGATGTCATGGATGCGCAGACCAGAACATTTCGCAACAGTGCCGGGCAGATTGGTGATGATCTCAAGCTTGTTGTCGGCGATTTGTCTGATAGTGCGCGCAAGCTGACCACCAATTCCGACTTCCTGTCGCAGAATGTCGGTAAAATTGCGACCCAGGCGGCGGAAATGCGCCGGGCCGCAGATGAAAGCAGTGCCGCACTTGACGGAATTGCGACCGCCACCGAACAATTCAGCGGATCCATCCAGCAGATCGGGTGTCAGATTGACGGATCGGCGTCGCTGTCAGAAACCGCTGTTGAACGTGCGCGGTCTGCGGGGGAACATATGGGGCGTCTTGATGCGCTGGCAGTCAGGGTCACCAGTGTGGTTGAACTGATCACGGATGTTGCCGATCAGACAAATCTTCTGGCCCTGAATGCATCAATCGAAGCCGCGCGGGCAGGCGATGCCGGCAAGGGATTTTCCGTTGTCGCATCCGAGGTCAAAAATCTTGCCAGCCAGACCGCCCATGCCGCCGAACAGGTCATTCGTGAAATCGGTCAGATGCAGGAAATGACGCGCGAAGCCGTGATTTCAGTGCGCGATATCAGTGAAACCATTGCCGAAATTGACAATGGTGCGCGTCTGGTGGCGGGGGCAACCCGCGAACAAACCGCCGCGGTGACGGAAATCGGCAACCGTATCGAACAGGCCGTCAAACTGATGCGCGACATTGTCGATAGCGTAACCGAAGTCGCATCAGGCACCCATGCGTCGCGCGATGTCCTGCTTGCCCTGCATGACGAGGCAACCAGTCTTTTGGGGCGTGCTGAAACACTTGATGGTGATGTTCGCCATTTTGTCGGGACGGTTCTTGATACCCGTACTCAGGACGTTGCCTGATTGCAAAAACGCCATCTTGCGCACGGCATCGCAGGCAGATCACATAACATTGATGTCAGGGATTTGGCGGCTTTGACAGTTGGCGGGATGACAACGTTTGTGCGGCGTTGCCTGCCAGAAGCCCCATCGACCAGTTTCTAACGGAATGCGCAAAATAAAGCATCAATAAAATCACAGGGCTGTTATGGGCGCAGAAAACTTGGCATTTGGGGCGTAACGTGTATAAATTCCGCGCCAACTCAGATTAACGAGGTGGCCAGATGACCCGCATTGTAGAAGCCCTGACGTTTGACGACGTATTGATCAAACCCGCAGCATCCGAAGTGCTGCCGGCTCAGGTGCAGACCAACACCCGCATTACCAAGAAAATTGACCTGAAAATCCCGCTGCTTTCCTCGGCTATGGATACGGTGACCGAAAGTGCAATGGCGATTGTCATGGCACAGCATGGCGGCATGGGGGTCATTCACAAGAACCTCGATATCGCACAGCAGGCCGAAGAAGTTCGCCGCGTGAAAAAGTTCGAATCGGGTATGGTTGTCAACCCGATCACCATTCATCCTGACCAGACGCTGGCCGATGCGCTTGATCTGATGGATGTAAACCACATTTCGGGTATTCCGGTTGTCGAACGCGGCTCGAACAAGCTGGTCGGTATTCTGACCAACCGCGATGTGCGCTTTGCATCCAACCGCGCACAGCCGGTATCCGAACTGATGACCCACGAAGGTCTGGTTACGGTGACCGAAAATGTCGACACCACCGAAGCCAAAAAACTTCTGCACCAGCACCGTATTGAAAAGCTTCTGGTTGTTGACGAAGCGTATCGTTGCACCGGCCTGATCACGGTCAAGGACATCGAAAAAGCCAAGCTGCACCCGAATGCCTGTAAGGATGAAAGCGGTCGTCTGCGTGTTGCCGCAGCAACCGGTGTCGGCGAGGCGGGCTTTGAACGTGCCGCAGCACTGATCGAAGCCGGTGTTGACGTTCTGGTCATTGATACCGCGCATGGCCATTCGGCTGGCGTGATCAAGGCGGTGGAACAGA
Source organism: Thalassospira sp. MIT121401 (assembly GCF_047125595.1). NCBI lineage: Bacteria > Pseudomonadati > Pseudomonadota > Alphaproteobacteria > Rhodospirillales > Thalassospiraceae > Thalassospira > Thalassospira sp. MIT121401. The sequence goes on from NZ_CP138926.1 coordinate 1,976,112, forward strand.
TCAAGGCAAAAGTCGGCGATACCCAGATCATTGCCGGTAACGTCGCAACCGCAGCCGCCGTCAAGGCCTTGGCAGAAGCCGGTGCCGATGCGGTCAAGGTCGGTATCGGACCGGGGTCGATCTGTACGACCCGTATTGTTGCCGGTGTCGGTGTGCCGCAGCTGACTGCGGTTCTTGATTGTGCCGAAATGGCGCACAAGCTTGATGTGCCGATCATTGCCGATGGCGGTATCAAATTCTCGGGCGACATTGCCAAGGCAATGGCCGCCGGTGCCAGCACCTGCATGGTTGGTTCCCTTCTTGCCGGTACGGACGAAGCACCGGGCGAAGTCATCCTTTATCAGGGCCGTTCCTATAAATCCTATCGCGGGATGGGCTCGGTCGGTGCCATGGCACGTGGTTCGGCCGACCGTTATTTCCAGCAGGACGTCCAGGACAACCTTAAACTGGTTCCCGAAGGCATCGAAGGCCGCGTTCCTTACAAAGGTCCGGCAGGCCAGATCATCCATCAGCTGGTTGGCGGTCTTAAGGCATCGATGGGCTATACCGGTTCGGCGACCCTTGCCGATTTCCGTGAACGTGCCGAATTTGTGCGCATCACCAATGCCGGCCTGCGCGAAAGCCACGCTCATGATGTGACCATCACCCGCGAAGCTCCAAACTATCGTCCGGGCGGCTAAGCAATCAGGTTGCTGATCTGGCTGTCGCGATTTCGCTGAGCAGCCCTGCATTCGAAGCGGTTGGCGAACCGCGCGTGACATGCTATCAGCAGCCCCGTATTTCAGATGACGGCAGGTCTTCCTGCCGTCATCGTCTTTTTTATCGTATTTATCGCAAGCGGTGTTTGCGCTTCCCATATCCGAAGCAGCAGTAACACCCGCAAAACAGGTTGGAAATTCGCTTTGAAACCCGGTGCACGTATCGCAGCCGTCATTGAACTTTATGATGGCTGGACCCATACCCGAGACGACGCAGACCGCGTTGTATCTGGCTATTTCGGATCACGCCGTTACATCGGCGGTGGCGATCGCCGTGAAATCAGCGAACGTTTCTATAACCTGATCCGTCATCAGGCCCGTCTGGGCTGGTGGCTGGCGGAAATGGGCTATGAGTTCCAGGACGGTCGTGCACGCATGATCGCCGAACTGGTTCTGCATGATGGTCTGTCAAAGGCCGATATCGAAGACCGTTTCTGCGGCGAACAATTCTGCCCGGAAACGCTTCATCCCAATGAAAAGCACCTGATCAACAAGCTGGCCGACAAGACCCTTGATCATGATGCCCAGCCCGGCGCGGTCAAAACCGAGTTGCCGAAATGGCTGTATGCGGAGCTGATGAAGCTTCACCATGAAAACCTGTCTGCCGAAATGGCGGCCTATAATCAGCCGGCCAAGCTTGATCTGCGCGTCAACCGTCTGCGCGGAACTGTCGAAGACGCGATCAAGTCGCTGAAAGCCGATGGCATCAAGGATATTGAACGTACCCCGTTTGCACCGAACGGCCTGCGTTTGCCGCTGGGTCTCAATATGCTGGTGACTGCGGCCTATAAGGATGGCCTGATCGAAATCCAGGACGAAGCATCGCAGATTTGCGTCAAGCTGGTCGATGCCAAGCCGGGCATGACAATCCTTGATATGTGTGCTGGCGGTGGCGGCAAGACCCTTGGTATTGCCGCTGACATGCGCGGCAAGGGACGTATCCTCGCCTGTGATACCCATGGTGGGCGTCTGGACAATTCGCGCAAACGTGCACGTCGCGCAGGCGCGGGTGATTGCATCCAGCAGCGCATCATTGCCGATGAACGCGACAGCTGGCTGCGCAACAAATCGGGCTTCTTTGACCGTGTGTTGCTTGATGTGCCCTGTTCGGGGCTTGGGACCTTGCGCCGCAATCCGGCTTTGCGCTGGCGTATCGGTCAGCGTGACCTGCGTACCCTGATGGCGCAGCAAAGCAAGATCCTTAAAGCTGGTGCGGCAAAGGTCACCAAGGGCGGGCGCCTGATTTATGCGACCTGTTCGATCATGCCCGAAGAAAACGAACGCCTGATTGAAACCTTCATGCGTGATCGCAAGGATTTCAAACCGGTGCCGATCAATGAAATCTGGCCCGACGCGCCAAAATCCGTTCCGGTTCCGGGCGGCAAGGATAAACCCTGGTTGCGTCTGTCGCCGAATGTCCATGGCACGGACGGGTTCTTTGTTGCGGTGTTCGAACGGACCGCCAAAGGCAAGGTAAAATAATGGACCGACCGGTGATGACATATGGCACCCGGCCCGTCATCAGCCTTAGTCCGTCTGCACAAAAAAAGGCCCTGCGAGGATTACTCGCAGGGCCAGTTTTGTTTTACCGTGAACGCAATATTGCGTTAAGTGGCTCTTCTGCAGATTGCCGGTCCCACGGTGTCGCGGGCGTCAGCCCGTTTGTTGCTCAGAGCAGGTTATTCGGTTTTCTCGGCCGGAATGTCATAGACCGGACCATTGCTGTCCGAACCTTCCGAATTTTCGAGATTGTTCATACCGGGAATAACATCATCCTCTGCATCCGGGCCGGTCTTCAGGCTTTCGCCGATTTCGGCACTCGGCGCAGCCGGTGCAATGGTTTCGGATTTTTCAGCCGGGGCGGTTTCTTCCGTACCGAAGATCGGCAGGGCGGAACCGCCATCTTTCTGGGTCATCGCGATTGCGGTTGCAGTACCGGCAACCAGAATAAGACCAGCGACGGCGAGTGCGATTTTGCTACCTTTGGAAGTGCTCATGATTACGTGTCCCTTGCTTCGATCAAAAATGCGTTGCTCATGCTCGGACGCGTTGTTTCCCGCGTTCCGTTGATTGGAATACTGCGCGACCATTGCGAAGGAAAAAGGGACCAATTGTGTAATTTTCGGGGGATGATGTGCGCAAAAACGCCGCAATTCTCCGTGCCGGCCCGGCAACAGGGCACAAGTTTTTTGAATGCATCGTTGGGGGACCGCCTGCGCCGGGTTGCCCATCACGATGGTTTGGCGTATGTACGGCGCAACCCCATCTTCGACGGAGATACGGCCCGATGACTGATCGCGTGCTGATTATTGATTTCGGATCCCAGGTTACCCAGCTGATTGCACGTCGCGTGCGTGAAAGCGGTGTCTATAGCGAGATCCACCCTTTTAATAACATCTCGGATGCGTTCCTTGATGAATATGCCCCCAAGGCCGTGATCCTTTCGGGTGGCCCGGCGTCTGTCCATTGGGACAAGGCCCCGTCGGCACCGGCAAAGGTGTTTGAACTCGGCGTTCCGGTTCTGGGCATCTGCTATGGTCAACAGACCATGGTCAACCAGCTTGGCGGCAAGGTTGCGACATCCGATCATCGTGAATTCGGTCGTGCCTTTGTCGACGTGATCGAAGATTGCGCGCTGTTTACCGGCGTTTGGGCCGCGGGCGCGCGCGAACAGGTCTGGATGAGCCACGGCGACCGTGTTGATGCGCTTCCCGACGGTTTCCGCGTTGTTGGCAAATCCGAAGGCGCACCGTTTGCCGCCATTGCCAATGACGAAAAGAAATTCTATGCGGTTCAGTTCCACCCGGAAGTGGTCCATACCCCGCATGGCGCACAGCTCCTTAAGAACTTTACGCATGGCGTTGCCGGTTGCTCTGGCGACTGGACGATGAATGCCTATAAGGACGATGCGATCGACAAGATCCGCAAACAGGTCGGTGATGGCAAGGTCATCTGTGGTCTGTCGGGCGGTGTTGACAGCTCGGTCACTGCGGTTCTGATCCACGAGGCAATCGGCGATCAGCTGACCTGCGTGTTTGTTGATCATGGTTTCATGCGCGCGGGCGAGGCCGATCAGGTCGTCTCCCTGTTCCGTGACCACTACAACATCCCGCTGGTCCATGTTGATGCGTCCGAAACCTTTATCGGTGCCATCGAAGGCGAAACCGATCCGGAGGTAAAACGCAAAACCATTGGTCGTCTCTTCATCGAAACCTTCGAAGAAGAAGCCAAGAAAATCGGCGGTGCGGATTTCCTCGCACAGGGAACGCTGTATCCGGACGTGATCGAAAGCGTGTCCTTCACCGGCGGCCCGTCCGTCACCATCAAGTCGCACCATAACGTTGGCGGTCTTCCGGAACGCATGAACATGAAGCTGGTTGAACCACTTCGTGAACTGTTCAAGGACGAAGTTCGTGACCTTGGGCGTGAACTTGGCCTGCCGGACAGCTTTGTCGGGCGTCATCCGTTCCCTGGACCGGGTCTTGCGATCCGTATTCCGGGCCAGCCGATCACGCGCGAAAAGCTTGATATCCTGCGCAAGGCCGATGCGATCTATCTCGAAGAAATCCGTAATGCCGGCCTTTATGACGCGATCTGGCAGGCATTTGCCGTTCTGCTTCCGGTCCGTACCGTTGGCGTGATGGGCGATGGTCGTACCTATGACTATGCCTGTGCACTGCGCGCGGTCACCTCGACCGACGGTATGACCGCGGATTTCTATGCGTTCCCGCCGGAACTGCTTGGCCGCATCGCCAACCGCATCATCAATGAAGTCAACGGCATCAACCGTGTCACCTATGACTTCACATCCAAACCACCGGGAACCATCGAGTGGGAATAAATTTTCCGATAGCGGAAACACCAAACGGCGCGTCCATTGGGCGCGCCGTTTTGTTTTTGAATGTCGTTCCACTCACCAGGACGTGTGGGAGAAAAATATTCTGTACCTTGTTGTTAAAAACTTGCACCCTGACCTCAGGCCCTGCGCCGATCCTTGCAAGGACTGGTTGCTTTCAAGTTATGTCAGAATGCGAGACGACATATGACGGATGACGATTTCTCATTTCATGCGACGCGTGAAAAGCCTGTCAGAATCAAGTCTGATGAAGATATCCAGACATTCAATGGGAGCTGGTATCGGGGGGAGTCGACCAATTTCATTCCGTCCAAAAAGATGTTGCAGGCAAGTAGCGCGTTCAGAAGATTCATCATCAAGGGGTATGAACCACCGGCCCCGTTCATTGATAAATCGACTGTTGTGACAGCCTTTGGCAGTTGCTTTGCACAAAACATTTCAAAGTGGCTGCTTGATAATGGCTACAATGTCCTTGGAAAAAAGCTCAATCTCAACTCGCATATCATCCGTTTCGGAGAAGGGCTGGTAAATACCTTTGCCATTCGCGAACAGCTTGAATGGGCGTTTGAAAATCGAAGCCTGGAAGAAGGGTTATGGTTTGGCGAGAACAAGGAAATTGTTCTGCCTGATGATGATGTCCGGGACGCGACAAAAACGCTTCTGATGAAAACGGAAACATTGATCATTACAGTTGGCCTTTCCGAAGTCTGGTTTGACAAGGTTTCCGGACGGGCATTCTGGCGCACAGTGCCGGCAGAAAACTTCGACAATGAAAGGCACGGATTCAGATTAACAACGGTCGAGGAAAACCGCGAAAATCTGGAAAAGATTGTCGAATTGCGAGATCGCTATATTCCGGATTGCAACATCATCTTCACGCTTTCGCCCATTCCACTGATGGCGACGTTTCGTGATATAAACTGCATTTCGGCAAACACTGTATCAAAGTCGATTTTGCGCATCGCGCTTGACGACCTGATGGGGAAAAAACACGACCGAGTTTATTATTTTCCGTCATATGAATTGGTCAAGGAAGTATATCCGGACCCGTTTGACGACGATAACCGGCACCCCAAGAAACCCTATATCCAGGAAATCATGCAGCTATTTGCCCGCGCTTATTGCGCGGATACGTAACCGGCTATTGATTTTCTGGCCCATCCGACCCGCAATCGCCTGTGGAATTGCACGCATTTGACAAGACCTGCTGGACGCTGCGTTGCCAGTTGAAGGTCAGGCAGGACGACAGGGCCAACAGGGCGGTCAATGCGATGATCAGGCGAAGCCGGCGCATGGGGTCATTGCCTTTACTTTCGGCGGAGTGCGGGCAGGCCAACGCCGGTTGTTTCAAACCCGCCGTCTGCGGCGACGATTTGACCGGTGACGAAACTTGCCTTGTCCGAGCACAGGAAATGGATGACTTCGGCGATTTCATTTTCCGTGCCATACCGGCCCAAAGGCATCGCATCAAGGTAGGCTGATATGATGTCGGTTGAATGGACTGCCATTGCAAGTTTGGTTTTGACCGGGCCGGGGCAGACGCAATTGGCGCGAATGCCGTATTCGCCAAGTTCGGCGGCCTGTTGTTTGGTCATGTGAATGACGGCGGCCTTTGACGTGCCATAGGCCACCCGAAGGGTCGATGCGCGCAGGCCCGAGATCGAGCCGATATTGACAATAGCACCTTTGGTTTCCTTTAGCGCCGGAATGGCCGCCTGCGACACCAGGAATACACCATCAAGGTTGGTTTCCATGATCCGGCGCCAGGTGGCAAAGCTGGTTTCTTCGACCGGAAGGAAATCGGCAACCCCGGCATTGTTGACCACTGCATCAATCCGGCCGAATTCCGAAAGAACATTGTCAATCATCTGATCGACCTGTTGGGGGACGGAAACATCAAAGATGAATGGCTTGCCATCCGTCATCGCGCTTGCGGCCTGTGTCAGTTCATCCCCGTCACGATCAATCATTGCCACTTTCCAGCCCTGTTCGATGAACAGTTTGCTGGTGGCTAGTCCGATCCCGCGCGCAGCCCCTGTGACCAGGGCGATCTTTTGTGTCATCTGTTCCGTCCTCTCCTGAAGCATTTGGTTTTTTACGATGGTGCCATCGCTTTATTGGCTTCATTTAGGCAAAACAATCACGTTGCGGCAAGTGCCGCATCGTTTCGGGCGGAACCCGGTATTGTGTCAGGCATGGAGAAACAGCTGTGCGGCATAGACCAGCATGGCAAACAGGCTGACGAAATAGGCAATGGACCGCACACCTTTTACCGGGCCGAGATGTTCGATCCCGGCAAGATACAATCCGCCATGCGCAAGGCGGGCAAGAAGGAAAACAGTCGCACAGGCGATGGTGATCGTATTCGAAACGCCGGTTGTCTGTGCGACAAGAGTGATGATTGCAAACGGTACGAGGTTTTCCAGATGGTTCTGATGTGCGCGCAATCCGCGTGCGGCCATGCCCGCACGTTCCGGAAGGCCGTCACGATTGCCCATCAGCCGTTTGCCACCAACACCGGGTTGTTTGGCATAGGCGTAATTGTAGGCCCACGGAAAGGCTAGGCACAGCAGGGCATTTAACAGCAGAATGAAAAGCTCGTATGTCACAGGGCACCCGTAAAGTTATGAGAATGTTGGCTTTACGTTAATTGCAGGCATTCCGGATCAGCTAGTCTGGCGCTGGAAGTCAATCATCTGCAACAAATTCCAGCAGATCACCGGGCTGGCAGTCCAGTTCCTTGCAGATTGCAGCCATGGTTTCAAAGCGTACGCCGCGCACCTTGCCCGATTTCAAAAGCGACAGGTTTTGTTCGCTGATTCCGATCCGGGCGGCGAGATCCTTGGATTTCATTTTGCGGGTGGCCAGCATCACGTCAAGTCGGACAACAATCCCCATCAGACGAAGCTCCGGTTTTCATCATCAATCCGGGCCGCTTCACCAAGCACCCAGGCAATCACGATAATCAGCGCACCAAGGAAAAGCGTGCTGGCCTCGGCATTGCCAAGGCCAATGGACAGCATCCGTTCACCGGCCGGGCGGTGGAAGGTCGCCAATACCGATGTCACAGCCCCGGTCAGCGGTTTGGCCAGTGTTTGCACCAGAAGCGCGACGCCAAACAGTTTAAGATGACGGATCGTTTCAGGCTGAAAAATCGCGTTATGGGCAAAGGCCCCGAACATCTTGCGCAGGTGAAACAGCCCATAGGCCATGATCAATGACGGGACCATCATCACCAGCATGGTGGCATATTTCTGCCACCCCGAAAGCGCGTGCAATTCCGCAAGGCTGACCGTCATCTGGCTGGTGCTGGCTTCGACCCATCCCGGCAGATACCAGACCATCGGAATGGCAAGAAATTGAAGAACGATCGCAACCGCACATCCCCAATAAAGCAGGGTGCTGAGCCTGCGGACATTTTTAAGGGTATCGGTCTTCACGGCGTGCGACGTGGATGGGGTGGACATGGTGGGGCTCCTGTCAGGTGATGTTCACGAATCGATTTATATAATTCATGTAAAACATGAATAAATTATCGAAATTAGTCAATGTCAAATTGACCGATCGCGGTGTGGTACCGGTGCAGGTCGCGGGTATCGGACTTGCGGTGTCGAGCGTTCCCTTGTGATTTTTTCAATCGGGGCAGGGATCGGGGCAATTGGAAATCAGCGCTGTCGTGGATTGTATCACGGTGTTTTGGTTCAGTTCCCCTTGCCTTGGATCGGCTGTCATGGAAAATAGGGGCATGTCAGAAAGCAAAACCAAATCCCCGATCGCCAAATCCCCGGTTGGCAAAGCCCCGGTCAGTAAGGCCATGTCGTCGCCAACCGAAACAGATTGCCAGGAATGCGATACGGCAGCCCGCCTTGGTCTGAGTACCGAACAGGGTGAAGCCGTCACGCGCGATGCGTCACGTGCTGTGGGGGCGAACCTGTCGCTGCCCCATATAGAGGCCGCGGCAAAGATCTTTTCGCTTTTGGGGGATGCCGGGCGGCTGCAGCTGGTTTTGCGGTGTATGGAGCGCCCCCAGACCGTCAGTGAACTTGCCGATGCGACCAACATGTCGCAGTCGCTTTGCAGCCATCATTTGCGCCATTTGCGCGATCAGCGGATTCTGGCATCCGAGCGCCGCGGCCGGCATATTTTCTATCAGATCGATGATGAACATATTTCGCGCGTGGTGCGTGATGTCTTTGCGCATGTGACGCACGACTGATCTGATTTTGTTTTAATTCAGCTGCTTGAAGGATGATTGCCGGGCGGGTGACTGGCCGGTCAGGCATGGCATTTTCAAACATTCAAATACGCATTTGAATGTTCTTGACAGATAGACATATGAAGCATAGTTTGAATATAACATATGAATGAAAATTTGATTTTATGAGGTGATGAATGTCCTTCGTCGCAAAATGGGAAGACCTTCCGGCAATTGGTGACTGTGCGCAGTGCCGCGCATCATTGATTGATGTTCTTTCGCGGGCCATTCCGGGGCGTGGTATTTCCGGGGACGGGCAGGGGATATCAACATCATCACCGATCAGTGCCGATGAAGACGCCACCTTGCGGGACATTCTTGCCCGCCAGGCCGATGCCAAACGCCATTACCATTGGCAGGTGTCGGGCATGGATTGCGGATCCTGTGTCGCCAAGATCGAAACCGCCCTTGGCAAAATGGATGGCGTGTCCTGTGTCGATGTCTCGATGATGCGCGAAACCGTTACTCTTGGCCTTGTTGATGATCGCCAATCTGATCGCGCCGCGGTTACTTCGTTGCTGAACAAGCTTGGCTATCCGGCCCGCGAGAAAACGGCACCCGGTATGGCGGGCGCCCCGCGCAATACATCCTTTTGCGCCGGCGATGCATGTGGCCAGGATGGCGCCCCCAATTCGGCCAGTCACAGTCACGACGCGACCGCAAAAGTTGCGGATGTTGATACTGATGCCGGTACCGGTATCAAACGGCGGTTTGTACCCTGGTCGTCTGAAAATGATGAAATTGCCTTTGCGGCCATTTGTCTGGCACTGGGCGGTCTGCTGGGGGTGATGATCCCGTCATTCGGGTCTTATGCCATGTCGGTGGCATCGGTTCTGGCTGCTGTGCCGGTAATGAAAAAAGCGATGCGACTGGCGCAAAGCGGCGCGATTTTCTCAATCGAACTTCTGATGTCGGTTGCTGTCATCGGGGCGGTGGCGATTGGTGAAAGTCTTGAGGCCGGTATGGTCGTGCTGCTGTTTGCGATTGGCGAACGGCTTGAAGGTGTCGCGGCCGGGCGCGCACGAAGCGGGGTCAAGGCCCTGATGAAGCTGGCCCCCGAACAGGCGCGGCGCATAACCGGCAATGACGTTCAGACCGTTTCACCGGCAGAACTTGCATTGAACGACCTTGTTGAAGTTCGCCCCGGTGAACGGGTCCCGGCCGATGGTGTGGTTGCATCAGGGGCGGCTGATATTGATAACAGCCATCTGACGGGGGAATCTGTTCCGGTCTATTGCAAGACGGGCGATGACGTCTTTGCCGGTGCGATTGTCACAGACAGCCCGGTGCGGATCACGGTTACCCGTGCGGCCGGGCAGACTATGCTTGATCGCGTGATCGAGCTGGTCGAACAAAGCGAAAAGCACAAGGCACCGGTCGAACGGTTTGTGGCAAAATTTGCCCGTATCTATACACCGATCATCATGGCGCTTGCCGCCGCGACCGTTATCATCCCGCCGGTTCTGTTCGGGCAGGGCTGGGAAGAATGGATCTATCGCGGCTTGGCGTTGCTTCTGATCGGCTGCCCCTGTGCGCTGGTGATTTCAACACCGGCTGCTGTGACATCGGCCCTGGCACGTGCCACCAGGATCGGACTTCTGGTCAAGGGCGGTGCGGGATTGGAGCTGATCGGGGCGGTACGCACCATGGCGTTTGACAAGACCGGCACCCTCACCGAAGGAAGGCCGAAAGTTGCTGCGATCAAAACCACGGATGGCTATGGCGAAAACGGCCTTCTGACCATTGCCGCGGCCCTTGAAACCGTGACGTCCCATCCGTTGGCCCGTGCCGTTGTGGCGGCGGCGGAAAACCGGAACCTTGAATTGCCGGTGATCGAAGATGCCAAAACCATCGCCGGTGCCGGTGTCGAAGGCAAAATTGATGGTGTGACCTATCAGGTGGGTGCGGCCAACCGGCTTGGCATCACGCCGAATGGCGATATGGCGGGCTGGCTGACCGCACAGGAAGAAGACGGCAGTACTGCGGTTGTTATCCTTAAAAACGACCAAATCATCGGTGCATTGGCGCTGCGTGATGTGGCGCGCGCCGATGCGAAGGCCGCCCTTGCTGAACTTAACAGGCTTAACATTACCCCGGTGATGCTGACAGGCGACGCCACCCGTGTGGCCAAACGCATGGCAGCCGATCTTGGCATGGATTATCGCGCTGAACTGATGCCCGAAGACAAGCTTGATGCCCTGACGGCCCTTCGGGACGATCCTAAACGTTCTGGCCCGGTTGCGATGGTTGGCGATGGCATTAATGACGCACCGGCTCTTAAGGCCGCGGATGTCGGTATTGCCATTGGTGGCGGCACCGATATCGCGCTTGAGGCCGCCGACGCGGTCGCGGTCAAGGATCGCCTGGGCGATGTTGTCAATCTGGTCAAACTGTCGCGTGCGGCGCGTCGGGTGATCCGTGAAAACATCACGATAGCACTTGGCCTCAAGGCCGTCTTTCTGGTGACGTCGATCACCGGTTTGACCGGCTTGTGGCTGGCTGTTCTTGCCGATACAGGGGCGACTGTCCTTGTGACCATCAACAGCCTGCGTCTTCTGATCGCCCTGCGCACCGCGCGATAGGAAAAAGGTCCCGAACAGAGAAAGCGGCGGTTATCGTTTCCCGCATCGATAACCACCGCTATTCCACCTTGAGAGGCCTACGGGGAGAGAGGACCCGTAGGTGAGAGACAAGCCGTTTTGGGGACAAATGCGAATGGGTTGCATTCGCGGGCTGTGTCGAGACCTGTTATAGGTGAGGGAAAAACATTGCGCAAGTGAAAATCGTTCTCATTTGCGTAAAATTTTTAGTTGATAATTGTCTTATTTAAATAGCCCGACCAAAATAGTCGGTTAATCTGCCGGTGTTCTGCGGTTTCTATGGGGCTAAAACGATAAAACCCGCAGCATTTGTGCGGGTTTTATCAACATTCATTCGGGATGCGTTTACGCCGTAATCCGCCGCAAATGGTTATCCCAATGCAGCGATTTATGAGAATCGTCGGGAAGTTCCACGCGTTTTCGGCGAATCGCATCAAGACGCCAGCCATTGCCAAGGCCGCTGGTACCGACGAATTCACCCGGGCGATCGGTTGCGGCAAGCCCGCATCCGTCCGGGGCCGCGATATGGGTCAGGAATCCATTGGTCTTTGCATCCCAGAATGTCACAAGCCCGCCGCGCGGGCACGAAATGCCAAATACCTGGCCGGATGCATCAAAGCGCACCGATCCGCAATATTGGCGCATGCGGTACTGGACATTGTCGGGGGCCTCGATCGGGCGGATTTCCTTGCCCGGTTGCCAGATACCGACAAGCGGCACCTGATCATTGATCTCGCCCTGATACTGGAAACCGGCGGCAATGGTGCCATTGGCCGCGACATCGAGATGGCGGATGGAAAGCTGATGCCAGTCATGTTTCAGCGACGCCTGATGGATCAGTTTGCCGGTCCGTCGATCAATGATCGACAGATTGGGTTCCATCGAATCGATATTAAGGGCCGTGCGCCCGTCAAAGTCGGGATGGGTGTGCAGTCCACCATTGGCAATCACCAGCTGTTCGCCGCCGGGCATCAGATGCAATTCATGCGGCCCGGTGCCAAAGCTGTCAAATTCCGCGACCCGGCGATAACCATCCTCAGCATCCCAGACCGACACAACACCGCGCGCATGATCAAAGTCATTCTCGGTGATATAAAGAAACCGCCCGTCATTGGAATAAATGGCATGTCCATAAAACCGGCGGTCTTCCGGACAATGCAGTTTGGCACGGACATCGCCGGTATGACGGTCAAGGATCAGCCCGTAAAGGCCGGGGCGGCGTTCGACGGCTGCGACATCAACATGATTGGGGCGAAGACCGATATCATGACCGCGTCCCGGCAGGGCCTGTTCAAACAGGATCTTGCCCGATGCGTTGAACGCGCTGACATAATAATCATCGGCGTCCCCGGCACTGGCCGAGATATAGACCGCGCGATCTTCGGGTGCCGGCGTGCCGGCCGCACGGGCGATATCAATCGGCAACAGGGTAAATGCCCCGCCAACCCCCATGAGTTTCAGAAACTCGCGACGTTGATGTCTCACTTTATCCTCCGTATTCAGGCCCGGTCTGGGGTGCTCAATCGCCGTCAAGCGCATTGAACCCGCCGCCAAGCTGGGTATTGCCGCCAATATCGTTTTCAACAAGCGTGGTCAGAAAATCGATCTGGGATTTGAATTCCGCCAGCTTGTCATACCCGTCAGGCCGGGCCAGAAGGTCCTCGACCGAGGCAGGAAGACCATCAAGCGCGTCGACCACGGTTTGCCAGTTCAGCCGGAACGAACGATCCAGAAGGCTGCTGTCAATCAGGGCAGCCAAACCGGTTCCTTCGCTGCCGACATCGCCCCATTTGCCATCATAGATCGCAAACAGGCCGGTCAGGTTATGAGCGATGTTGCGAAGTGACCGTTTTGATACTTCGCTTTCTGCGCGGCTGGCCTTGGCGTCCTGCTTGTTATCGCCAAGCGGTTTGCCAAGTTTCTGGGCCGATATGATCAGGATACCTTCATGCAGGGCGCGATAAAGATCGGTCGCGGCAAATTTGGCGGTGGGGTAATCCATGCTGTCGGGGCCGGCTGTCGCCATGGCATCGGCAAATTCCGGCCATTCGTCGCGCAATTCCCCGGCAATCGTTTCAAGATTGGTGGCAATGGCAGCCCCGTACTGGCAAAGGTACACGCCGTCTTCGTCACCGCTTGTCAGATGGGCGGTGTTTTTGGGATCAAACAGAACCTCTTCAAGTGCCGGGAACCCCTGAAGGGCGGCACTGGCTTCTGACAGCTGTGCGGGATCGGTATAGCTTGCCGGTTTGCTAAACAGCAATTTCCGGAACTGGCGGGCGGCGGTGCCGTGCTTGTCTGGCCAATATTCGATATGCTGATCGCGGCCATTGGCAACCATCGGTCCCATGCGCCATGGCTGGATTTCCTGCCAGATATCCATTGCCTGATGGAAATCGTCCTGAACATCTTTCAGGTCATCGGCATCCGGATCGGCGCAGAAATCCTTGATCGACGTGCTGAGTTGCGCATTGGCTTTGTGAAAGTCATCAAGTTTCGGCGGCATGACTTCATTAAGAAGATGGTTCAGAACCGGCCGGTAATTTTCATCCGGGATATCGGCATGTGCGTTCGGGGCTGCAAAACCAATCGCAATTGCGGCGGTGGTTGAAAGAAGCATAAGACGCGAACATGATTTCAGGAGCATATGTCTTTTCCGAATATTCACTTGATCTGAGGGGCTTGGCGCCGGGGCAACCCATGCCAGACTCAAAGTGACTTGAGAAATGCAAGCAGTTTCCTGCGCTCAGATGGTGGCAGCAATGTGACAGAATTGCGCGCAGCTTCTGCTTCGCCACCATGCCAAAGTACGGCTTCAAGAATGGTACGTGCCCGCCCGTCATGCAAGAATTGCGCGCGCGGATCAATCTGTTTTGCCCGTCCAATTCCCCAAAGCGGCGGAGTGCGCCATTCGCGTCCCGATGCCTGTGCTTCGGGGCGATGATCGGCAAGTCCTTCGCCCATGTCATGCAGCAGCAGATCGCTATAGGGCCAGATCACCTGTCCGGATTGCTCGGCCATGTCGGGGCGTTGGGGCAATTGATAGCGCGGCGTATGGCAGGATGCGCAACCGATTGAAGTGAAAATCTGTTGCCCGGCAATGACATCGGCGTCATGGGCATTCGGGCGCGCAGGCGGGGCGATGTTGCGCGTATAATACAAAACAAGGTCAGTGACCTGCGAATGCGCTTCGAGATTTTCGAATTCCGGGTCATTGCCATCCGGCGCGGTCAGGCAGTTTTTCTGTGTTTCGGTGCAATCGCCCGATCCGTTGGGATAAAGCGGGGTCGACAGGCCGATATCAAACTGAAAGGCATTCTGGTTTTGCTGATCAAGTGTCGGCATCCCGGCCTTCCAGCCAAATCGACCGATTGCCAACTGTCCGCGGGCAATATCCCAGACATGATTGACCCGGCCCGAAATGCCATCGCCGTCACGATCCTGGGGATCGGCCGCCGCCAGCAACACATCGTCGGGGATGGCTTCAAGCAGGCCAAGACCGATCATCGGCGGTGCCAGGCGCGGAGAAACCATCACATCGGGATGAAGCGGCCCATAGGCCAGTTCGGTCATCTGGTAATCGGGCTTTTGCAGGGTAACGACTTCACCCCCGGCCAGGCTGACATCTTGGGTCTGGTAGGTAACCTTTACACGGCCTTCGGCCTTGATGCCCGGGATTGAAAAGTCCTGAAACTGTCCGCCATAAACCGGATCGGGAATGGTTGCGATCTTGCCATCCAGATGGTCGCGCAACTGATCGGCGGTTTGCGGCGGGATTGACAGGCGCAGCAACATCGAAGTCGCGCCGTCACCCGGGGCATTTTCATCAACCGGATGGCCGCGACCATTGCGGATATGGCATCCACTGCAAGCACGCGAATTAAACAGCGGGCCAAGCCCGTCGGCGGTTTTTGTCCGGGTCGGGGCAGTCACCCAAAGCCTTTGAAAAAGGGCCTCGCCAAGCTTGAAATCAAGCCGCTTTTCAAAGGTCATATTGGCCGAATAATGGGTAAAAACATTCCGGCCATCTGCGTCGGGCCATGTGGTGTCCCCGCCGGGCAGGGCCGATGCAGACAGATCGTCAGCACGGGCAGGGATCAACGGTGCCATCAAACTGGTCAGTACAAGACCGGATGACAGAATACAGCGCAGGGCAAAAGCGGGACGTTTCATGGCGGGTTCGGTTCTTGTCATTATTATAAAAAAGCAAAACGGCGGGAGACACATCCCCCGCCGTTCAATGCCTTCAAGGCAGGTGCCGTAAAAAGGCTTAGTTGACTGCAGACGGATTGTCGAGGCTGTCGGAACCTTCGAACTCGATGCCGTCAATGCCGACAGCGGCAATGATCTGCTCGATCGATTTGGTCTGGTCAACCAGGGCATCCACAAAGGTCTGGACAACAGCGTTGCCTTCGTCATTGCCCATGGCAATCAGCTGGTCGAAATGTTCGCCGCCCTGTGCGCGGGTAACCATCGCCTTGCCAGCCAGAACCGACGTTGCAAGCTTGCCACGCAGTTCGGTATCAAGGGCTGCGTCTTTTGCTGCAACCAGATCGGAAAGCGACGGGCCTTCAACAACCGAACCGTCAATACGGGTGTAACGGCCAAGATAAACGTTCTGGATGCCCAGCGCGTCATAGTAGTGGCTGTTATGGGTGTTGTCGGAGAAGCAATCATGTTCTTCTTCCGGATCATGAAGCAGCAGGCCAAGCTTGGTGCGTTCGCCGCCCAGTTCGCCATAGGACAGCGAACCCATGCCGGTGACGATTGCGGTCAGACCCGGAACACCATCACCTTCAAGAACGGTTTCGCGTGCTTCGCCGCCTTCGGCCCACTGTGCCGTGATCCATTCAAGGTCGGATACCAAAAGATCGCCAGCCGCCTTGAGATACGCACCGCGACGGTCGCAATTGCCGTTGGTGCATGCATCGCCAGCGGCATAGTCGGTCCATTCACGTGCACCTGCACCAGCACCCGTTCCATTCAGGTCCTGACCCCAAAGCAGGAATTCAATCGCGTGATAGCCGGTGGCAACGTTGGATTCAACGTCGTCAATTTCATGCAGGCTTTCAAGCAAAGCAGCATCAATGGTCGATGCATCAATGGTTTCACCGGAAATCACCAGGGTCGGGTTGGCGACCACATTGGCGGTGTATGCCGGGTTTTCTTCGCTTTCTTCGCCATAAAGACCGGTTTCGACATAGTCGATCAGGCCTTCGTCAAGCGGCCATGCGTTAACTTTGCCTTCCCAGTCATCAACGATGGCATTGCCAAAGCGATATACTTCGGTCTGCTGATAAGGCGCGCGTGCTGCCAACCAGGCAGATTTCGCAGCACCAAAGGTCTCTGCCGACGGCTGTGCAACCAGTGCATCAATAGCAGCCTGAAGTTCTTTGGCAGTGATCAGTGAATCTTCATAACCGGCATGCGCGATGTCGGCATAGGTCGTCAGAACGTCTTTGGCGCCCGGTGCGGCATATGCCTGCACACCAAGGGTCGACACCAATGCGGCCGTCCCGAGAATTTTTGCGATTTTCATAGGAGTTCCCATCTATCCCTGAAAGTGAGCCAAGGGCAATGCCCCGCGGATCAGAGCGGCAAAACATCTTGCGCAAATGAAGAAATTTGCTCCCCGATAGTCACCCTGATCCCTATGCTTCCGTTTAAGTGATACTGCTTGTGATAATGATTTTCAATTAGAGAATGGTTTTGTTGCCAAATTTTCACGTTTTTTGAATGTGGTAACCGCAATTTGATCTGTTCATCGGCGCAATACAGGTCATTATCACTATAGTGTTTATGACCAACAGTCCCGCCAGGAGAGGACCTGATGAGCAATCAGATGTCGGATGAAAAGCCGGATGAAAAGAAAGTCAAACTTTGGGACTTCCCGGTACGCCTGTTTCACTGGTCGCTGGTTGCGGCCATTGTCACGGCATGGTGGACCAACCGGGAACTGATGATCGATATTCACGCCATTGCCGGTTACACCGTATTGGCCCTTGTGCTGTTTCGCATCATCTGGGGCTTTGTCGGCAGTTCGAACGCGCGCTTTGCATCCTTTATCAAAGGCCCGAAAAAGGTCATTGGCTATGCGCTGCGGATCCCCCGGGGATCAATGGCGGACCTGACCTATGCCGGGCATAATCCGGCGGGCGGCTGGATGGTGATGGTGTTGCTGGTTCTTGTCGCGGTGCAGGCGGTAAGTGGCCTGTTTGCCAGCGAAGATACCTTCCTGTTCTTTGATGGTCCGCTTGTTGCCCATGTCAGTTCCGATCTTGCCAGCACGATGAACTGGATCCATCATACCAACATCAATCTGATCTATGCGATGGTCGGGCTGCATGTTTTTGCAGCCCTGTTTTATCTTGTGGTCAAACGCGAAAATCTGATCGGTGCGATGATTACCGGGGCCCGGACGGTTCCGGCCGAGCTTGCGGCCCGCTTTGCGCAGATCCGCTTTGCCTCGCCAATTGCCGGGATTGCCATTCTCGCAGTATGTGCCGTCATTGTCTGGGCGATGGTGACGGTTGCGCGCGGATAGTCGCGTGCGGATAAACGGTCGGCAGATCATCATCTGATCTGCCGTGCCAATGGGAAAATGCCCCCGGCCTGAATTTTCCGGTGTGCTGCGCTGACAGCATGGGGGGTGAAAACCGGACCGGGGGCGCCCATCCAGGGGTAGGGACGGGCCAGTGTTTGCAATTTCGTTGGTTAGCTTATTTCGACCGATAGGTCTCGTGACAGCCTTTGCACGACTTGCCAAGATTGCCCATCGCAGCCCCCATGGCCGATTTGTCACCGGCTGCGGCGGCCATTGCCAATGCTGCTTCTTTCAGTTCCGGGAACCGTCCGGCAAAGTCATCCCAATCCGACCAGACTTTGTCGGTTGCCGTGGTTTTGACGGTTGCATCCATTGTTTTGGGTTCAAAAGCTGCCGGGGCGGCGTCTGCGGCAAAGGCGATGCCATTTGCCAGATTGCGCAATACCGGATCAGGAAGGTTGCAGTCTCCCTTAAGGTAACAGCCAAGGGTCCCCATCGCCCCGCCGATACCATCCATCAGCATCTGGCGGTTCTGAACCGTGGCATTGTCCATTGTCTCGTCGGCAAAGGCGTTGATCGGCATCATGCTGCCTGCGGCAATCATGGCGCTGAACAGTCCTGCAGTCACAAGGTGCTTCATGGCTTCTCTCTGTTGTATTTTGCGGGGTCTCTCTGATCGCCAAGCGGGCGTTTGATTCTTATCTGTATAAGAAGCATCTTGTTGCTTCCTGCCCGTCGCTCGGATTAGGGTCAGGACCGATTGTCCCAGTTGCGCCCCGAAAACCGGAATCACAAGCGCGTGAGTAGATCAGTTTTTTAGTATCTCGCGTCAAAGGAACTGCCCCGTTATGTCGTCTGCCACCCCGCAAACTGTTTCGAATTCTGATGACCAAGCCATTCGCGAAGGACGCGCGCGTGCCCGCAACCTGATCCGTGAATGGGATCTGAGGCATGCCTATATCAACGGTCTGTGGCAGGATGCCGACAGCCGCGAGACTCTTGATGTGATTGATCCGGCCCGCGGGGATGTGATCGGTGCTGTTCCGTTCATGCGCACATCCGAGGCCAGGCGCGCGATTGATGCTGCCCATGATGCCTTTGCCGGCTGGTCCCGCAGACTGGCAAAAGACCGTGCCGCCATCCTGCGGCGCTGGCGCGATCTGCTTGAAACCCATCAGGAAGACCTTGCGGCATTGATCACCCTTGAACAGGGCAAGCCCTATGATCAGGCCTTGCGCGAAGTCATAGGGGCAATTGCCTATGCCGAATGGTACGGCGAAGAAGCCAAGCGTGCCTATGGTCAGACCATGCCCGCCACCCAGCGCGATCGTCGCGTTGTCGTGCAAAAGCACCCGGTGGGGGTCGTTGCGGCAATCACGCCCTGGAACTTCCCGCTGACCATGGTGGTGCGCAAATGCGCCCCGGCACTGGCGGCGGGCTGTACGGTTGTTGTCAAACCGGCCGAAGATACGCCGCTTTCGGCGCTGGCCGCGGCCAAGCTTGCCGAACAGACCGGATTCCCGGCGGGTGTGTTCAATGTGGTTACCGGTCTGCCCCAGCCAATCGGCGAGGCCCTGACGGGGGATGAACGCGTTCGCATGCTGTCCTTTACCGGCTCGACCGAGGTCGGCAAACGGTTGATGGCGCAATGCGCACCGACTGTGAAAAAGCTGTCGCTTGAGCTGGGTGGCAATGCGCCCTTCATCGTGATGGATGATGCCGATCTTGATGCGGCTGTTGCCGGGGCGATGATTTCCAAGTTCCGTAACAGCGGTCAGACCTGCGTCTGTGCCAACCGCATTTTCGCTCAGGATGGGGTCTATGACGCGTTTGTCGAAAAATTCATTGCCGCAAGCAATGCCCAGACCATCGGCAACGGCTTTGTCCCGGGGACCGAAATCGGTCCGCTGATCAATCGGCAGGCGGTGGCAAAGGTCGAACGTCTTGTTGAAAATGCGCGCAAGGCCGGTGCCACGCTGGTCTATGGGGCCGAACGGCCCAAGGACGGGCATTTTGTCCGCCCGCTGGTCATGACCGATGTACCCCATGATGCCGACTGCTTTAACGAGGAACTGTTTGCCCCGGTGGCACCGGTTTATCGTTTCGCGACCGAGGATGAGGTGATCGAACTTGCCAACCGGGTGCGCACCGGTCTGGCATCCTATCTTTATAGTCGCGATATCGGCCGTATTCAGCGCATTGCCGACAATCTGGAAACCGGTGTGGTCGGGATCAATGACGGCACCACCAGCCACGAAGGCGCACCGTTTGGCGGCGTGAAGGAAAGCGGGCAGGGACGCGAAGGCGGTCATTGGGGGCTTGAGGAATATCTTGAACCCAAATACCTCAATTACGCGATTGGCGGGCAGTAACGGCCCCGTTCGAACCGGTTCAGTCACGGGACTGAACCGGGAAAGGGGATGCGGTCAAATGCGGTTGCGGCCGGTTGAAATGGGCGGATCGCAAAACGATCATTCTACTTATTGCTCTTGTCGTTCTGCGATCCTGACAAAGCTATGCAAAATTGATGAGTCGGATTCCGCGGAAAAACCGGTTTGAATTTGCCGTGTTTGGCAAAAATCCATGCAGTGCAAAGCATCAATCATGGCTGTTTTTTCTGCGACAATGGCGTAAATCGACGGGCTGCGATGCCTCGAACCCCTTTATATTAGTGTAATGCGCGGGTGTCGGGCCGGTCGGTGTCGCAGAAAATCCAGCAAAACGAGGATGTTATTTGTCATGATACGATCATGCGTTCTGCGCATGATAAGATTATGGCGGAAATGTTTCACGATATGCGCTGTGTGCATGGGTGGAGTGAGAAAACTCTTCTCGTGGGAATGCAAAAACAGGCGTAAACCCGTTTTCAGAGAACACAACGCAAAACCCAGACGCGACAAGCGCGGGATGCTTTTGAAAGGAAACGGACATGAAAATGTATCGTGATTATGACCTGGTTGCCCTGCAGCGCGAAGCAGAACGTCTCCGTGCTGTTGCAATGCGCAACATGTTTGCTGCTCTGGTTCGCAAAGTTGGCGCACTGTTCGGTGCCAACCGCAAGCCGCACGGTGGCGTACCGGCTGGCGCATAATTTCGCCAGTACAAAGAAATTCGGTGCTGACATGATCAGCACCCTTAAAAACACCTCCGCAATCCTCCCATGCGGGGGTGTTTTTGTTTGTATGCTTCACCTTGGCCCGGCAGACGGTTATTAAGGGGGATTGCTGTCCCATTCCCGATCCCGGAAAGTTGGTTTTATGAAGCTCGCCCATTACGCCTTTGGTGAAGAAAATCGCGACAACGGTACGATTGTCATTGTCCATGGTCTGTTTGGTCAGGCCCGGAACTGGACCGCGATTGCCCGTCGGCTGGCGGAAAAATACCATGTGGTCACGGCGGATTTGCGCAATCACGGCCGGTCGGGCTGGGATATGGATATGACCTATGGCGCGATGGCGGCCGATCTTGCCGAGCTGATCGGGTCCGTTTCCGATAAGCCGGTTCATCTTGTCGGGCATTCGATGGGGGGCAAGGCATCAATGGTGCTGGCATTGTCGGCCAATGCCGGACTGGTTGCCGATCTGGTGATCGTTGATATCGCGCCGGTGGCCTATGATCATGACTATACCGGTTATATCACGGCGATGCGCGGGGTCGATTTCGATAAGATCACCCGCCGCGCCGAAGTTGAAGATGCGCTGTCATCCGGGGTTTCGGAAAAAGGCGTGCGTCAGTTTCTGGCCCAGAATGTCACAACGGACAAGGACAGCGGCAAAATGTCCTGGCAGGTCAATATTGACGCGATGGCGGCCCATCTTGATGACATTACCGGCTGGCCGCAATCGGATGTCAGCGGATCCTATGACGGGGATGTTCTGTTTATTTCCGGGGCAAATTCGCATTATGTCGATTCCCGTGATCGCGACCACATCAAATCACTGTTTCCCAAGGCGGCCTTTACCAGCATCAAGGGTGCCGGGCACTGGGTACATGCCGAAAAGCCCGAAGCCGTATTGCTGACCTTGTCCGCATTTCTCAAACGCTGAACAAAGGCGGGTGTCCAATGGTCGATCTTCCAAAAGGCTGGTCCATTCCCGATCTTGCCAATATCCGCATAGACGATATCGAATGCCTGTCTGACAACTGGTATCACCTTTATCGTGTCAGTTTTGATCTGAAACGGTCGGACGGATCTTGGCAACATCAAACCCGCGAGGCCTATGAACGCGGAAACGGGGCGGGCATTCTGCTTTATAACCGGGCCGACCGAACGGTGATCCTGACCCGGCAGTTCCGCCTGCCATCCTTTGTCAATGGCAACCCCGATGGCATGCTGATCGAAGTTCCTGCGGGTCTGCTTGATGATCGTGACCCGGCCGCAGCCGTGATTGCCGAGGTCGAGGAAGAAACAGGCTATCGCATCGGCAAACCGCAAAAGGTCTTTGAACTTTTCATGAGCCCGGGCTCGGTCACGGAACGGTTGCATCTTTTTGTTGCCGAAGTTCGCCGTGATCACCGCGAAGGCGACGGCGGTGGCCTGCACGAAGAAGGCGAGGATATCCACGTTCTTGAAATCGCCTTTGACGATATCGCATCGATGATAAGCGATGGCCGCATTCGCGATGCCAAAACAATCATCCTGCTTCAGCACGGGTTACTGACCGGCCTGTTTGACTAACCGGTTTGTTTTTGACAGAGCGGCGCGTTTACCAAGGCAATTCCTGGCCGTCATAGGCAAAGAACCCGCCGGATTGTCGGGGTGTCAGGCCGTCAATCACCGTAAGCATCCTGGCTGTGGCCTGTTCGGGGTTTTGCACATCAAGGCCCGATTTGGCAAACGGGCCGGAAAGGCCGGTATCGACCGTTCCAGGATGCAGGGACACGCAAATGGCATCGGGCTTGTTGCGGGAAAGTTCAATAGATGCGGTTTTGACCAGCTGGTTCAATGCCGCCTTGGCGGCGCGATATCCGTACCATCCCCCCATCCGGTTATCACCGATACTGCCGACCTTGGCCGACAGGGTCGCAAAGACGGCCTTGCCCTTGCGCGGCAGCAACGGACAAAAATGCTTCATCAGCAATGCCGGGCCAATCGCATTGATCCGGAACTGTTTGGTCATATAGGCCGCGTCAATCTGACGCAGGGACTTTTCCGGCTGAAAGCTTTCATCATGCAGATAACCGGTCGCATCAATGATCAGGGCAAAGTCACATCCATGTGCATCGGCCTGCATGCGGGCATCCCGTGCACAGGCGTCGATGCTTTCGGGGATGTCGAAATCAAGTGACGGACGGGTTTTGCGTCCATAGGTCAGCACCTTGGCAAAATGCCCCGATGAGTGCAGATGGGTTGCAAAGGCGGCCCCAATGCCGCCGGTTGCACCAATGACAATCGCGATCTGACCGGCCGGGATACTTTTGAAGTGCGGTGTTTCAATGCCTGACATCTGCGTCCCCTGGATTGTGCTTTGCGTGGGTGGTTGCGTGATGTTTTACGGCGGTGAAGGCCGTGCAGTTCAGGATTGATGAGTGTCGGGGGGCAAAACCAAAAAGCCGCCGGCACGGGGCTGGCGGCTTTGGCAATGTTTCGGTCGGGTCCGATTATTCGGCGGCGTTGATGCGCGCGATATTCGGGGCGCTGCGGGCGCCTTTGCCTTCGTGATCGTGGCGGCGGATGAAATCCTTGATCCGCGGGCTGATCTGTTCGCGCCAGCGACGGCCGTTAAACACGCCGTAATGGCCAACACCCTGTTGCAGATGATGCATGCGCATATTGTCGGGCAGGTTGCTGCACAGCTTGTGCGCAGCCCGGGTCTGACCCATGCCGGTAATATCATCGCGTTCGCCTTCGACCGTCAAAAGGGCAGTCTTGGTAATCGCGGACGGATCAACCGGCACACCCTGCCAGCGCATGGTGCCTTCGGGCAGGCTGTGTTCATGGAACACGACCTTAAGGGTCTGAAGATAAAACTCGGCGGTCATATCCATGACCGCCAGATATTCCTGATAGAAGGATCGCTTGGCTTCGGCGCTTTCGCCGTCACCTTCGACCAGATGCAGGAACATGTCATGATGGGCCGACACATGGCGGTCCCAGTTCATGCTCATGAAACCGGCAAGCTGCATGAAGCCCGGATAAACCCGGCGCATCACACCGGCATGGGGCAGGGGCACATGCGACAGGACATGGCGTTCAAACCAGTCAAGGCTGTGCTGTTTTGCGAAATTGTTGACCTCGGTCGGGTTTTCACGCGTATCGATCGGGCCGCCCATCAGGGTCATCGAGGCCGGCTGGCATTTTTCGTTGCCGGCTGCCATCAGGGATGCGGCGGCAACCACCGGCACGGATGGCTGACACACAGCAATCATGTGGGTGTTGGGGCCAAGTTTGCGCAGGAACCGCATCAGGTAATCGATATAGCTATCAAGGTCGAAATGGCCCTGATGAACCGGGACGGTGCGCGCATCAATCCAGTCGGTGATGTAAACATCGTGATCGGGCAGCAATGCCTCGACCGTGCCGCGCAGAAGCGTTGAAAAATGCCCCGACAGCGGTGCGACAAGCAGCACACGCGGATCATCGGGCTGGGTTTTCAAGTGATCGGTTTCGCGCTTGAAATGCAACAGATCACAAAAGGCCTCGCTATGAACGATTTCTTCGGTGATCGGCACGGTTTCGCCGTCAATGGTCGTGGTTTCAAGCCCGAATTCCGGTTTTCCGTAACGGTGGGTGAAATGGGTGAACACGTCACATGCGGCCGCTGCTGCCCGACCCTGATGGGTATAGGACAGCGGATTGGCCGGATTGCGCAGCCACTTTTTGCTGGCATCCGCAGCCATGCGAAGCGGGCTTATTGTGGCGTGCTGCAATTCATAAAGGTGATACAGCATTTACTCTCACTCCCGGGTGACCGGCCTTTGGGCCTGTATCACCAACTGGTTACGGCATTTCATCCTGTTTATGGTCGTATGGGCGTCTGGCTGTGCGATACGACTTGGTATTCTGGTTCTGATCCGGGCGCGGGATTGATTGATGCCGTTTTGATCCACAACCATCGGGTCGTGAAGATGTGATCAGAAATCCTGTTATTGCGTCAAAGCCTACGACAGTTCAGCTTACTTGCAATAGCCATAAAGTATGATGAAATTCCAAATTATCGTTTTCTTTGTTGATTCAAACGAAATTTTGCCAGCCTGTCGAGTGAAATTTTGCAACGCAGCGTAAACTGTTGCAATGCAATAAGTGTTTTGAGCCTGAAATGATTGCCCTCCGCTGGGCGGGCCGCAAAAACGATCAGAAAAGCAGACTCGCCCAAAATCGGGTGCGATATCCTTTGGCGCAATATGCGACGGCTGGTTGATCCAGCTTTACGCATAAAGAAAAGGCGCTGCTATCGGGGAATAGCAGCGCCAAGTCGTGCGGAGTATATTTTCAGTCGCCATAAGGCCCAAAAGGGAAGTCGGGCATTAGGGAAGCTCTGGCCGACAGGCGGGACAGGGTATGGGTGCGGGGTTGCCTGCCGGCCAGATGCCCGTGATGGACAAAAGCAATGGTGGCTTAAAGTCCGGGCCTCACAGATTTCAATTCGAATTCACAAGAAACGTTGCGGAACGTTTCAGACAAGACCACGAAGGCTTTGTGCCATGCCCAGGGCGATCACAAACAGGAAGAAACCTGTACTGCCGACAATCGCAACAGTGCTGCAAAGCTCGTTCAGGCGGGTCGGGTTTTCGATCAGTTTGTGCATGGTATGTCCTCCTCGATCTGTCTGAAGAAACCATACTGTTCTGATTTTGTTCTCGCAAGAACAAAATTGGAACAAAATCCGGAGGATTTAATTAAGTCATTGTTTTTAAATAAATACATTGTGTTCTCGGATGTTCTCATTTTGACCGGAAAATGAGAACATTCAGCATTGTTTCAGGCCGTCAGGTAGAATGAAAGCCGCAGAAAACGGTGCTTTTGCGCGAGTCTTTGTATTCCGGACCGATGATGGGCGGTTGGGGGCGGTTGCGGTTTTACCGATCAGCGCGCTAATCGGGTATGGCGGGCGGGTTAGGGCAGGCGGGGAATGGCGGGGCAAAGCGTCATGAAAGTTTGCATTTCATCCCGGCCGGATCTGGTTGACACTGGTTTGACAAGACATTGTCTGGAGCCGGTCAATGCGGTCAAAATCAATTTGTTGCACGATATTCGGACTGGCCTAAAATGGGGGCCAACCCGGTGGTTGTTGAAGCCGTTTCGCAACAAATTGTTACGGTTAAACCGGATTCCGGTAAAACGGTCCATTTCGCGCTTGATCGCAGTGGTCTTACCCCCTGAGATCGTGTAACAGTGCGCTTTGCGACCGGTCTGGCGCAGCACTGTTGATCAGGACACAGCATTGCTGTTTGAATCGGTACAATTGGTCAGATAACAGAATACTGCCATGACCAAATCCCGCTGGCAGATGTTCAAAATCGCAGAAATGCGTGTTGTCTGGTCATGATAAACAAGCCGGCTTTGAACCATTTGGGCACCCGTCAGAATGGTTTTGCCAGCAAATGCACAAGCACCATCGGGAATGCCGGTGGTGTTATCACGGTAAAAATGCCGTGTTCCCGTCGCCTGCCAGGATCGACTGATCCGGGGTCCCACCTTGGCGACAGGAAGGAAACGTTGGAAGGCTAAGGGCAGAATGAAACAAAGGCTTAAGCATCGTATCGCTGATATCGTGATTTTCGGTGGGACCGGAGATTTGGCGTTACGGAAACTGTTCCCCGCACTTTATGAAATGGAACGTACCGGGCGTTTCGACGATGAAACCCGCATCTTTGGCGCTTCGCGCAGCGAACATAGCGACGAGGAATTCCGCTCCAAGCTGGAAGAAGCCGGGCAAAAATTCATCCCCAAGGGCGAATTCGACGCCGAAATCTGGAAAAAATTCGCAAGCCGCATCGCTTATGTGCAGGTTTCCGCCGGCGACGAGGCCGGCTTCAAAGTCCTGTATGAAAAGCTTTCCGATCAGCCCGATCGTGATCGCGTCTATTATTTCTCGACCAGTCCGTCCCTGTTTGCCGACATGGCCTTTAACCTCAAAAAGGTCGGGCTGGTAACGCCCAATTCCCGTGTCGTGCTTGAAAAGCCGCTGGGCCACGATCTTGAAAGCTGCCGTGAAATCAACGGCCAGATCGGCGAAGTGTTCGAGGAAAACCAGATTTTCCGTATCGACCACTATCTTGGCAAGGAAACGGTGCAGAACCTTATGATCCTGCGCTTTGCCAATGCGATGTTCGAGCCGCTCTGGAACAGTGCGCATATCGATCACGTACAGATCACGGTCGGCGAAGAAGTCGGGGTCGAAGGGCGCTGGTCCTATTATGATGATGCCGGTGCGATGCGCGACATGGTTCAGAACCATATGTTGCAGTTGCTGTGCCTGGTCGCCATGGAACCGCCCTATGTTCTTGATCAGGACGCGGTGCGTGATGAGAAGGTAAAAGTTCTCAAGGCGCTGCAACCGATCAATGACAGCAATATCGACAGTTCCACCGTGCGCGGCCAGTACCGCAAGGGCGCGGTGGGCGGCAAGGAAGTGCCGGGCTACCTTGAAGAAGAAGGTGCCAATGTCGACAGCACGACCGAAACCTTTGTTGCCATCCGGGCCGAGTTGAACAACTGGCGCTGGGCGGGGGTTCCGTTCTATCTGCGCACGGGCAAACGGTTGCCCAAACGTCATTCGGAAATCGTGATCCAGTTCCGCGACGTCCCGCATCAGATTTTCCCGCTGGCCAAATCGATGACCAACTATCAGGCCAACAAACTGGTTCTGCGGTTGCAGCCTGACGACGGCATTCATCTGGTTCTGAACAACAAGAACCCGGGGCCTGGGCTTGTCCGGTTGCGTCCGACCGCCCTTAACCTGTCCTTTGCCGAGGCATTCGGGGGCCGTAGTCCCGACGCCTATGAACGTCTTTTGCTTGATGCGATTGATGGCAATAACACGCTGTTCGTACGTCGCGATGAACAGGACATTGCATGGCAATGGGTTGATGCGATCCAGGAAGCCTGGAAAAACAATCATATCACGCCCAAAGGCTACACTTCTGGAACGTGGGGCCCGTCCGCGGCCATTGCGCTGATCGAACGTGATGGACGGACCTGGAACGAAGAAGCCGGGTTCTAGGATGGTGCGGCCCTGGCCAAAAGGCCGGGGCACCACATATTCAGCATGACCCCAATTCGGGAAGAAAACATGATTAACGAACGCATTTTCAAAAGCGGCGATGACATGCTCGCGGCATTGGTCAAGGAAACCGTCGAACGACTGGAATTTGCCATCGCGACCCGCGGCCATGCCAGCATTGCTGTTGCCGGTGGCCGGTTTCCCAAACCGCTTTTCCAGACCCTGTCGACCGTCCGTCTGGACTGGTCAAAGGTAACAGTTACCCTTGGCGATGATCGCTGGGTCGGGCTTGATGATGATCAGTCCAATGAAAAGCTGGTGCGCGACAATCTGTTCATCAACGAAGCACAGAATGCCCGCTTTGTGTCGCTTAAAACATCCGATAGCAGCCCCGAAGACGCGGTTGCCACCGTCAGTGCGCGTTTGCGAACCGAACTGCACTGGCCGCTTGATATTGTCTTTTTGGGGATGGGGGATGACGGCCATACCGCATCACTTTTCCCGTCCTCAACCCCCGAAGCCCTGCGCAAAGGGCTTTATCCCGAACATGGCGAGGTCGTCGCCGCTGCACGCCCGACCGTATCCCCGGTCCCGCGCATCAGCATGACGTTACCTGCCATTCTTAACGCCCGGTATATTGGGATCCATATTACCGGACAATCCAAATGGTCGACCTTTGAAACCGCGAAAAACGGCACCGATATTGAAGAAATGCCGGTTCGCGCAATTTTGCAACAGACTGACGTCCCCGTCGATCTGTGGTGGAGCGCCGAGAACCCGAAAGGCTGAACCCCATGAAACGTGAAATAGAACAGATTACAAAACGCATTATCGAGCGTTCAAAACCAACCCGCGAAGCCTATCTGGCCAAGATCGAGGCTGCTGCGTCTGATCGTCCGCATCGTTCTTCCCTGTCCTGTGGCAACCTTGCCCACGCATCGGCGGGCTGTGGTGCGGCTGAAAAGGCCCGCATCAACGGGGACGAGGGTGCAAACCTAGGCATCGTTACATCCTATAACGATATGCTTTCGGCCCATCAGCCGCTTGGCGTCTATCCCGACCTGATCAAAAAGGCCGTGTTCGAAGCCGGGGCAACCGCACAGGTTGCCGGTGGTGTGCCTGCCATGTGTGATGGCGTGACCCAGGGCCGCCCGGGCATGGAGCTCAGCCTGTTCTCGCGCGATGTCATCGCGATGTCGACGGCAGTTTCGCTGTCGCATGATGTGTTTGACGGTGCGCTTTATCTTGGTGTCTGTGACAAGATCGTTCCCGGTCTTGTGATGGGGGCACTTTCCTATGGTCATATCCCGGCGGTGTTTGTTCCGGCCGGTCCGATGCCATCGGGATTGCCCAACAATGAAAAGGCCCGCATTCGTCAGCTTTATGCCCAGGGCAAGGTTGGCCGCAAGGAACTGCTCGAAGCCGAAACCGCGTCCTATCACAGCCCGGGTACCTGTACTTTCTATGGGACGGCGAACTCCAACCAGATGCTGATGGAAGTCATGGGCCTGCATCTTCCCGGTGCGGCGTTTGTCAATCCGAACACCGAACTGCGCGATGCCCTGACCGAAGAAGCCGCACGCCGCGCACTTGCCATCACCAAGCTTGGCAATGACTATCGCCCGATTGGCAAGATCCTTGATGAAAAGGCCTTTGTGAACGGCATCGTCGGTCTTCTGGCGACCGGTGGTTCGACCAACCATACCCTGCATCTTCCGGCAATGGCACGTGCCGCCGGGATCGAGCTGCGCTGGGATGACTTTGACGAACTGTCGCGTGTCGTGCCGCTGCTGTGCCGTGTTTATCCGAACGGCCAGGCCGATGTGAACCATTTCCATGCTGCTGGCGGCATGGGCTTTGTCATTTCCGATCTTCTGAAGAACGGCATCCTGCATCCGGACCTGGAAACCATCCATACCGGGGGCATGGCGGCCTATGGCACCGAGCCGTATCTTGATAATGGCAAACTTGCCTGGCGTGATGCGCCGGCCAACAGCCATGATGAAGAGATCCTGCGCCCGACCGAAAAGGCATTCAGTGCCGATGGCGGTCTGCGTATGCTGTCGGGCAATCTTGGCCGTGCCGTGATCAAGGTTTCTGCCGTCAAGCCGGAAAACCGCGTGATCGAAGCCCCGGCAGCGGTGTTTACATCGCAAGAAGCTATGATGGATGCCTTCAAGGAAGGCAAACTGCATCGTGACGTTGTTTGTGTTGTGCGCTTCCAGGGGCCGAAAGCCAACGGCATGCCGGAACTGCATAAACTGACCCCGCCGCTGGGCGTGCTTCAGGATCTTGGTTACAAGGTTGCTCTTGTTACCGATGGTCGGATGTCGGGTGCATCGGGCAAGGTTCCCGCTGCGATCCACGTCACGCCGGAAGGCATGATGAACGGCCCGATTGCCAAGGTCAAAGACGGCGATATCGTCCGTCTGGATGCCGAAACCGGCGAATTGATCCTGAATGTCTCTGATGCCGAACTGGCCAAACGCGACTTTGCGACCTTTGACAACAAGGCCGAACATCAGGACGGCTTTGGCCGTGAAATGTTTGGCGTGTTCCGTGAACATGTTGGTCTGGCAGAATTGGGTGCCAGTGCTGCCTTCCCGGGGGAGGCAGAAGTCGCGTAATGCAGCTGGTTGGTGATATTGGCGGGACCAATGCCCGCTTTGCCTGGCTTGACGATGCGGGCAATCCCCATACGCCGATGACATTGCCGGTGCGCGAATATGCGACCATCGGCGATGCCATGCGGGACTTTATGGTCAGGACCGACTGTTCGGACTTGCGTGAATTCGCGGTGGCCGTGGCATGCCCGGCCATGGCCGATACCATCAAGTTCACCAATAATCCGTGGGTCTTCTCCAAGGAGGCGCTCAAGGCCGAGTTCAATCTTGACCGTCTTGTCGTGGTCAATGATTTCACCGGTCTTGCCATGTCGGTGCCCTATCTTGGGCCGGAAGACCTGATTACGCTGTTTGACGGGCCGGGGCGCCCGGGGCTGCCACTGGCGGTGATCGGGGCGGGCACCGGTTTGGGTGTTTCGGGTCTGTTGCCCCACGAAGGTCACTGGTTGCCGATCCAGGGCGAAGGCGGGCATGTGTCCCTGCCTGCGGTGGATGATCTTGATTACGAAATCGTCAAATTCCTGACCGGTGAACTGGGCCGTGTTTCGGCCGAGCGCATCCTGTCAGGCATGGGGATTGAAAACCTGTATCGGGCGCTGGCAGCGATTGACGGTATTGCGGTAACCCCCAAAACAGCAGCCGAAGTTGTCGATGGCGCACTTAAGGACGGGGATGCCTTGTGTCTTAAGGTGCTTGAACGCTTCTGCCTGTTTATGGGCGGGGTTGCCGGTGATCTTGTCCTGACGCT
This sequence comes from Thalassospira sp. MIT121401, assembly GCF_047125595.1. Lineage (NCBI taxonomy): Bacteria > Pseudomonadati > Pseudomonadota > Alphaproteobacteria > Rhodospirillales > Thalassospiraceae > Thalassospira > Thalassospira sp. MIT121401. The sequence goes on from NZ_CP138926.1 coordinate 2,007,663, forward strand.
CGGCGCCTTTGACGGGGTCTTTATTGGTGGCGGCATTGGTCCACGTATTGCCGATTACATGAAACAAAGCGGCCTGAAAGAGCGCATGATCGCCAAGGGCCGCTTCCGTGATTTGATGAATGATGTGCCGGTACGTCTGATGACGGCGAAATACCCGGCCCTGATTGGCTGTGCCAAGATTTTGACGGCCTGATCAGGAAACAGGAGGAATATTTATGAGCCTTTCATCGCGTGAAATTCTGTCCAAAGCCCCGGTTGTGCCGGTTCTGGTGATTGAAGACGCCAACGACGCCGTTCCTTTGGCCAAGGCACTGGTTGCCGGTGGTTTGCCGGTGCTTGAAATTACCTTGCGGTCCGATGCCGCCGAAGAAAGCATCAAGCGCATCATCGCCGAAGTCCCCGACGCCATCACCGGTGCGGGTACCGTGATCAATGCCAAGCAGATGGAACGCATGGCTGAAATCGGCTGTGCCTTTGCCGTGTCGCCGGGCCATAGTGAAGGCTTGCTCAAGGCAGCGGCCGATACCGGATGCCCGTTGCTTCCGGGGGCTGGTACGCCGTCTGAAATCATGAACCTGCTTGATCATGGCTATGACACGTTGAAATTCTTCCCGGCCGAACAGCAGGGCGGTGTTTCGATGCTTAAGGCAATTTCGGGTCCGCTGCCCCAGGTCAAATTCTGCCCGACGGGTGGGGTTTCGCTTAATAATCTCGCCGATTATTTGGCGCTGCCTAATATTATCACGGTCGGCGGGTCCTGGGTGGCCCCCAAGGATGCGGTCAAGGCCGGTGACTGGGACCGGATTACCAAGCTGGCCCAGGAAGCAACCGACCGGGTCAACGCCCTTCGCGGCTGACGATAATCAAATCATCATACAAATAAAAAGGGACCCGTCCGGGTCCCTTTTTGCGTTTGCGGGGCAAACATTGTGCGGTGGTGGGCGCGCGGGGGACTAGCGGTTTTGCAATTGGTTCCGGTTCGGGAACGGACGATCGGTGATCCGTTCGACATACCAGCGTTCGCCATCAAATTTCCGTTGCAGACCGACATCTTCAAGTTGCGCGTCGCTAAGCGTGCTGAGCACTTCGCGCTGGTTCTTGCGTTTGCGGGCCTCGATCGAATAATTGACGATCCTGTCGATCAGGGCGCCAAACGGCATGCGTTTGGCAAAGGGATCGGTCGCGACATCGAATGGTTTTTGGGTCGAAATCTGGTGCGCCATATCGGCCTCCTGATATCTCTGGTTGAGTTGTCTTGTTGATGGTTTGATCGTCCCATATGCAAAATAAAACAGGAATTCGGTTGTTTCGCAGATTTAATGTGCAAAAATAACCAGAATGATTTGGATCGCGACCGACAGGGTGCAGGGATGAACTGGAACGATTTACGCTATTTTCTTGTTCTGGCCGAGGAAGGCAGCCTTTCCGGGGCGGCCAGACGGCTGCGCAAGGAGCACACAACTGTTGCGCGCCGCATCGAATCCCTTGAAAGCGATGTTGGGACCAAGCTGTTTGATCGTCTGCCGCGCGGCTGGCAATTGACCACGGCGGGGCAGAACCTTGTGCCGGTTGCCGAACGGGTCGAACAGGAAGCGCTGAGTTTCGAACGTCAGGCCAAGGGCGATGAAGCCGCCCACGGGGTGGTGCGGATTTCCGTGCCGCCGGTTGCGGGGCGTGTGCTGTTTGCGCCGCGGCTGGCGCGGCTGCTGACCGCGCATAAGGGGCTTGAATTTGAAATCATCGGGGCGGCGAATGTGGTCAATCTGGCACGGCGCGAAGCCGATATTGCCGTGCGCATGGTGACCCCGCGTGAACCCGGCCTGATCACGCGCAAGCTTTTGGAACTTGGCGTCGGGCTGTATGGGGCGGCGGGATATCGTGACCAGGTGCCGGAACCCGATTGGGAATTCTGCGGCTATGAAGATACGGCCTACGGGGCCTCGAAAAAGGAATGGGTGCGCACGGTTCTCGGGCGGGAATTGCCCTGCCGTTTCCGTGCCGATGATACCGAAACCGTTCGCCAGTTCATCGCAGCCGGCCACGGGGTTGGCGTCCTTCCCCGCTATCTGGGTGACAAGGATGACCGGCTGGAACTGATCCATGCCGATACCGACGGGCATGGTCGTGAAACCGGCTGGCTGGTCGTCCATCCCGACATGCGCCGTTCCCCCGGGGTGCGGCTGGTGATGGATGCGCTGATCAAGGCCGCAGATGAAATCGCCGAGGAATTCCAGATTTAAAACCGCCACCGAGCCCGCCGTCTTTCTCCGGCATCGGAGTTGCGAGTTGGGACTTCGGGGTTCAGCGTTCCGAGCTGAAAGGTCTGAGTTCCGAGTTCGGAACTTGCGGTGGGCGCTTGGGGCGCGCGTTTTGGTATGGGCCCTGCAACAGTTACAACGTCAAAGACAAAGGCCTCCGACTGGCGGAGGCCTTTTCCATGCCCTGAGGGAGGCATTGGCCGCAAAGCCGATACCCCTATCGGTTCTGAGGCCGGTATCAAAGCGTGTCGATTGCCGCAGGTCGGACCCTTGGCCGCTTTGATCTGGTTATGCGGACCGGCGGTTGATCCGGCCATCGTCGGACCGTTCAAGACCGATGTCGCGCAATTGGGCTTCGCTCAGACGGGTCAGGGCAACGCGACTTTGATACCGCTTATAGGATGCCGCCAGAGTTCCAATAATTGCCGTGATGATAGCGCTAACACCCTTGGAAATGCTGGGGCGCGAGGGTGGGGTGGTCTGGCGTGACGCAGCCATCACCGACAGGCTTTTTGCCGAAACGCAACCGACGACGGGATTGCAATCGATCTGGTTATGGATAGCCATTTTGATGCTCCTTGATCGTGGGGGCTGTTGTGCTGGACCAACATTGTCATGCGCAGAAATCCCAAGGAATTCCGATAAAATGCGCTATAGTTGTGCAATATTGCGCAGTTGAGCCATCGGCCGTTAGGCAATAGAGCAAAGTGAGTAAACTTTGCGCCGGTGACCATCATCGCGAAGGGGCGGCTACGTTCGAGTATCGCGGTTTGGCGCAGATGAGGGCTGGTTCGGCTTGGTGCTGGACGGTTTGATCGGGGCCATCGAGGCTGGCCTGATCGGGGTCCGTCAGAGCAGATCAGGTCACGTCGTGTCACTTTGTGTCACGTCACGTCGTCAGGTTATCAGGTCAGCTCGGTTTGGTGAGTTGCGACGGGCTAGCCTGATGCCGGTGCTGACGGTTGAGGGCGATGGCAATGGCAATGGCACTGGCACTGGCACTGGCACTGGCAAGACAATGGCAAGACAGGGGGGATCGATGAACTGGAATGATTTGCGTTTTTTTGTCGCGGTGGCACAGGCCGGCACCCTTTCCGGGGCCGCACGCCGGTTGGGAAAGGATCACACCACCGTTGCCCGGCGGATCGAGGCGCTGGAAGCCGATCTTGGCGCACATCTGTTTGATCGTCTGGCGACCGGCTGGAAATTGACCGAAGCGGGCGAGAATCTGGTGCCGGTGGCAGGCCGGATTGAAGAAGATGTTCTGGCGTTTGAACGTCAGGCCCGCGGTGATGAAACCGCACACGGCGTTGTGCGTATTGCGGTCCCGCCCGCCGCCGGACGTTTGCTGTTTGCCCCGCGACTGGCCGAGCTGCTGCGTGATCAGAAAAATCTGGAATACGAGATTTTGGGATCAAGTGTCATCGCCAACCTTGCCCGCCGCGAGGCGGATGTGGCGGTGCGCATGGCAACTCCGGATCAAAGCGGCCTGATCGTGCGCAAGCTGACCAATCTGCGTTTTGCGGTCTATGCCGCCAAGGGCTATACCGACCGGGTCCCGCGCAAGGATTGGGAATTTTGTGCGGACGGGCGCAACACATTTGGCGATTACCAGCAAGGCTGGGTCTGGGAAACGCTGGAACAGGAATTGCCGATGCGGGTCAAGGCCGATGACAGCCAGACGGTTCTGGCCTTTGTTGCCGCCGGGCATGGGCTGGGATTGTTGCCGCGCTATATGGCCGATCTTGATGATCGTCTGGAACTGGTTTTCGATGACACACTGGGCGAGGTCAGCAAGCCGGTCTGGCTGGTGGTCCATCCCGATATGCGCCGGTCACCCGGGGTCCGCATGGTGATGGATGCCCTGATCAAGGCAACCGAAAGCATCCCGGCCCAATTCAAATCCTGAACGCTCACACCCCCGCAGGCAAAGCCCGATCCACAGAAAGACCGATCAGCAGAAGGCAAGGCCGGTCAAAGCCATCCCATCTGGCGGGCTGATGCCAGCAACAGCATGACCCCGAACAGGGTGATGGTCGCCGCACCGGCAAAGCCGACACCACGCCGCACGATCCCCGATGTGCTGTCGGACAGATCAAACAGATGCCGGGTGCCGGTGCGAATGCCGATTGCGGCAAGCCCGATCAGGCTGATGGTCAATGCCACCCCGGCAGCCATGGCAAAGGCAGCTCCGATGCCAATCAGAAACATGCCGTTGGCAAGGGTAAAGAGCAGCACAAGAATCGAACCCGTACAGGGACGCAGCCCGACAACCACGCCACTTGCAATCATCTGCCAGCGTGTTTGCGCCGTCGGAGCAGGGGCGTTTTGATGCGCATGTGCATGGGTGTGTTGATGGCTGTCGTCATGTCTGTGTTCGTCATGCCCGTGCCCGTCATGCCCATGACTGTGATGATCGGCATGGCCGGTGTGGGCGTGATGCACGTGATGGGTATGGTCACAGGCATGGTGGGAGTGGGTGTCATCATGGTGGTGATGATGATCGTGGTTGTGATCATGGTGGTGATGTTGATGCGTGTGCCCGCCATGGTCGCAGCAATCATCCCGGCCCTGAAGAATGCGCAGGCACATCAGCCCGCCCAGAAGGGCGATCAGGGCATATGACACGACCTCCATCACCAGTCCGTTGCGGGTAATGGCCGCCGGGCCAAGATTGAGAACAAGCGTAAGCGACCCGACAAGAATGATCGCCGAGACGGCCTGCACGGCTGCGATCAGGCTGCCCATGGCGACACCCTGTTTCCAGCCGGCATCGCGCGACAGGAAATAGGTGGTGGTGATCATTTTGCCATGACCGGGGCCTGCCGCATGAAAAACGCCATAGGCAAAAGACAGGGCAATGATCATCAGTCCGGGCCAGAAACTGTCACCGGATTTGGCTTCGCGCAGGGTGGCGGTGATTTCGCGGTTAAGTTTGGTCTGGATAATGACGGTTTGACCGACAATGTCTGACAACCAGCCGGGCAGGGTGATCATGCTGTCTTCTGCCCGGGATGGTGCGGATGGCGCGGTCGGGGCGGTGTCGGTACTGTCCGACGCACCGCGGCCCAGAAGGTTTGATGACTGGGCGGCTGCCGGATTACTCGACGCGAACGAAATCACCAGGAGCAAGGCCGCCAGAACTGCCGCCATCCGCCACCTTGCCTGCGCAAACAAGATCGGCGCGGACCGGTGCGACAAGGTCAAAATAGATGCGGTTCTTTTCATCTTCGCTCATCTCGAAATGGCAGGACAGGTTCTTGGTGCCGACAAACAGTACGGGATCAACCTGTGTGAAAGCGACATCGATGTAATATTCAGCGTCATAGACAGACAGGCTGATTTTGTCCTTTTTGGGGTCAAGCGGCTGGTCAAGGGTCAGCGTGAAATCATATGTCACGCGCCGGTCATCGGTGATGTCGGCCTTGAAATCGGTCGCACCGGCAAAGGCAAGAAGTTCTTCGTTGCGGCGCAGATGGGTCAGCCAGGAAACTTCGGCAAGGGCGGCAAAGGCATTGTCGCGCAAATTGGTGTTTTCATCGCCAAAGAACCGGGTGTCATGGTTATGGTCGAATTCGTCAATCAGCGTCATGCTGAACAGATCGTCAAACAGCCAGTGCACACGAATTCCGGTAATCCGGTCATTTTCAAACACAAATTCGGCGCTGGCATCGATCCATACATGGGGATGCGCCAACGCCGCCTGACCGGTTGCCAGCAACGAGGTGCCGGCAACCAGAGCAGTCATAACGGTTTTACGAACCCTGTCCGAGGCAATCGACAAGGGCGTCAACATTCTGTGCAAGGATTTGCTGATAGGTGTCCAGCCCCGCTTTGAGATCGGCACCCAGCGGGTCAAGCGTTCCGGTACGGATGCCGGTATCTGACACAACAGCCTGAACAACTGCTGGACGGAATTGCGGTTCGGCAAAGATGCAAACGGCACCGGTATCGCGAATTTTGTCTTCGATCTCATGGAGGCGCTTGGCTCCGGGCTTCTGGTCGGGGGACACGGTGATCGACCCAACCGCTGTCAAACCAAATCCGGCTTCCAGATACTGATAGGCATCATGGAAAACGACATAGGGTTTGCCCTGAATCGGGGCGACCTTCTGGCGCAGATCATTGCCAAGACTGGTCAGGCTGGCAAGTAACGTTTTCAGATTGTCGCGATAGGCATCGGCGTGTTCCGGGTCGATTTCGACCAGTTCATCGGTGATTGCGATGGCAATGCTCGCGCCATTGGCCGGATCCATCCAGATATGCGGATCAATGCCGCCATGTTCGTGATGGTGATCTTCGTCACTGTCATGGGCGTCCGCGGCGTGATCGTGGTCATGATCACCTGCTTCTTTGGCGTCGTCATGATGATGGTCTTTGTCATGATCATCATGAGCATGCTCATTGTGATCATCATGGTCGCCGTGCGCGTGATCATCATGTTCGTCATGGTCATGGTGATCATCATCATGGCCGGCATGATCTTCATCGTGATCGCCATGCTGGTGGGCTTCCCATGCGCCACCATCGCGCATTTTACGAAGCGCCATGCCTTCGACAGCGACCAGTTCAAGCTGATGGCTGGATTTGGACAGTGTCTGCAACGGTTTTTGCAGGAAACCTTCCAGTGAATGGGAAACATAAACAACCAGATCGGCCTCGCTAAGCGCACGTGCTTCGCTGGGGCGCAGGGAATAGGCATGCGGGGAAGATGCCCCGTCAACCAGCAAGGCCGGTTCGCCGATATCCTTCATGATGGCACTGGCGATCGAATGGATCGGCTTGATGGATGTGACAACCTTGGGGGCATCATCACCGTGGGCCGATGCCGACCCGGCCGGGATGGCAATCAGCGGCAAGGTGGCAAGGGACGCGGCAAAAAACGCGCGGCGAAAAACAGGGGAGAAGTCAGGCATGTAACCGATCCGGTCTGGAGTGGGGAAGATTTCGATGACCTGATGTTGTTATGATATAACATAACAATCGGTCAAGCGAAAACTCGATACCGGTACTCATTTCAGGATGGAAATGACCGACCGACTGTGAAGCAGGCCACTGTGTTCCGGCGACCGGCGACCGCTTTGAATTACCGATTTCAGCCGTAAGCAGCGTGACGGACGGGGCCGGACCGGTCGAAGATAAATATGCAAATAGGAAAATCATTCCGCGCAAAAGGACCAAAATCGACGTTACTAGGTGAAATTTGATCCAATTAGAATTTACCAATTGATCCAAATAGAAAAATTGCACAGTCGAAACAAAAAATCTGCGAATGGAGTTGCGGCGATCCGTGCCCTGGACCGCGGTGTTGTCGGCCCAAAACAGATGCCCAAAACATAAGACTGTGCGACCGGTCGGGACTTTAATTGATGGGGTGTGATACCAATCTACCAGAGGTAGATGTTGTTCATGTTTTCGGGTTTGAGGAACGGCGTGCTTAAATTTTGCAAATGGTTGATTGTCCCGGCGCTGGGATTGTTTGTTATTGGCATTGCAATTTCAAAGCCGTCGCAGGCCGAGACATTCCGCATCGCACTTGTCGGTGACCCGAAAAGCGGGCCTTTTTCCTATCAGTACAAGTTGCTTGAACTTGCTCTTGATCATGCGGGCGGGGACCATCAGGTCGAATATATCGCATTTGACCGGGCGACGGCCAAACGCATCATGCAACAAATGGAAGATGGCCAGATCGATGTGATGTTTGCGGGCTATCGCCCCGAATTCGAGCAAGATTTTTCCCAGGTTTATGTGCCATTGACCCGCGGTATTCTGGGGCATCGGGTTTTTGTGACCCGGCCCGATATGGCCCAGGCGCTTAATGAAGTCGAGACGCTGGATGATCTGAAAGGTCATTGCATCGGGTCGGGCGCGGACTGGCTGGATACCAGAATCCTTGAAACCAACGGATTTTGTGTTGAAAAGGCGACATATGAAAATCTGTGGCGGATGCTTGATCACGGGCGGTTCGATCTTTTGAATCGCGGGGCCCATGAAGTTCATGCCGAAATCGGTCTGGCCCTTGATGCGGGGATGGATCTGGTTGTTGATCAGAATATCCTTCTGATCTATCCGCTGGATTTCTTTTTCTATGTGCGGGCCGATGACCGGGCCCGCCATGCAATCATCACAGAAGGGTTGCAGGCGGCCTATGAGAACGGGGCCTTCATGCGCAATTTCTATTCCGATCCGGGAATTGCCCGGTCGCTGCGTCTGATCCGTGACAGCAAGCGCAAGGTATTTCGCATCCCAAATCCCTATATGTCGTCGCAAACCCATGCGGTGGCCAACAGCTATTGGGAAGGCTATTAGGCGGGCTTGAAACCAGTTGGGCGGCCCAGTTGGATGGCGGGGCATAGACCGCGGGTCACAAGATCAGGAAGTCGCCAGATCTTCGGGCGTGTAATTCATTTCATGAAGGATCTCGCCGGTTTCATAATCAACCGCCTGAAGTGTCACGCCATATCCCCACAATTGCCCGATATAGCCAAGCGTCATCTGGGCTTCGGCTTTTTCAAGGCGGATGCCTTCATGTTCGGTATGCTGGACATAAAGCTGGCGATTGCCGCGGATATCGACATCGACCACCTGCATGTCGGGTTCACGTACCGAAATATCATGCATCCGGGCCAGTGACCGGCGGACCTTGCGATAGCCGTTATCATCATGAATGGCCGCGACTTCGAGATGCGGGGATGTGCTTTGATCATCGATCATGAACATCCGCATGTCGCGCATCAGCTTGGGCGACAGGAATTGCAGGATGAAGCTTTCATCGCGGTAATGTGCCCAGGCTTCCTTGAGCGTTTCCACCGGCTCATTATTCCCGGCGATATCGGGGAACCATTTGCGGTCCTCGTCGGTCGGATCGATACAGATGCGGTGGATATCCTGCATCATGGCAAAGCCCAGCGCATAGGGATTGAACCCGGAATAGCGCGGATCGTCATATTCGGCCTGAAACACGACGCGCGAATGGTAATCGATGAATTCCATCATAGCACCTTCTGAAATCAGGCCCCTGTCATACAGGCTGTTCATGATGGCGTAATGCACATAGCACGCACAGCCTTCATTCATCATTTTGGTCTGTTTCTGGGGATAGAAATATTGACCGATATTGCGCACGATCCGCAGGATTTCACGTTCCCATGCCTGAAGCGACGGTGCATTTTTTTCCAGGAAATAAAGCAGGTTTTCTTCCGGAAGGCCGAATTGGGCGCGGCGTTCCTCGATCCGCATTTTGCGTTTGAGCTCGTCCATATCCTGATCGCCCTGATCGGGCTGGGGCAGGGTGCGCCATAGATCGTTATAGGTTTCGTCTTCGTATTTGGCCCGTTCGCGTTCACGTTCCAGTTCGACCGCAAGATTGGGCTTTTCCGGATGGGAATAACGGTTAACCCCCTGTTCCATCAGGGCATGGGCGGCATCAAGTACGCGTTCGACTGCGTCAAAGCCATACCGGTCTTCGCATTTGGCGATATAGCCCTTGGCGAATTGCAGATAATCCAGAATGCCTTCGGCATCGGTCCATTGTTTGAACAGATAGTTGTTTTTGAAAAAATGGTTATGCCCGAACGCGGCATGGGCCATGACCAGCGCCTGCATGACGATGGTGTTTTCTTCCATCACATAGGAAATGCAGGGGTTCGAATTGATCACGATTTCATAGGCCAGCCCCTGATAGCCCTTGCGATACATGACATCATCGCGCACGAAGCGTTTGCCGAACGACCAGTGGTGGTACATCAACGGCATGCCGATCGATGAATAGGCGTCAAGCATCTGTTCGGAGGTGATGACTTCGACCTGATTGGGATAGACATCAAGTTTGAGTTCATTGATCGCGATGTCTTCAATCGCGTCATAGGTCGCCTTGAGCGTTTCGAAATCCCAGTCGGCACTGGTGAAAAGCAGTTTGCCATTATCCGTTTCGGAGGATCTGGTTTTGGTGCTCATAGCCGTGCCTCCGTGCGGTTTTTGGCAAAGAGTTCCCGGAATACCGGGAAGATATCGGCGGCCTTTGTTACCCGTTTAAGGGCAAAGCGCGGATTGTGCGACGCCAGCGGGGCATAGGCCTTCCACAGGGCGGTTTCGCCTTCGGCAGCGGCGAAAATCTCGGCCTCGCGCTCATCGGTGATTTCGATATAGGCGTAATACTGGCATTTCGGCAAAAGGTCTTCGGCCAGCAGGCTGGTGCATTTGGCGCCGTCATTGGAATAGTTGTCGCCGTCGGATGCCTGTGCGGCATAGATGTTCCACTGATCGGTGGGATAGCGGTCCTTGAGCACCTTTTTCATTTCTTCAAGGGCGGTGGAAACAATGGTGCCGCCGGTTTCGCGCGAATAGAAAAAGGTTTCTTCATCAACTTCGGCGGCGCGTGACGTGTGGCGGATGAACACCACTTCGACATGTTCGTAGCGACGATGCAAAAACAGATGCAGCAACATGAAGAACCGCTTGGCCAGTTCCTTCATCTGTTCGGACATCGATCCCGATACATCCATCAGACAGAACATCACCGCCTGGGTGTTGGGATCGGGGATTTGCTGGAACTGGTTATAGCGGGTATCGATCGGGTCAATGAACGGGATTGCCTTCATGCGGCGTTTGGCTTCTTCAAGATCGGCCAGCAATCCGTGCAGGCTGTCTTCGTCGGCCTTGGTCAGTTTGCCATTGGGGCGTTTTTCGGCCTTGGCCTGAAGGGCTGCGATCTTTTCTTCGAGTTCGCGGACTTCGGTGGTTTTGGGTCGTCTCAGGCCAATGCGCCGGGCCAGTGAATTGCGCATGGTGCGCACAAGGCTCAGGTTGGCGGGCGTGCCTTCAACCGAAAAGCCCGCACGCGCATTGCGAAACGCGGTGGTCTGTTTCAGGCTTTTTTTCAAAAGGTCGGGCAGTTCGAGATCTTCGAAAAAGATATCAAGGAATTCATCGCGGGTCAGGGTGAACTGGAAATCATCCTCGCCGTCGCCATCGGGGCTTGCCTGTGACCCGCCAGCCCCGGCGTCACCACCTTGCGGGCGGGCGATGCGGTCGCCCTGAACGAACTTCTTGTTGCCGGGCAGGACATAGTTGCGGTTGCCGCCCCGTCCGGCATGGTGGAAGCCCGGTTCTTTCAATGTCTTGCCGGGAATGGTGATCTGATCGCCGCTGGTGATATCGGTGATGCCGCGCGACCGGATGGTGTCTTCGACGGCTTTTTTGATCTGGGCCTTGGCCCGGCGCATGAAACGCTGTCGGTTGCCAAGACTTTTGCCTGTCGGGTTCTTGCGGCGGTCAACGATATACAGCATGGGCATTCACATCCTTGGACCGACATGCCGGGATAAGGGGCCGTCATGTCATGTGCAGGTCGCTTGGGCCTTTGGTCTTTGACAGGATGGGCGAACGGGTGCCCATCCTGCGACGGGATTAAAGCCGGGCGGACAAGGGAGAAACCGCCCGGCAGGGTCGGTAAGCCGAGGGCGTGGCTTAGCCGGCCTTATTGACGCGCATATACCATTCGACCAGACGGCGGGTCTGACGTTCGGTATAGCTTCGATCGATCATGCGTTTGACGAACTCGTTATGTTTCTTCTCGGTTTCGCTGTCTTTTTTCGAACCGAATGAAATCACCGGCAGAAGGTCTTCGACCTGGCTGAACATGCGTTTTTCGATCACATCACGCAGTTTTTCATAAGACGTCCAGGACGGGTTTTTGCCCTTGTTATTGGCACGTGCGCGCAGGGCAAATTTGACGACCTCGTTACGGAAGTCCTTGGGATTGGCGATGCCGGCCGGTTTTTCGATTTTCGAAAGTTCCTGATCAATGATCTTGCGATCAAGAAGCTGTCCGGTATCGGGGTCCTTGAAGTCCTGATCCTCGATCCAGGCATCGGCATAGGACACATAGCGATCAAACAGGTTCTGCCCGTAATCGGAATAGCTTTCGAGATAGGCCTTCTGGATTTCCGCCCCGATGAATTCGGCATAACGCGGGGCCAGTTCGGACTTGATGAAGTCCATATAATCCTTTTCGCGTTCTTCGGGATATTGTTCGCGCCGGATCGCCTGTTCGAGCACATACATCAGATGCACCGGATCGGCGGCGACTTCGTGGGTGTCATGGTTGAAGGTTTCAGACAGAACCTTGAAGGCAAACCGGGTGGAAATGCCGTCCATGCCTTCGTCGACACCGGCGGTATCGCGGTATTCCTGCATGGATTTGGCTTTGGGGTCGACATCCTTCAATGTCTCGCCGTCATAAACCCGCATCTTGGAATAAAGGTTGGAGTTTTCATGTTCCTGCAACCGCGACAGGACCGAAAACTGTGCCAGCATCTTGAGCGTTCCGGGCGCGCAGGCACCCTGTTCAAGTTCTGATCCCTGAAGCAGCTTTTCATAGATCATGGTTTCTTCGGTAACCCGCAGGCAATAGGGGACCTTGATCACCGAGATACGATCAATGAAGGCTTCGTTGTTCTTGTTGGATTTGAAGGTCTGCCATTCGGCTTCGTTCGAATGGGCAAGGATCAAGCCCTGAAACGGGATGGCGCCAAGGTTTTCGGTGCCGATATAGTTGCTTTCCTGGGTTGCAGTCAGAAGCGGATGGAGCATCTTGATCGGGGCCTTGAACATTTCGACAAATTCAAGCAAGCCCTGATTGGCGCGGTTCAGACCACCGGAATAGCTATAGGCATCCGGGTCATTCTGACTGAAATATTCAAGTTTGCGGATATCGACCTTGCCGACCAGTGACGAGATATCCTGATTGTTTTCATCGCCCGGTTCGGTTTTGGCGATTGCAATCTGACGCAGGCGCGACGGGATCAGTTTGACCACCGAGAATTTGGAAAGATCACCGCCAAATTCGTCAAGACGCTTGACTGCCCAGGGCGACATAAGCCCGGTCAGGCGACGTTTGGGAATACCGTATTTGTCCTGGATGGCGTCGCCCATTTTGGCGGGATTGAACAGGCCAAGCGGGCTTTCAAACACCGGGCTGACCTGGTCGCCGGCCTTCAGAACATAGATCGGTTCGCGTTCCATCAGTTCCTTGAGCCGTTCGGCAAGCGAACTTTTGCCGCCGCCAACCGGGCCGAGCAGATAAAGAACCTGTTTGCGTTCCTCGAGCCCCTGAGCCGCATATTTGAAGAAGCCGACAATGCGTTCGACGGTTTCTTCCATGCCAAAGAAATCAGCAAAGGCAGGGTAACGTTTGATGGTTCGGTTCAGGAAAATACGGCCAAGGCGGGGATCGGTCGATGTATCGATCAGTTCCGGTTCGCCAATCGCCGTGATCATGCGTTCCGCGGCCGAGGCATAGGCCGTTGGATCTTCGCGACATAGATTAAGGTAGTCACGGATGGTCAGTTCGGTTTCTTGCTTTCCGTCATACCCTTCCGCATACAGCTCGAAGATGTCCTTGTCTTCAGCCATGGCGCGGTCTCCTTTCAAACGTTATCCCTTTGGTATCGAACGATCGTTTCCTGTCCTGCCTGTTTTGCGTTGCAGCAGACCTGTTGATGGCCGCCTGATTCTGTATACGTCAGCAAATGGTACAAAAGTTCATTTGCCAGACAGTAAATATTTTAACGAAGACTATTTAGCTTCTGGTTAAAATCGGCAGAAGATGCCAAGAGTTTGAAGTTGTTGTCTTTGCCGGTTCGCAAGTTAATATTTGCTACTTTGGGTTGTTGTCTTTTGGCCCCGTTTCGGCAGCCCTTTGATAAAGACTTCAGACCTGAATGGGCGTCGACCTGTCGCCATGACCCGGATCGTTGCCGCTGGAAAATGTCCTATTAAATGACTTGGGAAGCAGCGACCTGTTCCGCAAGGTAAGATACAGGTATTGGCGAAAGAATTTCCATTCGGGTGATCACGGTTGAGTGACCGGAACGGGCTGTGCGCAAGGCAGTTGCCCGTGATCAGACCTGACAAAATTATTTTGCGTTTGCACAGTCGGCGGGTCGGACGTTATCACTGCACCAATCGCGAAACCGGCGGCGGTTATGGTCGCGCCGCCCAGCAGGAAGAATGAAATGACCGATGGTGCTGTAAAATTTGTCGAACCCCACGAGCTTGATCTTCTGATCGGCCAGGACGCGGTGACTGTCATCGACGTGCGTGAACCCGATGAATTCGCCACCGGCCATATCGAAACCGCGATCAATATGCCGACATCAAATTTTGACATTTCGGCACTGGTTGACCTGACCGATGAAAATGAGACCGCTCTGGTATTTGTCTGTGCGGTGGGGCAGCGATCCTTTGGCGCGGCCAATGCCGTTCTGCCCCATGTTGATTGCGCGGTCAGCAACCTTAAGGGCGGCATCCAAAGCTGGACCCGGGCCGGATTTGATCTTGAAGGTGGCAAATAAGCCCGGAATTGGTCGTCGGGCAGGGAAGGCTGTTTAATGCTGCCTTTCGCCAGACCCGTAGCTTGGTCCGTCCGGTACGCCCAGTTTGCCCAATCCGCCCGATCTGCCGGGGCCAGCCGTGAATTATCTGTGTTCTTCTTTGACCAGAACCCCAGATGCAAGGCATTCGAATGCTGAAATTGCCTTGTGAAGTGTTGCTTGCGGATCATCGCTTGTTGCAACCCAAAGGGCCGCATTCAATGCCACGCCATTCAGCATTCTTGCCAGGGCTTCAATATCGACGGATTTGATCGCGCCCTGATCGGCCAGTTCCCCAAGTGTCGCAATCGTCGCCTGCAAGCAGCGATTTTGACTTGGCCAGTTTGACGGATCGCCAAGGAAAGCCGGACCATCGCGAAGGACGATGCGCTGGATCTCGGGATCAAGGGCCAGTTCGATATATGTCCTGCCTTCGGCCATTAACCCGTTCCAGCCACCCCCGGCGGCCTCACCCGCATCTTTGGCCTTTTGGGCCATGGCCGAGTCAATTTCATCGACAACAGCCGCAAGCAGCCCGAGCTTGTCACCAAAATTATGATAAAGCGCGCCGCGCGTCAGGCCGGCGGATGCTGTCAGCTCATCCATTGACGCATCTGCATATCCCTTTTGGGCAAAGGCCTTGCGCCCTGCAGCGATCAATTTAGCGCGCGTTTCTTCCATCTTTTCAGCACGGGTCTTGGCAGTCATCAGGCACTCCGATTTTAACATACGGCACGTATGTTAATTGACATACGTGATGTATGTGAATATATCTTTGCTTCACATACGCAGCGTATCTGAATTGAGTCTAAAACGCCACATCAACTGAATTTATCTGAACAGGAGGGCTTTATGTCCCTTGCACACCAAGCAATCTTTCCCCCGAACCGTCATGCCCTTTATGAGGCGCATGGCTATTCCCCGGCCATCCGGTCTGGCGATCTTCTGTTTGTTTCCGGTCAGGTTGGCAGTCGCGAAGACGGAACCCCGGAACCGGATTTCAAAAAGCAGGTCGAACTGGCGTTTGAAAACCTAAGAGCGATCCTTGAGGCGGCTGGTTGCAGCTTTGATGACATTATTGATGTCACCAGTTTCCACACCGATCCGGAAAACCAGTTTGGCGATATCATGGCGGTCAAAGGGGTGGTCTTTGATCAGGCCCCGTATCCGAACTGGACGGCCGTTGGGGTGACCTGGCTTTCCGGTTTTGATTTCGAGATCAAGGTTGTTGCGCGTATTCCCGATGGGCAGGTTTGACGACGCAATTGATCCGCACAGCAAAACTGGCGTGATTTGATCAAATTAAAAAACCGGTCCTGTGTGATGAATGCAGGGCCGGTTTTCTGTCTTGACGAATTCTCATAAATGGAAAAATATCCCGATATTGAGATTCGAGGTTCAAGATGGAAGAAATCGAAACACGCCTTGCCCGACGCCTGTCACAACTGCGAACCGAACGCGGTTGGTCGCTTGATGAATTGGCAAAGCGCAGCGGGGTCAGTCGCGCCAGTCTGTCACGCATTGAAAATGGTGATGTCAGTCCGACTGCCAGTGTTCTGAGCAAGTTGTGCGTTGCCTTTGGTGTCACGCTGTCGCGTTTGATGCAGATGGTCGAAGATGATTTTACGCCACTGGTCAGACGTCAGGATCAGGAAATCTGGACCGATCCGGAAACCGGATATCGTCGCCGTCTGGTATCGCCAACATCGCGCAATCTGGCGGGTGAAGTCCTGGAGGTCGAAATTGATCCGGACACGCGGATTGAATATGGCGGATCGCCACGCGACGGGCTGGAACATCATCTTGTGATGCTTGACGGCATGCTGAGCCTGACGGTGGATGGCAAGCGCCATGAACTGGGGGCGGGGGATTGCCTGCGCTATCAGCTGCGCGGCGGCAATGTGTTTGAAACCCCGTCCACGTCCGGGGCGCGCTATCACCTGTTTATTGTCGAATAACCAACCTGAAAGCATCGCGATCATGGGCCAGACCAACCGGACTACCCCACCACGCATCATCACCCTTGATGCGGATGCGCTTGCCGATCGTCTTGAGGCATTTGGCGCGATGCTGCATGCCTGTGTGCATGACGGGGCCAGCATCGGTTTTATTGAGCCTTTCCCGATATCCGAGGCGGTGGCATTTTGGCGCGACCGGATCATACCGGCAGTGGCCGGGGGCAAAAGAACGCTTTTCGTCGCCCTTGATGATGATCGGGTGGTTGGCACGGTGCAGCTTGATATCGATACCATGCCCAATCAGGCCCATCGCGGAGATATCAGCAAACTGATGGTCCATCCCGACTGTCGCCGACGCGGCATTGCCCGTCTTTTGATGCAGGCCGCCGAAAGGCGAGCAGGGGAATTGGGACGCAGTTTGCTGACCCTTGATACCCGTACCGGCGACAGTGCCGAGACACTTTATGCATCGCTTGGTTTTGAAACTGCCGGGGTCATTCCGCAATTTGCCCGCGATCCGTTTTCCGAAAAACTCAGTGCGACAACCGTGATGTATAAACGCCTGCCAATATCAACGTCCCGGGCCGGGTGAACGGCGCAAATAGAAGCTTGCCTAGCCGTTTGAAACTGGGCGCGATTCTCTGAATTGTATTCAAAACAAACATTCTGGCATGCCACATTCGACTGCCGGTCCTGACCGTGCGGTGCGAATTGTATTGTTGCATTGCGGAAATTGTTGCCCGGAACAGCCCAGACTCCCTTTATTCCATGGTTTCAGCGGGTTGTGCGCCGCACTAAGGGTTTTCTGATAGATCGCCCATACCGTGCGAAACATGTTGAACCGCGCCAAAAAATAGGCGCATCTTTGCGGTCCGGCATTAAGAATTAGAATAAAAGTTCCTGGAGGAAGTCCATTATGAAGAAATTTGCCCTCGCCGCGGCCCTGATGACGGCCGTCGGATTTTCCGGTGCTGTGCATGCGGCTGATCTGACCCTGCGCATTTCGCTGCAGCTGCCGATGAAAAGCCACCTTGGCCAGAACCTTTTGATGTTCAAGAACGAGGTCGAGGAAAAATCGAACGGCGATATCGAAGTTCAGATTTATGACTCGGCCCAGCTTTACAAAGATAAAGAAGTCCCCGCAGCCGTCGGTTCTGGCGCGATCGAAATGGGTGTGGCATCGCTGACCCGTTATGTCGGTGACGTTCCGGCCGTTGACGTGTTCTATCAGCCGTTCCTTCTCGATACCGAAGAAAAGGTCCGCAAGGCCGTTGCCCCGGATTCCCCGGTTCGCGCACCGCTTGATGCGGCGATTGCCGATACCGGTGCCACGGTTCTGTGGTGGCAGGCATATGGCGGATCGATCATGCTGTCGAATGGCGGCCCGATCAAAGGTCCGGATGGCCTCAAAGGTCAGAAAGTTCGCGTATTCTCGAAAACCCAGGGTGATTTCATCTCTGCGGCTGGCGGCGCGCCGACCCTGATTTCCGGGTCCGAGCAGTATATCGCCTATCAGCGTGGCACGGTTGATGTCGGCATGACCGGCATGTCGGGCGTCAAATCCCGTCAGCTCTGGGAAGTCATGGACACGGTGACCACCACCAACGATGCCGATATCGAATTCATCGTGGTTGTGAATACCGAATTCTGGAACGGTCTGACCGAAGAACAGCGCGAAATCATTTCGACCGCGGCGGTAAATGCCGAAAACGATGTGCGTGATCGCATGTCGGCAATCGAAGCTGCTGCCTTTGACGAAGCCAAGGCCAACGGCATGACCATTTATCATCCGACCGAGGAAGAAATGGCTGCATGGCGCGAAGCTGCGAAACCGGTTTACGAGGCATTCCTTGCCCATACCGGTGATCTCGGCAAGCAGGTCTTTGAAGCTGCGCAGAAGTTCTGATCATAAAGCCGGTCCCGCCCAATTTCCGGTGCGGGACCGGATGATCTTTTTGAATGTGATCATGTCATCACTTGCCATGCCGCCGATCATGACGATCCATGTTTCGCGCTTCCGTCACCCGGTCGGCAATTGATGATGATTTCCCGCCCCTTTATCGAGATCAGGAGATGTCCGTTTCACGGTCGCGCATGATCAGCCATCCGGGTAACGGCATTTGTTTTACGATGTTTGATCGTTTTATGCTTTTTCTGGCATGGGCTGCCGCCATCCTGTTCGTGTTGGCAGGCTGCATGCTGACTTATGAAGTTATTGCCCGTTATTTCTTTATCCGTCCGACGATCTGGGCGGCTGAGCTTTCACAGCTTTGCCTGATCTGGGGGGCGTTGCTTGGCATGCCCTGGGCGCTGGCAGCGCGCCGCCATATTGCGGTTGATGCGGTCACCCGTCTGTTTTCACCCACAGCCCAGCGCGGAATCGAAATTGCCGCGATGGCGTGCATTTTCGCCTTTTCGGTGATGGTGACCTACAAGGGCTGGGAAATCTTTTATGAAAGCTTCGAGCGTGGCCGTACCAGCGGCACCATGCTTGATCTTCCGGCCTGGGTGGCAGAGCTTCCCGTTGCCATCGGCTTTGCGCTTCTGGCCATTCAGGCGGTGATTGAAATCGTCGGCCTTCTGCGCGGCAAGGATATTCCGAAAGGGGCACACGAATGACCATTCTTCTGACCCTTGCGGCGATGTTTGCGCTGTTGCTGGCGCGTGTTCCGGTGGCCTTTGCGCTTGGCGGGCTGGGGCTTGCCATGCTGTTGTTGGGCGGTTTTTCGCCCTTGATGGCGCCGCAGGCGATTCTGTCAACGCTTGATGGCTTTATCCTTCTGGCGGTGCCGCTGTTTCTTTTGATGTCGAATATCCTGTTGCGTGCCGGGGTGGGCAATGACCTGTTTGCAGCGGTCAGCGCCTGGGTCGGGCATTGGCCGGGCGGTCTTGCGGTGGCAACCATCCTGTCATGCGGTGTGTTTGCCGCCATTTCCGGATCGTCGGTTGCAACAGCAGCCACCATCGGCACGGTCGCCATCCCGGAAATGATCAATCGCGGCTATAACAAGAAATTCGTCTATGGCCTTCTGGCGGCGGGCGGCACATTGGGCATTCTGATCCCGCCATCGATCCCGATGATCATTTACGGCTTTGTGACCGAAGAATCGGTGATTTCGCTGTTTCTTGCCGGGATCGGTCCGGGCATCGCGCTTCTGGTTTTCTTCATCCTGTTTTCGATGGTCTATGCCCGCATGGGCGGACAGGAACGCGAACCCAAACAGGGATGGGCAGAACGCCGTCGGGCCACGCTCAAGGCGCTGCCTGCCGTGATCCTTGCGGTTCTGATTATTTCGGGGATCTATTCGGGGGCCTTTACCCCGACCGAGGCCGCGGCGATCGGCTTTGCCGCGTCGCTGATCATTACCGGCCCGATCATGCGGGTTCTGACATGGGATGCGCTTAAAAAGGCGGTATTCGATTCCATGGCAACCACGGTTGCGATCATTCTGATCATTGCCGGGGCCAAAATTTTTGGCAAGGCGATCACGCTTTATCGAATCCCCCAGGACATCTCGATGATGATCACCCAGGGAATCGACACCGATCTTGGTTTCATTCTGGTGGTGACGGCGGTTCTGCTGGTGATGGGGCTGGTGTTCGAAGCACTGTCGATGGTGCTGATCATGACGCCGGTTCTGCTGCCAGCGGCTCTTGCGCTTGGATTCGATCCGATCTGGTTCGGCGTCTATATGGTGATCATGGTTGAATGTGCCCTGATTACGCCGCCGGTCGGGCTGAACCTTTATGTCATCCAGTCGGTTGCCAAGGCCCGGCTGGGCGAGGTCGCAAGTGGCGTCGCACCGTTCCTGATCCTGATGTTCGTGACAGCGGCTATTCTGTACGTCTGGCACGACCTTGCACTCTATATCCCATTCAAGCTGTAAAGACCGATGACACATATAAAGACACCTGCCGATCAATTGCGTGCGCTGCTTGCCACCGGCGATCTGATCACCATGCCGTGCTGTTTTGATGCGCTTTCTGCCAAGCTGATCGAACAGGAAGGCTTTGCCCTGACCTTCATGTCCGGATTCGCAACATCGGCCGCCCGGATCGGCGAACCCGATCTTGGTCTGATGTCCTATGGCGAGGTTCTCGATCAGGCACGCAACATTACCGATGCCATTTCGATCCCGCTGATTGGCGATGGCGATACCGGTTATGGCAATGCCATGAATGTCCGGCGTACCGTGACCGGCTTTGCCAAGGCGGGCTGTGCGGCTGTGATGATCGAAGACCAGCTGGCGCCCAAACGCTGCGGCCATACCAAGGGCAAGGAAGTTGTCGGCCGCGACGAGGCCTTTGACCGTATCCGTGCGGCGGTGGATGCCAGGGATGCCGGGGCCGATATCCTAATTCTGGCGCGCACCGATGCCCGTCATCAGCATGGCCTGTCCGAGGCGATTGACCGTGCGGCGAAGTTCAAGGAACTGGGGGCGGATATCCTGTTTGTCGAAGCACCCAAAAGTGTTGATGAAATGCGCACCCTGTGTGCCGAACTGCCGGGGCCGAAAATGGCCAATATCGTCGAAGGTGGTGAAACCCCGGATCTGTCGCCCGAAGAGCTCAAGGATATCGGCTATCAAATCGCGGCCTATCCGCTGTCGCTGATGGCAGCCGCCATGAAAGCAATGGTGGAATGCCTGCAAACCATGAAGGCCGGTCAGCCACGCGATGAAAAATTGATGAACTGGGCCGATCTGCGCAACCGCATCGGGTTTGATGATTATTATAAAGAATCGGAACGCTATGCGTCATCCAGACGGGATGGCTGACAGTTCGCCTTCCTGAACAGAATGGTCTTTCGACGGGCGGTGCGTATATTGATATCATGCACCGCCCGCACTGTTTGCAGACAAATTGCGGGCAACAGACATTCAGGGATCAGCAGATGACAGAGAAACATCACGGCAGTTGCCAGTGCGGGGCGGTAACATTCGAGGTTACCGGTCGCTTTGACAGTTTCTTTTTGTGTCATTGCCAATATTGCCGCAAAGACACGGGATCGGCATATGCCGCGAATTTGTTTTCCCGGCAGGCAAAGCTCGACTGGCGTTCTGGCAGGGACAAGGTTGTGACCTATACTGTGCCCGATACACGTCACGAAAAATCATTCTGTCAGACATGCGGTGCAGCGGTGCCGCGTGAACAGTTTGGCGGTCGTCTGGTTGTCGTGCCGGCGGGATGTCTTGATAGTGACCTGATAAAGCGCCCCGATGCGCATATCATGCTGGGCAGCAAGGCTGGCTGGGATGATGATCTGCACGAAATAGAGCGGCTTGACGGCTTGCCGGAATAACCGGACCGCACAGACAAAAGAAAACCCCGTAAGCATATGCTTGCGGGGTTTCTTTTAATGGTGCCGGCAGAGAGACTCGAACTCCCAACCTTCTGATTACAAATCAGCTGCTCTACCAATTATAGCTATGCCGGCGTGAGCGGCGCGAAACATAATCCGGGCCGCCGGGGAAATCAAGTGCTTGTAGGCCGAAACTGACAAATGGTTTTCATGCCCCTGCGAACCCCGTGTTTATCGCAGTTCCTTCTGACCGGCAGGGGTGGTTATCAGCGTCTGATAGCAAAGATCGGGCCCCTTGATGACCGTAGGGGCGCGATCAATCGACAGGCCGTTATAAAGTGTTCTGATCGCATCCGGATCAGGGTGCGCCAGTGTTAGTGATTGCAGTCTGGCGCCAAGGTCGGGAATCTCGGCCATCGAGGTCGGGTCATTGCGGTGATCAATAAGCGACGGCACGGCTCCGGCCAGCGGCAGCGACCCGTCTGCCGGGATGGCAAAACTGAACGTCGGATTGTCGAACGGAAGGTCAACACGTTCGCCGAAAATGCCGTCATATTGCGCAAGAACACTGTCAATTCTGGTGGTGCTGGCAACCCAGCCACGCAGGCGCTTGCCCGCTTCCCAATCGGCCTGGACCTGTTTCGGGTTATCGAGGCCAAACCATCGCGGTCGATCCGGGCGACGGGCGACCGGATCGGATGCGATGATTTCCAGATAGACAGTGTCGCCCAGCTGAACACGATGATTGTGCGTGCCCATGTAATCGTGGCGGGTTCCAAACGGAATATCCAGATCAAGGCAGCTTTTAACGTGATCGACTCCTTCCGCCAGGGTCGGCGCGATCACAGTAAGGTGGTCCAGCTTGAGCACAACAGCATTCCCCGTACGCTAGGACGGCAAGTGGATGGGCGGTCAGCTTTTGGTACGATACAGCTCGTAAAGCGCAACCGCGGCGGCGTTGGACACATTAAGGCTTTCGATGCGGTCAGACATCGGAAGCTTGACCAGAAAATCACAGCTTTCGCGGGTCAGGCGACGCAGGCCTTCGCCCTCCGACCCCATGACGATCCCCACACGGCCATGCAATTTGGCTTCGGCCAGGGTCTGTTCGGCATAGCCATCCATACCGGCCAGCCAGAAAAGCGCGCCTTTGAGTTTATCAAGTGTCTGATTAAGGTTTCCGGCATGAATATAGGGCACGGTTTCAAGCGCACCGCTGGCCGATTTGGCAAGTACACCGGTTTCAGGCGGGGCGTGCCGGTCCGGTACGATGACGGCCGCAGCCCCAAAGGCGGCCGCACTGCGCAGAATCGCGCCGACATTGTGGGGATCGGTGACCTGATCAAGAACCAGCACGGTGCATTGTTCCGAATCCCTGTGATCGGCAATCAATTCTTCGACTGAAATCTGGGGCAGGGGGGCACAATGCATGGCCATGCCCTGATGGACTGTGCCCGGTGGCAGCATTTCATCAAGGTCGGTACGGCCGGCGGCATCGACGGCAACATCATTGCGATCGGCCTCGGCGAGGGCGGCGACAATTTCATCGCGGACATTTTCGGTCGCCCAGATTTTGTGAATCGTGCGTTGCGGATTGGCAATTGCCATCATCACAGGGTGACGCCCGAAGAGAATCAGGCGTGAATTTCCACCCGATGATCCGCCATCGCGGCCGCGCTTTCGTCCACGGCGCGAATTGCCTTCGCGGTTTTCATCGTTGTGCGGGAGGTTGTCCTGCCCGCTGTCACCTTGATGACGATTTCCTGAACGTGATTTGTTGCGACGCGACATAATGGCGGAAACCTCCGGGCCGTAAGGAACTGAATGCACTTTGTTTGACTCTGAAAGCAGAGCTTGGGGAACATATAGGAAAGGAAATACGATTTCGTGCTTTTTTTGCTGTTGACAACACATGCCCCTCCACCGTATTCCCTCCCTCGCCGCAACGAGGCCGGGCTCAAAACCCGGACGGCGTTAAGACCCTGATGGAGGGGTGGCAGAGCGGTCAAATGCAGCGGACTGTAAATCCGCCGACTTAGTCTACGCAGGTTCGAATCCTGCCCCCTCCACCACTCTCTCGCCCTCGCGAGAGCTCGCAGATAAAAATATGCGGGTGTAGCTCAATGGTAGAGCAGAAGCCTTCCAAGCTTACGACGAGGGTTCGATTCCCTTCACCCGCTCCAATTTTATGATGCAACCCGTCGGCTCGTGCGGTGGGTTTCTACGTGTTTTTTTGGTTCGGATATAGGATCTGAGGGCAATGGCCAAGGAAAAGTTTGAGCGTACAAAACCGCACGTTAACGTTGGCACCGTCGGCCACGTTGACCACGGTAAAACCACGCTGACCGCAGCGATCACCAAAGTTCTGGCAGAACAGGGTGGCGCATCGTTCCAGGACTACAGCATGATCGACAAGGCACCGGAAGAGAAAGCTCGTGGTATCACGATCTCGACCGCGCACGTCGAATATGAGACCGAAAACCGCCACTACGCGCACGTCGACTGCCCGGGCCACGCTGACTATGTTAAAAACATGATCACTGGTGCGGCACAGATGGACGGTGGCATCCTGGTTGTTTCGGCAGCTGATGGCCCGATGCCGCAGACCCGCGAGCACATCCTGCTTGCACGTCAGGTTGGCGTTCCGGCACTGGTCGTGTTCATGAACAAGGTTGACCAGGTTGACGATGAAGAGCTCCTCGAGCTCGTCGAAATGGAAATCCGTGAACTTCTGTCGTCCTACGACTTCCCGGGCGACGATATTCCGATCATCAAGGGCTCGGCTCTTGCTGCTCTGGAAGGTCGCGATGACGAAATCGGCAAAAACGCTATCCTCGAGCTGATGGCTGCTGTTGATGACTACATCCCGGCACCGGATCGTCCGAAAGACAAGCCGTTCCTGATGCCGATCGAAGACGTGTTCTCGATTTCGGGTCGTGGTACGGTTGTTACCGGTCGTGTTGAAACCGGCGTTGTTAAAGTTGGCGAAGAGATCGAAATCGTCGGCATTAAAGACACCGTCAAAACGACTGTTACCGGCGTTGAAATGTTCCGCAAGCTGCTCGATCAGGGTGAAGCTGGCGACAACATCGGCGCACTGCTTCGTGGTACCAAGCGTGAAGACGTCGAACGTGGCCAGGTTCTGGCGCATGTTGGCTCGATCACCCCGCACACCAAGTTTGAAGCAGAAGCTTACATCCTGACCAAGGATGAAGGTGGCCGTCACACGCCGTTCTTCTCGAACTACCGTCCGCAGTTCTACTTCCGTACGACTGACGTTACCGGTTCGATCGAGCTGCCGGCTGGCACCGAAATGGTTATGCCGGGCGACAACGTCCAGATGACCGCGACCCTCATTGCACCGATCGCAATGGACGAAGGTCTGCGTTTCGCAATCCGTGAAGGCGGTCGTACCGTCGGCGCAGGCGTTGTTGCGAAAATCATCGAATAATTTTTAAGATTTTGCACGATTGAGTGCTTGATCTTGGATGTGCGGGCGGCTATAAACCGCCCGCACACCCCGCCACCCGGGCGGGGATGAGCCAGAAAGAAGATAAGCTTTTCAACTTTCTGACGATCTTGTAGGAGTGTAGCTCAGTTGGTAGAGCATCGGTCTCCAAAACCGAGTGTCGGGGGTTCGAGTCCCTCCTCTCCTGCCAATTTTTCCGGGTCGTGAAACAAAGCATTAGAAAGCGGTGTAACCCCGACAATGGCTAAAACGTCGCCAGCACAATTCGTACAGCAGGTTCGCTCCGAGGCAAAGAAAGTCTCGTGGCCGTCCCGTAAGGAAACGACTGTTTCGACCATCATGGTTTTCGTGATGGTTGCTTTGGCGTCCGTTTTCTTCTTTGTTGTCGATCAGCTCCTCGCATGGGGTGTCAAGCTGGTCTTTGGTGTTGGGGGCTAAGTCAATGGCGCATCGCTGGTACGTATTGCACGTTCACTCCGGATTCGAGAAAAAGGTCGCCCAGTCGATCCGCGAACAAGCCATCAAGAAAGGTCTTGAAGGCGAGATCGAAGAGGTCCTGGTTCCGACTGAAGAAACTGTCGAGATGCGTCGCGGCACCAAGGTCAATGCCGAGCGGAAGTTTTTCCCGGGCTATGTCCTGCTGAAGATGGATCTCACTGACGAAAGCTGGCATCTGGTCAAAAACACCGCCAAGGTCACCGATTTCCTCGGTAGCCGTGGCAAGCCGATGCCGATTTCCGAAAAGGAAGCTCAGCACATTCTGCATCAGGTGCAGGAAGGTGTTGATCGTCCGAAGCCGACCATCGCATTCGAGGTTGGCGAGGAAGTGCGTGTTTCCGATGGCCCGTTTGCATCGTTTAACGGTGTCGTCGAAGGAGTTGATGAAGAACGTGCACGCCTGAAGGTGTCTGTTTCGATCTTCGGTCGTTCAACTCCGGTCGAGCTGGAATATACCCAGGTCGAGAAGCTTTAAAAAACGATCTTGAAAATTTAAGTCGCTGCCTGTATACGCAGGCAGCAATCAAGGCGCGGGAGGTCAGCCATGGCCGGACCGCGCGCTTCTTTAAGAGGTACTCTAATGGCGAAGAAAATCGACGGCTATCTTAAGCTGCAGATTCCCGCCGGCAAAGCCAACCCGTCGCCGCCCGTCGGCCCGGCTCTTGGTCAGCGCGGCGTGAACATCATGGAATTCTGCAAGGCGTTCAACGCAGCGACCCAGCAGATGGAACCTGGTATGCCGATTCCGGTCGTCATCACCGTTTATTCCGACCGTTCCTTCTCGTTCGTAACCAAAACCCCGCCGGCATCCTACTTCTTGAAAAAGGCAGCAGGCATTGCCAAAGGTTCCGGTACCACCGGTAAAGGTTATGTTGGCAAGGTGACCAAAGCACAGGTCAAAGAAATCGCAGAAGCCAAAATGGCTGACCTCAATGCATTCGACATTGATGGCGCGATGGCAATGATCGAGGGCTCTGCCCGTGCGATGGGTCTCGAGGTTGTGGAGTAAGACGATGGCCAAGACTGGTAAACGCCTTGCCCAGGCCTATGAGGGCATCGACCGTAACACCCAGTACGAACTGGCAGCTGCTGTCAAACTCGTCAAAGAAGGTGCAAAAGCAAAATTCGATGAAACCATCGAGATTGCGATGAACCTTGGTGTTGATCCGCGTCACGCTGACCAGATGGTCCGTGGTGTTGTTTCCCTTCCGCATGGTACCGGTAAAACCATGCGCGTTGCTGTCTTCGCAAAAGACGCCAAAGCAGAAGAAGCCCAGAAAGCTGGTGCCGACGCTGTTGGTGCAGAAGACCTGATGGAAGCAATGCAGAAAGGCGATCTGAACTATGATCGCGTTATTGCTACCCCGGACATGATGGCTGTTGTCGGCCGTCTCGGTAAGGTTCTCGGCCCGCGCGGCCTGATGCCGAACCCGAAACTCGGCACCGTTACCATGGATGTTGCAACCGCAGTTTCCGACGCAAAAGCTGGCCAGGTCCAGTTCCGCGCCGAGAAAAACGGTATCGTCCATGCCGGTATCGGCAAGGCTTCGTTCAGCGAAGAGCAGATCCTCGAGAACGCAAAAGCATTCGTCGAAGCAATCGTTAAAGCAAAACCGACAGGCGCAAAAGGTCAGTACCTTCAGCGCGCTGCGATCAGCTCCACCATGGGTGCTGGCGTGAAACTGTCGATTGCTGACATCGCTTCGAAGTAAGAAGTTTTTCGAATTCTGACCGGTTTTCGGACCGGTCAGGACCGGAGAGGGCCCAGGCCCTCTCTACCTGTCTGTCCCAGACTGCAGGTGGGCGAAATCATTCGCTCTTAATCTCCTGCATAGGCAGAGGTTCCGGTACTTAGTTTTTCCCCGAACGGGGCATCACACAAGGCTTGGACATCTGGCAAACGGACGGGCGTCACAGACCGGTTCGAAAGGACTGGTCGCGTCTGTGAACCTCCTTGTGGGGTTCAGGGCAATAAGCAATGTCGGAGACTAAAAGTGAACCGCGATGATAAACAACAGTTCGTAGCAGAGATGCGCGAAGTGTTCGAAGCTGCGGAAGGCGTCGTCATCACCCAGTATAAGGGTCTGACGGTTGCTGAAATTACCGCTCTTCGTGCGCAGATGCGTGAAGCTGGTGCGGGCTTCAAGGTCACCAAAAACCGGCTTACGCGACTTGCTCTGGAAGGCACCAAATTTGCTGGTCTTGCAGACTACTTCACCGGCCCGACCGCGATTGGCTATTCAGCTGATCCGGCTTCGGTCGCAAAGGTAGCCTCCGAGTTCGCGAAATCCAACGACAAGCTGGTTCTTGTTGCTGGTGCCATCGGCGAACAGGTTCTTGATGAACAGGGCGTTAAAGCTCTGGCAGAACTGCCGTCGCTGGACGAACTTCGTGCGAAACTGGTTGGTATGATCCAGACCCCGGCACAGCGTATCGCTACGCTGACCTCCAAGCCGGCGGCTCAGATCGCCCAGGTGCTGAAGGCATATGCCGACAAAGGCGAAGCCGCGTAAACCAAATTATCCAGATATCTCAGATATCTAAGTTCAAGCCTAGGAGTTATACAAAATGGCCGATCTTAAGGCACTCGTTGAAGAGCTTTCCAAGCTCACCGTTCTTGAAGCTGCAGAACTTTCCAAAATGCTCGAAGAAGAGTGGGGCGTTTCCGCCGCTGCTCCGGTAGCTGTTGCTGCTGCTGGTGGCGCTGCTGCCGGCGGTGCTGCTGCTGAAGAGAAAACCGAATTCGACGTTATCCTCGCTTCTGCTGGCGACAAGAAAATCAACGTCATTAAAGAAGTACGCGGCATCACCGGTCTTGGCCTCAAAGAAGCCAAAGAACTGGTTGAAGGCGCTCCGAAAGCCGTCAAAGAAGGCGTTGCTAAGGACGAAGCCGAAGAAATCAAGAAGAAGCTGGAAGAAGCCGGCGCAACCGTCGAACTCAAGTAATCGACGGCTTCTTGCCAAGGTCTGGGTCGGCGTCCTCTGGGCGCCGGCCCTTCCGTCTCTGTGCTCCCTGGCAATCGGGCCGGGATATGTGCAGGGGCGCGAACAGGAATTTAACGGTTGACGCTGCCAAAGGTAATCGTACATAACGTAAGGCCGTTTAGGTCAGAGGTTATCTTTGACGGCGTCGACAGCCGAGGGATCAGTGATCTCAATCAAGTTGGATGTCAAAACACATCCACGGTCATAATCAAGTGAACGCCCGCCCCGTACGGGGCTCGGGCGTCGTTGTGCTGTATGCGTTTTGCGCAAGTCGGAAACGTATCAGGGCAGGGACGAACGAGTTCGGACGGTGTGGGGAGGCGCGATTAAAGGAACGATGATGGATAAGTCCTTTACTGGTCGAAAGCGCATCCGCAAAAGCTTTGGACGGATCAGCGAAGTCGCTCCGCTCCCGAATCTCATTGAGGTTCAAAAGAATTCCTACGACAAGTTTTTGCAGACCGGAACCCCGCAGGAGCAGCGGGACGATGCAGGTCTCCAGGAAGTGTTCAAGAGCGTCTTTCCGATTAAAGATTTTTCGGAACGCGCAACTCTTGAATTCGTTTCGTATGAGCTTGAGCAGCCGAAATACGATACCGAAGAGTGTCGCCAGCGTGGCATGACTTTTGCCGCACCGCTGCGCGTAACACTCCGCCTGGTTGTTTGGGATATCGACGAGGACACGGGTGCCCGTTCGATCCGCGATATCAAGGAACAAGACGTGTATATGGGCGACATGCCGCTCATGACCGAACACGGTACCTTTATCGTGAACGGCACCGAGCGTGTGATCGTTTCTCAGATGCACCGTTCGCCGGGCGTCTTCTTTGACCATGACAAAGGTAAGAGCCACAGCTCGGGCAAATATCTGTTTGCCGCGCGTGTGATTCCTTATCGTGGTTCGTGGCTCGATTTCGAATTCGACGCAAAAGACATTCTTTATGTCCGTATCGACCGTCGCCGCAAACTGCCGGCGACCACGCTGCTTATGGCTCTTGAAAACGAAGAGTCCGAACAGCTGCGTGCCCAGCGTGCCGAAGAAGGGCGCTCTGTCGATCCGTCGGAAATCGAAGGCCTGACCCCGGAAGAGATCCTCAACTATTACTATGAGTCGGCTGAATACCGCCGTACCGCAGATGGTTGGGTTACCGATTTCAGTGCAGACCGTTATATCGGCCAGAAGCTGGTTCACGATCTTGTTGATGCCAACAGCGGTGAAGTTGTTGCAGCAGCCGGTTCGAAAATCACCAAGCGTTCTGCTGCCAAAATCACCGAACAGGGCGTCAAGGAAATCCTGGTTCCGGAAGATCAGCTTAATGGCTGGTTCATGGCCGATGACCTGATTGACGGCGAAACCGGTGAGATCCTGGCAGAAGCCGGTCACGAACTGACCGAGGAAGTGTTCGAGCAGCTTAAGGAATGGGGCGTTGATTCCATCCGTCTGCTGATGATCGACCACAACCAGGTTGGTCCGTATCTGCGCAACACCATGGCACTGGACAAGAACAGCAACCGCGAAGAAGCCCTTGTGGACATCTATCGCGTGATGCGCCCGGGCGAACCGCCGACCCTCGAGGGTGCGGAAGCCATGTTCAAAGGCCTGTTCTTCGATGCAGAGCGTTATGATCTTTCGGCTGTTGGCCGTGTGAAGATGAATGCGCGTCTGAATCTGGAATGCCCGGATACTGTTCGTATCCTGCGCCGTGAAGACATTCTGGAAGTCGTCCGTGTTCTGATCGACCTGAAAGACGGTCGTGGCGAGATTGACGATATTGACCATCTTGGCAACCGCCGTCTGCGTTCGGTCGGCGAGCTGATGGAAAACCAGTTCCGTGTTGGTCTGTTGCGTATGGAACGTGCGATCCGCGAGCGTATGAGCTCGGTCGAGATCGACAACGTGATGCCGCATGACCTGATCAATGCCAAGCCGGTTGCGGCTGCTGTGCGTGAATTCTTCGGCTCTTCGCAGCTGTCGCAGTTCATGGACCAGACCAACCCGCTTTCGGAAATTACCCACAAACGTCGTCTTTCGGCGCTTGGCCCGGGTGGTTTGACCCGTGAGCGTGCCGGCTTTGAAGTGCGTGACGTTCATCCGACCCACTATGGTCGTATCTGCCCGGTTGAAACGCCGGAAGGTCCGAACATTGGTCTGATCAACTCGCTGGCAACCTTTGCACGTGTCAACCAGTACGGCTTCATCGAAAGCCCGTACCGCAAGGTTGTCGACGGCAAGGTGACCGCCGAGGTGATCTATCTGTCGGCGATCGAGGAAGGCCGCTATGTCATCGCACAGGCGAACGAGCCGCTTAACGGTGATTTCAGCTTTACCAACGAACTGATCAACACCCGTAAAGCCGGTGACCACTATATGGCCCGCTCCGAAGAGATCGACCTTATGGACGTCTCGCCGAAGCAGCTGGTATCGGTCGCATCCGCGCTCATTCCGTTCCTCGAGAACGATGACGCGAACCGCGCACTGATGGGCTCGAACATGCAGCGTCAGGCGGTTCCGCTGATCCGCTCCGAAGCGCCGTATGTCGGTACCGGTATGGAAGTTCCGGTGGCACGTGATTCGGGTGCAACCCTGATCGCACGCCGTGACGGTGTTGTTGAATCTGTTGACGCGACCCGTATGGTTATTCGCGCAACCGGTGACATTGCCGCATCGGAATCGGGTGTCGATATTTACACCCTGCTGAAATATCAGCGTTCCAACCAGGGCAGCTGCATCAACCAGCGTCCGCTGGTGAAAGTTGGCGATGTTGTCAAAAAAGGCGACATCATCTCGGATGGTCCGTGTACCGATATGGGTGAACTTGCCCTTGGCCGTAACGTGCTGGTCGCGTTCATGCCTTGGAACGGTTACAACTTCGAGGATTCCATTCTTCTGTCCGAGCGTATTGCCCGTGATGACGTTTATACCTCGATCCATATCGAGGAATTCGAAGTCATGGCCCGCGATACCAAGCTGGGTCAGGAAGAAATCACCCGTGATATTCCGAACGTCGGTGAAGAAGCGCTCAAAAACCTCGACGAGGCGGGCATTGTCTACATCGGTGCGGAAATCAAGCCGGGCGATATCCTTGTCGGTAAGGTAACGCCGAAGGGCGAAAGCCCGATGACGCCGGAAGAAAAACTTCTGCGCGCCATCTTCGGTGAAAAAGCATCCGACGTCCGTGATACGTCGCTGCGTGTCCCGCCGGGACAGTTCGGTACCATTGTTGAAGTCCGCGTGTTCTCGCGTCGTGGCGTTGACAAGGACGAACGTGCCCTGGCCATCGAGCGCGCCGAGATCGAGCGTCTCGCACAGGACCGTGACGACGAACGCGCCATTCTTGAGCGCAACTTCTATGGTCGTCTGAAAAACCTTCTGCTGGGTCAGCAGCTCGTTGATGGTCCGAAGGGCCTGTCGGGCGAGATCACCGAAGACAGCCTGTCGGGTGTCGCACGTGGTCTGTGGCGCCAGATTGCAGTTGCTGATGACAATGTCATGTCTGACATCGAAGCTCTGAAAAAGCAGTTCGAGGAATCGATTGCTGTTCTTCAGGCTCGTTTCGACGACAAGGTCGACAAGCTGCAGGCTGGTGACGAACTGCCGCCGGGCGTGATGAAGATGGTCAAAGTCTTTGTCGCGGTTAAACGTAAAATGCAGCCGGGTGACAAGATGGCCGGCCGTCACGGGAACAAGGGTGTCGTATCGCGCATTATGCCGGTTGAAGACATGCCGCACCTCGAAGACGGTACGCCGGTCGATATCGTTCTGAACCCGCTGGGTGTTCCGTCGCGTATGAACGTCGGCCAGATCCTTGAAACCCACCTTGGTTGGGCATCACGTGGTCTTGGCGAACAGATCGGCGAACTTGTCGATGCTGTTGCCGACGGTCGTGGCGAAATGGAAGACCTGCGTAACAAGCTTAATGATGTCTATGAAGGCGAAGAATACATCGCCGGCATCAAAGAGCTGTCCGATGGTGAAGTCATCGAGCTTGGCAACAACCTGCGTCGCGGCGTTCCGATGGCCACCCCGGTCTTCGACGGCGCTCGTGAGCCGGATGTTGTTCGTATGCTTGAAAAAGCCGGCCTTGATGGTTCTGGCCAGGTTGACCTCTATGACGGTCGTACCGGTGAGAAATTCCATCGCAAGGTGACAGTGGGCTATATCTACATGCTCAAACTGCACCACCTGGTCGA
Source organism: Thalassospira sp. MIT121401 (assembly GCF_047125595.1). Lineage (NCBI taxonomy): Bacteria > Pseudomonadati > Pseudomonadota > Alphaproteobacteria > Rhodospirillales > Thalassospiraceae > Thalassospira > Thalassospira sp. MIT121401. The sequence continues at coordinate 2,040,698 of NZ_CP138926.1, forward strand.
TGACAAGATCCACGCACGTTCGATTGGTCCGTACTCTCTTGTTACCCAGCAGCCGCTGGGTGGTAAGGCGCAGTTCGGTGGCCAGCGTTTCGGGGAGATGGAAGTGTGGGCACTCGAAGCTTACGGTGCTGCATACACCCTTCAGGAAATGCTTACGGTCAAGTCGGACGACGTTTCGGGCCGTACCAAGGTTTACGAAGCCATTGTTCGTGGTGAAGACACCTTCGAGGCTGGCATTCCGGAGTCGTTTAACGTTCTTGTTAAAGAACTCCGTTCGCTTGGTCTCAATGTCGAACTTGAGCAGAACGAATACTAAGTGTGTGGCTGACAGGGGTGCCCATCAGGGCATCCCGGTCGCCATTTCGCATCTTTCGGCCTGAAATTGGCGAAACCCGGCGAGACCGGGCATAGCGGGAGAGCCTTTATGAACGAGTTGATGAAGATCTTCGGGCAGCCGCAGGGCACCCAGAGCTTCGATCAGATCCGGATTCAGATTGCCAGCCCGGAGCGTATCCGCTCCTGGTCGTTCGGCGAGATCAAGAAACCGGAAACCATCAACTACCGGACCTTCAAACCGGAGCGCGACGGCCTGTTCTGTGCGCGCATTTTTGGTCCGGTGAAGGATTACGAATGCTTGTGCGGCAAGTACAAGCGTATGAAGTATCGCGGCATTATCTGTGAAAAATGCGGCGTCGAAGTGACTCTGGCCAAAGTACGTCGTGAACGTATGGGCCATATCGAACTGGCGGCACCTGTTGCCCATATCTGGTTCATGAAGTCGCTGCCGAGCCGTCTGGGTCTGCTGCTGGACATGACGCTCAAGGATCTTGAGCGCATTCTGTACTTCGAAAACTATGTGGTTATCGAACCGGGCCTTACCCCGCTTAAAATGGGTGAGCTCCTGTCCGAAGACCAGTATATGACTGCCCAGGAAGAATATGGCGAAGACAGCTTCCGTGCCGGTATCGGTGCCGAAGCCATCCGCGATATGCTTGCGGCAATCGACCTTGATGAAGAACGCGAAACCGCGAAAATCGACCTCAAGGAAACCAATTCCGAAGCCAAGCGCAAGAAGCTGGTCAAGCGTCTCAAGCTGATTGAGGCCTTCCAGGAATCCGGCGCGCGCCCGGAATGGATGATCCTTGAAGTGATTCCGGTCATTCCGCCGGAACTGCGTCCGCTGGTTCCGCTTGATGGCGGCCGTTTCGCAACCTCGGATCTGAACGACCTTTACCGTCGTGTCATCAACCGTAACAACCGTCTGAAGCGCCTGATCGAGCTTCGTGCGCCTGATATCATCGTGCGTAACGAAAAACGTATGCTTCAGGAATCGGTTGATGCGCTGTTTGACAACGGTCGCCGCGGTCGTCCGATCACTGGTGCCAACAAGCGTCCGCTCAAATCGATGTCGGACATGCTCAAAGGCAAGCAGGGTCGTTTCCGTCAGAACCTTCTGGGTAAACGCGTCGACTATTCCGGTCGTTCCGTTATTACCGTGGGTCCGAACCTGAAACTGCATCAGTGCGGTCTGCCGAAGAAAATGGCGCTCGAACTGTTCAAGCCGTTCGTTTACGCGAAGCTGGAACTGTACGGGATGGCCACCACCATTAAGGCTGCAAAGCGCATGGTGGAAAAAGAGCGCGCCGAAGTTTGGGATATCCTTGAACAGGTTATCCGCGAACATCCGGTCATGCTCAACCGTGCACCGACCCTGCACCGTCTTGGTATCCAGGCGTTCGAGCCTACCCTGATCGAAGGTAAGGCCATCCAGCTGCATCCGCTCGTTTGTACTGCGTTCAACGCGGACTTCGACGGTGACCAGATGGCTGTCCACGTACCGTTGTCGCTTGAAGCCCAGCTTGAAGCACGTACCCTGATGATGTCGACCAACAACATCCTTTCGCCGGCATCGGGTAAACCGATCATCGTGCCGTCGCAGGATATTGTCCTTGGTCTGTACTACATCTCCATGGAGCGTGACGGTCAGCCGGGCGAGGGCATGTCGTTTGTCAACATCGCCGAGATCGAACAGGCACTGGACGAGGGTGTTGTCACCCTGCATTCCAAGATCAATGCCCGTTACCACACGGTTGATGAAAACAACGAACGCATCACCGTTCGTGTTGCGACCACCCCGGGCCGCATGTTGCTGTCGGAACTTCTGCCGCGTCATCCGCGCATTCCGTTCTCGACCATCAACAAGCTGCTGACCAAAAAAGACGTCTCGAACGTTATCGATGTCGTTTACCGTCACTGTGGCCAGAAAGAGACCGTTATCTTTGCTGACCGCATGATGGGCCTTGGTTTCAACTGGGCATGTAAAGCCGGCATTTCGTTTGGCAAGGATGACATGATCATTCCGGACGCCAAGGAACCGCTGGTCGGTGGTACCCACGACAAGGTCAAGGAATACGAGCAGCAGTACCAGGACGGTCTCATCACCCGTGGTGAGAAATACAACAAGGTTGTTGACGCCTGGGCGCAGTGCACCGACGACGTTTCCGAAGCGATGATGAAAGTCATCTCGGCGACGGCAGAAGGTGACAATGTGAACTCGGTTTACATGATGGCGCACTCCGGTGCTCGTGGTTCTGCCGCCCAGATGCGTCAGCTGGCTGCTATGCGTGGCCTGATGGCGAAACCGGACGGCTCGATCATCGAGACCCCGATTATTTCGAACTTTAAAGAAGGCCTGACCGTGCAGGAGTACTTCAACTCCACCCACGGTGCTCGTAAAGGTCTGGCTGATACCGCACTGAAAACGGCGAACTCGGGTTACCTTACCCGTCGTCTGGTTGACGTGGCCCAGGACTGCATCATCACCCAGCATGATTGCGGTACGGATCGTGGCCTCGACATCGCAGCCGTCGTCGATTCCGGTGAGGTTATCGAAACCCTGTCTGATCGTATCCTCGGTCGTTTCACCGCCGACGAGATCGTTGATCCGTCGACCGGTGAAGTTATCGTGCCGAAGAACGAGATGGTTGAAGAAGATCACCTCGATCTCATCGAGAAAGCCGGTGTTGAAACCGCACGTATCCGTTCGGTTCTGACCTGTGACGCCGAAACCGGTGTTTGCGGCCATTGCTATGGTCGTGACCTGGCACGCGGTACCACGGTGAACATCGGTGAAGCTGTCGGTGTTATCGCCGCACAGTCGATCGGTGAGCCGGGCACCCAGCTGACCATGCGTACGTTCCACATTGGTGGCGCGGCACAGCGTGGTGCAGAGGTCTCCGGTGTCGAAGCGAACTTCGATGCAACCGTGAAACTGAAAAACCGTGCAGTCGTTGAGAACTCGGCAGGCGTCAACATCGTTATGGCGCGTAACCTCGAGATTCTCCTGATCGACAAAACCGGTCGCGAGCGTGCGAAATATCGCGTTCCGTACGGTGCAAAACTTCTCACCGATGAGGGTGCACAGGTCACGCGTGGTCAGAAACTGGCCGAGTGGGATCCGTACACCCTGCCGATCATCACCGAGAAAGAAGGTTATGTGAACTATGTCGACCTTCTCGAGAACGTAACCATTCGCGAAGTCTATGACGAAGCGACCGGTATTGCCTCGAAAACGGTTATCGACTGGAAGAGCATGCCCAAGGCGTCCGACCTTAAGCCGCGCGTTACCCTGCGTAACGAAGCCGGCGAGGTCATCAACCTGGATAACGGTCTTGAAGCCCGTTACTTCCTGTCGGTTGACGCTATTCTCTCGGTCGAGAACGGTCAGAAAGTTCATGCTGGTGACGTGCTTGCACGTATCCCGCGCGAAGGTTCGAAGACCCGTGACATCACCGGTGGTCTGCCGCGTGTTGCCGAGCTGTTCGAAGCCCGTAAACCGAAAGAACACGCAATCATCTCGGATATCCCGGGTCGCGTCGAATTCGGCAAGGACTACAAGAACAAGCGCCGTGTCATCGTTCACCCGCTCGAGGATTCGGGCCTGACCGAACCGGTCGAATACCTGATCCCGAAAGGCAAGCATCTTGCCGTTCAGGAAGGGGACTTCGTCGAGAAGGGCGATCAGCTCCTTGATGGTTCGCCGGTTCCGCACGATATCCTGCGCGTCATGGGCGTCCCGGCACTGGCAGATTACCTGGTCAACGAGATCCAGGAAGTCTACCGTCTGCAGGGCGTGAAGATTAACGACAAGCATATCGAAGTCATCGTTCGCCAGATGCTTCAGAAAGTCGAAATCACCAAACCGGGTGACACGACTCTTCTGGTTGGTGAAATCATTGACCGCGTTGACTTCGATGCCGAAAACGAGCGTGCGCTTAAAGAAGGCGGCGAACTCGCAGAAGGTGCACCGGTCCTCCAGGGGATCACCAAGGCATCCCTGCAGACGCATTCCTTCATCTCGGCCGCGTCGTTCCAGGAAACCACGCGCGTTCTTACCGAAGCAGCCGTTTCGGGCAAGACCGATACCCTTATCGGTCTGAAAGAGAACGTCATCGTGGGTCGTTTGATCCCGGCTGGTACCGGTGCGGTGATGAACCGCTTCCGTGCACTGGCTGCCGAACGCGACAAATCGGTACAGATCGAGGCAGAAGAAGAAATCGGCGACAATTTCGGCCCGCAGGCCGATGCCGACACCGCTTCACTGCCGGCAGGCGAATAACTTCGTCGCGCCAGACAGTTAAAGAATCAGAGGCGAACCGGAACTCTTATCGACGCACCGGTTCGTCTCGGCGTTTGAAGCGCCAACTCGAAGGTCCATATGGTTTTGCTTGACGCAAAAGGGGGCCGTCACTAGTATGCGCCCACCGAATCTAGGGGGGTGTAGCTGTGCCGGTACCGTTTTGTACGGTAGCGGGCGGTTTTCGCCCCCCATCGCTTGAGTGCGACTCTGACGGCCGTCGAGGCAGGAACTCCTGCATTTATGGGCGTCCGCGCGTGTTTCCGTACTGTGTATGGGGACGCGTGGTCGCTCGTCGTGCGTCGATAAGAGCAGCGCCCTAGTGGCGTCCGTTGAAGTAAAAGGGAAAGTTAATGCCCACTATTAACCAGTTGATCCGCAAATCGCGGACTCCGCGCACCCAGCGCGATATGGTTCCGGCACTGGAAGCATGCCCGCAGAAACGCGGCGTTTGCACCCGTGTCTACACCACGACCCCGAAGAAGCCGAACTCGGCACTTCGTAAGGTTGCCCGTGTCCGTTTGACCAACGGCTACGAAGTAACCTCCTACATTCCGGGTGAAGGCCACAACCTGCAGGAACACTCTGTCGTGATGATCCGCGGCGGCCGTGTAAAAGATTTGCCGGGTGTTCGTTACCACATCATTCGCGGTACCCTCGATACACAGGGTGTCAAAGACCGTAAGCAGCGTCGTTCGAAATACGGCGCGAAGCGTCCGAAATAAGGAGCAGCTCAGATGTCACGTCGTCACGCTGCTGAAAAGCGCGAAGTACTCCCTGACGCCAAATATGGCGACAAGGTTCTTACCAAGTTCATGAACGGTCTTATGCTCGACGGCAAAAAATCTGCCGCCGAAAAAATCGTTTATGGTGCCCTGGAAGTAATGGAAAGCAAGGGTGCAGACCCGGTTGCCCAGTTCCACGAAGCCATGGATAACGTGAAGCCGAACGTCGAAGTTCGTTCGCGCCGTGTTGGTGGTGCTACTTACCAGGTTCCGGTTGAAGTTCGTTCCGAGCGTCGTCAGGCTCTGGCCATTCGTTGGCTGGTTGACGCTGCCCGCAAGCGTTCCGAAACGACCATGATCGGTCGTCTCGCCGGTGAATTGATGGATGCTGCCAACAACCGCGGCAGTGCTGTCAAGAAGCGCGAAGACACCCACCGTATGGCCGAAGCCAACAAGGCTTTCGCTCATTATCGCTGGTAATTCAGACCTCAAGATCAAGAGTCGATTATGGTACAACGTACTCCGATCTCTCGGTATCGCAACATCGGCATCATGGCGCACATTGATGCCGGTAAAACGACGACCACCGAGCGAATTCTTTTCTACACCGGCAAGTCCTACAAAATCGGCGAAGTCCATGACGGCGCCGCGACCATGGACTGGATGGAACAGGAACAGGAACGTGGCATTACGATTACGTCTGCTGCGACGACCTGCTTCTGGAACGACCACCGTATTAACATCATCGATACCCCGGGCCACGTTGACTTCACCATTGAAGTTGAACGTTCGCTCCGTGTTCTCGATGGTGCCTGCGCTGTTTTCGACGCCGTTTCCGGCGTTGAGCCGCAGACCGAAACCGTGTGGCGTCAGGCTGACAAGTACCACGTTCCGCGTATGTGCTTTGTCAACAAGATGGACCGTACCGGTGCAGACTTCTTCCGCTGCGTCGAAATGATCAAGGAACGCCTCGGTGCCAACGCCGCTGTCATGCAGCTGCCGATCGGTTCCGAAGGTGAGTTCGAAGGTGTTGTTGACCTCGTTCGCAACAAGGAAATCGTCTGGAAAGACGAATCCCTTGGTGCAGAGTTCGAGTATCGCGACATCCGCGATTCCCTGAAAGACCAGGCTGAAGAATACCGTGAAGCTCTGATCGAACAGGCTGTTGAGTGCGACGAAGCAGCAATGGAAGCTTACCTCGAAGGCGAAATGCCGACCGAGGAAGTTCTCAAGAAGTGCATCCGTAAAGGCACCATCGCCGGCGATCTGGTTCCGGTCCTTCTGGGTACCGCGTTCAAGAACAAAGGCGTTCAGCCGCTTCTTGATGCCGTTATCGACTTCATGCCGGCACCGGATGACATCGACGATGTTCGTGGCGTCAAGCCGAACACCGAAGACGAGCCGGATTCCCGTCCGCTGACCGATGAAGCGCCGTTCTCGGCTCTTGCATTCAAGATCATGTCGGATCCGTTCGTTGGTTCGCTGACCTTCATTCGTATCTATTCCGGTATCCTTGATGCCGGCTCGTATGTTCTGAACTCTGTCAAAGAGAAAAAAGAACGTATCGGCCGTATGCTTCTCATGCATTCGAACAACCGCGAAGAAATCAAATACGCTTGCTCGGGCGACATCGTTGCTCTGGTTGGCATGAAGGACACCACCACTGGTGATACCCTTTGTGACCCGGCGAAGCCGATCATCCTTGAGCGTATGGAATTCCCGGATCCGGTTATCGAAATCGCTGTTGAGCCGAAATCGAAAGCCGACCAGGAAAAAATGGGTCTCGCCCTTGCACGTCTTGCACAGGAAGATCCGTCGTTCCGCGTTAAATCCGACCACGAATCCGGCCAGACCATCATTTCGGGTATGGGCGAACTTCACCTCGACATCATCGTCGATCGTATGAAGCGTGAATTCAAAGTCGAAGCTAACATCGGCGCGCCGCAGGTTGCTTATCGCGAAACCATCTCGAAAGAAGTCGATATCGACTACACCCACAAAAAACAGTCGGGTGGTTCGGGTCAGTTCGCGCGTATCAAGCTCACCTTCACCCCGGGTGAACCGGGTTCGGGCTTCTCCTTCACCGATACCGTTGTTGGCGGTAACGTTCCGAAGGAATACATCCCGGGTGTTGCCAAAGGTCTCGAAAGCTCGCTGCAGAGCGGCGTTATCGCAGGCTTCCCGGTAACCGACTTGTCGATCAAGCTGACCGACGGTGCCTACCACGACGTTGACTCGAGCGTCATGGCCTTCGAAATCGCTGCCCGTGCAGCGTTCAAAGAAGGTCTGTCGAAAGCTTCTCCGAAGCTGCTCGAGCCGATCATGAAAGTCGAAGTAGTGACCCCGGAAGAGTATATGGGCGACATCATTGGCGACCTGAACAGCCGTCGTGGCCAGGTTCGTGACATGGACTCCCGTGGCATCGCACGCGTTGTTAACGCGTTCGTACCGCTGGCGAACATGTTCGGTTACGTCAACACGCTGCGCTCCATGTCCCAGGGTCGTGCCCAGTTCGTGATGCAGTTTGATCACTATGCAGACGTTCCGCAGGCAGTTGCGGACGAAGTCAAAGCCAAATCGGCCGGCTAAGGCCAAGCCAGAATAAACGGAGTTAGAAATGGCTAAAGAAAAGTTTGAGCGTACAAAACCGCACGTTAACGTTGGCACCGTCGGCCACGTTGACCACGGTAAAACCACGCTGACCGCAGCGATCACCAAAGTTCTGGCAGAACAGGGTGGCGCATCGTTCCAGGACTACAGCATGATCGACAAGGCACCGGAAGAGAAAGCTCGTGGTATCACGATCTCGACCGCGCACGTCGAATATGAGACCGAAAACCGCCACTACGCGCACGTCGACTGCCCGGGCCACGCTGACTATGTTAAAAACATGATCACTGGTGCGGCACAGATGGACGGTGGCATCCTGGTTGTTTCGGCAGCTGATGGCCCGATGCCGCAGACCCGCGAGCACATCCTGCTTGCACGTCAGGTTGGCGTTCCGGCACTGGTCGTGTTCATGAACAAGGTTGACCAGGTTGACGACGAAGAGCTTCTCGAGCTCGTCGAAATGGAAATCCGTGAACTTCTGTCGTCCTACGACTTCCCGGGCGACGATATTCCGATCATCAAGGGCTCGGCTCTTGCTGCTCTGGAAGGTCGCGATGACGAAATCGGCAAAAACGCTATCCTCGAGCTGATGGCTGCTGTTGATGACTACATCCCGGCACCGGATCGTCCGAAAGACAAGCCGTTCCTGATGCCGATCGAAGACGTGTTCTCGATTTCGGGTCGTGGTACGGTTGTTACCGGTCGTGTTGAAACCGGCGTTGTTAAAGTTGGCGAAGAGATCGAAATCGTCGGCATTAAAGACACCGTCAAAACGACCGTTACCGGCGTTGAAATGTTCCGCAAGCTGCTCGATCAGGGTGAAGCTGGCGACAACATCGGCGCCCTGCTTCGTGGTACCAAGCGTGAAGACGTCGAACGTGGCCAGGTTCTGGCACATGTTGGCTCGATCACCCCGCACACCAAGTTTGAAGCAGAAGCTTACATCCTGACCAAGGATGAAGGTGGCCGTCACACGCCGTTCTTCTCGAACTACCGTCCGCAGTTCTACTTCCGTACGACTGACGTTACCGGTTCGATCGAGCTGCCGGCTGGCACCGAAATGGTTATGCCGGGCGACAACGTCCAGATGACCGCGACCCTCATTGCACCGATCGCAATGGACGAAGGTCTGCGTTTCGCAATCCGTGAAGGCGGTCGTACCGTCGGCGCGGGCGTTGTTGCCAAGATCATCGAGTAATTTTTTCTCTTGATCTTTGTGAAGCGGGCGGCTATGTAAGCCGCCCGCAACACTTTTGCGGCAATCGTCAACTCCAGTTGAGGGGCCGGTGTCCTTTTGAGGGCTCCGGTACATAATTACATGGATAGTCAGAACATTCGCATTCGCCTGAAGGCGTTTGACCATCGCGTGCTGGATCAGTCCACGCGCGAGATCGTCAATACGGCGAAGCGCACTGGCGCAGAGGTCCGCGGCCCGATTCCGCTGCCGACCCGCATTGAAAAATACACTGTTCTGCGGTCTCCGCACATCGATAAGAAATCGCGTGAACAGTTCGAAATCCGTACGCACAAGCGTCTTCTCGACATTGTCGACCCGACCCCGCAGACCGTCGATGCTTTGATGAAGCTCGATCTGGCTGCCGGCGTCGACGTCGAGATCAAACTTTAATCGGGAGTAAGCCGCAATGCGTAGTGGACTTATTACCCAGAAGGTCGGCATGACCCGCGTCTTCAAAGACGATGGTTCCCACCTTCCTGTAACCGTTCTGAAGGTCGAAGATCTTCAGGTTGTCGCCAACCGTACCAACGACACCGACGGCTACGTCGCTGTTCAGCTTGGTTATGGCAAAGCGAAAGTGAAAAACGTATCCAAGCCGATGCGTGGCCACTTCGCCAAAGCCAAGGTTGAGCCGAAAGCCAAACTTGCTGAATTCCGCGTTAGCGAAGATGGCCTGATTGAAGTTGGTGCAGAACTTTCTGCCGCTCACTTCGTTGAAGGCCAGTACGTTGACGTAATCGGCACTTCCATCGGTAAAGGTTTTGCCGGTGCGATGAAGCGTCATAACTTCGGTGGTCTGCGTGCGTCGCACGGTGTGTCGATTTCGCACCGTTCGCATGGTTCCACCGGTCAGTGCCAGGATCCGGGCCGCGTCTTCAAAGGTAAGAAGATGGCTGGTCACCTCGGTGCCGCACGTGTGACTGTTCAGTCCCTTAAGGTTGTCGCTTCTGACGCCGACAAAGGCCTGATCCTGATCCACGGTGCAGTCCCGGGTCACAAGGGCGCCTACGTCCTTGTCAAGGATGCCGTGAAGCGTGCTGCACCGGAAGGTCTTCCGTTCCCGGCCGCGCTCAAGGGTGCTGCCCCGGCTGCTGAAGAAGCTGTCGCCGAGGATAAGGAATAAGCATCATGAAGCTCGACATTCTCAAACTTGACGCTTCCAAGGCAGGCAACATCGATCTCGCAGAAGAGATCTTTGGTCTGGAAGTACGTCGTGACGTCCTGCACCGCATGGTGAACTGGCAGCTGGCAAAACGCCGCGCCGGTACCCACAAGGTGAAGGAAAAGTCGGAAGTTTCCGCAACCACGAAAAAATTCGTGCGTCAGAAGGGTAGTGGCGGTGCACGTCACGGTTCCCGTAAGGCTGCACAGTTCCGTGGTGGTGGTACCGTGCACGGTCCGCGCGTTCGCGACCACGCACACGATCTGACCAAGAAGTTCCGTAAACTCGCGCTTAAAACCGCTCTGTCGGCTAAAGCAAAGGACGGCAAGCTTATCGTTCTTGATAACGCGGAATTCTCGGACGCCAAAACCAAGAATCTGGTCGCAGCTTTTGGTAAGCTCGGCTGGAAATCTGCACTGATCATCGATGGTGCGCAGGTCAACGAAGGTTTTGCACGCGCAGCGCGCAACATCCCGCAGATTGACGTGCTCCCGGAGATCGGTGCTAACGTCTATGACATCCTGCGCCGTGACACCCTGGTGCTGACCAAGGGTGCGGTCGAAGCGTTGGAGGCACGTCTCAAATGACGATCATCAGCAAAGAGCGGATGTACGAAGTCATCCGCGCCCCGCATATCACTGAAAAGTCGACGCTGATTTCTGAACACAACGCAGTTGCGTTCAAAGTTGCGATCGACGCCACCAAGCCGGAGATCAAGGCTGCTGTGGAAGGTCTGTTCGGGGTGAAGGTCAAGGCGGTCAATACCTCTGTGGTAAAAGGAAAGACCAAGCGTTTTCGCGGTGTTTCCGGTCGTCGGAGTGATTTCAAGAAAGCGATGGTAACCCTCGAAGAGGGTCAGTCCATCGACGTGACTACGGGAATCTAAGACAATGGCTTTGAAGAAGTTTAAACCAACCTCTCCTGGTCGCCGTCAGCTGGTTCTCGTGGATCGTTCCGATCTCCACAAGGGCAAGCCGATCAAAGCGTTGACCGAAGGTCTTCGCAAGAAAGGTGGCCGTAACAACACTGGTCGTATCACCGCCCGCCGTATTGGTGGTGGTCACAAACGTCGTTACCGTCTCATCGACTTCAAACGTACCAAGTTTGACGTCGTCGGTACCGTCGAGCGTTTGGAATATGATCCGAACCGTACTGCGTTCATCGCACTGGTTCGTTATTCCGACGACGAGCTGGCCTACATCCTCGCACCGCAGCGTCTCGCTGTCGGCGACAACGTTGTTGCCGCTGAACGCGTAGACATTAAGCCGGGTAACGCCGCACCGCTGAAGAACATTCCGGTCGGTACCATTGTCCATAACGTCGAACTGAAAGCCGGTAAAGGTGGCCAGATCGCACGTTCAGCAGGTGCATACGTGCAGCTCGTTGGTAAGGACCAGGGTTACGCCCAGCTTAAGCTGTCCTCCGGTGAGGTACGTTTGGTACGTGGTGAATGCATGGCAACCATCGGTGCCGTGTCCAACCCGGACCATCAGAACACTAACCTTGGTAAAGCCGGCCGTAATCGCTGGCTCGGCAAGCGTCCTTCGGTTCGTGGTGTTGCCATGAACCCGATCGATCACCCGCATGGTGGTGGTGAAGGTCGTACTTCGGGTGGTCGTCACCCGGTTACGCCGTGGGGCAAGCCTACCAAGGGCAAACGTACCCGCTCGAACAAGAAGACCGACGCGCTCATCATGCGCCGTCGTCACAAGAGCTAACGGAGGAGGCTAGACTATGGCGCGTTCCGTTTGGAAGGGTCCGTTTGTTGACGGATACCTTCTTAAGAAAGCCGATACTGTCCGTGCCTCAGGCCGGAATGAGGTAATTAAGACCTGGTCGCGGCGTTCGACGATTCTGCCGCAATTCGTAGGCCTCACCTTTGGGGTTTACAATGGCCAGAAATTCTTGCCGGTGCTGGTGACCGAAGACATGATTGGTCACAAGTTCGGTGAATTCTCGCCGACCCGTACCTACTATGGTCACGCGGCCGACAAAAAGGCGAAGAGGAAGTAACGATGGGTAAGAAAGCTGACATCCGTCGGCTGGCGGATAACGAGGCTGCGGCTTCGCTCCGGGCAGTACGCATTTCCCCGCGTAAGCTCAACCTCGTCGCCGAGTCGATCCGTGGTTTGAAGGCAGAAGCTGCTTTGGCAGAACTGACCTTCTCCAACAAACGTATTTCGCAGGACGTCAAAAAGCTGCTGGAATCGGCAATTGCTAACGCCGAAAACAACCATCAGCTCGATGTCGACCGTCTCTATGTTAAAGAGGCATCTGTTGGTAAGGCCTTCGTGATGAAACGTTGGCGCGCCCGTGCACGCGGTCGTGTTGGCAAGATCCTGAAGCCGTTCTCCAACATGCGCATCGTCGTTTGCGAACGTGAGGAGGCCGAGTAATGGGTCAGAAAGTAAATCCGATCGGTCTGCGCGTTGGCATTAACCGTACCTGGGATTCCCGCTGGTACGCCAACAAGTCCGATTTCGCTGGTCTTCTTCATGAAGATCTTGCGATCCGTAAATTCATCTTCGACCGCCTCAAGCAGGCTGGTGTTTCGAAGGTGATTATCGAACGTCCGGCGAAGAAAGCTCGCATTTCGATCCACACCGCTCGTCCGGGCGTTGTGATCGGGAAAAAAGGCCAGGACATCGAGAAGCTCAAGAACGATCTGCAGAAGCTGGCAAATGCCGAAGTGCAGGTTAACATCATCGAAATCCGCAAGCCGGAAATCGATGCCAAGCTGGTCGCTGACAACATCGCCCAGCAGCTTGAGCGCCGTGTTTCGTTCCGTCGCGCTATGAAGCGCTCGGTTCAGAACGCAATGCGTCTCGGTGCCGGTGGCATTCGTATTAATGCTGCTGGTCGTCTTGGTGGCGCAGAAATCGCCCGTACCGAATGGTATCGTGAAGGTCGCGTTCCGCTGCATACGCTGCGTGCGGACGTGGATTACGGAACTTCGGAAGCACACACCACCTATGGTGTTTGCGGTCTGAAGGTCTGGATCTTCAAGGGCGAAATCATGGCACATGATCCGCTGGCATCGGAGCGTAAAGCTCTCGAGTCGGCTGGTTCCAGCCGTAAGTAAGGAGATCCAGATATGCTTTCTCCGAAACGTACAAAGTTCCGTAAAGCCCACAAAGGCCGCCTTAAAGGTGAAGCCAAGGGTGGTACGGATCTTAATTTCGGCGCTTATGGCTTGAAAGCCTTGGAGCCTGAGCGTATAACGGCGCGTCAGATCGAAGCGGCTCGCCGCGCGATCACCCGCCACATCCGCCGTCAGGGTCGTGTGTGGATTCGCGTTTTCCCGGATCTCCCGGTCTCGCAGAAGCCTGCCGAAGTCCGTCAGGGTAAAGGTAAAGGCTCGCCTGAATATTGGGCGGCACGCGTTAAACCGGGTCGGATCATGTTTGAACTCGACGGTGTTCCGTTGGATCTTGCACGCCGCGCTTTCGAGCTGGCATCGGCAAAACTGCCGATCAAGACCAAGTTTGTCACCCGTCTTGGTGAAGGGGAGTAATTAGTGATGAAAATTGCTGATCTCCGCGCTAAAAGCGCTGACGAACTGAAACAGCTGCTGCTGGACCTGCGTAAAGAATCGTTCAACATGCGATTCCAGCAGGCTTCCGGTCAGTTTGAGAACACTGCGCGGGTCCGCCAGGTCCGTCGTGATATCGCCCGCATCAAAACCCTTCTCGGTAACGAGAAGGGTGCGACCGCGGCCTAAACTGGACACGCAGAGGAGTAAACACACATGCCGAGGCGTGTATTGCAGGGGACAGTCGTTTCGACCAAAAACGACAAGACCGTGGTGGTCCGTGTGGAACGCCAGGTCATGCACCCGCTGTATAAAAAGTACGTGCGTAAGTCGAAGAAATTCCACGCGCACGATGAAGAGAACCGCTTCAAAACGGGTGACGTAGTTCGCATTCGCGAATGCAAGCCGATCTCGAAGTTGAAGTCTTGGGAAGTAGTGGTCGAGGAGTGAGTCCTCAGCCCAATCATAGTCAAGGGGTAAACCCATGATCCAGATGCAGTCCAATCTGGACGTCGCCGACAACAGCGGCGCTCGCCGCGTCCAGTGCATCAAGGTGCTGGGCGGCTCGAAGCGCAAAACCGCTCACGTTGGTGATGTTATCGTGGTTTCCGTCAAGGAAGCCATCCCGCGCGGTCGCGTAAAGAAGGGTGCAGTTCACAAAGCTGTCATCGTTCGCACCGCAAAGGAAATCCGTCGTGCCGATGGCTCGGCGATCCGCTTTGACCGCAACGCTGCCGTTCTCATTAATGCGAACGGCGAGCCGATCGGCACGCGTATTTTTGGCCCGGTAACCCGCGAACTTCGTTCCAAAGGTTACATGAAGATCATTTCGCTCGCTCCGGAGGTGCTGTAATGGCTGCCAAGATTAAAAAGGGCGACCGCGTCATTGTTCTGACGGGTAAAGACAAAGGGAAGACCGGCGAGGTTCTCGCCGCTTTCCCGGCCGAGAACAAGGTTCTGGTATCGGGCATCAATCTGGTGAAACGTCACCAGCGCCCGACCGGTGCTGATGCCGGTGGCATCGTCGAGAAGGAAGCAAAAATTGCTGTTTCCAACATCGCGATTGTCGACCCGAAAGAAAACAAGCCGACCCGCGTCGGTTTCAAGACCCTCGATGACGGTCGCAAGGTTCGCTTCGCGAAGCTCAGCGGCGAAGTCATCGACAACTGAGGGACGGAAAAATGACGCGCCTGCGCGAACATTACAAAGAAGTGGTGCGTGACGCACTCCAGAAGGAGTTCTCCTACGAGAACACCATGGAGATTCCGCGCCTCGAAAAGATCGTGATCAACATGGGTGTCGGCGACGCCACCCAGGATCGCAAAAAGCTGGAAGGTGCTGCTGCGGATCTCGCTGCCATCACCGGTCAGAAGCCTGTCTTCACCAAAGCGAAAAAGTCGGTTGCGGCTTTCAAGCTGCGTGAAGGTATGAACATCGGTTGTAAAGTGACCCTGCGTCGCGACCGTATGTTTGAGTTCCTGGACCGCCTGGTCACCATCGCGCTTCCGCGCGTTCGTGACTTCCGCGGCCTGAACAAAAAATCCTTTGATGGCCGTGGCAACTTTGCCATGGGCTTGAAGGAACAGTTCGTCTTTCCTGAAGTAGAGTATGACAAAGTCGACTCTGTCCGCGGGATGGACATTATCATTTGTACCACGGCTAAGTCCGACGCCGAAGCTCTTGCCCTTCTTAAGGGTTTTGATCTTCCGTTCGGAAACTAACGGAGGTTGGCCCATGGCCAAGAAAAGCTCAGTAGAGCGTGAACTCAAACGTGAACGCCTGGCAAAGCGCTATGCTGCCAAGCGTGCCGCCCTCAAAGCGGTTATCGCAAATCGCGAGACGTCCCCTGAGGATCGTATCGTGGCTGTGATGAAACTCGCCCAGCTGCCGCGTAACTCGGCTCGTATCCGTCAGCGTATTCGCTGCCAGGTATCCGGTCGTCCGCGCGGTGTCTATCGCAAATTCCGCCTGTCCCGTATCGCCCTTCGTGAACTTGCTTCGCGTGGTCAGATTCCGGGCATGGTGAAGTCGAGCTGGTAAGGAGGACATCACATGTCGATGACTGATCCAGTCGGTGATATGCTCACGCGTATCCGTAACGGTCAGCGCGTTGGTAAATCCAGCGTTGTCTCGCCGGCTTCGAAACTGCGTACCGGTGTGCTGGATGTTCTCCAGCGCGAAGGTTACATCCGCGGTTATAACGTTAATGAAATTCGCAAGGGCGTCAGCGAAATCACCATCGAACTCAAATATTTTGAGGGCGATGCAGTGATCAAGCAGATCGACCGCGTCTCGACCCCGGGCCGTCGCGTATACTCGAAGATCAAAGATCTTCCGAAAGTATACAACGGTCTCGGCATCGCAGTCCTGTCCACTCCGAAAGGGGTTCTCTCGGATCAGGAAGCTCGCGAGCAGAATGTCGGCGGCGAAATCCTCTGCAAAGTATTCTAAGGGGAGCCAACGATGTCGCGAGTAGGAAAAAATCCGGTGGTCGTGCCTAGCGGCGTTACCATCACCTTGACCGAAGAGCAGATCAGTGCAAAGGGCAAGCTCGGTGAGCTTAACCTGCCTCTGACCTCGGACGTATCCGTCACCCAGGAAGATAACCAGATCTTCGTGAAACCGAACAACGATAGCAAGCGCGCCCGTGCCCTTTGGGGTACCACCCGTGCGAACATCGCCAACCTCGTCACCGGGGTTTCGGAAGGGTTCACCAAGAAACTGGAAATCACCGGTGTTGGTTACCGTGCGCAGGTACAGGGTAAGAACCTGGTTCTGCAGCTTGGCTTCTCACACGACGTTGAAATGGAGATCCCTGCGGGTCTGAACGTCGTTGCTGAAAAGCCGACCCTTATCGCCATCTCTGGCGCAGATAAACAGCTTGTCGGTCAGTTCGCTGCAAATGCACGCGGCTGGCGCGGTCCGGAGCCTTACAAAGGCAAAGGTGTCCGCTACGAAGGCGAGTATATCTTGCGCAAAGAAGGCAAGAAGAAGTAAGGACTGGCACGATGAAAAACGTGAGAAGCCTTTTCGAACGCCGCAAGCGTCGCGTTCGTTTTGCGATCCGCCAGAAAGCGGCCGGTCGCCCGCGCCTCAGCGTGCACCGTTCGAACGCTCACATCTATGCACAGATCATCGACGACGTCGCTGGTACCACCCTGGTAGCAGCTTCGACCGCCGAAAAAGATCTGAAGGCGAAAGGCAGCAATGCCGAAGCCGCTGCTCTGGTTGGCAAAGCCATTGCCGAGCGCGCAGTGAAAGCTGGTGTGAAAACGGTCGTTTTCGATCGTGGCGGGTATCTGTTCCATGGCCGGGTGAAAGCTCTGGCCGATGCCGCCCGTGAGGGCGGTCTGGACTTCTAAGGAGCACGACCATGGCACGTAACCAGAATCAACAGCAGCAGGCACCGAAAGCCCGTGAAGAAAACGAACTCGTCGACAAGCTGGTTGGTATCAACCGCGTCGCGAAAGTCGTTAAGGGCGGTCGTCGCTTTGCTTTCTCCGCAATGGTAGTTGTCGGTGACCAGCGCGGTCGCGTCGGATACGGCACGGGTAAAGCCCGTGAAGTTCCGGAAGCGATCCGCAAGGCTACCGAAGCTGCTAAACGCAACATGATCCGCGTTCCGCTTCGTGAAGGTCGTACCCTTCACCATGATACGCAGGGCCATTTCGGTGCAGGCAAGGTTATCCTTCGCTCGGCTCCGGCTGGTACCGGTATCATCGCCGGCGGTGCGATGCGTGCGGTCTTCGAAACCATGGGCGTTCAGGACGTTGTGTCCAAATGTACCGGTTCGAACAACCCGCATAACGTGATCCGCGCAACCCTTGACGCTCTGGTCAACGGTGCATCCCCGCGTCAGGTCGCTGCAAAGCGTGGCCTGAAAGTCGGTGACGTCGTTGCCCGTCGCGATAGCGGTTCGGCTGCTGCCGCCGTTCTCGAAAAGGAGTAATTCGATATGGCTGCTAAGAAAAAAGCGACCGTTCGCGTTACCCAGACGGGTTCGCCGATCGGACGTCCGGCTGATCAGCGCCAGACCCTTGTTGGTCTTGGCCTGAACAAACTGCACCGGACTCGTGAGCTGGAAGATACCCCAGCTGTTCGCGGTATGATCGCAAAGGTCAAGCACCTCGTCCGTGTGGACGAGGCTTGATTGACCCCAGATCGAAAAGGTGTTGAACGATGAAACTCAACGAACTTGCCGATAACCCGGGTGCCCGCAAGGCGCGCACCCGCGTCGGTCGCGGCATCGGTTCGGGCAAAGGCAAAACTTCTGGCGCAGGTCAGAAGGGTCAGAAGTCCCGTTCAGGTGTAGCCATCAATGGCTTCGAAGGCGGGCAGATGCCGGTCTATCGCCGTCTTCCGAAACGCGGCTTCAAAAACCCGTTCAAGAAACAGTTCGGTGTTGTGAACCTTGGTACCCTTCAGACCGCCGTTGATAACGGTGTTCTTGAAGAAGGTGCAAATGTCACTATCGCTGTTCTTGCGGAAAAAGGTCTTGCCCGTCCGCAGAAAGACGGTCTGCGCCTTCTGGCTAAAGGCGAACTGAAAGCGAAACTGAACATCGAGATCTCCGGTGCTTCCAAAGCAGCTGTCGAAGCTGTTGAGAAAGTCGGTGGCTCGGTCAAGGTTCTTGCTCCGGTCGCTGCAGATAACGCAGAATAAGCTAGAATGACTTCGTGAGGGTCCGGTTCCATTAATTTACGGGACCGGACCCTCCAGTTTATGTGTATTGGGAGATGAGTGCATGGCATCCGCCGCCGAGCAGCTTGCCGCGAACCTGAATTGGTCTGCTTTTTCAAAGTCGACCGAGCTTAAAAAGCGTATCTGGTTCACTTTGGGCGCGCTTATTGTTTACCGTCTTGGAACCTATATTCCGGTTCCTGGTGTTGACCCGTCCATTCTTGCTGACATTTTCCGTCAGAATGCGGGCGGCGTTCTGGGCATGTTTGACATGTTCGCCGGTGGTGCGCTGGGTCGTATGACGATCTTTGCGCTGAATATCATGCCGTATATCTCGGCCTCCATTATCATTCAGTTGATGACGACTGTTTCGCCGTCTCTTGAGCAGCTCAAGAAAGAAGGCGAGCAGGGTCGTAAAAAGATTAATCAATATACCCGCTATCTGACGGTGCTGATCGCAACGGTTCAGGCATGGGGCATTGCTGTTGGTCTTGAAAGCATGACCGGTTCGACCGGTGCTGCTGTTCATGATCCGGGCATGTTCTTCCGCTTTACCGCTGTTGTGACGCTGGTCGGTGGCACCATGTTCCTGATGTGGCTTGGTGAACAGATCACCCAGCGCGGCATCGGTAACGGCATTTCGCTGATCATCTTCACCGGTATTGTGGCCGGTCTGCCCAGCGCGATTGCCGGCACCCTGGAACTGGGCCGTACCGGCGCGATTTCCGCTCTGGTGATTGTTGCAATCATCATTCTGGCGGTTGCTGTTATCGCCTTCATCGTCTTTGTTGAACGTGCGCAGCGCCGTGTTCTGATCCAGTACCCGAAACGCCAGGTCGGCATGAAGGTCATGGAAGGTCAGAGCTCGCACCTGCCGCTCAAGATCAACACTGCCGGTGTTATCCCGCCGATCTTTGCAAGTTCGCTTCTGCTGATGCCGCTGTCGGTTGCACAGTTCACCGCCGGTGGCAATGCGCCGGAATGGCTGACGACCGCGACCGCATTGCTTGGCCGTGGCCAGCCGCTCTATATCGCGCTTTATATCGGTCTGATCGTCTTCTTTGCCTTCTTCTACACCGCGGTTGTATTCAACCCGGAAGATACGGCAGACAACCTGAAGAAACACGGTGGCTTTATTCCGGGCATCCGTCCGGGTAAAAATACCGCGAACTATCTTGATTTCATCCTGACCCGCCTGACGGTGATCGGTGCAGCGTATCTCGCATTCGTCTGTATCCTGCCGGAACTGCTGATCGCGGAATGGTCTGTGCCCTTCTACTTTGGTGGGACTAGCCTCCTGATCGTAGTCACGGTAACCATGGATACCGTTGCTCAGATCCAGTCTCATATGCTGGCGCATCAGTATGAAGGCCTGATCAAGAAATCCAAACTGCGTGGTCGCCGCCGATAAGAGCGGCCACGGAATTCAGGGGGACGACAATGAACATTATCCTTCTTGGCCCTCCCGGTGCAGGGAAAGGCACCCAGGCCAAGCGTCTCGAAACGGGACGCGGCATGATCCAGCTTTCGACTGGTGACATGCTCCGCGCGGCAGTTTCTGCCGGAACGGAACTGGGATTGAAGGCAAAGGAAGTCATGGATGCGGGGCAGCTCGTATCCGACGATCTGATGATCGGTCTGATTTCCGAACGACTTGACCAGGATGATACCAAAGGCGGTTTCATTCTGGACGGTTTCCCGCGCACGACTGCCCAGGCAGAAGCCCTGGACATCATGCTGGAAGCCAAAGGTCTGGCACTTGACTATGTGATTGAACTGCGCGTCGATGACGCAGCACTGGTGGCCCGCATTGTCGGCCGCTATACCTGTGCAAAATGCGGGCAGGGCTATCATGACGAGTTCCAGAAACCCGCTGAAGAAGGTGTCTGCGACGTATGTGGCGGCACTGAATTCAAACGCCGTGCGGATGACAACGCCGAGACGGTCACATCGCGACTGGAAGCTTATCACAAGCAGACAGCACCGATCATTCCTTACTATGAAAAGGTCGGTAAGCTGAAAACAGTTGACGGGATGGCCGAAATCGACGAAGTTACGCGCGAGATTGAAGCCATCCTGGGGTAATTTCCCGGGCAGGGCGCTTTTTGCTTGCGGGTTGGCAGTGATGCTGGCCCGCTTTTGCAACGCTCTACCCTACCGGATCTGCCCTTGGGTTTGTTAACAGGAAACAGGAGTCTCACACAGTGGCTCGTATTGCTGGCGTAAATATCCCGACCGCGAAGCGCGTCGTGATTGCGCTTACCTACATCACCGGCATTGGCCCGGCGAAAGCTAAAGAAATTTGCGAAAAGGTCGGAATCGAAGCAGCAACCCGCGTTCATCAGCTTTCTGATGACCAGGTTCTCAAGGTTCGTGAAGTCATCGACGCTGATTACACCGTTGAAGGCGACCTTCGTCGTGAAACCGCAATGAACATTAAACGTCTGATGGATCTGGGCTGCTACCGCGGTCTCCGTCATCGTCGCGGTCTCCCGGTACGCGGTCAGCGTACCCACACCAACGCTCGCACCCGTAAGGGCCCGGCTAAGCCGATTGCTGGCAAGAAGAAGTAAGGTAGGGGAACGACAATGGCGAAAGCTCCTCAGACTCGCGTCCGTCGCCGCGAGCGCAAGAACATTACGAATGGTATCGCGCACGTAAACGCGACCTTCAACAACACCATGATCACCATCACCGACGTTCAGGGTAACACCATTTCCTGGTCGACCGCTGGTGGTATGGGTTTCCGCGGTTCGCGTAAATCGACTCCGTATGCTGCACAGATGGCTGCCGAAGACGCAGGTAAAAAAGCTGCTGAACACGGCATGAAAACCCTTGAAGTACAGGTTAAAGGCCCGGGTTCGGGACGTGAATCTGCACTGCGTGCGCTTCAGGCTGTCGGTTTCACCATTACGTCGATCAAAGACGTAACGCCGATTCCGCACAACGGTTGCCGTCCGCGTAAACGTCGTCGCGTCTAATCGCGTCGATCTTTGCGGACGACCCCGCGTTTGGGCCCGGATACGCCGGGCCCCTTCGCGTTTCTCGCGAGGGCAGATTTTTGTCCTCCTTACCATAGGCTCCAGTTGCGAAGGTGGGTCTCGTGATTCAAAAGAACTGGCAGGAACTGATTAAGCCGACGAAGCTTGATGTTACTCCGGGTACAGATGCCAGCCGCATCGGTACGATCGTGGCGGAACCGCTGGAGCGCGGTTTTGGTCAGACTCTGGGTAACGCGCTGCGTCGCATTCTGCTGTCGTCGCTCCAGGGTTCGGCGGTGACTGCGATCCAGATCGACGGTGTATTGCACGAATTTTCGTCGATTCCGGGTGTGCGTGAAGATGTTACCGACATCATCCTGAACATCAAGACCATGGGCGTGCGTATGCATGCAGAAGGTCCGAAGAAAATGACCTTGAAGGCGACCGGCCCGGGTGCCGTCACCGCAGGTCAGATCGAAACCGGCGCTGATATCGAAATCCTTAACCCGGATCTCGAACTTTGCCATCTTGATGATGGTGCTACGCTCAACATCGAATTTACCGTTGATAACGGTAAAGGCTATGTCGCAGCCAGCGCACACAGCTCTTCGGATGCGCCGATCGGTCTTATTCCGATCGATGCGATCTTCAGCCCGATCCGTAAAGTGGCCTACAAGGTGGAAAACACCCGTGTTGGTCAGGATACCGATTTTGACAAGCTGTCGCTGACCGTTGAAACCAACGGCGCACTGACCCCGGAAGATTCGGTTGCACTTGCTGCCCGTATCCTTCAGGACCAGCTGTCTCTGTTCGTCAACTTCGAAGAGCCGGAAGCGGTTGTCGAAGAGAAGAAAGAAGACGAACTGCCGTTCAACCGTAACCTTCTTCGTAAGGTTGACGAGCTTGAACTGTCGGTACGTTCGGCTAACTGCCTGAAGAACGACAATATCATCTATATCGGTGATCTTGTTCAGAAGACCGAAGCAGAAATGCTGCGTACGCCGAACTTCGGCCGTAAGTCGCTGAACGAAATCAAAGACGTGCTGGCTCAGATGGGCCTGCATCTCGGTATGGAAGTCGGCGGTTGGCCGCCGGAAAACATCGAAGAACTTGCTCGCAAGTTCGAAGATCCGTTCTAAGAACGGGTCTTCGGCCTTCGGGCCGTTATCGGAACATCCCTGTTCCAAACCGGATAATCCAGTTGTTTGGGCATCCGGCGGGCGAGTTGCCCACACCGCACGTGCATGACCTGGCCTTTGTATAAAGTGATCAGGGTGGCGGCGCGGTTTTACAATCGGTTTCGTGAGCGAAGCCAGGCTATTTAGGAGAGTTACCATGCGTCACGGTATGCAAGGCCGTAAGCTTAATCGTACTTCGTCCCATCGTAAGGCGATGTTTGCCAACATGGCAGTTTCGCTGCTCACCCACGAGCAGATCAAAACCACTCTTCCGAAGGCCAAGGATCTTCGCCCGTATGTCGAAAAACTGATTACGCTGGGCAAGCGGGGCGACCTGCATGCACGCCGTCAGGCTATTTCGATCCTGCGTGACGATAAAGTCGTTGCCAAGCTGTTCGGCGAAATCGCTGACCGCTACAAAGAGCGTTCCGGTGGTTACACCCGCGTTCTCAAGGCTGGCTTCCGTTACGGCGATGCGGCTCCGGTGGCTGTGATCGAACTTGTCGATCGCAACGTCGAAGCAAAAGGCGCGGCTGACCGCGCTCGCCTCGAAGCAGAGGGCGAAGGCGAAGAAGCAGCTGCTGAATAAGCAACGCTTCGGCCTTTAAGAAACAGAAACGGGCGATGCCATACGGTGTCGCCCGTTTTCTTTTGGCGCTTTGCAATCCCGGATGACCCGGTCATGGGACAATCTCGCAAGGCTGTGACATTGTTCATATTTCTGCCAAGGTTGCGCGGCAGTCCTTATTTTCCTAATTGAGCATTTGCTACGCGGAATGCGGTCGCATCCCCGAACTGTTTGACGAAAAAGAGAGAGTGTGTCGTGCAGGCAAGATGGATTCCCACCATTTTCACAATCGCCGTTCTGGCCCTTGGTTCGGTTGCCGGTTCCCTGAACCCGGCACATGCCCAGAACAATATCCAGAATGACGACAGGCGCCTGCCCACCAGCCAGGCCGAGATCAAGATGTCTTTCTCGCCACTGGTCAAACAGACGGCCCCGGCAGTGGTCAACATCTATACCAAAAAGGTGGTCGAGCAGCGCCAGCGCACCCCGTTCTTCAATGATCCGTTCTTCAAGCAGTTCTTTGGCGAACGGTTTGGCGGTGCTTTCGGGGCACCGCGCCAGCGGGTTGAACGTTCGCTTGGATCCGGGGTGATTGTTTCCGGTGACGGGACGATTGTGACCAACCATCATGTGATTGATGGTGCCAGCGAAATTCGTGTTGTGCTGCATGACAACCGTGAATTTGATGCCGATCTTGTCGGGTCGGATGAACGTACCGATCTGGCCGTTCTGAAATTGCGCGGGGTTGAAACCGCATTGCCAGCGATCAGTTTCGGGGATTCCGATGCGGTCGAAGTCGGTGATCTTGTTCTTGCCATCGGTAACCCGTTCGGGGTTGGCCAGACGGTGACCAGCGGGATTGTCTCGGCCCTTGCACGCGCCGGTGTGACCGGACAGGATTATCAATCCTTTATCCAGACCGATGCCGCGATCAACCCGGGCAACTCGGGCGGGGCGCTGATTGATATTGATGGCAAGCTGATCGGGGTCAATTCGGCGATCTTTACCAAATCGGGCGGATCAAACGGCATCGGGTTTGCCGTGCCGGTCAATATGGTCAAGGTCGTGATGCGTGGCCTGATCAGTGGCGATTTGCGCCGTCCGTGGATCGGGGCCACCGGTCAGGCAGTGACGGCCGATCTGGCAAGTTCGCTTGAACTTGATCGTCCCCACGGTGTTTTGATCAGTGCGATCCGTGATGGCAGTCCCGCCCAGCGTGGCGGCCTGCTGGCCGGGGATGTGGTTGTGGCGGTCAATGGACTTCCGGTCGACAATCCCAATGAACTCAAATTCAGGATCGCGACACTTGAACTTGATGGCAGTGCCAAGCTGACGGTGCTGCGCCGTGGCAAGGAAACCATCCTGTCGATGCCGCTTGAAGTCGCCCCGGAAGAACCGGCACGCGATGAAAGTGTGATCGAAGGCACCAACCCGTTCAGCGGCGCAAAGGTTGCCAATATGAACCCGGCACTGGCCGATGAGCTTGGCGTTGATACGCTGAGCGAAGGGGTGGTGATCCTTGGCATTGCCCGTGACAGTCTGGCACGGCGTGCACGGCTTCAGGCCGGGGATTATATTGTTGAAATCAATGGTCAGAAGATTGACTCGGTCGCCCGCCTGAAGGAAGTTGTCAAAGCAGGCCAGCGCGGTCGGGACTGGAAAATCGCGGTCAAACGCGATGGGAAGGTTTTGACAGGCGAGTTTACCCTGTAACCGCCACCCGTAACGAGAAGACCGTTCATGCCATCCCTGTTTGAAAGTCAGGTAACCCGGCCCTTGGCCGACAGACTGCGCCCCGCCAAGCTTGACGAGGTGGTCGGGCAGGGGCATCTGTTTGGCGATGACGGTCCGATCACGCGCATGATCAAAACCGGGCGGGTGCCCTCGGTCATTCTGTGGGGGCCGCCCGGCTGCGGCAAAACGACATTGGCGCGTCTGATGGCCGATGTTGCCGACATGGCGTTTGAACCGCTTTCGGCGATCTTTTCGGGGGTGTCGGACCTGCGCAAGGTGTTCGAACGCGCCCGCGGCCGCCGGTCAACCGGTGGCGCGACCCTGTTGTTCATTGATGAAATCCATCGTTTCAACAAGGCCCAACAGGACAGTTTCCTGCCCTATGTCGAAGATGGCACCATCACCCTGATCGGCGCGACAACCGAAAACCCGTCATTCGAGCTGAATGCCGCCCTGTTGTCGCGCTGTCAGGTGCTTGTTCTCAAGCGCCTGGATGATCAGGGGCTTGAAGAACTTCTGGTGCGGTCCGAAAAGGAAATGGGTTTTGATCTTCCGGTAACGCCCGAGGCCCGC
Source organism: Thalassospira sp. MIT121401 (assembly GCF_047125595.1). Lineage (NCBI taxonomy): Bacteria > Pseudomonadati > Pseudomonadota > Alphaproteobacteria > Rhodospirillales > Thalassospiraceae > Thalassospira > Thalassospira sp. MIT121401. Next base: position 2,066,314 of record NZ_CP138926.1, read on the forward strand.
GAAACCTTGCGCGCCATGGCCGACGGGGACGGGCGCTATTTGCTGAACCTTGCCGAAGAACTGTTTTCCATGCCGCCCAGCGACACCAGCGATGATGGCCCGCTGGGTGTGGCCGAACTGGCGCGCACCGTGCAAAAGCGCATGCCGATCTATGACAAGGGCGATGACAGTCATTACAACCTGATCAGTGCATTGCATAAATCCATTCGCGGTTCGGACCCGGATGCGGCCCTTTACTGGTTCAACCGCATGCTGGCCGGGGGCGAAGACCCGAAATTCGTTGCCCGTCGTCTGACCCGCATGGCGGTCGAGGATATCGGCCTTGCTGATCCGCAGGCCCAGCAATTCTGCATCGGTGCCTGGGAATCCTATGAACGGCTTGGCAGCCCGGAAGGCGAGCTTGCCCTGGCGCAGGCGGTGATTTATCTCGCACTGGCGCCGAAATCGAATGCCGGATATTCGGCCTATAAGAAATCGCTCAAGATCGCGCGCGAAACAGGGTCTCTGATGCCGCCGGCCCATATCCTGAATGCGCCGACCAAACTGATGAAAGATATCGGTTACGGGACCGGATATGCCTATGACCATGATCAGGAAGACGGCTTTTCCGGGCAGAACTATTTCCCCGAAGGCATGCGCCGGCAGAATTTCTATGAGCCGGTCGAACGCGGTTTTGAACGCGATCTGAAAAAACGGGTCGAGTATTTCGATCGATTGCGTCAGGAACGGCAACAAAAGCGGGACAAGAACTGATGCTGCATGGCGTCATTTTGGAAACAATCTGGTGACCAGTATCGGGATAAACACCGAACAGGGAACAGGTTAGGTTCAGGTCAACAAACGAACACGCTTTTGGAGACCTCAAATGACCAATATTCTGCACGTGAATGCATCTGTGAATGGTGAGAATTCCAACTCCCGCCAGATCGCATCCAAACTGATCGCGCGCATTGTCGCTGCTGATCCGTCCGCCAAAGTCGTTGAGCGTGATGCCAATGACGCGGAAATCACTGCACTGACCGGTGAAACCGTTGGCGCTTTCTACACCCCCGAAGAGTCCCGTTCCGACGCACAGAAGGACGTGATTGCCGTTTCCGACAAAATGGTTGCCGAAGTTCAGGCCGCCGACGTTATCGTCATCGGCGCGCCGATGTATAACTTCAGCGTGCCTTCGACCCTTAAGGCCTGGGTTGACCTGATTGCACGTGTTGGCGTGACCTTCCAATACACCGAAAACGGCCCGGTTGGCCTGCTGAGCGGCAAGAAGGCCTATCTGGTGGTTGCCACCGGTGGCGTGCCGGTCAACAGCCCGGCTGACTTCGCAACCCCGTATCTGAAGCAGGTTCTTGCTTTTGTCGGTATCTCCGATGTTGAAGTGATCGACGCGTCGGGCTTTGCGGTAAATGCCGAAGAAGCCATGGAACGTGCGATTGCCAATGTCGAAGCAGTGGCCTTGCCATCAGTTGCCTGATGTCAACGTACTGATCTGACGATCCATGCCAACCCGGTGATCGGCGAAAGCAACTTCCCCCCCCGTTCGCTGATTGCCGTGTTTGCATCCTGTGATGCCCGACTGTTCCCCAGTCGGGCATTTTGATTCCGGATCAATCCGTATTATTGTGGTGCCGTGTCCGCGTGTGTTGTCTGCCGCCAGCAGCACGTTAACAGACAGGTGGTGCCATTGAGACGACTGGTTATGTTTGCTGTTTGGGGTTTGATCGTCCTTGCCGGGATATTTGTGGTTATCCGCTTTACCGGCCTGATTGACCATATGTTGCCGGCTGGTGATCCGCCCAACTTCACCTTTGCACCGGAAACACCGGTGCCACAGGCCCGCAATTTCTTTATTGTCTGTCCGCCCGGACGATCCCCGCGCACCGACCGCGCGACGCCAAGCCCGTCATTTGATGCGACGGCTGCCACATTGGCCGATGTGATGATCGAAACCGCACCGGCACATGGCATGCAATTGATGAGCGGCGTTCCCGGGGGCAAACCGGGCCGGCTTTACTTCCTTGCCAGAACACCGGTCTTTCATTTCCCGGATTGGGTGGAAGTCGAATTCATCCTGCCCGAACAGGGCGGTGATATCACATTCTGCCTGTTTGCCCAGTCGGTGTACGGACTTGATGATATCCAGCAAAACGAAAAACGCACCCGCGCCTGGTTGGCGGATTTGAACCGTTACTTCGTAAAATAGAAATTCAGGAACCGCCGGGCCAGGCTGCCGCGGCGGTTCCCCGAACCGTTTGGAATTTGGCTTAGTTGTTCGGATCCATCGGGCGACCAAACAATGACGATACGAATTGGGTGGTCGGCACCGGAAGAAGATCTACCGGGTGATCGCCGCCAAATGTCGCCCATTTGCTGCTGGCACTTAAGGTGCTTGTGACAAGCGTCGACTGATCACTGACCTTGAAGGCTTGATAATGAATGGTGATTCGGTCCGGACGGCCCGACCACTCGGTGGCGCGATCTTCCCAATGCAAAATTTGCGGGTCGATTAAAAACTCGATACCGCGGTCTTTTGCGCTGACAAACGCTTCGTCGCGCGTTTCATCCGTCGTGGCTTTGACAACTTCACTGCTGAAAGGGACGAGCTGTTTGTAAACTTCATTGCTTAACATCTCGCCAGATCCGACGTAATTGATATCACCGAATTTTCCATCTTTGGCCTGCATGACATAGAAGCTCGTTCCGGATGGAGCTGTTTGCAACACCTGGTGATTGTCTGTACGGTATTTACTTGAGCACGCACCCAGAGAGAGTGTCATGGCGATTGCGCATAAAATCCCCAATTCACGAAGTTTCACAGAAGCCTCCTACCTGATTTATAAAACTTTTTCTTGAAGTACTTCCGTCACAGTAACCTTTAGATTGTGAATTAGAAGAGTTTTTTGTACGTGCGATAATGCTTCTTGCCCATGCCGTTTTCACACGTGACTTTTGATGTTTGAAAGAATAGGTTCCGCGCCATGCAATTTTCACCGTTGTTAATCGCTTCCATTGCCTTTGGGGGTGCTGTTGGTGCGGTCGCACGTCACAGTGTGTCTGTCATGATGGGCTCGATGCTGGGCAATGGATTTCCCTGGGGGACGCTTACGGTCAATATCGTGGGGTCTTTCCTGATGGGGGCGCTGATCGAACTTTCGGCCCTGAAACTTTCGATGGGACCGGAAATGCGCGCGCTTCTTGTGACCGGTTTTCTGGGGGCGTTTACAACCTTTTCGACTTTTTCGCTGGATGTCGCGACCCTATATGAACGAAATAATCTTGGCCTGTCGGCCTTGTATGTCATTGTTTCGGTTGTGGTCGGTATTTCGGCATTGTTCGGCGCGATGGCGCTGGTAAGGGGTATTCTGCAATGAGTGGTGTCACTCTGCGCAAGGTCAAAGCTGACGAGGCCGATATCCGGCTTGATCGTTGGTTCAAGCGCAACTGCCCGGAATTCACATTCGGGCAGGTTCAAAAGTTTCTGCGTGGTGGCCAGATCCGTGTGGATGGCAAACGTGCCAAGGCCAACCAGCGGGTTGAGCCGGGACAGGAAATCCGTATCCCGCCGGTGCCGGTAATGTCTGGTGGCGGTTCGGAACCATGGGCCCAGGAAGGTGCCTATAACCCCGCCGAAGTCCAGCAGCGCAAACAGGCCGGTCCGTCAAAATCCGATGCCAGCGAGGCAGAGCTTCAGGCTCTGCGCGATTCCGTCATTTTCTATGACGAAATGGTGCTGGCGATCAATAAACCCGCCGGTCTGGCGGTGCAAGGCGGGACCAATACCAGTCTGCATGTTGACGGGATGCTCGATGCCCTGAAACTCGACAGCAAGGAACGCCCGAAACTGGTGCATCGTCTTGACAAGGACACCAGCGGTGTTTTGTTGCTGGCCCGTTCGGCGTCTGCGGCCCATGCCCTGACCAAGGCGTTCAAGGACAAATCCACCCGCAAACTTTACTGGGCGATTGTCACCGGCGCACCTGCCGAACGCGAAGGCCTGATTGACGCACCGCTTGCCAAACTGGCCGGCAAGGGCGGGGAAAAGATGGTCATTGACGAAAAGCTCGGCAAATCGGCGCAAAGCGTGTTCCGGCAGCTTCATCGCGCCGGGCGCAAGGCCGCCTGGCTTGCGCTGTCGCCGCTGACCGGTCGTACCCACCAGCTGCGCGTTCATTGCGAGGCAATCGAATGCCCGATCCTGGGAGATGGCAAATATGGCGGGGCCAAAGCATTCATCGATGGTCTGTCCAATCAGATGCATCTGCATGCGCGCGCGATTGATTTCCCCCATCCGGTGACCGGTCATCGTGTGGTGATCGAGGCACCGGTGCCGCCGCATTTTGCCGAAACGCTGAAAAAGCTGAATTTCGATCCGAAAACGCCGACCAAATTCCTGACCCCGGAAATTCACCGTGAAAAGGAAGAAAAGCCGAAACCCAAGGCCAAACCGTCGCGTTCGCGCAAGAAATAACGCCCGATCAAATGACCCGATAACGCGAAAAGCCGACGCAGTGCGTCGGCTTTTTCGTCCCTGTCTGAAGTCAAAACCAAAAGGCGTTGAATGACATTCGAGCTTATTATCAAGCGGTATGTTAGTTTTTGCCGAAACGTTTTATGAAGGCATCATACACCCGGTTCAGATGCTGGGCATGAACCGTATTTCCCATGCGTTCGCACATTTCAGCCTGACCTTTGATCATGAACGCAATGCGCTTGCGGCCTTGCGTCGTGTGAACCATGCTCTCGCCTTCCTCGAGTGCGGTCACAATCGGGATTTGCTCACACTCGGCAATCGCGAGAATTTCTTCCTCCTTAAGGTCGCTGAAATCTATACAGTCCCGTAGCGTGAGCATCGCCTGCCTCCGCTGTCATAAAGGTCAGAACCACAGTATAGCGCGCCTTTTGGGTGATCAGAAGAAGTTCAAATTTCACCATTGGTTTCCAGTGCTTCGGGCAAAGCAAAAAATGGTTCTTGGTTGCAGATGTCAGGGACTCGATCTTTGATCGGCTTTGGATTAGGTTCTGCCTTTCCGTTAGACAGGATGAAAGACCCCACATGACCACAGATCCGCTCAGACTTGTCGTATTTGATTGTGACGGCACGCTAGTCGACAGCCAGCATGCGATCTCCCATTGCATGGACCATGCCTTTGCGCAAAACGGGCTGGATTGCCCGGGGCTTGAAAATACCCGCACGATCATCGGTCTGAGTCTGCCCGAAGCCATCACCAAACTGGCCGCCCCCAACCGTATTGACGATGCCCTGATTGATGCCATCACCGTGGCCTACAAGACGGCGTTCTTTACCCTGCGCCAGACCCCTGACTTCCACGAGCCGCTGTTTCCCGGTGTGCGCGAAGTTCTGGCCGAGCTTGACCGTCGCCAATGGCTGAGCGGTGTTGCCACCGGCAAGGCCCGCCGTGGCCTCGATGCCGTACTGGCCCGGAATGAACTTGAAGGCCGGTTCGTAACGCTTCAGACCTGTGACAATCACCCGTCAAAGCCCAATCCGGCGATGCTGATGGCTGCCCTTGAGGAAACCGGTGTGGATGCGCCCAATGCGGTCATTGTTGGCGATACCAGCTATGATATCGAAATGGGCCGTGCCGCGGGCATGATCGCCATTGGTGTCGACTGGGGTTATCATGATGTCGATACGCTTCATAAATCCGGCGCACATGCAGTGATCAGCCATTTTGATGATTTGCCTGTGGTTCTTGACAGAATATGGGAAAGTGACCGTGACGCCGCTTAAAAACCCGGATCTGGCACCGATCCGTTTTGAATTGACGATGGCAATCGATCCCGAGGACGCCTTTGATGCCTTTACCAAAGGCTTCGGGGACTGGTGGCCGACCGACAGCCATTCCATTTCCAAAAAGGACTGCCTGGCGATTGTCCTTGATCCGGCGGCCGGGGGTGAAATTGTCGAACATGTCAAAGGCAAGGACGACATTCCGTGGGGCCGGATCGATATCTGGCAGCCGGGTGAACGGATTGCCTTTACCTGGCACCCGGGATGGGATGCTGGCGATTTCACCCGGATTGATGTGCGGTTTGGCCTGAATGATTTTGGGCGTTGCGTCATTCGTCTTGAGCACGGGTCATGGGAAAATGTCGGCGATATCGCACCGGCATTGCGGGACGGATATCTGTCGGGCTGGGAATTCGTGTTTGGTGAATGTTTTGCCAATTACCTGCGAACAGCGCGCCGCTAAGCCCGAACTCAGACCATAAATTTCGGGTCTTTGGACTGAAATGCAAAAGGGCACCCTATGGTGCCCTTTGTCATGTCGATTTGATGTGGGGTGATGTGGGGTTAAAAGACCCGGTCTTCGATCAGTTCACGGTGCAGTTTGACCGGATCGCGGAACCAGTGGGTCATGAAGCCCATTTCGCGGGCCTGCTGGATGTTCTTTTCGCTGTCATCGATAAACAGGGTTTCGCGCGGGTTAAGTTTGAAGCGCGCACAAACCAGTTCGAAAATTTGCGGGTCGGGTTTGGCAAGCTTTTCCTGCCCCGATACCAGAATACCTTCAAAGTGATTTAGGAAATCAAACCGTGCCAGCGCATGTGGCCATGTTTCCGCCGACCAGTTGGTCAGGGCAAACAAGCGGACTTTCTTGCGCGCTTTGAGGTCTTCCAGAATGCCGACAGTACGTTCGATCGGGCCTTTCATCATTTCGGGCCAGCGTTCGTTCCATGCAGCAATTTCGTCATGATAGTGCGGATAGCGATGCTGAAGATCGGGGATCGAATTGGCAAAGCTCAGCGCGCCCTTGTCATGCAAAAAGTTCCAGTGCGGATGGCAGACTTCGGTCAGGAATTTTTCCATTTCCGCGGGGTCGTTGAAAATCTTGCGATACAGGTGACGCGGATCCCAGTCGACAAGAACCCCACCAAGATCAAACAGGACAGTTTCGATATCGCGCATGATGTTTCCCTATGTCTCCCCGGGGCAATGGATTGCGTGTTACGGGTTGGTTAAACCAGTTGGCACGCGCAATCGCAAGCTGCAGTTTCTTGAAAGATTGCAGATGCGCTATGATCTTGCCGGGGAACGGGAACGTAATAAGGGTCATTCCAGATGACCGGTGTGCCAACATGCCCCGCCAGGCGGTTGGTCTTGCCGGTCGATGACATGATTGTCATTTGCCAAAACCCGGTGCGGTTGCAAATGATAAACGTTCTGCAAAACAAGAATCAGAGGAGGCCTGAACATGTGTACGCTTGATGGATGTGGTTCTCACGAACATCTTGGTCCGCCGCCCAAGGCGACCGACGAAGACCGTCGACTGTTTCTCAAAGGTGCTGTTGCCCTGCCGCTTGCTGTAATTCTTGCCGATCCGATGCTTGCCCATGCGGCTGGATCGACGCTTGAAAAAGTCACGATTACGACCCCCGAAGGCGACGCCATGATGGCCGAAATCGCCATGCCGGCAACGCTTCCGGCACCGACGGTCATTCTGATCCACGAATGGTGGGGGCTGAATGACCAGATCCGCGCGGTTGCCGCGGAATATGCCCAACAGGGCTATATCGCGCTTGCGGTTGATCTGTATGGCAAGCCGCCCGCAACCACGCCTGACGGGGCCAAGGCACTGATGGCCGGGCTTGATCCGGTTGCCGCAACCCGCAAGTTGCAGTCATCGGTCGCGTTCCTTCGAAATCACAAGGACTCAACGGGCAAGGTCGGCTCGGTCGGCTGGTGCTTTGGCGGCGGATGGTCGCTTAATACTGCCCTTGCCACCGATATTGATGCTGCTGCGGTCTATTACGGCAATGTCAAAAAGACCCCGGAACAGGTCGCAACCCTCAATGCGCCGCTGATGGGGCATTTCGGCACCCTTGATAAAAGCATCAACAAAGAAATGGTCGAAGGTTTCGAGGAATCCCTGCGCATTGCCGGTAAGTCGGACTATCAGTTCTACTGGTATGATGCCGATCACGCCTTTGCCAATCCAAGTGGCGGTCGCTATGACAGCGAAGACGCCATGCTGGCCTGGGAACGCACCATGGCGTTCTTTGATCAGCATCTGGGATAGTCCCCGGACGCATTTGTATGATGAAAAAAAGGCCGGGATGACCCGGCCTTTTTATTGGTCTGATGATTGGATCAGGTGGTCTGGTTGCCGCGGTTCGCCCATTTGGTCGAACGGCGTTCAATGACGTTGAAGATCTCGTACATCGCAATGCCCATCACCGCGATCACCAGCAATCCGGCAAAGACCAGCGGCATGTTGAATTTCGACGATGCGGACAGCATCAGATATCCGACACCGACATTCGATGCCACGGTCTCGGAAATCACCGACCCGACAAAGGCCAGCGTGATCGCAACCTTGAGCGATGCAAAGAAATAGGGCATGGCACGCGGGAAGCCGACCTTGACCAGAATGTCGGTGCGCGTGGCACCAAGAGAGCGCAACACATCGCGCAATTCCGGTTCCAGTGTGGCAAGCCCGGTGGCGACATTGACCACGATCGGAAAGAACGAAATCAGAAACGCGGTGATGATGGCAGGCACGGTGCCAATGCCAAACCACATGACCAGTACCGGTACAAGGGCCACTTTCGGGACCGAGTTGAACCCTACCAGAAGCGGGTTGGCCGCATCATAGATCGCCCGGCTGGAGCCCACCAGCGCGCCCAGGATGACCCCGAACACCACAGCAATGGCAAAGCCCGCAAGGGTCGTATAAAGCGTATGAACCGCATGCATCCAGATCGCTTCATGGAATTGCCAGCCGACAATGATGCTTTCGGACGGGGTCGGCAGGACATAGGGCGGAATATTGAAGATCCGCACGATCAGTTCCCACAGAACAAAAAGACCGATCGCACTGAGCCACGGGGCTGCTTTGGAAAGATTGGGTTTCTTTTTCATGATAACTGCCCGCCCTTCTTAGGATTCTCGCACGTCACGGATGTGACTGCGCAGTTCATGGACAAGGTCGGTGAATGGCTGGGTAAAGGTGGCTTCCTGATCGCGCGGGCGGGGCAGGGGATTTTCACGCTCTACCAGAATTTTGCCAGGCCGCTTGGACATCACATAAATGGTGTCGGCCAAATAGGCTGCTTCGCGCAGGTCATGGGTCACCAGAATGACGGTAAAGGGACGTACCATCCAAAGGTTTTGCAAGATGTCCCAAAGCTCTTCACGGGTAAATGCGTCAAGTGCGCCAAACGGTTCATCAAGCATCAGAAGATCCGGTTCATGGATCAGGGACCGGCACAGTGATGCGCGCTGCTGCATGCCGCCGGACAATTCCCAGGGATATTTGTCTTCGTGACCTTCAAGGCCGACACTGGCCAGAAGTTTGCGCGCGCGTTCTTCGTATTCGGCCCGGTGTTTGCGCAACCGGTTGCGATGCGGTTTGACGATTTCCATGGGCAGCAACACGTTATCAAGTGTCGTCCGCCATGGCAGAAGAGTCGGGTTCTGGAATGCCATGCCGACAATCTTAAGCGGTCCGGCGACTTCCTTGTTATCGACAATGACAGTCCCCTCGGACGGGGGCATCAGGCCGGATACAAGTTTCAGCAACGAAGATTTGCCGCAGCCCGACGGTCCGACAACAGCAATGAACTCGCCCTTGCCGATCTTCATATTGGTGGTTTCAAGTGCCAGATCATCGCCTTCGCTATAGCGCAGCCTGACGTTGTTGAGTTCGACAAAGCTCTTCGACACTGCAGTTAGTCCCCCTGCCTGGTCTTGGTCGTTCTTTTTTGTGAAATCGGATGTGGTCAAAAGGAAACCGGGGCGGAAAACCGCCCCGGAATGCATTGTGACTTATTTGATTTTGCGGTCTTCGGCACCGGGCATGAAGATATCGGTAAAGACATCGCCAACGGTCGGCTTGTTTTCAAAGCCAAAAGCAAGTGCGACCTGATCAATCGCCTTTGCCATACGGTCGGTTTTGACCAGACCCATGCCGTTTTCAAGCGTATCGGGGGTGACGACGTTTTCATCAATCGCCATCTGAAGACGCTGCAATTCCAAGGCCGGGTCAATCAGCGGATCGACTTCCTTAAGGGCTTCGATCGCCGATGCCGGATCGGCAATTGCCGCACGCCAGCCTTTGACAACACCGCGCAGGAAGCCGCGCAGTTCTTCTGCATGGTTTTCCATCATGTCAGGCGACGCCAAAAGGCCGTTGCCATAAAAGTCCATGCCGAAATCCTTATACTGGAAAACGGTCAGGTCATCCTTGGTCACACCCTGTGCCTGAAGATTGAGGATGGATGTGAAGTAATGGCCGGAAATGGCATCAACATCACCGCGCACCAGCATCGGTTCACGCAGCGGCGGATCCATGCTTTCCCAGGTCACATCATCAAGTTTAAGCCCGGTTGCCGATGCAAATGCCGGATAAAGCTTGCGCGATGCATCAAAGACCGGGGCACCAAGGGTTTTGCCGACCAGGTCTTCGGGTTTGGTGATGCCCGATTTCTTGAGCATGAACAGCGAAAATGGCGGGCGGTCATAGACCATGAAGATCGACTTCATGGCGCGATCGGGGTTCGATGCGTTGAATTCGACCAGCGAGTTGATATCGGCAAGTGATACGTCATAGGCGCCGCTGGCAACGCGGGTAATCGCGCCAACCGAACCGTTGCCTGAGTCTATCGTGACATCCAGGCCTTCTTCGTCAAAATAGCCGTTCTTCTTGGCCAGAAGGTACGGGGCTGCCGGACCTTCGAATTTCCAGTCGAGCGAAAACTTGATCGCCATTTGCGCCATTGCCGAATGCGCGCCCAAAGCAACCGCCGCCCCAAGTGCTGCACCCAAAAGTCGGTTTGTAAAAGTCGTCATTTGTTAAGAAGCCTCCTGTTTCGGGCCGATAATGCCGACCCTGCAACCGAATAATCCCCTGATGACACAGCAATTCACATGCCATGTCGCGAATGCACCCGCTTTGCCGCGGATTTGTAATCTTCACGAAACAGAGTAGAGTTGTTTATTATTTGGTCAATGGGGCAAATTGATCAAAAATTATACAGAATTTCTTGATAATCGCCCAATCAGCGTTCTGTTCACGGCCAATCGCGATTAAAAGGCCTTGCGCAGCGCGCTGCTTTTAGGCATATGGCGATCATGCTTACAAAAACGATCAATCGCTTCTACAAAAAAGCCGAAGCTGTCGCAGATGACAGCGGTTCGGGTTGGCGCGTGCATCTTGACGGGCGCGCAGTGAAATCGCCGGCAAAGGCAGAATTCCTGCTGCCGTCAGAAGTTCTGGCGCGCGAAATTGCCGCGGAATGGGATGCGCAGGGGGAAAAAGTTCAACCCGCGACCATGCCGATCATGCAGCTTGCGGCAACCGCCATCGATCGGGTGGCGCCAAATCGTGCTGCTGTGATTGCCGAGCTGACCGGGTACGGGCGGTCTGACCTGTTATGTTATCGTGCGACCTTCCCCGAAGATCTGATCGAACGTCAGGCCAAGGCATGGCAGCCGTTGCTTGACTGGGCAAAGGACGGCCTTGGTGTCACGCTTGCCGTGACCGAAGGCGTGATGCCGATCAGCCAGGATGATGCATCGCTTTTGCGGTTGCAGGATCATGTCGAAAGCTTTGATGACTATCACCTGACCGCATTGCACAGCCTGACCACGGTGTCCGGGTCGGTGATTATCGGTCTTGCCGTGATGAACCGTCAGATCGACGCCCAGCGGGCCTTTGAATGCGCCATGCTTGATGAAGAATACGCGATCGAGCAATGGGGCGAAGACGCCGAAGCTGTCGCACGCCGCGACCGTCATCAGGCGGAATTGCTGGCAACCGGCCGCTATCTTGATCTTCTTGCCGGTCGCTAGGCGCCGGGCAGTGTTGCCAGCCATCTGATGGCTGGTTTGATATCCCTTGATCTGTAAATGTCGGGTTTCACATGGTCCGGGTTTTTGCCGTCGGGGCCGTGTGTTGGTCTGTTGTTGTCTGGGTACGTGAGTGCGCCGTGGTTTGAGTGCCTGAATGTGTGTGGTGTCTCAGTGCATCCAGCGGGCAATCAACTTGTGCTGAACCGCGGCCTGTGCAGCCACCCGGTAATAGGACAGCAATTCGCGCATTGGCGATGACATCCGGTCAAACCCGGATATGAATGCAACGATAATGCCGACCGACGTCGCGCCTTCAAGCACCAGATAACCCCCGACAAACAGCACGCAAATCGGTGCCAGCGCATTCAGAAAATTGATCAGCGCCTTCATGCCGAATTTCAGAAAGAACAGCCGCATCCGATTGTCAAATATGTCATCAATCCCGCGATTGATGGTTGTCAGCCGGTCGCGGTTTTCCGCACCCGGTGACAGTTCGGACAATTCGTCACTGACAGATCGCATCTTGTTGACTCGATCTTCGATCAGGGCGTTGATGCGCTTCTGAATAACCGGCACCAGCGCGACTTGCGGGATCAGGGCGGCCAGTCCGATCACGCTAATCACCGGCTCGACACTGATCATATAGCCCAGCCCGAATATCAGCATCCCGCTATTGACGACAGGTTGTGACAACCCGTCACCGACAAAGCCGCCCAGCTTTTCGATTTCCGAGCCGATGATCGAGACAGCGCGTCCGTTACCTTCATCTTCGTCACCGGTCTGATTGTCGGCATGAAGCCGCGACAGGTGTTGTCTGTTGTAACGGATGGCGCTTTCACTCAGCCAGCCTTCATACATGCGCAGCGCCAGCTTGATCAGGCCATGTACGATGATGATCGCCAGATAGATTGACGCCAGGATGGTCAGAAGTTGGTAATTCTCCTGCGTGATCGCATCATCGACAATCCGTCGTTGCAGCTCGATCGGTGCGATGCCAAGTGCAGCAACACTGACCGCCATCAGGCAAACAGCCACCTGGTGCCAGCCGCTCATGCGCCAGACATAGCGCCACAGTGACGGGGCAGGGCGGTCATCGCCGGTACGTTCGGGCGCGCGCGGAGAAAAATGAAATCTGGGCATACAGCTTAACTCATATGTTTGGGCGGGACTTCCGGTGGGCGGCTTGGCTGCAAGAAGCATGTCGCCGCCAACGCCCAAGGGCAAGAACTGTCTGTAATGGCGGGCATATCCGGCCGGTTGCCTAGACTTTAGTCCAGCCCATCCTGATATATCGCAATGACGTTAGGGAAATCAGGCATTTGCGGCTATTTTTGTTGTCGTTCGATCGTGTGAAAAATAATTGGCATTCCAGTACCGAATAATGCTATTTCATTTCACAGGACGCGCACATTGGGCGAAATGTGCAAAACGCCTGATCACAGCAAGGAAAACACAAATGCAAGATATCGTCGCCAAGCTCGAAGCGAAACGCGCCGAAGCCGCCATGGGCGGTGGCCAGCGCCGCATTGATAATCAGCACGCCAAAGGCAAGCTCACCGCGCGTGAACGTCTTGATGTGCTGCTTGACGAAGGTTCCTTCGAAGAATGGGATATGTTTGTCGAACATGATTGTGTGGATTTCGGCATGACCGAAAACCGCATCCCGGGCGACGGTGTTGTGACCGGGCATGGCACGATCAATGGTCGTCTTGTCTTTGTGTTTTCACAGGATTTCACCGTGTTTGGCGGGGCGCTTTCGGGCGCGCATGCACGCAAGATCGGCAAGATCATGGATCAGGCAATGAAGGTCGGCGCACCGGTCATCGGCCTGAATGATTCGGGCGGTGCCCGTATTCAGGAAGGGGTCGAAAGTCTTGCCGGCTATGCCGATGTGTTTCAGCGCAATGTCGAGGCATCGGGCGTCATTCCGCAGATTTCGCTGATCATGGGGCCATGTGCCGGTGGGGCGGTCTATAGCCCGGCCATGACCGACTTTATCTTCATGGTCAAGGACAGCTCCTATATGTTCGTGACCGGGCCCGATGTGGTCAAAACCGTGACCCACGAAGAAGTCACCCACGAACAGCTGGGCGGGGCATCGACCCATACCCAGATTTCCGGTGTTGCCGATCTTGCCTTTGACAATGATGTGGACCTGCTGTTGCAGACCCGTCGTTTCATGGATTTCCTGCCGCTTTGTAACAAGGAAGACCCGCCCGCCCATCTGTGCGAGGACCCGATCACGCGTGATGATTTCTCGCTTGATACGCTTGTGCCTGAAAACCCCAACATGCCCTATGACATGAAGGAGCTGATTACAAAGATCGTCGATGAAGGCGACTTCTTTGAAATTCAGCCCGACTACGCCAAAAACATCATCATCGGCATGGCACGCATGGATGGCCGCACCGTTGGCGTGGTCGCCAACCAGCCGATGGTTCTGGCCGGGTGCCTTGATATCGACAGTTCGAAAAAGGCCGCGCGCTTTGTGCGGTTCTGCGATGCCTATAACATTCCGATTGTCACCCTTGTTGATGTTCCGGGCTTCATGCCGGGCACCGCACAGGAATATGGCGGGATCATCAAACATGGCGCCAAGCTTCTTTATGCCTATGCCGAGGCAACGGTGCCCAAGGTCACCGTGATCACGCGCAAGGCCTATGGCGGTGCTTATGACGTTATGGCGTCCAAGCATCTGCGCGGTGATGTCAACTATGCCTGGCCAACCGCCGAAATCGCGGTGATGGGGCCAAAGGGGGCGGTGGAAATCATTTTCCGCTCCGACATGAACGACCCGGCCAAGATCGAAGCCCGCACCGAAGAATATCGCGAAAAATTTGCCAACCCGTTTGTCGCTGGTCGCAAGGGGTTCATTGACGATGTCATCATGCCGCACGGGACCCGTCGCCGTGTGTGCAAGGCGCTTGGCATGTTGCGCAACAAGGACATCAAGAACCCGGAAAAGAAACACGGCAACATTCCGTTGTAAGCCGCCAAGACAAATTGGGAGACAGAAAGAATGTTTAGCAAAATCCTGATTGCCAACCGCGGTGAAATCGCCTGCCGTGTGATCAAGTCAGCCCGCAAAATGGGCATCAAAACCGTTGCGGTTTATTCCGATGCGGATAAAGCCGCCCTGCATGTGCAGATGGCCGACGAGGCCGTGCATATCGGCCCGGCACCGAGCAACCAGTCCTATCTGATCATTGATAAGATCATCGCGGCCTGCAAATCCACCGGGGCAGAGGCCGTTCATCCGGGCTATGGCTTCCTTTCGGAAAACCAGGCCTTTGCCAAGGCGCTTGATGCCGCCAATATCGCCTTTATCGGCCCGCCGAACGGCGCGATTGCCGCCATGGGTGACAAGATTACCTCCAAGAAAATTGCTGCGGACGCCGGGGTTTCGACCGTTCCGGGCTATATGGGGGTCATCAAGGACACTGATGAAGCGATCAAGATCGCCAATGAAATCGGCTATCCGGTGATGCTGAAAGCATCGGCGGGCGGTGGCGGCAAGGGCATGCGCATTGCGCGCAATGACGCTGAATGCCGCGAAGGGTTCGAACGTGCAACCTCCGAAGCCGCAAGCTCGTTTGGCGATGACCGCGTTTTCGTTGAAAAATTCGTCGAAGAACCGCGCCATATCGAAATTCAGGTGCTGGCCGACAAGCACGGCAATGCGATCTATCTTGGCGAACGTGAATGTTCCATTCAGCGCCGCCATCAGAAAGTCGTCGAAGAAGCCCCGTCACCCTTTATCGATCCGGCAACCCGCAAGGCCATGGGTGAACAGGCTGTGGCCCTGGCGCGCGCGGTGGATTATTGCTCGGCCGGGACGGTGGAATTCATTGTCGATAAGGACAAGAATTTCTACTTCCTTGAAATGAACACCCGTCTTCAGGTCGAACATCCGGTGACCGAACTTGTCACCGGTCAGGATCTTGTCGAATGGATGATCAGGATCGCCGATGGTCAGGAACTCACCCTTAAACAGGATGACGTAACATTGACCGGCTGGGCGATGGAAACACGCGTCTATGCCGAAGACCCGTTTCGTGAATTCCTGCCCTCCACCGGGCGTCTGGTGAAATATCAGCCGCCTGCCGAAAGTGCGACGGTGCGTGTTGATACCGGCGTCTATGAAGGCGGCGAAATTTCGATGTATTACGACCCGATGGTCGCCAAGCTGATCACCTATGGCGAAAATCGTGATCAGGCGATTGGGGAAATGCGCGCAGCCCTTGATGCCTATTACATTCGCGGCATTTCGCACAATATCCCGTTCCTGGCTGCCGTCATGGCCAACAAACGCTTCCAGGATGGCAATATCACCACCAACTTCATTGCCGAAGAATATCCGGACGGCTTTTCGGCCGATGATCTTCCCAATGAAGACCCGGCAACGCTTGTTGTTGTGGCGGCATACCTTAATCAGCGTTATGCCGAACGCAATTCCGGCATCACCGGACAGGTCAGCGACCATCCGATCAAGGTCGCCGAAAGCTGGGTCGCGGTAAGTGGCGATGACCACACCCCGTTTGATATCGAGTTTGATGGTGTTAATGGCGATTACATTGTTGCCATTGGTGATCGCAGCTATGGCGTGGTGTCGGACTGGAAAATCGGTGATCCGATGTTTGTCGGTGAAATCGACGGCGCGCCGGTTTGTGTGCAGATCGATATCGAAGGTGTTGGCTTCCGACTGTCGTCAAACGGGGTGCAGCGCAGCTTCAAGGTTCTTCTGCCCCGCGTGGCAGAACTTCAGAAACTGATGCCGTTCAAAGCCCCGCCAGACATGTCAAACTTCCTGCAATCACCGATGCCGGGACTTCTGGTCAAGGTCTCCGTGACCGAAGGCCAGACCGTCCAGCCGGGCGAGGAACTTTGCATCCTTGAAGCTATGAAAATGGAAAACGTGCTGAAAGCCGAAAGCAAAGGTGTGGTCAAAAAAATCCATGCCGAACAGGGCGCAAACCTGTCGGTCGATGCCATCATCATCGAGTTCGAAAAAGACGAATAGATCACCCGATCCCTCAAGGGTGATATCCGCACAAGGCGCTGGCGATCAAATCGCTGGCGCCTTTTCTTTTAACCTGTTCAACCGCTTGCTTTTTCAACCCCTTTCGCAAGGCGATCACGCATATTAAATACAGACAACGGGGCTTTACGCCGGGTTTGCACTGCCATATGGTCGCAAATCGAGGCTGTACTTCCCGATGAATACGGCCATCCAATAACAAGAAACGAGGCGTGAATATGTACAAGCTGATTGCTTTTGATGGCGACGATACCCTGTGGCACAACGAGCCACTTTTCCGCGAAGCCCATGTGCAGCTGCGTGAAATGCTAAGCCATTATGTCCCGGCCGATCAGGTTGATGACCGGCTCTATCAGGCCGAACTGGCCAATCTTTCAATCTATGGCTATGGCGTTACCGGCTTTACCCTGTCGATGATCGAAACCGCGATCGAACTTTCCGACCGCAAGATCAGTGCCGAAGACATCCACAAGCTGGCCGAAATCGGCAAATCCATGCTGCGCGCGCCGACCCGCATCATTGATGGCGCCGAAGATGTGCTTAAACGCTATGCCCATGATCCGAAATACAAGGTGGTCCTGATCACCAAGGGGGATCTGATCGCCCAGCAGCTCAAGATCGACCGGTCCGGGTTCGAAGACCTGTTTGACGGGATCGAGATTGTCTCGGAAAAGGACCCGCTGACCTATCGCAATATCTTTGGCCGCTATGGCGTGGAGCCCGAAGACGCGATCATGATCGGCAATTCGATGAAATCCGATATCCTGCCGGTGCTTGCGTGTGGCGGGTCTGCGATCCACATTCCCTATGAAATCACCTGGGTTCATGAAATGGTCGATCAGACCGAAATTGAAAACCAGAATGTCGTGACCGCCGAAAGCATTGCTGATGTTCCGGCCATGATTGAACAACTTGAACAACACCGCACTGC
Organism: Thalassospira sp. MIT121401; assembly: GCF_047125595.1. Lineage (NCBI taxonomy): Bacteria > Pseudomonadati > Pseudomonadota > Alphaproteobacteria > Rhodospirillales > Thalassospiraceae > Thalassospira > Thalassospira sp. MIT121401. The sequence goes on from NZ_CP138926.1 coordinate 2,084,095, forward strand.
TGGGAGCATGGAACATGTCTGATTGTGCCGGTTCTGAAATGTCGACGGCGGCCGTTCTGGCCAATGGCCCGGCAGCCGATCTTGATCCGCAAACCAAACTGGAACTCGAAGCCGCGGCCTTTCGCGGGCTTGTGAAGCATCTTCAGGACCGCAAGGACGTTCAGAATATCGATCTGATGAACCTTGCCGGGTTCTGCCGCAACTGCCTGTCGAAATGGTATCTTGCCGCGGCCCGTGAACGCGGTGTGGCAATGGATTATGACGGTGCGCGCGAAGTCGTCTATGGCATGACCTATGACGAATGGAAAGATAACCATCAGGCCCCGGCAACCGACGAACAGAAACAGAAATTCGTCGATACCGCCCATCTGCATGCCAAAATCCCCGGTGCAAAGTAACCTGCGTCCGGGGGAAGGAGTGCGACCATGACCGATACACGCCCCGATCCAGCCACCGGCAAAGGCAACATATCCGTTCACGCCCGGATCGAAGGCCGGGTGCAGGGGGTATGGTATCGGGCCTGGACCGTTGAAGAAGCCCGCAAGCGCGGCCTGACCGGCTGGGTGCGCAATCGCACCGATGGCACGGTCGAGGCGGTCTTTTGCGGGCCGGTGGACCGCGTGCAATCGATGATTGGGGCCTGTCACGAAGGGCCGCTTCATGCCCGTGTTGACCGCATTCACGAAGAACCCGCCCTGGAAGACGGGTTCACCGGTTTTGAAAAACGGCCAACCGCCTGACACCGCATCGCCCTGCGGTCACGTGGCGCTATTGTCAAAATAACTTAATCAGCCTTTTTCGGTGCAATCGCCGAAAAAGGCTTTTTCTTTGATGCAGTGCGATGGCATTCTAGCGGCATCCTGTCTGTATGGTCAGCATCCATTTGGTCGGGAAATCAACAGGGAGAATACAAATGACCTTTATCGCGAAATCATTCGGTGTGGCTGCCATTGTTGCGACCACCGCCTTTTGCGCGGTTGGCGCGCAGGCGCAGGAACCGGCACAGAATGACGGTTTGAACGGAACGCTTTGGCTTCAGACCTCGGTCGAATACAAAACGACCGCCATGTCGGTCTATGCCGGTGCGACCCGTCTGCTGGACGCTGCTATTGGCGATCACAGCTGGACCGCCGCCCTTGAGCAGGACGGCAACTATATGGCCAAACCGCCGGCCGTGATCCTTGACGTTGATGAAACGGTTCTGGACAACTCGAAATATCAGGCATGGGTTGTAACGGAAAACACCTATTACAGCTCCAAGACCTGGGCGAAATTCGTTCATGACATGGTTTCAACCCCGACCCCGGGTGCGCTGGAATTCACCAAGGCGGCTGCTGCCAAGGGTGTTGAAGTCTTCTATGTGTCAAACCGCAAGGCACCGGAAGAAGCCCCGACCATCGAAAACCTCAAGAAATACGGTTTCCCCTATGCCGATGAAAAGCACGTGATGCTGCGCGGCGAGATCGAAACCTGGGGTTCGGCAAAGGCACCGCGCCGTCAGGCAGTTGCCGATGATTACCGTGTCATCATGATGTTTGGCGACAACTTTGGTGACTTCACCGACGATATCGATGGCACCATTGATGAACGTCTTGCCGTCATGGACAAATACGCGACCTATTGGGGTGAACGCTGGTTCATGCTGCCAAATCCGAGCTACGGTTCGTGGGAATCGGCGGCCTTTGGTGGTGACTGGGGCAAATCCGGCGGCGAACGCCGTCAGGACAAGCTCAATGCGATGGATCCGTGGGCAGGCCCGGGCGAATAAGCCCAAATCAGCTTGATGACGATGAAAGGGCGCCTGATCGGGCGCCCTTTTTGCATGACCGGTTATAAGGCCGGTTGGATGGGGGGAAGAAGACCGTTCAGACGATCTTGCCGGGGTTCAGGCGATGATCCGGATCGATCGCATCCTTGATCGCATGCAGCAGTTTCATTTTCTCGGCACTGGCATAGCGCGCAAGCTCGTCACGTTTAAGCTGCCCGATGCCGTGTTCGGCGCTGATCGATCCGCCAAGATCGGCAACGATGTCATGAATGACGCTGTTGAGGCTTTCCCACCGGGCCAGATAGTCGGATTTCTCCATCTGGACAGGCTGGCTGAAATTGAAATGGATATTGCCATCGCCGACATGCCCGAACGGGCAGGGGCGAATGCCCGGGATCAATGCCGATGCGGCTGCGATACCGCGATCGAGAAGATCAGGCACCTTCGACACCGGAACCGACACATCATGCTTGATCGATCCGCCTTCGAACCCCTGTGCCTCGGGGATGCCTTCGCGGATGGCCCACAAATTGGCCCGTTGCTTTTCCGACTGGGCGATGGTGGCGTCTGTTGCCAGACCGATTTCAACCGCATTGCTTAAAAGATCAACCAGAAGCGTCTGCAAATCATCATTGGGGCGTGATGACGTCAGTTCGATCAGAACATGCCAGTCGGTTTGCGTGGCAAGCGGACGTGTCAGCCCCTTAAGGTAAGTGACCGACATATCATGGGCAAAGCCGCTGATCAGCTCGAACGCGGCAATGCCGTCGCCGGTATGGCGGCGTGCCAGTGCCAAAAGATCAATCGCGCAGGCCGGTGACGGTACGGCAAGCCAGGCGGTGGCAACATGTTGGGGCTGTGCAAACAGCTTTAATGTGGCCTTGGTAATGATGCCAAGCGTGCCTTCCGCCCCGATAAACAGATCACGCAGGTCATAACCGGTATTGTCCTTGCGCAGTTTGGAAAGCCCGTTCCAGATACTGCCATCAGGCAGAACAACCTCAAGGCCAAGACACAATTCGCGCGCATTGCCATAGCGGATGACATTCAAACCACCGGCATTGGTCGCAAGGTTGCCACCAATCTGGCAGGTGCCCTCCGCCCCAAGTGACAGCGGGAAAAGAAGATCATGTTTGGCACAGGCGTCCTGAATGGTTTGCAGGATCGCACCGGCTTCGACCGTCGCGGTGAAATCGCGATCATCAATTTCGATGATGCGGTTCATGCGTTTGAGATTAAGCAAAACCTGTCGCGGGCCGGCAACTGCCCCGCCACAGCGCCCGGTATTGCCGCCTTGCGGCACAATGGCGATATCATGTGCCGCACAGATCGCAACGGATTTTGCGACTTCTTCGGTGCTGGCCGGAAACAGGATGATTTCGGCCTTGCCTTCAAATTTGCCCCGGGCCTCGGCATTGTGGGATCCCAGAATGTCGGCGTCCGTGCTGATCCCCTTGGGACCCAGCAGGGTTTGCAATTCATCAATCACGCCGTCTGGCAGATGGGACATGGCAGCTTTCAGCTTTCCGGTCAGGGGGATGGATGGGGGGTGCGCGGGGCCGCTGCCCGTTTCATCCGGTCATTGATCGCAAGTCCAAGCCCGGTTTCGGGGATCGGCGCAATCGCAATGCCGTCAAAACGCGGCTGATCGGCTTCATGCAGTTTGGCAAACAGATTGGCCGCAGCTTCGCGGTCATCGCCGCTTTTCGAAAGCCACAAAACCGCATCAAATCCCTTGGTGTTGCAATCACCATATGCCAGCAGGATTTCATTGCCATATTTGGCGGGATTGGCGGTGGTGGCATCCAGACGCACCGGCAGGCCCGGCGCATAATGGCTGGTCAGCATGCCCGGACTTTTGGGGGCTGTATCATCGGTTTCGGCCATCACCACGTCACAGCCAAGAATTTCCGCAACCTGCTCTCTGGTAATCCCGCCGGGACGCAACATCACCACCCGGTCCGTGGTCAGATCAATGACCGTGCTTTCAAGTCCGACCCCGCATGGCCCGCCATCAAGGATCATACCAATCGCGTTCCCCAGCGAATGGGCAACATGACCGGCCGTGGTCGGGCTGATGCGCCCGGACCGGTTGGCAGACGGGGCGGCAATCGGGCGACCGACCGCGCGCAACAACTGGCGTGCCATCGGGTGGGCGGGAACGCGCACCGCAATGCTGGGCAGGCCCGCCGTTACCAGCTCGCACACATCACTGTCAGTCTGGCGCGGCAAAACAAGTGTCAGCGCACCGGGCCAGAATGTTTCGGCCAGCTCGTCGGCACGTTCATCAAAGACGGCATGTTTGGCGGCGGCATCCCGATCTGGAAAATGGCTGATCAGGGGATTGAAGCTTGGTCGTTGCTTGGCGGCATAGATACCGGCAACCGCATCGGCATTTGTGGCATCGGCACCCAGCCCATAGACCGTCTCGGTCGGAAAGGCCACCAATTCGCCCGCGCGCAGTTTCGCGGCAGCCTGGCTAAGGGCACCTTCGGAATAGGGTCGAATGGTCAATGCGGGTGACATGCAAGTATCCGTGAAAAGACAATCTACTCAGATACCTAGCTACGATCATGGCCAATGACAAGGAAGAACGCCCCGTTACCGTGCGATGACAGCTAAAAAAGAACTGCATATCAAGGATGAATTTGGCCCCAAACTTGGCCCCAAACAGCGCAGAGCCGCCATGAAATGGCGGCTCCAATTTACGCTCTAGCCCAATTTCGCCCCGCGGTGGTGAAACTGGACCGCGTCGCCGTGATTCCGGCGGCTATTTACGTCACCTACACTCTGTGTGGCGATAAATTCTGTATACTGCGAAATGGCGCAAAAGTCAACAAAACTGCGGGACAGGGGTGGCTTTGAGCTGTTCAAAATCAAAGCGGCCTGTCACGGGTGCAATGCACAAATGACAAGCCGCTGATCATACGAATGAATTCGCAAATATCTGTGCTGCGCAGTAAATCAGTCCTGGTATTTTACCGGTACTGACGGGCTGCGGGCGATGAAGAACGGGTTGCGAAATTCGCCTTTTCCGTAAAGGAATCGGGAACCGTCCATATTTTCAACAACCCCGCCGGCCGCCGCCAGAACCGCATGACCGGCACCGATATCCCATTCCATGGTCGGGCCCAGACGCGGATAAAGATCGGCTTCGCCCGCGGCGACAAGGCAAAGTTTAAGCGAACTGCCCGCCGGGCGCAGTTCCTTGACCGGAAGATCGCCCAAAAATGCCTTCATGGCTTCGGGATCGCCATGTGAACGCGAACCGACGACAACCACGCCGTCCTCGGGCATGTCGCGCACGGTGATGTTGGTCGTGACCGGGGCGGCATCGCCTTCGATCAGTTTCGCGCCATCCGGGCCACCGTAATACAGCTTTTCAATCGCCGGGGCATAGACCACGCCCAGAACCGGCTGGCCCTTGGCGATCAGCGCGACATTGACCGTAAATTCGCCATTGCGCTTGATGAATTCCTTGGTGCCATCAAGCGGATCAACCAGCCAGAAAAAATCGGTCTCGCCATTCACATCGGGAACATCGCCCTTGGCCGCAGATTCTTCGGACACGATTTTGACATCCGGTGTAAGGGCGCGCAGACCCGGCAGGATCACGGCCTCGGCCGCTTCGTCGGCTTCGGTGACCGGGGATGCATCATCCTTGGAACGGACTTCGAAATCGGTTTTATAGATTTCCATCATCGCCGCACCGGCTTTGCGCGCGATCTCGATCAATCCGTTTTCAAGCGCATCTGCGCTGGCAGGCAGGGCAATGGTCATTGCTGTCTCGTTCGTTGGCGTGAAAATGATGATTGATGGGGATAGGGAATTTTACGCCCAAGGTCCAGCCCGCGTTTGGCATGCCTGGCAATTTAACCTATGTCCGGCCAAACTGTTTTGCCATCGCTGTCTTGAGCGCGCCCAGCAAATCCGCGCTTAGATCACCCGGCGCGACCATAACCGGCGCAAGGGCGGGTGTGGGCGAAACACCGGCCATCACCCCGTTTTCCCGCCAATCGGGTACGATATGTTCAATGGCATCAATCAGGGTGATGGGCACAGGAATATGATTTGTCTGGATGCTGGCCCCCCAGCTTTGCGCATCCTCGCGGCTGGCAAAGACCGGGCAATGTTTGCCCGTTACTGGTATGAAGCAGCCAGCCATGATGATAAAGGCCCCAGAAGCCTTCCCATTTCGCAGCAAGTTCTAGAAAGTCGTCATATCTTTGATCGCGTGCCTGCTTGCTCGACATATCAGGCATCGCGCCAGAAATCGCTTGGCGTCACATCACGGCCTGCGATGCCGCGCGTGATAAACCGCTGGGCTTGCAGGCTGTCTGACCAGTAATCCATCGGCAATCCGGCCTTGCGTTTCAGGTGGGCGACAAAATCCCCGGGATCGGGCAACTGATCCCAAACCTGTGGCAGGAACAGCCCCCGCCGATTGCCATCCGACAGGATGATGCCGTCTTCAAACGGTGTCAGTCTGGCAATCAGATCGTCCTGGCTTTTGAACGGAAACGGGTGGGGCGGCGACAGGACCGAGATCGAAAGTTCAAGATCATCATTGATCTCGTCCTGAGTAAGACCGGTAAAGCGCGGATCATGAAACGCTGCCTTGAACGCGTTTTCACACAGATCGGTGGCAAGATCGGTGTGTGCAATGATCGACCCGATGCAGCCACGCAATTGCCCGGATTTCTTCAGCGTCACAAAACATGCCCCCGGTGCGGCAAGGGCCGGTGAGACTTCGCCCGGCGATACATGCAATGGTGCGCCGGTTTCAAGCCCGTGCAGGATCGATTTGCGGCACAGATCAAGCATGGCCGGGCCATGGGCCTTGATCAGATCCTCTGTCGCCTTGGCGAAATTGTCTTCGCTGTTGTCTGGTGTGGTCATCGGCTGGCTGCTTTCTTCATAAAGTGCCCAGGCGCCATAGCCGACCACACGGGATTTATCCCCCGTGACATCACCGGAATTGCGCATGCCCAATGTTTCGATCCGCATTTTGCGCATTCGTGCCGACAGCAACATCCCGGCCACCGGAAGCGCGCCACAGGCATCATCGCTTCCGATATTTTCCGCATCGAAAGTCTCGATCATTTTGCGCGTATTGCCATCCATGCGCCGGGCGGTGTCATAATCATGGAAATGTGACAGGTCCGATGAAATGACAATCAGGGTTTCCGGTCCACCCCACAGCTTTTCAATCACTTCATTGACCTGGCGCGGGCTGCACCGGCTGACCAGAAGCGGCACAATCCCGATATCGGTATTTTCGCCAAACAGGCGCTGAATAAACGGCAATTCGATCTCAAGCCCGTGTTCAAGCTTGTGCGCATCATCAAGCATCTGAACCTGTGGCAGCGACAGGGCGGTTTGCAGGGCCAAAAGATCACAGCGCATCGTGCCAAGCGGGGTGGCAAAACCATCGGCCTTGGCCAGTGCAATGCCCTGAAACGCCATGCGATGCGCCGGGCCAATGATCAGAATGCGCTTTATCTGCCCCTTAAGGGCGCGCACCGTGGCAAAGCCAAGGGCGGCAAGACTTCCCGAAAACATCAAACCAGCATGCGGAACAATGATCGCCTTGGGGATGGCTTTGTTTTGCGCGGCATCGGCATGCAAGGCAGCATCAATCAGCCCGTCAATCTCGCTGCGCAGGATATCAGTATCAGCAGGATAAAAAGTTCCGGCAACGGCAGGGGGGCGAATAATGCTCATAGCTTTTCTCTGATGTACCTGAAAGCCCTTTGAAGCGATGTTTCAGAGTGGTTCGGAACATTTGGACTCAAATTGGTCCAATGGTACCAAGTGTAGTGATATTCTCCCTGTTGGATGCTGAATTTATTCCCACAAATTGTGCATTCGCATCTATAGTCCGCGGACCAGTTTTGGGCGTCTTCCATTTTATCAGTTATGACTACGAATCCTTCCTCCGCTTCTTTGTTTGGATTGAAAAACATGTTGCTTGGGTAAAGTTCGCATTGGCAAGCCTCAGTCTCTCTAATGAAGCTCAGTTTCTTCAATGCAAAGTTCAGGTGGTAATCATTAGACAACAAGCCAGGGCCACTGTTCTTAAAGACGTTTTTTGTCTCCTTTCTAATTTTTTTCAAGTGCTCGGAAATTTCGAGAAGCTTATCTCTATCGCGTAACTTTCTAATTTCACAGCTGGCCAGCCAAACTTTGTGAGGAGCACGGGAAAGGAAGTGTTCTAAAATATCCAATGCGTTGTCCTAAAGTTAGATGCTCATTACAGCAGGAGATTTCTCAGCGACCTTTTGAAAAAGATAGCGATCAGGACTAGATTTTCAAAGAGGAAGCTTTGCCAAAAGAAAGCCCGCGCCATGAACATGACCACCCTGCAGGTCGATACCGTTCCCGCCCGCTACTGGCACCATCTGGATGATGGGCGTATTCAGTGCGATGTTTGCCCGCGCTTTTGCAAGCTCAATGACGGGCAGCGGGGCTTGTGTTTTGTCCGGGCCCGCGAAGGCGATGAGATGGTTCTGACCACCTGGGGGCGGTCATCGGGCTTTTGCATTGATCCGATCGAGAAAAAGCCGCTCAATCACTTTTTGCCCGGCACCCCGATCCTGTCATTCGGTACGGCGGGCTGTAATCTGACCTGCAAGTTCTGCCAGAATTACGAGATTTCCAAAGCCCGCCAGATGGACAAGCTTTCATCGCTGGCGACCCCGGAAATGATTGCCAAAACGGCCAAGGCATATGGTTGTTCGTCCGTGGCCTTTACCTATAACGATCCGGTGATTTTCCTTGAATATGCGGTGGATGTCGCACAAGCCTGCCGGGAAATGGGATTGCGCACGGTGGCGGTGACGGCGGGCTATATTGGCGATCAGGCGCGCGAGGAATTTTTCCGCCACATGGATGCCGCCAATGTCGACCTTAAGGGTTTTACCGACCGCTTTTATCATCAGCTTTGTTCCGCCCATCTGGATGATGTTCTTGAAACGCTTAAATACCTCAAACAGGAAACCGGGGTGTGGTTTGAGCTGACCAATCTGGTTATTCCCGGCGAGAATGACGGGGATGCGGAGTTTGATGAAATGACCGGCTGGGTGCAGTCCGAACTTGGCCCGGATGTGCCGATGCATTTTTCGGCCTTTCATCCCGACTGGAAAATGATGGATACGCCGCGTACCCCGCCCGAAACACTGGTGCGCGCACGCAAGATCGCCATGCAAAACGGCATTCGCTATGCCTATGTCGGCAACGTTCATGACAAATCCCATAGCAGCACCTTTTGCCATGGCTGTGGCGATATCCTGATCGGGCGGGACTGGTATCAGTTATCAGACTGGAACCTTGATGCTCACGGGGCTTGCAAGACTTGCGGCACCCATTGCGCCGGCGTGTTTCAGGCCAACCCGGGAGCCTGGGGGCCAAAGCGCCAGCCGGTGAAACTTCTTTCAACAACGTGATAGGCAAAAAGGCAGGAACGTCATGGATATCAAGCGCGCAGGATCGCAAGCCTCGACCACCGGATCGCCGGAGTATTTCACCGGACGGGTACGGATCGAACCGATTATAAGTGCTGCCGATCCGGCACGGGTGGCAGCGGCCAATGTGACGTTTGAGCCCGGTGCACGCACCACATGGCACACCCATCCGCTAGGCCAGACCATTATCGTTACGGCCGGGGTTGGCCGGGCACAGCGCGAAGGCGGCCCGGTCGAGGAAATCCGCCCCGGTGATATCGTTTGGTTCGAACCCGGCGAAAAGCACTGGCATGGTGCCGGGCCCGAAACGGCCATGACCCATATTGCCATTCAGGAAAAACTGAACGGATCGCCGGTTGACTGGTTGGAGCCGGTCAGTGACGAAGATTACCTTGGCACCGGCGCCTGACAATCATGACGTTTTTAGTAGCGTAATTCGTCGGCTTGGCTAAAGTGCGCGCGGTTTTAACGCATCTGGAAGTGCTGCATGGCTGGCATCAAAATTCGAAAAGCACGTTTGGGCGATGTCGGCGCCATTTTTGCCATTCGAAGCCGTGTGCGCGAAAACCATCTTTCCGCGACCGAGCTTGCCGAACGCGGCGTCACCAAGGCGGCTTTTGGCAAATGGCTTGCCGACGGGTATGGCATGTGGATTGCCGATCTAGATGGATCAGCAGCCGGTTTTGCCATCGCCATCCCGGCGGAGGCGACGCTTTGGGCGCTGTTTGTTGATCCCGATTTCGAAGGGCGCGGCGTTGGTGCGGCCTTGCTGCGCACGGCCGAGGAATGGCTGTTTGCAAAGGGATGCAATGACATTTCACTGACCACCGGCGCGGACCCGAAAAACCGTGCGCACGGTTTTTATGAAATGCATGGCTGGCACTGCACCGGTGATATCGATAACGGCGATGTGGAATATATCAAATCCAACCCGTCGTTATCGCTGTTTGATTTTTAGGGTGCGATTGCTTAACGCACCGGAATGCCGCCTGTTTTCTTTTGCGACGGTCCCAGCAGAACAGGACCATAGCCAATCAGGAAAGCCAGCCACCCGCCAACCCACATCAGGGTCGCAATGGCAAGAATGGTGACATAATGCGCATTGCTTTGCCCGGCCACTATCCGAAACAGGGTTGAAAACCAGATCAGGCCAAAGGCGGCATTAAGTATCAGGCTTGCGCGCAATTCCCGCCCCGTATGGCCAAGGGCGGCCCGCCCGGCAATCGCAATGATCATGCAGGCCATCGCCCCGCCGGTAAGTCCGTGCAAGGCATCGCGCGATCCGATGGCATCGGGCCAGATCATCGATGCCCCCAAAAGTCCCAATCCGACCGGCACCCAGAAATAGCCAAGATGCAGCATGGCAACAATCGGTTCGCGCCAAGTGTGAACCCCGCGCCAGCGCATCAGGCGTACGCCATGCAGCACGCCTGCCATCAACAACACATAACCGGGCAGGGCCGCATCAGGCGTGATGATTACGGTGATAATGGCCAGTGCGATACTTGCCAGACACACCATGTCAAACCGGCCAAACAGGACGGGCAGGGGCGCCGAAATCTGTTCGCGTTGCATCCAGTTGCGCGTAAAGGCCGGGATCACCCGCCCGCCAATCAGCGCAATCAGCAAAATGATCGTCAGGATCGCCGTTTGATAAAGCATCACCGGATCAAGGGCGATGACATCAAGGCAGGATGCAACAAACAGCCCGTCAAACAGCGCGATGATGCCAATCACCGCCAGAACCCGCATGTTCTTAAGGTTACGCGCCGCAATCAGCTCACGCGCCCCCAACGCAATCAGAAACACAAAATAGGCCAATGCCCCGACAATCACGGCAAGCGGCGGCAGGTTTTCGGCAAAGCCAATAGCAAAACGCCCCAAAATCCATGTTGATGTAAGGGCCATTAACATCGACCCGGCAACGGGTGGTCGTCCCGTCCAGTTGGCAATCGCGGTCAATAAAAACCCGCCAATCGCCGCCCCGCCAAATCCGAATATCATTTCATGGGCGTGCCAGAAGGATGGCGTGCCAAGGCTTGGCACCGCAATTCCGTGGACATAGCCCGCCACCCACCAGACGACGGCAACAAGCGCAAGGATCCCGGCCAACAGAAAAAGCGGGCGAAACGCCCCGCTCCAGAACGGGTGGGAACGGGCGGCCGGTTCGGTGATCGAAATCGGGGCTGGCTTGGCGGGCATGATCGGCCTCCTGGATGTAATGGGGCGATCATAGCGGTGTTTGAAATGCTGTCTTTGACGTTGCGCAATTTTGACGCATGCCAAATCACGGGGGCAACAGGTTGCTCTTACGTGAAAACCCTGTGTTTTTCGATGATAAGGCTTTTCAAGCGCGTTATTCACGCTAGATTAGGGGCAGAATTTCAACGCGGCTGCTTTTGAAAGGGCCGCGCGCCCCGAAACATGACAGGAGTCCTGTTCACCATGAAGATCACGTTTTCCGATCTCGCCATTCCGTCCAGCGGTGCCGTTATTGCCTTTGCGACTGAGGGGGCTGATCTGATGCCAAGTGCGGTTGCGCTTGATGAAGCAACCGGTGGATCGATCACCAAGGCGATCAAGTCGTCGACCTTCAAGGGCAAGTCGGGGCAAAGCCTCCAGATCCTTGCACCGGCAAATGTCGATCTGTCGCGCGTGATCATTTTCGGGATTGGCAAGGAAGCCGAATTTGACGTGATCGCAGCCCAGAAGCTTGGCGGGTCGGTTACGGCGCGCGCCCTGGCGACCGGGGAAAAGGAACTTACCGTTCTGTTTGATATGGAAAACCTGGCTTGTGATTTTGCAACCGGTGCCATGCTGCGTGATTATCGCTTCGATAAATACCGCACCACCGAAACCAAGGAAGACAAGCCGGTTCTTAAGGCGTTCGATATTGCCACCCGCGACCACAAGGACGCCAAGAAACAGTTCGACAGCGCCAAAAAGGTCGTCGAAGGCGTGTTCTTCACCCGTGATCTTGTGTCTGAGCCGGCCAACGTTCTTTATCCGGAAACCTTTGCCAAGGAAGTCTCCGCACTTGAAAAGCTCGGTGTCGAGATTGACGTCCTTGATGAAAAGGAAATGAAAAAGCTCGGCATGGGTGCGCTTCTGGGCGTTGCCATGGGGTCGGCCAAAAAACCGGCCATGGTTGTCATGCGCTGGAACGGTGGCAAGAAAAAAGACGCACCGATTGCCTTTGTCGGCAAGGGCGTGACCTTTGATACCGGCGGTATTTCGCTTAAACCGGCGGCGGGCATGGAAGACATGAAATGGGACATGGGCGGTGCCGGTGTCGTTTCCGGTCTGATGAAGGCTCTGGCTGGTCGCAAGGCGAAATGCAACGTGGTTGCGGTTCTTGGTCTGGTTGAAAACATGCCGTCTTCGACCGCGCAGCGTCCGGGTGATGTTGTGACCTCGATGTCGGGTCAGACGATTGAAGTCATCAATACCGATGCCGAAGGCCGTCTGGTTCTGTGTGATGCGCTGACCTATGTGCAGGAAAAATACGATCCGCGTCTGATCGTTGATCTGGCGACCCTGACCGGGGCGGTGATCATTGCCCTTGGTCATGAAAATGCCGGTCTGTTTTCCAATAATGACGATCTGGCTGCCCAGATCACAACGGCCGGTCTTGCCGTTGATGAAGGTGTGTGGCGTCTGCCGCTGTCACCGGCCTATGACAAGCAGCTTAAATCCGACATTGCCGATATGAAAAACGTTGGCGGTCGCCCGGCCGGGTCGATCACCGCGGCCCAGTTCCTCAAACGCTTTATCACCAAGGACCGCCCGTGGGCGCATCTTGATATCGCGGCAATGGCATGGTCGACCGCCGACAAGGAAGTCGTACCCAAAGGCGGTACCGGCTTTGGCGTGCGCCTGCTTGATCGCTTTGTGGCTGATAACTACGAAAACTGATCACGTTTCGTGATGTGATTTATGCGGGGCAGGGTGATGATCATCTTGCCCCGTTTTTGCTTTCGCGCTACTGAATTGGCTATGGCTGATATCTGGTTCTATCATCTCACCAGCTTGCCGCTGGAACGTGCCTTGCCGACCCTGCTGTCCAAAACATTGGAGCGGGAAAAACGTGCTGTGGTGATGACGGGTAATGAACAGCGCATTGACGCGATCAACACGCTTCTATGGACCTATGATCCGGCAAGCTGGCTCCCGCACGGGTCCAAATCCGATGGCGATCCGGAAATGCAGCCGGTCTGGCTGACGACGGATGATGAAAACCCCAATGGCGCCCAGTTCCTGTTTCTGACCGACCGTGCGATGAGCGACAAGGTCGCCGATTACGAACGCGTCATCATGCTGTTTGATGACCGTGACCACGACGCGGTGGCCGAGGCCCGCACCCGCTGGAAAGACTGGAAAGACGCCGGTCACAAGCTTTCCTACTGGCAGCAATCCCCGCAAGGCGCGTGGGAGAAGAAGGCTGAAAGTTAGCTCAGGTCAGGATTTGGCTTTTGAAGATGAGCTGTCTGAGGGGCCGGGAAACAGAATTTCGACAAGTGCCTTAGAGACGTCATCTTTGCTCAGCGCGCCTGAGGCAAGCTCATTGATTGCGGGAAAGCTGTCATCTGCAAGATCAAATAGGCTGCTCTGGATGGTGGCTGCGCGTTTGGGCCAGTCAGGGTCAAGCTGCGCTAGTGCCAGCAACATTTCTCTGGCCATCCTGTCCTTGTCGCCAGATGAAATCGCGTTCTGCACGTCTTGCAGTTTGCGTGCTTCCGATACAGCCACATCAAGTGTCGCCAGTAGATCGGCAAGATCCTTTGCCTGATCCTGAATGACGCTGTCATTGTAGTTTTTTTCGATGTCACGCAGCGGTGCAACCGCAGCCGACGTGCCATAGGACGAAAGGTAACTTAGACTGCCAGCGAGTTGCCAACTTTGCCATTTCTTCCAGGCACCCGCCTTAAGGTCATCGATCAGTGGCCCCGCAATTGTCCCACCAAAGGAATATAATATCTGACTGACGGAATTGGCATGCGGAAAACCGGAAACCCTTGACGCCTGTGCTGTCGCCAAATCAGCTATTTGCTTTAGTGCTTGTTGATAGTCGCTTTGGGCAGTCATTTCTGAAATCCTTTTTGGATATCCGAAGGGTCAGGCATCAACTGCCGTCCACCAATCTTCGTAGCGCGCAGCACCAAATGCAGTCTGGCCATCATAAGGTGTGCGCAGTTCGTTGGTGCCGCAATGAATTTCACCATGCGCGACATGATAGTCGTTCCAGTCATCAATGAAGACGCATGTATGCGTAACCCCGGCTGTGGCGAGCTTGGTTTTCAAATCCTGTTCAAACAGGTCATAGCCGTTTTTGTCTTCGTCTCGCGCGGCTGCCATGTCATGTCCCGGTGCTTCGATCCACGGACCAAAGGGCTTGGGCACATAAAGGCGATTGTTGCCGACAAACATGTTGGGCATATCGGCTGTCAGTGCGCCAGTCCGGAACCCGTTATTCTTGCCAGGAAAGACGTTGAAACCATGGTCATCGCCCCCAACGCGCCAACTGATAAAGTCATTAATAAGGGTTGGGCGATTTTCGTCAATTTGGTGACAGGGATAAAAAATCACAGGTACGCGGATGATATCGCTATCATCAAGGTCAAAGGCATCTTTAAGCAGCCTGACATTACGGCCGATGACCTGTTCGATGCCGTTTAAATTCCAGTTTCGCAATTGCGCATAGGTGTATGCGCCGCTTCCATCCGGGTTTGCCAATGGTGCATTGCCGTTGCCCAACAAATCATTGATGGTGCAGGCAACACTGGTCCCTCCGATGCGCAGATTGGTATAGCCAAATGTGCTTGTTCCAGTGTTCCAGGCCGGGCGTTGCATGACCTTTGCCGCACCGTGCGCTCCCTGGTTGGTTGTCATAAGGTCGTAGGCAGCCTTGGGACTGGCAATCAGAAGTTTCCATTTCTTGAATGCATTTGCTCCGGCAGCATATGGCACGAACGTCATCATTTCATCGACGTGCCCGACGGACAGCCAGTCGGTATCGAGTGCTATGGCTGCTTGCATGTTCTGGGCATCGAAAAAGGCGCGGGTGCTAAAATTCACCCGGCTGTAGACGTTGTCACCATAGTAGATGCGACCATAAAGATACTCGGTCGTTCCCGCGTTTGTGGTTTTCTTGACAGGCGGGGTTACGCCGATATTGCCGCCGGAGTTGCCATCATTTAAGTGGTCATTTCTGCTGCCGGCAGCCGGGTAGGTTACCCCTACACTCGCACTAAGCAGCGTTTCATAAACCCAGTTCTGAAGCGGTCGTAGACGGAATGTCTTCATGAAGACCTGCTTTTCCTCGACCGCGCCGTTATTGCCAGGCCATGCGGTATGGCCCGATACAATTGTGTCTCTCAACCATCTGTCATCATCATTTGCCAGTGGACTGTCAGGGTCGTCCCGCCAGGTGTTGACGTCCAGATATGGGACGCCAGTCGGGGTGGCATTTTCCGGGTCGGCGAGGTTTACTGCAACGCCGTCCGCGAGAGCAACTGCACCAAGCGCAGTGCGAAAAGCTAGATTTCCAGCATCGGCGACATACAGGTCTGTCGGTGTCTGGAGGTGATGATTGCCAATCCAGCGTGCCGCAACAATCTTTTCCGAGAACCAGTAACTGCGAACAGAGGGCCCCGTCACTTCGGGCTGAATGACTTCAAGGGCTATATGCCCGTCCCCTCTGCGAAATCCGTTTCCGGCAAAGCGCACGGCTTCAATGCCATAAGACTTGGTTGCGCCAAGTGTATTGGCTTTGATCTCTGTCTCGAAATCAGTTTCAGGACCAAGAATTTCTGTGCTGTTGTTTGCAATCCCGTTGAAAACGCGGAAATGCTGCTGTGGTGGCGCGGTTCCAATGCCGTTGTTTTTCAGGCTGAGCCGAAGTTTCCAGTCAGGCGAGATTGGATCATTTGCCCCAACCCGGACAAGCTTGATCTGCATATGGGCAATGTCATGGTCACGGTCATTGTTACCATTCACATTCTTATCCTGATTGTCCGCATAGCCGGGGGCCGTGTTTGACCCATCAGAATTGCAATTAACCGGGATGATTGCGCCAACGCCTGCTGTGCCAAATGTAATGGCAGGCGGATTTGACCGATTTATGGGGCCCGCATCGGGGTCAACAACACCGTCACGATCCCGATCAGTGTGAAGCGTGAAATAGGCTACGGCCAGTGAAACTGCCTTGTTTATATCCGGACCTGTTACCTGGAAAGCTTCTTCAACCGGGATAAATCCGGCACCTGAAACCTTCAAAACCCAATTGCCATTGTCGAGATCAAAAGCGCGGTCCAGGGTGCGTGCCAAAGGTGTAAAGGTCGCGTTCCAGACAGATTGGCCACCGTTCCGGGTAAGGGTGACGCGAACAATATTGAATGGATAGTTGCCATCCGGTGCCGTCAGGCGAAGTGAATATCGTGCCATTTAGCCCTCCTTCCCGGGAGCAGTGTCTTCAGATTGCATGGGCGATGAAATGTCGCTTTCGGCTGACAGGCGCTGGGCGATGCTTGCATTCAACAGGATGGCGAGCCGGTCATCCACCGTCCCCAGTGATGTGTCGGCAAGTATTTCAGAAGCCCATGCAGGCGCTTTTGACTGGTCGAATATGTCCGGCCCGTCTTTGAAATAGATTTCGCAATAATCAAGAATGCCCTGTCCCGTCTTGACGCCGAGTGTCAACGCGGCCTTCGTCGCCACAGCGGCTTTGCTCGCAAGCTCAGCGTCATCGTATTGCGCGACCGACATTGGCACTGATGTGCGCAAATATCCCGGCACCTCATCGATTACTGTTTGAAGTGCAGGTTCTGGGACAGGTTCAAGGCCGGGTGTCGGTGTGGGCGTCGGTTCCGGCTTTGGTGTTGGTTGTGGGGTTGGTTGGGGCTGGGGTTTTGGATCGGGCTGCGGTGTGGGAGCTGGCTTGGTGCCACTTTCCAACTTCGCGACCGCCTGTGCTTCCTGGGTCAGCAGGCTGTTGACTTCATCGGCAAAGCGTTTCTCTGCCTGATAGCGTGACGTGGCGCTGGCATCGAATTTCTGTTTGCTGAAGATGCTCATGGATTTCAGGCGTTCTGCATCCTGTGCGCCAAAGGCAGACAGGGTGGCTGCGATTTGACCGGCGCCGGATTGCAGGCGCGATGACAGGTTGGCGGCATCCGGGCATTTGCCACTGACAAGGGCAGTGTCCCCTTCGGCGGCGAGCTTTTGCAGCGACGCTGTTTCCGAGGACAGTGTTGAAAGCTGTGCCTTGGTGCGTACATCAACCTTGTTGCCCGTTACCGTTACCACGGTCGGGTATTGCGCCAGGGTTCTGGCAAGGTCACTGATCCGGTCGGCATAGGCCATCTGTCCAATCCCGCATTGATGTTGACCAGAACTAGACGAGGGAAGCGGGCATTTGTGATGCCGTGGCGGCGAGGTTATTTAAACAAAATTTTAGTGTTGTATATTTGCCGATCATAAAAGCCATGCGTAAAATGCATGATCATTGCCATTGATGAACTGCGTTCAGTGGGGTACACAGGTTACATCGAACGCGCCGATTTGCTCCTCAGCTTGCGGGCGCGATAAAAATGCGGCTAAAGCGAGAGGGCGTATATGCTCCGTATGTACGACCGCCTCGGTGAAGCCGCGGCGGTTTTTTTGTATCTACGGAAAGGTTGAGGTCCATGATCAGGCTCTCGAACGTCCAGAAGACTTATCCTGCACGACGTGGCAGTGACGAACATACGGCGCTGCGCGGTATCGATCTTGATATCGCAGCCGGCGAGATTGTTGGTGTCATTGGCCGTTCCGGTGCCGGGAAATCCACCCTGATCCGTTGCATCAACCTGCTTGAAACGCCGACTTCGGGTTCGGTGATTGTGGATGGCACCGACGTTACCAAGCTTTCCAACCGTGACCTGCCGCTGTTTCGGCGTCAGCTGGGCATGGTGTTTCAGCACTTCAATCTTCTGTCGTCGCGCACGGTCTATGACAATATCGCATTGCCGCTTGAACTGGCCGGTGCCAGCAAGGCCGAGATTGCCGCAGCCGTCGATCCGCTGTTGCCGCTGGTCGGGCTTGAGGAAAAGCGTGACCGTTATCCAGCCGAACTGTCCGGTGGCCAGAAACAGCGCGTCGGCATTGCACGCGCGCTGTCATCAAGCCCGAAGGTTTTGCTGTGTGACGAGGTCACCTCGGCCCTGGATCCGGAAACCACCCGTCAGATCCTTAATCTGCTTAAGGACATCAACAAACGCCTTGGTCTGACCATGGTGGTGATCACCCATGAAATGGCGGTGGTCAAGGCGCTCTGTGATCGTGTGGCGGTGATGGATGGCGGGGTGATTGTCGAAGAAGGACTGGTTGACGGCATCTTTGCCAACCCGGCCCATGACACCACCAAATCGCTTCTGGCCGATGAATTTGTCGAATTTCGCGCCGGTCAATCCAGCGACCAATCCAACGGGCAGGAGGGTTAATCATGTTTTCAACACTCGCACCGATCTTGCTTCAGGCAACCGGCGAAACCCTTTATATGGTGGCGGCTGCCTTGGCGCTTGGCACCTCGATGGGGTTGCCGCTTGGCGTGCTTCTGGCGACGTCCGGCCGGGGGGAGCTGTTTGAAGCCCTTTGGTTCCAGCGCATCTTTGGCCCGATCGTCAATGCGACCCGTTCCGTGCCCTTCATCATTCTGGCCGTTGCGATCATTCCGTTTACCCGGTTTGTCGTCGGCACCTCGATCGGCACATCTGCGGCGATTGTCCCGCTGACCGTGGCGGCGATCCCGTTCATCGCACGCATCATCGAAGGCGCCATTCGCGAAGTCGATAGCGGCCTGATCGAAGCTGCCCAGGCCATGGGCGCCCGCCCGGTTCAGGTCGTGACCAAGGTGCTTCTGCCCGAAGCCTTGCCCGGCATTATTCATGGCCTGACCCTGACCGCTGTCACCCTGATCGGGTATTCGGCGATGGTCGGTGCGGTTGGTGCCGGTGGTCTTGGTGATCTTGGCATTCGGTATGGCTATCAGCGGTTCCGCCCCGATGTGATGGCGGCTGTGGTGATTACCCTGATTGTGGTTGTGCAGGCGGTCCAAAGCTCCGGCGACTGGATGGCGCGCAAAGCCGACAAACGGAATATATGAGGAACCCTCATATTTTGAAATTCCCGCAAAAAACAGCGAAAACAAGGAGTTTTTACAATGCGGTTTCTGCTTAAACTGACGGCTGCGGCCGTTCTGGCATCGGCCCTGACCGGTCAGGCACTTGCCAACGAAAAAATCAAAATCGGCGTTACCCCGGGTGCGCATGAAGAAGTCATGGAAGAAGTCGTCAAGGTTGCGGCGACCAAGGGCCTTGATATCGAAATCGTCAGCTTCTCGGATTATGTCATTCCGAACCAGGCGCTTGATGATGGCGACCTTCAGGCCAACAGCTTCCAGCACAAGCCGTATCTGGACAACCAGATCAAGGATCGTGGCTATGACCTGGCCGTTGTCGGTTACAACATCCTGACCCCGATGGGCATTTATTCCGACAAGATCAAAAGCCTGGACGAGCTTGAAGACGGTGCCGAAATCGGTATCCCGAATGACCCGACCAATGGCGGTCGTGCGCTTCTGGTGCTGCAGGCACAGGGCTTGATCAAGGTTGATCCGTCTGTCGGTCTGGTTGTCAGCCCGCTTGACGTGATTGAAAACCCGAAAAACATTCGCTTTGTCGAACTGGACGCAGCACAGTTGCCGCGTTCGCTGGCGGATCTTGATGCCTCGGCGATCAACACCAACTACGCGCTTGAAGCCGGTCTGAACCCGATCAAGGATTCGATCGCGATCGAAGGCAATGACAGCCCGTATGCCAACGTGATCGTCACCCGCACCCAGGACAAGGACGCACCGTGGGTCAAAACCCTGGTTGAATCCTATCACGATGATGCGATCCGTCAGTTCATCGAAACCAAATACGAAGGTTCGGTGCTTCCGGTCTTTAAAATTACTGAATAATCAGCCTGATTATTAAATCTGGCTGAATAGTCAAAACACCCGCGCGCCAATCCGGTTCGCGGGTGTTTTACGTTCTAACCATCCGCGTGATCCGTACCGGATCGCGTCGTCCGGTCTACATGTCATTTGACATCATCCTGTCTTATCTCTGATCAGGATGACTTACGACAGACCACGGCTGGATCGGTCGGGGAAGGGCAGGGACGGTGATTTGGAGTGCGGCGTCAGGGCTTCGGCCAGTTTAGGGTGTTTATATCCATTTCTGCCCATTTAGGCGTGCTTCAGCTCTCTTGAGTCCGATCCCAGCCTGACCCGCACTCGGACACGGACTAGGATCGGCCCGATGCCTTTCAGTTCAGCCTGCAAGCTTGGGATGTCCGGCACGGCTTGGTTCAGTCCAGCCCAGCCCAGTTCAGTTCAGTTCAGTTCATTTCAGTTCAGTTCAGGGTCATTGCGCCCTGCCAGGCGGTCAGAAGGGCGACGCCGATGAATAATGCCCCGGCGGCGCGACCGATGAAGATGGTTGCGGTCGGGTTGCCGGTGATCAGCGTGCGGCTTGTGCCCGCCGCAAATGCGAGTGCGCCATAGACAGCAAGCTGGACCGCCGCCGTCATGATCCCCATTACCAGTGCCTGTGACCAAAGTGGTCCGTATTGCGGACGGATGAATTGCGGGTAGACGGCGAAAATAAACAAATAGGCCTTGGGATTGAGCATGCAGGTAATCATGCCCTGGCGAAAGGCGATCCAGAGTGAAGACGGTCTGGCTGCCCGGATGGCCCCGACCGTGATGGCACTTTTGATCAGGGTTACACCAATCCAGATCATATAGGCCGCACCGGCAAACAGCATGACATTCAAAAGCCATGGCGCAATCGCCAGAAGGGCGCTGATGCCAATCGCGCCAAGCAGGGTGTGATAAACACCGCCCAGCATGATGCCGGCGGTGGCCGAAAGCCCGGCACGCCGCCCGCCGGTCAGCGCATTGGCAATGACAAAAAACATGTCCATGCCAGGCACGATAATGATGCCCGACAGCAGAACGAAAAAGAGCCAGAGGTTTTCAACATAAGTCATGGGTGTCATGAGTGTCATGGGGGCCTTGCCTGATGAATAAAGGTTGTGATGGGGGAAAGGTAGCAGGGGGCTGCTGACAGGATCATGTCAGGATGATTGGCCAATGCGCGGTATCGTCATTGCGCGATTGTGGCGTCAGGGTGCCGGGGCATGGAGACAATATCGTGTGATCAACCCGACAAGCGGTATGCGAATGCCGGTTGATGCGTTATGATTTGTTGAAATCATTGTTATGAATAGGGTTTCCATAACGGTGCCAGCCAGAAATGGCTTGGAAAATGGTTCATCAAACAGCGGGAAAGCGATGATCAGATTCGGTCATGTGAAGTCATTTCTGGTGTGTTTCGCACCGCTGAGTGCCGTGTTCCTGGCTGTCGTCGGGTTGCTGTCATGGGAAGGCAGTGCCGTGCGCGAAAAGGTCATTTCTGATGATCAGCGTTATGCACTGGAAAAGTCGATATCAGTATTGCGCGAACGCATCGATATCGTGGTTTCCGATCTTTTGATCCTGTCAGAAAGCCAGCAGATCGATGCGGTGATCGCCGGAACGGCCAGTCTTGATCAGGTGGCGGACGAGTTTGCGGTCTTTTCGCTGCGGCGGGGGATTTATGACCAGATCAGGCTGCTTGACAATGACGGTATGGAAATCGTGCGCGTCAATTACGGCAGCGGCATTCCGTTTGCCGTGCCCAGACGCGAACTTCAGAACAAAAGCGAACGACCCTATTTCCAGCTGGCCCGCAATGCGCCGCGCGGGACGATCTATATATCGGGTGTCGATCTGAACGAGGAGTTTGGCCAGATCGAAAAGCCGATCAAGCCGGTTATCCGGCTGTCGGCACCGGTCTTTGACCGGTTCGGGGAACGCCATGGCGTTGTGGTCTTGAACCTTCGGGCGGCATCGACACTTGAAGAAGTGGTCAAGTCGCTGAAACTTGACGGGGCAGAGCCGTTTGTTCTGGATGGCGATGGCGGCTGGATGCTGGGCGGCAAGCCGGGCGAAAACTGGGCCGAGGAACTGACCGGGATGCCCGCGGTGATCGGTGACCGTTACCCGAAGGCCTGGGAAAGCATGCAACTGGGATTGCAAAGTTTCCGGGTTGATAGCGGTTTCTATTCGGTCCAGCGGCTTGATGTTTCCGATCTTCTTCTGGCCCGCAATTCCAACCGGTCCCTGTCGGTGATCTTTGGCAGTGATCAGGAAAAAAGCAGCCGGCTGAACCTGTATGTCGGGGCACGGTTGCCCAATGACGTGCTTGAACAGTTGCTGTCGCCCGAACGTGACACGCTGACGATTGTTTCGACCGCGTTCATTTTCCTGATTGCGATCGGCAGTGCGGCCTATGCCTGGACCCGTCAGAACCAGATCGTTGCAAGCTTTGACGCGCGCTTATCCGAACAGGTTCTGCGGGCATCAAAAAACAGTGTGGTTGTCGCCGATGACACGGGCACGATCCTTAAGGTCAATCCGGGCTTTACCGCGATGACCGGATATTTGCCAAACGAGGCAATCGGAAAGCCGTTATCATTCCTGCGTGCCCAGCGCGAAAATGCCGAGGCACTCGACGAGATCCTGATGGCGGCGCGTGCCAATGGCACCTGGGAAGGCGAAGTGCGCAATCGCCGCAAAAGCGGGGATTTCTTTTATTCCAATGTCGTGGTTAGCGCGATTACCGATCCGACAACATCGGATGTCAATTTCGTCGAGATGGGTTTTGACATTTCACGCCACATGGAAAACGCACAGGAATTGTGGCGCCAGGCCAATCATGATGCCCTGACCGGGTTGCCCAACCGGTTGCTGTTTGAAGACCGGCTTGAAGTTGCTTGTGGTCATGCGGAAAACGAAGGCCATTCGATCGGGCTTCTTTATATTGATCTGGATGGTTTCAAACCGGTCAATGACCGTTATGGGCACGAAATCGGCGATCAGGTCCTGCGCAAGGTCGGTGAACGCATCAAGAATACCGTGCGTCAGGGCGATACGGTTGCCCGACTGGGCGGGGATGAATTTGCGGTGATTGCCGATGCGGTGAACGGACGTGATGAAGCCGAATGGGTGGCCCAGAAAATCGCGGCATCGATCCAGCGCCCGATTGAGATTGATGCCCTTAGCATCACGGTCGGGGCCAGCATCGGGATTGCTGTCTATCCCGGGGATTGCAACGAAACGATCGCGCTGATCGGATTTGCCGATGAAAAAATGTATCAGCAAAAGCGCGTGCGCAAGGCAAAGGGCAGTGACGCGGCAAGGGCACTGCATTAAGCCATCAGCGGACAATGCCGGGATTAAACAAAAAGACAGGCTGATAGAGCCTGTCTTTTTTGGTTTGGCTTGGGATGTGAGGGTGACCCACAAAGGTTACGCAACAAGCGTTTCGTATTCTTCCTGCTTTTCCATCCACTGCATTTCGATGTCGCCAAGCTGGCTTTCGATCTTGCCCAGTTCCATTTGAAGGTCGCCGAGCTTCTGGCCATTGGCGGCCTCATAAAGTTTGGGGTCGGCCATTTCGGTTTCGATTGCGGCCTTGCGCGCGGACAATTTTTCCATCTGGGATTCGAGCTTTTCGATCGCGCGTTTGACCGGGGCGGCGGCCTTGCGTTTTTCGGCGGCCTGCTGGCGTTCGGCTTTGCGGTCGCGTTTGGCGTCCTTGCCATTGGCATCGTCTTCGCCGGCCTTGTTGGCCCGGCGTTCGGCACGCGCACGATCGAGAAGATACTGGCGATATTCCGATACGTCGCCGTCAAAGGCGGTTACCGTACCATCGGCCACCAGAACCAGACGATCGGCACAGGCTTCGATCAGATAGGGATCGTGGCTGATGATGATTACGGCACCTTCATAGGCGTTAAGCGCATGGTTCAGCGCATCGCGGCTGTCGATATCAAGATGGTTGGTCGGTTCATCAAGGATCAGCATATGCGGTGCATCAAGGGTCATCAGCGCAAACAGCAAACGTGCCTTTTCGCCACCCGAAAGGTCTTTGACCTTGGTGTCGCCCTTGTCCCCTTCGAAGGCAAAGCGGCCAAGTTGCGCGCGCACCTTGCTTTCGATCGCATCGGGCATCAGGGCCGCCATATGCTGATAGGGGGTCTGTTCACCGATCAGTTCGTCGGTCTGATGCTGGGCAAAATAGCCGATGCGCAGTTTGCTTGAGGCGGTCTTTTCACCGGCCATCAGTTCAAGCCGGTCCGAGAGCAATTTCGCCAGGGTCGATTTACCGTTGCCGTTGGCACCCAGAAGAGCAATGCGGTCATCCATATCAATGCGCAGGCTGATATTGCGCAATACCGGTTTGCCCGGTTCATAGCCAACTTCGCCATTATGGATATTGATCAGGGGCGGTGGCAGTTCCTTGGGACTTGGGAAGTCAAAGGTAATGCCGCGGTCTTCGACCACCGGGATCGCAGGCCCCATTTTTTCAAGCATCTTGACACGGCTTTGCGCCTGTTTGGCCTTGCTGGCCTTCGCGCGGAAGCGGTCGATGAAGGATTGCAGATGCTTTTGCTGGGCGATCTGCTTTTCATATTGTTTGGAAGCCAGTTCCATCTGTTCGCGCCGTGTCTTGGCAAACTTGTCATAGTTGCCGCCATACAGCGTGACGGTGCCGTCATGCAGATGGGCAATCGATTTGACCGCGCGATTCAAAAGATCACGATCATGGCTGATCAGGATGATCGTGCCGGGATAGTTGATCAGATAGTTTTCAAGCCAGATGGTGGCTTCGAGATCAAGGTGGTTGGTCGGTTCATCCAGCAGCAGCAGGTCCGGGCGAAGGAACAGGGTCGCGGCAAGTGCGACACGCATCCGCCAGCCGCCGGAAAAATCATCACACGGGCGTTGCTGGGCATCGGCATCAAAGCCCAGACCCGAAAGGATCGATGCCGCGCGTGCCTCGGCGGTATGGGCATCAATATCGGCAAGACGGGTGTGGACTTCGGCAATGCGATGGGGATCGGTGGTTGTTTCGGCTTCTTCAAGCAGGCTGGCGCGTTCGGTATCCGCAGCCAGAACAGTTTCAATCAGCGAACGGCTGCCTGCCGGGGCTTCCTGGGAGACAACCCCCATGCGCGCCCGCTTGGACAGGCGAATGTCGCCGCCATCGGTGGCCAGTTCACCGGAAATCAGTTTCAAAAGGGTGGATTTACCCGCCCCGTTGCGGCCAATCAGGCCGACCTTGTGGCCATCGGGAATGGTCAGGGAAACCTGGTCAAGAATGACACGGCCACCAATACGATAGGTGAGATCGGTAATTTGCAGCATTTTATCGGTCGTTCTCTTGATCTTGGGTATCGGGTTTCCCGGTCTTTCCCGCCTTGATCCGGGGGAATCGCAAGGATTTCTGTGCTTTCAATAGGGCAGAGTACGATTTGAAGCAAGGTTTCTTGAAACTGTAACCGGCGGAAATTGGCGGCCGGGGGTGACAAAGTAACCGACGGGAAAATCGCAGTTTTATGCGTTTTTGCGCATTTTCGTGATGGTTTTGAGGTCAATGCAGCTACTGCAAGTCTGTATTGCGCGGGCAGAACTATCTGTTGCGTTGCGCTTCAACCCCGTTTATATAGCGCCAACCTTTGGGTCTGTGGATGATAAGGGAGTGCTTATGTATGGCTCCTTTATGTTCCGCAGGCCCTTTTGGAAGCCCTCTTGGGGGGTAACGAAATTTTTAAAGTAGCTAGGTGAAACCAATGGCTGTCGAACGCACTCTTTCGATCATCAAGCCGGACGCAACGCGCCGCAACCTGACCGGCAAAATCAACGCCGTCATCGAAGAAGCTGGCCTGCGCATTGTCGCACAGAAGCGCGTCGCTCTGACCCGCGCTCAGGCTGAAGGTTTCTATGCAGTTCACAAAGAACGTTCGTTCTTCGGTGAGCTGGTAGACTTCATGGTCTCCGGCCCGGTCGTCGTCCAGGTTCTGGAAGGCGAAAACGCTGTCGCGACCTACCGCGAAGTTATGGGTGCAACCAACCCGGCAAACGCCGAGGAAGGCACCATCCGTAAGCAGTTTGCAGAATCCATCGAAGCGAACTCGGTCCATGGTTCGGACTCGCTCGAAAACGCTGCAATCGAAATTGCTTACTTCTTCGCTCAGACCGAAATCGTCGGCTAAGCTTAGAATACAGAATTCCGGTTCATCCGGCATCAAAACGCCCCGCAGATTGCGGGGCGTTTTTTTTGTGTCTGTGTGACAGAACGGCGCGGTTAATCGATCAGGAAAGCTGCCATTAACAGCAGCAAAACAGAGATGGAGATAATGCTCCACAAAACGAACTTGGTCCAATGGTGCCAGCCTGCTTCGTGGATTTTGACCAGTTCGACGTCGTAGTCGCTTCCTTGCATTGTTTCCTCCCCAATTGCGGGTCCGATTGTTTCGGATTTCAGGGTTGTGGTGCTGTGGGCGTTCGGATCGCCCTTTGCATCCGGTGCGGTCCGGATCCGTATCAGGACAACAGATTGATCTTACCGATATTTAACCTATGGGTGAATAAGTTTTGTATTTGTGTCTTTTTGTGCGACGCGGCGTGCTGGACAGCATTGGGTGACCATGCCATGATCAGGCCATGGAAAATGTTGTAACCAGTTCTGCACGAATTTTTACCGCCATTCACAGGATGGCGGGGTTGTGACATTTTGACCAAATGAAACCACCCGCCGCGTGAGGCGGGTTTTTTTGTGTCTGTCTCCCGGCATTTCCAACAGGGAGATCGCAATGTCATTATCCACATCAGATCAAGATCGAAGGTCACCGGCCCATGCATCGGCCCATGGATTGGCCCATGCATTGGTAGGGCAACCGGTGCTGCATATGTTATGCGGGAAAATTGCATCGGGGAAATCGACGCTTGCCGCCGAACTGGCGCGCAAACCGGGAACGGTTCTGATTGCCGAAGATGAATGGTTATCCGTTCTGTTTGGCGATCAGATGCACACAGTGTCGGATTATGTCCGTGCGTCGCGAAAACTGCGTGACGTCATGGGGCCGCATGTCAGCATGTTGCTGATGTCTGGTCTTTCGGTCGTGCTGGATTTCCCGGCCAACACGCGCGCGCTACGTGGCTGGATGCGCGGCATTTATGAAGAGGTCGGGGCAGGGCATAAATTGCACTTCCTTGATCTGGACGAAGACATCTGCAAACAGCGCCTGCACGCTCGCAATCAGGCGGGTGAACACCAATTTGCTGCCAGTGACGCTCAGTTCCATCAAATCTGTGCGGCGTTTCAGCCACCAATTGCGGCAGAGGGATTTGACGTCATCACCTATGACACCGATACGATTTAAGCGCCTCAAGAAACAAAAAAGCTGCCGGTCAACGGCAGCTTTTTACATTTCCGGTTCTGCCATTTGGCAGATCACAGCAGGAAGATCGCCATCAGGATCAGAATGGCAATAACCGAAATGGTCGACCATTTGACAAAGCTGGTGAAGCCTTCATAGATGGCAACATGGGTTTCGGTCAGTTCGTAATCGTTACCCTGCAAATCTACCTCCTGGGTTTTGGGATTTTTCCAATGTATATCCGCAAGGTAGAGCGCGGGCAAGGGTAAGATTAACCGGGGATATCATCCCTTTGGCCAAGGGTGTGGACAGGATCACATCGTCCTATCTGCGTCCTATCTGCCGGTTTCCTTGCAGGCAAAGGGCAGAAACGACCCGGTGGCCCCTTCGTTCATCATCACGACAGACATCAGATTGGCATATTCGAGTTCGGCCCGGTTTTGCGGGCAGACATAGGCGCGTGCCGTGCAGCCCGATGCGACAAATTCGTCTTCCTGATCGTCAAAGGCAGTACTGGTGGCGTTTGCGGGCATTTGTGCCCGGATATCATCCCGATGGGTTTGATAAAGTGCGCATTTGGTTGCACGCCAGTTTGCGTTCTGGGCGTGGCTTTCAGTGATCGCCAGACCGATCGGTGCGATAAAGGTTGCAAGCATGACGCCAAGGACGATGTTGCGGATGGTTTTGTTCATGATGGGCCTTTGGACCAGGGGAAACGGATGGAAAACCGTTTGCGTAATCTGGTCTGAAACCGGATGGGCGCAAGATGCCGCCATGAAAAAAAGGGCGGATCAAGCCGCCCTTAAATCAGCCTGCGCAATCTGCGCCAAAGGTTCTTTCAAGCCGGTTCAATCGCCGGATTGATTTCCGCAAACTCGGCGGGTTTGGCATCGGCAACCGTTACGATGCCTTTGTCATCAACCGAAACGCGGCCTTCGGCGATCCAGCGGATGACCTGCGGATAGATGCGGTGTTCCTGTTTGAGGATACGCTGGGCCAGTTTGCCGGCATCGTCCCCCGGAAGCACCGGGACAACGGCCTGGGCAATGATCGGGCCGCTATCGACTTCGGGGACGACATAATGCACGGTGCAACCGGCAAATTTGACCCCGGCATCCAGGGCAGCCTGATGCACATGCAGGCCCTTGAAGCTTGGCAGAAGCGACGGGTGAATATTGATCAGCTTGTCTTTCCAGCGGGTGACAAAGCTTTCACTGACCAGTCGCAGGTAGCCAGCCAGAACCACAAGATCCGCACCGCTTTCTTCGATCAGGGCACTGACGGCGGTGTCATAGGCTTCGCGTCCGCCCGGATAGCCTTTGTGCGAGATTGCCTCAGACCGGATACCGGCCTTGCGCCCGCGTTCCAGCCCGCCGGCATCAAGCTGGTTTGAGAAAACCAGAACGATTTCGGCCGGGTAGTCGGGCGTATTGCAGGCATCAATGATGGCTTGCAGGTTGGACCCGCCGCCTGAGACCAGAACGGCGAGTTTCAATTTGCTTACTTTTCCCATGCAGGGCCCATGTTCTTGATGACGACCTGCGGGCCATCACCGGCGCGCGGGCCGATAACACCGATCTGACTGACGGTTTCACCATGTTCACGCAGCAGTGCTTCGGCCGCATCCGCCTTGTCAGCCGGAACCACGACGCACATGCCGATGCCGCAGTTAAAGGTCCGCGCCATTTCGACGGCGGGAATGCCGCCCTCGGCTGCGAGCCATTTGAAGATCGGCAGGAATTCCCAGGTGCTGGCATCAAAGACAGCGGTCAGGTTTTCGGGAAGAACACGCGGAACGTTTTCGGTCAGGCCGCCACCGGTAATGTGGGCAAGGGCCTTGACCATCCCGGCCTTGTGCGCTGCCAGGCAGCTTTTGACATAAATTTTGGTCGGTTCAAGCAGGGCCTCGCCAACGGTTTTGCCCGGTGCGAACGGGGATTCGTCGGAATAGCCAAGGCCTGCCTTGTCGACAACCTTGCGGACCAGCGAATAACCGTTGGAATGAACACCGCTTGATGCCAGACCAAGGATCACGTCGCCTTCGGCAACGTTGCTGCCATCAAGAAGTTCACCACGTTCGGCCGCACCGACGGCAAAACCGGCAAGGTCATATTCGCCATCCGAATACATGCCCGGCATTTCGGCGGTTTCCCCGCCAATCAGCGCACAGCCAGCCTGTTTGCAGCCCTCGGCAATGCCGGCAACCACATCGGCGGCATTGTCGACCGACAGTTTGCCGGTTGCAAAGTAATCGAGGAACAGAAGCGGCTCGGCACCCTGAACGACCAGGTCATTGACGCTCATGGCGACCAGATCGATGCCAACCGTGTCATGTTTGTCGGCGAGGAAGGCGACCTTAAGCTTGGTGCCGACACCATCGGTGCAGGAAACCAGAACCGGATCGTTGTAGCCGGCCGCTTTGAGGTCAAAAAGGGCACCAAAACCGCCAAGCCCGCCGGAAACACCGGACCGCGAGGTTGCTTTTGCAAGCGGTTTGATTCGATCGACAAGGGCATTTCCGGCATCAATATCGACACCGGAGTCCTTATAGGTAAGGCCTTTGGAGGCGGTCATTTGGGTGATCCTTGGCTTCGCGCATGCATGAAAAAACAGCGGGGCAACCCGCGTTTTTCATCAATACGTACCGACTTCCAAGCGACGTTCACTGGGCATTTGCGGGCCGGGCCGCAGCAAATATGCTGCTGTTTGACCAATCCGCCTTACTGACGCCTTTAATCAGTTGCAGGAATGTCCGCCAGTCCTACTGATAAAAAACGCGGGCTTGATAATTTCCGCTGGGGCGAAAATACTCAAACGCGGACAATATGCAATGATCACCTGCGCATGACAGAGTTTTCTTTCCAGAATGCGTGCAACATGCCACAAGGGCGATTGCAAAATAATTCGACAAGACACGATTAGGGCAACGAGGCATACGTGCTTACTTCATTGAAAAACATCAAGATGTTGGCTGGCGCTGTTACGGTTTCTGCGCTGATGGCTTTTCCGGCTTTTGCGCAGGACATTTTCACCGTGACCGGTGTTCACGTTGATGAAAGTGCGGAAACAGCCGCCGCCGCCCGTGAAAAGGCACTCGAGATCGGCCAGCGCAAGGCATTCGAAGAAGTGATTGCGCGTTTGACCCTGCCGGAAGATCGCGCCGGATTGCAGATGCCGGCGGGCTCGGAAATCACCAATATGGTGCGCGATTTCGGGGTGTCGAATGAAAAGACGTCATCGGTTCGCTATATCGCGGACATGACCGTGCGGTTCAAGGATGACGAGTTGCGGCGCTTTTTGCGGTTCCGCGACATTTCCTTTGCCGAACTGCAATCCAAGCCGGTGATGATTGTGCCGGTTTACCGCACATCGGGCTATGTCACCTTGTGGGATGATCCCAACCCGTGGCGCGATGTCTGGGCACGCAATGTTGCCACATCGGGTCTGGTGCCGATCAAGGCACCGATTGGTGATCTGACCGATATCGGGACCGTGTCCGCCGAACAGGCCGAAAACGGATCGATGGAACGTCTGGCGGCATTGGCCAAACGTTATGGTGCGGATGTTGCCGTTGTTGCCAGTGCCGATGTCAGTGGGGCGACGGGGGCGGAAACCGTTGATGTGACGGTCACCCGCTATGATCCCAATAGCGGCCCGCAGGTATTTGGTGTTCAGGAAAACACCCTGCCTGACGAGACGCTTAATGAAACGTTGGTCCGTGCGGCCAAGGCGGTTCAGGATCAGCTTGCCGATGGCTGGAAACGGGCCAACCTGATCAATTACAGCACGGGCGGCAGCCTGATGGTGTTTATTCCGATTACCGGGCTTCAGGACTGGGCCAAGATCGAAGACAAGCTGATCGGTCTTCCGGTGGTGCGCAATTCGCGCGTTGTCGCGATGTCGCGCCGTGAAGTGCAACTGTCACTCGACTTTGTCGGGTCAACCAGTCAGCTTCAGACTGCACTTAATCAGCAGAACCTGAACCTGACGCGGATGGGGGAATTGTGGTTCATCCAGCCGACCGGATCGGACCGCTTGCAGGGCTTGTCGATCGGCGGCTAGTCATAAACCCGTGACACCGGCCAGTCCGCGATATCGACTGTCCGCAAATTGGCGGTCCGCGATATTGATCGTCAGTGGCCGGTTCGGGCGTCTTATCGGCGTCCTTCGGGAGTCTGGCAACAAAGGGGAACCCGGACATGACATTACGGCAACAGGCACGTTTCTGGCTTATTTTCATTGTCGGATTCTTCTTTCTGGTGTGGCTGTTTTCAAGCATCCTTCTGCCGTTTGTTGCCGGGATGGCGATTGCCTATTTCCTGGATCCGCTGGCAGACAAGCTTGAGGCGCGCGGCGCCAGCCGCACGGTCGCGACCAGCATCATCACGGTGCTGTTTTTCCTGGTTTTCATTCTGGTGCTGTTGCTGATTGTTCCGATGATCGGAAGCCAGCTTGCCGGGTTCCTTGAACGGTTGCCGGGTTATGTCGATGCGTTACGCACCAATGTTGCGCCCTATCTTCAGCATGTGCTGGACCGGGTGGCCCCCGAGACCCTGCAAAGTGTGTCTGATGCGGTCAAGGGACAAAGTGCCAATGCGCTGAAATGGATCGGCAATGTGCTGACCAATGTGCTGTCGGGCGGGCTGGCGCTTTTGAACTTTATCAGTTTGCTGTTCATCACACCGGTTGTGTCATTCTATTTGCTGCGGGACTGGGACAAGATTGTTGCCAAGGTCGACAGTTATTTGCCCCGGCATTCCGCCACCGATATCCGCCAGTGCGCGCGTGAAATTGATGACACCCTGGCGGGCTTTGTGCGCGGGCAGGCATCGGTTTGTGTGTTGCTGGGCCTGTTTTACGGGCTTGGCCTGACGCTGGTCGGGCTTGAATTCGGTTTTGTCATCGGGTTGATGACCGGTCTTGTTTCCTTTGTGCCCTATTTCGGGATGTTCGCCGGGTTTGCGGTTGGCATGGGGGTGGCGATTGCCCAGTTCGGGTTCGGTCTTGATCTTGGTCTGGTGGCGCTGGTGTTCGGGGTTGGCCAGATTCTTGAGGGCAATTTCCTGACGCCGAAGCTTGTTGGTGACAAGGTCGGGCTGCATGCGGTCTGGGTGATGTTTGCCTTGCTGGCCGGTGGTGCGGTGTTCGGGTTGCTTGGTGTGATGCTGGCCGTTCCGGTAGCTGCGGTGATCGGCGTACTTGTGCGTTACGGTTTAAGGCAGTATCTCAGTAGTCGTTTATATGATCATGGACCGGATCACCCGCGCGGTGATGCGATCGAAGACGGCGAGAATTGAGACCACAGTGACCCCGGCGAAACACAACCCGGCCCATCACACGGACAAACCGGTGCCCGAGGCAGAACTTGCAGCCGAGCGCGACAGTGTCGCGCACGATGTCGGCCCGCAGCAATTGCCCCTTGCACTTGAATTGCGTCCGGCTTTGGGGCGCGATGATTTCATGGTTGCGCAATGCAATCGTGATGCGGTGGCCTGGATTGATCTGTGGCCGAAATGGCCGGTGCCGGCCTTGTGTCTTTATGGGCCCAGGGGCTGTGGCAAAAGCCATCTGGCTGAGGTCTGGCGCGCCCGGTCTGCTGCACTGAGTGTTGCCGCAATCGATCTTGCCGGTTGCGATCCCGACGCGCTGCTGGGTGATGCCAGGGGGCTTGTGATCGAAGATGCCGATGGCGGCATTGATGAAACCGCCTGTTTCCATCTTTATAACATGCTCAAGGAACGGGACGGGCATTTGTTGCTTACTGCGACACAGCCGCCGGCGCGCTGGAATGTCGGGCTGCCGGATCTCAAATCCCGTCTTGGTGCGGCGCTGGTCTGCGAGATTTCCCCGCCCGATGAC
Source organism: Thalassospira sp. MIT121401 (assembly GCF_047125595.1). Taxonomy (NCBI): domain Bacteria; kingdom Pseudomonadati; phylum Pseudomonadota; class Alphaproteobacteria; order Rhodospirillales; family Thalassospiraceae; genus Thalassospira; species Thalassospira sp. MIT121401. Next base: position 2,117,539 of record NZ_CP138926.1, read on the forward strand.
GATTTGATGGTCGGTCTTCTTCTTAAACTGTTTGCCGATCGGCAAATTCAGGCCGGACCGCAAACCGTGAGCTATATTTTGCCCCGGATCGAGAGATCCTTTGTCGCACTGACCGATCTGGTCGCAGCGATTGATCGCCGTGCCCTTGCCGAAAAGCGGGCTGTGACCTTGCCGCTTGTGCGTAGCGTGATGGAAGAAATGCAGGTGACATCGGGAACCGATCGCGCCGACTAATTTCGCCCGCACTGTTAAAATCATAGGCCGATCAGCCTTTTGCAGGCTATATTCAAGGCACTTTCAATTACCGGATTGTGCATGTGAGCCCACAACGACTTAAAGCAAAACCGTCATTCAAATCCCACACCGATGCCCTGGTGGCGGGGGGACATGTTCTTGGCTGGCGTGAATGGATCGGACTTCCTGATCTTGACGTTCCGCTGATCAAGGCCAAGGTTGATACAGGGGCGCGGACATCGTCGCTTCATGCACTTAATCCCAAACAGGTAACCCGGGACGGACAGGATTACGTCCAGTTCGTGTTGCCCCATTATCGCGGAGACGGGCATGGACGCATTCAATGCCTGGCCCCGCTGGTCGAGCTTCGCGAGATTCGGTCTTCGAACGGAAATGCCGAAGAACGGTTCATTATATCGACCCATATCGTTGTCGGGCATCACAGATTGAAAGTTGAAGTGTCGCTTGCCAACCGGTCAATCATGGGGTTTCCCATGCTTTTGGGGCGTACAGCGATGAAGGCAGGAAGATTTTTGGTGCAACCATCGAAATCTTATCTTGCAGGGAAGCCCGAACAGAGTTAGATGCGCAGAAGAACGATCATGTGGCGGAACAAATTCCCGACAGGATCGTTTTTTCTTTCTGACAATATTCCAAGACCGGGCATGCGACATCTGATCGTCTGCACGGCCATTGTGACCGACCACGGGAGTTCATTTTATGAAAATCGCGATGCTTGCGCGTAACCCAAATCTTTACTCCCACAAACGGTTGGTCGAGGCTGCCGAAGCGCGTGGGCACGAGATTGAAATCATCAACACCTTGCGGGTGACGATGAACATTACCTCGCTCAAGCCGGAAATCTATTACGGCGGCAAGAAGCTTCTGGGCTATGACGCAGTCATTCCGCGTATCGGTGTGTCGGTGACGTCATTCGGATTGGCGGTATTGCGCCAGTTCGAAATGATGGGGGTTTATCCGCTTAATGAGTCGGTTGCGATCGGTCGTTCGCGCGACAAGTTGCGGTCGCTTCAGATTCTGTCGCGTCGCGGTGTCGGCCTTCCGGTGACGGCCTTTGCCCATGATCCCAAGAAAACCGACGAGGTTTTGCAGATCGTGGGTGGTGCGCCTGTGGTGATCAAGCTTCTGGAAGGAACCCAGGGCATTGGTGTGGTTCTGGGTGAAACCGAGAAATCCGCCAAATCGGTTATCGAGGCATTCCGTGGCGCCAGCGTCGACATCATGGTTCAGGAATTCATCAAAGAAGCCGGCAATACCGACATCCGCTGTTTCGTGATCGGCGGCAAGGTCATCGCCAGCATGGAACGCAAAGGTGCCGAAGGCGATTTCCGGTCAAACATCCATCGCGGTGGATCGGCCCGTTCGGTCCGTATTACCCCCCAGGAACGTGCAACGGCAGTTGAAGCCGCCAAGGCAATGGGGCTAAATGTCTGTGGTGTCGATATTTTGCGCTCCAACCACGGACCGGTTGTGATGGAAGTCAATTCATCGCCGGGGCTTGAAGGCATCGAAGGCGCAACCGGCAAGGATATCGCCGGGATGATTATCGAATTCCTTGAAAAAGATTACCGTCCGGGAAAAGTCCGGACCAAAGGCAAAGGATAACGGCATGAGCGAAACCGGATCGACCAAGGGAAAAGAAAAAACTCCCAAGGCCCCCAAAACACCTGATTTTGAAATTGGCGGGAAAAAGGTTGCTCCGGGGACGCGCAAGATTGTCGATATTCCGATCTCGCTTCTGTCCAACCACACGCCGGTCAATCTGACCGTCAATGTCGTGCATGGCAAACGGCCGGGGCCGGTTCTGTTTGTCAGCGGGGCTGTGCATGGTGACGAGATTGTCGGGGTCGAAGTGATCCGCCGTGTCTTGAAATCCCCGGCATTGAAGGGGATGCGCGGCACGTTGCTTGCCGTGCCGCTGGTCAATGCATTCGGGTTTTTGAACCACACCCGATATCTGCCGGACCGTCGCGACCTTAACCGCAGTTTCCCGGGACATGCGCGCGGATCGCTTGCCGCACAGCTTGCGCATCTTTTCCTGCATGAAATTGTCGAACGGTCCGATTTCGGGATTGATTTGCATTCGGCCGCGGTTAACCGCGTTAACTTGCCCCAGATCAGGGTCAATGAAGACGACCCGCAAATCATGGAATATGCCGAGGCCTTTGGCGCGCCGATCATTCTGACCAGTCCGCTGCGTGAAGGATCACTGCGCCAGGCCGCGCGTGAAATCGGGGTGCCGATCCTGCTATATGAAGCAGGCGAGGGGCTTCGTTTTGATGAAATGTCGATCCGGGCCGGGGTGTCAGGTGTGCTGCGTGTGATGCGCAAACTTGGCATGACATCGGAACGCACCGTGCGGACACCACGCGTGCCATCGTTCAAATCGTCCAACAGTCACTGGCTGCGTGCGCCGGTTGGCGGGATTTTGCGGACCTTCAAGCTGGCAGGTGAATTCGTGCATGCCGGTGATGTTGTCGCAGCGGTGGCCGATCCGTTCGGGCAAACCGACGAAGAAGTTCTGGCGCGCGAGGATGGCCTGATTATCGGGAGGACCAATTTGCCGATCGTCAATCAGGGCGATGCGCTGTTTCATGTCGCGTCAATCAAACGCCCGGCAGAAGTCCAGGAACGCATGGACGCCATCGAAACCCACCTGCAATCCGATCCGCTGCTTGATGAGGATGAAATCATCTAGGGCGGGGCTTTTGGCGATCAGCCATTCCGTCAATGCGGTGGTCTGACCTGCGTCTAAGCCACTGGCGAATTGTTCCGGGCAATGTTATAGCAATCGACATGGAACCTATTACAACTACAGAAGAACTGCGAAGCTTGTGCGATAGCTTGCGCAAGTTCGATTACGTTACAGTCGATACCGAATTCATGCGGGACTCGACATATTGGCCGCAACTGTGTCTTGTGCAGCTTGCGAGTCCGGAACATTCGGACAACGGTGCGGCGGTTGACCCGCTTGCCGAAGGCATTGACCTGTCGCCGCTGTTTGAGCTGATGCAGGATGAAAGCGTGATCAAGGTGTTTCACGCGGCCCGTCAGGATATCGAAATTTTCGTACATTTGTCGGGCAAGGTGCCCCATCCGGTGTTTGATACCCAGGTGGCGGCCATGGTGCTTGGCTATGGTGACCAGGTCGGATACGAGACACTGGTCAACAAGGTCGCGCGCAAAAGCATCGACAAATCCATGCGGTTCACCGACTGGTCACGTCGTCCGTTATCTTCGAAACAGATCAATTATGCGCTTTCGGATGTGACGCATCTGCGCGTGATCTATGAAGATTTCCACGAACGGCTTGAGGCCAATGGCCGGGCGGTCTGGCTTTTCGAAGAAATGGAACGTCTGACCGATCCGTCGATCTATTCGATTGATCCGGCAGATGCCTGGTTGCGTCTCAAGACCCGGTCAAACAGCCCGAAGTTTCTGGCCGTTGCCCGCGCGCTTGGCGAATGGCGCGAGACAGAGGCCCAGCGCAAGAACCTGCCGCGCAATCGCATTTTGCGTGATGACACGCTGCTTGATATCGCCGCGCGTCAGCCAATGACCGAAGCGGACTTGGACAAGACCCGCGGTGTTGGCCGCAATTTCGGAAGCTCCAAGCCCGGTCAGGCAATCATCGAAGCAATCAAGGCAGCTTTGGCCTTGCCACAGGATCAGTGGCCCAAACCAAAACAGCGCATTGAATTGCCAGCCGGCATCGGCCCGACGGTCGAGCTTCTTAAGGTGTTGCTCAAGCTGTGCGCCGAGGAAAAGGGTGTGGCCCAGCGACTGGTGGCATCCGGCGATGATTTGCAAAATATTGCCGCAGACGACAATGCCGATGTTCCGGCCATGCATGGTTGGCGTCGCGAATTGTTCGGGCAGTATGCCTTGCGTCTAAAACACGGTCAGCTTGGCCTCAAGCTGAAAAACGGTGAAGTCGTTCTGGTCGATCTTGACGCCTGACGACTTACACATTGCCGATCAAAAAGACGGAGCCGGATGGCTCCGTTTTTTGTTGGCCGCACGGATCAAGGCAACAGGCTGCCTTATGCCGGTATGGCCGCATCGAGAAGGCCAGTGGCAATTGATTTGGCAATCTGGGCAGCATCAGACAGGCCGCGCACCTGTGCGGTTACAATCGCCCCTTCCTTAAGCAGGGCAAGCTGTTCGGCAAGTCCGACCGGATCAGGCGCACCCGCCGCGCTGCAAAGTTCGACAAGATAGTCGAGGATCTTTTTCTTGTGATCGGCGGCAATGCGATGGGCAGGGTGGTCGAGTTTTGAAAATTCGCCCGATGCATTGATAAACGCACAGCCGGCAAAACCGAGCCCCTTGAAGGCGCGCCCGGTAAACCAGATTTCAAGCGCATCATACATGGCAAGCAGTTTGGCGCGCGGTTCGGACGATGCCTTTTCCATTTCACCGGTCAGCCAGTCCCTGAACTGTTCATCGCGACGTTCAAGGGCGGCAACAATCAGGTCGTCCTTTGATTTGAAATGTTTGTACATCGTCATTTTGGCGACGCCGGACTCGGCAAGAATCTTGTCAATGCCGGTGGCGTTGAAGCCCTGTGTGTAGAACAGGCGCAGCGCCGTATCGATCAGATCGTCGCGTTTTGATCTCAATTTTTTTCTCCAATAGTCAGACCGGTCTGTCTTCTTGTGCCGCGAAGGGCGCAGAAATGCAAGCATTGCACGTTTCAGAACGACCGGTCCAAAAAATATTTGACAAGTAGACAGACTGGTCTGTATATATCGTTCATCAGCTGATGACGCAAAATCTTTTAAGGAGAAAGTCCATGACGCGAATTACGCTTCCTGCATCCATTGATGCCGCACCGGCAAATGCCCAGCCGCTTCTTGAAGGCGTGAACAAACTGCTCGGATCGGTGCCGAACCTGTTTCGTTTGACAGCCAACAGCCCGGCAGCACTTGAAGGCTATCTTGGTCTTAACGGTGCCTTGGCCAAAGGTGCACTTGATCCCCAGACCCGTGAACGCATCGCCCTTGCGGTTGCCCAGCTTAATGGCTGTGACTATTGCCTGTCGGCGCATACCTATCTTGGCAAGAATCTTGCGAAACTTGACGATGCGGAAATTGCCGCCAATCGCAACGGGGCGTCGACCGACCCGAAGGCCAATGCCGCCGTGCGCTTTGCCGTGGCATTGGTTCATAACCGTGGCCAGGTTTCCGCTGCGGATGTTTCGGCCGTCAAGGAAGCCGGATTTAGCGAGGCCGAACTGGTCGAGATCGTGGCACATGTCGCGCTGAATACCCTGACCAATTACCTGAACGAGGCGTTCGATACGCCGATTGATTTTCCGGTCGTGACGGCATCTGCTGCCTAAGGGCAGGCCTGCTTCCGGCAAAGCCCCGGTCGGTGGTCCCCCCTCCGCATATCGCTCCGAACCGACCGGGGTTCCTTTTTCAAACCAGCACCAAAGGACAAGATCGATGTCACGGCCGCCGCTTCCTCCCTTTAATATCGAGACCGCCAAACAGAAAGTCCGCCTGGCGGAAGACGGCTGGAACAGCCGTGATCCGCAAAAGGTTTCCCTGGCCTACACGCCAGACAGCCAGTGGCGAAACCGTTCGGAAATGTTTGCCGGTCGCGAAAACATTGTCGCTTTTCTGACCCGCAAATGGGCCAGGGAGATGGAATACCGCCTGATCAAGGAGCTGTGGGCGTTTCATGAAAACCGGATCGCCGTGCGCTTTGCCTATGAATATCGCGATGACAGCGGCAACTGGTTCCGTGCCTATGGCAACGAGAATTGGGAATTTGATGAAGATGGCCTGATGCGTCATCGCGTTGCATCGATCAATGACAAACCGATCACGGAACAGGAACGATTGTTCCATTGGCCGCAAGGACGCCGTCCCGATGATCATCCCGGATTGTCCGATCTTGGGCTTTGATGCCTGACCGCCATGTTCCGTGTCGCGACGCGGACAGGAAATTTCGGCGGAAAACATTCGTCTCCCGGCAGGCAAGGTGGCACGTCCCCGGTGCTGTCTTGTCTGTCACCCCCGCCAGCAAAGGACCCTGAACATGATTGTCAAATATGTTGTCTTTTCGATCACATCGACCGCCGTGCTTTTCGTCTCGACGTTGCTGAGTTTTGCACCGTAAAGCAGGGCGACGAGATCACCTGAATTGCCCCTTGTTCCGATGCCTCCCTGAAACTTGCCGGGCCCCGTTTGGGGTCCGTTTTTTTTGGGCGCTGATCTGTTGTGCGTGTTGGAAACAAGAACAGCCGCCCGGAATGCGGGGCGGCTGTTTTTTGTTCGGGGTAGGGGGTGGCTTCAGGCCGCAAGCGCCTTGCGAATGAAATCTTCGACAGATTGCGGCTTGCGGCCAACCAGCGTTTCGAAATCATCACTGACGGTTTCGTAATCGCCCTTTTTCGCGCCGACATAAAGACCGGCAAGGGCTTCGACCAGATGGCCGGGAAGGCCGATGCTGTTAAGGATCCCGACGTGGACGTCACCCGGCAGGTCGGCAAAGGTAATGTCCTTGCCAGTCGCCTTGGCGATGTAGCTGGCAATTTCGGTATGGGTCACGGCTTTCGCACCGGTCAGGTTATAGGTCGCATTGATGTGGTTTTTGGGATTGGCAAGAACCACTGCGGCGGCCTCTGCCAAATCATTGCGCGGGATATAGGTGATTTTGGCATCGCCCGCCGGTGCGCCATAAGCCCCGGTTTCAAGTGCATGGGGAACACCGGCAAGCAGAAGGTCGGCATAGAAACTGTTGCGCAGGAAGGTGTAGTTCAGGCCGCTTTCCTTGATGTAATTTTCGGTATCAAGGTGAATGGCGGAATAGGTGAAATCGGCATCAGCGCGCGGGTCAATGATACTGGTGTAAACCAGATGTCTGACGCCCGCGGCCTTGGCGGCATCAACCGCTGTGCGGTGCTGGGCAATGCGGGTTGCATTGTCGGCTTCTGCTGAAATGATCAGGGCGGTTTCGATGCCCTTGAAGGCAGTGGTCATCAGGGCTAGGTCATCAAAATCACCATGCCGAACATCAACGCCAAGTGCGGCAAGATTTTCGGCCTTGGCCGGGGTGCGGACACTTACCGCAATTTCGCTGGCCGGAAGGCGATCAAGCAGGTGTTTCACAACGAGGGTGCCGAGTTGGCCGGTTGCGCCGGTAATCAGTGTTGTCATTTGAATTCTCCAATTTGGGGCAGGCGTCGCCTGTTCATGACGGAGAATGTGATCTTTAAAACCTATATGGTCAATTCGATGGGTGTGATAATAAATATGTATGAATATCGATGAGTTTGATCTTGATTATCGGTTGTTGCGTCTGTTCCTGACCATCTATGACGAAGGATCGGTGACGGCTGCGGCGCATCGTCTTGGTGTTGGGCAACCCACCGTCAGTCACGGGCTTGACCGGTTGCGCCAGATTATCGGCGATCCGCTTTTTGTACGGTCGGGGCGATCGGTTGCGCCAACCGCACATGCCGATGAAATCGCGCCGCAGATCCGTGCTTTGTTACAAGGGATGCGTGATCTGACCAGGGTTGTGACGTTTGACCCGGATGACCCGTCTCATAGCGCGCATTTTACGATTGGGTGTAATGACTATGAAGTCAGCGTCGTCTTGCCGGCATTGATGCAACGATTGCAGTCCTGCAAGGCAGATATTCGTCTCAAGGTCTTGTCGATCAGTGGCGAGGATCATTTTGTCGGCTTGCTGCGCAGTGGCAAGATTGACCATGCCATCAGCATCCAGTCGGCGGGCAAGCATGCCGATATCGCAATGCAGGCACTGTTTCGAGAACAGATGCGCTGCTTTTACGATCCGGCATTTCATGATGCTGCGCCCGATACCCTTGATCGGTACTGTGCGGCCGATCATGCGCGTGTGATCATCGGGGCAAATGATGTGTCGGCGATTGACGATTTGCTGCGTGCAACTGGCCGATCACGCCGCACGGCGTTGCAGGTTTCAACCTTTGCCAGCATTCCAAATCTGATCCGCGGCACCAAGGTCATCGCGACATTGCCGTCGCGATTGGCGGAAAACGTGATGGGAGGCTTTGCGACCTGTGACTTTCCGCTGGAATTTCCCGAATATGGCTTTGCCCAATACTGGCACGTCCGGAACGCCGCAAACGCAGCCCATAAATGGCTGCGCAGCGAGATTTTCAGGATTGCACGTGGCCTAGACTAGCTGAGTACATCAAATGATGTGAACAGCTAATTTTGACGATAGGCTTCCTGACTAGTCAGTTTGACTGCGCCACCATTGAATGCAACTTTCCAATGCCGTTGCCAGATTGTACTTCGGCTCAAAGCCGATTTTATCATGAAGGATCGACGTATCGGCAACGAGGTAAGGGGGATCGTCAGGGCGATCCGGCAGGCTGCCGGCTGATACCTGTCCACGTCCGATCAATTGTTGCAAGCTGTTTGCGACCGACAATAATGAATGCGCTTCGCCGCTTGCAACATTGAGAATGCCTTTGAATGAGCTTTCAAAGACTGATGCAAATGCAGTGCCGGCATCCGCAACATGCATGAAGTCTCGGACTTGTTTTCCGGAACTCATTTTTGCCGCGTCACCGGCAAGAAGGGCCTTGGTTACTGCCGGGACAAAACGTGCCGGATATTCACCCGGTCCGCATAGAAGGAACAGGCGTCCCCATGCAATTGAACAGCCCTGATCAATCAGGTTCTGGCAGTGTCGGGCCAGTTTCAGTTTTTCCTGCCCATAAAGGGTGCCGGGTACACAAGCATCCGTTTCGCAGGTTTTCTTGCCAATTTCCGATATGGTCCAGTCATATTCGGCACAGCTTCCGGCAAGAACGGCACGGGTTCCGCCAATTTCGAGAAAACGATCAAGCAGATCAATGGAGGCGACGCGCCAGTCGGCATTGTCCGGTGCGTTCCAAAAATGTCCGTGCTTGGTTTGCCATGCCAGATGGATCAGACCATCGGGGCGTTCATTCCGCATGATCCGGGATCTGAAATCCGGGGCAAGCAAGTTGCCAACATAATGGCTTGATGATTGGGGGCCGGATCGACCGCAGGTCAGAACATCATGGCCGGATGCTCGTAATGCCCGGCAGGTATGAGACCCGATAAGGCCATTGGCACCGGTTACAAGGACTTTCATTTTTGACGCTCATAATCGGGATAGTTCGCATCACGATCATTGATCAGGGATGGCATGATCGGCCATTCAATCGCGAATGCCGGATCGTTCCAGCGAACTCCGGCTGCAAGATTTGCCTCAAACGGGGCGCCCATCAGATACATCACCTCGGAATTGTCGTCGAGTGTGATGAAACCATGTGCGCAGCCTTCGGGGATGATGAAAGATTTACGGTTTTGGGCTGAAAGTTCCGCACCGGTCCACTGGCAATAGGTTGGTGATCCTGCGCGCAGGTCAATTACCACATCAAAAATTCGTCCGGCGATACAGCGGACAATTTTCGGATCTCCGACCGGGGCTGCCTGATAATGCATTCCCCGCAAGGTGCCTGCGTGGTGGTTGAAAGACAGGTTCGCCTGATGGACCGCGAAGTCATGGCCATTATCGCCAAGTTCATCAACGCAAAATGACCGTGCAAAGAAACCACGGTTATCTTCGTGTGTTTCCAGTTCGATCAGGTCGACACCCGCGATATTTGTCTTTGTAAACTTCATCGCAGAACGGTGACTTCCGGTACTGCGACAAGGAACTGTCCGCCCCAGTTGCGAACATAACCGACACTTTCCATGATCTCGTTCTGCAGGTTCCAGGGCAGGATCAGGACATAGTCCGGTTTGCGTTCCTTAAGCATATCAGGTGCATGAACCGGAATGCGACTTCCGGGAAGGAGGGTGTTTTGCTTGTGCGGGTTGGCATCGACAACGAAATCAATCAGATCTGTTCCGACCCCACAATAATTCAAAAGGGTATTGCCCTTGGCCGCAGCACCGTAACCGGCAACGGTTTTACCATCGAGCTTGGCCTTCTTCAGGAAGGCAAGCAGGCTGTCACGAATGGCTTGAACCTTGGTTTCAAACCCTTCGTAGCAGGAGAGGGTAGCAATACCTGCATCGGCTTCCTTTGCGCGGACGGCATTCAGGCGGTCCGTTTCGGGACGGGTGCCAACTGTTTTTTGCGCCCAGACACGCAGACTTCCCCCATGGGTGGGCAGTTCTTCGACGTCAAAGACCTTAAGCCCGTTCGCAGCAAAGCATTTCTCAACCGCATAAAGCGACAGGTAGGAGAAGTGTTCGTGATAGATCGTATCGAACTGGGTCTTTTCCAAAAGGTTCAAAAGATGGGGGAACTCGAATGTCGAGACGCCATCGTCTTTGAGGATCGCGGCAAAGCCCGACACAAAATCATTGATGTCAGGTACATGCGCCAGAACGTTGTTGGCCGTCGTCAGGTCGGCATGGCCATGATCGGCGACAACGTTTTCTGCTGTTTCCTTGCCAAAGAACGCCACCAGACTGCGAACGCCTTTTTTCTCGGCTTCGGCGGCGACATTGGCCGCGGGCTCAACACCAAGAACTGGAACGCTGTTGGCAACAAAATGCTGCAACAGATAACCGTCGTTGGAGGCCACTTCGACAACGAATGACTTATCGTTCAGGCCAAGCCGTTCGGTCGCGCTTGCGCAGTATTTGCGAGCATGTTCGACCCAGCTGCTCGAATAGCTTGAGAAATAGGCATAGTGACTAAAGATATCGGATGGCGGCACAACGTCATCAACCTGAACCAGAAAACACTTGCCACAGACACGGGCGTGCAACGGATAAGCTGGGTCGATATCAGACTTGTGATCAAGCGGAACATAGGAGTTCGCAAGCGGGCTAAGGCCAAGATCAACAAGGGTATGTTCAAGGTCGGTGCCGCAAGAACGGCAAGTTGGCGTTGTCATTCTTTATCCATCATCGCTTCAAACGAAGTAATCTGTGTTTCGGTCAGGTCCCGCATGTTCTGTCCTGCCAGATGTGCTTTATGCCATTCGACAATCCAGTTTACACATTCGGGTAGTGTAAGGCGTGGTTGCCACGCCAAAGTCGTCGTTGCAAGGCTTGAGTCCAGTGCAAGGGTAAGGGCTTCTTTGCTGGCAGCCGACACATCCTGTTGTGTGGTTCCGGCATCGCACCCCCAAGCATCCAGGACCAAATCGGTCACATGCGCAACGGTATGGGACTCTTTCGGGCCAAAGTTCAGTGCGGATACCGATGCCTTTTTCTCGACCACAGCCTGAAGATACATCAAATATCCTGCCACCGGTTCGATCACATGTTGCCAAGGGCGGGTGGTGGCGGGATTGCGAAGTTCGACTGCCTTGTTGTTCGCGGCCGCCCGAATGATATCGGTCATCAGGCGATCTTCGGACCAGTCACCGCCGCCAACGACGTTGCCGGCGCGGGCCGTGACAAGCGCGATACCCTTGGCGCGGAAATAGCTTTGTTCAAAGCTGCGCGCGACAATTTCCTGACAACCCTTGGATGCGCTATAGGGGTCACGTCCGCCCAGTGCATCGCCCTCGCGGAAGACAATCTCGCCATGGGCCTGATCATAGCTGTCATTGTCATAGGCCTTGTCGCTGGTGACGACCAGAATGCCCTTGACGCTTTCACAGTCGCGTAGCGCATCAAGAAGATGTGCGGTGCCCATGATATTGGTTGCCATGGTCTCGACCGGTTCGCGGTAACCGCGACGCACCAGCGGCTGTGCTGCCATATGCAAAACCAGATCCGGCCGGACCTTATGGACCATCTTTTGCACGTCTGCACGATCGCGAAGATCGGCAATCATTTCCGAGGCATAATCCAGATCAAGCAGGTCATGCAGATTGGGATCGGTTTCGGGTGCCAGGGCAAAGCCGTGAACCTCGGCCCCCATTTTGATCAACCATGCTGCGGCCCAACTGCCTTTAAAACCGGTGTGACCGGTCAGAAGGACCCGTTTACCAGACCAGAAAGAACGAAGGTTTTCACTTGGACGCATCGTTTTTACCAGACCTTCCAGGGGGCGTTTCCGCCTTCCCACAGGCCTTCAAGCATCTGCTTTTCGCGCAGCGTGTCCATCGGTTGCCAGAAGCCGTCATGGCGCCATGCCGAAAGCTCGTTGCTTTCTGACAGGTTGCGCAGCGGTTCTGCTTCCCAGACGGTTTGATCATCCTTGATTTCGGCAAGGACGGATTTCTCGCACACAAAGAATCCGGCATTGATGCGCGCGCCGTCACCAAGCGGCTTTTCCTGAAACGCCGTTACCTGGTCGCCATCAAGAACAGTTGCGCCAAAACGGCCAGGAGGCGAGACAACCGTCATGGTTGCCTTGCGGCCCTGTTTTCTGTGGAATTCGATGCTTGCCGTAATATCGACATCGCCAAGACCGTCGCCATAGGTCAGGCAGAACGGTTTGTCATCATCAAGATAATCACCAACCCGTTTGATACGGCCGCCGGTCATGCTGTTGGTGCCGGTATCGACAAGGGTGATCTTCCAGGGCTCGGCATTGGCGTTGTGATACTCAAGCTGATTGGATGCCATATCGATGGTGACATCAGCGTGATGCAGGAAGTAGTTGGCAAAATATTCCTTGATCACATAGCCCTTGTAGCCAAGGCAGATGACAAATTCATTCACGCCGTGTGCGGAATAGATTTTCATCAGGTGCCACAGGATCGGTTTGCCGCCGATTTCGACCATCGGTTTTGGTTTGACCGAGGTTTCTTCACTCAGTCGGCTGCCATAACCGCCAGCAAGAATTACTGCCTTCATCAGAATAGGTACCCATTCATCCAGTTTGATGCGTCAGTTCGTCAGAACTCAAGTGTCAGCGCGGAAGTTTCGAGGCCCTGACACCGAAGACGGCCGCCAAGGACCCCGCCGAACGGGCAAGATCACGCCAGCCTTTTGCCCGTTTCATCGCGATGCCATGCACCAGTGCCTTGCCGGCATATCGCAGTGCGTATTTTATGCCAAGGCAGCTTCCGGCCAGACGGCCTTTGTATTTGGTTTCAAAGTATATTCTGGACCATGCAATGTTCCAGAACTTTTCCCAGTAATATGCCCGATTTGGACGGACAGAGCCGCCATTCAGATGCGTGACCACGGATGCAGCAACAAGAATAAGTCCATATCCGGCCTGTCGGAAGCGCATGCACATGTCGTCGTCTTCGAAATAAAGGTAAATTTCGGGATCATAAAACCCGACTTCCTTCATCGCGTTCATTCGCACAAGGTTCACTGCGCCAGACAAGAATTCAACGCATATCGGACCCTCAGGCGTAATTTCGTATGCCTGTTTTCCGAAAATGCCGCGCTTCCATAATTCGACGTCGTGGCTGGGTTCTATATTTCCGTTGCCATCCTTATGGAGCGGTCCAAACATTGCCGCTTCTGGATATTGATCGGCCGCTTGAACAAGGGCATCAATCGCATCCTGCGTCATCAAAGCGTCAGGATTTGCAAGCAGGGCAAATTCGGTTGTGACTTCTGAAAGCCCCTGACTGGCAGCAGCACCATAGCCCAAGCCAACCGGGTTTCGAATGATTTTCGCATCGGGACGCAAGGACGTAACGATATCAAGGGTATCGTCCTTTGATGCGTTATCAACAACGATCAAGGGAAGATCAGCAGGCAGCGATTTCAAAAGGCCACCAATAACCAGCCCACCATTGTGGGTAATCGTGATTACAGTTGTTCTTGCTGCCATTAAAATATCCTGCAGAATTGATGCTGTCCCGTTGCCGGTGAACATATTCAATCCCGTCACAATGTCCAACGACAGTTTCGCCTTTTGTCAAAAAAGGCGAAACCCGTCCAACAAAGTTATTCACTCAGGCGTTCTTAATAGAAAACTCCGCCTGTTTCCGGCGTTATTTCGATCCCGCCGACCCAGCGGGTGGTGGTGAAATTGTCGAGGAAGTTTTGGTTGCCTGCCAATGTGTCTGATCCGGTCGCGGTTATGGTCAGGATGCGGGTTGGCCAGTGCTGGTTCGGATTATCTGACAGGGTAAATAGCGGCGATTTGCAGTGCATCATGGTCTGGATTTCAGACCAGAACATCAGGTCGGCCAGATAGGGAAGCGGATCGTAGCTTCGCATGAGATGGGCATAGATTTTGCCAACCGGAAGCGGGCCGTGATCGCGTGCGATCTGAAGGACAAGTTTCTGCGTCAGGCCAAGCCCCGACTGCGGGTCCGGCAATTCGGCGATGTGGCGTTCAAGGGCCGGGATCAGATGGGGCAGGGCGCTGGTTCCGGTTTGGATGAATTTTTCCAGTGCGTCGGGCGTTGCGGAGCGAATGGCCTTCCATGCCGTGCGACCGGTTTCAAGCATGGCGTCAGTCACCGGTACCCGATGATTTTCCCAGCACCAGATCAGCAGTTCCGGGGACAATTGCCCAAGACCGATAAAACGCTCCACACCGGGGATTGCGCCGACCGATATCAATTCGATCCTTGTCGCGGGTCGTGCGGTGGCGATGAAGTCCATCAGGAAGGCCAGAATAAGCTGGTCGTAGCCGTCATGTTCGAACCACAAAACCACATGATCAAATTGATCCAGGCGGTTCAGCGCATCATATTCGCGTTTGCTTCTGGCCAATGCATCCTTTGGGGTGATGTGATAACCGCTTGCGATGAAATCGGCGCGAACTGAAATGAATTCATCAAGCGGCAGATCCGGCACCGGCCCCTGACAGAACGGATCGGCAAATTCCAGAAAATCCCCGACAAAACCGGCAATGCCAAGTCCGTTCCGAATGTCTGATCCGCAACGCAGATGCAGGGTGCGTTTGGTATCAAGCACGGGCGGATTTCCGCTGGAAATCTGACGGTTCTGTTCGGTGATGCGGTCGATATGGTTTTTCAGCTTGGGCCAACTGGCAAAGCCGTTTTCCCGTGCAATCACCAACTGGGCGTTAGCAAGCCGGATATCGGCAAATCCCGCAGCCCCGATCGGATGATTTGCATCGACAAAGCGTTGTTGCGCGGTTTGGTTCCCGGCACGCAGGGCGCGCAAAAGATCCTTGGCGCGCTTTCGTTGCTGTTCAAGGTTCAAGCGCCCGTCAAAGAAGATGCGGTTTGGGCGCGAAGATTTGGCTTTATCGGATTTCGTTTTGCCTGATGCAGACATACGATTCCCCTGATCATAACGCCTGTGTCCGCCAGACAGGCAAGGAAACCGTGTGTTTCATATGTGTTAAACCGGGCGCAGCCCTTTCCGCGGACGGGGTGCTTGGAAGCATCCCCAACATAGCGGCTTTCGGTGCGAAAGCAAACCGTTCCCGATTTACACCAGACGGACTTCACTTTCGCGGTTCATGAGCTTGGCCAGTTTGGAAAGCCTTTGTTCGACCACTTCGCCGTAAAGTGCGGCGACCTGCTTGTCGAATTCGAGGATCAATTTATCGGCTTCGAGGACGAGACGGGTTTTGGGCAATATTCCCTCAACCCCGCCTGAAAGCGTATGGCCAAGACGGATGGCATGACCAAACAGTCGGCCAGTCAGGCGGTCATCCTCGTCAAGGATGCGTTCGCTTGACTCATCACCCTTGAAGTTGCCGGTATAGCGCGACCCGATGGTATAGGCGAGAAACACCCGGTCATGGTGATTGAGATCAAGATAGGGGTGGCGCAAAATCCGGTTATAGCTTTGGATTGCCCGGTAGTCGGGGTGCTCGTTCCATCCGATATCGCCGATAATGCAGGCCGCCAGACGCAGCCGCTCGATATTGACCGGAAGTGCGGTAAAGATCGGGGCGCACCAGTGGGCAAGTTCTTCGCCATGCTGGTGGAAACGTTCGCCGTCTTCGGCGAAGCTCAGACAGGCATCAAGTACCGGATCGCGCTGACGCAAGTCTTCGGGCAGGACTTCATACATCCAGCCTTCGCGCAATCCGTGCCCGGAAAAGACCACTTCGCTTGGGCGCATGCGGGCCATCAACATATTCATGACAAGGGCGGCATGGGGCAGGCTGTCGATACGGCGTTTTGAAACACCGCCAACCTTTTCAAGCGAGATGCGACTTTGCTGGGAAATGATATGGGTCAGTTCATCCATTTCCGAACGCGGCATTGCCAGGTTATGGACAACCGAAATCGGATAGTTTTCCTGGGCGATGAACAGTTTTGCGATCGAGCGCCATGATCCGCCAACCGCAAAAAGCTGTTGCCCGGCGGCCTCGGCCAGCCAATCGACACTGTCGAGATGGCGGGTAATTTCACTGGTCAGGCGGGCGCGATCGGACCCGAATACCGCATGAAGGCGCATTGCCCCCAAGGGCAGGCTGACGCGTTTTTTGATTTCGCCCTGATCAAGAAGAACCAGTTCGAGTGACCCGCCACCAATATCGCCCATGATGCCGGTCGCAACCGGATCGCCGGAGATAATGCCAAGTGCCGAAAGCCTTGCTTCTTCAAGGCCGTCAATCACCTTGACGGTCAATCCGGTTTCCTTGGCGATGCGATCGCAAAACAGCTGACCGTCACTGGCCGCACGGACCGCCGCCGTTGCAAGCACATCGACATGGGTAACTTTCATCGCCCGCAGAAGCGTTGCAAACCGGTGCATGGCGACCACGGCAAGCTCGACCCCTTCGGGATTGAGCTTGCCGGTATCTTCCGGATCACGCCCCAGTCCGCACATGACTTTCTCGTTGAAAATCGGGATCGGGGCACGCGTCATGCCGTCGAAAATCACAAGGCGCACAGAGTTGGAGCCAACATCAATGATCGCGATGCGGTTGGAAGCCCGTTGGTCAGTTAGCATACTGTTGGTGGCACCTGTTGGTCGTGTGTCTGCATTTTGACGGCATCAGTCATCAAGTTGCAGAACGGGGACATTCGGGTCCTCTTCATTCAGGGCGCTGCCGCGACCTGACAGGGACGGATTGGTCATGAAATACTGATGGGATGAAAATGCCTTTTGATCAGCTTCACAACGTTCGTAAGAGCCATCTGGCTGAAGATACCAGGCCTGTGCAGTGTCCTTGAGATTGGCAATCATGATCTGTTCAACAATCTGGCGCTGACAGGTCGGGTTTTCAACCGGAACAAGGGTTTCAACCCGGCGGTTCAAATTGCGTGGCATCCAGTCGGCAGAGGAGATGAATGCCTTGGCCTTGCGCGACGGAAGTTTGGCCCCGTTGGCAAAGACCACAATGCGCGAATGTTCAAGGAACCGGCCGACAATCGATTTGACGCGAATGTTTTCCGAAAGCCCCGGCACACCCGGACGCAAACAGCAAATCCCGCGCACCACCAGTTCGACATGAACGCCCGCCTGGCTTGCACGATAAAGTGCATCGATTACCACCGGATCGACAAGACTGTTCATCTTGGCCCAGATGCCGGACGGCTTGCCGGCCTTGCAGTTTTCGATTTCCTGATCGATGTGGGTCAGAAGGGTTGGCCGCAAGGTATGCGGTGCAATCGCGATCTTTTCCAAAGAACGCGGCGTGGCATAGCCGGTCATGAAATTAAAGATGCTTGCCGCGTCACGCCCCAGTGCCGGATCGCACGAGAAGAAGGAAATATCGGTATAGAATTTGGCCGTGATCGGATGATAGTTGCCGGTCCCGAAATGGACATAGGTTTTAAGGCCGTGGGTTTCACGGCGCACAACCAGCGACACCTTGGCGTGGGTTTTCCAGTCAAGGAAGCCATAGACCACCTGACAACCCGCACGTTCAAGGTCGGCCGCCCAGCGCAGGTTGGCTTCTTCGTCAAAGCGGGCTTTGAGCTCGACCATGGCGGTAACGGATTTTCCGGCCTCGGCCGCGGCGATCAGGGCCTTGACGATCGGGCTGTTTTCCGACGTACGGTAAAGCGTCTGTTTGATGGTGACGACATCGGGATCACGTGCTGCCTGAAGCAGGAACTGCACCACCACGTCGAAATCTTCGAACGGGTGGTGAACCACCAGGTCCTTTTTGCTGATCGCGGCAAAGCAATCGCCACCAAAGTCGCGCACCCGTTCCGGATAGCGCGCGGCATAGGGCGCAAACAGCAAATCATGATGCAGATCGGAATCGATCAGCTGTTTGACATCGACAACACCCAAAAGACCATCAACCTTGACGACTTCTTCGAGTGCGACATCAAGTTCGTCGATCACAAAGTCCAGAAGGTCTTCGGGCATGCCGGCATTGACCTTAAGGCGGATGATGCTGCCACGACGGCGGCGTTTAAGCGCGGTTTTGAAAACGCGCACGAGGTCTTCTGCTTCTTCTTCGATCTCGACATCCGAGTCACGGATGACGCGGAAGAAACCATGTTCGATCATATCGAAGCCCGGGAACAGCTTGCCGAGATACAGCAAGATCGCCTGTTCGACCGGAAGATAGCGTTCGGTCCGGCCGGGCAGGCGCAGGAACCGGCCGATCTTTTGCGGGACCGGGATCAGACCGCGCATATTGTGACCATCCGCCGGGTCAAACAGCTGCATCACAATGGCAAAGCCAAGGTTGGGAATGAACGGGAACGGGTGTGACGGGTCAATCGCAAGCGGGGTCAGGGTCGGAAAGATTTCCCGCATGAAATAGCCATCAAGCCATTTGCGATCGGTCTGGGTCAGATCGGACTGATCAATGACCGAGATGCCCTGTTGTTCCATTTCACGGCTGAGCTGACGCCAGATGCGTTGCTGATCCTGCATCAACTGGTTGGCATCAAAGGTAATGGCACGCAGCTGTTCGGACGGGCTCATGCCATCCTGGCTGACTTTGGTCATGCCGGCACGAAGTTGCCCGACAAGGCCCGCGACGCGGACCATGTAGAATTCATCAAGGTTGCTGGCCGAAATCGACAGAAAGCGCAAACGTTCAAGCAGCGGGTGCCCGCTGTTCTGGGCTTCTTCAAGAACACGATTGTTGAAAGCCAGCCACGAAAGTTCGCGATTGATAAAGCGGCTTTCCGAATCAATGGTGATCGCGCTTGATTGAACTGCAGCGGCGTGAGTCACGCTATGCCTCCTGCGGATTGAGGGAATGTCTTTGAATTTATGCGACAGGTCCCGGTTGCAAATGGAGTATAGGATAACTGTTTGCGCCCGTGCAATTTTCTTAAATTTATGTGTCAGTTTTTCTGATGGCATCGCGGGCGTTGATATGGCATGGAAGAACACCGTTTGATCATCCTTCATGGCCGTAAAGACCAAAGACATGAAAACGTTGCTGTTGCTCAGACATGCCAAATCAAGCTGGGCCGATCCCGGTCGGGCCGACCATGATCGGGAATTGAACCGCCGTGGCGAGAAGGCAGCCCCCTTTATGGGGCGTTACTTGCGCGAGCAGGCTCTGATCCCTGATCTGGTGTGGTGTTCGACAGCCGCCCGTGCGGTTCAGACGCTTGGCCTTCTTGGGCGTGATTTTGCCAGCAATGCGGACGTTATCTATAGCGAAGATCTTTATATGGCGGGGGAACGGGTGCTGCTTGAAAGTTTGCATCACACCCACGAGGACGCAAATTCCGTGATGTTCATCGGCCATAATCCGGGGATGGAACAATTCGCCCAGGCACTGTTTGGCGGCGGGGACGAGGTCGCGCGCGACGCCATGGCGCGAAAATTCCCGACATGTGCGTTGGCGCATTTTGAATTTGATGTTGAAAACTGGACCGATATTGCATTTGGCACCGGCAGGCTGATCGGCTTTACCAAGGTCAAGGAATTGCAGGCTGTCAAAATCGGATCGGAATGATTTGACTGTCTCTGGTGACAGCACTTGACGCGCAGCCCCCGAGAGCGTTTTATACCGCTGAAATTTTGACGCCGCGTCTGAACGGCAACCGACACATCACAGCAAAACGTCCCGAATTGTTCGGGCCGGGCACGTTGTGGTGCGTTTTTTGTTTGACAGCGCGGGTCTGGCATGCACCTTTGCGGCCAAATTTGCGGCCCAAAATATAAAGCAACCTGGAATGACAATGCATCCTTATCGCTCACACAATTGTAATGCGCTGCGCGCGACTGACGCAGATGCGGAAGTTCGTCTGTCTGGCTGGATTCACCGTAAGCGTGACCACGGCAACCTTCTGTTTGTTGACCTGCGCGACCATTACGGCATCACCCAGGTCGTGATCGACATTTCCAGCCCGCTGTTTGAAACGCTTGATAAAGCGCGCGCCGAAAGCGTGATCACGGTGGATGGCAAGGTTGTCAAACGTACCGCAGAAACCATCAACCCGAATCTGCCGACCGGCGAAATTGAAGTTTACGCATCGAATGTCGAAGTTCAGTCTTCGGCCGAAGTGTTGCCGATGCCGGTCTTTGGCGATGTCGAATATGGCGAGGAAATCCGCCTGCGTCACCGTTATCTCGACCTGCGTCGTGAAAGCGTGCATTCCAACATCGTTCTGCGTTCCAAAGTCATTTCGGCCATGCGCCAGAAAATGACCGCACAGGGCTTCCTGGAAATCCAGACCCCGATCCTGACGGCAAGTTCGCCGGAAGGTGCGCGTGACTTCCTGGTGCCGTCGCGCATGCATCCGGGCAAGTTCTATGCCCTGCCGCAGGCCCCGCAGCAGTTCAAACAGCTTCTGATGGTTTCGGGCTTTGACCGTTACTTCCAGATCGCACCGTGCTTCCGTGATGAAGACGCCCGTGCCGACCGTTCGCCGGGCGAGTTTTATCAGCTCGACTTCGAGATGGCCTTTGCCACCCAGGAAGACGTGTTTGCCGCGATTGAGCCGGTTCTGTACGAAATCTTTGTCGAGTTTGGCGGTGGTCGTGATGTGACCCCGTTCCCGTTCCCGCGTATTCCGTTTGATGAATCGATGGCGAAATACGGTTCGGACAAGCCGGACCTGCGCAACCCGCTGATCATTTCCGATGTGACCGAGCCGTTCCGTGGTTCGAGCTTTGGCATCTTTGCGTCGAACATCGAAAAAGGTTCGGTCGTTCGTGCCATTCCGGCAACCGGTGCCGCAGCACGCCCACGCAGCTTCTTTGACAAACTCAATTCGTGGGCACGTGATGAAGGTGCGGCTGGTCTTGGCTACATCGTTTATGGCGAAGACGGCGAAGCAAAAGGCCCGATTGCCAAGAACCTTGATGCTGACCGTATCGCCCAGATCAAGGAAATCACCGGCGTTGCCAATGGCGACGCGGTCTTCTTTGTCTGTGACAAGGCACTGGCAGCCGCCAAATTTGCCGGTAAGGTCCGTGACAAGGTCTGTGACGAACTTGAACTGCGTGAAGAAGGCATGTTCAAATTCTGCTGGATCGTTGATTTCCCGATGTATGAGGAAGACGACGACGGCAAGATCGAATTCAGCCACAACCCGTTCTCGATGCCGCAGGGTGGTCTTGAAGCACTTGAGACCATGAACCCGCTCGATATCAAGGCGTGGCAGTATGACATCGTCTGTAACGGTATCGAACTGTCGTCGGGTGCCATTCGTAACCATCGCCCGGACATCATGTATCGTGCGTTCGAAATCGCCGGTTACGGCAAGGATGTTGTCGAAGAACAGTTCGGTGGCATGCTTAACGCATTCAAATTCGGCGCCCCGCCGCACGGTGGTTCCGCACCGGGTGTTGACCGTATCGTCATGCTGCTGGCAGACGAGCCGAACATTCGTGAAGTCATTGCCTTCCCGCTGAACCAGCAGGCGCAGGACCTTATGATGAATGCGCCGTCGAATGTCGAAGACAAGCAGCTCAAGGAATTGCATCTGCGTGTCCAGATGCCGCCGAAGGCAAAAAAAGACTGATTGAAAGACCGGTCATCCGACCTGGATTTCAAACGAAAAGAGCGGCCCGGTTTTCCGGGCCGTTTTTCGTTGAACTTGTGCCCCACCGGATGATGCGGGCAGGTTTTGGTTACCTAATATTAACCGCCAATGCGTCAAAGTGCCCGCAATAGAACAAATTTGATCCTGCGGGGGACGGGCTGTGAAAAAGATATTAGTTGTGGCGGCACCTTTGGCGCTGGGCGCATGTGGCGGGCCGATCGAACTTACCGTCGCCAAACTGGCAGGTGACCTGATCAGTTATGTCACAACCGGCAAAAGCACCACCGATCACGCTGTTTCAATCGTCGCCGCGCAGGATTGCGCCTTGCACCGTCCGCTGTTTGATCAGGATGTTTGCAAGGATGAGGACACCATCCTTGAGGAAGAGGCCGCCGCCCTTGCAGTGATGGGCGAGCCCGAAATTAAACGTGAAATTCGCGCCGCCCGCCCGGAAATCTATGCGGTCAATGCACCGGCTGAAAACTGGTCGCGCCCGGCCGACATGACGGCCACCCCGATCATCAAAACCGATCTTCCGCCGCGCGCAAGCGTGAGCGAAGCCGCACTTGATGCACCTGTCGCACCGGTCGATGAAGTGCCGGTCGATCAAGTGGCAACCAATGACAGGCTTGCCGATGCGCAGCCGGTTGAGGTCGCATCTGCGAGCGAGCAACTCGATCTTGGTGATGTGAATTCATATGGCCGCGAGGGGAATGTTCTTGATCCCCAGGCCGAAGCCGATGCGGCAATTGCCGGATATGTCCCCGATGCAAAACCGGCCGAGCCGGCCTTGAGCGGAACCGTAACGGCCGCCCTGGTTGACACCACCGTTATGACCGATGATGGCACAACGGGTTCCGCACCGATTGATGTGACCAAAGACGGCCAGGGATTGGCCGGTGATGTACTTGCAGCGCCGCTGCCCGGTGATTATGTCATTCTGGCAAGTTTTACCGACAAGCTGCGTGCCCAGAAGGCGCTTGAGATTTATCACGAATATCAGCCGCGACTTTTGAATGCACTTGTCAGTGGCCGCACCTATATGCGGGTCGCTGTCGGGCCGCTTTCGGCAGAACATGCAAATGATTTACGCCTTCTTGCTGCCAAAAAGGGTGTTAAAGATCCCTGGATTGTCGGGATTGGCGCCACCGGAGAGTGATTTTGTCGGTTTTGTTTTCGAAGTTTGAAGTCAATCGGCGTTCCTTTGCAGGAACGCTGATCTTGTGTTCGGGCCTTGCCGGATGTGCCGCACAGGCGGGGAATATTTCCGCCATGGAAAGCACGATGGTGCCCCATGTTGCAGAATATCATTTCAAGATGACCCGGTCCGAGCAGGGCAGTTCGGTGGTCGATGCGTCCGGTGTTCTGGGCTATCGCTTTGAAAAAATGTGCGATGGCTGGGTCACAGAGATGCAGCAGATCATGATCCTGCAAGGGTCCGAGGGGGCGTCAATCAATTCCGCCTATTCGATGACCCAGTGGGAAAACTTCGCCGGGACACAATACCGGTTCAGAATGCGGGATTATCTTGATGGCACCAAGGTCGACGAAATCGTTGGCAAGGCAGTGCGTGAAAGCGACGGGGTGACGGTCACCTATGAAATCCCGGTCGAAGTCACCGAAGAGCTTCCAGCAGATACCATGTTCCCGACCCAGCATTCGGTGGAGCTGTTAAAACGGGCGGCTGCCGGCGAGAAATTTGGCAATGATCTGGTCTTTGATGGCAGCGGTGAAACCCCGACCAACCGGATTGCGGTGGTGATTTCCGGTGAAAAGAAACCCGAACACAAGGCGGATGACCCCGACGGGATTGCCGATACGCCGTTTCACCGCATGAGCCTGGCATTCTATCCGCTGGGCGAGGCGGAAAACGGACCTTCGACCGAAATGGCGGTTGATTTCGGGGAAAACGGTGTGGCCCATGCCATGCGGTTTGATTATGGCGAGTTCGAAGTGTTCGGCACTTTGGACAAGGTATCGAAGTTGCCGCAACCCGATTGCGGATGAGGTCTGTGAATGTGTCGGTGATGCGTGCATCAACCCACAAAAAAAGCCTGCCACATTGGCAGGCTTTTTTTGTGGGGGAGTACCCTGGTCATCTTCACGCAGCAGCGGCATTGCTACTGGTATCGCAGTAAAGCCCATAGAGTGTTTTGATAACACGCAGTGCTTCATCACCATGCAACGAATAGAAGATGGTCTGTGCTTCGCGACGCGTTTTTACAAGTTTGTCACGACGCAGGCGTGCAAGATGCTGCGACAGGGCGGACTGGCTGAGCCCGACGATACGTTCGAGTTCACCAACGGACTTTTCGCCTTCGTTAAGTTGGCAAAGGATTAGCAGTCTGCTCTGATTGCTCATGGCCTTCAACAGGGTGCTCGCCTGCTGGGCCTTTTGTTCTAGATGGTTTAGTTCCATTTGGCTTCCTTATAAGCCTGACCGCAAGCGGCCATTGTCCCAATGAAAATCCGTATTTTTTTGTCATTTGATTCCGACAATTTTGACGGGATCATGTGACCGGATTTTCCATTCCTTTTACAACCTTTGAGGCTGTTGCTCTTGAACCAGCCAAACACTAATGTTTGGTTCGTTCTTATTCTCAAGTATATGCAGTTTCTGTCAAGATGGTGTTTGTTCTCAACAGTGCCTCTGCGGGATGTGAATCGGTTGGAAAACTTCGTGTCACTCCGGATTTTCGCCCAAATATCAGAAATTTATCCGATAAGCTCATGTTCAAATTACCCTGACTTGTCGCAGGGTTTAAAGGCAAAATTGCGCCGATTTACGGGCAATTTGTCATCGAACCTCGATTGTTATTCTGTGCACAACAATGGATCCGATTTCAAGAATATAACACTAAAAAAAGGGCAAAACTGTGAACGCTTATACAGGTTTGGCACTGTTATATAACCAAAGAGTCCGGAATCCGGGACCAAAGGACTTGCAGCGCCCATGCCCGATATGCTGATTTAGAACAAAGCGGGACGTCACGTATCGCGATTATAATATCAAAATCACGCATAAAAGCGGGACATGTCGGCCATGAACCCGCAAGACCGATCAGACAACTGATCCAATCAGGAAGGCGACCCAGACAGATGGCGACTTTGTTCGTTACCCATCACGATTGCATTGAACATGATACCGGCCCCGGACATCCGGAGTCCGCGGATCGGCTGCGCGTGATCCAGCGCGTATTCGAGGCCGAGGAATTCATGTTCCTGCACCGCGAGGAAGCCCCGCTTGCCGATATCGATCTGATCAAGGCGGTGCACGATCCGGCCTATGTGGACAAGGTGATGGCAACGATTCCCGAAACCGGGATCAGGTCGCTTGACGGGGATACCTATGTTTCGGCGAAGTCTGGCAAGGCGGCCTTGCGCGCAGCAGGCGGCGCATGCGTTGCGGTTGATGCGGTTGTTGACGGGCATGAAAGTAACGCCTTTGTCGCAACCAGGCCCCCCGGGCATCATGCGGAATATGACCGGGCAATGGGGTTCTGTTTGTTCAACAATGCGGCGGTTGCCGCCCATCACGCACGGAAACGCTATGGGCTTAAACGCATTGCGGTGATGGATTTCGATGTGCATCACGGCAACGGCACCCAGGATCTTTTTTATAATGATCCGGACCTGTTTTACTGTTCGACCCATCAGTGGCCGCTTTATCCCGGAACCGGGGCCGAGACCGAACGCGGCTGTGCCAACAATATCCTGAATGTCGGATTGACCGCCGGGGCGGGTACTGCGGAAATGCAGGCTGCTTTTAACCAGACCGTCTTGCCCGGAATTTCCGCCTTCAAGCCGGAACTTCTGATCATCTCGGCGGGGTTCGATGCCCACAAGAATGATCCGCTTGCCGGGCTGTGTTTCGAGACCGACGATTTTGTCTGGATGACGCGGCAATTGATGGCGCTTGCCGATGCGCAATGTCAGGGGCGGCTGGTCTCGTTGCTGGAGGGCGGATATGATTTGCCGTCCCTTGCCGACAGTGTTTTGCAACATGTCCGGACCCTGATGACCGGATAGGGCGATCTGTGTTGCACAGGAATATTTCGGCGTGACGAAATTCCATTCTGTCTGGTTGCCCTGATCCGGACTTGCGCGTAAACTCCGCGCCAATCAAAGAAATGGAGCTTACATGTCCGAGGCTACTTCATCTTCCGCCATTCCCGAGGATATCGCAAAACTCAGCTTCGAAGAGGCGCTGGGCCAGCTTGAGACTCTTGTTCGTCAGCTCGAACAGGGACAGGTCGGGCTTGATGACGCAATCGCATCCTATGAGCGTGGTGCGGCCCTGAAACGGCATTGTGCGGACAAATTGCGTGCAGCCGAAGAACGCATCGAAAAAATCACCCTGAATGCGGATGGCCGCCCGTCGGCAACCCCGACTGAAATCGAGTAATCGGAGGCCATGGTGAGTTACGACCTGCTTGCCGGACTGAGTGCTGCGTCTGCTGATCTTGGCGAGACGCTGGATAATATTTTGCCGCGTGCCAATGGCCAGATCGAGCAACGCCTGTTTCAGGCGATGCGTTATTCCACCTTGGGCGAAGGCAAACGTCTGCGCCCGTTTCTGGTGTTGAGTTCTGCGTCATTGTTCAAGGTATCGCGCCAGTCCGCCCTTCGGGTTGCGGCGGCGGTCGAGATGGTCCACAGCTATTCGCTGATCCATGATGATTTGCCCGCGATGGATGACGATGATCTGCGTCGCGGCAAGCCGAGCTGCCACAAGCAGTTTGACGAGGCAACCGCGATCCTTGCCGGGGATGCGCTTTTGACCCAGGCGTTTGAAGTTCTGGCCGACGAAGATACCCATCCCGATCCGCGCGTTTGCACCGATCTTGTCCGCGCCCTTGCCCGTGCGGCTGGTCCGCATGGCATGGTTGGCGGGCAGATGATTGATCTGGCGGGCGAAGGCCAGTCCTTTGATCAGGCACAGGTCACGCATCTGCATTTGCTTAAAACCGGGCGCATGTTTGCCTTTGCCTGCGAAGCCGGGGCGATCCTTGGCAAGGCACCCAAAAGCATTCGCATGGCGCTGCGATCCTATGCCCATGACATGGGACTGGCGTTCCAGATCAAGGATGATCTGCTTGATGTCGAAGCAAGTTCCGAGGAGCTTGGCAAGACAGCGGGCAAGGACCTTGATCAGGACAAGTCGACCTTTGTCAAATTGCTGGGCCTTGATCAGGCCCGTGATCAGGCCGCCATGCTGTGTGATCAGGCAATCAACCATCTGAGCTGCTTTGACGGCGAGGCCGAACCGCTGCGCGCGGTGGCGCGTTTCGTTGTCGAACGCGGCCGTTAAGCCCGATATCGTCAAAGCGCCCCACAATGACTGAACACACCAAATACACAGCCGGCTTTCGAGACCGGCTGTTTGACAAGGATCCATTTCCACTGGCGATCTGGTATCCCGCATCCGCGCCGGAAAGTTCGGTGCGCCATATGGGCGTGGCATCAAGTGCCGCGCGTAATGCGGCCTTTGCCACGGATGGTCCGTTTCCGATCGTGATGTTTTCGCACGGTTCGGAAGGCCATCGTTTCAATCAGTTCTGGCTGGCGGAATATCTGGCACGGCGGGGTTATATTGTTGCAGCCCCGCAGCATGAAGGTGACAACTACCTTGATGCATCCGATGCCCGCCAGATCACGATCATTGAACGCCGCCCGCGCGAAATGCGGCTGGCGCTTGATCTGTTGCTTGATCACGATGACATCGCCGAGCAGATTGATCATGACAGGATCTATGCGCTTGGCCATTCGGCGGGCGGTGCCACGGTGCTTAAACTGGCAGGGTGGGATTTTGATGCCCGGGCCTGGCAAAGTTACTGCACCGTGAATGGCGAAACCGACAAGGTCATTTGCCAGTATGCCCCGACAGATGATCATATTGATCGTCTGCATCAAACCTATGGCGGGCCGGTGGTTTCGGAATACGATGACCGGATATCGGCCATTGTTGCGGTAACCCCGGCCTTCGGCGTGGCGGCAACCGATGACGGGTTGGCCGATGTGAAGGTGCCGATGTTGTTTGTCGAGGCCGATACAGACGAAATTCTGCATGACCATGTTAATGCCGCCCACTTTCGCAATCTGTTGCGCGGCCGGGCGAAATTCATCAAGGT
This sequence comes from Thalassospira sp. MIT121401, assembly GCF_047125595.1. Classification (NCBI taxonomy): domain Bacteria; kingdom Pseudomonadati; phylum Pseudomonadota; class Alphaproteobacteria; order Rhodospirillales; family Thalassospiraceae; genus Thalassospira; species Thalassospira sp. MIT121401. The sequence goes on from NZ_CP138926.1 coordinate 2,145,634, forward strand.
CAAAGGGGCGGGGCATTATTCATTTCTGCCGAAATGTACGCCTTATATTGCTGAAAACTTTAGCTATTTGTGCCGTGATTTCGGTCAGGATCGCGACACCATTCACCGCACTGTCGAACAGGTTGTTCACCGTTTCTTCGAGAAGGTGCAAAGCGGTGAAATTCAGGGTCGCTAAATCGGTTGAACCCCGCTATTTTACGCAGCTTGCAACATCGACCCGGAAACGTCACTCTGTTGTAATCTACGCCATATAAAAAATTGAAAATCGAGATCGGTATGAGCACGACCTCCAAGACACCGCTATTGGATACAATTAACACCCCAGACGAGCTGCGCAAATTGCAGTCTGCCCAGATGAAGCAGGTCGCAGATGAATTGCGCGCCGAGGTGATTGATGCGGTATCTGTCACAGGCGGGCATCTTGGTGCCGGTCTTGGTGTGGTCGAACTGACCGTTGCGATCCATTACCTGTTTGATACGCCCTATGACCGGGTGATCTGGGATGTCGGGCATCAGTGCTATCCCCATAAAATTCTGACCGGGCGTCGGGATCGTATTCGCACGCTCCGTCAGGGCGGCGGGCTTTCGGGGTTCACCAAACGGTCTGAATCCGAATATGACCCGTTCGGGGCCGGGCACAGTTCGACCTCGATCTCGGCCGGGCTTGGGATGGCGGTTGCCAACCAGCTTTCCAATGACAAGCGCAAGAACGTGATTGCGGTCATTGGCGACGGTTCGATGAGTGCGGGCATGGCCTATGAAGCCATGAACAATGCCGCGGCCACCGATCAGCGTTTGATTGTGATCCTGAATGATAACGACATGTCGATTGCCCCGCCGGTGGGCTCCATGTCGGGGTATCTGTCGCGTCTGATTTCGGGCAAAGGGTATCAGGGCCTGCGCAATGCGGCCAAGGGCCTAACCAAACATCTGCCCCGCCAGATCGAAGAAGCGGCGCGCAAGCTTGAAGAATATACGCGTGGCATGGTCACGGGCGGCACCCTGTTTGAAGAAATGGGCTTTTTCTATGTCGGGCCGATTGACGGCCACAACATGGACCATCTGTTGCCGGTTCTCAAAAATGTCCGCGATGCCGATGTCGATGGACCGATCCTGATCCATGCAGTCACCCAAAAGGGCAAGGGCTATGGCCCGGCGGAAAATGCCGCCGACAAATATCACGGCGTTGCCAAGTTTGACGTCGTCACTGGCAAACAGGCCAAGCCGACCCCGAATGCACCGAGTTACACCAAGGTGTATGGCGAAACGCTGGTCAAGATTGCCGAAAAGGATGAAAAGGTCACGGCGATTACGGCTGCCATGCCATCGGGCACGGGGGTAAACATCTTTGCCGATCGTTTCCCGGATCGTGCGTTTGATGTCGGTATTGCCGAACAGCATGCGGTGACCTTTGCCGCCGGTATGGCGTGCGAAGGCTACAAACCGTTTTGCACGCTTTATTCGACCTTCCTTCAGCGCGGTTATGACCAGGTTGTTCATGATGTGGCGATCCAGAACCTTCCGGTGCGTTTCGCCATGGACCGTGCCGGTCTGGTGGGCGCAGACGGGGCAACCCATGCCGGGGCCTATGATATTGCCTATCTTGGCTGCCTTCCGAACTTTGTCCTGATGGCAGCCGCCGATGAGGCGGAGCTGGTCCATATGACCACGACGGCCTGGGCGATTGATGACCGGCCCAGCGCATTCCGCTATCCGCGGGGCGAGGGCGTTGGTGTTGAAATGCCGACCGAAGGACAGGTTCTTGAAATCGGCAAGGGCCGTATCCTGCGCGAAGGAAGCAAGATCGCCATTCTGTCTTATGGCACCCGTTTGGCCGAGGCGCTTTTGGCCGCAGAAGACCTTGCCGCGCGCGGCCTTCCGGCAACGGTTGCCGATGCCCGCTTTGCCAAGCCGCTTGATCATCAGTTGATTGCCGATCTTGCGCGCAATCACGAAGTGCTGATCACCATCGAAGAAGGATCGATCAATGGCTTTGGCGCCATGGTTCTTCAGCATATGGCCGGGCAGGGATTGCTCGATAACGGGCTCAAGATCCGCACCATGGCATTGCCCGATGCACTGATTGACCATGACAAGCCGGAAATCCAGTATCAGAAAGCCGGTCTTGATGCGCAAAGCATCGTCAAGACGGCCCTTGGTGCCCTTGGCCTAAGCGAAAGCAAGGCGCGCGCCTGATCGGATTTGGCCGAAATACCAGCCCGCAGTATTAAAACAAAACGCCGCCCCCGGGGCGGCGTTTTGCATTGTCAGTTGGTGTCAGTCGGTGTCAGTCGGCATAAATCATCTTGTGGGTCATCCCGCCGTCAATGCGGATGGTTTCGCCGGTCATGAAGCCGGATTTGGTGCGGTCCAGAAGGAAGCTTACCGCCTGTGCGATGTCTTCTGGTGTGCCGACACGCCCGACCGGATGTTGCGATTTGTCGATGTCACTGTGGGATGGTGTGGTGCGCTTGTCCGATTTCTGCCAGTCACCGACTTCGATCCAGCCCGGGGCAATTGCATTGACCCGCACATCACCGCCAAGACTGACCGCAAGCGCATGGGTAAGTGCAACGATGCCCCCCTTTGACGCGGCATAGGATTCTGTGTTGGCTTCTGATTGAAACGCGCGGGTCGAGGCGATATTGACAATCGCCCCTTTGACCGGGCGCAGATGTTGAACCGCGTGTTTGGCCGCAAGGAAGGCACCGCCAAGATTGACATTGATCACCCGCTGCCAGCGATCCCATTCAAGGTCTTCGATGCTGCCCGAATGGGGATCGGCAATGCCGGCATTATTGACCAGACCATCAATCCGGCCAAACCGGTCAACGGTTTGCTGAATGGCAAGTTTGACGTCGGCTTCGTTGGCGACGTCACCGGCAATAAATAGCGCGCGATCCTGATGGGCGGGGGAAAGGTCATCGAATGCTTCCTGCCCGGCGTCGGCGTCCTGATCAAACAAGGTGACCCGCCAGCCCGCATCAAGAAGGTGTTTTGAAATGCCAAGACCCAAACCCTGTGCGGCACCGGTTACAAAAGCAACCGGTTGATCAGACGCGTTGTTCATATTTGCCCCGTATCTGTTGGATGAATTCAGGTGGCCGGATGGGCCGGAACGCGGAAAATGGGCATATTTTTCGTCAATTGCAATGCCATGCCCGCCGGATTGATCGATTGATCACGGTCCAGTTTACGTTGCGGCCGGGGACAGCTGATCAAGCAGGGCATGAACAAAGCCCTTTTGGCGCGGGCTCAGGTTACGCCGTGCCGCGGCCTGTTGCAGGGCGTCGGTTGCTTCGATATGCAACCGATAATGACCCGGGTCCTGATCAATGGTGGTGGTACGTTCTTCGGGTGTTCCGAACACCATCCTGTGGCATTTGCGCGCATCCGAGGATGTAAAGGCCCGACATGAAAGCGGGCGGATTTCATAAATCGTGCAGCGATTGTCATCCCCAAGAAGCGGGCAGCGCACCCGTACTTCGGCCGTTGTGGTCGATTGTTCAATTGTTGCGGCAGCATTCATCAGCCGTTGCAACAGGTCAGCCTGTTGTTCGGGGGGGAATGTTTTGCGGATATGGTCGGCAATCAGGCCGGTTACACCGGGCGGGACGCTGACAAACAGGTTGCAGCAGGCGCTGCATTGATCGCAGCAATCGCGATGTTGGGGATTGGGGAAGTTTGACTGGATGGCACGTGATGCGGTGTCAACCATCGACATTGCAACGCGCGCGGCATCCGTCATGGTTGGCTGCGCATCAAGGGCATCTTCAAGCACGCGACGAAATGTCTGGAACATCTCGTCATAGCGGCGCGATGCTTCAAATGTCAGCGCGCCGGTCTGGGCGATGCTGTCTGCTATTGTGTCTATGGCCTCATCAAGTTCTGCCATTGATCCCAGCGACTTCCTGATTGGCACATGAAAACGTGCCAGCGTTTTGGTTGTTGTTTGTTTGTCTAATTTAGCATCTTTGCGTTCCAATTCCTAACAAGCTGATAACAAAAGGAAACGATCAACCATGGATAGGGGCCTGAGCGGGGTAGGGCCAATTGCATTCAGGCAAAAAAATTCCGGCCAGATCGGCTCTGACCGGAAAGAAGGTTGGGTCAAAGACCCTTTGGGTGCTGCCCGTCAGGACAGCGGGAGATACAGACTACATCGCATCATGCAGCTGGGGAGGTAAAGGTATCGGCATATTGCTTGCGCAGCTGGGCTTTCTGGATTTTGCCCATGGTGTTGCGCGGCAGTTCCTTGATCACCCAGATGCGCTTGGGAACCTTGAATTTCGCAAGCTTGTCCTGGGTGCGTTTGATGATTTCGTCGGTGTCGGCCTGACTGCCATTTGCCGCCACGATGACACCGGCAACGGCTTCGCCAAAGTCGGGATGGGGCAGGCCGAAGATTGCGACTTCCTCGACTTCGTCATATTCGGCGATGACTTCTTCGACTTCCTTCGGATAGACGTTGAAGCCGCCCGAAATGATCAGGTCCTTGTCGCGACCAACAATGGTGACATAGCCATCTTCGCCAATGGTGGCGAGGTCACCGGTGATAAAGAAACCATCGGTGCGGAATTCGGATGCGGTTTTTTCCGGCATCTGCCAGTAGCCCTTGAACACATTCGGGCCGCGGACTTCAAGAACGCCGATTTCACCGGCCCCAAGGACATTGCCATCCTTGTCGCACACACGGGCTTCGATCCCCGGCAGCGTCGGGCCAACCGCACCCGGACGACGTTCGCCATCCAGCGGGTTGGACGTGTTCATGCAGGTTTCGGTCATGCCGTAACGTTCAAGGATTTTGTGCCCGGTACGTTCAAAGAACGCGTCATGGGTTTCGGCCAGAAGCGGTGCGGAACCCGACACAAACAACCGCATGTTAGCGGTAACATCCTTGTCAAACTGCGGATGTGACAGAAGGCGGGTATAGAAGGTCGGAACCCCCATCAGAACGGTTGATTGCGGCAAACGTTCGATCACATCATCGGCATCGAATTTCGGAAGCAGAATGACCTTGCCACCATTCATCAGCATGATGTTGATGGCAACGAACAAGCCATGGGTATGGAACAGCGGCAAAGCATGCAACAGCGTATCACCGGGCTTGAAGCCCCATGCCGCGTGCAGGGTTTTGGCGTTTGAACCCAGGTTGTTGTGCGTCAGCATCGCGCCCTTGGATCGGCCGGTCGTGCCCGAGGTATACAGGATTGCTGCAACATCATCCTTGTCGGCACTGACAATATCGGTGATCGGGGTGGCTGTTGCGGCCTCGTCATTCAGGCTGCCGTCACCGTTGGCGCCAAGCGACAGAACCGCGCCAACATTGTTTTGCGCGCCAAGGGTCCGGGCCGCATCGATATGTGTCGGGCGGCAGACAAAGACGCGCGGTGCGGCATCGCCAAGGAAATAGGCGATCTCGTCACCGGTATACGCGGTATTGAGCGGCAGGTGAATGGCACCAAGTTGCAGACAAGCAAGATAAAGCGCGATCACGTCTGATGATTTGTCGACCTGTGCGGCAACGCGGTCACCCTTGACCACGCCATGGGATGCCAGCACTGCGGCATAACGACCGGTACGGTCCAGCAACCAGGCGAAACTGCGCTCGGTGCCATCGCGTTCGATCAGGAACGTACGCGATTTGTCTGCCGGGAAACGGTCGAGAAAGGTTTGAAAAAGATTATCGGACATGGTCATACCTACTTAAATGCCGGCAAGCTGTGCGACGGATTTCGATGTTGCGATTTTTCCGTCATTCATCAGCGCTTCGTGATTTTTCTCAATATCGTCAAGGTGGTAGGCATAATTGACCATCATGCCGCCCGCCTGGCGCAGGCCCTTGATTGATGTGTCGCCCAACCAGTTAAGCCGTTCGAGCTGTGCGCCATTGCCAAGATGGAACCGTGCGGTGGGATCGAGTGGCGATTTACCGCGTTTGCAGGTCGCAAGATAGGTCGCACACAGTGCAACAGTCGGTTTGCGCAGGGCTTCGACCTTTTCCGGATCGTCGATCCAGCCATCCTGACTAAGGCCTTCAAGAACCTGACCGGCAAGATCAGCATCGTCGGCCTTGCTTTTCTGGCGCGTCCGCAACCAGCCCATGAAGCCCGGAATGGGCGACAGGGTGGCAAATTGCTTGAGCTGCGGGAATTCACGTTTCAGTTCTTCGACAACCTGTTTGATCAGGAAGTTGCCAAATGAAATCCCCTTGAGCCCCGCCTGACAGTTGCTGATCGAATAGAAGATCGCGGTCTTGGCGGTTTCGGGCGCTTTTTCATCGATTTCCGGCGCCAGAAGAGCCTGAACACTGTCGGCCAGCCCATGGACAAGGGCGACCTCGACAAAGATCAGCGGATCATCGGGGATCGCCGGATGGAAGAAAGCAAAGCATTTGCGATCGGTTGCCAGACGACGGCGCAGATCATCCCAGCCCTGAATTTCATGTACCGCTTCGTAACGGATCAGTTTTTCAAGGATGGCGGCCGATGTATCCCAATCAATATGACGCAGTTCAAGGAAGCCGCGATTAAACCAACTGGTCAGCAGATGCTGCATATCGGCATTCAGCGGTTCCAGATCGCGGTTGGTTTTCAAAAGACCGATCAGGGTTTCACGCATATCGACAATGGCGCGGGTGCCCCCCGGTGCCATATTGATGCGGCGCAGAAGTTCCTGACGTGCGGGTTCCGATGCCTGGGTCAGGGCCGCCAGATTGGTTTCTGACGGGTCCTTGGCAAAGGCGTCGGCCGCTTTTGAAACTTTGGTGCGGTCTGCGCTGAAGTCGTTCTGCATCATCTGGAAAAAGCGCAGATGATCTTCTTCTGGCAGGTTTTCCCAAAGCCGGACCACTTCGCGGGCGACGGCGGTGCCACGTGCTTCGCCCTTTTGCGAAACCAGGTCTTTGCACATGGCACCGAGTTGCGTGAAGGAATCCTGCGGGGTGGAAATTGGCAGATCAAGCAGTTCACGCCCACGGTCGGCGATGCTTGAAATCCAGCTTCTGACAGAGATGCCTGACATTAGCGTCCTCCGATTATCGTTTCTGGAAGCCAGGTGGCGATTTCAGGGAAGAAGCAAAGAATGATAATGGCCACGATCATGCACATGACATAAGGGAAGGCGCCCTTAAGAATGCTTTGCAGGCGGATGTCGGGTGCAATGCCGTTGATGACATACAGGTTCAGTCCGACCGGCGGGGTGATCAGGCCGATTTCCATGTTGATCGTAAGAATGACGGCGAACCAGTACGGGTCAAAACCGGCATTGATGATCACAGGCAGCAGGATCGGGGCGCTCATCAGGATCACGGCAACCGGCGGCAGGAAGAAACCGCTGATCAGAAGGAACAGGTTGATGAAGCCCATCAGAACCCAACGGTTGACCTCAAGTGCGGAAATCCACTGTGCAATCGACTGGGTAATGAACAGGGATGACAGCATATAGCTGAACAGACCCGCCGCCCCGATGATCAGAAGGATCATGACCGATTCTTTGGTGGTGTCGCGGAAGACATTCCAAAGCTGGCCGGGTTTCCACATCTTATAAATGATCATCGCGGTGATCAGGCAGAACAATGCCCCGACACCAGCCGTCTCGGACGGGGTCGCAACACCGCCATACAGCGCAAACAGAACCGCACCGATGATCACAAGGAAGGGCAGAACACGCGGAAGGATTTCAAACTTTTCCTTCCAGCTGTATTTGACGACACCAAGTGCCGCCTGGGCATTGCCCTGACGCCAGGTCGAATAAAGCGACCATGCCATGAACAGGGCGGTGACCAGAAGACCCGGCAAAAGACCGGCAAGGAAAAGACGACCAATCGAGGTTTCGGTCGAAATACCATACACGATCATGGTGACACTTGGCGGGATCAGAATGCCAAGCGTACCACCCGCAGCAATCGATCCGGCGGCAACCGTGTCAGGAAAACCGCGTTCGCGCATTGCCGGAATGCCCATTTTGCCGATCGCAGCACAGGTTGCCGGGGAAGACCCCGACAGTGCAGAGAAAATCGCACATGCCCCCAGGTTGGAAATAACCAAACCCCCCGGCACACGCGTCAACCAGCGATCAAGAACGGAATAAAGGTCACCCCCGGCGCGTGAGGACGCAACAACCGCCCCCATCAGGATGAACATCGGGATGGCAAGAACTTCAAAGCTTTCAAGTTTGCCAAACAGGATTTCCGGCAAAAGCGGCAGCGAACCGGTGCCATCAAAGATGATGATGAAGCCGACACTGACCAGAAGCAGGCCGATACCAACCGGAATACCGGAGAAAAGAACAACTGTGGTTGCGATGCCAACGATGGCCGCAAGAAGCAACGGATCCATGATGCGGCCTCCTTAAAGGGCGTCGTCACGCAGGTCGAACGGCGTCGACCGGCGGGTGATAAGGGTCAGGAAGTCGGCCAGGAACTGCAGGAACAGAAGACCGAAACCGATCGGCAATGCCGAATAGGGTTTCCACAGCGGAACCGCCCAGATGGTTTCAGACAGCCAGCCGCCATCATAGGCTTCAAGCACGAGCTCAAGGCCATAGAAGCCAAACAGCGCACTGATCGCCATGCCACACAACAAGGTCAAAACTGCAAGCGTCATGCGCGCGCCGCTTTTAAGATAGAGCGGCAGCAAATCCACATTCACGTGCCCGCGCAGCAACTGCACATAAGGCAGGCCGATCAGGGTTGCGCCAATCATCAGGAAAATGACCGCCTCGGTCTGCCAGACAGTGGAGTCATTAAGCGCATAACGAATGAACACCAGCTGGCAAATGATCAGCATGGCAACCCCGAACATGGTTGCCGATGCGATGCCGCAGATCCGAGATGCGGTGTGAATCACGGCAACAAAGGCATCAAGCGGCCCCTTGGGCGGCATCGGGTGGCGGGCTGCCTTTGCGTGGTGGTCGTCGATTGGCTCGACATCAGGCGGGGGCGGCATATCGGACTTAACGGAATGCGACGCACTTTGGGTCTGCGCGAAATCATCGGGCAGATCAATCGGAAGTGGGTGCGGGGACATGGCGTTGGACACGCGCGTACTCCTCTGACGGAACCGTATTGTTCTGTTTATTTGTATTCTTTGGGAAATGGGGTGGTGCCGAACTTGTCGGCACCACCAGCACATCAGCTATGGATCACTTTACAGCAAGTGCCATATCCAGAAGTTCCTGACCATTCGGGGTCTCTTCGACGAACTTCTTGTAGGAAGTTTCCATGGCCAGTTTCTGCCATGCTGCGAAATCTTCATCGCTGAGTTCGGCGATTTCAACACCGGCATCCTTGAAGACCTGGATGCTGTCCGAATCCTGCTTGCGGCCTTCGGTGGTGTAGTATTCTTCTGCTTTCTTCGCAGCAGCAGCCAGGGCTGCTTTCTGCGCGTCATTCAGCTTGTCATAGCTTTTCTTCGACATCAGAACCGGCTGATACATGAACCACAGCGCATTGCCGGCAGCCGGGGTGTAGCATTTGACCTGTTCGTAGATACGATAGGAAACGAAGCTCGACGAGCTGGTGTTGGTTGCGTCAAGAACGCCGGTCTGCATGGCCGGATAGATTTCCGAGCTCGGCATTGCAGCGATCGAGGCACCAGCACCTTCAAGCATCTGCTCGAACGATTTACCGGCAGCGCGGATCTGAAGGCCTTTTACGTCTTCAGGCTTGTGAATGCAGCCCTTGGTCGATGCAAAGCCGCCAGCAAGCCAGCCCTTGGCAACGGTGACAACACCGTCCTCGTTCAGGAGCTCTTCGATTTTAGCCATGAACGGGGATTCGTTGATGCGGTTTGCATGGTCATGGTTTTTGACCAGTGCCGGCATCAGGGTAAGGTTGGTTGCCGGAACACGACCACCGGCATACGCCAGCGGGTAAACGATCATGTCAAGCTGCCCGCGGGTCATCGGGGTCCACTGTTCCTTCGCCTTGAACAGGGAGCCGGACGGGAAGATCTGGATTTCCAGATCGACATTGGCCGCTTTGACTTCGTCGGCAACAATCTGCGCAACCTTGTGACGGATGTCGCTGGTCGACCACTGGTGCGACAGTTTCAGGGTTTCCGCATCAGCAGATGCGGACATGCCAAAAGCGGCAACAGACATGGTGATGGCGGCGACAGACGCCGAAAGGGTCTTTTTAAAAATCTTCATCTTTTCCTCCCGGATGAAGCATGCGTTTTTGGATGCATTGTGACGGCTTTTGCGCGTCTTTTTATTGATGCGGTTTTCGCATTGGAGGAAAGCGTTACAGATTTCTGGCATCCTGTCTATGCAATTTTGTATACCAGAGATGCGTTTTGCAGTGCCACAAACCCGCCTGTGAGTGTTTGCTTGAAAATCGCGGAAATTTCCCATTCAACTTTTGCAATGCAATATGAAAACCCTGCGCAGCAGCACAGAAAAGGCTTTGATTAGTACCATTTTATGTGTTCTGGTATACCAGTGGCCGATTGTAGAAAAGGGCGTTTTATGGCGCAAAACGGTAAGCTTGCCACCGATCTGGTGCAGAAACTTGAACGCGATATTGTGACCGGTGTTCTTAAACCCGGTGACAAGCTTGACGAACGTTCCCTGAGCGAACGGTTCGGTGTTTCACGCACCCCGGTTCGCGAAGCGCTCCAGACTTTGGCCGGATCCGGGCTTGTTGCCACCATGCCCCGTCGCGGAACCATTGTTGCCTCGATCACGGTTGCCGAACTGATTGAAATGTTCGAAGTCATGGCAGAACTCGAAGCCATGTGTGCCCGCCTTGCCGCGCGTCGTATGCCACGTGTCGATATCGATAACCTGATCGCACTGGCCGATGAATGCAGCGCGCTTCAGGAACATGCCGATGCTGATGCCTATTACGAGGCCAATGTGCGTTTCCACGAAGCGATCTATGCCGGGTGCCGCAACAGTTTCCTGGAACGCCAGACCAAGAATGTCCGCAACCGGCTGGCGCCGTATCGCCGTTTACAGCTTCACCGCCCGGGGCGCGTTAAAAAATCCAACAACGAACATGCCGATATCCTGAGCGCCATTTCAAATGGCGAGGCCGATATTGCCGGCAAGCTGATGCAACAGCATGTTGCAGTTCAGGGCGAGGCCCTGAACGATCTTCTGGCGATCGTCCCGCGCGGATATCTTGAACCGCTGGCGAGCTGACGTCTCATTCACGACTTTCAAAAACTGCTGGTCCGGCGGGCAAACTTGCCTGTGATTGGGCGTGACCTTTTTGTCCGGTTGCGCTAAAACGCAGCCATGGCAAAGAAACGTTTAGATCAGTTGCTTGTGGAACGCGGATTGGTGGAAAGCCGGTCCAAGGCGCAGGCATTTATCATGGCAGGCAATGTCTTTAGTGGCGAGCAGCGGCTTGATAAGCCAGGCATGCAGTGCAAGGAAGACATGGCGATCACGCTGCGCGGGCAACCTCATCCGTGGGTTTCACGCGGCGGGCTCAAGCTTGAAAAAGGCTTGGCCGAATTCGGGATTGATGTGACCGGTTTTATCGGCATTGATGTCGGGGCATCAACTGGTGGCTTTACCGATGTCTTGCTGCAAAACGGTGCGGCAAAGGTTTATGCTGTCGATGTCGGGCAGGGGCAGCTTGACTGGAAACTGCGCAATGACGAACGCGTCGTGGTCATGGAAAAGACCAATGCCCGTCATCTAACCGATGAACAAATTCCCGATCTTGTTGATATCGTGGTGTGTGATGCCAGCTTCATCGGGTTGCGAACCGTGCTTCCGGCAAGTATGGAACGCCTTAAACCCGGCGGACATCTGATTGCGCTGATCAAGCCGCAATTTGAAGTCGGCAAGGAACGCGTCGGCAAAAAAGGCGTCGTCCGCGAACCCGAACTGCATCAGGAAGTCTGTGACACCATTTCCGACTGGCTGTCAAACTTGCCCGGCTGGGAAGTGCTGGGCATCACCAAAAGCCCGATCACCGGGCCGGAAGGCAATGTCGAATTTTTGATTTGCGGGCGGAGAGATCGATAATGTCATCAAATAAAGCTTATAGAAATCTTGGCGCTTTCGGACTCTTAGTAATTGTTTTTTTGGGTGGAGTTTTCTTTTGGCTAGTCCCACCGCGAGAGCTGATTTTATCAGGTGAGTTTACTCATGAGGAAGGATTCGCATGGAGTGTCGAGTTGCCTCGTTACGCATGGTTTTCAGACAGCATGACGCACCTGCAGATGTCGCCCCTGCGCCTGTTTGAAGATGGTTCGCCTCTTACTAAGTCGCATTGCAAGCACAAGACGATACAGATCGAAGGTATGGGATGCTACTCGCACTGGGGGAAGAAAGTATATTTTTCAACATCCGACAATTCGAGTCCTAATGAAAATTTTCGCGATTATAAGATTGAATTTAGCTATTTTGATTTGGTAGAGACAAACCTATTCATATTTTCGGTAGTTTTTACTTTGGTTGTATTTTTTGGTTCGTTGTTTGCTTTTTGTTTAATTGTTGATTTTTCTTTGTTGATTAGGAATGTTGGCAGAGGGTTTTTATTTTTATCTGTGTCTCTTTTTTCTATTAATTTATATGGTGTTATTTTGGGAGCTGCCGTATATCCGCATAATTCGTCAACATTCGGAGAGATAGCGAGCAAAGAAAATCAGGTGCAACGTGTGGATAGTCTTTTGAAAACACGAGCGGAAAATGATGAGGAGTATTTCGCTAGGCTGAGTCAGTCTGTTCATGATCACATGGTATTTGCTTGGAGGAATGAATTTACAAGAATTCCCTTAGGGGAAAATTACATTCTTTCTATGTTGGCTTATTGGGCTCCCGATAGATTTTCATCTATGGAGTTTGTCGATCCTGAACTGGCTTTGGAGCGTCGATCCGGCATCTGTTCTCAGAATGCTTTAGTTGTTTATCGGATTTTGGATGAACAAAACATCTCCGCGAAAATGGTTGGCTTGAATGGGCATGTAGTTGCTTCCGCAAAAGGTAGCTCTGGCGATGAATATATACTCGACCCAGATGTTGGAATCGTAATTCCATACGGTATTAATGAAATTGAGAACAATCCCTTATTGGTCGAAGCTTATTACGATCCGCTTTCAGAAATTGGTTCTGGATATGCTGAGTTTATGGCAAGCTATTACGGTCCCGAAGGCAATAATATCTATGATATGTCAAATGAATACTTGCGTCAGTCATTGTACATAGAGCGTGTTGCGTATTTGTTGAAATGGCTGATTCCGGCAGCTTTCGCAGTATTTGGTGTGCTCCTAATAGGCGTTCATCGTTTTCGTAAGGTTGGAAAATAAAAGCATTTTTATTGCACTATAGAGTTTGCATCAGTAAAGAAAATGTATGCTTAACAAACTCTCTGTTTACAGGTTGACTCTATGTGTCACTGTGACATTGGATTCTGCTCGCAGCCTAAAACGTTTTGCTGATATTGCGAAATTGGCAAAGTACCGAGTAGGTTTCGCTTTCTTTAGGTGGTCAGTAATACGGTTTTTGATTTGCGGGCGGAAATCGGCCTGAAGTCAGGCCAATTTCCAACCTGCGACCGTATCGTTATTTGCCGATTTTCTTCATGAAGAAATCGATGCCGGCCTGGGCGCAATCCTGATCCTGGGGCGGGGTGCCGGAACTTACCCCGATGCCGCCAACGCATTCCCCATCAACAAAGACCGGAAGACCACCGGCGACAATCGACAGGCGGCCGCCAATTTCACTGTCAATGCCATAGGCCGGTTTGCCCGGCTGTGCGGCGGCGGCATATTCATGCGTGCCCTTGCGTGCGCCCGATGCGGTGAATGATTTGTCCTGAGCGATGGTAGTGCTGGTGACCTTGCCGCCATCCATGCGCTCAAAAGCGATAAGGACGCCGGATTCATCGGTGATGGCAATGCACATCGGAACGCCGATTTCGTTGGCGCGATTACGTGCACCTTCAATCAGGATATAGGCGTCTTCGATTGACAGGCGTTTGATGGTCAGCATGGAACGTCTCCGGGGATTTGAAATAAGCTGGCGCATCTTATGTGGTGGCGCAAAAGCCGATCAATCACATAAAACGTCTTTTCACATGGTGGAAGATTGCCCGGCCAATCAGGCCGGAACCGTTTCAATCGCAACGTCATCAGGCAACGAGGCCGCAGTCGCACCAAGGGCCAGTTCGCGTAGCACCGGATTGGCGCGGTCGCGCCCCATCAGGCAGATGTCAACCGATGGCGGGGGCGGTAATGCCGTGTCGGGCAGGTGATGAAGCCCGGGATGTGGCGCCATACAACGGGGCACAGCGCAAATGGCGGGGCCCCGACGGTGATGACGGTAACAATCATGGTGTTGGCATCACCGCTGAGACTGACGCGATCGGCAATACCCGCAAATGCCGGCGTCTTGGCTCTGCCTAGCGGTAAATCATGAAATACAGGGTTGCCAGCGGCAAGATAGCGGCAATCAGCCCGATGACATTCCAAAGTTTGCGGCATTTTTCATAGGCCGGTGGCATGGTTTGATCGCCCGCCTGTGCGGTCCGGCTGGCGATCTTTGACATATAGATTTGCAAGGGGACCAACCCCGTCACCCACAGCATTGCGGCCATGCCAAACAGGCTGATGCCGATTGTCAGATGGGGCTCATCCGAAATCGCAATTCCGGTCGCATGAAAAAGCCCGATCCCGCCAATGGTTATCAAGGCACCGCCCAATGCAGTAAAGGCCAGATCCGTCATATTCACCAGCCGACAGGCAAAGGCAATGATCACAGGATTGCCGGTTTTGTCGGCCTGTGTCTTCCACAGTGCCGATACAATGATGTTGCCAAGAAACAGCACAACGCCAAGAACATGAATGAATTTAACGGTGAAATATTCCATCGGTTGATCCGGTTTGATGGCGGTTGAAAAAGGCAGGGTTACAGATCGCTTGGGGCGGTGAGGTCTTCTGCAAGAAGGCCAAGGACAAAATCGCCAAGTTCCTGATCGGCGGGCGGCACGATCATGCCGTCAATCACCAGCATGGCAATGCCATGCGCACGGCTCCAAGCGGCAAGCGCACGGTTATAGGCCGTTGCGGCCTCGGTCAGGGTCATTTCGGCCTTGCGATCGACCGAGGTCACCGCGCGTTGCAATACATCAAAGGCATTATCCGCGGCATCACGCAATTCGGGATACTGATCAAGTGGCGGGCGTTCGCGGCCAAAGATCAGTCGGAAATGTTGCGGATTTTCCACGGCAAAGCCGACATAGGCCGCGCCAAGCTTCATGATGCGTTCTTCGTGATGCGCAACATTTGCCGCCACAGATTCAAGCTGTTCGGCAAAGCGTTCAAACGCGGCAATTGCAACTGCCGCCAAAATGCCATCCTTTCCGTCAAAATGACGATAGGGCGCGGCTTCTGATACACCGGTCATGCGGGCCAGGCGGCGCAATGACAGCCCGGTCGGGCCTTCTTCTGTCAGGATGGTTTCGGCTTTTTGCAAAAGAACATTACGGACGTCACCGTGATGGTATTTCCCCATTAGCTCGTATCTCGATTTTCTTATGTTAACTAAGTTAACATTAACGAGTGGAGGCCCGCTTTTCAAGGAAAATCGACCTTTGATCGCGGAAAAAGGTGGCGGATTTCCGGGTTTTCCAGATCGCTGCCAAAACAAAAGCACCGTCCAAATCGGGACGGTGCAGTTTATACAGGGATATGTCGCAGGAACGTCAGACGGGGTTGGGCGTTTGTTCCGTGCTGTCCGCCGTTGGGGCGGCTTTGGGATCGGGGGATACATCGGGATTGGTGGATCCATCTTGTGATGTATCGGGGGTATCTGTTGCAGGTTGCGGGGGGACTTCCGGGGTGCTCGTTGTGTCCGATGTTGCTGGTGTATCCGTGCCAGTTTGTGTGTTGTTGCTGTCGGCGCTGGTCACTGTGTCGGCCGACCGGGGTTCCTGGCTTTGTTCGTTGGTGCCGGGTGTGGCGGGTGCGCTGGATGCACCGGATGCATCAGGTATGCCGTCGGCTTGTGCGGCCGGGGGCTGCTGTGTTTCTGGTGCCGCTGCCGTATCTGGTGTCGGCGTTACGGATGCTGGCTGAGTATCGGGCGTGGTCGTCGCCGTCGTCGGGGACGCTGCCGTAGTCGAGGTCGGGGTTGCATCACCCGTTGTGCCTGGCGTTGCCGGCTGCTGCGGTGCGTCGGGGGCCGGTTGGGGCGTCGTCGTGCTGTCGGTGCTGTCGGTGCTGTCGCTTGATGGAGCAGGTACCGCAGGCGTAGCAGGTGTCGCCGGTGTGGTTGGCGCTGAACCATCCTTGGCCGCGGGTGCGGGGCTGTCGACCGGCTTTTGCGGATTGAGATCGACGGACGGGGTTGCGACTTTCCTGTCTTTTTCGGTTCTGTCCGGACGGATCAGGAATTTGTCAGCCAGGGTGTCCTGTCCGATCAGCAGTGGCTGTTCAAGGCCACCCATCTCCAACAGGCCCATTTCAACATCGCGCATGATGCCGCCAATTTTCATCCGGGTGTGAATGACCGGGGCGCGTACACTTGCGCTGTTGCTGCTGGTCTGAATGTCGCGATATCCGGCAACCGGAAGGGCAAGCTTCCAGACAATGGTACAGGATTTCAGATTGCTTTCAGGTGCAGGATTGCATTTGAGCGTAAGGCTGAAAGAAACGATTTCGCCGGCGTCCTTGTCCTGATCATCGCTGCTGTCGTTTGTCGTTGATGCGCTGTCGGCAGATGCCGTGTCGCTGCTATGGGCATCGTCACTGGCGCCTGATATATGCAGATCACTGACGAACAGACAGGTCTGCGGTGCTGCGCCAAGGACCATGCCGGGCATTCCGGCAATTCCCCATTCGGGCAGGTCCAATGCCTCGTCCGGATAGAGGATCGTGCGGCCACGCAGTTGTGCATCATCACCAAGGGATCCGCTCTTGGCGGGCTTGTTGTTGGATGCAGCAAGTGAGATCAGGGTTTTGAGCAATACTGGGTTCATGCCATCAAGACGTGGCATCAACCCGGTTGTGACAGGAAACCTTGGGCAAAGACCCTAATTATCAGCTTGGGAAATGTTTGTTGGTGTTCCAGCCTTCGCATTGCGCGCGGTGGCGCAGAAGGTGGTCGGCAAGCACGATGGCGGCCATGGCTTCGCCAACCGGAACGCCGCGAATGCCAACACACGGGTCATGGCGACCCTTGGTGACGACATCGACTTCCTTGCCATAGATGTCGATGCTTTTGCGCGGGGTCAGGATCGAGCTGGTCGGTTTGACCGCAAAACGCACCACAATGTCCTGTCCGGATGAAATCCCGCCCAGAATGCCGCCTGCATGGTTGGAGCCGAAAACCGGTTTGCCATCATTGCCAAGACGCATTTCATCGGCATTTTCAATGCCGGTCAGTTCGGCGGCTTCAAAACCGTTGCCGATTTCGACACCCTTGACCGCATTGATCGTCATCATCGCCTTGGCCAGATCGGCATCAAGTTTGTCATAAACCGGATCCCCAAGCCCGACCGGAACGCCGGAACAAACGACTTCAATCACCGCACCAACCGATGAGCCATCCTTGCGCAGGCCATCAAGATATTCTTCGAATACCGGTACCGCTTCGGGATCGGGACAGAAGAACGGGTTGTTATCAACTTCGTTCCAGTTCCAGTTGTCGCGATTGATTTCCTTGGTACCCATTTTGACAAGTGCAGCGCGGATCTGGATGTCATCGCCAAGAACCTTGCGGGCAATGGCACCGGCGGCAACACGCATCGCCGTTTCGCGGGCCGAAGAACGACCGCCGCCACGATAATCACGTGTGCCGTATTTTTCCCAATAGGTGTAATCGGCATGGCCCGGGCGGAACTGGTTTTTGATTTCGCCGTAATCCTTGGAGCGCTGATCAACGTTTTCAATCAGAAGCCCGATCGGGGTTCCGGTGGTTTTGCCTTCGAACACACCCGAAAGGATTTTGACCTGATCAGGTTCGCGACGCTGTGTGGTAAAACGCGACTGACCGGGTTTGCGTTTTTCAAGGAATTCCTGAATGTCGGCTTCGGAAAGTTCCAGAAGGGGGGGCACACCATCAACGACACAGCCAATCGCCGGGCCGTGGCTTTCGCCAAAGGTGGTGAACCGAAAAAGAGTTCCAAAACTGTTGCCAGCCATATCCGAATTCCAGAATGCAAGGGTCAGAGACAAATCGGGCCGCCCGATCTTTAAAGGATTTTGGGCGGCCCGGAAATAAGCGTTTTTGCTGATCAGCCTTTAACAACCGAGATGTCAGGCGCATCAACCTGTTTCATGCCGACCGTGTGATAACCACAATCGACATGATGGGTTTCGCCGGTAACACCGGTCGACAGATCAGACAGGAAGTACAGGCCGGACCCGCCAACATCATCAAGGGTGACGTTGCGACGCATCGGAGAATTGTATTCATTCCATTTCAGGATATAGCGGAAATCACCAATGCCCGAAGCCGCAAGGGTCTTCATCGGGCCGGCCGAAATCGCATTCACACGAATGCCATCCGGACCCAGGTCATTGGCAAGATATTTTACGCTGGCTTCAAGGGCTGCCTTGGCAACGCCCATGACGTTGTAATGCGGCATGACTTTTTCTGCCCCGTAATAGGACAGGGTCAGAAGCGACCCACCCGCAGACATCAGTTTTTCGGCACGCTGGGCAACAGCAGTGAACGAATAAACCGAGATATTCATCGACATGGCGAAGTTTTCAGGCGAGGTGTCGACATAGCGACCACGCAATTCGTTCTTGTCGGAATAGCCGATGGCGTGGACGACGAAGTCCAGCTTGCCCCATTTTTCCTTGAGCGTGTCAAAAACAGCGTCAATGCTGGCCGCGTCCGACACGTCACATGGCAAGACGATGTCGCTGCCGACAGATTCAGCAAGCGGACGAACACGTTTTTCGAGGGCCTCACCCTGGAAGGTAAAAGCAATTTCGGCACCGGCGGCGGCAGCGGCACGTGCAATGCCCCAAGCGATGGATTTATCGTTGGCGACGCCCATAATCAGGCCACGCTTACCGGCCATCAGGCCCGAAATGTTTTCGGTGGACAGGCTCATTTTTCCTCTCGTTCCCACGATCTCTCTCTGGCAGGTGGAGGCATTCAATCACAGCCGCGACCGGCACAGGAGGCATTAGACATTCGGCGCATCCTACACAAAGCTGGCTCAAGGTCAATCTGGCCTGTCCTAACGTGTGCGGGCACGCTATCTTGTTGATCACGTGCAGTATAACCGGAAAATGCGTAGGGATAAGCGTTTAATGGTCGAAATTCAGAAAATGATCGCGGATCGGACCGCATTCTGGCGCTATGCCGCCATGCGTTTTGTCCATGACAAATCGGTGCAGCGCGCAGCGGGCCTGTCTTACACGACGCTTCTGGCAATGGTTCCGTTTCTTGCCGTGGCGCTGACGGTTCTTTCGGCATTTCCGGTTTTTGATCAGTTCAAAGATCAGATCATGGACGTTGTTCTGAATAACTTTCTGCCTGAAACCGGCGAACAGGTCAGCGGGTATCTGGGAAGTTTCCTTCAGAATACCGGTCAGATGACCGCTGTTGGCACCATTGTGCTTGGCCTGACGGCGGTGATGTTGCTGGGCGCGATCGAAGGGGCGATGAATGACGTCTTCCGCGTGACCAGCCCGCGCAAATTGCTGTCGCGGCTTGTGGTTTTCTGGACCTTGTTGACGGTAGGGCCGATGCTGCTGGGGCTTAGCCTGTCACTGGCGTCCTATATCTTTGCCATGCGCCATCTGGTTGGCGGCGAGGCACTGGGCCAGCAGATCGGACAACTGACCTTTATTGCGCCGTTCTTTTTGTCGGCAGCGGCCTTTTCATTGCTGTTTATCGGCATGCCAAACCGGTCTGTGGAAATCCGCGACGGGGCTGTCGGGGGCATGGTTGCCGCATTGCTGTTCGAGGCCCTTAAAAAGGGGTTCGGATTTTACGTCACCAATTTTCCGACCTATCAGACGATCTACGGGGCGGTGGCGGTGGTGCCGATCTTCCTGTTGTGGATGTATCTGACATGGATCGTCATTTTGCTCGGCGCACAGGTGGCCGCCGCACAATCGGAATGGCGTGCAGCACGCGCAGCCGGACTAATCCCCGATCCGCGCGGGGCGGTGCCGGGACATATGGAACGGATTATTGCGGTCTTGCGTGTGCTGGAATATCTGCAACACCGTTTCCACGAAGCCGGGAAACCGCCGACCTATCGTCGCATGATGCGGGAATTGAAGCTTGGCGGGCGTGACCTTAACTGGGCGCTGGCCGCCCTGCGACGTGAAAAGCTGATTGACCGATCAGAAAGCCATCGCTGGCTGTTATCCGGGGATTTGTCGCGGATCAGCCTGATGCAATTGATGACGCGGCTTGGGCTGTTTCTTGATTATGACCGGTTGTTGCTGGTGCAGACCGATGGCGGCTGGCCGGTGGTGATGCGCGAACGGCTGGTCGAGTTGGAAAAGAAACGCCAGTCTGTTCTTGATATCAGTGTTGGTGAGTTGCTCGATACTCCGCGACCCGAAGACAAGGTTCCCGAACCGGTCGAAGCCGACCCGCATCAACAAAAGTCCCGCGAAATCGATCAAAAGGACATGACCGATACCATCGGCTGATCTGGGGATCGCCCGGATTTGGGCGTTGGCCTTAGAAAATGGTTTTGCGGGTAACTGTGCCTGACGGTGCGGGGCCTGTATCCGCGATATCCGCAATCCTGGAATTTTGTTGATCGGAAAGCAGAATATTCAAACCGGTTCGGGTATTGCCGTGCAGGATTTTATCCATGATGGCGGGGCACAGGGCATTGATCTGTGCCAACAGCCGTTCGGGCCAACCGATGCGCAGGTCGATCCGGTTGCGTTCAATGGCGTTGGCGATCCGGATTGCGACATCACGCGGGCGATCTTCGGATGTTGCGGTTTGCCGATGAAGCAGTCCAAGTTTCGCACTATTCATGCTTGTGTGAGTAGCGCGCGGTGCGATGTGGCATACCTTGATGCCATTGCGGGCAACTTCACGCCGCAAGGCATCACTAAATCCCTTAAGCCCGGCCTTGGCCGCGACATATCCGCTTTGATGTGCCGGCGCGATAAGGCCGGCCATTGATCCGATATTGACGATCTGACCATGGCCGCGATTGCGCATGGCGGGCAAGACCGCCTGACACAGGCGCATCGGCACCAGCAGATCCAGTGTCAGCAACGCGTCGTAATTCTGATGTTCGGCAAGATCAAACGCGTTGATCGCCGCCAGATTGACAAGAATATCAGGGGTGTTTTCGCGCAGTGACTTGCAGACCGTATCGATCTGTTCCATCAGATCACCCTGTTCGGCATGGTCATGGGTCGTAACAATTGCCCCACGTGATCGCAGAGCCGCAGAAAGCGGACGGCCAATACCGCCGGTCGCCCCGGTCAGAAAGACGCGTTTGCCATCAACCCGCATGGCGATGCCCGATCGGTTGCGCCAGAGTCATAGACAAGGGAATAAACAGATGGCCAAAATCGTTCACGGTGGCTCCGCACAGGTTGCGTTGGATGCTTTTGCATTGGATGGTTCAGCTTACGAACACATTTTGTCCGATCGAGCTGACAGCAACCTGAAGGCAAACCAACCGTGACGATTATGGTTATGCGTCCTGCGACGCGCCATCGGGTTTTGGCGTTTGCGGCGGGGATTGAGGGGAACTCATTTCGATCTTGATCGGGGCGTCGCCGCTGCGCAAATGCAGGTCGCGTTGCGGGAACGGGATTTCGATATCGTGTTCCTTAAAGGCATCCCAGACATTCAGCAGGATTTCACTGATGATGTTGCCCCGGCCATTTTGCGGATCATCGATCCAGAACCGGATTTCCAGATCAACCGAATTATCGCCAAACCCGCGGAAAAGGGTGTTGGGCCCCGGGTTTTCCAGAACGCGCTGGCACTTCGCGGCGGCTTCGTTGCACAGCTTGATTGCGAAATGCGGATCGCAGTTATAGGAAATGCCAACCGGGATTTTCAGACGCAGTTTGACGTCGGAATGGCTCCAGTTTTCGACCTGGGTGGTGATCAGGTCTTCGTTCGGGATCAGAAATTCGGTGCCGTCACGGGTGCGAACGGCGGTGTATCTGGCACCCAGCGACTGGATCCAGCCAAAAGTTTCGCCAATCGCAATGACATCGCCGGGTTTGATCGACCGGTCCAGAAGCAGGATCACACCACTGATCAGGTTGGCAACAATCCGTTGCAGGCCAAGCCCGATCCCGACACCAACCGCACCGCCAAACACGGCAAGTGCGGTTAAATCGACCCCGATGGTCGACAACGCAAACAACACCGCAACCGAAAGCAAAACAAGTTTCAGAAGCTTTGCCATCAGGACCTGAACCGAAGGGGTCAGGCGGTGGACTTTCTGAATGCGCTGTTCAAACAGGCGTGATGCAAATGATGCAACCCAAAGCAATACCGCAAGTGACAACACAGCCTTGATAATTCCGTAAACCGATACCCGGAATTCGCCGACCTGCATGGCCAGCCCGTCAAGGATTTCAATCGTCGGATCCAGCCATCCGACAATGTTCAATGCCGCCAGCCCCCAGGCAACCGCGGCAATGGTGCGCGACCACACCGGATCATTGACAATGGCAGCAGCCAGTCGAATGACGATCCAGGCATTCAGCAGGCTTGCAATCAGTCGAATGACATTGTGACGATATCCGGCCTGAACCGCGATGGCATCAAGCAGCCAGACAAACACCACCAGCAACAAGGGAAAGGCCAGATCGGGCAGAACATTGGCGAACCGCCGAAAGCCGGCATATTGCAAAAACGGTTTCCATTTTTGCAGCCGCGCCAACAGCTTTTCCAGACGCGAACGCAACAGCAATGCCGGAATGATCACCGCGACACAGGCGACAATCTGTATCAGGATCGGGATCAGCAATACATTGGCCGAAAGCCAGTTGATAGCCTGTTCAAGCCACTTTGCGTATTGGTCCGGATTGGTGAATTGTTCCATCATGCCCTGATTGCTGTTTGGTCTTTTGCCAACTGAACGGGGATCCAAAATCCTTTGATTCCATATGGTAACACGAAACCATATTTACAGTCAGATGATTGCGGTCCAGGGCCGGCGGTTGTTCAGGAACAAGAAAAAAGCCGGCAAATGCCGGCTTTTGAAATGATGTTCAGCGTGTCTTGTAGGGATGCTTTTCTGACCATTCCCGGATGAAATCGATCAGTTCATCATCGCGTTCATCGGGAAGTTTCACCGTCAGATGCACATATTGATCACCGCGCTTGTTACCACGGTCATAGGGCGCACCCTTGCCGCGCAATCGCAATTTGGTGCCGCTATTGGCGTTGGCGGGAAGCTTCATATTGACCTTGCCGTCAATGATCGGCACTTCGATCGAGCCGCCAAGAATGGCTTCGGACAGGCTGATTGCCAGATCACAATGAATGTCATTGCCTTCGCGACGGAATGTCTTGTCCGGATGGACATGCAGCTTGATCAATGCATCACCCGGTTCGCCTCCATTCATGCCGGCCATGCCCTGACCCTTGAGGCGCAAGGTCTGTTCATCTTCGCTTCCGGGCGGGATGCGGACTTCAAGACTTTTGCCACTGGCAAGATTGATGCGTTTGGTCGTTCCCAGAATGGCTTCGGCAAAATCAAGGCTCAGCTCATAGGAAATATTCGGGCCTTTGACTTTCTGGGGTTTGCGTTCCCCGCCAAAGCCGCCGAAACCGCCACCACTGCGCCCGCGTCCCTTGCCGAATATCTCGTCAAAGATATCCTCGGCATTGGCGCCGGAAAAGCCGAACGGATCACCATTGCCGCCGCCGCCGCCAAAACCGCCGGAACGTCCGGCGCCACGTGCGAACGGGCTTGTTTCGCGGCCTTCGGCATCGATTTCGCCATTGTCGAACTTCTTGCGGCGTTCGGCGTCACCCAAAAGGTGATAGGCGCTTGATACCTTTTTGAAGCGTTCCTCGATTTTAGCGTCGCCGGGATTTACATCGGGATGGAGTTCGCGCGCCAGCTTGCGATAGGCTTTCTTGATTTCTTCCTGACTGGCGTTTTTTGAAACGCCAAGCGTCTTGTAGGGATCTTGCATGTCCAGACCGGTTGTAAAAACAAAAAGCACGTTGGTTCATTATTAGATCATGATCGGTGAAATATGAACCTTATTCGCGATCAGCAAGTCCTGTTTGCATGTGTCTTTTCAGATGTCGGAATGCGAAAAGGCGACGCCAATCAGACTGATTGCGCCGCCTTGTTCGGTGTTTTGGCCAGACGGCCAGATATTGATCAGTTCACAACTTGCCAACTGCCATCCGGTTTGCGGCAAGCGGTGCCATAGGCGGTTTCTTCCTGGCCGCCGATCATGACAGTCTGTTGATATTCGCGGCAATATTCCTGGGTCTTGGGTTCCTGATAGGTGCGGGTCGGGGTGACCGTGCCCTGAACACCGGTATCGGGGTTCTGCCAGGTGGAAGTCTGACCTGTCGGGGTCGCTTCAAGCGTCCGCTGCGTGCTTTGCGCCATGATGGCCCGGTCCGCGTTATCAAGCGAACGGCCGACCTCGCTACCGATGAAGGCACCGGCAAGCGTACCAAGTGCGACACCGACCAGCTGGCCTTTGCCTTTACCAAACTGCGATCCGGCAACCGCACCGCCAACAGCCCCAAGAAGGGTGCCAGCCGTCTGCTTCTGGCCCTGGTCCTGGGCGCAGCCAGCGATAAAGGCGGTCATGACGACCGGAATTACGATATGACGGAATTTCATGTTTGTTTTGCCCATCTTGTCTTTACGGTCCCAACCGATATGCTTTGCGTATATATGTTAATCAAACGATGCGTCTGCCACCGATGTTCCGAATAAGTTGCGCAGAAAGGCAACTAATTCACTCAGCCGAAGGAATTCTTTTCCCAATGGACGAAAAAAATACGCCAAAATTTGGGCACGAACCCCATGAAGCGCCCTTTGAACAGTTTCAGTCATGGTTTGACGAGGCCAAATCTGCGGAAAAGGCCTATCCGGATGCCATGACGCTGGCGACTGCCGATGCACAGGGGCGGCCATCAGCACGGATTGTCCTGCTTAAGGGGTTTGATCCACGCGGGTTCGTTTTCTACACCAACTATGAAAGCCGCAAGGGCAGTCAGCTTGCCGAAAACAGCTATGCCGCGCTGTGTTTCCACTGGAAGACACTGGAAAAATGCGTCCGCATCGAGGGCAAGGTATCGAAGGTTGATGGTGCTGAATCGGATGAATATTTTGCATCCCGCCCCCGCGGCAGTCAGCTTGGCGCCTGGGCATCGATCCAGTCGCGCCCGATGAGTGGCCGCTTTGATCTGGAAAAACGGGTGGCGGAATTCACCGCCAAATTCGGCCTTGGCAAAGTGCCGCGCCCGGATCACTGGGGCGGTTTCCGTCTTGTCCCGGATCGCATTGAATTCTGGTCCGAAGGAAAATTCCGTCTGCATGATCGCAAACTTTATACCCGTGATGCCAACGATGCGGGCTGGGACATCGACAAGCTGTTCCCATAAGCCAGGCGGGCCGTAACGGATAAAACAAAACGCACAAGGTCAGATGACTTTGTGCGTTTTTCTTTGGCAAGCATGTGCGTCCCGACAGGTCAGGCTTTGTCTTCGGGCGGGCAGAAGATTTCCTGTAAAATCACGATCACCTTCATGATGTCGGGGTTGGCCAGCGAATAATAGATCGTTTGGGCTTCGCGACGGGTTTTCACCAGTCCTTCGCGGCGCAAACGTGCCAGATGCTGTGACAGGGCCGATTGTTTGATGCCCAGTTCGTTTTCCAGCGTGCCGACCGACTTTTCCTGATCCCCGAGTGAGCACAGGATCATCAGGCGCCACTCATTGCCAAGGGTTTTGAGAAATTCCGCTGCTTCGCGGACATTCTCCTGGAGTGCTTCATAATCCATTCGCCAGATGACCCATTCAAAGTTCTGTGTGTGTGTTCGTCCGATGTTGTGCTTTTGCGATTTTTAAAGGACGAAATTTTTGGTTCGATATTGAAACCGCCATCGTAATCACAACCATAGATGATACAATCATTTTATGTGTTAGGCTTAATGAAAAACGGGATCGGGCCTTTGATATGTGTAACAATGGCAATCACATAGACCGAAGTTTGATCTTGAACAAAGAAATGGGCGGCCAAAAGCTGCAAACTTGACACAGACCTGAAAAAGGCCGGGCTCGGCTTTCGGGTCGCTCGGTTATCAAACTGACTGGCGGGAGTGTGTACTATGGCAATACGAACAATTCTGGCACCGGTAGCAGGGACTGCCATTGATGAACGGGTGATGGAAACGGCCTTTCGGATGGCCAAGCGATTTGACGCCCATCTTGAGGCGCTGTTCGTTGCCGCCGAACCGCAGGACGCCATCCCGATCGTTGGCGAAGGCATGTCGGGTCTGATCATCGAAGAAATGATCCGCGCTGCTGAAAACGAAACCGAAAAACGCGAAGTCAGCGGCAAGGCATCGTTCGAGGCCGCAGTTAAGGCATCGGGTGTCGAAACATCCGATACACCATCCCGGGAAACCAAGCCGACCTGCGCCTGGCGCAAGGATAGCGGCCGCGAAGATGAAACCGTTGCCCGCCGCGGGCGGCTGTTTGATCTTGTGGTGATCGGTCGGGATCCCAAGGAAGCATCGGCGTCGCTGACCTTTGATGCCGCGCTGATGGAAACCGGGCGCCCGATCTTGGTCGCGCCGGAAACAGCCCCGGCAACGGTTGGCGAAAAAGTCATGATCGCCTGGAATGGCGGGGTCGAAGCCGCACGTGCCGTGACTTCGGCCATGCCGCTTTTGCGCAGTGCCAAGGAAGTGACAATCGTCAGTATCGGCGATGTCCCGTATGGCCGGGCCTGTGGCAAAGCATTGGCCGAGCAGTTCCGCTGGCACGGAGTCGAAGCCAGGGTCGTTGACAATACCGAAACGTCAAATGTGGCTAATGCCTTGATTTCCGAGGCGGAAAAATGCGGTGCGGATACGATTGTTCTGGGCGCTTACAGCCATTCGCGCTTCAAGGAGATGATCCTTGGCGGTGTGACCCAGGATATGCTGGCGAAATGCACCTTGCCGCTTTGGATTATGCACTGACGCAACGGTCATCTTAACCATATGATTTCGCGGCGCTAACCGGCAGTTTCGCGTTCGAGAAGGAAGAAAGGCGCATCTTGATGCGCCTTTTTTTGTTGCACTCGCGAACAATTCGCGACAGGGTTACGGAAATCTTACAAAGACGAAACCCCGATAAACGAGGCGTTTCGCATTGAGGAAGAGAAACGTCTGGCAGGGGAATTCCCATGTTATCATTGCGCGATGTCATTGATTTCGCAGCCATGTCCGAGGATCTGGCACATGAACTCAACAACCCGAAGGTCGGTCTTCCCGATCTTGGCGCCGTTGTTGCGGGCAAGGCCGGTCTCGCTTCGGATATGTGTGGATGCGGTGCAGCGCCCTGTGCGGCAAATGATGTTGATCTCGACTAGTCCTGCCGGGATGTAAGCGTTGATCGAACCCGTTTGCGGGTGATCCTATTTCGAAAACAAATCAATCTGATTGCGATCCGGGCCGGATGTTTGGGGCCCCGGTGTTTCTTCGTGCCGGGCCAGTATGTGGTCGGGCAACGGGCCCAGCATGTGACCAAGATCTTCAAAACCGATCATCGGGTCCAGCCACGGTGCGATATGATTGGGGCCGATAATCGCGGGCATGCGGTTATGAATATGGGCAATGGCGGGTGACGGTGCGCAGGTAATGATGGTGGCTTCGCGTCCATTTTCGAGTCCTGCGAACAGAAACGGCAGATGATCGGGCAGGGTGATCCGGTTTTTGTGTTTGGCCGTGCCATCCTTGCGCCATTCATACCAGCCCGTTGCCGGGATCAGACAGCGGCGTTCAAGCAGCGGGCGAAAGGTCGGCTTTTCCCGAAGGGTTTCGGCGCGCGCATTGATCATCGGACTGTTCAGGCCGGGCACGGTCAATCCCCAGGATCGTATCACAACTTTTTGACCGGGCAGGATGACGGCAATCGGGTCTGTCGGGCGGCGTGTGCCCGTCAGCCCTTCAAACGCGGCATCAAGATCATCTGAAACGTCATCTCGGAGCTCATCATTGGCATTGGCTGTGCGGTTTTCATCCTGCATTGCCATACGCCGGATATCTTCCATATTCAGCCCAAGCTGAACCTGAAAAGCCCGAATGTCGCTATTAAGATCAAATCGACTGCACATATCTTTTCACCGATGCCGTGGCCCGATAATAACGGCTATTGCATGCCATGCCAAACAGCGTGACGCTGTGAAATGTGCGATGTGCTGTTAAAAAATTGATCTTTTCCGGGCTTTTGCTTCAATGGTTTGCTGTGGCAATGCTATAAGAAGGCAATCACCCGTCAGGCCCGATCAGGGCCGGGCCGGTGAAGATGCCCCAGTCGCGAAGTGAGCAGAATAAATGACCAGTAGCGCCCCGAAAACAGTTGTCCTGACAGGTGCCAGCCGAGGCATCGGTCATGTCACGGTTGGATATTTTGCCCGGCGTGGCTGGCGCGTGATTTGCTGTTCACGTGAAGCGCCGCCGCCAAGCTGTCCGCGCGATCCGGCACAGGGGATCCACATTCGT
The DNA here is from genome assembly GCF_047125595.1 of Thalassospira sp. MIT121401. NCBI lineage: Bacteria > Pseudomonadati > Pseudomonadota > Alphaproteobacteria > Rhodospirillales > Thalassospiraceae > Thalassospira > Thalassospira sp. MIT121401. The sequence continues at coordinate 2,174,253 of NZ_CP138926.1, forward strand.
GCCGACCTTTCCAAACCCGAAGATGTCGAATCCTTTATCGCACAGGCCAACGAAGTTCTGGGCGATGATCCGCTGCATGCGCTGGTCAATAATGCCGGGGTGTCACCAAAGACCCCCTATAAGGAACGATTGGGCTGCCTGAACGGGGATATCGGTGCCTGGCGCGATGTGTTCGAGCTTAATTTCTTTACGCCGCTGACACTGGCGCGCGGTTTTGCCGCTGCTTTGCACCGTGGCAAGGGGGCGATTTGCAACATCACCTCGATCGCCGGGCATTATGTGCATCCGTTTGCCGGATCGGCCTATTCAACGTCAAAGGCGGCCCTGTCCGGGCTGACCCGTGAAATGGCGGTGGAATTTGCCGAACTGGGCGTGCGGGTCAATGCGGTGGCACCGGGCGAAATCAAGACCGACATGATTTCCCCGGAATATGAGGCACTGGTGCCGCGTATCCCGATGAACCGCATGGGAACCCCCGAAGACGTGGCCGCAGCAGTACATTATCTGGTCGGCGATGACAGCAGTTATGTCACGGGAACCGAAATCTTTGTCACTGGCGGTCAGCACCTTTATTAGGTGCTGACATGACGGTGCGCGAAGAAGGTCAAGTCATTCAGATCATGTCATAATGTCTGAACGGGCCGGGGCACGACCCATCTGCGTTGGCTGTGTCAAACAGCGCGCGCAAGTCCTGGTACTTGTCGTCGGTGTCTAGGCAGACGGTTTGATATCGAATGCCGGATCGTAATCGACATTGCCGGTCGGGACGTCGTTGATCAGTGGCCGGGCCATGAAATATTCGTCAGGCACCCCGTCAAGCTTCAACCCGGGCAGGGGGGCAAAGCCAAACCGGCTGTAATAATTGGGTTCCCCCAATACCACACAGCCGCGCGCGTCATTGGCACGCAGATGACGAATGCCGCTTTGGACAAGTTCGGAACCGATTCCCATGCCTTGCCGGTCCGGGGTAACGGCCACCGGTCCCAAACCGTACCAATCGCAATGCACCCCGTTGATGCGAACAGGCGAAAAGGCAATGCAGCCGACCAGTTCGTCGTCTTCTTCGGCAATCAGTGAAAGTGTCAGATTGCCGCTTTTTCTGAGTGCATCAACAATCAGATGTTCGGTTTGTTGGCTATGAGGGGCCGTTTCAAAAGCACTGGCCAAAAGCGCATTAATTGCCGCGAAGTCTTTTTCGGTTTCTTCACGTATCAACATTTTCCGTCCCTGCCTGTGACGTTTGACCGGCTTCCTGCTGGTCTTCAGTCACGACTATAACGGGAAAATGTCTCAGGCCAACAGGCTTTTCAGCCAGTCGCGCTTTTGTTCAAGTCGTTTGACTTCCATTTCAAGCCAGCCGGTGAAATTTCCGGCCTCGTTGGAATGCTCTTCGCGAAGGGCAAGAACACGGTCAAGATCAAGCTCGCAGACATCCTGAAGAATCTCGATCTGTTCGGCGCGGACATCGTCATCAAGAAGATGCAGAAAACGCATTTTGAGCGCCATGATCAGACGGGAAAGTTCGCCCGATGTATCGCGCAGGTTGCCCTGCATCAGTTCGACGAATTTTTCATGGCCCGCTGTCGTCAGGCTCAGTTGCGCGTCGGAAAATGATCCGTTCGCGGTGTCTTCCTTGACCAAACCTTCAAGTTTCAGAAGCTGAAGCGAGCTTCCCATCATATCAAGCGACGGCCCCATGATGTGGGACATGAAATGGCGCACGGAATTGGCCAGATCGGCATAGCTGATCGGTTTGTCCGAAAGGGCAAGGGTGCCAAGCGCGCAAAGTCGCAGACATTCTTTGGGAAGCAAGGTTCTATCCGAATACATGATGCGGTCCCTGTGTGATAACGGGCCCGACGTTAACGCGAACGGTTCTTAATTGCAAGTTGGATTTTCCGTATCGAAACGGGCAACCCGCATGCAGACCTCAATATAGAACGCACGCGTGCGAAAGCAAATGTCGGACATCAATCACATAGCGGTACGGGCCTGCATTTTGACCGGATCACGAAAAAGGCCGGGGCAAATGCCACCGGCCTTTGTCATCTGGTCTGTCTGGTGTCTCAGGCAGCCTTGGAGATACCGAGCTGTCCCCAGACCGTCAGAAGCGAGTCGATCAAATGATCAATCAGCTCGTCATCATGAAGCGGGCCGGGGGTAAAGCGCAGGCGTTCGGTGCCGCGCGGAACGGTCGGGTAATTGATCGGCTGAACATAGATGTCATGTTCAAACAACAGGCGGTCGCTGGCTTCCTTGCACATGGCGGCATCGCCAACCATCAGCGGCACGATGTGGCTTGGCGCGTCCATGACCGGAAGGCCTGCTGCACGCATCCGCTGACGCAGGGTTTCTGCACGTTCTTTCTGGGCCTGGCGTTCCGCATCGCTTTCCTTGAGATGACGGACGGAAGCAAGCGCACCTGCCGCAATGCTTGGCGGATGGGAACTGGTAAAGATAAAGCCGTTGCCGAAGCTTCGCACGAAATCAACGATTTCGGGTTTGGCCGCGATATAGCCGCCAATCACGCCAAAGGCCTTGGCAAGTGTGCCCTGGATGATGTCGACACGGTCCATGACGCCATCGCGTTCGGCAACACCGCCGCCGCGCGGGCCATACATGCCAACCGCGTGGACTTCATCCAGATAGGAAATGGCGTTGTATTTTTCACAAAGATCAAGGATCTGCCCGATCGGGGCAATATCGCCATCCATCGAATAGACCGATTCAAAGGCAACGATCTTGGCACGTTCGGGGCCGATATCCTTCAGGATCGCTTCAAGATTTTCGACATTGTTATGTTCCCAGATCCGGCGTTCGGCCTTGGAATGGCGCATGCCTTCGATCATCGAATTGTGGTTTTGCGAATCCGAAATGATCACGCAATCAGGCAGCTTCGAACCAAGTGTCGACAGCGTCGTCCAGTTCGCAACATAGCCCGACGTCATCAAAAGTGCGGCTTCCTTGCCATGCAAATCGGCGAGCTCCTGCTCAAGCGCGACATGAAGATGGTTGGAGCCGGAAATGTTTCGGGTACCGCCCGCACCGCCGCCCTGGCCGGTGATGGCATCCTGCATGGCGGCAAGCACCTTGGGGTGCTGTCCCATGCCAAGGTAATCGTTGGAACACCAAACAGTAATTTCACGCGGGGCGTCACCATTGCCCGGATGGTACAGGGCCTTGGGGAATTTGCCGACAATACGTTCAAGGTTGGCGAACACGCGATAGCGGCCTTCTGCTTTCAGGCCTGACAACGCGTCTTTGAAGAAGTTGTTATAATTCATCTTTGGTTCTTTCGCCTGTCTCTGTGTGACCAAGGTGGCTGGTCACAAAGCTCTGTCAGCGCCCCGACCTGATCATGAATCCGGACGATCCGTCTTTTGACCGGGGCTTGATTGTTCCCTTATCGGACATGGCAACCGATCGGGCATTGACCCTTGTCAAAAATTAAAGCGATTCCAGTTTTGTTTGGAACCGTCCGAGCAGAGAAGGTGTTTCGTCTCTCGTTTGTCGATCTTGCCCAAGAGGCGTCCCGTATCGTCAAATGCGGACGCGCCCCGTCTCAATACAGTTCCCAATTTGGGCCTATTGTCTTCATTTGGCAAGGATTTGAACGTATTTGGCCGCACAATTATATTGATTTTAGATATAGATAAAATCGATCAAATGTCCGGGTGTGTTTGATGGGATTCTATTTATCGCCGTGACGCCAAAATTGTCACTTGCAGTCGTGGAACAAAAAATCCCGCGCAACCATACGTGTCGCGCGGGATTTGAATGTCATTCTGGCGGGATCAGCCCGCTTAACGGGACGCGTGCCAGGCAGTCAGGCCGGCCTCGACCGCGTCAAACATTTCGTGGATCTGCTGTTCGGTGATGATCAGTGGCGGGCAGAAGGCAACGGTATCGCCCAAGGCACGCAGGATCACACCCTGTGCAAGGCAGGCCTCGGCAACCGCCTTGCCCGCCGCGCCATAGGGCTCGAACGGCGTTTTCGCGCATTTGTCCGCAACCAGTTCAAACGCCCCGATCAGGCCGCGCCCACGGGTTTCGCCAACATGTTCGAACTTGTTAAGGTCTTTAAGCCGTTTCTGGAACGGTGACATGACCGTGCGCACATGTTCGATGATGCCGTCTTCTTCATAGATCCTGAGCGTTTCAAGCGCGACTGCTGCCGCCACCGGATGACCGGAATAGGTAAATCCGTGGCCGAATGTTCCGACCTCGTTCGAACCCTTTTTGACCGCCTGATAAATCTTGTCATTAATGAACAGGGCCGAAATCGGCTGATAGGCCGATGACAGCTGTTTGGCGACCGTGATCATGTCGGGTTTGAGGTTGAAGGTTTCAGTCGCGAACATGCGACCGGTACGGCCAAACCCGCAGATCACTTCATCGGCAATGAACAGGATGTCGTATTTTTTCAGGACGTCCTGGATCTTTTCGAAATAGGTGCGCGGCGGCACGATGACACCGCCGGCCCCCATGATCGGTTCGGCGATAAAGGCACCGACGGTTTCGGGGCCTTCGGCCTGAATAAGATCTTCGAGCTGTTCGGCAAGGCGGGTTGCGAAATCTTCTTCCTCTTCGCCGGGCTGTGCTTCGCGCCAGTAATGCGGCGTTTCGGTGTGAAGAATCCGGTCAATCGGAAGATCAAACAGTTTGTGGTTGCCCGGAAGACCGGTCATCGACGCCGCGGCAACCGTGACGCCGTGGTAACCTTTCTTGCGCGAGATGATCTTTTTCTTTTCGGGCTGGCCGATGGCGTTGTGATAGTACCAGACCATCTTGACCGCAGAATCCGTTGCCTCCGAGCCGCTATTGGCAAAGAAGACCTTGGACATCGGCACCGGGACGATTTCCAGAAGCTTCTCGGCCAGATCAATCGCCGGGTTGGTGCTTTTGGACGCAAAGGTGTGATAGTAGGGCAGGGTGTTCAGCTGCTTGGTGGCGGCTTCGACCAGGCGCTTTTCACTAAAGCCGAGCGACGCACACCAAAGGCCAGCCATGCCTTCGATGATCTTGCGGCCGCTGTCATCGATGACATAAATACCGTCGCCGCCGGTAATGATATGCGGGCCGGTTTTTTCATGCGTGACCAGATTGGTATAGGGATGCAGATAGCTTGCGACATCGCGGCTTGCATCCGAATTCCCCGGGACGGTCGGATTGACGTTGGTGGCGTCGATGGTCATTTCGAACCTCTTAATTCTTGATGTGGGACCCTGAAACCCGAAAGCTGTTCATCGCACTTTAAGCTTACCGGTGTGCGGCGCAACTCTTTCCTGATCAGACCGGTCTGTTCGTGTTCGGTTCGGGTCACAAAACAACAAAACCGGTCAGATCGACTGACCGGTTTTGTGTGGTTTCTGTGTCAAACGTGATGATGGAAGATCAATGCGACATCAGAACCGGAACCGTCATGTGGCGCAGAAGATGCTGGGTTACACCGCCCATCATCAGTTCACGCAGGCGCGGGCGGCCATAGGCCCCGCAAATCAGCAGATCGATGCTCTCATCTGCCGCACGTGACAGCACCAGATCGCCAACACTGATACCCGATGCATTCATGGTTTCATGGCGCACCTTGATGCCGTGGCGTTCAAGACGCGCGGTCACATTCACACCGGGTACCGGCATGGTATCGCGTGCACCCTTGTTCGGGTCGGCACACAGGATAAGCGCGGATTTCGCACCTTCGAGGATCGGCATGCTGTCATTCACGGCACGGACGGCCTCGCGATAGGGTTTCCAGGCCACCATCACACGTTCGCCGATCGTATCGAAACGCCCGACATAGGGTACGACCAGAACCGGTGCGCCCGATGTCAGAATGACCTTGTCGGGCATGTCCGATGCCGAACACGGATCGGAACTTTCAGGATCATGCTGACCCATGATCGTCAAATCATGGTGACGGGCATACATGGCAGCGGTATCGGCAATTTCCGATGCCGCACAGGCTGTCTGCTGCCAGCTAAAGGCAATACCGGCTTCCTTGCAGGTATTTTCGAATTCCTTGCGCGCATCATTGGCGGTTTCGGCCATGGCTGCGCGCTGCTGGGAGATAATTTCCTCGGTGATCTGAACTTCCATGAAGCGCGGAATTTCGGCATAGGGCAAAAGAAACAGACCCGTAAGGTGGGCGTTCTGTGCCTTTGCAATTTTCAATGCGACCGAAAGACGTTCCTTGCACGCTGGCGAGGTGTCGATATGAACAAGAATATCCCGATACATTGGGCGATCTCCGTTGGGTGAAAGACGTGGCGCAGACCAGAACGGTGCCAAGCCCGACAGGCCATAACGTCATGCCAACCAAGATATCGGGGTAATCGGAAGTTTTCTTTGTTCTATCTCAAATTGCAGGTCATTGAGGATAAAAGATCTTCAACCATCAACTCCGGGCTGGGTCATCGGGATGACCTTTTCCATCGAAGGGGCGGTGTTGTTGGCGGGCGGGGTGTCCATAACCGGTTTCATCGGTTCGCTGTCCTCGATCGCCGGCATGGCAGACGATCCGGACGGGCCGGGCGAGGGCATCTGCATATTGTTGCCCGACATCATCGACAAAGTTTTGTGCAACTGCTGGGACAGTGTTCCCCAATTGGTCTGAAGCGTTGCACAGGCTGCACTATCGCCTTCCTGAACGCAGCGTTGCGCCATGCGGTCAAGGATGCCAAGTGCTATGCGTGCTTCGTCGATCTGTTTTTGCTGAATCTGGTCAAGTGCCTTGCGATTGGCGTCTTCCATCATCACCAGATTGTCCTGGCCCTGCGGTTTCGCCGCCATGCCAGACGGGGCCGCCGGGGTACGAGATATACCGGATGGTGCGCCCCACGGCGTGACAAGGGTTTGGGAATCGTTGGTGACAGTGACCGGTTCCTTGGCCTCAAGCAAACACCCGGACAAGGCAAGACCCATTGCAATCATGGTCAGGCATTTGGCCGTCTTGTGCGTCGACATGCGTTGCTCCTTTGACCGTCGGGCGATCGCCCGCATCGCGTCATCTGTTGTCCCAAGGCCGTCACAGTTGGTGCTATGACTTTGCTTTTGCTTGGGAGCATATTGAACGTGGTTGTTAACGCTGTCCAGTCTGCGAGGATGAACAATCCATCATTGCGATGTTTGGTGCGCCGAACACCTAAGTCTGAGCAAGATTCAGCCGAGGATCATTTTTCAAGGACTTGCTGATCCAGCGCATGGTTTCGCGGATGCGCGAAATATGGCGCAGATCAGGATGGGTCAAAACCCAAAGCCTGTTTGCAGGAACATCAGGCAGCTTTGCCAGCAATTGCAAACCGGGCCGGGCAAGATCAGCAGGCAAACAGGCAAGGCCACATCCCGCATGTGCAAGTTGCGCCATGGCAATCAGATCATCTGTTCGATGTTTGTATGGTTTGCGAATATGTTGATCAAGCCACTTGAACGTCGCGTGACCCACAAGGTTTCCTGCACCACCGATGAACCTGTGATCGAACATCGTGTCTAGCCCGCCCGGTGTGTATTTTCCTGATGCGCCGTATATGCCCCATTCAATTGTTCGGACTTCGGTACCAACGAGATGGTCTGGCGGGTTTGCCGCAACGCGAATGGCGATATCTGCATATCGCTGTGTCATATTGAATTCCAGATTGCTGGCAAGCAATTCCACCTGAATTTCGGGCCAGCGTTGATGAAGTTTGGCGATGCAATCTGGCAAGAGAAAATATGAAAAACTGGTCGGGGCGGTTAATCGGACCAACCCGCCAAGGTCAGTATCGGCACCGGCAACATGAGTGCTGATGGTATCGAAACTATTCATGATCTGACGGGCGGGAACGAGCATTTCATTTCCCGTGTCAGTCAAGTGATATTGACCGCGTATTCGATCAAACAACCGGCTTCCTGTTTGCTCCTCCAGGGCGTGGATATGGCGAAATACCGTAGTGGTGCTTACCCGGATTTTCTGTGCTGCCTGTTCGAGATTTCCCGTTTCGACAATGGCAAGAAATGACTTGATGTAGTTCCAATCCACCGAATACTCCATTTCAAATTTGCAATTAAACACTACAAAATTGCCTATGTATTGCAAAATTGAAATTATCTACATTGGTCGACATACGGATTTCACCTTCATATGTCAGGAAAGAAAACATGATCGGATACACATCACTCGGCACCAATGACTTATCCCGTTCGGGCGCGTTCTATGACGCATTGCTTGCCGGCTTTGGTGCGCAGCGGGTCTTTGAGCAGCCGGACTTTATCGTTTGGAGTGCTAGCGAAAACGTCCCTGCGTTTTCGGTGCATGTTCCGTTTGACGGGAATGCGGCGACGGTTGGAAATGGCACGATGATCGCACTTTCAACAGCGTCGCGTGATCAGGTCGATGCGCTTTATAAAAAGGCGATCTCGCTTGGTGCGACGTCGGAAGGTGAGCCGGGTCAACGACATGAAAGCGGGTTTTACGCGGCCTACTTCCGCGATCCGGATGGTAACAAACTCAACATCCATCATATGGGCTAGGGCGATGATTGGTTGTGATGCTAAGGGCGATGAACTGATGACATCGTATCATTTGATCGGTCACCGGCTATGCCCCTATGTCCAGCGTGTCGCGATGGTTCTGGCGCAAAATGGCATTACCCACAAACGCACAGACATTGTCCTTGATGCCAAGCCGGACTGGTTTCTGGGGCTAAGCCCAACCGGAAATGTTCCTGTTTTGGTGGTTGATGATGGGCGGACCTTGTTTGAGGCCGCCGCCATCTGCCAATACCTTGAGGCAATAGCGGGTAAAAGCCCGTATGGGACGGATGCCTACGACCTTGCCTTTGCGCAGGGGACGGTTGCGATCGGGGATAAGTTATTATCCCTCACGGCAGATATTATTTATCGCGATCTGTCTGAAAACAGCTTCGATGCAACGATGCATCAGATCCACAAACAGATGTCGATTGTGTCCGGTCTTGTGTTGCCACAGGCCTTAGGCGCGGGCAAAGAGCTTTCGATGCTCGATATCGTTTTTGCGACGGTTTTTCGGCCTTTCGCCCTGATCGCGGTCGCGCTAAACCGGGATCTGTTTGCCGGTTTTCCCGGGTTGCGTGGTTGGGCAAGCGATTTGGCCAAGCACGAGACGGTCCGAAACGCAGTGCCCGCCACCTATTATCGGGAACTGCACGAGTTCATCGCGTGCAAGGGTGGATATCTGGCAAACCGTTTACGCATGATACCGCAAGACAACATTGTGCTTGCGCCACCAAGCTGATGACGTGATGCGCAATAAAGGCAATAAAAAACGCCCGCTTGGTTGAACCTGCGGGCGTTTTGTCTTTTGGGCTTGTTGCAGTTTAGTCGTGCTTGCCGCCATTGGCCTTGGACCAGCCGATCGGGTCGTTCAGGAAGGAACGAACACCTTCGATGGCTTCCTTGCTGAAATATTCGCCTTCTTCGGCAACGGCCAGAACATCGGCCCAGGTTGCCAGATAATGCATTTCGATGTCGTCTTTGCGCAGTTCATCAAGTGCGCCTTCGAAAATGTCATAGAAGAAAACGACAAAGGCATGTTTGCACTCGGCACCGGCTTCGCGGATCGCATTGACGAAATTGACTTTCGATGCGCCATCGGTTGCCAGATCTTCGACCAGAAGAACACGCTGACCTTCGTGAATGTCCCCTTCGATGCGGGCCTTGCGACCGAAACCTTTGGGTTTTTTGCGGACATACTGCATCGGAAGATCAAGGGCATCTGCCAGCCAAGCCGAATAGGGGATGCCAGCCGTTTCACCACCGGCAACCGCGTCGAATGCTTCGTAACCGGCGGCATCAGAAACCTGACGGGCAGCAAGTTCGATGACCTTGCGGCGCGCACGCGGGAATGAAATCAGCTTGCGGCAATCGATATAGACCGGGCTGGCCCAGCCGGATGTCAGGATATAGGCTTCTTCCGGGCGGAAATTCACCGCTCCGATATCAAGCAAAATCTTGGCAACGGTTTTCGCGGCATATGTGCAATGCGCGGTCGGATTGGCGTTGGTCATGACGAATGTACCCTTCTCGGATCGTATATTTGCCGACCTCTTAACGCTTTCTGCCAAAAAGCGCAAAGAAAAGCCGCTGACCATTTGGTCAGGTTTGCCGGTGTCACCGGCCGATCGGGTGTCTATGCCGGTGCTGATTTCTGCATGTCGTGCGTAATCTGGTATCACAAGCAGCAAGATTGATATTTCAAACATCAATATTATGGTTTAGTATCGGAATTATGCGCATTGAGTCCTTTGGGGCGTGTGCAAGGACGACGAAGACAAAGGTGCCGATATGATTACAGCCGGACAAATGCGGGCTGCGCGTGCCCTTTTGGGGATTGATCAAAAAACACTTGCCGAAATGGCGGGGGTATCGGTGCCGACCATCCAACGCATGGAAGCCAGTCAGGGCAACGTTCGCGGAGTGGTCGATACATTGTCAAAGGTGGTCACGGCCCTTGATCGTGCCGGTATCGAACTTATCGGTGAACAGGCACCCAGCACAGCCACGGGGCGCGGTGTTCGGTTAAAGGACCCGGTGTCACAGCCTGCCCGCGACGATAACGCGGTTTAAGAATGACGCCCTTGTTCAGGGCAAAGTCCATTGACGAATATTGCGGTTGCCCGGTTTTCTGAACGGGGAACCTTTTGTGCAATCACTGTCACGAGGTTGCCAGACACCATGAAGACAGCAACACCAAACAACGGCCGCGCAACCGGTCCGGGATTTGTGGAGCTTTTCACCCCGAAACTCATCACGGTTTTACGGGAAGGCTATGGTCTTGCGCAGTTGCGCGCCGACGCGATTGCCGGATTGACGGTGGCAATCGTGGCCTTGCCCTTGTCGATGGCCATTGCCATCGCATCGGGGGCAAGCCCGGCCCAGGGGCTTTATACCGCGATCATCGGCGGTATTCTGGTATCACTTCTTGGTGGAAGCCGTTTTCAGATTGGCGGGCCTGCGGGGGCATTTATTGTGCTTGTCGCGGCAACGGTTCAGCAACACGGGATGGATGGATTGTTGCTGGCAACAATCCTTGCTGGCGGGATGCTGGTTCTGATCGGTTTTCTGCGTCTGGGAACCTATATCAAGTTCATTCCATATCCGGTTACGGTCGGTTTTACGGCCGGTATTGCTGTTATTATCTTTGCAAGCCAGATCAAGGATCTTTTGGGATTGAAGCTGTCGGGGGCGGAGCCCGGACCGCTTCTTGAAAAATTGCCGGTCATCTGGGATGCCTTGCCCGGAACCGATGTGACCACCGTGGTCCTGTCGGGGCTTACAATCCTGATAATTGTCGGTCTCAAACATCTGCGGCCACATTGGCCCGGAATGCTGATTGCGGTGGCCTGTGCGGCAACGGCGACCGCCATGCTTGATTTGCCGGTTTCAACGATCGGCAGTGTCTTTGGGGGCATTCCCGGTTCATTGCCGGTGCCGTCGCTTCCGGAAATCTCGGTAACCAAAATACAGGCCGTTTTGCCCAACGCCATTGCATTTGCGCTGCTGGGCGCGATTGAATCTTTGCTTTCGGCCGTAGTTGCGGACGGGATGACAGGGCGGCGGCATCGTTCAAATTGTGAACTGGTAGCACAAGGTGTCGCCAATGTTGCATCGGGTCTGTTTGGCGGCATCTGCGTGACCGGCACCATTGCGCGGACCGCAACCAATGTGCGTTCCAAGGCACACGGGCCGGTTGCCGGGATTTTGCACGGGGTTTTCCTGTTGCTGTTCATCCTGATTGCTGCACCGTTGGCCAGCTTCATTCCGCTTGCATGTCTTGCCGGTGTGTTGGCGGTGGTTGCCTGGAACATGATTGAAAGACATGCGATCATCACATTGTTGCGGTCTTCGCGTGGTGATGCGGCTGTTTTGCTGACGACATTGTTGCTGACGGTGTTTCGCGACCTGCTTGAGGCGATTGTGGTCGGATTTGCTCTGGGATCGGTTTTGTTTATCCGCCGGATGTCCAATATCGCCGATGTCGAAAGCGACACGCCATTTGTTGCTGAAGACCGCGCAGACAGTCAGGTTTCAGTGCCCCAGGATGGAACCGCCTTGGCAGGCGATCCCGATATTGTTGTCTTTCGTATTTCAGGGGTATTTTTCTTTGGTGCGACGGCGGCGTTCGGATCGGTCCTGGATCGTATTGGTGATACGCGCCGGGCGCTTGTGATCGATTTTTCCGCTGTTCCATTTCTGGATTCAACAGCGGCCAATACGCTGGCCGGGTTGGTACAGAAGGTGCGCGGGCGCGGCGGGAATATCGTCTTTTGCGGGACAAAACACGATATCCGGCGTGACCTTTTTGTCCACGGGATGAAGCCGCCAATGGTACATTATGAAGCCGATATTGATCAGGCGGTCGCCTGGCTGAACAAACGGCTTGATCCCGTGGTCACGGCAAAAACCGAACTGACCGGCAAGCATCACGCCTGACGCCGACTGCGATGAAGTTGTTGTCTTATATTGGCAAATCGGTTGTTTCGGTTTATTCGGTATAGTTATACCGATTTAAGCTGTGCCAAAACAGCAAGCCCCAAAGGAAATGTCATGACCGACCAGACCGGATTGAATGTTGCCATTGCAGATGGCATCGCGACTGTCACCATTTGCCAGCCTGAACGCAAGAATGCGCTGACAAAGCCGATGTGGGGCATGCTTGCCAATATTACACAGGAACTTTCCGACGATCTTGATCTGCGCTGCATTGTCATTCGCGGCGGCGACGGGGTCGGGTTCGGCGCAGGGGCCGATATTCATGAATTTGTCCGCGAACGGGCCGGTTTCGAAAAAGCCCGCGATTACGGGTTGCTTCATGCCGAGGCCCTGCAAGCAATCCAGAATTGCACCCATTCGGTCATTGCGGCAATCGATGGCCCGTGCATGGGGGCATCGTTTGTGCTGGCGTCGGCCTGTGATCTGCGCGTTTCAGCGGATAACGCCAAATTTGCCGTACCGCCGATGAAACTTGGCGCGACACTTGGCTATCCGGAGCTTGAAATCATGCTTGATCTTCTGGGGGAGGCCGCTTTGTTTGAAATTCTTCTTGAAGGACAGGTGTTTGGTGCCGAACGCGCCCGCGAGATCGGCTTTGTGGCCCGTCACGTGCCGATTGCCGATTTTGATGCCGAAATCGACAAAACCGCCCGTCGTATCGCCGCTGGAGCACCGATCACCCAGCGCCTGCACAAGAAAATGATCAATCGCCTGCGTCAGGGCGGGGCAATTGACGCGCGCGAGTTTGACGAAGGCTATCGCGCCTTTGACAGCGCGGACTTCAAGGAAGGCTACACCGCCTTCCTCGAAAAGCGCAAAGCTGTTTTTACCGGCAAATAGGCCCGGCTTTACAGCGGCAGATCGGGCGTTAACGGAACGTCCGTGATACCGTAATCAATGCCCATCTTGTGCAATTCACTGGTGATTTGCGATCTGTGATGGGTTTGATGGTTAAACAGCTGCATGAGGAAAAGCTGGCGGGGCAGTTTGCGCTTGATCCCGTCCAGCCCCTGCAATTCGCGAATACCGTCCTGCCAGGCATGGTCATTGGCATCGACAAAGGCGCCGATTTCACGGTCGATCCGGATGCGCTGTTCTTTCAGATCGTCAAAATCATCAGCAACAATGGTGCGTGCATCATACGGGCCGGCCTGACCTGTCTTGAGGATGTCGAGAATACGCAGATCGATATAAAGAATATGGTTCAGCGTATTGTGGATTGATGCGAAAAACATGTTGCGATCACGGCGGCGTTCCTCGTCGCCAATCTGTTCACACAGATCAAACAGAACCGCATTCTGCCAACTGTTATAGGTCGCCATGCAGCGCCCGTAATCGTTGAAATTCATCTTTGCCATGGTTGATGGTGCTCCTTGGAAAGGTCTTAACCCGCTGCTTCGGTCGAGCGCGTTTCATGTAAATTCGCCGTGATTTCCGATGGTCGAGCCTCTGCGATGAAATGGACCATCACATTGGCAAAAATCCCGAAACCCAGCATGGACAAGGTCACCGGCAACAGGGTTCCGTCGTGGAAATGGCCGATCACCATGCCCGCCACCGCACCGGTTGCAAACTGGATGGTGCCCATCAATGCGGTCGCGGTTCCGCCAATATGGGGGAAAAACTGCATGAAGGATGCGGTCGCACTGGGCGCGGTCAGGCCGATCATCCCGACCGAAATCATCACCATGGGCACGACGCTATAAAGGCTTGGCTCAAAGACATTGATCGCCAGAAACAGTCCGATGACGGCTGCCAGCTGAATGGCGGTTGCGATCTTAAGGATCTGATGGAGTTCCAGACGTTTGAGCAACGGCGTGTTCAAGCGGTTGCACACCACAATCACCAGAACATTGGCACCAAACAGGTAGGGAAACTGGGCCGGGCTGACGCCAAAGAAATCGATATACATGAACGGGCTGTCGGTCAGAAAGCTGAACATCACCGCACTTGCCCCGGTATGGGTCAGCATGAAACCGACGGCACGCCGGGTGCGCAAGACTTCCAGATAGGTCCACCAGACGCGCCGGGTCGGGCCGGCATAATGCGGGCGGAACCGGGTGGTTTCAGGCATTCTGAACCAGACAACCCCCAGCATCAGGCTGCCATATACAATCAACAGAACAAAGATCGCCTGCCAGTTAAACCAGACCAGCAGCACCGAACCGACCGTCGGGGCGGCGAGCGGGGCGATCATCATGATCACTGCAATCAGGGCAAACATCTTGGCCGCTTCCTTGCCCTCGTAAAGATCACGGACAGATGCCCCGACTACGACAAGCGCAAAGCCACCCCCAATCGCCTGAACGAACCGCATGACATTCAGCGTTGCCGCACTGTCGACACCGGTAATGATCGCACTGGTCACGATATAGATCACAAGACCGCCAAGGGCGACCGGTCTGCGTCCGACACGATCGGAAAGCGGCCCGCCAATCAGCTGACCCAGTGCAAAGCCGATCAAAAAGGTGCTGATTGAAACTTCAACCGCATGGGTGGCGGTACCGAAATCGGCTGCCATGGCCGGGATCGCAGGCAAATAGGTGTCGATTGCAAACGGCGCGGTTGCAATCAGGGCTGCAAGAAGCAGGGCCAGACGTTTGGGATCGGGCCGGGTATCGGGCATGGACTTTGCCATATGTCTGCATTCCGTTTCATTAGGGGCGCTTAGGGCGCATATCCCTGATTGCCGGCGCAAGTCGCCATTGATTTGCCAATGCGTGGGGCGCAAAAGGCCGCGCACAAATGTGAACGCGGGTCACGGTCGGAACCAGGACAGGAAAAGGCAAATAAACGGCGCAACTTTGCGTCCGGGCTTGCGCGATTGTCGATCACGCCATCAGGGACAGCAACCTGAAACGATTGAAGAAAGATCATTATCCACAAGATCGCTGTTTTTTCCAAGCGCGACAGTTTGCCAGGTGCGGAATGGCAGCCATGCATGCGCATGCAAAAAGGGCGACACCGGTTTGCGGTGTCGCCCTTTGGAAGATCGGTTTCCGTGAAACGGGAATGACTAGTGGGTCATGATCCGTTCCGGTCCCATAAGGGTTGTCGGAAGCCAGGTCGATATGGCCGGGACATAGGTAATCAGGATAAGGAAGCCCAGCAGGATCATCAGCCAGGGCAGGGCTGCCTTGACAACCTTGAGCAACGGCATGCCCGTGATCCCGGATGTCACAAACAGGTTCAGACCCACCGGCGGCGTGATCATGCCGATTTCCATATTGACCACCATGATGATGCCCAGATGGATCGGATCAATGCCAAGCTGCATGGCAATCGGGAACAGGATCGGTGCCATGATCAGAAGAATGGCGCTCGGTTCCATGAAGTTACCGGCCAGCAACAGGACGATGTTGACCACAATCAGGAAGCCCCATGCCGGAAGTCCCCATCCGATGATGGTTTCGGCAATGGTGTGCGGGATCCGTTCAGACGTCAGGACATGGGCAAACAACATCGCATTGGCGATGATGAACATCAGCATGATGGTGACTTTGCCAGCATCCAGAAGAACGTGACGCACATCCTTGTCAAATGGAAGCAACGCCAGTGCCTTGCCCATTTGGGGAACGTTGTGGGCGATCAGGCTGCCGATGCTTTTATTGCCGTTTTCCGGGACCCAGGACATTTCCTTGATCGGGCCCATGTCACGGTAAAACAGCACGGCGACACACATGGCATAAAAGGCGGCAACTGCCGCGGCCTCGGTCGGGGTGAAGACCCCGCCATAAATGCCGCCCATGATCAGCAGCACAAGCAACAGCCCACCAGACGCCGAGAACAGGGCACCACCCCATTCGGCAAGTGACGGACGCGGCTGGCTTGGCAGTTTCTTGATGCGTGCAACGATGTAAATCGCAATCATCAACATCAGGCCGACCATGATGCCCGGAATGACCCCGCCCAGGAACATGCGCCCGACCGAAACTTCGGTCGCGGCCGCATAGACCACCATAACGATGGATGGCGGGATCAGGATGCCAAGTGTCCCGGCGTTACAGATCACACCGGCGGCGAAACTTTGCGGATAACCTGCGCGCACCATGCCGGCAATCACGATCGAGCCGATGGCGACCACGGTTGCCGGGCTTGATCCCGACACAGCAGCAAACAGCATGCAGGCCAGAACCGATGCCATGGCCAGACCACCGGGGAACCAGCCCACGGTATCAATGGCAAACCGGATCAGACGGCGGGCAACCCCGCCGGTCGAAAGGAATGCCGATGCCAGAATGAAGTAGGGGATGGCAAGAAGGGTGTAATGTTCCATCCCGCCAAACAGCTTTTCGGCCAGCGTGGCAAGGCTGTCATCGCCAAACATCAGAATGGTCGCAAGCGAAGAAACACCAAGCGAAATGGCGATCGGTGCGCCCAGTGCCATCAAGCCGAACAGCAGGATAAACAGAAATGCGATAGTCATGAAAAATGTCCCCCGCGCGGCTTATGCGTTTGGCTTTGACGGTGTGGCGGCTTTGTCGCCATCTGCGGCATTGCCAGCATGATTAAGCTGGTCAATGGCTTCGCGTGCTTCGTCTGCCAGGTTAAAGCCGACCTGTTTGCCGGTAATGATGCGCCAGCCCACCTGTGCCAGACGGAACGCCAGCAAAGCAGCGCCAACCGGCATGATCAGATAGACGAACCACAGCATGATCGGGCTGTCTTCGGCTTCCATTTCAAGCATGTGGTTGAAGCTGACCAGTTCCCAGCCACCAATGATCAACCAGCTTGAATACAGGATGCCCGTGGCAACAACGAACAGGCCAATGACGCGCTGAACCCGGTCCGGGAACAGGCGCACAAGCGCGTCGACACCAATGTGCGAGCCGACCTTGACCCCGTATGACATGCCAAACAGGATCAGCCAGGCAAACAGGAACTCGGTAATTTCCAGGGCCCAGGTCAGGCCGGAATTGAAGACGTAACGCATGACAACGTTAACAAAGGTCAGCGAAGTCATGGAGGCAAGCAGGAGGGCAATAATGCCCTCCTCCAGCCGGTTAACGACCGTTGAGATCATCGTAAACGGCCCTTTTCCGATAATGTTGGGAAAAAGTAAGGATCAGTTACACGCAGCAGCGGCGTCGATGATGTCCTGACCGATATCGCCAGAGAACTCATCCCAGACCGGCTTCATTGCGGTCTGCCACTTTGCGAAATCGTCTGCCGACAGCTGAAGGATTTCGGTTTCACCCGAATCAATCACTGCCTGACGCTGTTCTGCGGTCAGTTCAGCCGACAGGCCGTTTGCGTAATCGGATGCTTCGTTCATTGCCTGGGTCAGGCCGTCACGAATTTCCGGATCCAGACCTTCCCACCATTTGGTCGAGGTCACGACCATATAGTCGAGAAGACCGTGGTTGGATTCAGTGATGTAATCCTGAACTTCGAAGAATTTCTTCGAATAGATGTTCGACCAGGTGTTTTCCTGACCATCAACAACGCCGGTCTGAAGCGCGGAATAGGTTTCCGAGAACGCCATTTTCTGCGGGACGGCATCAACAGCTTCGAACTGGGCTGCGATCACGTCAGACGACTGGATACGGAATTTCTGGCCAGCGGCATCTTCGGGAACGCGCAGCGGCTTGTTCGCCGAAAGCTGTTTCAGGCCATTGTGCCAGTAACCGACACCGGTCAGACCTTTGCCAGACATGGCATTCAGCAGTTCCTGGCCTTTTTCGCCATCCTGGAAGCACGAAACAGCATCCATGTCCTTGAACAGGAACGGCAGATCGAAGACCTGAAGTTTCTTGGTCCATTTGCCGAATTTGGCAAGCGACGGTGCGCCGAACTGAACATCACCACGCAGGATGGCCGGCAGAACCTTGTCGTCATCAAACAGCTGGGAGTTCGGGTAAATTTCGATTTTTACCTTGTCGCCAAGGATTTCTTCCGCACGTTTTTTGAAATATTCCGCACCCTGACCTTTCGGGGTGTTCGGTGCGACAACGTGTGCGAACTTGATGACTTCCTGTGCAGAAGCGGCATTAACACCCATCAGGGCTGCGGCGGCAACGCCTGCTGCGAGGATATGCTTGGTAATAGGACGCATTAAAGTGTCTCCCTTTACTAACTTATGCGTTTTCCCGTAAGCGCGCCTTTTGTGGCGTCGTTTTAAAACGCCTTTTGGCGCTGTGCCGTAATCAGCAAGGTACGGGCCAGTTTTGAGGGATGCTGGATAACAACGTAAAATCATACACTTGTGCGGTATTCGTCGCTGTTGCGTTGCAGCATGATCGGCTGTTTTGTTGTCGATTTCACACATGAAATCTTGTCAGATGTGTGGATGTCCGCACATTGTGGCTGCGCTGGTCTTGCGGGCAAAAGGGCAAAGAAAAAGCCCGCCGGAAGGGCGGGCTTCGGATTATTCCGATGCGCTGCGTGCGCGCCTGAATTCGGCGGGGGTTATGTCATATTTGGTCAGCTTGTCGTAAAAGGTTTTGCGCGGTACGCCAAGGGCGCTGACCGTGGCGGTGACATTGCCGCCATGTTCGCGAAGGGCCTCGGTAATCAGGCTTCGTTCAAAGGCTTCGACCTGTTGGGGCAGGGTCATGCCGTTCTGGCTGGCCATGTCATTGCCGGTCGCCAGCGGATCAAGGCCAAGAACGCGCCGTTCGGCGGCGTTGCGCAATTCGCGCACATTGCCCGGCCAGTCATAGGCGGTGAATTGTGCCATTTCTGCCGGGGTGACCAGCTTGACCGGGCGGTCGAACCGTTTGGCGGCATCGCGGGTGAAATGTTCGAACAACAGCGGAATGTCGTCTTTGCGTTCGCGCAATGGCGGAATATGGAGCTGCACGACATTAAGCCGGTAATAAAGATCTTCGCGGAATTCGCCGCGTGAAGATGCTTCTCTGAGGTCGGTTTTGGTTGCCGCGACAACGCGCAGGTCAATCGGCTGTACCCGGTTTGAGCCAAGCCGTTCAAGGGCGCGTTCCTGCAAGACACGCAAAAGCTTGATCTGAAGGGCAAGCGGCATGCTTTCGATTTCATCAAGGAAGATCGTGCCCTTGTCGGCAAATTCGAATTTGCCGATGCGTTTGTGGTCCGCCCCGGTAAAGGCCCCGGCTTCATGGCCAAACAGTTCCGATTCAATCAGGTTTTCGGGCATGCCCCCGCAATTGACCGCAACAAACGGTCCGGGACGCCCCGACATTTCATGCAGATTGCGCGCAATCACTTCCTTGCCTGATCCGGTTTCACCATTGATCAGGACATGGGCATTGGTACTGGCGACATTGCTGATCAGGGTGCGGAGCTTTTCCATCGCCGGATTGCGTCCGATAAAGTCGGATGCATTTTTGGTATGGCGGGCCAACTCGATACGCAGCGTCCGATTTTCCAGGATCAGCTTGCGGTGGGCCATCGCACGTTTGGTAATGTCGATGAACAGATCCGGGGAATATGGTTTTTCGATAAAATCGAACGCGCCGTTTTGCATCGCCTTGACCGCGGTCGCGACATCGCCATGACCGGTGATCATGATGACGGGCATGTCATTATCGATCTTTTTGATTTCGCCCAGAAATTCCAGACCATCCATCTTGGGCATGCGGATGTCGGAAACAACCACCCCGGGCCAGCCTTTGCGCAATCGGGCAAGTGCGGATCCGGCATCGGCAAAGACTTCGACATGAATGTCGGCAAGTTCAAGTGTTTGCTGTGCGGCTTCACGCACATCGGCATCATCGTCAACAAACAGAACGCAATCGGCGGTGGTTGGCACTGGCGTATCCTTCGGCCCGGATCAAGGATCAGGACACCCGGTCAAAGGTCGGCCTGATCGCTGTGCATATTAAGCACGGTCGTGGTTTGGGCGAAGTTTCTATCAGGCCCGGCGATTGCCGTCGAGAGGCTGTTTTCCGCCGTATCCTCGCCAATGCCCTCGTGGCGCAACTCGATGATAAAGGAGGATCCACCATTTGGGCGGTTTTCCGCACGGATGGTCCCGCCAAAGCTTCGGATGATGCCATAACAGATCGAAAGTCCCAGCCCCAGGCCGTCACCAAACGGCTTGGTGGTAAAGAACGGGTCAAACAGTTTTGGCAGGTTTTCGGGCAGAATGCCGTGGCCATTATCATTGACCTTTACCAGAACGCGGTCTTCGCGTTCGGTGATTGAAATTTCGATTTTCGGGTCACTGATATTCTGGCAGGCATCGGCAGCATTGTTGATCAGGTTGATGAAAACCTGTGTCAGCTGATTGGCCTCGGCAATGACTGGGCGCACATGTTCATCATGGTTCAGGGCAATGTCGGTAACACCGGCCCGACCGGTTTCAAGCACCAGATCAATCGCCGTCTGCACCTGTTTGGGAACATCAACCGGGTGGTTGTCCTGTTCCGGACGTCTGGAAAACGTTTTAAGGTTGTTGGTAATCCGCCCCATGCGGTCGGTCAGTTCGGAAATACGTTGCAGGTTGCGGGTCGCTGTTTCCTCGTTGCCGCGTGCAATGAATTTAAGGGCGTTTTCCGCATAGCTGCGAATGGCGGTCAGCGGCTGGTTTATTTCATGCGCGATCCCGGCCGACATCTGGCCAAGGGCGGCAAGTTTACTGGTCTGGACCAGTTCGGCCTGTGCTGATCGCAGGGCATCTTCGGTGCGTGAACGTTCGGTAATTTCCTGGGCCAGGCGCAAATTGGTGCTCATCAGGTCGGCCGTGCGCAGGCGAACTTGCCGTTCCAGTTCGCGTTGCGACCAGTCCCGAATTTCAAGCTGTTCCAGCATCGCGCGCCGGCGCTGCAAAATGATAAAGACAAGGCCGGTGAAAATGATATGCGCAGCCCCGCCCATCAACCCTGCACTGATCACGGAACGATCAAGCGATGACTTGTCGGTCAACAGATACATTCGCCAGCCCTGAACAGGAAGCGTGCTTCCTGTCACCAGATAGGTCGTCCTGGCCGGTTCGGGTTTTCCCGATGCGCTATCACCTGATGGCGTGTTTGCGACGCCGCGTGCACGCGGGGCAGGGGCATTTTGGTCTGCATTCCAGTCGGCACCACGGTCGGTATTGCGATCCCCGGCGCTGCGTGGTGTTCCCCCCAGTGACAACACGCCAAGATCATCATCGGACGGCCAATGGCCCGAAAGCAACGGCATCGGCGCAAGCGGGTAATCCCCATATTTGCGCGACGCGATAATTCGCGGGCGATCCTTGGCCGCAAGACCACCAAGATCGCGAAAACGCCATTCGGGATGGGATGCAATGATCACGATGCCGTTTTCATCGGTGACCAGCACGCTTTCACTGCCGCGCGCCCAGCGCTGGACAAGTGTTTCAAGGTGGGTTTTTACCACCACGGCACCTTCGAACGTGGTCCCGTCCGGACGCACAGGATGCGAAATGTAATAGCCCGGCACGTTTGATGTGATGCCAAATGCGAAATAATGGCCGGTCAGCCCGGCCTGGGCTTGTTGGAAATAGGGACGGAATGAAAAGTTGCGCCCGATAAAGGATGCCTGACTGTTCCAGTTGCTTGCCGCAATGGTCGTGCCGTTCTGATCCATGAAATAGATGTCGGACGCGCCGCTGTCGGCTGCCAGCTTTTCAAGATAGATATTGACCGCCGCCGCATTGGCCGGGTCGGCAAACAAAGCAAGATCAAGAATGCGTTTGTCAGATGCCAGCGTGATCGGCAGATATTCGTGTTCCTTGATCGCACCCTGAAGGTTCGACCGGTACAGTTCCAGTTTGTTACGGCCGTCTTCGGTGATGTCGATAAGCTTGGTCTCGCGCCAGAATTCCGTGACCATCCAGACCGTAATGGGCAACAAGGCAAGCAAGACGCACAGGACAATGCGCGATGTTCTTTTGACGGAAACGGATGTCCCTAGCATTCTGTCCACACTTCACTGAAGGTTAAAACCCACCCTAAAGAATAGGTGGGTGGGCGCAGATTAAATTACAAAACTGTTTCGAAGCCCAGAGCCAATTTCATAACCCGGCGTCCATGCTTGATAAAGCCGTGATCTGACGCTACCAATCATGCCAGACCATCGACGCATGCAGGATTAGCGACTATGATCTTCGGGACCGCAATCCAATAACAATAATCAAATCAGGAAAGTCTCCCTGAATGTCCGAACAAGATACGCATCTGATCTGGGTTCTGGCCGATGACCGTGCGGGAAACATCAATCAGGCAATCGGTGTGGCCGAAGCACTGGCGCAACCCTTCAAACGTGTTGATATCGGATATACAAAACTGGCGCGCCTGCCCAATATCATTCGCGGGGCGAGTTTGATCGGGGTTGATGTACCCTCGCGCATGCGTCTGGTGGCACCCTGGCCTGATCTGGTGATTTCGGCCGGACGGCGCACCGCGCCGGTGGCAAGATGGATCAAAAAACAAAGCCGCGGCCACACCCGCATTTGTCAGATCATGCGCCCCGATAGTGGTGAAAGTGCATTTGATCTGATTGCTGTCCCGGCCCATGACCGGATGGCGCTTCGCGAAAACATCCTTGAAATTCCGGGCGCGCCGCACCGCGTTACGGAAACGCGTCTTCTGATCGAAGCTGATACCTGGCGTCCTCATTTCAAAGGATTGCCGGCCCCGCGTTTTGCCGTGATCGTGGGCGGCAGCACAAAAAAAACCACCTTTACCCGAGATATGGCCGATGAACTGATTTCGGCTGCGATTGACGCAGCCCGCGCGGTGGATGGCAGTTTGCTGGTGACGACCAGTCGGCGTACCGGGCCGGAGAACGAAGAACTGATCGCCGAACGTCTCGCTGCGTCGGGGCTTGGCTATCATCTCCATGACTGGACGTCGCAGGATGAAAATCCCTATTTCGGGTATCTGGCCCTTGCCGATGTGCTGATTGTTACCGGGGATTCCGTTTCCATGTGTTGCGAGGCCGCGGCCGCGCCGGGCGGTGTGTATATCTATGCCCCTGATGGACTGGCATCCGAGCGACATCAACGATTGCATCAGTCACTTTATGACGGCGATTATGCCCGGCCGATGCAAACCGGGACCGAGCTTGTGCCGTTCCGTCATCCGTCCTTGCAGCCCGCCCGTCTGGTTGCGCAAAGATGTCTGGAACTTCTTCGCGCAACAGAACATCAGGATTCCATATAACGCCTTGATTCTTCTATGGCCATAAGGTCTATTCGTGGTGCCCCGAACAGTCAGGATGTCTGCGAATGCCCGCCGCCAACGCCAATTCGTCCCCGACACGCCAGAATGGTGCGCCCGCACTTTTTCCCCGCCACGTTGCGGTGATGGTGCTTGCGCTTGTGGCATGCAGCTTTGCCGGAAATCATGTTGCCGCCCGACTGGCATTTGAAAACGGCACGGGGCTTTTGCTGGCGGTTTTGTGCCGGTCCGGCGTTGCCTTGCTGATCCTGATTTCGATCGTGACTTTCCAGCATCATTCCATTCGCCTGCCCAAGCGGCTCGGGCGCTGGCAAGTA
Organism: Thalassospira sp. MIT121401; assembly: GCF_047125595.1. Classification (NCBI taxonomy): domain Bacteria; kingdom Pseudomonadati; phylum Pseudomonadota; class Alphaproteobacteria; order Rhodospirillales; family Thalassospiraceae; genus Thalassospira; species Thalassospira sp. MIT121401. Next base: position 2,198,182 of record NZ_CP138926.1, read on the forward strand.
TTGCTGGGGGTGATGATCACGGTGCAAAGCCTGTGTCTTTATTCCGCGGTTGCCCGCGTGCCGGTGGCACTGGCGTTGCTGACGGCCAACACATTTCCGATCATTCTGGCTCTTTTGACCTGGGGGTTGGGCGGGGCACGCCCGACATTGAAGTCGGCAGCATTGATGCTTTTCATACTTTCGGGGCTTGTTCTGGCGCTTGATCTTCCGGGGATTCTCGGCGGCGGGGTGACGGTTACCGATGAATGGTGGCTTGGCATTGCCTTTGCACTGACGGCGGCAACGGCGCTGTCGGTTGCGTTTTGGGTGACCGATCACAAGCTGGCGGCACTGAACGGTTCAGTGCGTTCAATGTTCACCATGCTTGTGGTGTTTGTCGCCATGATCTTTGCCGGATTGGGCGATGTGTTGCCCGGCGGAATGGCCTTGCCACAGGCAGGACAAGGCTGGATCGGGCTTGCCGTTCTGGTGGCCCTTTATGGCAGTGCATTTTCGGTTCTGTTCATCACTGTGCCGCGTCTGGATATGGCGCGCAATGCGTCGGTCATGAATGTTGAACCGATTGCCACATTGTTGTTTGGCTGGGTGATCCTTGATCAGATGATCAGCCCGATCCAGATGGTGGGCGGGTTGATCGTGGTCAGCGGGATTGTGATCCTGACCCTGCGCAAATCATCGTGACAGGCTTTTGCGCACACAATCGACAACAAAGTCGATAAAGGCCCGGATGCGTGTCGCCAGATGGTCGTGACCGGCCCAAACGGCATGAACGGTTTCAATGTCGTCTTTGGTCCAGTCGGCCAGGATTTCCACCAGATCCCCTTTTTCAAGCGCCTGATGGACGTGGAAATTGCCAATGCGCGCAATGCCGATACCGGCCAGACACATTGATTTGACCAATGGGCCATTATTGCCAAGAAAGTCACCGGTGATCGTCTGATCGAACTGGCGTCCGGTTTGCGGATCGGTAAACGGCCAGAAATTGCGTCCCTTGATAAAATTGAAACGCAGGCAATTGTGATCGGCAAGGTCGGCAGGCGTTTGCGGGACCCCGAACTGTTCGAGATAGGCCGGGGATGCGACGATCTTGCGTTTGGTTTCAAGAAGCTTGCGCGCCATCAAACTGGAATCCGGAAGCCCGCCGGAACGAATGGCGATATCGGCCCGTTCTTCAAGCAGATCAACAATGCCGTCTGTCTGGGTCAGTTCCAGTTCGATATCGGGATATTGCCGCAAAAAGCCGGGCAGGTGGGGGATGATAAACACCTGGGCAAAGGCCACGGATGCATTGATGCTCAGTTTGCCGCGCGGGGCTGCCTGACCGCCACCACCAATCAGGCGTTCGGTTTCATCAATCTGGTCAAGGATGGTACGGGCGCGGCGCAAATACATCTCGCCTTCGGGGGTAAGCTGCAATTGCCGTGTCGAACGGACAAGAAGTCTGGTGCCAAGCCGGTCTTCGATCCGTGTGACCAGCTTGCTGACAGCGGATGGCGACATGTGCAGATCCCGCCCGGCTTGTGAAAAGCTGCCATGTTCGATGACCTTGATGAAGGTCTCCATTTCGCCCGCACGGTTGTCCAATGCATCCTCGTCTTTGAATTGAATTCAAATATGGTTGTCGCGCAATCCGGATTATCGCGCAAGGTTTTGATTGGCATAGTCATACCAAATTCCGGGGAAACCCCGATGAAACCTGTTTATCCGCGCTAAGTGCGGAAGGAGAATTTGAATGCCACTTGCCTTGTTTGCGTTGACCATCGCGGCCTATGCGATCGGAACAACGGAGTTTGTGGTTGTCGGCCTGTTGCCGACAGTTGCAAGCGATCTTGATGTGACCCTGCCGATGGCGGGGCTGATTGTCAGTGTTTATGCCCTTGGCGTGACTTTTGGTGCCCCGGTCCTGACGGCTTTGACCGGTCGCATGAACCGTAAATCCCTGATGTTGGGGCTTATGGGCCTGTTCATCATTGGCAACGGTGTTGCCGCGCTAAGCCCGAGTTATGAATTGCTTCTGGTTGCGCGGGTGATTTCGGCCTTTGCCCATGGTGTATTCTTCTCGGTCGGGGCAACCATTGCTGCCGATCTGGTTCCGGAAGACCGTCGGGCATCGGCGATTGCCATGATGTTCATGGGGCTGACCGTTGCTATTGTGACCGGTGTGCCGCTTGGCACCTTTATCGGGCAGATGTTTGGCTGGCGCGCGACCTTCTGGGGTGTTGCGCTGCTTGGTGTGATTTCCTTTGCCGGGATTGCGTTGCTGTTGCCGGGCAACCTCAAACGCGGTGAAACGGCCGGGCTTGGTGATCAGGTGCGGGTGCTTGGCAGTTCGCGGTTGCTGATTGTGTATGGCATGACAGCCCTGGGCTATGGGGGCACGTTCGTGGCCTTTACCTATCTGTCCGCGATCTTGCAGGAAATTACCGGTTTTACCGAATCATCGGTCAGTCTGATCCTGATCTTTTACGGTGTGGCGATTGCGATCGGTAATATTGCCGGTGGCAAGCTTGCCAATCGAAACCCGGTGCGCGCCCTGACCGTTCTGTTCGTGCTTCAGGCTGCGGTACTGGTGCTGTTCAGCTTTACCGCAATTTCACCGGTTGCGACCATTGTGACCCTCGGTGCGCTTGGCTTCCTGCAATTTGCCAATGTTCCGGGTTTGCAGCTTTATGTCGTGAAACTTGCCAAACAACACCGGCCTGGCGGGGTTGATGTTGCATCCGCGCTCAATATCGCGGCCTTCAATCTTGGCATTGCGCTGGGCGCATGGATTGGCGGGCATGTTGTGGCATCCGGACTTGGACTGGCGGCAACGCCGTGGATCGGGGCGATTCTTGTGGTTCTTGCCCTTGGCCTGACCGTGCTGAGCGGGTCGCTTGACCGTCGCGACGTTGCCCGTCTGCAACCGGCCGAATGATCGGCCTTTCCCAAAGAATTTTCATCGGGTCCGGAACGAAACCATCCGCCGGATGTTTCGCAGACAGACCCATAATCAACGAGGTTTGAAAACATGTTTGATGTAACGACAAATGGTGCCACCATCCCGGCACTGGGATTTGGGACATTTCGCATTTCCGAAGATGATGTGAAACGGATTGTGCCCAAGGCACTGGAAACCGGTTTTCGCCATATCGATACCGCCCAGATCTATGAGAACGAAGCAGCCGTTGGCGAAGCCATCGAACTGTCATCCGTCCCGCGTCAGGATATTTTCCTGACGACCAAGGTCTGGGTGTCGAATTACCGCCATGATGATTTCATCGCATCGGTTGATGAAAGCCTGAAAAAGCTGCGCACCGACTATGTCGATCTGTTGTTGCTGCATTGGCCAAACAAGGACGTGCCGCTTGCCGAACAGATTGGTGCACTGAACGAAGTGCGCAAAGCCGGCAAGGTGCGTCATATCGGTGTCAGCAACTTTAACACCGCCCTGATGAACGAAGCAGTGGCCCTGTCCGATGCGCCGATTGTCACCAACCAGATCGAATATCATCCCTTCATTGATCAGTCGGTGGTCATGGAAACCGCGAACAAGCTTGGCATGTCTTTGACAAGCTATTTCGCGATGGCCGATGGCAAGGTGTTTGAAAACGATACCCTTAAGGCGATTGCCGCAGACCAGGGAAAATCCGTGGCCCAGATCGTGTTGCGCTGGGTGATTGAACAAAACAACGTCATCGCCCTGTCAAAAACCGTCGGGGAACAGCGCCTGCTTGAGAATTTCGATATCTTTGATTTCGAACTGACCGGTGAACAGATGCAGGCCATCCATGATCTTGCCGATGAAAACGGCCGGATCGTAAGCCCGGATGGGCTGGCCCCGGACTGGGATTGATCACAAGGCACCATTCAACGAAAAAGGGGCCAAATGGCCCCTTTTTTACGCGATATGTTCGCTCAGACAGCCTGTGAATGGCGCCCATGCGCAGGATCAAGATAGGTATCAAAGGCCGCACAGATTGCACGCACCAACGGGCGCCCGGTTTCGGTCAAAGTAATGTTATGACCGTTAACTTTGACGATGTTGTCCGCACTCATTGCGTCGATGCGATCAAGTTCCGGGCGGAACCGGTCAGCTGATGTCTGAAAGCGGGCGCATATATCATCAAGATCGACCGAAAGATTGCACATCAATTCGTTGATGATTTCGCGGCGCAGCTTGTCTTCGCGGCTTAATGCCACGCCTTTTTCAATCGCGCACATTCCGGCCTCGACACTGCGTTGCCAGCGCGCCAGTGCCGGATCGTTTTGCGCATATCCTTGTGGCAGCGACGAAATCGCCGATGGACCAAACCCGATCAGGGCTTCGGCCCGATCAGTTGTGTAACCCTGAAAATTGCGATGCAATTCACCATTGCGAAGTGCAACAGCCATGCTGTCGGCTTCATGGGCGAAATGATCAAGCCCGATGGCGATATATCCATGGGCCGATAACCTGTTCTGGATTTCTTCATACTGTGCCCAGCGTTCCTGTGTGTCGGGCAGAACTTCGGTCGGGATCAGTTGCTGGTGCTTTTTCATCCATGGCACATGGGCATATCCGAAAACCGACAGCCGGTCAGGGCGCAGCGATACGGTCTGATCAACCGTGTCACGCAATGTATCAATCGTCTGATGGGGCAGGCCATACATCAGATCAACATTGATGCCAGTAATCCCGCGATCCCCCAGTCCGTCAATCACATCACGGACCAGATCAATGCTTTGAATGCGGTTGACAGCCCGTTGGACGTCGTCATGAAAATCCTGAATACCGATGCTTGCACGGTTAAAGCCGCATTCGACCATGGCATCCATGAAGTCGGCCGTTGCGGTGCGCGGATCCATTTCAATGGCAATTTCGGCATCAGGCAACAGATCCAGACGATTGCTGATTGCAGCCATGATCGTGCGCAGGTCGTCGGCCTTTAAAATGGTGGGGCTGCCGCCGCCGAAATGGATATGGGAAACGACAAATCGCTGACCCTTTGGCAGCTTGCCAAGCGTGCTTTCAATTTCACCAAGCAGGGCCCCGACATAGCTGGTGACCGGCTTGTAATGTTTGGTGATCTTGGTGTTGCATCCGCAGAACCAGCACATTTCTTCGCAATAGGGAACATGCAGATACAGCGACAGCGGCTGTGCGGGATCAAGTTCCCCAAGCCAGCCTTCAAACACGGTGCCGTTGATCCCGGCATGGAAATGGGGGGCTGTCGGATAGCTGGTGTAACGCGGCAGTCGCAGATCGTATTTTTCGTAAAGAGCCAGCTGCATGACGGATATCCCGATTAATTCGTTCTATCCGTCTTTTGCATTATTCCAATCTGCGCTGCCTTGATGTGCGTCAAGCAAAGAGCATCGATGATCAAAGATGCTTGAAGGCCGAAATCAGATCGGCGCGCAATGCCGCAAGCCGGTCACGCCCGGCTTCCTCGTCATAGGGTTCGGCCGTGCCAACGCCCCAGATCGGGCCGGGCCATGCCGGATCATCCTTGAACCGTCCGACAACATGACAATGAAGTTGCGGCACCATATTGCCCAGCATCGCGACATTTGTTTTATGCGCATCAAACCGGCGCTTGATCACCTGTGAAACGGCGGCGGCTTCATTGCCCAGCGTGATGCGGTCCTCTGGGCTCAGATCATCGTAATCAACAAGATCAGGGCGCTTGGGCACAAGGATCAACCAGGGATAACGCGCATCATTCATCAACAACACATGCGAAAGCGGGCCGTCGGTAACCAGCGTTGTATCGGCGGCAAGTTGGGGATGAAGCGAAAAGGCGTTGTTCATGTGGGCCTCTATCTTGATGACAACAGACCGTTCTTATAACGGCAAGGTGCCTGCTTGTCTTGGGTTGCGTGTGCCGTTGATCACATTGGATTTCTTGCGCTTTCCCGATATTGTCACTAGGTCCTGATCCAGGCTTTCGCCTGGGACCGGGACATGCCCGGCCGGTTATGGACAAAACGGAGTATGCCAGCATGTCCGATCAGAAACGTGTGGTCATTGTCGGGGCCGGATTTGGCGGAATGAGTGCCGCCAAAAAACTGGCGGGCAAGAATGTCGAAGTCGTTCTGATTGACAAGCGCAATCATCACCTGTTTCAGCCGCTGTTATATCAGGTCGCCACAGCCGACCTTTCGCCTGCTGAAATCGCCTGGCCAACCCGAAGCATCTTCAGCCACGCACCGAATGTTTCGGTTTTCATGGGCGAGGTCACCGGGATCGATTTGGCCGGGCAACGTGTTTTGTCCGGGGATCATCATCTTGAATATGATTATCTGATCCTGGCGACCGGTGCGGTCACATCCTATTTCGGCAATGACCATTGGGCGTCTTTGGCGCCGGGGCTTAAAAACATTACCGAGGCCACCGACATCCGTAAAAACCTGCTTTTGGCGTTTGAACGCGCCGAAAACAGCGAGGATGAAGAACAGAAACGCCGTCTTCTCAATTTCGTTGTCGTGGGCGGTGGCCCGACCGGGGTCGAAATGGCCGGTGCAATTGCCGAACTGGCGAAAAAGGCCCTGACCGACGATTTCCGCCGGATTGATCCGCGTGATGCCCGTATCATTCTGGTTGAAGGCAGTGACCGGCTTCTTGGCGCATTTCCGCGCAGCCTGTCGGAATATACCCATCAATCCCTTGAAAGTCTCGGCGTTGAAGTCCGTCTTGGCAGTCCGGTTTCCGACATCACCGAACAGGGGGTTAAGATCGGTGACGAATTTATCCCCGCAGCCAATGTGATCTGGGGTGCGGGGGTTCAGGTGCCCGATCTTAAGGACTGGGTACAGAAACCCGCTGATCGTGGCGGGCGAATTATTGTTGAACCCGATCTTTCCGTGCCGGGCCATCAGAATGTTTTTGTCATCGGTGATGCGGCCCATGTGCCCTGGCGGGATGGTTTGACGGTTCCGGGAATTGCCCCGGCGGCCAAGCAACAGGGCAAATATGTTGCGCGTCGTATTCTCGATCTGATGGATGGGCGATCAACACCGGCATTCAAATACAGCCATGCCGGTAATCTGGCGACGATTGGACGCCACCGTGCGGTGATTGACCTTAACGGGTTTAAGCTGAAAGGCTGGCTTGCCTGGTGGTTCTGGGGGCTTGCGCATATTTACTTCCTGATCGGTATTCGGGCCCCGGCACTGGTCATGGTGCAATGGGTCTGGAGCTACCTTTTCCGCAAAAAAGGCGCGCGTCTGATTACCGGGTTGGACAAGGACAATGCCCGTGCGGTCGTGCCACCCGCCAAACAGAAAGCCGGATGATCTGGCACAGCGCTGCTTGTGAACGGACCGGGCAGGGCGATCAACCGTGCCTGGTCACGGGTTTCAGGCGGCATTTTTGGTCGCGTGTATTCGGATCAGTTTTTCGGCAATTGCGATTGTTTCGGCCTCGGCCAGTGCGATTGACTTTTGGGTGCGGTCATCACCGAACTCGTCATATTCAATCGCGGTCCCGTATTGATCCGTGATGCCGATATATTCAAGCGGGGTGAAAATCCCGCCTTCGACAAAGTTCAGATGCGCGACCCGACCACCTGCGTCATAACCGTAATCGCCACGCGATGACAAAACGACAATCGATTTGCCGTCCGTCACCATCGGCCAATAGGGAACGCCTTCGCGGGACCGGTCAAAGCCGAATGTCTTGCCGACCCGGACAATGTTGTCGACCCATGCCTTCATCTGGGCGGGCATGCCGAAATTATACATCGGAACGCCCGCGACAATAATGTCAGCACCCAAAAGTTCATCGACCAAAAGGTCACTTTCACGAAGAACGTTATGCATCCAGTCTTCGCGATCATCGGGTTTGGTAAATGCTGCATGGACCCAGTCGCCTGTGACCGGTGCGGGCGGATTTGCACCGACATCACGATAAATGATCTCGTCATTGGGTCGCGCGGAACGCCAATGTTCGATGAATTTGGCGGTCAGCCGGCGGCTGTGGGACCCGTGCGGTTTCTGATCGGATCGGCCGGGGCGGGCGCTGCTGTCGATATGAAGAATTCTGGTCATCGCGGTCTCCATCTTTGATGAAATCACTTCATCTGCGATCATGTGATGACCAAGACTTGCCTTGTTTTTCTGCCTCGGGCAAAATCGAATTCATCATGTTATAGATGAGTTGAATTCATTCATATGTCTTTACCGCCCCTTGCTGCCTTGCGTGCGTTCGAAGCCGCTGCGCGTCATCAAAGCTTTAAAAAAGCTGCTGGCGAGATTGCCGTGACCCCAACGGCAATCAGCCATCAGATACGCCTTCTTGAAGAAACGCTGGGTGTGCGTCTGTTTGATCGCAAACCACGCCAGGTCGTGTTGACCCAGGCCGGTCAGGAACTGTACCCGGTGCTGCGCGACGGCTTTGTATCCTTTGCCAATGCGGTTGATGCCATTCGTCGTCGCAAGACATCGCGTGGTTTGACGGTTTCGGTTCTTCCGTCTTTTGCTGCCAAATGGCTGTTGCCCCGTTTGCCGGATTTTCAGAAACGCCATCCTGATATTCATCTGCGTCTTCATACCTCGGCTGCGGCGGTTGATCTTGCCAGCGGGGCGGTCGATGCCGCGATCAGATACGGGCGTGGCCCATATCCGGGGCTTGTTGCCCAAACGATGTTTCGTGAAACCTTTACCCCGCTTTGCAGCCCGATGTTGGGCCTTCAAAGCGGTGATGATCTTTGCAATGCGACCTTGCTGCATCTTGATTGGCTTAGTCCCGATGACGTGACGCCGACTTGGGAACGCTGGGCTGCGGCAAACGGGATCAAGGGGCTTAAAACGTCGGGGGGCATCAGCTTTTCCGATGATACCCACGCCATTCAGGCCGCAATTGCCGGGCAGGGTGTGGTTCTTGCCAGTCCGGCAATGGCGCGCGATGAACTTGATGCCGGCCTTTTGACCATGCCCTTTGATCAACATCTGGACGGTCATCAGTATCATTTTCTGCATACCGGACGTGGCACCAACCGGGCCGAGGTCGATGCATTCGCCGACTGGATTTCAAACCAGGTTGCCCAATTGCCAACCGCATCCTGAAAATCCGCTGATTGATCATTGACCTGATCAGGCAGTTGGGAAACCATACGTGCCCGTTTCCATTCACCCGTCAGGTGCGATATGCCACGTTTTGCCGCCAATCTTTCGTTTCTGTTTGCCGATCTTCCGTTTGAAAAACGATTTGCGGCGGCGGCCGATGCGGGATTTGTCGGGGTTGAATATATCGGTGCCTATGACATGCCGCTATCGACGGTCAAATCACTGCTGACCGATAACGGCCTTGAACAGGTCTTGTTCAATCTTCCCGCCGGCAACTGGGAAGCCGGCGACCGCGGCCTTGCCTGTCGTCCGGGACGCGAAGACGAATTTCGCGATTCCGTGGTCAAGGCGCTTGATTACGCGGCCGCAACCGGCTGCAAGATGCTTCATTGCATGGCCGGTGTGATGGGGGAAAACGAAAATTCCGGCGAACTGGCGCGTCTTTATTGCGACAACCTGCTTTATGCCGCCGACCTGGCCGATCAGGCCGGTGTCGATATCCTGATCGAACCGATCAATCCGGTTGATATGCCGGGATATCTTTTGAATTCCGTCGAACAGGCCGCCGTGATCCTTGAACAGCTGGATCATCCGCGCCTGAAGCTGCAATTTGATATCTATCACGCGCAAATTGTCGGCGGTAATATCGCAGCCCGCCTGGACAAGCATCTAGATCGCATTGCCCATGTTCAGGTTGCCGGCGCGCCGGGCCGTCATGAACCTGATAGCGGGGAACTGAACTATCCGTTCCTGTTTTATATGCTTGATCGCATTGGCTATGATGGCTGGATCGGTTGCGAATACAAGCCGCATGACAAAACCGAAGACGGGCTTGGCTGGGTTCGGCCATGGATGCCAAAACCCGGTGCCTGAGCCCGTCTTGACAGGTCGGCTATTCGATCAGAATGGCCCGGAAGTCGTTGACATTGGTTAATGTCGGGCCGGTGATGATCAGATCATCAATCCGTGCAAAGGCGCTATAGGCATCGTTGTTGGCAAGATATTGCCGCAAATCAACACCGGCTTTCTGTGCCTTTTGCCAGCTTGTCCCATCTATGATCGCACCGGCATTGTCTTCGCTGCCGTCAATGCCGTCGGTGTCAATGGCGATGGCGCTGAACCCCGGCTGATCGCGCAACTGGATCAGAAGCGACAGCAAAAATTCGCTGTTGCGTCCGCCGCGTCCGCCTTTGCTTCGTACTGTTACCGTTGTTTCCCCACCCGAAAGCAGGACACAGGGCTTGGCGGCCGGTTGCCCGTGATTGGCGACCTGATGGGCGATACCGGCATGCATGATGGCGACCTCGCGCGATTCACCTTCGATTGCATCGCCAAGGATCACCGGGTTCAGACCCATTTTGCGGGCCACTTCTGCGGCGGCTTCAAGGCTGTCTTGCGGGCGTGACAGCATGATGGTCTCATGCCCGTCAAAGCAGGGATCATCGGGTTTGACCGTTTCATCATCGGCACTGCGCAAAAGTTTTTCGGCGGCCTCGGGGATGTCGATCTGGTAATGGCGGATGATATCAAGCGCGTCCTGACCCGATGTCGGGTCGGCAACGGTCGGTCCCGATGCAATGATCGCCGGATCGTCGCCGGGTACATCTGACACCAGATAGGTAATCATGCGCGCCGGTGCGGCAGCCTTGGCAAGGCGTCCGCCCTTGATCGCCGAAAGATGTTTGCGCACGCAATTCATTTCCGAAATGGTCGCGCCACTGCGCAGCAATGCCTTGTTGATCGATTGCTTGTCATCAAGGGTCAGTCCCGGACCGGGCAGGGCAAGCAGGGCCGACCCGCCGCCCGAAATCATGCAGACCACCAGATCATCGGGGCCCGCCGATTGAACGATTTCAAGAATGCGTTTCGCGGCTTCTTCGCCCGCAGCATCCGGCACAGGGTGCGATGCCTCGACGATTTCAATCTTCTCACAGGGAACAGCGTGGCCATAACGCGTGACAACAAGTCCTTCAAGATCGCCTTTCCATTCCTGCTCAAAGGCGCGCGCCATGTTGGCCGATGCCTTACCAGCACCAATGACAATGGTTTTTCCTTTGGGTGGGGATGGCATGTTGCGGGGGATCTGAACACCGGGATCAGCCGCCTTAAGGGCTGCATCCATCAAAGCCAGAAGTTTCTCGCGAGACGTCGTCATATCGGGGTTCCCTGAATGTATTTTATGATGTTTTCGGCCTTGTTTCGGGGGGCGATCAGGTCGCCTGTTTGTCCGAAGCCGTTTTAAAGAAATCAAGCACCGCCTGAAGGTGATTGGACATTGCCTTTTCGGCGGCATCCGGGTCACGGGCGGCGATTGCTTCGATGATGTCGCGATGGTGGTCCTGAACCATGCGGTCAAAGGACGGGCCGCTCATTGAATTGAAACGGATTTCAGTAAGGGCAGCCTGCAACACGTCATGAAGCATCTTCATCACGTGATAATAAATGATCGACCCGGTGGCACGTCCGATCATCATATGCAGACGATGGTCATCATCGGCGCGATATTTTGCCGCACGTCGCGGGTCATGGGCCTGACGGAAGGCCAGCCGCAACAGTTTGATATCCTCGTCACTGGCATTGATGGCCGCACGCCGTGCCGCCCATGTTTCAAGCGTGCAGCGGATTTCCTGCAAATCGCGCAGGTTATTGATCGAATCGCGCACAAGATCGGTCATCGCCGTATCCATATCGATCCCGGTCGATGACAGAATTTCGGTGCCGCCCCCCTGAACCGCGCGCAAATAGCCGCGGGTCTTAAGTTTTTGCAGGGCCGCACGCACCGAAACCCGGCTGACCTTCATGCTTTCGGCAAGCTGGCGTTCACCGGGCAGGCGGTCCCCGGGCAGGAAGATACCATCGGCAATCTTTTCAAGAATTTGATCAGCAACCTGATCGGCAATCCGTTTGGGACGTTTGGCGTCCTGGTTATCGGATGCCGGGCTTGATTTGGCAGACGGCATGTTGGGTTTACTCCAATCGTGTTCTTCGGCGCCAACGCAGGTGAAAATCTGGTTCTGACCATAATGGTCATACCACTTTACGGGATGTTGGGGGCCGACGCAAAGCGTCGATGTGTGAAGTGATGCGATATTGCAGGGCTATCTTGTCTCTTGGGCGATAAATTGATAGTTCAACAAGTGCCTGAACGATTGCCAGTACCGTTTTCACCCTGTCTGGAACTGTTCAGCCTGACCTGCCACCTTTACCCAAAATACTGACTTTCAGGAGAATACGCGTGTCTCACCATGCAGGGGCCCTGTTGGGCCAAGATGATCCGGCCCCGTTCGAAGTTCTCAACGAAAATGGCAAAGGGCATTCGCTTTTTGTTTGCGACCATGCATCGCGCGCTATTCCCAAAAGTCTTGGCACCCTTGGCCTGCCCGAAGAGGAACGCAAACGTCATATCGGTTGGGATATTGGTGCGCGCAAAGTGACCGAAATTCTGGTTGAACGGTTCGATTGCCCGGCTGTTCTTGGCGGGTATTCCCGTTTGGTGATTGATTGCAACCGTCAACTTTGGGATCCGACCGGCATGCCGGAAATCGCCGATCAGACGGTTGTTCCGGGCAACAAGAATGTCTCGCCGACCGAACATATGAAACGCATCCGCGAGATTTTCCTGCCCTATCACGGTGCGATCGAAGAACGCATTGCGAATTTCCACGCGCATAAAATCGTCCCGGCCCTGATTGCGATCCACAGCTTCACCCCGGTGTTCCAGGGCTTTGAACGTCCGTGGGAAATCGGTGTTTTGTGGGATCAGGATGATCGTATTCCGGTACCGCTTCTGGCCAAGCTGCGTGAACAGAACCCGGATCTGACCATTGGCGATAACGAACCCTATTCCGGGCAGCACATGGCCGATTACACCATTGACCATCACGGCGAAGCCGGCGGGCTTCCCTGTGTGTCGATTGAAATCCGTCAGGATCTGATTGATACTGACGAAGGTTGCGAGAAATGGGCAAAGATCCTTGGCGATGCCTTTGTCGATATTCTTGCCGACCCGAACCTTTACAAGATTCGGAGAGATTGATTTGGTTGGGTCCAGTGCGCGCGAACCGGGATTTTCCATCGGGATCGAAGAAGAATTCTGGCTTGTTGATCGCCAAAGCCGCGATCTTGCCAAAGACCCGCCCGCCGATTTCCTGAAAGACGCCAAGGCAGAACTTGGCGATCAGGTTTCCAGCGAATTCATGCGCTGTCAGATCGAAACCGGAAGCACGGTCTGCAACAGTGCGGCCGAGGCCCGTGCGCAACTTGTCCATATGCGTTCCACCCTGTCCGGGGTGGCTGCGAAATATGACATGGCGCTGCTTGCGGCCTCGACCCATCCGTTTGCGCAATGGGACAGTCAGAAACATACCGACGGTGAACGCTACAACACGATTGCGCGTGACCTGCGTACCGTGGTTGATCGTTTGCTGATTTGCGGGATGCATGTCCATATCGGGATCGAGGACGATGATCTGCGGATCGAACTGATGGCGCAGGCAAGTTACTTCCTGCCACATCTTTTGGCCCTGACGACAAGTTCACCGTTCTGGCGGGGCAGGGATACCGGCCTTCAGACATTTCGTTTGTCGGTGTTTGACAACCTGCCGCGCACGGGCCTTCCGGAAGTTTTCGGGTCGTGGGCGGAATATCGCCGCCATGTCGATATGCTGATCCAGGCAGGCGTGATCGAAGACGGCACCAAGCTATGGTGGGATTTGCGGCCCTCTGATCGCTGGCCGACGCTTGAAATGCGCATTGCCGATGTTTGTACCGATCTGGAAGATGCGATTTGCGTGGCATCGATTACCCGTTGTGTGATGCGCATGCTGTATCGTTTGCGGCGCAATAATCAGCGTTGGCGCATTTATTCGAACATGCTGGTGCGTGAAAACCGCTGGCGGGCCTGCCGATATGGCAGTGATGCCGGGGACAAGGCGGGACTGATTGATTTCGGGCGCGGGGAAATCGTGCCCTATGCCGATCTGGTCGAGGAAATCCTTGAACTGATCCGCCCTGATGCCGAGTATTTCGGCTGTGTTGCCGAGGTCGAACATGCCCGCGAAATCATCCATCGCGGCACCAGTGCACGCCGTCAGCGCGAGATCTATAATGCCGCCATCGAACGCGGGGCCAGTGTCAATGATGCCTTGCTGGCGGTGGCAGATTGTCTGATCGAACGAACCGTGCCGGGATCAGGCAATCTGTCCTGATGGCACTTGTCAGCGGCCAGTGCATTGAGTATCGTCGCGCCGCATTGAAAATTTCGCGCACCGGGTATCCGCTGTGCAATCCATCATCGGAGAAGAATTGATGACCGAAGTCGGTGGTATCGCAGCCGATCAGCTTGCGAGCTATGTTGAGCGTATCGAACGTCTCGAAGAAGAAAAGGCCAACCTGATGGCCGACATCAAGGAAGTCTATGGCGAAGCCAAGGCCCTTGGCTATGATGTGAAAATCTTGCGCCAGATCATCCGTCTGCGCAAAATGGAAGACCACGAGCGCACCGAACAGGAAGAAATCCTCGAGGTCTACAAACGCGCACTGGGAATGAGCTGACAGTTCCTGTCAGGAGACATTCGCGATCCCGAGAAGCCCGCTTTCGAGCGGGCTTTTGTTTTTGTAGGATTTCGTCATGGAAACGCAAACCCGTCCCCAAATCACTGCCGAAGTCACCAATGGCGTCTGTCGGCTTTTGTATCATCATCAGATGTCCTGTCTGACCGAGCTTCGGTTGGGGAATGGTCGTCGGCTGGATGTTTTGGCATTGGGGGCCAAGGGGGAATTGTGGGCAGTCGAAGTCAAATCCTCGGTCGAGGATTTCCGGGCTGATCAGAAATGGCAAAGCTATCTTGATTATTGTGACCGCTTCTTCTTTGCCGTGCCGATGGATTTTCCGCGCGATCTGATACCTGATGATGTCGGCTTGATTGTCGCAGATCGATTTGAAGCCGCGATTATTCGACAATGTGAGGAATCCTCACTTTCGGCGGCGCGACGTAAAAAGCTTTTGATTTCGTTTGGTCAAACGGCGGCGGCCCGTCTTCAGGGCGGGGGCAGTGACGCGGTGTTTGTGACCTGAGCGGCATAAACAAAAGGCCCCGAAGATTACCTCGGGGCCTTTCGTCGATTGCAGGGATTTACTCCGCTGCCTTGAGGTGCTCTGGCGGGTTGCGGAACTGTTCGATCAGTTCGGCTTCGCGTTTCTTGACCTTGGCGATATTGGCGTCCTTGACATGTCCATAACCGCGAATTTGTTCCGGAAGCGCCAGCAACGCATTGGCAATGCGGAAGTTATCCGCAGTCAGGCCGTCGATAACTTCTGTAACGAGCTTCTCGTAATCGGCAATCAGCTGGCGTTCCATCTTGCGTTCATGTGTACGGCCAAATGGATCAAGCGATGATCCGCGCAGGAACTTGAATTTCGCAAGTATGCGGAAAACACTCATCATCCAGGGGCCATAGGTCGATTTTTTCAGCTGACCGCTTTCCGGGTCCTGGGTCGCAATGGCCGGCGGGGCAAGGTGGAAGTTGATCTTGTAATCACCGGTAAAGTTTTTCGCCAGTTTGGCAAGGAACCTTGGATCGGTGTAAAGACGCGCGACTTCGTATTCGTCCTTGTAGGCCATCAGTTTGAAGTAATATTTGGCAACCGTGCGGGACAATTCATCACCACCACCAAGCCGCTTTTCAGCAGCAGCAACCTTGTCAACCAGGGCAACAAAGCGATCCGCATAAGCAGCATTCTGATAGTCGGTCAGGAAAGCCCGACGTTTGGCAACGATGTCGGAAAGCTCGGTTGCGATCGGATGGGCTTCGGCTTCGTTCGGGCCGACCACATCAATTACCCGTTTGGGATCGTGGGCATAAAGGCGGCCCCAGTGGAAGGACTGCTTGTTCATGTCCACACCAACACCGTTAAGCTCGATCGCCTGCATCAGGGCTTCTTCACTGATCGGGATCAGACCGCGCTGCCAGGCAACACCCAGCATGAACAGGTTGGTCGCAATCGAATTGCCCATCAGGCGGGTTGCAATGTCACTGCCTTCGACAAAATGCACCGCATCCGCCCCACACGCATCATTGATGACTTTCATATGCTCGTTGGTCTTGAGCTGGAAGTCCGGATTGCGGGTAAAGGCACCGGTGACGGTTTCATGGGTGTTGATCACCGCCTGTGTAAAGTTGCGGCGCATCTTGGCAAGGCCTTCGTAACTTGCCGCAACCAGAAGATCACAGCCCAAAACCACATTGGCTTCACCGGCCGGAATGCGGGCGGCATGCAGTTTGTTCTGGTCATTGGCAAAGCGGATATGACTGACAACCGCACCGCCTTTTTGCGCCAGACCCGCCATATCAAGCCCGACAATGCCTTTGCCTTCGATATGGGCTGCCATGCCAAGCAACGCACCAATGGTCACAACACCCGTACCACCAACCCCGGTGATCAGAACCGACCACGGATCATCAATATCGGGCAGGGTCGGACGTGGCAGGCTGGCAAATACCGCATCACCTGATTTATCGCCTTTGGCCGCGGCTTCGGGCTTGCGCAAGGAGCCGCCTTCGATGGTGACAAAGCTTGGGCAGAAGCCATTCAGACAGGAGAAATCCTTGTTACAAGCCGACTGGTCAATCGCACGTTTGCGGCCAAATTCGGTTTCGACCGGCACAACCGCAAGGCAGTTGGACTTTTCACCGCAATCGCCACAGCCTTCGCAAACCAGATCATTGATGAAAACGCGCTTGGGCGGATCGACCATCAGTTTGCGTTTGCGACGACGGCGTTTTTCCGCAGCACAGGTCTGGTCAAAGATCAGGATCGAAACGCCTTCGATTTCACGCAGTTCTTTTTGGGTGCTATCAAGCTCATCGCGGTGGCGAATATCAACACCCGGCGCAAAGTCCGATCCCATCGGATATTTGTCAGGTTCGTCCGATAGAACAATGATGCGTTTTGCACCCTCGTCATACATTTGCCGGGTGATTTGCGGTACGGTCAACGGACCGTCAACCGGCTGTCCGCCTGTCATGGCGACCGCATCGTTAAACAGAATCTTGTAGGTAATATTCACACCCGACGCGACGGCGGCACGCACGGCCAAAGACCCGGAATGGTAATAGGTCCCATCGCCCAGATTCTGGAATACGTGCTTTTCATTGGTAAAGGGTGCCTGACCGATCCAGGTCACACCTTCGCCGCCCATATGGGTAAAGGTTTCGGTCGAACGGTCCATCCAGTTGACCATGTAATGGCACCCGATACCGGCCATCGCACGGCTTCCTTCGGGGACCTTGGTTGAACTGTTATGCGGGCAACCCGGGCAGAACCACGGAATACGTGCCACATCCGGGCGTGGTTCGGCGATTTCCTTTTCCTTTTCGGCCAGCCAGTCGATGCGTTCATGAATGGCCGGACTGTCATAGAACCGCTTGATACGTTCGGCCAGAACCACGGCAATACGTGCCGGGGTCAGTTCATCCATCGATGGCAGGATCCATTCGCCTTTTTCATCGAATTTGCCGATCACGGTCGGGCGGACATCTTCGCGCCAGTTATAAAGCTGTTCCTTGACCTGGTTTTCCATCACCGCGCGCTTTTCCTCGACAACGATGATTTCTTCCAGACCCATGGCGAATTCACGTACATCGTCACGGTTGAGCGGCCAGCTCATCCCGACCTTTAGAACCTTGATGCCGATCTTTGCGGCGTCTTCCTCGGAAATGCCAAGATCGTCAAACGCCTGCATAACATCAAGATATGCCTTGCCGGTGGTAATGATGCCAAGCCGCGCATTCGGGCTGTCGATCACGGTTTTATTGAGCTTGTTGGCACGCGCATATGCCAGTGCGGCATACAGCTTGTACTTCATCAGGCGGTGTTCCTGCTCCTTTGGCGTATCGGGCCAACGGATATGAAGCCCGCCTTCGGGCATGACAAAATCGGTCGGGATAACGGGCGTGATGCGGTCCGGGGCAACATCAACCGCGGCCGAGCTTTCAACGGTTTCGGCGATGGTTTTCATCGCGACCCAGCACCCGGAATAGCGGCTCATGGCCCAGCCATGAATACCGAAATCAAGAATATCCTGCACACCTGACGGGTTCAGAACCGGGATCTGTGCGTCAATAAACGCATATTCGGTCTGATGGGGCAGGGTGGATGATTTGCAAGAATGGTCATCCCCGGCCAGAACCAGAACACCGCCATGTTTGGATGTACCAGCATGGTTGGCATGTTTGAACACGTCACCGGACCGGTCAACACCCGGGCCCTTGCCGTACCACATACCAAAGACGCCATCATATTTGGCGTCCTTGTACATATTGACCTGCTGGCTACCCCAGACGACGGTTGCGGCAAGGTCTTCGTTTACACCGGCCTGAAATTCGATCTGTTGTTTGGTCAGGAACTTCTTGGCCCGCCAAAGCTGCTGATCCAGTCCGCCCAGCGGCGATCCGCGATACCCCGAAATACAGCCTGCCGTATTCAACCCGGCGCGCGCGTCAAGCTGGCGCTGCATCAGGGGCAGGCGCACCAGGGCCTGAATGCCTGTCAGGTAAACCCGACCCTCTTCCAGGGTATATTTGTCGTCCAGACTGATTGCCGCCAATTGTGCCATGACCGGTCTCCCTTGGGATCTCTCTGATATTCGGGTCATTCGGGTCTTACGCACTGCATTTTATTATATGGGATGTGGTGCAGTGTTTCGGTATGACCTGTTCTCTCATTCATTCGGGTCGGTTTGCGGGACCATCACCGAATACAAGAATGGTAATGAATACTGACCTTTTTTCAAAATGAACTCGCATCGCAATGCGTAAAACGCCCGATTGCATCGGTTGACGTTGGGTCAACTTATTATTTACTTATTCCGGTACCGATTTGCGCGCAATATAATTGCGTCTCTGTTGCGATGCGATATTCCAGCGATGATCGAGTCTGTCTTCTGGCCGGGAAAAACAATGTGTTATGGTCAGACAGATTTTAATGCAGCAATCAGTGGGGGGCATAAGATGGAACAGCGTGTTTCGCTGATTACCTTGGGCGTTGCCAATCTGGATCGTTCGCGCCGGTTCTATGAAAACGGCCTTGGCTGGAAAATGACCGAAATGGTCGAAGGGCAGGTGGTGTTTTACCAGCTGTCCAATGGTCTTGCCCTTGGCCTGTTCGGGCGTGATGCGCTTAAGGAAGACGGCAAGTTCGATGATGATACGGGGGCCAGTTTTGCCGGTCTGACCCTGGCCTTTAACGCGCGCAGCGAAGAAGAAGTCGATCAGGTCATGGCCGAGGCCGAGAAAGCCGGGGCCAAAATCCAGAAGCCGGCCGAAAAGGTGTTCTGGGGCGGGTATTCCGGATATTTCCGCGACCCGGATGGGCATGCCTGGGAGGTTGCCTTTAACCCGTTCTGGGAAATCGATGATCGTGGCAATCTGATCATCCCGACCAACAAGGAATGATCAGATTTTCCGGGCGACCCCGTATTTGGTTGTCGTAAAGGCGGAAACTGGCCGCGGGTTCCGGGGCTGCCCTCCATCCCCGGATTTGGGTTCAGTTCTTTGGTCTTGCATTTGCGGGGCCAAGAAGACAAAACACAAAAGGTTTTTGTTGTTTTGAATGGTGCGGGAAACAGACAGGATAAAATATGTCGCACGCAGACTGGATCATGCAGTTTCCCGGATTGTCGCGTTTGTCGACGGAGCTTCGCCAATATCTGACCGATAACAGCCGGGTTATTGATATTCCGGTCGATACCGTGATCTTTGGCCCGGGAAAGCCACCCGAACAGTTATTGTTGCTGCTAAGTGGCACGGTGCGGGTTCAGAAAACATCTGAAACCGGTCGTGAAATTGTTCTGTATCGTGTGCATGCCGGTGAAAGCTGTGTGTTAACCACAGCCTGTCTGATGGCGTATGAAGATTATTCCGCCGAAGGCATCGCAGAAACCGGATTGCAGGCGGTGGCCATTCCCCGTGATGTGTTTGATCGCATGGTTGCGGATTCACCGGAATTTCGCCAGTTCGTCTTTATGGCCTATTCGCGCCGCATGACCGATCTGTTTGCAGTGGTCGAAGAAATCGCGTTTCGCAGGCTCGATATCCGACTGGCGCAAAAGCTGATCGAATTGTCATCCGAACAGCAAACCATCCAGACAACCCACCAAAAACTTGCAGGCGAGCTCGGCACCGCGCGCGAAGTCATTTCCCGCCAGCTTGCCGAATTCCAGCGTCGGGGCTGGATCGAACAGGCGCGCGGAGTCATCCATATTCTTGACCGCGATCAGATCAAGGCGTTGGCAAAACAGTAAAGGCACCTGCTTTCAGGCTTCTGTTTCATCAATAAAATCAAAAAATTATAATATTTGAATGTGTTTGGTGACTTGGTCACAGACGCGCTTCACCATGACTGGGTAGGATGATCTCAACAGTGTTTAACGGCGCCGGATCTGTGCGCCTGACCGAAGGAGATACCATGTCCCCGTATCCGGTAAATATGTCTGTAAAGCCAGACGTTCGCGCATTCTTTGACGACGCAACCAACACCATCAGCTATGTGGTCAAGGACCCGGAAAGCAACGCCTGTGCTGTGGTCGATTCCGTCATGGATATCGACTATGCCGCGGGCCGCATCAGTTTTGATCACGCAGACGCCATCATCAAGGATATTCGCGAACGCGAACTTGATCTGCAATGGATCATTGAAACCCACGTTCATGCCGATCACCTTTCCGCAGCCCCCTATATCCAGCAACAGCTGGGCGGAAAGCTGGGCATCGGGGCCAATATCCGGGTTGTTCAGGAAACCTTTGGCAAGATCTTCAACGAAGGGACCGAGTTTCAGCGCGATGGCAGCCAGTTCGACAAGCTGTTTGAAGATGGCGATACCTATCAGGTTGGATCCATGACCTGCTTTGCGATCTTTACCCCGGGCCATACGCCGGCCTGCATGGTGCATGTCATGGGGGATGCCGCCTTTGTCGGCGATACGCTGTTCATGCCTGATGGCGGTTCGGCGCGCGCCGATTTCCCGGGCGGGGATGCCGGTGTTTTGTATGACAGCATTCAAAAGGTGCTGTCACTGCCCGACGAGATGCGCCTGTTCATGTGCCATGACTATGGCCCCAATGGCCGTGACATCCGCTGGGAAACCACGGTTGGTGACGAACGCCGGTTCAACATTCATGTTGGCGCGGGCAAGACACGCGAAGAATTCATCAAATTCCGCACTGAACGTGACGCACAGCTTGATATGCCGCGTCTGATCCTGCCATCGCTGCAGGTCAATATGCGTGCGGGCCAACTGCCCAAGGATCAAAGCGGTCGCCTGATGCTCAAGGTTCCCCTGAACGGGTTGTAAGGCTGCGCCTTTAACCTTTGCAATATGATCGAAAGTCACCAAACATGACCTTGCCGCGTCTTGGGAAATATATCCCCGTCCTTGACTGGGGCCGCAGCTATGACCGGACTGCGTTCGGCAATGATATGGTTGCCGCCATCATTGTGACGATCATGCTGATCCCGCAATCGCTGGCCTATGCGCTTCTGGCGGGATTGCCGCCAGAAGCCGGGCTTTACGCATCGATTGTCCCGATCATTCTTTATGCCATTTTCGGCACAAGCCGCGCATTGGCCGTCGGGCCGGTGGCCGTGGTTTCGCTGATGACGGCCGCGGCGATCGGCAATGTGGCCGAGACAGGTACGATGGGCTATGCGGTGGCGGCCCTTACACTTGCGGCGCTTTCCGGGGCGATCCTGCTTGCGATGGGGGTGTTCAAGCTTGGTTTCCTGGCCAACTTTCTGTCCCATCCGGTGATTGCCGGATTTATCACCGCATCGGGCATTCTGATTGCGACAAGTCAGATCAGGCACATTCTGGGCGTGGATGCTGGCGGGCATAATCTTTGGGAAATGGTGACATCCCTTGTTGCGCATCTTCCGCAAACCAATCCGATGACCCTGTTGATTGGCGGGCTTGCAACGCTGTTTCTGTTCTGGGTGCGCAAGGGGCTTAAACCCGCCTTGCGCAAGATCGGCATGGGGCCACGAATTGCCGATGTCGTGACAAAGGCCGGACCGGTTGCCGCGGTCATGGTGACGACATTTGCGGTTTGGCAGTTTCATCTGGCCGATGGTGGCGTCAAAATTGTCGGCGACGTGCCCCAAAGTCTGCCGCCGCTGACCATGCCCGATTTTTCGGTCGGACTGGTGTCGGATTTGCTGGTGCCGGCCATTCTGATTTCTGTAATCGGATTTGTTGAATCGATCTCGGTTGCGCAAACCTTGGCGGCCAAGCGCCGCCAGCGCATCAACCCGGATCAGGAACTTATCGGCCTTGGTGCGGCAAATATCGGGGCGGCCTTTACCGGTGGCTATCCTGTGACCGGTGGTTTTGCCCGTTCGGTTGTCAATTTCGATGCCGGTGCGCAAACCCCGGCGGCCGGTGCCTTTACCGCAATTGGTTTGGCGATCGCGGCTATCGCACTTACGCCGCTTGTCTATTTCCTGCCCAAGGCAACGCTTGCCGCTACGATCATTGTGGCCGTGCTGTCGCTGGTCGATTTTTCGATCCTTAAAACCAGCTGGCAATATTCAAAGGCCGATTTCGTCGCGGTGCTGGCAACGATCCTTTTGACGCTGGGCTTCGGTGTTGAAGTCGGGGTGACGTCGGGTGTTGTGCTGTCGATCGGGTTGTTCCTGTATAAAACGTCACGGCCCCATATTGCCGAAGTCGGACTGGTGCCAAGCACCCAGCATTTCCGCAACATCAAACGTCACAAGGTGATTACCGATCCATCGATCCTGACGATCCGCATTGACGAAAGCCTGTATTTTGCCAATGCCCGTTTTCTTGAGGATTACATCTTTGATCGTGTGGTCGGGGATGACCGGCTCAGGCATGTCATTCTGATGTGTTCGGCCATCAACGAGATTGATCTGAGCGCACTGGAATCGCTTGAAGCCATCAATCACCGGCTTGATGAAATGGGTATTGCCCTGCATCTGTCAGAAGTCAAAGGCCCGGTGATGGACCGTCTGAAATGCGCCCATTTTCTTGATGATCTGACCGGAAGGGTTTTTCTGTCGCAATATGACGCCATGCGCGAGCTGCTTGGCAAATTATCGGTGTCTGATGCGATTGACACGAATGACAATTCATCTGCCAAAACCGGCTGAAAACATAAAAAAAGCCCGGCATTCGATTTGCCGGGCTTTTTCGCAATTCAGAATATCTAGCGGTTTCTGAGATGGGTCAGAAGATAAATCAGACCACCGGCAAGCAATCCCCAGAATGCCCCGGAAATTCCATAGAATGTCAGTCCGGCGGCCGTAACGATAAAGGTCACGGCGGCGGCCTCGCGGGCGTCTTCCTCGCGAAAGGCGGCAACGGCTGATCCGGCAAAGGCGCCAATCAGGGCCAGACCGGCAACCGCTTCGATCAGGATACCCGGTGCAAGACTGATAAAGGCCGTGACAAGACCGGCAAGCAATCCGAACACGATATAGAAAACACCGCCCGATACAGCCGCCCAATACCGTTTGGTCGGATCAGGATGGGCATCCTTGCCCGCGCACAGGGCCGCGGTGATGGCCGCCAGATTGACCGCGTGACCACCGAACGGGGCCGAAAGCAGTGAAAAAATACCTGTCACGGTAAAAAGCGGGCCGGGCGGGGTGTCATAGTCATTGGCGCGCAAGACCGCCGTGCCCGGAATGTTTTGCGATGCCATGGTGACGATAAACAATGGAAGCGCAATACCGACCAGACCACCAAGCGTGAAAACCGGCATCACAAATTCGACCGGCGGGGCGATCGATCCGCTTAAATCCGACAGCGCATTTTCCGGGAAATCGACCCCGAAAATCATGACGGCGATAAAGGCCAGCAAAGCTGCAGGCACCGCCAGAAGACGATTAAATCGCCCGACCACCAGCCAGGCAATCGCAATCGGCAGGCCAAGCAACGGATCAAATGCAACCGCCTTGACCGGGGCCAGACACAGGCCCAGCAACACCCCGGCCAGCATCGCATTGGCAAGGGGCGCAGGAATGCCGGCAACGGCCCGGCCCAACGGTTTCCACACGCCGCTTATGATGATCAGGATTGCACAGACGATAAACGCACCGACCGCAACCGCAAAGCCGCCTTCGATCGCACCGGATGTGGCAAGCAAAGCCGCCCCGGGCGTTGACCAGGCGATGCTGATCGGAAGACGGGTCTTGAGCGACAGCACAATCGCACACAGCCCCATGGAAATCGAAAGCGCCATCAGGCCCGACGCGGCTTGTTGCGGTGTTGCACCAACCGCACTCAACCCCTGAAGGACGACAGCAAACGAACTGGCAGACCCGACAAAGCCTGCCAACAGGCCCATGAAAATACTCTGGGGCGAAATATCGCGCAGCATGGTGGCTCCGGAATATGGATGTTTTGATATCAAGGTGACGCGGTTTTCGACCCTAGCGGGAAGTCCTTGATCCCACCAGAAAAATTAAGGCCCTGCACCATGAGGTTGCAGGGCCAGATTCGGTGTTTCGGATTTTTCAGGTTATTCACGAACGCAGTTCAAACTGCACTCTGCGTTTTTCGGTGTCCGATCCGCTTGCGACAAAGTTTTGTCCTGGGCGGTTCGTCCAAATGCCGTCAGCGTGAAGGCCATTTGTGCATTCCAATTCCCAGCTACCTGTCAGCGTCGTTTTCTGTGCATTCACCGCTGTTCCTGTGCATTGCGCACTTTCATCTGGGAGCGAGAATTTAAACTCGACTTGCGCTGCTGTTTCGCGGGTAACGGAGCCAGAAAATTCATCAACCAACCCGGCCCAGGAACCATTGATTGTTGTTAGTGGCAATTTTTTCGCGCCCGGCAGCGGGTTCACATCGGAAAATGCAGACGCAATGTTCTTTTTGTCATTATCAGTAATCAAGTCGATTTTCTGCACAAGTTGCTCAGGCGATGCGATCAGCCGGTCACCGCACGTACCGAACCGAACGATAGCATCGGGAAGGCCACGGTCATTGTCGTATGGAGTTGGGCCCTTAAATCGCTTGGCAAAGCCGCCAACGCTACATTTTTCGTTTTTGGCAAGCCATCCCCGTGTTCGCGGAGAAATCACATCAAGTTCAGTGAAATCTTCTTGGGAAACCGGATATCGTTTCGCCAGTTTTGTGAAAATTTCCACATCCGCCAAACGTCGTTCGGTACTGCTTGAAAACCAAGCGACATTTATAAATTCAATCGAAATGAATGAGCGCCCTGAATCCCAGTAGACAGATTCCATCCAGCCTTGACCGTTATTACGCTCACTTGCTTCTGTTATGTAGTCGCTGGCGGGCTTTAAAAACGCGAAGGTATTAAACCGGCTTTCTGTTGGCGTAAATGAACCCTTTGTGTCGATTTTCAAAGATCGACCTTTTACATCTGTCGGCCCATCAGTTGTGACACATGCGGTCAATGAAGCGGACATTATAAACGCAAGACATATTCTTGAGAGCATCCCTAATATTTCTCATTCTGTTTAGTTGCCTGCAATTAAACTAAGATATTTTATGGATGCATTTCCATCATAAATTGTTCTCCCCAAAGCAAAACAGCCCGCAATTGCAGCGGGCTGTTTAAGGATTTGAGCAGGGCGTTTATCGTTCAGTAATCTTGAACTCGATGCGCCGGTTACGGCGATAGGCGATTTCATCGTCGCGGTTATCAAGGGGCTGATATTCACCAAAGCCTGCTGCTACCAGCCGGTTGGGCGGGACGCCCTGATCGATCAGGAATTTGACCACCGATATGGCACGTGCCGATGACAATTCCCAGTTCGATGCGAATTTGAGGTTACGGATCGGAACCTTGTCCGTATGACCGTCAACACGCATGACCCAATCGATATCGTCGGGAATTTCCGATGCAATCGTCGTCAGGGTCTGACCAAGTTTTGCCAGCTGTTCCTGACCTTCTTCGCCAAGATCGGCCGATCCCGATCCAAACAGAACTTCGGACTGGAACACAAAGCGGTCACCGACAACGCGGATATCCTGACGGTCGCCAAGAACTTCGCGCAGGCGGCCAAAGAACTCCGAACGATAACGCTGCAACTCGGCAACCTTGGTGGCAAGTGCCGCATTCAGGCGCTGTCCAAGATTGACGATCTGGGCTTCCTTGTCGGCATTTTCGCGCTCGGACGCCTCAAGTGCGGCTTCGATCTTCTGCAATTGCTGGCGCAGGGCAAGCATCTGCTGATTAAGGGCAGCGACCTGTGCCTGTGCTTCTGCGCTCAGATTTTTCTGGGTTTCAAGTTCTGATGCCCGCGAGGCGAGTAGTGCAGAAAGTTCTTCGATGCGGGTTTCCTGATCGGCGATCTTTTCTTCGCTGTTGCTGCGCAGTTCCGAAAGCTCGGTTTCCTTGGTTTCAAGGGTCGCCAAAGCAGCAAGAAGCTTCTTTTCGATCTCGTCAGCCGAAAGTTTGGCATCGGCAAGCTGGGTCGCAAGGGCGGCTGCGCGGGACTTCAAGTCGTCACGCTGGTCGCTGGTATTGGAAAGCTCGGTGGTCAACTGGGTCAGTTCCAGTTCCATCCGCTGATTGTTTCCACGTTCAAGCGACAAAAGATTGGTCAGCTCGTTGACCTGGGCGGTCAAATCGCTTAGTGCCTCGTCACGTCCCGAAAGCGCGGCACCCAGATAAACCTGCGCAATGACAAAGATCATCAGAAGAAAGATGATCACCATCAAAAGCGTTGCCAGCGCATCAACGAAGCCCGGCCAGGTATTCACATCGCGGTTACGACGGCGCGAAAGCCCGATCATGCGATCAGCCCTCCTCGGCGATGGCGGCGATGGTACGGGCCAGAAGCTTGATCTCGCTTCTGATTTCCTGTGTGGATTGCTGGCGGCCGACGGTCAGTTCTTCGGCAACACGGCCAAGCTGGTTATCAAGCGAACGGATATGGGCGCGCGTGTTGTCGTCAATCCCGAAACTGCCCATTTTCATGGAGTCCGCCAGCTGATCAAGCACCGGTTTCAGGTGCATCTGGTTTTCCGCCAGCTTGACCATCAATTGCTGCTCGGCCTTCATCTGATCGGTCAGGGTCGACAATTTGTCGGCCAGATCAATCAGGGTATTGTGCGACTTGATTTGGGAGCTTTCCGAACGCTGGATAGAATTTTGCAGTCCTTCCATATTGTCGGCCATCTGTTCGATCAGTGCCGAAAGATAGGCCGGAACCGACTGTTCGCCATCCGAAAGCGCGCTTCCCGAACCCAGACGGGTGAAGCTTGACAGCCATTCTTCAAGATCGTTGAAGAAACGGTTCTGGGCCTGACCGGCCTGCATATCCAGAAGACCAAGTGCCAGCGAACCGGCAAGACCAAACAGCGAGGACGAGAACGCCGTTCCCATGCCGCTCAGCGGCTCTGACAGGCCTTCCTTAAGATCAGAGAACCACAGATCCATGTTCGATCCGCTGCCGACATTGACATTGCCAATCACATCGGCAACCGAGTTCACGGTCTGAAGCAGGCCCCAGAAGGTACCCAGCAGACCAAGAAACACCAGAAGACCAACGATATAGCGCGACAATTCGCGGCTTTCATCAAGGCGCGACCGGATGGAATCAAGGATGGTACGGGTCGATGTGGTCGAAAGTTGTGGGCGATCGCGGCGCTGTTCGGCCATCATGCTGGCCATCGGGGCCAGAAGTTTCGGCGGAACCTGTGATGTCAGACCGGGGCGCGACCGACGGAAATCCTCGATCCAGGTGACTTCCGGTGACAGGCTGGCGGCCATGCGGAAGGTATAAATCACCCCGACGACAAATACGCCAAGGATCAAGCCATTAAGAACAGCATTGGCCATAAAGGCATCAGACAATGCAGGGAACAGCAGGGCGCCGACCCCGACGATGATGGCAACAAAGATCGCCATACGTGTCAGATAACTTCCGGGTTTGGTAATGGGCAGGAGCGTACCTGCACCATTGGCCGATTGACTGCTCATGATGGATTAATCCTAGCGTTGAACGGTTTTGATATCGACGCGATCGGCAGGGCCGGACGGAACATTCGCACCCAGGGCACGAACATCAATGCGCGTTGAACGCACGCCCTGATCAATCAGATAGGAACGAACCTGAAGCGCGCGCGACAGCGACAGGCGGCGCGCCTTGGATGCATTGGCACCATCGCCCTGGGCATAGGCCTGAAGCTGGATGCGAAGACTGTCATCCTTGTTCATTGCCGAAATCACCTGATCAAGCGCGCTTTTGGCCTGACCGGTCAGCTCAAAGCTGTCTGCGGCAAAGCCAAGGCTGTATTCGTCACTGCCAGCAGCCGGCATCGGGCCCGGTGCGGCCTTGTTTGCCGGGGGAATGGCTGCTTCCTCGGCGGCCGGTTTCGGTGCCGGTGTCGGTTCTGCTTTCACTGCCGGGGCTGTTTCCGCCATGGTGGCGGCTGATTGTGTGGTGTCGGGTGACGGTGCCGGCGGCGGGGGAACTTCGTTGCCCTTGGCAATCGGTTCAACGACCGGTGCACTTGGTGCCGACGATGGGCCACTGTCATCGGACAAAAGCGGCGGGGCCTTTGGCGGTTCGACCATCTCGGCTGTTTCTGTCGTCGGGGCAGGTGCCGGTGCTGATACAGGTGCAGATGTAGACGCCGCTGCGACCGGTGTTGCCTGTGCCGGGCTCGAAGCCGGTGCTTCGGCCATGACCGGTGCGGCTGGTGCCGGTGTCGGTGCCGGGGCAGATGCCGGTTTGGTCAGCGGTGTTGGCGCATTTGCATTTGATGTGCTGCTGGCAACCGCGACCGGCGCGGCAGGCTTGCTGCGCGGCGCAGACGTCGGTGCAGGCTGTTCAAGGGCGATGACCTGATTGGCACCATCATCCATTGCGGCTGACGGGTTTACACCCGGAACACCATAAAATTCTGATTGGGTCGGAAATGCGCTGCCGCCAGCCGAACCATCGATGACAACCGTCTCAAAGTCGCTGTCATAGGTGCCTGCACTGCCGGTTTCGGCAAACTGGTTGCTGGCAAGAAATTCGGATTTCGGTTTGGTTTCCGGAAAGATCAGATCACCACCGGGCATCACGATATGTTCGCGTGACACGGACGGTGAAAGATATTGCGGGACGGTTGGCTGATCACCAAAACCGTCTGCGACGTCCCAGTTTACCTGGACGCTATTGTCAACCGAGACGGGGGAGTATTGCTGTGCGGATGCGTTCGCAGCAAAGAACACGGTGGTTCCCAGTGCAGCCGACATCGCAAGCACGGAAATCTTGGAATACCCCTTCATCAAATCGCAGGCCCCTTAATACCCTGTGTTTGAAATCGTCTTATAACGTTTTTCTTTTTTACACAGTTTTGTGTCGATCGTTAGGCACCCGGAAAATTTATCGAATGCCACCCCTGTTGTCTGGCAGCCCGTCAAATGGCTACGCAGTACCATGCACCATAGCTTAGAGACAGATAATGGACAACCGCTTTGACCGATAAAGCAAAAGGGGCACTTCGGTAAATTCCGAAGTGCCCCTTTCAAAAAACGGTAATAAAAGCGGGATGTTAGTCCGTGATCGCTTTCTTAAGCGTTTTGGCCAGAACCGGCTGGACATAGTCGTTGGCTGCAACCACGCTGCCGGTACCAAGCATGTTGGTGCCGCCATTGGCGTCGCGGACATAACCGCCGGCTTCGGTCACGATCAAAAGACCTGCTGCAATGTCCCAGGCATTGAGATGTGCTTCCCAATAGCCGTCATAACGACCGGCTGCGACATA
Organism: Thalassospira sp. MIT121401; assembly: GCF_047125595.1. Classification (NCBI taxonomy): domain Bacteria; kingdom Pseudomonadati; phylum Pseudomonadota; class Alphaproteobacteria; order Rhodospirillales; family Thalassospiraceae; genus Thalassospira; species Thalassospira sp. MIT121401. Next base: position 2,227,967 of record NZ_CP138926.1, read on the forward strand.
GGCCAGATCAAGGGATGCGGCACCCATGCGACGAACACCCGCACAACGGTCCATGACCGAATGCAGCTGTTTTTCGAATGCAGCATGATCACCATGACCAAGATGCGGAACGCCACAAGCCAGAACACATTCGTTCAAACGACGGCGGCCGGAAACACGCAGGCGACGGTTGTCAAGAAACGCACCAAGGCCCTTTTCCGCCCAGAAGCACTCATCCTTGGCAACGTCATAAACCATGCCAGCGATGATTTCGTCACCCTTCTGAAGGGCAACCGAAATGGCAAAATGCGGAATGCCATGCAGGAAGTTGGTGGTGCCATCAAGCGGATCAATGATCCAGCGATGTTCCGGATCGGAACCCTTGACCTCACCGCCTTCTTCAAGAAGGAAGCCGTAACCCGGACGGGCACGTTCAAGTTCTTCACGCAGGCGTTTCTCGGCACGGTGATCAGCCGCAGATACGAAATCTGCCGGGCCTTTCATCGACACCTGAAGGTTTTCGACTTCACCGAAGTCGCGTTTCAGTCCATAGGCTGCCTTTTCGACAGCCTTGTACATAACGTTGATATTCGCAGAACGACGGGCGGCGCCTCGCACGGCATATCTCCCGGTGTTTGAATTAAAGAAAAACCGAAGGGCAGGGAACGCCCTTAGTCCTTGGCACGCTCGATATAGGTGCCTTCAACCGTGTTCACGACAATGCGCGTACCCGATTCAATATGCGGGGGCACCATCACACGAACACCGTTTTCAAGAACGGCCGGTTTGAAAGAAGAAGACTGGGTCTGACCTTTGACAACAGCATCGGCTTCGACAATCTGGAAGACGACATGTTCCGGAAGGGTCACGCCAAGCGGCTCACCTTCGAAGGATTCGATGGTAACAACCATGCCATCCTGAAGATAAACAGCGGGTTCTCCAACAAGGTCGGAATTGATCGTGATCTGATCATAGGTTTCGGTGTCCATGAAGGTGATCATGTCACCATCGGCGAACAGGTAGGTGTATTCTTTCTGCTCAAGGCGAACCTTTTCGACGGTTTCCGATGCACGGAAACGCTCGTTCAGCTTGGTGCCGGTACGAATGTCTTTAAGTTCAACCTGGTTAAAAGCACCGCCTTTACCCGGCTTTACAGCCTGGCATTTTACTGCACGCCACAGGGCACCTTTATGTTCGATAAGGTTACCCGGACGGATTTCGTTGCCGTTGATTTTCATGGCACCAACCGTTCTTTCAGATCACAGATTCACAATGCAATAGGGGGCACTCGCCCCATTTAAGGGGCTCTAACTATCAGTTTGGCTGTTTTGCTGCAAGCAGATTGATCAGGGTTATCGCGCATGACAGCCCGTCATTCCCGCATGGCTGGGGCCAAGCTTTTGCCACCCCTGACATTTTACGATGTCAGTCTGTCTCAGGCCTCGGTTGCGGCAATTGCCGCCTTGATGGCCCTGGCACCGGCTTCGGGGCCGTCCGGATGGTTCCAGACCCCGCCGGTCACGGCGACAAAATCCGCCCCGGCCAGAACAATCGGGGCGACATTTTCCGCGGTGATGCCGCCGATGGCAACACATGGCACCGTGGTAAAGGTCGTCCAGATTTCAAGAATTTCCGGCGTAACGCTGGTTTTGGTTTCTTTGGTCTGGGTCGGGTAAAACGCGCCAAAGGCAACGTAATCCGCACCCTTTTCACCAAGGATCATCGCGCGATGGCGGCTGTCATAGCACGATACACCAACGATATGTTCCTCGCCCATGATGGCGCGTGCCTCGTCATAGCTGGCGTCTTCTTCGCCAACATGGACACCGTCACAGCCGGACTTTTTGGCAATGTCGGGGCGGTCATTGAGGATCAGCGGAATGTCGCGGTCGTTACACATCGGCAGGATGGTATCGATCGCCTTGCGGATTTCATCATCGCTGACATCTTTCAGGCGAAGCTGCAGGCAATCAACCGCACCGGTATCAAGAACCGACTTCAGCGTCTCGCCAAAGGATGCGAGTTCGATTTTCGGCGGGGTCAAAAGATAAAGACCGGCAAGTTCGTCAGTGTTCACGGTGATAATTCCTGATGATTTCCTGCGTGTTATGTAACGCCTGGCGCTGCTTTTGGCAATTGCCTAGCCAAGGCTGGCACCAAGGCGCCGGTCAAGTTCACGATCGGGAAGCCGGTGGTCTTCCATCTCGTATATCGCATCGGACGGGGGCGGGGCTGTGAAAACCTGACATCCGCGTTGCCGACCCATGTCGCGCAGGTTTTCGGTTTGTTTGTCGCCCGGCGGATCAATGATCACGCCATCCAGACCGATTTCAAGTGCCGCCAGAGCCCCGGACATGCGCCCGCGACAATCAAGAATGGCGCGAAAGGCCGCAGTCGGAAACTCATCGCGTGTCAGCCCGACCAGATCGGCAAACCACTGTGCCCCGTTGATTTGGGCGGCATGTTCAGGCGACAGCAAAACAAATGGCCGGTCGGCCAACACACGGCAGGCCGATCTGGCACCTTTGATGCCATGAATACGAACGACCGGATCGTGAAATACCGTCATCGGCAGTTCCGTCTTACGATGCTTTGCGTGCGATATAGACCGTATTGATATCTTCACGGTCAATCAGCGGATGGCGGAATGTAATGACCTCGGCGCGAATGTCGTCAAAGGCCGCCGCCAGATTTTCTTCAAACCAGGGTTCGGGCAATTCTGTGGACCAAAGGGCAAAGACCCCGCCCGGCACCAGATGTGTTGCAAGTTTCTGCAAGCCGTCCTTTGTATAAAGGCGGTTGTGATCGTCATGCAAAACATTGCCCGGTGAATGATCAACATCAAGCAGAATGGCATCATGTCTGGTATCGGGGCGTTGCGGGTTCATGCCCGCAATATCGGAAAGTGATGCGCCAAAGAAATCCGCATGAACCAGTTCGCAGCGCCGATCACCCGAAAGCTGTTCACCAAGTGGCAGCAATCCCTGCTGGTGCCATTCGATGACTTCGGGAAGGGTATCAAGAACCGTAAGCTTTCCGGTCTTCGGATTGTCGAGTGCCGCCTTTGCGGTATAGCCAAGACCCAGCCCGCCAACCACAACGTCAAGATTGTCACCGGCAAGGTCCGCCAGCCCAAGGTCGGCCAGCGCGATTTCAGCATCGGTAAACAGGCTCGACATCAGGTATTCGTCATCAAGCTTGATTTCATAAACATCGATATCAAGGCTGAGCTCGCGACGTCGGCGCAGGCTCAAAACCCCCATCGGGGTTGGGCGATAATCGAGTTCCTTGAACAATAGGCTCACGGTCTGGTTCCTTTGCGTTGACCGGGCGGGCAGGGTGACGGCAAGACTGACCGATTGGCCGCCAAAAGAAAAGAGCCCGAAGCAGAATACTTCGGGCTCTTTCCAAATTCGGATCAAACGAAGCTTAGAGGAACTTCGCCATGGCGACAGCGGTGTCGCTCATACGGTTGGAGAAGCCCCACTCGTTGTCATACCAGGACAGGATACGAACAAAGTTGCCATCCATGACCTGGGTCTGGGTCGCATCAAAGGTCGAGCTGTTCGGGTTATGGTTGAAATCAACCGAAACCAGCGGTGCTTCGCAAACGCCAAGAACGCCTTTAAGCGGGCCGTTTGCAGCTTCTTTGATCGCTGCGTTGACTTCATCAACGGTGGTGTCACGGCCAGCAACGAAGGTCAGGTCAACCATGGAAACGTTCGGGGTCGGAACGCGGATGGCGGTGCCATCGAGTTTGCCCTTGAGTTCCGGAAGAACAAGACCAACAGCCTTGGCTGCACCGGTCGAGGTCGGGATCATCGAAAGCGATGCCGAACGTGCACGGCGCAGGTCCTTGTGCAGGCTGTCCACGGTGTTCTGGTCGCCGGTGAAGGCGTGAACAGTGGTCATGAAGCCTTTGGTGATGCCAACGGTCTTGTTCAGAACGTCTGCAACCGGTGCCAGGCAGTTGGTGGTGCACGAAGCGTTCGAAACGATGACGTCATCAGCCGTCAGGGTGTCAGAGTTAACACCGTAAACAACGGTCTTGATATCGCCCTTTGCCGGGGCCGAAATCAGAACGCGTTTTGCGCCAGCGGTCAGGTGTTTGCCTGCGCCGGCTTCGTCAAGGAAGATACCGGTGCATTCAAATGCGATATCAACATTGAGCGCTGCCCACGGCAGGTTCGCCGGGTCACGCTCGGAGCAAACCTTGATGGCTTTGCCGTCAATGACCAGGTTGTCGCCTTCGGCTTTGACTTCGTTGGCAAGAACGCCATGAACGGAATCATATTTCAGAAGATGTGCGTTGGTGTTGACGTCACCCAGGTCGTTGATGGCAACAACTTCAACGTCGGTGCGACCGCTTTCAACGATAGAACGCAGAACAAGACGGCCGATACGACCAAAACCATTAATCGCTACGCGAATAGCCATTCATCCCTCCAAAATTATAATGATTGGTACCTGGGGAGTATCAATCACGGCTTAGGGTTCAAAACCCATAGAAAAAAGGCCGGATCGGCATGTTACCGATCCGGCCCTGTAAATTAAACCAGTTCCTTGGCTGCTTTGACCAGCGCGTCGGCAGTGATGCCGAAATGCTCGTAAAGAACCGGGGCCGGAGCCGAAGCACCGAAACCGTGCATGCCGATAACCTTGCCGTTATCGCCAACATATTTTTCCCAGCCAAACACCGACAGGGCTTCGATGGCAACGCGCGGTGCGCTGCCCAGAACGTCCTTGCGGTATTCCGGCGACTGGGCGTCAAACAGTTCCCAGCTCGGCAGCGAAACAACAGCGGCATTGATGCCGTCTGCTTTCAGCTTGGCCTGCGCATCAACTGCGATCTCGACTTCGGAGCCGGTCGCAATCAGGGTAACCTGACGATCACCATCGCAATCGGAAATCACATAACCGCCACGTGCGACAAGGTTGTCTTCACGATAATCGGTACGCAGCGTCGGCAGGTTCTGACGGGTCAGTGCCAGAACGGTCGGGCCGCTTTCATTGGTGATGGCCATTGCCCATGCTTCTGCCGTCTCGACTGCGTCCGCCGGGCGGATCACGGTGACGTTCGGCATCGCACGCAGCGACGCAACATGTTCGACCGGCTGGTGGGTCGGGCCGTCTTCGCCAAGACCGATGGAATCATGGGTCATGACATAAACAACGCGCTGGTTCATCAAAGCCGACAGACGGATCGACGGGCGGCAATAATCGGTAAAGACCAGGAAGGTCCCGCCATAGGGCAGAACGCCACCATGCAGGGCCAGACCGTTCATGGCTGCTGCCATGCCGTGTTCACGGATACCGTAATAGATATACGCACCTTCATAACCGCCTTCGGCAGTGATCGGTGCCTGAACGCCGGTCTTGGTGTTGTTCGAACCGGTCAGGTCGGCAGAACCGCCGATCATTTCCGGGATCGCTTTGGTCAGAACTTCAAGAATGTTCTGCGAAGCCTTACGGGTCGCGACTTTCGGCTGATCAGCGGTGATCTGTTTTTTGTAGTCGTTGAACGCTTCGATCCAGTTTTCCGGTAGTTTACCTTCGACGCGGCGCTCGAACTCGTCTTTCAGACCAGCTTCAAGACCTTCGAAACGTGAACCCCAGGCATTGAAATCATCCGCACCGCGGCTACCTGCTGCAAGCCATGCATCACGGATGTCGGCCGGGATTTCGAAGGGCTCGTAATCCCAATTCAGTTTCTTGCGCATGCCGGCAAGTTCTTCGGCGCCAAGGGCAGCACCGTGCGTTGCCGAACTACCAGCTTTGGTCGGTGCGCCAAAACCGATCTGGGTTTTGCAGGCGATCATCGACGGGGTGTTGGTGGTTTTTGCCTTGGCAATGGCGGCTTCGATGGCGACCGGGTCGTGGCCGTCAATTTCCTGAACATCCCAGCCAGCAGCTTCGAAGCGCTTGGTGTGATCTTCAGATGTCGAAAGCGACGTCGGGCCGTCAATCGAAATGCCGTTATCGTCAAACAGAACGATCAGTTTCGAAAGTTTCATGTGTCCGGCCATCGAAATGGCTTCCTGCGAGATGCCTTCCATCAGGCAACCGTCGCCCGCAATCACATAGGTGTAGTGATCAACAACATCATCGCCAAAACGGGCATTCATGATGCGTTCGCCAAGTGCGAAACCAACCGAGGTCGCAATACCCTGACCCAGCGGGCCGGTGGTGGTTTCGATGCCTGCGCCATGGCCGAATTCCGGGTGGCCGGCAGTGCGGAAGCCCATCTGACGGAAATTCTTGATCTGATCAAGATCGAAATCTTCGTAACCGGTCAGGTGCAGAAGCGAATAAAGAAGCATCGAGCCGTGACCAGCCGAGAGGATGAAACGGTCACGGTCCGGCCAGTTCGGGTGCTTCGGATCGAATTTCAAGAATTTGGTGTAAAGAACAGTCGCAACGTCTGCCATGCCCATCGGCATGCCGGGATGTCCGGAGTTGGCTTTCTCAACAGCGTCTGCCGAGAGGAAGCGGATGGCATTGGCCATGCGGTTGTGTTCTACTTGCGTCGTCATGTGATGCGGTTCCTGGGGGTTTCGCGGTCGGGCGATGAAAACACTTTAAATACGGTTATTCCATAATTAACGGAATTCGCGCGGAAGATGCCCTTATGGGGGGCATCCGTCAACCGCTTCTGTCAAAAAACGACGCCTGTTACCCGGATTCCGGCTAACAGATGTGTCGGTTGTGCATGGCTGCGGTTCGCCATGCTGACCGGTTTGTGATTGGCACCCCGTGTTTTCCTGATGTTATCACCAATGTCGGCTTGTGGTGTTTTTGCCGTCAGCCGGGCAAAAATGTTGTTGATCAGGGTGTCGGGTGTTAAAGCCATGATCATGACATCTTCACAGGTCTTGATAAGGCCCATAGTGATTCGTCACAGATCAATTCGTTCTGTGGTCTAGGGAAAAACAGCAAACAATCGGGTAATAATCCATGTCGCGGTTGCAACAGGCAAGTGATCGACTGAAATCAGCATTGGACCGTCTGGAACTGGCAGCGGAGTCGGCCATCAGTCAGAAAAATCAGTCCGCCGTTTCAGACACCCAGGAAGTTGAAGCATTGCGTGCGCAACTTTCGGCGATGCGCGCGGATTATGATCGTCTGACCGAGGCGACCGAAACGGTTTCCGCCCGGCTCGACGGTGCAGTAGATCAGCTTAAATTCGTTCTTGCCGAAGACCCCGTAAAGAAACAGGCGTAATCCATGGCACAGGTATCCATCCGCATTAATGGTCGCAGCTACGACATCGCATGTGATGACGGGCAGGAAGATCGCATTCACGCCCTTGCGGGTTATGTGAATGACCGTGTTAAGGAAATTGCCGATGCGGTCGGCCAGATCGGGGAACAGCGTTTGCTGGTCATGACCAGCCTGCTGATTGCCGATGAACTTGGTAATGCGCAGGAACAGCTCGCAAACCAGACCCCGCAACAGCCACAACCGGTCGGTTTGTCCGATGCGCAAAGTGATGAACTGGCTGAAAATATCGAAACAATGGCTGCCCGGGTCGAAGCCATCGCCGACAAGCTTGCACAAAGCTGATTGCCGATTATCGGCGATCCGTGATCGCGCGATGGTCAGATGCGGGGTGGGGGACGCTGACAAATGCGTGTAATCCACTTGAAATTCCAATGACCGGGGACTAAGTTCCCGTCGCTGACCGTTTGCGATGCGCCGTACGCGGCGATCAAGAACCCAGCATAAGGGGGCTGCCCTGTTCGTCAGGTTCGCTAATTCCCGGGGCCGATGCTCATTTCTCTAGGGAGCTGTCCCTTGCCAGGCCGTGGTCTGGTTATACGGCGCCCACCTGCACCTGCAGGTCACGAGGAATTACCACATGGCCAACGGCAGCGGCGGCTCCCGCTTATCTTATTGAACAAATCCCTTCTCCTTTGCGTAATGCAGTATGCGGTGCGTCCCGGATCAGGGAGCATTGCTAAAATCATGCCTGCAAGTCGAGGTATGTAAAAAACAAAAACACAGGAAAGAATATGCGTTTACTTCATCTTGGCGACGTTCTCGGCCAAACCGGCCGCAAGGCAGCGCTGGAAGCATTACCGATGCTTCGCGATCGCCTGTCTGTTGATATCGCTGTGGTGAATGTCGAAAACGCGGCCCATGGTTTCGGTGTGACCGCCAAAATCTGCAAGGAATTCTACGCGGCGGGGGCGGATGTCCTGACCACCGGCAACCATGTCTGGGATCAACGCGAAATCATCGCCTATATCGACGAGGATGAAAAACTCCTGCGTCCCTGGAATTTCCCTGATGGGACGCCGGGCAATGGCGATTACGTGTTCAAAACCAGATCGGGCAAGAAGGTCTGCGTCATCAATATGATGGGCCGTCTTTTCATGGATCCGCTTTCCTGCCCGTTCCAGGGCGCGGACAAGCTGTTTGGCAAGCACAAGCTGGGCAAGAATGTCGATGCGATCATTCTGGATTTCCATGCCGAAACCACGTCGGAAAAGATGGCGTTTGGCCATCATTGTGACGGGCGGGCATCGCTTGTGCTGGGCACGCATACCCATGTGCCAACGGCGGATGCGCAAATTCTTCCCAATGGTACTGCCTATCAGACCGATGTTGGCATGTGTGGTGACTTTGATTCCGTCATCGGTATGAAAAAGGAAAACTCGGTTCGCAAATTCCTGACCAAAATGCCGTCCGGGCGTTTTGAACCGGCCGAAGGCCCGGCGACCGTGTGCGGTGTGTTTGTCGAAACCGATGACAAGACCGGCCTCGCCAAACGTATTGAATCGGTTCGCATCGGCGGACGCCTTAAAGGCAGCTGGCCAAGCGCCTGATCGCCCCTGCAATCAGATTGCATATACGGATCAACCGGATCCGCGATGAAAAAAAGGCCCACCAACCGGTGGGCCTTTGTCATTCAGATTGGAACCGTCGGACAGGGCGCGATCATGCTGCGCGATCACGGGCCTGCTGACGCAGATCTTCAAGGATGCTGGCGATACGATTGCGCATTTCGCCAACTTTTTCCGATGCAGCACGCGACGTGGTCAGAACTTCGCCCGACAACTGACCGGTACGACCGGTTTCATTGGCGACCTCGGTGATCGATGCCGATACCGCACGGGTACGATCGGCAGCACCACGAACGTTGCGGCTGATCTCGTCGGTCGCGGCACCCTGTTCCTCAACCGCGGCGGAAATCGTCGTGGCAATCTGATTAAGATTATCAATGATTGTCCCGATTTCACCGATTGCGGTCACGGACTCACCGGTGGCCTTCTGAATACCGGAAATCTGACCTGCAATTTCTTCGGTCGCCTTTTCGGTCTGGTTGGCCAGGTTTTTGACCTCAGCGGCAACCACGGCAAAGCCCTTGCCGGCATCACCGGCGCGGGCGGCCTCGATCGTCGCATTCAGTGCCAGCAGGTTGGTCTGTTCGGCGATGTCGGTGATCAGAGCGATCACTTCGCCAATGCGGCCGGCCGATTGCGACAGGCTGACAACCAGCTCGTTGGTGTGTTGGGCCCGCTGGGCGGCTTCGTTGGAAATACGGGTGGTTTCCGCCATCTGACGGTTGATTTCCGCATTCGAACTTGAAAGCTGCTCGGTCGCGGCGGCAACGGTTTCGACATTGCCGGTGGCTTCCTGTGCCGATGTCGACACGTCTTCGCTCTGGCTTGAAACCAGTTCGGCACTTTCGGTCATCTGACCGGAAACACCCTGAAGCTGTTCGCCAAGGGCGGCGATTTCGTTTACTGCGGTTTCCACTTCCCCCTGAAGGGTATCGGCAAGGCCAAGCAGCTCATCACGAAGGGCCTCGTTGCGTTCACGGTTAAGGCGCTCTTCCTCGGCCTGCATGTCGCGGACCTTGATGGCGTTTTCCTTGAACACGTCAACCGCGCGACCCATGGCGCTGATTTCGTCATTGCCCTTGGACGGGACATCAACCGCAAGATCCCCGGCTGCCAGCGCAACCATGGTTTTCTGCAAACCGGCCAGACGGCGCAGAAGATTGCCCCGCACATAGAATACAAAGATCAAAAGCGGCAACAGAACCGCCAGCGCACCGACCGCATACATCACATAGGTGCTCTGGATGCTAAGCGTGTTGGCCGCACCGGCAGAACGGTCAACACCGGTCTGCAAGGCCTCGACCAATGCATTCACACCACTTTCCATAGTGGTTGCGTAGTCGGCGCTTTCAATAACAACTTCACCCTGTTCCTTGATCAGTTGCAGTTCGGCCAGACGCAATGCCGGAATGCTCTGATCCCCGACGGCAAGCGTTTTGATGTCGCCCATCAGGTCGGAATAATATGTCTGAAGTTTCTTGTTTTCGAGATTCTTGATCAGGGTCTCGATGGTGCCGATCGCCCCGTTGACCTGCACGCCGATGATTTTCAGGCGGGTTTCATCCGTGCTTGATGCCGCGGCCAGAATTGTGTTGGCCATATCACCGCCAAGTTTCGACAGCTCAAGAATCGGTGCACGTTCGGCAATCGTCTGATCAAGCTTGACCAGAAGCTCTGTGCCCTGGGTCTTCTGATCCAGCGTCAGGAAAGAACCGCTTTTGCGGATGTCTTCAACCTGGGTGCCGATGTTGGAAATCTGGTTCTGCGACATTGCCAGCAATGGCTTGAGCATCGAACCAAACCGGTTATTGAGCTGCTGAAACTTATCAAGACTTTCTGCCAGCTTGTTGGCGGCTTCAAAACGGCGAAGCGTGGTGTCGTGCAGTTTCTCAAGATTATCGGCAAGGTTTTTGCCGTTGGTTTCAATATGAGACAGCGATGCGGGCGGCAGGCCGGACTGGGAAAGCTGTTCAAGTTTCTCGCGCAGACTGTCAAGCAACATGTCCAGTTCGATTTTGACGACCTGTTCTTCTTCCGGGGACGTGGCGGCAACGATGCGCGGTGCGGATGCGACAACCTTTACGCTATCGGTGGCCAACTGCTGGGCGGTGAACATTGGTGGCAGCTGGGCATGGGTGATTTCGTCAAGCTGGCTGCCAAATTTGTTGAATGAAAAGACCGAAACAGTCGCGGCAAGCACAGCGATCAGACCGACAAGAAAGAACGCACCGGCAAGCTTTTCACGGACACCAAGTCCCGATGTTTTTGTTTTACTGGATGGCGACGGGGAGCTGCCGCGCTTGAATTTAAGTCCCATAGTTCATGATACCCCATAGACGAATGAGTCCCGTGCCGACACACGTGCTGTGTCGACCTGCTTATTGTGGGTCTCTCAGATGTAGCTTCCCTGGATATGTCACTTTAAGGGTAGGGCCGGTCTGCCAGGTTGTGGGGCGGCTTGATCGGAAAAAGCGACTTTTCTGTTATAGTTAAAGCCCATATAGCACATTGCACGCAAACTAAGCATGAGTTTTTATGCTTAAACAGACGTATAGGTTGTGCGGTTTTGCTACGGGTTTTTACGGGCGTTTCTGCCGAATTTTCAACAAATCGGATGCCCGGTCAAAGGGGCAAAACGAAAAAGGGCCCGCCGGACGGCGGACCCTTTCAGTCAGGATGGTGTCGATTCTTCGATCAGGAAGCAGCCCGATCATGCGCCTGTTTGCGCAAGTCATCGAGAATGCCGTTGATCCGCGACCGAAGGTTTTCAACTTTTTCCGATGCGTTCTGGGCTGTGGCCAGAACCTGGCTGGACAGTTCGCCGGTTTTACCGGTTTCACTGGCAACCTCGGTGATTGACGCCGATACCGAACGGGTGCGGTCCGCAGCACCGCGCACGTTGCGGGTGATTTCATCGGTTGCTGCACCCTGTTCTTCGACCGCGGCCGAAATGGTGGTGGCGATTTCATTGATGTTTTCAATGATGCGGCCAATGTCACCAATCGCGTTAACAGATTCACCGGTGGCTTTCTGGATACCGGCAATCTGACCCGAGATTTCCTCGGTCGCTTTTTCGGTCTGGTTGGCAAGGTTTTTGACCTCGGCGGCAACAACGGCAAAGCCTTTGCCGGCATCACCGGCACGGGCGGCCTCGATGGTCGCGTTAAGGGCCAGAAGGTTGGTCTGCTCGGCGATGTCGGTGATCAGGGCGATCACTTCGCCGATGCGATCAGCTGACTGCGACAGGCTGACAACCAGTTCGTTGGTTTGCTGTGCGCGGGTCGATGCTTCGCTCGAAATGCGGGTTGATTCCGCCATCTGACGGTTGATTTCCGCATTCGATGCCGAAAGCTGCTCGGTTGCGGCTGCAACGGTTTCGACATTGCCGGTGGCTTCCTGTGCGGAATTGGCAACATCTTCGGTCTGACCCGATACCAGTTCGGCGCTCGATGTCATCTGACCGGAAACACCCTGAAGCTGATCACCAAGGGCGGCGATCTCGTTCACGGCACTTTCAACTTCGTTCTGCAGCGTATCGGCAAGACCCAGAAGCTCGTCACGAAGGGCTTCGTTACGTTCACGGTTAAGACGCTCTTCCTCGGCCTGCATTTCGCGAACCTTAAGGGCGTTGTCCTTAAAGACTTCAACTGCACGGCCCATGGCGCTGATTTCGTCATTGCCCTTGGCCGGGACATCGACGTCAAGATTGCCATCCGCCAGCTGAACCATGGTTTTCTGAAGACCGCCAAGACGACGCAGAACGTTGCCGCGGACATACAGAACATAGATCAGAAGCGAAATGATGATCGCGATTGCGGCGACTGCGGCAAGGGCGGTCAGACCCTGCTTTTCAACAATACCGGCTTCGGCGGCGGCTTCTGCGACTTCCTGGTTCAGACCGGCAACCAGTTCGGCAACGCTTGCACGCATCGCATTGGCATATTCGCCACTCTGCACAACCAGTGCCTGGCTTTGTTCGCTGGCTTCAAGTTCGCGTTTGCGAAGATCCGGAAGGCTGCCTTCGCCGACCGAAAGCTTCTGCATCTTGTCGATCAGATCGACATAAAATGCCTTCAGACGGTCATTGCCGATGGCATCAAGCTGGCTCAGCGCGTCGCTATAGGTGCCGCGAATACGCACCGGAATGATCGAAAGACGCACCGCCTGGGTTTCCGTGGTGCTCGAAATGATCATGTTCGACGCAGACGATCCAAGACGCTCAATGTCAAGGATCGGGGTGCGGGTCTCGATGGCAGAAGAATATTTCTGGAAGACTTCAAGAATTTCTTCCTTGTCGGTGCTGAATTTCTTTGCCGGGTCATCTTTAAGCGATGCGGCGAACTGGCCACCCTGGGAAATATCATTCTGCGTATAGGACAGAACCGGTTTCAGGGTATCTGCATACCGTTTGGACAGGTTCTGGAATTCCGTAAGTTTTTCAGCTTTTTCGTTGGCAATCTGGAAACGTTCCTGCGTTACCGCATGAAGCTTTTCAAGGTTGTCCTGCAAAAGACCGCGATTGTCATTGATGCTTGCAATGACCTCGGGCATGAAGCCGGTGGCTTCGATTTCGTTGATTTTCGAAACCAGCGCCTGAAGACGGATAGCAAGTTCGTCATTGATCGCGTTTTCTTCATCCGTGTTTGCGGATGCAACGATACGCGGTGCAATAGCGACAATTTCTGCACTTTCGGTCGCCAAGGCCTGTGCCGCAGCAATAGGCGGAAGCTTTTCTTCCGTGATGGTCGTAAGAGCATCACCGAATTTGTTGAAGGATACAGCGCCGACAACAGCGGAAATAACCGCCATCAATCCAACCAGAGCAAATGAAATCAGTAACTTGCTTTGGACCCCGAATTTAGTTCCCATTCTATCTAACCTTTGTTTCCTGACTGTTCCCGTATGGCTTCTGTGTCCATTCGGGTTGTTTCGGCCGCCTGAAAAGAAAATGGTCTTTTCAACCAGGCCGGCATCTTGGACCCCGGAGAGTGTTCTTCTTTAGTTTAATAAGTTACATTCGTATTATTAATGAAAGAATATCTTTGCGACTGCAACATCTAACCAAACCGAAGCTGTAAAATGCAAGAAAATTGCCACCTGGATAGGTGGTGTGATCGGCGGTCCGGGGCGGTTCGTTCCCGGTGATCTGGGTAGCGATACCAAGCATCGCTGGACCTTGGCAGGTAAACAGGCTATAGGAGCGGTCGAAATTTTCGTTCGTACCTGCTGCAAACGACACAAAGCATTGTCTTGCAGATGTCCGGACGGGCTGGTCTGACAGGGAACTCCCGCATGACCGGCGTGGTATCACCCGATACCGTTCCACATCGAGTTCAATGAATACAGGTTTTAGGTTATGGCCGGCCATTCCCAATTTAAGAACATTATGCACCGCAAAGGTGCCCAGGATAAAAAACGCGCCAAGATCTTCACCAAGCTTGCCCGCGAAATCACGGTTGCGGCAAAAATCAGCGAAGACATTGACAGCAACCCGCGTCTGCGTGCTGCGATCGCGGCGGCCCGCGGTCAGAACATGCCCAAGGACAACATCGAACGCGCCATCAAAAAGGCGACCGGTGCAGGCGAGGGCGACAATTACGAAGAAGTCCGTTACGAAGGTTATGGCACCGCTGGTGTTGCCGTCATCGTCGAAGCCCTGACGGATAACCGTAACCGTACCGCGTCCGAAGTGCGTGCTGCCTTTGCAAAAAGCGGTGGTAACCTTGGCGAAACCGGTTCGGTCGGCTTTATGTTCAACCGTCTTGGTGAAATCGTCTATCCGGCGGATGCCGCTGATGCTGACGAAATCTTCGAAGCGGCCCTCGAAGCCGGTGCGGCAAACGTTGAGTCTGATGAAAACAGCCACGTTGTTGATACCGAACTTGAAGACCTGAACGCTGTTCGCGAAGCGCTGACCGAAAAGTTTGGCGATCCGGAAAGTGCGAAAATGGTCTTCCGTGCCGTGACCGAGGCCGAAATCAATGTCGAACAGGCCCAGAGCATCATGAAGCTTGTTGATGTTCTTGAAGACAATGATGACGTCCAGAACGTCTGGACCAACGTTGCCTGGACCGACGAAATCGTCGCTGGTCTCGATAACTAGACTTGTTTAAAAACCACTCCCCCGAATATGGTTGCAAACGCCATCATGTTCGGGGGCGGTTTGATGCCCGCCCTTCATGTTTGAATGGCGGGTGTTTTGTATCTGGCTTCCGGGAAATGGGGTGACATAGTGGTCCGCGTACTTGGAATTGACCCCGGTCTGCAACGCACGGGCTGGGGGGTGATCGACCTTCAGGACAACCGGATGCGCCATGTCGCCAACGGCATTGTCACATCCACCCAGTCGCTAAGCCTTGCCGAACGCCTTGATCAGCTGCATTCCGGCCTGATCGAGGTTATCCAGACCTGGGACCCGGACGAGGCCGCGGTCGAAGAAACCTTTGTCAACAAGAACCCGGTATCCACCCTTAAACTCGGTCAGGCGCGTGGTGTTGCCTTGCTCGCACCGGCGCGCAATGGCATTCCGGTAACGGAATATACACCCAATGCCGTCAAAAAGACTGTTGTCGGTGCCGGTCACGCCGCCAAGCAACAGGTCGAAATGATGGTTTCGACCCTGCTTCCGGGATGTGAAATTGCCGGGGCGGATGCGGCCGATGCGCTTGCGGTGGCGATCTGTCACGCGCAACATGCCGGGAACCGGTCGCTTGCGGCAAGCATGGCGGCCAAACCAACAGGAAACGGGAGACGATACAGGTGATCGCGAAACTGCGCGGAATTGTCGATTTCATTGGCGAAGACAGCGTCATCATTGATGTGAATGGCGTTGGCTATCTTGTGTTTGCTTCGCGCCGCACGCTTTCCATGTTGCCGCCAAAGGGCGGGGATGCCGGTTTGATGATCGAAACCCACGTTCGCGAAGATCACATTCACCTGTATGGCTTCGCCGATAACGCCGAAAAACAGTGGTTTTCGTTGCTGACCACCGTACAGGGGGTGGGGGCCAAGGTCGCCCTTGCCCTGTTGTCGGTGCTGAGCCCGACCGATCTTTTGCGCGCCCTTGCCGCCCAGGATACGACGGCATTGTGCCGTGCACCGGGCATCGGGCCCAAGGTCGCAACCCGGATTGTTGGCGAACTCAAAGACAAGGCCGCAAAGCTTAATCTTGGTCCGGTGGCCGCACCGGCAAGCCCGGCCGCGGAACCCGCCAAGCCGGAAGCCAAGGCAAAGAAAACCGCAAAATCCAAAACAGATGTGAAAATCGACACAGCCCCGGCCGAACCGGTTGTGGATGATAGTGTCGTAATGGCGGATGCCGTATCGGCACTGGTCAATCTTGGTTATGGCCGGTCCGAGGCATTTGGCGCGGTGGGCAAGGCCGCCCAGCAGGCCGGCGATGACAAGACAATCGATACCCTGATCCGTCTGGGACTGAAGGAGCTTAGCGCGTGAGCGAAGAAGAAGACCGTCTGCTCAGTGGTGAGCGCCGCGAAGAAGACCATCAGGAAGGATCGCTGCGTCCGCGCCGGCTCGATGATTTCACCGGCCAGAAAGAAGTGCGCGAAAACCTTGATGTCTTCATTCAGGCGGCCCGTGCGCGTGAAGAGGCCATGGACCATGTCCTGTTCTTTGGTCCGCCCGGACTTGGCAAAACCACGTTGTCGCAAATTGTTGCCAGTGAACTTGGCGTCGGTTTCCGCGCAACCTCCGGTCCGGTCATTGCCAAGGCAGGCGACCTTGCCGCTCTTTTGACGAACCTTCAGCCGCGCGATGTTCTGTTCATTGACGAAATTCACCGTTTGAACCCGGCGGTCGAAGAAATTCTGTATCCGGCGATGGAAGATTTCCAGCTTGATCTGATCATCGGCGAGGGGCCGGCAGCCCGTTCGGTCCGTATCGATTTGCCACCCTTTACCCTGGTTGGCGCGACCACGCGTTCGGGGCTTTTGACCACGCCGCTGCGTGATCGTTTCGGCATTCCGCTGCGTCTGCGGTTCTATGAGCCTGAAGAACTGGTTTCGATTGTGTCGCGCGGTGCGCGGTTGTTGAATTTCGACATGACCGAAGAAGGTGCGATGGAAATTGCGCGCCGGTCGCGCGGTACGCCGCGTATTGCCGGGCGTTTGTTGCGACGTGTGCGTGACTTTGCCGCTGTGGCTGAAAAGTCACCGGTTGATAAATTTATTGCCGATGCGGCGCTGACCCGGCTTGAGGTCGATAACCTTGGTCTGGACAGTCAGGACCGTCGCTATCTTAATTGTATTGCCGGAAATTACGGTGGTGGACCGGTCGGGGTTGATACCCTTGCCGCGGCCCTGTCGGAAGAACGCGACACCATCGAAGACGTGATCGAACCATATCTGCTTCAGCAGGGCCTGATCCAGCGGACCCCGCGCGGGCGCATGCTGGGCATCAAGGGGTTCCAGCATCTTGGTCTGACGCCGCCGCGTGAAGCGGGCGGAATGCCGATGTCCGATCTTTTTGACAGTCAGGGTAATGGATCATCAAGGAGCGATTCCTGATGGTACAGGACACGCATGATGCCCTGTTGGGCTACATGGACGGCAAACGTCACATTTATCCTTTAGTCGTATTTTATGAAGATACCGATGCCGGCGGCATCGTGTATCACGCCAACTATCTTGCATTTGCGGAACGTGCGCGTACAGCGATGCTTAACCTGTTGGGCTTTACCAATCGAAATGTTGCAGAACGCCACAAAGTTGCCATAGCCGTTCGACACTGTACGCTCGATTTTCGTCGCGCCGCTCAGTTGGAAGACCGCCTGACGGTGGAAACCAGGGTGATTAAGCTAGGGGGCGCATCACTCGGGTATGAACAAAAGATCATGCGCGGCGAAGAAGAACTTGTGGTGATCGAGATTTATCTCGCCTGCATGTCGTTGGAAGAACTTCGGGCACAAAGACTGCCCGAAGAATTAAGAACAGTATTTAGTCGATATCTGGATGTGAACAAGGACTAACGGGAATATGGAAAATCAAGTGGTCGACGCGGTAACGCTGGGGCAGTCGGTCATGGCGCATGACATGTCTCTGTGGGGACTGTTCATGCAGGCTGGACTGGTCGTCAAAACGGTGATGATCGGACTGTTGCTGGCATCTGTCTGGGTATGGGCGATTGTCATCGAAAAGCTGATGCGCCTGCGCAAGTTGCGCGCGCAAGCCAGCACATTCGAAGAAGCATTCTGGTCGGGCGGTTCGCTTGAAGACCTGTATGACCGGATTGCGGATAAGCCGCGGGATCCGATGTCGGCAATCTTTGTTTCGGCAATGCGCGAATGGCGTCGTTCGAATGCGCGCGGTGTTCATGGTGATACCATGCGCGCCCGTTTGCAGCAGCGCCTTGAAAAATCCATGGAAATTACGCTGGGTCGTGAAATGGATCGCGTCGAACGTTACATGACCTTCCTGGCTTCGGTCGGCTCGACCGCACCGTTTGTCGGTCTGTTCGGTACTGTCTGGGGGATCATGGTATCCTTCCAGTCGATCGCCGCATCCAAAAACACCTCGCTTGCGGTTGTCGCACCGGGGATCGCAGAAGCCCTGTTTGCAACCGCCATGGGTCTTGTTGCCGCAATTCCGGCCGTGGTTGCCTATAACAAGATTTCCAGTGATCTCAACCGCTACAGCAACCGTCTTGAAGCCTTCGTGGACGAGTTCAGCTCGATCCTCTCGCGCCAACTTGACGATACGAGAGACTGATTATGGGCGCTCAACTCGCATCCCGATCTGGTGGAGGACGCCGTCGCGGACGTCGGAGCAACCGACGCGCAGCGATGAGCGACATCAACGTCACGCCGATGGTGGACGTCATGCTGGTGCTGCTGGTGATCTTCATGGTCGCAGCCCCCCTGATGACGGTTGGTGTCGAAGTCGATCTGCCCGAAACCAGTGCTGCACCGATGACCGGGAAGGACGAGCCGCTTGTCGTCTCGGTTTCGCGTGAAGGCACCATCTATATTATGGATAGTGAAATCGCGCAGGACACCCTGACCGAAAAGCTCGCGGCCATTACCGATAACAAGGCCGACACCCGCATCTTTGTGCGCGGTGACAAGGCCATTGATTACGGCCGGGTGATGGAAGTTATGGGGCTGATCAAGGATGCCGGCTTTACCAAGGTCGCCCTGATCGCCGAATTGCCCAACAAGGGTTCGTAACAGACTATGCTGCGTTACGCTCTCATATCGCTTGGTTTGCATATTGCGCTGTTTCTGATTGCGTGGTTGGGCTTGCCTGACCTGTTTGATGAAACGCCGCTGGAATTGCAGTCCATTTCGGTCGAAGTCGTGACAGTGGACGAGTTTTCCGCTGCCCCGACCAAGGCATTGCCAAAGCCCGAACCGAAAAAGGAACCAAAGCCGGCACCCAAGCCCGAGCCGAAACCAAAGCCCGAGCCAAAGCCTGAGCCGAAACCGGAACCAAAGCCCGAACCGAAACCCGAGCCCAAACCGGAACCGAAGCCAGAGCCAAAGCCCGAGCCGAAACCAGAGCCGAAGCCCGAACCAAAACCGGCGCCAAAGCCGGAACCGGTGCCCACGCCCGAGGTTAAAAAGCAGCCTGAACCCAAACCGGAACCACAGCCGACCGAACTGGCTGCGGTAAAGCCCGACAGCAAGCCACAGCCGCCCAAACCCGAGCCGGTCAAAAAGCCGGAACCGAAAAAGGAAGAACCCAAGAAGGAAGAGCCGAAAAAGCGCGACCTGATGAGTGTTCTCAAGGATGTGAGCAAGCTGAAGGAAACGGCACAGGCAACCCCGGAACCGCAACCTGATCAGGTACCCGAAGAAAACGCCAGCGAGGTCGTGGCAACCAGACTGGATGCGAATCTGACCATGAGCGAGCTTGATGCCGTAAAGCGCCAGATTGAAAAATGCTGGAGCCCGCCGGCCGGTGCCAAGGAAGCCGGGAGCTTTGCCGTTGAAATTCACGTCAGCGCAAACCCTGACGGAACCGTTCGACAGGCACGTATCAGTAATCTGAATGACATACAGGGCGATTCTTCTCGCCGTACGATTGCAGAAAGTGCTTTGCGAGCAGTGCTAAATCCGCAATGCAGTCCTCTAAAACTGCCGCTGGATAAATATGAAATGTGGCGCACATTCACGTTTAATTTCGACATGCGTGAAATGCTGGGCCTTTAATGATAAGTTCTTGAACACGCGTGGAAAATAGCGAGGCAGGATGACGATCAAGACCAACGCAGGAAAACGATTTTGGGTAAGAAGCAGTGTCGCGACACTGTGTGCCCTTGCCGTTGTCGCTGGCCTGAATGTCGGTTTCATGTCGCCGGCAAAGGCGGAGCTCCGGATTGACATCACCCGGGGTGAACTCAAGCCAATGCCAATTGCCGTCACCCGCTTCCCGGGTGAAGGCGTTGCCGAAACCGAGATCGGCCAGAACCTGACACAGGTGATTGCTGCCGACCTCGAACGTTCGGGGCTGTTTGCACCGATCAATGAAAAGGCATTCATCCAGAGTGCCGCATCATTGGCGGTCAATCCGAACTTCGCCGAATGGCGCGCCATCAGTGCCCAGGCACTGGTCAATGGTCGCGTTGTTACGGAACCAAACGGATTGCTTCGTGTCGAATTCCGTCTTTGGGATGTGCTGGCAGAAACCCAGATGTCTGGTGTTGCCTACCGTACACAGCCCAATAACTGGCGCCGTATTGCGCACAAGATCGCTGACGAGATCTATAAGCGCATTACCGGCGAAACCGGATATTTCGACACCAGAATTGTGTATGTGTCTGAATCAGGCCCGGCCGACAAACGTGTAAAACGTTTGGCGATCATGGATCAGGATGGTGCAAACCACCGGTTCCTGTCGGACGGTCGGTTCCTTGTGCTGAACCCGCGTTTCTCGCCGACAGCACAGGAAGTGGTCTATATGTCGTATTTCAACGACAAGCCACGCGTCTATGTTTTGGATATCGATACCGGCGAGTTGGAATTGCTGGGCGATTTTCCGGGGATGACTTTTGCGCCCCGATTCGCGCCAGACGGGAACTCGGTTGTCATGTCGCAAGCGCTTGACGGGAACAGTGAAATTTATGAACTGGACCTGCGCACGCGCGAAAAGCATCAGCTGACGCGTCATGCCGCCGTGGATACCTCGCCTTCCTATTCGCCTGACGGTTCGCGCATTGCGTTCAACTCTGATCGCAGTGGGTCACAACAAATTTACGTGATGAATGCAGATGGTGGTGGCGTTCAGCGTATCAGTTTTGGTGGGGGTCTTTACGCCACACCAGTCTGGTCGCCACGCGGAGACCTGATTGCATTCACCAAATCACAAGGAGGTAGGTTCTATATCGGTGTCATGCGGCCAGACGGCAGTGGTGAAAGGCTGCTGGCCGAAGGGTTCCTCGTAGAGGGACCAACATGGGCTCCGAACGGAAGAGTGTTGATGTATCACCGCCAGCACCCGTCCAGGGACGGGACCAAGGATCGCTATCGTCTGTATTCGATAGATCTCACAGGTTATAACGAGCGAGAGATCGTTACACCTGCGGATGGGTCGGATCCAGCATGGTCACCCTTGATTCCCTGATATCTCAAGAGTATAGTCATCGCGAAGCACTGAATGCGATTCGCTTTTATCGCGGGCATTTTCGGTGTCGCGAGACATGGAAAACACCAACCTCGGGCGAATGCGTCCGGTGTTAAGGGGAAAACTTAAATGAAACTTCGTATTCTCAGCGTTTTTGCTGCTGCCGCTCTTCTGGCTGCATGTGAAACTGCACCTGATAGCTCTGCGACCACTGGTGGCGAGGGTGTATCGACTGTAAACCAGCCGTCCACCAGCACGTCGCTGTCGGAAAGCAGCCCAGAGTGGTTCGCTGTTAACGTTGGTGACCGCGTCTTCTTCGGCTTCGATAAATACGATCTGGCTGGCGAAGCACGTCGCACCCTCGAACTGCAGGCCGCTTGGCTGAAAAAATACCCGCAGTACAAAGTTGTTGTTGAAGGTCATGCCGACGAGCGCGGCACCCGTGAATACAACCTTGCACTCGGCGAACGTCGCGCGAACTCGGTTAAAGATTACCTGATCGCTCTGGGTATCGACCCGTCGCGCGTTGAAACCATTTCTTATGGTAAAGAACGTCCGGTCGCTCTTGGCCATGACGAAGAAAGCTGGGCGAAAAACCGCCGCGCTGTATCGGTTATCCGCTAAGCGCGTGCAGGTGAAAGCCTGACTTGAATACCAAGGCGCCTGTCCCGTCCGGGGCAGGCGCCTTATTTTTGCCGCCTGAAAATGTTGAAAATGTCATCGTGTCCTGTTCATAGTGACGCAACAAAGACAGCATTGACGACAAAGGACCTGATAATGATCCGAGTTCGACCCACCACTGAATCGCACCTTGCTGCCTGTGCCGCGATCCGATCCGATCGGGCCAGTGCCACGGGTTCACGCGCAACAGGGGCCGCAACTTCGCGTAAAGGCCGCCGGATTCTTGTGGCTTTGGCCATGGGTACCGTGTTTGCCATGACGTCACTTGGATCAGGAACGGTCCACGCCCAGGACGCCAACATGTCCCGCCAGGTCGAACAACTGCGCAAGGATCTCGATCTGTTGCAGCGTTATGTCTACCGCGAAGGGACCGGTGGCGCAGGTGCGGCTGCCGGTGCTGCCGCATCTGGTGCCGACAGCGCCTCGACCCCGGCAGCAGCCCGCCAGCAGGTTCAGATCAATGAACTTCAGCGCAATGCGTCGCAACTGACCGGGCAACTCGAACAGTTCGATTTCCGTATTCGCAAGATGGAAGAACGTCTGGAACGTCTGGTTGCCGATATCGATTTCCGTCTTGGCCAGCTTGAAAATGGTGGTGCCATGTCCGGTGCGGCCCCGTCCGGTGCTGCGCCGCTGGCTGCGGGGGCTGCGGATGGTCCGGCGCCAACCGGTGATGCGGTCGCATCAAGCGAATTGGGCGGGTCGGCAAGTGGCGAACGTCTTAACGAACGCGGCACCAAGCTGTTTGGTGTGATCGAAAGCGAAGGGCAGCCACCCAAAATTCCGTCCGGTCCGTCGGGCAATGTGTCTGCGGCATCGACACAGTCCGCATCGGTATCGGCATCGATCGGCACCCCCGAAGAACAATATCGCGAAGCCTTTGGCCTGTTGCGCAAACAGGATTTCCCGGCTGCGGAAAAGGCTCTTAGCAGTTTTGTTGCCGAACATCCCAATGACCCGCTGGCGGGTAATGCGCAATACTGGCTGGGCGAAACCTATTATGTGCGCGGACAGTATGAAAATGCCGCCATCGCCTTTACCGAAGGTTTCCAGACCTATCCCGACAGCACCAAGGCACCGGATAATCTTTTGAAACTCGGCATGTCGCTGGCCAATCTTGGCAAAAACGAAGATGCCTGCACCGCATTCGGCCATCTGATTGATAACTTCCCGAATGCATCGAATGTGGTCCTTGATCGCGCCCGTCAGGAACGCAAAAGCCGCGGTTGCGCGCAATAGGCCATTGGCAACAGGCATGTCATGACCGACAGTGTCCCGAACAGATCCGAACATGCTGCGGCGTCCAGTGGAACTCCACTGGACGCCGTTGTCTTTGAAAAGCTGATGGCCGAATTTGCCCCGTTCGAAGCAGCCCCGGTTGTAGGTGTCGCGGTTTCGGGGGGCGCAGACAGCATGGCATTGGCGTTGCTGACCCATGAATGGTGTCAGGCGCAGGGCGGGGCAATCCTTGCAATCACTGTCGATCACGGGTTGCGCGCCGATTCCGCCCAGGAAGCGCAATGGGTCGGCGATCAGCTTTCCGAACACGGGATTGAACATGTCATTTTGCGATGGCAGGGCACCAAACCGTCGCGTGCGGTTCAGGAACAGGCCAGACGCGCGCGCTATGATCTGATGGATCAGTTGTTGGCCGATCGCGGTATTTTGCATTTATTGGTGGCCCACCATGCCGGTGATCAGGCCGAAACAATTGCCATGCGCGAAATGCGTGGGCCAACCCCGCTGGGGCAGGCAGGAATGTCGGCACGGCGCTTTATGAAACATGCCCGTGTGCTGCGCCCTTTTTTGGCTGTGAACAAGGCCGATCTGGTCGCAACCCTTCAGAGCCGCCATCAAGCCTGGGTCGAAGACCCGTCAAATCGCAATGAAAAATTCGAACGTGTCCGGGTGCGCAACCGGCTTGCCGATAACTGCGGGCCATCATCATGCCGCGCGGATATTGCCAGGGAACGACGGACGCTTGAACAGTCGATCGGACGCCTTCTGGCCGGGTTTGTTACCCTTCATGGCAATGGGGTTGCGCTTTGCGACCGGTCCCTGTTTGTGACCGGGCATCACGATGATACCGCACGCATTTATGCCGTGGGGCAGGTGGTTCGAACGGTTGGCGGGGCGGGCTATATGCCGGCTTTTGACAGTCTGGCGGGTGCCTTGGCGCGAATTGCTGAAAATCCGTCCGCACGTCTTAGTTTGGGCGGATGCGTTTTGCATGCGCGCCGCGATCAGGTTTGCGTGTATCGCGAACGGGGTCGACTTGATGGTGCGGCAGTGCATCAGGCGGTGACAATGGATGCGCCTGCGGATGTCAAAACCGGATCGGTTTGTTGGGATAACCGGTTCGAATTGCTGCTAAATCGCGCCGATTTCGGGGGCTTGACCGATCCGTGGATCGGGCCGCTTGATCTTTGTGATGTGTTTCACACAAAGGCATTTCGGGCTGCATTGCGCGAAATCGTACCATTTATTGGCAATTTGCCGCGGGCGGCCCTTGCATCCATGCCTGCACTCTACGATAAAGAAGGCTTGCGATCCGTTGGCGGGCTTGAGGTTTCGGAGCTTTCCGACGTATTATCCGCCGCCGACTGTGAACCGCCTTCGGGCAGGGGAAAATTTGCATTTGGCGGGCGATGGCGGTTTGCACCACCAGTACCTTTGTGGGAAAGTGGTTTCAAATCGTCGCCGAAACCCGACAACCTACTTGCGTAAGCAGGGCTTGTGACTATCTGATGATCAAGCCTTGCGCAGGAAGTTTTGCGTCACGGCACACATAATTGCGACCAGTAGCTTGGAATGAATATGGGAAAAAATCTCGCACTGTGGGTTATCATTGCCATCCTTTTGGTGGCCTTGTTTAACCTGTTTCAGTCGCCCTCCGGACGGTCCGGCCAGTCGTCGCTGGCATTTTCGGACTTCCTTGCCGAAGTTGATACCGGCCAGATTTCGGAAGTCACCATCCAGGGCAATAATCTGACAGCAGAAACGCGCGACGGTCGCTCTGTTAATGTTTACACCCCCGATTATCCGAACCTTGTCGAGAAACTGAACGACAAGGGTGTTCGCATCATCGCACAGCCGGAAGAAAGCCTTTCGCCGCTGATGAGCGCACTGATCAGCTGGTTCCCGATGCTGCTGATCATCGGTGTCTGGATCTTCTTCATGCGCCAGATGCAGGGCGGCGGCGGCAAGGCCATGGGCTTTGGCAAGTCAAAGGCCAAGATGCTGACCGAAAAGTCCGGTCGCGTGACCTTTGAAGACGTTGCGGGCATCGAAGAAGCCAAGGGCGAACTTGAAGAAGTCGTCGACTTCCTGCGTGATCCCCAGAAATTCCAGCGTCTTGGCGGTAAAATCCCCAAAGGCATGCTGCTGGTTGGTCCTCCGGGTACTGGTAAAACGCTTCTGGCACGTGCAATTGCCGGCGAAGCAAACGTTCCGTTCTTCACCATTTCGGGTTCGGACTTTGTGGAAATGTTTGTTGGTGTCGGTGCATCGCGTGTCCGTGACATGTTCGAACAGGGCAAGAAAAACGCACCTTGCATCATCTTCATCGATGAAATCGACGCGGTTGGTCGCCATCGTGGCGCCGGTCTTGGCGGCGGTAACGATGAACGCGAACAGACCCTGAACCAGCTTCTGGTCGAGATGGATGGTTTCGAAGCCAACGAAGGCGTGATCCTGGTTGCTGCAACCAACCGTCCGGACGTTCTGGACCCGGCATTGCTGCGTCCGGGTCGTTTTGATCGTCAGATCGTTGTCCCGAACCCTGATCTTGAAGGCCGCGAACATATTCTTGGTGTTCATGCCCGCAAGGTTCCGCTGGGTCCGGATGTCGATCTGCGCACGGTTGCACGTGGGACGCCGGGCTTCTCGGGTGCTGATCTGGCCAACCTTGTCAACGAAGCGGCCCTTCTTGCGGCCCGTCTTGGCAAGCGCGTCGTCACCATGGCCGATTTCGAAAATGCCAAGGACAAAGTCATGATGGGGGCGGAACGCCGTTCGATGATCATGACCGATGACGAGAAAAAGCTGACCGCCTATCACGAAGGTGGCCACGCACTGGTTGCCCTTCATACCCCGGCATCCGATCCGATCCACAAGGCAACCATCATCCCGCGCGGTCGTGCACTGGGGATGGTCATGCGCCTGCCGGAACGTGATCAGGTTTCCAAATCCTATGAACAGCTGATCTCCGATCTGGCTGTTGCCATGGGTGGCCGTGTTGCCGAAGAAATCATCTTTGGCAAGGACAAGGTCACCACGGGCGCATCTTCGGACATCAATATGGTGACCCAGTATGCCCGCAAGATGGTGACCGAATGGGGCTTCTCGGACAAACTGGGTAACGTCAAATACGTTGATAACCAGGAAGAAGTGTTCCTTGGTCACAGCGTCGCACAGCATAAAAACGTGTCCGAGAAAACGGCACAGCTGATCGATGACGAAGTCCGTCGTTATTCCGACGAGGCCTATGAATTCGCCAAGCGTGTTCTGACCGAACATCTTGATGACCTGCATGTTCTGGCCAAAGGTCTTCTGGAATATGAAACCCTGTCGGGTGATGAAATCAATGCGCTGCTGCGCGGCGAGGAAATCAACCGTCCGGGCCATTCGACCGGCGGCGGCAAGGATGCGGGTGGTGGACGTCGTTCCACCGTGCCGAGCACCGGTGGTGCCCGCAAAGACACCCCTGGCGAAGGTGGCGGGGATCTGTCCCCGGAACCGCAACCGGGAAGCTAACGAAAGAGACTGATGGACGAGATCAAAAGATCGGTCCTGCGAAGCCCCGCCGATGTGCGGGGCTTTGCTGATTTTGATGGACCGCTTTACTACGCACCTACGGGTTTCATTGACCACGCCGATGACCCCAACACGCTTCCGCTGGCCGGATCGCGCCGTGGCTTTTCTGCGCTTGAGATCATCCGCCGCCGCGATGGTGGCGGGGCCGAAAGCATGATCCTGCCGCTGCTCGCCCTTGAAGGCTGGGTTCAGAACAGCGGACGTGTCGATGAAATCAACAATGTTCTGGATCGCCTGATGGCCAAACGTCCGGAATATGCCGGGCTTGATATGGCGACCTGCCATGTCATGGGCATCATCAATGTGACGCCTGACAGCTTTTCGGACGGTGGGGATTACAACACCACGTCCGATGCGGTTGCACGCGGTCGTGCCATGGCAAAGGCCGGGGCATCGATCCTTGATATCGGCGGCGAATCAACCCGCCCCGGTGCAGCCGATGTGTCCGAAGACGAGGAAATTAACCGTGTGGTTCCGGTCATTCGGGAACTCGCAGCCGACGGTCATGTGATTTCGATCGATACCCGTCATGCCTCGGTGATGGAGGCCGCACTCGACGCCGGGGCCGCGATCATCAATGACGTTACCGGGCTTGAAGGCGACGAACGGTCAATGGAAGTCGCCGCTGCATCGGGCAAACCCGTCATGCTGATGCATATGCAGGGCGAACCGGGCACCATGCAGGCCGATCCGCAATATGATTGCGCGGTTCTTGATGTCTATGACTATCTGCTGGATCGTATCGAAAGCTGCGAACGGGCAGGGATCGCACGTGACCGTATCTGTGTTGATCCGGGCATCGGTTTTGGCAAAACGCTGTCGCACAATCTTGAACTGCTGTCGCGTCTGGCGATCTTCCATGGTTTGGGCTGTCCGATCCTGTTGGGGACGTCGCGCAAATCCTTCATCGGCAAGATTGACCCTGATGCAGATCCCAAGCAGCGCCTTGGCGGTTCTATTGCATCGGCGGTCAATGGCTGGCGCCACGGGGTTCAGATGATCCGCGTCCATGATGTTCAGGAAACGGTGCAGGCACTTTCAGTGTCCAGCTCTACCTCTATGGTATAGCCGGTAAGACCTTTACACTCACTGGCTGTATAGCTTGTGATTTTTAACGTTTCGATTAAAAGGCAAGATCATTCAAAAGGTTGGGGACTTCTTACCCAACCTGATGTGGTCTTGCCTTTTTCTGTTTGGATTCTGGCATTTTCTGACCTTTGACGGTTGGGGCTTGCAGAATAGGGCACATCGTCACATACCAGATATTGAATGAATACAAGTGGCACAAAGCCACAACTCTTGGTTGGCACAAAAAAGCAAACGCGAAGGTCTTTGTATGAACGGAATTGGCGGCCTGACGCAGCCTGATTTCAGCAGCGTCACATCCGGCCGGGATGCTATGACACAGTGTGTATTTGTCGTTGAAGACAACACAGACCTGAACAAGGATCTGTGCGAGTATCTGGAAATGTGCGGGTTTGACGTCGTGGGATGTGAAACCGGCGCAGCCTTCTATCGTGCATTGGAAACCAAGCAACCCGACGCGGTCATTCTTGATATCATGCTGCCGGATGCGGACGGCTATGAACTGGCAAAACATGTCCGCAAGACGATTGATTGCGGGATCATGATGCTGACATCGCTTTCGGGCATGGATAATCATCTGACCGGTTACAAATCCGGCGCGGATGTTTACCTGACCAAAGACAGCCCGCTTTCCGTGATCGAAGCCGCCCTTAAACCGTTGATGCGCCGGACAACCCGCAGCGATGTCGACTCCGGCCCCGAACAGGCCGGACTTGAAGGCGGTTGGGTTCTCGACATGCTGAACTGGACTTTGCGCAATCCCAACGGGGATGAAGCAACCCTGACCGCGACCGAACGCACGATCATCAAATTGCTGATCGAAGCAAACGGTGCCTGGTTGACCCGCCCGGAAATCGTCATTGAACTTGGCAAGGCCGATACGGCGGAAAATTGCCGTAACCTTGATACCGCCATCCGTCGTGTCCGTCAGAAAATCCTCAAGGAAATCGGCGAAGAACTGCCGGTCAGAACGGCCTATGGCCGGGGGTATGCCTTTACCTCGACCGCAATTGTTCAGGGTGCGGCTGACGCGTCCTGACTTTTCGGGCATATCGCCCCGTTCTGGCGTCCGATAACTTGCGCTGGATAGCTTGCGCCCGATGCCGGCATTTTGCTGTGCCGGACCTCTGGGCGTTGTTGGCGGCAGTGATGGCGGGGGGGGGTAAATGGCCCGTCTTACGGTTCGCCCGCGCCGGTTTCTTCACAGGGCAGCAATAGACAAAGCTCGATCCCCAAACGTCCCTGATCTCGCAATTTGATCGACCCGCCATGGGCATCGACGATGCGTTGGGAAATATGCAGGCCAAGGGCACTGCGCATGGATTTGGCTTCCATGTTCTGACGAAACAGCGCATCGCCGATCAATCTGATTTCATCATCATTCAGTTCCGGTCCGCTGCACGGAATGGCGATTTCAACCATCGCGCTGCTATGACGCACCACCTGGATGTGCAGTGGGCGACCATGGGCAAACCGGCGCGATGTTTCGATCAGATTGGTAATCGCAAGCCCGATCAGGGTTTCATCAATAAAGGCCTCGAACCCGTCGGTATCGTGGCAGGTCACAAAGATTTCCGCCCCTTCGCGGGTGGTGTTGGCAACGAAATCTTCCATGAACCGGTTAATTGCGACCAGTTCACGCGCCAGCGACAATTCCTGATTATCAATGCCATCCTTGCTCAGGAAAATATCAACCAGGCGGGCAAGTTTGCGGGCCTGTAACTGGATCCGTTCAAGGCGATCCATCACGTCACGCGTCCCGCCCTTAAGGCGCAGCATCAACATTTCGGCCGACCGCTGAATGACGGCAAGCGGGGTGCGGAATTCATGGGACAGCATGGAAATCAGTTTGCGCTGTTCTTCGACAAGCGTCGTGGTTTCCGATGCCTGCCGCGAAACCGACAGGCGTTCGCTGTTCATATGAAACAGCCGCACCGCCATCAAAATGCCCATGCCGACAAGATGCAGCACAAGGGTATATTGATGCAGCCCGATACGCAGCGGTGTTGCATCAATCCAGCCGCTATGAACAAGCTGAAGCGTGATCCCCGCTGCGGTCGGAATGGCTAGAACAACCAGATAGCCCCAGTTGATCCAGGAATGGATATCCTCGATCAACCGTTTGACCAGAAACAGGCACATCATCGCCATGAACAGCGCATGACTGGGAACGACATAGGTCCCGAACCACGTGTAATAGCGCCCGCCACCAGTCAGGGTAAAGGCCAGGACAAACAGGGCATAACAACATGACAGCTTGAAAATCAGTGGATGGCGTTTTCGAATGTCGGTGATGTAAAGCCATAAAAACGCAATTGCCGCATGCGACAATATGTTGGTTTCACTCAACAGGAAATCATTGAGCCACGGTATTTCCGGGCTGATTTCGCTTAAGACGAGCCCGTTGACAATCGCAACCACGGCCCCGACCGTGACAATCCAGCAGCCATAAAGCGACACCACATAGTCGCGCGCAATCAGACCGAACGTGAAATAGGCAATGCCAAGTGTCACCACCAGCCCGAAAAACACATTGGTCGTCAAATTCCGATAGGTCAGGGACGTGATCAGGGCGTTGCTGGGCCAAAGCTTCAACTGCATCATATTGGTGCTGTTGCTTTGCACCCGGATATACATCTCATACTGGCCAGATATCAGCGGCGGCAGGGCCGCAATATGGGTGCCGCCCTTGTACGGGCGGGCACTTGCCGGAATATTGTCACCAAGATTTACCGTCCAGACAGGCTGATCGTCGCCCTTGGCGAACAAAAACACATCAATGAAATCCAGGTAGGTCGGCGCAAATTCAAAAAGCGCCTGATTGCTAACCGGCGCATCGATGGAAAGCGCCATCCGGTACCAGATGATATCCTGCGTATAGCCAAATGACGGGATATGTTCGGATGGCTCGAAACTCTGATCGGGCAGGGCAAGGATCTCGCGCAATGAACGATGGCGCGATTTGTCTACATAGGACCGGATAAACGGTGTCAGGTCGATTGCTGTTTCAAGACGCCCCGAAAGAACCACCGCACCATTTGGGGATGCGGACCCGGTTTGTGCAAATGCGGATCCGGAACCGCCGATAAATCCGCCTCCGATCCCGAAGGGCAGGGCGCAAACAATCGCAAATATCACCGCACCAACCATCATCGCGATCTTGTGCAAACGGTCCGACAGGTGACCTGGCATCATTGTTTTGCGCATGTTACCGGTCCTCCCCGCGGGATTTGGGGCGAAATTTGCCGGGAACGCCAAGATATATTTCGTTGGTGCGCGCAATCGTTGCTTCGTGGTTATAGGGAATTTTTAGCAAAATGGTCGTGCCGCCGCGTTCACCGACACTGACCGATAATGTGCCCTCATGGGCTTCGACAATCTGGTTGGTGATATGAAGTCCCAGACCAACCCCCTGGGTGACTGAAGATTCCCGGCCACGATAAAACGCATTAAGTACATTGCTGAGATCTTCCGGGGGAATGCCCGGTCCTTCATCCAGAACCCGGATATAGACAAACCCGTTTGCCGCCCGGTTACACGCAATCCATACCGGTGACCCCGGTGCATATTTTCGGGCATTTTCAATCAGATTGACGATCGCCCGTTCCAGAAGAATGCGATCAACCTCGACAATTGCGAATTCCGAATTGATCAGATTGACGTTCTGTTCGGGGACTTCCCGGGTGCGCCGCGCGATCAGTTCGCTCAGGAAAAGGTCAATGGCGACCGGTTGGCGCGATGTCGTAAAGGTCGCGCTATCAAGTGTTTCCTTTGTCAGGAACGCATCGACCAGTCCCGATAACTGTCCGGCATTGCTGCGGATGGTGGCCAGCCGGGTATGGACCGCTTCCTGTTCGTCACGAAGATGCAGGCCAAGAATTTCCGCCGACCGCTGAATGATGGCAAGCGGGGTGCGGAATTCATGCGACAGCATCGTGATAAAGGTGCGCTGTTCCCCGGCAAGCTGATTGGCGCGCTGGCTGTTCTGAAATGCGTCCAGGCGCCGGTTGGCAAGCGCATAGGTGCGATACCCCATGGCAAGGGCCACCATGACAAGGTGCACCGTCGAACTTGCCGAATAGATATTGCCGGTAAAGGCATTGATCGGCACAAGCCCCATCAACATCAACAGATGCACAATCACCGCAAGCGTCGGCACGCCAAGCGCCACCAGAAGGAAACTCAACCGCGCCAGCCGCTTCTCGCGATAGCCGATCATCACAAAATAGACCAGCAACACAATCAGCAAAAAGATGTCGGGAACGAAGAACAGTTTGGCAAAATAGATATAAAGATCGGACGTCGATGTCAGGAAACCGCACATCGCCACACCGGCAAAACACATCATCACCCGGTACAGAACCCGGTTATGACGGTCAAGCTCGACAATCGATGCCCACATCGCAAGACTGGTTCCAAGCGCAAGTGCCGTCCCCGTTCCGGTAACGAAATCACTGGCAAGCGGCCAAAGATCTTTGAAAATCAGCTGCGCATAACCCGACGTGCCAAGATTGATCAAAAACAGCGAAAGAATATAGCCCGCATACCAGTTGATCGCGCGGTCACGGGTCAGAACCCCAAAGGTCAGATAAACCCCGAACGCCACCAGCAAAATGCCGAGATAACTGCCCTTGAGATAACTTTCAGAACCGGCATCGGCGATGACAACGGATTCTGGTGATAGCGTCACTTCGAAAACATGCGAACTGTTGGTTCTGACCGCCATCACCAGCCAGTAATGGCCCGGGCCCAATATGGGCCATTGCGCCATATGCTTTAACCCGGCAATCGCATCGGGCCCATTGGGGATGCGATCGCCAACGCGTCCCTCCCAGATGGTGCGACCGCTTTCTTCCGACAGCACATACATCTGGATGTCATTCAGATAGGTCGCGCCAACTTCAAGATAGGATAACGCCTTGCTGTCGCTGTCATCAGCCTCGACAAGGAATGATGCGCGATACCAGATTGTCCTGTCGGTATAGCCGGGACCCGGTGTGCCAAACACCTTTTCGAATTCGGAATCGGGAAGATTGACGACATCGGATGGGATGATGATCGACCGGTCGGTGATCATCCGTTCAAGAAACCGGTTCAGATTGACGGTGTTTTTCGGGCCATTGCCATCGAGAACAAAATGCTGGCGCAGTTCATGGGCATGGGATGGCGCTGTCCGGGAAACAAGCACACCGCAACCGATTGCCACGATCATCGCAAGCAATGCCAGATTTGTGCGGAAAGCCCCCAAAATTCCCCCGGTTTCAAGCCTTTAAAACATGTCGCTTTGTGATAGCCGGTTTTTGCCATCAGGTCATTGCTTTTATCGGCCGACAAAGTACCAGGCGCGTTAACGGATTGGTGGGTGAGTTGGGCTAAAATGCGCGCTTGCCGAACACATTGAACAGTAGCATTGAAACGTCACTTTGATATAACCGGCAATCAGAATTCATAGGACGGGCATGACCGCCCGTTGAAGAAACAGAGAAAAGAAGCATGAGCCGCAAATATTTTGGTACCGATGGAATTCGTGGAACGGCCAATACGGCCCCGATGACTGCCGAAGTGGCACTTAAGGTCGGGATGGCAGCAGGCCATTATTTCACGCGCGGCAACCATCGCCACAAGGTCGTCATTGGCAAGGATACCCGCCTGTCGGGCTATATGCTCGAACCTGCACTTGTGGCCGGTTTTACGTCGATGGGGATGGATGTGATGCTGGTCGGGCCGATGCCGACGCCTGCGGTTGCCATGCTGACCAAATCCATGCGTGCCGATATCGGCGTCATGATCTCTGCTTCGCACAACCCGTTCCAGGATAACGGTATCAAGCTGTTCGGGCCGGATGGTTTCAAGCTGTCCGACGAGGTCGAACTCGAACTCGAACAATTGATGGAAAGCGACCTTTCAAGCAAACTGGTGCCGGCCAATGCCCTTGGTCGTGCCAAGCGTATTGATGATGCGCCGGGCCGCTATATCGAGGCGGTCAAATCTTCCTTGCCCGGTTCGGTGACGCTCGAAGGTCTGCGTATCGTCCTTGATTGCGCCCATGGTGCGGGCTATTCCGTCGCCCCCAAGGTTCTGCGTGAACTCGGCGCTGATGTGATTGAAATCGGCACCAGCCCGAATGGCCTGAACATCAATGACAAATGCGGTTCGACCTATACCAAAACCATGTGCGACCGCGTTCTGGCAGAAAAGGCCGATGTCGGGATTGCACTGGATGGTGATGCCGACCGTGTTCAGATGTGCGACGAAAAAGGCCAGCTGATTGACGGGGACCAGTTGATGGGCCTTGTCACCACCCATTGGAAACGCACCGGACAGTTGCGCGGCAATGCGCTGGTGGCGACCGTGATGTCGAACCTTGGTCTTGAACGCTATCTCGAACGCAATGATGTGCGTTTGATCCGCACCAAGGTCGGCGACCGCTATGTGGTTGAACAGATGCGTGCGCTTGATTGCAATGTCGGCGGCGAACAGTCCGGCCATATCGTGCTGTCTGATTTTGCATCGACCGGTGATGGCCTGCTTGCCGCCCTTCAGGTGCTTGCGGTTCTTGCCAGCCGCGAAGGCCGCGTTTCGGAAATGAGTCGCGTGTTCGAACCGCTGCCGCAGATCCTTAAAAATGTGCGCTATTCGGCCGGTTCCGATCCGCTGTCTGACAGCAGTGTAATCGAAGCCATTTCCTCGGCCGAAAAGGCCTTCAATGGCGATGGCCGTGTTCTGATCCGCAAATCGGGGACCGAACCGCTGATCCGTGTCATGGCCGAAGGCGACGACGCCGCCAAGGTCGAAAAAATCGTCGACGGGATTGTGGCCCAGATCACCGCTGTTGCCGGCTAAGCCGTGACCGGTTGCCGGTTGGGCGTTAAACAGAACATCGTTTTGCACGGATAAAGGAAGTCGATCATGAAAGGTCGCGTCTTGATTATTGCCGGGTCCGATTGCTCGGGCGGGGCTGGTATTCAGGCTGATATCAAGTCGGTCACAGCACTTGGCGGCTATGCTGCGACGGCCATTACCGCGCTTACGGTGCAAAATACGACCGGAGTCTTCGACGTTCTGGGCATCGCACCGGAAATGATCGTCCATCAGGCAACGGTAACGATTGATGATATCGGTGCCGATGCAATCAAGACCGGGATGCTGCACTCTGCCCCGGTGATCAATGCGGTGGCGGAATTCATCAAGGCAAAAGCAGAAGGGATTCCTGTGGTTGTAGATCCGGTGATGGTTTCACAAAGCGGTTCAAAACTGCTCGAAGATGACGCGGTTTCGGCATTGATCGAACAAATGATCCCGCTTGCAACGGTTCTGACACCAAATATTCCCGAAGCCGAAGTACTGTCAGGCATGAAAATCGCCGACGAAGGTGATATGATTGCTGCGGCGCACAAAATTGGCGATCTGGGCGCGCAGGCTGTCCTGATCAAAGGTGGTCACGCCGAAGGGGATAAAATCGTCGATATCTTGTGGCGCCGGGACGGTGATGTCGAAGGCTTCGAAGGTTCTCGCATTCCGTCTGAAAATAATCATGGTACGGGCTGCTCGCTTGCAAGTTCGATTGCAACCGGGCTGGCACAGGGCATGGGATTGAGTGATTCTGTTGCTCGCGCACGGGCTTATGTCCGTGAAGCCATCCGAACCGCACCAAATTACGGCAAAGGAAACGGTCCGCTAAACCATGCGCACCCTGTGACCGGATAGACATTTCTGTCAAACGTCGCCGGGTGCCAAAAATTGGGACACTTGCGGTATGCCGGGAACTTCGTTTTTTCATCAGGCGCGAAACAATGCCTGGTCCAATCATCGTCTGTTTGGTGTGTGTCAAAAGCTCACACCGCGTGAACTCAACGCCAAACGGACACGTTTCACCCCTTCGATCCTCGAAGCCCTGAACCAGACCCTGACGGTCGACAGCTATTATCTTGATGCCTTGCTGGATGGCGGGCACGGGCAGGGGACCCTGTATTCGGGCCGTATGACACCCTTTTCCGACATCGCCGGTCTGGCGGCGGCCCAGCGCGATGCCGACCATAAACTGATGGCATTTTGTGATCAGCTCGGGGAAAAGGATGCGATGCGTGATGTTGAAATTGAACGTCGCAACAATGTGGTCACACATGAAACTGTTGCCGACATCCTGTCGCATCTGTTTGTCTATCAAACCCATCAGCGCGGGCAGGTTCACATCCTGCTTGCAACCACCACACAGTCGCCACCACCGATGGATGATTACCATCTTGAATATGATGCCCCGTTTCCGGCAATCGATTTCACGTTGCTGGGTGGCAAAGGGGCCTGAAGGAAGAAGATGAATAAACGAATGCTACGTCGTGCGGTTCTTGCACTGGCGATTGCCGGTCTTGCTGTCGCAAGTTTTGCCAATCCCGAACGCCATATCGCCGACCTGTTCTGGTCTGATGATGCCGCGCCTTGGGAAAATGTCACCGCAGTCTATACCCCCGATCGGTCCGAACCGCGCAAAATCCAGATTACCGAGGCCGTCTTTGCCGATGTTGCCGCCTGCCGGGATCACGTGATGGAACTGGCCGCCGAAAAAGGCGACCCTGATCTTCAGAAAGGAAGCTTTGAATGCGCGGTCGGATTTTACCCCGATAAAAGTGCAGCGGACGGCACTGTTTCGGGGGACTATCGCCTGATCATCCGCTAGTGCAAGTTCCGTTTGGATTGAAACGGAACCTGCTCAAGGGCGCGGGCCTTACAGCACGTACCAAAGAAGGGCCGGCAGTGCGATGGCGGCAAGGAAGCTTGAACTGATGACCACGCCCGCGACTTCTTCGGGTTCGCGGTTGTAAAGCTGCGCAAACAGATAACAGAAAACAGCAACCGGCATCGAGCATTGCAAAATCACCACACCGCGCTCGATCCCGGTCAAACCCATGACTTCCGAAAGACCAACCCCAACCCCGAAACCCATGCCAAGGCGCAACAGGCTAAGCGCTGTACTGCGTGCAAGGCTGACCGGGCGCAGCTTGGCAAGCGATACGCCAAGGGTAAACAGCATCAATGGAATGGTCAGTTGCCCGATCAGGTTGGTGGTATTGTAAAGCCAGGCCGGGACGTCGGTATCGGTGGCAAGAAAGATGGTGGCGATCAGGGTTGCCGGAATGATCGGCATCTTTGCCAGCGATTTCAGTGAAAAGCTGCCGGAAACAAAGGCGACCCCGATGGTCAGCTGAAGCACCACATAGGTGGCAAAAAACGCCACCGAAAGCGCCAGTCCCTCCTTGCCATAGGCCAGCATGCAAAGCGGCAAGCCGACATTGCCGACATTCGGCCAGGTCAGCGACTGCAAATAGGTGCGCGGCGACAGCTTGAAAACCTTCAGGATCGGCCATCCGATCAGGGCGAAAAGAATATTGGCCGCAAGTGCTGCTGTCCCCATCAGGATCAGTGTATCCCCACCCAGTTCGACCGTTGCAAGGGCGGCAAATGTCAAACACGGTGTCGCAAAATAGGTGACGATGGATGTCACAAGATTGGTGTCAAAATGCTTGCCTGCACGGGCCCAGAAATAGCCAAGTCCAGCGGTGATAAAGACGGGCGCCAGAATGGCTAGGATATCGGCAAACATTGGATACGTATTCCTGATCAGGTTCTTTTAACCAGAACCTGTCATGGCAGACGGCCTTCCTGCAAGTGAATAATGGTAATACCACTTTGTTTTTCGCGCTGCGGAATGCGGGGTGGCTTTTCCCGGCGATCTTGCCATATTGGCTTGGGGCTGAACCTGATTGACTGTTTAAAATGGGCTCAGGCCCCAAGCTTGCAGTATTGTTACTTGCGGTATTGTTGCCCCAGATTGATTGCGTAAAAGGTTCCTGATGCAAAACCCTTCCGATGATCCTGTCAAACGTCACCTGATTGATCCGGCCCCGCGGTTTCGCGACCGCCGCAATCTGTTGCCGGCGGTTTTTCTGGATCGGGACGGCGTGATCAATGAAGAAGTTCATTACCTGTCACGCATCGAAGATTTGCGCCTGATTGATGGTGTCGCTGACGCCATTCGCAAACTGAACGATGCCGGCATTCCGGTGATCGTTGTGACCAACCAGTCCGGTGTTGCACGCGGCTATATTACCGAAGACCAGCTTCTTGATATTCACAAGGTGATGGTTGCGATGCTTGCCCAACAACATGCATCCCTTCAGGGGATTTTCTATTCCCCCTATCACGAAAAGGGCGAAGGCGATTACCGTCGCGAAACGACCTGTCGCAAACCCGAACCGGGCATGTTGCTGGCCGCGGCCGATGAATTCGCGATTTCACTGCCTGACAGCGTGCTGGTGGGCGATCGCATCAATGATATCCGCGCCGGTCATGCCGCGGGGGCGCGTGCCATCATGGTGCGAACCGGGCACGGGGCCAAGGAAACCAGACAACCGGAATCATCAGAAGCCGACTTCATCGCCGATGATCTGGCGGCTGCTGTTGATGAAATTCTGCGCTCAATGATCGTCCGTTAGGCCGCGTGCGCCGTCTGAGTATCGGCAGGCGCGCGCATGGTATGTTGCCGATCCGGCCTGTTATTTGGCCAGACACCAGTTTTGCCACATCTCGCGACAGGCTTCCTCGAACTCGCGGGCGACTGCCGGGCCGTGGAATGCCTTGCTGTTGCGGATGCGCTCGCGCATGTTTTCCCGGATGCTGGCCAGCGCCTTAAGGTCGGAACTCAGCATGATGCATTTATCGACATAGCCCTTTTCGGTTTGGGCACATAATGCTTCAAGCCCGATATCACCCAGCAATGCCAGTCCCATACGGGATCCCGGCAATTCGCTTGCAAGCGATACAAATGGCACCCCGAACCACAACATGTCAAAATAATTCTCGATCGAAATCGCCGGGAACGGCGCCAGTCCGATATCGATCTGGGCAAACAGGGCAGGGCGGTCTTCTTTTGCGACCGCCCCGGCAAGATCAAGCCGGTCGCGCTTGATCCCGGCCTGACGGGTACGGTCAAGAAACGTCTTGGCGGCATAACTGTCTTCAAGAACATCATCCTGGATGACAATGCGGCTGTTTTTGACCTTGTTCAGGATACGCGCAAAGCAATTGAGTGTTTCATCACTGATATTGGCAACCCGGTCGATGCAGCCAAACCGGATAATATCATCGCCCACCGCGGCAGGAAGCGGACTGACAGGAAGCGCATCATCATATTCATCAGGAAGATACGGCCCAAGTTCAAGCTTCTGCGGACGTTCGGAGAACAGCTTGTTGGCGGCAAGCTTGCCACTGAACATTTCCTTATGCCCGATCAGATAATCGATCTGGGCGATACCT
Organism: Thalassospira sp. MIT121401; assembly: GCF_047125595.1. Classification (NCBI taxonomy): domain Bacteria; kingdom Pseudomonadati; phylum Pseudomonadota; class Alphaproteobacteria; order Rhodospirillales; family Thalassospiraceae; genus Thalassospira; species Thalassospira sp. MIT121401. The sequence goes on from NZ_CP138926.1 coordinate 2,267,262, forward strand.
GTCGTGATCGGCGACAGGCTGGCTTGAACCGGGGCGGCATAAAGCGCGAAAACCTCGATCGGTTGGGTCGGGTGAATGCCGCAAACATCAATCAGGATATCGACCTTGTCCTTGCGGATGCGGTCGGCAATTTGCATCGGGTCCTGTCCGAACACCTCGCGCCAGCCATCTGCCATGACCTGCCATGATCGGGTGACATCATCGGGGCGCGGTGTTGCGCAATACAGGAACAGTTCGATCTCGTGGCGGTTCAGATGACGTGCGAGGGGCCGCAAAAGCCCGTGGGTCGCGTGATCGCAAAAGAACGGCGACAGCCACCCGATGCGCAACCGCTTGTCGGCTTGTCTGATATTGGCAAAGCTGGGCTTGGCCGCAATCGGCATATGATGCTTTGCCCAGTTCTTGGCTGCCTTGGCGTGGTCTGTGCCGTCTGCTGATCCAAGCTTGGCCTTTGTTCGGACCAAAAGCGCATCTGCGGTCGCATGGTCCGGGTCCTTTGCCAGGATCCCTTCAAGAAGGGCGATGGTCTCAGTCAGGTCACCGCATTTCAGGGTAATATCGGCCAGAACCAGATCGATATCCGAGGTCCGGGTGGCAAGCTGGCGCGCCGTTTTCAAAAGGGCGATTGCCTTGGTATATTGGCCCTGATGGGCAAGTGCCTGTCCAAGTCCGCGCAAACCGGGAACAAATTTGGCATTGATGCTCAGGGCGCGCTGATAAAGTTCCTGTGCCGGCTTCGGATAGCCCAGCCGCAAATAGGCCCCGCCAACCCGGCAAATCAGGTCCGGTGAAATTCCGGCGGCCTGCGCGGCATGTTCAAGGGATGTCAGAGCGGCTTCTTCCTGGCCGAGCGCATGCAATGCATCCCCGAACAGAAGCAATCCTTCATAATGGTCGGGTTTCAGGCCCAGCAACCGCCCCAGAAGGTCGACCGCCTGGCCAAGATGGCCGCGCGGTATCTCAAGGCGCGCCAGATGATAAAGGGCGGTGGGGAAATCCCCGTGATAGCTGATGGCCTGCTTGAACTGATCGATGGCCTTTTCGATCTGTCCCGAACTTTCAAGCGCGATGGCATAATTGCACCGGGCGGCCGGATTGGCGCCAAAGCTCGACAAACAGCTTTCAAACAGGTCAATCGCTTCGCCATGGCGGCCCTGTCCGGTCAGAAGGGTCGCCAGAAGATGCTCTGCCTCTGCATTGTTGGGCGCGATATCAAGAACCTGGCGATAGATCTTCTCGGCCTCGTCTGGCCGGTTCCCCTCATGCGCGCTAAGTCCGCGTCGCAACAATGTCTTGAGTTGGTCCGACATCTGGGTGCGCTTCTCCGCCTGATCTTCTCATTCCGAATGGATGACTGACCCCCGACATTAAAGGGTTACGGGACACCTTTAAAGTAGACAGTTCTGACACGCCATCAGTCGTTTGCCCAAAAGGCAAAAAAAGAACCCCGAACCGCTACAGGTCCGGGGTGAGAATGGGAGTGGGAGAATCGCCTGGCGGCGATAATCATCCACTAAGATATGGATTGTTCAGGTAAAGATCGCCTATCCAAGGGGATAGTATTCTTGGTATTTGGGATAGGTACTTCATAATGATGTAATGTAAATTGTGAACTGGGTCACAAAATTGGCCCTGATGGACGGTCAAGGCGCTTCGCGCCGGGGCGGGGCATTCCCGATCGGACGTTTCGGCGGGTCTTTGCATTGTCCGATGTATCAATCGTACCAAATGTTCGGGTCTGGTGAAATTTTCAGGCAAAAAACTGTCAAAAAGCGCGAATACTGTGCTAGAACGCGAGTATATTAAAGAAACGTACCCCGCGAAAAAGAGAGGTTCCTTCCATGCCGGAATATCGGTCCCGTACAACAACCCATGGCCGCAACATGGCCGGTGCGCGCGGCCTTTGGCGCGCCACTGGTATGAAAGATGAAGACTTCGACAAGCCGATCATCGCGGTCGTCAACAGCTTCACCCAGTTCGTGCCCGGTCACGTCCATCTCAAGGATCTTGGCCAGATGGTCGCCCGCGAGATCGAGGCTGCCGGCGGTGTCGCCAAGGAATTCAACACCATTGCGGTCGATGATGGCATCGCGATGGGCCATGACGGCATGCTTTACAGCTTGCCGTCGCGCGAAATCATTGCCGATTCCGTTGAATATATGGTCAATGCCCATTGCGCCGATGCGATGGTGTGCATTTCCAACTGTGACAAGATCACGCCCGGGATGCTGATGGCTGCAATGCGCCTGAATATTCCGGCAGTCTTTGTTTCCGGTGGCCCGATGGAGGCCGGCAAGGTCGTCCTGAATGGCGAAGAACATCACCTTGATCTGGTTGATGCGATGGTTCAGGCCGCCGACCCGAAAATTTCCGATGAACAGGTCAAGACCGTTGAACGTTCTGCCTGCCCGACCTGCGGGTCATGCTCGGGCATGTTCACGGCCAACTCGATGAACTGCCTGGCCGAGGCCCTTGGCCTTGCATTGCCGGGTAACGGTTCGGTTCTGGCAACCCATGCCGCCCGTAAGGAGCTCTTCCTCGAAGCGGCCCGTACCTCGGTCAAGCTGGCACGTCGTTATTACGAAGAAGAAGACGTCACTGCGACCCCGCGCGGTATCGCCACGTTCGAGGCGTTTGAAAACGCCATGGCGCTTGATATCGCAATGGGCGGGTCGACCAACACGGTTCTCCATCTTCTGGCGATTGCCAAGGAAGCCGAAGTCAATTTTACCATGGCCGATATGGATCGCCTGTCGCGCAAGATCCCCTATCTGTCCAAGGTCGCGCCGAACCATCCGAAATTCCACATGGAAGACGTCCATCGTGCGGGTGGCATCATGCGCATTCTGGGTGAACTTGATCGTGCCGGCTTGCTGCATACCGACGTTTCAACCGTTCATACCAAAACCATGGCCGATGCCCTTGCAAAGTGGGACATCAAACGCACCACAAACGAGGCGGTCCATAAATTCTATCGCGCCATGCCCGGTGGCATCCCGACCCAGACCGCGTTCAGTCAGGAACGCTACTGGGATGACCTTGATCTTGATGAAAAGGAAGGCTGCGTTCGTGACGTTGCCCATGCCTATAGTCAGGATGGCGGTCTTGCGGTTCTGTTTGGCAACCTTGCGGTCAATGGCTGCATCGTCAAGACCGGTGGCGTGGATGAAAGCATCCTGAAATTCACCGGCCCGGCCGTGATTTGCGAAAGTCAGGACGAAGCCGTCGCCAAAGTTCTCGGTGGCGAGGTCAAGGAAGGCGATGTTGTCGTCATCCGTTACGAAGGCCCCAAAGGCGGTCCGGGCATGCAGGAAATGCTCTATCCGACCAGCTACCTGAAATCGATGGGGCTGGGCAAGGCCTGTGCGCTGATTACCGATGGACGTTTCTCGGGCGGGACCTCCGGTCTTTCGATTGGTCACGTCTCCCCCGAAGCTGCGGCTGGTGGGGATATCGCGCTGGTCGAACCGGGGGATATGATCGAAATCGACATCCCGAACCGCACGATCAAGATTGCTGTTGATGATGCAACCCTTGCCGCCCGCCGTCAGGCAATGGAAGCCAAGGGACCAGAAGCATGGCGCCCGGCCAAGCCGCGCAAACGCAAAGTCACAACCGCCCTTCGCGCCTATGCCGCCATGGCAACCAGTGCCGATCAGGGAGCTGTGCGCGACGTAACCCAGGTCGAATTCTGATTTTCGACCGGCATGAACCAAAACAAAAGGGCCCCAATTCGGGGCCCTTTTTTCATGTGATTGTGCGGGTTTAAGACAATGCCTTCTCAACTGGCAAATTGTCATATCCCAGCGCATCGGCGACCGCCTGATAGGTAATCTTGCCGTTATGAACATTAAGGCCCGCGGCCAGATGCGGATCATCCTTGCAGGCCTGTTTCCATCCCTTGTTGGCCAGTGCCAGGGCAAAGGGCAGGGTGGCGTTGTTCAGCGCAAAGGTTGATGTGCGTGCAACTGCACCGGGCATATTGGCAACGCAGTAATGCACCACGTCATCAACGATATAGGTCGGATCGGCATGGGTGGTGGCTTTGGATGTTTCAAAACATCCGCCCTGATCGATGGCAACATCAACAATCACCGAACCCGGCTTCATTCTGGCAAGCTGTTCGCGGCGGATCAGTTTCGGGGCTGCTGCACCGGGAATAAGAACCGCACCGACCACCATATCTGCATCAAAGACAAGCGCCTCTGTGTCGTCGATGGTGGCATATTGGGTTTTGATACGCGGACCAAATACATCATCGATATAGGTCAGGCGTTTGACGTTTTTATCAAGAATGGTGACATCCGCCCCCATGCCCGCGGCAATGCGTGCGGCATTGGTGCCAACAACACCGCCGCCAATCACCACAACCTTGGCCGGGGCAACGCCGGGCACACCGCCGAGCAGCATGCCTCGTCCGCCATTGGCCTTTTGCAGGGCGGCTGCCCCCACCTGCGGGGCCATGCGTCCTGCGACTTCCGACATCGGTGCCAAAAGCGGCAACCCGCCATTCCGATCAGTCACGGTTTCATAGGCAATCGCCGTGACACCCGACTTGATCAGGCCCGCGGTCTGATCCGGATCCGGGGCCAGATGCAAATAGGTGAACAGCAATTGTCCTTCGCGCAGCTGTTCATATTCGACTTTTTGCGGTTCCTTGACCTTGATGACCATTTCGGCGGTGGCAAAAATCTCGGCGGCGGTACCGACAATTTCCGCACCGGCGGCGACATAATCCTCGTCGCTGCAACCGATACCGGCGCCGGCCATGGTTTCGATCTTGACCGCATGGCCATGGGCGGTCAGTTCGCGGACTGAACTTGGCGTCAGTCCGACACGGTATTCGTGGTTTTTGATTTCCTTTGGAACACCAATCAGCATTTCGTTTTCTCCCGACGAAATAGGTGGCAATCGGGGTGTCTCACGGGATCGACCGGGGACGCCCGGGCGTTTTGCGCCCATTTTGTTATTGTTTGTGAATGATACCCTAAAAATAGGGCAATTAATCTTCATTTCTAGGGGGTGTTGGTGGTATCATTGCTAGATAATTTAAAAGAATGACCGAAATCTCGGAGGATTATTCAAATGCAGATGGATGAACGTGATCGCATGATCCTGCGTCTGTTGCAAAAAGACGGACGTATCAGCAATGCGGATCTAGCCGAAAAGGTAAACCTGTCCGCATCGGCCTGCCTGCGGCGCGTGCGCCTGCTTGAAGAAGCCGGTTTCATCGACCATTACACCATGCTTCTTAATCCGGCCCGCATTGGCAAACCGGGCAATGCGTTCGTCAATATTGCCATCACCCGCCAGACCCGCGAAGCCCTGGAAACCTTTGAAAAGGAAGTCCAGAAGGTGCCCGAAGTCGTCGAATGCTATCTTCTGGCCGGGCAAAGCGATTATCTGGTGCATGTCGTTTATAGCGACACTGCTGATTATGAACGCATCCACAGTGAAGTCCTGACCCAGCTTCCCGGTGTCGAACGTGTCCAGACGGTCATTACCCTTCGCGAAGTCAAACGCACAACCGAATTGCCGGTGTGATCGGTTGCGGTGCCGGGCGGGAATAACGACTCGCCCAAAAACTGTACAGATTCGCGGAAAATGTTCAGAATTGCCAAGGTCGGTTGATTTATATGACGGCAATTCATCTAGTGGAAGAAGCTTTGCACAAGCAAAATCCCTGCTATTTCAAGGCGTCATCAAAATTGTCAATTTATTCTGGTTCCACGGTTTGACTTTTAGGTGAATTACAATGCAATAATGTGCGCGGGGAAAAACGCTGGGGGAAGTTAACCAACATGGAACAAGAGAATCTTGTTCGTGCGCGTAGCCACGAACAGAAACTGAAGCGCCGTGCAGATATTCTGGATGCTGCACGCGAGCTGTATCTGGAAGGCGATGGAACGTTGCCATCGGCTGCCGAGGTCGCCCGCAAGGCCAATCTGGCAAAAGGGACCCTCTATCTTTATTTCTCAAGCAAAGAAGCACTCTTCCTTGAAGTGCTGCGCCATTTCCAGAAAGGCTGGTTTGAGAACAATCTTGATGTCATCGATCAGGAAGCACTGCGACGGCCCGAGGAACGGGATTCAACCCGTGTGGCGCGCGAATTTGTGCAGTATCTCGTGAAAAACGAAAAGTTTCTGTATCTGGCGTCCTTGTCACAAGGTGTGCTGGAATCGGGATCGGACGATGAAATGGTCGTCGGCCACCGCCGTTTTCTGGCATCAATGGTCAAACGTACCGCGGATGCCCTGGCCGAGCTTTACGAAATCACCCCGGACGATGCCAGCAAACTGATGCGCTCATCCTATGCGCTGGTGATTGGCCTTTGGCAGATGTCGCAATTGCCTGATCGCGTCAAAAAGCTGATGGAACAGAATGCGCTGACCAATCTGATCATTGATTTCGAAGAAGCTGCCGAAGAAGCCGTCGTGTCTTACTGGCAGGTGGCGGCACCCGGCATGAAATGCCGTGAAATGATGCGCCGTGCCGCATCCGGCGAGTGCTAGCACCGCGCACAGTGCGACACTGATCGGACAGATCAGATAAATCGGATCATAATGTAAAACAGCGCCGGAAGTGATTCCGGCGCTGTTTTTGTTTGTCGGTTTTTGCAGGACCTGATGATCAGGTGGCCTCGGCACCGCCATTGGCGGCCCGGTTGCGCAGGCGTTCTGATCGCAGGATCAGGATGCTGGCAATCACAATCAGGATCGATACCGCCAGGATAATCAGCGTCGCAAGCGCGTTGATTTCCGGCGATACACCCAGACGCACCGATGAAAATACCTTCATCGGAAGGGTGGTCGAACCCGGCCCAGCGACAAAGCTTGCAATCACAAGATCATCAAGCGACAGCGTAAAGGACAGAAGCCACCCGGCCATCAATGCCGGAAGGATCATTGGAAGGGTAATCACGAAAAAGATCTTGCCCGGTTTGGCGCCAAGATCCATCGCGGCTTCCTCAACCGAAATGTCCATGCCTGACAGGCGCGATTGCACGACCACCGCGACATAGGCCGCACAGAATGTCGTATGCGCGATTGTGATGGTCGAAAGCCCGCGTCCGGCCGGCCAGCCAATCAATTGTTCAAGGGTCACAAACAACAGCAAAAGCGACAGACCGGTAATGACTTCGGGCATGACAAGCGGGGCGGCGATCATGCCTGAAAACAGGGTTCGGCCCTTGAACCGGCCAAAGCGCGACATGACAAGCCCGGCCGGTGTGCCAAGTGCCAGCGCAAGCGTTGCCGACATCACCCCGATACGCAGGCTGTTCCAGGCGGCATCGATCATGCCGTCATTGTTAAACAGCGACACATACCATTTGGTCGAAAACCCGGCCCAGACGGTAACCAGCTTGCCTTCGTTAAACGAATAGACAATGACCAGCAGGATCGGCACATACAAAAACGCAAAGCCGAAAACCAAAGCCGAAATCAGGAAGGTTGAACGTTTACCACTCATTGTTCGCGTTCCTCCTGCTTGGTCTGGATGTGCTGGAACCACATGATTGGCACCACAAGGAAGATCAGCATCGCAATCGCCACCGCCGATGCAATCGGCCAGTCACGGTTGGCAAAGAATTCATTCCAAAGCGTGCGCCCGATCATAAGCGTATTCGGACCGCCCAGAAGTTCCGGGATAACGAATTCGCCAACAGCTGGAATAAACACCAGAAGCGACCCCGCCAGAATACCGGGCAGGGACAGCGGCAAGGTCACCTTCACAAAGGCCTGCCACGGTTTGCAGCCAAGATCCATCGCCGCTTCGATCAGGCTGATATCCATTTTCTCAAGCGTCGAATAAAGCGGCAGGATCATGAATGGCAGATAGGTATAAACAATGCCGACATAAACCGCGAACTCGGTCTGACGCATGATCAGCGGTTCGGTAATGATCCCGGTCCACATCAGGAATGCATTGATCAGACCTTCGCGGTCCAGAATGCCGATCCAGGCATAAACACGGATCAGAAAGCTGGTCCAGAATGGCAGGATCACCAGCATCAAAAGAACACTGCGCATCGATCCGCGGGCGCGCGCAATCCCGTAGGCCATCGGATAACCGATCAAAAGGGTAATGATCGTGGAAATGGCGGCAATCCGGATCGAATTAAGATAGGCCGTGGCATACAGGCTGTCAGATAACAGGAACAGATAGTTCCCGAAATTAAGCGTGATCGTGACGCCTTCATCAATCCATGCAAACAGGGCGCTATAAGGCGGCTGTGCATATTCCGCCATTGAAAAACTGATCTTCAAAACGATCAGAAACGGCACAAGGAAGAACAGGAAAAGCCAGAAATACGGGATGCCGATCACCAGTACCCGGCCATGCTTGATCATCCAGCGGTCAAATTTTTGCTTGATGGTTAGCTTGTCACTGCTCATTTGTTCAGAACCGACGCAGCCCCGGCCTCCCACGATACCCACACGCTGTCTTCCCACGTATAGCGCGGTTCGATCTGGCGGGTGGAATTGGGTTCGGTGACCTTGATGCGTTTGCCGGTTTCAAGGCGCACGTGATAGGTGGAAATACCCCCAAGATAACCGATCTCTTCGACCTTGCCCGACAGGCAGTTATATTTGGTGTCTTCCGGCGCATCCTTGGTCAGACGCAGGCGTTCCGGGCGCAGTGCCACCCAGAAAGTCATGCCTTCATGGCCCTGAACGGCGTGATCGATATAGATATCGCAATTGGCCTCGTCCGATTTGATGACCGCGTATTTTTCATCATCATCAACCAGAACGCCTTCGATCAGATTGACCTGGCCAAGGAAGTTCGCGGTATAGCGGCTGTTGGGATATTCATACAGCTCGAACGGGGTGCCGATCTGATTGATCACGCCTTCATTCATCACCGCAATGCGCGATGCCATGGTCATGGCTTCTTCCTGGTCATGGGTCACCATAACAAAGGTCGTGCCGACTTTTTCCTGAATATTGACCAGTTCAAACTGGGTCTGTTCGCGCAGCTTCTTGTCAAGCGCACCCAGCGGTTCATCAAGCAAAAGCACCTTCGGGCGCTTGACCAGTGACCGTGCAAGAGCAACACGCTGACGCTGACCGCCCGAAAGCTGATGGGGTTTGCGTTTGGCAAATTTGGTCATTTGCACAAGGGCAAGCATATCAGCAACCTGTTCCTTGATCTCGGCGCGCGAAACGCCGTCTTGAACAAGGCCGAACGCCACATTCTGTTCAACACTCATATGCGGAAACAGGGCATAGGACTGGAACATCATATTGGTCGGGCGTTCATAGGCCGGGACGCCGGCCATATCGACACCATCAATGAAAATCTTGCCCGATGTGGGTTCTTCAAATCCGGCAAGCATACGCAGAAGCGTCGTTTTCCCGCAGCCCGAACCGCCCAGAAGGGCGAAAAGCTCGTGGCGATAAATATCAAGGGAAACGTCATCGACAGCGTAAAAGTCGCCGAATTTTTTGGTCACATTCTCGAAGCGGATATAGGGAACCGCATCTGGATTGTTCCAAGGTTGCGTCTTATGCACGTCCTCATGCGCGCGATCCAAAACCGCCTCAGGCACCAGCATTCTCCCCTTTTTCAGTGTCATGATGAACCGATTTGACCAGACGACAGTCCCTGATGATCTGCTGCGCAAGTTTTTGATTATTGCGTCGGCGCCGGGTGTCGGTTCGCTCTGATAACAGGATGAAGCAATTCTACAATCTGTAAAGAGGGGTGTGCGATATTTTGAACAACAAATATGATTTGCCGCCCAAAACGGCAGAAAATGGCCTTCGGGTGTTCAGAAAATGTGCATTCTTCGACCGCAGAGGACGGCGCGCGGACGGGCGGGGATTGTGTGACTGTCTTCACAGCTTTGCGAGTCACAGCGATGCCGGGGTGCGGAAGGTGGCCGGCACAGGACATCTGGCACTTGATGTCGCCGATAAGAAAAAGGGCGCGATGAAAATCGCGCCCTTTGATGGTTCGAACTGTTTTGTTGTCCGATCATCGGGGGATGATCGCAAATACAGTCTTACTGACCGGTTTTAAGCTTGGTCCAAAGACGGGTACGGGTACGCAGTTCGCGGGAACCCGGTTCGACTTTCGAACGCAGACGTTCTTTGACTTCCTGCGGCGGGTAGATGCCCGGATCGTTCAGGAGTTCCTCGTCAACCAGTTCCATTGCCGCCAGGTTCGGGGTGGCATAGGCAACATAGTTGGCAATGTCGGCTTCAACGTCGGCACGCAGCACATAATCGATGAATTTGTGTGCCAGTTCCGCATTCGGCGCATCGGCCGGAATCATCATGGCATCAAACCAGATCAGGGTGCCTTCCTTGGGGATGACATACTTGATCTCGTTGCCGTTGCCGGCTTCTTCGGCACGAAGGGCAGCCATGCCAACGTCACCCGACCAGCCAACAGAAACACAGATGTTCCCGTTTGCAAGATCGTTGATGTATTGCGAGCTGTGGAAATAGGTCACGTAAGGACGGATTTTTTCCAGCTCGGCAATCGCGGTTTCAATCGATTCTGCGGACGGTGCGCCGTCTTCCATATTGCCAAGATAGAAGTTGACCAGCGGCACAACCTCGCCCGGATCATCCAGAAGGCTCAGACCGCATTTCGACAGCGGCTCGGCATATTTCGGATCGAAAATCAGTGACCAGCTATCGACCGGTGCGTCGTCGCCAAGGACTTCCTTGACCTTCTCGACGTTATAGCCATAGCCGTTCGTACCCCAGAAATACGGAACGGCAAATTTGTTGTCCGGGTCGTATTTGGCCTGCTGTTTCAGGATGACCGGATCAAGATTGCCATAGTTGGACAATTTCGATTTGTCGATTTCCTGGAAGATACCGGCCTTGATCAGGCGTTCGGCATCGGCAAGGGTCGGGACAACAATGTCATACCCGGAATTGCCTGCCAGCAGCTTTGCTTCGACAACCTGGTTGCTGTCATAGACGTCGTAGTTAACCTTGATGCCGGTTTCTTTTTCGAAATTGGCAATGGTTTCTTCGCCGATATAATCCGACCAGTTATAGATGTTCAGAACATCTTCGGCCTGCGCCGCGCCGGCAAGGCCAACGGATGCAAGCACAACAAGGCTTGAAGATTTAAGAAGAGATTTCATTTCGCTGAGCCTCCCATGTGGCAGCGTTTGAAAAGTTTGGGCGTCCTGTTGTTTCATTCCCCCAGGACAAGAGGACACGTCCAATATCCTTCGAATGCATCAGGATATTGTCAAACACAAGATGGAAAATTGTGCATTTTTCGCATCAAGTGAAAATTTGGGCATTCGAGATGCAATAATCTTGCGCCGGGTTCAGGATCCCGGCGCAAAATTCGATCTGTGATTTTAAACGTTGAGCAACAGGTGCTCGCGTTCCCAGGCGCTGATCACGGTCTGATAGGCATCCCATTCCGCTTCCTTCACCGCCAGAACCGCAGCCGAGAATTCCTCGCCCAGAAGTTCTTTCAGCGGCTTGCAACGCTGGAATTTCGCCAGTGCCTCGTGGATATGACGGGGCAGGGAATGCGCCCGGTCATAGCCCGACCCTTCGATCGGTGACGTCGGTTCGACTTCTTCAAGAATACCCAGAAGACCACAGGCAAGGGACGCTGCCACCGCAAGATACGGGTTGGCATCGGCACCCGGAATGCGGTTTTCGATCCGTCGTGCGGCTGCCGGGCCATTGGGCTGACGCAGACCGACCGTTCGGTTATCAAGCGACCAGTGCATGTTGATCGGGGCATCCGACCAGGGCTGCAAACGGCGATAACTGTTCAGATTCGGTGCCAGAAGCGGCATGGCCGCAGGCAGATAACGCTGCAAGCCGCCAATATAGTTCAGGAACATCTTGGAGTTTTCGCCGTCATCATCGGCAAACAGGTTCTTGCCGGTATTGATATCGACAAGACTCTGATGAATATGCATGGCACTGCCCGGATGGTTGCCCATCGGTTTGGCCATGAAGGTGCCATAGACTCCATGCTTGAGTGCGGTTTCGCGCAGCGTGCGCTTGAACAGGAACGACTGGTCGGCCAGTTCAAGCGGCTCACCATGGTTAAAGTTCATTTCAAGCTGGGCGGGACCGGATTCGTGGCTCATGGTATCGGCATCGATATCCATGGCTTCGCAATAGTCATAAAGATCTTCGATCAGCGGGTCGAATTCGTTGATCGCATCAATGCCAAACGCGTTCGATGCACGTTCCGGGCGGCCGGAACGGCCAATTGGCGGTTCAAGCGGGTTGTCCGGATCGGTGTTTTTCGCCACCAGATAAAATTCAAGTTCCGGGGCAATGACGGGTTTCATGCCGCGTTCTTCAAATGCCTTGAGAACACGTTTGAGAACCCCGCGCGGCGAGGTCGAAACTTCCTCGCCAGAGAAGTGATAGCAATCGCAGATGATCTGGGCAGTCGGCTCCTCGTACCACGGCACGACGCGGATGGTTTCCGGATCGGGAACCATGACGACGTCTTTTTCCGCCGGGTCAAGGAATGCATCGGTTTCTTCCGGATAGCCGCCGGTTACAGTCAGGCAGAAAATCGCCTCCGGGATGGCAAGGCTTTTGGCTTCCAGACCGCGCAGAAACTTCTGCGTCGGCAGAACCTTGCCCCGGGCCACCCCTGACATGTCCGGTACAATGCATTCGACTTCTTCGATTTTTCGCTCAGATAGCCACTTCTTGAGATCGGTGCTCATATGTAGTCGGGCGCTTTCACGCCAGTCCTTCAAAATTGCATTTTCTTGCGTTTTTCGGGCCATTCCCGACAAATTTCACAAGAAAGAATGTTGGTCTTCGAAGAGTTTTGTATTTTATTTTGTTATTGTTTTGGTTTTTCGAATTATAGTCGAAATATCGGTGTGATCGTCGAAGATATCAATTCATATCTCTGGAACGACCCCACCATATTGCGGTATAACTGCTCCAGATTATAAGGGCAGCGCTTGGACGCTGGTCAAGGAGGTATTATGAAAATCGAACATCCCTATCTTATGTTTCTTGGTGACGCGCCGGACGAACTGGCTGCAAAAACCGCAATCGGCATCAAGCAGTGGCGCCCGGAATGGTGCGTCGGTCAGCTCAGCCTGCCGGGCTGTCAGGCTGATCTAGGTCTGCAGGAAATGATGATCGCCGAAGCAAAGGCCGCTGGCGTCAAAACCCTGGTTCTTGGTGTTGCCAACCGTGGCGGCATTATCGGCCCGGCATGGATGGAAACCCTGCTTGCGGCAATTGATGCCGGCATGGATATCGCAAACGGTCTTCATACCCGTCTTTCGACGATTCCCGAGCTGGTCGAAGCAGCTGCTGCCAAGGGTGTAAAGCTGTTTGACGTTCGCCACTTCGATGGCAAGGTCCCGGTCGGCAACGGCGAAAAACGTTCCGGCAAGCGCGTGTTGGCAGTTGGTACCGACTGCTCGGTTGGTAAAATGTACACCACTCTTGCCATTGATGCCGAAATGAAAAAACGCGGCATGAAGTCCGACTTCCGCGCAACCGGCCAGACCGGCATCTTTATCGCCGGCGAAGGCATCTCGGTTGATGCGGTGATTTCCGACTTCATCTCCGGTGCGGTTGAAACCATTGCGCCGGCCAATGATGCCGATCACTGGGACGTTATCGAAGGGCAGGGCAGCCTGTTCCACGCTTCGTTCTCGGGTGTGACCATGGGGCTGATCCACGGCTCCCAGCCCGATGCGCTGGTTGTCTGCCATGAACCGACCCGTGCGCACATGCGTGGTCTTCCGGGCTACAAGCTTCCGGATCTCAAGACCTGCATGGATGTCAATCTGATGCATGCCAAACTGACCAACCCGAACTGTGTGGTTGTCGGTTTTGCCATCAACACCAAGGCGCTTGACGATGCCGCCGCGACCAAGCTCCTGGCCGATATCGAGGCCGAATTCGGTCTTCCGGCTGTTGACCCGGTCCGCACCGGCGTTGCGTCGATCGTCGACAAGCTTCAGGAGATTTAAGTTGCCTCAACTCACTGTGATTTCCGAAGTCTTCCCCCTTGCACAGGTTTTCAAAATCTCGCGCGGGGCCCGGACCGAGGCACATGTGGTCAAGGTGACCCTGACGGACGGCACCCATACGGGCTACGGGGAATGCGTTCCCTATGCCCGTTACGGGGAAACGGTCGATGGTGTCATTGCTGATATCAATGCCCAGGCCGATGCCCTGTCGCGCGGCATGACCCGCAAGGAGCTTCAGGATGCCATGAAGGCCGGCGCGGCACGCAATGCCGTTGATTGCGCCTATTGGGATCTCGAAGCCAAGCGGTTCGGCCGTCGTGTCTGGGAAATGATCGGGCACAAGGCACCGGAAGGTCTGGTAACAGCCGAAACGCTCAGCATCGATACCCCTGACAACATGCGCGAAGCAGCACGCAAAATCGCCCATGCGCCGTTATTGAAGGTCAAGCTGAACGGGGAAAATGTTCTCGAATCCGTGCGTGCGGTTCGCGAAGGTGCCCCGACGGCCCGCATCATTGTCGATGCCAACGAAGCCTGGTCACTTGATCTGCTCGAAGATATCGGTGCCGAACTTGACGGCTTGGGAGTCGAAATGATCGAACAGCCGCTTCCTGCCGGTCAGGATGATGGTCTGATCGATATCGATTGCCCGGTTCTGCTATGTGCCGATGAGTCGGTTCATACGGTGGCGGACATTCCGCGTCTGGCCAATCTCTATGACATGATCAATATCAAGCTCGACAAGACCGGCGGCCTTACCGGCGCGCTCGAACTTGCCGAAGCAGCCTCCAAGGCAGGCATGCAACTTATGACCGGCTGCATGGTCGGGACATCGCTTGCAATGGCACCGGCCATGATCATCGGTGCAATGTCGCGCATTGTTGATCTTGATGGTCCGATCTGGATGGCAAAGGATCGCGACCACGCCCTGACCTTCAAAAACGGGGTGATGGGGCTTCCCGATCGTGCCCTTTGGGGCTGATACCGATGCACGCAGGTCGGTGATCTGTGTGCATACTGTCATCTGACTGATATGTTTCAAAAGGCCGCCCCGGCATTCGGGTGCGGCCTTTTTCTTTTGCGCAATATGACCGCAGGTCGAATTGTCTTTGCTGCCATTTTGAAAAAAGTTTCAGTTTTTTTAAAGCGATTCCAAAATTGAAACTTGAATAATTATCTTTTTTATCAATATGTTGCGCCACGGTTCTCGACGGTGTTGCAAAGATCGCTATGTCGTTTGGATACGACCACCTCCAATGGATAGTTGTATCTTTGGTTAAATAAGGGAACCATGATGGTCACATTCGGGGACAGGTAGGTCCCTGAAATTATTGAAGGTGGAGCTGTTCTGCGTGCTATCTGATCTCTTCAGAGATAGTAGGCGCACTGCCGGGTCTTTGCGGTGTTGCTATCGTGACTTCCTCTATACGCCAAGACATGCGGAATTATTGCATCTGCGGCGTAAGGAAACGATTCTGCTATCGGCGCGTTTCGCCGCCTTCTTTGTATTGGTGCTGATGCTGGCTGTCCCGTTCTGGGATGGTTCTCTTTCGATTGATATGTGGTCCTCACAGGTCTTTGTGATGCGGCTGCTGGTGTCCGGGGTGGCCTTGGCCGTCATCACCAACCGGGCGGTCAGTGCGCGCTTGCGTCGGCATTTTCCCTATTTGCCGATGCTGATGCTGATTGTTGCGGTCTGTCTGCTGACGGTATTTTGCGGGAATGATCTTCAGGCGACCGAACGCATGCATACCGCGCACAGTTTCCTGATGCTGGGGCTGGTGGTGATGATTGCGATCATGCCCGTGACCCTGGTTGAAGCAGTCATGCTGTGTGTGCCGATTCTCGGGCTTCTGGTGGTCGGGGGCTATATCGACCTTGCCACCGGCATGATCCCGCTTGAATTGCTGTTGATGGTGCTGCTGCCGCTTGCGGTCTTTTCGGCACTGGTACAGCTCTATCGCACGATTGTCGCGGCCCAGGAAATCGCCATTGATCCTTTGACCGGCTGTTACACCCGTGCCTTTGGCATGGAAATGATCAAGGTCAGCTTTGATGGCGCCCTGCGCAAAAAGGTTCCTTATACGGTGGCCTTTATCGATCTTGATGATTTCAAACAGATCAATGACCGCTACGGGCACGACTATGGCGATCGCATTCTGGGTGAGGTCGGTGAAAATCTGATTGCCCGGTTCCGGCGTTCCGATCTTGTCGTGCGCTGGGGTGGGGAGGAATTCCTGGTCCTGCTGCCCGAACTTGATCGTGCCCGCGCCGCCGAGGTCCTTGACCGTGTCATGGCACCTGGATTGGCCGCGCTTGAAAATGGTCAGGTCCAGAAAGCCAGCGTCGGTCTGTCCGAACGGATCGAAGATGCAATCGCCTTGCCGCAAAACCTGATCGAACTGGCCGACCGCCGCATGTATGAAGCCAAAAAACGCCGCGATCATGATGACATGATTGCAAACGGGCTGTCCGGGCGCCGTCACCCGACCCGCAAGCCTGCTGGCGCACCCTGCAGCGCCAATGTCCAGTCGGTTGACCGTACCCTGAATTGATTGGTCTGATCCGGTATGCCCTTTGCCAGCATCGGGTAAAGGACGGCGGCGGTACGTGCTCCTGTTCTTCACCTGACAATTTGCATCGGAAGCACCGCAGCTCCTTAAGTCCATGTCCGGGACTGTCTCTCTCTGCGCTTCACACCGCGGGCCATGCTTCTGGCGCTTAACGTCAGATGCCTGTTTGTCGGCGGTCTCTCGAACGATTGGCGCTTGGGCTTGGCGCCGGAGCATCTGAGCACCAGCATCTGCCATCCATTGCCGGTTGGTTGCTCGGCGTGGGCCATCCAGTACGCTGCACCCACCTAAAGCACCCGATATCCGAAGCTCTCATAACCACTTCCGATTTACGACGGCCTTTGCGCGGTGTTTGGCGGGCATGCCATCAAATCACGGGTTTTTATTTTCTTTTGTGATCGACTTTAATCCCCGGTATTGGGGGAAAAAGTTCTGATACAATCAATGCTTGCGTGCAGCCCTCGGGCTTTCGGTCTGTGTTTGACGGGCGAAACGCCGTTTGATGTGCTTGTCCCGGGTGGTTTTCTTGCTTTCAGGGGTGACTTTCCCGAATCACCCGAACCGGGCAGGGGGATGTTCGGGCGATTGATGCGATGGATTCGCATCGATTCTTTTTCCAGATTCGAAAATCCGCTTTTCTTTGGTGATCAAAAAATAGCCTCCGACGTCGGAAATTCAGACCGATTGGCGGGCATTGTCATAAAATTGTGATCAAAAAATATGCATCGATATTTTTGACGAAAAAATAGTCAAAAAGCTATTGCGTCCTCCCCGTCAAATGGGTAATCTCCATTTGTGCGCTGCGGTAGGACGCAGTGCATTCCGGCGAGCGACTTGTCGCTCGTTTCTTGGACGTTTCCTCCCTAGACTTGGGCCGCTGTCACAGGCGGCCTTCTTTTTTGCCTGAATTCAGCCATTTAGGTTGATTTCGGCTGTCTCAATAATCCTGTTGATGTGCGTTTTTAATTTTCGCGCGGATTTTTGTGCGTTGCAAATCAACCGCGCCGCGCCAGTATGCGCGGGCTGATATTTCGGGACGCGATTGCCCTAATGGCTGCAATCGGTTCGGCTGACCCGGAATGTATTGAGATGCTTTTGACTGGTGACGTAGTTCTCGACAAATACGGCACCGGCATTCACCAACAGTGCTATTTTCGGATCGCTGCATAAATAGGCCGCGATCTGATCATGGGAGTCGGCGGTAAAGGCAAAGGCGGGATCATAAACGATATAGGTCCGCTGAAGCTCGTTCCGGGCAGCTTTGATCATGACCAGGTCAACCGTTTCCCCCGTTGTGATCGGCAGCATCGGCTGAAGGTCGTTTGCGATCTTGCCAAGCTTCGCACTGAGCTGTTGCTGATCATCGATCGTAAAGGCGGATGTCTTGAAATTGAATGACGTATAGGCACCCAGCATAATGATCGCCAGTCCGATCATGATGCCTTTGCCGCCAGACAGCAGGGATGCCGAGCCGGATCTTATGATACCCGGTCTTGTCCGACCGCTTTTCAAAAGCAGATAAAGATTGAGAACCGGGATAAATCCCAGAATGGCCAGTTGCTTCTGCCCGCCGATATCAAGCGCCCGGGCAACCGAAAGGCGGCCAAGAACAAAGCCCGCCACCATGGCGACAAGCAGCGGATATACCGTGATCACCCAGTAAAGATTATGCTCGATCGCGGGCATGGTGAAAACATAGGCGACCCCGGAAAGTGCAATGGCAAATCCCAGAAGCGAAAGCCTGACAAAATACTGTGTTCGCGTGATCGATACGTTGTTTCTGCGCGACATCGCGCCAAGCAATCCGGCAGCGGCAAACATGCAGAAATTCACCGCACGGGCGGCCTGATCGGGCAGGCCGGCATAGCTGGTCGCAAGATCGTTCAGCATCTTATCGCTCTTTCTCCCGATTGCGGATCACGCGTCGGAGAATAAGAGCGTTTCAGGCCCCACGGAACTAGCTGCAAGAGTAGGTTTTGCAGTTTATTTTAGAAAAATCGAATAATAAGTGTGTCGGGCTTGATATGTTCCCGGATCAGGGGCTTGATTCCGGAATTATTTCTCGCGCGAGGGGTTGTTTTGCGGGGTTGTGCCATCGCCATCGCCAAGGCCGCGCTGCATG
Source organism: Thalassospira sp. MIT121401 (assembly GCF_047125595.1). Taxonomy (NCBI): domain Bacteria; kingdom Pseudomonadati; phylum Pseudomonadota; class Alphaproteobacteria; order Rhodospirillales; family Thalassospiraceae; genus Thalassospira; species Thalassospira sp. MIT121401. Next base: position 2,285,917 of record NZ_CP138926.1, read on the forward strand.
ATCACACTATCGACCCAGCGGCCCAGCTTGAAACCGGCCGACTGAAGGGTTCCGGCAACCCTAAAGCCAAGCCGCGCATGAAGCCCGATCGATGCCACATTGGCACTGTCGCCAATCACGGCCACCATCTGGCGGTAACCAAGGGCGGTACACCGTTTGATCAGTTCCGACAGCAGGGCACGCCCCGCGCCCTTGCCGACAACATCGGGCGCGATATAGATCGTGTCTTCGACGGTAAAGCGATAGGCCGGGCGCGTTCTGTATGATCCGGCATAGGCAAAGCCTTCGACCCGGCCATCAAGTTCGGCGACAAGATAGGGCAGGCCGCGTTCGCGCACATGCTGCCAGCGTGATGTCAGTTCGGCAATTTCGGGTGCACGTTCTTCAAATGATGCCAGCCCGTGCAGGACGTGATGGCCATAGATTTCGGTAATGCGTTCGAAATCTTCGGGTTCGGCATCGCGGATCACCAGATCGTGCAAAACAACGCTGGTCGCAGTATCGGTCATTAAAACGGGTTCCCGTCGAGATCATGGAAGGCCGCAATCAGATTGGTCATCTGATCACGCAGAATGTCAAAGCCGCGATGCGGGGTGATTGTGGCTTCGTCCATGTAAAGCGCGCGTGACAGCTCGATCTGAAGACTGTGCACATGCTCTTCGGGGCGGCCGTAATGGCGCGTGCAATATCCCCCGGCATAGGGGTCATTATGCGCCGGGCCAAAGCCCATATTGCGAAGACAATCATCCACAAACCGCGTCAATGACGGGTGGCATGAACTTCCATAGCAATCGCCAAGCACCAGATCAACGCGGTTTTTCATGCTGTCGGTGGAATCACCGGGCATTGAATGGCAATCAATCAGAATGCAATAGCCGAAACTGTCGCGTGTCTGATCAATCAGTTTCTGCAACGCGCTGTGATAGGGCCGGTAATAGGTATCAATTCGCTCGAATGCTTCTTCGACTGGCAGGCGGCTTTTGTAAATCTCGACCCCGCCGCTGACCACGCGCGGGATCGATCCAAGCCCCGAAAGCGCGCGCATCGAATTGATTTCCGCATCATCGGGCAGGTCGCCTTCGAACATGCGCGGATCAAGTTCCATCGCGGCCCTGTTCACATCGACATAGGCACGCGGAAATGTCGCGCATAAAAGCGGTGCGCCAAGTTTCGGGGCGGCTGTAAACAGCTGATCGACAAAGGCATCTTCCGATGCGCGCAGTTCGAACGATCCGATCCGCGCGCTTTCAATAAGGTCCTGGGGGTACTGGCGTCCTGAATGTGGGGATGCAAACACCACTGGCAATGTTTGCCGTGGTGGCAGGATAACAGTAGCTGGGCCGGTTGAGGTAATTTCCGAAGGCAACTGGTTCATTGTCGTGCGTAACGTCCATCCCTGGTAACAGTGTTCTTCAATATCCCGCGGTCCCCAAAACCATCCTGCACCCGATCAGGTGCAGCAGGCTTCCCTAGCATATGGTAATTGGAGCAGAATTGATGAAGATTTTTTGTCAAAAAACCATTTCTGGGGTTGCACCTTTGTCTGCCTTGGGCTAAATACCGCCTCGCCGACGCAAACGGCACGGACCAATCCTTTCACCCTGATCGGGGCGGTCTTTCAAAAGATGGATTTGCGGGCCTATAGCTCAGTTGGTTAGAGCGTTCGCTTGACATGCGAGAGGTCACAAGTTCGAGTCTTGTTAGGCCCACCATCTTTTACACCCATAGGGGCCTATAGCTCAGTTGGTTAGAGCGTTCGCTTGACATGCGAGAGGTCACAAGTTCGAGTCTTGTTAGGCCCACCATTCCCACCCCGCCGGGTTGCCGCGCGGGGTTTTGTGTTTCTGGCCTAGTTGATCACCGCATTTGCGCAATGCTTTTTCTGAACCGCATGGCGCTGAATGCGAAAAAGGCGCTGCCGATCACAAAGACCAAAAGAAATTCCGGCCACACCACATCAATGCCCGCTCCGCGAAACAGAATGGCTTGCGCATATTTCACGAAATGGGTTGATGGGGCGATCTGCATGATGTTCTGAAGGGTTTCGGGCATGCTTTCAAGCGGGGTGGTGCCCCCCGAAAGCATCCGAAGCGGCAGGACGACCAGGATAAACAGCAACCCGAATTGCGGCATGGATCGCGTCATGGTTGCCAGGAAAATGCCAAGGGCTGTGGCAAAGAACAGATAAAGCACCGTACCGGCCATGAATAACAGCTTTGATCCGATCACCGGCACGCCAAGGATAAGCTCGACCACAAAGGTCAGCGACAGCGTGCTGGCAATCAGGATAACAAGCCCGTTGGCCCAGACCTTTGCCATCATGATTTCAAACGGATCAAGCGGCATGACCAGAAGGTGTTCGATCGTGCCATGTTCGCGTTCGCGAATAAGAGCCGCCCCCGAAAGAATGATCGACAGCATGGTAATGGCATTGATGATTTCCATGGTCGCGGTAAACCACGAACTGGTCGCATTCTGGTTATAGGCATAGCGTGTGACGATCTGCGCCGTACTGTCGCTATTGGCCCCGGCATAGGCCGATTTGCCGCCAAGCCAGGTTGATACTTCCCGCGAAATGATATTGCTGACATATCCTTGGCCGATCCCGGCCTGCATCATCGCTGTGGCATCGATATTAAGCTGCACTTCCGGATTGCGTCCGCCAATCAGGTCGCGTTCGAATTGTGGCGGGATCACCAGTACAAAGGTGAATTCACCGCTATCCATTGCCGCATCAAGGTCGCGTTCCTCGATCTGGACCGGGTTCTGGAAAAATGGCGGAAGGAATGAATCACGAATGCGCAGAGAAAGTGCCGATCCGTCCTGATCGGAAATTGCGATCGACGCATGGTTAAGGTCATGGGAAAACCCGGTCGCCGCGTTATAGATCGCAAATGAAAACGCCCAGACAATCAGGATCATCAGAACGATGTCGCGTTTAAGGCTGTAAAGCTCCTTGATGCCAAGCCGATAGATATTGCTGATCCGTCTTGCCAACATCACTTAGGCCTCCTGCTTTTTCAAAAGCAGCATCGAAATCATGCTGAGTGCCGGGAAGAAGATCGCAAGCTTGATCAGTTCGGGATACAGCTCGGCAAAGCCAAGCGCCTTGGTAAAGGTGCCGACACTGATCGACATGAAATGCGATGTCGGAATAATGGTCGAAAGAACCGCCGGCGCGCCTTCCAGTGATGAAATCGGCTGCATCATTCCTGAAAACATTACCGATGGCACCATGGTAATGATCGCCGTGCCAAACAGGGCGGCGATCTGGGTGCTGGTAAAGGACGAAATCAAAAGACCAAGCCCCGTGGTCGAAATCACAAACAATGTTGCCCCAAGCAAAAGCGTCAATCCATTGCCGCGCAACGGCACCTCAAACCAGAACAGCGCCATGGCACTCATCAGAACAAAGTTGATCAGGCCAAGTGCGATATAGGGCAACTGCTTGCCCAACAGAAACTCAAGCTTTGAAACCGGGGTGACATAAAGATTGGTGATCGATCCCAGTTCCTTTTCGCGCACCACGCCCACTGCCATCAGAACGGCCGGAATAAACATCAAAAGCAGGGCAATCACCGACGGCACCATGGCATAGATGCTTTTGAAGTCCTGATTGTAGCGATACCGGGTTTCAATCTGGATCGGCAGGGATGATGTCGTGCTGCCATCCTCGCGGCGGGCTGTCTCGCTCAGATACCGTTGATGGATGCCTTCGACATAGCCATGAATGGTTTCGGCCCGGAACGGCATGGTGCCGTCAATAAAGGCCCCGATTTCCGGGCTTGCACCCCGACCGACATCGCGCCCGAAACCGGGCGGAATTTCAATCGCCAGTGAAATGCTGCCCGACAGCAACCGTGCCTCAAGATCGGCATTGCTGATCAGCGGTTCCTGTTCCCGGAAATAGCGCGATCCCGAAAGATTTTCGATATAGGTCCGGCTTTCCGGCGTCTGATCGCGATCCAGCACCGCATAGGTCAGGTTTTCAACATCAAATGTAATGCCATAACCAAAGACCGGCATCAGGATCGCCGTCCCGATCAGGGCAAACATCAGCCGGATCGGATCGCGGATCAGCTCCATGGTTTCGCGCAATGAATAGGCCCAAAGTCGACGCGGGCTGAATATCGATGCCTTTGCCGGTTTCCAGTGATCGGGTTGAATGTCATCGCCCGAAATCTGATCCGGGTCCGGTTCGGGGGCGGTTTCCTGTTCGCCGCTGGCCTCGACCAGATAACTGATAAAGGCTTCTTCAAGGGTGTCTGATCCGCGTCCCTGGGTAATCGCGTCCGGGGTGTCGCTGATCAACACCTTGCCGGCATGCATCAGTGAAATGCGATCGCACCGCTCCGCCTCATTCATGAAATGGGTGGAAATAAAGATCGTCACACCCTGCTTGCGCGAAAGTTCGACCAGCAATTCCCAGAACCCGTCACGCGCCACCGGATCGACACCCGATGTCGGTTCATCAAGGATCAGGATTTCCGGGTCATGAATGATCGCAACCGCCAACGACAAGCGTTGCCGCACGCCAAGCGGAAGGCGCTCCGCCAGGTCATCGTGATATTCACCAAGCCCGAACCGCTCGGAAAGCGCTTCAATGCGCGGTTTGATCTGATCATCTGGCAGGTGAAACAGCCGCGCATGCAGTTCAAGGTTCTGCATCACGGTCAGTTCGGAATAAAGCGAAAAGGCCTGGCTCATATAGCCAACCTTGCGGCGAAGCTCGATATCCTGTCCATCGACCGGCTTGCCAAAAAGTTCTGCCGTGCCTTCGGTTGCTGCCAAAAGCCCGGTCAGCATCTTCATGGTCGTGGTTTTGCCGCATCCGTTCGAGCCCAGAAACCCGAAAATCTCGCCTTTTTCGATGCGGAAACTGACATTGTCCACGGCGGTAAAATCGCCAAATCGCTGGGTCAGATTTTCGGCAACAATGGCCGGTCTGTCGCCATGGCTGCTGCGCGGCGGAATGACCAGTTCATGATGCCCGCTGCGTTCTTCTTCGGGCAAAAGGGCGATAAAGGCCGCTTCAAGGTTATCCGTACCGGTCCGGCTCAGGATGTCATCGGCACTGCCGGTCGCAAGGATCTTGCCGTCATTCATCGCAATCAGATGATCAAACCGGGCGGCCTCATCCATATAGGCGGTGGCGACAAGAACCGTCATCTCGCGCCGGGTTTCTCTGATTGCATCAATCAGTTGCCAGAATTGCCGTCGCGACAGGGGATCAACCCCGGTGGTCGGTTCATCCAAAATCAGGATATCGGGATCATGAATAAGCGCGCAACACAGACCAAGTTTCTGCTTCATCCCGCCCGAAAGCTTTCCGGCGGGCCGTTCGGTAAAGGGTGCCAGTCCGGTCGCCTTGGTAAGGGACGCGATCCGCTCGTTGCGTTCTCGCTTGCTCTGGCCAAACAACCGGCCAAAGAAATCAAGGTTTTCGCGGATCGTCAAATCCATATAAAGGTTCTTGCCAAGCCCCTGGGGCATATAGGCAATCCGGGGCAGGATATCGTTGCGGTGGCCGCGATCAGCCATTGATCTGCCAAGCGTTTCAACCAACCCGTCCTGAACCTTGCGCGCGCCCGATATCAGGGCAAGGGCTGTGGATTTCCCCACACCATCCGGCCCGATAAAGCCCACGGTCCGTCCGGTCGGAATTTCCAGATCAATATGATCAAGCGCCGTGACCTTGCCATAGCGGTGGCACACATCTTTAAGCCGCACGGCATGTTCGATGGCATGATAGACACCCTGAACGACGCCCTGACCGACAGCGTGAACGGGCTTTGAGCCGGTATCACTCATTACTTCATGCTCTGGCGAAGGGTGGCATCATCGGGCACGTTTGGCGTGAATGCATCGGGCCAGTCCTGATGATCGGCCAGCATGATATAGGCCTCACCCGGAAGGCCGGTCTTGACCCGCTTGATATGTTCGGCAAGCAATTCCCGATCAATCCGCACCTTGACCCGGAACATCAGCTTGTCACGTTCCGACCGTGTTTCGACCTCGCGCGGGGTGAATTGCGCGTCATCGGCAACAAACGATACCTTGGCCGGGATCACAAAGCCCGGTGCGGCATCGAGCATGATGCGCGCCTCATTGCCAACAAAGGCCAGACCGGCCTGTCGCGTGGGCAGGAACACATTCATGTAAACATCGCTCAGATCAATCATCGTGATGACCGGCCCGCCACCTGACAAAACCTCGCCCGGTTCGGCAAGGCGATATTGCACCCGGCCATCGCGCGGCGCTTTCAGGACTGAATCATCAATCTGGACCTGAATGCGTTTAAGTTCCGCTTCGGTCGCCTCGACATTGCGTTGCGCGCTCACAAGCTTGGCCTGTGCGGCACTAAGGGCCGCCTGCGCAACATCCCGGTCAGCGCGGCGCTGATCGACCTGTTCGCGGGAAATATTGTTGTTTTTCACAAGCTCATTGGCGCGTGCCAATTGTTGCTGGGCAAAGGAAAGCTCGCTTTGGCGCTGGATGATCAATGCCTCGGCCTCGGCAATGCCCTGTTCGGCACCGGCAACTTCGGCCCGGGCGCGCGCCTGACTGGCCATCAGTTCTGCGGTATCCATGCGTGCCAGAACCTGACCGGCACTGACCGTATCGCCCTCATCAACCAGAACCTCGTCGACCCGCCCGGCATATTTGGTTGCCACCCGGATTTCTTCGGCTTCAATGCGGCCATTGCCCGATGCGATAAAGTCGGGAAGCTCGGATTGCTGGGATTTCCAATAGGCAAAGCCGCCACCGGCAACTGCCACAATCACCACAAGAACAATCAGCACAGAACGCAGGTTCTTCATTCCATTCTCCGAGAAACGGGGCCAGGACAGGGGGCAAGGGATCTACAATCTCTGATCGTAATATCTGACCAGAGTTCGCTTGCGCTTGCAATGTCCGATTTTCTGGAATGATCCTAAAGGGTTGCCGCACTACATTCTTTGATGTTGCGCAAATTAGTCATTGCTATGCGGATTTATATCATAGGTTTATTTTTAAGTTAAAAAATCACCTTAAAGTGTTATTGTGGGCACGAGGGCTATCGTATGGACCTTGGCGATATCAGGTGGCAGTTTGATAGGAGCTAAAAATGGGTATTAGTGATCACGAGTATGTAAATTTTTCTGAAGACTACGAGTTGAATTATCATTTGGACAAAGTTGATAAGCGCCAAACGAAAGGTAATCGGGAAATTCTAAAAGACATGGGAGCAGAGCTTAAGAAAGTGCTCGACAAAACTATGCTCACACATGCTGAGTTTCACCCTTATGTCTCGAAACAGAAGTACCGGCTTGAATGAGGGAATGTGTTTCCTGTTGGCTGGGACTAAGGCTGGGGATCGTGTTTAAACCCAGTTCTCCAGCCGTAAGCCGTCGACCCGTTCAAATTCACGGATGTTGTTGGTGACAAGGATAAGGCCGTGACTGCGTGCGTGACCGGCAATCATCATGTCATATGGCCCGATGACTTTGCCTTCGCGTTCAAGTGTGCTTCGGATATCGCCGTAATGACCGGCAGCATCGGTATCGAAATCAAGAACACTCAGGCGTGCAGCAAATTCTTCGATGGTGCGAAGGTTGCTCTCGGGTTTGGCCGATTTCATGGCGCCATAAATCAATTCTGCAAGTGTCACCGATGAAATTGCCATCGCACCGCTATGGGTGCTGAACTTCTCGCGGCAGGAGGCCGGGCGGTTCTTGATGACATAGATGCAGATATTGGTATCAAGCATGAACCGCAGCATTAAAACCCATCCCGTTCCTGCATGGCGGGCTGGTTGCGGTCTTCCATGAAATCGTCACTGACGGCATGACCATCAAAGAACGTATCCCAAAGATGGTCGCTTGGAACGATCACGCGAGTCACCCCGACCGAGATCACTTCAACCGTTTTCGTGCCTTCAGGAAAGGCGACATCCTTGGGCAGGCGCACGGCCTGCGTCTTGTTGTTCAGGAATACGGATGCTTGCGTCATGGCGACCTCCTGCAAGGATGGATCAAGGTGCTATTGTCGGGATTTTGAATGTATATGTCAATTGTATATACTTGAATGATGCGGGTTAGGCCATCTCAAGGTCAAACACCACCAACCCCGCCAAACCACCGTCAAGCATCCCGACCAATTGCCCGCCAAGTTTCTGATGTTCGGGATGTTCAAGGTAAGCATCACGCGCGGCGGCATCATCAAAATCAATGCAGAACCCATGCCGGAAACCCTGTTCAAGCTTTTCCGGGCTGACCGATATGCCGCCATCAAAGCCCCGCATACCGGGAACAAGCGTGCCAAGATTGGCAAGGGCATCAAACAGGGATGTGATGTCATCCTGTTTGATGCCCGATTGGAATTTGACCAGAACGATATGGCGGATCATGACAAGACCTTTGTGAAGGTTGGCTTTGTCTGATTTCACCTCTGTTTCGTTTGGTCTGTCAACTGATGTGAACGTGATCAGCGACCATTAAGGCTTGCCGCAATGCTGTCCCCGATGATCGAAATGCCAAGATCAAGTTCTTCTTCGGAAATGGTCAGCGGCGGGGCAATGCGGAATACACCGCCCATGCCCGGAAGCTTGACGATATTCATGCTAAGCCCGCGCTTGAATGCCTCACTCGCAATCGCGGCCCCCAGATCATGATCGGGCACGCCGCCATCCTTGACGATCTCCATACCCAGCATAAGCCCGCGTCCGCGCACATCCCCCACGCATGAATACTGGTTTTTCAACGCAGCCAACCCGTCAAACAGCCGTTTGCCCAAGTGACCTGCGCGGGCCACAAGATTTTCTTCGGCCACCACATCAAGAACCGTTACGCCAACTGCGGCGGGCAGGGGATCGGACACGTGGGTGGTATAGAACAGATAACCCTTTTCATGGGCGGCATCTTCAATCTCGGGCGTGGTCATCACGGCCGAAAGCGGCAATCCGGCCCCGATGGTTTTCGAAAGGGTGAGGATATCGGGCATCACGCCATCGCGTTCAAAGGCAAACATGGTGCCGGTGCGGCCAATGCCGGTTTGCGCCTCGTCCAGGATCAACAGCATCCCGCGCTCAACGCATTTCTGCTTGAGTGCTGCAAGGTAACCTTTGGGAAGTTCCAGCATCCCGCCGCTTGACAGGATCGGCTCGGCGACGAATGCCGCAAGATTGCCGGTTGATTGCGCATCGATCAGGTTAAAGGCGTCATCAAGTTCGGTCTGCCAGTCAAGCGACCCGTCGGCATTTTTAAACCGCGGACGAAATGCATTGGGGGCCGGAATGGCAAGCGACCCGACCGCCGCCGGACCATATCCCTTGCGCCCCGCACTATAGGTCGCAGATGCCGCAACCCCGGTCATCCCGTGCCAGCTTTTGGAAAAGGCGACAATTTCATGCTTGCCGGTCACAAGCTTTGCCATGCGAATGGCGGCTTCGTTGCTTTCGGCCCCTGTGGACAGCAACAGCACACGATCAAGCCCCGGCGCAAGCGCTGCAAGCCGTTCGGCCAAGGTGACGACCGGGCGGGTCAACATGCCGCTAAACAGATGGGCCACGGTTTCGACCTGACGCTGCACAGTCTCGACAATTTTCGGGTGCCCATGGCCCAAAACCGCACTCATTTGCCCGGATGTGAAATCAAGGATTGCGCGGTTGTCGGCATCATACACAAACGATCCCTTGGCACGTTCAATGATCGCTGGTTCGAACGTTCCGCCATAGCGGATCAGGTGTTTTTTGGCGGCATCCCAGAATTTCGGATCGGCATTGTTTGACATGGTTGGCTCCCTGCAGCGTGTGTCTTTGATGGATACAGGGTATCGGCTGTTGATATCTTCGTAAAATTGATAATGATGGCATTCCGGTATTGGAAAAATTGATATGCGGTGGCAAAGCGATGCAAACCTTGCTTGATCTCAAACTGCTGACGACCTTTGTGCGCGCCGCCCATTCCGGGACGCTCAGCGCAACCGCCCTTCAGGTCGGGCGCACGCAATCAACCGTCACCATGCAGATTCAGCGTCTTGAAGATGCGCTGGGCCAGACGCTTTTTCATCGCAGTGGCAGTGGCGTTCGCCTTACCGGAAGTGGCGAACGGTTTCTTGGCTATGCCGAACGGATTTTGAAACTGCATGACGAGGCGGTCTTTGCCTTTTCCGACCGGGGTCTGCGCGGATCGATGGTGTTTGGCTGTCCCGAGGATTACCTGATCGCGTTTTTCCCGGCCCTGCTTAAAAGCTTCGGGACGATCTATCCTGATGTCGAGATCAAGGTGGTTTCGGCCCCGACGCCGGAACTTCATAAAATGCTGCGCGCGCGTCAGATCGATCTGGCACTGGTCTCTGTCGCCAACCCGGACGGGGAGCCCGATGTCGCACGGACCGAACAACTGGCCTGGGTCGGTGCCAAACCGACCCTTGATCTGCATGATTTCGGCACCGGGATTGGAAACACTATCAGCGATGGATTGGGGGGCGGCGACAGCTTGCGAACCATCCCGCTGGCCTTGCCCGCATCAAACGCCCTTGATCACAAGGCCGCGTGTGATGCCATCGAGGCCGCCCAAATTCCCTACAAGATTTCCTATGCCAGCAGCAGCCTGACCGGCCTGATCGCCGTGGCTCGTTCCGGTCTTGCCATCAGTGTGATGATGCAAAAGGCGGTGCCCAATGACCTGTATATCCTCAAGGCCCCGTTACCCGCCTTGCCCAAGCTTGGCCTGAAAGTCATCGCAGGCGAGGGCACCCAAAACCCCGCCACAACCGCCTTCGCCGATCACGTCAAAAACATGCTGCCGTTTTTGTGATTTTTTGGAAGTGCGGTCAACGACACCCGCATGCCGCCCCAGTTCGCTAAAGGCTTGTGAAAAGGCCGCATCGACCTCAACCGCTTTGTCGCCCTGACATCGACCAACCACACCAAACTCTATGGTATGTACCCGCAAAAGGGCTCAATCGCGATTGGGGCGGACGCCGACCTGGCCCTGTGGGACCCCAACAAAAACGTCACCATCACCAACGACATCCTGCAACAGGGCTGCGACTACAGCCCCTATGAAGGCTTGGAAGTCAAAGGCTGGCCTATGCACATTATCGTGCGCGGCAAAACCGTGGTCAAGGACGGCGAAGTGATGGGCCACAAGGGCGATGGCAAATATTTTCCTCGGCAGAAATCCAATCTGGTGACATCAACAGCTATCTGAGCAAGCATGCTAATCCTCTGAATGGTGCCCAACGACCCCAATGCTCAAATAGATTCTTTTGCTGAGATTGGATAATAATAAAGTAAATAAGTTTTTTGTCATGATGGGTTAGTTATGTGTTTCTATTGTTTTTATATTGAGCTTTTGGAATTCTGGTATTTCATACACGCTTTCCTCTAGTCCTTTGGAGAACCTTTTTGTTAGTATGATTATTTTCTTTGAAGACAGTTGTTCACTTTCTGATATTAGTTGACATAGTAAATATAGATTGCTTGTGTGCAGCATTATTCCAGCATCAATATATATATTTTCGCAATCAATAGAAGTTTTACTGAATTCCTTTATCTTTGCGTGCCTAGCGTCAGATAGGTCATTTAAAGTAATTGAGCATTTATGATTTGATTCTAGCATGTTAGATGCGCTCAATGGCGCACTAATAGTGTATGTGTTAAGCTCGTTTTCAATGTTGTAATTTAGAAAAACGTGATCGTAGTGTTGTTTTTTAAATGAACTTAAACAAAGAGACCCGCCTCTTCCCTTTTCTGACGCAATGAGCTGTTCAAGTGAGAAGTGTTCTCCATCAGTTGATAGTACTATACCTGTTTTGGTTGATCTTAAGTATATAATTTTTGCGCATCCGTGCTTGAATGCATTAGTAGAAATTTCGAAAATTAATTCTTGGGTAGAGTTTCTCAGTTCTTTTCCCCAAAGATCGTCAATTGAGCATTGAGTTAAAAAGTCCTCAATTGTTTCGACCAGTGTTTCTTGCTCGTCCTGTGTATGTGTCAGTTGTAGAGGGATAATAGGGTGTGCTTCGTATAAGGCTCGTGAAATATCGGAGTTTTCGCCTCTCTCATGGCGTAGCTTCGCGCTGAGTTCACTTTTCTTTTTCCATTCCTTTAGTGTTTCCACAGAATATCGTTTTTCGTCCGTATCAATTTGTTTTCCGTGAAAATAGCACATCCAGATTCCATTCTCTGGGGATGAGAGAAACTCCTTGCTTAGCAAGTTGCCTTTGCGCCTAGCTGGAAGGCTGTTTCCAGCTGAATAGATATGGCAGGCCATCCCAGTTGCCGAGCTTTTCTCATCAGATTCTTCGTTTGGCCCGATTGTTACTCTATCGCAGCCAGGAAAGGAGCAGCGAAATCCCGCTCTTTCGGACAGTGTTCTTTTAGTTGGTGCGCTAAACTGGTTTTCCTTGCTCATGCTCACTCCGAAGCGATAGGACGTTTTTCTTAAATTAAGTTAGTAGTGTATCAACTAAAATGAGTTTTGGAATATTATTTCAACTAAAAATAGTGATTCTGCATAAGGGCAGGCTTCCCATTGCCTTTTTCGCTGTAATGATAAGCAACTGGTAGAGTTCGAAGCCCAGCGACTACTCATACGTATCGATGATTAGATTACATACCATCAATCTGGCCAAATCACCGTCCAGCAATGCCGCTAATTGATCTCCCAAAGCCTTGTGCTCTGGATGTTCCAGAAAGGCGTCGTGTACTGCCATATCCCCAAAATCAATTGAAAATCCGTGGCGGAAGCCTTGTTCCGGGCCCTCCGGGCTGACGGAAACGCCGCCATCAAAGTCGCGTATGCCGGGGATGCGGTATTGAAGGTCTGCCAGTTTGGCAAACATGCTGTCGATTTCGGCCTTGGTAACGTCGGCGCGTAATTTGGTCAGGGCGATGTGGCGGATCATGGGGCCTATGCCACAAGTTTCGCCAGATACTGCACCGGGTGCTGTGGTTTCACGCCCTCGTATCGGTTGACCTGACAGCGGCATGAATAGCCGGTGACCAGCATGTTTTCCGCCCCCGTCGCATCCACCTTCTTTTTCCAGCTAAGATCATAAAGCGCGCGCGAGGTTTCCTTATGGCGGGTTTCATGGCCGTAAACGCCCGCCATGCCACAACAGCCGGTTTTCTCGGCCGTCAGTTTAAGACCGAACGCCTCAAAGATTTTCTGCCATTTCACGCCGACATCGGGGATCGATGTTTTTTCGGTGCAATGGGGGAACAGGCTTGCCGGAATATCCATGTTAACGGCGTTATCAATTTTCGGTGCGTTCAGGCGACCGTCATTGATTTCGGACGCCAGCCATTCATGGAACAGATGTACGCGGTAATCCGGTCGGTCTGAAAGGCGCTGGGCATATTCCTGGCGATAGGTCAGGGTGACGCTGGCCTCGATGCCGACCATGGCGACACCGGATTTGGCAAGGCGACCATAAACGATATCGTTCTGCTTGGCCTGATAATCGAATTTCTTCAGGAAGCCTTTGACATGCATGGCCTTGCCGTTCGGGCGATAGGGCGGCACAAACACCCGGTATCCAAGGCGTTGCAAAAGGTCCACATGGGCAAGGAACACGTCGGTGTCATAATGGGTGGTGAAGCAATCCTGCAAGATAATGACCGACTTGGCCTTTTCATCGGCACTCAGGCCATCAAGATCAGCCTGCCGGAATTTGCCAATGCCACGCGCACGCAAGGCCGATTTAAGGCCCCGGGTATCAAGCTTCGGCAAATCGGTCAGGCCAATGAGGCGCTTGAAAATCCAGGGCATCGGCGGGATTGATTGCAGAGCATTGAACAGGCCCGGCGCGCTTGCCAGAAGCGGGGCCATATATTCAAGTTTTGCAATGACATAATCCTTCACCGGGCGTTTGTAGCGGGTGTGATAGGTCTCGAGGAACCGGGATTTCATTTCCGGGATATCGACCTTGACCGGGCATTGCCCTGCGCAGGCCTTGCATGACAGGCAACCGGCCATCGATTCATAAACATCGTGCGAGAAATCCCGTCCGTTGATCACCGCCAGATCCTGGTTCATCGGGTCGGTGCCGACCGAAAGCTGCCTGATCCATTCGCGCAGCATTCCTGCACGGCCCTTGGGCGAATGCACCCGCGACCGGGTGACCTTATAGGACGGGCACATGGCATCCATCAGATCCCAGTTAAAGCACGCCCCGTTGCCGTTGCACCGCGTCGCATTAAGGTATTCATCACGAAGCGCATCTTCGATCTGACGGTCAAGTTGGCCTCGCATCGGGGCCTCGTCGATTGCCGTGATCGGGATGTCCTTGGAATAGGGGGACGCGATCTTGCCGGGGTTTAATTGTCCTTCCGGATCAAAGGCTTCCTTGATGCGGCGAAGAACGTCATAAAGCTCCGGCCCGAAATAGATCGGGCTGTATTCACCGCGGAAACCCTTGCCATGTTCGCCCCAGATCAGGCCGTTATAGCGCTTGGTCAATTCGGCGACCGCGTCCGATACCCGGCGCAGGCGCGCTTCGTCTTCTTCATCGCACATATCAAGAAGCGGGCGCACATGAAGGCACCCCACATCCACATGGCCAAACATGCCGTAATCAAGGCCTTCGGCATCCAGAAGTGCGCGGAATTCGGCGATAAAATCGGCAAGGTTTTCGGGCGGTACGGCGGTATCTTCGACGAATGGTGTCGCGCGGCGTTTGCCTTCAAGATTGCCCAGCAAGCCCACCGATTTCGCCCGGATTGACCAGATTGCAGCGATTTGGCCGGGGTCGGTTGCCTGCACAAAGCCGATCGGGGCGTAAGCCGTGTCGGGATTGCCATCAAGATAAGCGCGCAATTCGTCCTGTTTGGCGGCGACTTCTTCGGGGGTTTCGCCAACAAATTCAACGACGTTAAAGCCGCGCGTGGCAACGGTACTGTTTTCCGTACCCAAAAGCTTGCCCAGCATGTGCCAGCTTTCATCCTGCTCGGCCAGTTTCATGACCTTGTCATCAATACTTTCAATCGCAACAGGATCAAACTTTACAAGGGCTTGCACGTGACGAAGGGCGCTATCAAAGCTGTCATAACGGACAACGGTGATCGCCTTGTGCTTGGGCAGGGGAATAACGCGGAAGGTGATTTCCTTGACCATGCCAAGGCTGCCCTCAGCCCCGGCAATCAGGAAGGAAAGGTTCATATCCCCTTGATCGGAAACGGCTTCCTTAAGGTTATAGCCGGTCAGCCCGCGGTTCATTTCCGGGAAGGTTGCCTTGATCTGATCACGACGCGGGGCGATTTCGTCATGGACCTTGCGATAAAGCGCGCCAACCCGGTCGTCGCGGGACATGATTTCTTTTGCTTTATCGGCACTTAGGGCGGATGTGCGGAAATCGGTGCCGTCAATCAGGACGGTGGTCATGTCATGGATATAGTGACTTGTTTTGCCATAAATCCGCGATCCCTTGCCCGAACTGTCCGATCCGATCATGCCGCCAACCGTGGCGCGGCTTGCGGTCGAGACGGCGGGCGGGAAGAAATAGCCATGCGGTTTCAGCCAGGCATTCAGCTGATCCAGCACCACGCCCGGTTCAACATGAACCAGTCCCTTTTCCGCATCAAATCCCAGTATGTTATTGAGATAATTGGAAGTATCGAGAATGATGGTGTTATTTAGCGACTGGCCGTTGGTGCCCGTACCGCCGCCGCGCGGGGTGATTTTGACCTCGCTGAATTTTTCGCGACCGGCCATTTCCATGACGATATTGATGTCATCGCGGGTACGCGGCTGCAACACTGCACGCGGCATCACCTGATAGACGCTGTTATCGGTGGCATGGATCAGGCGGGTGGGGAAATCTGCATGGATTTCGCCGCTAAATTTTCCTTCGGATTCAAGGGTTTTGAGGAAACTTAGCGTCAAACTGTCCAGCGACCGGTCCGGGGTCAGGCGGGGCAATTTGGCAATAACGCTTTTGGTGGCGGTCGCGGCGGGCATGGTGATCTCTCTGTCTGCGATCCCCCGGCCGGATGCTGGTTTGGTTCCGGGTTTGATGCCAGTTCTGATAGCAAGTCTGATACCGGACTTGATATCGGATTTCATGGCGGATCTGGCACCGGGGCGGGATCGATGTCATGGCAATTTTCCCTATTTGACCCGATCAGGATTAATTGGACAAATTGAAAATTCCGAATGATTATTAGTTTTTGCCTAATAATCCCGACTGGAAAACCATGCTGCAAAGACCGACTTGCTGACACCTCCGGACAGTATTTAGCAATTCGGGCACCCGTGCCGGGAAACCGGAGGCCGTTTTTAGCCGCTGTACCCATTTATTTGTATGAGGATTTGTTTTCAGGCTGGGAAATTGGCATCGGGCATCAATCAAAGGGTGTGGATGCGCAGCGGCCATAAAGTGCCGGTGTAAAGAAAAGTTTACAGCGCGTGGTGCTGTTTGATCGGGCAGCGGTGGTTTGAGCTGTTCTGGCGTGAACCCATCCTGGCAAGGGGGGCTGGTTTGATGGTGCCTGGCCTGATGGTGTTTGGCCCGGATTGGCCTGGACAGGGCTTGTTTGGTTCGGTTCAGTTCAGTTCGGGCAAGTTTGGTTTGGGCTGGTTGGCTCTGAGTTGGTCCGTTTCGGTGCGACCCGACCCGGCCCAGCCCAGCCCAGCCCAGCGCGCTATAGCCCGGTTTTGGCGGCCTTTGGTCGTCCGGGTGGCATGCGGATTGGGGATTTGGGGCATGGTTTCTGTGCCGGGGCATGAGCGGAAGGGCGTGGGCGGAAGGGCGTGAGCCGAAGGTCTTCCGGAGCCTTGCAGAAGCGGTGCAATCGCCGGGCAGAAGTCGTGCAGAAGCGGTGCAATAGCCAGGTGGAAGTCGTGCAGTGGCCGTGCAACAGCCGTGCAGCAGTCGGGTTGCAACGGTGCAGCGGCCGTTTTGGCGGCGTGCGGATGCAGGTGTCGTGTTGAGATCATGTTGAAGCCGCTCGGAAGCCGCTTGCAAGCTGTGCTGAAGCCGTTAGAAAGAATGCAGAAGCTGTGTTGGAACTGTGCTGAAACTGTACTGGTGGATTGGGTGATTTAATTGGGCTGTAATGGCCGTTATCACTGGGTCATAAATGGCTGAAAAAAGGGGAGTTTCGATGTTTTCATCGCTGAATATGCGCCATATGCGGTCCTTTGTGGCGGTGGCCGATCACGGGTCCTTTACGGCGGCGGCGGCCGTCCTTGGCGTTACGCCACCCAGCCTGACCACCACCATTCGCCAGTTCGAGGATGTGACGGGGGCAGCCCTTTTTGATCGCACGACACGGCAGGTCACCCTGACGGATACGGGGGAGCGGTTTTTGCCGGTGGCAAAGCGGCTGATTGGCGATTTCGAGGAGGCATTGGGCGATCTTGATGCGCTGTCCAAGGGGATTGGCGGGAAAATCACCATTGCCGCGGCCCCGTCGGTTTTGACCCGGATATTGCCGGCCGTGATATCGCGCTTTGTGGTCGATCATCCCGATGCGCGCTTGCGCCTTGATGAAATGAATGCCGGGGAGGTCCATGCAGCCGTGGCGGCGAACGAGGCCGATTTCGGCATCGCCGGGGAGTGGGAAGCGCTGCCCGATATCGCGTTCCGGCCGCTGTTTTCAGATCGGTTCGGCGTACTGTGCCGGGCCGATCATGCCTTTGCCAAACACCCGTTCGTGACCTGGGCGCAGTTGTCCGATCAGCCCTTTGTCGGGCTGGGTCCGGAATCAGGGACATCGGCAATGATGGCCGGGGTCAGCGGCGAGCCCCGGGGGGAGGGCGCGGCAAAGGCCCCGCAATATAGCGGATCGGATTTCACAAGTCCGGCCATCGAAGATGCCGCAAGGCTTGGCATCGCGGCGGCCAAAGGGGTGATGAAACAGGCCGAAAAGCTGGCGCGCGCACAGAATAAACTGACCGACCAGCGCAAGGGAAAAGCCGCGAAATCCGCAGCACGCGCAGGTGCGGGCGACGGTGCTTCGGTCATGCCGATCACCCTGCCGCGCCCGACGGTCGAAACATCCAACACCCTCACGCTGGCCGCCATGGTGGCCCAGGGGGTGGGGATCACGGTGCTGCCGGAACTGGCCGCCCGGGTATCGGACATGACGCGCGACAAGGGGCTTGTCTTCGTGCCGCTATCCGCCCCGGTCCGCCAGCGCCATATCGGCATCATCACGCGTAAAAGCAAAAGCCTGTCCCCGATTGCCAGCCTGTTCCTGCATCAGGTCCGTGAACAGGCCGCAGGCCTTGATCTTCCGGCAGCGTTGGAGTGGTATTGACTGTAAATAGCCCAAAACAACAGAGGGAATCGTTCGTTTTTCATATCTGACCACAAGTGGAGTTTAGAGGGCGATCATCTCTGTCTCTGGATTTATATGACGTGATCTATACAGAATTTAAAATAAAAAAATGAAATTATTATCATTTTGTGAAGTAAATATTGGTGATTTAATTTGTTGTTATCTAAGTTGTTTGTTTAATATTATGCATATAATATGTTGATTAATATTATTATTGTGGTTGGTGTATCTTTTCGCATAGGAAATATATGCCGTGCAATGTGGTTATCGAAAGTGAAAATAGTAATGTGGAGTTAATGAAAACAAATAAAACTTTTAATATAAACGATATATATATCGATATATCATTTGGTATTTCTTTGAGTAAAAGAATTACTGTAGGTAGTGCTGCGGAAGATAATATTAATAATCCGCAAATGAGTAAGGATAGCAGGGTGAGATATGCAAACATGTAAGTGAGAAACATGCGTCTTGTAAGTGAAATTTTCTCAGTGCTTCCTTGGGTGGATATATTGAGTTTGGGGGCGGGTTCTGGGATTTCAGAATCCATGCCAGGGCGATCAAACGTGGCAGAAGCTGCTAGAGCAGCTAAATAAAATCCGGGTAGGGTCGAGACAAGGCCCAGGATTGAGTTGGATAGCGAGGTGCCAGCTATAAGCGGGGGCTTTGCAGGTAGCGCAATATAGCAAGCGCTTGCAAGGACAGCCAGAAGCAGCGGCATCCATTTATTGTACCAACCAATGGAAGGGTGCTCAATTCTCTGGTAGGCCAGCCCTCGTGTTAGTTCGTACCACATGTCCACCTCGGATGTTCTCGTATTGTTCTTGTATCACGTGTTGCGTTCTTCGATCAAGCGTGGTCTCGCTTTTTCAATTAAATGTTTAACAAGTGACCTCGAGGAGCTTGCTAGAAGGGGGTATATTTTATCGATCCGAAAGGATTTTATATAAATATCATCAATCGGCACACCGCTCTTGTTCTCAATATTTACCGTAACTGATCTTTTCTGATCAGGTAGTTTGAATGATATTTTGCTCGTGGGAAATGCTTTGTGTTGTGACAGCATGGCGCTTTTTATATCATCCCATGCATTTTGGGACTTGTTTTTATTGTCTACAGAAATTCTTACATTTGTTTCCTCTTTCTTGAGGTAGGAGACACCTCCAACGGGAGTTTTCTGCTCCGTTTTTATTAAGGTTATTTCACTTATGTTTCCGCGATTTATGTCGTTAATCAAGTTTTCAGACGGGAGTCCTCGAAAATCTAAGCGCGGAAGATGTTTGATTAGTTTGGGTGCGCCATCTTTTGTTCTTCTGCCAAATGGGTCAACATATTCGAAGGGAGTAGGGTCTCTGTCATATTGATTATGCAGAATCTTATTTAGTGCTCTACGAACTTCCCTATAATTTAGTCCAGGAACAGATTCTAATATTGCTAAATATGTGTTTGGCTTTCCTTTTTCGGGTAAAGTTGAAATTATGAAATGAGCACCAACCTCATACCCTTCTGTTCCTGACTTTTGATGTTCGATGTATTTCTTATTCGGAATATCAGAGTAGACGACGTTAGGTGCTTCTGTGTCTGACAGTCTAATGAGGACACTAATTGTATCCTTATTTTTGCCGTGGTCAGCATCAATGTCACCCACCAATAGATGCGCGGATGCCTTCCTTATCGGAACCGACGCCACATCATCTTCGAAGTGTTTTTTCCAAATTTGAGCAAGATCGGTGATAGTAGGCAAAACCGCACCGCTGCTTTTGGAGGCGACTTCACATTCGAAAATATAGAAAAGGCGCTCGTTGTTCTTCATTCGTCACCCCTTGGTAGTATTTATTCTTCATTTATACGTTTTATGGCTGTAAAATCAAGCATGTTAGGTGGTTTAAAATTGAAGAGAATTAAACTAACTGTCGCTTTCGGATGTTTGGTGAGTATGGGCGTTCCAAAATGAATTCGTCATATCGGCGATAACGCTGTTCTTATTTATTTTTTGCAAGGAATCTATTGTGATTGATTTCGATGGTGCTAATCAGCGCTCACTGTAAAGATTCCAAAGACATGACAGAGGGCAGGTATGGGGGCGGATGCGGACGGCTTGACGAAGAAGGGGGCCAGAAAACTGCGCAAGAATATCAGTCTTGCCCTTCAGGGCGGCGGGTTGCACGGGGCGTTCTGGATCAGTTGCTTGAGATGCTGAAATCATGGTCGAGGCAATTTTGAGCTCAACGATTGGAGGCATCAATACCGCTCAGGTCGCATTGTGCCAGACGATAGGTGGCTTTGAGAGAGTACGGTTCAGTCTCTTCACTGCGTTGCAGCATGATGGTGTCGCGTAACGGACTAATATTTCAGCGCGTCGCCGCCCCGAAACGCAGCCCGTCAATCATCAGTTCGAGCATGCGGTGCGTGTGTTCGGCGCCCTCGGTGCCGCCGACGGAGGCGAGGTTGCCGATGGCGCGGAGCAAGTCAAAGGCGTCAATATCGCCGCGGATTTCACCGGCCCTGGCGGCTGATTGCAGGAGGGATTGCAGGGTCGGTTCGAAATTGGCGCGGAAATAGGCGGGCAGGGCATCAAAGGCCGGGTCGCCGGAATAGAGGGCGGCGGCCAATCCCTTTTTGGTGACGATGAACTGGCAATAGCGTTTCAGCCAGTGGGTCAGGGCATCGCCCGGACCATATTGGCGCGTGAAGTCGGCCGCGGCTTTGACGCAGGCATCGACTTCGCGCTTGTAAACACCAACCACAAGGTCGCTGCGTTTGGGAAAACGACGATAAAGCGTGCCGACGCCAACACCGGCCCTGGCGGCGATTTCACGCACGGGCGCATCCACCCCCGAGGTCGCAAAAATCTCCTTGGCGGCTTCAAGAAGCGCGTCCTCATTGCGCAGGGCATCGGCACGGATGCTTTTTTTTTCGACGGCAGAATCGTCGGTCATCTCATTGTTTTCCAATAGCAAAATCTGGTTTTGACGCGCGGACGGAATCCTTGCGTCAAATTTTGCGCTTGATAAACGGAACAATGTTCCATATTTGCATTCGCATAAGCGGAACGTTGATCCATTTATGAGCCCGCTTACGGGCCGCAGCTTATCGGATCAATGTTCCGTTTCGGGATATATAGGTGAAACATCCGGTTTCGCCAATCGGAAAAGGATCTCAGCGATGAATAACCTGATTGATAAGGCCCGCCACATTCCGGTCAATGAAGCTGTTTCGACCATTTCGGTATGTCCGGTGATCCTGGCCGCACCCGGGCGGCCCAAGCCGATCGAAATGCGGGTGACCGCCCCGGCACAGGGGCGGGATTTGCCTATTATCCTGTTGTCGCACGGGCATGGTCCGTCGCTTTATATCCCGTCCAAGGATGGCTATGGGCCGCTTGCCAATTTCTATGCCGAGCACGGCTTTGTCGTGATCCAGCCGACCCATGGCAATTCCAAAGTCGCCGGGTTTGGCGCGGACGCGCCCGGCGCACCGTTCTTTTGGCGATCGCGGGTCGAGGATTTCAAAACCATTCTCGACCATCTTGATGATATCGAACGTGCCAGCCCTATTCTGGACGGGCGGCTTGATCATGGCCGGGTGGCGGCGGTCGGTCATTCGCTTGGCGGGCAGACGGTGGGCATGTTGCTGGGCGCGCGGCTGAGCGACAGTGCCGACCCGGATGCGCAGGATGTCAATCTGATCGAGCCAAGGATCAAGGCCGGGGTTCTTTTGGCCGCACCGGGCCGGGGTGGCGACAGCCTGAGCGATCATGCGCGCCGGAACTATACCGCGCTTAATCCCGATTTTTCGCATATGACGACCAGAACGCTGGTGGTGGCGGGCGATCAGGATATCAATCCGAACCTGACCACGCGCGGGGCGGCCTGGCACACCGATCCGTTCCATCATGCGCCGGGCGGGGAGTTCTTGCTGACCCTGATCGGTGGCAAACACGGGCTGGGCGGCATTGCCGGATATGATGCCAAGGAAACCGACGACGAGGACCCGGACCGCCTTGCCATCACCCAGCGCATGACATGGGCCTATCTGCGATCCGCGCTTTATGGTGATGACCCGGCATGGGCAACCGCGTGCGCGGGGCTTGCGCAACATGCAGGCGAGTTGGCGTATGTTGAGGCGAAACAAGCCGCAACGGAACCAACCCGATCAGGAGCCGTCGCCTGATCGCAGGATCACTGCGCCGCTAAGGCAGCCTGGGCTTCCTCAAGGGCCTTTTGGGCCTTGATGCGTTCGAGCAGGGCATTTAGCAGTTCTGTCTCGCTGTTGATTTGTGCGGTGCTTTCGCCTGTCGGGTCGGGTTGGCCTTCGGCGATCGCGGCCTGCAATGCGTTGCGTGCTTCGACCTCCTGTTTTTCAAGTTTCAGGTCTTCAAGTTCGGCAGTTCGACGAAGTTCCTTGAAGGCCAAAGCATTATCGACAGCGTCATCAAGAACACCTGCAATCTTTTCAAGGGAAGCCGTTTTTTCATCATAGCTGAATGTTTCCAGCATGCCCTTGTCTGAGAATGTCGCGGCCAGAACATTATCCTGCCCAACGCCATTTTTCAGAGGCAAGACAGCAAGAACACCAAGTTGCGGAACATCGAGAAACTCGTTCAAAAGCAGGCCTTCTTCGGGAATGCTCAGACAGGTTGTGCTCAAAGCGGAACTTGTCATGCAAGAACGCAGATAGGCCTTCGCCGGGACACGATAATAGACACCCTGTCTGTCAGAACTGCAATCCCAACTCCCGTCACTGCAATTTCCGGCGGTTGGGCCAGTGCTTGTGACCTTTGATATTTCGGTGAGGACAGCAAGCTGTTCAGGCAGTTCAGCAAGGGACGTTGTGGTCACTTGTGCCTTCAAACCGTCGTTTGCCAGCGTGAATGAACCATCCCTCAAAAGCTTGGAAATCGGTGGCGCAGGCATGCGGGTTCGGGTTGACGTCTCGGTTCCTTGTTTCGGCCACGTGTCAGAAACCTTGATCGTCAAGGCAGCGTCTATTTTTGCCAGCAGTTTTTGAGTTCCAGCCAGTGCCTTTTCCGCAGCCAGGCTGTCTTTCAAAGCGGTTTCAAGCGCCTGGACGGCCTGATCGCTGGGTTTGGCAGATGCTTCTACAACCGCACGTGCTTTTTCAAGTGCCTGTGTTTTAACAAGTAATGTTGCCGTTTCTGTCTGTTGCTTGCTGCTGGTTGAGCTCCGCTTGATCATTAGTTGCTCTGCGTAGGGAGTACATATGACACCGCCAACGTCTGTAGACTTGGTTTTGTCTAATGGCATAACGCCTGAAAAACCGGAGGCCAGCTGGACGATTTTGAAGCCGGTTTTGATCGCAGACTTTGCAACTTCGGTGGTGCGATCCGTGACGCCTGCATTGATGCTTTTGAGTGTGCCGTTTTCGTGCAAATCCACTTTCAAAGTCGAGGTTTTGGTCGGACCTGACATGTCTTCATAGTTCAGGATATAGAGCTTGTCCGGGTCGGGGGTTATGTTTTCCTTTGCGGTCTGTTTGATTTCAAAATCCGGCGCAAGAAGAATATTTCCTGCTTCTAATGGAATGTCGGCAATCGAGGGATCCGGGCAGCCCGTTATACGGAAGCTTGTTTCGAGCGCGTATTGCACCATTGGAAGGCTATAAAGAACGCCCCCTTGCAGTGCTTCATTTCCGTCGTTGCTTACCAGACCTGATTTTAGCTCGGTGCAACCAGTGATGGTCGCGAGGCCCAGGAAGGCCGGAAGCATATATTTGAAGTGCTGTCGACCCATGAGAGCCCCCTTTGCCGTCTGTTGTAATATTATATTAGTAACTTATGATGATAAATTTATCAACCTAGGATTGTTATGGTCGTTCGTTGCAGGAGAGAAACTGGCAATTTGTGCCGGCTGCGACATATCATGATTGCGGGTTGTGTGATGTGAGGCAGGAGGCGGTATGAGTGCGAAGGGCGCGGATACGGGGACGGATACGGAAACCGAGAAGGGAGCTGATGCCGGGGGTGATGCGCGCATGGATGCGGGGGCTGGTCCGGGTGCCAGTGCGAGTGCCAGTGCGGGCAAAAAGCCGCGCAAGAATATCAGTCTTGCTCTTCAGGGGGGCGGGTCGCACGGGGCGTTTACATGGGGCGTTCTGGACCGGTTGCTTGAGGATGAGGAACTGAGCATCGAGGCGATTTCGGGGACCTCGGCGGGGGCGATGAATGCGGCTGTGGTGACGTCGGGGGTTGCCAGGGGCGGTTATGAAGGGGCACGGGCCGATCTTGAGACTTTCTGGCGTGCGGTGTCCGAAGCCGCGCGGTTCAGCCCGCTGCAACGCAGCCCGATTGATATTCTGTTTGGCAACTGGTCGCTTGAAAACTCGCTGGCCTATATGTGGCTTGATATGAGTGCCAAGATGTTTTCGCCCTATGACCTTAATCCAACTGGCGACAATCCGCTGGCGGCGATCCTGACAGAGGTTGTGGATTTCAAGGCGTTGAACAGTAGTCCGGCCAAGCTTTTTATCACCGCAACCAATGTTGAAACCGGGCAGGGGCGGGTATTTCGCAATCCCGATATTACGGTTGATGTGTTGCTGGCATCGGCCTGTTTGCCGACGATCTACAAGGCGGTCGAGATTGATGGCGTGCCTTATTGGGATGGCGGTTATACCGGCAATCCGAGCCTTGGCCCGCTGGTGCTGGAATGCGGGTCCGATGACACGGTTCTGGTGCAGATCAATCCGGTCAGGCGGCCGGGGGTGCCCAAAACGTCACGTGAAATTGCCAACCGGCTTAATGAGGTTTCATTTAACAGCAGCCTGATGAAAGAGCTGCGGATGATTTCGATCCTGCGCAAGGATGCGCCCGAACATATGTGCGAAGCCGCCAAATGGGGGGCGATGCGCATGCATTGTATCGCCAGTGAAGATATGCTTGATCTTGATCATTCCTCGAAACTCAATGCGGAATGGAGCTTCATGACCATGCTGCGCGATCTCGGGCGGGAGGCGGCAAGCGCGTTTCTGAGCCGCCATCGCCGCGATATCGGTGTCAGGCCGTCGCTTGATCTTGATCTGTTTGCGCCCGATTATACGTCCTGAGATCCTCGGTTGGGCGATTGCACATTGCGCGTGCGGGGCGTAGGCTTGTTCGTCTGCACCAGATACATGGCGCCCGGATATTGGCAGGCCAGAGAAGGCCGTCATGAGACGGCAGTCCAAAGACAAACCGCCAGATAGAACCAACAAAGTGCGACCGGAAATGTCCAAAACCGAATTTGAAAAAATGCAGGCAGGGGAATGGTATAGCTGCCTTGATCCGGAGCTTTCGGCCCTGCGCCGTCGTGCGCTTGAAGCTTGTCACGAGCATAGCGTGCTGTCCCCGGCAGAACGCGGCAATATCGGGCCGTCCTTGCGTGCCCTGTTTGCCGCCTGTGCCGATGATGTGCGGATCGAAGCGCGGTTTCATTGTGCCTACGGCATCAATATCCATCTCGGGCGTGATGTGTTTTTGAATGTTGGGTGCGTGATCCTTGATACCGCACCGGTCCATATCAGCGATCATTCGATGCTGGGCCCGAATGTGCAGATTTACTGTGCGGACCATCATCGTGATCCGCAATTGCGCAAGGAACATCTTGAAGTCGGAAAACCGGTGACGATCGGGGAAAATGTGTGGATCGGCGGCGGGGCGATCATTTTGCCGGGCATTACCATCGGCAATGATGCGATTGTCGGCGCCGGATCGGTGGTGACCCGCGATGTTGCGCCGGGAACCACGGTTGTCGGGAATCCGGCACGGGCCATCGGGTGATCTTCGGATCGTTTTGACTTTTCCCCAAAATCCCCCCCAAAAAAAAGCGGCAGCCAGAAGGGGTTGAGGACCGGCCGCCGCAAGTTTGCAGTATGAGGGAAAGATCGAATTCAGGCGATATCGTCAGACATCGGGCGGCGTTTGCGTCCGGTAAACATGGCGCGGATCAGGTTTTCGTGATGGCGCAGGCTTGCCAGCAGCACACCGCCAATATGCAGCAGAACAAGCGCAAGCAGGCCGTTGGCCAGAAATTCGTGAATATGTTCGAGGGCATCAGAGCCCCAGAAGGCATCGGTGGTATAAAGCCAGCCGGTAAAGGCACAACCGCCCATGGCAAGCAGCAGAGCGATGATCATGGCCGCCCCGGCCGGATTATGGCCGATATAGCGGTGTTCACGACCGCGCGCGATATCGCCAAGATAGCCAAGTGTGGTTGCCGGGCCCTTGATGAACTGGGCAAAGCGGGCATAGTGCGTACCGACCAATCCCCAGACCAGACGGAGCGCAATCAGGCACCCGGCAGCATAACCGGCCCAGTGATGAAGGGCGTGCCATTCATCGGCGGTGATCCAGGCGATCAGGAAGCTTGTTGCCAATCCCCAGTGAAACAGGCGGATGAACGGATCCCAGACCTTGATCGACATGATGGTTCCTTTCAGACAGACAGAAAGCGTTTCCGGCGACGCGGGGGACTATTGGCGCCGCCAGAAACACCCGGATATGGCAACAACTGACTTTGGGGATCAGTCGTCTTCGCCATCCTGTTTGACGATCACGAAAGATGCCGGATCGAAATAGGCTTCGATTTTCTTGCCGTCGCTGTCGATGGCGTAAACTTCAAAGCAGCCTTCGTCTTCCTTGATCTTGCGAACGTCCCAGCCTTCGCCGGTCAGCTTGGCCTTGAGTTCATCGGTGGTTTTCCATTCCGATTTCGGAACCTTGCAGTAATCCTCGTCGGCAAAGGCCGCGGTCGAGGAAAGTGACGCGACCGCCCCGGCCAGAAGGGCCGTGATGGCAACGGCAAAAAGGGCGGTTGGGAAAACAGTTCTTTTCATGGGCATAATCCTTCATAACTGTGGGACGCGGATCCGGCAGAGGGAACGATGCAGGAATTCCGGCGGACGCAGGCGATGTGACGGACATTTCCGGGATGTGCCGTGTCAACGATGCGCCGAACAGGAACAAGAATGACGGTGTTTCCTGACAGCCAACTGAAGGCGCACTGTGCGTTGTTCAGGTTGCTGTCAGGACAGGGGCATAGCCAGACGGTTTGGTTCAATAACGGTCTGGTGCAGATATCGTGGATGGAAAATCGTTGCGAATTCTTCTGGTCGAAGACGAGATCATGCTGGGCGAGGCAGTGCGCGATCATTTGCTGGCCAGTGGCGAGGCGGTGGATCACAGCGAAAATGTCACCGATGCCGAGATCATGATGCGCACCACCAATTATGATGTGCTGTTGCTTGACCTTAATTTGCCAGATGGCAGCGGGCTTGATCTTTTGCGCGGGCTCAGGCGGCGCGGATCGGCCATTCCCTGTATCATTCTGACCGCGCAGGATCAGATTTCCGACCGGATTGCCGGGCTGAATGCCGGGGCGGATGACTATCTGGTCAAGCCGTTTGATCTGAATGAATTATCGGCCCGTCTGGCCGCGGTTGCGCGGCGTTATAGCGGCAATCCCAATCCGTTTGTCACCCTTGATGGCGGGGTCGAGGTTGACCTTGCCGGGCGGACCGTTCTGGTGGACGGGGTGCAGACCGATCTGACATCGCGCGAATGGGCGTTGCTTGACCAGATGGTGCGCCGCCCCGGTCAGACATTGTCAAAACGCCAGCTTGAAGAAGCGCTTTATGAATTCGGGGCGGAAATTGAAAGCAATACGGTCGAGGTCTATGTCAGCCGGGTGCGCCGCAAGCTTGGACGCGATGTGATCAAGACCGTGCGCGGTGTGGGTTATCGGGTATAGGGCGGGGCCGGCATGATGAAAATCAAGCAGCAAAACAGCCTGCAATTCATCCTGACCAAGCGGCTGACGATCATTGTCGCGCTGTGCTGGATCGCAGGGTCGGTTCTTGCGGCCTATAGCATGTATCACGAACTCGAAGAGGCCGCCGATACCGGGCTTGTTGAAACAGCCCGGCGGGGTTCGACCCTTATGCGGTTTTATTTCGATGCCCATTGGGACGGATCATCCATGGTGGTGATGCCAACCCCGGCCGATCAAGTGGCAAGCACCGATAATGACGGGGACGAGGAAAATGTTGCCGATTACCTGCTTTATCAGTTGCGGGCCGCCAACGGGGATGTGTTGTTGCGGTCGCATAATGCCATGGCCGCACCGTTTGCTGCCCCGGTAGCGGTCGGGTTTTATCAGGATAACGATTTCCGGATTTATACCGCCCGCAGTGGCGACGGGCAGCTTTACATGCAGGTGGCAGAGCCGCTTGAGCATCGCCACGAAGCAATCCTTGAAAGTGTTGCGGCACAGTTTTTGCCGATTGCGCTTCTGATCCCGACGGTGATTATCGGGATTATCCTTGGCGTGCGTCAGGGGCTTAGGCCGGTACAACGGGTGCGTGACGAGATCGAGGCGCGCGGCGAAGGCAACCTGACGCCGATCGAACAGGAAGAAGCCCCCGAAGAAATCACCACCATCGTATCGGCGGTCAACAGCCTGATGGGCAAGCTTGAGGCAGCGCTGAATGTCGAGCGCAGCTTTACCGCCAACAGCGCCCATGAATTGCGTACCCCGATTGCCGCAGCCCTGGCACAGACCCAGCGGCTTGTGCTTGAACTGCCCGAAGGACATGAAAGCCGCAAGCGCGCCCTTCAGACCGAGGCATCGCTTAAACGGTTGTCGCGGCTGGCCGAAAAGCTTTTGCAGCTGGCGCGGGCCGAAGCGGGCGGCGGTTTTAGCCCGACCGGGCATGATCAGAAGCTTGGATCGACGCTTTTGCTGGTGATTGATGATCTGATGCGTGCGGGAATTGATGGTGGTGATATCGTCTATGACAGCGATGCGGTGGCAACGCTCGAGGCCAATATCGACCATGATGCCTTTGCCATCTGTTTGCGCAATCTGATTGAAAATGCGCTCAGACACGGGGCAAAGGACCAGCCGGTCGAGATTACGGTCACAGACCGCCACATCATCCGGGTGGCCAATGGCGGACCGGCGATCGCCGCAGGCAATCTTGATGATCTTAAAACCCGGTTCAAACGGTCCCATAACAGTGGGGACGGGGCGGGGCTTGGGCTTGCCATCGTTGATGCGATTGTCCGCAATACACGGTCCGAGCTGAAGCTTTATTCGCCGCGTCCGGGCAAGACGGACGGTTTCATGGCGGAATTGATCCTGCATCAAAGCTGAACGCAAAAAGGCCGCCCGAAGGTGGCCTTTGCGTTATTGGTATCGTGATATCCGCGAAAAGCGCGCAAAGCGCGAAGATGGTGCGGGCTATTTGCCGACCCCGACCTTGATGGCCAGTTTGCGAAGCGGGCTGATGCGGTTGATTGCCGACAGGCCCGCCAGACGCAGGTCGCGCAACGGTTTGGGTTCAAGCATCGATGCGCGATTCAGGATATCGATACCGCCGACCCGCATCACGGTTTTGGGCAACTGGCGGCGTTCATAGGATTTCAGAAGCGGGGTTTCGCCGATATCCTTGCCGTGCAGCTTGGCCTTTGCCATCAGTTCGGCCAGGGTTTCGATGTCATGCAGGCTCATATTCAACCCTTGTGCGCCAATCGGCGGCACGACGTGGGCGGCCTCGGCGATCAGGGCAAGACGGGCGGCAATCAGGCGGGTGGGGATCTGTGCGATCATCGGCCAGACTGCACGCGGGGATGCCACGCTTAGCGGACCAAACAGGTTCATGGTGTCATGGGTGATTTCGGCGGACAATGCATCGTCACTCATGGCATTAAGCTCATCGGCCCGGGCCGCAGGCGTCATCCAGACCACGGACGAGCACGGCTTGCCATCAAGATCAGGCATCGGCACCAGTGTCAGCGGCCCGCCGGTGCGGTGGATTTCGGTCGAGATATTGTCATGCGGCTTGTCATGGGTGACGACAAAGACCAGCGCGCTTTGATCATAGGCCCAGCGTTTGTGTTTGATCCCGGCCATGTCGCGCAAGCTGGAATTGCGGCCATCAGCGGCGATCACGACTTTGGCCCGGACGGTTTCACCATCGGACAGCGTGACTTCGCCAAAACGCGCAGCGCTTTTGAAGCCGGTTACCGTGGTCGAAAACCGGAAATCGACATTTTCAAGTTCGGCCAGACGGGCCATCAGGGCAACGCGGGCCGCCTTGTTTGAAACGTTCCAGCCGAAAAATCCCTGTTTGGTTTCGGCCCCGTCAAAATCGGCGGTTTCGCGCGGTTGCCATTCGGAACCGCCGGCATCGACGATCCGCATGACACGAAGTTCCGCCCCGGTCGGTTTGATCGCATCCCAGACACCGGCCTTTTTCAGGGTTTCGATGCCCGGCTCAAGAAAGGCGGTGGTCCGCAAATCCGTGCCTTCGCCAATATCGGCGGGGGCCGGATCGACAATCACGATCTGATGTCCGTCGGCCGCAAACCGTGCGGCTGCACTCATTCCGGCGATCCCGCCACCAGCAATCAGAATATCGGTTTCGATCATGATCGGTCTTTCCTGTCTTCACGGCAAAATGCAGCGGCCAAAGCCATACATTTGATGTCCGGCAATGTGCCCGTTTGGCGGACTATACGCAATTGTTTTGCCAAATGTCTTGATACAGATCGTCTTGCTATACGCATTGCGCCCGCCATCCGATTGATCGTGCTGGCAGCAGGTGGCAGGAAGGTGCAAGAGGCATCGTATCGGGGACGGGGGTTGTTTGAGGCGTCGGATCAGGGGGGCGGACTGGTGGTGCAGTGTTGCCGTGGTGTTTTGATGCCGTGATGTGGTGCTTGCAAGGGTAGGGTGACAGGAATTGCGGTGGCTCGGTATGGTTCAGGTCGTTCCGGGGGCATGTTGCAGCAGGCATGTGGCGGGCGGGATTGCGCCGGAAGGGCGGATCGGGCATTTTGGGCGGGCGTTTGTTGCCACCACCTTTATGTGCAGGATATTTGCCATGCTCGCCTGGGTCTATTTGATGGGCGCGATCGGTCTTGAAGTGATCGGGACCGTGTCGCTTAAATTTTCCAACGGATTTACCGACCTGAAATTTTCGGTCCTGACGCTTGTGATGTACGGGCTGAGCTTCTGGGTGCTGGCGCTGACCTTGAAGGTTTTGCCGATCAGCACGGCCTATGCGGTGTGGTCGGGGCTTGGCACGGCGGCCGTCGCGATCATTGGCCTGGTGTTTTTCAAGGAGCCGATGACCGCCCTTAAGGGTGTTTTCCTGTTGATGATCATTGGCGGTGTTGTCGGATTAAAGGCGATCAGTTCGGAAAGCTAATCCCGAAATTGCATGCCGATCCGGCGCAGATCATTTTCAAGATCGCAATGAGCCGGATTCCAGCCAAGATCGCTGACGGCCTTTGTCGCGGTCATGGTTTGATGGCGGGCAAGTCCCGCCGCCCAGCGGCCCAGTCGCGAGATGGCGGTTTGCACCGTGATCGCATCAATCTGGCAATCGGGCGTGCCGACACGGCGGGCGATCAGACCGGCCAGTGCACGGTTGGTCAGATCATTGATCGCAACCCCGAAATAGCTTGAACCGCGGGTGGCGTTGCCAAGGGCCAGACAATAAAGATCGGCCAGATCATCGGCATGAACCATCGGCAGGGTCACATCGCCATCACCGATCAGGGTGACGTGGCCCTTGGTACGTGCGGTTTGCAGATCACGGTCAAGAAGCCCGTAATGCCCGTGCCGCCCGGTGGCATAGACACAGCCCGGGTGAATGACGATGCCGTGCAATCGTTCATCGCTCAGCACGCGATCAATGCCGGAGCACATCCATTGAAATTCGGGCAACGGATCAAAGGGGCTGCCTTCATCGATTGACTGTCCGGGCAGGGTTTGCGCAAACAACCAGCTGCCACCGGTATAGAGGAAGCGCACAGGTCCGGGCATGGCGTGCACCGCCGGGATCAGGTGATCAAGCAGGGTGCGGTCGATATCGGTCATGGCATCGGAAAAATCGCAGGCCGCATGAATGACCGCATCAACGGGCGGCAGGGTCGCACACCAGCGGGCGGGATCGGTCAGATCGCCATGGATCGGAACTGCCCCCATCGCGCGCAATCTGGTGCAGGCGGTTTCAGATCGGGCCAGCGCAAAGACCCGGTATTGACGGGAAATCAGGCTGTCAACAAGTGCCGAGCCGATCAGCCCGGTTCCGCCGGTAATGAAAACACGCATCTGAAATTCCTTCCTGTGAGAACAGATTTGGCGATGGTCACAGGCGATGTTTTCCGACCTCAACCACGATTGAGGTCAAGCGGTTTTATCGGGGTAATCAAAATCCGGGCAAACAAAAAAGCCGGGCAAATGCCCGGCTTTAAAATTGTGATCGGCGTTTTGATCAGGCGACTTCGAAAATGCCGTCAATTTCAACCGCAACGCCAAGCGGAAGCGATGCCACACCCACAGCGGAGCGGGCATGTTTGCCGACATCGCCAAATATTTCGACCATGGTGTCAGACGCGCCATTGACGACTTTGGGCTGATCGGTGAATTCCGGGGCGGAATTGACAAAGGCATTGAGTTTGACAACGCGGGTGACTTTATCAAGGTCGCCGATCGCAGCCTTGAGCTGGGCAACCAGGTTGAGCGCGCACAGGCGGGCGGCCTTTTGGCCGTCTTCGACCTGATAATCCTTGCCAAGTTTGCCAACAAATTTCAGTTCGCCATTTTCCATGGTGATCTGACCGGAAATGTGAACCAGATTGTTGGAGACAACATAGGGCACATAATTCGCAACCGGTGCGGTGGCATTGGGCAGGGTGATGCCAAGTTCGGCAAGACGTGCGTCGATTTTACCAGCCATGATTTCCATCCTTCAGACTGTGGTGGCACAGGGTCGGAACCCTCGTTTGAGGCAAACTTACCGATCCTGACCGCCGAACAAAACAGTTTCTTTTGGTTCGTCGGTCATCGGGGATTTATGTCGATGGCAGGGATTGGGCATTGCTGCGGTGCCGCATTTCACCGATAGTTGAGAAAAATCAAATTGTGCCGGGCGGCAAAGCACCGCAAAACTGTATGCACAACAACCGGTGCCGGTGGCAGATGCCGGGCACATGTTTGGAATGAAACCAGTTCGCCAAAGGGGAATTTCATGGCATTGCGCGACCAGATCGGAAATTTGCATGGCGGGTGGCTTGCCCTGATCGGGGTTCTGGTGATTTGCCCGGATGCGCTGTTGATCCGGCTGATTGAAGTCGATGACATGACGGCGTCGTTCTGGCGTCTGGCATTGTTGAGTATTGCGACCCTGATGCTGGCCTTGTGGAAAGGGCAGCGGCGCGGCGAAGGTGTTGTGCAATCGGTCACACCGGGCAGGGCCGAGATCCCGGCAGCCTTGTTTTATTGCGGCACGACGATCTTTTTCATTTTGTCGGTGCGCAATACCGATGCGGCCAATACGCTGGTGATCATTGCCGCAACCCCGCTGATTGCCGGGGTGATGGGGGTCTTCATCTTCAAGCGCGGACAACCGATGCGGACCTGGGTGGCATCCTTTGTCGTGCTGGCGGCACTGGGCATGATTGTCGGGGCCGGGTTTGGCGGCAAGAATGCGCTTGGCGATCTTCTGGCGCTGGGAACGGCGACCTGCATGGCCGGGTTTTTCAACGTGATCGGGGCCAAGCCCGAAATCAATGAAATCAAGGCTATGTTGCTGGGCGCTGTTCTGGGGGCGGTGATTTTGCTGCCAACAGCGGAGCCGTTCACCGTGACCGGCATGGACTGGCTGTGGCTGGCGATGCTGGGCTTTTGGGTGTTGCCGGTATCGTTTCTGTTCATTTCGGCAGGGGCGCGCAAAATACCGGCAGCCGAGGTTGGCCTGATCATGCTGAACGAGGCGATTTTCGGATCGTTTCTGGTGTGGCTGTTTATCGGAGAAGTACCAAGCAACACGACACTGATTTGCGGATCGGTGGTGATCGTGACACTGGTGTTTCACAGCTATCTTGGCATTCGTGAAGTGCGCCGGATGCGGGTTGGTGCATCGGCCTGACCGGGGCGGTTGTTGCCAGCGCACATCTTTCAGGTTGCTGTCAGGTTGGGGCTTTAAATGTTGCGGGGTTGGTCAAGGACCAATCGCCCCGCAGGGCATCTGTTGAGGTGCGCTTTCTGCTGCGGGGTGGATGTGCCCAGATAGCAGGTAGGCCTTTATGCCCCGTTCCCGGTTCGTGCCGAAAATTCCACCGATTGATTATCGTATTGTTCTTGTTGTGCTGGCGGTCTTTTTCACGCTGGTTCTCAATGCCAGGGTGCTTGGTCATTTCTATGACATTCTGGGCGCGCTTGGTGCCTATGACCGCGGATTTGCGATCAGTGCGCCGTTTGTACTGATTTTGGCATCGCTTGTGGTGTTTACGCCGTTTTCGTGGCGCTATCTGTTCAAGCCGTTTTTCGTGGTGCTGATCGCAACAAGTGCGCTTGCCCATTACGGGATGATGAAATACGGCATCGTGTTTGATCGTGGCATGATGGAAAACGTGATCGAAACCAATCAGCTTGAAGCGGCATCCTATTTCAGTGTGCCGGCCCTGTTGTGGTTTGTGGCGACCGGTATCGTGCCGGTATGTGTTCTTTTGATCGTGCCGGTGCGCTATCCGTCGACAGTGTTGCGCGGGGTCGGGCAGCGCATTGTCATGATGCTTGTGCCGCTGGTGTTGCTGGGCGGAATTGGGGGGCTTTATTTCAAGGATTACGCATCGGTCGGGCGCAATAACAAGGTGCTGGGCAAGGAGATCATCCCGTCAAATTTCATCACCGGGACGATCCAGCTGGTCAAGCGGCGCTATCTTTATGCCGATATGCCGTTTCGCAAGATCGGCGAGGATGCACGACTTGTTGCCGCACCGGGGAAGACCAAGCCGACATTGATGTTTCTGGTGATCGGGGAAACCGCGCGGGCGCAAAGTGTGGCGGCCAACGGGTATGATCGACCGACATCACCCTTTACCAGTCAGATTGACGGGCTTCTGGCGTTCCAGAATGTGCAATCCTGTGGCACGGCGACCGCGGTTTCGGTTCCCTGCATGTTTTCGCCGATGGATCATGCCAATTATGACGGCGAAATCGCGCGCCACAGCGAAAGTCTGATGGATGTGTTGCAGCGTGCCGGGGTCAAGGTCCTGTGGAAGGATAATGACGAGGGCTGCAAGGGGGTCTGTGACCGCATTCCAAGCATCGAGATTTCAGCCGATGCGTTTCCCGAAGAATGTGTTCTAGGTACCTGTTATGACGAGGTGATGTTGCGCAACCTTGATCAGCAGGTGGCAGATAAGCCGGTCGATCAGCTTATTGCCTTTCACCTGATGGGCAGCCATGGGCCGACCTATTACAAACGTTATCCCGAGGCCCATCGTGCCTTTGCGCCGGACTGCCCGCGCAGCGATATTGAAAATTGCAGCGCCAGGGAGCTGATCAATACCTATGACAATACGATCCGCTATACCGATTATGTGGTGGCGGAACTGGTGGCGAAGCTTAAATCCTATGAGGATCGCTATAACACCGTGTTGCTTTATGTGTCCGATCACGGCGAATCGCTTGGCGAGGGCGGGCTTTATCTGCATGGCGCGCCCTATATGCTGGCCCCGGATGAACAGACCCATGTGCCGATGATGATGTGGATGTCCGATGGATATCAGACCACGCGCGCGGTCGGGCAGGAGTGCCTTGGTGATCAGGCACAAAATGGCGCGTTTTCCCATGATAATCTGTTTTCAACCGTGCTTGGCGTCATGGGGGTCGAAACCGGGCTTTATCAGCCGGCCAAGGATATTCTGGCGCGCTGTGCTGCGAACGATGCCGACATGGCAGGGCGGCGCGACGGGGCCGTTGAAGCGGCCCTTGCGACGATGTCCGTGGCCGGTCCGCAACGGCAGTAAGGTGCAGGGACAAGGCCCGCAAGGAATTGACAGACGGGGCACTTCGTATTAGTTGAGTGAACTCAGTGAGTTTGCTTGATGAGTTGGAGGGCCCCGATGAGCATTCGGGCAACCAGACGTGAAGAAACCCGTCAGAAGATACTTGAGGCGGCGCGGGGCATCCTTGAAAGCGGTGATTTCGAGGAGGCATCGACGCGCGAAATCGCCAAGCGGGCCGGGGTCGCCGAAGGGACGATTTTTCATCACTTTTCGACCAAGGAAGAACTGATCATCAGCTGTGTGACCACACAGCTGGCCGAAGCCATTGAAAAGGGTCTTTATACGATGGACCCGGAATGGTGCTTTGTGGATAAGTTGATGCATGTGGCGTCATACCGCTTTACCCAGATCGGCCTTCATCCGACACTTTGGAACGTGATCATGCGCCAGTTGACCTTTGCGCCGCGCAAGGGGGCGGTGCATGACATGATGCAGCGCAGCGGCCTGATCAAGGCGATTACCGACCTGATCGAAGAAGCGCAGCTTTCGGGGGAATTGAACCCGGATCTGTCACCGACCCTGATCCGCAAAAGCCTGATGGCGCTGTTTCTGTTTACGATCCACGAACATATGAGCACGCAGAATTTCGACTGCGAAGACATGTGTGCGACGCTGCGCGAATTGATCGAGGTCCAGACAATCGGACTTTGGGCCCGCAAACCCGAATGTGCGGCGTAACCGGCCCTATTCCCCGATCAGATGCAGGATGACGTTGCGCCGATGCGGGGCGTGGCGATGTTCGAACAGATAGATGCCCTGCCAGGTGCCAAGCATGGCAAAGCCATCGGCAACCGGGATGGTAAGGGACACATCAGTCAGGGCCGATTTGATGTGGGCGGGCATGTCATCGGGGCCTTCGCAGGTGTGGCGATAAAGGCTCGGATTTTCCTGAACCAGCCGGCCAAAGAATGTTTCCAGATCAAGACGCACGTCGGGATCGGCATTTTCCTGAATGGTCAGGCTGGCCGATGTGTGGCGGACAAAGACCGTCAGCTGACCACGTGCAATGCCGGTCGAGGCGACCCATGATTGTACCTGATCGGTGATTTCAGTCAGTCCTTGGGTACCGGTTTTGACTTCAAGGGTGCATTGATCCTGACGCAGCATCATTTCATCTTGCCTGTCATTGACGGGAAATTGGTCTGGCGGTGATGGTAGAAGTGCGATCTGTTGCTGACAAGGGGGCTGTCATGTTTGTTGGCGGGTGCAGTAAAAATATCACGTTTTCAGCATGTTATCCGTGCCACAATATTGCCACTTGACGCAAACGGCCGGTGTGAATAACGACCTGGGCGTTAACTTTCGACTGGAAAATCCGTTGCGTTTCATTTCCTGCATGCTTGTGATCCTGATCAGCCTGACAGTTCTGCTGTCGGGGCATGGCACCGTGCAGGCAGGTTCCGGTTCGTCCGGTGACGGGCACCATGTTGTGACAATCGATGTCACCAAACCGGTGTCCCATGATCCGCATTCATCCCATGCCGATATTTGCGGCATGACAGTGTGCGGTCCCTATGCCGAGGAACATGTCAGCACGGCATTGTTCATGCCGGTGGTGACGTCTGTGACCTATTGGGTGCAGGACCGTACCCTTGTTTCCGCCGAGGCGGATGGCAGCTACAAGCCGCCGCGCGCCTGAAAATAATCCCGTTTTAAAGAAAACGCCGTCGTTTGTTTGGCCCGTGTCTGTTTGACCCGTGTCGGGCAAAGCAGCAAGGTTTGCGCATGTCTTCATGCGGCGATGGCAATCATTCTGACGATTATTTTCAGGAGCATGATATGCCCAGTTTCAAGAAATCCCTTATCCGTCACATCGCGGCATCGACCGTTCTTTTGAGCGCGTTTGCCGGTATGCAGGCCCCGGCCTTTGCCGGTGCAGGCCATAGCGGTGGTCATGGCGGGGCTGCGACCGATATTGGTGCGCCCGGCCAGTTGTCCGATGTTCGCCGGACCATCCGGATCGTGATGGAAGACAATTTCTTTGATCAGGAAAAGATCATTGTGCGTGCGGGCGAAACCGTACGCTTCATGATCGATAACAAGGGCGAATTCGTTCACGAATTCAATATCGGCACCGCGGCAATGCATGCAGACCATCAGAAGGAAATGTTCATGATGATGGAGCATGGCGCGCTTGAAGCCGACAAAATCAACATGGCGATGATGGAAATGGACATGGGCAACGGTATGACGATGAAGCATGACGATCCCAACAGTGTCCTGCTTGAGCCGGGCCAAAGTGCCGAAGTGATCTGGACATTCCCCAAGGACACCGAACTTGAATTCGCGTGCAATGTGCCGGGCCACTATGAAAGCGGCATGATGGGCAAAATCCGTCTTCAGTAATCATCATTGATGTGACCGGGGGCGTTCGGGATCGGCTTGTCTGCCATCCCGGGCGTCTGTCCGGCCTTTTCAGGTAATTTGAAATGAAACAACGAATTGTCTTACGCGCCCTGTTGGGTGCGCTGGGGACGGTTATGCTGTCTGCGCCCAGTTTTGCCGCGACCTATGATCTGACGGTCGATTATGTCGAGATCGATACCGGAACCATGAAAACGCGCGGCATCGGATATAACGGGTCATCGCCCGGGCCGACCTTGCAATTCAAGGAAGGCGAGGAGGTGGTGATCAATGTCACCAACAATCTCGATGAAGCAACGTCGATCCACTGGCACGGGTTGATCCTGCCCTATCAGATGGACGGGGTGCCGGGCATCAGTTTCCCCGGCATTGAGCCGGGCGAGACTTTTACCTATCGCATTCCGGTTTCGCAAAGCGGCACCTACTGGTTTCACAGCCATTCGGGTTTTCAGGAACCCGACGGGGCCTATGGGTCGATCATTATCGAGCCGCAAAAGCGCGAACCGTTCAAATTTGATCGTGAATATGTGGTGGTTCTGAAAGACAAGCACCCGCATTCGGGCGAACGCATCCTGCGCAATCTGAAAATGATGCCTGATTATTACAACCGCAATCAGCGCAGCCTTGGCGATTTCATCATGGATGTGCGCAAGAACGGCTTGGGCGCGACACTTTCGGAGCGTGCCGACTGGGGCGCGATGCGCATGATGCCGACCGATATCGAGGATGTGCAGGGCTTTGTCGGCCTGATCAACGGCATGTCGCCCGAACAGAACTGGACGGGGCTGTTCCATCCCGAAGAACGGGTGCGGTTGCGGTTCATCAATGCATCGGCCATGACCTATTTCGATGTGCGGATTCCCGGACTTGAAATGACGGTGGTGCAGGCCGATGGCAATAATGTGCAGCCGGTAAAGGTTGATGAATTCCGCATTGCGGTTGCCGAAACCTATGACGTGATTGTCCAGCCCAAAGACGACGAGGCCTATGCGATCATGGCGGAATCGATGGGGCGTTCGGGATACGGATTTGGCACATTGGCCCCGCATGAGGGCATGCGTGCCGAAATGCCCGAATTGCGCGAGGAAGCGCCGCTTTTGACCATGGCCGATATGGGCATGAACCATGGTGACATGGGGCACGGTGATATGGGCCAAAGTGAGATGGGCAAAGGCGATATGGCCGGTATGGATCACGGCGCAGCACCATCGGGCAATTCGGCGATGGGCAATGCGGCAATGGATCATGGATCGGCCGGGTCGATGCCGGGCATGGATCATTCCGGCATGGCCGGTATGGACCATTCGAATATGACTGCCATGGACCATTCTAAAATGGCGGGCATGAACCATTCAAATATGGCGGGGATGGATCATTCGGCGATGGCGATGGGCAATCGCGCCGATCCGTTTTATGCGGCGGGCAGCGGATTGACGCCCAAGGCGGCAAATGGCGGCAAGTTCCTGTCTTATGCCGATCTCAAGGCGCAAAAGCCGCTTTATGCCGACCGTCCGGCCACGCGCGAGATCGAGCTGCGCCTGACCGGGAATATGGAACGTTATAGCTGGTCGATCAATGGCGTGAAATACGAGGATGCCGAACCGATCCGCCTGAAATACGGCGAACGGGTGCGGTTCAAGTTTGTCAATGAAACCATGATGTCGCACCCGATGCATCTGCATGGCATGTGGTCGATCCTTGATACCGGGCAGGGCAAATGGAACCCGGTCAAGCACACCATCAATATCAATCCCGGCACCACCGTCTATTCCGAGACCGAAGTCGATGAGCCCGGCCAATGGGCGTTTCATTGCCATCTGAGCTATCACATGGCGACGGGCATGTTCCGCAAGGTCGTGGTTGAAGGCGGTCCGGCGGTTGCGACACTGAAGAACGGGAATTGATCCATCATGAAACGACATGATCTGATGATGAAAGGCGGCTTTGTCGCCATGGTGATGGCCGCCGTTCCGGGCACCGGACAGGCCGCAGAAGGGCGGACCTATTACGGGTTCCAGGCCGAGCAGTTTGAATATCGTCTTGGTGACGAGAATGAAAAACGGCTGGTCTGGGATGCGGATGCCTTTTGGGGAACGGACGAGCTCAAATTGCGCTGGCAGGGTGAGGGTGAACGCGACCTTGATGCCGATATCAATGAAGGGCTTGAAAACCGGTTGGTGCTGCAAACCCCGATCAGTGACTTTTTCGATGCCAAGGCGGGGGTCAGGCTTGATACCCCGACGGGCACGGATCGCTGGTACGGGACGATCGGGATCATGGGGCTTGCCCCGCAATGGATCGAAGTTGATGCCGATCTTTTTGTCAGCGAAACCGGGGATGGCAGCGCGCGGCTTGATCTTGAATATGAGGGGCTAATTACCAATCGCGTCATCCTGACCCCGTCGATTGAACTGAATGCTGCCTTTTCCGAGGATCGGGAAATTGAAGTCGGCACAGGGATATCAAGTGCAGAGATCGGATTGCGGTTAAGCTACGATCTGATTGATCGCAGTGTCGCGCCCTATATCGGGGTGTCCTATGAACGCAAATTTGGCGATACCGCCGACTTTGCCAAGGAAGACGGCGAGGATTTCGAGGCGACCTATATCGTCACGGGGCTTCGGTTGATGTTCTAGAAACAAGGGCCGGGAGGATGTCCTTCCGGCCCATTTTATATGTGATGATCAGCAAGGCCCGGCAGATCGGGCGGGTAGCTTGATCAGGCCGCAATGCGGTCCTCGTTCGGTCCATAGAAACGAAGGGCCGTCATGGCAAGATTGCCAAATTCATAGCTGTCATGGATGACATCGGGGGCGAAATCATCGGATGCGGCGCCAAGGGCGACATAGAACGGCATCAGATGGTCGTCTTCGGGATGGGCCATGGCGGCATGGGGCGCAAGGCGGCGATAATCGAGCAGGGCGTCAATATCATGGGCCTTGACCCGGTCGATCATCCAGGTGGTGAATTCGATCGCCCAGGGATCAATCGGGCCCTCGTGACGATCAAGCGCACGCAAATTATGGGTCATCGCCCCGCTTGCCACCACCAGAACGCCAAGATCGCGCAACCCGCGCAATTTTTTGCCCAGTTCAAAATGATCGGCCGGACCGCCATGAGCCAGCATGGAAAGCTGGAAGACCGGGATGTCGGCATTGGGCCTTGCAAGGATCAACGGCATCCAGGCCCCGTGATCAAGACCACGCGCATCGTCGGTGGCACAGCCGATCTGATCGGCAATCTGCCGGGCCAGTGCCGGATCGCCAGCAACGTCATAGTGCAACTGATAAAGGGGCTGCGGGAAGCCATAGAAATCGTGAATGGTTTCCTGACGCGCAGCGGTCGATATGGTCGGTTCAGCTGTTTGCCAGTGGGCAGAAACCATCAGGATGGCGCGCACGCCATCGGTATGACGGCCAAGATTGCCGACAAAGAAATCAAATGCCGGCGTGCTTTGGCGCGCCACCAGCATCGGCGAGCCGTGCGAAATAAAGATCGGGGCCAGATTATGCTGGTCTTGCGGCGCGGATTGATCCGGCCGGGACGGGGAGATCGCGGTGTCAGTCATGGCGGACTACCTTGGTCAGAATTGCATCATTTGCCATGACTATGCGCCGCTGCGGACAACAAGACCAGAGCCGGTTTGGCAACAGTCTGTTGCCAGCAAGCAGGCAGGGGTAAACGGACTGGAGTAAAAAGGCAGGGGCAAACAGGCCGGATTTGCCACCGGTTTGCCGCCGGTTTGCCGTCAGTTTGATGACGGGGGCCGATAATGGCACCATTCACGGTGCGATATAAATGACCGGCGGTCTTGATAATGAAACGGAATTGCATCAATCTGGGCAAGTCATTGTTCCACCGAGGCATATTTTGAATGGACCAGCAGCCGCCACTTGGCAGCCGGATATTGGAAAGATCGGTTTTCTCGCTTGATGCGCTTCCACGCGACCAGCAGTTTGAAGTCTGGAAGGACAGCATCAATTGCGTCTATTCGGTTGATGCCCGTCGGCAGGATCGCAAGGACGGCTTTAGCGCCGATCTGAATTCATGGTGCCACAAGGACATGGTGATGGTGCAGGCGAAAAGCCAACCCCAGAACTTTGTCCGATCCTCCCAGATGGCAGGCCGGGACGGGCTTGACCATTACAATGTGCAGCTTTTTACCAGCGGGCATGTTGCGGCGGAAAAAGGACTTGGCGGCGATACGATTTCCCATGGCGGATTGCTTTTGCTTGATCTGGCCCAGCCCACAGA
Organism: Thalassospira sp. MIT121401; assembly: GCF_047125595.1. NCBI lineage: Bacteria > Pseudomonadati > Pseudomonadota > Alphaproteobacteria > Rhodospirillales > Thalassospiraceae > Thalassospira > Thalassospira sp. MIT121401. The sequence goes on from NZ_CP138926.1 coordinate 2,328,666, forward strand.
AGCTCAGACCAGCCATTTCAATTCCCTGCATCTGTTTTTGCCACGCCGGCTTCTGGAAGATCAGCTTAAAAATCCCGATGACCACAATCTGCGTTTTTTGTCGGAACGCGATCCGCTGGTGCGGATCCTGCATGACCAGATTTTGGCGTTGCATCGCCATGTTGATGTTATGAGTGACGAACAGATTGCCGTGATGCAGAAAACCATCGTCATGATGCTAGCTGCCTGCATGAATGATGCATCGGGCATGGGGGCGCAAAATACAGGTTTTCGCCAGGATCTTGATAAACTGGTACGTGCGCGGCGCTATTTGCGGGCCAATATGCTGTCGACGGAATTGACCGCAAGACGTGCGGCATCCGATCTTGGGGTGTCGCGCAGTGTTTTGTATCAGCTGTTTGCGCAATATGGCGGCGTGAACCAGTTTGTGCGCGATATGCGCCTGCGCCATGCGTTGCATTTGCTGAGCGATCCGGCACGGCGCAGCAGTTCGATCTATGACATTGCCCTTGAATGCGGATATGCAACCGATGCCAGTTTTATCCGGGCCTTTCGCGCCAAATATGACGTGACGCCGGGGGATGTGCGGGCCGGATATGTACCGCGTTCGACCAAACCGCAAAATGGTCTGCTGGATCATCGCTATGAAAGCTGGATCCACGGCCTGAGCTGACGGCCATGCACCAGCCATCGTAATTCCAAACACACATACGGGCATTTCCGGTGCCGGGTAAGACCGGTGCGGGCCGGGCTTGTCCGGGTAAAACCTGCTTTGGGCGTCGGAGCGCGGGACTTGAGTTGAAAGCGGGCGAGAGAGCGCGTCTTGTCGTGTCGCGTCGTGGTGATGGCGTGTTCGGTTGGTGTCTTGGGAAGGGATGCCAGAGATGCGGTGCCGGAGATCGGCTTTCCGGGGTGCTGCATGGGAACTGCCATTGGGCGTCTGGCGGGGATTGCCGGTGCTTTGTGTTAACCGTCACTTGTTCTTAGAGTAATCCGGGATATACCGGGATAAGGCGGGACTTAGTGGGATGGCATTGATAATAAACATCTTATGCGGTGTTGCATTGGCCCGCACCCAAAAGGTGTTTGAATCTGGAGTAAAACGGAAAGTCACAGTTTTCGCCAGTTGAAGTTGGAGAAAGTCAGTGCGCACTGAACGGTCTCTAAATCGGCTCTTAATCTAATGTTTGCGCGGGATCAAGGTAGTCGCGGCCATTGTCGGTGGTTCCGGGTTGGGCGAGAGAAGTCGGAACGAACTTTCCCACTTCAGCGATAGTTTCCGAGTTGATCAAAATTTCAATAATTATTGTTATAGTTCAGATGCTTAAACACTGTTGACGAGTGGGTATTTCGGTCGATAACTTTCGCCCAACCCGGAACGAATTTGGGTAAATTACCTGACCATTCATTCGGATTGACAGAAGTTTCGGTTTTACGGTTTAGAACCGCAACCGTAAAGTCTGCTTACTGGTTCTCTCTATGTTTACGGTTCTTTGTATGTAGCTGATATGACTTGTTAAAATTCAGGAAGTTTCATTTTCTGGTGCATGCTGAAGAGTAAATAAAAACTTCTCGTCAGCACAGATTAATGGACACTCTCACCCTTTTTTCCGGCATTGGCCAGAATGCTCTTAGCAAAGTGTGAACGAGGTATCTGAGAGAAGGTTGCCCCCCACATTATCGCCCTTGCTTCGTGGATGATTTCTTCGGCCTCATTCAAGGTCACTGATCCATCCAATGAGTTGGCAATCTGGATGGCCTGCTCTGTTTCTTCGGTTGTCATACCAAGAATTAATGCCTGTTTCGAGGCACCGGAGAATTGTCGCAGCCACAAGTACCGCCGCACATCGTCAAGTACCACATCGGCGATCATCAGAGGAACATCATCTAGTTGTTCCGCTAGATCGACTGCGGCGTCTGCGTAGTTGTGTTCTGCGAAGTCCATTACGATCCTATTGATTTGCCAAGATATGAAAAGGGAAGCCGCCACCACGTGAGAAGCACAATCTACATGGTGGCGGCATTGGGCCAGAAGCTGCCAGTGGCCCAAGGTCGATTAGGCGACTACGGATTTGTAGACCCCGCGATAATCAAGCGCCGTGCCGCCATAGATATGGCGGATTTTGTAAGTCACTTTGTCGTGCGTGAACATTGATCCACTGGTCGGACTGTCTTGAACGAAAATTTCCGGCTCTTCTGTTCCACCCAAGAAACCGAGTTCAATAACGGGAACGTCATTGGTGTCAGTTGACAGGCACCAATCATTCACATCTGTCCAGTACCAAACCGGGATAACGTCAAGGCTGAGAGATTGGATGAAAGTTTTGTCCTGTTCCGTATTTCTACGAAACAGATTGACAGCTTCTTCTTCCAGTTCGTCCGGCACCCAGAGAAAACGCGGCCCGATCCCGATCTTTTCGCCGGAATCCTTCTCTGGCTGACTTTTGATAGCAAGCCTTCCAGCAGCAACCGATGCCGCGTCAAGTGCTGACGTACCCAGATTGTTGTGAGTGGCATGGAACAAGGTAACCCCGTCATAAACGACAGGATTGTTTTTCAGGAAATCCAGAACAAACTTTGACAAAGTTCGCTTGGCTGATCGTACCAATTTTGTCGGGATGCGTTGGACCGCGCCGACATCATCGTTGGTGATCATTTCGAGAGTGAGGTCTTCAGTGCCGCCACGCTTTTCTACCGAGTAGGTGGCTTTTTCGTCGGTTGGAGAGGACAGCGAGGTGTATGGATTTGACTCTAGAACTTTCGGCAAGTCGCCATAGCCACCAAACCGCGTGCGCTCCTGGGCACGGAAGTCATTCACTGGAACAATGCTGACAAGATTTTGCCAAACGTCATAAACGCTGGGATTGTTGTATTCGGCGACAAGACGACGAGAAATACTGTCACCCAGAACATCACCAAAACTCTGACTACCAAGAGATTCCCGAAGCCGTGCCTGATCGCAGTTGCGCAAAATTCCGGAAAAAGTTCGGTCGCCAGTGATATCCAGATAGCACTCGCGGATTGAAATAACTGAACGGTCCGAAGGATCAAAAAACGCATCGAGCATCTTGCTGACCTTTTCATCCCGGCTTTCGAGGATCTGGACGCGGCTATTTGAGTGGTAAGCGTCATCACCCAAGCCTTTAACTTTCCCGCTATCGGATACCGATGCCAAATAGTCGGCCTCTGTATTTATGGCTTCCCGCAAGTCATCGGAGGTCACCTGAGAGGGGGACGAATTTTGGTTGATCAATTTCTGTTTGGCGACCAAAGGCAAGCGAGTGGCATTGACGGTGGCTTTGACGTCTTCATCATTCAGGTATTGCGGGTCCATTTCTTGAGCTCCATTGCTTTCAATCAGGTTGAGGACTTGACCACCGGCACCGGGTTCAACGATCAAATCCACGGAACTAACAGCCGAAAAATCGGTAATGATGCGTGCACGCTGCCGCCCAATTTTGCCGACTGTAGATTTTCCTTTTGCATCTATGGAGAGACCCATTAGGTCGGTCATTTTTCGGTCCCACGCTGACTTCAGCTTTTGGGATTCAGGAGCGGTCGGATCGATCATTTCCAAAGTGCCTTCAATCTGACCGGTGTCAGGAGATTGTCCGTCAGAGAAAGACACATCAACAATTCTACCGATCAAATTGCGAACATCTTTACCTTGGCTCTTCAGATGTTCGTTGTCAGATTTAACAAAAACCCGGACACCCTCAAAAAGAGGTACCGCTTTTTTCAAAGTTTCGTCGGGATAAAAATTCATGTTACCCGACAACCCTGCCCGGATAACCCGCACTTTGAAGCGCCCTTTGTATGCATCTTCTTGCGGTGTCTGCATCGCCATCAGGGTATCGGTCATTTTACAGTATCCTTTTGGAGGATGGCGTGGCCATTTGGTTCGGCAGCGGCTCTAAGTTTTGCCAGAAATTGTACGGGATTTTCCCGGTACGCGATCTGATTGGAAGCCGAAAGGCAGGATATCGCCCGTTTGGTGAGAGGCGTATCTTTCAATATCGAGTTGATGAGGCTCCGCACGCTGCTGCACTTTTCTTGTGGCAAATTGAGCTTAGTCGCGACACGAGCGGCAGTCTGTTCATTGCAATTTGCAATTAAACTTTCGGGGCTGTCAGCATTCCATCCCAGTATTCTTAATAGTTCAGGTGAAATTTGAGGGTGGCGGGTGTCAGGTGTTTCGGGGCGTCCAACCCCGATGTCACGCAATTCAGCGAAGATTTTCCTCACGTAACGTTCAGTGACGTTAAACCGTTGAGCGATTGCCTGCTGAGACAGGTTGCCCTCCATCAGTACTCCGATGATGCGATGTTTCTTACTGGAGACTTCTGGTGATTTCGGGATCAGAATATGACAGCCACCGAAAGCATCAATGAGCTTACGGAAATTATCATCACCAACAGTCAGGGAAATCCTGTGGTCAGCCACAAACTTCTTCGGGATATAGAAACGGTCTGACTGAGGCATCGCATTCACAAATGTGAAGGCCGCATGAAACCCGATAATATCGGCCAATGCCAAAAAAGATTGATGGTAATAGATATCCGGTAAATGGCGCATGTTATTCCGATCCATTTGAATAGACCGGAACATTTCACGGATAGACAAAATGAAAACTCCCGGAACTGTTCCGGGAGATACGCAGCCTTATCATCCATTATTTTTGAAGTATGCTTCAATATTGCAATCTGGTCGGTGCAATATCGTCCAGATGCGACCACTAGATCGTAGCGAGGTTGGGCGTCTCGCCGTGACCAGATTGCACTCTTCGATCCTGATGCTTGACGTTAAGGGATCATAATCCTTCTGGCAATGCCTATTCCATTGCTTAAGAGGCGATAAGAGCCGCTAAGAGATGTGTGTCCGATGTTTTCGCACCCATCCCTATCAAATCATGTTACGCGCACTGACGGGGCGATTTTCGGGCTTGTGCGCTTTGGAAAAAACACTGGAGAGCAACCATGTCTCGCGAATTGAATCTCAAGATGATCATTCAGGCCGTTGATCGGGTAACCAAACCGGCCCGCCAGATCGGCGCTGCACTAGGCGATATTGCTCGCCGAGCGCGTCTGGATCGTCTTCAGGCAAATCTTGCTGCCGCGCGGGAACGGTTACAGGCGCTTGGTCAAGCTGCCCGTAATGTGGGGCAGCGGTTCCGCGATTTTGGTGGCGAAGCACTTATGAAGGTGACAGCGCCTCTTGCGGCAATTGGTGGCTTTGCCTTGCGAGCATTCGGGCAAATGGAGCAACTTCAAACATCGTTCCGAACTATGTTGGGCAGTGGAGACGCTGCCAAGAAAATGGTTCAGGGGTTGTCTGAGTTCGCTGCACGCACACCCTTCCAGATGGAAGGGATCGGACAGGCCGCGAGACAACTTCTCGCGTTCGGCGTTGAAGGTGGCAAGGTAATCAAAAAGCTCACCATGCTGGGCGATATCTCGGCTGGTGCGAATATCCCACTGACTGAAATGGCCGCAATCTATGGCAAGGTCAAGGCCAAAGGAAAGGCTATGACCGAGGAGCTTTTGCAGCTTTCTGACCGGGGCGTTCCAGTCATTGACGTACTGGCAAAAGGGCTGGGAAAATCGAAAGACGAGATATTCGAACTTGCGTCTCAGGGGCGGATCAGCTTCGACATTCTCACCCGAGCAATGGAAACCATGACAGCGCAGGGCGGCGTATTCCACAAACAGATGGAAGAACAGTCCAAAACCCTATTCGGCAAACTCTCAACATTGATGGATAATATCGGCCTGTTCTTTACCGAGATCGGCGAAGTAATGACCGAAATGCTTGGCATCAAAGGCGGGCTGGATGGCTTGATCGTTACGATTCAGCGCGTGACTGCTGGTTTCCGGGATTTCGCAAAGGCAAATCCCTTGCTGACACAGGTTGCATTTGTTGCGGGTGTTCTGGCGGCTGCAATTGGGCCATTGGTTTTCGGTCTGGGGCTTGCGGCTTCTGCCGCTGGGGTGTTTGCCACAGGGTTCAGTCTACTCTTGACCCCGATTGCTGCGGTGGTCGCGGCATTGGCTGGGTTGGCCCTCGTTGTTTACAACTGGGAAGCCGTTTCGACGTTCTTTATTGAGGCGATGCAACGCGCATCGATTGCCATCAAGCGGGCATGGGCACCTATCGGAAAGTACTTCTCTGAGTTGTGGGAAGGTGTCAAAGAGACATTCAATTCATTCGTCAAAAGCGTCTTTTCGACCTTCTCCGGTTTCAGCCTTTCGGCCATTGGCGGGCAATGGATTGATGGTCTCTTGCAAGGTATGCAGGCAAAAATGTCCGAACTGATTGCCTGGCTAAGTTCTGCCGTGACCGAATTGATGGACTGGATGCCTGATTGGGTCAAAGAACGGATTGGTGTCGATGCCGGCGGCTTTGGTCAGATGCCCGGTGCTATGGGCAATGCCGCGTCGGCGATAGCACCCGCGATCGGGCGGCAAAATGGGCAGCCTCAGGGCCGCTTTGGTGGTGAGGTTAAGGTTTCCTTCGAGAACGCCCCGTCAAACATGCGGGTCAAGGAAGTCAAATCCGACAACCCCGATTTTGTGCCATCCGTCTATGCAGGCTACGCAATGGGTGGATCGTAAAGAAATCTGCTAAACGAAATGATTGCGTTTAGCAACGGACACCGTGTCCATTGTTAAATCAAACATTCAAGGTAGCTCATAGCAAGTTTGCAAACGACATCGTGTCGTTTGCATCGACCACGCTGCGAGAACGACACGATGTCGTTCTCAATAGGCACCTCAGAAAATATGGAGAACGACATTGTGTCGTTTTCCATTATGGAGAACGCAATCATTGCGTTCTCAAACAGGTTGACGAAACCGGCCCATGCGAATATCTTTTCATCGGGCCTAGAAACCCATCCACTGGCGGCAAACACCGCCGAACGGCTTCCTAGATTGAGGTCGTTGAAGGTGTTTTTTTGTGCCTGAATTCCGACAGGCCTACATTTGCGGATTTCAGGCCGGGGGACCATGGCGAATGTCCAAGGCGTAAGCCCAAAGGTCATGGTGCCGTACCAGTGACGGTTTCTAGCCCCCGGCTGTCTGCGGTGGTCGCAGACAGTGGATGCCCTAGAAAGCACACTGGAGAAACCCTATGGAAAACCCTTATCCGTTCAATAGCCACAGCCCTATGGAAGGGCTTCAGGACTCAATGGATGTTTTGGACCTGATAGATTGCCTGATCTCTGGCAGTCAGGATTTGAGCATGTTGGACCGCAATCCTCTGAATAATTCAATTTCCGGGCTCGTGACGCTGGTCGGCGCAATCCGTAAAAACATAGCGATTGCAACAGATGAACTTGACGAACAATTCCATCGTACCGGGACGGAAAATCTGGATCATCAGTTGCGGGAAGCTGAGCAACGGGGACTGCGAGCCGGGATGATGATGCATAAAATGGCCTCGACAGAACACAGCAGTCAGCAGGAAAATGCGACAACATCAAGTGCTGATGAGAGCTATCCAAAGCTCTCTGTACGTGACCATGCAATCATTGCGACCTATCGCCAAGGTCATCCAGTCGAGGAAATCGCCAAAGCGGTTAATCTTAAAAAACAGACCGTCCAGCGGATAATCGAACAACTCCGCGACAGCGGTGCAATCTCCGACATTGATCCGGATAGTAGCGGCACGGATATGGCCGCTACTGCCTGACCTGTACCGGTGCCGGGTTTATCCGGCACTTCGGTTTTATGGAGGTTGCATGACGGACAAAACCGATAGTTTCGACCTGACAGTGCAGGTGCCCATAGAAGAATGGGCCTATTGCCAGCGTCGGACAACATATCTTGAGGCCGTGCTGGTTCAGGTTTTGCACGATAAAAACCGTATTCAGGAATGGTATGATGCACAGGAATTGCTTGATTTGCGGTTGCCGGGGATGCCTGCCTCAAAGGCCGCAATTACCCGGCTTGCAAACGCCCGTGGCTGGCGCAGACTTGATGCGAAGGGACTAGGCGGCAAGCGATTCAAATATCATTACTCGGATCTTCCGGCTCGTGCTTTCGATGCGCTGATATCGCGGATATTGGCTGTGCCGAGGTCCTATGACGATGTGGACGTTGAGGTGGAGATCTTGCCCGAAATAGAACCGGCACCTGAGTATTTTGAGCCGGAAGAGGATAATACCGCACCGCCGTGGGTTTTACCTTTCATGCGTATCCTGAAAGGAGGCGCTAAAGGCAATATAGGAAAGGCATGGCTAAGTTTGCCAAAGCATTTGCCAGAGGGCGTCCCTGTGCCTTCAAAGCGAGAGGTGGCAGAAACGATAGTCAGATTGGGTTTGATCAAGGATGGATAGCTGGTCGAGAGACATAACTGGCGGCATGGCAATTTATCTCTAAAAATACCAATAAGTTCATCGCGTGAGCCGTTGCTGTTACCAACCTCTACTCCTACACGCGGAACGGCCACAGTGGTACAGTGCTGTGGCCGTTTCTTTGAGCCTTCTGAGAGTGATATAAAAGGCCTCTGAGAATGCTCTCAGATCGGAAGAAAACGTTTTTCCGCTTCCTCCAGATACAAGTGACGAACACTCCAGAAACATGTGGCGGGCTACACCAAAGACTGCCATCAGGGTTTCGGGGGAGGGCACGGGCAGGGTCCAGGGGCGGTCGATGATCGCGGCAAGCGGGATCAGTAGGATGCTCGAGGCGCTGGTCATGCCGGCTGCGGTCAGGATAGGGTTCATGCCGCCAAACCGTTTGCCAAACACCCCGGTGCAGCCATAACAGAATGTCGCAAGCAGGATGGCAAAGGGGGCAAGCGGTGCCAGTGCAGAAGCCGGTTTGAAGGTGTTCTCGCCCTTGGCGGCAATGGTTTCACCACCCGGCAGGCCGATGATCACCACCACCCCGGCAAAGCCGATCAGAACCCCCAGCGCTTTGCGCAGATTGAGCTTTTCATTGTCGGTGGCGATATGGGCGATGACGATGGTGAAAAGCGGGGTGGTCGCATTGAGGATGGCGGCAAGGCCGCTTGCGATATGGGTCTGTCCCCAGACAATCAACGAAAAGGGCACAAGATTGTTAAACGCCCCCATAATGACAATCGCGCCCCAGAATTTCGGATCACGCGGGATCGGGATGTGACGGAGCAACACCACCCACCACAGGATCAGTGACGCAATCGTCACCCGGCACAGCACAAGCGTAAAGGGCGGAAGATCGACAAGCGCTATTTCGGTAAAGAAAAACGATCCGCCCCAAAGAACCGAAAGAATGAGCAACATCGCCCAGCTTGTTCCATCCATCCTGAGATCGGGCATGCGTTGTGGCTGTGTGGGCATGGGGCGGGTTTCCTGTTTGCGCAAATGTCCCTGAAGGGTGGCCTTGGGCGAGGTGGCAGTGGTGGCAAGGCGGTTGCTGTCATCTTGCGGATAAACAGGTTTGCCTGATTGATGATTTTCTTCAAGCGCAAAGCGTTTGGGCGTGATTTCGGTGGGGAGCATTATTTTGTCCGTTCTTTGCTGGTGCTTGTCGGGGCTGGTGCTTGCCGGGGACGCCCCGGTAACGCGCAAAAAAATAGGCGAGCAACAATCTTGCTGCTCGCCATTTTCGGACCTGAAGCCTGATGACCGGTATTGAGGGTTATTTGACCGGCGCGGTATTTCCCGAAAGGCGGATGAATTTCGGCAGCTTGGCAAAGATCGTGATATTGCCGAGCAACACCATGGCAAGGCCGGTCGCGCCAATCGGGGTCCAGACATAGCCTTCAAGGAAGGTCGAAACCGTCAGCGCCACCACCGGGAACAGAACAGTGACATAGGCCGCACGCCCCGCACCAACCCGGTTGACCAGCGCGAGATAGGCGATGAACGCCACCACCGATCCCGGAATGGCCAGATACAGCAACCCGCCGATATAGATCGGGTCGGTCGGCATCACCGGTGTCTGGCCGCGCAAGGTGGCAAAGATAAACAGCAACACCGTGCCATAAACCATGCCGCGCGCAACCGCATCGCGATTGGGAATGCCCATGGAATGCAGCTTGACCGAGACCATGTTGCCGCAACTGAACACAGCCGTCCCGCACAGGGCCAGCAACATGCCGGTGATCGCATGGGGATTATGCGAAAGCGCGTAAATCTGATTGGCAAACAGGCAGGCAATCCCGCCAAGCCCGAAGGCCGCACCAAACACAAAGCGCACACCCGGACGATTGCCATAAAAGGCCCAGTTGCCCAGCGCATTGAAAATGGTCGAGGTGGTGAAAATCACCGCCACAATGCCCGATGCGATATAGGCAGTCGCCGAATACATCAGGATAAAGTTGATGCCAAAAAGCCCGCAGCCCAAAAGCACGATCCACGGATGGGCGCGCCATGGCACCGGGCGCCATTTGCGCGACAGCACCAAAAAGCCGCACAGCACGGCCGCGGCAAGGGCAAAGCGATAGAAGATCGAAATTTCAACCGGGATCGGACCGATCTGGAGCTTGATCGCATACCAGGTAAAGCCCCAGCAGAATGTAACAATGGCAAATAAAAGGGCAGTCATTTCGGGGCTTTCAAACATCGTGGCGCCGTAACGGCACATAAGGGGAAGCGTGGTGACGCAAGAGGGGCTTGGTTGTGCAACGGCCATGTGGGGCATAACCGTCATGCCCGATTAAGCCATAAGCCGGGATTTTGTTCTTTCACGTTCTTGCGGTGTTTTGGGTCCGGTTGACGAAAGTCTCAGGGTTATCGGCTATTGCAATTTTGTGGGGGCTTGGCCTTGATTATGCCGTCCGGTTATAGGGGCCGGATCATCAGCAAGAAAAAGCATGATCACGAATTACCGGGAAGGGGAGCCGGATGAACGGGGAATGGCAACCGGAACTGCGGGCCTTGCGATACTTTGTCAGTGTCGCCGAAGAAAAAAGTTTCACCCGGGCGGCAAACCGCCTGCGCATCGCACAGCCTGCACTGAGCCGTCAGATCAAGCGGCTTGAAGAAGACCTTAAGGTGCAGCTGTTTACCCGCACGGTACGCGGGGCGGACCTGACCGAGGCGGGCGAAATCCTGTTGCGCCGTGCTTATCTGATGTTCAATCAGTTGCAGCAAACCCATCATGACATCACCATTCATTCAACCCATCTGGGCGGGGTGGTGTCGGTGGGGATGCCGCCGACACCGGGGGAATTCATCGCCCCGCGTCTGCTTGAACGCAGCAAGGCGCTGTATCCCGATATCGAATTGCGCTTTGTCGAAGGTTTCAGTGCCGATCTTGAACAGAAGATGGCCAACAACGAAATCGGGGTCGCGGTCATGCATGACCCGACCCCGCGCGATGATATCCAGATCACCGAACTTCTGGTCGAACATCTTTGTCTGGTCGGGCGGTCTGGCACGCTTTCAAAGCCGTCCTACAGCCTCAAAGAGGCCGCAAGCTATCCGCTGATCATGCCGAGTCGACCGAATTTCCTGCGCATTCTGGTCGACAGCTATGCCGAAAAGCATGACGTGTCACTTAATATCGAAACCCGATCGGACGGGATCGGCCATACCAAGTCGCTGGTGCGCTATGGCCACGGGTTCACGATCCTGACCTATGGGGCGATCATTTCCGATGTGCAAAGCGGGGTGCTCGAAGCCATGCCGATTGTCGATCCGGCAATCACATGGCGGCTTTGCGTGGCCATGCGCATGGATCAGGGACGCAAACGCACCCTGAGTGTTGTCGAACAGATGATCCACGAGATCGTTGATGATCTGGTTGCGGCCGGTATCTGGAAATAGCCATGCCGCAAAGGTATGGGAAGCATAATTACATAGTATTTGAATTATAGGTCGCGGCGCGACTAATCAATGAGGACCGGCAGATGGGCATCTGTCGCAAACAAGAAGATTGGTAACCAGGCCCACGCGGCCCAGGGAGGAATGATGAAACGTTTTGGTAAAGGCGGGATGATTGCATCCGCTGCAATGGCGATGGTTGCGCTTGGGGTTGCGACCACTTCTTTTGCAAATAATGCATCGGCAGAAACCTATAAATGGCTGACCTTCAAGCCGCAGGGTGCCGGCGACGCACAGGCGATTTCGACCCAGTGGTTCGTTGATGAATTCAAAAAACGCACCAATGGCGAACATGAAATCGAAGTTTTCTGGGGCGGTTCGGTTGCCAAGACCCGTGAAATTCCCGATGCGCTCAGTGCCGGCGTTGGTGAATTCGGCGATATTGTCACACCGTATTTTGCCGATAAATTCCCGCTTAATAACGCCGTTGGTTTCTTCATTCCGCAGCCGAATTCGACGATCGAAATCGCGCATCTGATGGAAAAATGGCACGCCAAATATCCGCAATTCAGCCAGGAACTGGCCAATTACAACCTTAAGGCCGTCGGGTTCCGTCCGCTTGAAAGTTATGGCCTGCTGTGCACGTCACCGATCCGTTCGCTGGCCGATCTCAAGGGCAAGCGTATCCGTACCTATGGCTTTGCCTATCCGGCACTGGTCGAGGCACTTGGCGCAACCCCGGTTTCGATTGCAACGTCGGAAGCTTACGAAGCACTTGAAACCAGCATCCTCGATTGCACGCCGATTGGTCCGGCGCTGGCCTATGGCTGGAAATATGACGAGGTTGCCAAATACTATATCGAAATTCCGCTTGGCGCGTCGTTCGGTCACCTGATCGCGATGAACCTTGATACCTACAACGCCATGGATGATGCCACCCGTGCGGTGGTCGACAAGCTCGGTCAGGAATATGCCGACGCCTATAATGACGAGCTGGAAAAAACCATCAAGGACGTCCGTGCCGGCTGGCCGGCCAAGGGGGTTGAAGTCATTCAGTTCCCGAAAGAAGAACTGGTCTCCGTGATCAAGGACGAACGCATCCAGGCTGTCCGTCAGGAATGGATCGCGCGCGCCGAAGCCGCGGGCCTTCCGGCCCAGGAAATTGTTTCGGAACTCGAATTCTAAGAGTTGCCGACATTCACCGCCCCGGGAATGCCCGTTTCCCGGGGCGGGTTTGGCACCATGAAATATGGTGACGCGGATTAAGTGGAGTTTCCATCAATGTCGTTGTTCGAACGGATCTGCCAGTCCTATGGCCGGTTCCTGCGCGGCTGCGGATTTGTCGCAGGCTATACAACCTTTGCCATGATGATGCTGGTTGTGGCCAATGCAGTGTCGCGCTTCTTATTCAATTCCCCGGTGCAGGGCGCCCTTGAAATCACCGAAACCATGTTGACGGTTCTGGTGTTCCTGTCGCTTGCACTGACCCAGTATGAAGGTGGCCATATCAAGGTCACGGTCGTTCTTCAGCACATGCCGGTCTTTATGCAGAAACCGTTGCGGTTGTTTGTTCTCGCACTGGGCTGCGTGTTCTTTGCCTGGTGTGCACAGGCGGGCTGGGAATTTGCGATGCGGTCCTTTGCGATCAATGAACAGCAATGGGGATCGGTTCGCTATCCGCTTTATCCGGTCAAATTTGTGATTTTCTTCGGACTGACGATGCTTGCCATTCAGTTTGCACTCGATTTCATGCGTGAACTGATCGGGTCTGCGCCAAACAAGGAGGCCGTGGGCCAATGACGGGGCTTGAAATCGGATCTTTGGGCATTGTGGCCCTGTTTGCTGCCATCCTGTTTGGCGCGAATGTGATGGTTGCGCTTGGTGTTGTCGGGGCAGCCGGTCTTGCGGCCCTGGTCGGGACCAAGGGGGCGACCGCCATGCTGTCGACGGTGTTTTTTGACACCACGCACAGCTTCCATTTCAGTGTTATTCCGCTGTTTTTGCTGATGGGCTTTTTTGCGATGCGCGCGGGTCTTGGCGAAGACATGTTCGAAGCCGCCACCAAATGGCTTGGCAATTTAAAGGGCGGGCTTGCGATTTCGACCACGATGGGGGCGGCGGCATTCGGTGCGGCGTCCGGATCAAGTGTCGGGACTGCCACGGTCTTTACCAAGCTTGCCCTGCCGGAAATGCTCGCTCGTGGCTATGACAAACGTCTGGCATCGGCATCGATTGCCATTGCCGGGACGCTGGCAGTGATGATCCCGCCCAGTGCGCTTGTGGTGGTCTATGGCATCCTGACGGATTCAAGCATCGGCGGTTTGCTGGTTGCCGGTGTCATTCCCGGCGGTGTCTTTGCGGTTCTTCTGTGTATTGCGACCTATTTGACCGTGATGCGCAATCCTGATCTGGCACCGGTTACCGCCACCAATGTTCCGATGAAGGAAAAGCTTTATTCCCTTCGTCTGGCCGGGCCGCTGCTGTTTGTTATCATCTGCATCATTTCCGGGCTTTATCTTGGGGTTTTCACCCCGACCGAGGCCGGGGGCATTGGTGCGGGACTGACCTTTGTTCTGGCAATCATGCGTCAGCGCAGTATCCGCAAACTGGAACTGAGCAAAACCTTGATGGATACCATCAAGACGTCGGGCATGATTTTCGCGATCATCATCTGTGCGCTGGTCTTTTCGAAATTCCTGGCACTGAGCGGTGTGGCCAATGCGATTGGCGGTTTCCTGATCGGGCTTGAGGTCAATCGCTGGATCGTCGTTCTGATCATTGTCGGCATCTATTTGCTGCTTGGCATGATGATGGATGCCCCGGCATTGCTGGCCATCACGCTTCCGATCACCCATCCGGTGATGATGAACCTTGGATTTGATCCGATCTGGTTCGGGGTGTTTGTGGTGTTGCTGGTGGAAATCGGCGCGGTCACTCCACCGGTCGGGATCAACTGCTTTGTCGTGCAGGCCGCCTCTGACGGGCGGGTGCGCCTCGAAGATGTGTTCCGCGGATTGTTGCCCTATATCGCGGCCGGTTTTGTAATGTTGCTGTTGCTGTGCCTGTTCCCGCAAATGGCGCTGTTCCTGCCAGAATCGATGAATTGAGGATCGCAGGATGAATTCAGCAGAAAACCTTTTCCCGTTTGACGGCAAACTGCCCGGACCGAAACTGTTGCGGTCAACCCTGACATCCCCGTTCGGGCGCAAGGTCCGCATTGCAATGGATGTTCTGGGATTGTCCGGACGGATTGACGTTCAGCCCGCCGACACCCGTGATCAAAGCGACACCCTGCGTCAGCAGAACCCGCTTGGCAAAATTCCGTGTCTGATCCTTGAAGATGGCAGCATTCTTTATGACAGCCGGGTGATCATTGAATTTCTTGATCGCTGGTCGGGACAAAACAGACTGATCCCCGAGGCGGTGGATGAACGGGCCCGTATCCTGACCCGTGCGACCCTTGCTGACGGGATTGCCGATGCTGCCTTGTTGATGGTCTATGAAGGACGTTTTCGTGATCCGTCACAGATTTCGGAAGTCTGGCTTGATCATCAGCGCGGTAAAATCAGCCGGGCGCTCGATGCGATGCAAACCGCTTTGCCCGATCCGCGCAAAACCGATGTGGTGTCGATCAGTCTGGCCTGTGCGCTGGGATATCTTGATTGGCGCCAGCCGGTCGAATGGCGGCAAACCTATCCGGTGATTGTTGACTGGCTTGACGAATTTGCGGCTGCCGAGGCGGCCTTTGGACGAACCGAACGCCCCGCGGAGATCCCGGCATGACCCGTATTGCACCCTTGCAACCCGAAAACCTGACCCCGCGCCAGAAAGAAGTGTATGACGCCATTGCATCCGGTCCGCGTGGCCGGGTGCGCGGGCCGCTTGCCGTGTGGCTCAATCGTCCGGACCTTGCTGATCGGGCACAGGCACTTGGCCGGTATTGCCGTTATGATTCCTTGCTTGAACCGCGCCTGTCGGAACTTGCCATTCTGGCGACTGCGCGTGTCTGGAAATCCGAATTCGAATGGGCCGCGCACAAGGTCATCGCCCTTAAGGCCGGGATCAGCCCAGACATTGTCGAGGCGATCCGCACCAACCGGCAGCCGGTCTTTGAAAACGATGACGAAGCGGTGGTCTATGACTATGCGATTACCCTTCATACCGAACGCCATATTGGCGACGAACTTTATGCCCGCGCGGTCAAGATTCTTGGCCAGGAGGCGGTCGTCGATCTGACCGGTATCCTTGGCTATTACACGCTGATCTCCATGACGATCAATGTGTTTGAACTGCCGCCGCCCGACGGGGCTGTACCCGAACTGGAATAGGGTTTCGGGACCACACTGTTTTTGACATCAATACCAACGAGGATGGCCATGAATACTGCGCCCATCACCTATAAACCTGCGCCAACGCAGCCGAAATTCACCATGCCCAAAGGCGCTTGCGACACCCATTGTCATGTTTTCGGTCCTGCTGCTGTATTTCCCTATTCACCGCAAAGCAAACTTCAGCCGGGCGATGCGCCCAAGGAAACGCTGTTTGCCCTGCATGACATGATCGGCATTGAAAAATGCGTGATTGTGCAGTCGGGCGTGCACGGGTTTGACAACCGGGCCATGCTTGATGCCATGAATGCCCGCAAGGGTGATTATCTTGGTGTTGCGCTGTTGCCGGTAACGGTCGAAGACGACGAAATCCGCCGTCTGGATGATCTGGGCGTTCGCGGCATCCGGTTTAACTATATGGCCCATCTTGTACCCGGGGCATCGATTGACGAGCTTTTGCGTCTGGCCGACCGTCTGGCCAGATTTGACTGGCACCTGCAAATCCATATGGAAAGCAGCCTGATCGAAGGCATGGCAGATGGTCTTGCCAAATCAAGCGTGCCCGTGGTGATTGACCATATGGGGCGCGTGGATGCGTCGCTTGGTCTGGATCAGGCACCGTTCAATGCATTGCTGCGCCTGATGGAAAACGATCATCTTCTGGTCAAGGTGTCGGGCTGTGAACGCGCATCGCGTCAGGACGCGCCATATGGCGACGCGGTTCCGTTTGCGCGTACCCTGGTCGAACGTTTCCCCGACCGTGTTTTGTGGGGGACAGACTGGCCACATCCGAATTTCCGGGCCGATGCGCCGGATGATGGCGTTCTGGTCGATCTGATACCGGAAATCGCCCCGACTGCCGAATTGCAACAGGCACTTCTGGTCGATAACCCGCATCGTTTTTACCGTTTTGACAAATAAGGGGGCCGGTATGACAAGACGCCTTGAAGGACGTATTGCAATTGTAACCGGTGCCGGATGTGTCGGGCCGGGCTGGGGCAACGGGCGGGCAACGGCGGTCCGTTTCGCCGAAGAAGGGGCAAAGATCTTTGCTGTTGATCTGAACCCGGACGCGCTTGAAGAAACCATCGAACGCACCCGCAATGTCGGCGGTGAAATCGTCGGTCATATCTGTGATATCACCGATGGTGACGCGGTTGCCGCGATGGTTCGCGCCTGTGTCGATCATTTCGGGCGGGTCGATATTCTGGTCAATAATGTCGGCGGTTCGGCCAAGGGCGGACCGGCTGACATGACCGAAGATGTCTGGGACAAGCAGGTCGATTTCAATCTGAAAAGTGTCTATCTGACCTGCCGCAATGTTTTGCCGATCATGGAAAAACAGCAAAGCGGGGCGATTGTGAATACGTCCTCGACCTCTGGCATGCGCTGGACCGGGGCGGCACAGTCGGCCTATGCGGCAACCAAGGCCGCCGTCATCCAGTTTTCCAAGGTGGTCGCGGTGGAATATGCCGCCAAGGGTGTTCGGGTAAATACCGTTGTGCCCGGGCAGTTGCACACCCCGATGGTCGAAGCCCGCCTTGCCGGGCAACGGGCTGGCGGCGATGTCGATGCGTTGCTGGCGCAACGTCTTGCGCGTATTCCGCTTGGGTTCATGGGCGATGGTCGCGATACCGCCAATGCGGCGCTGTTTCTGGCATCGGACGAGGCCCGCTTTATCACCGGGACCGAAATCGTTGTTGATGGCGGCATGACGGCGCGCTGTGACTGAACAAATGAACTTGTAAATTTCTACCGGACAATAAACTTCCTTCTGCGTCATGCAGTGTGCGGCGATGGGCCTTGGCTCATCGCCATTCTTTTTTCGGGCTTTTATATATTCTTGCGCAATTCAGGGCAGGGATGCGTGGAACGGGCTTTGCAACCGGCAAGGCCGGTGCGATGATCGCATTCTGGAATTTCAGGATGCCTTGATGTCAGAGCCGCTTGCCACAGAATGTGCCGGATCGGGTTTTCAGCCCAACGGCCGCTATCAGAAGTTTGAAGTCTTCAATCAGTTGATCGGGGATGCCAATCTGCTGCGCGCCGGGGATTTCGGTGACGGCATTTCGGCGGCCCATTGGCGGCGCAAGGCCCATGTCACCACCAGATATACCGACCCCGATCATCACACGATCAGCCTGTATATCAATGGCGGAACAGGCATCCAGCGCCAACTTGGTCCCGATCCGGTAACCGGTGGCGGACCGGGGCGTTGTTGCCTGATGCCGGCTTTCATGACATCGGACTGGCTGGTTCAGGGCGAGGTGGAGCTGTTCCACCTTTATATCCCCCACGCCGCCTGGGAACGTGCGGTGGTAGAGGCCTTCGATATCGAACCCAATGCGGTCGAGGTGCCCGAGAAAACCTTTTTCCTTGATCCCCTGATCGAACAGACCGTGCGTCAGGCCATGCTGCCGCTTGACTGGAATGTGCCGGCCGACCGGATGGCCATGTCCAATGCCGGGCAATTGTTGATGGGGCATATGCTGCGCAGTTATTCGACGCGGCGCGACCTTGGCTTCGCGGTGCGCGGCGGATTGTCCCCGGTCGTCAAACGGCGGGTTTTCGACTTTGTCGAAGCCCATCTTGACCAGCCACTGACCATCGAAGATTTGGCAGACGTTGCCGATTTGTCGGCCTATCACTTTGCGCGGATGTTCCGCAAAACCGTGGGTGAGGCACCCCACAAATTTGTTTTGCGCCAGCGTATCGAACGCGCCATGGAAATGTTGCGCGATGACCGGGCATCTGTTGCCGAAATTGCACTGGCCACCGGGTTTTCAAGCCAGGCACATCTGACCACACGGTTCAGCCACTTTACCGGTCTGACCCCGGCGAAATACCGCAATATTGCCCGCTGACGGCGGGCATCAAGGTCTGCGTATCAAATCCCGTCGGCCTGTCGGCTTTTGATCCAAAATCACTGTGTTGCATGACCAGAAACCGGCGGGGTGTTCCCGTGTTCCCGGATCGATACCAACTGTCTGGGTGCTTGGTTACTTGGGTATTTAGTCTTTCGGCCGTTTGATAGGTTGCTTCGCACGGCCTGATACGGTGAGTTCGAAACGCACATAAAGCGGATGGCAATTTGGCCATCAGCACGCACCTTTTTGCCGCGCGACATATCCCGAAATAACACCGGTTTTCGGACCGAATGGCAGTGCATCCTGACCGCTATTTGCGTGTTGGTTGATTACAAGCGCGCCGATCACAAAATGCATAATCAAAATAAATAATTGAAATTAAACGATTTTTACAAGTTGAGAAATCCGTTGACAAGATCGCTGAATCGTAATTAGGATTTCACAACAACTAAAATATCAATTTAGGCAAAATGCCAATCCAACGGGAGGACATCCAAATGAAAGTGACTGTGAAAACACTCGGACTCTGTGCCGTGCTGGCCGGCGCGGTGGCGCTGGCGGTGCCGGCAACTGCGGCAACCACGCTTCGGATCGGAACGGTTTTGTCGCCGAATGATCCGATGGGCCAGGGACTTGAAAAATTCAAAGCCGATGTGGAAAAGGCGACCAATGGTGATGTGATCATCGAGGTGTTCCACAACTCGCAGCTTGGCGATACCACCGAAATGATCGATCAGGCCCGCGCGGGTGCGGCGGTCGGCACCGTGACGGATGTGGCCCGTCTTTCAAGTTTTGTACCGTCACTTGCCATCATGTCGGCACCGTTCCTGTTTGATACCTATGAACAGGCTGACAAATTCGCCCTGTCGCCGGAATACATTGCCTGGGGTGACGAGTTGCGCGAAAAATCCGGTCTCGTGATGATTGCGTCGAACTGGTATCAGGGCGCACGCCATGCCCTGACCCAGAAGCCGATTTCAAGCCCGGCTGATCTTTCCGGTGTTCGTATGCGGACCATCGGTGCGCCGGTCTGGATCGAAACCATTCGTGCCATGGGGGCAGAACCGACCCCGATCGCATGGGGCGAAGTTTACACCGCCTTGCAGCTTGGTTCGATCGATGCTGCCGAAGCCCAGCCGACCGCCATCTGGAATGCCAAGCTTTATGAAGTGATCAAGAACGTCACCAAGACCGGTCACATTCAGCTGGTTACCGCCCTTGTTGTCGGGGCGCAGGCGTGGGATGAAATTTCCCCGGAAAACCAGAAAATCGTGCGTGATCTTGCCGTCGAAGATGGCCGTTACGCATCCCAGTTGACCATCGAACTGGGTGAAAAGGCACTGGCCGATGTTGCTGCAAGCGGTGTGACCGTCAGCGACGTCGATCTGGCCCCGTTCAAGGAAGCTGTCGCACCGGTTTACAAGATGCTTGATCTCGAAGCAGAAGCCGCGACCGTCAAAAAGGTTCTGGGCCGCTAAGTCACACGGCCTGACCAATCTGCCTTGCCTAGGTGCGTTGCCTTGCAGTTTTCGGGGCAACGCACACCAAACATCAGGATGGAATTGAATACATGCTCAAGCGAATTGAGTTTGCCTGTGCCGGGGGGCTTCTTGTTGCTGTTGTTGTCCTTGTGGCCATTGCGTCGGTTGCGCGCGCCATGGGATCGCCGATCATCTGGTCGGTGGAAATGGCGCAATTGATCTTTGCCTGGCTTTGCATGCTGGCAGCCGATATCGCCATGCAAGAAGACCGCCATTTCGGCCTTCAGGTTTTGCAGGAAATCTTTTCGGCGCGCACGGTTGGCCTGATCGAGATTTTCAACATTCTCGTGGTCATCGGTTTCCTTGGATTTCTGCTCTATTACGCGTGGGGCAATATGATCCTGATGCATCCGCGCCTTGTTGGTGCGGCCCAGATTAATGCCTCCTACATCCATGCGTCGATGGTGGTCGGTATCCTTCTTATGATGCGAACCATGGTGTTCCAGCTTGTTCGGCGCATTCGGACACGGGGGACCATGTGATGTTGATATTGATTGCTGTTCTTTTTGCGGTTTTCCTGATTATCGGTATGCCGGTGGCGTTTGCTCTGGGCCTGGCATCCATTCCGGTCTTTGTCGTCAGTGGCGCCATGCCGCCAACCGTGGTCATTCAGAAAATGGTGACCGCGACCCAAAGTTTCCCGTTGCTGGCTGTTCCGTTCTTTATTCTGGCCGGGAACCTGATGAATGTGACGGGGATTACCTATCGCCTGGTGAAATTTGCCCGGCTTCTGACCGGCTGGATGGCCGGTGGTCTGGCACAGGTTTCAATTGTGCTCAGCTTCATGATGGGCGGTATTTCCGGGTCCGCGGTTGCCGATGCCTCGATGGAGGCGCGCCTTCTTGGTCCGAGCATGATCAAACAGGGCTATTCCAAGGCCGCTACGGCAGCTGTTCTGGCATTCGGGTCGGTCATTACCGCAACCATCCCGCCCAGCATCGGGTTGATCCTGTTTGGTTTTGTCAATGAAGTCTCGATCGGGCGCCTGTTCCTTGCCGGGATTGTGCCGGGTATTTGCCTGACCCTTGTTCTGATGGCGACATCGTGGTTTGTGGCGCGCAAAAACGGGTATCAGCCTGATCTTCCGGAAATGCCGGGCCGTCGCGAATTGTTGAAAAGTTTCTCGGAAAGCATCTGGGCACTGGCCTTTCCGGTGATCCTGATTGTCGGGTTCCGCTTTGGCCTGTTTACCGCGACCGAGGCCGGGGCGTTTCTTGTTTTCTATGCGCTGGCAGTCGGGATATTTGCCTATCGCGAACTTGATTTCACCAAGTTCAAGGAGGCCGTGACAAGTTCGGTTTCCGATCTTGGCATGGTGATGTTGCTGATCATTATGGCGGCGGTTCTGGGCTATGCGATGACCATTGAACGTGCCCCGCAACAGATCACCGAATTCGTCACGACCCTGACCGAAAACCGGGCAATGATCCTTGTACTTGTTGTGGCGGTGCTGGTGATCAGCGGCATGTTCCTTGAAGGGGCGGCCAATATCCTTCTGGTGACGCCGATTGTCATGCCGGTTCTGGTCAATGCCGGGTACGATCCGGTTCACATGGGCATCCTGATTGTCACCCTGATCAATTTCGGCGGTCTGACACCACCGGTCGGGGTCATCATGTTTACGGTCTGCGGCATTCTTGACGTCAAAACCGGGGCCTATAGCCGGGCATCAATCCCGTTCTTCATTGCCATGGTGATCTTTTTCATCCTGATGGCAGCGATCCCGAGTTTGACGTTGTTGTTGCCCAATGCATTAATGTAATCAGTGATCTCAAGGATTTAGGCATTCAAAGAATTGCCAGGGAGATAGATGAAAATGAACACATCTACGAACGGACTGATTGGGATCCATGATGGCGGGATCAAGGGCAATGCCCATGTCCCGGCATCGGCACTGGTGTATGAAGATATCCGCAACCGGATCATTTCACTGGCGCTGTTGCCCGAAACGACACTGGTACGTGCCGAACTGGCCGACAGTTTCAAGGTCAGCCAGTCACCGGTGCGCGAAGCGATCATGCGTCTTGAGCAGGACGGGCTGGTCGTGTCCTATCCGCAGTCGCGCACTGTGGTCACCAAAATTGACGAGGCCCGCATCCGCGAAGAACATTTTCTGCGGGTTGCCGCCGAATGCGAAGTGGTGCGCCAGCTTGCCGATATCAAGGAATCCGCCGCGGTCACCAAGGCCAAGGGCATTCTTAAAATGCAGGAAGCCCTGGTTGGTGATATCGAACAGATTGATCTGTTCAAGCAGCTTGATGACAGCTTCCATGCCGCTTTGTTTAACGGGGTGAACCAGTCCAACCTGCATCTGCAAATCACGGCGCGCAGCGGTCATCTGGCGCGGGTGCGGACCCTTGATCTGCCGCGTGCGGGCAAAATGGTGTCTGTCCTTGAAGGCCACAAGGCCGTCATTGACGCCATCCAGTCAGGCGATGCCGCCACGGCCGTTGCCGAAATGCGCCAGCATCTGTCTGGCACGATGGAACGTTTGCCACTGATCATCGAAGAAAACAGATCGCTGTTTTCCTGATACCGCGTTTTCCGAACCCCGATGGTGGGGTGTTGCTGAACTGGTGCGTAGCAGAAGACCGCTACGCACCATTTTTTTATGCGCGTTTGGCAAGTTTCCAGATCCCGGTCTGCGCAGTTTGTCGGGCATAATCGGCAAGCGATGTCGGCATGCGGCCAAGGATATGTTCGATATCCCCGGTTGGTGCGCTGTTGCGCCCGTCAAGGACTTCGGAAAACAAATAGGAAATCAGACTGCGGAAGCCCTGCGGAACGCCGTCGCTTGCCAGTCCGGCATCAAGCTGGTCAATCGTGATCGGGACGAAATCGATCTTGCGGTTGGCACTGTTGCCGATGATCGATGTGACGTCTTCAAAGGTCAGGGCTTCGGGACCGGACAGTTCATATGTCTTGCCGATATGGTGCGGATCAAGCAGGCAGGTTACCGCACAATCGGCAATGTCATTGGCATCAACAAACGGTTCGGGAATATCACCCGCAGGCAGGGCAAGGGTGCCGGCCTGGATATAGGGCAGGAAAAGATCTTCGCTGAAATTCTGAAAGAACCAGTTGGCGCGCAGAATGGTGGCCTCTGCACCGGATTGAAGCAGGACCTGTTCAGCACGGTGGGCGGCTTCTTCGCCGCGTCCTGACAGCATCACAAGACGTTTTGCACCATGCTTGAGGGCGCCTTGCGCAAAACGGGCAATGGTTTCGGCCGATCCCGGAACCGCCAGATCAGGCTGGAACGTGATGTAAACGGCATCAACATCGCGCAAGGCGTCGTCCCAGCTTTCCGGTTTGGTCCAGTCAAATGCAGGGGACGTGCTGCGTGATACAGCGCGAACGGAATGTCCAAGGGCGGTCAGTTTTTCCGCGACACGGCGGCCGGTTTTGGCGGTCGCGCCAAGAACCAGAAAACGGGGTTGTGTTGTCATATTGCTTGCTCCTGAAGGGTAAAACAAAATGTGAGTAATCCTCACATTTGCCAAATGTGATAAATCCTCGTATTTTGATCGTCAAGAGAGTTTGGCAGTCACAAGCCCGTGAGCAGCGCCGTATACGGCATGTCCCAAGGGTTAAAACAGGACGTAACCAATTGTCGGAAAACGCGAAAAAAATGCGCAAGGCACCCACACAAAAAAGAAGTCGCGAACGTGTGGAAAATATCCTGAAAGTGGCCTGTGAGCTGATCGCAGCCCAGGGAAGCGATGCCATGAAGATGGGCGAACTGGCCCAAAAGGCAGGAGTCTCGATCGGATCGCTCTATCAATATTTTCCCGACAAGGCGTCGGTCATTCATGCTCTGGCGGATCGCTATAACGACGAATCCCGTCACTGCATCGAAGACGCATTGGCAGACGTGTCATCAAAAGATGAACTTGTCCGTGCGTTTGATCAGCTGATTGATACCTATTACGAGCTGTTTCTGGCCGAACCGGTGATTTGCGATATCTGGACCGGCACCCAGGCCGACAAAACCTTGCGCGATATGGAAATGGAAGTCAGCCGCGCCAATGCCGCCATGCTGACCAAGGCGATATTGCGCATCCGGGAAAATGATGGCGATGCCAGTACGATCGCCGCGCGTTGTCTTCTGATCATGTATAGCGGCGAAGCTACCATGCGGCTTGCCATTTCGGTGCCGTCAAAAGAAGGCCGGGAAATCGTTGCCAGCTATAAACGCATGGTGGGGCGCGAAATTACCGATATGACCCGCGTGTGATTTACGGACATCAGGCGGATTTAGCCTGATAGGGGCCATCGCCCGGCCGACCCAGCAGGAAGCCCTGCACATAATCGACATCGTGTTCGATCAGGAAGTCGAGTTCTTCCTGACGTTCGATCCCTTCGGCAATGACTTCGATTTCAAGCTGTTTTGCCAGTGCAATCAGCTTGCTGACAATGGCCTGTTTGTAATTGTCATGGTCAACATGATCGACCAGTTCGCGGTCGATCTTGATGATATCGGGGCGCAGTTCGGGCAACATATTCAGGGTCGAATAACCCGATCCGACATCATCAAGTGCCACCCGAAAACCGGAATTGCGATAGGACTGCAAAATCGCACTCAGATGTGCTGTGCTGCGGACCTTTTCGGTTTCAATGACTTCAAACACCACATTCTTGCGGTCAAGATTGCATTCCTCGACAACGTCGATGGTGGATCGCAGGCAGGAATCCGGATCATAGATCGAACTTGGCGTGAAATTGATGAACAGGTTCCCCGAAACCCCGGCCCTGGTGGCGTTGCGCACATTGGCTGCGCGCGCCGCACGGTCAAGCTGGAACAACAATGTGGCTGATTGCGCTGCTTCAAACAGTTGGCCGGGATTGATGACGCTGCCATCGCGCGCCGCCCCGCGAATAAGGCATTCATGGGCATAAGGGGTACCAAGATCACCAATCGGAAAGATCGGTTGAAATGCCGAATTCAGGCGATTTTCACGCAACAGATCACCGAGCCATTCCGCACCGATCGCGGCGCGAATGGCCCCCAGGCTGGTGACGCGACTGATATCGTCAATGTCGGGTTTCTGGCCTTCTGCCATGATCAGGGCTTTGGTGTCGGCCAGTTCTTCGGGCAGAAGATCCTTGGCGATGGTGTCGATCAGTTTGCGCAAGCCCGGACGACTGTAATGGATCGAAAGGGTGGAGACACTTGGCGTTTTATCGACCGACAGCGAAATCGATTTGGCACCGGCAAGAATTTTACCGGTGGTATGTGCCACCGGTGGCCACAGATAAAGCGTGCCCAGACGTGGGGCAATTTCCGGAACCGCGTCGCATTTTTCGCAGTATGTCACCTTCTTCTCCCCATCGGTTTGTCACATGGCGGTCTGGCCATCAGGCCGGGTGGCTAAATTCCAATATTGTAATTTTTACCATACGAGATGCGCTGATTAAAAGTTCAGGAAGAAAAATATATTTTTCAAGACGATAGGGCGCTTTTTCTGTGTGGCAGAAGCCGATGAACTTTCACCGGCGGCAGCGTGTTTTCAATCGTCGGCTCATGCCATGTCGCCCGTGGCTGTTTGCAATGGTCAAACCATTTGCCTTAATCTGAAAATGAATTCGGTTCAGTCAAGGCCGACCAGCGTCCTGCAATAGGCTATGAAGTTCTGCATCTATAGCAAGGGTTGTGGTTATATTGTCACAATCTCGTGATCTTTGGTGTTCATATCAACATTTGTGCTGTGCGATAAATTTTAAGTGACCTATAGTCGTTTTGTGCTTGGGGAGGGGGCGTGAGATTATTTGATCGCATCCAGGGACAGATGAATGACGCAGTCAAAAAAGGATATTGCCGGGGATATTAAGCGGGCAATGTCAGCAGCCGACTTTGATACGGCTGCCAAAATTGGTGCCCGTATTTTGCGGCTGCATCCAAGACGTACTGATATCGAGATTATGACTGCTGTCAGCGAGTTGCAGGGGAAAAATCCTGCGTCTGCGGGGCCGCGTCTTCGCAAACTGTTTCGCACTGTCCCGACCAATGACAGACTGTTCACGGCTGTCGCCCAGAATCTGCTGCAATATTCATATCTTACAAGTGACTTTGGTTCATTCGAGTCGGTCCTTGAGGAGCGCCTTCGCGCTGCACCAAAGGACGGATTTTTGGCCTTTTTGCTTGCCGATGTCCTGTTTCGCGCAGAGTCTCATGTCAGTCCCGGAAAATGCGTTGCACCTAAACTTGCGCGTGCTGTTTCGGTGCTGAAAACCGTTGGGGAAAGCAGTTCCCATTTCAACGATGCGCAGACATTAATGGCGCGTATTCATTTGCATCAGGAAGATCACGCACAGGCTTTTGCGATTCTGGAAAAGGCGGTTGCGCGGCAACCTGGCAATCTTGAATTGCGGGTAGTTCTGGCATCAAGCTACGCCATGGCAGGCGAGGTCGAGCAGGCGGTATCAACCAGCCTTTCGATCATCAATGATCGTCCCGGATATTCAGCCCAGCCTTATATGGTCATCTCCTTCATGCGGCCCCAGGCCATGCCCGAGGATGCTGTCAAACATCTTGAGGCGATCCTTCAGAACCCCAAATCAGACAGTTCCGAAAAGTACAAGGCCGCCTATGCCTTGGCCAAGATCGCCGAAACCGAAGGCGATATGGAACGGGCCTTTGCCTATTACGGCAAGGGACATGCGGCCAACCGCGCCGCCCGCCCGTTTGATATGGAACGCGAATTGCTCGAAATGAAGACGCTCGAAGACATGGCGCGCCAAGCCGAAGCCGCCGCAACGGATATGGCATCGGGCGATGTGATGGCACTTGATGCCAAGGGCCCCAAGCCGATCTTTATCGTGGGCATGCCACGATCGGGAACGACGTTGACCGAACGCATTCTTGGTGCGCATCCTGATGTCTATGCGGCCGGTGAAATCGGTGATTTTGCCAAGGCGGTCAATGATGTCGTCGGCAAAGGCCGAATTTCCGAACAATTGTCGCGTATTGATGACAAGGCCGCGCGCAAGATCAGAAGCCAGTATCTGGAAGCAATGCGTGCCTATGCCCCGGACAAACGGTTTGTCACCAACAAGACACCGGCCAATTTCGTGCGCCTTGAAATGATCCGCCGGGTATTTCCCGACGCACCGATCATTCATACCCATCGTCATCCGCTGGCAACCTGTTTGTCGGTTTACACGACACCCTTTGCCATTCCGATGCGCTATTCCGATGATCTTGGCGAACTGGCCGATTATTATCGTGCCTATGTCGGGCTGATGAATGTGTTCTTTGAAACTGACCGCAATGGCATGCTTTATGATCTGTCCTACGAGGATCTGGTGGCCAATCCGGACGTTGTCGCAAAGGACTATCTGGCGCATTGCGGGCTGGACTGGCATCCGGAATGTCTTGAATTTTACAAGACCGATCACACGGCCACCACGGCCAGCATGATCCAGGTCCGCCGGCCGATTTTCAAGGACTCGCTTGGCAAATGGCAACGGTTTGAACCCTATATCGGCCCGTTGGCGACGCTTGTTTCCGATGCAGACGAGACAAAGGTCAAGACAGCACAGAAATCGTCACGCAACGCGGTTGCTGCGTGACGTGGCTGGGGCTTCGGGTTAGAAGGTATTCATAGCAAAAAATACCGACAGATCCGGAGCGCCCAAATGACCCTGTCCATTCCAAAGGCCGAATTGCATCTGCATCTTGAAGGGGCCCTGACGCCTGCGCTGGTGCGTAGCTTTGCCAAGCGCAACAATCTGACCCTGCCTGATGACATCTATGATGAACAGGATCGTTATATCTGGGGCGATTTTCCGGAATTCCTCAAAAGTTTTGACAAGGCGAGTGCGGCCATCCGCACCAAGCAGGATTATTCGGACCTGACCCACTTTTACCTGACCGAACAGGCAAAGGTCGGCGCCCTTTATGTCGAGCTTTTCTGTTCACCGACCCATGCCGCTGATTGTGGTCTTTCCTATGACGAACATCTCGAAGCGGTGGTCGATGGCATTGACCGTGCCGAAAAGGAAACCGGGATTATCGGCCGGATCATCATGACCTGTGTGCGCCATGTCGGTGGCGATATCGCGGTCAAGGTCGCGCGCGAAACAGCAGATTGCGGGCATGCCTATATTGTCGGTTTCGGCATGGGCGGGAATGAAAGCATGTTTTCGCAAGAAACGTTTTACCCGGCCTTCAAGATCGCGGCGGATGCGGGGCTGGGCTGCACCACCCATGCTGGCGAGGTACAGGGGCCACAAAGCGTCTGGGATGCGATTGACAAACTGCCGGTAACCCGTATCGGCCATGGCGTGCGGTCAATCGAAGACCCGAAACTGGTCGAAACACTGGCAAAGCGCGGAATTGTTCTGGAAGTCTGTCCGGGATCAAACATTTCACTGTCGGTCTATCCGGATTATGCATCCCATCCGCTGCGCAAATTCCATGATTCCGGGGTGAAAGTCACATTGGGATCGGATGATCCGCCCTTCTTCCACACCAGTCTGGCCGAGGAATATCAGCGTGCCAAGGATGTGTTCGGTTTCAGTGATGCCGAATTGCTGGGGGTAACGCGCACCGCGATCGAAGCGGGTTTTGTTGATGACGCGACCAAGGCAAAATTGCTGGCCAAACTCTAGGCCCGGTTTTTATGCAAAAATCAAAAGAGCGCCCGGTGTGATTGCCGGGCGCTCTTTGTTTTATGGGGGAGGGCTTTACCAGGGCGTCTTGCCCAGAAGCTTTTCACCAAGTGGGGTCAGTTTCGCCCGTTCATAGCGGGTCTGTTCCCAATTGCGCGGATCACCGGGAAAGGCATAGCCGCGCGCAGGTAACCGTTCGGACCAGCTTTTAACCCGCCAGTCGACAAGATCCTGTTCCTCGGGTGTGGCCGGTGCCATGGAAATATATTGCGCGATGCGGGCCTGATCGGACCGGTTGGCGCGAATGCCGTGAGCCAGCAGGCTGTTGAAAATCACAAGATCCCCGGCCTTCATGGCAATGCGTTTGGGTGTATAGGGCACCGTATCCATATCCGGGCGGAACGGATCACGATCCGCAGGGGCGGTTTTGCGCCATTCTTCGAAATTCGCAAACAGATCGGGCACGCACTGGAAGCCGCCCATGTCATCGGTGGTATCAACCAGTGACAGCACGCCTTGCACATTGATTGGCAGCGGATCGGCACTGGTATCGGCATCCCAGTGAATGAAACCGTCAAAGGCACGCGTGCCCTTGTTCGGGGTATTGAGGTTGGCACGATCAATCGAAACCCAAAGATCGGTACGATCCCAGATATCGACAAAGGCGTCATAGACCCGCTGGGTCTGGCGGTTATCCCAAAGGGTCTGGTGATTGTAAATCTCTACCATGCCGGAATTGTTCAATTCCTTCATCGCATTGTCGCGCATTTGCGGGCGGCCCCAGCTTTCCGGATCGTTGGGGTCCATTTCTTCGAATTCCCACAAAAGATCGACGGTCGCCTTGACCTGTTCGGCGGGGACTGCGTTTGGAACAACCACATATCCATATGTCTGCCAATGGGCAAAATCGTCTTCGGACAGGACGCGCAACGGAAGTTTCTTTTTCAGATCGCGCAGCTGTGTACCGCTGACTTCCTTGGTGGATGCATTTCCCGGACGGTCACTGTTCGGGGCCATGGTGGGCGTCATGGTCGGGGCATTGGCAAGCATGGACATGATGTTCCTCCGTCATCCTGTTTTGATCTGGAAAAAATTAAAACAGGATGACGGGCACCTGCACACTGACAGGGCGGACAAAGAATGATACTATTTGGCCAAATTAATCCAGATTATGTTCCGTAAAGGCATGGTTGCGATCTGATGAAGCTTTTGTTCGAACATGTTCAGATTGCCCCGGACCGATCTTGGAAGGGCCTGTATCGCAATCTTCTGGCGATCCCGTTTGAATGGCATTTTCACCCGGAATATGAACTGACATTAACGCTTGGAAGTCACGGGCAGCGTTATGTCGGTGATCATATCGGGTCTTATGGCGATGATGATCTGGTGCTGTTGGGGCCCAATCTTCCGCATACTTGGCATTCCGCGAACGCCCAGCCGCCATCGGCCAGCCACGGCGAATTGCGTGCCCACGAAGCCGCCCTGCAGGTTGCGGGGACAACAAAGGGACATCAGGCCTTTGTTTTCTGGTTTACGGCCGACTGGATCAATACCGTTTGCAAAACCATGCCCGAACTGGCCGGGCTTGAAACCGCATTGCGACTGTCGCGTCGCGGTGTTCAGTTTGATGCGGTAACGGCCCGAAAAGTCGCGGCATTTGCCCCGGTCTTTGAACAAGGCACACCGGCAGATCAGCTTGTCATGTTGATCGACGTGCTTCGGACATTGCTTGATGCGAGCGACCTGATACCGCTGGCATCTGATCGTTTCGATGCGGCAATTCCCGATCATGATGATGCCAGCCGCCTGGGCAGGGTTCTTGATTTGCTGCATGGCAGTTATTTCGAACCGGTCAGTAGTGCCTGGATCGCGCGCAATGCCGGGATGAGCGAACGCACCTTGCGCCGGTTTTTCCAGCGCCATATGGGGTCCACCATTCAGGATTATCTGATGGGGTTGCGGCTGGGCCGTGCGGCAAGCTTGCTGTTATCGTCAGATATGCCGATCTATCGGGTTGCCGAAGAAGCCGGTTTTCAAAACCTGTCGCATTTTAACCGCCAATTCCGTCGTCACCGCGGAATGGCACCAAGCAGCTTTCGCAAATCACGGTTCGAAGGCATCCTGACCCCCGCCGCGACGCAAACCCGCCATTCAAAGGCCTGATAGCCTGATGGCTTGTTGGACGGAAACAGGCGGAAACAGGCGGAATTAGGCCCCGTAAAGGTCCATATGCCGGTCAAAAGCCGCCCAGAACTGATCACGATACAAATCGCGTTCCTGCAAGATTTCATGGCGGGCTTCGGGGATTTCCCTGATCGTTACATTCGGGAAATGGCCAAGCAGCTCTTGTGTCGTCCGGTTTGAAACGACTTGGTCATTGCCCGCCAGAATGATGGTCATTGGCGGAAGTTTCTGCGCCATGTCGGGCTGTGCCAAGCGATCGGCTGTTTCCGATTGTGCCCTGAAACAGGCATCAAGCCATCCCGCCGATGTGCCGCCAACCACCAAATCGGGCGCGGCTTGCAGGATCGTACGGTTAAGGTCATGGCGGTGCGGATCAGATGTCAGGATGTTTTCCGGATCAAATTCTGCAAGCGGGCTGAGGTTTCGCTGCCCGGGCAGATATTGTTTGTCAAAACCATATCGGCACAAGCTGCCAGACAGGATCTGGGCGGCTATCGAAAACCATCGCGGGCCACCAAGCCCGAAGAACGGCGCAATCATCACGACACTTTTCCAAAGATCAGGCTGATCAAGCAACATTACCATCGCCACCAGCCCGCCGGTTGAATGGGTCATGACGGTGTCACAGGTAATGCCGTGCTGATGTTTGACGTGATCAATGACGTGACGGGTATCGGCCCCATAATGCGCAACATCACGCACATATCCCATCATCGGGTCCGGGGTGGCGCGTGAAGATCCGCCGTGTCCGCGAAAATCGAATGTCACGGTGCCGTATCCGCGCCAGGCCAGATCGTTGGCCGTCTCGCGGTAGCGTTCAACGAATTCACCGCGCCCCTGAAGAATAAGAACATGCCCGCGAGTATCGGGCGGGGTCATGATGGCGATGCGCAACCGCACGCCATCGGGGGCGGTGAAGTGATCAATGGTAAAATCCATCAGATCGGAAGATGTGCCTTTGCCGGGACGTGATTGCACGGTCATTGCGCAGCAGGCTGTTTGTTTACGCCAAGCGATGCCGCAACAAAGATTGCCATCTTGTCCATCATGACGTTGAAATCAGGATTAAACGTGCCCCGGCGCAGGGTCCCGGGGGTTGCCGATTTCAACAGATTGCGTTCGCCGTAAACTGTATCGGTGCCGGACTGGCAGGATGCAAGTTCGTCGGGATCATCATAATGGCCGCAATCAAGTACCGCACCATCAAGACCGTAAACCGGGTTTTCCGGGCTCATGGTAATGGCGGTATGGGCGTGATTGATGGTTCGCATGTCGTCATTGGCGGATTTCACGATATCGATGTCATCACATTGGGGATGTTCATCAACAGTATTGATTTCGCCCTGATACCAGATCATCTGGCGGATCGGGCTTTGGACCTTGTTGCAGAAATAGTCCAGGGCGGCCAGTGGGTTAACGGTCTGGTCATCGGAACTGATGGCAACAAAAACCGGAACGTTGGAAGCCGGGATTGATGCATCGCGATACGGCGCGGTCAAAAGATGAAATTCGGCTGCTGCATTCATTGCCATGGACCCGTATTTTCCGGGATCATTTTCAGATCCCTGACCGACCCATTTTTTGACATACCGGACATAGGGCGTCAGCCATGCCATATCGCTTTTGGCGGCAAGCCCCGGGGACAGCATGATCATGGCACTGATGCGCGGATCATTGCTGCGCGCGGCGATATCACGCCCGATCAGGGTGGCCCCGGTTGAATAGCCAATTGCGATGATATGTTCGATATCCTTGTCAAAGGCCGTCATGCCGTAATTCACGGTATCCAGCCAATCCTGATAACTGACATCGATCAGATCACCGGGCGCCGTGCCATGACCGGGCAACAGCACGCCGTTAAAGGTGGCGCACGGGAAATCCCGGCGCAGCTGATCGCGCACATCGCTTAGCCAATAGGGGCTGTCTGTCAGGCCGTGAACGGCCAGAAAACCGACTTTTTCACCATGGGCAAGTCCGCGTCCGGCCGTCAGACAGGCGGCCTCGTCCGCCCCAAGGGAATAGGGGCTTCGCATATCGACAACCTGATCAATATCGAACGAACCGAACGGGTTTGCTTCGGCCTCGAAACGGGCCGATATGACATCGCGAAGCTGCTTGCGCGTTGCAGTGACATAGTCATCAAAGGCCAAACCGTTGGCCGGGCTTGTGACGGCTTTGCCGGACGGCTCATATTGCCCGAACGCCTGCGTGCCAATGCCGATTGCCATGACAGCACCCAGGGCAAGTGACGTGATGCCGGTCCGTAATGTTTGTCGTTTGACCATGGGGTGGCTCCGTATCGGTTGGCGCAATCAATTGTAATCGATATCGTTTCAGGCAGAACGCGATGTTAACCCGTCTGGTGGCCGGGTGCGAACAACAAAAAAGCGGCCCGTATCCAGACCGCTTTTTCTAGGTCATCATCGTGACCTGTTTGGGGCAGAAAGTCAGATGCCCGTTATTCCATGACTTCCCAGCTATGGGTGATTTCGGCGGCCTTGGACAGCATGATCGATGCCGAGCAGTATTTTTCTGCCGAAAGTTCAACCGCACGTCCGACCTTGGTTTCATTAAGGTTCTCACCCTTGACCTTGAAATGCAGGTGGATTTTGGTGAAGACCTTGGGATCGGTTTCAGCGCGCTCTGCCTTGACGTCGGTTTCAACATCAAGAACGTTTTCGCGGCCTTTTTTCAGGATGTGCACAACGTCAATCGACGAACAGCCGCCAATCCCCAGAAGCAGCATTTCCATCGGGCTCGGTCCAAAGCCGTTATCCTTGTCCCCGTCCATGACAACGCCATGACCGGTGCCGCTGGTGCCGGTGAAGGTAAGGTTCTCAAGCCACTTGACGCGTGCTTCCATGATAGAATTCCTGTGTTTGAAAAATCATTGTCCCATCCTCTAGCGCGGTTATCGCGCGCCTGCAAGTTGCGATCCCGACAGACGGGATGCAAAATGGCCGATGGCGGACTTCGGGTAGCAAACTGTTATAGGTGTTTTTACTTTCCCGCGTAATACTGTCCCATGAATTCAGACCCTTATGATGTAGGAGTAAAGGGCATGTCACAGGATACAAACCGCAGCAAAAGCCGTTTTATGATGGGCATGGAACATGTCCTGCGTGAAATCAATCACGAAATCATCAGCCCGGCCATACCTGACATGTCGGTGGAAAACGCGGTGCCGCTTATGATCACGGTTGCCCGGTTGCGCGCCGATTATCTGAAATATGCGTTCAAGCTCAGTGCCGATCGCACCGACCAGCACCCGACCGAGGAAGAGCTTAAAAAGCTCAGACATTTGCGCGAAACCTATCAGGAAATGCTGGCGGCGGCGCGAGAACTCGAACATTGCATTGATCGCGGCTATATCGATCTGCCCATTCCGACGAAATAATCTGCAACGACAAGGCCGTAAGGCATTCTTCTGGCCGCAAGAAAAATAATGACTTATCCTCAAGTATATGCAATGGGTGTTGCTTATATAAAGAAAGACCGGTCAAAAAAGGTCTGAGCTGGGACATCTATATAACATAGCCGAGGGAGCACGTCGTTTTGCGGCGTGCGGGGTGTCTTGTCAGTTAGTGTGGATGTGGTGGCAACAGCAGCGTTGTCACGTGATAGTCTTGTTTTTCTTGATAAGGGCGATCTGAAAATCGTTCATGTCAATCCGGCCGCCGAGAAACAGCTCGCTGCGGCGAAAACTGTTTTGCGTGCCGGAACCGAAATCAAACAGTTTCTCGCCTTCCTTGCCAAGAAGGGCGAATTCTCCGACGGGGATTCTGTCGGATCGGTTCGCCACGCGCTGGGCGCGATTTCATCTGGCGGGCGTGCGGATCTGCCGGGATTTCGGCTCGAAAAGACGGTGTTTTCCTGGCATTGCGACACCGGGCCCGGCAATACGATTGCCCTGGTCCTGCGTGATGGTGGCAAGGCCCAGGAACTGGCGCGTGCACTGGCAGACCACAAAATCTTTATCCAGCATCTGATCGACGTGTTGCCGACCCCGGTTTACCTTAAAAACCTCGAAAGCGTTGTGACGCGCTGTAACGGTGCCTTTGCGGAACTGTTTGATCTTCAGGTTACCGACGTTATCGGAAAAAAGCTTGTCGAAGTGGCGCCAAAAGACCTGGCCAAGACCATTACCGATCACGAAAAGGCATTGCTGGTCAAAGAAGGCCAGGTGCGTGATGAAATCACATTCGCGCTTGGCGATGACAACCGGACGGCTTTGTTTGCCGCATCAAGCCTTAAGGGGCCAAGTGGCAGCATCGCCGGCACCATCGGATCCTTGATTGATGTCACCAGCCTGAAAAAGGCGCAGGCCGAAGTCGCCGAAGCAGCCCAGCGCCTGACCGGGCTTCTGGAAAGTGCGCCGATCGGTGTCGGCATTTCCAGCCGGGAAACCGGGGTGTTCCAGTTTTTCAACAGCACCTTTGCCAACATGCTCGACATCAAGGACGAGAAACAACCGACCGATGCGATATTGCTGTCGGACCGTTATCGCCAACAGTCGCTGAGCGACATGGATATGCTTGGCGAATTGCATGATGTCGAAATCCGGTTGCGCCGCCCGAACATGTCAGAGGCCAAATGGCTCAAGACATCGCTGGAACCGCTGTCGTTCGAGGGCGAGGAATCGGTTCTGTGGTGGACCAGTGACATCACCAAACAAAAACACGCGGCACGCGAACTGCAAAACAAGGCCAACAATGATGAACTGACCGGCTTGGCCAACCGGGCGCGTTTCATGCAAAAAATTGATCAGTGTGAAACCGTGCTGCGCGGCACCAACACCCCGGCCGCCATGTTCATTCTCGATCTTGACGGGTTCAAGAAACTCAATGACGAGAAGGGGCATGCCGCGGGGGACTGGCTTCTGAGCGAGACCTCCAAACGGCTGAAGCGCGCAGCGCGCCGGGCCGAAGAAGTCGCGCGTCTTGGTGGTGATGAATTCACCATGCTGTTCATCAACAAGGGCGGTGAAAAGGAAATGATCGAGATGGCCGATGCCATCTTGTCGGAACTCAATCAGCCCTTCGTCTGGAAAGGCGAAGATTGCGGTGTGACCGCATCAATCGGTTTTGCGGTCTTTGATGGCGGCAGCAGCGACATGAACGAACAGCTGCGCCGTGCCGACAAGGCAATGCATCAGGCCAAGGCATCGGGCAAGGCACGCCATTGCCTTTATACCCCCGATCTTGAACCGGAACTGCATCAGGACTGACATCGATATCAGACCGCCAAAAGGCCAGCGTCAGCTGGCCTTTTTTGTATCGGTGTCGCGCGGGTTGCCCTGTTCATCAAGGCCCAGTGTTTCAAGTAACGGACCCAGATGTTTTGCATAGGGCTGCCAGCCCTTCAGGCTGGTGCGATAAATCGGTTTGCGGACCTGCAGGGCGCTGTGTGTGCGGACCTGACGTTCGTTCTGATGGAAATTCAGACAGGCATCATCCCAAGGCAGGCCAACGAATTCGATCAGTCGACGGGCTTCTGTTTCAAGATTGTCGACGACATTTTCGTAATCGACTTCGATCAGTCGGTCCGATGGCAAAACATCGCGCCAGTGATCCATAAACCGTTCATAGGTATTGTAGTAATGCCCAAGATCGCGCTGGTCATAGGCAAAGTTCTGCACACCGCCAAACCGGCGATTATAGATCGAAAAGCATGATGCCACCGGATGACGCCGGCAATGGATGATCCGGGTGTTTGGCAACATCAGTGCCAGCATCCCGGCCCGCGTGAAGTTTGATGGCAGCTTGTCGACGATCCTGCGGATGGTGGCGGTGCCGTTATCGCTGCTGCCGGACTGGATGCGCGTGATCCGGCCCAGTGTTTCCTTGCGGTATGCCTGACCAAGAATACGGATGAAGTCATCATCGTATTTCATGACATCTTCGCGTGCGGCCCCGTTTTTGACCTTATGCTCGATCAGGGCATGATGGTGATAGACCATGGTATCAAGCTCGCCCGCGCCGAATACATCGGGGTGTGAGCTCAGGATCTGCTCGGTCAGGGTCGTGCCCGAACGGGGCATGCCGACAATGAAAACATGCTGGGGTTCGTCGGCATCGTTACGAACCGGACCAAGATGGGCAAACCGTTCGGCCGGAAACCGGTCACGAACATGATCAAGCATGTCTTCGATTGCAGCGGGGGTGTAATTGATGGTTTGGCGTTTGGTCCGGTTGGCTTCGGCAAGTGCCTTCATCGCGGCATCGACATTCTTGGCTTCCATTTCGACCTTGCCGATCGAAAACAGCAGCATTTCCTGTTCGTTTACCGGCATCGATTGATAGCGGCCTGATTGATAGATATCGAAAATGACGGCGCGTGCCGGGTGGTCTTCGGGCACGCGTGTCGCCAGGGTCAGGCAATGCCATGCCCGCACATTATGGGGTTCCTGCGACAGGACAATTTCAAACAATGCGCAGGCTTCGGCGACATTGCCCAATTCCTTCTGACATTCGCCAATACTGATGCGGATATCATTGATCGCCTTGGCGTCGGCATTGGCCTGTGCACATTTCAATGCCTTGCCCATATGTTGCAGGGCGGCTTCGATGTCATCAAGCGACAGCAACACAACCCCCATGGCACTCCAGGCGGTCCAGTCATTCGGCGCAAGGGCAATGGCACGTTTAAGATGGGGAATGGCATTGCGGGTGCCCATGCCGCGGGCTTCAAGAAGCCCCAGCTGCAAGTGAACTTTTCCGTCAAGCGCAAAGCGTTTTACCGCGGCATTCAGAACGGTTTTGGCTTGTGCCTCATACCCGGCATTGGCCAGAACGGCCGAAAGATCGGTGAAATAGACGGGCTTGGGCGATGCGCAGTTGCATGCGCGCTCAAGACTGCGGACCGCATCGGAAACCTGTCCGCTTTCATTGCAAATCAGCCCGTTGATCTGCAACAGATCACCATTGTCGGGATAGTCTTGCAGAAGCTTGCCGCACAGCCTGCGGGCCGCACGTCTATGCCCGGAACTCCATTGCGTCCGGATTTCAGAAAGCCCGGTTGCCAGTTTATGCGCCGGCACCGATGGCGCCGCCCCGCGATTGTCCGGCAAAGACGTGCTGTTTTTGGGCGGTATGGCCGGTTGCAGGCGAAGTTTGGCCCGCACATGGGCGGCGTTTGGTGCTGTTGTGCTTTGATCGTCACTCATGGCCGACATCCTGTTTGCTCAGTGATGCGGGCGAATGCAAAGCCCGCCCATTATGAGCAAACACGTATCAGCAGGCAAAAACTGGCGCGCGACGTGACGATTTTATGGTGTGATCAGTCCGGATTGATGCCAAGTGCCTCGATCAGCGGGGTCAGTTCCTTTTGATAGGGGCGCCAGCGTTCCAGACTGCTGTTATAGACGGGCTGGCGGACTTCAAGGGCGCTATGGGTGCGGACTTCACGCGTGTTGGCATAAAATTCAAGACACGCGTCCT
The DNA here is from genome assembly GCF_047125595.1 of Thalassospira sp. MIT121401. Lineage (NCBI taxonomy): Bacteria > Pseudomonadati > Pseudomonadota > Alphaproteobacteria > Rhodospirillales > Thalassospiraceae > Thalassospira > Thalassospira sp. MIT121401. The sequence continues at coordinate 2,367,390 of NZ_CP138926.1, forward strand.
GCCAGTCAAGGCCAAGGAAATCAACAAGCCGGCGGGCTTCGTGATCAAGGTCGGCAATGACTTTTTCATAATCGACCGTGATCAGTTGATCCTTTGACAGGGTCTTTTCCCAATAGGCCATCAGATCGCGATACGCGACATAGAAATTGCCGATTTCACGCAGGTCACACAGATATTTATGTCCGTCGGCAAAGAAATGGGTAAAGCATGAAAACGCGGTATCCATCGGATCGCGGCGCGCGTGAATGATTTTTGAATTGGGGAATGCCATGGCAATCAGGCCGACTGACACAAAGTTGCCCAGCATCTTGTCAACGATATAGCGCGGGCCTTTGCCATTTTTCAGGACTTCCGGCGGCAGCATCCGCAATACTTCGTCACGATAGGCCTTTGCAAACAGGGCCAGCCGTTTGGGATCGGCCAAAAGTTTTTTATGGGCGGGCAGGGACGGGAAGCCATCGCCGTAGGCCCGCTTCAAAAGCCCGGGCAGGGTGCGAATTTCCCCGACGCCAAACGCGTCGCTGTGACTGTCAAGAACCTGTTCTAGCAGGGTCGATCCGCAACGCGGCATGCCGACAATAAAGATGAATTGCTGTTCATCCCCGGTTTCGTTCAGGGTGTTGCCGGCAATCGCATCCGGGGTAAAGAAATTCGGCAGGTTCGCAAGGAATGCCAGGGTCTTTTCCTCGTTATAGTCGATCTGTTCACGCTGATAGGCATTGGCCTTAAGGTAATGGGCCATCGCGGCTTTGCCGTCATCGCGCGTCATATAGGCAAGGCCAAGCGCGTGGTGCAGATATTGTAGATCAAGCTTCGATAATTTGCCGCGTTCCGCACCGATCATTTTCTCGACCGTTGCGACATCATCGTCGGTAAATGCCTTGAGCGTTGCCAGTTCCGCCCATGCACGCGCGACATATTTTGTCTGGGCGATTGCGGCGCGAATAAGGGCTGTGCAGCCGTCTTTGTCGCCGATGGTTTTAAGGTGATCGGCCTTGGCCATCAGGGTATTGGCAATATCGGCTGGCGACGGCGTTACATCCGCATCCGATGTGCTGGCACCCTTCATGATTTCAAGTGCCTGGTCATAAAGTTCGGCGGCCTGTTTGGGCCGGGATGATTTGGCGACCGAATTTGCAAACAGGGTCCATCGTTGCCAGTTTGACGGGCTTTGGGCCATCACGTGACTGAACAGTTTGACACCCTGATCAAAGAAACCGTTCAGGATCAACATGCTGCCAAGCTGGGCCTGGATTTCCTGATTACCCGGATCGCGCTTCATCGCAACCGTCAGGACATTCTGGCTTTCGACATACATTTGCTGTTTGCCAAGCAGTGATGCCAGATCAAGGAAATACAAGCTTTGGCTGTTGGGCGCCTTGCAGGCAAATTCCAGATGTTTGATTGCCCCGAATATATTGCCCTGCTTTTCCAGAACGCCCGCAAAGAAATGCAACAGCGGCCCGTCATTGGGATTGGCCCGCAAATAGGTCGAAACAAGGTCGTAGGTTTTCTGGGACTTGCCCTGCGCCCAAAGTTTCTGCGCCTGCTCCAATACCTGTTCGGGTGTCTGCGATGTCGCCGTGTTCATGAATTTTCCCTGTCGCTATCATGCAGGCCAAGTGCGGATAAAAGTGGCTGAATATAGGGTTCGTACGGTTTCCAGCGTTCAACACTGGTTTGATAAAGTTTTTGACGGACTTGTGCCGCACTGGCGGTTCGAACAGACCGGCTTGCCTTTTGGAAATCAAGCACGGCATCGCGGTTCAGCAGGGCCACCATGTTTTTTATATCGTCGCTGTCGGCAGTGAGTTTGGTGATATCGGAAAGATATTTCCAGGCCCGGCCGCAGGTGGGATTGGCTTTCAGCACGTTGCGAAAACAGGTGCGCGCGGCTTCCATATCGCCAAGATGCCGATGGGATTCGCCGGTCAGAAGCAGGGTGCGTTCAAGCTGTTCGGGATTGTTGCGCGCAAGTTCGGACGCCCGGTCAAGGTAGGGGATTGCTTCCTTGTCCCGGCCCGTTGCCAGCGCATTTTTGGCCGTCCGCACCAGTTTGTCGGCTTTTTGCCGATTGCGTTTTTCGGAAAAACTGGGCGTTGAAGGTTTGCTGCTCATAGGTCTGATTAAATCCCGATACGAAAGGTCAGGTCAAATCTTATCGGGAAGGGGTAAGCAAACCGTTTAATGATTACCGCCTGTTATGCACAAAAGATGATGCACAAATGAAAACGCCCGGCCAGATGGCCGGGCGTTTCCGATATTTCGCGTCTTCCTTTCGGGTGAAAGGAATTAGCCGCTGTAATACATGTCGAATTCGACCGGGTGCGGAGCCTGTTCGAAACGAACGACTTCTTCCATTTTCAGCGCGATATAAGCGTCGATCAGGTCGTCGGTCATAACGTCGCCCTTCTTCAGGAACTCACGGTCAGCATCGAGGCTGTCGAGAGCTTCGTGAAGCGAACGGCAAACGGTCGGAACTTCTTTGAGCTCTTCCGGCGGAAGGTCATAGAGGTTTTTGTCCATTGCTTCGCCCGGGTGGATCTTGTTCTCGATACCGTCAAGGCCAGCCATCAGCATTGCAGAGAATGCGAGATACGGGTTGGCAAGGGCATCCGGGAAGCGGATCTCGACGCGCTTGCCCTTCGGCGAAGCGGTGTACGGGATACGGCAGGAAGCAGAACGGTTACGTGCAGAATATGCCAGCAGAACCGGTGCTTCGAAGCCCGGGACCAGACGCTTGTAGGAGTTGGTCGTCGGGTTGGTGAATGCGTTCAGTGCTTTGGCGTGCTTGATGATACCGCCAATGTAGTACAGAGCGGTTTCAGAAAGATCAGCATAGCCATTACCAGCGAACAGCGGCTTGCCTTCGTGCCAGATCGACTGGTGGGTGTGCATGCCCGAGCCGTTGTCACCGAAGATCGGTTTCGGCATGAAGGTTGCGGTTTTGCCATACTGGTGTGCAACCATGTGGATGCAGTATTTGTAAACCTGAACGGCGTCAGCATGTTCGATCAGGGTGCCGAATGCGATACCCAGTTCGTGCTGCGACGGTGCAACTTCGTGGTGGTGCTTTTCGCAACGCACGCCCATTTCGTTGATGTAGTTGACCATTTCGGCACGGATGTCGTTTGCCGAGTCAACCGGCGGTACCGGGAAGTAACCACCCTTCGGACCCGGACGGTGGCCGCGGTTGCCGCCTTCGAATTCGGTGCCGGTGTTGTACGGACCTTCTTCGGAGTCAAGCGCGTAAGCCATGCTCTCCTGCGAGGTGCTCCAACGAACGTCGTCGAACATGAAGAATTCCGGCTCTGCGCCGAAATATGCGGTGTCGCCGATACCTGCCGACTTCATGTAAGCCAGTGCGCGTTTCGCGGTCGAACGCGGGCAACGCTCGTAACCCTGGCCGGTTGCCGGTTCGATAACGTCGCAAACGAGGATCAGGGTCGGCTGTGCGGTGAACGGATCAACAACAGCGGTCGACGGATCCGGCATCAGGATCATGTCGGATTCGTTAATTTCTTTCCAGCCGGAGATCGACGAACCGTCGAACATGATGCCGTCAACAAAGACGTCTTCGTCGATCGTGCAGATATCCTGCGCGGTGTGCTGCCATTTACCTTTGGTATCGGTAAAGCGCAGATCGACAAACTGGATGCCTTTTTCTTTGATCAGATTAAGTACAGAAGCAGCGTCAGACATGATGCAACCCTTTAAAACTCAAATTTAGTTACCGTACGGTGTTCTTTGACAGGCAAGACCGATCAGATCGCGTCGTTGCCCCGTTCACCGGTACGAATACGGATCGCGTCCTCAAGTGAGGAAACGAAAATTTTACCGTCGCCGATACGGCCGGTATGAGCGGCTTGCTGGATTGCCTCAATCGCACGCTCAACCAGCGTGTCCTCAACGACGATTTCCAGCTTTACCTTCGGCAGAAAGTCCACAACATATTCGGCGCCGCGATACAGCTCCGTGTGACCTTTCTGACGGCCGAAACCTTTGGCTTCGGTGACGGTAATCCCTTTGAGGCCGATCTCCTGAAGGGCCTCTTTTACCTCGTCAAGCTTGAATGGCTTGATGATGGCTTCGATCTTTTTCATTAAGCGCCCTCTGCTTTTTGCGAGAGTTGCGTAGAACTCGGAAAGCGTAATGCTTCGCACGGTGTCTGTTGCACGGACCATGCCAAGTTTGGTCCGCGGTGGCATTCTAAGGATTCTTTGCGCGAAAACCCAGCAAAACCCATGAAATTTTTAAGATTTTCTTGATTGCAGGTGATCGAGTTTTAGGCAAAATGATCAAAAAATATGCAAACGCCCTGCATCATCGCCGGGCAGAGTGATCCGGATTGCTCAATCCTTGCCAGAATGACACCGGCATGCGACAGGATTTGCCGCAAAAGAGTGAATTGTGTCATGCATATGTGCCAGATGACCTTTAATCGGTCTGTCTGATATATGGACTCGAACAATTTGCCTTTGGGCGATTATAGTACGGCACGGATGACCCATAAAATGGCCTGATCGGGCCGGGCTGCAACCGGACGCCACCATCCGGCGAACGCATATAATATAAAGGACGCCTCATGACCGAATTTGTCGGCAACCCGCTTTTTGCTTCGGGCGGTATTACGATCTTTGAAGTGATGAACGAACTGGCCCAGAAACATCAGGCCATCAATCTGGGGCAGGGTGCACCCGATACCGACGGCCCGGCCGATATCCGCGAAGCCGCCGCCAAGGCAACCATGGAACTGTCCAACCAGTATCCGCCGCTTGCCGGGGTGCCCGAATTGCTTCAGGCCGTTGCCGATCACAATAAACGGTTCTATGGCATCGATGTGGATCCGAAAACAGAAGTGCTGGTTGCAGTCGGCGCGACCGAGGGGCTGGCTGACGTGATCCTTGGTCTGGTGGCCCCGGGTGATGAAGTCATTCTGATCGAACCGCTTTATGACAGCTACCTTCCGATGGTGAAGCTGGCCGGCGGTATTCCCAAACTGGTGCGCGTGACCCCGCCGCACTGGGAATTGCCGCGCGAAGAACTGGCCGCCGCCTTCAGCGAAAAGACCAAGCTGATCCTGATCAACTCGCCGCAGAATCCCTGTTCCAAGGTTTATAGCGACGACGAACTGCAATTTGTTGCAGATCTGTGCATCAAGCATGACGTCATCGCGCTGTGTGACGAGGTGTATGAACATCTGGTCTTTGATGGCCGCAAACACAAACCGCTGATGACTTTCCCGGGCATGCATGATCGCACCGTGCGGATCGGATCGGCGGGCAAGACATTCTCGCTGACCGGCTGGAAGATCGGTTATGTCACGGCCTGTGCCAAACTGATGGAGCCGATCAAAAAGGCGCACCAGTTCCTTGTCTTTACCGTGCCGCCGGGGCTTCAGCATGGTGTGGCCTATGGGCTGAACAAGGATGACGAATATTTCGAAACCTTCACCGCCGAAATGCAGGCCAAGCGTGATTTCCTGATGAAGGGACTCAAGGAAGTCGGGTTTGATGTCCTGGATTCCCAGGGGACCTATTTCATCACCTGTGATTTCCGCCCGCTTGGCTATGATTGTGATGATGTCGAATTCTGTCAGATCATGATCAAGGAAGCCGGCGTGGTCGCCATCCCGGTGTCGGCCTTCTATCAGGGCGAAGATGGCGGCGTGCGCCATTTCGTGCGGTTCTGCTTCTGCAAGGAAGAAACAAAGATGCAGGATGCCATCGACCGCATGAAAAAGGCCTTTGCCAAATAGGATTGCCGTGCCGTGATCCGGCTGGTGCCGGATATGCCGATACACAAAGGGCGCAAGCATCTGCTTGCGCCCTTTGTCATTTAAGAAGGTCGATACCTGCTGATCAGGATTTGACCATTTCCCAACTGCCGGTCTTGGCCGAACGGGCAAGGGCATCCAGGATCTGCATATTCATGATCGCATCTTCGATCGGATAATCGACCGGGCTTTCACCCGCAAAGATCGCGGTCGCCGATTCCCCTTGCAGGGTATAGTGATTGCAGACCGGGAATTTGATTTCGCGTGCTTCGTCAAAGCCCGGCTGTTTCTGTCCGCCAACCCGGATGATTGCCGGGTTTTCCGGGATCGGGTTGAACGGCATCAGGATTTCGATCCGGCCCTCAGAACCCAGAATATGCACGCGCTGAACCGCGGCGGACTGGGTGCCGCAGACAAAGCTTGCCTGCAGGCCCGAACCGAAATCAAGCATCCCCGATACAAGCCGGTCGGTGCCGAATTTCGGGTCCTTGTCCATCAGCGACACAACGCGGACCGGCTCCTTTGCCGTGACAAAGCGCGGGCCGACAACGCAATAACAGCCGATATCAAGCAACCCGCCGCCGCCAATGTCCTTTTTGTTGCGCACATTGTTCGGGTCGGCATTGAAATAGGTAAAGATGCTTTGCACCGCGGTCAGCTGGCCGATCTGACCGCTTTCAACGATCTTGCGGGCTTCCAGCCATTGCGGATGATGACGCACCATAAAGGCTTCGAGAACCTGTTTGCCGCTTTTGTCGCGCGCAGCAATCAGGCGCTTGGCATCTTCGGTATCAAGGCCGATCGGCTTCTCGCACAGGACATGTTTGCCTGCTTCCAGCGCCTTGATCGTCCATTCGACATGAAGATGGTTGGGCAGGGGATTGTAAACCGCCTCGATTGACGGGTCGGCCAGAAGCTCCTCATAGGAGCCATAGGCGCGCGGAATACGCAAATTTTCGGCGACCTCGCGGGTCTTTTCAAGATCGCGTCCGGCAATCGCCAGAATTTCAAGCTTGTCGCTTTCCTGCATGGCCGGAATGACCTTTTCCGTGCCGATCTTGGCGGTGCTGATAACGCCCCACTTCATTCCGATACTCCGTCTGTTTTTCTGTTTTGTGGCCGGTTGCCCCAAGATCAACCATCGGGTGCCGGCAATCCGCAAATACATATATGCATGGTTTTGCACGCTGTTTTGCGGTTCAGTTCGTGACCCCGATTAATTAAGGCATGTGGCCCGACATGCAAGATGTTCAGACGGGTAGGTCGGCGAATTTGTATGAAGAATTCACCAGCCAAACCACCACCACATCGCCCAAGCCCGCAAAATTCGGCGCTTTGAAGGGCTTGGGAAAAATCAGCGGAAAAAAGTGAAAATATGCGCTTGACGTTGGGGGCCACGGGCCATATAAACCGCGCCACACGATGGCGGGTGTAGCTCAGGTGGTTAGAGCACCAGATTGTGGCTCTGGGGGCCGTGGGTTCAAGTCCCATCACTCGCCCCATGTGAAAAGGTCAGGCAGAAATGCCTGGCCTTTTCGCGTTTCAGGACGGATTTCCGGTACGACACGATCCTGTCCCATTGTGGTTGGATGTCACATTCCTGACGAATTGATTGCCAATAAGGAATTTAACTTCCGGGTCGATGGCCGGGAAGTCGCACGGTGCAGTCCATGGTCAAATGGACTGCGTATAGCGAATGATCCCGATTTCCAAGGACTGATGGATATGCCAAGCGACAGGCCACAACCGATGCTGACCCGCCGTGCCTTTGCCGCGACCCTTCTGGGGGCGGTGGCCGTTCCCTTTGTCGGCCGTGCCTTCTCCCAAACACCGTCCGACATCCGTTCGCGAATTGCGAACATGCCCCAGCTTCATGCCATCATGGTCCAACGTGGCGAGGAGGTCATCGTTGCCGAAGCACCGCGCGGGCCGGGACTGGATCGGGTTGCGAATATCAAGTCCTGCTCAAAAAGCATCATCGGTCTTTTGACGGGAAGCGCAATTGCGCAAGGAGCGATCCCCTCGGTCGATGCAACCATCGGCGAAATTGCACCCTCTATCATTCCGTCGGATGCGACCCCCGGTGTGGAAGACATCACCATCGAGGATCTGGTCACACTCCGGGCCGGGCTTGAAGGAACCTCGGGGCGGAACTACGGCGCCTGGGTCAATTCGGACAACTGGGTTTCCTTTGCACTGCGCCGCCCCATGGTTGCGACACCGGGCGGGCGCATGATCTATTCGACCGGCACAACCCATATTCTTGGTGCGGTGCTGATGGTTGCGACTGGGAAAAGCCTGCTGGAACAGGCGCGCGCGGTGCTTGGTCAGCCGCTTGGTATTGAGATTCCGGCCTGGACACGCGATCCGCAAGGCTATTATTTCGGCGGAAACGAGATGGCGCTGACGCCGCGTGCGATGTTGCGCATCGGGGCGCTCATGCGCGATCAGGGCCGGTTCGATAGCGATCAGATCATTCCGGCCGACTGGATCGACCAATCAACCGAGCCCCGCACCCGATCCCCTTATTCGGGCCTTGATTATGGCTATGGCTGGTTCCTCAGCCGTAGTGGCTTCATTATCGCCCGCGGCTATGGCGGCCAGATCATCGCGGCACATCCGGAAAAGAACCTCGCAGTGGCGATTACCTCAGACCCGACGTCGCCCGCTCGATCAGGCGGATATTTTGAGGACTTGATGGACCTGCTTGAAGGCCCGGTGCGGTCACTGGTCTGATGGCTGGGGTGTGAGAAATAAATTGGCCTCCGTCCCCTTTTTTTCATCGCAAAGCAGGCTGAGGGTGGTCGGTTCAAAATCTATCACCCGCCGTTCGCGAAAAGACTGAGATAACATACCTGACACTTTATTCTTCCGCACTTTTGTCTCCTTTTCTCGCGTGATACAAAACTGAGTATCAACCTATGATTTATTGGGGCGAGGGTGAAGTGAACATTGATCAAGTGCGTTATATAGCGATGTCCGACCTCAATCCTGGACGACTATTCATCCGTGAGCGCGACGGAAAAAAAATGTTGGGGGTTAGCCTGACTGGTTCGCAATCTGGTTGCAGCGTTATTTTTGAGGATGATCCTCGCCGAGTTCGACGACATGTTAATGTTACTAACGCACAAGTGTTGGAGTTGGGGTGCGAATGGAGTTTCGATGCAGAGAAACTGTCGAGAATCTCCCGTTTTACTGCTCTAGATCACGATAGCGTTCCGATTATCGTAGATGACAAAGCCACCTATATGCCAGTCGAGGTAGATGTTAATGGGCGCGGTGCCTGGCAAATGGAATGGCTGATTTTGTCTGGTGGAAATCGGTTTGAACTGGCATCAGGTGAAATTGCTCCTAGTTTTGCTCGTGCTTGTGTCTTGGGGGAATTCTCCGTTCAGATATGCTTGGGTGATACCAAGAAAAAAATTGACCCGTTCAATGTTTTGTCCCTCTAGGCATAGCACAGTTGTTCCCAACTCCGTGCCAATCTGCTAGGTAACGCTCCATACTTCCCAAACGGGGCTTAACGGTTGCCAGGAGATCGCCACATGTCGACACATCGCATTACCCTTCGCCGTCCGGATGACTGGCATTTGCATCTGCGTGATGGTGAGATGCTCAAAGGTGTGATTGGCGAGACGTCGGAGCATTTTGCCCGTGCGATCATTATGCCGAACCTGGTGCCGCCGGTGGTCAAGACTGCTGATGCCGTGGCCTATCGCGATCGCATCACCGCAGCCATTCCGCAAGGTCATGATTTCACCCCGCTGATGACCCTGTATCTGACCGAGGGCACCAATCCCGATGATATCGAGGAAGGATATAAGGCCGGTGTGATCACCGCCTTGAAGCTGTATCCGGCCGGTGCAACCACCAATTCCGACAGCGGGGTGCGCAATTTCGATAATGCGATGCCGGCGCTTGAGCGGATGGCAGAGCTTGGTATTCCGCTTTGTGTGCACGGCGAAGTCACCGATGCGGATATTGATATCTTTGATCGCGAAGCGGTGTTTATCGACCGGGTTCTTGATCCGCTGCGCAAGCGTCTGCCGGAACTGCGTGTGGTGATGGAACACATCACCACCGAAGACGGCGTTGAATATGTCAAAGCCAATGACAAAAACCTGGGCGCGACCATCACGACGCATCACCTGATCATCAACCGCAATGCCATTCTGGTCGGCGGCATTCATCCGCATATGTATTGCCTGCCGGTTGCCAAGCGTGAAAAGCACCGTTTGGCCCTGCGGGCGGCGGCAACGTCGGGTGATGCGCGTTTCTTCCTGGGCACGGATTCCGCGCCGCATACCGATGATCGCAAGGAAAGCCCGTGCGGCTGTGCCGGTATCTTTACCGCCAACAACACCGTGCAGCTTCTTGCCCATGTGTTCGAGCAGGAAGGCGCGCTTGACAAGCTTGAAGCCTTTGCCTCGATCAACGGGCCGCAATTCTATGGTCTGCCGCTAAACGGTGATCAGATCACGCTGGAAAAACGCGCGGAACCGGCGAAATTCCCCGCCAAGATCGAAACCGGCGACGGTCCGGTCACGGTGTTCAATCCGGGCTTTGATATTTTCTGGCATTACCGCAAGTAACAATAGTTAGGGTTGTAGTTAGACCTTTAATTGATGCTTTTAATTCAATACACTTCCGATAGCGTTTTGGAGGCGGTTAGGGGCGTTAGTTGAATGTTTAGTGATCAATTCCTTGGTCAATTGTCGAGCGATATGCGTATCGCAGTCTATGATGTCGTTAGAGCTGCCCGGCAAGAACTCGAGGAGACTAGGAGTTCTGATAACTGGTCAGCTGAGAAGCGCTATGTTGCACAGCTCAGGGGATTTATTGATGCGTTTGAACTGGATTGGGATGTTGCAGAATCTGCTCCCCCGCAGCGTGCGGAAGACTTCAAACTGTATTTTGAATGGTTTGATCACCAAATAGATTACTATTGCGCCAAGTTACGTTTTTCTTCGTTTAGGCGAGATGCCGATGAGTTCAGTGAGAAGGTTGAGCTTTCCGAAGATTATCGGGGTCAAATTCATAATTATTTGCTGAAAATTCGCAGAGTGCTGCAAGCCGTCGCTTTGGAAGAACGTCAGCGAGAAAATATCCTCAGAAAGCTGAATGAGCTTAGCACTGAAATTGATAAGAGCCGCTCGGGATTAACTCGCTTCACAAGTGCATTTATTGAGATAACAGCTGCGGTTGGAGAAGGGGCGGAAAGCTTGGAACCCGCAGTGAAGTTGATGGAGAGAGTTGCTGCTCTTTTTGGAAAAGCAAAGAAAGAGAATGACGTCAATCGAGAACTCGGTTTTGGCGAAACCAAGTTGCTTAAAGGACCTGAATCTGCTCAGGAAGAGGATGTTCAAGAGTAATTTTAACCGCTGAGATCAATCTTGCTTGGCGCGGCATTGAGGCCAAGGGTTATGCGATAGCTTTCGGCTGCGGCACTGGCCTGTGATGCGATCATCGCCGATATATTCATTGATGCGCCCTTGGCGACATTGAAGTCGGCCGCCGAGCTTCCCGGTACCGATGCCGCGCGCGATATCGCGGCCTGATTGGCGATGGCGGCGATACCGTCCAGCCCCTGAAGCGGGCGAATGCTGACCTTGCCGCCGGTGGCATAAAGCCGCCCGTCAGGTCCGGCGGTATAGCTATAGGTGATCATGCCGGCATTTGCCCCGGCAAGGGCCTGGTGACTTTCTTCCTCGGTTCTGACGGTGGCGTCGCGGGCGCGAAGCTGCTGGACGATTTCGCGTTCGCTTGCGGTCAGAAGGGCCGGGTTGGCGGTGGGTTGCCGGGCGCTTTTCGGGGTGTCTTCGCGTTCCTGTTGCTGACGTTCGGTCGGGCTTCTTGTGTCTGTTTCCCCGGCCGTTTGTTCGCCCGCAATATCGCGGGGATCAAGTTGCTGAATGATCGTGATCACCGATGCGGCCCGGTTGACCGGCGCGGTTGAGGGCGGGGGTGATGGCTGCGCGGGTTCCGGGCTGCTGGCGGTCCCCGCCGTCGATCCGAGGGAACCGGACAGCCCCGAACGTGACAGGGTGTTCGATCCGGCTTGTGACGGGTTGGGCGCGGGGGTGTTGCTGGCAAGTGGTACAAGGGCGACGGCGGCTGGCATGGTTTGCGGCGCAGACGCGCCCGTTCCGCCCGACCCGCTGGTCGGCGGCTGGCTCCCGGAGCCGGGCAGGGCGCGTGTGGCAATAATCTGGCCAAGTTGCCCACCACTCCCGGGGATGACCTGTATTGCACCTGCCTGTATCATGGGTGATAGTGTAACCCAACTTGGGGTTAAAAGTACATAAAGCAGGTTCCCGTGATCACGCCGGTTTGATGAGGCTGTGACGTGCTGAAACGGGTTACACTGTAAGCTGTTCCAAAAGCCGACAGGCGCTTGCCTGATCCTGTATCACTGACGAAACGGTTTTGCGGTTATGCGTTCTTTGCCCCTTTTGCCATTTGTTTCCGGTCTTTGCCGTCTTTGCCGTCTTTGCGACCTGTGCGGCCTGTGGCGTCTGGTTCGACGCGGCAGTTTGCCCGGGTTGCCCGGATGGCGTGGTCTGGCCAGCCTTGCGCCTGTGCTTGTTGTCATGGTGATGCTTGCGATGCCGGGGGCGGTCAAGGCCGCGCCAAAGGCCGATCTGTGGCCGGACTGGCAGGTTTACGATCCGCAAAGCACGATCATGGTCGATCATTCGGAATGGCAGGGGGTTCTTGACCGGTTTGTGGATCAGCCCGAAGCCGGGGTGACCACATTTGATTACCGGCGTGCCTTGTCGGAGCGCGCAAACGGGATTTATGCGGTTGCACATTATATAGACCAGATGGTCGATATATCGGTCAGTCGCCTTAACCGGGCCGAGCAGATGGCATACTGGATCAATCTTTATAATGCGCTGACCGTGAAGGTGGTGCTTGACCATTATCCGGTGGCATCGATCCGCGATATCGACATTTCGCCGGGCCTGTTCGCATCGGGTCCATGGGGCAAAAAGCTTGTCCGTATCGAAGGGCGGACCTTGTCACTTGATGATATCGAACACCGGATCCTGCGCCCGATCTGGCAGGATGCGCGCATTCACTATGCGGTCAATTGTGCATCGGTCGGCTGTCCGGCGCTGGCGCGCGATGCCTATGATGCCAAACGGATCGAAAGCCAGCTTGATCAGGCCGCGCGCGGTTTTATCAACCATGCGCGCGCCATCCATAGTGACGGCGATGGCGGCTTTGTGATTTCAAGTCTGTATGATTGGTATCGGGATGACTTCGGGGCGGGGGATGCGCAATTTGTCGCCCATCTTCTGACCTTTGCCGGGCCTGAGCTGACCGCACAGCTTGATCATATCGGCGGGTTTGATGTTTCCGACGATGAATATGACTGGGCGCTGAACGCACCGCAATCCTGACAAAGGTGCGGCAATTCCGGCGTGCCGATTGCCCAACGATCATGATCAGATCTCCGGGCGCGCTTGATGGCGCCCGGTGGCAAGGCCGGCACGATCAGGCCGCGTTGTGGCGCAGGCGGCTGGTGTTGGCATGGGGGGCACCCCAGTGCAACCGGTTGTGATGGTGCGTCCCGGGCAGGGCCGCCTCGGCCTTTTGGGCGCGATTTTGATTTACCTGCTCGATCGTGTGACGAACGTCACTGGCAGAAATGCCGTCATAGCGCATTAATGTCTGCACGATCGGGTCGGCAAGCATGTCTTCAATCGACAATTCCTGATCAACGTAACTCATCATCTCGTATCCTGGTCTTTTTGTTGCGCGTAATGTAGTGCTATTGCAAATCATTCGTAACAAAAAACTTGCGCCGATTTTACTTTTTTCCACTTTTGCTGGTTTGCTGCATTGATCTGCCTTGGTGTTCGGTGAAAATCACCGGGTACTGGCAATCAAAAATCCGTACCTTGCTGACCGTATAAAACCCGGAAATCTGCATCTTTTGGCTGTATGGTCCGGACAGGGCCGGGTGTTCTGGTTCTATCCTGTTGGGTTGATGTTTTTCAGTGGTGGCTTTGCTGTCTTGGCCGGGTGGTTCGGGCCCGGCCGGTTTGGGTCCCTATGCGTGGTCCCATGAAGGGGCAATCGCGCCAGCCTTTGGGCTGTCGGGGTTCTATTTTCTTGATTCTTTGGTATTTGGCCTCTAACGCTGGATGCCGGTTTGATCACAACCGTGATAAAGCCCAAAAACTATGGCGAAAATAGGCTGGGAACATGACACGTCCGGGAATTCGTGAATATGGCTTGCTGTTGCTGCTGGCGATGATTTGGGGCAGTTCGTTCACCTTTATTAAGATCGGGGTTCATGCCTATTCCCCGCTGGTGGTGGCGGGCGGGCGGCTGACATTTGCGGCCCTTGTCTTGTGGTGTTTTGCCCTGATCCGCAAATCCGACATGCCGCGCGGGCGGCGGGCCTGGATATCGACATTCATGGTTGCCCTTGTTGGCAATGCCATTCCGTTCTTTCTGATCAGTTATGGTGAAATTCGCGTTGATGCGGGGCTTGCGGCCATTCTGATGTCGACCGTGCCGCTGACCACCGTGGTTCTGGCGCATTTCTTTACCCATGATGAAAAGCTGACACTGGGCAAGGTGATCGGGGTGATCATGGGCACCATTGGCGTGATTGTTCTGGTCGGTCCGGAAACGCTTTCGGGGCTGGGGGGCGAATTCCTGTTTCAGTTGGCCATTCTGGTGGCTGCGGTCGGATATGCGATTTCGTCGCTGGTCGCACGCAATCTGCGCGATCAGCCGCGCATCGGGTCGACCGCCGTGATCCTGAGTTTCGCAGCCCTCATGCTGATGCCCTTTGCCCTGATCATTGATCGGCCATGGACCATGGAATGGGACCTTGGGGCGGCGATATCGATCATGTATCTGGGGATGTTCCCGACCGGGATTGCCATGTTCATGATCCTGCATCTGATTGCGGTGGCCGGGGCGAGTTTCCTGGTGTTTAACAATTATCTGGTGCCGGCAGTCGGGGTTCTGATCAGTTTTGTCGTGCTGGGCGAAGTGCCCCAGCCCAATGCGCTGGTGGCACTGGTGATCATTTTATGCGGGATTGCCGCATCGCAATTGCGATTTGGCCGCACGGCAAAGCATCCAGGCGATGATGGTGTCAAAGGCGATCCGATCGCGCCAGTTCTTGACAGTCCCGATCGTGAAAAAAGCAAGTCTAATCCGTAGAAAAAACACAAAATCGCGATAAAAGCCGAACTTTATCGCCCAACGTGGAATGTCGGGATTTGTCAATATTGTTTGTGGGCGACAAACCTGATACTTTCCGCCTTTCTGGTCCGGCATGTGCTTGAAAACAGGTGCATGTCACGCCGATTGAATCATTTCTGATCAAGCGTTTAAGAGGTCACGGCCTTTGTCCACCCAAGAGACCAATTCCGAGAGCCGCGATATTTTCCCGGTTTCCATCGAACAAGAAATGCGCCGCAGCTACCTTGATTACGCAATGAGCGTGATTGTTAGCCGTGCGCTGCCTGACGTCCGGGACGGTTTGAAACCTGTGCATCGTCGTATTCTGTACGCCATGCACGAAAACGGTTTCGAATATAACAAGCCGTTCCGCAAATCGGCCCGTGTGGTCGGGGACGTGATGGGTAAATACCACCCGCATGGTGACAGCGCGATTTACGACGCGATGGTCCGTATGGCCCAGAACTTCTCCATGCGTCTGCCGCTGATTGACGGGCAGGGGAACTTTGGTTCCATGGATGGCGACAAGGCCGCCGCCATGCGTTACACCGAAGCCCGCATGGCCAAGGCAGCCCATTTCCTGCTTGATGATATCGATAAAGACACGATTGATTTTCGCGATAACTATGACGAAACCACCAAGGAACCGTCTGTTATCCCGGCACGTTTTCCGAACATGCTGGTCAATGGTGCGGGCGGTATCGCCGTTGGTATGGCGACCAATATTCCGCCCCATAACCTTGGCGAAGTCATTGATGGCTGCATGGCCTATGTCGACAATCCCGACATCACCGTCGAAGGGCTGATGGAATTTGTCCATGGGCCGGACTTCCCGACCGGTGGCCTTATTCTGGGGCGTTCGGGCATCCATTCGGCATTCAAGACCGGCCGCGGGTCGGTCGTCATGCGCGCACGCACCCATGTCGAGGAAATCCGTGCCAACCGCGAAGCGATCATCGTTACCGAAGTTCCCTATCAGGTGAACAAGGCGACCCTGATGGAAAAGATCGCCGAACTGGTACGTGACAAGAAACTCGAAGGCATTTCTGATCTGCGTGATGAGTCGGACCGTTCCGGTGTCCGGATGGTGATCGAACTCAAACGTGATGCGAATTCCGACGTTGTCCTGAACCAGTTGTTCCGCTTTACCGCCCTTCAGACGTCGTTTGGCGTCAATATGCTGGCGTTGAACCGTGGCAAGCCGGAACTGATGAACCTGAAAGACATCATTCAGGCCTTTGTCGAATTCCGCGAAGAAGTCATTACCCGTCGGACCATCCATCTTCTCAAAAAGGCGCGTGAACGTGCCCATGTTGTGGTTGGTCTGGGGATTGCCGTTTCCAACATTGACGAAGTCATCAAGCTGATCCGCAATGCAGCCGATCCGACGATCGCCCGTGAACAGCTTATGGCGCGTGACTGGGCGGCGGGCGATATTGTTCCGTTGATCGAACTGATCGCCGATCCGAACCAGATCGGGTCATCGGATGGCATGTATCGCCTGTCCGAAGCACAGGCCCGTGCAATCCTTGAACTGCGTCTGCATCGCCTGACCGGTCTCGAACGCGACAAGATCGCGGGCGAATTGACCGAGTTGGGTGGAAAGATCAAAGACTTCCTTGATATCCTGGCCTCGCGCGAGCGCAAGCTTACGATTCTCAAGGACGAACTGAGCGAAATGCGCAATGAATTCGCCGACCCGCGTCGCAGCGAAATTCAGGAAGCAGAATTCGAACATGACATCGAAGATCTGATTGCCCGCGAAGACATGGTCGTCACCGTGTCGCACAGCGGCTATATCCAGCGTGTTCCGCTGTCGACCTATCGCGCGCAGCGTCGCGGTGGCAAAGGCCGTTCGGGCATGGCCACCCGCGAGGAAGATTTCGTTTCCAAGCTGTTCGTGGCCAATACCCATACCCCGGTTCTGTTCTTCAGCTCCGAGGGCATGGTCTATAAGATGAAGGTCTGGCGTCTGCCGGTCGGTACCCCGCAATCGCGCGGCAAGGCCCTTGTGAACCTGCTGCCGCTGTCCGAAGGCGAATATATCACCACGGTCCTGCCGCTTCCCGACGAGGAAGAGTGGCCGAACCTGCATGTGATGTTTGCCACCTCGACCGGGAATGTCCGCCGTAACAGCCTTGCCGATTTCGTGAATGTGAAATCCAACGGCAAGATCGCCATGAAGCTTGAAGAAGATCGTGGTGACAAACTGATCGCGGTTCAGACCTGTACCGATGATGACGATATTCTTCTGACCACGCGAATGGGCAAATGCATTCGCTTCCGTGTCGGGGATGTCCGCGTCTTTACTGGCCGTAATTCGGTTGGTGTGCGCGGTATTCGCCTGGCGGACGAAGATTCGGTCATCGCGATGTCGGTCCTGTTTGGCAACCATGTCACCATGGAAGAACGTGATGAATACCTTTCGATCGCAGGCAAACTGCGTCGCGAGGAAATCACCGAAGACAATCTTCCGCTCGAAGTGCTCAGTGCTGAACGCTATCAGGAAATTCTTGCTGGTGATCAGCTGATCCTGTCCGTGACCGAAAACGGCTATGGCAAGCGCACGTCTGCCTATGAATATCGTGTAACCGGTCGTGGCGGGCAGGGCTTTGCCAATATCGAGATGTCCGAACGTAACGGTAATGTTGCTGCATCCTTCGTCATCGAAGAAGGCGACGAACTGATGATGGTCACCAATGGTGGCAAGGTCATCCGTATGCCGACCCACGACATCCGTATCGCCGGCCGCAAGACACAGGGTGTGACATTGTTCCGGACTGCCGATGACGAACAGGTCGTCGCGGTTGAACGACTGTCAAACCTTGGCGGTGACGAAGAAGGTGAAGAGGGCGATGTGGATGGTGTTGAAAACACCGATGACGCATCAACCGACACCGCAGAAACCAGTGCCAGTGATGCGGGTGATGATGCACCGGCAACTGATGGCACCGAAAGCGACGAATAATTGGAAATTCGATGACTGAAACGTCTTCTACCATATCGCGCATCGGGATTTATCCGGGCACATTCGACCCGGTGACCCAGGGGCATATGGATATTATTCGTCGTGCGACCCGGATTGTGGACCAGCTTATTGTCGGCGTTGCGATCAACGCCGGCAAAGGTCCGATGTTCGGCGTTGATGAACGCTGCAAACTGGTCGAAGAGGCCCTGAAAGCGGCGGGCGGCGAAGTTGCCGCGCGCACCTCAGTTAAGCCATTTTCTTCGCTTCTGATGGATTTCGCCAAAGAAAACGGTTCAAGCACGATCATCCGCGGTCTTCGCGCGGTGTCGGATTTTGAATATGAATTCCAGATGGCGGGCATGAATGCCCGGCTGTCACCGGAAGTCGAAACCGTGTTTTTGATGGCGTCCGACAAACAGCAGTTTGTTTCGTCGCGCTTCGTCAAGGAAATCGCCCGGCTGGGTGGTAATGTAAGTGAATTTGTGCCGGCCAACGTGCTTAAGCGCTTGCATGAAAAGCTGGCAGAAGAAAAGGAATAACGCAGGCCATGCGTCTTTTTCGTCTATTCTCAATAATTGCTCTCGTACTAGGAATTGTAACCATGTCCAATGGAAACGACGCTGTCGCGCAGGATTTGGAAAACACGCTTTATCTTGATCTGAAAGATGGCCGCGTTGTTATTCAGCTTCGCCCGGACCTTGCGCCGAAACATGTTGCCCGCATCAAGGAACTGACCCGCGAGGGGTTCTATGATGGTCTGAAGTTCCATCGTGTGATCGAAGGCTTCATGGCGCAGACCGGCGACCCCAAGGGCAATGGTACCGGCGGATCGGGTCAGAAACTTGATGCCGAATTCTCCAAGGAACATCATGGTCGCGGCACCGTTTCCATGGCCCGTTCGGCCAATCCGAACAGTGCTGATTCGCAATTCTTCATCTGCTTTGCCGATGCACCGCATCTGGATGGCCAATACACCATCTGGGGTCAGGTGACCGAAGGCATGGAATATGTCGACATGATCAAAAAAGGTGCCCCCTGGGCCAACGGGTCGGTTGCCGATCCGGACGTGATTGTCAAAATGCAGGTTGCTGCAGACGCGCAATAATCGCGCAAACCGATCATTTGCAACCGAAAGCCGTCCCTTTGTGGGGCGGCTTTCGCGTTTTAGGGCGCGAAAGCAGAAAAAGAGGAAAAATATGGAAAACAGGTGTTGACCAGCGCGTGCTCTCCCATTAAAACGCGCTTCACCAACGTTGAGGGCCCGTAGCTCAGTTGGTAGAGCAACTGACTTTTAATCAGTTGGCCACAGGTTCGAATCCTGTCGGGCTCACCAATAAGCCCCTGAAACCTTTCCGGTTTCGGGGGCTTTTTCTTTATCTGCCCATCCCCCTTTATCAAATCCGTTTCATCTGCGCGGTCCGATTTCTGTCGGCCGGTATCCGGACAATTCATGACATTTTTTTAAACGATCAAAACCGGGGTTTTCCGGGGTTTTGGCGCGAATTCATGGCAGATGTGCAAAAACACGTAAAAAGGGGGGTTGACCGATGACGCCAGTCCCATTAAAACGCCGCTCACCAACGTTGAGGGCCCGTAGCTCAGTTGGTAGAGCAACTGACTTTTAATCAGTTGGCCACAGGTTCGAATCCTGTCGGGCTCACCAATTCAAAACCCCTGGAACCCAGAAGTTCCGGGGGTTTTGCATATCCGGCATTTGGATCACTTACGTCTTCGCCGCACTTGTTTGCCCCATCAGGCATTTTCGCCCGCGTTGCCGGTGTGGTCCGACTTTCCCGTTCTGTCTGTTTCGATATCTGATCGCCCGGGCGCGAAGCAAAGCAGCCATGCACGAAAAAGCTGTATGTTTTGTTGGTTGCGATTGCATCGCAATTCTATTTCCTGTAAAGAATGCAAATCAGTTTCAAATGCATCAGAGCAGGACGTCTGATGCTGATCGTATATTTGATCGGAAAGTTAAATGCCTGAACCTGTAAATCCGTTGGCCGCATCTGATGATGCGCAAAGCCCGCTTGCATCCGATGGCGCAATTGCACCTGACGCAACTGCGACCGGAACCCTGTCCAGTGATGGTACAGTGATTCTTGATCCCGCTACGGGACTTCCGATGGACACAACGGCAACGACCCAGGCCAATTCCATGACCGATGCCTTTGTCGGGTTGCCGGTGATCGAACAGGTTGACCGGGCCGGGGTTGTCGGCTGGGTGCTGGCAGCGATGGCTTTGATCGGGCTTGTCCTGTTCTTCTACAAGCTGGTTGGTTTCTTGCGCCGCGGTGTCTTTGCCGACGGGTTTGTGCGTGATGTCGAACGCCACCTTTCAGATGGCGACGAAGCACAGGCCGCAGACCTTCTGGCGCGCCGTCGTCATCCGGCGGCACGTATCGGGCTTTCGGGCCTGTCACTGTCTGTGGCATCGGCTGATGAACGCGAAGCCGCATCCGATCTTATTGCCGCACGTGCGCGCAAGGAAATCGACAGCCTGAATGGCGGTTTGCGCATCATGTCGGCCATCGCGGTCCTTAGCCCGCTTCTGGGCCTGCTTGGAACCGTGATGGGCATGATCGAGGCCTTCCAGAAAATGGAAGGTGCGGGCAGCCGCATTGATCCGTCTGTCCTGTCGGGCGGGATCTGGCTGGCGTTGCTGACAACCGCGATCGGTCTTGTTGTCGCGATCCCGGCAACCGCATTCCATATGTGGATGCAGGGCGTTATCGGCCGTGCAGCAGCGGTGATGGAGGATGTCTGCACCATGGTGGTCAACCGGGGCGAACTGGCCCACAGGGCCACTCTGGGGGCGTCCAACGTATCCGAACTTCGCCACGCAGCCGAATAAACCCAATCCGCCGGAATACGCCTATGCAATTGCGCGAACGTAATCGCGGTTCATCACCGATGATCGGTCTGACCCCGCTGATTGATGTTGTCTTCATTTTGCTGATTTTCTTCATGCTGGCATCAAGCTTCCTTGACTGGAAGGGCTTCGAGATGTCGGTCAGCATCACAGATGGCAGATCAACAAGCCAAAGCGACGTACGCCCGGTAACGGTCAATGTCGATGCCAATGGCGGTCTTTCGATCAACGGGGAAACCGTATCGCTGTCGGGACTTGTCCCGGCATTGCAAAGCGACTATGGCGGATCGCCCGTGCGTCTGCGTCCGGTCAATGGTGCAAGTCTTCAGCATCTGGTGGATGTGATGGATGCACTTGGCCGCGGCGGGGTTACAGATGTGGAGTTCATCGAATGAAACGCCGCATTCAGATCGCCGAGGACGGCCCGGTCCAGGAACCGATGTTGCCTTTGATCAATATCGTCTTTCTGCTTCTGATCTTTTTCATGATTGCCGGAAGCCTGCAAAAGCTCGGCCCATTTGAAGTCGACCCGCCGGCAAGCCATACTGCCGAAGCCCGCCCCGAAGATACGATTGTTCTGTGGTTCGGGAAGTCGGGTGAAATCGGGATTGATGATCTTAAGGGCGGCCTTGATCGCCTGTCATCGATGTTGCCGGTTGATTATATCGGTCGTCCTGTCGAAATCCGTGCCGACCGCGATACCGAAGGTGCCAAGGTTGTTGCCTTGCTCAAACGGTTGCAGGAACTGGGCGTTGACAAGGTACAGCTGATGACCGCAATCGAGGCGGGACAGGATTGATATGTCAAAACGCGTTGATTTCCTGATCGCAACCGGGCTGACCGGTATTGTTCTGGCCGGGGGAATTGTTCTGGCCATGCCCGATCCGCAACCATCGGGTTGGGGCGGTGCCGGATCGGTCCAAAGCATCAGCATTTCGCTTGGTGCCGGGCATGCCGTCAGTGGTGAGTCCGAAATTGACGAACAAAGTGCGGATTCTGTCGAAAGCCGTGCTGCCGAAGAACCGGTCGAGGTTACCGAACCTGAACCCGAACCGGAACCGGAGCCGGTCGTTGAACCGGAACCCGAGCCAGAACCGGTCGAGGAACCCGAAGAAATCGTCGAGCCGGAACCAGAGCCCGAACCCGAAATTGTCGAACCCGAGCCTGAGCCGGAACCCGAGCCCGTCGTCGAAGAAGTCGTCGAACCCAAGCCCGAACCGGAACCTGAGCCGGTTGTGGTTCAGGAACTGGCCGAAGTTCTTCCGGTCCGGATGAAGCCCAAGCCGCCGGTCACCAAGGTCGAAGCACCGAAAAAACCGGAACCGGTTCAGAAAAAGCCCGAACCGGTCATGCAGCCAAGCGGCCTGACCAATTCAAGCCGGTCCGAAGGCACCGTGGGTGAAGTCGCGCAAAGCCAGGCGGCCTCGGCATCGAATGGCAGTGGTGGCGGCGCCGCCAGCAAGGCCGCGATGGTTGATTACCAGTCATCGGTTCTGCAAATGCTGAACCGCTATCGCGAATATCCCGACCGGGCCAAGCGACGCGGCATCGAAGGTCAGAACAGCATCTATATCGTGATTGCACGCGATGGAACGGTGCTTGAAACCCGGGTGCTGTCATCAAGCGGATCGAAGCTGCTTGATCGCGAAACACAGCGGATGATTGAACGGGTACGCCAATTCCCGCCATTCCCCGACACCATGACCGAAGACAAGATCATGTTGACCGTGCCGGTGGTCTACAATCTGCGCTAATGCAAAACGCCAGCCCCGAAAGGCTGGCGTTTTTTATTTCGCACTGTGGCGTGTAGCGTGTGACGGGGTAGGTGAGGGAAAGGAAGATCAGGCCTGACCGTCTTCCCACCGATAGTCCAGCGGCGCCTCGCGCCAGGCGAATTTGTCGAGATGGACGATAATCACGCCTTTCATCTTTTCGATGCCTTCGGCCTTTTCGGACTGACCATCGAAAATCAGGGCATCATCCGTTGCCGTGATGGTGCATGGCCCCATCGGAAAGGCGACATCGCCCGATGTTTCACCAAGATCGACTGTGACCTTGTGGGCGAAATGCTTGCACAGCTGCACAAGATATTTGGCGGCGTTATCGGTTTTGACCGATCCCCTGGTGGTAAACATTTATCGGTGTCCCTCTATGGTGTTGAGCCCGTCGACAATGACGAATGGTGACCCGTGCGAGCATGTTTCAAGCCGCCCGCTGACGTGATAGGCACGCGACAGCATTTCGGGTGTCATGGCGTGTCTTGGGGCGCCATGTGACAACACACCGCCTTCGCCAAACAGGATCAGGCTGTCGCAATGGCGCATCGCCAGATTGATGTCATGCAGCGCAATCAGCGCCAGTCCCTGTTTGTCTTTGACAAGGGTGCGCACCACATCAAGAACCCCAAGCTGCCAGCGCAGATCAAGCGCGCTTGTCGGTTCATCAAGCAGCATGATGTCGGGTTCGCGGACAATGATCTGGGCAAGCCCGACCATCTGGCGCTGACCACCGGACATGCGGCTAAGCGGTTGAAACGCGATATGGCGGATGTTCAGACGGTCAAAAACCCGTTCGGTCAGGGTTTCCACATGATCGCGTGTCAGATCATGGCGCACCGCCCGACAGGCCGAAATAACCGCCTCATAAGCCACAAGATTGGTGGCCTGGGGCAAGGTTTGCGGCAAATAGGCAACCTTGCGTGCGCGCTGATTATGGCTGAGCTTGCGGTTTTCATCCCCGTCATAGGTGATCGATCCGCCATAGGGGGCAAGCCCCGCAAGCGATCGCAGGAAGCTTGATTTGCCAACACCATTGGGGCCAAGCACGCCGATCACGCTGCCCGGTTCGAAATCGGCCAGCGTGATGTTGGACAGGATGGTGTTTTTGCCATGGGCAATCACAAGATCGCGGATATCAAGTTTGATCATGATCGGCCCCTTATCCACGACGCTTTTGCGAAATCAGCAAGGCCAGGAACAGCGGAATGCCGATCAGGGCCGTGACAATGCCATCGGGGATCATGATGCCCGGGACAATCGATTTGCTGGCCAGGGACGCACAGGACAGGATAAATGCCCCGGCAAGGATGCTGCCCGGGATGTAGTAACGATGGTCCTCGCCAAAGGCCAGGCGCGCAATATGCGGCCCGACCAGCCCGACAAAGCCGATCACGCCGGTAAAGGATACGGCAACCGCAGTCAGAACCCCGACGCGCAGCAATACCAGCATCCGCAAACGTTCAACCGAAACCCCATAGCTTTTGGCGTAATCTTCGCCGCCACGAAGGGCTGTCATTTTCCAGACATGGCGGATGCTGAATGGCACACAGCACAGAAACACCACGCCGACAATCGCGATCTTTTCCCAGCTGGCGCGTGCAAGGCTGCCCATGGTCCAGAAAACGATCTGTTGCAGGCTGTCGGTATCGGCAACAAACTGGATAAGCGACACCAGCGCATCCAGTGCGAAAACCAGCGCAATGCCAAACAGCACGACCGTATCAATGGTTGCCCCGTAAAATCCCGCCAGCATCTGGATCAGGAAAATCGCGCACAACGCCCCGGCAAAGGCAAATACCGGCACAATGTAGTTTTCCGGCAGGCCGTATTGGTCAAGCTGAAAGACAATGGCGACCGATGCACCAAGGGTCGCGGCATGCATGATGCCAAGGGTCGACGGGCTGGCCAGCGGGTTGTTAAGCACCGTCTGCAATTCCGCCCCGGCAAGGCCCAGTGTCGCCCCGATCAGGATCGCCAGCACCGCAAAGGGCAGGCGCACGTCAAACACGATCACCTTCATGGCGCCGGAAAGTGTTTCGGGATCAAGGATGCCGGTCACCACATCGACAAAGGACAGCATGGCCGGGCCGGTGATCACATTGGCAACAAAGGAAACAATCAGGGCAGTCAGGAATATGCACAGCCAGAAAATCCGTTTGAACACGAATGCCCGATACTGGTGTGACAGCGACGGCGCAGCATGTGCTGCGCCGGTGGTCTGGTCTTTCATCATTTGGTCCGATGTTTTATGGCGTTTACAAAGATGACGCCTGATCAAGGCCAATCCAGTAAACACCATTCAGATCAACCGCCTGGAAACGCTCAAAGAAGGTTCTCAGTGTTGCGTCCGGATCAAGATCGGCAAAGGTTTCGGGATGGAACCATTTTGCCATCGCCTGAAGCGTCGTGACATTGATCGGGTTGTTATAGACATGGTGCCATACGGAATAGACATGGCCGCTTTTCACCGCTGAAAGCTCCGAAAGGCCGGTACGTTCCATGCTGTGCGCAAGCGACGCTGCGGCCTGTTGGGCACTGGTCGATGCCCCAAGAACAATGCGTTTGGAATTGAGTTCCGGATCAAGCCCGGCCGATCCAACCGCGGTCGTCACATAATAGTCCGGGTTCTTGAGAAGAAGCTGCTCGATCGAAACCTGTGCGATGACACCGGGGATTTCGTCGCCAAACACATTGTTGCCGCCGGCAAGTTCGACAAATTTGCCGATCATTTCATTGCCCATGGCCTCGCAGCAATTCTGTTGCAGGCCAACCCGGCTTTCAAGAAAGACACTGGGCTTGTCAGTGATCTGTGCGGTTTTGTCGGTCACCTTGTGCAGGTTTTCTTCGTAGAATTTTACGAATGCTTCGGCCTGGTCTTCCTTGCCCATCAGCTTACCCAGAATGCGGATGCTTTTTGGCGTGTTTTCAAACGGCTTGCTGCGGAAATCGATCATCACGACCGGGATATGGGCCGCCCCCAGAACCGACAGGATTTCATGGCTTTTTGATCCCGGCCCATGGCCGCCCGACATGCCAAAGATCGCGACATCGGGTTCGACCGTCAGTGCCTTTTCGACCGAAAAGGTTGCCTCACCGCTGCGCCCAATCAACGGAATGTCGTCGATTTCGGGAAATTTGGCTTCGTACTGGGCGTAAGAGCCCGGATCAAGCTGTTTGAATTCGCCCATCATGCCCGCGATCCAGCGCACCGGGTTTTCCGGATCCAGAATGCCGATCGATGGCAAAAAGCGACCTTCGCCCAGGATCATGTGTTTGATCGGGACTTCGACGGTAACTTCGCGTCCGGCAACATCTGTCAGGGTAATGGTTTCACCAGCCCGGGCCGTGGTGGCGCACAGGACAGCGGCGGCAACGAAACTCAGTAAACGGTTAAATTTCATATCGTTTCTGCATTCTGGAAGGTTGCATGATGTAAGCGACAATCTGTCTGGCTGTGTCGGGGCAGGGTGCTGCGTCTTCACCATTTGGTTGATCAGCACCAAAACCGTTGCCATGGCCCGCGCATTAAGGATGCGCACCATCCACACAGCCGGAAATTTTCATAGCAAAGAAACCATCCAATTGCGAATGATTTTGAATATTATTTTCCTTAGGGCCTGGATCATCCGGCAAAGGACGGGGTAGTGCCGGTCACAGGCCGTCAGCCGTCAGGCAAAAAAAAGGGTGCGGAAACCGGCGTTCCCGCACCCGCACGACCGCGCATCAACGGTCAGAAAGTCATGACGTCGCCGTCAGACGCGACACAAAGGCATCAACATCACTGCGCAAACGTTCGGAATTCTGCTTAAGGGTTTTTGACACCTCAAACACCTGGGACGCCACCGAGCTTGTCTTGCTTGCCGTGCCATTGACCGTTTCAAGGCTGGTATTCACGTCCTGATTGGCGGCGGATACCGCATTGATATTGCCACTGATTTCGGTGGTGGCGGCGGCCTGTTGTTCGACTGCGGCCGAAATCGCCGTTACCGATTCAACGATGGTGCCGATTTGTCCGGCCACGGTCTGAATGGCACTGACGGCTGCTGATGTGCTTTGTTGAACGGCATTGATCTGTTCGGTGATGTCGCCGGTTGCCTTGGCGGTCTGATTGGCAAGGTTTTTGACCTCGCTTGCGACCACCGCAAAACCTTTGCCAGCTTCACCGGCGCGGGCGGCTTCGATTGTCGCATTCAGCGCCAGAAGGTTGGTCTGGCTTGCGATCTTGTCAATCAGATCAACGACTGTTCCAATCTGGTCTGCCGCAGCGTTCAGTGTTTCGATGGTGTCCGATGTTCGCCGAACGGATTGTTCGACCTCGTTGGAAATGGTCGATGCCCGCGACACCTGACTGGAAATTTCACGAATGGAACTGTCGAGTTCTTCGGCCGCACCGGCAACGGTGGTGGCATTGTCCGCGGAAATTTCGGCAGCCCCGCGGGCTCTTTGGACCTCGTCCTGGGTTTCGGTCATGCTGGAAATCAGCGTATTGGACGCGTGTGACATGTCCTCGGCCGATGAGGCGACGGCGGCAACGACTGTGCCGATGGTTTCCTCGAAATCATGCGACATCTGTTGCAGTTTGTTGTGATAGGTGTTTTGCGTTTCCTCGTAATAGACCGTGATCGCCATTTCGACATCGACCAGAAGCGCATTGATCGATGCGACCACCATCAGGGAAACCTGTGAATCGCGGTGGAACTGCCGGAACAGCAGGGCCGATATTTCACCAAGCATGAAATTATAGGCCGACACATAGGATTCCGGCGTCAACCCGATCCGTTCATGGGCCTTGCCGATGCGTCGGACATCTTCATAAAACGAGTCATCAAACGACCCTTCGAACAGTTTGGCCCAGTGTTTGCGCTGGGCGTCCTTGAGGCGGCTGATATTGGACGGATCCCCGACGATTTTTGCCAATTCCGGTCGGCCCATCACCTTTTTGTAAAATTCGTCCAGAATGGGTGGAAGGTTCTTTTCGATTACCGGCCATGCCCGTTTGAGCTGTTTGACCTTGTTCTCGTCAAAGCCGATGAATTCAAGACGGCGTTTTAGTTCCGGATGCATGCCATTCTCCCCGATAGCAGGTTGATCTCTCTCAGCATTTGTTATGCGCATCTTGGTTTTAGGTTGGGTTTCAATTTGCGAAAATAACTATCCATTAGGATTGATGATTTGCTCGCAAGGGTAGAACTACCTCGGCATGTCGCAGATTTTCGGGAAAAATCGTCACACCCTTTGGGGCAGTGCGTCGTGTCATCTGTAAGCCACAGATGAACAGGAGGCCGCCGTGCCGATTAACAAGGATCAGCTGAGAACTTTGATCGTGCAGCCGGTTTTGGCTGTGCTTGATCTTCCGGCCCCCGATGTGGCCGAAAACCTTCTGATGGGTACCGCTGCCCATGAAAGTCATCTGGGCGACTATATCCAGCAGGTTGGCGGCGGTCCGGCACTGGGCATCTATCAGATGGAACCGGCAACCCTGAATGATTGCTATGTCAATTATCTGGATTATTCGACCCGTGCGGCTTTGAAGGCCAAGGTTGATGGTTTCCTGGCGGCACAGCCGGTCGGATCGGATGGCAAACCCGACAAATCCGCACAGCTTGCCACCAATCTTGCCTATGCAACCGCGATGTGTCGCATCCGGTATTATCGGGCCCCGGGTGCCTTGCCGTCCGATCCCAATGATCTGAACGGGCTGGCAGCCTATTGGAAGCAATATTACAACACCCCGCTTGGCGCCGGCACGGTGGATCAGTTCATTGCCGATTATAACCGTTTCCTTGGCTAGGGTTGCGGCCCGAACAGCGATCATTGACGGTATCTGGCATTCGCATAAAGCCAGCATGCCGTAACGTCGGGGAAAAAATATTTCCCCGTTTTGGCAAAAATAGTGGAAACCGACGCGTCTTTTAGCGAAAATCCCCCTCCGCAGGCTGGTGGTCGCGCAAAAAACCACCAAAACACAAGAATCTAAGGGGATCCCAATGAAACGTCGTCAGTTCCTTAAAGGAGCCGGTCTGGGTGCGGGTGCGGTTGCCGCATCGGTCGCGGCACCGGCTATTGTTTCCGCGCAGGAAAGTCTGAATTGGCGCATGGTGATGCCGTGGCCAAAAGGGACGCCGGGCCTTGGCACCAATGCAGAAAAATTTGCCGCCATGGTCAAGGAAATGTCCAATGGTCGTCTGAATATCAGTGTGTTCGGTGGTGGCGAGATCGTCCCGCCGTTCGAATGCATGGATGCGGTCGAACAGGGCGTGGTCGAAATGGCCCATGGTACGCCCTATTACTGGCAGGGTAAAAACCCGGCCCTGAACTTCTTCTCGACCATTCCGTTTGGTCTGACCGCCTGGGAACTTTCGGCCTGGCTGCGCTTTGGCGAAGGTCAGAAGCTTTGGGAAGAAGCCTATGCCGAATTCAATGTTGTGCCGTTCTATGCGGGCAACTCCGGCATGCAGGCTGGCGGCTGGTTCAACAAGGAAATCAATTCGCTTGATGACCTTAAGGGCCTTAAAATGCGCTATGCCGGTCTGGGCGGCGAAGCCATGCGCCGTGCCGGTGCCAACGTCACCATGATGCCGCCCGGCGATATCATGCCGTCGATGCAGTCCGGCGCGATTGACGCCGCCGAATGGGTCGGCCCCTGGAACGATCTGGCATTTGGTCTCTATCAGGTTGCCAAATTCTACTATACCCCGGCCTTCCACGAACCCGGACCGGGTCTTGAGATCTTTGTCGGCAAGGACAAGTTCGATGCCCTGTCACCGAATCTGCAGGCAATCATCCGTTATGCCGCACAGGCGATTTCGGAAAACACCCTGGCCGACTTTACCTTCAACAACCTTCAGTCCTATCAGCCGCTGATCGACAAGGGTGTTGAAGTGCGTCAGTTCCCCGATGATGTCATCATGACCCTGGCCGAACATTCCAAGGCCGCGGTTGATGAAATCGCCGCCAAGAACGACCTGTCGGGCCGAATTGCCGCAAGCTACCTTGACCTCGTCAAGAAGGGCGCGCGCTATGGCAAGGAATTCGAAGCAACCGGTCTGTTGCAGCGTGCAAAGGTCTGGGGCTACTAAGTTCGCCAGTGTCTTGAAACAATCTTCGCGAACCGACCGCAACCCGGTCCGGTGCGCACGATATCAGGGGCTGCCTTCGGGCGGCCCCTTTTGTTTGAACCTTCGGGTGAAGAAATATAGATGAAATGTCGATGTCATGCAGTTTGCGCGATGCTGCATCCCGCAAACATGAATTGTTGCATGCGCCAAAAACCGTAACTTTGGGTTCAAACAGAGTTACGAAATTACCTTCGTAGAGTTTTTACGCAAAAATTTACCAATATTGGGAGCCCCACAATGAAACGTCGTCAGTTTCTGAGCGGCGCAGGCGTTGCTGCCGGTGCATTTGCTGCCGCTGCTACTGCGCCGGCCATCGTCAAGGCCGATGAAACCATCAATTGGCGCATGGTCATGCCCTGGCCCAAAGGAACGCCGGGCCTTGGTGCCAATGGCGAACTGTTTGCCGAACGCGTCAACAAGATGTCGGGTGGCCGTCTCAAGATTACGGTTTATGGTGCGGGCGAACTGGTTCCGGCCCTTGAATGCATGGATGCGGTCGAACAGGGCGTTGCCGATCTGGCCCATTCCACGCCCTATTACTGGTTTGGCAAGGACCCGGCCGTTTCGTTCTTCACCACCATTCCGTTTGGTCTGATGGCGTGGGAACTTTCGGGCTGGCTGCGCTTTGGCGGTGGTCAGGAACTTTGGGACGCACTTTATTCCCAGTTCAACGTCAAACCGTTCCTCGCAGGTAACACCGGCCTTCAGGCAGGTGGCTGGTTCAACAAGGAAATCAATTCTGTTGATGACCTTAAGGGCCTTAAAGTCCGCTATGCCGGTATCGGTGGCGAAGCCATGCGTCGTCTGGGTGCGACCCCGTCGCTGCTTCCGGCTGCTGACATTCTGCCAAGCTTGCAATCCGGTGCGATTGATGCGGCCGAGTGGGTTGGTCCGTGGAACGACTATGCGTTCGGTCTGGCCTCGGTTGCCAAATATTACTACACCCCGGCATTTGCCGAACCGGGTTCGGGCATCGAAGTCTTTATCAACAAGGACAAATTCGCCGAACTGCCCGAAGACCTTCAGGAAATCGTCGCCATTGCCGCACAGGCCAATGTCGAACAGACCCTTGCGGACTTTACCTTCAACAACGTTCAGTCCTATCAGGCGATCCTCGCCAAAGGTACCGAGATCCGTCATTTCAATGATGATCTGATCGCGGCCTTTGCCGGTGCCGCCAAGGAAGCGGTTGAAGAAATCGCAGGTCAGAATGACCTTAATGGCCGCATCTATGCGTCGCTGATGGATTTTGCGAAAAAGGCAGCCCCTTATGGCAAGGAGTTTGAGGCAACCGCGCTGAACCAGCGCGCCAATGTCTTTGCCAATCAGGGCTAACCAGTCCGCGATACCGATCTGAAACGAAAAAGGCCGACACCCCGGGTGTCGGCCTTTTTTGGTGCGCGCTATGCGCTATCGGCTATGCGCCAAGTCCATGCATCATGCACCGTACATTATGCGCCTGATGCGGGATGCCTGATGCATTATCCTCTTGGTGCCTAATGCACGGTCGGCTTGTTGGGCGCGGGCAGGTCAAAGGTGAACCTGTCCTGATCTTTAAGCTCTTCGTCTGCTGCGCGCTTGACCAGTTCGGCTGCCATGACAAGCGATGTTTCAATCGCCCATTTAAGCTGTTCG
The DNA here is from genome assembly GCF_047125595.1 of Thalassospira sp. MIT121401. Lineage (NCBI taxonomy): Bacteria > Pseudomonadati > Pseudomonadota > Alphaproteobacteria > Rhodospirillales > Thalassospiraceae > Thalassospira > Thalassospira sp. MIT121401. Next base: position 2,398,747 of record NZ_CP138926.1, read on the forward strand.
ACCGCGCCTTCATTCCCGGCATTCAGGGCCTCGGGCAGGATGCGTTCCTGCAGGAATTTGGCAACCCCGGCAAAGGCACGCGCGGCACTTTCGCAATTGTCGCGTTCGATCATGAAACGCCCGGATTGCGCGATGGCATCGGCAATGCCCGACAAATGGCCCATCATGATGCGGATTTCACGTTCATCGGTTTCGGTTTTCTTTGCGACAAAACGCAAAATTCCGGCGTAAAAGCCATAATCAGAAGACATCTGAACCACGCTTTCATTGGTCTTTGGTCTGGGTGCTTATTGCACCAAATCGAATTTGCGTCGTTTTAGACAATTCATCGGCCGTGGTATAGTCCCCGGGAAAAGATAATCGTAACCGCCTGAAACGGTGGTCAGAATACAGGGCTATACACGGATGCTTCAGGGCGGACTGATCTTTATCGTTGCCATGACCTATATCGGGTTGTTGTTTGCCATTGCCCATTATGGTGACAAATACGCCGATAAATGGCGCGCATCAAAGTTGAAACCGTCGATCTATGCCCTGTCGATGGCGGTCTATTGCACCAGCTGGACATTCTTTGGATCGGTCGGAACGGCGGCAACACGCGGCTGGGCCTTTTTGCCGATCTATATCGGCCCGATCATTGTGATGATTGTCGGTTTTGGCATCATGACCAAAATCGCCCGGGTCTGCCATCAACAGAATATCACCTCGATCGCCGATTTTCTGGGGTCGCGCTATGGCAAAAGCCAAAGTCTGGCCGCCCTTGTGGCGCTGATCGCGGTGGTCGGCGTTCTTGCCTATATCTCGCTTCAGCTCAAAGCCGTGTCGCTGTCCTTTGATGTGCTGATCGGGGAACTTGGCGAACAGGTGGTGCGTCATTCGGCCGGTCATTTTTCCAAGGATACGGCCTTTTATGTCACCATCCTGATGGCGGTTTTCGCCATCCTGTTTGGTGTGCGCTATATCCATGCCTCCGAACATCATGACGGTCTTATTCTGGCGGTGGCGTTTGAAAGCCTGGTCAAGCTGGCTGCTCTTTTGCTGGTCGGGTTCTTTGTCGTGTACGGCATGTTTGACGGTGTTGCCGATATCAACAAGCGCGCCTTGTCCGATCCCGCCGTCCGGCAACTTTTCAGGCCCGATACCTGGCTGACATCGCATTTCTTTATTGCGACGCTGCTTGCCGCCTTTGCGATGTTCTGTCTGCCGCGCCAGTTCCATGTGACCTTTGTTGAAAATGATGACAGCCGCAATCTGGCTAGTGCGCGCTGGCTGTTTCCGGCCTATCTGGTGGCGATCAATATCTTTGTCGTGCCGATTGCCATTGCCGGCCTGTTCATGTTCGGGGACGAGCCAAAGGTCAATCCCGATACATTCGTTCTGACCTTGCCGCTTCTGGGCGGGCAGGACTGGCTGGCGATTGTTGCCTTTATCGGCGGGCTGTCGGCCAGTACCGGCATGGTGATCGTATCGTGCGTCGCGGTTTCGACCATGGTGTGTAACGATCTGATCATGCCGCTTTTGCTGCGCTCGGAAAAATTGCAAAACCGCATGTCCGGTGATGTCAGCCAGGTGCTTTTGAAAATCCGGCGTGCGGCCGTGATCCTGTTGCTTTTTCTGGCTTACGGGTTCTATCGGTTCCTGTCGGAAAAATATGCGCTGGCCGATATCGGGATGCTGTCCTTTGCCGCCATGGCGCAATTCGGTCCGGCGGTTCTGGCGGCCATCTATCTTAAAAACATCAACCGGACCGGGGTGCGGCTTGGCCTTGTGTCGGGATTTGTGCTTTGGGCCTATACACTGTTGCTGCCGACCTTTGTGCAGGGGGAATTGCTTCCGGCATCGATCCTGACCGACGGGCCGTTCGGTTTTGCCATTCTTAATCCGCAGGCATTGCTCGGGGTCGGGATCGAAGATCACCTGACCCACGGGGTGGTCTGGTCGCTTGGTGTCAATTTCGTTCTGATGTTTGTCGGATCGGCCGTCGGGGTACAGGGCGTGACCCAGCGCCGGCAGGCCCAGGTCTTTGTCGATGTCTGGCGCAAAAGTACGAAGGCACGCAACGACACCTGGCTTGGTCGGGTCACGCTGGGCGACCTCGAAGATCTGGCTGCGCGGTTTCTTGGAAAACACTGGGCACAGCGTGCCTTTCGCAATTATCTGAAATCGCGCGGGGGCGAACCCAAACGATCCGACCTTGCCGATGTCGATGCCGCAAGTTTCACCGAACATCTGCTTTCGGGGGCCGTGGGGGCGGCATCATCGCGCGTGGTGATGGCGCTTTTGCTGCCCGATAAGGCGGTGTCGCGCCGTGATGCGATGGAACTTCTTGACGAAGCGTCCGAGGCGATCAAATTCAACCGTGACCTGTTGCTCAATACCCTTGAAAACATTTCCCAAGGGGTCGGCGTGTTTGACCAGAACCTGCGTCTGGCGACCTGGAACCATCGGTTCATTGATTTGCTTGGCATCGCGACAAGCGACATTCAGGTCACCCTGCCACTGTCCGAACTGGTGCAGATTTGCCGCGCCAACGACACCCGTTCGGTTGATATCGATATCCTTCTGGGCCGCAATGCAGCCCCCCAGATGCGCCGGCTTCCCCATACTTACGAACGCAAACGTTCCGATGGCATGGTGCTTGAAATCCGCACCAACCCGATGCCCGATGGCGGCTTTGTTGCCACCATCGCCGATATCACGGCACGCGTGCGCACCGAAGAAGCCCTTCGCGAAAGCGAACGCAATATCCGGATTTACACCGACAACATTCCGGTAATGATCGCCTATGCCGACAAAAATCAGCGCCTGCGCTTTACCAACCGCCCGTATGAGCGGATGTTTGGCCTTAGGCGTGTTGAGGCCCACGGCATGTCGGTCCGCGAAGCGGTGGGCGAGGAACGCTATGTCCATCTGGCTCCGATGATCGAGCTGGTGCTTAAGGGCTATCGCCAAAGCTTTGAAATCGAATTCCCGGCAATCACGCGCAACCGCAATGATGAACGCGGCATGCAGGGCGTGCGCGAAGGCCGCTATGCCGAAGGCACCTATATCCCGCATTTTGACGAAACCGGCGAAGTGCTGGGTTACTTCTGCATCTATCACGACATTACCGAACGCAAGACCGCCGAACAGGCCCTTAAGGAAGCCAACGAGGGGCTTGAAGCCCGCGTGACCGAACGTACCCACGCGCTTGAAGTTCTGAACTCCGAACTTTCGGACGCCAAGGAACAGGCCGAAACTGCTAACGATACCAAAACCCGCTTCTTTGCCGCGGCCAGCCACGATCTTTTGCAGCCGCTTAATGCCGCGCGTCTGTTTACTGTGGCGCTTGGCGGCAAACAGGGACTGGCCGAGGATGTGCTCGACCTTGTCGGCAAGGTTGATCTGTCACTCAAGGGGGTCGAGGAACTGCTGAACGAGCTTTTGGATATCTGCAAGCTCGATGCGGGGGCGATGCAGCCCAATATCCGTAATTTCGCAATCAGCGATGTGTTAAGCGCACTTGAAACCGAATTTGGCCCGATTGCCGAAAATGCGGGGCTGAGCTTCAAGGTCCATAAACGCGATCTTTGGGTGCGTAGTGACAGTCGCTTGCTCCGCCGTATCCTGCAAAACTTCATCTCCAACGCCATGCGCTATACCCGCACCGGGGGGGCTGTGGTCGGCTGCCGTGTGCGCGGCGACAAGCTGAAACTCGAAGTCTGGGACAGCGGACCGGGCATCCCCGAAGACAAGCTCAAAATCATCTTCCGCGAATTCCACCGTCTTGAGGGCCCGGAAACCACCGATGTTAAGGGGCTTGGTCTTGGCCTTGCGATTGTCGATCGTCTTGGCCGGTCCCTTGATCATCCGGTATCGGTGCGCTCGCGCCCCGGACGCGGCACGGTCTTCTCGGTCGAGGTGCCACTTGGCGTTGCCGATACGGCCGCAACCCCCAAACCCAAACGCCGCATGGCGGGGGAACTGGGCGGCTTGCGCGTGCTGTGCATTGATAACGAACCCGACATTCTTGACGGCATGAATGCGATGCTCAGCAACTGGGACTGCGTGGTCGCTACCGCCCGGTCCGGCCCGGTGGCCGAAGACCTTCTGAGCGGATCAGAACCGGGCAAGGGCACCTTTGCACCCGACATCATCCTTGCCGACTACCACCTTGATTCCGGCCAGACCGGCCTTGATGTCCTGATCCGGCTTCGCGATGTTCACGGTGTTAACGTACCCGGCGTCATCATCACCGCCGACCGCTCGACTGAGACCGCCGACCTGATCCGCGAACAGGGTTTCTCCCTGCTCAACAAACCCCTCCGACCGGCGAAACTGCGTGCGCTTATGACGCGGGCACTTAATCGGTTGGGGAGTGATGCGGCAGAGTAAGAGTCACATAAGATTACAGCGATGAGATTTCACCGGTAAGCAGGTTAACGTCCTCTCTCAACCAACTTTCTCTATCCATCTCATGAGTACTCCACCAATCTCGTAGTTCTTCGATGTTCTTTTCTGGAATGAATGGCAATGTAAGATTTTTAAATAGATCAAATTGCGGTATCGGTACCGGCCCACCGATTCCATGATGATAAAGTATGGCTGAACCAATCTCATTGGCCGTTCTTATCAATGCCCGTTGAGCTTCTTCGATTTCGTCAAGAGAGATTCCTTTGCTTTCAAGTAAAACTTGTTCACGTGAATAGCCGTCTGCTGCATGGGCTGTGAATTTGTTTCTCAGCGTGCGGAGTTTCTCGAAAGTGGGAGATTGGAGCCAGCTTTCTAAGGTGTCGAATACGCGATCATCAATCAGGTCTGTACGACATCGGTTGTCGGATGAAACTCCTGATAATCTATCGAAGAAATCATGCAGGCGTTGCGACACAGTCCATGCTTTTGGTCCTGAAGAAGGCAGATATCTTACTGTTCGAAACTCTTCAGGTGTCATATTTGAGTATTCGTTGTCGCGAATCGTTTGGTAGTCGTATGGTAAGCCGTCGAAGCAAACGTAAAGCTCGCGAGTGAGTAGTTTCTTGTGTTTTTTAAGGTCATCAATAAAGCGCGGCAGAGAGATAATTCCTTTTTTCTTTTGACCATAGTATGCGTCTGTTATTTTGCAGATCGACAGTATTTGAGTAGACACGAAACCGCTGTCAATGAACTCCGCTAGCATTGCATTAGTAGATGCAGTTGGAGAATCTTCATTGGAAAAACGTCGCGATTCATTGAGTGTGCGGAAAACGGCATCACTCCACATGATGCCGTTGACTTGCTTACATATAGAATGGTGTTCATCTTCACTGAACCAAGTGATCCATTCGGAGTATTTTTCTCTAAATTCAGCAAGCTGATTGGAGTTACTAACGTCGCATTCTGCAACAGGATATTTGAACTCGAAGCTGCTTTTATTCATTTGAAGAATGTAACCTTTAGTGTGAGCCTAGTTAGTTCTATCTAAGCGATATATCTTATGGGTTGGATTAATATATCTGCTGGAATACCCCAAACTTCATTCAGCTTTCTGATCTGCGTAAGTGAAAGGCTGGTTTTGTGGTTGAGGAATTCGGACGCACGGGAACGACTGCCAAGCAGTTTTCCAAGCTCGGCGCGTTCCAGTCCATTTTGCTCCATGTAAAACAATACAGCTTCGACGGCATCGGGTGCGGCAATCGGGTATTGTTGCGCTTCGTACTGGTCGATCAGGATGCCGAGTACTTCTAACTGGTCGGCTTCCGGTGTGCCCGGTTTGGCGTCCCAAAGATTTTCAACAAGCTCCATCGCCGCCTCATGGTCAGCTTCGGTCTTGATTGGTTTGAGGGCATAGGTTGTTTGCATCTCTTTCTCCTGCCAAGTCCGGTTAGAACCTGTCGACGGTTTTGGCATCGATCTTGTCATAGTCTGCGTGGGTGCCGATGAACTTGATCCATGCGATCTGGACGTCATAGCGAAAGGCGACGATCAGGCGGTAGTTATTGCCGTGTATCTTGAACCTGATGCGTTCGGCATTGATTGATTTCGCCGTGCCGAAAACGTTCAGGACATCCTGATGGCTTTGCCAGTTTGCTTTGCGGGTCCGATCAAACCATGCCTTAAGGGGCTGTTCCGTTTCAGGATGTTTAAGCCAGAAATCAACAAGCACCTTGCGGGCAATGATACGCATACGTTTTCCTGATGCGGGTTTGCTTCAATCTGTCCATTACCAGTAAAGTATCATGTTCCATAAATTGGAACAATATCGTTTTGTCGTGCAATCTGCTTATCGTGCCGTCATGACAAGTTTCGCCCCCATCGCCACAAACGCCCCGGCAAAACCCTTACCGATCCATGTCATGATTTTCGGGCGTTCGATGATGTGGCTGCGCAGTGCCCCGGCGAAGCATCCGTAGATTACAAACACCCCAAACGTCATAGCCATGAAGATCAGGCCGAGCAGGGTCATCTCAAGTGTTGTGCCGGGCGTGTTAGCGCTAACAAACTGTGGCAGGAAGGCGAGGAAGAAGACCGACAGTTTGGGGTTGAGAAGGTTCAGCAAGATGCCGTCGCGGATGATTTTGGCGATGCCGGTTTTGGTCTCATTCGCGGTGACTTTCATCGCACCTGTCCCAAACCACATGCCCCAGGCCATATAGAGCAACCACGCCACACCGAGATAACGCACGATTTCAAAGGCGACCGCGCTGGCATGAAGCAGGGCGCTCAGGCCAAGGATGCTTGCCGCCATATGGGGCACGATGCCAAGGGTGCAGCCAAAGGCCGCCCAGATGCTGGCTTTCATGCCGCGTCCCAATCCAAGGGCAAGGGTATAAATCACGCCGGTGCCGGGCAGGGCGACGATGATGAGCGATGTGATCAGGTAATCAAGGGTGATCATGATGCGTCCGTTTGGTTGACTGTGATGCAGTCAATTTACGGGTGGCGCGGGCCGCATTCTTGAACGGAATTGCAGGATGATTTTCGCTTTTTGCGGGGCTTCGCGTTTATGCGCATTTTGGGCGATGGTCCGCATCGCCCAAAATGCTGTATCTGGCGGATCAGAACGGCAAATGGAAGATGTGAGGATTACTCAGTTTTACCGAACGGCACGGGCATAGCGGCCCGGTGTCAGGCCGAAGGCCCGGATAAAATGGCGATTAAGGTGGCTTTGATCAGCAAATCCGGCGCGATGGGCAATATCGGCAAGTGGCTGGCCCGCCCGGATCAGGTCGCGGGCAAGATCAATGCGCCGTTGGATCAGATAGGCGTGCGGGGTCAGGCCGGTCGCACGGGTAAATTCGCGCACGGTTTGAAATTTGCTTAGCCCCGTCACGTCGGAAAGATCATCAAGGCTGTGCAGTTCGGCCGGGCAATCATCAAGCAATGCCTTGGCCCGTTTGATCCGTGCATGGGCGACTGCCTTTCGGGTTGCGGGTTTGGCGGGCCCGTCGCCCGAATGGGACAGGGCATGATGAAGCAGCAAAAGCAGCATTTCTTCGCGCCGCAACCGTGCGGCATCCACTGTGCCGTGGGTGATTGCGTCAAATAGTGCGGTGAAGCATTGCCGGACCTGTGGGTGATCCATCACCGGGCGGGTGAATTCATAATGCGGGTTTGCGCCGTCTGACATGTCGTTTGCTGTATTGGCAATCAGGGCAGGATCGAAATACAGCATGTTCCAGCCGCGCGCCGCATCGCCGATCGGATGGCCGTCATGGATTTCGCGCGGATTGACCGTAATGATGTTGCCAGCCCCGGCTTCGACCATGCCGCGGCCCGATGCAGATTTTTGTGCGCCTGAAAACATCAAGCCGATGCCGAATGTTTCATGGCTGTGTTTGGCAAAGCTGTGGCGCGTGCGGGCGCGAACGGCCTCGACACCCGGGCAGTCATGACAAAGAATTTCAACCAGATCGGACATGCCCCAAGGGTGGCAGCCCGGCCGATACTTGGCAAGCAATTAGACGTACGCAGCAGGGGCGGCGGCGGAATAGCCGGATTTAGGTCATGCCATCACGCGTTGATCATGCCTTGATCGGGGCTTTGGCCTCTTTGGCGGTTTAGGCGCCCTTGACGCCTCTCACCAGGGTCGCGCAATCGATCTATTTCGACCGGGCAAGGTTATTGCCCTGATTGCCGTGATGATGGGGGCCCAGCAATTCGCGCAACCCGCCAAGCCCGTCGACATGATTGGCGATAACCCGCGAAACGATCAGAAGCGGTACGGCAACCAGAATACCGACCACACCCCACATCCAGCCCCAGAACGCCACAGCCAGAATGATGGCAATTGAATTGATCCGAAGCCGGTTGCCGACAAGGGCCGGGGTGATGATCTGGCCTTCAAGGGCGGTACAGACGAAATAAAGGGCCGGGGCCAGAAGGGCCTCGCTTGTTGTCTGCATGGATACAAGGCCAACCACGGCAACAATGGCAATCCCGGTAAGGGCCCCCAGAATCGGCACGTAATTCAGAACCGCGGCGGCAATCCCCCACAGGATCGGGTTGGGCAGGCCAATGATCGCCATCAGCGTGCCGACAACAAGACCAAGCGTGATATTGATCGCGGTGATGGTGGCAAGATAGCGCGAAACTTCGCGTTCGACATCATGGGCAATGCGCAATCCCTTGCGCCGGTCGCCAAAGGTCGGAAGCGCACGCACCAGTTTCTCATAGACAAGATCACCGGCCGATAAAATGAACAGAAGCAGCACCAGCATCAACGCAATACCGGCCAGAATATCGGGCGCACCTTCGGCGGCCTGACTGATCAGGTTGGGTTCGGTCACCACCACCTTCTGGACATTTTCATCGCCGCTATTCTGGTCGGTTGCCTCGGCCACCTGTTGCTGGGCATCGCGCAGCTTGTCAAGCGGCTCGCTAAGATCGGCAAGGCGCAGGCGCAGCCGTTGCTCGATCTGCGGGGCTTCGTCGATCCAGCCCGATACCGGGCCGCTCAATCCGTAAATGCCGGCAATCACCGATGCGCTGAGGCCAAGCACAATGGTCAGCGCAGTTATGCTGCGCGGAATGCGAAATTGCGCAAGCGTACGCACGACAGGCGAAAAGACAAGCGACAGCAAAAACGCCATGATCACCGGCAGCACAAGACTTTGCGCCACATAAAGACAACCAAGGGTGAGGATGCCAAACGTTCCGATGACCGAAATCGTCCGGGCCCGGCGATAGATCAGGGCGCGCGAACCTGCAACCCGGGTCTGGTCCGGGCCGTTAACCGTATCTGCCTGATCCACGGCTGCCTGATTGGCGGCCGCATTGGGTTCGTTTGGTGATCGGGTGGTGTTTGACGGATCTGATGGTGTCCCGACGGCGCATGGCGATGACATGCATGGTCTCCCGTTTGTTCGGGACTGTGCCCGCAGATAAAGAACTATCTGCTTAAACGTGCCGCCACGCCAGAGGTTCCTGAACCCGGCATGATGCGAACCGGCAATCAGGCGTCGATGGCCGGTTCCTGAAGCTGAAGTTCGCGGGCGATAATCACCGCCTGGGTGCGGCTGTGAACCGACAGTTTGCGCAGGATGGCCGATACATGGGCCTTGACGGTGGCCTCGGTCACATCAAGCTCATAGGCGATCTGCTTGTTAAGCTTGCCTTCGGTCAGCATGTTCAAAACGCGAAGCTGCTGCGGGGTAAGTTGTCCGATTTTTTCGGCAAGGCCCGTGGCCTCGTCATCAGCCGGGCCGTTTTCCATGGCTTCGCGCGCCCAGTCGGGCATCCACATGCCACCATCCAGAACGGTTTTGACGGCCAACCCGATCTGATCGACCGGGGCCGATTTCGGGACAAAGGCCGATGCGCCATATTCGATGGAACGGCGGACAACCGGCAGTTCCTGGCTGGCCGAAACGATGGAAACCGGAATGTCGGGATAGGATGCGCGCAATGAAAACAGGCCGGTAAAGCCGTTCATGCCCGGCATATGAAGATCAAGCAGAACAAGGTCGATATCGCCTTTGCGGGCTTCGATCTGTTCGATGGCTTCAAACAGGCTGCCGGCTTCATAGACTGTGACGTTATCCAGCTCTGTTGTTAATGACTGTTTCAGGGCACCGCGGACAAGCGGATGGTCATCAGCGATCAGAATCTGGAATGTCTCGGTCATTGGCGAGTTCCCCTGGACGTTATTTCCCCGACAGGTCGCAATTATTCTATCCCGATCAATCGGAACTCACAAAGTCTTAGGTGAGAAAATGTTGGGATAATTTTGATTTTGGTGCGGGTGCGACCCGGAAAGCGCCCAACTGCCCGCAAGGATCATCGGCAGAAAGGTTGAGGGAAACCAAAGATCACTCTCGCCCCACGAAATGTGAAACTTTGGCCCCCCTCGCGCCACCGTTTGGGATTATGCATACTAAAATCGGTGCCGTAAACTCCGCATTTGAGGAAAAATGAAATTTATCCTATCAGTGAAACGAATGACCGAAATTCAGTTCTGACAAACGACACTGCGCTGCAATATTGGCGAATTTATACAATCCGTTCCAAAACCGCGCAGCCCAAGGGAAAAAGGACACAGAAATGTCTGAACAGCCGCAAGTGATCCACCGTAAAGACTATAAAGAACCTGACTTTTTTGTAGAAAAGGTCGAACTGGTTTTTGATCTCGAACGGGACGTCACAAATGTCAAATCACGGCTGTTTGTGGCTGCGAATCCTGCGCGCGGCACCGGCAAGGGCGACGAAGTTTTCCTTCATGGCGAGGACATGAAACTGCTTTCGGTGACCCTTGATGGTGATCGTCTGGCCTCAAGCGACTTTACCGTCGATGCCGAAGGTCTGCGCTTTGCCGCACCGGGGGCAAATTTCATTGCCGAAATCGAAACCCAGATTTCACCGGCCAACAATACACGCCTCGAAGGGCTTTATGTTTCGCAAAGCGCGTTCTGTACGCAGTGCGAGGCCGAAGGTTTCCGCCGCATTACCTATTTCCCGGATCGCCCCGATGTGATGGCGACCTATAAGGTGACGATCAATGCCGACAAGGCAAGCTGCCCGGTTCTGCTATCGAACGGCAACCTGATTGACAGCGGTGATCTTGACGGCGGGCGTCATTTCGCGGTGTGGGAAGACCCGTTCCCCAAGCCGTCCTATCTGTTTGCGCTGGTTGCCGGTGATCTGGCCTGTGTCGAAGACAGCTTTGTCACCCGTTCCGGGCGCAAGGTTGCGCTGCGCATTTTTGTTGAACATGGCAATGAAGACCGCTGCGATTACGCGATGGACAGCCTGATCCGCTCGATGAAGTGGGACGAGGATGTCTATGGTCTGGAATATGACCTCGATCTGTTCAATATCGTGGCGGTGTCGGACTTCAATATGGGGGCGATGGAAAACAAAAGCCTCAATATCTTTAATGCCAAATACATTCTGGCAAAGCCCGACACGGCAACCGATACCGATTATGAACTGATTGAATCGATCGTTGCCCATGAATATTTCCATAACTGGTCGGGCAATCGCGTGACATGCCGTGACTGGTTCCAGTTGTCCCTTAAGGAAGGCCTGACCGTTTTCCGTGATCAGGAGTTCTCCGCCGATCAGCGGTCCCGCCCGGTGCAGCGCATCAAGGATGTCGCACAGCTTCGTGCGCGCCAGTTCCCCGAAGATGGCGGGCCGCTTGCCCATCCGGTGCGACCCGACAGCTATATGGAAATAAACAATTTCTATACCGCCACGGTCTATGAAAAGGGCGCGGAACTGATCCGCATGATGCATACGCTGCTGGGGCCCGATGGCTATCGCAAGGGGATCGATCTTTATTTTTATCGCCATGATGGTCAGGCCGTGACCTGTGATGATTTTGCCAAGGCGATGGAAGACGCCAATGACGCCGATTTCACTCAGCTCAAACGCTGGTACTCGCAGGCCGGTACGCCGGAGCTGACCTGGCAGGGCGAATATGATGCTGATGCCAAACAGTTCACCCTGACTGTGTCACAGAAAACCGACCCGACCCCGGGACAGCCGGACAAATATCCGCTTCACATGCCGATTTCGGTCGGTCTTCTGGGGGCGGACGGATCGGATTTGGTGGCAAAGACCGTGGAGCTGACCAAGGAAAGTCAGGAATTTGTCTTTGACGGCGTATCGGAAAAGCCGGTTGTTTCCTTTAACCGCGGTTTTTCAGCACCGGTCAATGTCATGACCGATCAGCCCGACGATGAACTGGTGTTCCTGATGGGCAAGGATTCCGATGCGTTCAACCGCTGGGAAGCCGGACAAAAATATGCAACCCGCTTGATGCTGGCGGCCATCACCGAATTTGAAAAGAATGGCGGGGATGCCAATGCCGCACTGGACGGGCAGGGCGACAGCATCGCGGCCTTTATTGATGCGATGCGGGCCACCCTTTGCAACGACGACCTTGATAAGGCTTTCCGGGCTGATGCATTGGCGTTGCCGGGCGAAGAATTCCTGTCCGAACAGCGCAAACCGGCAAACCCCGAAGCCATCCATCAAATCCGCAAGGCCCTGCGCAAGCGGATCGGTCTTGGCCTGTTGGCGGAATTTGATGCGACCTATCGTCAGAATGGCTCAAACGCGGCCTTTACCCCCGATGCAACATCTGCTGGTCAGCGTGCCTTGCGCGCGACGGCGCTGGCCTATCTGGTGGCAAGCGACAAGGTGGAATATGCCGATCTTGCCGCCGAACAATATCGTACCGCGGACAATATGACCGACCAGATGGCGGCACTTTCGGTGCTGAACCATCTGGATCATCCGGGGCGGGCCGAGGCACTGGCCGATTTCGAAGCCCGCTTTGCCAAGGACGGCGTGGTTCTGGATAAATGGTTCGCGCTTCAGGCGATGTCATCGCGCGATGATACGCTTGCCCGCGTCAAGGATCTGATGAGCCATCCGGCCTTTACCATGCGCAACCCGAACAAGGTCCGGTCGCTGGTCGGGGCCTTTGCCATGGCCAACCCGCGCGCCTTCCACGCCAAGGACGGATCGGGATACGCATTCTATGCCGATCGTCTGATTGAACTCGATGATATCAACCCGCAGGTGGCCGCACGCCTGTGCGCACCGCTTGGCAAATGGGCGAAATATGATGCCGATCGCGCACGCCTGATGAAACAGGCGCTTGAGCGGGTTCTGGCAAAACCGGAAATCTCGCGCGATCTTTATGAAATCGCGTCGAAATCAATCGCCAGCTGATAGCCGGCTTTGACGGCATCTAACGAAAAGGGCGGCCTTGCGGGGCCGCCCTTTGTCTTGATCCGGTCTGGTTTCCTGATCAGGTCAGTTTCATGCGTTCGCTAAATTCGCGCATGCGATCAGAAAGATTGCGCGCCATCTCGGAAAGCTGATGGCTTGCGGTATTAAGGTCCTGGGCATTGCGCCCGGTGCCAAGTGCGCCTTCATTCACGAACCGGATCATTTCATCCATCGACCCGGCACCTTCGGCGATGCGCTGGACGTTTTCGGAAATCTCGCTTGTCGCACGGCGCTGTTCATCAACCGACTGGGTAATGGTCGACTGGATGTCATTGACCTGATGAATAACGTCACCCACTGTGCTGATGGAATGGGCGGCTTTCTGAACTTCCTGCTGGATCGCAGTGGTCAGATCGCCAATCTGCCCGGTGGCGTTTGCGGTCTGATCGGCAAGCGATTTGACCTCGTTGGCCACCACGGCAAAACCCTTGCCAAGTTCACCGGCACGTTCGGCCTCGATCGTTGCGTTCAACGACAAAAGCTTGGTGCGGTGCGCGATATCGTTGATCAGATCAATGATCGATCCGATCTCCGAACTTGCCTTTTCAAGTGATCCGATATTGCGCTGGCTTTCCTCTGCTTCTTTTTGTGCCCGGCCGGTCACATCGGATGCCTCGGTTGCCTGACGGTTGATTTCCGCGATCGAGGATGAAAGTTCCTCGACGGCGGTGGCAACATTCTGGGTGTTTGATGCCGCCTCGCGCGATACATCAAGTGCACCGCCCGATTGCTGGACCGTATTTTGCGACTGATCGGTCAGTTCGCTTGCCAGCTCCAGAAGGCCTTCGGATTGCTCGGTTACCGATTGGGCAACGCGGGCAACTTCGGCCATCATTTCGGTGACGGCGATTTTGCTTTCCTCGCGTTCCGTCACCGCATTCCAGGCAAGCATGGTGCCCAAAAGCGCGTTATCCTTGTCCAGCACAGGTGCGGCAAGGATTTCGAGATAATCACGCTTGTTCTGGATGATCTCGGTAAAGGGCAGGTTGGCCGGATTGGACAGACGGCTCTGGAAGTCTGCACCAAGTTCAAGGAAGTCGCCCGAAAGCGAACTTGCCGGGGCTCCGACATATTCCTGCCCGCTGGCATTCAGATACCCGACCTTGCCATCGGGGGTGATCAGTGCGGTCATGGTCGGGGTATGTTCGACCATGTTTTGCAGGATCAGGGCCTGGCGCACCGATTCCCTAAGCGCAATCAGGGCCTTTTTCATATCGCCGATTTCGTCGCTGCCGACCTGTGGCAGATCGACATTGGTATCGCCCTCCGAAATCGACGTCATCGCGCGCGAGAACGCCCGAAGATTGCGGAACACGGTGGTCCGCAACAAAAGCCACCCGGCCACCCAGGCCGCAAGCAGCACACCGATCAGGATTTCGATCGACAGGGCCCGCAAATCATCGGTCTGGGCATAGAAATCGGAGATGTCGCGATCAAATACCGCCTCGGCCCAGATGCCGCCGCGCCCGTCGCTGATGGTGACATCAACGGCCGCGCGGTGGGTTTCGCCGGTGTCGGCCGGTGTTGTGCCCGCGTCTGCCGGTTGGGCATTTTCGGCGGTCTCGCCATCGGCCGAGTCTTCTGTCTGGGTAATGGCAGTGCCGCCTTCGCTGGCTTCGCCATCTTCAAGGCTTTCAAACAGCACCGTCCCCGATTTGTCGAGAATCTGGAAATTGCCCCCCAGAACCTTGCCAATGCCTGCCAGTGTCGGCAGCGGGTCGGTAATGACTTCAAGGAAACCGACTGCGCGGAAGCCCCCGACCGGCAGGATCAGGCTGAAAACCGGTCGCCCGTCGGGCGTGGTCCACATGAAACTGGCCGGTTTGCGGGCTTCGCCCTTGTCACGTCCGGTCAGGAACGCCATGACGTCCGGATCATCGGTGACGCTGGCGCCAAGATTGGCCTTTGACGTTGCAAGCTGGTTGAAATCGGTGTCATAGGCAATCGCATCAATCAGCGTCAGGTCACCCTGAACCACCTCGCGGGCATTCGACAGAATATCAAGTTCTGCCTTCATGCGAGTCTGATCGTTTTCCTGATAGCTTTTCACCAGACTGCCAAGCCGCGACCATTCATTGGCAATCGGGGTAATCTTGTCTGCATAGTCGGTTGCCACCCGCGAACCGACAAAGAAATTCACCGTGCCACTGACCGAGTTGTTCAGCGTCTCGATGGCAAAATTGCGATAGGTATCTCCCGTCCAAAGGAGCATCCATGTAACAGCACCTGAAACCAGTAAACCCGTCACGAGCAAAATGCGCCGTAACGTCAGAAGGCTGGTTGCACCTCCTGAAATAGCCGTCTTTGCGGCCTTGTCTCCCGTCATATTCATCACTCCAGAGCAAACCGTTTTTTGTTTTTGTATTGTGTCGGTGTCTCGCTCCCACCTGGCTACTTCTTATGAGTAGTTTCCCTGATCCAAACAGAGCTTAATTTGGAAAACAATCTTTTAGTTGTTAAAAACTGCCGAAACCCGCGGAAAAATCAGGAATTTTTATGTGGTTGCGGGGGCTAATTCTCCTTTAAATGGTGTCCGTTCTGACGCGTTAAAAGTCAGTGTTTTGAAATTTCGGAAAAAAATATGCGAATGTGTGTGATAATCGTTTGCAATTAGATTTTCGATGGTCTATGACTGTCTTTGTCAAATGCAGACGGCAATGTCGTTTGTGACCGGTCTTCAGGCTGACATGGCGTGCCTGATGACCATTTATCTTCGGGACTCTCTCTCCCCGAAGGTCGATCTCTCTCACTCGAGGGGGCTGGTATCCGGTTTATTGTGCGGGACAATGCCGGGGAACATACCAGTCCCCCTTTTTTTATCCCGGTTTCTCCCATCATCCATCATCACTGTTCGTGCGTGGCTCACATGCCGTGCGGGCGTTTCCTTTATATATATGGTCGCGTGTCGCCGATTGAACGGCTTTAGCGTTTTATAAACGTGCTGGCGGTTACAAAATCATGATCACAATGATGTCGTGAAGGATGGCCAAGTTCATGGTTGGCGAAGACCAAACCAACAAACCCGATCTGCGTGCGACCCCGCAACCCGATTCCGAACCGGAATCCGGGCAAAAGGATGCGCCGCTTCCGGCCTTTATCTATGGGCGTGACGGGCATGGTGATGGCAACGGGCGTGACGGACGTCGCACCGGTGATCGGCAAAACTTTAATGCACGGATAGCTGATATGGATCGCAAAACCCTTCTTGGTCTTGTTACCGGGGCCGGTATGCTCGGCCTGGTCTTGTTCTTTGCCGGGATGCTGGTCGGGGCCGGACTGTTTATGGATTCCGATGACGGCGCCACCAATGCCGCCCTTGAAAAGCCACCGGTTGAAATGCTCGCAACCGAGCCGGATGAACCGGTCGTGGTTTCCGAACCGGTACCGCAAAGCCCGACAACCACCCCTGAAACGGTTGCCGAAATCGCCGAAAGCAGCGATGACCCGGTCGGGGATCTGATTGCCCAGCGCAGTGCGGCCCTTGAAAATTCCGACGAAGCCTCATCGGATGGCGATGCTGCTGCAACCACATCCGGTGCGGGTGACGCGGGCGGGGCGGCTTCCGAGATGACGGCAAATGATACGGCGGGTGATGGTGAAACGCTTTCTGCGCCGGAAATTCGCGAAGTCGGCGAAGCGCCAGCCGCACCTGACGCGCCAGAAGCACCGGCAGTGGAAAGCTCTGCTGCGACGGCTCAGGGCACGAATGATCAGGCCGCGGGCGAAAACTCTGCTTCTTCCGAACCGGCCAAGACCGATGCTGCCCCGGCTGCTCCTGCCAAACAGGAAACGGCGGCGCGCACATCAGCAACACAGAACGACGAGGCCGAAGTCGCCACCAATGGTGAAACGCCGTTCTCGGTACAGGTCGGGGCCTTCAAGGTTCATGAAAATGCCAGCCAGCGAGCTGAGGAGCTGCGCAAAAAGGGCCTTGAGGTCGCGGTTGTCGTACGCGGTGCCGCCGATGATTCGGCCTGGTATTATGTGCGGATCGGCAAATACGCCACCCTGAAACAGGCCCGTGATGATGCCGCCAAAATCAAAAAGGACCACGCGCTTGACGGGTTCCCGGTCCGGGCCGAACCCAATGACCGCGAAGTCGACTGATCAGCCGGAACTTTGATGACAAACGGGGTGATACAATATTGTATCGCCCCGTTTTGCGTTTGGCCCATGGGCCGCTCAGGTCCTTGGCAAAGGCGAGCCGGTTCACAGCACGGGCGTAGCATGATCTGGCAGAGGCCGCGCGCTGCATCTTGGCCGACTGTGCGGGCAGGCAGCAGTCGAGCCGGCGAACAGGCAGATCGGCAAGCGGGCGGGTCGGGGCAGGGGCGATTTGGCGAATTTGGCGTTAACAGGTTTGTTTTTGTCCCCTGTTTGCGGCATTCTACTTGCCTTCACCGGACAAAGCCTTTAGGCGGTACGCCCAGAGCAGAAATACAGAGAGGCAGCCGCCTATCCCGGCTGCCGCCCAAGACAGGATGGCTGGCAAGATATGAGCACCCCAACAGATTTCCCCAATCTCCACATTCTGGACCACCCGCTGATCCAGCATAAACTGACCCATATGCGCAAGGTCGATACCTCGACCAAAACCTTCCGCCAGTTGCTTAAGGAAATCGCGCTTCTGATGGGCTACGAGATCACCCGTGAGCTTCCTGTCAGCTATGAAGATATCCAGACCCCGATCTGCCCGATGAAGGCGCCGGTCATTCAGGGGCGCAAACTGGCTGTTGTGCCGATCCTGCGTGCCGGTTCTGGCATGGCAGACGGCCTGATTGAACTGATGCCGTCTGCCCGTATCGGTCATATCGGTCTGTATCGTGATCCCGATACCCACATGCCGGTCGAATATCTGGTGAAATTGCCGGAAATCGAAGGCCGTACCTTTATCCTTGTCGACCCGATGCTGGCGACCGGCAACTCGGCGGTGGCCGCAATCGACACGCTCAACAAATATGGCGTTGCTGACAAGGATATCCGGTTCATGGCGCTGGTTGCAGCACCCGAAGGTGTCAAAGTCTTCCAGGATGCGCACCCGGATGTTCCGATCTATACCGCCGGCCTTGATGAAAAGCTCAATGAAAAAGCTTACATCGTGCCGGGCCTTGGTGATGCGGGTGACCGACTGTTCGGAACGCGCTGATCGCGCAGCTTGCATGAATGCCTAAGAAAAAAGGGTGCCAACTGGCACCCTTTGTTTTTTGCTGATTTGTGAGACCCGGTGGATCAGCCTTTCGGCGATACCGTGATATCAACAACGGATCCAGCAAACGAACCGCCGGTAAGCTTGATCGTTGCGACGCGATTTTCGCGGTCATAGACCATGACCGAAATATCAGCGCGCACGACCGTGACCTTGCTCCAGCCGAAATTGGGCATTTCACGTTCGTAAAAATCATACATCTGCGCCTGTGTTCCGCCGGAATTCAGCACAAGCCGTCCGTGCCAGGCGTCAGAGGCACCAAAGATAATGCTTCGATCCATGTCGAGCGACGAGTTCGAAGGCATCGGAATATCGGTGAACTGTGTGAAGGACGGAACCGGCTGGCCGCCT